>OY969884.1:0-2877064 GCA_963704295.1 uncultured Actinomycetota bacterium | reverse complement strand
CAGTGACCGGGTGCACGGGAAGGTCAGGTCGGGGATGGACAGGCAGCCCTCGTCGCCCTGCTGGGTCGCGTCCGACAGCTCGAGAGTGGGGTTGACCAGGTGGCCGACCACCCCGTCGACGGCATAGCTGAACACCCGCAGCCCCACCCCGAGCTGCGGCGCGGCCAGCCCGCTTCCCGGGGCGTCCAGCATGGTGTCGGTGAGGTCGGCGACCAGCCGGCGCAGCTCCCGGTCGAAGGTGACCACGGGCGCGGCGGGGGTGCGCAGCACCGGGTCCCCGAACAGGCGAATCGACCGGACGGACACGGGGGAGGACACCTCGCAGCGGTGCTGGACGGCCGGGTGCGGGTCGCGGCGCCGGCGGCCGCCCAGTCTAGGGAGGCCGGCCCGCCCGACGGGTGCGCGGAGGGGCCGGTCGGTCGGCTCAGCCCAGCTCGGCCGGGTCGACCACGACCCGCAGCGGTGCCGCCTTCCGGGCGGTCCGGGCCGCCTGCAGCGCGGCCAGCGTCCTGGTCAGCGCCGGCCCCGCGGATCGGGGCACCCGTACGACGAGCCGGGCCAGGTCCGGGGCCAGCTGCACCGGGCCGAGCAGGTCGGCCGGCTCCGGCCAGCCGGCACCGGTGAGGGTGGCCACCCGGCGACGGTCGGCGAGCTCCGCCACCGCCTCGGCCGGGCCCTCGACGGTGGCGAGGCGCGCGGCGGGGGGCATCCGGGCCGCCCGTCGCTCGGCCAGCTCGCGCGCGGCGAAGCCGGCCGGGTCGGCCCGGACCAGTGCCTGAACGACCGGCAGCGAGGGCTCGGCGACGACGACCACCACGCCTCCCCGGGTGGCCGGTCGCACCAGTGCGACGACCCCGAGCCAGCGCCGCAGGCTGTCCTCGGTCGCCCGCAGGTCCGGCCGGGCCAGGGACAGCCCCACGTCGAGCAGCACCGCAGCGGCGTACCCGTGGGCTGCCGGCGGCTCGGCCCCGGGGGTCGCCACCACCACCGCCGCCTCGTCCGGCACCCCGGCGAGCACGCCGTCCCCGCTGGAGCGGCGGACCGGGACGCCGGGGAACGCCCGGCCGAGCTCCTCCGCGGTCCGCTGCTCGCCGACCACGGGGGCCCGCAGCCGGTCGCTGCCGCAGTTCGCGCAGCGCCAGTCCGGCTCCGGCCGACCGCACCAGCGGCAATCGGGTGGCCGGCCGGGACCGGACTGTCCGAGCGGACCTTGGCAGGCCGGGCAGGCTGCCGGAGTACGGCAGTCCTGGCAGGCCAGCCGGGTGCGGTAGCCGGTGCGCGGGACGTGCAGCAGCACCGGGCCCCGGGCCAGCCCGGTCCGGAGCGCGCTCAGCGCCTCGTGCGGAAGTCGGGCGGCGCGGGCGGCGGGGTCCCGCTCGACCCGGGCGGTCGCCCCACCGGTGGCGGTGACCCGCGGCCACGCCGCCCGGACCCGATCCCGGCCGGCTTGCGCGGCGGACAGCCAGCCGGACTCGACCAACTGCTGGGTCTCCGAAGTCCGGGCGTGTCCGGCGACGAGCAGACCGGCGCCCTCCTGGTGGGCGCGCAGCGCCAGCACGTCGCGGGCGTGCGGGTACGGCGCGCGCGGCTCGGCGTGCAGGTCGTCGCCGTCGTCCCAGATCACCGCCAGCCCGAGCCCTTGGACCGGCGCGAACGCGGCGGCCCGGGTGCCGACGACCACCGGCACACTCCCCCGCAGCGCGGCGAGGAACGCCCGGTAGCGCGGAGCCGGGCCGAGGTCCGCGGTGAGCACGACGTGCCGGCCCGGGCCGAGCACGGCTCCGAGCGCGGCGTCCACCCGGTCCACGTCCCGCCGGTCCGGCAGGCAGAGCAGCGCCCCCCTGCCGCTGTCCACGCAGGCCGCCGCCGCGACCGCCAGCGCGGCCGGCCAGTCGTCCCCCGGCAGTGCGGTCCATGCGGCGCGCGGGGACCCGCCGGCGGCGAGCCGCTCCGGCAGGCTGCTCCCGTCGCCCGCACCGGCCGCCCGCCACGCCTCCCGCCCGGCGTTCGCCGCGGCTGCGGGCTCCGGGCCGGGAGCAACAGGCCCAGACCCGCCGGCTCGCGAGCCAGGGCCGGCGGGTGCCTCCCGCTCCACCCGCGCGTGTCGTGGCGGCACCGCGAGCCGCAGCACGTCGGCCAGCGTCCCCGCGTACCGGTTCGCCACCGCCCGCGCCAGCCGGGCGACGGCCGGGGTCAGGACCGGTTCGGGGGACACCACCCGGCGCAGCGGCTGCAACCGGCCGCCGTGCGCGGTGGACGCGCCGAGCCGCAGCACGAAGCCGCCGACCTGCCGGCCGGCGAACGGCACCCGCACCCGGCAGCCCACCGTCGGCGTCGGTGCCGAGGCGGGGACGGTGTAGTCGAACGGGCGGTCGAGGTGCGCCAGCCCGACCTCCACCGCGACGCTCGCCACGACCGGAGCCGCGGCGACGGTCTCGCGGTCGCGCGGCGGCTGGGTCACCAAGGGGTTGTACCAGCCGACGCCGACCGGAGCGGTCAGGCGCCGGCGGCCGAGCGCAGGTCGTCGACCCGCGTCACGTGCTCCCAGGTGAAGGCCGGCAGCTCGCGACCGAAGTGACCGTAGGCCGCGGTGCCGGCGTAGATCGGGCGCAGCAGGTCGAGGTCGCGGATCAGCGCGGCCGGCCGCAGGTCGAACACCGCACGGACCGCGGACTGGATCCGGTCCACCGGCACCTGCTCGGTGCCGAAGCAGTCGACATAGAAACCGACCGGGTGCGCGGCCCCGATCGCGTAGGCGACCTGTGCCTCGCAGCGCCGGGCCAGGCCGGCCGCGACCACGTGCTTGGCCACCCAGCGCATCGCGTACGCAGCCGAGCGGTCCACCTTGGACGGGTCCTTGCCGCTGAACGCGCCGCCTCCGTGCCGGGCCATCCCGCCGTAGGTGTCGATGATGATCTTGCGACCGGTGAGCCCGGCATCGCCCATGGGTCCACCGATCTCGAACCGCCCGGTCGGGTTGACCAGCAGCCGGTAGTCGGACGAGTCGATGTCGAACCGGTCGAGGACCTCGTCGACGACGTGCTTGCGCACGTCGGGGGTGAGCATCGCGCCGAGGTCGATGTCGGCGGCGTGCTGGCTGGACACCACCACCGTGTCCACCCGGCGCGGGCTGCCGTCGGCGGCGTACTCCACCGTCACCTGGGTCTTGCCGTCCGGACGCAGGTACGCCATGGTCTGGTCGCGCCGAACCTCCGCCAGCCGTTGCGCCATCCGGTGCGCGATGGTGATCGGCAGCGGCATCAGCTCGGGCGTGTCGTCGCAGGCGTAGCCGAACATCAGGCCCTGGTCCCCGGCGCCCTGCCGGTCCAGCGGGTCGACCGATCCGCCGGTGCGCTCCTCGTAGGCGTCGTCGACGCCGGCCGCGATGTCCGCGGACTGGGCGCCGATGCTGACCTGCACGCCGCAGGAGGCGCCGTCGAAGCCCTTCTGCGAGCTGTCGTACCCGATCGCCAGCACCCGGTCCCGCACGATCCGCGGGATGTCGGCCCAGGCCTCCGTGGTCACCTCGCCCGCCACGACCACGAGACCGGTGGTCACCAGCGTCTCCACCGCGACCCGGCTGGCCGGGTCCTGCTCCAGCAGGGCGTCCAGGATGCTGTCGCTGATCTGGTCGGCGATCTTGTCGGGGTGGCCTTCCGTCACGGACTCGGAGGTGAACAGGCGACGGGTCACGCGGGGCTCCGTTCGACGGTCGAGGCTCGCGGCCGGCGGTGCGGGGTCCGCGGTCGTGGTGCCGCTCAGCCTACCGTCGGACGGTCGGGCGCCCCGTCGGACAGGTGCTTGACCACCAGGTCCCAGACGACCTCGGCGAGGTCGAGCTTGGAGCCGGGACCGACCGGCGTCTCCGCACCGGCACGGTCGAGCACGATCGCCTCGGTGTCGTCGCTGCCGAACACCCGCCCGCCGCTCACGTCGTTGACCACGAGCAGGTCACAGCCCTTGCGGCGGAGCTTGGCTCGGGCGTGATCGAGCACGTCGGCCGTCGAGTCACCGGTCTCCGCCGCGAAGCCCACGATGACCGGCAGCGCGCCAGCAGAGCGCCGGCGGACCAGGTCGGCAAGGACGTCCGGCGTCTGCACCAGCTCGAGGGCGGGGACCGAGCCGTCCGGCTGCTTCTTGATCTTGGTCAGCGCCGGATGGACCGGGCGGAAGTCCGACGGCGCGGCAGCCATCACCACGGCGTCGGCGTCCGCGGCGGCGCGCACCGCGCTGTCGTGCAGCTGGGCGGTGGTCTCCAGCGGCACGACGGTCACTCCGGCCGGGTCGGGGAGGCCGACGTTGGCCGCCAGCACGGTGACCTCGGCCCCGCGAGCGACCGCCGCGGTGGCGAGGGCGTATCCCATCAGCCCGGACGAGCGGTTCCCGAGGAAACGGACCGGGTCGAGCGGCTCACGGGTCCCACCGGCAGTCACCAGCACCCGCCGGCCGGCCAGGTCGGCGGCCGGAGGCGTGGAGCCGTCCGCCGGCGTCGACCGGTGCAGTGCCGCCAGCGCAACCTCGACGATCTGCACCGGGTCCGGCAGCCTGCCCTTGCCGACGTCGGGTCCGGTCAGCCGGCCCACGGCCGGTTCGACGACGACCACCCCGCGGGCCCGCAGGGTGGTCACGTTGTGCTGCGTCGCGGGGTGCTCCCACATCTCCGTGTGCATGGCCGGGACCACGACGACCGGGCACCGTACGGTCAGCAGCGTCGCGGTCAACAGGTCGTCGGCGCGCCCGTGCACCATCCGCGCGAGCAGGTCGGCGGTGGCCGGGGCGACGAGCACCAGGTCGGCCTCCCGGCCGATCCGGACGTGCGCCACCTCGGGGACGTCGGTGAAGACGTCAGCGCTCACCGGACGACCGGACAGCGCCTCCCAGGTAGGGGCACCGACGAACCTCAGCGCCGAGCGGGTGGGGACCACGCGGACGCCGTGACCGGACTCGGTCAGCAGCCGCAGCACCTCACAGGCCTTGTACGCCGCAATCCCGCCGCCCACACCGAGGACGACCGAGAGGCGGCGCGGCTCGGCAGCCATGGGTGTGGGCGAGGCCGGAGCGGGCCTCAGGCCTCGGAGTCCTCGGGCTCGACGATGTCTTCGCAGACCAGCAGGTCGCTCTGGATCTCCCGCAGCGCGATCGACAGCGGCTTCTCCTGCACGTGGGTGTCGACGAGCGGCCCGACGTACTCGAGCAGGCCCTCACCGAGCTGCGAGTAGTAGGCGTTGATCTGACGAGCCCGCTTGGCGCTGTAGAGCACCAGCTTGTACTTGGAGTCGGTCTTCTCCAGCAGGGTGTCGATCGGTGGGTTGGTGATGCCCTCGGCTTTGGCCTGGGGTCCGGACACGGGTCACGCCTCACTGATGTCGGGTGCGGGTCTGCTCGCGCTCGCGGACGGTCCGGCCGGTGCATCGGGCCGGACCTCGTGCGCCGAGTCCCACAAGGCTACCAACTCGTCGGCCGCCTGCCGAACGTCGGCGTTCACGATCGTCACGTCGAACTCCCCCTCGGCGGCGAGCTCGGCCCGCGCGGTGGCCAGCCGGCGGTCCCGTTCGGCGGCCGTTTCGGTGCCGCGGCGAGCCAGCCGGCGCTCGAGCTCGTCCCAGCTCGGGGGGGCGAGGAACACGAAGCAGGCGTCCGGGAGCTCGGCCCGCACCTGGCGCGCCCCCTGCAGGTCGATCTCGAGCAGCGCGCGCCCGCCGGACTCGAGCACGTCCTGCACCGGGCGGCGGGGGGTGCCGTAGCGGTGCCTCCCGTGCACGACCGCCCACTCCAGCAGCTCGCCGTCGGCGACCATCTGGTCGAAGCGGGCGTCGTCGACGAACAGGTAGTGCTCGCCGTCGCGCTCACCGGGACGCGGGGGTCGGGTGGTGGCCGACACCGACACCCACACCCGTGGATGTCGCCGGCGCACCTCGGCGACCACCGTGCCCTTGCCGACCGCGGTGGGACCGGCAAGGACGATCAGCCCCCGCCGCCCGCCGCGGCCACCGTCAGTCGCGCTCGGCAAACTCACGCTCGAGCGCGGCGATCTGGTTGCTGCCGAGTCCCCGGACCCGACGGGTGGGGGCGATGCCGATCCGCTCCATCAGCTGCTGAGCACGCACCTTGCCGACCCCCGGCATCGACTGCAGCAGGTCCAGCACCCGCATCTTGCCCACGACGGTGTCGTCCTGACCGGCCTGCAGCACCTCGCTGAGCGAGCCGCCGGCGTGCTTGAGCCGGTTCTTGACCTTGGCCCGCTCCCGTCGCGCGGCTGCCGCCTTGTCCAGTGCTGCCTGACGCTGTTCGGGCGTGAGCGGCGGCAGGGCCACGGAAGTCACCTCATCGTCACAGGCATGCAGGGGGCGCGGAAGTGAACCTAGCGAGCGGAGGCCGCGGCGGGCAATGCCGACCGCGGCCTCCGACGTGCGTACCGGTCACTCGGTCGGCGGTGCCTCGCTCGCGCCGTCCTCGAGGTCGATGTTGCACTCTTCCTTGGCGTGCGCGGTGATCGCGTCGCCCGCCTCGGTGAACTCGGCGCTGTTCAGCTCCTGCATCTTGGTGCCGAGCTCCTGCAGCTTGGCCATGTCGACGTCGTCGGGCATGGCGGTCGGGTCCTCCGCGATCGCCGCGAGCTCGTCCAGGGTGAGGCCGGCCTCCTCGACGGCCGCCTCGAGCTGGTCGATGCCACCGACCATCGTCTCCCACTCGGCCGAGACCTCCTCCGGCGACTGGTCAGCAAGCCCGCGCAGGGTGCCGAAGGCCTCGTCGAAGTTGGCCAGGTCGCCCTGATCCAGGCTGTCGAACTGGGTCTTGGCCTCCTCCAGCGAGGAGCAGTAGTCACCGGCGCTGTCGGTGCCGGTGTCACCGCTGTCGCTGCCACCGCAGCCGGCCAGCGTCCCTAGCACCACGAAGGTGCCCGCGACGGCGGTGTGGGTGGTCCAACGCTTCATGAAGATGCTCCCCTTCGAATCGTGGCGGCTCTCGCGCACGCGCAGGCTAAGCGTCTCATGCCGACGCCCGGTCGAGGACCGCAGTCAGCTCGTCACGCAACCGCAAGGCCGCTGAGCGCAGCGCATCGGGATCCGGGCCGGCCACGAGCACCGAGCGGGACGCAGCTGGCAGCACCTGGCGCGCCACGGAACCGAACTGCCGGCCGATGTCGGCCGGGCCGGCACCCTGCGCACCGAGACCGGGGACCAGCAGCGGCCCGCCCACGTCCAGGTGCTCGCCGGCACTGTCGACGGTGGCGCCCACCACCGCACCGATCGACCCCAGCGCGCCGTCGCCGGTCCGGTCGCCGGCGTTCTCCGCACGGACCGCGCCGAGCAACTCGCTCGCCACCGTGCGGCTGACGCTGCCGCCGCCCACGTCCTCGGAGACGACGCGAGCCCGCTGCACCGAGGCGCCCTCGGGGTTGGACGTCAGCGCGAGCACGAAGACGCCACTGCCGTGCTCGCGGGCAGTGTCCAGGAACGGGCGCAGTGACCCGAACCCGAGGAAGGGGCTCACGGTGGCGGCGTCCGCGGGGATCGGCGAGTCGGCCCGCAGGTAGGCGTCCGCGTAGGCCTGCGCCGTCGAGCCGATGTCCCCGCGTTTGACGTCGAGGACCACCAGCGCTCCGGCCGCCTGCGCAGCGGCGACCGTCTCCTCGAGCGCCGCCATCCCACGCGACCCGTGCCGCTCGAAGAACGCGGACTGGGGCTTGATGACCGCGACGCAGTCGGCCAGCGCCGCGACGGCTGTGCGCGCGAACCGACCCAACCCGTCGGCGTCGTCCCCGAACCCCCACGCCCGCAGGAGGGCCGGGTGCGGGTCGATGCCCACGCAGAGCTGGCCCCGGTCGCCGACCGCGGCCGACAGCCGGTCGCCGAAGGGTCTGCGGACGGACCCGGCGGCAGCCGCGGCGGTGCTCACGCCGTCACCTCCTGACCGGCCGACGCCCGCAGCGGGGCACCGGCGGGCCGATGGGCGACCCCGACGACGTCGCGGGGGGAGAGCACCCCGCGAACCGCCAGCTCGGCACGGAGCTCGTCGGCGACCCGCGCCGGCGCGCTCGGGTCGTGGAAGATGACGGTGCCGACCTGCACCGCGGACGCCCCGGCGGCGAGGAATTCCAGCGCGTCGAAGCCGGTGCGGATGCCACCGATACCGATGATCGGCACGTCCGGCATGGCGGCGTGCACCTGCCACACGCAACGCAGCGCCAGCGGCCGGATGGCCGGACCGGACAGTCCGCCGGTGAGTCCACCGAGCGTCGGGCGCAGAGTCTCGGGGTCGACGGCAAGACCGAGCGTGGTGTTGACCATCGACAGGCCGGTCGCGCCGGCCTCCATGACCGCTTCGGCGACCGAGACGACGTCGGTGACGTCCGGCGACAGCTTGGCCAGGACGGGGAGGTCGTGCGGCACCCCGCGCCGGGCCGCGGCGACCGCCCGGGCCGCCTGGAACGGGTCGCACGCGAAGACCAGGCCGCGGTTCTCCACGTTCGGACAGGAGATGTTGACCTCGACCGCGGTCACCCCGGGGCTGACGCCGACACGGCGGGCCAGTTCGGCGTACTCCCCGAGGGAGCCACCGGCGATCGACACCACCGCGCGGGCACCGTGCTGCACCAGCCAGGGCAGATCCTGGGCGAGGAAGGCGTCCACACCAGGTCCCTGCAGGCCGATCGAGTTCAGCATTCCGGACGGGGTCTCCACCATCCGCGGCGTGGGTCGGCCGGAACGCGGGTCGAGCATCACCGACTTGGTCACCACCGCACCGATGGTCGACACGTCCAGGAACGGCGCCAGTTCGCGGCCGGCAGCCGCGCAGCCGGAGGCAGTCATCACCGGCGTCGGGAACCGGGCGCCGGCGATCTCGACCGACAGATCGACCGCGCTCGGGTCCACCCCGGCCTCGCCCACCGACATCAGTGCCCCCCCGCCCGCGGAGCGCCGAGCGTGCCGGCCGGCACCGTGCCCACCTCGTCCCACAGCACCCGGTCACCCCGGAACACCGGTCCCTCGGTGCAGGAGCGCACCATCCGGACCACACCGTCCTCCCCGCGCACCGGCAGGACGCAGGTCATGCAGACCCCGACCCCGCAGGCCATGGCCTCCTCGACCGCGCACTGGCTCCACGCGCCGTGCTGCTCGGCCACCGCAGCCACCGCCGCCAACATCGGCATCGGACCGCAGGCGTAGACCACGGCCGCCTCGGTCCGCTGCAAGACGCGCGGCAGCACGGTGGTGACGACGCCGCGGACCCCGAGCGAGCCGTCGTCAGTGGTCACCTCGACCGACTGCGCGCTTCGGCGCGCCTCCAGCACCCCGAACAGCCGCCGCTCGCTCGCCGCCCCCAGCACCACGTGCACCGAGCAGCCGCGGTCCCGCAGCCGCTCGGCCAGGGTGAACAGCGGCGCGCTGCCGTAGCCGCCGCCGACCAGCACGCACGGCACCGGCTCCTTGGGCAGCGCGAACGGTCGGCCCAGCGGTCCGACCACGTCCAGCTCGTCCTGCGGTCGAAGCCCGGCCAGCCACGCGGTGCCCTTGCCGTGTACGGCGAGGATCACCTCGACGGTCCCGCCGTAGACCCCGGACCCCTTGGCCCGGTAGATCGAGAAGCACCGGCGCAGCAGCATGCCGGTCTGCGCGCCACCCACGGCGAGAGCGACGAACGCTCCGGGCCGGGTGCGTTCGGCGACTCCTGGCGCCACCACAGTGAGGTGCACGTAGTCCCCGACCCGCTCGCTGGACAGCACCCGTCCGCGCACCTGCACCGGGCTGTGCGCAACCGGGGCGGTGCCGGTCTGCGCGCTCATCGTGCGGTCCGGTCGGATGCGCGTACGTACGCCGACCAGTCCTGCAGCGAACGCACCTCCAGCCCGTCGGCGAGCAGGGCCTCGATCCCCTGCACGGCGGCGGCGAGCCCCTGGACGGTGGTGATGCACGCGACGTTGCGGGCCACGGCGGCGCTGCGGATCTCGTAGCCGTCCAGACGTGGGTTGCCGCTCGACGTGGTGCCGTGCGGGGTGTTCACGACGAGGTCGACGTCACCGTCGAGAATCCGCGCCACGATCCCCGAGCGGCGCCGGTTCGCCGGCTCGCCGTCCGGTGTCGGGAGGTCGGCCGGGGCGAGCTCGGACAGCTTGCGGATCACCTCGGCGTCGACCCCGTTGCGGCGCAACACCTCGGCGGTGCCGCTGGTGGCGAGGATCGAGAAGCCGAGGTCGGCCAGCCGCTTCACCGGGAAGATCATGTGCCGCTTGTCCCGGTTGGCCATCGAGACGAACACTCGCCCCGAGGTCGGCAGCCGGCCGAACGCACCGGCCTGCGCCTTGGCGAACGCCGTGCCGAACCGGGCGTCGATGCCCATCACCTCGCCGGTCGACCGCATCTCCGGGCCGAGCACGGTGTCCACGCTCAGCCCGTCGACGGTGCGGAACCGGTTGAACGGCATCACCGCCTCCTTGACCGCGACCGGCGCGTGCGGCGAGCTGTCCCCGCCGTCACCGGTCGCCGGCAGCAGTCCCTCCGCCCGCAGCTGAGCGACGGTGCTGCCCAGCATCACCCGGGCGGCGGCCTTGGCCAACGGCACGTCGGTGGCCTTGGACACGAACGGCACGGTGCGGGACGCGCGCGGGTTGGCCTCCAGGACGTACAGCACGTCGCCGACGAGGGCGTACTGCACGTTCAGCAGGCCGCGGACGCCGACGCCTCGGGCCAGCGCCTCGGTTGACGTCCGGATCCGGTCGATCTCCTCGCGCCCAAGCGTGATCGGCGGCAGCACGCAGGACGAGTCGCCGGAGTGCACCCCCGCCTCCTCGATGTGCTCCATCACTCCGCCGAGGTACAGCTCGTCGCCGTCGAACAGCGCATCCACGTCGATCTCCACGGCGTCGTCGAGGAAGCGGTCGACCAGCACCGGGTGCTCGGGTGAGATGTCGGTCGCCCGGGCGATGTAGCCCGACAGCGCCTCGTCGTCGTAGACGATCTCCATGCCCCGGCCGCCGAGCACGTACGACGGGCGCACCAGCACCGGGTACCCGATCGCGTCCGCCACCCGCTTGGCCCCGGCAAACGACGTCGCCGTCCCGTGCCGCGGCGCCGGCAGCCCGGCCTCGGCGAGCAGCGCCCCGAACGCCCCCCGGTCCTCGGCCAGGTGGATGGCCGACGGCGGGGTGCCCACGATCGGCACACCCTCGTCCGCCAGCGCCTGCGCCAGGCCGAGCGGTGTCTGTCCGCCCAGCTGGACCACGACGCCCGCGAGCGGGCCCGCCTGCTGCTCCGCGTGGATGACCTCCAGCACGTCCTCCAACGTGAGCGGCTCGAAGTACAGCCGGTCCGAGGTGTCGTAGTCGGTGGAGACCGTCTCCGGGTTGCAGTTGACCATCGCGGTCTCGTACCCCGCTTCGGACAGCGCGGTGGCGGCGTGCACGCACGAGTAGTCGAACTCGATGCCCTGCCCGATCCGGTTGGGTCCGCTGCCGAGGATCACCACCGCGGGCCGCTGCCGCAGCTCGACCTCGGTCTCCTCGTCGTAGGACGAGTAGTGGTACGGCGTTCGGGCAGCGAACTCGGCCGCGCAGGTGTCCACCGTCTTGAACACCGGCCGCAGCCCGAGCGCGTGCCGCACGCCGCGCACCACGTCCGGCCGCATCCCGCGCAGCTCGCCGACCTGGACGTCGGACAGACCGTGGCGCTTGGCCTCCCGCAACAGCGCCGGCGTCAGCTCCGTGGCGTCCTGGACCGCGGTGGCGACCTCGTCCAGCAACAGCAGCTGGTCGAGGAACCAGGGGTCGATGCCGGTCGCCTCGTGCAGCCGGTCGACGCCCGCGCCCGCCCGCAGCGCGTCCAGCACGAGTCGCAGCCGTCCGTCGTGCGCGGTGCCGGCCCGCACGAGCAGATCGTCCAGGTCTCCCGGAGGCTCGGCCCAGGAGAACGGCGCGGTCCGGCTCTCCAGCGACCGCAGCGCCTTGTTCAGCGCCTCGGTGAAGCTGCGGCCGATCGCCATCGCCTCACCGACCGACTTCATGTGGGTCGAGAGCCGGGGGTCCGCGGCCGGGAACTTCTCGAACGCGAAGCGGGGCACCTTGACGACGACGTAGTCCAGCGTCGGCTCGAAGCTTGCGGGGGTCTGCTCGGTGATGTCGTTGGAGATCTCGTCCAGGGTGTACCCGAGCGCGACCTTGGCGGCGATCTTGGCGATCGGAAAGCCGGTCGCCTTGCTGGCCAGCGCACTCGACCGCGACACCCGCGGGTTCATCTCGATGACGATCATCCGGCCGTCCTGCGGGTGCACCGCGAACTGGATGTTGCAGCCGCCGGTGTCCACGCCGACCTCGCGGATCACGCCGATGGCCACGTCGCGCATCCGCTGGTACTCGCGGTCGGTCAGCGTCATCGCCGGAGCCACGGTGATCGAGTCGCCGGTGTGCACGCCCATCGGGTCGAGGTTCTCGATCGAGCAGACGACGACCACGTTGTCCGCGCTGTCTCGCATGACCTCGAGCTCGTACTCCTTCCAACCGAGAAGGGACTCCTCGAGCAGCACCTCGCCGGTGGGGCTGGCCGACAGCCCCGCTCCGGCGATCCGGATCAGGTCGTTCTCGTCGAGGGCCACTCCGGACCCGACGCCCCCCATCGTGAAGGAGGGGCGCACGACCACCGGGTAGCCGAGCAGGGCAGCCGTGTCGAGGCACTCGGCCATCGTGTGACAGACCGCGGAGCGGGCCACCTCCGCGCCCCACTCTCCCGGCAGCGCCTCGACGACCTTCTTGAACGTCTCGCGATTCTCGCCGCGCTGGATCGCCTCGATGGAGGCGCCGATCAGCTCGACGCCGTAGCGCTCCAGCACCCCGGACTCGGCCAGCGCAACCGCGGTGTTCAGCGCGGTCTGCCCTCCGAGCGTCGCCAGCAGGGCGTCCGGGCGCTCGAGGGCGATGACCCGCTCGACGATGTCCGGCGTGATCGGCTCGACATAGGTGGCATCGGCGAACTCCGGGTCGGTCATGATCGTGGCGGGGTTGGAGTTGACCAGCACCACCCGCAGACCCTCCTCCCGGAGCACCCGGCAGGCCTGTGTCCCGGAATAGTCGAACTCGCACGCCTGCCCGATCACGATCGGCCCGGACCCGATCACGAGCACGGTGCGGAGGTCGGTGCGTCGTGGCATCAGCTCTCCTCCGCACGGGCGGCCAGCAGGCCGGTGAACCGGTCGAACAGGTGTCCCGCGTCGTGCGGGCCGGCGGCGGCCTCGGGGTGGTACTGCACGCTGAACGCGTCCAGCCGGCCGTCCGGACCGGTGAGGCGGAGGCCCTCGACGACGTCGTCGTTGAGGCACACATGGGACACCTGGGCGGTGCCGAACGGTGTCACGACCGGTGTGTCGACGGGGGCGTCGACGGCGAAGCCGTGGTTGTGGGCGGTGACCTCCACCCGTCCGGTCGACAGGTCGCGCACCGGCTGGTTGATCCCGCGGTGGCCGTAGCGGAGCTTGTAGGTCCCGAACCCGAGGGCCCGCCCGAACAGCTGATTGCCGAAACAGATCCCGAAGAACGGCATCCGGCGCTCCAGCACCGCATGGAGCAGGTCCAGGTCCGCCGTCGCCGGGTCGCCGGGTCCGTTGGAGAAGAACACGCCTTGGGCTCCGGTCGCCAGGACGGCGGCAAGGTCCGCGTCGGCGGGAAGCACGTGCACCTCGACCCCGCGGTCGGCGAGCAGCTGCGGGGTCATCGCCTTGATGCCGAGGTCCAGCGCCGCGACCGTGTACCGACGCTCGCCCACGGCTGGCACGACGTACGGCTCGGAGGTCGTGACCTCGGCGGCGAGGTCGGCACCGCGCATCGGCGGCGCTGAGCGGACCCGGGCGAGCAGGCCGGCGGCGTCGGTCGACGTCGAGGAGATGCCCACCCGCATCGCCCCCCGCTCTCGCAGGTGCCGGGTCAGCGCACGGGTGTCCACCCGGCTGATCCCGACCACCCCGTGCGCCACCAGCTCGTCGTCGAGGCTGCGGGTCGACCGCCAGTTGCTGGGGCGGCGGGCCGGGTCCCGGACGACGTAGCCGGCGACCCAGATCCGTTCGGACTCGGCGTCCTCGTCGTTGACCCCGGTGTTGCCGACGTGCGGCGCGGTCATCACGACCACCTGGCGGCGGTACGAGGGGTCGGTCAGGGTCTCCTGGTAGCCGGTCATCCCGGTACAGAACACGGCCTCGCCCACCGTCTCGCCGACCGCACCGTAGCTGCGGCCGGAGAAGACCCGGCCGTCCTCGAGCACGAGGATCGCGTCGGTCACCGACCCGCCCCCACCGACTGGGGCACTGGTACCGGGGCGCCGTCCAGCACGGTGGCCCGGCCACGAAGGAAGGTGGCCACCACCCGTCCCGGCAGCTCCCGGTCGGCGTAAGGGGTGTTGCCCGACAGCGACACGGTGTCCTCGGCGCGCACCGTGCGGGTCGCGGCCGGGTCGACCAGCAGGAGCGAGGCCGGCTCACCCACCGTGAGCGATCCGCCCTGCCCGACCACCCGGCCGATGCGGGCCGGTCGCACCGACATCCGGTCGGCGACGCCGGCCCAGTCGAGCAGGCCGGTGTCGACCATGGCGGCCTGCACGACCGACAGCGCGGTCTCCAGCCCGATCATGCCCATCGCCGCGGCCGCCCACTCGCACTCCTTGTCCTCCACCGGGTGCGGCGCGTGGTCGGTGGCCACCGCGTCGATGGTGCCGTCGGCGAGCCCCTGCCGTAGCGCCTGCACGTCGGAGGCCGTGCGCAGCGGCGGGTTCACCTTGTAGACCGGGTCGTAGGACGCGGCGAGCTCGTCGGTCAGCAGCAGGTGGTGCGGGGTGACCTCGGCCGTGACGTTCCAGCCCTTGCTCTTGGCCCAGCGGATGATCTCCACCGACCCGGCGGTCGACACGTGACACACGTGCAGGCGGGACCCCACGTGGGCCGCGAGCAGCACGTCCCGGGCGACGATGGCCTCCTCGGCCACCGCCGGCCACCCGGTCAGCCCGAGCCGACCGGACAGCTCGCCCTCGTTCATCTGCGCGTCGGCCGTCAGCCGGGGCTCCTGGGCGTGCTGGGCGACGACGCCGTCGAAGGCCTTGACGTACTCCAGCGCCCGCCGCATCAAGACGGCGTCGGACACGCAGTGACCGTCGTCGGAGAACACCCGGACGCGGGCCGCGGAGTCGGCCATCGCCCCGAGCTCGGCCAGCCGCTCACCGGCGATGCCGACGGTTACCGCCCCGACCGGGTGCACGTCGCACCAGCCGGCCTCCCGGCCGAGTCGCCAGACCTGCTCGACCACCCCGGCGGTGTCGGCGACCGGGTCGGTGTTCGCCATCGCGTGCACCGCGGTGAACCCGCCCACCGCCGCGGCCCGCGTCCCCGACTCGACGGTCTCCGCGTCCTCGCGGCCCGGCTCGCGCAGGTGGGTGTGCAGGTCCACCAGGCCGGGCAGCGCGACCAGTCCGTCGGCGTCCACGGTCCGCACTGCAGGTGGCGCCTCGGCGGCGGCGGCGGTCCCGGTCGCAGCGATCACGCCGTCGCGCAGCAGCAGGTCGCTGGGTGCGGCGCCGAGCGGCCGGGCGCCTCGCAGCAGGACCCCATCGTCCGGCCCGCTCACACCGGCACCTCCTCGGAGGTCGGCGCGAACCGGTCCTCCGGCTCCGAGGGTGCGGGCTGGCCGTCGCTGCCGCTGAGCAGCAGGTAGAGCACCGCCATCCGGACGGCGACGCCGTTGGTGACCTGCTCGACGATGACCGACCGGGCCGAGTCGGCGACCTGGGCGGTGATCTCGACGCCGCGGTTCATCGGACCGGGGTGCAGCACGACCGCGTGGTCAGGCAGCAGCGCCATCCGCCGGGCGTCGATGCCGTACCGCCGGCTGTACTCCCGGGCGCTTGGGAAGAACCCGCCGTCGGCGCCGCGCTCACGCTGCACCCGCAGCATCATCACGGCGTCCGCCTTGGCCAGCTCGGAGTCCAGCTCGTACGAGGTGCTCACCGGCCAGGACTCCACGCCCACCGGCAGCAGGGTCGGCGGCGCCACCAGGGTCACCTCGGCGCCGAGCGTGCTGAGCAGCAGCGCGTTCGACCGCGCCACCCGGCTGTGCAGGACGTCACCGACGATGGTGATCCGCCGGCCGTCGAGGTCCCCGCTGCCACCGGCCAGGTGGCGACGCAGGGTGAAGGCGTCCAGCAGTGCCTGGGTCGGGTGCTCGTGCGTCCCGTCACCGGCGTTGATCACCGATCCGTCCACCCATCCGCTGGTGGCCAGCCGGTGCGGAGCTCCGGAGGACTGGTGGCGCACCACGACGGCGTCGGCGCCCATCGCCTGAAGCGTGAGCGCGGTGTCCTTGAGGCTCTCGCCCTTGGACACGCTGGACCCCTTCGCCGAGAACGTGATCACGTCCGCCGACAGCCGCTTGGCGGCCGCCTCGAAGGAGATCCGGGTGCGGGTGGAGTCCTCGAAGAACAGGTTCACCACCGTGCGCCCGCGCAGTGTCGGCAGCTTCTTGATCGGCCGGTCCGCCAGCGCGAGCAGTTCGCCGGCGGTGTCGAGGACGCGGAGCGCGCTCGTCCCGGTCCAGGTCGGCGGCGCTGAGCAGGTGCCGCTTCACCGCGCGACCTCCGCCACGGCGCCGGTGTCCCCGGCGCCCGCCGGCAGTCCGGTGATCGCCACCGCGTCGTGACCGTCGATCTCGGCCAGCGACACCCGGACCTGCTCGACCAGGGAGGTGGGCAGGTTCTTCCCGACGAAGTCGGCCCGCACCGGCAGCTCCCGGTGACCCCGGTCCACCAGCACCGCGAGCCGCACCGCTCGCGGCCGACCGAGGTCGTGCAGCGCGTCCAGCGCCGAGCGGACGGTCCGGCCGGAGAACAGCACGTCGTCCACCAGCACCACGGTGCGGCCCTCGACCCCGGCCGGCGGCAGCTCGGTGTGCTCCAGCGCGCGGGCCGGGCGCAGCCGGAGGTCGTCGCGGTACATCGTCACGTCCAGCGAGCCCGCGGGGACCTCGGTCCCCTCGACGGCCGCGATCCGGTCCGCGATCCGGCGGGCCAGGGGCACGCCGCGCCGGGGGATGCCGAGCAGCAGCAGGCCGTCGCTGCCACGGTTGCGTTCCAGGATCTCGTGGGCGATCCGGGTGAGTGCCCGGGCCACGTCTCGGTCGTCGAGGACGACGCGCTCGGTGTTCTGTCGCGCGCACCATCGTGGACCTCCTTCCCCGCCTCACCGGACGGTCGTTAAAGGATGTCGATTCGCCGCGCACGCTATCAGCCCGGCCGGACCGCGATGACCCGCCGCGCACGGCCCGCCGGCCTTTCGGCGATTCGGTTGAGGCAGAGTCTCGGGCGCCGGTTACCCTGAGTGAACGAAGTGCCCGCCGCAACCCGACGGGATTGACCAGGTGGGAGGCCGGCGTGGCCAACGATTACGCCCGTGAGCTGGGAGCGCGGCTGCGCGCGATCCGGCAGCAGCAGGGCTTGTCGCTGCAAGCCGTCGAGGAGAAGTCCCAGGGCCGCTGGAAGGCGGTCGTGATCGGTTCGTACGAGCGCGGCGACCGGGCGGTCACCGTGCACAAGCTCTCCGCACTGGCCGGCTTCTACGGCGTCCCGGTGGAGGAGCTGCTGCCCGGCGGCAGCCAGGCCTCTCCCGCGGCCGCCGAGGCGCCGGAGAAGCTGATCCTCGACCTGTCCAACCTGCACGAGCTTGATGCCGCCGAGGTGGCGCCGCTGGCGCGATACGCGCGCAGCATCCAGGCCCAGCGGGGGGACTACAACGGGCGGGTGCTGTCGATCCGCCAGGAGGACCTGCGCACCCTCGCGGTGATCTACGAGGAGGCGCCGAGCGTGCTCGCCGCCCGGCTCACCGAGTGGGGCGTGCTGCGTGCCGTCCCCGCCACCAACGGCGTCCGCTGAGGCCGTCGCTGCACCCCCAGCCCGAGCGCCAGTCCGGCAATAACAGCCCAGCAGCCCCGTACCGACCGACGACCGGCCCCCACGCGAACGTGGGGGCCGGTCGTCGCTTGTCTGCCGACCTGTGGTCAGCGGGTCACTGGATGAAGCCCTCCGCCGTGAGGTAGTCCGCGGCCACCTGCTCCGGCGGCAGCCCCTCGGAGCTGACCTGCGCGTTCAGCTCGGACATCACCTCGGTGGTCAGGGTCTCGCTCAGCGGCGCCAGCACCTCGAGGATGGCCTCGCCCTCGGCGTTCTCCTCCTGGACGATCGGGGCACCGTTGTAGAGCGGGAAGAAGCCCTTGTCGTCCTCCAGCGGGATCAGGCCCAGGGTCGCGATCCGGCCGTCGGTGGTGAACACCTCGCCGAAGTCACACTCGCCCTTGTCGGTCTGCTGGTAGATGACGCCGGTGCCCAGCGACTTGCGGCTGGAGTCCGGGATCGTCATGCCGTAGGCCTTGATCATGCCCGGCAGCCCGTCCGGCCGGGAGGCGAACTCGGTCTCGATGCAGACCGTGGCGTCCGGGTTGGAGTCCATGTAGGCCGCCATGTCCGAGAGCGACGCGAGGCTGTTCTCCTCGGCGAACTCCTCGGTGACCGCCATCGCGTAGGTGTTGTTGAACGGTGCGGGCTGACCCCAGACCAGGCCGTTCTTCTGCAGGTCCTCGTCCTTGACGGCCTCGTAGAGCTCCTGCGGGTCGGCGATGTTCTCGTCGTGGCCGAGGTAGGTGATCCAGCCGGTGCCGGTGTAGTCGTAGTAGACGTCGATCTCGCCGCGCAGCAGGGCCTGCCTCGTCGCCGTGCTGCCCTGGATGTTGGTCTCGTCGGTGACGTCGGCACCGGCCGCCGCCAGCATCTGGATGGTCAGCTGGCCGAGCAGCAGCTGCTCGTCGAAGTCCTTCGACCCGACCGCCAGGGAGGCTCCCTCGAGAGCCGACGCGTCGACCGAGCCGGCCTCCACGTCCTCGGTGGTGCCGCTGTCTTCGGACAGGCCGCAGGCGGACAGCACGAGCGCGCCCGTTGCCAGGGCCGCCAGGCCGGTTGTGGTGCGCTTCATCTGTGGAACTCCTTCGTCGCTGTGCGTGGTGGTGGAGGTGGAACGGGGAGTGCGCTGTCAGCTCATCGGATCCCCCGCGGGGTGAGCGAGCGCTGGGCGATGCCGCCCAGCCAGTCGATCAGCAGAGCGAGGACGGCGATCAGGAGGCCGCCGGCCACGAGGGTCTCGCTGCGGTTCAGCTTGATGCCGCTGAAGATCAGGGTGCCCAGCCCGCCGGCGTTCAGGTCAGTGCCCAGCGGAACGACCGCGACGGCGAGGATCAGCGCGGTGCGCGCGCCGGCCGCGATGATCGGGACCGCCAGTGGCAGCTCCACGCTGAGCAGGATGCCGCGCGCCGACATGCCCATCCCGCGGGCGGCGTCGATCACGCCGGTGTCGACCTGCTGGATGCCGACGATGGTGTTCCGGAGCACCGGCAGCATGCTGAACGCCGCGATGATCAGCACCACCGGCCAGAAGCCGATGAAGAACGAGCCGACCACGGCGATCAGGCCGACGACCGGCGCCGCCTGCCCGACGTTGCCGAAGCCCAGGACGAACGGCGATATCCAACGGGTCCCCCGACGGGTGACGAGCACCCCCAGCGGGACGGCCACCGCGAGCACCAGGAACGTGATGGTGACCGTGATGACGATGTGGTCCCAGGTGAGCTCCCAGATCCGCGAGTACGTGAGCAGGTCCCGCTGGGTGGCGTCCAAGTTGGCCTGCGACAGGTAGTACATCTCCGCCACGACGATGACGGCACAGAGCGCGGGAACGGTGAGGTCACGCAGGCCGAAGACCCGATCGCGGGCCCGGATCTCCGGCGCGGTTCCGAGGGTGAGCTCCTCGGCGGCGCTGCTCATCGCGGCGAGGCCTTGCCGTCGGCCTCGGCGCGCAGCGCACGGACCCGCTCGAGCAGGTCCTCGAGGGTGACCCGACCGACGATCTGGCCGTCCCGCTGCACGGGCATCTCGTCCCGCCCGTCGGCGATCATGGCGTCGAGCACGTCGTGCAGGGTGGACTTGATCGGCAGCGGCTCGACGCCGGGCGGCGGTGCGCCCGCCTCGTGCAGCTGCAGGCTGTCCAGGCGCTCCAGCTGGAGCCGCTTCAGCGTCGCGCCCTGACCCACGAAACCGCCGACGAAGTCGTCCGCCGGGCTGGTGAGGATCTCCTCCGGGGCCGCGTACTGGGCGATCCGCGAGCCCTTGTCGAGCACCGCGATCTTGTCACCCATCTTGACCGCCTCGTCGAAGTCGTGCGTGACGAAGACGATGGTCTTCTTCAGGGTGCGCTGCAGGTTGAGGAACTCGTCTTGCAGCTTGGTGCGCGTGATCGGGTCCACCGCTCCGAACGGCTCGTCCATCAGCATGATCGGCGGATCGGCAGCCAAGGCGCGCGCGACCCCGACCCGCTGCTGCTGGCCACCGGAGAGCTGGCGGGGGAAGCGGTGCGCGAACTCGTCCGGCTCGAGCCCGACGACCGCCAGCATCTCCTCGACCCGGGCGTTGATCCGCGCCTTGTCCCACTTCAGCAGCTTGGGCACGATGGCGACGTTCTGCGCGATCGTCAGGTGCGGGAAGAGGCCGATCTGCTGGATGACGTACCCGATGGTTCGGCGCAGCTTCACGTCGTTGAGCGACAGCACGTCCTCGCCGTCGATGGTGATCTTGCCCGAGGTGGGCTCGATCAGCCGGTTGATCATGCGCATCGTGGTGGTCTTGCCACACCCGGAGGGGCCGACCAGGATCACGATCTCGCCGGCACCGATCGTCATGCTCACGCTGTCGACGGCGGCCGACTTGGTGCCCGGGTACTTCTTGGTCACCCCTTCGAGGACGATCGGGACCCCACGCGCCTCGGACTCGCTCGACGCCTTCGGCACGGTGCTGCTGGCGGACTCAGACACGGATTCCCCTCGGGGTGGTGAGGCGACGGACGACGACGAAGCTGGCATCGAGCAGGAGCGCGATCAGCGTGACGAGCAGGGTCCCCGCGAGAGCCTGGTTGAAGGTGTTCACCGAGCCCAGGTTCTGCAGCGCGTTGAACAACAGCTCACCGAGCCCGGGGACCTGCACGTAGGCACCGATCGCCACCAGGCCGACGATCAGCTGGCCGGACACGCGGACGCCGGCCAGGATGACCGGCCACGCCAGCGGTAGCTCGATCTGCCACAGGATGCGGAACCGACCCATCCCGATCCCGCGCGCCGCGTCCAGGGTGGGGGCGTCGACGCTGTTCAGGCCGACGATGGTGTTCCGCAGGACCGGCAGCAGGCCGTACATCGTGAGGACCGGGAAACCGACAGCCAGGCCGAAACCGAACACCGGGACCAGCAGGCCGAACAGCGCGATGCTCGGGATGGTGAAGGCGACCGCGAGGGTGCCGATGGTGAGCCCGGAGGCCAGCTTGCTGCGGTAGACGAGCATCCCGCCCACCATGCCGGTCACGGTGGCGATCAACAGCACGTACAGCGATACCAGCAAGTGCCGTTGAGCTGCGAACTGGAGGTCGTCGCGGAACGCCGAGAGGTACTCGTCGAACGGCAGACCACCCATCGACGCCTCCTTTCGCGGGCTCGGGGCTGAACCTGGTGCGAGGCGCGGAAACGGCTGCGCGGCGCTCCGCGGTGTTCCTGACGTTTTCGGGAGACTACGCGACGACGGCCGGGCCGTAGGGTGAATTGCCGGTGTTGACGACGTCCGTGATGCGGATGTGACCTGTCCGAATCAAGCGGTAGGTGTCGGTTTGGCCTCGGAAACCGTGGCCAAGACGCCGTTCACGAACGGCGGGGACTCCTCGGTCGACAGCTCTCCGGCCAGGTGCACCGCCTCGCTGATCGCGACCGCGTCGGGCACGTCGTCGGCGTAGAGCAGCTCGAAGGCGCCGATCCGCAGCAGGTTGCGGTCGATCGCCGGCATCCGGTCCAACGACCAGCCGACGGACGAGGACGCCAACACCTCGTCGATGCGCGCGCGGTGCTCGGTGACGCCGCGAACCAGGCGGGTGGTGTAGTCGTGGATCGGCGGTCCGTCCGCCGCGTCCAGCAGGCCGTCGAGCGTCAGCCCGCGCAGCTCGGAGCCGTAGAGGATGTCCAGGGCCCGCTTCCGCGCCTTCGTCCGTGCAGCCATCGGGCCGGGTCAGCCTCCGTCAGCCGCTGACGCGGCCGAGGTAGCTTCCGTCGCGGGTGTCCACCTTGACCCGCTCGCCGCTGGTGATGAACAGCGGAACTGCGATGTTCGCCCCGGTCTCGAGCCGGGCCGGCTTGGTGCCCCCGGACGAGCGGTCGCCCTGCAGCCCCGGCTCGGTGTACTCAACGGTCAGCTCGACGGAGGCCGGCAGCTCGATGTAGAGCGGGGTGCCTTCGTGCATCGCCACCACCGCTTCCTGGTTGTCCAACAGGTAGTGCACGGCGTCGCCCACCACAGCGTCACCGAGGTGCACCTGGTCGTAGCTTTCGGTGTCCATGAAGACGTACGACTCGCCGTCGTTGTAGAGGTACTGCATCTGCCGCTTGTCGACGTTCGCGGTGTCCACCTTGACGTCGGCGTTGAACGTCTTGTCGACGACCTTGCCGGAGAGCACGTTCTTGAGCTTGGTGCGCACGATGGCGCCACCCTTGCCCGGCTTGTGGTGCTGGAACCAGACGACGGCCCAGAGCTGGCCGTCGAGGTTGAGCACCATGCCGTTCTTGAGGTCGTTGGTGGTCGCCATCGGTGTAGTGGTGTCCTTCGCGTCGCGCGGCCTCCGCAGCAGCGTCGGCGTCAGCCGACGACGAGCAGGTCGCGGGTCAGATCGGTCAGCACCGCCGGGTCCGCCGGGCCAACCACGAGGGTGTCCTCGATCCGCACCCCGCCACGACCCGGAAGGTAGACGCCGGGCTCCATCGTCACGGAGGTGCGGTCGCGGAGTCTACCGGGGTGCCGCGGCCCGACGAACGGGTCCTCGTGGATCTGCAACCCCACCCCGTGCCCGATGCCGGTGGTGAACCGCTCCAGCCAGCCCGCCTCGTCCAGGACCCGGCGAGCGGCGGCGTCCGGCTGCCGGACCTCGACGCCGGCCCTCATCGCCTGCACGCCGGTCCACTGCGCGTCCCGAACAGCGGTGTGGATCTCGCGCTGCCAGTCCGCCGGCTCGGCGCCGACGACCACCGTGCGCGTGCAGTCGGCGTGGTAGCCGTCGACGCGCGCCCCGTAGTCGCACTTGAGCAGGTCACCGCGCTGGATCCGGCGGTCGGTGGGCTCGTGGTGCGGGATGGCGCTGTTCGGCCCGCTGGCCACGATGGTGTCGAAGGCGATCCACTCGGCTCCGAGGGCAAACATCCGGGCCTCGAGGTCGCGTGCGACCTCACGTTCGGTGCGGCCGAGCAATGGACCCTCCCAGAGCCCGCGCAGCGCCGCGGTGGACAGGGCGCAGGCGCGGGTCAGCGCCGCGATCTCGGTGTCGTCCTTGACCTCCCGCAGCTGCTCGACCGCGCGCCGCAGCGACACCGGCGGGACGTCCACCTCGGCCAGCAGGTCGGCGTGTGCGTCCACGCTCAGCGCATGTGTCTCGACGCCGAGGCGGTCCAGCGCCGGCGCGGCCGCGAGCAGGTCGTGGACCAGCGCCCGGGTGGTCAGCCGGTGCAGGTCGGGGCACTGGTCCGCGGCTTGATCGACGTAGCGCCCGTCCGTGGCGAACAGGTCGCCACCGGCAAGCTGCTCCGCGGTCACGACCATCGCCGCGTTCGATCCGGTGAAGCCGGACAGGTAGCGCACGTTCACCAGGTCGGTCACCAGGGCGGCGGCCAGCTCGCGCTCGGCCAGCAGGGAGCGCAGCCGGTCGCGCCGGTCGGCGTGCAGGGCGGGCATGGCCGCAGCCTAGGTGGCGAGGGTGGCATACGCGGCCTCGAGCAGGTTCGGGTCCGGCGCCTCGAACACACCCGGCCGGGCGAGCCCGTCGAGGACGACGAAGCGCAGCCGGTCGCCACGTGCCTTCTTGTCCACCCGCATCGCCGCCATCAGCTCCGGCCACACGTCACCGCGGTAGCGGATCGGCAGCCCCAGCCCCGCCAGCACCGCACGGTGCCGCTCCGCGATCTCGTCGTCGAGCCGCCCCCCGAGCCTGGCCAGCTCGGCCGCGAACACCAGACCGATGGCCACCGCGTCGCCGTGCCGGACGCCATAGCCCTCCACCCGTTCCACCGCGTGCCCCAGGGTGTGCCCGTAGTTGAGCGCCTCCCGGCCGAGGCCGGCCCCCTGCCCGGACTCCCGCAGGTCGGCGGCGACCACTGCCGCCTTCACCCGGACCGCACGCTCCACCAGCTCGCGGAGCACCGGCGACGCGGGGTCCCTCGCTGCGTCCGGGTCGGCTTCCACCAGGTCGAGGATCGGCGGGTCGGCGATGAAACCGCACTTGACGACCTCGGCCAGCCCGGCCGCCAGGTCCGCTGCAGGCAGCGTGTGGAGCAGGTCGAGGTCGGCCAGCACACCGGCCGGCTCGTGGAAGGCGCCGACCAGGTTCTTGCCCTCACGGGTGTTGATGCCGGTCTTGCCGCCGACGGCGGCGTCCACCATCGCGAGCAGCGTGGTCGGCGCGTGCACGACCGGCACCCCACGCAGCCAGGTGGCGGCGACGAACCCGGCCAGGTCCGTCACCGCTCCCCCACCGACACCGACGACGACGTCGGTGCGGGTGAAGCCGTCTTGTCCCAGCGCCGCCCAGCAGTCGGCCGCGACGCCGGTGGTCTTGGCGGGTTCACCGTCCGGGACGGGCAGCAGCAGCACCCGGTAGCCAGCGCGCTCCAGCCCGGCGGCGACCGTCCCGGCGGTGGATGCCAGCCGCTCCGGGTGCAGCACCGCCACCCGCCGGGCCTGCGGGCCGACCAGGCCGGGCAGCCGGTCGAGCAGGCCGTGGCCGACCACCACCTCGTACGGGGCGGGCCCGGCCACGGGCACGACGGTCGGACCGTCCCCGGTCATCGACGGTCCCCGCCCGGGAGCCCGTCGAGCCGGGCGAGCACCTCGGCGCTGACCGCGTCGACGTCCCGCCCGTCCGTGCCGACCACGGCGTCGGCGACCTCGAGGTAGAGCGGCCGACGCGCGTCCAGCAGCGCCTTCAGCCGACCCCTGACGTTGCCGACCAGCAAGGGCCGGGAGATCCCGAGGCCGACCCGTCGGGCCGACTCCGCCAAGCCGACGTCGAGGAAGACGACCCGGTGGCCCTGCAGCGCCTCGCGGGTGGCCGGGTCGAGCACCGCTCCGCCGCCGAGCGCGAGCACCCCGTCGTGCTCGGCCAGGGCCCGGCTGACGGCAGCCGCCTCCAAGCGGCGGAAGTGCTGCTCCCCCTCACCGACCAGTATGTCGGCGACGCTGGCGCCCTGGTCGGCCTCGATGTCGGCGTCGGTGTCCCGGGCGATCGTGTCGAGCGTGGCGGCGAGGACGGCGGCGACACTGGTTTTGCCGGACCCGGGCGGGCCGACCAGGACGACGAGCGGGCTCACAGGCCCGCTCGGTAGGCGTCGTGCGCGCGCCGGAGCTCGGGGACCGAGTCGCCGCCGAACTTCTCCAGCAGCGCGTCGGCGAGCACCAGCGCGACCATCGCCTCGGCGACGACACCGGCGGCCGGGACGGCGCAGACGTCGGAGCGCTGGTGGTGAGCGGTCGCCGCCGCACCGGTCGCGACATCCACGGTCCGCAGCGCCCGCGGGACGGTCGCGATCGGCTTCATCGCGGCTCGAACCCGCAGCACATCGCCGGTGGTCATGCCGCCCTCCGTACCGCCGGAGCGCCCGGACAGCCGACGGGCCCCCGCCGGGCCGGGAACGATCTCGTCGTGGGCCTGTGAGCCGCGGGCGCTCGCCAGGTCGAAGCCGTCGCCGATCTCGACTGCCTTGATCGCCTGAATCCCCATCACCGCACCGGCCAGCCGGCCGTCGATCCGGCGGTCGCCGTGCACGTGGCTGCCGAGCCCTGGCGGCAGCCCGTGCACCACCACCTCCACCACGCCGCCGAGCGTGTCACCGTCCTTGCGGGCGAGGTCGATCTCCTCGAGCATCGCCGCGGCGGTGGCGGGGTGGGCACAGCGCACCGGGTCGGCGTCCACGCACTCCCGGTCGTCCGGCCCGGGCACGACTCCGGCGGGCACGCGGACCCCACCGATGCGCACCACGTGGCTGAGCACCCTGGCGCCGGATCCGGCCTCGAGCAGGGCGGCGGCGACCGCGCCGAGCCCTACCCGTGCGGCGGTCTCCCGGGCGCTGGCCCGCTCGAGCACCGGCCGCGCCTCGTCGAAGCCGTACTTCTGCATCCCCACCAGGTCGGCGTGGCCGGGCCGCGGACGGGTGAGCGGGGCACCGCGGGCCAGGCCGGCGAGCGTCTCCGGATCCACCGGGTCGGCCGCCATCACCTGCTCCCACTTGGGCCACTCGGTGTTGCCGATGCGCAGCGCGACCGGGCTCCCGATCGTCCGGCCGTGCCGGACGCCGCCCACGATCTCCAGCTCGTCCTGCTCGAAGCTCATCCGCGCCCCCCGGCCGTGGCCGAGCCGGCGGCGGGCCAGCGCCGTGGCGATAGCGTCGGTGGTCACCGGGACCCCGGCGGGCACCCCCTCCAGCACGGCGACCAGCGCCGGGCCGTGGGACTCCCCGGCGGTGAGCCATCGCAGCATGCGCGTCAGTCTGGCACGCAGGCGGCGAGAGCCCCTGTCAGCGCCAGAAGAGCAGGTGCCCGTCGGCGTGCAGCACGCCGAGAAAGGCGCCCAGCAGCAGGAACGGGCCGAACGGGTAGCCCTTGCGGTCGACGACCCGGGCCAGCGCCAGCACCCCGCCAATGACCGCGCCGAGCAGGAACCCCGCGTACATCCCGAGCACGACCGCGTCGGCGCCGAGCCAGCCGAGCGACATCCCGAGGACGCCGGAGAGCCGGACGTCGCCGTAGCCGAGGCCGCGCGGGTAGACGAACCACAGCACGAAGAAGATCGCGAACACCAGCAGCCACGAGATGCCGGCGCGGACCAGCCCGGCCTGCCCGCCGTCGTCCCAGCCGACCGCGGCGGCGACTCCGATCAGCACGGCGACCAGCGGGTACGCGGGGACGACGAGTCGGGCGGGCAGCAACCGGGTGCGCCAGTCGATGTAGCCGAGCGTGACGCCCAGCACGGCGAGGACGACCCACACCGGCAGGTCGGGGACCCAGCCGCGGCTGGCACCCATCGCCGCCGCGAAGGTCCCGGCGGCCAACGCGCACCACCCGCCCAGCCGCGGCCGGGCGGCGAGCTCGACGTAGGGCACCTTCGGCGGCACCGGCGGCGCCATCGCAGCTGCGGCGGCCGGGACCGCGGGGGCGCCGACGGACCCGTCCGGCTCGGTCTCGGCCACCGGCTCGTGCTCACCCTCCGGGTCGGCAGCCGGTTCCGGCAGCGCCGCGATCAGCCGGGGCACCAGCAGCCCTGCCGCGGCCGCCGCCACGCCGCAGACCGACGCGGCGAGCAGCGGGTCAGAGGTCACGAGCCGAGAGGCTAGCCACGGTCGGTATCCGGCCGGTCCCGCAACGCCGCAGCCGCGGCGGACCGGAGGAGGTCGACCGGGACCGAACGGCCGGTCATCAGCCGCAGCTGCTCGACCGCCTGGTGAGCCAGCAGGTCGATGCCGGTGACGGTCGCGGCCCCGGCCGAAGCGGCGCAGCCGAGCAGCGGCGAGGGCCACGGATCGTAGATGACATCGGCAACCAGGTCCGGCCGCCAGCCGGCGTGCCAGCCCTCCGCCCCGAGCGCGTGCACCGCCACATCAGACGGGATGGTGGAGACCACCACGTCGGGGAGGTCTCCGGCGGCGTCGAGCCGGGACACCCGCAGGTCGGTGCCCAGCCGCTTCGCCGCCCGCCGGGTCTCGCCCACCCGACTGCGGTCGCGGGCGAGCAGCGTGGTCGTCGCCACCCCCAGCTCGTGCAGGGCCGCCACCGCTGCCGCCGCAGTGGCGCCGCCACCGACGACGGTGGCCCGCGCCCCGGCGAGCACCGGCTCTCCCGCCCGCCCGGGATTGCGTTGCAGCGGCGCGTCCACGACCGCGGCCATCGCGTCGCCCAGCGCCGCCACCAGCCCGGGGACGTCGGTGTTCGCACCGGCCCGCGACCCGTCCGGCTCCCACAACAGCGTGTTGGCGGCGCCGAGGACGAGACACCCGATCGTCGACGGTGTCCAGCAGCGGCAGGACCGCACGTTTGAGCGGCATGGTGAGCGCCAATCCCCGCCAGGGAGGCACCGATGCCGTGCGGACGAACTCCGCCAGCCGGTCCGACGTCATGTCCACGGCGTCGAAGGTCCAGTCCAGGCCCAGGGCGGTGTAGGCCGCGCGGTGCAGCGCCGGGGAGAGCGAGTGGCCGACCGGGTGCCCGAGCACGGCGCACCGCCGGCCGGTCAACATTGGCGACTGTCCGCGCAGTACCGGCGCAGCTTGTCCACGTTGCGCAGGTGCCGCCGGTAGTTGTCGGTGAACAGGGTCCTCCCGGTCCGCAGGTCGACCGTCACGAAGTAGGTCCAGTCCCCGCCGGCCGGCTGCAGAGCCGCCTCCAGCGCCAGCTCGCCCGGAGCGCCGATCGGCCCCGGCGGGAGTCCGCGGTACCGGTAGGTGTTGTACGGCGAGGGATCGTTTCGCTCCTTCGCCGAGGTGAACACGCCCGTCCCGCCGGTGGCGTACTGGACCGTCGAGTCCAGCTCCAGCGCCATCGACTCGTCCAGCCGGTTGTAGATCACGGCGGCGACCTTGGCGAAGTCCCGCGGCCGGCTCGCCTCGGCCTGCACCAGGCTGGCGATCGTCACCACCTGGCGCGGGCTGAGCCCGTTCTCGCGCGCCCGGCTCTCCAACCCGATGCTCTCCGCTGCCTGGCGGAACCGGTCCACCATCAAGGCGAGCACCTCCGCGGCGTTGACGCCCGGTGGCAGCGGGTAGGTCGCGGGGAACAGGTAGCCCTCGACGTCGCTGCGGGCGTACGCGGGCAGGCCGAGGTCGGCCGGCCGCTCGGCGGCCGCGCGGTAGGCCACCGCCGTCGGCGGGGTCTGCTCGGCCAACCTGGTCAGCGTCTCGTCGGTGGTGAGCCCTTCGGGGATGGTGACCGCCTTCTCGACTCGAGTCTGGCCGGCCACCAGCAGGTCCAGCGCGGCTTGCGCGGACATCTCCCGGCGCAGCTCGTAGAACCCCGGTTGGATGCTCAACGAACGGTTGTCGGTGGCCGCTGCGTCGGTGAACGCCTCGACGCTCGCCACCACGCCCTGCCGCTCGAGGGTGACGCCGATGTCACCGGCCGAGTCACCCTCGGCGACCTCCACGGTCACCGAGCCCGAACCCTTGCCGGAGAAGTCCTCCGGGTCCGCGAACATGCTGGACAGTCCGTCGGCGCCCCGCCACAGCACCACCCCCACCGCCGCGACCAGGCCGAGCACGACCCCGAGCGCGATCGCCACCGCGATGCAGCCGTGCGGCCGGGTCGCGGGGCGTCGCGGCCGGCGGCCACGCCGCCGGCGCCCCCGGTCGCTCACCAGGTCGAGGTCACTCACCGGAGACGTCCCCGGCACCCGTGACATCCGCCGCCGGGACGAGCAGCTCACCGACCGGGGCGCCCTGCGCACGCTCGGCGTCCAGCGCCGACTGCAGGATCACCACCGCCGCCGCCTGGTCCACCACCGACCGTCGACGGGCCCCGTTCCGGGCACCCGGCCGGGCAGACCGTGTACCGGGCACGCGCAGCGACCGCTCCGCGGTGGCCGTGCTCAGCCGCTCGTCCACCAGCCGCACCGGGACAGGCGCGACGGCCGCAGCCAGCGCCCGGCCGAAGGCACGCGCCTTGGCCGCGGCGGGACCCTCCGCTCCGGACAGGGAGCGGGGCAGCCCGAGCACGACCGCGACGGCCTCGTGCTCGCGGGCAAGTGCGCGCAACCGGTCCAACGCCGGCCTCCCCGCGGCGACCGTCTCGACCGGCGTCGCCAGCAGACCGTCCGGGTCGCTGACCGCGACCCCGATCCGGACGTCGCCGACGTCGACACCGAGCCGCACCCCGATCCGTCGGGTCACCCGCTCACCTCGTCGCCGGCCGCGCCGGCGATGGCGTGCTCGACACCGGCAAGGGCTCGGTCGACACGTGCGGCCAGGGCACCGTCGACACCGTCGGCACCGTCGGCACCGTCCACCGCACCGCCGCCCTGCGCCACGTCGTCCCGTCCGCCGCCGCTGCCACCGAGCACGCCCGCGGCGACCTTCACCAGGGCGTTCGCGGACAGGCCACGGTCGCGGGCGGCGTCATTGACCGCGACCACGACGGCGGGCTTGCCACCGGTCGACCCGACCACGGTGACCACCCCCGGCCGGCCGCTGTCGAGCCGGCCGCGGATGTCGAGGGCGAGGGTGCGCACCTGGCCGGCGTTGACGCCGTCCGGAGTGCTCGCCCCGACGTACGCCACCCCCTGGACGTCCTGCGCCCGCGCGGCGAGATCGCCCGCGGAGGACAGCAGCTGCTGGACTCGGACCGCGTCGATCTCCTTCTCCGCGCGACGCAGCCGCTCGACCAGGTCGGCGACCCGGCCGGGCAGCTCCTCCGGTCGCACCTTGAGCGCCTCGGTCAGTTGGGCCAGGAGTACGTGCTCGCGGGCCAGGAAGCGGTAGGCGTCACTGCCCACCAGGGCCTCCACCCGGCGCACGCCGGACCCGATCGAGCTCTCACCGAGCAGCTTGATGACCCCCAGCTGGCCGGACCGACCGGCATGCGTGCCGCCACACAGCTCCCGGGCCCAGTCACCGACGGAGATCACCCGTACCTGGTCGCCGTACTTCTCGCCGAACAGCGCCATCGCGCCCGCCGCCCGGGCCTCCGCCTGGGTCATCGTCTGCGCGTGGACCTCGAGGTCGTGGAGGACCAGCTCGTTCACCCGCGCCTCGACGTCGGCCAGTGCCGACTGCGGCACCGCACCGGTCGCGGCGAAGTCGAAGCGAAACCGCCCCGGGGCGTTCTCGCTGCCCGCCTGCACCGCAGTCTCGCCCAGCGCCTCGCGGAACGCCTTGTGCACCATGTGCGTCGCCGTGTGCGCGCGGGAGATGGACCGGCGCCGCTCCACGTCTACCCGGGCCTGAACCGCGACCCCGGGCACAACCTCGCCCGAGGCCACCCGGACGCGGTGCGCGATCACGCCGGTCAGCGGCGACTGAACGTCCAGCACCTCCAGCCAGCCACCGTTGTCCAGCTCGATCACACCGTGGTCGGCCAGCTGTCCGCCGCCCTCGGCGTAGAACGGGGTCCGGTCCAGCACCACGTCCAGCTCGGCACCCTCGTGGGCGACCTCGACCACTCCCCCGGCTCCGACCAACGCGGTGACACCGGCCTCGGACACCACCTCGTCGTAGCCGGTGAACTGCACCGGCCGCCCCATCGCGCCGGCGACGTCTCGGTAGGCGCCCGCGTCGACGTGGCCGGTCTTGCGCGCCTGCGCGTCCGCCTTCGCCCGGGTGCGCTGCTCGTCCATCAACCGCCGGAAGCCGACCTCGTCGACCGCCAGCCCCTGCTCGTTCGCCATCTCCAGAGTCAGGTCGACCGGGAACCCGTACGTGTCGTGCAGGGCGAACACCTCGTCGCCGGCCAGCTGGTCGCTGCCCTCGCCCCGGGTGCGGGCGACGGCGAGGTCGAAGATCTGCGTGCCGGCCCGCAGCGTCTGCCGGAATGCTTCCTCCTCGGCGTAGGCGATCTGGCTGATCCGCTCCCACTCGCCGTCCAGCTCCGGATAGGACTGCGCCATCTTGTCCTTGGTCACCGGCAGCAGCTCGGGCAGCGTCGGCTCGTCGACGCCGAGCAGCCGCATAGAGCGCACCGCGCGGCGAATCAGCCGGCGCAGCACATAGCCGCGGCCCTCGTTTCCGGGCCGCACGCCGTCGCCGATCAACATCAGCGCGCTGCGAACGTGGTCGGCCACCACCCGGAAGCGCACGTCGTCACCGCGTTCGGCCCCGTAGCTTCGGCCGGACAGCTCACCGGCGCGTGCGATCACCGGGAAGACCTCGTCGATCTCGTAGATGTTGTCGGTGCCCTGGAGCAGAAAGGCCACCCGCTCCAGGCCCATTCCGGTGTCGATGCTCTTCGCCGGCAGGTCGCCGAGGACCTCGTAACCCTCCTTCGCGCCACCCTCACCACGAATGTTCTGCATGAACACCAGGTTCCAGAACTCGAGGTACCGGTCCCCGGCCTTCTCGATGTCCCCCTCGGGTCCGTACTCCGGGCCCCGGTCGATGAGGATCTCCGAGCACGGGCCGCAGGGACCGGGCACCCCCATGGACCAGAAGTTGTCCTTCATGCCGAGCCGGACGATCCGGTCCTCGGGCAGGCCGGCAACCTTCTTCCACAGCTCGATCGCCTCGTCGTCCTCGTGGTAGACGCTGGCCAGCAGGCGGGACTCCTCGAAGCCGAAACCACCGTCGACCTGGGCGCGGGTGACCAGGTCCCAGGCCAGCTCGATCGCGCGCTCCTTGAAGTAGTCCCCGAAGCTGAAGTTGCCGCACATCTGGAAGAACGTGCCGTGCCGGGTGGTCTGACCCACCTCGTCGATGTCGATCGTCCGCACGCACTTCTGCACGCTGGCCGCGCGCGGCCAGGGGGCCTGCTCCTGGCCGAGGAAGTACGGCTTGAACGGCACCATGCCGGCCCCCACGAACAACAGGGTGGGGTCGTCGACCAGCAGCGACGCGGACGGGACGACGGCGTGCCCAGCCTGCTCGAAGTGGGCGAGGAAGCGGCGACGGATCTCCGCGGTGTCCATCAGCGGACGTCCTTCCCGGTGGTCGGCTCGGCTGGTTCGGGTCGAGGGGCGGACGCGGTCTCGACGGCTGCCACCGGCCGGACCGCCCGGACCGGCCGGGCCGGCGCGGACCGCCGGTCGACGACCTGTGGTGGCCGCGGAACGCTACGGCGAGGCAGGCCGAGCTCTCCCAGCAGCTCGTCCTCCCGCTCCCGGGTCGCGGCCGCGACGTCGTCGACCAGCGCGCGGGCGCCGAGCCGCAGGGCGGCCGCCTGGTCGGCCAGACCGGCAGGCGACACCCGGTAGGCCAGCCGGCGAGCCTTCAGCGACCCGTAGAGACCGGCGCCCAGCCCGACCGCGAACCAGAGCCCGCGCCCCATCACCGCCACCTCACGAGGCGACGTCCCGGTCGCGGACGGCCCAGTCGCGGACGTCCCGGTCGCGCTCGTCCCGGTCGCGGTCGAGCGGGAGAACCCGTCCGGCGCGTCGGGCCGCCCGGCGACGCAGCCGCTCGCGCCGGCGCGCGTCTCGGCGCACCAGCGCACGGATCCGGTCCCGATTGGCCGGCTCGAGGGCGCGCCGCAGGCCGTGGGCGACCGCGGCCACCCGGACCAGCGGATGCTGCAGGGTCAGCCGCACGATCTGTTCGGTGCTCGGAACGGTCGGCTGCGGACCGGACGGCACCGGCGCCATCCGGGCCACCTCGGTCGTTGGAGCCGCCGGCGGCGGCTGGGGCGGCTGGGGCGGCGGGACCGATGCGACGGAGTGCCGGGCCAGGATCGCGGCCCGCAACTCGCGGCGCAGGGAGCGGACCTGGACGAGCAGGGCGGCGGCCGCCCCGAGCGCGAGCAGGACCAGCACTCCGAGCACGACGACGATGTCGGAGCCGGGCATGCGCCGACCCTACCGGCGGGGGCCGCGCCCGGTCTGCGGGGTTTCCCGAGCACCTGGACCCGCCGGTGCCGCTGAACTGTCGTCGCCGGCGAGCGCGGCCCGCAGGCGCTGCACCCGCTCGGCGTACGCGGCCTCGGCGCCGCGGCGGGTCGGCGCGTAGTAGCGTCGCCCGACGACGTCGTCGGGCGCGTACTGCTGGGCGACGACGCCCCGCGGATCGTCGTGCGCGTAGCGGTACCCCTGCCCGTGCCCGACGTCCTTCGCGCCGCGGTAGTGCGCGTCACGCAGATGCGGCGGCACCGGGCCGGCCAAACCACCCCGGACGTCGGCAAGAGCCGCGTCGATCGCGTTGATCACCGCGTTCGACTTCGGGGCCAGCGCCAGGGCGATCACCGCCTGCGCCAGCACGATGCGTCCCTCCGGCCACCCGATGAACCCGACCGCCTCGGCCGCGGCGGTCGCCGTGCCGAGCGCGGTGGGTTCGGCCAGGCCGATGTCCTCGCTGGCCAGGATCACCAGACGGCGGGCAAGGAAACGCGGGTCCTCCCCCGCCTCGACCATCCGAGCCAGGTAGTGCAGCGCTGCGTCGACGTCGGAGCCGCGCACCGACTTGATCAGCGCGGAGGTGACGTCGTAGTGCTGGTCGCCGGCCCGGTCGTAGCGGACTGCGGCCCGGTCCACCGCGAGGGCGGCGGTCTCCGCGTCGACGACGCCGCTGCGCCGGGCGGTGGCCGCCTCGGCCGCTGCTTCCAGATAGGTGAGCGCCCGCCGCCCGTCGCCGCCCGCCAGCCGCACCAGGTGGTCGAGAGCCTGCTGGTCGAGCTCGACCCGGCCCGCCAGACCGCGCGGGTCGCTGACCGCCGCCGTCAGCAACGCCGCCACCTGCGAGTCCTCGAGCGGCTGCAAGGTCAGCAGCAGCGAGCGGGACAGCAGCGGCGAGATGATCGCGAAGTGCGGATTCTCCGTGGTCGCCGCCACCAGCGAGACCCAGCCGTTCTCGACGCCGGGCAGCAGTGCGTCCTGCTGGGTCTTCGAGAAGCGATGCACCTCGTCGACGAACAGCACGGTCTCCCGGCCGCCCCGGGCCAGCGAGCGGCGGGCGGCGTCCAGGACCGCCCGGACGTCCTTGACCCCGGCGGACACCGCCGACACCTCGACGAAGTCCCGGCCGGTGCTGCGGCTGAGCAGAGCGGCGATGGTCGTCTTGCCGGTGCCCGGCGGTCCCCACAGCACGACCGACATCGGCGAGTCGTCCTGCACCAGCCGCCGCAGCGGGGACCCCTCGGCGAGCAGGTGCTCCTGGCCCAGCAGCTCGGCCAGCGTTCGCGGCCGCATCCGGACGGCGAGCGGCGCGTTGGCGTGGTCGGCGTCGGCCAGGCTGCCCGCCCCGCTGCCCGCCCCGCTGCGCGGCGCGCTGACCGAGGGGACGTCGAACAACCCGTCGCTTGACACGAGCTACTCCTCCTCCGGTCGCACGAACATGTCGACGAACGTCGGCATGCCGTAGACCTCGTTGACCGCCATCCCGCCGATTCGGGAGCCGAACATGCTGGCCTTGCCCTCGTAGCCGAGCGGGACGACCGGGTAGGCGGAGGACTGGACGTACCGGTCGAGCTCTCCCCACGCCCGCCGTGACCGCTCCTCCCCCATCGTGGTGAGGATCTCGGCGATCCGCCGGTCCACAACCGGGTCGTCCAGGAACGACGGTGCCGGGGCACCCGGACCGAGCCGCTCACCCTGCCACTGCGCGGGGAACCAGGCGCTGCCGGTCGGCCAGGCCGAGCACCAGCGGACGGACCGGACGTCCACTCGAGCTCGCGGGTCGGTCTCGTCGCGGGCCCGACCGGTCACCGTGGACGGCACCGGGACGGCCCGGAAGCCGGCGCGCTCGAAGCCGGCGACGATGACGTCCTTGACCGCCACCGAGGTGGGGTCGTCGGTCGCGTAGAAGAAGCGGATCCGCCTTCCCAGCTCGCCGGCCTGCGCGAGCAGTTCTTTGGCCCGCTCCGCGTGCGTGTTGGCACCGTCGATCCCCAACGGGTCGTACGGCAGCCGGCCGATCGTCCCCGGCGGCAGCAACGTGCTCGCCGGGAGACGGGTCACCCCCTCGAGCACGCCCTCCGCTCGCCACACCTCCCGGTACGGGTAGGCGTACCCGACGGCTCGACGCACCTGCCGGCTGGGAATCGCGTCAGTGTCGAGGTACCACGCGTACGAGCACGGGGCGTTGCCGGTGACCATCCGGTCCATCAGGTCGGTGTCCTGCTGCACCAGCGCATAGGTGTCGGCGAGGACGCTGTCGTAGGTCACCGTCGTGGCGCCCAGTCCATCGTCCTGCACCAGCTCGGTGTCCCGGCGGGCAGCGTCCACTCCCCACTCGAAGGTCCAGGTGTCGGCGTACTGGTGCCGGGCCGGGTCCGTGTCGGGGTCCCAATGCTCGTTGCGGGTGAGCACGAGCTCGTCGCCGGGATCGTAGGCCGCGAACTGGTACGGCCCGGTCGCCATCGGCCGCCTGCCGTAGCGCTGCGGGTTGCGGTCCGCTGCCGGCGGGATCGCGGTGAACGCCGGCAGCGCCGCGTAGTAGGGGAGGTCGGTGAACGGTCGGGCCATCCGCAGCGTGATTTCGCGACCGTCGACCTCGACGCCCGCATAGTCCAGCCCGTCGGCGTACGGCCCGTCGTACTGCTGGCCGTCGAGGAAGAACAACCGGTTGTAGGGCGCTCCGCCGGGCAGCCGGTCGTGCGCGAACGACCGCTTCACCGCATAGGCCACGTCGGTCGGGACCACCCGGCTGCCGTCGGCGTAGCGCAGGCCACGGCGGAGCGTGAACGTCCACGCGGTGAAGTCGTCGTTGGGTCGGCCGAGGTCGGTCGCCATGTCCGGCACCAGCACGGACCGGCCTGTCGCCGGGTCGTAGCGGTACTGGGTCAGGCTCCGGGTCACCAGCTGCAGGATGGCCCACTCGGTCGCGGACCCGGCCCGGGTGGGGTCGAGGCTGGTCGGCGCGCTGCTGCTCAGGACGGTGATGTCACCACCTGGGACCGCGCCGGAGACGGCCGGGGCGGGAGCGGTCGCGTCCGGGGCCAGCAGCTGCACCGGCGGGTCGTCACCGACGGTCGGTTGCGGGTCCGCGCCGTCGGTCTCGTCGTCGGTGCAGCCGGCCAGCAGCAGCACCATCAGCGAGGAGGCCGCCGCGGCCCGACGGAGGTGACCTCGCGAACGCATCCAGGGCAACCGGGCGGTCAGTGCGTCGCGTGCACCACGTCGAGCTGCTCGGCGAAGTGACAGGCCGACAGCTGGGGCGTCCCGGTCCCCGGGTGCGGTACCAGCGGCGGCTCCTCGGTCGCGCAGATGTCCTGCGCCTTGAAGCAGCGGGTCCGGAACCGGCAGCCGGACGGCGGGTTGGCGGGGCTGGGGACGTCGCCCTCGAGCACGATCTGCTCGCGGTGTCCCCGCAGGCCCGGGTCCGGGACGGGGACCGCGGACAGCAGCGCCTGGGTGTACGGGTGGGTCGGGTGGTCGTAGATCTCGGCCTCGGTGCCGATCTCCACGATCTTGCCGAGGTACATCACCGCGATCCGGTCGGAGATGTGCCGCACGACCGACAGGTCGTGCGCGACGAAGACGTAGGACAGGTCGAACTCGTCCTGCAGTCGCTCCAGCAGGTTGATCACCTGCGCCTGCACCGAGACGTCGAGCGCGGACACCGGCTCGTCGCACACGATGATCTGCGGGCGCAGGGCCAGTGCCCGCGCGATCCCGATCCGCTGCCGCTGGCCGCCGGAGAACTGGTGCGGGTAGCGGTTGATGTGCTCCGGGTTGAGGCCCACGACCTCCAGGAGCTCTTCCACCCGCCGCCGCCGCTGGTCGCGCGGGGCCACCTCGGGGTGGACGCGGAACGGCTCGCCGACGATGCTGCCGACCGTCATCCGCGGGTCGAGAGACGCGTACGGGTCCTGGAAGATGATTTGGACGTGCCGGCGCACCTTGCGCAGCTGCTTCTCCGACATGCCGACGAGCTCCTCGCCGAGCAGCTTGATCGACCCGGACGTGGCCTTCTCCAGCCCCATGATCGTCCGGCTGAGCGTCGACTTGCCGCAGCCGGACTCGCCGACCAGTCCGAGCGTCTCCCCGCGCCGGAGCTCGAGGCTGACGCCGTCCACCGCCCGGACCTGCCCGACCGTCTTCTGCAAGACGATGCCCTGGGTCAACGGGAAGTGCTTCACCGCGTCCTGGACCGTCAGCACCACCTCGCCGCGACGGGGGGCCGGGTCGACGGTCGACGCCGCGCCGGTGTCAGTCATCCGCGAGCACCTCCTCGTAGTAGTGGCAGGCGCTCTGCCGCGCCGAGTCGACGTCGTACAGCGGCGGGTCGTCGGTCGTGCAGCGGTCCTTGGCATACCGGCACCGGGGGTGGAAAGAGCACCCTGGCGGAAGGGCGGTCAGCGTCGGGGGCAGGCCCTCGATCGAGGCCAGCTGTTGGCCCTTCAGGTCCACCCGGGGGATCGACTCCAGCAACGCCTTCGTGTACGGGTGCGCCGGGTTGGCGTAGATGCTGTGCACGTCGGCCCGCTCCACGATCCGGCCGGCGTACATCACGCAGATCTTGTCCGCCACGTCCGCGACCACGCCCATGTCGTGGGTGATCAGGATCAGGCCCATGTTGCGCTCGGCCTGCAAGTCCGCGAGCAGCTTCATGATCTGCGCCTGCACGGTCACGTCGAGAGCGGTGGTGGGTTCGTCCGCGATCAGCACGTCGGGGTCGAGCGCCAGCGCCATCGCGATCATCACCCGCTGCCGCATCCCGCCGGAGAACTGGTGCGGGAAGTCGTTGACCCGGTCAGCGGCGGCCGGGATCCCGACCAGGTCGAGCAGGCGGACCGCCTCCTTGCGGGCCTCCTGCTTGGAGTAGCCGCGGTGCTTGCGATACAGCTCACCGAGCTGCCAGCCCACCGTGAACACGGGGTTCAGCGCCGACAGCGCGTCCTGGAACACGATGGCAACCCGCTCCGCCCGCACCCGCCGGCGCGTCTCGGCCGGCAGGGTGAGCAGGTCCACGCCGCGCAGCGAGATCCGGCCACCGGCGACGTGCGCGGGCGGCGTGTCCAGGATGCCCATGATCGCCTGGGCGGTCACGCTCTTGCCGCACCCGGACTCACCGAGGATGCCGAGGGTCTCCCCCTCGGCGAGGGTGAAGCTGGCGCCGTTGATGGCGTGCGCGACACCGTCGCGGGTGCGGAACTCCACCTGCAGGTTCTCGACGTCGAGCAACGGGGCGGACGGGTCGAAGCCGGCGAACTCGGACGGGACGGACCTCGTGCGGCGGGTCCGGCCCTTGCTGCCGCCGTAGCCGACCGTGTCGTCGCCCCGGCTGGCGTCGGTCTGGGTGCTCATCTCCTAGCGGCCTCTCGGGTCGAGGGCGTCGCGCAGGGCGTCGCCGAGCAGGACGAAGCTGAGCACGGTCACGATCAGCGCCGCGCACGGGTAGATCAGCAGGTGCGGGAAGCCGCCGACCGCCAGCAACTGCCCCTCGGCGATGGTGATCCCCCAGGAGATCTCGGGCAGCTGCAAGCCGACCCCAAGGAACGTCAGCGTGGACTCGGCGGACACGAAGGTCCCGAGATACAGCGTGGCCAGCACGATCACCGGCGCCATCGAGTTCGGGATGATGTGCCGCATGATGATCGAGATGTTCGACGCCCCGAGCGCGCGGGCCGCCTCGACGTAGTCCTGGGACTTGGCGGAGATCACCGCCCCGCGCATGATCCGCGTGATGCCCGACCAGCCCAGGATGATCAGGACGATGGTCACCGTCCAGATGTTCTGCTCGCCGAGCAGGGCCAGGAACACCAGCGCGCCGAGGATGAAAGGCAGCCCGAGGAAGACGTCGGTGATCCTGGACAGGATGGTGTCGGTCCAGCCCCCGTAGTAGCCGGCCGCGATCCCCATCGCGGCACCGATCAGCACGCTGGCCGCGGTGACGATCACCGCGATGATGATCGACGGCCGGGCGCCGTAGATCACGTGCGCGTACATGTCGCAGCCCTGCACGGTCGTGCCGAAGATGTGCGCGTCGCTCGGTCCCTGGTTGTTCTCGAGCAGGACGCACTTCTCCGGGTCGGCGTCCGTCCACAGGCTCGGGAACGCCGCCATCGTGAGCACGACGAGCACCATCACGGCGGACAGCAGGAAGATCGGGTTGTGGTAGAGCTCGCGCCAGGCGTCGGCCCACAGGCTGGCGCTGCGCTCCTTCTTCCTGTCCGGCTTCCCGGCGGTGGCTTTGGGCGCGCCCCCGGCCTTGCCGGGCTGCCCCGAGGTCTGGTGCTCGGTCTCAGTCATAGCGGATCCGGGGGTCGAGGACGGCATACAGCAGGTCGACGAGCAGGCTGGTGGCGAGGAAGACGAGCGTCAGCAGGGTGACCACGGCGATCACCACCGGGGTCTCCCCCTGCCGCACCGACTGGAACGTGAGCCCGCCGATGCCGGGGATGTTGAAGATCCCCTCGGTGACCAGCGCCCCGCCCATCAGTGCACCGACGTCGATGCCGATGTAGGTCAGCACCGGGATCAGCGAGTTGCGCAGCGCGTGTACCCCCACCACGGAGGTCGGCCGCAGGCCCTTTGCCCGTGCGGTGCGCACGTAGTCGGCCCGCAGCGTCTCGATCAGGCTGGTCCGGGTCAGCCGGGCGATGAAGCCGAGCGAGAACGCGCCGAGCACCACACCGGGCACCACCAGGCTGGCCCAGGGGTGGTCGGCCTGGTAGCTGACCTGGAACGCCGCGGTGAGCCACTCCGGCGCTCCACGGTCCTCCAGCCAGGTGCCGAGGTAGAGGCCGGCGAAGATCTGCACCAGCACTCCGAGCACGAAGACGGGCACCGAGATGACCAGGACGGTGGAGATCCGGACGAAGTTGTCGGCGAACCGGTCCTTGCGGATGCCGGCCACCACGCCGGCGAGGATGCCCACGACCGCCTCGAAGACGATCGCGATAAGGGTCAGGCGCAGCGTGATCGGCGCGGCCTGCGCGAGCAGGTCGGTGATCGGCTGCAGGGTGAAGTCCACGCCGAAGTCACCCTGGGCGTAGTTGCCGAGCCGCTCGAAGAACATGCCGAAGCAGGGATTTCCGAGCTGGTTGAGGCAGGGATTGTCCAGCCCGAAGGAGCGGGTGATCGCGTCCAGCGTCTCCGGCGGCGGCTGGCGGTCGCCGAAGAGGGCGCGGATCGGGTTGCCGTTGATCTGGAACGACAGCGACTGCAGGTAGTGCAGCAGGAACATCGTCCCGAAGAGAACGGGCACGAACTGGAGCACCCGTCTCGCTGTGTACCGACCCATGGATGTTTCCTCCGTCGTGCGGGTGCTCGGAGCCTATGCCTCGGATGCCCCGCGGTCGACATGAGGTGCGGGCCCGGGAGCAGCCGCTCCCGGACCCGCACCGTCAGTCGTGCGTCAGTTGACGGTCACCTCGTCGAGCAGGACCTGCTCGAGCGGCGAGTAGCCAACGTTGTCGACGTTCTCCGAGTAGACGATGAACGTCTGGCCGAACCACAGCGGGATGACCGGCAGCTCCTCGAGGACGACGTCGGCGGCCGCCTGGTAGGACCCGATGCCCTCCTCGACGCTGGCTGCGGCGTCACCTTCGGCAACAAGGTCGAGGAACTCCTCGTGCGCCGGCCCGGACCACTGGCCGTAGTTCGAGCTGCCCTCACCGTAGATCGGGTCGAGGTAGTTCTCCGGCGACGGGTAGTCGGGCAGCCAGCCGAGCCGGTACGGCCCGTCCGCCTTGCCCTCGCCGAGCGCGGCCAGGTACGGCGTGAACGGCTGCGACTTGAACTCGTAGTCCAGGCCGAGGTCGGTGCGCCAGCCGTTGGCCATCGCCTGCACCCACTGCTCGTGTCCACCGTCGTTGTTGAACCAGATGTTGACGGTGTCGCCGGGGATGCCGCCGGCCTCGTCGTACAGGCGCTTGGCCTCCTCCGGGTCGTACTTGCAGTACTGGCAGGCGTCGGTGCGGCTACCCGGGACGAACGGCGCGATCACGTCACCGGCCGGACTGTAGAGCCCGTTGAGCACCCGGTCGATGATGGTCTGCCGGTCGATGGCCAGCGACAGCGCCTGACGGATCCGGATGTCCTGGAACGCCTCCTCGTAGAACGGGAAGCCGAAGTAGGCGAACGAACCGCTGTCCACCTGCACCACCCGGTCGCCGGCCAGCGCCTCGGCCTGCGGGACCTGCGTCGGGTCGGGCGACACGATGTCAAGGTTGCCGGCCTGCCAGTCACGGAAGGCGGTGGCCGGGTTGCCGTAGATCTTGAACTCGATCTGGTCGGCGTTGCCGACGTCCTCGCCCTGGTAGTCGTCGTAGCGCTCGACGGTGATGCCCTTGTTGTGCTCCCACGAGCCGCTGATCTGGTACGGACCGTTGCCGATCGGGGTCTCGTTGCACGCCTTGATGTCGTCCAGGCACTCCTGCGCCATCGGCGCGAACGCCGGGGTGTAGCTCATCACCAGCGGCCACTGCGAGAACGCCTCGCTCAGGGTGACCTCGATGGTGGTGTCGTCGACCGCCTTCAGGCCGGACATCTCCTCGGCCTTGGGCTTCTCGCCCTGCAGGTCGTCGTAGCCCTCGACCGGGCTGAAGAAGAAGCCGGTCTGGGTGGCGTTGGGGCCGTAGGCGCTGTAGTTCCACGCCCGGACGAAGGCCTCGGCGTCCACCGGCTCGCCGTTGTGGAACTTCCAGCCCTCGTTCAGCTTGATCGTCCAGACCAGGCCGTCCTCGGACTCGATCGACTCTGCGACGTCCAGCACCTGCTCGGAGGTCTCGGGGTCGATGCGCAACAGTCCGGTGTAGAGCATGCTCAGGACCTGCGAGCACTCCGACTCGTAGCAGTTCGCCGTGGGAGCCATGAAGGACGGCTCACCGATCTGGGCGCTGAAGCTGCCGCCCGTCGGGGCGCTGCCTTCACCCCCGTCGCTGCTGCTTCCCCCGTCGTCGCCCCCACCGCAGGCCGCGGTGAGCAAGGTGACGGCCGCGAGGCCAGCCACCAGCCGGCGCGATGTTCGTCGCCCCATGAGTCCTCCTGATCGTTAGCGACCGCGGCGGAGCGCCCGGTGCTGCGAGAGATGTCAGCGTCGACACAGTCGTCGGCGCCGGGGACACCCTGGCACGCGTTCGGGGTCGCGGCGAGCCTCGTCACCAGAGGCAGGCCGGATCGTTGCTCATTCGTGAGCAAACGCGGGGCCGGCGGGCGTCGCGTCCACCCCCGCCTCGCGCCGTTGCGCCGCGGTGATGGGGCTCGGCGCCCCGGTCAGCGGGTCTCCGCCGGAGGCGGTCTTGGGGAACGCGATGACGTCCCGGATGGAGCCCACCCCAGCCATCAGGGCGCACAGCCGGTCGAGACCGATCGCGATCCCCCCGTGCGGCGGCGGACCGTAGTCGAACGCGTCGAGCAGGAAGCCGAACTGGGTGCGCGCCTCGTCCGGTCCCAGCCCGATCACGTCGAACACCCGCTGCTGCACGTCGGCGCGGTGGATCCGGATGCTGCCCCCGCCGAGCTCGGTGCCGTTGAGCACGATGTCGTAGGCGCGGGACAGCGCCTCGCCAGGGCGCTCGTGGAAGCCCGCGACGTCCGCGGCCACCGGGGCGGTGAACGGGTGGTGCACCGCCGTCCAGCCGGTGCTTCCGTCGGGGCGCTCAGCCGGCTCGAACATCGGGAAGTCCAGCACCCAGCAGAACTCCCACCGGTCGTGGTCGATCAGGTCGCAGCGCGCGCCCACCTCGAGCCGGGTCGCGGCCAGCAGGGCGAGCGCCTCGGACCGCGGCCCGGCGGCCAGGAACACACAGTCTCCCGGCCGGGCCCCGACCGCGTCGACGAGCCCGGCCCGCTCGGCCTCGGACAGGTTCTTCGCGATCGGTCCGCCGAGTGTCGGCGCCGCAGCAGTCCCGTCCGTCCCGTCGGCACCGTCAGCACCGTCAGCACCGTCAGCACCGTCGGTCGCGGCGACCAGCACGTAGGCGAGGCCCTTGGCGCCGCGGGAGCGGGCCCACTCCTGCCAGCCGTCCAGCTGCTTGCGGGACTGCGCGGCGCCACCGGGCATGACGACGGCCCCGACGTGCCAGTCCGTCCGGTCGGCGCGCTGGAACACTCGGAACGGGGTGTCGGCGAAGAAGCCGGTCAGGTCGACCAGCTCGCAGCCGAACCGAAGGTCCGGCCGGTCGATCCCGAAGCGACGCAGTGCCTCCGCGTGCGTCATCCGCCGGAACGGGGTGCTGACCTGGACGCCGAGCACGTCGGCCCACAGCCGGGCCAGCACCTGCTCGGTGAGCGCGATGACGTCGTCGGTGTCGGCGAAGCTGAGCTCGACGTCGAGCTGGGTGAACTCCGGCTGCCGGTCGGCGCGGAAGTCCTCATCCCGGAAGCAGCGGACGATCTGGTAGTACCGCTCGAGACCGGCCACCATCAGCAGCTGCTTGAACAGCTGGGGAGACTGCGGCAGCGCGTACCAGTGCCCCGGCTGCAGCCGGACCGGGACCAGGAAGTCCCGGGCCCCCTCCGGGGTGGACCGGGTGAGGTACGGGGTCTCGACGTCGAGGAAGTCGTTGGCGGCCATCACCTCACGGATCAGCTCGGTGACGCGGGCCCGCAGCCGGATCGCGCGGGCCATCTCGGGGCGGCGCAGGTCGAGGTACCGGTACCGCAGCCGGACCTCCTCCCCCACCGGCGTGGTGTGGTGCTCCTCCACCGGGAACGGCAGCGCCGCCGCCTCGCTGAGCACCTCCACGCCCTCGACCCCGCCGCGGGCGACCACCTCGATCTCGCCGGTGGGAAGCGCCGGGTTCGCGTTGCCGGCGGGCCGGGCGGAGACCTCGCCGACCACCCGCAGGCAGAACTCCGACCGCAGTGGCGAGGCGACCTCCTCGTCGCGGATCACCACCTGCACGACCCCGCTGGAGTCCCGCAGGTCGACGAAGGCCACGCCGCCATGGTCGCGTCGCCGCGCCACCCAGCCGGCAAGCGTCACCTCCTGGCCGACGTGCTCGGCACGCAGGCTCCCGGCGGTATGACTTCGGATCACGACGGCTCCTCGGTGGTCGTAGTGCGAATGCGGGGGCGCAGGTCCTCGACCGGGGGGGTCCACTGCCCCGGGTCGGCGTCGATCTGCGTGCCGGTGCGGATGTCCTTGACCTGGTGGCCGGCGCCGTCCGCGGCGGGGAACCAGACGTAGGGGATCCCGCGCCGCTCGGCGAACCGGATCTGCTTGCCGTACCGGCTGGGTGTCGGGGCCACCTCGGTGGGCACGCCGCGCCCCCGCAGCCGGCGAGCGACGTCGCGGCAGCCGTCCCGGCTGCCCTCGTCCGGCAGGGCGACCAGGACGCACGACGGCACGCTGCGGTCGGCGTCCACCAGGCCGCGGGCCACCAGCGGGGCGAGCAGGCGGGTGACACCGAGCGAGATGCCGACGCCGGGGTAGGTGGTCGTGCCGTCGGACGCCAGCGCGTCGTAGCGGCCGCCGGCGCAGACCGACAGGGCTCCGTGCTCGACGGTGCGTCCCTCGAACACCGTGCCGGTGTAGTAGTCCAGGCCGCGGGCGATGCGCAGGTCGGCGACGACCCGGAAGCGGTCGGAGGCGGTGTGCGCTGCTCCCCGCAGCGCTCGGAGCAGGGCGTCCAGCCCCTCCTCCAGCAGCGGGTGCTCGACCCCGAGCGCGCGCACCTCGTCGGCGACCGAGCCGTCAGTCCCGCTGATCGCGGCCAGCGTGAGGCACCGGTCCGCCTGTGCGCTGGTCAGCCCCTGCTGCTCCACGAGCAGCCGGTGCACCTCCGCCGGCCCCAGCTTGTCGAGCTTGTCCACGGCGCGGATGACCGCCGCGGGGTCGTCGGCACCGAGGCCGAGGTAGAAGCCCTCGATCAGCTTGCGGTTGTTGATCTGCAGCGTCACTGGCGGGAGCGGGAGCCGGCTGAGCGCCTCGGCCATCACCTCCGTCACCTCGACGTCGGCGTCGGAGCCGAGCTCGTCCCGGCCGATGATGTCGATGTCGGCCTGGGTGAACTCCCGGTACCGCCCCTCCTGGGGCCGCTCGCCCCGCCAGCAGCGCTGGATCTGGTACCGCCGGAACGGGAACTCGAGCCGGCCGGCGTTCTCCAGCACGTACCGGGCCAGCGGGACGGTCAGGTCGAAGTGCAGCCCGACCCCCGTGTCGGCGTCGTCGTCCGCGGCTTGCAGCCGACGCAGCACGTACACCTCGTTGCTGGTCTCGCCCTTGCGCAGCAACTGGTCCAGCGGCTCCACCGAACGGGTCTCGACCGAGCAGAAGCCGTGCAGCTCGAAGGTCTCCCGGAGCGAGTCGAGCACGGCCAGCTCGGCGGCCCGCTGGGACGGCAGGAACTCGGGGAAGCCCGACAGCGGGGTCGGCCTCCTGGTCCGCGCCGAGCTCATGCAGTGCTCTGCGACAGCAGCGGTCGCAGGAACGGGTTGCCGGCCCGTTCGGCGCCGATGCTGGTCTGTTCGCCGTGCCCGGGCAGCACCACGATCCGGTCGTCCAGCGGGAGCACGGTGCGGGCCAGGCTGCGCATCATCTCGGCCGAGTCGCCGCCGGGCAGGTCGGTGCGGCCGATGGACCCGGCGAACAGCAGGTCGCCGGAGAACATCACCTCCGGCACATCCTCGGTGCCGTCGTACGGCGCGCGGAAGGTCACCGAGCCCGGCGTGTGGCCGGGGGCGTGGTCGACGACGATCTCGAGACCCGCCAGCTCCAGGCGAGACCCGTCCGCCAGCTCGCGAACATCGTCCGGCTCCGCGAAGGTCATGTCGTGGCCGAGCATCATCGCCGCCGTCTCAGCGGACATGCCGGCCATCGGGTCGGTGAGCATCGCTCGGTCGGCGGGGTGGATCCAGGCCGCCATGTCGTGCGCGCCGGCGACCGGTGCCACCGACCACATGTGGTCGATGTGGCCGTGGGTGACGAGCACCGCCACCGGCTTGAGCCGGTGCTCCCGGACGATGTCGTCGACAGCGGGGCCGGCGTCCATCCCGGGGTCGATGACGACGCACTCGGCGCCCGCAGCGGTGGCGGCGACCCAGCAGTTGGTGCCCCACGGACCGGCGGGGAATCCGGCGATGAGCATGGCGGTCACCCTACGACAGCGCGGGAGGTCATCCGTGCCGTCCCACGACCCCCTCGGGCGACGGGCACACCTAGACTGCTCGCCGTCCGCGTCGTTTGAGGAGCCTGGATGGACGAGACACCCGGCCCGGAGCCGGTCGTGGCCCGCCCCCGGCCGCCGAAGCCGGGCGCACCGCGCCCCGTCCCGCCTGCCGGTGCCGGCCCGGCGGTCGGGCATCCGGGCGGGGGCTCGGGCTCGGACGCCGACCCGGCGAGGTTCGGCCGGGTGGCCGACGACGGCACGGTCTACGTTCGCAGCCGAGACGGCAGCGAGCGCAAGGTCGGGCAGTGGCCGGATGCCGACCCGGCCGAGGCGATGGCGCTGTTCACCGGCCGGTTCGAGGGGTTGGCCGTCGAGGTGCAGCTGCTCGTGCAGCGGGTCGGCGAGGGGGCCCTGCCCCCCGACGAGGCCGAGGCGCGGATCGCCCAGGTGCGCGCGGAGGTCGTGGACGCCCAGGCGGTCGGCGACCTCGAGGCGCTGGCGCAGCGGCTGGACGCGCTGGCTCCGGTCGTGGCGGACCAGCGCCGGCGGCGACGGGCGGACCGGGCTGCCCGGATCGAGGAGGCACGCTCGGTCAAGCGCGGGCTGGCCGAGGAGGCCGAGGGGCTCGCCGGCTCCTCCGACTGGCGGGCCGGCGCCGACCGGCTGCGCGAGCTGATGGAGCAGTGGAAGGCCCAGCCCCGGATCGACAAGGCCACCGACGACGAGCTGTGGCGACGGTTCTCCACCGCCCGCACCACGTACACCCGACGGCGGCGCCAGCACTTCGCCGAGCTGCACGACCAACGCGACCAGGCGCAGGCGGTGAAGGAGAAGCTAGCCGCCGAGGCCGAGACGCTCGCCGACTCGACCGAGTGGGGCGCGACCGCCGGCCGGTTCCGCGACCTGATGCAGCAGTGGAAGGCGGCCGGACCGGCCGGCCGCCGCGACGAGGAGGCGCTCTGGCGGCGTTTCCGAACCGCCCAGGACACCTTCTTCCAGGCGCGGGACGCGGTGACGGCCCGGACGGAGGAGGAGTTCGCCGCCAATGCCGTCGTCAAGCGGGAGATCCTCACCAAGGCGGAGGCCCTGGTGCCGATCACCGACGTGGCCGCCGCGCGATCGGCGTTCCGTGCCCTCGCCGAGCGCTGGGACGCAGCCGGCAAGGTGCCGCGCGGCCAACTGCAGGAGCTCGAGGGCCGGATGCGCGCGGTCGAGAACGCCGTGCGCACGGCCGAAGCGGAGCGCTGGCAGCGGAGCAACCCCGAGGCCCGGGCTCGCGCCGAGGCGACCGTCGGCCAGCTGGAGGCGTCGCTGGCCGACCTGCGCGCCCGGCTCGACAAGGCCGCAGCCGCCGGCGACGACAAGCGGAAGCGGTCGCTCACCGAGGACATCGAGGCCCGGGAGGCCTGGCTCGAGCAGGCCCGCAAGGTCCTCGCCGACTTCTCCCCCTGACCCGCCGCCCCGCCGATCCGTCACTTCCGCCCCGCCGATCCGTCACTGCCGCACCGCCGGCCCGTCACTCGTGCACAGCCGGTCCGTCAGTGGCAGCTGTGTCCCCAGCTCGGATGCGCTGAACCTCGTCGCCCGGCCGTACGCGTGAGGCTGCATCGATGTCCGCGCACGAGAGCGACCCAACGCTGGTCAACAACGGTCACCCGTTCACCTGTCGGCAGGCAGCCGACGTCGGGCTGTCTGTGGGCGCGCTGGCTCGCGGTGTTGCCACGGGAGAGCTCCGTCGAGTGTTGCGGTCGGTGTACGTCGACGCGGCTGTCGCCGACTCGCGGGACCTGCGCTGCCAGAGCCTTCAGCTGGTGATGCCCGCGGAAGGTGTGCTGTTCGGCACGACTGCAGCCTGGGTTCACGGTGTGGACGCCTTCCAGCCCGAGGACCGGTTCGTGCTGACGCCACAGTGCGTGGTGCCGCATGGCACCAGCCGCGCTCGCCGCTCTGGAGTCAGGACCGTGGAGGGGTACATCACCTCGACCGACATCACCGAGCTCGACGGCCTGCGGCTGACCGTGCCTGACCGGACAGCGGTGGACCTGCTGCGCCGGCTGCGCCGCCCGTTCGCGCTGTCGGCGGTCGATGCTATGGCACACGCTGGCCTGGTGCTGCCGGGCGCGCTGCAACAACGGGTGGACGGGCTGCGTGGGTTTCCCGGCATCGTGCAAGCCCGACAGCTTGTGCGCATGATCGAGCCGCTCAGCGAGTCCCCGGGTGAGTCGTGGCAGCGCCTGCGACTGCTCGATGCCCGGTTGCCAAGGCCCGCGGCTCAGCACTGGGTGCGCGATCGGAGCGGGCACGGAATCTTTCGCCTCGACCTCGCGTACGACCACGTGCTGGTCGGGTGCGAGTACGACGGCGCCGAGGACCACACCGACGAGGCGAGCAGGCGAGCGGACGCGGAGCGACGTGAGCTGCTGCGACAGCGGTGGGGCTGGCGGGTGCTCGTCTGCCGCAGGTTGGACATCCTCGGCTCCGACCCCTGGCTCGAGGTCGAGGTAGGTCGCTTGCTCGGCTGTGCGCCGCTGCTGCCCCGACAGTGGTGAGAACTGACGGACCGCCGGGTCGGAACTGACGGACCGCCGGGTCGGAACTGACGGACCGCCGGGTCGGAACTGACGGATCGCGGGCTCGGGGGGGTTACTGGGTGACGCGGTAGACGTCGAACACGCCGTCGACCAAGCGGACTGCGGACAGCACATGACCCAGGTGGGCAGGGTCGCCCATCTCGAAGGTGAACCGGCTCTTGGCGATCCGGTCCCGCCCGGTCTGCAGGTTGGCGGACAGGATGTTGACGTGGTGGTCGGACAGCACGCGGGTCACGTCCGACAGCAGCCGGGCCCGGTCCAGCGCCTCGACCTGGATCGCCACCAGGAACAGGCTCTGCGCGGACGGGGCCCACTCCACCTCGACCATCCGCTCCGGCTGGGCGGTCAGGCTGCCGACATTGGGACAGTCGTTGCGGTGCACCGAGACGCCCGCGCCGCGGGTGACGAAGCCGACGATCTGGTCGCCGGGGACCGGGGTGCAGCAGCGGGCCAGCTTGGTGAGCACGTCGCTCATGCCGTGCACGACCACCCCTGAGTCACCCCGCGGAGCACGCCGGCGCCGGTCGATCTCGGTGGGAACGACCACCGCCTCGGACAGGTCCTCCTCGGAGCCCGCCTCGCCGCCGTGCAGGTCGATCACCCGGCGCACGACGTTCTGCGCGCCGACGTTGCCCTCCCCCACCGCGGCGTACAGGGCCGACACGTCGGTCAGGTGCAGGTCCTTGGCGACCGTCTGCAGGGTGTCGTGGCTGAGCAGCCGCTGCAGCGGCAGGCCCTCCTTGCGCATCAGCCGGGCAATCGCGTCCTTGCCGCGCTCGATCGCCTCCTCGCGGCGCTCCTTGGTGAACCACTGTCGAATCTTGGTCCGGGCGCGCGGGCTCTTGACGAAGTCCAACCAGTCCCGGCTCGGGCCGGCGCCGGGCGCCTTGGAGGTGAACACCTCCACGACGTCGCCGTTGTCCAGCACGCTCTCGAGCGGGACCAGCCGGCCGTTGACGCGGGCGCCGATGCACTGGTGTCCGACCTCGGTGTGCACGGCGTAGGCGAAGTCCACCGGGGTCGACCCTGCCGGAAGCGACTGCACGTCCCCGCGCGGGGTGAAGACGTAGACCTCGGTGCTGGTGATCTCGAACCGCAGCGACTCGAGGAAGTCACCCGGGTCGGAGGTCTCCTGCTGCCAGTCGATGACCTGGCGCAGCCAGGCCATCTCCGACTGGGCGCCGTCCTTGGGCTCGCCGCTGCGGACCAGCGGCACCTCCGGCACGGTCCCGCCGCTGCCGTCCTCCTTGTACTTCCAGTGCGCGGCGACGCCGTACTCCGCCCTGCGGTGCATCGCGAAGGTACGGATCTGCAGCTCGACCGGCTTGCCCTGCGGCCCGACGACGGTGGTGTGCAGCGACTGGTACATGTTGAACTTCGGCATCGCCACGTAGTCCTTGAACCGTCCGGGCAACGGGTTCCACCGGGCGTGCAGCACCCCCAGGACCGCGTAGCAGTCCCGCATCGACTCGACCAGCACCCGCAGCCCGACCAGGTCGTAGATGTCGGTGAACTCCCGGCCGCGCACGATCATCTTCTGGTAGATCGAGTAGTAGTGCTTCGGCCGACCGGTGACCGTCGCCTTGATCTTGGCCGCCTTGAGGTCGGCGTCCACGCTTTCGATCACCGTGGCGAGGAAGTCGTCCCGGGCCGGGGCGCGGTCGGCGACCAGTCGCACGATCTCGTCGTAGACCTTCGGGTGCAGGGTGGAGAACGCAAGGTCCTCCAGCTCCCACTTGATCGTATTCATGCCGAGTCGGTGGGCGAGCGGCGCGAAGATCTCCAGCGTCTCCCGCGCCTTGCGCTCCTGAGTCTCGGCCTTGACGTGCCGCAGCGTGCGCATGTTGTGCAGCCGGTCGGCGAGCTTGATGACGAGGACCCGGATGTCCTTGCTCATCGCGACGACCATCTTGCGGATGGTTTCCGCCTGCGCGGAGTCGCCGTACTTGACCTTGTCCAGCTTGGTGACGCCGTCGACGAGGGAGGCAACCTCGTCCCCGAAATCCTTGCGCAGCTGGTCGATCGTGTACGTCGTGTCCTCGAGCGTGTCGTGCAGCAGGGAGGCGCAGAGCGTGGGTGTCGTCATGCCGAGCTCGGCGAGGATCGTGGTCACCGCGAGCGGGTGGGTGATATATGCGTCGCCGCTCTTGCGCCACTGACCCTGGTGCAGCCGCTCGGCCGTCAGGTAGGCGCGCTCGAGCGCGGCGAGGTCTGCCTTGGGGTGGTGTGCCCGCACGATGCCGAACAGCGGTTCGAGCACGGGGCTGGTGGCCGACACCCGGCTGCCCAGCCGAGCCAGCCGGTTGCGCATCCGCACGCCCGACGGGGCCGGGGTCGGTGTGACCTCGACCTCGACCGACCTGTCATCAGACACGCGCACCTCCCGAGGCGATGATCCAGTCTAGGTGGGTCGCGTCCACCTCATCGCCCTGACGGCGCTCAGACCACGCGGAGCGAGTCCGCGTTCAGGCTGCCGAGCCGGGAGCGACCGCCGAGGAAGCCGAGCTCCAGCAACACCGCGACCCCGCTCACGATCGCTCCGCACTCGCGGATCAGCTGGCCGGTCGCCTCGACGGTGCCTCCGGTGGCGAGCACGTCGTCGACGACGAGCACCCGCTCGCCCTCGCTGAGCGCGTCGCGGTGTAGCTCGAGCGTGGCCTCGCCGTACTCCAGCGAGTACGACACCTGGTGCGTGGCGGCCGGGAGCTTGCCCAGCTTGCGCACCGGCACGAAGCCGGCGCCCAGCGCGAGGGCGACCGGGGCGGCCAGGATGAACCCCCGGGCCTCGATGCCCACCACGGCGTCGACCCCGTCCGGGGCGAGCCGGCGGCCCATGTCGGCGAGCGCGGTCACCGTGGTCGCGAACCCCTCGGCGTCGGCCAGCAGCGGCGAGATGTCCTTGAACAGCACGCCGGCCTGCGGGAAGTCGGGGATGTCGCGGACCAGCCGGTCGAGCGCGGCATCGACCGGGCTGCTCACCGCCCGCCCCGGCGCTGCGAGCCACCACGCTGCGAGCGGGGCCGGCGCTGCGGCTGGTTGCGGCCGGGGGCCACCGGGCGCGTCGGCCGGGCGGGCCGCTCCCCGTCCGGTGGCGCGGAGCCGCTCCGGGCGCCGCTGGGTACCGCGTCGCCCGCCTCCGGCGGGTGGTCCTCCGCCGCGTCCGAGTCCGGCTCCCCCACCGGCGCCTCCGGCTCGGCGGTCTGGCCCTCCCGGTTCCGGCGGGCGGCCACCCGCTGGGCCTGTGCCCGGACGGCGGGCTCACCCTCCTTGAGGTGCACCGCCAGCGGGGTGGCGATGAAGATCGACGAGTAGGTGCCGGCTGCCATGCCCACGAAGAGCGCGAGCGCCAGGTCCTTCAGCGGTCCGGTCCCGAGCACCACGGTCCCGACGACCAGCAACGCGAGCACCGGCAGCAGCGCCGTCACGGTGGTGTTGATCGACCGGACCAGCGTCTGGTTGACCGCGAGGTTGGCCTGCTCCGCGAACGTGCGCGACAGGTTGGTCGCATAGGCCCGGGTGTTCTCCCGCACCTTGTCGAAGACGACGACGGTGTCGTACAGCGAGAAGCCGAGGATGGTGAGGAAGCCGGTCACGGTGGCGGGCGAGACCTCGAAGCCCGACCAGGCATAGATGCCGACGGTGATGAGGACGTCGTGCAGCAGCGCCACCAGGGCGGCCACGGACATCTTCCATTCTCGGAAGTACGCCCAGATGAAGAGCACCACCAGGCTGAGGAACACGCCGAGGCCCAGGATCGCCTTGTCCAGGATCTGCCGGCCGAAGGTCGGACCGATCCGCTCCTGGCTCACGTCGGTCGCGCCGGCCTCCTCGAGCGCGGTCACGACCTGATCGGCCTCCGCCTGGTCGAGCGGCTGGGTCTGGACCAACACCGCCTCGGTGCCCGACGTGGTGACGAGGGGGTCGCCGACGTCGACTCCGGAGTCGATCGCCGCGTCCCGAACCCGATCGACGTTGGTGTCGGTCGGCGCGATGCTGACGTTGAACTCGACCCCGCCCTTGAACTCGATGCCCGGGTTCAGCTCGCGGAAGAACAGCCCCGTCGCCGCTGCAAGGACGATGACGCCCGACAGCGTGTACCAGAGCAGTCGTCGGCCGACGAAGTCGAACGACACCCGGCCGGTGTAGAGGTGCTGACCCCAGGTCGCCATCTTGCTCATCGGGCAACCCCCTGTGCTCGGCGGGACGTTCGAGCGAGCTCGGTCACCTTGCGGCCCTCGATCCCCAGGTGCCGGGCGTCCAGACCAGACAGCGGATGACCCTGCCCGAAGAAGCGGGTCCGGGCCAGCACCGTGACCAGCGGCTTGGTGAACGCGAACACGATGACGACGTCGATCGCCGTGGTCAGCCCGAGCGCGAAGGCGAAGCCGCGGATCTCGTCGATCGCGAACGTGTACAGCACCACCGCGGCCAGCAGGGAGACGGCGTCAGCGGCCAGGATCGTGGTCCGCGCCCGCTTCCAACCGGCCTCGACCGCCAGGCGCAGGGACTTGCCCTCGCGAACCTCGTCGCGGAGCCGCTCGAAGTACACGATGAACGAGTCGGCGGTGATGCCTACCGCCACGATCAACCCGGCGATCCCGGGGAGGGTCAAGGTGAAGCCGACGCTCGCGCCGAGCAGCAGCACCAGTTCGTACGTGACCAGCCCGGCCACCGCGAGCGAGGCGATCACCACCACGCCCAGGCCGCGGTAGTAGAGCATGCAGTAGACGACGACGAGGGCCAGCCCGATGAGGCCGGCCAGCACCCCGGCGGAAAGCTGCGACCCCGCCAGGGTCGGACCGGCGAGGGTGACACCGCTGACCTCGAAGCTCAGCGGCAGCGCGCCGTACTGCAGCGAGTTGGCCAGGTCGGTCGCGGTCTGTTGGGTGAAGCCACCGGAGATCTGCGCTTGGCCGTTGGTGATCGGGCTGGTCACCCGTGGAGCGGACAGCACCTGGCCGTCCAGCACGATCGCGAACAACCGGTTCGTGCCGACCAGCGCCCGGGTCACGTCGGTGAAGACGTCGGTGCCGGCGGAGTCGAGCTCGAGGTTGACCACCCACTGCGGCGACTGCTGCGGGAGGCCGGCCGAGGCGTCGCTGAGCGAGGTGCCCTCGATGACCGCGGGGCTGAGCAGGTACTTGAGGCCTTCCTCGTCGCAGGTGATCAGCGGCTTGACCGGCTCGTCGACGACCTGGGTCGCGGCGTCACCTTCGGGGCAGGTGAAGGAGGCGAACTTCTGGCTGAGCCGGGTGAAGTCCTGGCTGTACTGCTCGGGCGGGGTGCCGGAGACCGTGGTCTGGATCATGTCGGCGACCGACATGTCCTCCACGCTGGTGCCGTCGGCGGTCTGACCGGCACCGGTGTCGGCCGTCGGGCCGTCGCCCTGAGTGCCCGTGGGAGCGTCGGTGGGAGTGTCGGTGGGAGTGTCGGTGGGAGTGTCGGTCGGAGTGTCGGTGCCATCCCCGGGCAGCATCCAGCCGCTGACCCCACGGTTGTTGCCGCCGCCCGCGCCGTCCTGACCGCCGCCGCCCTGGCCGCCGCCCTGGCCGCCGCCCTGGCCGCCGCCGCCCTGACCGCCGCCCTGACTCCCACCGTCCTGACCGCCACCACCCTGGCCGTTCCCAGGAGCCGGCGGTTGCGGCTGGCCCGCCGACGGGCCGGCCCACACCAGCCGGAACCGCAGCTGGGCGGTCCGGCCGACCTGCTCGACGATGTCCCCGCGCTCCTCGCCGGGGATCTCGACGATGATCTGATCGCTGCCTCGGGTGCTGACCTCGGCGGCAGAGACGCCGGTGCCGTTCACCCGGGCGGAGATGATCTCCTGTGCCTGCTCCAACTTCTCCGCGGTGACGTCCTCGCCGTCCGCGGTGCTGGCCTGCAGGGTGATCCGCGTGCCGCCCTGGAGGTCGAGCCCCAGCCGCGGCGCCCAGTCGCCTCCGAGCGCGACGAGACCCAACAGGATCCCGATCACGATCCCGAGGACGGCCAGGGTGCGCCCCGGGCGGGTCAGGTTCGTCGCCACGTCAGATGTGCCTTCCCGTTCGTCGCCCCGCCGTCACGGCCGGACGTCGCCCCCGTCGTCCTCGCTTCGCGTCGGCTCCCCGGTGGCCGCGTCGTCGGGTGCCGCGGCCGGCTGGACGACCTGTGACACCGCGTGCCGGTTCACGGTCACGACCACGCCGTCGGCGACCTCGAGCTCGAACGACTCGTCGCCGAGCGCCCGGATGGTGCCGTACATCCCCGCGGTGAGCATCACCCGGTCGCCCACGGCCAGGCTGCGCTGCAGTCGGGTGGCCTCCTGCTGCCGCCGCCGGGCGGGCCGCAGGATCAGCAGCCAGAACACCACCACGATGAGGACAAGGGGGAGGAACTGCCCGATCTGCTCGGGTGACACGAGGGAACTCCAGGGAGGTTGGGGACACGACGTCGATCACGTCGGGAACGGGAGCACACCCGGACCGAGCGGCGAGTCTAGCCCCAGCCGGGCGCCGTCCCGTCGTCCGGCTCGTCCCGCCACAGCGTCGGCGAGCCGGCGGCGGAACCAGGCTGCGGCAGCGGCAGCCCCAGGTGCCGCCATGTCGCGGCGGTGGCCACCCGACCCCGCGGCGTACGGGCCAGCAGACCCTCGCGGACCAGGAACGGCTCGGCCACCTCCTCGACCGTCTCCCGCTCCTCCCCGACCGCCACCGCCAGCGTGCTCAGCCCCACCGGCCCGCCGTCGAACCGGCGGCACAGCGCGTCCAGCACCGCCCGGTCGAGCCGGTCGAGACCGCGCTCGTCCACTTCGTACAGCTCCAGGGCGGCCCGTGCGATCTCGGCGTCGACCACGCCGGAGGCCCGCACCTCGGAGAAGTCGCGGACCCGGCGGAGCAGCCGGTTCGCGATCCGCGGCGTTCCCCGCGAGCGCCCGGCGATCTCACCTGCGCCGTCCGGGCGCAGATCGACCCCGAGCAGCCCGGCGGAGCGGTGCACGATCGCCGCCAGGTCGGCCGACGCGTAGAAGTCGAGCTGAGCAGTGAAGCCGAAGCGGTCCCGTAGTGGGCCCGGCAACAGCCCGGCCCGGGTGGTCGCACCCACCAGGGTGAATGGCGGGATCGTGAGCGGGATCGCGGTCGCCCCCGGCCCCTTGCCGACCACGACGTCGACGCGGAAGTCCTCCATGGCGAGGTAGAGCATCTCCTCGGCCGCGCGCGCCATCCGGTGCACCTCGTCGACGAACAGCACCTCGCCCTCGCCGATCCCGGACAGGATCGCCGCGAGGTCGCCGGCGTGCTGCAACGCGGGACCGCTGGTGACCCGCAGCGGCACCCCCATCTCCGTGGCGATGATCATCGCCAGGGTGGTCTTGCCCAGCCCCGGCGGGCCGGACAACAGCACGTGGTCCGGCGTGCGGCCCCGCCCGCGAGCGGCGTCCAGGATCAGAGCGAGTTGCTCTCGGACCCTGACCTGGCCGATGACGTCGGCAAGCGACCTCGGCCGCAGCGCCAGCTCGTCGGCGGAGTCCTCCAGCGTCGCCAGCGGGGTCACCGCGGCCCTGGTGTCGCCCCTGATGCCGCTCACGTCATCTCCGGTCTCTGTGCTCACAGCACACCCCCCGTCAGGCCCGCGACAGCGTCCGCAGCGCCGCGCGCAGCAGCACCGCCACGTCCGGTCGGCCGGTCTCGGTGAGCTGCTCCTCGGCCAGCACCGAGACCGCGTCGACCGCGGAGTCGGCCTCCCGCGGTGCCCAGCCCAGACCGACCAGCCCGCTTCGGACCTGCTCCCGCCACCCGTCTGCGTTCGGCTGCCCGGTCGAGGGCCGGCCCCCGGCGTCGGCGCGAACCGGGAGGGCCGGGGCGCCGAGGCGGTCCTTCAACTCGAGGACGATCCGCTGCGCACCCTTGCGCCCGATGCCGGGCACGAGCGTCAGGCTGGCCAGGTCGTCGGTGGCGACGGCCCGGCGCAGAGTGTCTGGTGGGTGCACGGCCAGCATCGCCTGAGCGAGCTTCGGTCCGACCCCGCTGGCCGTCTGCAGCAGCTCGAACACGGTCCGCTCGTCGTCGTCGGCGAAGCCGAACAGCGTCAGCGAGTCCTCGCGGACCACGAGGGACGTCGACAGCTCCGCCTCCTCGCCGAGTCGCAACGCGGCCAGCGTCCCCGGGGCGCAGGAGACCTGCATCCCGACGCCACCGACCTCGACCACGGCGGTCGACGGTGTCACCGCGACCACCCGGCCGCGTACGGATGCGATCATCCCGACCTCCCGGAGGCAGTGAGCGCTCGACTGATGCGGGCCTGGGCGGCGCCACGCCACAGGTGACAGATCGCCAGCGCCAGCGCGTCGGCCGCGTCGGCCGGACGCGGCGCCAGCTCCAGCCGGAGCACCCGGGTGACCATCGCGGTCACCTGCGCCTTGTCCGCGCGACCGCTGCCCGTCACCGCGGCCTTGACCTCGCTCGGTGTGTACGTCACCACCGGCAACCCGTGCCGGGCCGCGGCGACGAGGATGGCTCCGCTCGCCTGCGCCGTGCCCATCACCGTGCGCACGTTGTGCTGGCTGAACACCCGCTCGACGGCGACGGCGTCCGGGCGATGCGTCTCGATCCATGCCTCCACCGCGTCGTGCACCGCGAGCAACCGGGACTCCAGCGGCCGGTCGGCGGCGGTGCGCGCGACGTCGCAGGCGACCGGCTGCACCGGCCGGCCGGGCGCACCCTCGACCACGCCGAGGCCGCACCGGGTCAGTCCGGGGTCGACACCGAGCACTCGCACCGGCACCGCCTCCGTCGCTAGAACACCTGTTCGACAAGGACAGTAGAGGTCGGCACCCCCGGTTCGGGGCCCGACGCGCCGGGGGCGGCGCGGCTCAGCCGAGCTCGGCGAGCACCTCGTCGGAAGCGTCGTAGTTGGCGAACACGTTCTGCACGTCGTCGCAGTCCTCGAGCGCGTCGATGAGCCGGAGCACACGGGCCGCCACGTCCGCGTCGACCGCCACGGTGACCGACGGGACGAAGGACGCCTCCGCCGAGTCGTAGTCCAGGCCGGCGGCCTGGATGGCGGTCCGCACCGCGACCAGGTCGGTCGGCTCGCAGACCACCTCGAAAGCGTCGCCGAGGTCGTTGACCTCCTCGGCACCCGCCTCGAGCACGGCGAGCAGCACGTCGTCCTCGCCCAGCGGACCGCTCTCCTGCTCTCGCGGCACGATCAGCACGCCCTTGCGGGTGAACATGTACGCCACGGAGCCCGCGTCGGCCATGGACCCACCGCCACGGGTCATTGCGGTGCGCACCTCACCCGCGGCCCGGTTCCGGTTGTCGGTCAGGCACTCGACCAGCAGGGCGACACCGCCGGGGGCGTAGCCCTCGTACATGATGGTCTGCCAGTCGGCGGCACCGGCCTCGGCACCCGACGCACGCTTGACCGCCCGGTCGATGTTGTCGTTGGGGACCGAGGACTTCTTCGCCTTCTGGATGGCGTCGTACAGCGTGGGGTTGCCGGTGGGGTCACCGCCGCCGAGCCGGGCTGCCACCTCGACGTTCTTGATCAGCTTGGCGAACAGCTTGCCGCGCTTGGCGTCGACGACGGCCTTCTTGTGCTTGGTGGTCGCCCACTTGGAGTGGCCGGACATCGCGGCGGGTCCTCTCGGGTCGCGGTACGGGAGCCCGTCGGCCGGGTCAGCGACGTGCGGCCGGGCGCACCAACTCGTCGACGAACCACCGGTGCACACGGTCGTCGCCGGACACCTCCGGGTGGAAGGACGTCGCGAGCAGCGGACCCTGACGGACCGCGATGATCCTACCGGTGGCCGGGCCTTCTCCGACCCGGGCCAGCACCTCCACCCCGGCCCCGGCCTTCTCCACCCAGGGCGCGCGGATCAGCACCGCCCGGAGCCGCCCGGCAACTCCGGTGAAGTCGACGTCGGTCTCGCACGAGTCGACCTGCCGCCCGAACGCGTTGCGCCGCACGGTCACGTCCAACCCGCCGACGCTCTCCTGCCCCGGCGCCCCGCCCTCGATCCGGTCGGCCAGCAGGATCATGCCGGCGCAGGTGCCGAAGGTCGGCATCCCCGCCCGCACCCGCCGCCGCAGCGGCTCCAGCAGATCGAACGCGCGGGCCAGCTTGACCATGGTGGTCGACTCGCCGCCGGGCAGGACCAGCGCGTCCACCCGACCCAGCTCCTCGGGGCTGCGCACCGGGCCGGCGCTCGCGCCGACCTCCCGCAGCACCCTGAGGTGCTCCGCCACGTCGCCCTGCAGCGCCAGCACGCCGACGGTCGGAGCCATGTCGCCATGGTACGGAGCGAGCCCGGGCTCAGTCGGTGAGCGGCTTGCGCCAGGCGGCGCCGACCTCGACCCGTCCCTCGTCGAAGTGCGCGGACAGGTCGTGCGCGGCCAGGGTGTCGACCACGAGGTCGAGCAGCGGTTCGCCCGGCGCGACGTTCGCGGTGTCCCCGTGCCACACGTTGAGCTCCAGCATCCCGTGGTCCACCGCGTGCCACACGTCCGGTGCGGTGAACCAGACCGCACCGCGCGCAGGCCGGCCGTCCGCTGCTCGCCGGCGCAGCTCGGCGTCGGCGACCCAGTGGTCGTCCACTGCCTGCAGCACCAGCACGTCGGCCTCCCGCAGATCGGCGAACGCGGCCTGCAGCCGGTCGTGGTCGGTGGGCCGCTCCCAGTCCCGCTGCTCGGCCAGCAGGTCGGCCCGGGCGGCCTCGACCAATGTGCGCGCGAGCCCGTCCGGCTCCGCCTCGGGCAGGTCGGCCTCGACCGCCTCCCGCACCTCTGCGAGCAGGGCGGGCGGCTCGAGCAGTCCGGCCCGCACCTGCACCCGGGCGAAGTCCCGGAGCCGCTCGTCGGGCGAGGGCTTCGCTGCGGGGCGGAGGAAACCGGGCCGGTCGGTGCTCACCGGCGGGTCACCAGCCGCGGTCGGCCAGCCGGTGCGGCGCGGGCAGGTCGTCGACGTTGATCCCCACCATCGCCTCCCCGAGCCCGCGCGACACCTTGGCGATCATGTCGGGGTCGTCGTGGAAGGTGGTCGCCTTGACCACGGCGGCGGCCCGCTGTTCCGGGTTGCCCGACTTGAAGATCCCGGACCCGACGAAGACCCCCTCGGCCCCGAGCTGCATCATCATCGCGGCGTCCGCGGGCGTCGCGATGCCGCCGGCGGTGAAGAGCACCACCGGCAGCCTGCCTGCGCTCGCCACCTCGGCCACCAGGTCGTACGGCGCCTGCAGCTCCTTGGCGGCGACGTACAGCTCGTCGGGGCTGAGCGAGCTGAGCCGCCGGATCTCGCCGCCGATCTTGCGCATGTGCATGGTGGCGTTCGAGACGTCGCCGGTGCCGGCCTCGCCCTTGGAGCGGATCATCGCCGCGCCTTCGCTGAGCCGGCGCAGCGCCTCCCCCAGGTTGGTCGCGCCGCAGACGAACGGCACCGTGAAGCGCCACTTGTCGATGTGGTTGGTGTAGTCGGCGGGCGTCAGCACCTCGGACTCGTCGATGTAGTCCACACCGAGGCTCTGCAGGACCTGGGCCTCGACGAAGTGCCCGATCCGCGCCTTGGCCATCACCGGGATCGACACCGCGGAGACGATCGCGTCGATCATGTCCGGGTCGCTCATCCGGGACACGCCGCCCTGAGCGCGGATGTCGGCCGGCACCCGCTCGAGGGCCATGACGGCGACCGCGCCGGCGTCCTCGGCGATCTTGGCCTGCTCGGCGGTGACGACGTCCATGATGACGCCGCCCTTGAGCATCTCGGCCATGCCGCGCTTGACCCGGGCGGTGCCGGTGCGCGGGGAGTCGTCGCTGGTCGTGGTCTGCTCGCTCGTCACCCCCCCATCGTACGACCGGGGGCCGGTGGGTCCGCCATGCCGGCCCGGCTGAGTAGCGCCTGCGGAGGCTCGTCGTCCAGCCCGACCAGCACCGGCCACACGGCACGACCGGCCAACCGGGCGAGGCGCACCACCCGCCGCCGGCGCATCGCCTGGGTCCGGGCCACCAGGTCGTCGTGGAAGCGCCGGGCCAGCCGCACCCGGTCACACGAGGCGGCGAGCTCGACGAGCAGCGGCCGGTGGCTCGCGAACTGCCAGGCATGCTGCACGGCCTCGGGGTCGCCCAGCACCGCGCGCAGGTCCACGGACAGGGCGGACTCCGCGGTCTCCCGCTCGCCCGGCGGGGCCTGGCGGGCCGACTCGGCCGCCGCGAGCAGCAGCACCGACGCGGCCGGGTCCAGCACCCCGGAGTGCGCCACCGCCGCCGCGGCCGCTGCCCGGTCGACCAGCTGCCGGTCCAGCGAGGCCTGTGCGGTCGCCAGCCGGATGTGCATCCGATCCAGCCGACCCGCGGTGCTGCTCAGCCACACCGTCACCGCGCCGAGGACGAGCAGGGCCGCGAGCGACGCCGCGAGCACCTGGGCGGTCATCCGGACCGCCCCGCCGGCTGCCGACCGACCGCGGTGACGGTCTCGTAGACCCGGAGCACCCGGCCGGCCACCACGCTCCAGTCGTAGCCCCACACGGCCTGCTCCGCCCGTTCGACCAGCGCCTGCCGGCCCGCCGGGTCGTCGATCATCGCCCCGGCCGCGGCGGCCAGCGCCGAGGGGTCGCCCGCGGCGAACAGCCGGCCGAGCCGGCCCTGCTCCAGCACCGCCGCGAAGGCGGGCAGGTCACTGGCGAGCACCGCGGCCCCGGCGGCCATCGCCTCCACCAACACGATCCCGAAGCTCTCCCCGCCGGTATTGGGCGCGACGAACACGTCCGCCGACGCGAGCAACCGGGCCCGTTGCCCGTCGCTCAACCGGCCAAGCACCCGGACCGACTCGCCGGCCCGGCCGGGCAGCTCCGACGCCTGACCGCGCACCTGGGCTACGTCACCGGCGCCGGCTACCAGCAGCCGCGCCTGCGGGGATGACCTGACCACCGCCGGCCACGCGGCGAGCAGCACCTCCAGGCCCTTCCGCGGCTCGTCGGTCCGGCCGAGGAAGGCGACCGTGGCCCCGGTGCCCGACCACGCCGGCTCGGCCGGCTGGTCATGGAAGGCGGAGACCCAGAGCCCGTTGGGGATCACCACCCCGGAACCGCCGACGTGCCGCTGCATGGTGGTCAGCGCGTGCTCACTCACCGCGATCCGCGCCGCGATCCGCTCCAGGGCCGGACGCAGCGCGCTGCCGACCACCGCCATCACCCGCGACGCCGACGGCATCGAGGTGTGGAAGGTCGCCACCACCGGTACGTCCGCCGCCCACAGCGCCAGCAGCGACAGGCTGGGGGCGGTGGGCTCGTGCACGTGCAGGACGTCCGGGCGCTCGTCGGCGAGCCACCTCCGGACGCGGGCCACTGAGCCGGGCCCGAACGACAGCCGAGCGACGGAGCCGTTGTAGGGCACGGCGACCGCCCCGCCGGCCGGCACGACGTAGGCGGGCAGCGCGTCGGCGGCCGGGCCGTCCGCCGGCGGCTCGGCCGGAGCGAGCACGCTGACGTCGTGCCCCAGATCGATCAGCGCCGCGGCGAGCTCCAGCACGTGGTGCTGGACGCCGCCCGGCACGTCCAGCGAGTACGGGCACACCAGCCCGACCTTCATCGTGGCGGTTCCAGGTCGGCGACGAAGACCCGTTGCAGCATGTGCCAGTCGACCGGCGTGGCGGCGATGGCGGTCGTGAAGACGTCGGCGACCGCGGCGGTCATCGCGACCGCACCGGTCCGGCCCGCGGCCGGGGGCACCGGCTCGTGCATGCGCAGGTGCATCCGTCCGTCGCGGCCCTCCGGTCCGCCGTAGTCACAGGTGATGGGCATCAGCGGTGCCCCCGTGATCTGCGCCAGCCGGGCCGGTCCCACCGGGAGGCTCGCCGGCTCGCCGAGCAGCGGCACCGCAACGCCGCCGCTGGACAGGTCGCGATCGGCCAGCAGCGGCACGAACCGCCCGGCACGCACCCGGTCGATCAAGGTCCGAAACGACGAGCCGGCGCCGGTGAGCGGCAGGATCTCCATCCCCAGCGAGGCTCGGTAGGCGACGAAGTCGTCGTACAGGCTCTCGGGTCGCAACCGCTCCGCGACGGTGGTGAGCGGCATCCCGCTCGCGCAGGCCCACGCACCGGCGAGGTCCCAGTTGCCGGAGTGTGGCAGCGCCGCCACCACCCCCCGGCCGGCGGCGTGCGCGTCCAGCAGCCGGTCGGCGTCGTGCAGCACGATCCGGTCCCGCACCTCGGCCGCCGACCAGCGCGGCAGCCGGAACGCCTCGCCCCAGTAGCGCAGGTACGAGCGCATCGCCTCCCGGCCGAGCTCGGCAATGGCCCCCGCACCGAGGCCAGGTGCGGCGCGGGCCAGGTTGCGCTCGAGCTGGGTCATCCCGGCGCCACGGCGCGCCCAGGTCCGGTCGGCCGCCGCGTCGAGCAGCCGCCCGGCGACCGGCTCCGGGACGCGGGCGCCCAGCGACCAGCCCAGCCGGTACGCAGCCGCCGACAACCGCTCGCTGCCGGCGGTTCGCCGAGGACGTGCGGCCGCGCGCACCGGCTCGCTCACGAAGGCTTGGCGCCGGCGAACGCCTGTCGGCGGACGATCAAGGTGCGCTGCACGACGGTCACCGTGCTCGCCGCCGCCAGCACCCACAGCGTGACCGCCAGGAGCACCTCGAGGTCGAGCACGTCGGCGAAGAAGGTCATCACCAGGATCGCGACGAGCCGGTCTGCCCGCTCCGCGATGCCGCCCTTGGCCTGCAGGCCGAGGCTCTCCGCCTTCGCCCGGGCGTACGACGTGACCGACCCCATCACCAGGCACCACAAGGCGACCGCCATCAGCACCGGGTCGTCTCCCCCGGCGCCGAACCACAGCACCAGCCCACCGAACACGGCCGCGTCCCCGATCCGGTCCAGCGTCGAGTCCAGCCACGCCCCCCAGGTCGACGACCGGCCGGACTGTCGCGCCATGTAGCCGTCGATGAGGTCCGAGAACACGAACGCCGTCACGACCACGACCCCGAGCCAGAGGTCACCGCGCGGGAAGAAGACGAGCGCCCCCGTACAGACCCCCGCGGTGCCGATGAGCGTCACGGCGTCCGGACTGACTCCCAGGCGAAGCAGCCCGTTCGCGATCGGGGACAGCAGGGAGGTCCAGTACTGCCGGAAACGCTCGAGCATGGTGGCCGACAGGCTAGCGAGCGAACCCCTTGTGCCTGCCGTCGCACCGGGTGTTGGCTTGCCGGACACTGTGCCGACCGAAGCGGTGTGAGAGGCGGTCACCATGCCGGACAGATCAGCGGGCCCTGGCAGCGGTGGGCCCGCCCCCGTCCCCGACCGCCCGGACGCGGTCCGCAACGTCGTCCTGGTCGGCCCCTCCGGTTCCGGGAAGACCACCCTCGCCGAGCACCTGCTGGTCGCCACCGGGGTGCTGAGCCGGGCCGGGACCGTCGAGGCCGGGACGACGGTCTGCGACCACGACGAGGCGGCGGTCCGCCAGCAGCGCTCGGTCGGGCTGTCCCTGGCCCCGTTGCCGGTCGGCGGGGTCACGGTCAATCTGCTGGACACCCCCGGATACGCCGACTACGTCGGCGAGCTGCGCGCCGGGTTGCGGGCGGCAGACTGTGCCCTGTTCGTCGTCTCCGCGTCCGAACCGATCGACGGCGCAACCCGTGCGGTGTGGCAGGAGTGCGAGGCCGTCGGCATGCCCCGCGCGGTCGTGGTGACCAAGCTCGACCATGCACGCGCCGACTACCCGGCGACCCTCGCCGCGGCGCGGGAGTCGTTCGGTGAGACGGCCGTTCCGCTGTACCTGCCGCTCGGGGACGGCATCCTCGCCGGGTTGCTGTCGCAGCAGGTGTACGACTACGCCGACTGGTCCGACTTCCCCGGATCGGGGGGCCGCGCCCAGCGCGAACCCGACGCCGAGCAGGCCATCGCCGTCGAGGATGCCCGCGGCACGCTGATCGAGGCTGTCATCGAGGGCTCAGAGGACGAGGGGCTGATGGACCGCTACCTCGGCGGCGAGGACATCGACGTCAAGGTGCTGGTCTCCGACCTGGAGACCGCGGTGGCGCGAGCGTCTCTGTTCCCGGTGATCCCGGTCAGCGCGGTCACCGGCGTCGGCCTGCTCGAGCTGGTCGAGATCATGACCGAGGCGTTCCCGGCGCCGGCCGAGCACCCGCTGCCGAGCGTGTTCACCGTTGCGGGCGCACGGGTGGACGGCATCGGCTGCGACCCGGACGGACCGCTGCTCGCGGAGGTGGTCAAGACCACCACCGACCCGTACCTCGGCCGGGTGTCGCTGGTCCGCGTGTTCTCCGGAACGCTGACCGCGGAGCAGGTCGTGCACGTCTCCGGACACTCGTCCTCGTTCCGCGAGGCGCACCGCACGGCGGCCGACGAAGCCGGCGACAGCGGCACCGACACCGGCCACCCGGATCACGACGAGGACGAGAAGGTCGGGGCTCTGTCGTCGCCGCTGGGCAAGGCGCTGCGGCCGATCCCGTCCTGCGTCGCGGGCAACCTGTGCGTCGTCGCCCGGCTCAGCCACGCGGAGACCGGGGACACCCTGTCGGGCAAGGACAGGCCGCTGCTGATGGAGCCGTGGCAGATGCCCGACCCGCTGTACCCGATCGCGGTCGTGGCGCACGCCAAGTCCGACGAGGACAAGCTCAGCCAGGGGCTCAGCCGGTTGGCGGCGGAGGACCCGACGCTGCGGATCGAGCACGACCCGGACACCCGGCAGCTGGTGCTCTGGACGATGGGTGAGGCGCACGCCGACGTGCTGATCGAGCGGCTGGCCGGCAGGTATGGCGTGAGCGTCGACCGGGTCGAGGTCGCGGTCGCGCTGCGGGAGACCTTCGCCAGGCCGGCCGCCGGCCGTGGCCGGCATGTGAAGCAGTCCGGCGGGCACGGCCAGTTCGCCGTGTGCGAGATCGAGGTCGAGCCGCTCGGCAGCGGCGGCGGGTTCGAGTTCGTCGACAAGGTGGTCGGCGGCGCGGTGCCGCGCCAGTTCATCCCCTCGGTGGAGAAGGGGGTGCTGGCCCAGATGGAGCGGGGGGTGGCCACCGGGCACCGGGTGGTGGACATCCGGGTCACGCTCACGGACGGGAAGGCGCACAGCGTCGACTCGTCCGACATGGCGTTCCAGACCGCCGGCGGCCTCGCGCTACGCGAGGCCGCAGCCGCGTCCGAGGTCGTCGTGCTCGAGCCCATCGACACGGTCGACGTGCTGATCGATGACGACTACGTCGGCGCGGTGATGGGCGACCTGTCCTCGCGTCGCGCCCGGGTGCTCGGCACCGAGGCGGCCGTCGGCCTGCGGACCGTCGTGCACGCCGAGGTTCCCGCGCTGGAGCTGGTGCGCTACGCGGTCGACCTGCGCTCGATGAGCCACGGGACGGGCTCGTTCTCGCGCCGGTTCTCCCGGTACGAGCCGCTCCCCCGCCAGCTGGTCGACAAGCTGCCGCCGGGGTCCTGACCCAATCCGGAGGGCAACCGCCCCCCCCCGCTCACGATCCGCGACTTTTGCAGATGGGGTGGCGGCTCGATGGGGGGTCAGGACGTCCAACTGCCGACCAGCAGCCCGTGCGTGTCGGCCAGCAGCTGTGGCAGCAGCTTGGTCTCGCCGACGATCGTGATGAAGCTGGCGTCTCCTGACCAGCGCGGCACGACGTGCTGGTGCAGGTGGTCCGACAGCGACCCGCCGGCCACCCCGCCGAGGTTGAGCCCGACGTTGAAGCCGTGCGGCTGCGACACCGTGCGCACCGTTCGCAGCGCCTGCTGGGTGAGCCGGGTGATATCGGCGGCCTCGTCCACCGTCAGCTCCTCGTACTCCGCGACATGCCGATAGGGCAGCACCATTAGGTGTCCCGGGTTGTACGGGTGCAGGTTGAGCACCGCGTAGGCGAGCTCGCCGCGCGCGAGCACCAGGCCGTCGGCATCGTCCTGGGTGGGGATCCGGCAGAAGGGGCAGCCGTCGTCCTGCTCCGGTGAGCTCGGGTCGTCACCGGTGACATAGGCCATCCGGTGCGGCGCCCAGAGCAACTGCAGCCGGTCCCCGGCGGTCATCGCACCGCGCGGGACTGGACCGCCTCGACGATGCGCTGCACCGCCTCGTCGACCGCGACGCCGTTGTCCTGCTCACCGTCGCGGTAGCGGAACGACACGGCATCGGCCTCGACGTCTCGGTCGCCGGCCAGCAGCATGAACGGCACCTTCTGCAGTTGGGCGGTGCGGATCTTCTTCTGCATCCGGTCGTCGTGCGCGTCGACCTCGACCCGGATCCCGGCCCGGCGCAGCCGGTCCGCGACCGCGTACAGGTGGTCGAGGTGCCGCTCCGCGACCGGGATCGCGACCACCTGGACGGGGGCGAGCCAGGGCGGGAAGGCGCCGCCGTAGTGCTCGGTGAGCACCCCGATGAACCGCTCCACCGACCCGAACAGCGCGCGGTGGATCATCACCGGTCGTTGGCGGGAGCCGTCGGCGGCGGCGTACTCCAGGCCGAAGCGCTCCGGCAGGTTGAAGTCCAGCTGGATCGTGGACATCTGCCAGGTCCGGCCGATCGCGTCCCTGGCCTGGACGGAGATCTTCGGGCCGTAGAAGGCCGCACCGCCCGGGTCCGGCACCAGGTCGAGGCCGGACGCTGCCGCCACCTCGGCCAGTGTCTTGGTCGCCTCGTCCCAGATCGCGTCCTCACCGACGTACTTGTCCGGGTCCTTGCTGGACAGCTCGAGGTAGAAGTCGTCCAGCCCGTAGTCGCGGAGCAGGTCCAGGACGAAGGTGAGCACGGTGCCCAGCTCGTCTCGCATCTGCTCGCGGGTGCAGAAGATGTGCGCGTCGTCCATGGTCAGGCCGCGGACCCGGGTCAGTCCGTGCACGACGCCGGACTTCTCGTAGCGGTAGACGGTGCCGAACTCGAACGCGCGCAGCGGCAGCTCGCGGTACGACCGCCCGCGGGCCTTGAAGATTAGGCAGTGGAACGGGCAGTTCATCGGCTTCAGGTAGTAGTCCGCGCCCTCCATCCGCATCGGCGGGTACATCGAGTCGGCGAACCACTGCAGGTGACCGGAGGTCTCGAACAACGTCGACTTGGTGATGTGCGGCGAGTTGACGAACTCGTAGCCGGCTTCGACGTGCCGTTGCCTGGAGTAGTCCTCCATCACCTTGCGCAGCACGCCGCCCTTGGGGTGGAACACCGCCAGCCCGGACCCGATCTCCTCGGGGAAGCTGAACAGGTCGAGCTCCTGGCCCAGCCGGCGGTGGTCGCGTGCGGCGGCCTGCTCCAGACGGTGCACGTGGGTGTCGAGCGCCTCCTTGGACTCCCAGGCAGTGCCGTACACCCGCTGCAGCTGCTTGTTCTGCTCGTCACCGCGCCAGTAGGCGGCGGCGGTGCGCGTCAGCCGGAACGCGGGGATCCGCTTGGTGGTGGGCAGGTGCGGTCCTCGGCACAGGTCCTTCCACACGGTCTCGCCGTTGCGGTCGACGTTGTCGTAGATGGTGAGCTCGCCGGCTCCGACCTCGACCTCCGCACCGTCGGCAGCATCCGCGCTGCCCTTGAGGCCGATCAGCTCCAGCTTGTACGGCTCGTCCTTGAGCTCGGCGCGTGCCTCATCCTCGGACACGACCCGCCGGGAGAACCGCTGCCCGGCCTTGACGATCTTGCGCATGCGGGTCTCGATCGCCGCGAGATCGTCGGGATGGAACGGGGTCTCGACGTCGAAGTCGTAGTAGAAGCCGTCCTGCACCGGCGGCCCGATGCCCAGCCGGGCGGCGGGGTAGAGCTCCTGCACCGCCTGGGCCAGCACGTGCGCGGTCGAGTGCCGCAGGATGTCGCGGCCGTCCGCGGAGTCGATGGGCACCGGCTCGACGGTGTCGCCGTCGCTCAACTCGACGGCGAGGTCGCGCAGCTCACCGCCGACGCGGGCGGCGACGACGTCGCGGTCGTCGGCGAACAGCTCCCATGCCTTGGCACCGGCGGTGACCTGACGCCGCTCCGGCTCGGAGCCGGTCAACACGGTCACGGTCAGCTCTGGCACGGGTCCTCCTCGCCGGCGATCGGCGACGTTCAGCGGGCTGGTTGCGGGCGTGGCGATGCTATCCGTGCGGTCGGGGTGGGCGGCCACCGCATTTCCGCTCGTTCCGGTGGGACGGGCGCCTGTGGACGGTGGTTGCTTGTGCACAGGCCGGGGGCCGACCTCCGCCGACACCCTCGCGACGCTCCTAGATTGACGATGTGACAGCGACGATGCGGGAGCAGCGGACAACCGGGTGGCTGCCACCCGGCGGGCCCCCGGGCCCGCATCCGCTGATCACCTGCATGGAGGCGCTGGAGCAGGCGCTCCCGGTCGACGACTCGGTCGGTTGCTGGGGCCTGTCGGACCGCGAGGTGACCGACCTGATCGGGCGGGTGCACCGTGCCGCCGCGGCGCTGGAGGCGTTGCGACTGCGACTGGTGGCGGAGGCCGATCGGCGCACCCTGTCCACCGGGCCCGGGTTGCCGGCGACCTCCACCGCTGGCTGGCTGAGCGCGGCACTGCGGATGGATCGGCGCACCGCCGGCAGCCAGGTGCGGCTGGCGACCGAGCTCGACGCTCGGTTCGGGCTGGTCCGGCGTCGGCTGGCCGAGGGTCGCGTCGACCTCGATCAGGCGCGCGTGATCGTGTCCGCCCTGGCCCGGCTCGCGGCCACCGGGGCGTCGCCGGTCCAGTGTGCGGACGCGGAGGCCTGGCTGCTCGACCAGGCGGAGACTTTCGGGCCCGAGGACCTGCGCGTCCTCGGCCGCCGGGTGTTCGAGGTGATCGACCCGGACGCTGCCGACGCAGTGGAGGGCCGGCTGCTTGAGGATGAGGAGCGACGCGCGCGAGCGCGGGCCCGGATGTGGATCCGCCGGGTCGGCGACGGCTGCACGCGCGGCGGCTTCCAGCTGCCAGACGCCCAGGCCGACATGTTGCGTGCCGCTCTCGACGCGCTGATCTCGCCGCGTCGGCCCAGCATCGCCGTCCCGGACGGCAGAGCGGAACCGCTCGACGACTCCGGTCTGGAGGGCCGCCGGCTGCCGTACGACCAGCGACTCGGGCAGGCCTTCTGCGAGCTGGTCGAGCACCTGCCCGTGGACGCGCTGCCCCAGTCCGGCCGATCCACTCCGACGCTCACCGTGGTGATCGACGTTGACGCATTGGAGTCGGGTCTGGGCGCGGCCACCCTGTCGAGCGGATCCCGGATGTCGGCCGCGGAGGCGCGCCGGCTGGCCTGCAACGCGGGGCTGGTCCCGCTGGTGCTGGGTGGAGCCTCGGTTCCGCTCGACCTGGGCCGAGAGCAGCGCTTCCATACCGCGCATCAGCGAGCGGCGCTCGGGGCGCTGCAGCGCGGGTGTGTGGCCGACGGTTGCGACCGGGGGCCGTCGTGGTGCGAGCTGCACCACCCGACCCCCTGGTCCGAGGGTGGCCGCACCAACGCCACCGGACCCGAGGCGGGCGTCCTGCTCTGCGCCCGGCACCACCACCTCGTGCACTCCGGCGGCTGGACCGTTGTGCACGCGGCCGACAACGTCCCGGAGCTCGTCCCCCCGACCCGTATCGATCCGTTGAGACGACCGGTCCGGCACCGGCGCTTCCGCCGACGACGGCCCGAGCCATGAGCGAGGCGTCACGCCGTCGGTGGGCGGTGCCAGACCGTGAACCGCTGCAGGCGCAGGTAGCCGAGTGACTGGTAGATCGGCTGGCCCGCGTCGCTGGCGATCAAGGCGGCGTCGTCTCCGGGCGAGCAGGCGGTGGCCGCCCACGTCAGGGCGGCCCCCACCCCGCGGCCGCGAGCCTGCGGCATCGTCGACACCCACTCCACGTCGACCAGGCCGCTCCCGAGCCGCGCGCCCGAGGTGCCGACCGGCTGGCCGTCGAGGTAGCCCACGAACATCCGCACCGGCCCGTCGAGCATCGCGCCGGAGACCAACGGGGCATCCCGTGCCTCCGGCAGCGGATAGCCGGTCACCAGGGTGTCGACGAAGACCCGGAGGTCCTCCTCGCTGCGCACCGGTTCGATCCGCAGACCATCGGGCAGCGGTGGCGCAGCCCCGCCGGCCGGGCGCAGCATGAACGGCGGATGCCCCATCAGCTCCAGCCGGTCGCCGAGGTCCGGGATCGGCCAGGCGGACAGCAGGCAGAAGTGCCGGTCCGGCGGATAGAAGTCGAGCAGCCGGGTCACCACGTCATCGATGTCGCAGAGCGTCGACGGCTGCAGCAGGACGGCCAGGTTGTCGAAGAGGATCGCCGACGCCGGGTCCGCCGCGTAGACGTCGTCCCAGCGCGCGACCCGGCCATCCACCGCCGTGGTCATGAAGGCGCTCACGTCGGTCGTCGCGCAGAGGTACCGGCGGATCAGCGAGTCCTCGGGCGGCAGGTCCGGCTCCCAGCCATGGGTCAGGTGCTCGCTCATCGCCGGACCGTCCGCACGTGGTGGCATGTTCCGCCCTCCTGTGTCGGCGCCGCCAGCTCCTCGCCGACCAGGTCCATCAGCAGTCCGTCGTGCCAGCCCGCACGGTCGGCGTCCCGCTCGTACTGCCGCATGATCCCGACCGGACGGAAGCCGACCGCGGCGTAGCAGCGGATGGCCGGCTCGTTGTCCGCTGCTGGGTCGATGACCAGCCGGTGGTGGCCACGATCGTGGATCAGGTGCCGGGCCAGGGTGGCGACCGCGTCGCGCCCCACCCCCCGGCCGTGTACGGCGGGGTCGACGAAGATGTCGATCGTCGCATGCCGGTAGTCCGGCTCCTCCTCCTCGCCGTACTGCACCATGCCTCGCACCCGGCCCTCGACCAGCACGGCGAAGCGGGTGGCCGACGGGTCGTCGAACGGCCAACCCGGCGACGCGTCCTCGTCCCGCCAGCGCATCCGGACCGCAGGCGTGGCGAGGATGCGGCGCAGGTCCGCCACGTGCTCGGCTGCGACGGGCTGCAGCACGACGTGCGCCCCGCGCAGCGGGGGTGGCGGCTGCGGCGACATCGGGCCATCGTGCCGGGTCAGACGGTGAAGTTCACCCCTTGCGCGAGGGGCAGTTCGCCGGAGTAGTTGATCGTGTTCGTTGCCCGCCGCATGTAGGCACGCCAGGCGTCTGAGCCGGACTCGCGACCGCCCCCGGTCTGCTTCTCCCCGCCGAACGCCCCGCCGATCTCGGCGCCGGACGTCCCGATGTTGACGTTCACGATGCCGCAGTCCGAGCCCTCGGCGGAGACGAACCTCTCCGCCTCGGCCTCGTCGGAGGTGAACACGCTGGAGGACAGTCCCTGCGGGACGGCGTTGTTGAGGGTGAGAGCCTCCTCGAAGTCCTGATAGGGCAGGACGTACAGCAACGGCGCGAAGGTCTCCTGCTGCACGACGTCGGTCTGCGCATCGATCCGCACGATCGACGGCTCGGCGTAGAACGCGTTCGGCGCCGCCTCCTCCAGCGCGCGGCCGCCGCCGGCGACCAGCTTGCCGCCCTCGGCGGCCGCCTGTTCGATGGCCCGCTCCATGCCCTCGTACGCGGCGCGGCTGATGAGTGGTCCGACCAGAGTGCCGTCCTGCAGCGGGTTGCCGATGGGCAACCGGCCGTAGGCGGAGACCAAGCGCTCGGTGAGGTCGTCGATCACGCTGGTGTGTGCGATGACGCGCCGCATGGTGGTGCACCGCTGTCCCGCCGTGCCGGCCGCGGCGAAGACCACTCCCCGTGTGGTCAGGTCCAGGTCGGCGGTCGAGCTCACGATCGCGGCGTTGTTGCCGCCGAGCTCGAGCAGGGACCGGCCGAACCGGTCGGCCACCCGCGGTCCGACGGCCTGCCCCATGCGGGTGGAGCCGGTGGCGCTGAGCAGGGCGACCCCGGGGTGGTCCACGAGCGAGCGCCCGACGTCTGCCCCGCCGACGAGGACCTGGCTGAGGTCGGCCGGCGCGTCGCAGTCAGCTATGGCCTGGGACAGCACCGCGTGGCTGGCCAGCGCGGTCAGGGGTGCGAGCTCCGACGGCTTCCAGATCACCGGGTCGCCGCATACCAGCGCGATCGCGGTGTTCCAGGACCACACGGCGGCGGGGAAGTTGAAGGCGCTGATCACGCCGACGACACCGAGCGGGTGCCAGGTCTCCATCAGCCGGTGCCCGGGGCGCTCGGAGGGCATCGTGCGGCCGTAGAGCTGGCGGGAGAGTCCGACCGCGAAGTCGCAGATGTCGATCATCTCCTGCACCTCACCGCGTGCCTCGGAGGTGATCTTGCCGACCTCGAGGCTGATCAGCGTGGCCAGGTCGTCCTTGTGCACGGCCAGCAGCTCGCCCAGCCGCTTCACCACGCCGCCGCGGGCGGGAGCCGGAGTCGCGCGCCACTCCCGGAAGGCGACCTGCGCGCGGTCGACGCTGTCGTCGACCGTCGACGAGTCGGCCCAGGCGACGTCGGCCAACCGCTCGCCGTTGATCGGGGACGTGACGGTGACGTCACCTGTGGGGAGCTGCACACCGCAGCGGCGAGCGGACTCGACCGCTTGCTGCTGCAGCGCGGAACCGCTCGGGATCTGGTGCAAGGTGGTGGTCATCAGTGCTCCTCCGGGGGAGAGACCATCCTGTCCTGCCGGCCGTCCTGGGCGAAAGGTGACGTCGAATGCGGGTCACGACTGCGGTGTCCAGCACCGAGCTGCGCACCCGCTTCGCCGCGCGGTTGTCCACCCTGTACGGCAAGGAGGTCCCCGCCTACCAGACCCTCGTCGAGGTTGCGCACGAGGTGAACCATCGTGTCCTGGCGCGGGAGGGGGCTGATGCCGAGCGGCTCGGAAGCATCGACCGGGTCACCGCCGAGCGGCACGGGGCGATCCGCGTCGGGTCGGCGCGCGAGCTCGCGCAGGTCAGGCGGATCTTCGCCGCGCTGGGGATGTTCCCGTGCGGGTTCTACGACCTGCGTGACGCGGCGCCGACCCCCGTCCCCGTGGTGTCCACCGCGTTCCGTCCGCGGAGTCGCGACGAGCTCGCAGCCAATCCGTTCCGTGTGTTCACCTCGGTGCTGGTCCCGGAGGACCGGCGCTTCTTCGACGCCGACCTCGAGCGTCGGCTGCGGAGCTTCCTGGCCGCCCGCGAGCTGTTCCCCGCGGAGCTGCTGACCCTGGCCGACGCTGCCGTCGAGCATGGCGAGCTCTCCGCGTCGGCCGCGACCCGCTTCCTCGACCTTGCCGAGGCGTCCTTCTCGCTGTCCGCCGACCCCGTCGACCGCGGCTGGTATGCGGAGCTCGACGCCGTGTCGGCGGTCGCAGCCGACATCGGCGGGGTGACGACGACGCACCTCAACCATCTGACGCCCCGTGTGCTCGACATCGACGACCTGTACTCGTCGATGCAGACCCGTGGGATCGAGATGATCGACGAGATCCAAGGGCCGCCCCGGTGGGACGGCCCGGACGTGCTGTTGCGGCAGACCTCCTTCCGCGCGCTCGCCGAGCCCCGCGTGTTCCGGGACCCGGACGGCGCGCTGTCCCACGGGACGCTGCGGGTTCGGTTCGGCGAGGTCGAGGCACGGGGCATCGCGCTCACCCCGGCCGGTCGGGACCGCTTCGACGAGCTCGTCGCCCGAGTGGACGGACGACTGGCCGAGGACCCTCGGCTCGCCCGCGCGGACGTAGCCGCGCAGGTGTGGAACGACGGGCTGCCGCGTACCGAACGGGAGCTGTGCCTGCAGGGGCTGGGCTTCTTCACGTTCGCCGTCGACGACGAGGTGGCGGCAGGCCGGACCTCGCCGGAGCAGCGAGCCGCGCTCGAGCAGGGGCGGGTCACCGCGCTCGTGCGGACGGGCGTGCTCCACCCCGAGCCGATCGTGTACGAGGACTTCCTGCCTCGTTCGGCGGCCGGCATCTTCGCCTCGAACCTGAGCGAGCCCGGCAGCGTGGCAGCCGTACCGGGCGGCGCAGAGCGGGATGCGGGCTGGATGGCGGACGTCCTCGGAGCAGCCGTCAGCGTGCCCGAGGAGATCTATGCCCGGGAGGCGTCGGCGTCTCTGCGCGCCGCCGAGGTCGTGCTGGGACGGGAGCTCTCCCCCTAGGCTGCACGCCGCCCGGCCACCGGGCGCGTTTTCGCAGGTCAGGCTTGTGCAGGGGAGGGTGGGCGATACTGGGTTCGAACCAGTGACCTCTTCGGTGTGAACGAAGCGCGCTACCACTGCGCCAATCGCCCCGACCCGGGTGGCCCGGGGCGGAAAAGAGTAGCGCACGGTCGCGGACCGTCGGCCCGCTGGGTGAGCGCTCTGAGCCCGGCCGGATCAACGTCCGACCAGCACCGGCGTGCCCTCGCGGATCCGCAGGTCTACCGGGAGGCCGGCGGCCCGGACGGGTGCGGAGATCGTCTGCCAGCCGCCCCCGTCGACTCGGTAGCGCACCTCGTACGCCACGTCGACCCGCGGCTGCACCCGGACCCCGGCGTCGGCGTAGGTGTGGGTCACCTCCGGGGCGGGGTACGGCGCGCCCGGGGAGGTGGTGGCATCGCTCTGTCCGTCCCCGAACAACCATGAGTAGCTCGCCGGAGTGGCCTCGACATCGACGGTGTACCCCAGCAGCCGAACGGTACGAGACCAGGCGTCCGGCTCGGCGTAGAAGATGGTCTCGAAGTTCACCAGCGTGGCCTCGGCCGGCTGCACCCGGACCGTCAGGCGGGGCAGACCCAGTCGCTCCACCTCGCGCAGCACCAGCGCGTCTGTCACCTGCGGCCGCGGCGGTTCCGGTGCAGCCGGCTGGCCCGTGTAGCACTCGGTGGCGATCACCTGCCACCGTGCTTGCGGTGTCGGCTGGCCAGCGCTGTCGGTCAGCTGGCGTGCCCAGAGGTTCCACTGATACTGACCCTGAGCGCTGCAGTTGCGCGCCGACGGGCACATCTCGTTGAGGACCCCCGGGTAGTTGTCGAAGCAGGTCAGCACCCATTCGTACTCGTAGGCGGGGTGTGAGTCAGATGCACCCACGTTCTCAGGGTCATCGGTGCTCCCAGGCGCGCCGACGGTTCCCTCTAGGACAACCGTCGGACCGTAGATGCCGCCTTCACTTGACCCGTCCACTCCCCGATCAGCCCATGCTTGCGGCACGAAGAGAAGACTGGCGAGAGCGAGGCACCAGGAGACGCAGAGTCGGGCTCTCATGACTGTGTGAACTCCAAGGCTTGCCAGGCAGCCCCGGTGCGTGAGATCAGCAGGCGCAGTTGGAAGTGGGCTGGGGGAATACGCGTCGGCTGAACCCCCGCACGCCGCCGCGACACGACAGCAGCAGCGTCCACGTCAAAGACCACTGCAACGGCTGCGTTCTCCTCAGCTGCAGCCATCTCATCTATTCGCCAGCCTTCAGTCCGCGCTGAGCCGCCAGCAGACTCGATCCTCTCGAAGAGATCCGCGTACCGTTTGCATCCTTCGCATCGGTGCGGACACAGCCCGGAAAGCCCTGGTGTCACCGGTAACCATCGCGTAGTTCAGGAGGTCGATGTAGTGCCGCACGAACGCCTTGGCAGACCGAACCGAGCTGCCGCGCGCGGCTGCCGGGAGGGTGGGCTCGGTGACCTGAGGGCCGGTGGGCTCGGGGGAGCCAGCCTGGCCGAGGGTCGGGGTGGGTTCGGCGGTCGGCGCCGGGTTGGCCGACTCATCCTCCGAGCCGGCAGAGCACGCGGCGAGCAGCGGGCTCGCGACCACGAGACAAGCGACCACGGCCGCACCCCCTGTGCGAAACGGCCTCCGGGTGGGTCGGGTCATCGGCGGCCACCTCCGATCCAGACCCGGGCAGAGTAACTCCGCCCGTACCGGGACAGAACCCCCCGAAACCTGCGCTGTGCACAAAGCCGGAGAGACCCCGTTCAGCCCCGCAAACCGCGACTCCCTGTGACTCGGATCACACGCTGTGTGAAATGTCGGGACTGTACCGACCCGGTACCCCGACAGACCGCGACAGACCCTGCATCGCCTCGGTGCGTCCGTTCGGGCGCCCGTGACTTGGCCGGTCGAGGTGCGTTTGCCCCTGCGGAAGGCGGGGAACATTCACCTTGCCGATCAGCGGCCGACTCGCGGTAGACCGCCCGCCGCGGCCCGAAAGCCTTTGGAGGACCCCAGATGCTCGCCCGTTCCTCGACCGTCAACGCCATGGTCGACCTGGAGCTGTTGGACGAGGAAGGTGGCACCAGCCCGGTCCAGGCCGAGCTGCGGTACGACGCCGCCGACCCGTTCGCTGTCCGCGGGGACTTCTGCCTCGACGAGCAGATCGTGCGCTGGGTGTTCGCGCGGACGCTGCTGCGCACCGGCCTCTACGAGCCGACCGGCGCCGGCGACGTCCGGGTCCGGCCGTGGCTGGACGACGAGGGCCGGGCTGTGGTGCTGATCGAACTGTCCTCGCCCGACGGCAGCGCCGCGCTGCGCGCTCCGACGAGCGACCTCGCCTTCTTCCTGCTACGGACCGAGGACCTCGTCCCGATCGGCAGCGAGAGCGCTCACGTGGACCTCGACAGCGCCCTGGTGCGGCTGCTGCAGGAGGACGTGGCCTGACCTGATCGTCAGGGGTCGACGTCGGCCGCCGCCCGCTCCTTCCAGACCTTCTGCACCTCGGCCGTTCGCGGCCCCGGAGCGTCCAGGGTGCGACCGTCACATCGGTGCACGCCCTGGACGTCTCGCGTGGTGCTGACCAGGAAGATCTCCTCCGCCTCCGCGAGCACCGAGATCGGTGCGTCGCGCTCGACCACGTCGCACCACTCGAGCACCAGCGCCCGGGTCACCCCGGCAAGGCACCCGCTGGCGAGGGTGGGGGTGACGATCTCCCCGCCCAGCAGGTAGCACACGTTGGAGCCGGTGCCCTCGCACAGGTCGCCCACCGTGTTGGCGAACACGGCCTCGCTGGCCCCCTGCTCGTGGGCCCTGGCCAGGGCGACGACGTTCTCCGCGTACGAAGTGGTCTTGAGGCCGGCCAGGGCGCCCCGCTCGTTCCGGGTCCACGGGACGGTGGCCACTGCGGTCGTCGCCGGCCAGTCGCCGAGCGCCGCACTGACGATCGCGACGGTCGGACCGGCGTCCCCGCGCTCCGAGCCGAGCGGAGCCGGCCCACCGGTGACGGTGACCCGGACGCGCAGATCGCCAGGCTGACCGTCCAGCACTGCGGCGACGCCCTCGCGCAGCCAGCGATCGGCCGGCGGCTCGAGCCCCAGCCCGGACAGCGAGCGAGCCATCCGGTCCAGGTGCCGGGTCAGTGCGAACGGCACGCCGTCGACCACCTTGATGGTCTCGAACGCCCCGTCGCCCACCGTGAGACCGTGGTCCAGGACGGACAGCGCCGGGGCCGCCACGTCGTCCAACAGCTCACCGTTCAGCCATGCACGCATGCGCCACACGCTACGGCCCGCGGACACCTCGGGGTCCGCGTGGTGGAAGTTGGTGGCCCGGAACCGATCGGCTAGGGTACTCGGGCACTGAGGGGCCATCCCCGAAGTCACACGCGGACGTGGCTCAGCTGGTAGAGCATCACCTTGCCAAGGTGAGGGTCGCGGGTTCGAATCCCGTCGTCCGCTCGGAGCGGGTCACTGGCCTGTCCTGGTGGAGTGGCCGAGAGGCGAGGCAACGGCCTGCAAAGCCGTGTACACGGGTTCGAATCCCGTCTCCACCTCGGTCGCACGTCCAGGCGGCTCACGCCCGTTCTGTACGGCCCCGGACCGTTGGCGCAGCCTGGTAGCGCGCTTCCTTGACACGGAAGAGGTCACTGGTTCAAGTCCAGTACGGTCCACCACCAGCCGAGTGATCCCCCCTCAGCCATTTGTTCGGATTTGCGGCCCGACCGGGGGAATCAGGCGACCGGGTTGTTCCCCGGCGGCGGGACGACGGCCGAAGATGACGGCCATGGCCAATCCTCGATGTGACGCCCCGCACCCGTTCGAAGCCGTCCGCTGCGGCCTCATGGTCGAGCACGCCGGCTCGCACTGGCAGATCGACGCTGCCGACGAGCTGTTCAAGTGGCGCACCGTCGTCGAGCCGGTCCGTGAGACCCGGCCCTTCCTGCCCACCCAGCCCGACGCGGCCAGCGCGCCTGACGCCGCCGGCGAGCTCGCCGACGCCGACCTCGCCCTGCGGCCGGACGGCGAGACCGAGGAGGGCGGAGAGGCCGAGGAGGTCGGAGCGGCCGAGGAGGCACCGCCGCGTCGTATGCGCGACGCGTTCGGACGCTTCGTTCCCGCGGTCGAGCAGCAGGACACCGAGCAGGACACCGAGCAGGACACCGAGCAGGACACCGAGCAGGACACCGAGCAGGGCACCGAGCAGGAGACCGAAACCGCGGACCTGGCGACCGCCAGGTGGCCGGTTCGGCCCATGGACACCCCCCACGTCTTCGCCGACGAGGACGCCGAGGGGTGGGAAGTCCCCTTCGGGCGAGGAAGCCGGCTCTAACGGCCACCGCGCCGACGCACCCGGCGCGGCCGAGCCGCGGCCCGCGCCCCCGCCCAGGCCAGCTCACGCTGCAGCGCGAGCCAGGCCTCGTGGCGTCGCGGCGACAGCCGGCCGGCGTCGAGCGCGGCAGCGATCGCGCACCCCGGCTCCCCCGTGTGCGCGCAGTCGCGGAACCGGCACCGGGCAGCGATCTCCTCCACGTCGGCAAAGACGTCCGCCACGCCGGCCGCGGCGGGGCTTGCGGCGGCGAGCCCGACCCCACGGAGCCCAGGAGTGTCGATGACCGCCCCGCCACCGGGAAGCACCACGAGCTCGCGCCGCACCGAGGTGTGCCGACCGCGTCCGTCGGCACGGATCGGCCGCGTCGCCAGCACGGTCGCCCCGACCAGTGCGTTGACGAGGGTGGACTTGCCTGACCCGGAGGAGCCGAGCAGCGCCAGCGTGCCGCTGTCTCCCACCAAGGCGCGCAGCCGGTCGAGCCCCTGGCCGGTGACCGCGCTGGAGACGATCACCTCCACTCCCGGGGCCTGACCGGCCAGGTCAGCCGCCAGCTCGTACGCGTCCGGGCAGCGGTCGGCCTTGGTGAGCACCAGCACCGGGAGCGCGCCGCTCCCGGACGCCACCGCCAACAGCCGCTCCACCTTGGCCGGGCCCGGGTCCGGTACCAGCCCCACCAGGACCGCCGAGACGGTCGCGTTGGCGGCGAGCAGCTGGTCCTCCGAGCGGCGGGACGGGGTCGCTCGCACGATCGCCGTCCGCCGGGGCAGAACCGTCTCCAGCGTGGTCCGGCCGTCCGGCCAGTCCCGCAGCAGCACCCAGTCGCCGGTGACCGGGGCCACGGTGGGGTCGGCGGCAGCGGCATCCAGCAAGTCGCCGCTCCAGCCGACCCGGACCGGCCCGTCGGCTGTCAGCACGCTTGCCAGTCCGCGGTCGATCCGGGTGACCCGACCCACCGGGGACGTGGCCGCTGCCCGCGCCCAGGCGTCGTCCCAGCCCAGTCGGGCCAGGTCGACGGCGTCAGCGGCCGGGTGGGTCACATCGTGCGACGCTACGCACCGCGGCGCGGGCGCGCACTCGATTTCCGCCGGCCCTGCTCCTGTGCCTCCTTGTCGGAGCGCACCCGATCCCCGCTCTCGTCGAGGTCGACGTGGAGCTCATGCGTCTTCGGGGCGCTGAGGTCCTCCCAGGCGGGCACCTGGTCGTCCAGCCCGACCTCGCGCATCCGCGCGGCGAGCGCCTTGGCGCGCAGCCGGCGCACCAGTTCGAGCCGGGCTCCGGCGGTCGTGTCGTCGGGGAACACCCGATCGAACGCGGCGTTCAGTGCGGCCCCGATCAGCACGGCGATGGACAGCACGTACAGCCACAGCAGGACGGCGATCGGCGCCGCCAGCGGACCGTAGATCGAGCTGCCCCCCACCGTTCCCTGCAGCGTCTCGCGGAGCGCCCAGCTGCCGCCGAGCCAGATCGACAACGTGAGCACGGCGCCGGGGATGTCGTAGCGCCAGTGCGTCCGGACCGGAACCGACAGGTGGTAGAGCGTCGTGACGAAGGCGATCGTCAGCACCAGCACCGTCGGCCAGTACAGGTGGCCGAGCCACTCGACCTCCGGGGTGAGCAGAGCGCCGACGAGGTCCGGACCGGCCAACACCAGCGGAACCGCGATGACGCCGAGGACCAGCGCGATCACGTAGAGCGTGAAGGACAGTGCCCGGGTGCGGACGATGCCGCGCCGGCCGCCGAGGCCGTACATGATCGTGATGGTGTCGACGAACACGTTCAGCGCCCGGGAACCGGACCACAGCGCCAGCACGAACCCCAGCGAGATGACGTCGAAGCGGCCCTCGCGCAGCACGTCGTTCAGCGTCGGGGTGATGATGTCGGCGACCGTCTCGTCGGTCAGTGCGCGGGCGGCGGCGCTCTCGACCTGGCCCCGGAAGCTCGTCACCCGGGCGACCTCGAACCGCTCGGCGAGGTAGCCGATCGAGCCGGCCAGCCCGAACACCAGCGGGGGCAGCGAAAGGATCGCGAAGAACGCGGCCTCGGCCGCCAACCCGGTCACCCGGTAGCGCATGCAGGAGCTGACGGTGCTGCCGACCAGCCGCCAGACGGCGTCCTTCGCCGACTCCGGTCGGCTTTTCGTGGTCTCGGGCGCGTCCGGCTGCGCGCCGGACGTCGCCTCGGCCATGGCTCTACGGTAACGACATGGATCGCTTCCAGCGCGTGGACCGGGCCATGCCGACGGTCGCTGCGTGAGCGCGCTGGCCGGCCCGCTGCGCGCGGGCCTGCTCACCCTCTTGCTGACTGTGACCGCGGTGGCGGCCGCCCGCACGGCCGATCCCGCGGTAGCCGCCATTGCCCTGGCCGCAGTGGTGACCGGCGCTGCGGTGCTGGGGGCCGACCCCGCCGAGATGGACCCCGCGTGGTCGCTCGGGCGGCTCGTACGCGCCCGGCTGGCCCCCCTCGAGCTGCTCCCGCTGTGGGCCGGGCAGGGGGTCGGGGCACTGTTCGGCGGGGTCGCCGGCCGAGAGTTGCTCGAGCGGCTGCCAGAGCAGATCCCGGTCGAACGGCCGGACACCGTGGCAGCCGTTGCTCTGCTCGCAGCGGCCGGGCTGCTCGGCGGCTGGCTGATCGGCGTCGAGGCAGCACCCGCCGCGCTGGGGCTGCCGACGCTCGCCGCCTGCGCGGCCCTCCCAGCCACCGTGACCGGGGCGGTGAACCCCGCCGTCCTCGTCGGCGTCGGCCTGGCCGGGCTGGTCGACTGGGCCTACGTGCTGGCGGGCGCGCTCGCCGTGGCCCTCGCCGCGGTGGCCGGGGCGGGGCTGGCCCGGCTCGCTCCGCCGGCGACGCAACGGCTGTCTCACTGACCGAGCACGCGTCTCATCATGTGAGCGTGCGCTTTGCCACCGCCCGGCACTCCCGCGCAGACTTCCGGCCATGCAGGCCGCGCGCAGCACGCATCTGGTGGGGCGACGACACGTCGACCTCATGCGGCTGCGCGCCATGATGTGTTGGCGAGCCTGACCTCGTCCCCCGCGGCCTCTCGCGCCGCGACCTCCCGGACGCCGGTCGCCTCCCGACGGGACCGACCGCGGCTCTAACCGAAGGCCAGCCCGCATGACCGCACCCGCCCTGCTCACCCTCGCCCATGGCAGCCGGGACCCGCGCGCCGCGCGGACCGTGCGCGCGCTCCGGGATCGGGTCCGCGCGCAGCGACCCGACCTTCGGATCGAGGCCGCCTTCTTGGATCACTCCGCCCCCCGGCACACCGAGGCATTCGCCCGCCTCGCTGCCGCCGGTGTGCAGGAGGTGGTGGTCGTCCCACTGCTGCTGACCGAGACCCTCCACGCCCAGGGGGACGTGCCGTCGGCCGTCTCGTCGGCAGTCACCGACCACCCCGGCCTGCGGGTCGAGACGACGGCCGTGCTGGGAGCCCGGCGGAGCTTCCTCGGCGCCCTCGACCGACGGCTGCGGGCGGCGCTGGCCACTGCGCGGGTGCGTGAACTGGACGCGCTGGTACTCGCCGCGGCCGGGTGCTCCGACCCGCTGGCCAACGCCGGCGTGGCCCGAGTCGCCCGGGCGTGGGGGGCCCGGCACCGGCTGCCGGTGCTGACCGCTTTCGCATCGGCCAGTCCCCCGTCCACCGGCGAGGCGGTGCGAGCCTTCCGCCAGGAGGGCCGCCGACACATCGCGGTCGGCTCGTTCTTCCTCGCCCCGGGTTCCCTGCCCGACCGGGCCGCCGAACTGGCCCGTGAGGCCGGCGCAGTAGCGGTGTCGGAGCCGCTGGGCGCCGACGACGAGATCGCCCGCACGGTGCTGGAGCGCTACGCGGTGGGCGCGGTCGATCTGGTGCCGCTGCCGGTGTAGGTCACCCGCGCCCGGCCGCCAGCAGCCGGCGTTGTTCGGCGACGTCGAACTCGGCGGACGGCCACTGCGGGTCGAGCCCGCGAAGCTGCTCGAGCAGCAGCTGGGCGACGGCCCAATTGCGGTACCACTTGCGGTCCGCGGGTACGACGTGCCACGGGGCCGTGGTCGGCGAGCACGCGCCCAGGACGGTCGCGTACTGCGCCTGGTGGTCGACCCACCGGGCACGGTCGTCCAGGTCGCGCGGATCGTACTTCCAATGCTTGGTCGGGTCGTCGAGACGGGCCAGCAGACGCTCGCGCTGGGTGTCGGCGGAGATGTGCAGGAAGCACTTCAGCAGGGTGGTGCCAGCTCGGCTCAGCCGAGCCTCGAAGCGGTTGATCCGCGCGCAGCGACGCTCGGTCTCGGCCTCGTCGATCGTGCCGTTCACCCGAGTCACCACCACGTCCTCGTAATGCGACCGGTCGAAGAACGCGATCCGGCCCGGGCCCGGCAGTTGCTTCTTCACCCGCCAGAGGAAGTCGTGCGACGCCTCCTCGGCGGTGGGGCGGCCGAAGGTGGCCAGCTGCCAGGTCTGCGCGTCCAGCAGCGGGGCGACATGCCGGACCACCCCGCCCTTGCCGGCCGTGTCCATGCCCTGCAGGACCACCAGCACCCGGCGCTGCCCGCCGGTGTTGCCCTCCGCGAACAGCCGGCGGCTCAGGTCGTTCAGCTCGTCGCGGAGCCCGGCCAGCGCCTGCTTGCCGGCACTCTTGCCGGCACTCTTGCCGGCACTTTTGCCGGCGCCGCTGCCGGCCGCGAAGCCCGGCGCCCCGGCCGGATCGGTTCCGGCCAGATCCACCGGGCCGGGAGGCAGCCGGAGCAGGTCGGTCAGCCGGTCGTCGGCCTGGTCGTGCTCCTCGTCGGGCATCTGGCCACCTCCGCGGCGCAGCGTACGGGCTGGCGCCGGGACGCACCGGTGGCAGGATCACCAGCGTGCAGATGCTGCAGCCCGCGGGTGTGCTGGGCGACGACGACCTGGAGGCCACCTACGCCTACCCGGCCGAGCGCACCTGGACCAGGCTGAACTTCGTCGCCAGCGTGGACGGAGGCACGGCAGACCCGACCGGCCGGGCGGACGGGTTGACGTCCCCCGGCGACCAGCGGGTGTTCCACCTGCTGCGCAGCCTGGCCGACGTGATCGTGGTCGGCGCCGGCACCGCGAGGACGGAGGGGTACGCACGGGTCCGGCCGGGCGAGGTGGACGCGGACCTGCGCGCGCGGCTCGGGCTGGCTCCGCTGCCTCCGATCGCGGTGGTGTCGCGCAGCCTGGAGCTGGCGGACGACCTGCTCGACGGCCCGGCCGGGACCGCCGGCACGCTGGTCGTCACGACCGCCGCCGCACCTCCCGACCGGCTGGCTGCCGTCCGGGCCCGGGCCGAGGTGCTGGTCTGCGGCGAGCAGGCGGTGGACCTCGGCGCGTTCCGCGAGCAGCTGGCCACGCGAGGGCTGCGGCGGATCCTCTGCGAGGGAGGTCCGGAGCTGGCCGGGGCGCTTGCGGCCGCCCGCCTGCTGGACGAGCTCTGCCTCACCGTCAGCCCGCTGCTGCTCGCCGGCGGTGCCCGCCGGCTCGCCGCCGGCCCGCCGGTCGAGCCGCCATTGCGGCTGCGGCTCGCATCGGCGCTGGTATCCGACGCGGACCACCTGCTGTTGCGCTACACCCGTGCCGAGGAGTGTTGACGTGTCCGTCCACGACCTGCCCGTCCCGCCGCCCTACGGTCCGATGCTGGCCCGCTCGGTCAAGGGCGTGCCGGCCGCCGACTCGGTGGAGGGCGGGCTGGCGTACGAGCCGAAGTGGGACGGCTTCCGGTGCATCGTCTTCCGTGACGGGGACGACGTGGAGCTCGGCAGCCGGAACGAGCGACCGCTCACCCGCTACTTCCCCGAGGTGGTCGAGGCGGTCCGTGCGGCGCTCCCGCCGCGCTGCGTCGTGGACGGCGAGATCGTGGTCGCCGTGGGCGAACGGCTGGAGTTCGAACGGCTGCTGGACCGGATCCACCCGGCCGACAGCCGGGTCCGGATGCTGGCCGACAAGACGCCGGCGTCCTACGTGGCGTTCGACCTGCTCGCCTTCGACGACCACGACCTCACCCGCCGGCCGTTCAGCGAGCGCCGGCAGCTGCTCGAGGAGGCATTGCGCGGCGCGTCGCCGCCGGTGCACCTGACGCCACTGACCGACTCGGCGGACACCGCCCGGGAGTGGTTCGGCTCGTTCGAGGGCGCGGGGCTGGACGGCGTCGTCGCCAAGCCCCTGGCCGGGCCCTACGTCCCCGGCGCGCGCAGCATGCTCAAGGTGAAGCACGAGCGGACCGCGGACGTGGTGGTCGCCGGCTACCGCCGACACAAGTCGTCCACGGCGGACAGCCCCCGACTGGGGTCGATGCTGCTCGGCCTGTACACCGACGACGGCACGTTGCAGCACGTCGGCGTGTGCGCGTCGTTCTCCGCCGCCCGCCGGGCCGAGCTGGTGCACGAGCTCGCTCCGCTGGAGGTCACCACCGACGAGGAGCGCGACGCGCACCCGTGGCGGTGGGGCGCCGAGCCGGCGGACGCCGAGGAGGGCCGCCGGCGACCGGGTGCCCAGTCTCGCTGGAACGCCGGCAAGGACCTGTCGTTCGTGCCGCTGCGCCCGGAGCGAGTGGTGGAGGTCGCCTACGACCACCTGCAGGGCGACCGGTTCCGGCACACCACCCAGTTCCGCCGCTGGCGGCCGGACCGGGACGCCACCTCGTGCACCTACGCGCAGCTCGAGGAACCGGTGTCGTACGACCTGCAGAGCCTGTTCGGGCTCTGACCGCCACCGGGCCCCGCCCGGAGGACTAGGATCGGATCGTGGCCGACCACGTGGCGCCCCCGCCCAGCGACTCGACCTACGACGTGGTGCTGCTGGTCGAGCGAGAGCTCACCGAGCTCGACGCGCAGCAGGTGGTCGCCCTGCACGACGGTCTGGACGAGCGGGTCCACTACCGGATGCTGCTGCCGGTGGAGGACGCGGCGACGCGGGTGCAGACCGCGATCGGATCGATCGCGCGGTACGAGATGGTTCCGCCGATGGACGCGGTGGACGGGGAGACGTTGGAGCGGCTGAACCGCGAGCTCGTGCAGCGCGCCCAGCGCGAGCTGGACCGTTCGCTCACCCTGCTGCGCGCAGCCGGCCGCCTGGCCGAGGGCCGGGTCACCTCCGACGACCCGGTGCGGGCGCTGGCCGCCGAGGTGAAGACGCACGACTGCTCGGAGGCGATCGTGCTGACCGCGCCGCACGCGGTCCGGGAGTTCTTCCACCTGGACTGGACCTCTCGGGCCCGTCGCGTGCTCGGCATCCCCTGCCTGCACCTGCTCGCGCACGAGACCTTCGACGAGCAGAGTGGCGGCGGCGAGGGCGTCAGCGGCATGTGAGCCGGGGCCCGCCGCCCGCACCACCCCCACCCTGCGCAGCGTGCGCCCGGCTGGGAGCATGTGACCGCGCCCGCCGGGGCATCTCCCGGACCATCCGCGGCCGCGACATCACGATCAGGAGCACCGTATGGAGGTCTGGCCCGGCACGCCCTACCCGCTGGGGGCCAGCTACGACGGCGCGGGGACGAACTTCGCGTTGTTCAGCGAGGTCGCCGAGGCCGTCGAGCTCTGCCTGCTGGACGGGGACGGCACCGAGACCCGCATCCCGATGGCCGAGCGGCACGCGCTGGTCTGGCACGCCTACCTGCCGAGAGTCGGCCCCGGCCAGCGCTACGGCTTCCGGGTGCACGGGCCGTACGAGCCGGCGGCCGGTCGGCGCTGCGACCCGTCGAAGCTGCTGCTGGACCCGTACGCCAAGGCGGTCGAGGGCGAGGTCGACTGGTCGCCGGCGTCGTTCTCCTACGACTTCGACGACCCGTCCGCACGCAACACCGACGACTCGGCCCCGCACGCGATGAAGTCGGTCGTCACCAACCCGTACTTCGACTGGCAGGACGACCGGCCGCCACGGCACCCCTACCACGAGACGGTGGTGTACGAGGCACACGTGCGCGGCCTGACCATGACCCATCCCGACGTGCCGGAGGAGATCCGGGGCACGTACGCCGCGCTGGCGCACCCGGCGATCATCGAGCACCTCACCGGGCTCGGCGTGACCGCCGTCGAGCTGATGCCCGTGCACCAGTTCGTCCAGGACTCGCACCTGGTCGACAAGGGTCTGGCCAACTACTGGGGCTACAACACGATCGGGTTCTTCGCACCGCACAACGCCTACAGCTCCGCCGGGCAGCGCGGCCAGCAGGTGCTGGAGTTCAAGGCGATGGTCCGCGAGCTGCACCGCGCCGACATCGAGGTGATCCTCGACGTCGTCTACAACCACACCGCCGAAGGCAACCACCTCGGCCCGACGCTGGCGTTCCGGGGCATCGACAACCAGTCCTACTACCGGCTGGTCGACGACGCGCCGGAGCACTACTACGACACCACCGGCACCGGCAACACGCTGCTGATGCGCAGCCCACACGTCCTGCAGCTGATCATGGACTCGCTGCGCTACTGGGTCCTCGAGATGCACGTCGACGGCTTCCGCTTCGACCTCGCCGCCAGCCTGGCCCGCCAGTTCCACGAGGTGGACCGGCTGAGCGCCTTCTTCGACCTGGTGCAGCAGGACCCCGTCGTCAGCCAGGTCAAGCTGATCGCCGAGCCGTGGGACGTCGGGCCGGGTGGCTACCAGGTCGGCAACTTCCCGCCGCGGTGGACGGAGTGGAACGGCAAGTACCGCGACACCCTGCGCGACTTCTGGCGGGGTGAGCCGAGCACGCTCGGGGAGCTCGCGGCCCGGCTGTCCGGGTCGTCCGACCTGTACGAGTCCGACGGCCGAGCCCCGTACGCGTCGATCAACTTCGTCACCGCGCACGACGGGTTCACGCTGCGCGACCTGGTGTCGTACAACGACAAGCACAACGAGGCCAACGGCGAGGGTGGCCAGGACGGGGAGAACCACAACCGGTCCTGGAACTGCGGTGTCGAGGGTGAGACCGACGACCCCGAGGTGCTCGCCCTGCGGGGCCGGCAGCAGCGCAACCTGCTGGCGAGCATGCTGCTCAGCCAGGGCGTCCCGATGCTGCTGCACGGCGACGAGCTCGGCCGTACGCAGCAGGGCAACAACAACGCCTACTGCCAGGACAACGACCTGTCCTGGATCGACTGGGACGGTATCGACGAGAACCTGCTCGAGTTCACCCGGCGGTTGATCGCGCTCCGTACCTCGCACCCGGTCTTCCGGCGACGGCGGTACTTCACCGGCGCGACCGACGAGTCCGGGGTCCCCGACATCGCCTGGCTGCGCGCCGACGGGCATCCGATGGGCGCCGACGACTGGGACCGTGCAGAGGTACGCGCGCTCGGCGTGCTGCTCAACGGTCAGGCGATCACCGAGGCCGGGCCTCGTGGCGAGCACATCGACGACGGCACCTTCCTGCTGCTGCTGAACCAGAGCACCGAGACGGTCGAGTTCGCGCTGCCCGACGGGAAGCTGGCCGCGGCCTGGACGCCGGTGCTGGACACCGGCGCGGACCCGGTGTGGTACCCCATCGTCGACAGCGACCAGGAGCAGGCCGAGCCGGTCCCGGCCGAGACCAAGCGCGTGCTGCTGCCGCACGCGTTCGCCGTGCTGCGTCGTGCCTGAGCCCCCGACGCCGGCCGAGCAGCGGATGCCGCCGTCGGGCACGTACCGGTTGCAGCTCACCTCGTCGTTCGGCTTCGACGCCGCCCGATCTCTGGTGCCGCACCTGACCCGGCTCGGCGTCTCCCACCTCTACCTGTCCCCCGTGCTGCAGGCGGTGCCCGGGTCGGAGCACGGGTACGACGTGGTCGACCACAACCGGGTCAACGCCGAGCTCGGCGGTGCGGACGGGCTGCAGCGGCTTGCCGACGAGGCCCACGAGGCCGGGCTCGGCCTCGTCGTCGACGTCGTGCCCAACCACATGGCGCTGGCGGCGCCGCTGCACCTGAACGCCCCCCTGTGGGAGGTGCTGCGCCACGGTCGCAGCGCGTCCACCGCGCACTGGTTCGACGTGGACTGGGACCACGTCGGCGACCGGTTCCCGCTGCCCCTTCTCGGCAGCAGCCCGCACGAGGCGGTGGCCTCCGGCGAGCTGGTGCTGGACCGCACCGGCGGCCCCGACGGCACGCCGGTTCTGCGCTACCACGAGCACGTGTTCCCGGTGGCGGAGGGCACGCTGCCGGACGGCGCTGAGGACGTGGACGTCGAGCGGGTGCTCGCCCGGCAGCACTATCTGCTGGCCTGCTGGCGGGACAAGGACGAGGTGCTGGCGTACCGGCGCTTCTTCGACGTCGACGGGCTGGTCGCCATCCGGGTGGAGGACGACGACGTCTTCGACGCCACCCACGCCTTGCTGGTCGACCTGCACCGACGGGGTGTTGTCGACGGCTTCCGGGTGGACCACCCCGACGGGCTCGCCGACCCGCAGGGGTACCTCGACCGGCTGGCCGCCCAGACCGGGAGGGCATGGGTGGTCGTCGAGAAGATCCTCGAGGGTGACGAGACGCTGCCGACCGCCTGGGCGACGGCCGGCAGCACCGGCTACGACGCGTTGCGGGCGGTGCAGCAGGCGCTGCTGCCACCGACCCGGCGGGCGCTGGAGCAGGTGTGGGCCGACACCGGTGCGGCCGTGGATCTGGCCGCGGTCGAGCAGCGTGCGAAGCGTGAGGTGGTGGCTGGCCTGCTGCAGCCGGAGGTGCGCCGGCTGACCCGCGTCGCGGTCCGGGCGGCGGCCGACGCCGGCGAGGTCGTGGACCGGCAGCGGATCGCGGCCGCGCTATCCGAACTGCTGGTCGGCATGGACGTCTACCGGGCCTACGTCCGGCCCGGACAGCCGGTGGACGCGGAGGCGGCCGGCCGGCTCGGTGCCGCCGCGGAGCGGGCGCACCTGGCGCGCCGCGACCTGACCGCCGAGCTGGTGCTGCTGGAACGGTTGCTGCTCGACAGCGACACCACCAGCGCGGCCGGCCGGGACCTGCTGGTGCGCTTCCAGCAGACCTGCGGACCGGTGATGGCCAAAGGCGTGGAGGACACCACCTTCTACCGCTGGCATGAGCTGGTCGCCCTGGACGAGGTCGGCGGCGACCCGGCCGCGCTGGAGCAGCCGAGCGTCGCCGCCCTGCACACCTGGGCGCTCCGCCAGCAGGCCGAGCACCCGACCGGGATGACCACGCTGTCCACCCACGACACCAAGCGCAGCGAGGACGTCCGGGCCCGGCTGCTCGCCGCCGCCGGCGACCCGCCGGCGTGGCGAGCCGCTTGGGAGCCGGTGCGGGACGCGGCCGACCGGATCGGAGTCGACCGCCCGACGGCGTACCTGCTCTTGCAGACCGTGGTCGGCGCGTGGCCGATCGGTCACGACCGGCTGGCGGAGTATCTGGTCAAGGCGACCAGGGAGGCCAAGCGGCGCACCACCTGGACCGACCCGGAGGAGTCGTACGAGGCGCGGGTGGTCGCGCTCGCCCGGGAGGTCTCCGAGGATGACGGGCTGCGTGCGGCCGTCACCGGGCTGGTGCAGGCCGCCGAGCAGGCGACCCGGGCCACCGTGCTGGCGGCGAAGCTGCTGCAGCTGACGCTGCCCGGAGTCCCCGACGTCTACCAGGGCTGCGAGATCGTCGACCTGTCCCTCGTCGACCCGGACAATCGCCGTCCCGTCGACTACCCGGAGATCACCGACCGGCTCGCCCAGCTGGATGCGGGCGAGGCTGCGGCCGACCTGCACGACGAGAAGCTGCTGGTCACCTCGCGGACGCTGCGGCTGCGACGGGACCGCCCGGATCTGTTCGGCCCGGCGGGAGGCTACGAGCCGGTCCGCGGCTCCGGACCGCACCTCGTCGCGTTCGCGCGCGGGCCCCAGGGGTCCCCGGGGGCGCTCACGCTGGCCACCCGCTGGCCCACCCGGTTGGCGGCCTCCGGTGGCTGGGGCGAGCACCTGCTGTCGCTGCCTCCGGGGGGCTGGACCGACGTACTCACCGGCCGACCCACCGGCGGCGGCTCGCAACCGGTCGCCGACCTGCTGCACCGCCTGCCGGTGGCCCTGCTCGTACGCGACGGCGTCGCGTGACCCCCGAGGTGTGGGCGCCGGCCGCGGGCCGGGTGGACCTGGTCGTCGGTGCCGGGGACGCTGTCGGCGGCGAGCCGATGACCCAGGACGAGGCAGGGTGGTGGCGGGCGACCCGGAGCCTGCCCTCCGGCACCCGCTACCGGTTCGCGGTGGACGGCGGCGAGCCGCTGGCCGACCCGCGGGCGCTCCGGCTGCCGGACGGTCCGGACGGGCCGGCGGAGGCGATCGCCCTGGCCGGGCACGACTGGACCGACGCCGGATGGGCGGGGGTGGCCCTCGACGGCACCGTCATCTACGAGCTGCACGTCGGCACGTTCACGCCGGCCGGGACGCTGGACGCCGCGATCGAGCGGCTCGACCACCTGGTCGAGCTCGGGATCGGCCTGGTCGAGCTGATGCCGCTGGCCAGCTTCCCGGGACGGCACGGCTGGGGCTACGACGGCGTCGGGCTGTGGGCCGTGCACGAGCCGTACGGCGGGCCGGTCGCGCTGTGCCGGTTCGTCGACGCTTGCCACGCCCGCGGGCTGGGCGTCTGCCTGGACGTCGTCTACAACCACCTCGGGCCGAGCGGCAACCGGCTGCCGGACTTCGGGCCGTACTTCACCGACAGCTACCAGACCCCGTGGGGCCAGGCGGTCAACCTGGACGGGCCGGGCAGCGACGAGGTGCGGCGCTTCATCGTCGACAACGCGCTGATGTGGCTGCGCGACTTCCACCTCGACGCGCTCCGGCTGGACGCCGTCCACGCCCTGCACGACGAGCGTGCGCTGCCGCTGCTGGAGGAGCTGTCCACCGAGGTGGACGCCCTCGCCGGCGAGGTCGGCCGGCCGCTCTGGCTGATCGCCGAGTCCGACCGCAACGACCCGGCGACGGTGACTCCGCGTGGAGCCGGAGGGCTCGGGTTGCACGCGCAGTGGGCCGACGACGTGCACCACGGGCTGCACGTCGCGCTCACCGGCGAGAAACAGGGCTACTACCGCGACTTTGCCGAGTCGGGCGCGCTGGCCAAGGTGCTCACCGGGGTCTTCCTGCACGACGGCGGCTGGTCGACCTTCCGGGGCCGCTCGCACGGACGCCCGCTGGACCGGTCCACGACACCCGGCTGGCGGTTCGTGGTGTCGTTGCAGACCCACGACCAGGTCGGGAACCGGGCCACCGGTGACCGGCTGTCCGGGTCGCTCGACGTCGGCCTGCTCGCCTGTGGGGCCGCGCTGCTGCTCACCGGCGCGGGCACGCCGATGCTCTTCATGGGCGAGGAATGGGGCGCCTCGACCCCGTGGCAGTACTTCACCGACCACCCCGACCCCGAGCTCGCGGAGGCGGTGCGGCAGGGCCGGCGCCGGGAGTTCGCCGCCCACGGCTGGGCGCCCGAGGACGTCCCGGACCCGCAGGACCCGGCCACGGTCGAGCGCTCCCGGCTGGACTGGGACGAGCCGACCCGGGGCGGGCACGCCCGGTTGCTCCGGTGGTACCGCGACCTGATCCGGCTCCGCCGCGACCGGCCGGACCTGCGCGATGCCCGGCTGGACATGATCCACCTCGAGCACGACGAGCCTGCCGGCCTCGTCTTGGTGCACCGCGGCGCGGACCGGGTGGCGGTGAACCTCGGCGCCGAGCCGGCGACGGTCGACCTCGGGGTTCCCGGGCTGGCGCTGCTGATCGGGTGGGATCCGGCCACCGAGCTGGACGGTGCCGTCGTCCGGCTGCCGGCACATTCGGCGGCCGTGCTCGGTCCCGCCTGACCGCGCCGGGAGCATGGCGGGTGCCACACTCGACCGATGTCGAACCTGCCCCGCCACCGCCCCAAGATCGGCGCCGGCACTCCGGCCCCGGACTGGCTGCTCGACCACGGCGACCTGAACCTGCACGCGCTCGGCCCCGGTGACGAGCTGTTGGCCGAGTGGCGCGGCAGCGGGCTGAGCCTGCCGGACCGGCCGGCGATGCGCGCGTACCGGATCGAGCGGGTTCGCGACCAGCTCCGCCGCAGCGGGTGCGACGGGATCGTGTTGTACGACCCCGTGAACATCCGCTACGCCAGCGACACGACCAACATGTCGCTGTGGACGATGCACAACCCGGTCCGCTATCTCTTCGTGGCCACCGACGGCCCGGCTGTGCTGTTCGAGTTCTCCGAGGGGGAGTTCCTCGGCACCCACTCCGGTGTGGTGGACGAGGTGCGAGCGGGGCAGGCGTACGGCTACTTCTTCGTCGGGGACCGGATGGAGGAGGCCGCCGGCCGCTGGGCAGACGAGCTGGTCGCGCTCGTCGACGAGCACGGCCGCGGGGACCGGCGGCTCGCCGTCGACATGCTCGAGCTTTCTGGCGTGCGAGCCCTGGAGGCGCGCGGCCTCGAGCTCGTCGGCGGGATGCCGCTGATGGAGGAGGCGCGCAAGGTCAAGTGCGCCGACGAGATCTCCGCGATGCGGTGTGCGATCGACGCCTGTCAGCGCAGCGTGGCGGAGATGCGCGCTGCCATGGAGCCCGGCATCACGGAGATGGCGCTATGGGGTCGACTGCAGGAAGCCAGCTTCCGCCGCTACGGGGAGTGGGTAGAGACCCGGCTGCTGTCCTCCGGCCCGCGGACGAACCCCTGGTACCACGAGGCGAGCAGCCGGCGCATCCAGGCGGGCGAGCTGGTCGGCTTCGACACCGACCTGATCGGCGCGTACGGCGGGTGCGTCGACATGTCCCGGACCTGGCTGTGCGGATCGGACCGGCCGACCCCTCAGCAGCAGCAGACCTACGACTTGGCCCGCGAGCAGATCGAGCGCAACATCGAGCTGCACGTCGCGGGGGCTGGCTTTCGCGAGGTCTCCGACAAGGCCTGGTATCCCCCGCTGGAGACGCACCGGGCCTACACCTGTCTGTCGCACGGTGTCGGCCTGTGCGACGAGTACCCCGCGCTGTACGTGCGTGAAGGCTGGGACGAGCAGGGGTACCACGGCGTGCTCGAACCAGGGATGGTGATGTGCGTGGAGGCCTTCGTCGGGCCGCGGTCCGGCGGCGAGGGCGTGAAGCTCGAGCAGCAGGTGCTGATCACCGAGACCGGCAACGAGGTGCTCACCGACTACCCGCTCGACCTCCTCCCCTAACCCCGGTCACGATCCGCGACTTCTGCAGCCCCCATCGGCCCACGATCCGCGACTTCTGCAGCCCCCATCGGCCCACGATCCGCGACTTCTGCAGACCTGACATCTGCAGAAGTCGCGGATCGTGAGCTGTGGGGGGTGGGAGGTGGGTGGTCAGGCGGTCTCGGTCACGGAGCGCGGAAGGCGTTCCACGCCGCCACCATCCGCTGCCGCTGGCCCGCCGTGAACATGTTCAGGCACAGGTCGTCCCCGTAGCTCATGAAGTTGTGAATCGGGTCCTTACCGCGCTGGGAACAGGTGTTCAGCGACTCGTCGCACTGGAAGATGTTGTCCCCGTCGAACTGGTACGGGGTGTCGGACACCTCGTCGCCCGGACGGGCACACCCGTTCTGGAAGGTGTGGTAGAGGTTCAGCCAGTGCCCGATCTCGTGCGTGGCGGTGTCGCCCTTGTTGAACGGCGCGGCGCTGCCACCGGGCATCGACTCGTTCAGGATCACCAGACCGTCGCGGTACAGCGGGGTCGGCACCGGGAAGAACGCGTAGCCGAGCAACCCGTCCCCGAGACCGGCGATGTAGATGTTCAGCGTGTTCGCGCGACCCTGGTGCAGCGCCTTCTTGGCCGGCTGGTCGTCGTCGTCGAAGGTCCAGTTGTACCAGTCGGTGTTCCGCGTGCGGTCGATCGAGCGCAGCTTGAACCGGAACGGAGTGGCAGCGGCGTCGGGCGACGTCAGCCCCTTGAAGCCGCGGTTGATCACCTTCATCTGCCGCTCGACCTGGGCGTTCGTGACGTTCCCGCTGCCGTTGTTCCGGCGGATGATGTGCACCCGGGTGGGCACCCGGATGACACCGGCACCCCGGATGTCGACGTCCTTCAGCGCCTGCCTCATCTGCCGCTCCATGGACCGCTGCTGGGCCCGGGTGACCGTGCCCATGTCCAGGTGCTCGAAGCCCGGACGGACCCGCGCGTCACCGGCGGCGTTCTGCCGCTCGCAGTTCGCGTCCGCCTCGGGACCGGCGACGAGTTTCGCCGACGACGGGCTGATGGTCAGTGCCGATGCTGCCAGCACCGCCGCTGCTAGGACTGCAACCCTCTTCATGACTCCCCTCCCTGTTCGGGATCGATTGCCATCGACCCTCGCAGAGGGAACCGGCTGACGGGGGCGCTTTGACAAGTGGCTGCACAATCAACCACCAACCCCCCGGCCCACCAACGCCACGATCCGCGACTTCTGCAGACCAGTCGGCTGCAAAAGTCGCGGATCGTGGACGGGGGGGGTTGGGTTGGATTGGTCCGTCAGGCGACCTCGGTCACGGAGCGCGGAAGGCGTTCCACGCCGCCACCATCCGGGCGGACTGACCGGCGGTGAACATGTCCAGGCAGAGGTCGTCCCCGTAGCTCATGAAGTTGTGGATCGGGTCCCTGCCCGGCTGCGAGCAGGTGTTGAGCGCCGGGTCGCACTCGAAGATGTTGTTCCCGTCGAACTGGTACGGGGTGTCCGACACCTCGTCGCCCGGACGGGCACACCCGTTCTGGAACGTGTGGTACAGGTTCAGCCAGTGCCCGATCTCGTGCGTGGCGGTGTCGCCCTTGTTGTACGGGGCAGCGCTGCCACCGGGCATCGACTCGTTCAGGATCACCAGACCGTCGCGGAACAGCGGGTCCGGCACCGGGAAGAACGCGTAGCCGAGCAGGCCCTCCTGCAGACCGGCGATGTAGATGTTCAGCGTGTTCGCGCGACCCTGGTGCAGCGCCCTCTTGGCCGGCACGTCGTCGTCGTCGAAGGTCCAGTTGTACCAGTCGGTGTTGTTCGTCCGGTCGATCGAGACGACGTTGAACCGGAACGGCGTGGGTGCGGCGGCATCCGACGTCATGCCCTTGAAGGCGTTGTTGATGACGCGCATCTGCCGGGTGACCTGGGTGTCGGTGACGTTCCCGGTCCCGTCGTTGCGGCGGATGATGTGCACCCGGGTAGGCACCCGGATGGTGCCGCGGGACTCGACGTCGACGCCCTTCAGCGCCTGCCGCATCTGCCGCTCCATGGACCGCTGCTGGGCCCGGGTGACCGTGCCCATGTCCAGGTGCTCGAAGCCCGGGCGGACCCGCGCGTCACCGGCGGCGTTTCGCGGCTCGCAGTGCACGTTCGCGTCCGCGCCCGAGACGAGCTTCGCGGACGCGGGGCTGGCGGTCAGCGCGGACACAGCCAGCACCGCCGCTGCCAAGATTGCAGCCTTCTTCATGCTGCACACTCCCCCTTCGTGGGAATCGACTGGCGGGATGCTCGCAGAAGCAGGCGGCCCGTGTGGTCACTTTCGGCAGAATCGACGCCACCCGACCCGCCGCGGCGGGTCAGTGCTTGGCGCGGCTCGGCTGCACCCGCATCGGCTCGCCCGCCATCTTCGGGTAGTCCGGCGGGTAGGGCAGGTCCCCGTGCCCGTCCCGTTCGTCCCGCTCGTACCAGCCGAGCAGCTCGTCCAGCGGGTACGTGCGGTCGTCGATCGAGCGGTGCGGGTCCGGCCGCCGGCGAAGCAGGCCGGGCACGGTGTGCAGCGTGCAGTCGTCCGGGTGCACATCGGTGAGCTCGTCCCACGTGACCGGGGTGGAGACCGGGGCGCCGGCGCGCGGGCGCAGCGAGTAGGCGGAGGCGATGGTGCGGTCCCGGGCGTTCTGGTTGTAGTCCACGAACACCGACCCCGGCGGACGCTCCTCCTTCCACCAGTGCGTCGTCACGCGGCCGGGCATCCGGCGCTCCAGCTCCCGCCCGACGGCGATGGCGGCGTGCCGCATGTCGGTGAAGGTCCACCGCGGCTGGACCCGCACGTACACGTGCACCCCGCGCCCCCCGGACGTCTTGGGGAAGCCGGTGATCGACAGCTCGTCCAGCACCGCCCGCAGCTCGAAGGCGACCTCCACCACGTCGGCGAAGTCGGCACCGGGCTGCGGGTCGAGGTCGATGCGCAGCTCGTCCGGGTGGTCCACGTCGCCGCGACGCACCGGCCAGGGGTGGAACGTGATCGTGCCCATCTGCGCGGCCCAGGCCAGCACGGCCGGCTCGGTCGGGCAGATCTCGTCGGCGGTCCGCCCGGACGGGAACGTGATGGTGGCGGTCTGCACCCAGTCCGGCGCGCCCTTCGGCACCCGCTTCTGGAAGAAGGCGTCGCCGCGCGAGTCGGTGCGGGTGGCCAGCTTGGCGCCCTCGAAGACCCCCTTGGGCCAGCGCTCCAGCGTGGTCGGCCGCTCGTAGGTCGCCCGCAGGATCTCCTCGCCGACCGCGGCGTAGAAGCCGACGACGTCCCGCTTGGTCACCGCCGGCCCCGCCGCGGTGGCGGCGAAGATCTCGCGGTCGGGGCTGGACACCCGCACACCGCGTCCGGCGACGTCGAGCTCCTCGACCGGGGCAGCCACATCGGCAGCCTAGATCCTCCGTCGGGCGCCGGTAGTCTCGAGGACATGACCTCGACCCCCTCCTCGCCCGACCAGGCGCATCGCCCCCGCGTCGAGCGGACCGACGACGAGTGGCGCGCGGCGCTGTCCCCCGAGGAGTACGCCGTGCTCCGCCAGGCCGGCACCGAGCGGCCGTACACCGGGGCGTACACCGACACCAAGACCGTCGGCGTCTACAAGTGCCGGGCCTGCGACAGCGAGCTGTTCCGGTCGGCGGAGAAGTTCGACTCGCACTGCGGCTGGCCGTCGTTCTTCGCCCCCCTCGCCGGGGACGCGGTGCGGTACCTCGAGGACCGCTCCATGGGCAGCGTGCGCACCGAGGTGCGCTGCGCCACCTGCGACTCGCACCTGGGGCACGTGTTCGAGGGCGAGGGGTACGGCACCCCCACCGACCAGCGGTTCTGCATCAACTCGATCGCGCTCACGCTGGAGCCCGCAGCGGGCTGACCCGGATCTTGACGGGCGCGGCGACTCGGACCAGTGTGGACGGGTCGCCGGGTCGACGGACCCGGCACCGGGGAGCGGGCCATGACCCAGCCGAGCGCTGCACGTGACGACCTCGCCGCCGATCAGCTGCGGCACGAGATGCGGGGCAGCGTGCTCGTCGCGGACGACGACGGGTACGACGAGGCCCGCTCGATCTTCAACGGGATGGTCGACAAGCGACCCGGCGTGCTGGCGCAGTGCGCGGGCGCCGACGACGTCGCGGCCGCGCTGCGGTTCGCGCGGGAACGCGGTCTCGAGGTCGCGGTCCGCGGCGGTGGACACAGCGTCGCCGGCTCCGGGCTGACCGACGGCGGACTGGTCGTCGACCTGCGACGGATGCGGTCGGTGGTGGTCGACCCCGGCACCCGCACCGTCACGGTTCAGGGCGGCGCGACGATGAGCGACCTGGACCGGGCGACCGAGCCGCACGGCCTGGCCACGACCGGCGGCCGGGTGTCGACCACCGGTGTGGGCGGTTTCACCCTCGGCGGCGGCACCGGCTGGCTGGACCGCAAGCTGGGCCTGGCGTGCGACCGGTTGGTCTCGGTCGACCTGGTCCGCGCGGACGGGCGCCGGGTCCGTGCCGCCGAGGACGAGAACGTCGAGCTGTTCTGGGCGTTGCACGGTGGTGGCGGCAACTTCGGGGTGGCGACGTCGTTCACCTTCCGGCTCGACCCCGTTCCCGGCGTCACGGCGGCCCTGCTCATCTGGCCGCCGCAGGCCGGGCCCGAGGTGCTCCGGCGCTGGCGGGACCTGATGGAGTCCGCCCCGGACGAGGTCGGTGGTGGCTTCTTGTACCTCACCGGCCCGCCGGAGGACTTCGTGCCGACCGAGCTGGTCGACCGACTCGTCTGCGCGACCCTCGTGACCTACACCGGGACCGAGGCGGAGGCCCAGCCGTTCCTCGACCCGATGCTCGAGCTCGCCCCCGCGGCCCGGCTGGTACTCGAGCTGCCGTACGCCGAGCTGCAGTGCCTGCTCGACGACCCCCCGGGTTACCGGAACTACTGGTCGGCCGAGCACCTCGGCAGCCTCCCGGACGCCGCCGTGGACGTGTTCTGCGCGCGTTCGGCCGACGTGATCGTCCCGTCCCCGTCGCAACACGTGGTGTTCCCGCAGGGCGGCCTCACCGCCCGGCAGGGGCACGAGTGGCCGACACCGTTCCGGACCGCTCCGTGGGTGGTGCACCCGTTCGGGCTGTGGGACGACCCGGCCGACGACGACCGGGGCCGGCAGTGGGCCCGGGACGTCCGGGCGGACGTGCAGCCGTGGGCGACGGGCGACGTCTACCTGAACTTCATCGGCGAGGAGGGCGGCGACCGGGTGGCCGCGGGCTTCGGCGAGCACTACGAGCGGCTGGCGCGGGTGAAGGCCGAGCACGATCCGGACAACGTGTTCCACCTGAACCACAACATCCAGCCCGCCACCGGCATCCCCCGACAGCGGTAGCCGGCGGCCGGCTCAGGGCAGGTCGCGCACCAGCTCCGCCACCGGGCGGCGCCGGCCGGTGTAGAACGGCACCTCCTCCCGGACGTGCCGCCGGGCCCGACTGGCCCGCAGCTCGCGCATCAGGTCGACGATGCGGTCCAGCTCGTCGCCCTCGAACGCCAGGATCCACTCGTAGTCTCCGAGCGCGAACGACGACACCGTGTTGGCTCGCACGTCCGGGAAGCCGCGGGCGAGCTTGCCGTGCTCGACCAGCATGTCGCGGCGCTCGTCGTCGGGCAGCAGGTACCACTCGTACGACCGGACGAAGGGGTAGACGCAGACCCAGGCCCGCGGCTGCTCCCCGGCCATGAACGCCGGCACGTGCCCCTTGTTGAACTCGGCCGGCCGGTGCACCGCGAGCTGCGACCAGACCGGGGCGAGCCGGCGACCCAGGGCGGTGCGGCGCAGCCGGCCGTACGCGGCCTGGAGGGCCTCAGCGGTGGGGGCGTGCCACCACACCAGCAGGTCGGCATCCGCGCGCAGTCCCGAAAGGTCGTAGACGCCGCGCACGTCGACGTCGTCCTCGGCCAGTCCGGCGAACAGCGCGTCCACCTCGGCGGCCAGCACACCGCGGTCGGTCGAGTCGCCGAGCGGGTCACGCAGCACGAAGACCGACCACATGGTGTAGCGGATGGTCTCGTTGATCTCGCGGGCGGACGGGCCGCTCCGGCCCCGGGGGTCGCGTACGGCGTCGGTCATGTCGCCATTGTCGCGGCCGGTCTCAGTCCGGCGACGGCGCGGTCGGCCGCGCGCTGCGCGTCCGCCACGCAGGCTGCGATGCCCACCCCGTCGTAACCGGCGCCGCAGACGTCGAGCCCCGGCTGCAACTCGATCGCACTCCGGATCCGGACGACCCGGTCCAGGTGCCCGACCGTGTACTGCGGCAGGGCGCCGCCCCATCGGGTGACCCGGGCGTCGATGACCGGTGGACGCAGCCCGACCGCCTCCTGCAGCTCGCCGGCGACGACCCGGATCAGGTCGGCGTCGTCTCGCTGCAGCAGCGCCCCCTCGCCGTGCCGGCCGACGGACGCGCGCAGCAGCACCGTGCCGGAGCCGACGGCGGCGTCGGCCTGCGCACCGACCCACGCCCACTTGTTGCTCGACCAGGTGAGCGCCTTGACCGCCCGGCCGTCCACGGGAGGCACGAGGAACCCCGAGCCGGTCGGACGCGACGGTAGCCCGGTGGCCGGCAGCGCCAGCGTGACCACGGCGACGCTGGCAGTCTCGACCTCCCGCAGCGCGGCCGCGCCAGCCGGGGCGACCTCGCTCAGCAGCCGGGCGGTGGGCGCGGGCGGCGTGGCCAGGATCACCGCGTCCGCCTGCACCACCTCTGGCCGGTCGGCGCGGCCGACGACGAGCCGCCAGCCGGCGGGCCCGCGACCCAGTTCGCGCACCGTCGCCGAGCAGCGCACCTCTGCGCCGGACGCGGCGGCCACCGCCGCCGGCAGCCGGCCCACCCCGCCGACCAAGCCGGCGAAGATCGCAGTGCTGGGGCGCCGCGCCCGTTCGGCGCCGGCGGCCGCTGCTGCCGCGAGCAGCGAGCCGCCCCGCGCCGCCAGCGCCGCGATCTGCGGCGCCGCCGCGAGCAGCGACAGCCGGTCGGCGTGGCCCGCGTACACGCCGCCCAGCAGCGGCTCCACCAGCCGGTCGGAGACCTCGTGACCCAGCCGGCGGGCCACGAACCGGCCGACGGCGACGTCCTCGAGGGTCGGGCGAGCCGGTAGCAGCCGGTCGGCGGCCGCGCGTGCGACGCCGGCTCGGGACACCAGGCCAGACCGGGCCAGCGCCCGCAGGTCGGCAGGGACGCCGAGCACGCTGGGCGGCAGCGGCCGCAGCCGTCCCCGGGTCCAGACCGAGGCCGTGGTGGTCGCCGGATGGCAGACGTCGCCGTCGAGGCCCACCTGACGGATCAGGTCCACCCCCTCCGGGCGCCGGTTGAGCACCGACTCCGCACCGGTGTCGACGGTCAGCCCGGCGACCTCGTCCTGGGCGAGCTTGCCGCCCACCGTGGGCGCCGCCTCGAGCACCGTCACCCGGACGTCGGGGCGCTGGACGCGGACCCGGTGGGCGGCGGCGAGCCCGGAGATGCCGGCGCCGACGACGACCAGATGCGGGGGAACGGGCACTCCTCCATCCTGCCCGGTCGGAACCGGAGCCGTCGGCACCGCGTCCGAGCGGCATGAACCCGACAGTGCGAACCCGACGCCCGTGGGCGGCTGCGGCCGCTGCTCTCGCCGCCACGTTGGCCGGCCTGCTCGTGCTCGGCGCCTGCTCGTCCGGTGCCGGTGACGACGCGGGGTCGGCGGTCTCCGCCGACTCTCCGGGCTCGAGCGCCGCCGGGACCGACACCGCCGAACGGGCCGCCGGCACCCCGGCACCGGATGCCGAGGCGGCCGGCGGCGCGACCGGCGGCACGGACTCGATCGAGGTCGAGCTGGACGACGGGGTCTTCACCGGCCGGGACCTGATCCGTACCGCCTCGATGACCGTGGTGAGCCGGGACGTCGAGGCGGTACGGCTCGAGGTGGCCGACCTGGTGGACCGGGTCGGTGGGGCGATCGCCAGCGAGACCAGCTCCGCGCAGCCGACCCCCGGCGGTGAGGAGGAGCTGCGGACCATCCGGCTCGGGCTGCAGGTGCCGACCGATCGGCTCGACGCGACCGTCGCCGCGCTCTCGGAACTGGGCTCGGTCCGGCAGCGGTCGGTCGCCACCCAGGACGTCACCACCGAGGTCGCCGACGTGGACAGCCGGGTGCAGAGCGCTCGCAGCACGCTGCGCCGGATCCGCGCGCTGATGAGCCGGGCGAACAGCCTCGGCACCGTGATCCGGCTGGAGGGGCAGCTGTCCCGGCGGCAGGCGGCGCTGGAGTCGCTGCTGGCCCAGCAGCGGTCGCTGAGCGAGCAGACCGCGCTGGCCACCGTCGACCTCGAGCTGGTCACCGCCACCGACAGGGTGCAGCCGGACGAGACCGAGGCGCGCGGGTTCCTGGCCGGGCTGGACAAGGGGTGGGACGGGCTCAGTGCCTTCCTGCTGGCAGTGAGCACCGCCACCGGGTTGCTGCTGCCGTTCGCGGCTGTCGCCGGGCTGCTCGCCGTTCCGCTGCTGCTCCGCCACCGGCGGCGCGACGGGCGACTCAGTCCGCCGCTGGCGTGAGGGTGTGCACCAGCTCCACCACGCGGGTCAAGACGTCGGGGTCGGTGCCGGGCGGAACGCCGTGGCCGAGGTTGAACACGTGTCCCGGCGCGGCTCGGCCGGAGTGCAGCACCTCGGTGACCGCGGCCTGCACCACCGGCCAGGGCGCCTGCAGGATGGCGGGGTCCAGGTTGCCCTGCACCGCCCGCTCCGGACCGATCCGCCGGGTGGCCTCGGCCAGCGGCACCCGCCAGTCCACCCCGACCACGTCGGCGCCGGCCGTGCCCATCAGCCCGAGCAGCTCACCGGTGCCGACACCGAAGTGGATGCGCGGCACCTCCGGCGCCAGCTCGGCGACGGCGGCCAGCACGGCCGCCGAGTGCGGCTGCACGAACCGGGTGTAGTCCGCCGCCGACAGCGTCCCCACCCAGGAGTCGAACAGCTGGACGACTCGCGCTCCGGCCGCGACCTGGACCCGCAGGAAGGCGCCGGCGATGACCGCGAGCCGGCCCAGCAGGTCGTGCCACAGCTCGGGGTCGCCGTACATGAGCGCCTTGGTGCGGGCGTGGTCGCGCGAGGGGCCGCCCTCGACGAGGTAGGACGCGAGGGTGAACGGGGCGCCGGCGAAACCGATCAACGGGGTCTCCCCCAGCTCGCCGACCAGGGAGCGCACCGCCTCGTCCACGTACGGCACGTCGTCCGGCTCGAGCGGGCGCAGCCGGGACACCTCGCGCGCGGAGCGGACCGGGTCGGCGACCACCGGCCCGGTCCCGGGCACGATGTCCAGGTCGACGCCGATGGCCTTCAGCGGCACCACGATGTCGGAGAAGATGATCGCGGCGTCCACCCGATGCCGCCGGACCGGCTGCAGCGTGATCTCGGTGACCAGGTCCGGTCGCGCGCAGGCAGCCAGCATGCCGACGTCCGCACGCAGCGCGCGGTACTCCGGAAGTGACCGGCCCGCCTGGCGCATGAACCACACCGGGGTGCGGGTCGGGGTGCGCCGGTGACAGGCGGCGAGCAGAGGTGGCTCGCCGGCGTCGCCGGCCTGCTGGACGAGGGGGTCGGGCACCGCCTGATCCTCCCAGCAGGTCCGGCGCGTCGCCGGAGCGGCCTCGTCGCGGGCGGCTTAGGGTGCCGACATGGGCGCCAGACGGGAGCTCGACCAGCCACCGGCGCAGTTCCGCGCCGCGGTGGAGCAGTTGCGGTCGGTCCGGTTGCGCCCGGAGATGCTGTTGACCGAGGTTCCCGCCCCGCAGCGGATCGCCGCCCATGCACACGCGGTCGCGGCCGACGTCACCGTGGACGACCGCGAGGTCGGGACGGGACGGCTGGTGCTGCTGCACGACCCCGCCGGCAACGACGGGTGGAGCGGGACCTTCCGCTGCGTGACGTTCGTCCGAGCCGAGGTGGACCCGGAGATGGTCCGTGACCCGGTGCTGTCCGCGGTGGCGTGGAGCTGGCTCACCGAGGCGTGGCAGGCACACGGACTCGACGTCATCGCCCCGAGCGGGACCGTGACGGTGGTGCTGTCCGAGGGTTTCGGTGGGATTGCGGCAGAGGGCCTGACCGCGCAGGTCGAGGTCCGCGCGTCATGGACCCCGGCCACGGCTGCCGCGGCTGCCGCAGCCTCCGACCCGGCGGACCGTGCCACCGTCGTCGACCTGGCGGCACACGCCGAGGCCTGGGGCGACCTGCTCGGCGCGGCCACCGGGCTGCCCCCGATGCCCGCCGGTGTGGTGCCGCTGCCACCGCGCCGCGGCGGGCGAGGGTGAGCGCCGAGGACCTCGTGACCACCGAGCAGCCCGAACCCGAGGAGGTCCTCGAGGACGGGGACCTGCCGGACGCGGAGGTGCTGCCCGAGCCGGCCGCCGCACCCAAACCGTTGCTCCGGCTGAACGAACCGCTGCCGGACGTCACCGCTTCCGCGGCCGCGCTCGAGCAGGTGGTGGCGGCGATCTCGGGCGGCAGTGGTCCGGTGGCTGTCGACGCCGAGCGGGCCTCCGGCTACCGCTACTCGCAGCGCGCTTACCTGGTGCAGCTGCGGCGGGACGGCTCCGGCAGCGCACTCATCGACCCGGTCGCCTGCACGGACCTGGCCCCGCTGGCCGCCGCGTTGGACGGGCTCGAGTGGGTGCTGCACGCCGCGACCCAGGACCTGCCGTGCCTGGCCGAGATCGGCCTGCGACCACGCCGGCTGTTCGACACCGAGCTGGCCGCGCGGCTGCTGAACCTGCCGCGGGTCGGGCTGGCCACGCTGGTCGAGGAGCTGCTCGGCGCCCGGCTGGCGAAGGAGCACTCGGCGGTCGACTGGTCGACGCGGCCGCTTCCCCGGCCCTGGCTGGAGTACGCCGCACTTGACGTCGAGGTGCTGCTGGAGCTGCGCGGGCTTCTCGCCGACCGGCTGGACGTCGCCGGGAAGGCCGAGTGGGCGGCACAGGAGTTCGAGGCGCTGACCCGGTTCACCGGGCCGGAGCGCCGCCCCGACCCGTGGCGGCGGACGTCGGGGATTCACCGGGTACGCGGGCGGCGCGCGCTGGCGGTGGTCCGGGAGCTCTGGTTGGCCCGGGACGCGCTCGCGGCCGACCACGACGTGACGCCGGGTCGGCTGCTGACCGATGCGGCCATCGCCGAGGCGGCCGCGGCGCTGCCCCGCGACCGGAACGCGGTCCGGTCCCTGCCCGGGATGCGGCACCGACGCACCCGCCGACACGTCGAGCAGTGGTCGGAGGCGATCGAGCGGGCCTTGGCGCTGCCCGAGTCCGAGCTGCCGCCGGCCACGTTGCGCACCGACGGTCTGCCACCCCCGCGGTCCTGGCCCGACCGCAACCCCCCGGCCGCCGCCCGGCTGAAGGCGTGCCGGGCGGTCGTCGCCGACCTGTGCACCGCGCACGACCTGCCCGCCGAGAACCTGCTGCTCCCGGAGGCCGTGCGCCGGCTGGCCTGGGCGCCGCCCGAGCCGGCCGACCCGGCCGCGGTGGCCGACTTCCTGCATGGCCTCGGCGCCCGGTCCTGGCAGACCGAGCTCACCGCCGGGCGTTTCGCGGCGGCTCTCGCCGCCGTGGCTGACTAGCCTGTCGGCCGTGCGCTCCCCCTTCGCCGTCGCCGCGGCAGCCGCGCTGGTCGGCGTCCTGGGCCTCGCCGGCTGCGGTGACGAGGAGCCCGCCGGGAGCGCCGAGACGCTCACCAGTCCCACCACCCCGCCCGAGGCGACCGACCCGAGCGAGTCGTCCCCGTCGCCTGCTCCCTCGGAGTCCGAGTCGGCCCCGAGCAGCAGCGACTCGGGCTCCGCCACCACCGAGCCGCCCGCGCCGTCGACCGCGAGCGGCCTGGCGGCGACCCTGCTGTCCGGGCGGGCGCTGCCGGGCCTGAGCGCCGAGGTGGGCTGGCGGGAGACCGCCACCCGCCGGGCAGAGGCCAACCCGCCCCCGTGGGTCTGCCAGCCGTTCTCGCTGGTCGACAACGGTGCGGTCACCGCCGTGCAGCGCAGCTTCGCCGCGACCGAGGGGGACGCGACCGCGGCCCAGGTGGTCGCGCGGTTCGCGGACCGGCAGAGCGCCCAGCGCGGCTTCGCGGTGCTGCTCGCCAACGCCGAGGGCTGCGCGGACCAGCTGCGACAGATCGGCCGGAAGCCGCGAGGGTCGGTGGATCCGCTGACCGCGCTGCAGGTCGCCGGCGGCCGAGCCGCGTGGGGCGTGGTCTTCTCCGGTCCCGTGCCGGGTGAGCGCGACGGCGCCTACATCGACGCGGTTTCGGTCGTCCAGGTGGGCGCCCTCGTCTCGGTGACCTCGATGAGCAGCATCGGGCAGGACTACAACTACGAGCCCGGCGGCACCCCGCCCGAGCAGACCGTCCCGCTGGTCGCGGCAGCGCTGTCCCGGCCCTGACTTCCGGCCCTGACTCCCGGCCCCGGAGCCTCGTCGTGACACGATTCGTCGGTGGGCACGCCGCGGTTCTCCCGACCCTCGTTGCCGGGTGACGCCCTGCTCGACCAGCTGCCGGGCGCCGACGACCCGGCGCTGCGCGCCGAGGCCGGCGTCCGGGCCGCCACCTTGCTCGTGCGCGGCGCACGGGACAGCACCGATGCTCGCGTCGTCGAGCGGGTGGTCCGGCTCGCCGACGAGCACGGGCTGGACGAGCTGGCGGCACTGTGGGCGGACTCCCCGGCCGAGTCGCTCGCCGGAGCGCTGTGGCGGCTGTATCTGCTGCGGGCGTGGGTGCACCGAGACCCGGCGCGAGCGTCCCGGGAGTTCGCCGCCGGCCGCTCGACGGCGCCGGTGCACGACGTAGTCGCGGGGGTGGTCGAGCCGCCGGGTCCCGACGAGGTGCGCGGTCTCGCCGACACCGTGCTGCGGGGCGTGGTGGTGGCCGACCTGGCGGTCACGCTGGAGCGGGCCGCGGCGTTCGCCCGGGTGGTGGCGGTCGGCCGGGCCGGGCTCGCGGAGGACCCTCCCGACTCCACCGAGTCGGCCGGCCGGCTGGTGACCACCGCCGAGCAGCTGGAGGTCGCCGCCCGGCTCGAGCGCGCTGGGCACCTGGCCTAGGCCGGGATCGCCCGCTACCGGAACTGAGGGACGCCGGACCGGGAGCGCCTCACGGCGCGTGGCCGCTCGTGGCGGCTAATTGTGGGACCCGGGGCTACCGCGGTCCGGCGCCCAGGTCAGTCTACAGATCGAACGCCCAATGGGTGAACGACGACGTCACCTCCATACCGACGTGTCGGTACAGATCCAGGGCCCCGGTCCGCGAGTCCGTGGACAGCTCACCCAGCCGCCGCCCGCGGGCCCGCGCATTGCCGAAGGCGTCGCCCAGCATCGCCCGGGCCAGACCGCGGCCGCGAGAGCCCGGCTCGACCGCCACCTGGTGCACCCAGCCGGTGTCGTCGGAGAGCAGCAGGTGGCAGGCGCCGACCACGCGACCCTCCGGGTCCGTCGCCAGCCGCAGCTGCCACGGCTCGAATCCGGGCCGGTCCAGGACGGCCGCGGACCAGTCCTCGAACGGCCTCCGGACCCACCCCTCCCACTCACCGAAGGCGTCCTCCACCACCTGGTACGCCACCTGCTCGTCCCGGCCGGGCTCCAGGTCGCGCAGCGCGTACCCCGCGGGCAGCCGCACCTCGGGTGCCGGCCGGTCGGGCGGCAGGCTCAGGATCCACGAGGTGTACCGCTCGGTGTAGTCCGCCGCGATGAACAGGGCGCGGGCGGCGCGGTTCGCGTCCGGGACCGACTGCCCGACCCGGGTCAGGCCGTGCCGGCGGCCGACCTGCTGGCTCCAGTGCAGCAGGGCCAGGCCGATCCCGCGGCCCTCGTGCTCGGGGTGCACGAACCCCTCGCTCTTGTTGTCGAGCGTCACCTCCGCGTAGCCGACCACCGTCTCACCGTGCAGCACGGCCACGCCACGATGCTTCAGGTCGGTGCTCGGTCGCCTCCAGTCCGCCTCGATGTCCTCGCGCTCGATCAGCACCTCGCCGAGCACGTGCAGCTCACAGGCGGCCATCACGTCGGTGACCGCCTGCACGTCGTCCAGCGACAGCGGGCGGACGGTGTACGGGGCGGGGACGGCGGGACCGGCAGGCGTGCGCACGGGCAGCAGTATGCCGCCACCCGCCTAGACTCCGGCGGTGGCCAGCGAGGCGGAAACGGCGGCGATGCGGCGGGCGATCGAGCTCGCCGACCGTGGCCGGGCGAGCACCATGCCCAACCCGGTCGTCGGCTGCGTCGTGCTCGACCCCGCGGGCCGGCCGGCCGGCGAGGGCTGGCACGAGCGACCGGGCGGGCCCCATGCAGAGGTGACCGCGCTGACCGCCGCCGGACCGCTGGCCGCCGGTGGCACCGCCGTGGTGACCCTCGAGCCGTGCGCGCACACCGGCCGGACACCGCCCTGCACCGACGCGCTGCTCGGTGCGAGGATCGCCCGGGTCGTCGTCGCCGTGCGGGACCCGTTCCCGCCGGCCGCCGGCGGGCTGGAACGGCTGCGAGCGGCCGGGGTCCAGGTCGAGGTCGGGGTCGAGGCGGCCGCCGCCGAGGAGGGCAACGAGGTCTGGCTGACCGCGGTCCGGCGCGGCCGCCCGTTCGTCACCTGGAAGCTGGCGACGACGCTGGACGGCCGGGTGGCGGCCGTCGACGGCAGCAGCCGGTGGATCACCTCAGGGCCGGCCCGTGCCGACGGGCACCGGCTCCGGGCCGGCTGCGACACCGTGCTGGTGGGCGTGGGCACGGTGCTCGCGGACGATCCACTCCTGACCGCCCGGCCCGACGGCGCAAGCCGTGGACCGGCAGCCGCTGCGCGTGGTGGCCGACACCTCCGGCCGTACGCCGTCGGACGCCCGGGTCCGGGACGGGTCGTCCGAGTCCTGGGTCGCCACCGGAGCCGAGGTCGGCACCGGAGCCGACGGCCACCTCGACCTGGGGGCCCTGCTGACCGCGCTGCACGCCCGCGAGCGCCGGCACGTCCTGCTCGAGGGCGGGCCCCGGTTGGCCGGGGCGATGGTCGCGGCCGGGCTCGTCGACCAGGTGGTGGCCTATGTCGCGCCGGCGTTGCTCGGGGAGGGGGCGAACGCCCTCGGCCCGGCCGGGATCGGCACGATCGGCGAGGCTGTCCGCCTCGACCTGGTCGACGTCCGGCAGCTCGGTGCGGACGTACGGATCGAGGCCCGTCCGGTCCGGAGGTGACGGCCCGTCAGCGCTGGGCCAGCCACCGGTTGGCCGCGTCCAGCTGCATCGCCGTGCGGCGCTGAAGGGCCGCCACCTCGACCGCGTCGAGCCGGTCGCAGATCCAGTCCCAGTGCACGGCCACCTGCTCCCCGGGCTGGAGCCCGGTCACGAACGCGTGGCCGTCCGACGACCACCGGGCCTGCACGGCCGACTCCGCCTCGAGGTCGAGCCGGCCCTCGTGCAGACGCAGCGCGGGCACGCGGACGGTCGCGCGCTCACCGTCGACCGCGGTCACGCGGCCCCACCGGATCCGGCAGGAGTCCAGCACCGACCGGGGCACGTCGCTGACCTTGCCGAGCAGCCCGAGCCACGGGTAGACGACGAACACGTGGAACCCGTGGTGCGGGCCGGCGGCGGTGCTGCCGCAGTCGGCGGCCAGCCGCTCCGGCACGCCGGGTTGCCGGCCGAACTGCTGCCGGGCCACCCGGGCGAGCGCGGCCTCCGGCACCGCGTCCAGGAACTCGCTGCCCAACCAGTACGCGTGCACGACCCGGCTATCCAGCGGGTCCTCGACGCCGAGGCCCTCGGCGATGAGCTGCAGGTACGGCCAGGCTCCGTCGAACAGCCGGGCCCGCCGGGCGACCTCGACGTCCAGGTCGCCGGTGTCCGGCCGAGCGCCCGCCGCGCCGCCGGCGAGCAGCACCTCGGCGCCGTCGGGGCCGCAGTACCCCAGCTCGTTCGGCGGGAAGGCGTAGCGCGCGAACAGCGCCGCCCCCGACCGCTGGCCCAGCTCCGGCGACACCGTCATTCAGCAGATCCGCGGCAGCTGCTCGCCGAGCGGCAGGTCCACCACGCGGGTCCCGCCCAGGCCGGTGCGGGCGACGACCATGCCGGGGTGGGCCGGCACGCAGGTGCCGATCACGGTGGCGCCCTTGCCGTGCTCGTGTCGACGCATCGCCTCCAGGACCTGCTCGGCGTCCTCGGCGGCGACGAAGGCGACCAGCTTGCCCTCGTTGGCGACGTACAGCGGGTCCAGCCCGAGCAGACCGCAGGCGTCGGTCACCGGTTGCGGGATCGGCAGGTCCCGCTCGACCAGCTCCACGCCGACGCCGGACGCCGAGGCGATCTCGTTCAGCGAGGCCGCCACCCCGCCGCGGGTCGGGTCACGCAGCACACGGATCCGGGCCCCCGTCTCCAGCATCGCGGCGACCAGCCCGTGCAGCGGCGCCGTGTCGCTCTCGACCGACGTGCCGAACTCCAGGCCCTCCCGGCAGCTCATCACCGCCACCCCGTGCACGCCGATGTCACCGCTGACGATGATGGCGTCACCGACCTGGGCCGCGCTCGGTCGCAGGTCCACCCCGTCCGGCACCCGGCCGATCCCGGCCGTGTTCACGAAGACCTTGTCGCCGTGTCCCGCGTCGACCACCTTGGTGTCCCCGGTGACCAGCCGGACCCCGGCCCCGCTCGCGGCCCGGCCCATCGCCTCCGCGACGCGACCGATGTCGGCCAGGTCGGTTCCCTCCTCGAGGATGAAGGCGGTGGACAGCACCAGCGGTTCGGCCCCGGCCATCGCGAGGTCGTTGACCGTGCCGTGCACGGCGAGGTCACCGATGCTGCCGCCGGGGAAGAACATCGGCCGGACGACGTAGGAGTCGGTGGAGAAGGCGATCCGGACGCCACCGACGTCCAGCACCGCGGAGTCGCCCATCCCGGCGTCGGCGGCGGCGCCGTAGGCGGGCAGGAACAGGTGCTCGACGAGTTCGGCCGACAGCGCGCCACCACCACCGTGTCCCATGACGATCGTCGGTGAGTTGCGCAGCGGAGCCGGGCAGACCCAGCTGTCGAAGTCCGGCGTCGCGTCGGGCAACCCGTCAGCCACGGTCGCCCGCCCCCACCGGGGTCTCGTCCGGCTGCACCACCGGGAGGTCCATCCGTCGGTAGGTGTAGTAGGCGGCGCAGGCGCCCTCCGACGAGACCATCGTCGCGCCGAGCGGGTTGCGCGGCGTGCACTCCTTGCCGAACGCGGCGCACTCGTGCGGCTTGATCAGTCCCTGCAGCACCTCGCCGGAACGGCAGATGGTGGACTCGGCGGTGTTGATGCCGGTGACCGAGAAGCGCTGCTCGGCGTCGAAGTCGGCATAGCGCTCGGACAGCCGCCAGCCGCTGCCCGGGATCATGCCGATCCCGCGCCAGGTGCGGTCGGTGACGTCGAAGACGTCGGCGAGCATCGCCATCGCCGCCGGGTTGCCCTCGTCACGGACCGCGCGAGGGTAGGCGTTCTCCAGCTCGTGCCGGCCGGACTCGAGCTGCAGCACCGTGCGCCGGATCCCCTCGAGGATGTCCAGCGGCTCGAAGCCGGTCACCACGATCGGCACCTCGTACTTCTCCGCCAGCGGCGGGTACTCCGCCGTTCCCATCACGCTGCAGACGTGCCCGGCGGCCAGGAAGGCCTGGACGCGGCAGGTCGGGGACTCCATGATCGCGGCGATCGCCGGCGGCACCAGCACGTGTGACACCAGCAGCGAGAAGTTCGTGATCCCGAGCCGTTGCGCCTGATAGACCGTCATCGCGTTGGCGGGCGCCGTCGTCTCGAACCCGATGCCGAAGAAGACCACCTGCTTGTCCGGGTTGTCCCTGGCCAGGTTGAGCGCGTCCAGCGGTGAGTAGACGACGCGCACGTCCGCGCCGGCACTCTTGATGCGGAACAGGTCCTTGCTGCTGCCTGGGACGCGCAGCATGTCGCCGAACGAGCAGAAGATCACTCCTGGCTGCTCGGCGATCGCGAGCGCCTTGTCGATCATCTCCAGCGGAGTGACGCACACCGGACAGCCCGGTCCGTGGATCAGCTCGATCCCGTCCGGCAGGAGCTGGTCGATGCCGTGCCTGATGATGGAGTGCGTCTGACCGCCGCAGACCTCCATCATGGCCCACTCCCCCGTGGTCGCCGCGTCGATCTGTTCGAGCAGCTTGTGCGCCAGCTCGGGGTTGCTGAACTCGTCGAGATACTTCATCAGCCTTCTCCGTTCCCCTCGTGTCGATCCCCGTTGCCCGTGGTGGGGTTGGCCATTCCGGCTTGCTTGGCCGCCAGCGCGAACTGGTCGCCGAACTCCTCCTCGAGAATCCCGAGGTTGTCGAACTCGGCGAGCGTCTGCAGTGCCGATGCTTCGTCGAGCATCTGGATCGCGAACCCGACGTGGACCATCACGTAGTCACCGATGGCGACCTCCGGGACGTACTGGCAGCAGACGTCCTTGCGCACCCCCCCGAAGTCGACGTCGGCCATCGTGGTGCCGTCCCGCTCGGCGAGCGAGACGACCCTGCCGGGTACGGCGAGACACATGACGAGCTCCTTCAGCTGGCAGCGGCGACGAGGACCTGCCCGAGAGCGATGCCCCCATCGTTGGGTGGGAGGTGGTGCGGGCACAAGACCCGGAAACCGGCGGCCCGCAACCGGCGACGGGTGTCAGAGAGCAGCAGGGCGTTGCCGAAGCAGCCACCGCCCAGCGCGACGGTGCTGACGCCGGTGCGGTCCCGCACCCGGGTGGCGACGTCATGCACGGCGGTCACCACCGCGGCGTGGAAGCCGGCGGCGATGGAGTCGGCCGGCACTTCCCGGGACACGTCCCGAGCGATGGCGCGGACCACGCCGCCGGGGTCGACCACGTCCGGCGCGGAGCCGGTGCCGGCCCGCACGTCGAAGGTGTAGCCGACCTGGGGGCCGGCGCCGGTCGTGGCCGCGTGCCGGGCCAGGCCCTCGAGCTCGATCGCCGCCTGCGCCTCGTGGTCCACCACCTGCCGGACGCCGGCGAGCGCCGACACGGCGTCGAACAGCCGGCCCATGCTCGACGTCGGAACGCAGCCGAAGCCGGTGTCCACCTGGTGCCTCAGCACCCGCAACTCCTCGGCCGGGCACGCGTCCACCGGCGGCAGCCCCGGCTTCCAGGCCACGCCGGCGGCGGCCAGGTGCGCCAGCGCCATCCGGTACGGCCGGTGCACGCTGGAGTCGCCACCGGGCAGGCCGACGTACCCGAGATGCGCCGCGCGGGTGAAGCCCTTGTAGTCGGCGACCAGCACCTCGCCACCCCAGATCGCCCCGTCGGTGCCGTAGCCGGTGCCGTCGAAGGCGACGCCGATCACCGGCTCGCGGCCGTCCAGCCCATGCTCGGCCATCACCGCCGCGACATGGGCGTGGTGGTGCTGCACCGTGACCAGCGGCCGGTGCGCACGGTGCCGGCGGGCCCAGTCGGCCGAGCGGTAGCCGGGGTGCGCGTCCGCGACCAGCAGCGCCGGCTCGACGCCGGTGAGCTCGCGCAGATGTCGCTCGGCCGCGTCGAAGGCGTCGAGGGTCGCCAGGTCGTCCATGTCCCCGATGTGCTGGCTCAGCCAGGCGTACCGGCCTTCGGCCACGCAGCAGGTGTTCTTCAGGTCGGCGCCGACGGCGAGCGTCGCCGGCACGTCGAACGGCAGCGCGATCGGCACCGGTGCGTAGCCACGGGAGCGACGCACCGGCACCTCCACCCCGTCCACCAGCCGGGTGACCGCGTCGTCGCAGGGCACGTGGATCGGGCGGTCGTGCAGGAGCCAGCCGTCGACGAGCGGAGCCAGCCGGGCCCGGGCGTCCTCGTCGTCGTAGCACAGCGGCTCACCCGCCAGGTTCCCCGACGTCAGGACCAGCGCCTCGGGCCCCGCGGGGTCACCCGGCAGTCCGAGCAGCAGCCGGTGCAGCGGCGTGTACGGCAGCAGCAGGCCGAGGTCGGGGTTGCCCGGTGCCACGGCGGTCGACAGCTCCGGCGCCCCTGGGGCCCCGTCGGACCGCTTGGCCAGCAGCACCACCGGATGCTGCGGGCTCTCGAGCAGCTCGCGCTCGGTGTCGTCGACCTCGGCGAACCACCGCGCCGCGGCCGCGTCCGCCACCAGCACGGCGAACGGCTTGTCCCCGCGCTGCTTGCGCCGGCGCAGCTCGCGCACCGCCTCGTCGTTGCCGGCGTCGCAGGCCAGGTGGTAGCCGCCGAGGCCCTTGACGGCGAGGATGCGGCCTCCCGCGAGCATCCGCCGGGCGGCCGCGACGGCGTCGGCGCCCTCGACCGGCGACCCTGCCACCGGTACCAGCTCGAGGCGCGGGCCGCAGTCGTGACAGGCGATCGGCTGGGCGTGGAACCGGCGGTCGGTCGGGTCGGAGTACTCCGCCCGGCATCGATCGCACATCGAGAACCCAGCCATCGTGGTCTGGGGCCGGTCGTACGGCAGCCCGGTGATGATGGTGAACCGCGGACCGCACGAGGTGCAGGAGATGAACGGGTGCCGGTGCCGTCGGTCCGCGGGGTCGACGAGCTCGGCCGCGCAGTCGGCGCAGGTCGCCACGTCGGCGCCGACCAGGGTGCGACCGCCGCCGGCGCGGGCCGACTCCTCGATCCGGAAGCCGACGGTGGTCTGGGCGGCAATCTGCTCCACCTCCACCCGCTGCACGTCGGCGAGCGGTGGCGCCCCCGCGCTCATCGCAGCGACGAAGCGCTCGACCGCGTCCGCCGGACCCTCGACCTCTGCCAGCACGCCCGCGGAGTCGTTGCGCACCGCGCCGGACAGGCCGAGCCGGGTGGCCGTGACATAGACGAACGGCCGGAAGCCGACCCCCTGCACCACCCCGGTGACACGCACCCGGCACCGGATCGAGGCGGGGGCCGCCGTCACGCTCGCTCCTCGGTCGGCTCTCCGCTGCCCATCATCTGCAGCCCGGCCAGCGCCTTGGCGGCGGTGTCGGCGTCGACGGCCTCCACGGCGAACCCGACATGGATCAGAACCCACTGCCCCGGCGCCGGTGGCTCGTCGAGCATGCCGACGTTGACCCGGCGACGTGCCCCGACCACGTCGACGAGCGCCAGCTGGTCGGCGTAGCCCTCGACCAGCTCCACGACCCGTCCCGGGATGCCTAGGCACATGGCTGGACCCCCACCCGCTCGGAGAGCAGCCGGTGCACGGCCGCCACCGCCTCGTCCACGGCGGCGGCGACCGGCGGTGACAGGCCGATCCCTTCCTCCAGGTCGGCCGGCTGCACCCCGACCACGTACGTCGGCGGCAGCCGTCCGCCCATCCGCTGCACGTCGGCGAGCACCGCGGCCGGGTGCAGGTCGTGCGCGTCGACGCCTCCCGGCGACGCGGCGGCTGCGACGTCGTCGCGGTCGACGGCGAGCACGGTGACCGTGCCCGGCGGCCGGTCGCCCGGCAGGGCGTCCACGAGCACCAGCGCCTCCACACCCTCCAGCAGGTCGTAGGCGAGGTGCACCCCGCGGATGCCGTAGTCGACCACCCGGACCCGGTCCGGCAGCGGGTCCGGGGCAGCGGTCAGCCGGCGGGCGACCTCGGGACCGAATCCGTCGTCGCCGAGGAAGAGGTTGCCGATCCCGGCCACCAGCACACCACCGGACATGTCGTCGATCTCCCGCTCCTCCTGGGTCAGCCGTGTCCGCTGGGCAGGTCCGGCGACTCGTCTGTTCCCTGCGGGTTGACCGAGGTGTCGGTCTCCTCGTCGGGGCTGTCCGACGGCCGGTCGACCGGACCGCCGCCCGGCTCGTCGCTGCCGGTGTCGCGGGAGCCGGGGGCGCCGCGCTCCTCCTGCGGCTCCTCGCCCAGGTGCTCGCCCGGGGTGCTGGTCATGTCGTCTCTCCTCCGTCGCCGGTGGGCAGTACGCGGTCAGATCGGTGCACGGTCACATCTGGCGGATCTTCAGATAGCGCTTGATGTCCGGCGCCGAGCGCAGGCCGATGATCACCGCTCCCAGAACACCGGCGCCGAGCAACAGCGCCGTCAGCTTGCCGAGTGTCTCCATCAGAGGTCCTCCCTCCGGTCGTCGGTGTGCGGGTCGGGCGCGAGGTCCGTGGCAAGCGGCTCGAGCTCGTCGGGTGCGAAGTAGAGGTACCGGCCGTACCAGTCGTGCAGGTCGGCGGCCGGGTCGTCGGCGAGCACGACGGCGACGTGGGTGTTGCCGTCGACGTCGGAGTGCACGGCGGTGACCCGCGCCTCCTGCTCGGCGAAGAACAGGTCCTGGGCGTCGGCTCGCCGACGCGGGTGGATGCGCACCCGGCTGCCGCCGGAGACCGGGACGCCACCGATCATGACCACGTCCCGGTCCGGCTGGACACTGCCGTCCACGGCCGGGTCCCACCACGGCACCTCGTCGTCGAAGCCGAGACCGCCGGACAGGTCGAGCTCGGCGTCGGCATCCAGCGCCAGGCCAGGGTCGCGCAGGATGCCGTGCAGTTGCTGGAGCTGCTCGGGCGTCATCTGGTCGCAGCGGTCGATGATCTGCGCCGCCTTGGGGTCGGTGGCCCGGGCCTGCTGCTTCTCCTCCTCGGTCAGCGTCATCACCCGCAAGGTGAGGATCTCGTCGATCTCGGTCGAGTCGAACAGCGCGCCGGCGCTCTGCTCGGCCACCTCCGGGTGGTCGTACAGGATGATCGGCGAGGCCAGCACCACCGGGCCGGTGTCACCACCGGCCCGCCCGGCGAGGACCGGCCAGCAGCGCCGCTGCTCGCACCGGGCCGCCGCCGCGGCCAGCTGGGCGGGCGGTTCCAGCAACGAGACGAACGTGCCGTCCTCGACCGTCAGCAGCAGGTGCGCACCGATGAACGAGCGCCGGATCGCGTCGTCCTTGTCGGAGGCGGCATCGGCGACGTTGTCGACGGCCAGCCGAAGCCGGCTCACCCCGCCGTCGACCGTGCGGCTGACACGGACCTCGGCGGCCAGGGGCCAGCGCCGGCGGACCAGCCGGTTTTGGCCGTCGAGCCGCTCGACCTCCTCGCCGCCCTCGAGCTCGACCGGGACCGCGGTCTCGCCGGCCCCGAGCCGGAAGGCCGGCAGGGTCAGCTCGTGCTCCACCGCCTCGTCCCAGGTCAGCCAGCTCGTGTCTCCCACGGTGAGCTGCGGCACGGGCGTGAAGCCACCGGTCCCGGCCACCTGCGCCTCCCGGACCTGGAGCTGCAGGAAGCGCAGCCGGACCGTGACCACCGACTCGTCCGAGCCCTGCAGCAGCACCTCCGCCGCCATCCCGGACTCCTCGCCGACTCCGGCCGCGGCCGCACCCGGGGGGCCGAGGACACCGAACTGCCAGCGGACCTGGTTCTTCCGCGATGACGCGCGGTACGGGTACAGCAGGTACCCCTCGTAGAGCACGGCGTCCGCGACCGTGCGCGCGAGGTCGAGGTCGAGGTCGGAGCCGGCGTCGGCGCTCACGGCACGCCCTCCCCGGCCCGGTGCAGCAGCGCCTCCAGCGTGGCCTCCCAGGTGGTCAGCCCTGCTGTCGCGCGGAACCGCGCGAGCGCCTGCATCGTGTCGTGGTCGAGACGCAACCACCCCGACCCCGGGAAGTAGTGGTCGAGCATGTCCTGCCAGACACCCACCGGCAGGTCGTGGGTCGCCTCCCGGTCCCACGGGACCTGCTCCACTCCGAAGCCGGTGCTGCCCTTGGTGAAGACCGTTCCGGTGAAGAGCAGCCGCAGCGGCACCGTGCCCTCCCGCAGGGCGTGCAGGTACTTGGAGCCGGTCACCTCGAAGTCGTAGGTGCAGGGCAGCGCCAGGTCGACCTCGGTCACCGCGGTGAAGCCCTGCACCATCGTCTCGGCCTGCATCCACAGCAACGGCCGCAGCGTGTCGCTCCAGCGCTCCCGGGAGCCGAACAGGTCCAGCAGCCCCGGCTCCTCGTCGGCGGAGTACCGGCGCCGCTGAGCGTCGATCCGCACCTGGCAGCGCAGCGCCATCGCATGCACCACCGCCCCGGTGCTCTCCTCGATCCGCAGCCGGGCGGTCAGCTGCGGCGTCACCGCGTAGGGCTCGGCGAACACGTCGACGACCGAGAAGCTCAGGTCGGTCATTCCGCGCCCCCGGCGTTCCGAGCCGGACGGCTGCGCTTGTGCACGAGGTCGAAGAAGGCGGTCAGCTCGGCCCGTGCGTCGCTGCCACCGTCGAAGCCGCGCCAGACCCGGCGCAGCCGACCGATCAGCTCGTAGCAGGCGTCGATCGGCACCACGTGACAGGAGGCACGGGCGCCGGCCGCTGCGTCCCGGCCCGGCATCCTGATGAGCAGCGCCTCGACGTCGGCGGCGAGCTCGCTGAGCACCGGATTGGCGGCCAGCACGGTCTGCCAGGCGTCGAGCGGGAGCTCGGACTCGGTCGCACCGGCCGGGCCGGGGTAGAACGCGATCGTGCGGTCCTGACGTGAGTTGCGGAAGAAGAAGGCCAGCCCGACGGGGATCTCCAGCGCGTCCCACTGGCCGGGGCCGAGGACGAAGTCCGGGACGTGCAGGTATCGGTCCGGCACCGCGCGGTACCGCAGCTGGGCGTCCTGCGCGGTGAACAACAGGTAGCAGCCGCGGCAGGTGCACATCAGCGCCCGGCTCTCCAGGTCCACGACGTGCTGGTGCGACTCGGAGATCGGCTCGGCGCACATCTCGCACCGCTCCCCGACCTGAGGCTGCGGTCGCTCGGTGGTGATCCGGCGCAGGGTGGCGAACGCCGAGCCGGGATTGCTCATGTGGGGACTCCCGCCGGTATCGCCACGCTGAGCACGCCGTCGCGAACCAGCACCGGGAACGGGTCCAGGTGCAGCCGCTGTGCCCCATCGATCGGGACACCGTCGGCAGCCGCCGCCACCGGCTGGCCGTCGACGGCGACGCCGGCGTGCCGCACGTCGTAGTGGGTCTGGCAGGTGGGGCAGCGCAGCAGCGGCGCGTCGGTGCCGCCGCCGAGCCGGCGAGCCAGGGAGGCACCGGCGAAGCTCTGCTCGCAGCGGGCGCAGCGGTCCCGGAAGACCAGCACGTCGGATCCGATCCGGCAGCCGAACACGTTCAGCCCGGCCACCGCGAAGCCGGCCAGCTCACCGACGGTCAGGCCGGCGAGCTCCGGCACCGGCTCCCACGTGGTGTCGTCGTCCGGCCCGGTGGACGCACCGTCCGCCAGCCGCATCCGCAACGAGTCGACCGAGATCAGCGGTCCGCCGGTCTCGGCGCCGGTCGCCCCGCCGGTGTCCACCTGGATGGACGTGACCTCGGGCGCGGCCGCCTCGACCGCACCCTCCACGGCCAGCTTCAGCGTCACCGACGACGACGGGCACCCGTCGCAGCTGCCGAGCAGGCGCAGCGACACCACCCCGTCGGCACCGACGCCGAGCAGCTCCACGTCGCCGCCGTGCGAGCCGAGGTAGGGACGCACGCTGTCCAACGCGGCCTCGACCCGGGTGGTGACGTCGTGCGGGTGCAGGCCGTGCACGAGCATCAGGCTCGCCACCAGGTCGTCGCCGACGAGCCGGGCGAGCAGCTCGTCGTCCAGCCGGCCGGTCTCGCGGAGCAGGGTGAGGATGCGCTCCAGCCCGGCGCCGTACAGGTCGGCCACCAGCCGCACCAGCTCCTCTGCGCGCTCGCGCGCCACCGCGCCCCCGGCCGCGCTGGCCTCGAGCAGGGTCTGGATCCGGTCGCCGGCCTCGCGCAGGCGGTCAGGTGACCCGTCGTCGGGTTCGTGCGCCGGCGCCATCAGCGCGGTCTACTCGCCGGTGACGGACTGGGTGGGCGAGTGCGTCTGCTCCAGCGTCTTGCCGTTGCCGAGGTACATGTGCACGCCGCACGGCAGACACGGGTCGAAGCTCCGGACCGTCCGCATGATGTCGATGCCCTTGAAGTGCTCTCGGTCGTTCTCCTCGAAGATCGGTTGGCCCTGCACCGCGTCCTCGTAGGGGCCCGGCGTGCCGTAGGTGTCCCGCGGGTTGGCGTTCCACGGCGTCGGCGGGTACGGGTGGTAGTTGGCGATCTTGCCGTCGCGGATCACCATGTGGTGGCTGAGGACGCCGCGCACCGCCTCGGTGAAGCCACAGCCGATGCCCTCGTCGGGCACCTCGAACGGCTCCCACGTCTTGGTCCGGCCGGCCCGGATCTCCACCAGCGCCTTCTCGGCGAAGTGCAGCGCACACGCGGCGGCATAGGCCTGGAAGTAGGTGCGGGCGCGGTTCCGCTCGATCGTGTTGCTCCACTGCGGGACCTTCCACTCCAGCGAGACCGGCCCCTTCAACGCGGTCTTGGGCAGGTTGATCTGCACGCTGGTGCCGGTCGACTTCACGTACCCGATGTCGACGAGGCCGGCAAGAGCGGTCGACCAGAGCCGGGCCAGCGGGCCACCGCCGGTGTCCAGGGCGAGATGGTCCTGGCCGTCGAACCACCGAGGCGACATGACCCAGCTGTACTTGTCGTCGAGGTCGCGCTTTTGCGGTTTGGGATTGGTGTGCTGGTTCCACGGGTGCCGCCGGTCCACCGGGTTGCCGAGCGGGTCCCGCTTGACGAACATCTCCTGCCCGTCCCAGTCGTCGTAGTACGACGAGCCGAGCAGGATCCGGATGCCGAGGTTGATGTCGACCAGGTCGGTGGTGACGAGCTTGCCGTCGACGACGATGCCCGGAGTCACGAACATCTTGCGGCCCCACTCGGTCATGTCCTTGTACTCGAAGTTGCAGAACTCCGGGTCCTGGAAGGAGCCCCAGCAGCCGAGCAGGGTCCGCCGCAGGCCAACCTGCTCGTAGCCCGGCAGCGCCTCGTAGAAGAAGTCGAACAGGTCGTCGTGCATCGGCACGACCTTCTTCATGAACTCGACGTAGCGCATCAGCCGGGTCATGTAGTCGGTCATCAGCTGGATGGTGGCAACCGTGCCGACGCCGCCCGGGTAGAGCGTCGAGGGGTGCACGTGCCGACCCTCCATCAGGCAGAACATCTCCCGGGTGGAACGGCTGACCTGCAGCGCCTCCCGGTAGAACTCGCCGGTGAACGGGTTGAGCGACCGCATGATGTCGCCGATGGTGCGGTAGCCGTGGTCGCCCGCGTGCGGCGCCTCGGTGGAGTTGGCCCGCTCCAGCACCCCCGGGTTGGTCTCGGCGACCATCTTCTCGCAGTAGTCCACCCCGACCAGGTTCTCCTGGAAGATGTTGTGGTCGAACATGTACTCGGCGGCCTCGCCGAGGTTGACGATCCACTCACCGAGGTGCGGCGGCTTCACCCCGTAGGCCATGTTCTGCGCGTAGCAGGAGCAGGTGGCGTGGTTGTCCCCGCAGATGCCGCAGATGCGGCTGGTGATGAAGTGCGCGTCGCGCGGGTCCTTGCCCTTCATGAAGATCGAGTAGCCGCGGAAGATCGACGAGGTGCTGTGGCACTCCACGACCTCCTTCTGCTTGAAGTCGATCTTGGTGTAGATGCCGAGGCTGCCCACGATCCTGGTGATCGGGTCCCACGCCATCTCGACGAGGCCGTCTTTGCTGCCGCGGTCGGTGGGGGTCGGGATGGTCGACGTCATCGTCGCCTCTCTCAGGCTGGGAAGGGGGTGGCCGGACGGGGTGCGGTCACCAGGTTCGGGTGGCGCCGGTGGTCAGCTCTCGACCCGAGTGCCGCCACTTCGGTTCCTTGTCCACCGTCTGGCTGGTGAGGGAGCGCAGGTTGCGGATCGCCGCCCCGTAGAGACCGACCGCGGCGGTGGAGAGCTTGCCGCCCGGCGGCTCGTCCATGAACGGCATGAACTTGTCCGGGAAGCCCGGCATCGTGCAGCCGATGCAGATGCCGCCGACGTTCGGGCAGCCCCCGACGCCGTTGATCCAGCCGCGCTTGGGCACGTTGCACTTGACCACGGGGCCCCAGCAGCCGAGCTTGACGATGCACTTGGGTGAGCCGTACTCCGTGGCGAAGTCGCCCTGCTCGTAGTAGCCGGCTCGGTCGCAGCCCTCGTGCACGGTCTGGCCGAACAGCCAGGTCGGGCGCAGCGCGTCGTCGAGCGGGATCATCGGCGCCTGGCCGGTGGCCATGTAGAGCAGGTAGGTCAGGGTCTCCGACAGGTTGTCCGGCTGGATCGGGCAGCCGGGAACGCACACGATCGGGATACCGGCCTTGGACTTCCACTCCCAGCCGAGGTAGTCGGGGACACCCATCGCCCCGGTCGGGTTGCCGGCCATCGCGTGAATGCCGCCGTACGTCGCGCAGGTGCCGACGGCCACGACCGCGGTCGCCTTGGGCGCCAGCCGGTCGAGCCACTCGCTCGTGGTCATCGGCTGCCCGGTGGCAGGGTTGTTGCCGAACCCGCACCAGTAGCCCTCGTCCTTGAGCTTCTCGTTCGGGATCGACCCCTCGACGACGAGCACGAACGGCTCGAGCTCGCCGCGGTCGGCCTTGAAGAACCACTCCAGGAAGTCGTCGGCACCCCCGTTCGGACCGCACTCGAAGTCGATCAGCGGCCAGTGCACGGCCACCTGGGGAAGACCCGGGAGGGCGCCGAGGGCGATCTCCTCGATGCTGGGCTGAGTCGCCGCGGTGAGCGCCACCGAGTCCCCGTCACAGCTGAGACCGGCGTTGATCCACAACACGTGGATCAGGGTCTCCTCGGCCTTCTGAGCGGTCGCGTCCAGCATGCGTGCCACGCTTTCCGGGGCTCCGCGCGGACCGAGGCCCCTCGCCGCCGGGGCCGACCGTCGGCTCACTTCCGCGGCGTCCGCTTCGTAATATCTCGCCAGGTTAGAGGCTGTCAAGGCTCGCCGACGGCGGCGCTGCGTCCCGCGGTACGCGATCGCATACCCACCCGTACCACGCATCCATTCCGTTACCGTGAGTGGCCGACACCGGCAGGATCTCGGCCCCCGGGTTGACCTGACGGACGTAGCCGGCAAGCCGGTCGAGGTCCACGTCCAGGTGTGGCAGCAGGTCGGTCTTGTTGATCAGCACGAGGTCCGCGGCGGCGAACATCTGCGGGTACTTCAGCGGCTTGTCCTCGCCCTCGGTCACCGACACCACCACGACCTTGGCGGCCTCGCCGAGGTCGAACAGCGCCGGGCAGACGAGGTTCCCGACGTTCTCGACGAACACCAGCGAGCCGGGGGGCGGGTCGAGCGAGCGCAGCCCACGGGCCAGCATGTCGGCGTCCAGGTGACAGCCAGCACCGGTGTTCACCTGAACCACCTCGGCTCCGGTGGCACGGATCCGGCGGGCGTCGAGGGCCGTCTCCTGGTCTCCCTCGACGACCGCGACCGCGGGCCACCCCAGGCTCGCATCGGGCGCGGTGAGAGCGCGGATGCTCCGCTCCAGCAGCGTGGTCTTTCCCGAGCCGGGGGAGCTCATCAGGTTCAGCACGAGCACGCCTCGCCGAGCGAGCCAGGTCCGGTTCTCCGCGGCGAGCAGGTCGTTCTTGGCCAGCAGGTCGGTCTCGATCTCCACCACCCGGGACTGCTCGTGCGGGTGCTCGTGCGGGTGCTCGTGCAGGTGCTCGTCCAGGTGCTCGTGCTGGTGCTCGTGCGGGTGTTCGTGCGCTGGCCCCAGCCGGGTCACCCGGACACCGGCGTCCTCGCCACAGCCGCAGGTCGCGCACATGTCAGACCACCTCCACCGAGGCCACCGCGAGCTCGCGTCCGGCGGTCACCTCCACGTCGGCACTGCCACACGGGCAGAGCAGGATCATGTCCGGCAACACGACGTCCGCACCGCAGCTGCGACAGTGGCCACGCCCCTCCGGCTGCTCGATGTCCAGCCGGGCGCCGGCGAGCGGCGTGGACTCGGTCACCAGCTCGAAGCAGAACCGCATCGCATCCGGGATCACCCCGGACAGCTGCCCGACGCGGACGGTCACCACCGACACCTTGGCCGTCCCGGTTCGGGCGGTGACGGTGTCCACGATGCTCTGCGTGATCGCGAGCTCGTGCATGCCGACACCGTACGCGGGCGATCAGGATTCGGCGGTCGGCGATTCCTGGCCGGCCCACCAGGCCAGGCCGGTGTTGGTGGCGGAGATCAGCGTCGTGCCGACCGCGACCCGCCGCGGCAGGTCCCCCCGGAGGCCGGCGGTGGCGGCGGCGAGCGTGTCGCTCGCGTGGATGACCAGCGCCAGCTGCGTCGCGCGGCGCAGCTCCTCCCCGCGCAGCAGCAACAGGTCGGCGCCGATCAGGACGGTCCGGATCCCGAACATCCGGAACGGATAGACGCCGGAGCCGTCGACGTCGGTGTCGGCGCCGAGCCGGCGCAGCAGCAGTTTGGGCGCGACGAGCGCGAGGGTCCCGTTCACGAGTCGCACCGCGGCCAGCGCTCTGCGCGCGGTGCCGGGGCCGAGGTCCATGGCGTCGTCCCTCCCAACCGGTCGGGTTCTCGGCACGCTCGCAGCGTCTCAGGGACGGTGTCAATGGCACGGCGCCACCGGTCGCCGGGGTCAGTGGTGAGCCTTTACATCCCGACCGGCCGGGAGCAGGCTGCCTCCCAGGGCGTGGGGAGGACGGGCCGAGATGCCGGAACAGACGGCAGTCACCGTCCGGGCCACGGTGCTCCCGGATCGGCACCCGCTGGTGGAGCGGGAGCTGCGTGCCCTGCGCGCCGAGGGTCCCGCCTCTCCCGACCTGCCCTTCGCCGAGCTCGCCGGGGTGCACTTCGCCAGGCTGTTCGTCCTGGACGGTGCCGATGACGGTGCCGCCGCCGGTGCCGCCGACGGTGCCGGGCGGGGAATCCCCGCGTCGCTGGTCTACATGGCCGACGTCGACGGAAGCACCGAGCAGCACCTCGCCGACCTCGCACAGCGCGCCGGGCACGGGATGGACCGGGTCTTCGGCCACTGCCTGGACTACCCCGCGGCGCCGGGGGCCGAGCAGCGGCGCGCCTGGCTGACCCGGCACACGCTGCGTCCGGCTGCGTACTACGTGCACACCGCTGGCCGCACGGTGGAGCAGATCCGGGCCGAGCTGCGACTGCGGGACGAGCTGGAGGACCTGGCCGACGCGCCGGACCTGCGGGCAGGCGCACCCGGGGCCGCGCTCGTGCGGCGCCGGCTCGTCGACGCCGTGCACGCCCGACCCGACCTGCGGTGGGCGGCTCGACCCGCCGCCGGTCCCGGACGCGGGCGAGCGGTGCGTGCCGCCCTCGCGCTCGGCGCGACAGCGCTGCTCGGCCTGCTGCTGCTGCCGGTGCTCGTGCCGGTGCTGCTCGGCTGGCTGGTGCTGGTCCGGCTGCGCGAACGGCAGGAGGTCCCAGAGGCGGGACCGGCCGATCCCGAGCACCTGCACGACGTCATGCAGTACGAGGACTTCGGCGCCCAGAACCCGTTCACGGCGGTCGGTCTGGTCAAGCCGGGCCTCGTCCGGCGGACCACCATGCGGGTCGCGCTCGCCGGACTCGAGTTCGCCAACCGGCACCTGTTCTGGCGAGACCGGCTGGCCGGCGTGCGCACCATCCACTTCGCCCGATGGCTGCCGCTGGACGGAGGACGCCGCCTGGTGTTCGCCAGCGCCTACGACGGCAGCCTCGAGAGCTACATGGACGACTTCATCGACCGGCTGCACTGGGGGATCAACCTGGTCTTCAGCAACGGCGTCGGGTTCCCGCGCACCCGGTGGCTGGTGTTCGGTGGGGCTCGGGACGAGATCGCGTACAAGCACTACCTGCGCCGACACCAGGTCGCGACGGTGGTCTTCTACTCGGCGTACGCGACGGCCACCGCGCGCACCCTGGACACCAACGCCGAGATCCGGAATGGACTGAGCCACTCGCCCCGAGACGACGCCAGCGCGGCACGCTGGCTGTCGCTGTTGTGAGGTCATCGTGACCGAGCCGCTCGACCTCGACGACGTCCAGGGCTTGGTGGTCCGCGGCTACGGCGCCCTGCCGTTCGCCGCCTACCTGCTGCTGCACGTGGACGACGCCTCCGCCGCGCGCCCGGCACTGCGCGGATGGGCGGAGGCCGCGACGACCGCGTCGGCGCCGCCCGCCGACGACGCGCTCAACGTCGCCTGGACCGCCGAGGGGATCCGGTCGGTGAGTCCGCACACCCTCGGCGCCGCGGGTTTCGCCGAGCAGTTCACCTCCGGGATGGTGACGCCGTACCGCAGCCGGCTGCTCGGCGACGTCGACGAAGACGACCCCGCCGGGTGGCGGTGGGGCGGGCCGCGCACCCCGGACGTGCACCTGCTGCTGCTGCTCTACGCCAGGACCGCACAGCTGCTGGACGCCGCGGTCGACCGCTGCCGGGCGCTGGCCGGGGCACACGGGCTGCGGATCCTGGACCGGCTGGAGACCGACGAGCTCACCGACCGCGAGCCGTTCGGCTTCCGCGACGGTATCTCGCAGCCCGTGCTCGACACGCTTCCCCGGGCCCGGCACGGTCACGACGTGGTCCGCACCGGGGAGTTCGTCCTCGGCTACGTCAACGAGTACGGACAGCGCGGCGAGCGGCCGATGCTCGACCCCGCGGCCGATCCGGGTCGGTTGCTGCCTCGGGACCCGGACGGATCCGGCGCCGCCGACCTGGGCCGCAACGGCTCGTACCTGGTGGCGCGACAGCTGCGTCAGGACGTCGCGGCCTTCTGGTCGTACGTCGACCAGCAGTCCCGCTCCCCCACCGGCGAGCCGGACCCGACCCGGCGCGAGCTCGTCGCGGCGAAGCTGGTGGGGCGCTGGCGCAGCGGCGCGTCCCTGGTGCTCGCCCCGTCCGCCGACGACGAGACAGTGGCCGCCCGCAACGACTTCGGCTACCAGTCGTCCGACCCGCTCGGGCACGCCTGTCCGCTCGGCGCACACGTGCGGCGAACCAACCCGCGGGACTCGCTGGAGCCCAGTCCCGGCACCGAGCGCTCACGCGAGGTCAACCGCAGGCACCGGCTGCTGCGCCGCGGCCGCAGCTACACAGCCGCTACTGCCGACGGCATCGTGGAGCAGGGGTTGCACTTCCTCTGCCTGAACTCCTCCCTCGCCCGGCAGTACGAGTTCGTCCAGCACAGCTGGGTCAACGACCAGTCGTTCAACGCCCTGCACGACTCGGCCGACCCGCTCGTCGGTCCGCGCGGCAGGACCGGTGCCAGTTTCGCGATGCAGGGCCACCCGCTGCGCACCCGGCTGCGCGACGTTCCCCAGTTCGTCCAGGTGCGTGGCGGCGGCTACTTCTTCCTGCCCGGCATCAGGGCCCTGCACCACCTCACGTCAGCACCAACCGCAGCGGAAGGAGCACGATCGTGACCACGCCCTCCCGGCAGATCCGACGACCCGGCGCCGAGGGGGCCGGCTATCACAGCAACCTGCCCTGGCGCGTGTACCGAACGATCAGCGACGCTCTGGACGCGCGCTGGGGCTGGGACCGGCTGCCGACACCGCTGGGGCTGGCCGTGCTGATCGGCCTGCGCGACTCGCTGCGCCGCTACAACCTGCACGACACCGGCTCGCTGCCGTCGACCGGCCAGCCGCCGGTGCCGCCGTTCCGCTCCGAGTACCTCACCACCCGTACGTTCGACGGCAGCTACAACGACCTGGCCCACCCGGCCTCGGGCATGGCCGGCGCCCGCTTCGGTCGGAACGTCTCACTCGACGCCGCCCGGCAGCCGAGCCGCGCCGAGGTGCTCGACCCCAGCCCGCGCGAGGTCAGCCGGGCGCTGATGACCCGGCACGAGCTGATCGCGGCCACGTCGGTGAACGCGCTGGTCGCACCGTGGCTGCAGTGGATGATCCGGGACTGGTTCAGCCACGGGACCAGTCCCGCGGACAACCCGTGGGAGGTCGAGCTCACCGAGGCAGACCCCTGGGAGCACGGACCGATGTCCATCATGCGCACGATGACCGACCCGACCCGGCCAGACGGGATGTCGCCGTCACCGCCCACCTGCATCAACACCAGCACGCACTGGTGGGACGCGTCCCAGATCTACGGCACTTCCGTCGACTACCAGCGAGCGGTCCGCACCTTCGAGAACGGTCGGCTGCACGTCGAGCCCGACGGATCGCTCCCGATGCCGACCGGCGACGGCGCACCGACCAAGGAGCCGGGTTTCTGGCTCGGCCTGGTGCTGCTGCAAACCCTGTTCACCCGCGAGCACAATGCAGTCTGCGACATGCTTCGCGAGGAGTATCCGGACTGGAGCGACGAGGAGATCTTCCAACGAGCCCGGCTGGTGATCGCCGCGCTGATCGCGAAGATCCACACCGTCGAGTGGACGCCCGCGGTGATCAGCCACCCGACGACCGTCGTCGGCATGCGGGCCAACTGGTGGGGGCTGGCCGGTGAGCGGCTCAGCCGGGTGTTCGGCCGGATCAGCGACAGCGAGGTGATCAGCGGGATCCCCGGTGCGGCCACCCAGCACTACGGCGTGCCGTACGCACTGACCGAGGAGTTCACAGCGGTGTACCGGATGCACCCGCTGACGCCGGACTACTTCAACCTGCGGTCGCTGACGGACGACTCGGCGCTCAAGGACCGGGCCGTCACCTTGCGGGAGATGTCCGGCGACGGGGCGCTTGATGTGCTCGGCGGCGTCTCCATGAGCGACCTGCTGTACTCGTTCGGCACCGAGCACCCCGGCGTGGTGACGCTGCACAACTTCCCGCGCTTCTTGCAGGAGTTCGTCCGTCCCGACGGTGCCGTCACCGACCTCGCCGCCACCGACATCCTGCGGCACCGCGAGCTCGGCGTGCCCCGCTACTGCGAGTTCCGCCGGCAGCTCGGGCTGCCGGCGCCGACCAGCTTCACCGAGCTTGCCCAGGACGCGGACACCGCGGCGGAGATGGAACGCCTCTACCGCGGTGACATCGAGCAGCTCGACCTGATGGTGGGGCTGTTCGCGGAGCGGTTGCCGGAGGGCTTCGCGTTCAGCGACACCGCGTTCCGCATCTTCATCGTGATGGCCTCCCGCCGGCTGAACAGCGACCGGTTCCTGACCTCCGACTTCACCCCGGCCGTCTACACCCCGGCCGGCATGCGCTGGATCGCCGACAACACCATGGCGACCGTGCTGCTGCGGCACTACCCGGAGCTGCGGCCGGCGATGCGCAGCGTGGGCAACGCGTTCGCCCCGTGGCAGCGCAGCGGGGCCGGTGCCCGATGGTGACGACGCCCAGCTCCTGCGCTGGGGATCCGGGTGGTGGTCCGCTATGTCCCTGGCCGCGGAACCCGCGCTGTAGTTCACTGAACCGGGGAGGCTGAGATGGCCGGACGCGACGTCACCGACGCGGGCTCGCTGGTCCGCCGCACCCGTTCGGAGCTCGGCACCGCCTTCGGCGCCGGCAGCAGCCGGATCCCCGACGGCCGTGCCAGGGGGACCGTGCTGCTGGGCACCGGTGGGCTGCCGGCCAGGCTGGCCGCCGTGCTGGCCTACGCGCTGTTGTGGCGCGGCAAGGTCGTCGACGGTCGTGCCGGCCGGCTGCAGAACCTGCTGTCACCGGCGGCCATCCCCGCGGTGGTCGCCGAGGTCTACGAGGGGCCCAGCTGGTACGACGGGGGGCCCTGCGTCGTCCTGGACTACTCCCGGACGTCGCTGGTCGCCCGCTGGGTCCGCGACGAGATCCGAGAGGTGTCACCCGGCGTCTTCCTCGGGCTGGTCTTCCTCGGCCGCCGGCACGTGCTCGACTTCTCGCTGGACTTCACCGCCGGCCGATGAACGCGCAGGGGCGGTTCACCTACTTCGTCCTGCGGCCGCTCAGCGACCTGTTCCTGTGGACCTGGCGGCTCGAGCGGCGGCTGGAGTTCCTGTATCGCCGACAGTTCGACCGCTGGCTTCGGCCGGCACTGTTCGCGCTGCTGCAGGCGACCCAGAACCTGTTCCGGCGGAACCGGCACCTGCCGCTCGCCACCGAGACCCCGATACCGGACGAGGAGCGCCTCACCCGCGAGATCATCACCGAGTGCGCGCTGTTCATCCGGGAGAACTGGCTGCCCGGCAGTGCGCAGCGCTTCGGCAACACCAAGACGTTCGGCGTGGTCCGGGCTGAGTTCACCGTGCGGCCGGACCTCGCGGAGGGGCTCCGGCAGGGGCTGTTCGGGACGCCGCGAACGTACCCGGCCTGGGTGCGCTTCTCCGGACCCGGCCCGTATGCGCCGCCGGACCTCGAGGACTTCGGTCAGTGCTCGGTGGGGATCAAGGTGATGGGGGTCCCGGGGCCGAAGCTGATGGCCGACGAGACCGGGACCCAGGACCTGATCATGGTCAGCCCGGCGAGCTTCGTCACGCCGAACATCCGGGAGAACGCGAAGATGCAGCGCTGGGTCCGTGCCAAGGCACCTCTCGGCTACCTGCTCGACCCACCGGGGGCGCACCTGCTGCACCTGGCGATGCAGCTGCTCTACTCGCCGATGCACTCCAGCCCGCTGGAGGTGCAGTACTACAGCAACGTCCCGTTCCTGCTCGGAGACGGCCAGGCCGTGCAGTACTCGCTGCGGCCTCGCAGCCCCGGCCGGACCCGCATCCCGGCGCACCCGACCGAGAACTACCTGCGCGACGCGATGGTCCGGACGCTGGCGGCTGACGAGTGGACGTTCGACGTCATGGTGCAGGTGCAGACCGACTCGCACCGGATGCCGCTGGAGGACGCCACCGTCAAGTGGCCGGAGCGGCTGTCGCCGTACGTACCGGTCGCGACCTTGCGGCTACCCCGGCAGCGGTTCGACAGCGACGCTCAGCTCCGGTTCGCCGACGTGCTGCGCTACAACCCGTGGCACAGCCTGCCGGAGCACCGGCCGCTGGGGAACTCGAACCGGGCTCGCCGCACGATGTACCTCGAGCTGGCCGAGCTGCGCCAGTCGATGAACCAGGTGCAGCACGTCGAGCCGACCGGCGCCGAGGTCTTCGATCAGGCAGTCAGCCCCTACGAGCCGCCATCCGGGCCTTGAGCGCGTCCCGCTTGTCCTCGAACCGGCTGGCCTGGACGTCCAGCTTCTCCAGGAACTCGTTCAGCTCGGCACGCGCGGTCTCGCCCTGTTCGCCCAATCCCTCCAGGTCGAACACCTTCCAGAACCGCAGCACCGGCATCACGACCTCGTCCCGGTGCTGGCGCAGGTCGTAGACCCCGGCGACCGCCATCTCTACCGCCTTGCGTTGGAACCCCTTGATGTCCGCGCCGGGCATCTCGAAGCTGGTCACCACGTCGGTGATCGCGCGCAGGGCCTGGTCCGGTGCGAGCTCCATCGCCGCCCCGAGCAGGTTGCGGTAGAAGATCATGTGCAGGTTCTCGTCGGCCGCCACCCGGGCAAGCAGCTGGTCGCACATCGGATCGCCGGTCACCTTGCCGGTGTTGCGGTGTGACACCCGGGTGGCCAGCTCCTGGAAGGACACGTAGGCGAGCGAGCCGAGCAGGCTCTCGTTGTTGACGTTGGCGTAGCCCTGGGACATGTGGTCCATCCGGGCCCGCTCCAGCTCGATCGGGTCCACCGCGCGCTTGACCAGCAGGTAGTCGCGGATCGCGACGCCGTGCCGGCCCTCCTCGGCGGTCCAACGATGCACCCACTCCCCCCAGGCGCCGTCCCGGCCGAACAACACCGCGATCTCGTGGTGGTAGCTCGGCAGGTTGTCCTCGGTGAGCAGGTTGACCACCAGCGCCGAGCGGGCGACGTCGGACATCGGGGAGTCGTCCGGGCTCCAGGGGTCACCGTCCAGGACTCCCTTGTACGTCCGGCCCTCGCTCCACGGGACGTACTCGTGCGGGAACCACTCCTTGGCCACCTTGAGGTGCCGGTTCAGGTTCTCGGTCACGACCTGCTCGAGCTCGAGCAGGAGCTCGGTCTGCGTCAGCGGCATGCGACCCTCCCTGCGCCGGCGGCCGCCGGCAATCACGCCCCAGGCTAGTCGCCCGCGGCGAGGATGCCGAACCAGCGGTTGCCTCGGCCGCGGCTACTCCTCGCACTCCGGCGGGTCGGGCACAGTGAAGCCCGTCGTCTCGGTCTTGGTGAGGACCTTGTCGACGAAGGTCTGTTTGACCGTGACCACCGCGACCACCCCGCCGGCCGCCATCCCGGTCAGCTCGCCGGTCATCGACTCCGCCCGGCAGTCACCGTCGTAGTCCCCGCTCGCCGGCCAGGCGCCCAGCGGACCGGCGGAGGTGCCCTGCACACACCAGCCCGAACCGCACCGGGCCGGCGGTCCGGTCAGCGTGACGGTCTTGGTCGTGACCACCGGGTCGGGGTCGGGCGGGTCCGGGGGTGACGGTGGCGGTGGCGGTGGCGGTGGGGGTGGCGTGGGGGTGCCGCCGCCGCCGTTCCCCCCGCCGCCGTTCCCCCCGCCGTTGCCGCCGCCGCCGTTCCCCCCGCCGTTGCCGCCGCCGCCGTTCCCCGCCGCCGTTGCCGCCGTTGCCGCCGGCAGCGCCGCCACCGTCGCCACCGCCGGCGCCCGGACTCGCCTCGCCGTGCTGCCCCAGGCCCGCCGGTGGCTTCGGGGGCCGGTCGGGGTCGACGCCCTGCAACCAGTCCGGCAGCGTCGGCGTGACCGGCCAGACGCCGGCCGCGTAGTCCTCGGCGTACGACGCCACGACGAACGCATAGACCGGCGAGGCGTTGTAGCTGAGCAAGGCGTCCCGCCGGGCCGCCGGGTCGGTGAGATTGCCGCCTCCGGCGCACAGGTAGTAGCCGGCGGCCAGGGCGGCGTCGTCGATGTCGTCGGGATCCTTGACGCCGTCACGGTCACCGTCTGCCCCGACGACCTCCCACGTCTGGGGGATGAACTGCAGCGGGCCGACCGCGCGGTCCCAGACTCGGTCGCCGTCGAGCCGGCCGTTGTCGCTGTCCCGGATCGCGGCGACCGGGCCGGCACCGTTCAGCCGTAGGCCGAGGATGCGCGGTGTGGACCGGCCGTCGACGCCGACCACAGCATCGGCGTAGCGCCCGTGGTCGGACTCCATCAGCCCGACGCCGGCCAGCAGGCTCCAGTCGAGACCGCAGCCGGGCCGGTGCGCGGCCAGCCGGTCGGCGGCGGCGTGGTAGGCCCGAAGCGCCGGGCGCGGGACGTCGAAGCGGCCGGTCGCCGCCGGAGCGGCCGGCTTGCCGCGGCCGAGCGCCTCGGGGAAACGACCGCGCTCGCGCTGGTCGGTCCGCCCGACATCTCCCGCGTCGACTCCGCGACCGGGCAGCGCGGCGGACACGACCGCCCGGATCGCCGCTGCCGGGGTGGACCCCGCCAGCCGGTCGGACAGCCAGCCACTCGCGACGACGGCACCGGGGGTGGAGGAGGTGACGCCGGCGTCAGCGGGCGCGGCAAGCACCCGCAGGCCGACGGAGGCGGAGACGGTGGCCGCGAGCGCGGCCGCCAGCATCACTGTGCGGAGTCGCGAGGTCACTGTGAGCATGCTGCCCGTCGGCTCGACGGTGGGCACGCCCCGGCCGCCGGGTTGGGCCGAACGGACGACCGGCCTCAGCCGGACGCCCGACCACCTAGTCCGAGCCGGTCCATCAACGCCATCGCGTCGAACGGCGCGCGGACCTTGACGTCGTTGTCGAAGTAGCAGTAGACGTCCAGGCCGTCCCGCTGCCACTCGGCCAGCCGGGAGGCCCATCGGTCCAGCGCGTCGGAGTCGTAGCCGCTGGCGTACAACTCCTCCGCGCCGTGCAGCCGGACGTAGACGAAGTCGGTGGTGAGCTCGGTCAGGAAGGGCCAGCGACCCGCGGTGTCGGCGACGACCAGCCCGACCCCCTGCCGGCGGAGCAGGTCCACCACCTCCGCGCCGGCGAAGCTCTGGTGCCGCACCTCCAGCGCGTGCCGCAGCGGCCGGTCCCGCTCGGTTTCGGTGAGCGCCCGCTCGGCCGGCACCTTGTCGTCGTGCCGGGCCGCCAGCGCCGCGGCAGCCGCCGTGCTGCGGGGCAGTACCGAGCAGAACTCCTCGAGCCGGTCCGCGTCGAAGCGCAGGGTCGGGGGCAGCTGCCACAGCAGGGGGCCGAGCTTCGGGCCGAGGGCGAGGACGCCGGAGGCGAAGAAGTTGGCGAGCGGGATCTCGACGTCCGCGAGCCGCTTCAGGTGCGTGATGAACCGGCCACCCTTGACCGCGAGCACGAAGTCGTCCGGGGTCTGGTCTCGCCAGCTGCGGTAGCTGCTCGGCCGCTGCAGGGCGTAGAACGAGCCGTTCACCTCGATCGACCCCAGCCGAGCGGCGGCATACCCGAGCTCGTCGCGCTGGCGCAGTCCCGCCGGGTAGAAGACCCCGCGCCACGGGGGGTAGGTCCAGCCGGAGATCCCGATCCTGACCTCGCCGGCGGACACGGTCAGGCCGCTGTCGGCAGCCGGTCGACCACGGCCGCGACGAGATCCGGCACCGGGGCGAGGGCGTCCAGCACGAAGCCGGGCTCGTCCGGGGCGAGCGGCTCGAGCGTGTCCAGCTGTGACTCGAGCAGCTCGGGTGGGAAGAAGTGCTCCCGGGACTGCATCCGGCCGAGCAGCTCGTGCTTGTCGCCGGACAGGTGGCAGAACACCGTGCCCGGGGCACCCGCCCGCAAGACGTCGCGGTAGCCGCGCCGCAGCGCCGACGACGTCATGACGGTGCAACGGCCCTCGGCATGCCGCTCCCCCGCCCAGGCGGCCAGAGCGGCGAGCCACGGGCGCCGATCCTCGTCGGTCAGCGCGTGTCCGGCCCGCATCCTCGCCACGTTGGCGGCCGGGTGGAAGTCGTCGGCCTCGGCGTACGGCCAGCCCAGCCGCTGCACCAGCGCCTCGGCGACCGTGGTCTTCCCACTGCCACTGACGCCCATCACGACCAGATGTACCGGTGCCGCCACCGCTGCAGGATAGGACTTGTCCGATTCGCCCGGATCCGGGCAGGGTGGGTCCGCCCGGCGACTGCCGGGCGAACCACGCCTGAGGGGACCGTCCACGTGGAAGCGATTGCGCCCGCCTACGGCACGACGACGCTGCTGCTCATCGCAGCCGGCTCGGTCGCGCTGCTGCTGTTCTTGATCATCCAGGTCAAGCTGCACGCCTTCGTGTCGTTGGTCCTCGTCAGTGTGCTGACCGCGCTGGCGGCCGGCATCCCGGTCGGCGACATCCCGGACGCGCTGCTGTTCGGCTTCGCGGACACGATCGGGACGGTCGCGCTGCTCGTCGGCTTCGGCGTGATGCTCGGGCGGCTGCTCGAGGTGACCGGCGGCGCCCAGGTGCTGGCCGACACGCTGATCAGCCGGTTCGGCGAGAGGCGAGCACCGCTGGCGCTCGGCGCGGCGGCGCTGCTGTTCGGCTTCCCGATCTTCTTCGACGCCGGCCTGGTGGTGTTCCTGCCGATCATCCTCACCGTGGCCCGCCGGTTCGGCGGCTCGCTGCTGTACTACGCCCTGCCGGCCGCCGGCGCCTTCGCCGCCATGCACGCGTTGGTGCCGCCGCACCCCGGACCGGTCGCAGCCAGCGAGCTGCTCGGCGCACCGATCGGGACCACGTTGCTGGTCGGCGTCCCGGTGGCGGTCGTGTCCTGGTACGTCGGGGCCTACCTGGTGTCCCGCGTCCTCGGCGCCCGCATTCTTGTCGATGTCCCCGACCTGCTGTTCGGGGAGCTGAACGACGGGTCGTCGGACGGGTCGGCGGACGGGGCCGGCGCCGGCACCACCACCCGGACCCGGACCGTGCCCGCCTTCGGCACCGTGCTCGGCCTGCTGCTGCTCCCGCTCGTGCTGATCTCGTTCAACACCGTGCTGACGACGCTCGCCACGGCCGGCACGGTCGACGACACGGACACCTGGGTCCAGGCCCTGCTGCTGCTCGGCGACACGACGGTCGCGCTGCTGATCACGGTGCTGGTCGCGGTGCTGGTGCTGGGCCGGCCCGGTCGGTCGATGGCCGATGTGAGCCGGATCCTGGACCAGTCCCTCGGCCCGATCTGCTCGATCATCCTGATCACCGGAGCCGGCGGGATGTTCGGCGGTGTGCTGGAGCTCAGCGGGATCGGGGAGGCGTTGAGCGGCTCGCTGTCCGACCTCGGGATGTCACTGATCCTGCAGGCGTTCTTGATCTCCACCCTGCTCCGTGTGGCCCAGGGCTCGGCCACGGTGGCACTGACCACCGCGGCGGGGCTGCTGGCCCCGGCCGCAGCAGCCGCCGAGCTCGGAGACTTCCAGCTGACCCTGCTGGTGATCGCGATCGCCGCCGGGGCGACCGTGCTGTCGCATGTCAACGACTCCGGCTTCTGGTTGGTCAGCCGGTTCTTCGGCATGGACGAGAAGACCACCCTCAAGACGTGGACGGTGATGGAGACCACCCTCGGCGGCACCGCGTTCGTGGTCAGCGCGCTGCTCTGGGCGGTGGCGTAGCGGCAGCCGCTGCCGGCGCTCAGCCCCGGGCGATGCTCCGAACCAGCTCCAGCGGGTGCCGGGCGCGTCGGCCGGTGCCGTGCGCGATCTGCTGGCGGCAGGACACGCCGGTGGCGGCCAGCACGGTCGTGGCCGGCTCGGCGGCCACCGCGGGAAACAGCCGATCGGCGCCGACCCGCATCGACACGTCGTAGTGCTCGACCTCGAACCCGAAGGACCCGGCCATGCCGCAGCACCCCGCGTCCAGCTCGACCACCTGCGCGCCCGGGATCCGGCGGAGCAGTGCCAGCGTGGCCGCAGTGCCCACCTCGGCCTTCTGATGACAGTGTCCGTGGTAGAGCACCCGCCGGCCGCGAAGCCAGGAGTCGACCTGGAGCCGGAGCCGGCCGGCGTCCACCGCCTCGGTCAGCAGCTCCTCCACCTGGCGGACCCGCCCGGCGACGGCCGCGACGTTGGGGTCGTCGGGCAGCAGCGCGCGGTGCTCGTCGCGCAGGGTGAACAGACAGGACGGCTCACAGCCCACGATCGGGACGTCGGGTCCGCCGGCGGTGCTGATGGTGGCCGCCAGACCGGCGGCCTTCGCGCGGGCGTCGTCCAGCAGCCCCTTGGACAGGCTGGCGCGGCCACAGCACCCGGCCGCCTGCAGCTGCACCGCCCAGCCGGAGCGCTCGACCAGCTCGATCGCGGCACGGCCGACGGTCGGCTCGGTGTAGGTGGTGAACGAGTCGGCGAGGAAGGTGACCGTGCCCTGCGTCCCGGCAGGTCCGGCCGGCCTCCGGGCGAACCAGCGGTGCAGGTTGTCCCGCTCGAACGTCGGCAGCGGCCGCTCCGGGGCGAGACCGAGCGAGCGCCTGAGGGGCTGCCCGAGCCGGGGCAGCCGGTTCGGCAGGTTGGACAGCGGCGCGGTGGCCGAGCCGAGCCGGTTCAGCGCGCGGATCGCGCCGAACACCCGCGATCGCACCGGCACCCCGTGCACGTCGTGCCGAGCGGCCAGCGCCTCACTCTTCAGGCTGGCGATGTCGACGCCGAGCGGGCACTCGCTCTTGCACGCCTTGCACATCAGGCAGAGGTCCAGGATCTCGTGCAGCCGGTCGTCGGCCAGAGCGGTCGCGGGGTCGGGCTCGCTGAGCGCCTTGACCAGGGCGTTCGCCCGGCCCCGGGTGGCGTGCTCCTCCTGCTGGGTGGCGATGTACGACGGGCACATCACGCCCGGTGCGCTCTTGCGGCAGAGCCCGATGTTCATGCACCGGTCCGCGGCCGCGCGCATACCGCCCGGGACGTCGAACTGGAGCCGGGTCCGGACCGGTCGCGCCTTCGGCAGGGCGGGATCGCGCAGGCTCTCGGTCATCGGTGCCGCATCGACGATCTTGCCCGGGTTCAGCAGTCCCTCGGGGTCGAACAACCGCTTCACCGACCGCATCGCCTCGTACAGCTCGGGGCCGAACACGTCCCGGTTGAACTCGCTGCGGGCCAGGCCGTCCCCGTGCTCGCTGGAGTTGACCCCACCGAACTCACCGACCAGGTCCTTCACCTCCTCCGCCACAAGGCGCATCCGCTGCACCTGCGCCGGGTCGGTCAGGTCGACGAAGGGTCGGATGTGCAGGCAGCCGACCGACGCGTGCCCGTAGAAGCCGGCGGCCAGGCCGTGCCGGTCTAAGCAGAGCGCGGAACCTGCGGGCGTACGCCGGCAGCCGGGCCGGGTCCACAGCGGTGTCCTCGACGAAGGCGAACGGCCGCCGCGTCCCCTCGGCAGCGGCCATCAGCAGCCCCAGGCCGGCCTTGCGGACCTTGAGCAGGGCGGTCTGCTGCGCCGAGGTGACGGCGCGGAGAGTGTGGTACCCGTGGCCGCCCGCCGCCCACCGCGTCGCGAGCGCGTCCAGCCGGCCCAGCACCTCGTCGTCGTCGGCGCCGGTGAACGACACGTACAACAGCGCCTCAGGATCGCCGACCAAGCCGGCGGCCAGCCCGGCGTACTCGAGCCGACTCCGGGACAGGTCGATGATCGTGCGGTCGATCAGCTCGACCTGGGCCGGGTCGCACGCCAGCGCGTCGGCGGTGGCGTCGATCGCCGCGGGCACGGAGGTGAAGTGCCCGACGGCGAAGGCGGTGCGCGCCGGTCTCGGCACCAGCCCCACGAGCGCCCGGGTGGCCACGACGAGCGTGCCCTCCGAGCCGACGACGAACCGGGCCGGGTCGAAGATCCCCTCGGCCATGCCTGCCGCCAGCCGGTCCAGCCGGTAGCCGCCGGACTGCCGCCAGAAGGTCGGATAGTCCGCCGCGATCGCCCGCGCGTTGGCCGCGACGATCGCCGGCAGCTCGCGGTGCAGGCGGCCGGCCAGACCGGGCTCTGCCGCCCGCCGGGCCCGCTCGGCCTCGTCGACGGGCTCCAACCGGGTGACCGACCCGTCGGACAGCACGACGTCCAGCGCTCGAACGTGGTCGATCGTCATGCCGTGCCGAACGCTGCCGCTGCCGGCCGAGTTGTTGCCGACCATCCCGCCGATGGTGGCCCGGTCACCGGTGGAGGTGTCCGGGCCGAACATCAACCGGTGCTCGGCCGCCGCGGCGTTCAGGTGGTCCTGGACCACGCCCACCTCGACCCAAGCGGTCCCGGCCGCGGGGTCGATCTCGAGGACCCGGTCGAGGTGCCGCGAGCAGTCCAGCACCAGTCCGGGACCGACGGTCTGCCCGGCCAGGCTGGTGCCGGCCCCGCGCGGGAGCACCGAGGTTCCACACTCGACGGCGATCCGGACCGCGGTGGCAACGTCGTCGGCGTGCCGGGGGAAGACCACGCCGACCGGCTCGATCGCGTACATGCTCGCGTCCCGCGAGAACAGGTGCCGGGTGTAGGCGTCGAAGGCGACCTCGCCGTCGACCGCCCGCACCAGCCGGCGCTCGAGGTCGGCCGGGGCGATCACGGAAGCGAGCCTAGGCCGTCGGGGCGGACCGAGTGATGCCGAAACGTGACCGCCGACTGCAGCAACCAAACCCGTCCGGGATGCGTCGGATGAGATGATCGACCACGGCATCAGGCCGTTGGCGTGCGCGACCCGAGGACACATCACATGCCCCGCTCCGCATCAGGTCCCGTGGGAATCGCCCCGCCGTCGCACCGCCGTGCCCGCCGGGCCCTGCCGGCTGCCGGCCTCGCCCTCGCCCTCGTCCTCGGATCCGCCGGGTGCGCCAGCGCGGACCGCGCCGGCGGTCCGGCCGCGGGACCCGGCAGCGATGCCGCCACCGACCGCACCACCGACCGCGCCACCGACCGCATCGTCGCCCGCGTCGACGTGACCGGGGACGGCTCGGCTGACACGGTGACCTACAAGGTGCTGGCGGGCGACCGGGTTCGGATCGGTGTGCGCGCGGCCGACGGTCGCACGGCCCGACACGTCGTCGACACCGCCTTGTGGCCGGGCGACGGCGGTGCCTGGCACGGCGCCGCCCCCGTCGACGGGGTGCCCGGGGCCGAGCTGGTGATCGGCACCTCGATGGGCGCGCACACCCCGCTGTTCACGATGCTGAGCTGGCGGGCCGGTGACCTGGTCGTGCAGACCGACCCGCTGTCCAGCCGCTGGGAGTGGTGGGTGGACGCCTTCGCCGGTGGGTACGCCGGCTGGCGCCGGGTGGTTCGCGACGGCGAGATCCAGATGGTGAACACGATGCTGTTCCGCGACCGTCAGGACGGGTGGAGCGGCGAGCGCCGCCGGTTCCGGTGGGACCAGGGGTGGGTGCCGGCCGGACGTCGGGACGTGACCGTGCGCTCCGACCGGGCCGCCGCCCGGGTCGGCGGGTGGCACGTCACCGGGCTGCCGCGCTGGCCCAGCACCTGACCCGCCGCCCGCGCCGGTTACCGTCTGCGCGGTGAGAGTGGTAGTCGCACTCGGCGGGAACGCGCTGCTCCGCCGAGGCCAGCCGATGACGGTGCAGAACCAGCGCGACAGCATCGCCGCGGCCTGCGCCGCCCTCGCACCGGTGGCGCTGGAGCACGAGCTGATCATCTCGCACGGCAACGGCCCCCAGGTGGGGCTGCTGGCGCTGCAGGCCGCGGCGTACGCCGACGACGCAGAGGGCGACGACGCGGACGTCGACTCCGCCTACCCGTTCGACGTCCTCGGCGCACAGACCGAGGGGATGATCGGGTACCTGATCGAGCAGGAGCTCGGCAACCTGCTGCCGGCCGACAAGGCGATCGCCACCCTGCTGACGATGATCGAGGTCGACCCGCAGGATCCGGCGTTCGGCGACCCGAGCAAACCGGTCGGTCCGGTCTACACCCGCGAGCAGGCCGAGGCGCTGGCCGCCCGGCGCGGCTGGACGGTCAAGCTCGACGGCGCGTACTGGCGCCGGGTGGTCCCGTCACCGCTGCCGCTGCGGGTGTTCGGCCTGCGGCCGGTGGAGCTGCTGGTCCGGTCCGGCTGCGTGGTGATCTGCGCCGGTGGCGGCGGCATCCCGACGATGTACGTCCCCGGGACGCGCAAGCTGGTCGGAGTCGAGGGAGTCATCGACAAGGACCGCGCGAGCGGAGTCCTGGCCCGGGACATCGGCGCGGATGCCCTGGTGATCGCCACCGACGTGGACGCCGTGCTGGCCGACTACGGCACCCCCCGGGAGCGGGCGGTCGCGCGGGCGCACCCGGACTACCTGTCCAACGTCGGCTTCGCCGCCGGATCGATGGGCCCGAAGGTGTCGGCGGCGGTGGAGTTCGCCAAGCTGTCCGGCGGGGAGGCCGTGATCGGGTCGCTGACCGACCTGCCCGACCTGATCGAGGGCCAGGGCGGCACCCGCGTCTCGGTGCGCTACACCGGCATCAGCTACCGCTGACGGGTCGGGGCGCAGCCGGGTCACGGACTCGTCGTCGGGTTGATGTCGACCGCGGCACAGCGGTCGGCCAGCTCCTGCACCTGCGGCTCCACCGTCTCCAGCTCGTCCAGCACCGCCACCAGCTCGTCGGGGTCGAAGTCGCGCACCGACTCCGCGGCCCGCCGCAACAGGCCGGCCGCCTCCCGGACGGACTCGGCCGCCTGCTCGCAAGCCGCCGGCACCACCACCGTGAGATCGGACGGGGTGGACTCACCGTCGGCGGGGGAAGGCGCGCTCGTCTCCGACTCGGCGGCCGGGGACCCGGCACCGTCCAGCCCGACGCCGACCACCAGCCCGCCCACCGCCAGGCCGAGGAGAAACGCCGCCGCGGGGATGAGCCGGGCCACCCACGCGGGCGGACCCGCCTGCTCAGGTTCCGACACGGTGATCACTCCTTCTGATACGAAGAGCCGTGCGCCAGACGATACGGACCGCCGACGAGGACACGATCCGCCTGCTCGACGGGTTGGTGGTCTTCTGGCTGGTGCTGTGGCTGGTGCTCGGCGTCTGGTCGGGCGTGACGATCTGGCAGGTGTCCGGGCTCGGCGACACGGTGACGTCCTCCGGCGAGGCGCTGGTGGTGGCCGGTGAGGGTCTGCAGAACCTCGGTGAGGTGCCGTTGGTCGGCGACGGCCCCGGCGAGCTGGGCGCGCAGGTCGTCACGACCGCGACCGACGTCGCCAGCCGCGGCCAGGAGATCAAGGGCCAGCTGCGCCGGCTCGCGTTGCTGCTCGGGGTGTCGATCATCGCGATCCCGACCACCCCGGTCCTCGGGCTGTACCTACCGCTGCGGATCGCCCGGCGGCGCGAGATCGCGGACATCCGGCGCGCGCTCGACCGGCACGACGACGACCCGGGTCTCGACCGCTACCTCGCGGAGCGGGCGATCGGCGCGCTCCCGTATGCGGGCGTGAGAGCGGTGAGCGCGGACCCCTGGGGCGACCTGGAGCGGGGCGACACCCGGGCGCTGGCCGATGCCGAGCTCGGGCGGCTGGGCATCGACCGGCTGGGCATCGACCGGCCGCGGCCCTGAACGCGGCGCAGCGTCGTGTCGCTCGAGGTGCCGCTGGAGCCCAAGCCGCCGGGCGCGGGCCGGCTGGCGGGCGGATACGGCCGGCTGCTCGTGCGGCTGCGCTGGTGGGTGATCGGCTTCTGGGTGGTCGTCACCGTCGGCTCGCTGGTCGCACTGCCCAGTCTGTCCGACAGCGGTGACCGCGACGGCCTCAAGGGGCTGCTGTCGCTGGACACGCCGGCGGTTCAGACCGAGATCCGGTCCGTCCAGCTCTTCGGCTTCCCCCTGCTCGCCCGAACCGTGCTGGTGCAGCGCGACCCGGACGGGATGACCGTCTACGCCCAGGCCAGGACCGTCACCCGGGCACTCGCGGTCAACCGGGGCCGCGCGGGTGACGTAGGGGCGCTGCAGGGTGCCTTGCCGCTGACCAACACGTTCGGGCTGTTTCCCGGCTCGGCGGAGCAGGACACCACCGCGCTCACGTACCTGTTCTTCCAGCCGGACGTCTCGCTCGGCACCCAGACCCGGGCGGCCCAGCGCTACGCCCTGCGGTTCTTCGACGACGCCGAGGACGACATCGTCGGGATCACCGGCTCGGTACCGGCCCGGGCCCAGCAGGGTGACATCATCGAGGAGTCGCTGCCGCTGGTGGAGGCCGTCACCCTGCTGGCGATCGTGCTGATCGTCGGGCTGAACTTCCGATCGGTCGTCGCCCCCGTGGTCGCGCTGTGCACCACCGGCGTGGCGTTCGCTCTCACGCTGCGGCTGTCCGGCGGCGTCACAGCGCTGTTCGGCGTGACCAGTCCGAGCGAGCTGGAGCCGGTCGTGGTGGCGCTCCTGCTGGGTGTCGTCACCGACTACGTCGTGTTCTTCTGCTCGGCGCTGCGGCACGAGCTCGAGACCGGCGCCGACCGGCTCGCGGCGGCCGGCTCGGCGACCGCGCAGTTCGGGCCGATCGTCGGCGTGGCCGGGCTCGCGGTCGCGGCCGGAACGGCGGCGCTGGTGGTCGCCGAGTCCCCGTTCTTCCGGGCGCTCGGTCCCGCTCTCGTCGTCACGGTCCTGATCGGTCTGGTGGTCTCGATGACGCTGGTGCCGGCGCTGATGGCGGTGCTCGGCCGGTTCGTGTTCTGGCCGACCCGCCCGGAGCCGGTCGCGCCGTCCGCGCTGGCGTCGCGGTGGTCCCCGGTCACCCACATCGCGCACCGGCCGCGCGTCGCGATGGGCGTGGTCGTCGGCGCCACAGCGGTCTTGCTGCTCGCCGCCCTGCCGTTGCGTGGGCTCGAACTGGGGGTCTCGTTCGTCAAGTCGCTGCCGGAGGACACGGTCGTTCGGACCGCAGCGCTCAGCGCCGAGGCTGGCTTCGCGCCGGGCATCCTCTCCCCCACCGTCGTGCTGCTCGAGGGCCCGGACGTGGGCTCACAGCGGGTCCGGCTGGAACGCCTCGGCGACCGGCTGGCCGAGCAGCCCGGCGTCGCCGGTGTGCTCGGCCCGGGTTCACAGCCCGTACCGATAGAGGCCGGGGTCCTGCTGGCACGCAGCGGCGAGGCGGCCCGCTACCTGCTCGTGCTCGAGGACGACCCGCTCGGTGCCGCGGCGGTCGACACCGTCGCCGCACTCGCAGACCGACTGCCGGACCTGGTTGCCGACAGCGGGGTCACCGGGGTGACCTCCGGGCTGGCCGGGGACAGCGCGACCGCGGCGTTCCTGGTGGAGCAGACCGAACGCGACCTGTTCCGGATCGCCTTCGCCGCGCTGCTCGCGAACCTGCTGATGCTGGTGCTGTTCCTGCGCGCGCTGGTCGCCGCGGTCTACCTGCTGCTGGCGACGCTGCTGTCCCTCGGCGCGACGCTGGGGCTGACGACGCTGGTGTTCGAGCAGCTCGATCCCGGCCAGGGCCTGACGTTCTACGTCCCGTTCGCCGCTGCGGTGCTGCTGCTGGCGTTCGGGTCCGACTACAACATCTTCGGTGTCGGGCACGTGTGGGACGAGGCCCGGCACCGACCCCTCGCCGAGGCGCTCAGCGTGGCCATCCCGCGCACCACCAGGGCGATCACCGCCGCCGGCCTGGCGTTGGCAGCGAGCTTCGGCCTGCTCGCGCTGGTCCCACTGGCGCCGTTCCACCAGCTCGCGTTCGCGATGGGCGTCGGGATCCTGGTGGATGTGTTCGTGGTGCGCTCGCTGCTGATGCCGGCGCTGCTGACCGTCTTCGGGCCGCTGAGCGCCTGGCCGAGCCGGCACCTTCGAGAGCGGGTCAGCCTGCTCCGCTCCGACGACTGACCGCTCCTCGAACCAGGGGACGAAGCCGGCAGGGTCTCAGACCCCCTAGCAGGTCGGGCCGCGAACCACCGTGAACTCGAGCAGAGTGACGGCGCCGCCCGACTCGGTGCGCAGCCGCACCACCACCTCGGCGCCGGCCTTCGCCAGCCCGCCGAGCTCGTCCACCATCGCCTCGACCGTGCAGTCACCGTCGAGGTCGAGGCCGGTCTCCCAGCTGCCGAGCCCTTCGACCTGGCGGTCACCGACACACCAGGACTCGGCGCCTGCGACACAGTTCGCCAGCACGCCGGCGACGTCCTGAACGTCACCCGGGGGATCAGTCGGCGGGTCGCTCGGCGGGTCGCTCGGCGGGTCGCTCGGCGGGTCGCTCGGCGGGTCGCTCGGCGGGTCGCTCGGCGGGTCGCTCGGCGGGTCGCTCGGGGGATCGCTCGGGGGATCGCTCGGGGGATCGCTCGGGGGGTCGCTGGGCGGATCGGTCGGCGGATCGGTGGGCGGATCGGTGGGCGGGCGCGGCGTCTCGGGCGCCGGGGTGGGCGGGCGCGGGGTCTCCGGCACCGGCGTCGGGTCGGGGTCGCCGGGGCCACCGGGGCCGCCACCGGGACCGCCACCGGGACCGCCACCGGGGCCGCCACCGGGGCCGCCGCCGGGACCGCCGCCGGGACCGCCACCGCCGTTACCGCCACCGTTACCGCCGCCGTTACCGCCGCCGCTGCCACCGCCGCCGGAGCCGTTGCCGCCGGCCGGCCCGTCACTGGACCCGCCGCCGTTGCCACCGCCGCCGGAGCCACCACCGCCGAGGATCACACCCGACCCGCTGCCGGAACCGGCGCCGTCCCCGCCGTCCCAGACCAGCCAGTCCGCGCTCTGCACCGAGTCCCCCGACCCGCCACTCGCCGCCAGCGTCGGGAACTGCCCGCTCGCATAGGCCCGGGCATAGGAGAGCACCGTGCCCACGTACTGCTCGGAGTGGTTGTAGCGGAAGACCGCCGAGCGGCGACCGTTCGGCGTGGACAGGTCGTCGCCGCCGGCGCACAGGTACACGCCGGCGGAGACGGCGGCGTCGTCGAGGTCGTGCGGGTCGCGCTGGCCGTCACCGTCACCGTCGACCGCGACCACGTCCCAGGTGGTGGGGATGAACTGCATCGGCCCGACCGCACGGTCCCACGTGGCATCCCCGTCGAGCCGGCCGCCGTCGGAGTCACGGATGGCCGCTACACCCGGCGAGCCGTCCAGCGGCAGGCCGATGATCATCGGCGTGGACACGCCGTCGACGCCCACCACCGCCCCGGCGAACCGCCCGTGGTTCGACTCCACGGCACCGATTCCGGCCAGCAGCTCCCAGGACAGGTGACACGACGGCGCGGCTCCGGCCAGCACCCGCTGGGCGTTCACGTAGGCGCGCAGCGCGGGTCGCGGCACGCCGTTGGCGGCCACCGTCGCCGCCGGTGCCGTTCCGGCGACCGCCGGTCGCACCCGGGCCGTGCCGCTGGCACCGAACGCCTCTGTCCGGGCAGCGCTCTCGTCGTCGGTCTGCACCGCTGCCTCGGTCTGCTCGGTCAGCGCCTGCAGCCCCATCCGGACGGCCAGGTCGGCAGCCTGCATCGCGGTCACCGCCGGGGACCCGGTCGTCGGTGTGGGGTCCGGGACGGCGGTGACCGTCGATGCGGACGCGGCCACCGTCATGCCGGTGACCAGGGCGGCGACGCCGAGCAGCATCGACAGGGCAGGACGATCACGCAGCAGCCGACGCCGCTTCGTCTCCGTCGATCCCGTGCCCATGACGTGCCACCGTTCCCCGCCCCCTGCGGTCCTGCGTCCATCCGACGCCTCGTCGGTCGGGCGGTCAAGTGGAATGCCCGGATACGGACCGAGCTTTCCACCTGCGTAGAGGCTGCCGTGACGCTCGGTGACGCAGCCGGGGCCGACTGCGCGATCCTGGGTTCGTGACGCTGCTCGGCGAGGTCTGGGATCGGATCGCGTCCACGCAGCCGCAGCCGGACGACCGGGTGGTCGCCGGAGCCGCGCTCATCGCCGCCCTGCTGGTGCTCGCGCCCGGCGCCTGGCCGGTCACCCGGCACGTGGTGACCCTGGTGCACGAGGGCGCGCACGGACTGGTGGCGCTGCTGACCGGTCGGCGGCTGGCCGGCATCCGGCTGCATTCGGACACCTCCGGGCTGACGGTCTCCCGCGGCAGGCCGACCGGCGTCGGCATGGTGCTGACCGCGGCCGCCGGGTACGTCGGACCGGGACTGCTCGGGCTGGCCGCCGCCGGAGTGCTCGGCCTCGGTCACGCAGTCGGTCTGCTCTGGGGACTGCTCGTTCTGCTGGCGCTGCTGCTGGTGCAGATCCGGAACTGGTTCGGCCTGTGGTCGGTGCTGGTGAGCGGCGCCGTGGTCTTTGCAGTCTCGTGGTGGCTCCCGGCCGAGGCCCAGTCGGGGTTCGCCTACCTCGTCGCCTGGTTCCTCCTGCTCGCCGCGCCGCGCCCGGTGGTCGAGTTGCAGTCCCGACGCCGCCGGCATCGGACACGTGACAGCGACGCCGACCAGCTGGGTCGGCTGACACCGCTGCCCGCCACCGGATGGGTGCTGTGCTTCCTGCTCGTCACCGTCGGCGCGCTGCTGCTCGGCGCCCGCGTGCTGCTGGGCGACTGACGCTGCGGCACTCAGTCGGCCGGCGGGATGTTCTGGTTGTGCCGGAACACGTTGTCCGGGTCCCACACCTTCTTCAGCGCCCGCAGCCGCGCGAACTTCTCCGGTCCGAACGCGGCAGCCACGCGACCGCTGCCCTCGTCGCCGATGAAGTTCAGGTAGGCCCGGCCGGTCGTCCACGGCTTCATCGCCTGCGCCATCGTGCGGGTGTGCGCGATGTTCGCCGCGTCGTTCTCGGCGTCGGGCCACATCGACAGGTAGTGGACGTTCCACGGGGCGTGCCGTTCACCGAATGCGCTGGCGTCCTCCGGCATGCGGGAGATCGCGCCGCCGCCGGGGACGACGATGACCTGGGACAGCGGCGACGGCGCCCGGGTTGCGAGCCCGACCAGCGTGTCGACCGCGTCGTCCGGCAGTTCGGCCAGGAAGTCGGCAGACCAGTAGTTGCGCATCCCCTTCGGGTTGGCCTCGTCGATGAGCTGCTGCACCGCGACGTACGGCATCGGCTGCACCATCGTGACCGCTGGCGGACCGAACGACAGCAGCGGCTCCAGCACTCGCTGCCCGTCCTCCACCATCCCCGAGTAGCAGCAGATGATCCCGACGGCGGGTTTGCCTCGCGCCGGCTCGGGCACGAACGGAGCCGGCGGCGCGGTCAGGAAGGCCAGCCCGGTGCCGACCTCGTCCGGGGCGTCCAGCATGAAGTCGCGCCAGTGCCGCGTCACCGCGCCGGCCATGTCCGCCGGGTACATCACCATGCCCCCGAGGACCACCGGCCCGACCGGGTGCAGCTGCAGGGTGAACCGGGTGACGATGCCGAAGTTGCCACCACCACCGCGAAGCCCCCAGAACAGCTCGGGGTTCTCGGTCTCCGAGGCGGTCACGACCCGGCCGTCGGCGGTGACCACCTCCGCCTCGAGCAGGTTGTCGCAGGTGAAGCCGAACGAGCGCTCCAGCCAACCGCTGCCGCTGCCGAGCGCGAGCCCACCCACGCCGGTGTCCGAGACCCGGCCACCGGTGACGGCCAGGCCGTGCTCCTGCGTTGCCGCGTCGATCTCGCCCCAGGTGAGGCCGGCGTCGGCGACCAGCACTCGGGCGGTCGGGTCGACGAGCACGGTCTTCATGCCACGCAGGTCGATGCACAGCCCGCCGTCCACCACCGCCGACCCCGTCACCCCGTGCCCGCCGCCGTACACCGACACCGGGAGCCGGCGCTCCCGGGCCAGCTCGATCGCGGCCGCCACCCCGCCGGCGTCCCGGCAGCGCACGATCATCGCCGGGGACCGGTCGACCATGCCGTTGAACACCCGGCGGGCCTCGTCGTAGTTCTCGTCCCCGGGCCGGACGACGTCGCCCGGGCCTGGAGCGTCGGTGGTGGGAAGCGTGCTGACGTCGGCCATGGGACAGCCTTCCTGGTCGCGGTAGGTCCCCGACGCAACTCCTCGCGAGCGAGGCTGTCCACCCTTTCCGGGAAACACGTGGCATCCGCTGCGGACAGCCGCGGACAAAGCGGGCAGGTCAGCCGCCACGGCCTCGACGCAGGCCGCTGGCCCGGACGACGGGACGCAGCACCGCGGCGCGGACGGCGTCCTCGCTGCCGACCACCCGCACGTGCTGCTGCGCCCGGGTGACCGCGGTGTAGAACAGCTCGCGGGTGAGCGCCCGGGACTCGGCCGGCGGCAGCAGCAGCGTGACCCGGCCGAACTGGCTGCCCTGGGCCCGGTGCACGGTCATCGCGTGCACGGTCTGCACGGCGGACAGCCGATGCGGGCTGAGCAACCAGGGCTCGCCGCCACGACCGAAGGCGGCCATCGGGCCGCGCTCGGCGATGTCCACCACCACGCCGGTGTCCCCGTTGAACACCCCCACCTCGTAGTCGTTCGTCGTGACCAGCAACGGCCTCCCGACGTACCACTCCGGCTGCCGGCTCGGCCCGCCCTCGGCGGGGTCGATCACCGCGGCGGCCCAGCGCTCCACCTCCGGGCTCCACCGGGCGACGCCGTGCGGGCCCCGCCGGTGCGCGCACAGCAGCCGGTGCCGCTCCAGCCCGGCCAGTGCGGTCCGCGCGTCACCGGCGCGGGCGGCAGCGTCAGCTCGCGGGCCGCGTCGACCACATCGTCGCGCAGGCCGCTCAGCTGCTCCGCACCAAGGGCGCCACCCTCGGGGACGTCCACGAACGACACCGCCGACCCGCCGGTGCGGAGGATGGCCAGCACCCGCTCCGGGTCCGCGTCCTGCACCGCTTCGGCGAGCGCGCCGATCTCGCGGCCGTACCGGTGCGGGGTGGTGAGCCGCACCACCCCGTTCCGGAACTCGCCGCCGGCGGGTCCGACCGGCTCCGGCAGGTCGGCACCCACCACCTCGGACAGCTCGGGGGGCACCGCCGCCGACGCGGCCGGCGGACGGGCGACCAGGTCGCCGAGCACCGCCCCCGCCTCCACCGACGCCAGCTGGTCGGGATCCCCGACCAGCACCAGCCGGGTGTCCGGCCGAAGCGCGTCCAGCAGTCGCGCCATCAGGGTCAGCGACACCATCGACGTCTCGTCCACCACCACGACGTCGTACGGCAACCGGTTGTCCCGGTCGTGGCGGAACCGGCTGTTGCTCCCCGGCCGGCGGCCGAGCAGCCGGTGCAGCGTCGACGCCGACTGCCCGCCGGGCCGCAGCCGTCCCGCGGAGACCGCGTCGTCCACCGCCTGCTGCAATCGGGCGGCCGCCTTGCCGGTCGGCGCCGCCAGCGCGATCCGCGTCGCCGGCCCGGGCTGGGCCGCGAGCAGCTCGAGCAGCTTCGCCACCGTCGTCGTCTTGCCCGTCCCGGGTCCGCCGGCGAGCACCGTCAGCGACCGCACGGCCGCGGTCGCCGCTGCCAGCCGTTGCCGGTCCGGCGCCGGGGAGTCGAACAGCCGGGCGAGGGCGCTCCGCAAGGCTGCCAGGTCGACCGGTGCTCCGGTGCGCCCGGCCCGCTCGTCGAGCTGCCGGCGTACCAGCTCCTCCTGCCGCCAGTAGCGGTCGAGGTAGAGCAAGTCGCCGACCAGTCGCAGCGGTCGCTCCGGGTGCGCGTCGGGGCCGACCGCGACGAGCGGGCTGTCGGCACACGCGGCGAGCCAGTCCGCGGGATCGGGCCAGGCCAGCAGGTCCTGGCCGGCCGTCCGGTCCACGGGGACGTTCACGCCCGACTCGTCCTCCAGCGCGACCGAGTCCGCCACCTCCGACAGCGGCACGCAGACCGAGCCCAGCCGCACCGCGCGCACCGCGATCGCCACCGCCAGCAGCACGGGCTCGTCGCGCTCGCCGGCCAGGCGGGCCAGCCGCTGCGCCACGTGTACGTCGGCGGCCACCAGCACGCCCGCCTGGTTGAAGTCCCGCAGCAGTCCGGTCGCCCCGAGCGCCAGCCGGACGTCGGCCGGGTCGGGCGCCTCGGAGACCGCGGCGGTCATCCGGCACCTCCGGCCAGCAGGCGCGACAGCGCGGCCACCAGACCGGCCGGCGGACGCCACCCGAACACTCCGCACGGCAGCCCGTCCACCACCGGTGTGTCCGGGCCGCACATTCCGCGCAGGAACAGGTACAGCCCGCCGGCGAGGTGCACCTCCGGTGCGTACCCGGGTTGTCGCCAGCGCAGATAGCGGTGCAGCGCCACCAGGTACAGCAGCAGCTGCAGCGGGTAGTGCGCCGCGAGCATCGCCTCGGTGAGCGCCGTCGGTCGGTAGTGCCAGGCAGACAGCGGATCGTTCGTGCCGCCGTCGAACCCGCCACCGAGCCAGTTCGTCTTGTAGTCGGCGACCAGGTAGGTCGGCTCCCCGTCCGGGCCGCGGACCCTCAGCACCGCGTCCAGGCTGCCGACCAGGTAGCCGCGCAGCGCCTGGTCGTCGAGCGCGTCCAGCCGGGCCGGGTAGTCGGCGAGGAGGTCGTCCGGCGGCAGCTCACGGCGGAGCAGGCCGGCGATCGAGCCGACGGTCGCGGCAGCCCCGCCTGGGTTGTCACCGCCGCTCAGCGGCAGCTCGAAGTCCAGCTCGGCCAGCCGGTCCGCCGGCGCGACGTCTCGCAGCCGCAGGCCGCCGGCCAGCGGGCCGAGCGGCGTCTCCAGCGTCGGCAGCAGCGCGGCACCGAGCTCGTCCGGGTCGAGGCTGGAGCCGAGCCGCCGGTCCAGCACCTCCCGGCTGCGCAGCACCAGCTCGGCGCCGAGGTCGACCGCCGCGGTGTCCACCCGCTCCAGCACCGAGTGCACGACGATGCCGAAGCCGGCGCCGACGGGCAGCGCGTGCATCGGCGAGCGCACCTGACGCAGCGGCTCGGCGGCCGGCTCCGGGCTGGCAGCGGGGGCGGCCACCGGCGCCGACCCGTCGGTCTCGTCGTCGAGGACCGGCTCGGTGGGCTCGCTGGACACGCCGGCCTGGTGCCGGTCGGCCTCGTGTGCCGACGCGGTCAACGCGGTGTACGAGGTACGCCGCCAGGCGGAGTCGAGGCGCCGGTCGAAGACCGCGGCCGAGAGCCTGCTGGCGGCACCGGTGGGGGGCTCCCAGCGTCCGGTCGGCGTCTCCGGCACCTGTTCGAGCAGCACGGCACCCCCCGATCCCGCCGCCAGCTCCGTCAGCCGGCGCGCGACCGACTCGTCGTCGGGTACCGCGACCCGCGCCGGCGGCTCCCGGCCGGCCTCGACCTCGCCGAACAGCAGCCGGTGCGTCGACGAGCAGGGCGTGTTGTGGGACGGCGCCCACCAGGTCACCACCTGGCACTGCGCCCGGGTCAGCGCCACGTACAGCAGTCGCAGGGTCTCCCCCGCCTCCTCCGCCTCGTGTCGGTCCCGGTGCTCGGCGTACCGCGGCCCGGTGGCTCCCCCGACGTCCAGCAACCGGCGACCGTCGACGTCGTGCAGCCGCATCAGCTCCGGAGTCGACGGCGTCCAGCGGTCCCAGCCGAACGGCACGTAGACCACCGGGAACTGCAACCCCTTGCTGCGGTGCACGGTGACCACCTGCACGGCGGCCGCGTCGGAGTCCAGCCGACGGGTGCGCTCCTCGGCGACGTCGTCGTTGGCCGCGGCCAGGGCGATCCGGCGCTGCAGCCACTCGACGAGGGCGGCCGTCCCGAGACCCTCGGCGACCGAGGTGGCGTGCATGGTCTCGGCGAGGTGCCGGAGGTCGGTCAGCTGCCGCTCCCCGGCGGCGGTGGCCAGCAGCCGCTCGGGCAGGCCACGAGCGAGCACCAGTTCGAGCAGCGCCGGGACGCCGCGGGCGGCCAGCACGTCGGACCACTCGCGCAGCAGCGGTCCGAGCGTGTCCATCGCGTCGTCCCCTGCGGCCGCCAGCTCAGCCGCGCTCCAGCCGACGAAGCTGCCGAGCGCCGCCGTCCGGGCCCGTACTGCCCGGTGCGGCTGCTCCAGGGCCTGCAGCAGGATCAGCCACTGCGTCGCCATCTCGGTGGCGAAGATGTTCACCGCACCGGTCAGCACCGCCGGGACGCCGGCATCGGTCAGCGCGGCCCGCACCTTGTCGGCCTGCTTGTTGGTGTGCACCAGCACGGCCACGTCCGCGGGGGCGACCGGACGCGGGTCACCGCCGACGGTGAGCCGGGTCGGCGCTGCCAGCAGCCGGGCCACGTCCGTGGCGACGTCCGCGGCGACCAGGTCGCGCACCCGGTCCACCGGCGGGAGCTTGCCGGGGCGGACCCCCAGCCGGTCCCGCCGCACCACCCGCAGCCGCAGCGGGGCGTCGACCGGGGCGCCGGACAGCCGACGACCCGGGTGGGCCGACTCCACCGTCCGGACGACGATGTCGGGGGAGCCGAGCGCGGCGCCTTGGAAGACCCGGTCGAGGGCGCCGAGCAGCGCGGCGTCACTTCGCTGGTTGCGCCCCAACGTGGCGGTGTCGGTCGCGTCGGCGACCGCACCGAGGTAGGTGACCACGTCACCGCCGCGGAAGGCGTAGATCGCCTGCTTCGGGTCGCCGATCAGGACCATCGTGGTGGTGCCGGCGAACGCCAGGCGGAGGATCTCCCACTGGACGGGGTCGGTGTCCTGGAACTCGTCGACCAGCACCACCCGGTAGCGGTCCCGGATCCTCGCTCGCGCCGCCGGGCCGGACACCGGGTCGGCCAGCGCGCCCCGCAGCCGGGTCAGCAGGTCGTCGTAGTCGAGGAGCCGACGGCGGCGCTTGCGTCGCTGCACCTCGGCGCGCGCCTCCCGGGCGATGCCCTCCCGCAGCGCCGGGAGCGACCCGGGGTCGGCGTCGGTGGGCACCAGGGCGGCGTGCCGGTCGGCCACGGCTGCCCGCACCGTGCGCAACGCGTCGCCGTAGGTGATCTGCGGCGACTCCGCCGCGGGCCGGCCGTACCTGCGCAGGTACAGGTCGTCGACGACCTCGACCACGAGGTCGTCGATGCTCTCGACGAAGCTGCCGTCGGGCTCGAAGTCGCCGGCCACCCCGAGACCCGTGAGCATCTGCTGGCAGAAGCCGTGGGTGGTCGCGATCGTCGCCGCATCGAAGTCGGCGAGCGCGGTCGCCAGCCGCTTGCGACGCAGCGCCACCTCGTCGTCCGGCCCCGCGGCCAGGTGCCGGACCAGCGAGTCCCCGGCGGAGCGCGCCGAGGACGGCTCGGCCAGCCTCCGCTCGGTGTCCACCAGCCGCTCGCGCACCCGCTCGCGAAGCTCCTGGGTCGCCGCTCGGCCGAACGTGACGAGCATCAGCTCACCCAGCTCGGCCCGACCCTCGGCCACGTAGCGGGTGGCCAACGCGGCGATCGTGAACGTCTTGCCGGTGCCGGCGCTCGCCTCCAGCACGGTGCTGCCGGTGGGCAGCTCGCCGCAGACGTCGAAGGTGGGCACGGTGTTCACAGCCGGTGCACCGCCTCGGCCGCGAGCAGCGGGAACCACAGCCGACACGACAGCGCGCCGAACCGTGACGTCTCGCGCGCGGCAGCGTCCGGCGCCTGGTCCGCGTCGGAGGCCCGCTGCGCCAGCACGGTTTCGAACGTCGGCTGCGGGCCCCAGACGGTGCGGTAGTCACGGTCCTCGAAGCCGTTGTCCCAGTCCTTGCGCGCCGACGCCTCCGCCTCCTCCTCGGTGTCTCCCCGCGCCCGCACCGTGGCGTACCGGAGGGATGGGTCGAGCGGCAGCGGCAGCGGCTCGCACAGCCCGCGGCCCCGGAGGTCGACCAGCAGGTCGAGCACCGCGGCCGCCTCGTGCGCGGGCGGCGCCACGGCGACCGCGACGGACACGCCCCCGCTCCACCGGCCGAGCGTGACCGCGCGCCAGGACTCGTCCGGGCGGGCTGCGGCCAGCGCGAGCAGCTGGGTCCAGGCCCGCGCCCGGTGCTTGGCCGCCAACCGGGAGTAGGTCGTGCGCAGCACGGTGCCTGCGTAGAGGCTCCCCACGGTGCCGGTGAGCGAGCAGCCGCTGGGCAGGGCGACGGCGAGGTCCGCGGTGCCCGGCTCGCCCCGGCGGTGCGGACGCAGCGGCCGCGACCAGCGGCTCGGCCTTGTCGATGACCTCGGCGAGCACCTCGCTGCCGAGCCGTCCCGGGGGCAGCTCGCCACGTCGCCAAGCCGCCTCCCGGCAGCTGTCCACGCTTCCCCCAGCCAGCCGGTCCGCGACCCACCGGTCGCCGATGACCCACTTCTGCAGCCCGTCGAGCTCGGCGTGCAGCGCGTCGTCCAGCTCCTCGCCGGGCTCCGGGACCGCGACGCCGAGCCGTTGACGGAGGAAGCCGCGTACCGGGTGCTCGAGGAACCGGATCAGCGGCCCCAGCTCCGCGATGTCCGCAGCGGCTCCCGCCGGCGGTGGCGCGGGCAGGCGGTCGGCGAGGAACGGGTCCGGAGCGCGCCGCGGCCGAGCCGCCGCCCTGGCGCCGGCGAGCGCGGTGCGGTCGAAGCTGAACGACTCCGGGTTCGGTCCGGTGGCGGTGAAGTTGCGCGGGTCGAACGGCTGCAGCGGGTGCCGGACGACGACCCGGTCACGTACGGACGCGTCGACGACGTCCAGCAGCTCGCCCAGCGGCACCGCCGGCGGTCGGACCGCGTTCGTGCGCTCGTCGGCACCGGTGTACAGGATGACGAGGTGCTCCTCGGCGGCGAGCACCGCGTCCAGCAGCAGCTGGCGGTCCTCGCTGCGACGGTCGCGCTCGCCGACGAGCGGGTCGCGAGCCAGCACGTCGTCGCCGTCGACCCCGGCGCTGCGCGGGAAGACGCCGTCGTCCAGGCCCAGCAGGCAGATCACCCGGTGCGGCACCGACCGCATCGGCACCATCGAGCACATCGTCAGGTTGCCGGTGCGGAAGCCGGCCCGGGTGGGCCGGCCCTGCAGTCGGTCCGCGAGCAGGGACCGGACGTCACCCAGCCGCAACCGGGTGCCGGTCCGACCGGTCGCGCCCGCCGCCACGTCGGCGAGCTCCCGGCGGGCCTGGGTGAGCTGCCACCCGTCCGCCTCCCCCACCGCGGTGAGGGTGTCGAGGGCCCCCGACAGCGCACCCAGCCAGGCGTCCAGCGGCTGCTCGCCGGTCAGGCCGTCGAGCGCCGTGCCGAGCCGGTCGACGAGCTCGGCCAGCCGGCCGGCGAGGTCGACGTCGGTGCTGTCCACGTCGTCCAGCGGCAGGGCCAGCCCGAGCCAGCGCAGGTCGTCCTCGGCCATCGTGACGCCGAGCAGCAGCCGGTCGAGACCCGCCTGCCAGGTGTTCTGCGGCACCGCGGCCAGGTCGTACGGCGCCCGGTGCGCCGCATCCAGGCCCCAGCGGACGTTCGACCCGGCCACCCAGTCCCGGATCCGCTCGAGATCGTCGTCGTCCAGCCGGAACCGCCTCCGGACCGGTGCCAGCGCCGCCAGGTCGAGCACCTGGGACGCGGTCACCCGGCCGTCGGCGAGGTCGAGCAGCCTGGCCAGCGTGGCCAGCAGCGGGTTGGTCTGGCGCAGCGACCGGTCCGCCAGCCGCACCCGCAGCCGGTGGCCGGGGTGCTCGGCCGGCTCGTGCGGACCGTCGACGGCGGCTCCCAGCCCGAACGTGGCCGAGATCAGCGGGGCATACGACTCGATGTCGGGGCACATCACCAGCACGTCCCGCGGCTCCAGCGTCGGGTCGGCCTGGAGCAGCCCGAGCAGCAGCTCCCGCAGCACCTCGACCTGGCGGGCCCGGCCGTGACAGGCGTGCACCTGGAGGCTGCGGTCGTCTCCGCGCGTCACATCACGCGACCGCCCGGGTGCAGCGACGTCGTCGCGCAGATCCTGCTGCACGCGGCCCAGCAGGGTGTTCCGGCGCTGCTCCAGCCGGTGGTGCTGGTCGGAGGCCACCGGCCCCGCCTCGGCGAGCAGCAGCTGCATCTCCCGGGCGTCCCGACCGAGCGACGCGAGCAGCCGGTTCGCCGGGAGCACGGCGCTGGGGTCTGCCCGACGCCGCGGCCGGGTGGCGGCGGTCGGGAGCCCGTCGAGTCGGTCCCACAGCACCGCCGACGGGTGTGGCAGCCACAGGTGCACGTCGCGGTGTTCGGCCAGCGCGGCGAGCACCGCCACCTGCTCGGTGGTCAGCCGGGTCGGCCCGAACAGCGACAGCCGGTCCGGCAGGTCCACCAGCTGCGGGTCGGTGCGCAACGCCGCACAGGCGGTGTCCTGCCGCTCCGCCGGGCTCGGGGTGCCGATCGCCGCCCGCAGCCGCCGCCACAGCTCGGCCTGCCAGCGCAGGTCGTCGGCCAGCGGCTGGCCGGCGCCGTCGGTGTCGGCCCCGGCGGCCCAGTCCCGCAGCAGCGCCCCGCGCTGCTGGGCGTACGACGCGTACAACCGGGCCAGGTGCTGGGCGGCGACGAACCGCCGGTCCGAGCCCGCCGTCAGGTGCCGGGCCAGCGGCGCGCACCAGTCCGCACCGACGCAGCCGTCGATGACCTCGACCAGGGTCCAGACCGAGCGGCCCTCCGGCCACGGGTCGTCGTCCGGGTCGATCCCGCCGGCGGCCGCCAGCACCTGCGCGACCAGTCGCGTCGGCGAGCAGAAGGTGATGTTCGCGCTCACCCCGTCCGCTCCGTCGGCGGCCCCCAGGTGGTGTGACAGCCGCTGGGTCAGCCAGCGCTCCACTCCTCGCGCCGGCACCGCGACCACCTCGGGCGCGAACGGATCAGGGGTTCCGGTCGCGAGCTCCTGCGCCAGCGCGGTGACCAGGGGGTCGGCGCGTTCGGACCGGTGCAGGTGGAGCGCCATCAGGGCCCCCCGTCGGCCGACATGGCCGCGACCCTAGTCGCTCGTTCGCGGTGGCTGCGGGTCGTCGCGGGAACCGCCGGCTGCAGAAGTCGCGGATCGCGAGCGGCTGGGGGTGGGGGTCGTCGCGGGTAGCGTCGCGATGTGCCTGCGCCCCGGTCCGACGTCGTCGTGGTGGGCGCCGGTCTGGCCGGGCTCACCGCCGCCCGGGTGCTGGTCGAGGCCGGCCTCGAGGTCACGGTGCTGGAGGCGTCCGACGGGGTCGGCGGTCGGATCCGCACCGATCGGGTGGACGGCATGCTGCTCGACCGGGGCTTCCAGCTGCTGAACCCCGCCTACCCGGCGCTGCGCGGCCTCGTCGACCTGCCCGCGCTTCGGCTGCATCCGTTCGACCCCGGCGTGGTCGCGGTCGGCGGCGAGGGTCGACGCAGCACGCTGGTCGACCCGCTGCGCCGCCCCGGCGGCCTGCCCGGACTGCTCGCCGGCCTCGGCAGCCCGGACACCGGCAGCCCGCTGGAGAAGGCCCGCTTTGCCGCCTACGTCGCCCGGGTCGCCGTCGAGCCGGTGCGGCGGCTGCAACGCCGCCCGGACGTGGCCTGGGGTGCGGCGTTCGACGCCGCGGGGCTGCGCGGCGGGCTGCGCCGTTCGGTCCTCGAGCCGTTCCTCGCCGGCGTGCTCGGTGAGGACGAGCAGCAGACGTCGCGGCGCTACGTCGACCTGGTGCTGCGCAGCTTCGCCCGCGGCTCGCCGTCCCTCCCGGCCGCCGGGATGCAGGCACTCCCGGAGCAGCTGGCGGGCGGCCTGCCGGCCGGCACGGTGCGGCTGCAGACCCCGGTCCGCCAGGTGTCCGGATCGGGCGTACGCACCGGCTCCGGCCGGGAGGAGGCGGCCGCGGTCGTCGTGGCCTCGGACGCGCTCGCGGCCGCGGAGCTGCTCGGCCGGCCGCCGCCACCGGTCCGCTCGCTGACGACCCTGTGGTTCCGGGCTCCCGCCTCGCCGGTGCCGTCCGGCCGGCCGCTGCTGCACGTGGACGGCGACCGGCGCGGTCCGGTGGTCAACGTGGCCGTGGTCTCCGACGCCGCACCCTCGTACTGCGCCGACGGGGCCCTGGTCGCCGCGAGCCTGGTCGGTCACCACCTCGGCACCGACGTCGAGGCGGCGGTCCGCCGGCAGCTGGGGCTGATGCTGGCGACGGACGTCACCGGCTGGGACCTGGTCCGCACCGACGCCATCGCCGCGGCGCTGCCGGCCGCCGGTCCACCGCTCGACCTCCGCAAGCCGGTCGACCTCGGCGACGGGTTGTTCGTGGCCGGTGACCACCGGGACACGCCGTCGACCCAGGGTGCGCTGGTGTCCGGACGCCGGGCCGCCCGCGCGGTGCTACGGCGACTGGGCCGCCCGCTGTCGGGCGGACCCGCCGTTGCCCGCACCATACCGACGGGTAACAATGGCCGCACCTGAGTCGTCGAAGGGATCCCTGTGAGCACCGACGTCACCGACCAGACCGCTGACCCCGCAGCTCGCCCGGCCGGACCGCGTACCGACGCGCAGCCGGAAGCGAGCCGAGGCGCGGGCGTCACCCGCGACGTCAGCCAGCAGGAGGCCCGCGAGGTCGCCGAGGCCGCCCGCGAGTCGGGATGGACCCGCCCGAGCTTCGCCAAGGAGCTCTACCTCGGCCGCTTCGACCTGTCGCTGATCCACCCGCACCCGCGCGCCGACGCCGACGACACGGCCCGGGGCGAGGCCTTCCTCGACCGGCTGCGGGCCTACTGCGAGACGCTCGACTCCGGCGTGATCGAGCGCGAGGCGCGAATCCCGGACGAGTACATCAACGGCCTGGCCGAGCTCGGCGTCTTCGGGATGAAGATCCCGCGCGAGTACGGCGGCCTCGGCCTGACGATGGCCTACTACGGTCGAGCGCTGATGCTGATCGGCTCGGTGCACCCGAGCCTCGGCACGTTGATCTCCGCGCACCAGTCCATCGGCGTGCCGGAGCCGGTGAAGATGTTCGGGACGCCGGAGCAGAAGCAGGCCTACCTGCCGCGGTGTGCCGGCGGCGCGGTGAGCGCTTTCCTGCTCACCGAGCCCGACGTCGGGTCCGACCCGGCCCGGATGGGCGCCACCGCGACTCCGACCGAGGACGGCTCCGCGTACCTGATCGACGGGGTCAAGCTGTGGACCACCAACGGCGTGATCGCGGAGCTGCTGGTCGTGATGGCCCGGGTGCCGAAGCACGACGGGGGCCGCGGCGGCATCAGTGCGTTCGTGGTGGAGGCGGACTCGCCGGGGATCACCGTCGAGCACCGGAACGCGTTCATGGGGCTGAAGGGGATCGAGAACGGCGTCACCCGCTTCTCCCAGGTCCGCGTGCCGGTGGACAACCGGCTGGGCAAGGAGGGTGAGGGGCTGAAGATCGCGCTCACCACGCTGAACACCGGCCGGCTGTCGATCCCGGCGATGTGCGCCGCGGCCGGCAAGTGGTGTCTGAAGATCGCCCGCGAGTGGTCGTCCGAGCGGGTGCAGTGGGGCCGCCCGGTCGGCGCGCACGCGGCGGTCGCGCACAAGGTGTCGTTCATGGCCGCGACCACGTTCGGGCTGGAGGCGGTGCTGGACCTGTCCGCGCAGCTCGCCGACGCCGGCACCAAGGACATCCGGATCGAGGCCGCGCTGGCCAAGCTGTGGGCCAGCGAGATGGCCTGGCAGATCGCCGACGAGCTGGTGCAGGTCCGGGGCGGGCGCGGGTTCGAGACCGCCGACTCGCTGCGGGCCCGCGGGGAGCGAGCGGTGCCGGCCGAGCAGATCCTGCGCGACCTGCGGATCAACCGGGTGTTCGAGGGCTCGACCGAGATCATGCACCTGCTGATCGCCCGGGAGGCCGTCGACGCGCACCTGTCCGCAGCCGGTGACCTGGCCTCGGCCGACGCCGACCTGAGGAGCAAGGCGAAGGCGGCCGCGAACGCCAGCGGGTTCTACGCCAAGTGGCTGCCCCAGCTGGTGACCGGCAAGGGCAACGTGCCGACGTCGTACGCGGAGTTCGGCCGGCTGGCCCGGCACCTGCGCTTCGTCGAGCGGTCGTCGCGCAAGCTGGCCCGGCAGACCTTCTACGGCATGAGCCGGTGGCAGGCCGGGCTGGAGCACCGGCAGGGCTTCCTCGCCCGGATCGTCGACATCGGGGCGGAGCTGTTCGCGATGGCCGCGGCCTGCTCCCGCGCCGAGATGCTGCGCGCCGACGACCCGGCGCGGGGCGCGTCCGCCTACGAGCTGGCGGACGCCTTCTGCCAGCAGTCCCGCGGCCGGGTCGAGGCGCTGTTCGACCGGCTGTGGAACAACACCGACGACCTGGACACCCGGCTGGCGCGCCAGGTCCTGGACGGTCAGTTCACCTGGCTGGAGACCGGCGTGCTGGACCCGTCGGAGGGCACCGGCCCGTGGATCACCGCCTGGGCGCCGGGGGACTCCGAGCACGAGAGCGTCGCCCGCCGCTACCGCTAACCCGCCCCCGCCCCCGCCCCCCTCCCCCCTCGCCCACGATCCGCGACTTCTGCAGACCGGCACAGCCCCCCCTCGCCCACGATCCGCGACTTCTGCAGACCGGCACAGCCCCCCCTCGCCCACGATCCGCGACTTCTGCAGACCGGCGCCGCACCCCCCTCGCCCACGATCCGCGACTTCTGCAGACCGGCGCCGACCTGGCCGCTGCAAAACTCGCGGATCGTGAGGGGGTGAGGGGGCGCGGGGGTGAGGGGGGTGAGCGGCGCGGGGATGGCGGGTCAGCGGTCAGCGGGCTCGAGCACGAACACCGGAATCAGCCGGTCGGTCTTCCTCTGGTAGCCGGCGTAGTCGGGGAATGCCGCTACCGCCCGCTGCCACCACTCGTCGCGCTCGGTCCCGCTGAGCTCGCGGGCGATCATGTCCTGCCGGACCGAGCCGTCCTGCAGCTCGACTCGCGGCTCGGCGACCAGGTTGTGATACCAGACCGGGTGCGTGGGCGCTCCGCCCTGCGAGGCGACGACGGCATACCGGCCCTCGTGCTCGACTCGCATCAGCGGAGTCTTCCGGATCTTGCCGCTGCGGACGCCGAGACTGGTGAGGATCACCACCGGCATCCCGCGCATCGTCGTCCCCGCGGTCCCACCCGAGCTCTCGTACGTGTCCACCTGCTCACGCGCCCGGCGGGACGGACTCGGCGCGTACTCCCCACGCAACGGCATGCCCTCAGTACACACCGGACTCGGCGAACCGGCAGGGCCGGCCCGCGCCGGCCCGCACCGGCGTCACCGGTCCACCGCCATCGGCCACACGTACGGCAGGTCGTCGGGCACGCCGGGAAACAACGGCCGATAGTGCTCCGGGTCCTTGCGCACCAGGTTGGACTGATGGGAACGGTGCAGGTCCTGGTCGCCGAGCCAGGAGGGCGCCTGCTCGTCGCGGCCCACCGCATCCCCGTCCGGCGAGAGGCCGGCGGTGCGCAGCAGCCCGGCCGTCTTGACCGCGCAGGTGTCCCCGAACCCCCGAGTGGTCCATTCGAGGCAGGTGACCTCCTGGTAGCGGCCGAGCACAGCCTCGCTCCCCCGCCACATCAGCACCGCCGGATGGGTACGCCAACCCCTTGGCTGATAGGCCTCGATCACACCGGCAGCGGTGTCCCATCGCAGCCCCAGCAGCACCTGCATGATCTGCAGCGTCTCGACCCGCTGCTTGCCGAGTCGCCGGTTGTCGAGGACGGCCGCGGTCCGGGCGAAGTCGGGGTACGGCAGGAACGTCTGGATCGCGTGCTCCTTCGACGGGCGGGAGGGGCTGCAAAAGTCGCGGATCGTGAACAGGGGGCGGGGTGGGTCAGGTGGTGGCGGCGGGGGTGAGCACCTGGGCGGCGGTGCGCTTGATCAGGTCCGCCGTCCACTCCGCGCTGTCCGCCGCCGGGAACCGGTACGTCGGTCCGTGCGCGTACAGCGAGCCGAGCACCCGGCCCTTCGGGCTGCGCACGACCGCGGCCACCGAGGAGATCCCGTCGGCGAACTCCTCGTGCACCCAGCACACGCCGTCGCGGTGCGCCTGCGCGAGCCGCTCGCGGATCTGCTTGGGGTGCACCACGGTGTGCTCGGTGTAGGCGGTCAGCGGGTGCGCGAGGTAGCGATCCAGCTCCGCCTCGCCCCACTCCGCCATGATCGCCACCCCGGGCGCGCCGACGTGTGCCGGGAACAGCTCGCCGGTGTAGTCGCGCACCTGTACGGCGTGCGGCCCGTCCACCTGAGCGGCGATCTGGACCGCGGAGCCGCTCGGGACGCTGAAACCGGTGCCCTCGCCGAGCTGCAGCGCCAGCCACTCCAGGTGCGGTCGGACGGTGTCGACCAGCCGGGCGGTCAGGTCCACCGGGCCGAGCATCTGCGGCAGCCGGGCCCCGAGCTGGTAGTCCGACCCGTCCTCCACCCGCTCGACCACCCCCAGGTCCTCGAGGGTCGACAGCAGCCGGGCGACGGTCGACTTGGGCAGGTCCGACCGGCCGGCGATCTCGGTCACGCCGGACGCGCCGTCGGAGACGATCTCGAGAATCGCGAACGCGCGCTCGACTGACTGGACGCTGGGCATGGTCCTCCACGGATCGGGGAGAACAGCCTATCGTGTGAACCACGATGCGGGACGGAACCGCGCAGCGGGCAACCCCCCAGCCAGAGGAGACACCGGATGCCGGACCAGGACGCGGACGTCGTCATCATCGGCGCCGGGGTGATCGGCGCGGCCGTGGCGCACGAGCTCGGCCGCCGCGGTCGTCGGACGCTCAACGTCGACCCGCTGCCCGCCGCCGGCTACGGCTCGACCAGCAACTCGAGCGCCATCGTGCGGTTCAGCTACTCCACCCACGCCGGGGTGGCGATGGCCTGGGAGGGCCTGCACTACTGGCGGGAGTGGCCGGACTTCGTCGGCCCGCACGACGAGCGCGGTCACGCCCGACTGCTGCGAACGGGGATGCTGCTGCTCAAGGAGCCGGGCGGCCAGCACGAGCGCTGCGTGCCGCTGTTCGACGAGGTCGGGATCCCGTACGAGGACTGGGACACCGCCGAGCTGGCCCGCCGGGTGCCGGCCCTGGACGTCGGGGCCTTCGGCCCGCCCGCGCCGATCGAGGACGACGCGTTCTGGGACGAGGCCGAGGGCCGGCTCGGTGGGGCGATCTGGACCCCGGACGCCGGCTACGTCAACGACCCGCAGCTCGCGACGCACAACCTGCAGCGCGCCGCCGAGGCGCACGGCGGCCGGTTCCGGTTCGGCGTCTCCGTCACAGCCATCGACCGGACCGATGACGGGGTCACCGGGGTGCAGCTGTCCGACGGCAGCGCGATCGCCGCGCCGGTGGTCGTCAACGTCGCCGGCCCGCACTCCGGCGCCGTCAACGCGCTCGCCGGGCTGGCCGACACGATGCGGATCGGCACCCGGCCGCTGCGACATGAGGTGCACCACGTGCACGGGCCGAAGACGCTGCCGCCGGACGAGGCCTGCCCGGTAGCCGACGGGGACACCGGGATCTACGTCCGGCCCGAGGTCGGCGGCAACCTGTTGGTCGGCTCGCTCGACCCGGCCTGCGACCCGCAGGAGTGGGTGGACGACCCCGACGACTACAACCGGTCGGTCACCGCGGCCGGCTTCGAGCGCCAGGTGCTGCGCGCGGCCCGCCGGCTGCCCGACCTCGAGGTGCCGACCCGCCCACAGGGCGTGGCCGCGCTGTACGACGTGGCCGACGACTGGATCCCGATCTACGACCGCACCGACCTGGACGGCTTCTACGTCGCGATCGGCACGTCGGGCAACCAGTTCAAGAACGCGCCGGTGGCCGCGCACTGCCTGGCCGAGCTGATCGGGGCGGTGGAGGCCGGCCACGACCACGACGCCGAGCCGCTGGTGGTCGCCGGCGAGCACACCGGGCTGCCGATCGACCTGGGCGTGTTCCGGCGCAACCGGGTCGTCCACCCGGACAGCTCGTTCTCGGTGTACGGATAACGCTCGGCCAGAAATCGCGGGTTGCGCTCGACAATCGCTCCCCTGCATGCGTACCGTTTTCTGTCAGGCAGCACAGTTCCGCATAGCGGAACGCAGCACACCGGCGGCGGGGCGCACCGCCAACGGAACACGGAGGCCGCCATGAGCGAGACCGAGCTGGATCTGACCACGCTCCCGGACGACGAGCTGGTCACCCAGATGCACGACGACCTCTACGACGGGCTGGCCGACGAGATCCTGCAGGGCACCGAGATCCTGCTCGAGCGCGGCTGGGGCCCGCAGCGGGTGCTGAACGACGCGCTGGTCGAGGGGATGCGGATCGTCGGCGTGGACTTCCGCGACGGCATCCTGTTCGTCCCCGAGGTGCTGCTCGCCGCCAACGCGATGAAGGCCGGGATGGCCGTGCTGCGGCCGCTGCTCGCCGAGACCGGCGCCGAGCAGATCGGCAAGGTCGTGCTCGGCACCGTCAAGGGCGACATCCACGACATCGGCAAGAACCTGGTCGGGATGATGCTGGAGGGTGCCGGCTTCGAGGTGATCGACCTCGGCATCAACATCGACGCGCAGGCCTACCTCGACGCGCTGGAGGAGCACCAGCCGGACATCCTCGGCATGTCCGCGCTGCTCACCACGACGATGCCGTACATGAAGGTGGTCATCGACGAGCTGGTCACCCGCGGGCTCCGGCACCGCTACATCGTCCTGGTCGGCGGCGCCCCCCTGAACGAGGAGTTCGGCGACGCGATCGGCGCCGACGGGTACTGCCGGGACGCGGCCGTCGCGGCCGAGATGGCCCAAACCCTGCTCAGGTCCCGCCGTGACCTCGCCGCGGCCGGGTGACCGCGCCGGCGCACCGCGCCGGGTGCTCGTGCTGGCCTGCGGGGCGCTGGCCCGCGAGCTGAAGATGCTCGCCGATCACGACGGGCTGGACGCCCTCGACTTCTCCTACCTCCCGGCCGGGCTGCACAACACCCCGCAGTTGATCCCGGCCGCGGTCGAGGAGCGGCTGGTGGCGCTGCGGGACCGACCCGGCGGCGGATACGACGAGGTCTTCGTCGGCTACGGCGACTGCGGGACCGGTGGCCGGCTGGACGCGGTGCTGGACCGCCACGGCGTCTCGCGGCTCCCCGGCGCGCACTGCTACGAGTTCTTCACCGGCAGCGCCGAGTTCGCCGAGATGCAGGACGCCGAGCCGACCACCTTCTACCTCACCGACTTCCTGGTGCGGCAGTTCGACCGGCTGGTGTGGCGCGGGCTCGGGCTGGACCGCTGGCCACAGCTGCGCGACGACTACTTCGGCAACTACACCCGGCTGGTCTACCTGTCCCAGTTCCCGACCGAGCGGCTGCTCGCCGAGGCGCAGGAGGCGGCCGATCGACTCGGACTGCGCTTCGAGCACCGCGCGGTCGGCACCGGTGAGGTCCAGCCGGTGCTGCTCCAGCTCGGCCGGCGGCCGCTGGAGACGACTGCCTCGTGAGCGGACGACGACGCAGCAGCGGTCCGGCCGAACCGCAGCTGTCGGTCATCTGGTGGCGTGACATCCCGACCCAGGTGGTGGCCAGCCACCAGGGCGAGACCGTCCGCGCCGAGCTGCACGCCCGCTTCTCCGCTGCCGTCGACCGGGCCGCGATGCAGGCCGGGCTGGACGGGTCGGAGGACTACCTGGCGCAGTGGGACCGGCGCACCCGCGGCTGCGGCCCGGACCTCCAGGCCGAGGTGGACGCCGAGGTCGCCGCGCTCCAGGACCGCTACCCCTCCACCGCCCTGAACGCGCTCGTACGGGCCGGCGGGCTCGCCGGCCCACCACCCGACGCCGAGACCGAGGACGCCCCGTGACCGAGACCGTCATCAGCTCGGCGACCCGCGAGGTCGTCCTCGGGCCGGAGCGGCCGTTCGTCGTCATCGGCGAGCGGATCAACCCGACCGGTCGCAAGCAGCTGGCCGCCGAGATGAAGGCCGGTGACTACAGCCGGGTCTGCGCCGACGCGCTGGCCCAGGTCGAGGCCGGCGCGCGCGTGCTGGATGTGAACGCCGGCATCCCGCTGGCCGACGAGCCGGCGATCCTGGCCGAGGCGATCCGCCAGGTGCAGACGCTGACCGACGTGCCCCTGTCCATCGACTCCTCGATCGTCGCCGCGTTGGAGGCCGGCCTGGCCGTGTACGACGGCAAGCCGCTGGTGAACTCGGTGACCGCCGAGGAGGATCGGCTGGAGTCGGTGCTGCCGCTGGTCGCCGGGGCCGGCGCGGCGGTGGTCGCGATCACCAACGACGAGAACGGGATCTCCGAGGACCCCGACGTCCGCTTCGAGCTGGCGCGGCGGATCGTGCACCGCGCCCAGGACCACGGCATCCCGCTGTCCGACATCGTGGTGGATCCGCTGGTGATGCCGATCGGCGCGATCGGCCAGGCCGGCCGCCAGGTGATGCGGCTGGTCGGCCGGCTCAGCGCGGAGCTCGGGGTGAACACCACCTGCGGCGCGTCGAACATCAGCTTCGGGCTGCCGCACCGGGCGGCGGTCAACGCGGGCTTCCTGACGATGGCGATCGGCGCCGGGCTCACCTCGGCGATCACCAACCCGCTGGAGCCGGAGATCCGGACCGCCGTGATGGCGGCCGACGTGCTCACCGGCAACGACCGGAACTGCGCGGCCTGGATCGGCGCGCACCGCGCGGCCGCCACCCCGGACGGCTCGGTGCGGGGCCGCCGGGACACCAGTCGGAGGCGGGCGGCGGCCGCGGGTGGCTGACCTCGTCGACGTCTCCTTCATGCCGTCCGGCCGGCGCGGCCAGGTGCCGGCCGGCAGCACGGTGCTGGACGCGGCGCGCAGCCTCGGCGTGGACCTGGACTCGATCTGCGGCGGGCGCGGGATCTGCGGCCGCTGCCAGGTCGAGCTCGGCGAGCGGCCGGGGGTGGACGCCGGCACGGATCGGCTCAGCCCGCCGGGACCGACCGAGACCGACTACCGCGGGCGCCGGTCGGTCGGCCCCGGCCGACGGCTCGGCTGCGCCGCCCGGGTGCTGCGCGACGCCGTGCTGCGCGTGCCGCCGGACAGCCAGGTGCACCGCCAGGTCGTCCGGAAGACGGTCGGCAGGCCGACCGTGCCGGTCGACCCCGTGCTGCTGCTCCGCTACGTCGAGGTGCCCGAGCCGACGCTGTCCAGCACCGTCGGCGACCTGCAGCGGCTGCGGACCGCGTTGGCCGAGCAGTGGGAGCTGCCCGGCGTGACGATCGCGCCCGCGGCGCTGGCCGAGCTGCAGCCGGCGCTGGCCGCCGGCAAGCGGGCGGTGACGGTCGCGGTGCGGGCGGAATCGGAGGTGGTGGCGGTCTGGCCGGGGCTGCGCGACACCGTGCACGGAGTCGCTTTCGACATCGGGTCGACCACCCTGGCCGGGCACCTGTGCGAGCTCGGGTCGGGTGAGGTGCTGGCCTCGGCCGGCCGGATGAACCCGCAGATCGGCTACGGCGAGGACCTGATGAGCCGGGTCTCGTACGTGTTGATGAACCCCGACGGCGCCGAGCGGCTGACCGCGGCGGTGCGCGAGGCGATGGCCGAGATGGTCGCCGATCTGGCCCGAGACGCGGGCGTCGAGCCGCACTCGGTGCTCGAGGTCACCCTGGTCGGCAACCCGGTGATGCACCATCTCGCCCTCGGCCTCGACCCCCGCGAGCTCGGCACCGCACCGTTCGCGCTCGCCACCACCGAGCAGGTGACGGTGCCGGCGCGCACCCTCGGGCTGGACGTGCACCCGGGCGCGCAGGCCTACGCCCCGCCGTGCATCGCCGGGCACGTCGGCGCGGACACCGCGGCGATGGTGCTCGCCGAGGGACCGCACCGCGGCTCCGAGCTCAGCCTGCTGGTCGACGTGGGGACCAACGCCGAGATCGTGCTGGGCAACGACGAGGGGCTGCTCGCCTGCTCCTCCCCCACCGGCCCGGCCTTCGAGGGGGCCCAGGTCACGGGTGGCCAGCGCGCCGCCCGCGGCGCGGTCGAGCGGGTCCGGATCGACCCGGCGACGCTGGAGCCGCGGCTCAAGGTGGTCGGCTGCGGGCTGTGGTCGGACGACGCCGGCTTCGCCCGCGCCGTCCGGCGGACCGGGATCACCGGCATCTGCGGCTCGGGGATCATCGAGGCGGTGGCCGAGCTGTTCCTCGCCGGGGTGGTCACCCAGGACGGCCGGCTGGTGCGCCCGGAGGGCCGTGACTCCGACCGGTTCGTCGAGCACGGCCGGACGCTGGGCTTCCGGCTGTGGGACGACCCGGTGCTCGAGGTCACGCAGGCCGACGTGCGGGCGATCCAGCTGGCCAAGGCCGCGCTGCAGGCCGGCTGCCGGCTGCTGATGGACCGGCTCGGGGTGCACGAGGTGGACCGGATCCGGCTGGCCGGGGCGTTCGGCAGCCACATCGACCCGACGTACGCGATGGTGCTCGGCCTGCTGCCGGACTGCGACCTCGACCGGGTCGAGCCGGCCGGCAACTCCGCCGGCACCGGCGCGCTGATGGTGCTGCTGTCCACCGCAGCCCGGGCCGAGGTGGAGCAGGTGGCGGCCGCGGTGGACAAGGTGGAGACCGCGATCGAGCCGGCGTTCCAGGAGCACTTCGTGCAGGCGATGGGCTTCCCGCACACGACCATCCCCTACCCGCGGCTGGCCGAGCGGGTCACCCTGCCGGTGGCCGCCGCCCCGGCCGGAGCCGCGGGCCGCCGGAGGAGGAGCCGCACATGACCGCCGAGGACACCGGCCGCCGTCGCGGCGGTGGCAGGCGACGCTTCCGGGACGCCGCCCCCACCGGACCGCAGCAGCCGCCGTGGCGCACCCTGCGCCGCCCGTACGAGCCGGTGCGGGCGGTGTCCGACGACGAGCTGGAGGCGATCCACCGGGCGTCGCTGCGGGTGCTGGCCGAGATCGGCATCGACTTCCTGCACCCGCGGGCCCGGCTGCTGTGGGGCCAGGCCGGTGCCGACGTCGACGGTGACCGGGTCCGCTTCCCCGCCGAGCTGGTCGAGTCGCTTGTGGCCGAGGCGCCGGCCTCGTTCCGCCTGCATGCGCGCAACCCTGCTCACGACGTCGAGATCGGCGGCGACGCGGTCGTCTTCGGCTCGGTCGCCAGCGCGCCGTACGTCGGCGACACCGCCGGCGGGCGACGGGAGGGCAACGCCGCCGACTTCGAGGCGCTGGTGCGGCTGTCGCAGACGCTGAACGCGATCCACGTGCACGGCGGCTACCCGGTCGAGCCGACCGACCTGCACGCGTCGGTGCGGCACCTGCACGCCACCCGGACGCTGCTGACGCTGAGCGACAAGGTGCCGAACGCGTACAGCCTCGGGGCGGAGCGCAACGCCGACTGCCTGGAGATGGTGCGGATCGCCCGGCAGGTGGACGCGGAGACGCTGGAGCGGGAGCCGTCGATCCACACCGTCATCAACGCGAGCTCGCCGTTGCGCTACGACCACCCGATGCTCGAGGGGATCCTGCAGTACTCCAGCCGCAACCAGATGGTGATCGTCACCCCGTTCACGCTGGCCGGCGCGATGGCGCCGGTGACGCTGGCCGGGGCACTGGTGCAGCAGAACGCGGAGGCGCTGGCCGGGATCGCGTTCACCCAGCTGGTGCGGCCCGGCTCGCCGGTGGTCTACGGCGGCTTCACCTCCAACGTGGACATGCGGTCGGGGTCGCCGGCGTTCGGCACCCCGGAGTTCATGAAGGCGGCGCTGGTCGGCGGCCAGCTGGCCCGCCGGGCCGGCGTGCCGTACCGGTCGTCGAACGTCTGCGCCGCCAACGCGGTGGACAGCCAGGCGGCGTACGAGAGCGTGTTCTCGCTGTGGGGCGCGGTGATGGGCGGGGCGAACCTGATCTACCACGGCGCCGGCTGGCTGGAGGGCGGGCTGCGGGCGTCGTTCGAGAAGATGGTGATCGACGCCGACCTGCTGCAGATGGTGGCGTCGTTCCTGCAACCGGTGCTCGTCGACGAGCCGTCGCTGGCGGTGGACGCGATCGCCGAGGTCGGGCCGGGCGGGCACTTCTTCGGCGTGCAGCACACCCAGGACCGGTTCCGGGACGCCTTCTTCGCCCCGATGGTGTCGGACTGGCGGAACTTCGAGAGCTGGCAGGAGGGCGGCAGCCCGACCGCGGCCGACCACGCCAGCCGGCTGGTCCGCGAGCTGGCCGACGCCTACGAACAGCCACCGCTGGACCCCGCGGTGGCCGCCGAGCTGGACGACTTCGTCGCCCGTCGCGTCGCCGAGGGCGGCGCCCCCACGGACTTCTAGGGAGCACCGATGAGATCCAGCGCCCAGGTCGTCGTGATCGGCGGCGGTGTCGTCGGCGCCAGCGTGCTCTACCACCTGACCAAGCGGGGGGTGCGGGACGCGGTGCTGCTCGAGCGCGGCGAGCTGACCTGCGGGTCGACCTGGCACGCCGCCGGCGGCATGCACACGCTGAACGGCGACCCGGACGTGTCGGCGCTGCAGAAGTACACCGTCGAGCTGTACGAGGAGATCCAGCGCGTCTCCGGGATCGACTGCGGCATCCACCTCAGCGGCGGGTTGATGCTCGCCGAGAGCGAGGAGCGGATGGACTGGCTGCGGATGGCGCAGGCCCGCGGTCGCTACCTCGGCATCGACACCGAGCTGATCACCCCCGCCGAGGCCAAGCAGGTGCTGCCGTACCTCGACGAGTCGTTCTTCGTCGGCGCGATGTACGACCCGCTGGAGGGGCACGTCGACCCGTCCGGGGTGACTCGCGCGTTCGCCCGCGCCGCCCAGCTCGGCGGCGCGGAGGTGGTGCAGCACTGCAAGGTGGAGGCGCTGCGGCGGCGCGGTGACGGCGGCTGGGACGTCGACTGCGGCGAGGCCGGCGTCGTTGCCGCCGAGCACGTGGTCAACGCCGGCGGGCTGTGGGCCCGCGAGGTCGGCCGGATGGTCGGCCTGGAGCTGCCGGTGCTGGCGATGGAACACCACTACGTGATCACCGAGCCGGTGCCCGGGCTGGCCGAGTGGAACGCCTCCTCCGGCCGGGACGGGCTGCACGCGATGGACTTCGCCGGCGAGGTCTACATGCGCCAGGAGGGCGACGGGCTGCTGCTCGGCACCTACGAGCCGGACGGCGTGCCGTGGTCGCCCCGCGAGACGCCGTGGGACTTCGGCCCCCAGCTGCTGGCCCCGGACCTGGACCGGATCGGCGCCAACCTGGAGGTCGCCTTCGAGCACTTCCCGGTGTTCCAGGAGGTCGGGATCCGGCGGGTGGTGAACGGGCCGTTCACGTTCGCGCCGGACGGCAACCCGCTGGTCGGGCCGATCCGCGGGCTGCCCGGCATGTGGGTAGCCTGCGGCGTGATGGCCGGGCTCAGCCAGGGCGGCGGAGTCGGGCTGGCGCTGAGCGGCTGGATCACCGAGGGCGACCCCGGCTTCGACGTGTGGGGCATGGACGTCGCCCGCTTCGGCGACTGGGCGACCCCCGCGTACACGAACGCGAAGGTGCGGGAGAACTACGGCCGCCGGTTCCGGATCGCCTACCCGAACGAGGAGCTGCCGGCCGGGCGGCCGCTGCTCACCTCGCCGGTGCACGGCCGGCTGGACGCCGCCGGGGCGGTGTGGGGCGCGTCCTACGGGCTGGAGACCGCGCTGTGGTTCCAGGCCCCCGGCGGGGAGCGGGTGGAGACCCCGACGCTGCGGCGGTCGAACGCGTGGGACCGGGTCGGCGAGGAGAGCCGGGCGGTGCGCGACGGGGTCGGGCTGATCGAGACCACCGGCTTCGCGAAGTACGAGTTCGGCGGGCCGGGGGCGCGGGAGTTCCTCGACGGGCTGCTCGCCGGGCGGCTCCCGACGCCGGGGCGGCTGGCGCTGTCGCCGATGCTGAACGACGCGGGGAGGCTGATCGGTGACTTCACCGTGGCGGCGCTGCCGGGAGCCGGGGCGGCGGCGGAGCCTGCTGGCGAGCGCTTCCTGGTTTTCGGCTCGGGGGTGGCCGAGCGCTACCACCAGCGCTGGTTCGACGCGCGGCTGCCCGCTGGTGCGGACGTCTCGTACCGGGCGCTCGGGCCGGGGCTGGCCGGGCTGGCGATCGCGGGGCCCGCGTCGCGGGCGCTGCTGCAGGGGCTGACCGACACCGACCTGTCCCCCGGCGCGTTCGGGTTCCTCGACGTCCGCCGGATCGAGGTGGAGATGGTGCCGGTGCTGGCGGCGCGGATCTCGTTCACCGGCGACCTGGGCTACGAGTTGTGGGTGGAGCCGGCGTACCAGGCCCGGCTGTTCGACCTGCTGGTGGAGGCGGGCCGCGCGCACGGGTTGCGGCTGTTCGGCGGCCGGGCGCTGGACTCGCTGCGGCTAGAGAAGTCGTACGGCGCCTGGGCCACGGAGTACCGGCCGGTCTACGACCCGTACGAGGCGGGGCTCGGGATGTTCGTGAAGCCGGGCAAAGGCAAGTTCGTCGGCCGGGACGCGGCCGAGGCGGTGCGCGAGCGCGGACCGGTGCGGCGGCTGGTGAGCTTCACCGTCGACGCCGACGACGCCGACGTGATCGGCGACGAGCCGATCTGGCACGACGGCGAGGTGGTCGGCAAGGTGACCTCTGGCGGTTACGCGCACGCGTCGCGGGCTTCGGTGGCGCTCGGGTACGTGCCCGCCGCGCTGGCCTCGGCGAACGGCGGCTTCGCGATCGAGGTGGTCGGCCAGCGCCGGCCCGCCGTCCGGCTGGACGCGTGCCTGTTCGACCCGTCCGGCGCCCGCATGCGCTCCTGACCCGGACCCGCCCCCGCGCCGCCCCGCCCCGCCCCGGACGTCATACAACGCGCCGACGATGAGCCCCGTCCCGTATGACGTCCTGGGGCTCGCCGCCGGACGTCATACAGCACGAGGCCGCTAGCCCTCGGAACGTATGACGTACCGCGCCGCACGACGTCATGCACACGGAGCGCGATAGGCCACGCACCGTATGACGTCCCGGGGCCGGCACCGCGCCGGTGGACCCCAACACCCCATTGCCGTCCAGGCCGAGACGGAGGATGTTGGAAGCCGTCCGGCGACGCCACCCGGGCGCCGCCCCGTTGGCAGGGAGGTCGCCCATGTACGCCAGAACGACCGAGTTTCAGGCCCGGCCCGACAACGTCGACGACGGCATCGCGTTCGTCCGCGACGAGGTGATGCCGGCCCTCACGGCGCTCGACGGCTGCATCGGGATGTCGATGCTCGTCGACCGCGAGTCCGGGCGCTGCATCGCCACCAGCGCATGGTCGGACGAGGCGTCGATGAAGGCTTCCGAGCAAGCCGTACAGCCGATGCGGGCCCGAGGCGCCGAGATCCTCGGCGGCGAACCGCACGTGCACCCGTGGGAGATCGCCGTGCTCCACCGCGACCACCGCGCCGCGGACGGCGCCTGCGCCAGGGTGACCTGGCTCAAGTTGGAACCGTCCAGGATCGAGGACGGGGTGGGGTTCTTCGCGCACCAGGTGCTGCCCCGCGCCGAGCAGATGGACGGCTTCTGCAGCGCCAGCATGATGATCGACCGGGCCGGCGGCATCGGCTCGGGCACGGTCACGTTCGACTCGCGCGCGGCGATGGAGGCCACCCGGGAGCAGGCTGCCAAGATCCGGGACATGGCCAGGGAGCAGGTCGGCGCGGAGATCACCGAGGTGGCGGAGTTCGAGCTGGCGGTCGCGCACCTGCGCGTGCCCGAGACCGTCTGAATAGGAGGCGCCGGCAAAGGCTCGGCCGGTACGGGACTCGGACCCTGATTGCGTAGCCGTGTAGACCGCGCTCTGCGCGCTCGCGGAGCTGGTCGGCATGACCGCCGCGGCGGGAGCGGCGGTCAGCCCCGCGCACTGGTCGGCGATCCGGTCGGCGCCGAGCAGGTGACGCTCGTGCTAGCGCTCGTGCTAGCGGGCGGCCTCGTCGAGGGGTCGCGCCTGGGATGGCCCAGGCGATCGGGCTGCCCGGCGTTCTGACAGGCTCGGGTCGCCGCCGCGGGATCCTGGTCACCGTCCTCATCGCTGGGTCGGGCTGGGCCGCGGCGTCGGTGCCGGGGGCGTTGTCGGCTCGCGCAGTCGACAGCGCTCCCCCATCGGTCTGGGTGGTCCTCGCCGAGGCCGGGCTGCTCGGGGTCAGGTACCCGAAAGCATATTCAACCGCCGGGTTGACAGCCCCGCCTCACGTCGCCTACGGTCATTCAATCCATTGGTTGAACACGGAGGCGGACGGTGGCGGACCAGCTCTCCCGGGTGTTCGCGGCGCTCGCCGACCCGACCCGGCGCGACATGGTCGCCCGGCTCGCCGTCGCAGACGCGACCGTCAACGAGTTGGCCGAGCCGTACGCCGTCAGCGTGCAGGCGGTGTCGAAGCACCTGAAGGTGCTCGAGGGCGCCGGCCTGGTGAGCCGCAGCCGGGACGCGCAGCGCCGGCCCGTGCACCTCGAGGCGGAGGTGTTCGACCTGATGACCAAGTGGATCGAGCGGTATCGGCAGGAGGCGGAGGAGCGTTACCGGCGCCTCGACGCCGTGCTGGCCGCGATGGACGAAGCCCCCACCGAGCAGCGAGGAGCAGCATCATGACCGCAACGACCTCCCACGAGACGCAGATCGTCGCCGACCCCGGCCTGCCGACGGTCGAGATCGTCCGCGAGTTCGACGCCCCGCCCGAGGCGGTCTTCCGCGCGCACACCGACCCGGAGCTGGTCGTGCAGTGGCTCGGTCCACGCCGGCTGACGATGCGGATCGACCACTACGACGCCCGGACCGGCGGGTCGTACCGGTACACGCACCACGACGACGACGGCGAGTACGGGTTCTTCGGCGCCTTCCACGAGGTGCGGCCGAGCGAGCGGATCGTGCAGACGTTCACCTACGAGGGCTTCCCGGACGGCGTCAGCCTGGACACCCTGACGCTCGAGGACCTCGGTGACGGGCGGACCCGGCTGCGCGCGCTGTCGGTCGTCGACTCGATGGAGGCCCGCGACGCGATGATTGCCAGCGGGATGGAGACCGGCGTCCGAGAGGGGTACGAGCGGTTGGACGAGCTGCTGGCGACGGGGACCGACGGCCGGTGACCCACCTGCCGTCGCTGCCGGAGGACGCGAAGCTGCTCGACGTGTTCCGGGCCTTCCCGGGCACGTCACGCCCGCTGCTCGACTACCACGAGGCGCTGATGCGCGGACCGTCCTCGCTGACCGTCGGCGAGCGCGAGTTGATCGCCTCCTACGTCTCGGGGCTCAACGCCTGTGACTACTGCCACGGCGTCCATCGGGTCACGGCCGCGAGGTTCGGGGTCAGGGAGGAGACACTGGCCGGGCTGATCGACGACGTCGAGACGGCCGCGGTGAGCGAGCCGATGCGCACGCTGCTGCGGTATGTCGGCAGGCTCACGACGACGCCGGCACGCGTCTCCCCCTCCAACGCCGAGGCCGTCCTCGCCGCCGGCTGGGACGAGCAGGCTCTGCACGACGCGGTGTCGGTGTGCGCCCTGTTCAGCTTCATGAACCGCTTCGTCGACGGGCTCGGCGTCACCGCTGACGAGGACTACTCCACGCTGTCGGGGAGCAGGCTCGCCGCCGGCGGGTACGCCGGCCTGAAGGAGCTGCTCTGACCCACCACCGGCGCCACAGCGATGATGCATTCCGGTCGCTCGGGCGACGCAAATGCATCATCGCCCGTGTCGGGGCTGCGGGGTGCCGTCCCGGTCAGGCCCGCACGACGTACGGCGGCCGGACGATCCGGTTCCGCGCATCCAGCGCGGTCATCAGGTGCGGGGAGCCGTCGGGGAGCAGCCCCGACATGGGCGTCAGCCGCGCCTCATCACCGTCGATGTCCACCAGCAGCAGGTGCGCCTGCGCAGCCCACGCGGTCGTGTGCGCGTCGTCGAACCGGTCCGGGACCTCCTCGCGGACCTTCCCGCCGGAGCCGGACACGACACAGGTGCGCCCGTCGACCTCGCAGACCTGGAAGTTGTGCTCGTGCCCGGCGAGGACCAGCCGGACACCGCCGCGGTCGAACAGCGGCAGCAGCGTCTCCAGCATCTCGGCGTCGTTGTGGTGCGACGGGCCGGCGCAGTACAGCGGGTGATGCGAGAACGGGATCCGCCAGCGCACGTCGGCAGCCGCGAACGCGTCGTCGAGCCAGCCGAGGTGGTCGGGCTCCTGGAAGAACCGGTGGTACCGCTCGTCGTCGCTGTCCTGCGAGGTGTCGATCGCGACCAGCTCGAGGTCGCGGCCGTACCGGAGCCGGTAGAACAGCCCGGGTCCGATCGAGGCGCGGTCCGGCTCGCCCGGGAACCGCGCGGCGACGTGGAAGTTGTCCTCCATCTGCGCTCGGTCGTCACTGCCCTCGGTGTCGGTGGTGTCGTGGTTGCCGATCGCGGGGAACACCGGCACCCGGGCGATGACGTACCGGTACGGCGCGAAGTAGCTGGAGTACCAGTCGTCGTCCTCCCCGCCGCTCTCGTCGTCCACCTGCCCCTGCTCGCCCTGGTAGATGTTGTCGCCGAGCGAGACCACGAACCGGACGTCGTGGTCGGTCACCAGCCGGTGCAGCAGCTCGGCGACCCGGCGCTGCCGACGGCTGGACTCGCTGTCGGAGCGGATGCCGACGCCGTAGTCGCCGAGGGCGACGAAGCGCAGCGGCGGCGTCGGGGCGTCGGGAGCCGGCCAGGTCCGGAAGCGCAGCTCGTACGACTGCCCGGACGGAGCCAGGTCGTAACCACCGCGAGCCGACGGCACCGAGTCCCAGCGCTCCCCCGCTGCCCAGTCCTCGCCGTCGACGACGACGCGGTAGCGGTAGTCGGTGTCCGGCTCGAGCTCCTCGACCCAGACCCACGTCGCGTCGGTGGTCTCCGCGCTGGCCACGACCTGACCGGCATGGTCGAGAACGTCCACGCGCGCCGGGCCGAACGGTTCAGCGCCGTGCCCGATGCAGGTCCGGCGCCCCACGGCGCTGTGCAGGTCCTCGTCGTCGACGATCTCCCAGCGCTCGTCCTCGTCGCCGCGGCGGAACCAGAACGCACCCCAGGCGATCAGGACCCGGTCGTGGGCGAGGTCGACCAGGTGGACGAAGGGTTCGCGATGCATCTCGGGCTCGGTCACCGGCACACTGTGCCAGCGCGCTAGCCGCGCCGCCCGTCCGGCGGGCGATGCGCGTCCGCCGCCTGCTGGACCCGGGCGAGGTGGCGAGCCCACCACCCGCTGTCGCCGACGTCGTCGTGGTCCCGACCGGCACGGCCGTCGATCAGCTCGCGGACGACGTCGGCGTGTCCGGCGTGCTGGGCGGTCTCGGCCGTGACGCGGACGAGCAGCGACCCAAAGGTGGTGGCGCGGCGCTCCTCCGGCCACCACGACACGGACGCGGGGGCAGCCAGGCTGAGCTGCTCGATCGACGCGTGGGAGTGCTGCCACGCCTGCCGGTACAGGTCCACGATCTCGTCCCGGGACTCGTCGGCGGTGGCCCACATGTCGCCGTCGTCCCAGACCGACCGGTCCTCGTACCACGACAGTCGCACCGGCGCGGGACGGCCCACGCTGTCACCGAGGTAACCCAGTTCGATCCCCACCAGATGCTTGACCAGCCCGAGCAGGTTCGTTCCGGTCGGCGTCATCGGTCGCCGGACGTCGTACTCGCTCAGCCCGTCCAGCGCCCCGACCAGTCGGTCTCGCGACTGCTGCAGGTAGCGGCGCAGGTCGCCGGCGATGTCGGCTGTCCCGTCGTCGGTCGCCATGTCCGGTGTCCCCTCCCGTATTGCGTTCCGGCCGACGGCTGTCAGCCGGGGAGCCGGCGGTCCTCGGTGACCGCGTTGCCGCCGTCGACGACGAGCAGCTCGCCGTTGACGTACGACGCCTCGCCGCTGGCCAGGAAGCCGATCGCCGCGGCCACCTCGTCCGGCCGGCCGGAGCGCCCCGTCGGGGAGGCGAGTCCCATCCGGTGCTCGGCCTCCGACACCGAGGGTGTGGCGATCCAGCCGGGGCACACCGCGTTGACGGTGATGCCGCGGGCGGCGACCTCCACCGCCAGTGCGCGGGTCGCGCCGACCATGCCGGCCTTGGCGGCGTGGTACGCCGCGTCGTCGGGGTAGGCGGTCACCGGACCCGAGGTGGACGCGACGTTGACGACCCGGCCCGACCCGCGGGCGAGCATGCCGGGGAGGACCAGCCGGGTCACGGTGACGGCGGTGCCGAGGTTGCGGTCGATGCTGTGCGCCCAGTGTTCGGCGGTCAGCTCGAGGAACGCCCCGCCGGAGTCCGGATCGTTCACCGACGTCATGCCGGCGTTGTTGACCAGCACGTCGATCCTGCCCCACGACGCGGTCACGCGGCCGACCAGCCGCTCGGCCTGGGCGGGGTCGGTGAGGTCGGCGACTCGCGCCAGCGCCTCGGCGCCGTCGGCGGCCAGCTCGGCCGCCCGCTCGTGACATCGCTCGGTGGTCGAGGTGAGCGCGACCCGGGCACCCATCGCGGCCAGCAGCCGGGCGGTGGCGAAGCCGATCCCGTCCGGGCCGCCGCTGCCGGTAACGAGGACGACCCGGTCGTCGAGGCGGAAGGGCACGGGCGTCACTGTCGCAAATCACCGTTCCGCCGCCGTCGCCCGGGGGGTCCGCGTCTCATCCGTCTCGCGGCTGCCCGGGTGATCGTGGACACCTCCGCCCTGATCGCCGTCCTCGCCGCCCATCCGGAACGAGACGCGATCCTGGCGGCGATCGCCGCTGCGAACGGTGCGCGAATGTCGGCAGCGAACTACCTCGAGACAGCGGTGGTCGTCGCGGTCACCCCTGACCAGGCTTGCCTCGCCAGGGCCGCGTATCGCGACTTCGGGCAGGGGCAGCAGGCATGCCGCCGGTCTCAACTTCGGAGAAGTGTTCGCGTATGCCTTGGCGGCTGCAGCCGCGTAGCCGCTGCTTTACAGCGGTGCCGACTTCGCAGAGACGGACGTGACGTCGGCCCTCGACTCACCGCTGGGTTGAGCCCGGCTCCGAGCCGCCACCTGCGCCACGTCCGCCGCCGGTGAGCCGCTTGAGCACCGCTCGTCCGCCGACCTGCTCGACGAACGTGGGGTCGCCGCACACCACCAGCTGGTCGCGCGCTCGCGACAGCCCGACGTACAGCCGCTCCCGGGACCGCTCGCCGGGGCTGGGCTCGTTCAGCGCCAGCACCACCGCGCGTCGTTCCAGCCCCTTGAAGCCGAGGACGTGGCCGTAGAAGACCTGGTCGGCGTCCCAGAACGACTCCCAGTACGTCTCCTGTCCCTCGGCCTGCCGGCTGGACTGCTCGGGGTGCCGGCTGCCGGTGGTCAGCAGCGCGACGTCCTCGGCCCGCCAGCCGTCGTCGAGCAGCCGGTCGACCTCCTCGTCGGCGCGGTCGAGCGCGTCCGCGGCTGCGCACTCGACGAAGCGAACGTCGGGACCGTCGCCGCCACGCAGCCGCATCCGCATCGGCGCCAGCGTGTTGAAGGACTCGGCGATCTGCACGGTGTTGCGGAGGTTGTGGTCGAGCACGATCGGAACCAGCTGGGCGGGAGCGCCGCCGTAGCGGGAGAACACCCGCTGCCCCTCGTCGGAGAAGACGTACAGCCGGCCGACCTCCTCGTCGGTCAGGGCGGCGAGCAGCGCCGGCCACCAGGCGTCGGCGAAGTCCTGCGCCTCGTCGACGACGATGGCGTCGAACCGCTTGCCCGGCGGCTGCTCGCGGGCCAGCGACACCATCTGCTCGGGCAGCCGCCGCTCCCAGTAGTCGCTGTCGTCGTCGCTGCCAGGCGCCGCTCCCCACTCGATCCCGAGACCGTGGAAGGTGCCGACGTAGGCGGGCTTGTCCTTGCGGTCGAAGGTGCCGACGCGGCGGGACAGGTACGCCGCCAGGCCGCGCGAGTAGCAGAGCAGTGCCACCCGTTCGCCTGCGTGAGTGAGCCGACGCGCCTGCTCGACCGCCAGCCAGGTCTTGCCGCTGCCGGCACCGCCGCGCACCTCGACTCGGGGCAGCAGCCGGATCGCGTCGAGCACCGCGGCCTGTTCCTGGGTCAGCCGGTCCGCGACGTCCTCGCGGGCGGTCGCCTCGCCGAGCAGGTCGCGCTGCGGCAGGGCGCGGCCGCGCAGGATCTCGAGGATGGTCGCGACGTCGTCGGTGCTGACGGGGCGGTTGCCGGTGTCCTGGTCGCGGCCGATCCGGCGCAGTCGCTCGACCAGATCCGGGAGGTCACCCGAGCCCACGACCGTCCAACGGGGGCAGTCCGGCAGGGCGAAGTCGTCGGCGAGGGCGAGGTAGGGCAGGACCACGGCGTGGCCCCACCGGATCCGGGTGCGGCTGCCCCATCGGGGGTCCGCCTCGACGTACGAGCGGAGGGCGTACTTGGCGGCGCGGGCCTGGTCGACCGGGTCAATCTTGCGGTCGCGGCCGCGCAGGTGCTGACGCCACCCCGTGCCGTCGTGGCGTACGCCGCTGCCCTTGACCTCGATCACCACAACGCCGGCGTCGGGCAGGACGACCGCCAGGTCGATCTCGTAGTCCTTGCGGTGGTCGGTGACGCGCTGGTTGGCGACGAGCAGGTCGTCGGCACCGAGTCCGGCGCGGAGCAGCTCCCAAACCTTGCGCTCGCTCTCGGTAGCGAACTCCGGCCGCTCCGGCCAGAGCAGTGGCATCGCTCAGGCCCCCATCTCGGCCGGGAACGGCGTGGTTCCGTCGAACATTGCGGCCAGCAGACCGCCCAGGTCGTCGGCGGTGTTTCCGACTGCCACGCAGGCGCGGGTGAGGGACTTGTCGTCGACCTGCTCGGCCTCGATCGTGGTCTCGACCACCACCACGCCGCCGCGCCAGTAGACACGACCGTCGACGAGCGAGCTGTTGGCCTCGTTCAGCTCGCGGAGCAGTCGCGCGGACTGCTTGACGCCCGCTGCCGCGTGGGCGAACACCTCAACCCGCCAGCGCGGTACGGGTCGCACCGCCACCCAGCAGGCCGCCGTGCCGTGCCGGAACGGCCAGTCACCGTCACCGTCCCTGCGGGCGTGCCCGTCCCACATCTCACGCAGCAGCGAGTCGACGTACGCCGTGAACCACTCGAACCTCATCCTCGACCCCCCTCGCATCCCGACCCTGGATGCTTGGTCTGCATCGTGCCGTACGGCACCGACAGTCGACTCGGGCTCGGGACGCTGCGGGACTCAACCGCACCACCTTCAGACGGGGCGGCTGGGTCGACCCCCTCACCAAGAGCAGCCGATTCGTCGGCGCTCGGCCATGTCTGCATCGGCCTAATGGAACGACATCGGTTCACCGGATGACGTAACTTCCTGCCATGACATTGGACAGGACGCCCGCCGGGCCTCAGCGCGCGGTCATGAAACTGATGAACCAGGCGCTCGAGCTTCAGGGGCCCCTCGTGCATGGACATGTTGCGCGGATCAGGAGCCGCAACCCTGAAATGGATTCGGCCGCCGTGATCAAGCGGTTGAACAGGGAGTTGCGCACCGCGACGATCAGCTCTGGAGCTGCAGTCGGCGGAACTGCCGCCGCTCCTGGGGTCGGGACGGGGGCTGCCATGGCCCTGTCGGCCGGCGAAGCCGTCGGATTCATGAACGCAACCACGCTTTATGTACTTGCGCGTGCCGAAGTTCAAGGAATTTCGGTGCGAGACATCGAGCGTCGTCGCACGCTCCTCATGGCGATCATGCTCGGTGACGCTGGAGTGAAGTCTGTCGGTCAGATCGCAGAGCGGACGGGACAGCATTAGGCGAAGGGGCTCGTGAACTCGATTCCAACGTCGAGTATCTACAAGATCAACAAAGTCCTCGGCCACAGCTTCGTCACAAAGTACGGCACTACCCGCGGCGTCATCGTTCTCGGTCGAGTGATCCCGTTCGGGGTCGGGTTAGTGATCGGCGCCAGTGCAAACGCAGTATTTTGCCAAGGAGTCATCAAGGCCTCCGACAGGGCGTTCGGCCCGGCTCCGGACTCTGACCCCGCAGGGGAGGAGCCGGCGCGAAAGGTGTGCTAGGCATTACCCCAGCCAGGTACCGGGCGAGTTCATCGCGGGGCACGAGGTCCCGCCTTGGTGCGGATTCGTACCGATCGCATGTCGGAAAGCGCCCGGCATGTCTCCAAGCCGGGGTCCCAGTGCCCCTAGGCGACGACCGAGTTGCTATGTCTCGCGTCGCGGGCACAGGTGCCGTCGGGGACTTTCGCACGTTCGAAGCAGAGAGTGCCGTCGAGGCGACTCCGGCCAGCGCCGTGGGTCAAAACAGTGGGTCGGCCGTGCCCACTGAGCTCAACTGCAGCCGCTTGTGCTCCCACACCCCTCGCACACGAAGCAGCTTCCGGCCGGGCGCATCTTGGTGCCGCAGGTGAAGCACAGCGGCGCGTCGACGGACGAGCCGGTGATCTCCTCCAGCAGCTCGGCGGTGGTGTGCGCGGTGGCCGGCGCCGGCCGAGCCGTGTCGGCGACCGGGTCCGGGGTCTCGACCGAGGCATCCGCCTCGACCACGGCAGCCGCGGGCGAGCCGGCCTTCAGCGACTCCGCCTCGGGCAGCTCGCCGTCGTCGTCGCCGGCCTCCTCGTACGAGCCGGTCTCCAGCTGGCGGCGCCGCTCATCGGCGGAGTAGATACCGAGCGCGGCCCGCTTCTCGAACGGCAGGTGGTCCAGCGCCAGCCGGCGGAACACGTAGTCCATGATCGACTGGCTCATCCGCACGTCCGGGTCGTCGGTCATGCCGGCCGGCTCGAACTTCATGTTGGTGAACTTCGAGACGTAGGTCTCCAGCGGCACCCCGTACTGCAACGAGATCGAGATCGCCATCGAGAAGGCGTCCATCACCCCTGCCAGGGTCGACCCCTGCTTGCCGAGCTTGAGGAACACCTCGCCGAGCCCGTCGTCCGGGTACGACCCAGCGGTCATGTAGCCCTCGGCCCCGCCGACGGTGAACGAGGTCGTGATCGACGGGCGCGACTTCGGCAACCGCTTGCGCACCGGGCGGGCCAGCTCCGCCGGCGCCGCGGCGTCCGCAGCCGCCACTGCCTCCTTCTGCTTCGCCCGGCCGTCGGCCAGCGGCTGCCCGACCTTGCAGTTGTCCCGGTAGACCGCCAGCGCCTTCAGCCCGAGCTTCCAGCCTTGGAAGTAGACGTCGGCGATGTCCTCGACGGTCGAGGTCTCCGGCAGGTTCACCGTCTTGGAGATCGCCCCGGACAGGAACGGCTGCGTAGCCGCCATCATCCGCACGTGTCCCATCGGCTTGATCGACCGCTCCCCCATCGCGCAGTCGAAGACCTCGTAGTGCTCCGGCCGCAGCCCCGGCGAGTCGATGACGTGCCCGTGCTCGGCGATGTACTCGACGATCGCCTCGATCTGCTCGTCCTGGTAGCCGAGCTTGGTCAGCGCCCGCGGCACCGTCTGGTTGACGATCTGCATCGAGCCGCCGCCGACCAGCTTCTTGAACTTCACCAGCGAGAAGTCCGGCTCGATCCCGGTGGTGTCGCAGTCCATCATGAAGCCGATCGTCCCGGTCGGCGCCAGCACCGAGGCCTGCGCGTTGCGCCAGCCGTTCTCCGCCCCGATCGCCAGGCAGTCCGCCCACGCCTTCGTCGCCGCGCTGTGCACAGCGGTGTCCATCGGGTGCATCGTGCGCACCTCGTCGTTAGCTGCCTGGTGCTTGCGCATCACCCTGGTGTGCGCAGTCTCGTTGCGGGCGTAGCCGTCGTACGGCCCCACCACCCCGGCCAGCTCCGCCGACCGCTTGTACGCCGCCCCGGTCATCAGCGAGGTGATGCTCGCCGCCAGCGCCCGGCCGCCGTCGCCGTCGTAGGCCAGCCCGGAGGCCATCAGCAGCGCGCCGAGGTTGGCGTAGCCGATGCCGAGCTGCCGGTACGACCGGGTGGTGTCGCCGATCGCCTCGGTCGGAAAGTCGGCGAAGCAGATCGAGATGTCCATCGCGGTGATGACGAACTCGACCGCCTTGGTGAACCGCTCAGCGGCGAAGCTGCCGTCGTCCTCGAGGAAGGTCAGCAGGTTGAGGCTGGCCAAATTGCAGCTGGAGTTGTCCAGGTGCATGTACTCCGAGCAGTTCGCCACCACCACGCCGCTCACGACGTAGGAGTGGTTGCGCGGCTCGGTCAGGTTGAACGTCGTCTCGAAGCCCTGCGACTCCCGCGCCACCAGCCGGACCGTCTCGTCCGCGGCGGCGCGCTGCGGCTGCTCCGGCGCGCGGGCCAGCGCGTGGCCCAGCGCGGCAGCCTTGGCCTCCGCGCCGAAGCCGACCCGTACGGCGAGCTCGCGCAGCGACCGGCCGCCGACCCGCAGCTGGTACGCCGGCCCGTCCGAGCCGTGCACGGCCTCGGTGCCGTCGGTGCGCAGGAAGGTGAACGACTCCGCGGCGATGCCGGTGCAGCGCACCTCGGCCGCGATCCCACTGCCGGCGAGCAGCTCCTGCACGCCGAGCAGCAGCTCCTCGGAGCGGCCGGACAACGCCACGTATGACGCAGCGCCACCCGCGCCAGGCTCGTCGGTCACCACCCCGCCGGCGGCGTCGAGCAGTCCGCGCAGGAACGCCGCGAGCACCGGCTCCGGCGCCTCGAACACCGCGTCCGGAACGACCGCGCCGGCCGCGCCGCCACGGGCGACGCCGAGCGCGGTGCAGAAGTTCAGCAGCTGCGGGTCGGTCACCCGCAGCCGGACGCTGCCGTCGACCTGCTCGCTGACGTCCGGGGCCACCCCGGTCCAGCCGCGCAGCGTGGCCGCGTGCCGGGCCCGGACCTGCTCGGAGTCGGCGTCGGTGCCGTAGGCCAGGGTCAGCGCCTGGCCGGACAGCCGGCCGCTGCCGACCAGCCAGCCCAGCAGGTGCCCGAGGTCCTCGCTCCACTTGTCCGGCATCGCCAGCCCGGCGCGCCGGCCGACCCGCTGCGCCCGGCGCGGCAGCGCCGCCGAGGCCATCGAGCGCGCGGCGTACTGGAACGAGCGGACCACCTGGTCGGACTCGACGAGCTGCTCGGCGTGCACCCAGCCGCGGTTGGCCGTCCACACCCGGTGGTTCGGGGTGCAGCGCAGCCGGGAGCCGTCGGAGAAGCGCAGCTCGACGATCTCGTTGGTGCCGGTGACCATGTAGCGCACCGGTCGGGTCGCCACCACCCGGTTGCCCGGGTCGCTGGCCGCGGTCACGTCGTTGGTGTAGACCTCGAACTTCTCGCCCTCCGCGGCCCGGCCCACCAGGTCGCCGATCCGGACCAGGCCCTTGTCGGTCACCACCCGCTGGTCGGCGGGGAAGCACGGGTTGGACGCGGTGATTCGGCCGGACTCCGGCGTGGTGTGCCAGTCGTTGATCGTGCCGTCGTACTGCACGCCGGGGTCGGCGCACTCCCACGCGGCCTGCGCGATGTCGCCCCACAGCCGCTGCGCGTCGACGGTCTCGATCACCTCGCCGTTGGTGCGGGCGCGCAGGCCGAAGTCGCCGCCCTCCTCGACCGCGCGCATGAAGTCGTCGCTGACCCGGACCGAGTTGTTGGCGTTCTGGTACTGCACGCTGACGATGTCGTGCCCGCCGAGGTCCATGTCGAACCCTGCGTCCCGCAGCACGCGGATCTTGTCCTCCTCGCGCGCCTTGGTCGACACGAACTCCTCGATGTCGGGGTGGTCCACGTCGAGCACGACCATCTTCGCCGCCCGCCGGGTCGCCCCGCCGGACTTGATCGTGCCGGCGCTGGCGTCCGCGCCGCGCATGAAGCTGACCGGGCCGCTGGCGGTGCCGCCGGACGAGCGGAGCAGCTCCTTGGACGACCGGATCCGGCTGATGTTCAGCCCGCTGCCGGAGCCACCCTTGAAGATGAGGCCCTCCTCGCGGTACCAGTTCAGGATCGAGTCCATGTTGTCGTCGACGGCAAGGATGAAGCAGGCGCTGACCTGCTGCGGGCTGGTCGTGCCCACGTTGAACCAGACGGGTGAGTTGAAGCTGAACACCTGGTGGAGCAGCATCCAGGTCAACTCGTGCTCGAACACCTCGGCGTCGTCCGGGGTGGCGAAGTAGCCGTTGTCCTTGCCGGCCTTCACGTAGGTGAGGACGACCCGGTCGATCAGCTGGCGCAGGCTGCTCTCCCGCTCGACCGAGCCGGTCGCGCCGCGGAAGTACTTGCTGGTGACGATCGTCGAGGCGTTGACGCTCCAGAAGTCCGGGAACTCCGCGCCGCGCTGCTCGAACACCGTCTCGCCGGTCCGCCAGTTGGTCTGCACGACGTCGCGCCGCTCCCACGTCACCTCGTCGTACGGGTGCACGCCGGGGGTGGTGTACAGCCGCTCGACGGTGAGGCCCGGGCGCCGACCGGCAGCACCGGGCAGCGCCGGCAGCACCGGCGGGGCCGGTGTCGGTCGTGGTGGCGCCGTTGGCGGCTGAGCTGGCGGAGTCGGTCATCTGCGGGGGTCCCCTTCGATCGGTGAGCGGTGCGGGGTTGCGGGGTGGGCGGGGGTCGGAGCGTCGGGCTGGGAGCCACCGGCGGCACGTGCCTTCCCCTGCACGTGCCGCCGGCGGCGGTCTAGGGGTGGTGCTCCGCCTCCGGGGCGGGTCGGGCGGCGAGCGCTGCCCGCTCGGCCATCAGCGCCGCGACCTCGTCGGCGAAGTCGTCGACGGAGTCGAAGCTCTTGTAGACGCTGGCGAAGCGCAGGTAGGCCACCTGGTCGAGCCGGCGCAGCGGCTCCAGGACCGCCAGACCGACCTCGTCGGCGGGGATCTCGGCGCTGCCGATGCTGCGCAACGCGTCCTCGACCTCCTGGCCGAGCAGCGCCAGGTCGGCGTCGGTGACCGGGCGGCCCTTGCACGCCTTGCGGACGCCGGCGACGACCTTGTCCCGGTTGAACGCCTCGGTGACGCCGGACTTCTTCACCACCGTGAGCTGGATCTGCTCCACCGTGCTGAACCGCCGGTCACAGTCCTGGCAGGCCCGCCGGCGGCGGATCGCGCCACCGTCCTCGGCCACCCGGGAGTCGAGCACCCGGGTGTCGGTGTGCTTGCAGTACGGGCAGTGCATCGGGTGCCTCCTCCCGGTGGTTGGGGACGAATCTGTGCATTGCCTGGGGATGCGGGCGGCTGGCCTGTGCACAACCGGGCCGAACCTGTGACACAACCTGTGGGCAACTCACAAGGGTGTAACTACTAGATGTAGTGCCACCGTAGACCGAGCGCCCGCGCATGACAAGAGATTCCCGCAGGTCGCCGACATTTCTGCGCCGGACCGGTCGGGCGCCCGGCATACCCGCAGGTCAGCACCTCCCTGACCGCCCTGAGAGCCGCGCTTGCGCGGTTGTGCACGGCGTGTCGCGGCCGATCTTTGCGGCGGCGGGAAACGCCGTGGCTCGGCGGGTCAGAACGTGTTGGCGAGGGTGATCTCGGTCCAGCCCGGGCGGTAGCGAGAGCTCGAGAGGCAGGTCGCGGTCGTGGTGACGCCGGGCCGCACTTCGGGGGTGGTGCAGGCCAGCGACCCCAGCACCCGGGGGCCGCGCCGCACCGTGACGGTGAGGATCGCCGAGTCCCGCTCGGTCCCGACGTTCCGCACCCGGAAGCTGGCGCCGAAGTCGCCGGCGTCGTCGGGCTTGGGCCTGATCGCGCCGACCACCTCCCAGTTGCCGACCGCCAGTCCGGTGCCGTCCGGGCTGCTGTCGGACGCCCCGGAGCCCACCGAGAATCCGTCCACCACCTCGTCGAGCTCGTTCACGGTGACCACGACCAGCCAGGCGTTCGCCCCGGCGACCAGCAGCGCCAGCACGCCCAGCAGCACGCCGGTCACGGCGGACCCGCGGTTGGTGGCGCGGCCGACGGAGACCCGGACGAGGCCGAGCACGGCGAGCACGATGGCCACCAGCGCCACCGGGACCCCGAGCAGGCCGACCAGCGGGACGAACGCGCCGAGGAACGCCAGGATCGCGAGCACCAGCCCGGCCGTGCCCAGCCCGTTCTCCGGGCCGGGTCCGGGGCCGGCCCCCGGCTCCGCGTACGGGGTGGGGATCGGTTGGGTCTGCCACGGCGGTGGCGGTGGCAGTGGTGGCGGCGCCGGTTGGCCAGCGGGCTGCCCGCGGGCGGCGTCCGGCGGCTGGCTGGTCATCGGTTCGCTCCCCTGCGGCTCCGGTCCCCGCAGGCTAGCGCCGACGACCCCGGCACAGGCCGGCCCCCGCGCCAGTCAGGCGCGACCCAACGATCAGGCGACGAGGTCGTGGTAGTCCTCGTGCCGCTCGATCCACGAGCGCACGAACGGGCACTGCGGGTCCACCTGCAGCCCCTCGTTGCGCACCTGCTCCAGCGCCACCCGGACCAGCTGCCCGCCGACGCCGGCCCCCTCGTACGCCTCGTCCACCTCGGTGTGGGTGAACACGACCACGTCGCCGGAGCGCTGGTAGGCCGAGTAGCCCACGACGTCGCCGTCGCCGGTGCGGGCCTCGAAGCGCTGCCGGGACGGAACGTCGGTGATGCTGGTGTCGATGTCGATCGCGGGGGTGTCAGCCATGCACCCAGCGTGACAGGCAACCCAAGCGCCCGCTCCGCGCCTCGGTGTGACCCCCGCCTCGCTCCCGCTGCAGCCCGGTTGCGCCGCAGGAACCGCGGGTTAGGTTCGGAGACATGGCCCGGACCTCGAAGAAGTCGACCACCGCCCGCCCCCGCTTCGGCGGCTACACCACGCCCGGCCTGTCGCCCAAGCAGGGCAACCAGGTCGCCGAGATCCTGCAGGACCGGCTGAACGCGCTGAACGACCTCGCGCTGACCCTCAAGCACGTGCACTGGAACGTCATCGGCCCGCACTTCATCGGGGTGCACGAGATGATCGACCCGCACGTGACCGAGGTCCGCGCCATGGTGGACGAGACCGCCGAGCGCATCGCCACGATGGGTGCCGAGCCGATCGGCACGCCGGGCGCGATCGCGACCAACCGGTCGTGGGACGACTACAGCCTCGGTCGGGCCACCACCGACGAGCACCTGGGCGCCCTGGACGTCGTCTACGTCGGGCTGCTCGAGGACCACCGCAAGGCTCAGCAGCAGCTCGGCGAGCTCGACCCGGTCACCGAGGACATGGTGATCGGCCAGATCAAGACCCTCGAGCTGTTCCACTGGTTCGTACGGGCGCACCTGGAGAGCATCACCGGCGACATCGCGACCGAGTCGGCCAGCACCGAGAAGGCCGGTGCCCGCGCCGGCCGCCGCGCCGCGCGCAAGGCCGGCTGACCGCCCACCCTCACCCGACGGACGGTCAGGCCAGCCGCCGCAGGTCCCGCCCGACCCCGGCGGGGGCCCGCGAGCGCAACCGCGCAGACGTCACCACCGCCGGCTGCTCGGGCCACGCCACCGGACGACCGGCGGCCTGCAGTCGCCGCACCAGCCGCAGGTCCTCGTGCGCCGGGACCGAGTCGAAGCCGCCGACCTGCCGGTACGCGTCGCCGCGAATCCCGAGGTTCGCGCCGTGCACCCGGCCGTGCAGCCACTCCCGCCGGCACTCGGCGTCGTAGTCGGTGTGCCAGCGGGCGGCGACCGGCTGCCCCCCGCCACCGTCCAGCCGGACCAGCCCGGCCGCCGCGTCGTAACCGGCCTGGGCCGCTCGCAGCTGGGCCGACAACCACTGTGGCGGGACCACCGTGTCCGCGTCCGTCCCGGCCAGCCAGATCCGCCGAGACGGCACCCCGGCGAGCACCCGCAGCGCCAGCGCGCACCCCGCGGCGCGGGCCGCACCAACCGCTCCCGTCGCGGTCTGCAGCACCTGCGCCCCCAGCCGATCCGCTATCTCGGCGGTGTCGTCGTCACAGCAGTCGGCCACCACGACGGTCACGACCGGGACCCCATGCCTTGCCACCGTGCGCCGGGCCTCGGCAACACCGGCGAGGCAGGCGCCGATCTGGGCGGACTCGTCCCGCGCCGGGACGACGACCGCCATCGCGTCGACGCGACCGTCAGCCACCCGCCCGCTCCCAGACGTCGAGCCGGAAGTCGTCTTCGAGGTACGCGGCGCGGAGCCGGAAGCCGGCCAGCGCCGCCAGCTCCGCGTGCGCCTCGTCCCCGGTGCAGGCCGCCTCGGCGAACGGGTGCCGCCAGTGCACCGCCGCCAGATGCCCGCCCGGCTCGACGGTCGCCGGCAGCCGCCGCGCGACCGCGGCGCGGTCGGCAGCCGGCAGGTAGTACAGCAGCTCGGACAGCAGCACCAGGTCGAAGCTGCCCGCCGGCCACTGCTCGGGCACCCGTGCCTGCGCCACCCGCACGTGCGGCGCCGGGACCCGCGCCCGCGTCGCTGCGACGGCGGCCGCGGCGCCGTCCCACGCGAGCAGCTCCGCGCAGCGGTCGGCGAGCCGCGCGGTGAGCACGCCGATGGCGCAGCCCGGCTCGAACGCCCGGCGGTAGCGCGAGCGCGGCAGCGCCGCCACGGTGAGGGAGTGCTTGCGCGCCTCGTACGGCTCGGTCGCGAGCCCCCACGGGTCGGGGGCGGCGGCGTACAGGTCGTCGAAGTAGCCGGCCCCGGTCACGTGAACACGACCTCGTACGGCCGCTCGAAGTGCGCGAGCACCTCCGGCGGCAGCACGACGGCGTCGGCGGGGTCCGGGCCGAGCGGCTCGAGCTGCGAGCCGAACTCCCCGACCGCCTCGGCCTTGCTCCGCCGCTCCTCGTCGGACAGCCGGAGGATCCTGGCCCGGGACCAGGGCAGCGCGTCGGACCCGGGACGCGCCCAGTGCCAGGCCCAGACCGGGTACTCCCACACCGGTACGGAGGCCTCCCCCGGGCCGCCGACCGCCCGGGCGACCCGGCCCAGCTCGGCGACGGCTGCCTCGGTGGCCAGCCCGGCCGCCCGGTGGTCGGGGTGCCCGTCCCCGGTCCAGGGCGCGATCGCCAGCCCGGCGCCGGCCAGGTGCGGAGCCAGCCGGTCGGCGAGCTCCTCGACGTGCTCGTCCAGCCGGCCGTCCGGCAGGTGCAGGTGCACCTGCTCGGCGCCGGCGTGGCCGAGCCGCGCGTACGCGGTCGACAGCTCGGTGGTCCGCCGAGCGGCCAGCTCGTCCGACAGCACGGTGGGGCTGTCCGGGTGCGACGCCTCGCCGTCGGTCGCGCAGACCAGCACCGGCTGGCAGCCGTGCCGGCCCAGGCGCTGCAGCAGCCCGCCGAGGGCGAGCACGTCGTCGTCGGGATGGGCCGACACCACCAGGACGCGGTCGACGTGTGCCGGCAGCTCGAGCTCCGGCAGCCGCGCGAGCCCCGGCCACGCGCGCCAGTCCGCCTCGTCGGTCGCCGCCGGGTGGGCGCCGGCCCGTGGCTGCGGGTCGCCTCCCGGCGACTGCTGCGACTCGTTCGACTGGTTCGCTTCGGTCTGGTCGGTCACCACTGCTCCTCCCCGTTGCCGGCCCGCTCGGTCACCAGCCGGCCCAGCGCGGCCAGGTCGGCCTCGCCGTGGTGTTGACGGATGAACACCTGCAGGTCGGCGACCCGCGCGCTGTGCTCGGCGTCGAAGGCCAGCGGGCCGGGGCCGAGCGCCCGTCCGACGTGCCCGATCACGATCTCGGCCGCGTCGACCACGGTGGCGCGTACCGACTCCGCCCGGCGGCGGGCGGCGTCCGCCGTCGGGTGCTCGCCGGCGTCCGCCTCGGCCGCGGCCAGCGCGAGCGCCGCCTCGCATCGGTCGACCGCGGCCGCGACCGCGCCGAGATGCGCCGCGGTGAGCGGGTCGGGCGGGCGGCGGGTGGCGGCGGCGAGCAACCGGGCGGCCACCCCGCGGACGCCGCCGGCCCAGCAGGCGGCCACCCCGATCGACCCGTGCCAGAAGCCCACCCGATGCACGTAGTCGCCGGCCTCGCCGACCGGGACGGCCGGGACCCCGTCGAGCGTGATCGTGCGGGTGTCGGCGGCAGCCATGCCGGGTCCCACCCAGGTCGGCGGCTGGACCCCGAGCCGGCCGGTGTCGTCCCGCTCGGCGGCCAGGTCCACGGCGAACAGCCGTGACCCGGCGCCGGAGTCCACGTCGGTGGCCGTGACCAGGGCGTGCGTCACCACCGCAGCCCCGGAGCAGAAGGGCTTGCTTCCCTCGAGGCACCACGACCCGTCCGGCCCGCCCGCCCCGGCGGAGGTCGCCTCCAGCCGCATACCCGGCGGCTCGGCCGCCCACACCGCCCACACCTCACCGGGCCCGGGTGGTGACGCCCCCAGGTCGGCGAGGATCGCGGTGGCGTCGTGGTGTGGCTCGACCAGCTTGGCCAGGGAGAGGTCGCGGCGACCGAGGTCGGCCAGGTGTGCCCAGCGCCGCTCCGTCTGCCCGCGACCGGGCAGCGGGAGGTCGGCGACGATCGCGTCCCGCAGGTCGTCGATCGTGGGCACCGGTCGAGGCGCGGGACCGGGAGGGGGCGTGGGCACGACCTCTGTGTACCCCACCCGGCCCTGGTGAACCTCGGGGCGGGGGTCCTCGGAACGTACTCGAGTTGCGGACCGGGTCCATCGGGTGTCCATTGACCCTGGCCAGGACCCGGCGAGCAGGGCGATCGGGTCGGCCGCCGGTCAGAGCACCACCCAACGGAGGGAGACCCATCGTGCGCATCCCCACCCCGCTCGGCACGGGGCTCGCGGCTGTCACCGCCGCGGCGCTCGCCGCCACGTTCATCCCGCCAACCGCCACCGCCGTGTCGGGCGGCACCGCCGCACCGACCGCCAGCGTCGCCGCCGCGTCCGACTCGCGCCCAGCCGGCGAGCTCACCTCGTCCGTGCGCGGCGAGTTCGGCCGCAACGGCACCGTGCGGGGCCGGTTCGACCCCGAGCGCTTCATCGTCAAGAAGGGCCAGGTGTACGCCGACGGCGTCCTGCACGCGACGCTGCGCCGCGGGAACGGTGAGCTGGTCGGCAACAAGTCCAAGCAGATCCTGATCCCGGTCGCCAGCGGGACGGTGTCTCCCGCGCGCGGCCAGAGCTGCGACATCCTGAACCTGGTGCTTGGTCCGCTGGACCTGAACCTGCTCGGCCTCGAGGTGCACCTTAACCGGGTGGTCCTGGACATCGTCGCGACTCCGGGCGCCGGCAACCTGCTCGGCAACCTGCTCTGCGCCGTCGCCGGGCTGCTGGACGACACGCAGCTCAGCGCAGTGGAGCGGCTGCGGCTGGCCAACCTGCTGAACCGGATCCTCGGCCTGCTCTGACCCCCCCGCCCCCCAAGCTCACGATCCGCGACTTTTGCCGCCGGTGCAGCGGCAGAAGTCGCGGATCGTGGACCTTGGAGGCCGTGGTGGGGTCAGCCGGCGACCGGGACGTCCAGCGCCTGGCCGATCTGAACGGCGGCGCCATCGAGGTGGTTGAGCTGCTCGATCTCGTGCACGGCGTCTCGCGGATCGCCGCCGACGCCGGACGCGAGCGCGATGTCCCACAGCGTCTGACCCGGCTGCACGGTGACCGTGCGCACCTGCATCGGCTCGCCGGCTCCGCTGGTCGCCACCACGGAGGAGCCGACCGCGACCGCGGCGGCCAGCAGCATCAGCAGCACGGACACGAAGACGAGCAGCCGCCCCCGCCGGGTCAGCCGCACCGAGGAGCGCGCTGGGGACGCCAGAGACGGCGCCGAGCGGGGCCGAGCGCCCACACCAGAGACCCGGGGAGCGGTGGTGCGGTGCGGGCTGCGACTCAGGACTGCTGCGCTCATTTTCTCTACCTCCGTACGACCAGCTCGACGAGCGGGTCACCTGCTGTCTATCGGGATCCACCGACAGTCCGGCTGCCGGCGACGGCCATCGTCCGAACGCCTGTTCGATCGAACACCTGTACGAAGTGAACACCACGGCACGGACAGTCGCAAGCCCGAATCGCACACGCGTTCGAGCCGCCGGACGAGTGGGCGGCAGGACACGCCGTTCGAACAGGTGTTTGATCGGTGTCGGTGAGCGGCACTACTGTTCGACCAACGTTCGAACAGACCCGTACGCAGCGGCGAGGAGCTCAGACATGGCGGCGACGAAGTCCGGCGGCACCGGGAAGTCCCCTGCGGCCAGCGGTGCGGTGCGCGAGCTCCCGGACGGCCCGCCCGATGCCGCCGGGCTCACCCCTCGCCAGCGCCGGGTGCTCGAGGTGATTCGCGCCGCGCTGCAGTTGCGCGGCTACCCGCCGAGCGTGCGGGAGATCGGCGAGCAGGTCGGCCTCACCAGCTCCAGCTCGGTGGCCCATCAGCTCAAGACGCTCGAGGCGAAGGGCTTCCTCCGCCGCGACCCGCACCGACCGCGGGCGCTGGAGGTGCTGATCCCGGCCAGAGAGCAGACCGACGACGCGACCCTCGACGCGGCCGCGCAGGCGGCGCAGGCGGCGGCCGGACCGCCCGCGCCGCCCCCGTCCGACGAGACCGGCAGCGGCGACGCACGCCCGGCGGCCACCTACGTCCCCGTGCTGGGCCGGATCGCAGCCGGCGGCCCGATCCTCGCCGAGGAGCGCGTCGAGGAGGTGATGCCGCTCCCCCGCCAGCTGGTCGGCGAGGGGGCGCTGTTCATGCTGGAGGTGCGCGGAGACTCGATGGTCGACGCCGCGATCTGTGACGGTGACTTCGTGGTCGTGCGTCAGCAGCCGGACGCGGAAAACGGCGAGATCGTGGCCGCGCTGCTGGACGACGAGGCGACGGTCAAGACGCTTCGCCGCCGGGACGGCACCGCGTGGCTGATGCCGCACAACCCAGCCTACGAGCCGATCGACGGAACTCAGGCGACCATCCTCGGCAAGGTCGTGGCGGTGCTCCGGCGGGTGTGACCGCCGGCTCCGGCCGGCGGGTTGCGCCCCGGCGCGGTCGTTGCATCATGGGCTGGCGTCCGATCCACCAGGTACAGGAGGCGTCGTGGCTGCGAAATCCCAGCGGCGGGGCCCGGGACCCAGCGTCAAGGACCCCGAGCTGTACGAGAAGCTCCGAGACGAGGGCGAGAGCAAGGGCAAGTCGGCCCGGATTGCCAACAGCGCTGCCCGGTCGTCCCGCAGTCAGGTCGGCAAGCGCGGCGGGTCGTCGCCGGCGTACGACGAGTGGACCCGACAGGAGCTGTACGGGCGCGCCAAGCAGCTCGGCGTCGAGGGCCGCTCGACCATGTCCAAGTCGCAGCTGATCGAGGCGTTGCGCTCCAGTTGATGGAGCGGCTGGGCTCCAGTTGCGGCGATGGCTCGGCCACCCATGCGACGCGGCTGCTCAGCCGACGGCGAGCCGGCGCAGCGAGGCGAGCACCACCTCGCGGTCGGTGGTCCGCCACATCGGCGGCAGCGACGCGGACAGGAAGCGTCCGTACCGTGCCGTGACGAGCCTCGGATCCAGCACCGCAACGACTCCGCGGTCGTCGCTGCGACGCACCAGCCGCCCCGTGCCCTGAGCCAGCAGCAGCGCGGCATGCGTGGCCGCGACCGCCATGAACCCGTTGCCGCCGTGTCGCTCGACGGCGCGCTGCCTGGCCCCCATCAGCGGGTCGTCCGGTCGGGGGAACGGGAGCCGGTCGATGATGACCAGCTGGCAGGTCCGACCGGGCAGGTCCATGCCCTGCCACAGGCTGAGCGTCCCGAACAGACTCGCCTGCTCCTCGTCCATGAAGCGCCGGGTCAGCTCCGGCAGCTGTGCCTCCCCCTGGCACCACACCTCGAGATCGGGAAGCGCCTCCCGGACGTGCTCCGCGGCGGTCTCCGCCGCCCGCCGGGACGAGAACAGGCCCAGCGTGCGTCCTCCTGAGGCCTCGACCAGGGCGGTGATCTCCGCCAGCTGGGCCGGGCCGAGCCCGTCTCGCCCGGGTGGGGGCAGGTGCCGGGCGACGTAACAGATCGCCTGCCGGGCGTAGTCGAAGGGCGAGCCGACGTCGAGCGCCCGCCACCCGGCGGCGGCACCGGCGTCCACCCACGGGAGATCGCCGTCCTCGCCGTCCTCGCCGTTCTCGGTGCCGTCGGTGCCGTCGGTGCCGTCGGTGCCGTCGGTGCCGTCGGTGCCGTCGTCGTCGACCACCGGGGTGTCGGTGGCGGCGGCGACGTCCGGCGCCACGGCGGCGTCGGTGGCGGAGTCGGAGTCCAGCCGGTCACCTGGACGAAGCCCGACGGAGGCGGCCAGCGGTTCGAACCCGCCACCCAGCTGCAGGGTCGCGCTGGTCAGGATGACGGGCGCGCGGCCGAACAATCGCTCGCGGAGCGCACCGGAAACGTCCAGCGGTGCGACCCGGAGCTCGTTGCCACCGCGGAACCGCTCCCGCTCGTTGACCCACAACACGTCGTGGTCGCTCCCGGCCGCCATCCGTTCGGCGACGACCCGCACCTCCTCCGCGGCGCTGCGCGCCTGCTGGCGAACGGCGTCACCGTCGCCCGGCTCGGCGTCGGCGGGCCGGCCGAGCGCCGACAGGCACCCGCGGGCCGCCTCACGTACCTGGACGAGGATGTCCGCGACGTGTACGGGCAGCTGCTCGATCCGGCCTCCGGGCAGTTCGTCCAGCAGATCGCGCAGCGCGTCGCCCGCCTCCTCCAGCGAAGCCGCTGCCTCGGCCACGTCCTCCACCGCGCCCGCGGCGGTGCGGGCCGCGGCCCGCACCCGCCGGGCGGCCCGCTCGACCATCGAGCCGGACAGCTCCTTGGTGGCTGCCTGGGTCACCCGGGCGACGAGCTCGTGCGCCTCGTCCACCACCACCGCGCCGTGCTCGGGCAGCATCGGCACGCCGTCGATCGCGTCGATCGCCAGCAGCGCGTGGTTGGTGACCACCACCTGGGCCTGCATCGCCCGGTCCCGGGCCCGCTCGGCGAAGCACTCCTCCGCGTACGGGCAGCGCTGGGCGCCCAAGCACTCGCGAGCGTGCACGGAGACCTGGGCCCACGCCTTGTCGGTGTGCGCGGGCGCGGCGTCCCGGTCACCGGGCCCGGTGGACTCGGCCTGCTCTTCGGCCCAGCCGCGGAGCTCGACCACCTCGGCGCCCAGGCTGCCGCTCGGGATCTCGACCAGGGTGCCGGTGTCGTCCGGCGCGCCCTCGCGGACCCGGTGCAGGCAGGCGAAGTTCGAGCGGCCCTTGAGCACCGCGTACGGCCGCGGCCCGGTGGACTTCTCGGCATCGGGGCTGCCGACGACGTCGGGCCCGAGCTCGGCGGCGGCGCCGGCGACCAGCGCCGGAAGGTCCCGCTGCACGAGCTGGTGCTGCAGGGCGAGCGTCGCCGTGGCCACCACGACCGGCTTGGCGTGCAGCAGGGCGGGGACGAGGTACCCCAGGGACTTGCCGGTGCCGGTCCCGGCCTGGACGAGCAGGTGCTCGCGGTCGTGCAGCGCGTCCGCGACCGCCTCGGCCATCCGGACCTGGCCGGGCCGCTCCGTGCCGCCGAACGACGCGACCGCCGCGTGCAGTACGCGGTGCACGGAACCGGCCGAGACGTCGGGTCCCGCGAGCGGAGCGCCGGTCTCGGTCACCGCCCCACGCTATCCGCCCGTCCCCCCCGAACACCGCGTTGTCCCCACCCCCGCTCGGGCCGCGATCCGCGACTTTTGCAGCCCCCTCCGGCCGCGATCGGCGACTTTTGCAGCCCCCTCCGGCCGCGATCCGCGGCTTCTGCCGCCCCCCGGCCGCGATCCGCGACTTCTGCCGCGCGCGGCTCGCCATGCCCCGGGCAAAACGCGCGGATCGTGGGGGCGTGGGGGCGTGGGCCGGCCTGCAAAAGTCGCGGATCGTGGAGTGAGGGGGTGGGGGCGTGGGCCGCCCTGCAAAAGTCGCGGATCGTGGAGTGGGGGTTAGGGGGTGGCGGCGTAGGCCTCAAGAGCGCCGGCGAGTCCGGCGTTCACCCGAGCCCGCACCGCGGTTCCGTCGGCGGTGTGCTCCAGGGCCAGCACCTCGCCGGACGTGTGCACCTGGGACAGCAGGTCACCACGCTCGTACGGCAGCAGCACCCGCACCTCGACCTGCGGGCGCGGCAGGTCCTGCTCGATCGCGGCCAGCAGCGCGTCGATGCCGTCGCCGGTGTGCGCCGAGCACACCACGGCGTGCGGCTCGCGGGCTCGCAGCCGGGCCAGCACCATCGGGTCGGCGGCGTCGGACTTGTTCACCACCACGATCTCGGGCACGTGGTCGGCCTCGATCTCGGCCAAGACCTCGCGCACGGCGGCCAGCTGGCCCTCCGGGTCGGGATGTGTCCCGTCGACAACGTGCAGCACGAGATCGGAGTCCCCCACCTCCTCCAGCGTGGAGCGGAACGCCTCGACCAGCTGGTGCGGCAGGTGCCGGACGAAGCCGACGGTGTCGCTCAGCGTGTACACGCGCCCGTCCGCCGTCTGCGCCCGACGGGTGGTCGGGTCCAGGGTGGCGAACAGCGCATCCTGGACCAGCACGCCGGCGCCGGTGAGCCGGTTGAGCAGCGACGACTTGCCGGCGTTGGTGTAGCCGGCGATGGTCACCGACGGCACCTCGCGCCGCCGGCGCTCGGACTTCTTGGTGTCCCGCGTGACCCGCATCGCCGTCAGCTCGCGGCGCAGCCGGGCGATCTTGGTGTTGATCCGCCGCCGGTCGGTCTCCAGCTTGGTCTCGCCGGGGCCGCGACCGCCGATGCCGCCGCCTTGGACACCGACCCGACCACCGGCCTGGCGGGACAGGTTGCCGCCCCAGCCGCGGAGCCGCTGGGTGAGGTACTGCAGCTGGGCCAGCTCCACCTGGGCCTTGCCCTCGGCGGACTTGGCGTGCTGGGCGAAGATGTCGAGGATCAGTGCGGTCCGGTCGACCACCTTGACCTTGACCCTGTCCTCCAGGTTACGCAGCTGGCTGGGTGTCAGCTCACCGTCGCAGATGACGGTGTCCGCTCCGCTGGCCCGCACGGCCTCGCGCAGCGCCTCGACCTTGCCGCGCCCGACGTACGTGGCGGGGTCGGGCCGCTGCCGCCGCTGCAGCAGCGCCTCGAGCACCTGCGAGCCGGCGGTCTCGGCGAGCAGCTTGAGCTCGGCCAGCGAGTTCTCCGCGGCGGTGGTGTTCCGGCCGGTCCACACGCCGACCAGGACCACCCGCTCCAGCCGGAGCCGGCGGTACTCGACCTCCGAGATGTCCTCGAGCTCGGTGGACAGGCTGGCCACCCGGCGCAGCGCCTGCCGGTCCTCGAGGTCGAGCTCACCGGCGGCCGGGTCGCGTTCCACGCCGTGCCGGCCGGCCGGGAGGTCAGCGGCATCGGGGTCGCCGTCTGACAGTTCGATGTCGTCGAGCGGGTCCAGCTCGTCGAAGTCTTCGAGCTCCGGCTCGTGCGGGAACGCAGATGTCATACGCAGAACCTCAACGCGTCGGGGGCTGGGCATGTTCCGCGGCTTTCGCGGCATGCCCGGCGATGGTCCCACGCCCGGCCGCTGCGATCACCCGGGTTTCCGGCGCGCCGCCGGTCAGCGGCCGATCCACCGCATCGTCCCGCTCGCCACCAGCTCGGCCGGTCCGGTGAGCACGGCGTGGCCGTCGGCGCGCAGGGTGACGTCGAGCCGACCCCCGGGCAGGTCGACCCGGTAGGTCGCGGGCCGGTCCGGCGCACCGGCGAGCTGCTCGGCGAGGACCGCCGCCGCCACCGCGCCGGTGCCGCACGAGCGCGTCTCGCCGGAACCACGCTCGTGTACCCGCATCCGCACGTGCCGCTCCGCCACCGGAGCGACGAACTCGACGTTGACACCGTCGGGATAGACCGCGGGGTCGTGGCTGGGACCGTCGGTCAACCGACCAGCCTCGGCGACGTCGGCGACCCGGACGACCGCGTGCGGGTTGCCGACGTCGACGCCCACCGCCTGCCAGCGCCGCTCCCCCACGCCGATCTCGCTGGTCGGCAGTCCGCGAACCGGCCCCATCTCGGTGCTGAACCGGCCACCGTCGCTCGGCTCGACCAGCCGGGTCCCGCCCCGGGTGCCGATCCGCCAGGGGCCGTGCTCGTCCACCCATCCCGCCGCCAGCAGCCACTGCACCAGCACCCGGACGCCGTTGCCGCACATCTCGCTCACCGAGCCGTCGGCGTTGCGGTAGTCCATGAACCACTCCGCGCCGTCGGCGACCGCCCGCTCGGCCTCCGGCACACCGTGGGCCTCGGCCAGCGCCACCGCGCGCACCACCCGGATCACCCCGTCGGCGCCCAGCCCGCGGCGCCGGTGGCAAACCGCGGCGACGAACGCCTCGTCCGCAGCGGTGCGCAGGCTCCCGTGCACGGACGCGTCGGGATCGGGCAGCAGCACGAAGTCGTTCTCGGTGCCGTGCCCCTTCGCCCAGGCGAAGCCCGGTCCGTCGGAGGAGGTCATCGCCGACAGGGTACGGACCGGGCCGCGGAGCCCCTGCTCGCCACCCGCGGCACGTCCGCCGCCGCCTTACCATCGCGCCATGGCTGCACCGGATCGGCCCGCGTTCGTGCTGCACGAGCACGAACGGCCACAGCACCACTACGACTTGCGGCTCGAGGAGGGCGGAGTGCTGCGGTCGTGGGCGCTGCCGCGCGGCCTGCCGACCAGCCCCAAGCAAGACCGGCTGGCCGTCGAGGTCGCCGATCACGACCTGGACCACCTGGACTACACCGACGAGCACAAGTCGATCGCCGACACCGGCTGGTGGGAGGAGCACGACCGCAACGAGCGCCGCTTCGTGTTCACCCTGCACGGCCGGCAGCCGGCCCGGTACGCGCTGATCCGCACCGACCGGGACTGGCTGCTGCACCGGACCAAGGAGCAACCCGGCTGACCCCCCCGCCCGGGAAGACGCGTCAGTCGTCGAGCAGCCGGGCGGCCAGGTCGTCGAGCCCCGAGGCGACTAGCTCCGGAGCTTCGAAGCAGCCCGGCCACTCCTCCGCCCCGCGGCGGATCCAGGCCGTGCGCAACCCGGCCGACCGGGCTCCCTGGAGGTCCCAGGGATGCACCGCGACGAGCATGGCGGCGCCGGCCTCGACGCCGCTCTGCGTCAGCGCGTGCGCGTACGGCGCGGGGTGCGGTTTCCACGGCCCGACGTCCTCCACCGAGAGCCGGCGCTCCAGCAGCGGGAGCAGCCCGGCGCTGTCGAACAACCGGTCGGACATGGCGGTGGCGCCGTTGGTCAGCGGCACCAGCCGGACCCCCGCCTCGTGCAGTCGGCGCAGACCGGGCGCGACGTCGGGGTGCAGGGCCAGCTCGGCGAAGCCGGCGATCACCGTCGCGACGGCGTCGTCGGCCTGGTCGCCGGTCACCCCGGCCACCGCCAACCTGCTGTGCAGCAGATCGGAGGCGACCTCGCGGAACACCGGCGCCGCACCCACCAGGGACAGTGCGAACCCGTCGCGCAGCACGGAGGCGAACCACGCCTCCTGCTGGCCCGCGAGCCCGACCTGCTCGAAGCGCTCTGCCAGCGGCGACATGTCCGAGAGCGTCTCGTTGACGTCGAGGACGCAGAGCGCCGGAGCGCCCGGCTCGCTCACCGGGGGCTCACCACCTCGGCGTGACCGCCGCCGCGTCGCTCCGGCTCGGCGACCGCGAGCAACCGGCCGTGCGGGCGGCGTTCGATCGCGGCCACGGCACCGATCTCGGCCAGGCTCGTCCCCGGCTCGCCCGGCGGCACGAACGCGTGCCCGTACCGCTCGAGCGCCGAGCCGTACAGGTCGATGAAGTCCCGCTCGGCCACGACGGCGCCGGTGTTGCGCTGGCTGGCCCGGGGGGCGCGGACCGCGTCGACGAGGTTCATCCCCAGGTCGACGCGGTTGAGCAGCACCTGCAGCACGGTGGTAATGATCGTCGATCCGCCCGGCGATCCCAGCGCCAGCCAGAAGCGGTCGTCGCGGGTCACGATGGTCGGCGACATCGAGCTGCGCGGGCGCTTGCCCGGCTGGATCCGGTTGGGGTCGCCGCGGACGAACTCCAGGCTGAAGTCGGTCAGCTCGTTGTTCAGCAGGAAGCCGCGGTCGGGCACCACGATCCCCGAGCCGCCGGTCTGCTCGATGGTCAACGTGTACGACACCACGTCGCCGTGCCTGTCCACGACGGTCAGGTGGGTCGTGGACAGGCCCTCGTGGTCGTCGACGGCAGCCGGCCCGGACCTTGCGCGGTCGCAGGTCCGGTAGTCCCCGTCGGGATCGCCGGCGGTCACGGGCTTGTCGGCCGCGGTGTCGAGGTCCACCTCACAGGCCCGCTCGCCGGCGAAGCCCTGGGACAGCAGCTCGGCCAGCGGCACGTCGACGAAGTCGCTGTCGCCGAGGAAGGCGGCGCGGTCGGCGAACGCGAGCGCGGTGGTCTCGAGGTACAGGTGCAGGGTGCGGATCAGCCGCGCCTCGCGCACCGGCAGCTGCTCGAGCATGTTCAGCGACTGGCCGACGGTGGAGCCGCCGGAGCTGGGCGGCGCCATGCCGTAGACGTCCAGCCCGCGGTAACCCACCCGCGTCGGCGCGCGGTACGGCGCGGTGTAGGCGGCGAGGTCCGACCGGGCCATCTCGCCGGGGGGCACCGGCAGGTCGGTGCCGCGCACGGCCGGCGGGTGCTGCACGGTGTCGACGATCTCGCCGGCCAGCCGGCCCTCGTACAGCCAGTCGACGCCGCGGCGGCCGAGGGTGCGATAGGTGGCACCGAGGTCGGGGTTGCGGAAGACCGACCCGACCACCGGCAGCCCGCCGCCGCGCAGGAACAGCCGCCGGGTGGGCAGGATCTCTTCGAACCGGTCCGCGTTCTCCTCGGTCTGCAACCGGAAGGTGCGGTCCACGACGAAGCCGTCCTCGGCCAGCTTGGCGGCCGGGCGCAGCGCCTGGGCAAGGTCGAGCGTCCCCCAGCGGCGCAGCGCCCGGTCCCACAGCAGCGGGGTGCCGGGCACCCCGACGGACACGCCGCTGGTGACGAGGTCGGGGAAGAAGGGGTACGGGTCGCCGGTCTCGGGGTTGATGAAGGCGTTGCGGTCGATCTCCATCGGCGCGGTCTCGCGGCCGTCGATGGTCCGGACCCGGCCGGTGCCGGCGTCGTAGTGCAGCAGGAAGCCGCCCCCGCCGATGCCGGCGCTGTACGGCTCGGTCACGCCGAGGGCGGCCGCGGTCGCGACCGCCGCGTCCACCGCGCTGCCACCGCGGCGCAGCACCCGGACGCCGATCGCGGTCGCCTCCGGGTCGACCGAGGACACCGCCCCGCCGCGGCCGATGGCGACCGGATCCTTGACCGGTCCGGGCACGCGGCCGTCAGCGGCCGTCGCCCCCGCCGGTCGGTCCACGAGCGAGATGCTCGGCGCCGCTGGGGCGCCGACCACCGCTCCGGCCCCGGCCGCTGGGAGGGCAGCCACGGCCAGCGCGGTCGTCAGGCTGATGGTGGCGGTGCTGAGGCGGGTGCGGCGCATGCGGGCCTCCGGCGGGGCAGAGCGCGGACGGGTGGGGCTTTCGCCCCATTCCTACCCGTACCGGCCGGCAGTCGCCACCGCGCGCTCGACCAGGTCGGGTGCGTCGAACGGCAGCCACGCGATGCGCGGGTCCTTGCGGAACCAGGCATCCTGTCGGCGGGCGAACCGTCGGGTGCTGCGGACGGTCTCCTCGCGAGCCTCCTCCTCGGTGCACTCTCCCGCCAGGTATCGCAGCACCGAGGCATAGCCCAGCGCCCGGCTGGCGGTGCGGCCACCGCGCAGGCCGGCCGCCTCGAGTCGGCGCACCTCGTCCACCAGCCCGGCGGCCCACATCCGATCCACCCGCACCGCGATCCGCTCCCACAACACCTCGCGCGGGACATCGACGCCGAGCTGCACGCACGGCGGGATGCCCTGCTCGTAGGCGTACTCGTGGCTGGGCAGGCGGGCCGGGTACGGCCGGCCGGTGAGGCCGAGCACCTCCAGGGCCCTCACGACCCGCCGCCCGTTGCTCGGCAGGATGCCGGCCGCCGCCGCCGGGTCGACCTCGGCCAACCGGGCATGCAGGGTCGCGGACCCGACCCGGGCCAGCTCCGCCTCCAGCTCGGCCCGAGCCTGCGGGTCGGTGCCGGGGAACTCGAAGCGGTCCAGCACCGCCCGGACGTACAGCGCCGAGCCGCCGACCAGCACCGGCACCACCCCGCGGTCACGACAGCCGGCGACCGCGTCCCGGCCCACCCGCTGGAACTCCGCGACCGTCGCCGGCTCGGTCACGTCGAGCAGGTCGAGCAGGTGGTGCGGGACGCCGCGACGCTCCTCGGCGTTCGGCTTCGCGGTGCCGATGTCCATGCCCCGGTAGATCTGCATCGAGTCGGCGTTGACGACCTCTCCACCCAGCCGGGTGGCCAGCTCGACCGCGAGGTCGGACTTCCCGGCGGCGGTCGGGCCGACCACCGCGACCAGCGTCGTCATGACCACGTCCAGGTGGCCACCAGATAGCCGACCCCGAACGGTGCCTCGTCGTACGACAGCTCGGCTCGCGGGGTGCCGCTGCCAGCATCGCTGCGCCGGGCCGCGCAGGCGCCGAGCACCCGCCACGCCGGGACCCCGCCGGCCCAGAGCTCGGCGGCCAGCTCGGCATCCAGGGTGCGCAGCGCGACGGCGTCGCCGGTGCGCAGCGCGGTGGCGATCGCGGCGTCGAACGGAGCCGCCCGGTCGTCGAGGTAGCCCGGGGAGGCGGACGACCGCTTCGCCGAGCCGTCGGCCAGACAGAGCAGGACGCTGCGCTGCCCCTCCGGGTCGGCCGGCAGCTCGGCCCGCGGCCGGCCTGCCGGTTCGACGGCCAGGTGGCGGATCCGCTCCCCCGTCCAGCCCGTCTGGCCGAGCAACCAGTCGCCCACGGTCAGCGAGAGCGTGGCCCCCTGTGCGTCGCCGTACGGAGCCCCCGCCCCACCAGCGCGGACGCCGAAGGGACGCAGGCCGCCGACGTGATCGGACCGCCCGACCACCGGTGTGTTCCCGCCGACGAGGACGATCCGGTCCGGCTCGGCCGCGACGAGCGTGCTGACGGCGGCGAGGCAGGCGGCGCGCAGCCGGTCCAGCTCCGGGTCGGACGAGACGGCAACCTCGGGCACCAGCAGCGGCGGGTGCGGACAGCAGGCGGCGGCGACGAGCACGCGCCGACGCTAGCCCTAGGGTGCGGCGGGTGGCCGGGCAGAGCAACGAGCGCTACACCGACGACCTGGAGTCCCGGGTCCGGCTGGTCGCGGCGTCGTACGTTCTGCTGCTGCGGGAGAGCGCGACGGCAGCCCCCGGTGACGCAGAGGTGCTGCTGCACCTCCGGCAGAACACCGGCTACCGGGACGGGCACTGGGCGCTGGTGGCCGGCCATGTCGACCCCGGCGAGTCGGTGGTGCAGGCGGCGCTGCGGGAGGTGCGCGAGGAGGTCGGCGTCACGGTCCGTCCGGCCGACCTGGTGCCGCTGACGACCGTGCACCGGACGCTGCCCGGAGGTGGCCCGATCGAGCAGCGGGTGGACGTTTTCTTCGTCGCGCGGCGATGGCGCGGCGAGCCGGCGGTGCAGGAGCCGGCCAAGAACGCCGGGCTGCGCTGGTGGCCGTTGCACCAGGTGGTAGCCGGCCTGCCGGAGCCGTGCGTGCCGCACGAGCTGCGGGTGCTCGAGCTGGTGGCGGCGAACGGCTGGCGACCGGGCGCGGTGCCCGCGGTGCTGACGCACGGCTCCAGCGCGGACTAGGACGGTCTCGACCGCGCGCACCCTCCGCGCACGTGCACCCCCCGCGATCCGCGACTTCTGCCGCCGCCCGCGCACCCCGCCCACGATCCGCGACTTCTGCCGCCGCTCGCCACCCCGCCCACGATCCGCGACTTCTGCCGCCGCCCGCGACCGCTCGGTCAGGAGTCCTCCGCGAGGTGGCCCTTCTCCGGCCAGTACGCCCACTCCTCGAAGTCCTGAACCCGACCGTCCGCTGCGAAGTGGAGCAGCCACAGGTCGCGGTACTCCTGGGTCGGCGGGTCGCCGTACTGCACGTCGACGCGGACGACCGCGCGCTGCCCGTCGACCGCCACCGGCGTGGCGTCCATGCTGAAGGCGCGGCCCTCGTCGACGGTCCAGAACGCTGCGATCGCGTCCTGCCCGACCTTGGACTGCGCATACGGCGACACCCGGTACGCGGCGTCGTCGCTGAACAGGGCCGGCACGGCCGCGACGTCCTCGTCCCGCCAGGCGCGCTCGTAAGCGGCGACCCAGCGCATCACCTCGGAGGTTTCCACCCGGCCGAGTCTGGCACCTCCCCCGCCTGCCCCACCCCCTCCCCACGATCCGCGAGTTCTGCAGACCTCACCCCTCCCCACGATCCGCGAGTGCAGACCGCCTCACGATCCACGGGTTCTGCCTGCCGTCGGACCTGCAAAAGTCGCGGATCGTGGCTGGCTAGAGCGCGCGGACCTGCAAAAGTCGCGGATCGTGGGCAGTTAGGGGGCGCCGACGGTCGGCATGCCCAGCCCGACCGCGACCGGCCGCGCCGGTGCGGTCCGCTGCTCCCAGGCTTCTCCCGCGCGGGTCCGCCGCAGCCCGAGCAGCGGCGCGTCGCTCACCAGGTGGTGCGGGGCGGCGTACGTCACCTCGACGTCCACCACGTCCCCCGGCCGCACCACCGCGTCCGTCGGGGGCACGAAGTGCACCAGCCGGTTGTCCCGGGCCCGGCCGCTCATCCGGTGCGTGGCGCCGTCCTTGCGCCCCTCGCCCTCGGCGACCAGCAGCTCGACCCGCCGCCCGACCTGCGCCCGGTTCTCCGCCCAGCACACCTCGTCCTGGGTCGCGACCAGCCGCTCGTAGCGCTCCTGCACGACCGCCTTGGGCACCTGGTCTGCCATGTCCGCGGCGGGCGTCCCCGGTCGCGGCGAGTACTGGAAGGTGAAGGCCCCGGCGAACCGCGCCGCCCGGACCACCTCCAGCGTCGCCGCGAAGTCCTCCTCGGTCTCACCGGGGAAGCCCACGATGATGTCGGTGGTGATCGCCGCGTCCGGGACCTGCGCGCGCACCCTGTCCAGGATGGCCAGGTAGCGGTCCCGCCGGTACGACCGGCGCATCCGCCGGAGTACGTCGTCGGACCCGGACTGCAGCGGCATGTGCAGGCTCGGCATCACGTTCGGCGTCTCGGCCATCGCCGCGATCACGTCGTCGGTGAAGTCCCGCGGATGCGGCGAGGTGAAGCGCACCCGCTCCAGACCCTCGATCTGCCCGCAGGCCCGCAGCAGCTTGCCGAACGCCAGCCGGTCGCCGAACTCGACGCCGTAGGAGTTGACGTTCTGGCCCAGCAGCGTCACCTCGATGACGCCGTCGGCGACCAGCGCCTCGACCTCCGCGAGCACCTCGCCCGGCCGCCGGTCCCGCTCGGTGCCACGCAGGCTCGGCACGATGCAGAACGTGCAGGTGTTGTTGCAGCCGACGCTGATCGACACCCACGCCGCGTACACCTGCTCGCGCCGGGTCGGCAACGTGGACGGGAACACCTCCAGCGCCTCGAGGATCTCCACCTGCGCCTCGTCCGCAACCCGGGCCCGCTCGAGCAGCACCGGCAGCGAGCCGATGTTGTGCGTACCGAAGACCACGTCCACCCAGGGCGCCCGCCGGGTGATCTCGCCGCGGTCCTTCTGCGCCAGGCAGCCGCCGACGGCGATCTGCATCCCCGGTCGAGCGGCCTTCACCGGCGCCAGGTGCCCGAGGTTGCCATAGAGCTTGTTGTCCGCGTTCTCCCGCACCGCGCAGGTGTTGAACACGACCACGTCGGCCTGCGCGTCGACCGGGGCGCGGGCGTAACCCGCCTCCTCCAGCAGGCCGGCCAGCCGCTCGGAGTCGTGCACGTTCATCTGGCAGCCGTACGTCCGCACCTCGTAGGTGCGGGCGCCGGCGCGAGACGGCGGGGCGGTCGTGGTCATGACCGGCCCAGCCTACGACGGCGTACGGCTGCGCCCCGATGCGGTGTTGCGGATGTACAACACCTCCGGCTCGGTGGGTGCGCCGGGTGAACGGCTCTGGCTAGGGTGCCTGTGTATGACTCAGCCCACCGATGCGCCGGCCGACCCGGGGACCGATGAGGCACGCGGCGGGCCAGTGGTCGAGTTGGACCACGTGGACAAGCACTTCGGCGACCTGCACGTCCTGCGAGACATCCACCTGACCATCCAGCGTGGTGAGGTGGTCGTCGTCATCGGCCCCTCGGGCTCCGGCAAGTCGACGCTGTGCCGGGCGATCAACCGGCTGGAGCCGATCGACTCGGGCGAGATCCGGCTGCAGGGGCGGCCGCTGCCGGCGGAGGGCAAGGAGCTGGCCCAGCTTCGGGCCGAGGTCGGCATGGTCTTCCAGTCGTTCAACCTGTTCGCCCACAAGACGGTACGTGAGAACGTCACGCTCGGACCGGTCAAGGTCCGCGGGATGAAGCAGGCAGACGCGGACGAGCGGGCGGCCCAGCTGCTGCAACGCGTAGGGGTGTCCGACCAGGCGGACAAGTACCCCGCCCAGCTGTCCGGCGGACAGCAACAGCGGGTCGCGATCGCCCGCGCGCTGGCCATGGAGCCGACCGTCATGCTGTTCGACGAGCCGACCTCCGCGCTCGACCCGGAGATGATCAAGGAGGTCCTCGACGTGATGGTCGACCTCGCCGAGGGCGGCATGACCATGGTCGTGGTGTCCCACGAGATGGGCTTCGCCCGCACCGCGGCGCACCGGGTCGTGTTCATGGCCGACGGCCAGATCGTCGAGGAGAGCACGCCCCAGGAGTTCTTCTCCAACCCGCGCTCCGATCGGGCGAAGGACTTCCTCGCCAAGATCCTCAGTCACTGATCCGGCCGTGAGGACACGTCACCCGTACGCAACGACCGTACGCAACGAGAGGAACCGATGATGAGACTGGCAACGGGCACCGTAGGCGTGGCGGCCGCACTGGCGCTGACCCTCGCCGCGTGCGGAGGTGACTCCGACACCGACGGCGTCGAGGTGGACGTGGCCGAGGGCTGCGACTTCCCCTCCGGCTCGACCATGCTGGAGCTGTGCGAGGCGGGTGAGATCCGGATCGGGGTGAAGACCGACCAGCCGGGCATCGGCTTCCAGGAGCCGGGGGTGGACCGGCCGACCGGCTTCGACGTCGAGATGGGCCGGATCATCGCCGCCGACCTGGGCATCGCCGACGACGGCATCGACTGGGTGCCCACCATCTCGGACAACCGCGAGCCGTTCTTGGACAACGGCGAGGTGGACATCGTGATCGCGTCCTACTCGATCACGGCGGACCGGCGGAAGCTCGTCGGTCAGGCGGGCCCCTACTACGTCACCGGCCAGCAGCTGCTCGTCCGGCAGGAGGACGCAGAGACCATCGCCGCGCCGGAGGACCTGCAGGGCGTGAGCGTCTGCTCCGTGTCCGGCTCCACGTCGCTGGAGACCGCGACCGACGACTACGGCGCCGACCCGGTCACCTTCGACACCTACTCGGAGTGCGTCGACGCCCTGGAGAACGGTGAGACCGACGTGGTCACCACCGACGGCGCGATCCTGCTCGGCTACGAGGCGGAGAACCCCGACGAGCTGCAGGTCACCGCGGACCCGTTCAGTGAGGAGCGGTACGGCATCGGCTACTCCAAGGGCGACACCGAGTTCTGCCAGTTCCTGACCGACACGATCGAGGAGTCCTACGAGGACGGCACCTGGACGGAGGCCTTCGAGCTCACCCTCGGCGAGTCGGGTGTGGACACGCCGGAGCCGCCGGAGCCCGACTCCTGCGAGTGACCGTGTCCGAGACCTGAGGGCGGTTCATGGGCTACCTGTTCGACAACCTCGACGTCCTGGCCAAGGGCTTCGCGGTCACGCTCCAGCTGCTGGTCGCGAGCGGGATCTTCGCCGCCGTGGTCGGCACGGTGCTGGCGAGCCTGCGGGTCAGCCCGATCCCGCCGCTGCGGGCGGTGGGGACCGCGTACGTGACCGTCTTCCGCAACACGCCCCTGCTGCTGGTGCTCCTGATCGTCGCATTCGGGCTGCCCGAGCTCGGCATCAGCCTGTCCTTCGACGCCGGCCCGGTGCCGTACAACAACTTCGAGACCTACGCCGCCCTCGGCCTCGGGCTCTACACGGCCGCGTTCGTCTGTGAGGCGCTGCGCTCCGGGATCAACTCGGTGGCCACCGGGCAGGCCGAGGCGGCCCGCGCGATCGGGATGACGTTCACCCAGAGCCTGCGGATGATCGTGCTGCCCCAGGCGGCGCGGTCGGTGGTGGCGCCCATGGCGAGCATCTACATCGCGCTGGCCAAGAACACCAGCGTGGCCCTGGCCGCCGGCGTGCTCGAGGCCACCGGTCAGCTGCGCAAGCTGCTGAACGACAACGCCACCGCCCGCGTCGAGGTGTTCATCGGGGTCGCGGTCGGCTACATCGCCATCGTCGCGGTGATCTCGCTGGTGGCAAACGTGCTCGAGCGGCGGATGGCGGTGCTGCGGTGAGCACCGTCTTGTTCGACACGCCCGGCCCGCGGGCCAGGCGGCGGCACCGGGTGATCTCGCTGGTCACCGGCGCGCTGCTTCTGGTCGTGGTCGCGCTGGTCGTGCGGCGGCTGGTGGCCGACGAGTTCTCCCCGGAGAACATCGAGGCGCTGTTCCAGACGAACAACCTGAACGCGCTGGCCGAGGGCCTGGTGCAGACGCTGCAGGCCGCCGGGATCTCGATCGTCACGTCGGTGACCTTCGGACTGGTGTTCGCGACGGCGCGGCTGTCCGACCGGCGGCTGGTCCGCGGGACGGCGTGGGCGGTCGTGGAGTTCTTCCGGGCCGTGCCGCTGCTGATGCTGATCCTGTTCATCTTCCTCAGCTACAACGACCTCGTCGGCGGCCTGGGCGCTTTGGTGATCGGCCTGACGCTCTACAACGGGTCGGTGCTCGCGGAGGTCTTCCGGGCCGGCATCAACGCGGTGCCGCAGGGACAGACCGAGGCGGCGTACGGCATCGGGCTGCGCAAGATGCAGGTGATGCGGCTGGTGCTGATTCCGCAGGCGGTCCGGATCATGCTGCCCGCGATCATCAGCCAGTGCGTGGTGATCCTCAAGGACACCTCGCTCGGCTTCGTGATCATCTACACCGAGTTGGTGTGGCAGGGCCGGTTGGTGGCGCAGTTCATCGGCGCCGGACTGCTCACGTACACCCTGCTGGCGGCGATCTTCATCGCGATCAACTACTCGCTGTCGCGGCTGGCGGTGTGGCTCGAGCGGCGGCTTGGCCGAGCCACCCAGTCCGCCGCCGAGCAGGTGGAGGGCGTGACCAGCTCCGTCGCCGGCTGAGCAGCCGACCGGCGCAGGTCGAAGCCGGCGGGGTTCGACCCGACCCCGCCGGCCCCCTGTCGAAATCCAGCGCGGAAGCGCACACTGGAGGCGAGCAGCCGCCCCGTGGGAGTGATCGCGATGCACAATCCCTCCGTTCCGGTGCCGGACATGGTTCCCGTGCTCTCGGCCGGCAAGCACCGTAGTCCGCGCAAGGGCGCGTGCTTCATGGAGCTGGCGGCGTTCCTCGCCGGTGAGCGCTGGAGCGACCATCCGCGCTGCACGCACCCGCTGCTCGCCGCACTGGCCCGGTCGGTCAACGACCTGACCTCGGACGCCGCGCGAGGTCGGCTCGCCCCGCTGATCCCGAGCGTCATCGGGCTGACCGGGGACGACGTCCGGATCGACGCGGTGATCGCCCTGCGCTCCGCCCGCACCGCGCTGCCGGTCGCCTCCGCCGAGCGACAGTGCGCACTGGCGGTGTCGATCCTCAACACCGAGCGGCTGCTCGCGGAGCTGGACGGACGGTCCACCGATCCGCTGCCCGCCGAGAGCCGGCAGGCGCTGGCCCGGGCGCCGTACGCGGCGCGGCAGGCGTCCCGGCTGATCCGCGACGTCGGGATCTCCTCGCGCGGCTTCCGCCGGCACGCCGCACCGGCCACGGTGCAGTGCGCCGTCGCCGGAGTCGCTCAGGCGTGCATCGACGACCCGGACGACCTGCTGTACGGGATGCTCGCCGGCGCGGTGCAGGACTGCATCGCCGTGATCGGCCCGCCGCAGCCGGCCCGTTCGGAGCAGCTGCCCTGGGACGCGGCCTGCGCGCTCACCACCCGCTGACCCCGGCAGCGCCCCGACACTCCAGCGCTGCTGCGTGCGTGCGGCGGGTCAGCGGGCAATCTCGGTGGCGCGGGACTCCCGGACCACGGTGACCCGGACCTGGCCCGGGTAGCTGAGCTCCTGCTCGACCTGCTTGGCGATGTCCCGCGCGAGCACCTGCGCCTGGATGTCGTCCACCTCGTGCGGCTGCACCATCACCCGCAGCTCGCGGCCGGCCTGCATCGCGAACACCTTGTCCACGCCGGGCTTGGCGGACGCGATCCGCTCCAGGGACTCCAGCCGGCGCACGTACGACTCCAGCGCTTCGCGGCGGGCCCCGGGCCGGCTGCCGCTGATCGCGTCGGCGGCCTGGGTGAGCACCGCCTCGACGGTCCGCGGCTCCACCTCGTTGTGGTGGGCCTCGATGGCGTGCACGACGTCGTCGCTCTCGCCGTGCCGCCGGGCCAGCTCGGCGCCGACGATGGCGTGGCTGCCCTCGGCCTCGTGTGTGAGCGCCTTGCCGATGTCGTGCAGCAGCGCGGCCCGCGCGCACAGCGCCCGGTTCAGTCCCAGCTCGTCGGCCATCAGCGCCGCCAGGTGCCCGGACTCGATCAGGTGGGCGAGCACGTTCTGACCGTACGACGTGCGGTAGCGCAGCTGCCCGAGCGTCCGAACCAGTTCGGGATGCAGGTCGGTGATGCCGAACTCGGTGGCCGCGTCCTCGCCGGCCCGCACGCACAGTCGGTCCACGTCGGACGCGCACCGCGCGTGCACCTCCTCGATCCGGCCGGGGTGGATCCGCCCGTCCGCGACCAGCTCCTCCAAGGTGCGCCGACCGACCTCGCGCCGCACCGGGTCGAAGCAGCTGAGCAGCACCGCCTCCGGGGTGTCGTCGATGATCAGGTTGACCCCGGTGACCTGCTCGAAGGCCCGGACGTTGCGACCCTCGCGGCCGATGATCCGACCCTTCATGTCGTCGCTGGGCAGGGGCATCAGCGACACCACCGCCTCGGCGGTCTGCGCGGCGGCGAGCCGCTGGATCGCGGTGGTGAGGATCCGCCGGGCCCGGGCCTCGCCCTCCTCCTCGGCGGCTCGCTCGATGTCGCGCACAGCGCGCGCCGCGGCCAGCTTCGCGTCGTGCTCCTGCCCGGCGACCAGCTCGGCGCGGGCGTCGCCGGCGCTCAGCCCGGCCGCCCGCTCCAGCTCGGCGGTGCGCGCCGCGGCCAGCTCGGCCAGGCCGTCCTGCCTGCGGTCGAGCTCGGCGGTCAGCTCGTCCAGCGCGGCGCTGCGCTCCCGCAGCCGCCCGGCCTCCGCCTCGACCCGCTGCTGGGACTCCACCAGCCGCTGCTCGGCATCGGTCACCCGCTGTTCCCGCAGCTCGAGCTGTTCGCGGAGCCGGCTGGCGCTCTCCGCCCGCTGCCGGGCGAGTTCGGTCTCGGCCCGCTCCCGGTCCTGCGCGGCGTCGGACCGGGCGGAGGCGGACCGGCGCACCAACAGCCCGGTGGCCACCACCGCCACGACCAGGGCTACCAGCGGGAGGAGCTCCACGGCCGTGTCCATGTCGCCTCCGTGCTGCTCAGCCCGGCGGAGGTCCGCAGGGTCGGCGAGGGGAGCCGCAGTCATCGACACCGGCCCGCCCGGCGCACGGGTGGTGCGTCGACCGGAGTCCGAGTCCGGCCAAGGTCCGACCGGTCCTGCCGTGATCGCGTCCGGACCGCGAGCGGGCCGGACGGGTGTTGTGCTATCGCAAACGCCGCCCGAGGACGACGGTTCCCTTCGGTCCTGTCACGGTAGGTCCGGCATCAGGGCAGGTCAAGCGACCTGTCGGTCGCCGAGTCGGCGGCGTCGTCGCGCTCGCCCCAGCACCTCGCGGACGATCGCGGCCGCCGTGCCCGGTCCGTGCCCACGCCGTGCCAGCAGGCCGATCAACCGGCGCTCGGCCCGGGGGCGGTCCAATCCCCGCACCGACGGCAGCCGGTGCTCGACCAGTCGACGAGCGGCCTCCCGCTCCGCATCGTCGTCGACCGAAGCCACCGCCTCCCGCGCCAGCACGTCGTCCACGCCCTTTCGCCGCAGCTCGTGCACCAGGGCGCGGCGACCGAGTCCGCGATCCCGATGCCGGGACTCCACCCACGAGGTGGCGAAGGCGGCGTCGTCGACCAGCCCGACCTCCTCGAACCGGTCCAGGACCCGGTCCGCGACGTCACCGGGCACCCGGCGGCGCGCCAGCGCCTCGGCCAGCTCACTCCGGGTCCGTGGCCGGTCGGTGAGCCGGCGGAGCAGGATCTGCCGAGCCACCGCCTCGGGGTCCTCCGGTGGCCCTGCGGCGACCGGATCGTCGGGCGTGGCCACGCTCAGAAGTCGACGTCGACCGGGTCGACCGTCGCCGGGTCGACCGGCTCGTCCACCTTCGCCCCGACGCCGTACATCTCCTTGATCCGCTTCTCCAGCTCGTCGGCGAGGTCCGGGTTGTCCCGAAGGAACGCCCGGGCGTTCTCCTTGCCCTGCCCCAGCTGGTCGCCCTCGTAGGTGTACCAAGCACCCGCCTTGCGGACCAGGCCGGCCTCGACGCCGGTGTCGATCAGCCCGCCCTCACGGCTGATGCCCTGCCCGTACATGATGTCGAACTCGGCCTGCTTGAACGGCGGGGCCATCTTGTTCTTCACCACCTTGCACCGGGTCCGGTTGCCGACCATCTCGGTGCCGTCCTTGAGCGTCTCGATCCGGCGCACGTCGAGCCGCACCGAGGAGTAGAACTTCAGCGCCCGGCCGCCGGTGGTGGTCTCGGGCGACCCGAACATCACCCCGATCTTCTCCCGGAGCTGGTTGATGAAGATCGCGGTCGTCCCGGCTCCGCTGAGCGCGCCGGTGATCTTGCGCAGCGCCTGGCTCATCAGCCGCGCCTGCAGCCCGACGTGGCTGTCGCCCATCTCGCCCTCGATCTCGGCGCGCGGCACCAGCGCTGCCACCGAGTCGATGACGATGACGTCGAGCGCGCCGGAGCGGATCAGCATGTCGGCGATCTCCAGCGCCTGCTCACCGGTGTCCGGCTGGGAGACCAGCAGCGCGTCGGTGTCCACCCCGAGGCGGTTGGCGTAGTCGGGATCGAGCGCGTGCTCGGCGTCGATGAACGCGGCGATCCCGCCGGCGCGCTGGGCGCTGGCGACCGCGTGCAGCGCCACCGTGGTCTTGCCGGAGGACTCCGGGCCGTAGATCTCCACCACCCGGCCACGGGGCAGCCCGCCGATGCCGAGCGCGACGTCCAGCGCGATCGAGCCGGTCGGGATGACCTCCACCGGCGCCCGCACCTCGTCGCCCAGTCGCATGACCGAGCCCTTGCCGTACTGCCGGTCGATCTGTGCCAGCGCGGTGTCGAGCGCCTTGTCGCGGTCACCAGCAGCCATCTGCCCCACCTCGGGTCGTGTCCTCACCGGACGGTGTCTGAGAGTCGGTCGTGTCCCTCACCGCGAAACCTAGGAGCCGCCACCGACAGCCCGGGGATAACCGGACCGGGGCCGGGGACGACGGACGGGTCTCGCAGCGTCTGTGCACAGGCTAGACCGAACACTTGTTCGATCAGCGGGCGACACGCCGGGACCGCCGCGCCAGCGCCGCCGCGGTGACGAGGGCGGCCGTGACCGCGGTCAGCACCGCCCAGGTGGCGAGGTAGGGCCGGTCCAGCAGGGTCGGGTTGTCCGGCAGCGCGCCGAACTCGCCGAGCACGGGGATCGCCAGCAGCGTCAGGCTGCCCCACACGATCACCGCCACGGCCACCGGCGCCCGCCACGCGGGAGGCAGCACCCGGGCGAGCAGCAGCCCGCCGGCGACGAGCAGAGGAGCCAGCACGGCGTCGTGCAGCAGCACCCCCGCGGCCAGCCACAGGCCGAGCGACGGCGCGTCGTCTCGCTGCGCCCACAGCAGCCAGCCGCCGTACGCGCCGGCGGCCAGCCCGGCCGCCCCGACCAGCAGGCGGAGCGTCCGCACCCCCGCGGTCGGCTCGTCGGGGACGCGGTCGGCGCCCGCGGCGGGCCTGCCTGCACGGCTCGGCCTCACGTGACCACCTCGACCCGGGAGACCCACTTCGTCTGCAGCACCCCGGGACGGTTGGGGGCGATGATGCGGCACGGGAAGCCGTGGTCGATGTGCAGCGGCTCGCCGTGCAGCCGCAGTGCGAGCAGGGTGTCCGGGTCCGCGCACACGTTGGCCGGCAGGTCGCTGGTCCCGAACGAGTAGCGGGTCTGCAACGAGCTGACGGCGACGTCGGACGCCGGTGCCTGCACCAGCGCCAGCAGGTCGACCACGCGCACGCCGGTCCAGACCGCGGACGCGCTCCACCCCTCCACGCAGGCGATCGGGAGCGACGCGGTGTGCTGCGGCAACGCCTCGAGGTCTGCCCGGGTCAGCTCGACCGAGCGGTCACCGTTGACCACGGTCAGCCGGAAGTCCGGGTCCAGCGCCGCCGGCAGGACGCCGGCGCGCTCGGCGGAGCGGTTGATCGGCACCCCCTGCGGGCCCTCCCCGGAGCGGACTCCGAAGACCGACAGCTGCCGCAGCCAGGGCACTGTGCCTCCGGCAGCGGTCGTCACCACGGCGACCCCGGTGGCCACCCAGGTGGTACGGAGCAGCGTGCGGCGGCTGAGGCCGCCCGCGCCGCTCCCGACCGGCTCGCGGACCGCAGGCGCCGGCTCCGGCACGTCGTCGTCGGCCGGCTCCGGCACGTCGTCGTCGGCCTGCTCCGGTTCGTACTCCGCCGGGACCCGCGTCCCGTCGTCCAGCTCGACCGGTCCGGTCAGCGACCGGCGGATCACCGGCAGCTTGACCGCGACGTGCACGATCACCGAGCCGATCGCCAGCCAGCCGACGGCGTAGTGCGCGTCCCGGAAGCCGAACGCCCACGGGTACCACTGCGACGAGTTCATCAGCCCGGTGACGAGCTGGAACAGCGCACTGGCGACCAGCACCCCGATCGAGCCGCGCTCCAGCACGTGCACGAGCACGGTGCCGGGCGGGCGACGCGGGACCATCTGGAACAGCCGCGGGTAGACCGACCAGAGCTTCACCAGCAGCAGCGGGACCGCGGCCGTGCCGGCCGTGACGTGCAGCCCCTGGGTCACGCGATAACCCCAGGACGGCTCGGTCGGCCAGGCCAGCCAGCCGGGGATGTCCTGGCCCCAGTGCGACCAGAGCCCGGTCAGGAAGGCGACCCCGAAGCAGATGCCGAGCCACAGTCCGACCCGGGCCGTCACGGCCTGGCTACGCAGGGCGGTGGAGAAGTCCGCCGGTCGCGGCGGCAGCGACGGCAACAGCCGGGAGCGGGCAGGTCTCACCCGCACCAGCCTGCCACGCCTCAGTGGTGGAGGCCGTTTGCGCCGAGCGCGGCGACCGCGCCGGCGAAGCGGGAGTGCAGAGCCACGGCCGCGACCGAGCGGGCGTCCTCCCAGGTGTCCACGTCGCGCAGCGGGGGCAGCAGGTGGACCTCCGCGCCGCATCCGCGCAGCGCGGCCAGGGTGCGCTGCCCCGTGTCCGGCTCGGACATCGGCACGTCGCGCAGCGCCTCGGCCCAGCTCGCGTCGCGGACCGCGATGCCCCACCAGCCACCGTCCTCGGCCGGGCCGAGGACGGCGTCGACCTCGGCGGCGGTCCGCAGCGACTCGGTGATCAGCGCCGCCGACAGCTGCGGGGTGTCCATGCCGACCTGGAGGATCGGCGCGTCGTCGTCGAGCAGGCGTCGCGCGTCCGCGTGCGCCGACGCCAGCCGGTCGGCGAAGGCGTCGCCGCGCTGCGCGAACACCTCGGCGCCGGCCAGCGCGGCCCGAACCTCCTGGCCGCATGCGGCCGCGTCCAGGTCACCGGTCAGGGCGACCAGCAGCCGCACCCCGGCGACCTGCACCTGATGCAGCACGTCGAGCAGTGCGGCCGCAGCCAGCTCCGCGGCCGCCTGGTCGCCGACGGCGCCCGCGAGCCGGGTCTTCGCCAGCCCCGGTACCGGCGCCTTCGCGACGACCAGCACCGCGCCGGTCACGACAGCACCGAGGCGAAGTCCCGCAGCGCCCGGACGGTGCCGACGACGCTGCCGGACACCTTCGACTTCGTGCCCTCGGCCCGGCGGGCGTACGGCACGTCCACCTCGGCCACGGTCCAGCCCGCCCGGCCGGCGCGCAGCAGCAGCTCCAGCGGGTAGCCGAAGCGCCGGTCCTCGATCCCGAGGTCCAGCAGGTCGGCGCGCCGGCACACCCGGATCGGGGCGATGTCGTGCACCGGCAGGCCGGTGACCTGCCGGATGCGTGCGGACAGCACCCGGTTGCCGACCCGGGCGTGCCAGGGCCAGGCGCGGGTGTCGGTGGGCCGACGCCGGCCGACGGCCATCGTGGCGGCACCGCTCTCGACCAGGTCGGCGAGCCGGACCAGGTCGGCCGGGTCCAGCGACCCGTCACCGTCGACGACGCCGACCAGGGGCGCGCGAGCGGCCAGGACCCCGGCGTGCACCGCCGCGCCGTAGCCCGGCCGCGGCTCGGTCACCACCTCGGCGCCGAGGCTGCGGGCCACCTCGGCGGTGCCGTCGGTCGACCCGTTGTCCACCACGATCGCGCGCATGGTGTCCGGCAGCCGGGCCAGCACACCCGGCAGCGCCAGCGCCTCGTCCCGGCAGGGCAGCACCACGTCGCAGCGGGTCATCGGGTCGGCCGCAACGGTGCGTCGGCGAAGGCGCGCAGGCCCTCTTCGGGGGTTACCTCCGCGCTGAACCCCAGGCCCTGCACGGCCGCCTCCGGCGAGGCGACCACATGCCGCACGTCGGCGGGCCGGTGCTCGCCGGTGACGACGGGCTCGGCGCCTCCGATGGTCTCGGCCAGCACCGACGCCAGCTGCCCGATGGTCCGCGGGCGACCGGAGCAGACGTTGTACGGCGTCACCCCGACCGGATGGTCGGCGACCCGCTCGACGGCCGCGAGGTTCGCCCGGGCGACGTCGTCGAGGTGCACGAAGTCACGCATCTGGCCGCCGTCCTCGAACACCCGCGGCGCAGTCCCCCGCTCCAGGGCGGACCGGAACACCGCGGCCACGCCGGAGTAGGGAGTGTCGGCGGGCATGTGCGGCCCGTAGACGTTGTGGTAGCGCAGCGCCACACAGCGACCGGCCTCCAGCGTCGTCCACGCCTGCGCGTACTGCTCCTGCGCCACCTTCGACACCGCGTACGAGCTGCGCGGACGAATCGGGGCGGACTCGGGCACCAGCCCCCACCCCAGCAGCGACTCGCAGACCGGACAACGGGGGTCGAACACGCCGGCCTCGAGGTCGGCGCCCCGCCGCGGTTGCGGGTCCACGTCGCCGTGCTGGATGCAGGTGTAGCGACCCTCGCCGTAGACCACCATCGAGGAGGCCAGCACCAGCCGGACGACGCCGGCCCGGGCCATCGCGGCGAGCAGCACCGCCGTGCCCAGGTCGTTGTGGGCGGCGTAACCCGGCAGGTCCTGCGCGTCCACCCCGTTGCCGACCATCGCGGCCTGGTGGCACACCACGTCCACGCCGGGGAGCAGCTCGTCCAGCGCGGCGGCGTCGCGGACATCGAGCCGCTGCACCTGCGGGGGCAGGTCCGCGTCCGGCCGGTGCGCCTTGTCGAGCATCGCGTCGATCGCCACCACTTCGTGTCCGCCGTCGCGGAGCAGGGCGGCGACCCGGCCGCCGATGAAGCCGGCCGCTCCGGTCAGCAGCACCCTCATGGCAGCTGCACCGGAAGCGTCATGCCGTCCAGTGCGTGCGGGCAGGCGCAGTCGCGCTCGGCCGGCGCGGCTGCCACCACCTGGTGCAGCAGCGTCCGGAGCCGCTCGGTGTTCTCCCCGAAGACCCGGAAGACCTCGGCCTGGTCGACGGCGTGGTCGGCGTCGACCCCCGCGTCGACGTCGGTGACCAGCGCCACCGGCGTGTAGCAGAGCGCGAGCTCGCGGGCCAGCACCGCCTCCGGATGGCCGGTCATGTTCACCAGCGACCAGCCCTGCGCGGCGTACCACTGCGACTCGGCGCGGGTGGAGAACCTCGGGCCCTCGATGACCACCATCGCCCCGCCGTCGACGAGCCGCTCACCCTGTCGCTCGCTCGCGTCCAGGACGTGTCGACGCAGCCGCGGGCAGTACGGGTCGGCGAAGCCGACGTGGCAGGCGCCGGAGTCGAAGTACGTCTGCACCCGGCCGCTGGTGCGGTCGACCAGCTGGTCCGGCACCACCAGCGCGCCCGGCCCGAGCTCGGGCGTCAGGCTGCCGACCGCGCACGGGGCGATCACCTGCCGCACCCCGACCGAGCGCAACGCCCACAGGTTCGCCCGGTAGTTGACCCGGTGCGCGGGGTAGGCGTGCCCGCTGCCGTGCCGAGGGAGGAACGCCACGCCACGGCTGCCCGCGTCCGTCGCCAGCCGGCCGATCGACACCGGCGCCGACGGCGCCCCGTACGGGGTGTCCACGTCGACCTCGGTGACGTCGGCGAGGAACTCGTAGAAGCCGGAGCCGCCGATGACGGCGATGTCGGCCGTCCGCGACCGATCCCCGGCAGGCCCGGTCTGCCCGGCCCGCTCCCCCACCTGGTCCGTACCCGCTGTGCTCACCCGGTGGAGTCTGCCAGCGCCACGACGGTCCGCCCGGGACGGGTGCCGCCATGCCCGCGGGCACCTAGGCTCGAGCCGTGCGCCCCACCCACTACGTCGACTGGTTCATGGACAAGAGCGTCGTGCTGGGCTACTCGAGCATCGGCCCGGCGCTGCGGAAGAACTGGTGGCCGCCGGATCCCGCCCCCGGCGCGCTGGAGGGTCGGCACGTCGTCGTGACCGGAGCCAGCGGTGGGCTGGGCGCCGCCGCCGCGGTCGGCTGCGCCCGGCTCGGGGCGACCGTGCACCTGGTGGGTCGGACCCGGTCCAAGCTGGAGAGCGCGGCAACCGAGCTCAGGGCCGCCGCGGGTGACGCGGGCGAGCTGCTGCCCGAGGTGTGCGACGTGAGCGACCTGGACAGCGTGCGCGCCTACACCGACAAGCTCACCGGGCAGGTGGACCGGCTGCACGGCCTGGTGCACAACGCCGGCGTGCTGCCGCCGGAGCGCACCGAGACGGCGCAGGGGCACGAGCTGGTGCTGGCGACGCACGTGCTCGGACCGTGCCTGCTCACCCATCGGCTCCGGCACGTGCTGGCGGCCGACGGTGACGCGCGGGTGGTGTGGGTCTCCTCCGGCGGCATGTACACCCGCCAGCTCGACACCAGCGACCTGGAGCGTACCGAACGACCCTGGTCCGGGACCGACGCCTATGCCCGCACCAAGCGGATGCAGGTCGTGCTGGCGCAGATGTGGGCCGACCGGCTGCGGGTGGACCACGTCGCCGTGCACGCGATGCATCCCGGCTGGGCCGACACCCCCGGGATCGCGGACTCTCTCCCCGGCTTCCACCGGCTGGTCGGACCGCTGCTCCGGTCGTCCGAGCAAGGCGCGGACACCGTGGTGTGGCTGGTGGCCGGCAACGGCGGGTCGGTGACGGCCGGTGCCAGCGGGGTGTTCTGGAGCGACCGCCGGCCTCGCCCGCTGGCGTACGCGCCGTGGCAGAAGGAGAGGGTCGGCGAACGGGCCCGGCTGTGGGACGCGGTCAGCACGGCGATCGGGGTCGACGCGACGTGACCTCGCGCGTGCGAGCGGCCGGCGTCGAGCCGGCCGCCCGGCCGTCCGGCAGTCGCCGGCCGGAGTGGCTGGCGCTGTCGCTGGCGACCGTCGTCGTCGTCGCCGCGTTCACCGCCGAGGAGTGGGGGAAATGGTGGGGCGACGTGCACGCGTGGCTGGAGCCCCTGTCGGCGTACTTCGAGCCGACCATCGCGATCACGAGCGGCCCCGGCCTCCCGATGGCCCTGGTGGTGGCCTACGGCGTCGCCGGCCACGGCCCCGCCCTGGCCGGCCGGCTGCCGTGGCGCCGGCTGCTGCTGGCGACCTGGCTCGCCGGCCTGGTGTGGTCGGTCAGCCTGGCCCTGATCCGCGGCTGGTCCGGCATCGCCGAGCCGCTGACCAACGAGCACGAATACCTCGTCGACGTCCCGCGGGTCGACGACCTCACCCAGCTGCTGCCGGGGTTCACCGACCGGATCGACTCGTCGGCGGAGACGAACTGGGTGACGCACGTGGCGGCGCACCCACCGCTGACCTTCATGGGGTTCGTCTGGCTGGACCGGATCGGCCTGGGCGGTCCGGAGTGGGGCGGCGTGGTGCTCACCCTGCTCGGGTCCAGCACCGTCGTCGCGCTGCTGGTCACGCTGCGCATCCTCGGGGACGAGGACCGGGCCCGGCTCGCGGCGCCGTTCCTCGTGCTGACGCCGCTGGTGATCTGGTCGGTGGTGTCCGCCGACGGCGTGTTCGCCGCCGCCGCCGCCTGGGGCCTGGCGGTGCTGGCGGCTGCGGCGACCGCGGCCGGGTGGGTCCGAGCGGCGGCCCTCGGCGGGGTGGCCGGGCTGCTGCTCGGTGTCGCCATCAACCTGTCGTACGGGCTGGTGCTGACCGGGGCCCTGGCGCTCGCCGTCCTCGCCGCCGCGCGCAGCTGGCGTCCGCTGCTGCCGGCCGTGCTCGGCGGGGTGGCCGTGGTGGGGTTGTTCGCGGCCCTCGGCTTCTGGTGGTTGGAGGGCCAGGACCGGTTGGTGGAGCGCTACGAGCAGGGCATCGGGTCGGAGCGGCCGCAGTCGTACTGGATGTGGGCGAACCTCGCGATCGTCTGCTTCTGCCTCGGACCGGCGGGGGTGGCCGCGCTGGGCCGGTGGGTGGCGGGGGTCCGAGGGCGGCTGCGTGACCGCACTCGCTGGCCGGCGGGCTGGTGGCTGGCGCTCGGGGCGCTGGTCGCGATCGCGGTCGCCGACCTGTCCGGGCTGTCCAAGTCCGAGGTCGAGCGGATCTGGCTGCCGTTCACGTTCTGGCTGGTCCCGCTGGCCGCGGGGCTGGCCGCGCGAGACCACCGAGGCTGGCTGGTGGCGCAGGCGGGCTGGGCGGTCGGCATCTCGCTGGTGCTGCGCTTCACCTGGTAGCCGGCCCCTCCACCCACTGCCGGGCGCGGTGTCAGCGCTCGGAGTGCGGCAGGTCGAGGCTGGCCCAGACCTCCCGCCAGACCCGGCGTGGCGGCTCGCCGGCCGCCAGCGCCTCCTCGACGGTCCGGCCGTCCAGCCCGGCCAGCGCCTGCTGCTGGGCCCAGACCCGTGAGTACGGCCCGCCGAGGTGCTGCTCCATCCGCTCCCAGAACTCGCTGTGCCTCACCCGCGTCAGTATGCGGCCGCCGCCGGCGCGCTGGGCTCCCCCTCCCCCTCCCCCTCCCCCCTCCCCCCTCCCCCCTCCACGATCCGCGACTTTTGCATGCAGAAGTCGCGGATCGTGACCGGAGGGGGGCTGCAGAAGTCGCGGATCGTGACCGACGGGGGGCTGGTCAGCGGAGCAGCAGGGTGCCGAGTCGACGGGAGGCGAGCGCCAGCCCGACGCTGCCCATCGTCAGCAGGTACGCCACCGCGACCAGCATCTCGCCGGTCAGCGCACCGGTGGTCAGACCGCGGCACAGCACCACGCCCTGGTACAGCGGGACCAGCTGCACCAGCCACTCCACCCCGTCCGGATAGCGCTCCAAGGGGAAGAAGGTGGCCGAGAACAGGAACATCGGCAGCACCGCGAGGGTGATGAAGTCGAAGTCCTGCCAGCTGCGCATGAACGTCGTCAGCGCCATCCCGGCTCCGGCGAACGCGTACCCAATCACCAGCACCGCCACCGGGGCGAGCAGCGTCCACCACGACGTGGTGAGGTCGAGCGCGGCCATCACCCCGACGAACATGCAGCCGTAGAGGCCGGCGCGCAGCAACGCCCAGGCGATCTCGCCGACCGCCACGTCGAACGGCCGGAGCGGGGTGGCCAGCACCGCGTCGTAGACCTTCTCGTACCGCAGCTTGAAGAAGACGCCGAAGGTGCAGTCGAACAGCGCCCCGTTCATCGCGGAGGCGGCCAGCATCGCCGGGGCGACGAACTCGGTGTAGGAGACCACCTGACCACCGATGCGAAACTCGCCGACCAGCCGCTCGATCCCGATGCCGATCGACAGCAGGTACAGCAGCGGCTCCAGCACCCCGGTGAGGAAGATCAGCCAGTCACGCCGGTAGACGCGGTAGTTGCGGTCGACGAGGTGCCGGGCGGCGAACGCGCCGAGGGGCTGCGGGACCACCCGGGCGACACCCGGGTCGATCAGCTCGCGGATCCGTGGACCGGTCATGGTCAGAGCCGCAGCCTGCGCGCGAGCGCGCGGTCGGCGAGCCAGAAGCCGCCGGCGACCCAGGCCAGCAGGTACGCCACGTGGCCGAGGTCGGCAAGCAGCGCCGGGTCGCCCAGGCACAGCCCGCGCACCAGCTCCACGCCGTGGTAGAGCGGCATCAGCTGGGCCAGCCACTCCAGCACGGTCGGCAGCTGGGAGACCGGGAAGAACGCTCCGGAGAACAGGAACATCGGGATGACCCCGACCCGGTAGAGCAGCATGAAGCCGGTCTCCCGGTCGAGCCACGCGGCGTAGGCGAAGCACGGCGTCGAGTGCGCCATGCCCACCAGCACCGCGGCCGGGACCGCGAGCAGCGCCTCGGGCAGCACCACCACACCGAACAGCACCAGCACGACGAAGAACACCGACGCCGTGAGCGCGAGCCGGGCGACGACCAACCACAGGTTGCCGATCAGGATGTCCCGCACCCGCAGCGGTGTGGCCAGCATCGCGTAGTAGGTCTTGCTCCACTTGATCATGCCCATCACCGGCCAGGTGGAGGCACCGACCGCGTTCTGCATGACCGACGTGGCGAGCAGCCCGGGCGCGAGGAAGTCGAGGTAGTCGACGCCGCCGAGCGAGCCGCTGCCGCCGCCGTCGTCGACGTACGAGCCCAGCCCGACGCCCATCGCGAGGAGATAGAGCACCGGCAGCACGAAGTTCGTGATCGCGCTGCCCCGCCAGGTGCGGCGCCAGCGCACCAGCCAATGGTCGAACTGCCGGACCACCAGTCCGGTCGGCGGATCGACGGCAGCGGCGGGGGGTGCGGACGCCGCGGGTGGGGTCGGGACGGTGCTCATGACCGGATCAGTCCGCCAGCGACCGGCCGGTGAGCCGGAGGAAGACGTCCTCCAGCGTGCTCCGCCGCACCAGGGTGCTGCGCGGCGACAGCCCCATGTCGTGCACCGCCTGAGCCACCGTCTCCCCGTCGGCGGCGTAGACCAGCAGCCGGTCGGGCAGGATCTCGAGCCGTTCCCCCAGCGGCTCCAGCTTGGCGGCCAGCTCCTCGTGGTCGTCGACCCCGAACCGCAGCTCGCAGACCTCCCGGCTGGAGTGGTCCCGGATCAGCTCGGCGGGCGAGCCCTCGGCGACCACGACGCCCTCGTCGATGATGACCAGCCGGTCGCACAGCTGCTCGGCCTCGTCCATGTAGTGGGTGGTGAGCAGCAGCGTGGTGCCCTGCTGCTTCAGCCGGAACAGCCGGTCCCAGAGCAGGTGCCGGGCCTGCGGGTCCAGCCCGGTCGTGGGCTCGTCGAGCATCAGCAGCTCAGGGTCGTTGATCAGCGAGCGGGCGACGGTGAGCCGGCGCCGGAGCCCTCCGGACAGCTCCTCGACCCGCGCGCCGCCCCGGTCGGTCAGCTGGACGAAGGCGAGCAGGTCGTCCGCCCGCCGGGCCACCTCGGCCCGCGACAGCCCGAAGAAGCGACCGTAGACCAGCAGGTTCTCCCGGACGGTCAGCTCGGTGTCGAGGGTGTCGTCCTGCGGGCACACGCCGAGCCGAGCCCGGATGGCGGACCCGTCGGTCGTCGGGTCCATCCCGAGCACCCGCAGCGACCCGCCGGTGGGAGTCGAGACCGCGGAGATCATCCGCATCGTGGACGACTTGCCCGCACCGTTCGGTCCGAGGAAGCCGAAGGCCTCACCCCGGTGCACGGTGACGTCGATGCCGCGCACCGCCTCGACGGTGCCGTACGACTTGCGCAGTCCGCGCGCCTCCACCAGGGCGTCGACCGCCGTGTTGTCCCCGACCATGCCGGCCAGCCTAGGCACCGGCGCCGACGGTGTCGCACGTCGGGCGGTCACCCCACCCGGGCAACCGGGAGCGGCCCTCGGGCGTAGAGAGTGCGTGCCCACCGCCGCGTTGCTCGCGCCCGATCTGTCCGGTGTGACAGGATCCGGACGTCGTACGGTCGGCGGCCGGGGAGCGTTCGGGGCCGGCCATCCGGGGGGACGGACGGGAGCGGTCATGGCTGGGCCGGCGGACCCGCCACAGGTGGCTGATGCCGGATTCGACGACTTCGCCCGCGCCCGGTTGCCCGACCTGCTGCGCTTCGGTCGGGTGCTGACCGGCAGCGACGAGGCGGCCGCCGACCTCGTGCAGGACGCCCTGGAGCGCACCCTGCTCGCCTGGCCCCGGCTGCACCAGCGCGACGACCCGGTCGCGTACGTGCGCCGGGTGATGGTGAACCGGAACATCAGCATCTGGCGCCGGCTCCGCCGGGAGACCGTGACCGACGAGGTGCCGGACGCCGGCTACGACGACCAGCACCGCGACCACGAGGTGTGGCGGGCGCTCCAGTCGCTACCCGCCCGGCAGCGCGCGGTGCTGGCACTGCGCTACTACGAGGACCTCTCGGAGGCGGAGATCGCCCGGGTGCTGGGCTGCGCCCCGGGCACGGTCAAGAGCCAGGCGTCCAAGGGCATAGCCAAACTGCGCCGACACCTGGCGGAGCCGTCGGACGACCCGGCCGAGGGGCCAGCGAAGCAGGCCCCCGCACGGGGCGGCCCCGCACAGCCCGTCCGTCCCGCCCGCCCGGCTCGCACGACGAGGAGCGGGCGGTGACCGGCCGCGCGGGCGGTTCTCGTCCGCTGCCGCCCGGTGCCGACGATCCAGACGGCTCTGCGCGCGGCGTTCCGGCATGGCAGCAGGACCGGGACGGACCCCCAACGGGTCGACGCCGACGCGTTCCTGGACCGGGTGCACCGCGGGACCGGACGTCGCCGCGCCCGCCGTACGGCCGGCGCGGTCGCCGTCGCGCTTGCCACGGTCGGCGTCGTGGCCGGCTCGGTGGCCCAGCTGGGCGACCGGGAGCCGACCGCGCCGGCGGCGACCGTCACCGGCGCCGACGGCCCGTCTTTGGCGGTCTACGACGTGGACCTCGGCGGGGACGCGGTGTGGGCCCTCGCCTCCCAGAACTGCACCGGCGACGGCCTCTGCCCGACCGTCGCCCGCAGCACGGACGAGGGGCGGACCTGGGCCATGGGCTACCCACGGACGTCGGACGGGCTTCGTGCGGTGGACCAGCTGCGGTACCTCGCCGTCACCACCGACGGGAGCGCGGTCGCCGCAGGGGCTGGCCTCGCCACCAGCGTCGACGCCGGCGGCACCTGGCAGCCGGTCGAGTTGGCCTCCGGACGCGAGGTCGTCGGGGTGGCAGCCGGGTCGTCCGAGGCCATCGCCGTGTTCGACGAGCCCGGACCCGGGTCGGTCGCGATCTCGTCCGGCGGCGGCTGGCTCGCCGGTGACGCACCACTCGACGCCGACGAACGACCCGGTGTCCCCTTCGCCGGCGGCGAGGTGGTGGGCGCTGTGGTCCTGGGCCGCGACGGCGGCACGGTACGCGACGTCATGCTGCGTCGGGCCGGGTCGCCCTGGACCCGCCTCCCGGCTCCCTGCACCGCCCGTACGCCGCTGGTGACCACCGACGGGAGCCGCCTGGCCTACCTCTGCTACGGCATCGGACGAACGGTGCTCGCCACCGGTGTGGTGTCGGCCGACGGCACCGTGTCGAGCTGGTCCCGCACCGAGCTCCCGGCGGCGCGGGACGCCGGACTGGGCACCTGGGGCGAGGCTGGCGTCCTGGTCGCCGCTGACCAGGAGGTCCTGGTGGTCGCCCCCACCGGCGAGGTGGAGACCTTGAGCGGGCCCGGCAGCGGGCTCGGGCTGCCGCGCGACGACTACACCTTCCGGGCAGCCGACAGCGGCTGGCTGGTCAGCTTCCGGGGCACCCTGCTGCACGGCCCGGACGAGGGAGGTGGCTGGGCGGCGGTGCCGGTGCGCTGAGCCCGCCGGGGCGAAGGTCCGCGTGCCCGGTGTCGGCGCCGTCGGACACAATCCCCGGGTGGCCCCGGACCGCGCCGACGACGACGCCCGTGACCCGGACGAGGTGCTCGCCCGGTTCTCGCCGCTGGCCCGAGCCTGGTTCAGCGGCGCCTTTGCCGCACCCACCCCGGCGCAGGTCGGCGCCTGGGACGCGGTGTCCTCCGGCGAGCACGCTCTGGTGGTCGCGCCGACCGGCTCGGGCAAGACGCTGGCCGCGTTCCTCTGGGCGCTCGATCGGCTGGCCGTCGAACCACCCGCCGCGGATCCGCTGCGCCGCTGCCGGGTGTTGTACGTCTCCCCGCTGAAGGCGCTCGCGGTCGACGTCGAGCGCAACCTCCGGGCGCCGCTGGCCGGCATGCAGCACGCCGCGACCCGCCTCGGGGTCGCCGCACCCGACGTACGGGTCGGCATCCGCACCGGTGACACGCCGGCCGACGAGCGCCGCCGGCTGGCCACCAAGCCCCCGGACGTCATGATCACGACGCCCGAGTCGCTGTTCCTCGTGCTCACCTCCCGAGCCCGGGAGTCGCTGCGAGGCGTGCGGACGGTGATCGTCGACGAGGTGCACGCCGTGGCTGGGTCCAAGCGCGGCGCACACCTGGCCCTGTCGCTGGAGCGGCTGGACGCGCTGCTCGACTCCCCGGCCCAGCGGATAGGCCTGTCGGCGACGGTCCGTCCCACCGACGAGGTGGCCCGCTTCCTCGGCGGCTCGGCATCCTGCCGGGTGGTGCAGCCGCCGAGCGACAAGCGCTTCGACCTGCAGGTCGTGGTGCCGGTCGAGGACATGGGTGAGCTGGGCACCACCACCCCGGGTCCGTCCCCGGACGGCGCCGGAGCCGACGGCTCACCGGGGACGCAGCCGGCCGCGACCTCGATCTGGCCGCACGTCGAGGAGCGGATCGCCGACCTGGTCCAACGGCACCGCTCGACCATCGTCTTCGCCAACTCCCGCCGGCTGGCCGAGCGGCTCACCGCCCGGCTGAACGAAGTGGCCGACCAGCGGGCCGCCGACGAAGGTCCTGGTGACCCGGTCCCGACCGCAGCCGCCCCGCCCGCCCAGCTGATGGGCCAGAGCGGAGCGTCGACCGGTGCCGGCCAGCTGCTCGCCCGGGCTCACCACGGCTCGGTCAGCAAGGAGCAGCGGGCGCTGATCGAGGACGACCTGAAGTCGGGTCGGCTGCCCTGCGTGGTGGCGACCAGCAGCCTCGAGCTCGGCATCGACATGGGTGCGGTCGACCTGGTCGTCCAGGTCGAGGCGCCGCCGTCGGTGGCGAGCGGGCTGCAGCGGGTCGGCCGGGCCGGCCATCAGGTGGGCGAGGTGTCCCGTGGCGTGCTGTTCCCCAAGCACCGCGCCGACCTTGTTCAGGCGGCGGTGACGGTGGAGCGGATGCGCGACGGGGCGATCGAGTCGTTGCACATGCCGCAGCATCCGCTCGACGTGCTCGCCCAGCAGCTCGTCGCGATGGCGTCGGTCGACGACCTCGACGTCGACGAGACGTACGCGGTGGTGCGCCGCGCCGCCCCGTTCGCGGCCCTCCCCCGCTCGGCGTTCGAGGCGACGCTCGACCTGCTGGCCGGGCGGTACCCGTCGGAGGAGTTCGCCGAGCTGCGGCCGCGGATCGTGTGGGACCGGCTCGGGCGCACGATCAGCGGCCGTCCCGGTGCACAGCGGCTCGCGGTGACCTCTGGCGGCACCATCCCCGACCGCGGGCTGTTCGGCGTCTTCCTCGCCGGCGCCGAGGGCACCGCGCGCCGGGTCGGCGAGCTGGACGAGGAGATGGTCTACGAGTCGAGGGTGGGCGACGTGTTCGCCCTTGGGGCGACCAGCTGGCGGATCGAGGACATCACCCACGACCGGGTCCTGGTGTCACCGGCGCCGGGACAGCCCGGGCGACTGCCGTTCTGGAAGGGTGACGCGATCGGCCGGCCCGCCGAGCTGGGGGCAGCCCTCGGCGGGTTCGTCCGCGAGGTGGCCTCCGCCGCCCCGGAGGCGGCGACGGCACGCTGCCGCGACGCCGGCCTGGACGCATGGGCCGCCGGCAACCTGGTCGCCTTCCTCGCCGAGCAGCGCGAGGCGACCGGCCACGTGCCGCACGACCGGACGCTGTTGGTCGAACGGTTCCGCGACGAGCTCGGGGACTGGCGGGTGGTGCTGCACTCGCCGTACGGGCTGCAGGTGCACGCCCCGTGGGCGTTGGCGGTGGGCGCCCGGTTGCGGGAGCGGCTCGGCGTCGACGGACAGGCGATGGCCAGTGACGACGGCATCGTCGTCCGGGTCCCCGAGACCGACACCGACCCGCCGGGCGCCGAGCTGTTCGTGCTCGACCCCGAGGAGGTCGAGGAGCTGGTCACGGTGGAGGTCGGTGGGTCGGCCCTGTTCGCGTCGCGGTTCCGCGAGTGCGCGGCGCGCGCGCTGCTGCTGCCGCGCCGAGACCCGGGCCGGCGCAGCCCGTTGTGGCAGCAGCGGCAGCGGTCCGCTCAGCTGCTCGAGGTGGCCCGCCGCTACCCCAGCTTCCCGATCGTGCTGGAGACGGTGCGCGAGGTCCTCCAGGACGTCTACGACCTGCCGGCGCTGGTCGGTCTGCTCCGCGACGTCGCCACCCGCCGGGTGCGGGTGGCCCAGGTGGACACCTCGCAGCCGTCACCGTTCGCCCGGTCGTTGATGTTCGGTTACGTCGCCGCCTTCCTCTACGAGGGCGACAGCCCGCTCGCCGAGCGGCGAGCCGCCGCACTGTCGCTGGACTCGTCGCTGCTGGCCGAGCTGCTCGGCCGCGCCGAGCTGCGCGAGCTGCTCGACGAGGCGGTGGTGCTCGAGCTCGAGGCCGAGCTTCAGCGCCGCGCGCCGGAGCGGCAGGCCACCGGCCCGGAGGCGGTCGCGGACCTGATCCGGCTGGTCGGACCGCTGACCCGCGACGAGGTGATCGAGCGGACCCGTCCGGAGGCGCCCGTGGACGACTGGCTCGCCGACCTGTCGCGGGCGCGACGGGCGGTCGAGGTGGTGCTCGGCGGCGTGACCTACTGGGCCGCGGTCGAGGACGTGGGGCGGTTGCGCGACGCGCTCGGGGTGCCGGTGCCCCCGGGGGTGCCCGGGGCCTTCGCCGAGCCGGTCGACGACCCGCTGGGCGACCTGGTGGTGCGCTACGCCCGCTGTCACGGCCCGTTCACCACCGACGAGGTGGCCGGCCGCTGGCGGCTCGGTGCGGCTGTCGTGCTGGACGTCCTGCGCCGGCTGGGGGCGGCCGGCCGGGTGGTGGAGGGCGAGTTCCGTCCCGGCGGCCGCGGCAGCGAGTGGTGCGACGCCGAGGTGTTGCGCCGGCTGCGCCGCCGTTCGCTGGCCGCTCTGCGCGCCGAGGTGGAGCCGGTCGAGCCGGCGACGCTCGGCCGGTTCCTCCCCGCCTGGCAGCACGTGGGGGGGCGGCTGCGCGGCGTCGGCGGCGTGCTCACCGTGGTCGAGCAACTGGCCGGGTGCGCGATCCCAGCGTCGGCCCTCGAGCCACTGGTGCTGCGTACCCGGGTCGCGGACTACACGCCGGCCATGCTGGACGAGCTCACGGCCGCCGGCGAGGTGCTGTGGGCCGGCGCCGGCAGCCTTCCGGGCGCCGACGGCTGGCTCGGCCTGCACCTGGCCGACTCCGCGGCGCTGACGCTGCCCGACCCCACTCCGCCGGACGAGCTCGGCGACCTCGCGGGGCGGGTGATGGCGGCGCTGGCCGGCGGGGGCGGCTACTTCTTCCGGCAGCTGGTCGACGCGGTCGGAGCCGCCGGCGACCCGGTCACCGACGTCGACCTGCACACGGCACTGTGGGACCTGGTCTGGGCCGGCCACATCGGCAACGACACGCTGGCGCCGGTGCGCACGCTGGTGCAGGGCGGCCGGGGAGCGCACAGGAGCCGCCGGCCCACCCCGCGCGCCCGGTACGGCAGCAGCGCCGGGCTCCGCTCCCGGCCGGGCCGGCCCACGCTCCCCACGCGCACCGGCCCGCCGACGGCCGCGGGACGCTGGTCGGTGCTTGCGCCCCGCGAGCCCGACCGCACCCTGCGCACCTCCGCCGCGGCAGAGCTGCTGCTCGAACGGCACGGGCTGGTCACCCGCGGAGCGGTGGTCAGCGAGCGGATACCCGGCGGTTTCGGAGGGGTCTACCGCGTGCTGTCGGCCTTCGAGGACGCCGGCCGGTGTCGTCGCGGCTACTTCGTCGCCGGTCTCGGGGCCGCCCAGTTCGGGACGGCCGGGGCGGTGGACCGGCTGCGCGCGGAGGCGGACGACGGCGCCATCACACCGGACGGCGGGGCCATGGGGGCGGCGGCTGCCCCGACCCGGACCGGAGTGTCCGCGCGGTCAGGAGTCCCGGCGGGCGCTCACCTTGGCGGCGACCGACCCGGCGAACCCGTACGGTGCCGCGCTGCCCTGGCCGGACCGACAACCGGCAGTCGGGCCCGACCGCACGGGCACGGGCACGGGCACGGGCACGGGCACCGGACATCGACCCGGCCGCAAGGCGGGCGCCCTGGTGGTGCTGGTGGACGGCGAACTCGTGCTCTACGTCGAGCGTGGTGGCCGGACCCTGCTCACCTTCCGCGACGACGAGTCCGTGGTGGACCCCGCCGTCGACGCGCTGGTCCTGGCGGTGCGGGACGGATCACTCGGCCGACTGACGGTGCAGCGCGCCGACGGTGAGCACGTCCTCGGCAGCCCCCTCGGCGCGGCGCTGGAGCGGGCCGGGTTCTCCGCCACGCCACGAGGGCTGCGGCTGCGGGCCTGACCGTCAGGCGGCGGCGACGACGTCGTCGGCGGGCGGGGCCGAGATGACCGCGACCGGCTGCTCGCCGGTCGGGGCGAGGGCGAGGCGGCGGTCGTCGGCGGCCCGGGCGATCCCCGTCTCCTCGACGAGCATCAGGTCGCTCACCTCGCGCAGCACCGACGACATCGGCACCTCGAGCGCCGTGCACAGCGCGGCCAGCATCTCGCTGGAGGCCTCCTTCTGGCCGCGCTCGATCTCGGAGATGTAGCCGAGGCTGACCCGGGCGGCGGCGGATACCTGTCGCAACGTGCGTCCCTGCCGGATCCGCCGCTGCCGGAGCACGTCACCGATGAGGGTGCGCAACGAGAACCGCTCGCGCATCGTCCACCTCCATCTCACGTCTCGCGGAGCCGACCGTGGCCGACCGCGGCCGACGTGGCCGCGGCTCCAATCGCCCACGGTACCCGCCGACGGTCCGGCGGGCCCGGCACACGCGCCAGTCAGCTCCGATCGGACGAGGTGGGGGCGGCAGCACCAGCGGCGAGCAGCTCGACCCGGAGCAACGCCAGCGCGGCGCGGACCGCGTCCCGCCGGACGTCCGCACGGTCACCGTCCAGGATCAGCGACCGCTCGGCGACCCGTGCCCGGCCGGCGACCGCCAGGTGGACGGTGCCGGGTGGTCGCCCTTCGGCCGGATCCGGGCCGGCGACGCCGGTCGTCGCCACCGCCCAGTCGACGGCGAGGACGGTGCGGGCCCGCTCCGCCATCGCCCGCGCGGTCGCGGTCGACACCGTGCCGTGCTCTGCCAGCACCGTCGCCGGAACGCCGAGCACGCCGACCTTGACGTCGGCGGCGTAGGCCACCACGGCTCCCCGCACGGCCTGGGAGGCGCCCGGGACGTCCACGAGCGCAGCGCACAGCAGCCCGCCGGTCAGCGACTCCGCGGTGCCGACCGTCTCGCCCCTGGCACGGAGCAGCTGCACGAGGGTCGCCGCCGGCTCCTCCCCGGAGCCGGTCACGGTCAAGAATCCGACCGGGCGCGGGACAACCCCTCCCGGCGCAGCGCCAGGGCCCGGAAGACGTAGTCGACTCCGGTCACCACGGTCACGACCACCGCCGCCCCCATCAACGCGAGCAGCACCGGATCCAACGCGTCCGGCGTGGGCACCAGATAGGCGATCAGGGCGACCATCTGGATGACCGTCTTGAGCTTGCCGCCGGGACTGGCCGGGATGATCCCGTGCCGAATCACCCAGAACCGGAGCGCGGTGATGCCCCACTCCCGGACCAGGATCACGATCGTGATCCACCAGGGCAGCTCCCCGAGGATGGACAGCCCGACCAGGGCGAACCCGGTCAGCGCCTTGTCCGCGATCGGGTCGGCGACGGCGCCGACGGCCGTCTCCAGCCCACGGTTGCGCGCCAGGTGGCCGTCCCACTGGTCGGTAAGCGCGGCCAGGACGAAGACGCCGAGAGCGGCCCAGCGCCTCGGTCCGTCGGCGCCGTCGTCCGAGAGCAGCAACCAGCCGAAGACCGGAACCAGGACCAGCCGCAGCACGGTCAGGCCGTTCGCGATGTTCCAGTTGCTCGGCTCCGGGGTTTCCGGCCGCGTGCTCATCGGACGGCTCCGGCGTTCGCCACCAGGTCCGCCCCCACCGCTCCGGTCACGACCGCGGGCACGAGATCTCCGACGCGGACGGAGTTCCCTCCGCCGGTCAGCAGCGTGCTGCCGTCGACGTCCGGGCCCTGATGGGCCGCCCGCCCCTCGACCTGACGCTCGCCGTCCTCGGCCTGAACGCTCTCCACCAGCACCTGCACCGGCTCACCGACCCGGTCCTCTGCCCGCTGGGCGACCAGTTCCTCCACCAGCGCACCCACCTCCGCGACCCGGCTGCGCACTTCGTCGCCGTCCAGGTGTCCGTCGAGGCCCACCGCCTCGGTCCCATCCTCGTCGGAGTAGCCGAAGACGCCGACCACGTCGAGCCGTGCCTCGGTGAGGAAGTCGCGGAGCACCTCGACGTCGGCGTCGGTCTCTCCGGGAAAGCCGACGATGACGTTGCTGCGGATGCCGGCCAACGGGTTGCGCCGACGCACCTCCGCGATCAGGTCGAGGAAGCGCTCGGCGTCGCCGAAGCGGCGCATCCGCCGCAGCACCGGTCCGGAGGCGTGCTGGAACGACAGGTCGAGGTAAGGCGTCACACCGGCCGTCATGCAGATCACGTCCAGCAGTCCCGGGCGGGTCTCGGCCGGTTGCAGGTACGACAGCCGCACCCGTTCGATGCCGTCGATCGCGACCAGCTCCGGCAGCAGCGCCTCCAGCAGCCGGAGGTCCCCGAGATCCTTGCCGTAGGACGTGGTGTTCTCGCTGACGAGGAACAGCTCCTTGACACCGGCGTCGGCGAGCCACCGGCTCTCGGCCACGACCTCGGCCGGGGGGCGCGAGGTGAAGGCGCCGCGGAAGGCAGGGATGGCGCAGAACGAGCAGCGCCGGTCGCAGCCGGACGCCAGCTTCACCGGGGCGGTCGGTGCGCCGTCGAGCCGGCGCCGGACGACGGGCGGACCGGACGCCGGCGCCACACCGGGGCGGGCGGCAGGTCGGGCGGCAGGTCGGGCGGCAGGTCGGGGCGCAGGTCGCGCGGTTGCTCGGTCGCCGATGGTGCGCGGGCGGCGGGTCGGTCGGCCGGCGCCAGCGGAAGCAGCCGACGCCGGTCCCGCGGCGTGTGCGACTCGATCCGGGTCCCGGCCAGGACGTCGTGCACCCGGTCGGCGATGTCGGGATAGGCGTCGAAACCGAGCACCGCGTCGGCCTCGGGCAGGGCTGCGGCCAGCTCGGACCCGTAGCGCTCGGCCATGCAGCCCACCGCGACGACGGCCCGCCGCCGCTCCTCACCGGCCGCAGCCGCGGACACCTGGAGCAGCGTGTCGACGGAGTCCTTCTTCGCGGCCTCGATGAAGCCGCAGGTGTTGACCAAGACGGCGTCGGCGTCGTCGGGGTCGGCGACCAGTCGCAGCCCACCGGCCTCGAGCCGGGCGGCCAGCTCCTCGGAGTCGACCTCGTTGCGCGCGCAGCCCAGCGTGACCAGAGCGACGGAGGCGGGGGTGGGGGCAGTCATCGGCCCCTGCAGGATACGGGTGGCGACGGCGTCAGCCGCCGAGCGTGCGCCGGACCGGTTTCCCGGCCTCCCCGAGCGGGCCCACCGACCGGCCGTTGACCTGCGCGGTGAGCGCCCCGGCGTCGGCCGCGATGACGGTCGCGGCGCCGGCCACCTGAAGCCGCTCGCTCTCGCCGGCCCCGAGAGAACCGCGGAACACGACTGCCCCGTCGGCGGTGCGGACGGTGACGGGGGTGCCGGCAGCTGCCGCCGTGCCGACGAGTCGCAGCCGAGTGGACACGATCCGCTCCCCCATGCCGGCGAAGAGCGCGGCCGCGCCCTCGGTCGACCGGGTCGCCGTCGCCGCAGCGGCGCGCGGGCTGCCGCGGTCGGCCCCCTGGCCGTTACCGCCAGGACTGTCGGCCACGCTGGGGGCGAACAGCCGGACCAGGCTCCACAACAGCACCAGGACAAGCACCACGCCGACCAGGACCGACCAGCGCGGGCCGCCGTTCGTGGTCCGCATCGACCGTCCAGGGCCCGCCAGTTCGGCCTCGAACACCTTGCGGGCGGTGACCGGTCCGGTGGAGTACCGGCGGTCGTACTCCCGCACGAGGACGTCGGCGTCGATGCCGAGCACGCGGGCGAGCACCCGCAGATGGCCCCGGGCGTACACGTCGCCACCGCAGGCGGAGAAGTCGTCCTCCTCGATCGCCTCGATCACATGCGGACGGATCCGGGTGCGCTCGGCCAGATCGTCGACGCTGAGCCGGACCCGCCGCCGTGCCTGCACCAGCTGTGCTCCGATCACCACGTCCTGGGCCGGCTCGGCTGTCGGCACGAGCACCGGGTCCGGCGTCGACGTGGCGCCGGCGGTGACCTCCTCGAGCACGAGCGGGACTCGCCCGGGGAAGCTGTCTCGCAGCTCCCGCTCGCCCGGGACACCGGACGGCGCCGCCGCTTCGGTGCTCGGCTGGACGAACACGTCGGCACGGGCCGCGCCTGCGTCCCGGTCGTTGTCGAGCTCGGTGAGCTCGATGGGTTCGATGGGCTCGGTGGGTTCGGTGAGCGCCTCGGGCGGCACGCTGTCGAGGAGGTCGGTCTCGACCCGGCTGCCGTCCTCGGTCTCGGACGGCGCTCTGCCCGCGGTGACCGCTGGCCGGCTGGACCGAGCCGCGGGCACCAGCCGCCGGCGCAGCGCGCGGAACCACTCCTGCCGGTCCGTCGTGCCGACGGGCGCGGGTGACGGTTCGCCCGGCTCGTCGTCGGACGCGGGAGTCTCGATGACCTCGGTGTGCTCGTCGGTGTCGACGTCTGCCTCAGCCGGTCGCGGCTCGACCGGCTCGGTCGTCGCGGGCGGCGACTCCGGCACCGCCTCCGCCGCGTCGGCCTCGGTCTCGGTCTCCTTCTCCGTCTCCGCCGGGTCGGCTACCACCACGTCCACCGGCACCGGGGCGAGGCCGCGCAGCGCCTCGGGCAGCGCCCGTACGTCGGCGGGGTCGACCAGGGCAAGCGGCAGCGGTCGGTGGCCCCCGCCGCGGATTGCGACGTCGAGCCGGGCGTCCCGCCGAGGCAGGCGCTGGGGAGCGAGCCGGACGTCCGCGACCTCGTCCCAGCGCAGACCGCTCCAGGTGGCTCCCTCGCGCAGCCGAATCCCGGTCTCGTCGGCGACCAGCAACGGCACCCGCGCGTCCCACCACGCGGCCAGGTGGGCGACGGCAATCGGCGCGAGGACGGCCGCGACGACCAGGCCGAGCAGGCCGGAGTCACCGGTCGCGAACCGCCAGGCGTAGCCGGCCGCTGCCACCGCGGCACCGACGCCGACCAGGGCGAGCGCGCCGCGGCGACGGTGCAGCAGCACCGGCTCCGTACCCGCCGGCGGGCGATCGGAGCCCGCGCCGTGACCACGACCGGTGTCGTTGCCGGTCTGCTCCTCGTGCGGCTGGTCGCTGCTCCGCGCCGGGGCCGCGTCCTGATCGGCGCCCCCGTGCAGTCGGTCGAGGGTCGAGGTGGTGTTCATGCGTCCCCCCGGAGGGTGGTGAGGACCTCGTCGAGGTCGTCGGACTTGATCAGCACGTCACGCGCCTTGGAGCCCTCGCTGGGGCCGACGACCCCGCGGCTCTCCAGGATGTCCATCAGCCGGCCGGCCTTCGCGAAGCCGACCCGAAGCTTGCGTTGCAGCATCGAGGTGGAGCCGAACTGGGTGGTGACGACCAGCTCGATCGCCTGGCAGACCAGATCGAGGTCGTCGCCGATGTCGTCGTCCAGCTCCCGGGCCGACTGCTGGGGGGCGGTCACATCGTCGCGGTAGTGCGGGGCGAGCTGCTGCTTGCAGTGGTCGACGACGGCCCGGATCTCGCTCTCCGTGACCCACGAGCCCTGCATCCGGACCGGCTTGCTGACCCCCATCGGCAGGAACAGCCCGTCACCCTGGCCGACCAGCTTCTCCGCGCCCGGCTGGTCCAGGATGACCCGGCTGTCGGCGAGCGACGACGTCGCGAACGCCAGCCGGCTCGGCACGTTGGCCTTGATCAGCCCGGTCACCACGTCGACGCTCGGCCGCTGCGTCGCCAGCACCAGGTGGATGCCCGCGGCGCGGGCGAGCTGGGTGATCCGTACGACGGCGTCCTCGACGTCGCGGGGGGCGACCATCATCAGGTCGGCCAGCTCGTCGACGACAACGAGCAGGTACGGGTACGGCGCCAGCACCCGCTCGCTGCCGACCGGAGGCTGCACCTGCCCGGCGCGGACCGCCTTGTTGAAGTCGTCGAGGTGTCGGAAGCCGTACTCGGCCAGGTCGTCGTAGCGCATGTCCATCTCGCGCACGACCCAGGCGAGCGCCTCGGCGGCCTTCTTCGGGTTGGTGATGATCGGGGTGATCAGGTGCGGCACGCCCTCGTACGCGGTGAGCTCGACCCGCTTCGGGTCGACGAGCACCATCCGCACTTCGTCCGGGGTGGACCGCATCAGGATCGAGGCGATCATCGAGTTGATGAAGCTGGACTTGCCCGAGCCGGTGGCGCCGGCGACCAGCAGGTGCGGCATCTTGGCCAGGTTCGCGACGATGACGTGGCCCTCGACGTCCTTGCCCATCCCGATCAGCATCGGATGGTGGTCGTCTCGGGCCACCCGGGAGCGCAGCGCGTCGCCGAGCGAGACCATCTCCTTGTCGGTGTTCGGGATCTCGATGCCGATCGCGGACTTGCCGGGGATCGGCGACAGGATCCGCACGTCGGCGCTGGCGACGGCGTACGCGATGTTGCGGGACAGCGCGGTGACCTTCTCCACCTTGACCGCCGGGCCGAGCTCGACCTCGTAGCGGGTGACGGTCGGTCCGCGGGTGTAGCCGGTCACCTGGGCGTCGATGTCGAACTGGTCCAGCACCTCTGTCAGCCGGCCGACGACCGCGTCGGACGCGGCGGACCGGGCGCGGTGCGGAGAGCCCTGCTTGAGCAACTGCGAGTCGGGCAGCGTGTAGACCACGTCGCCGGACAGCGAGAGCTGCTCGGCGCGGATGGGCAGCGGCGTGTGCGGCGGCGGCTCGACCACCCCGTCGGTGTCCGTGGCGGTGTCGTCCGGGACCGCGGGAGACCGGCCGGTGGTCTTCGCGGCCGGCGCCGTCTCCACGCTGGTCTCGCTGCCATCCGGCGTGGCGTCGGAGCCGCTGCTGCCGGTGCCCCTGCGCCACTTCCTGCCCTTGCGGCCGTCGGGGACCACCAGCGGGCCGTCGTACGGCTGGTCCAGCGCGTGCTCGTCGAGGCGGGCGCGGCCGTGTGCGGGCGTCTCCTCGACGGTCCCGGCGGCGGGGCGCCGGAGCAGGACGGTCAGCCCGCTGCGTACCCGGTCCGGGATCGCGTGCACCGGCGTCGCTGCCACGACCAGCACGCCGAACACGGCGAGCAGGACCAGCAGCGGCACCGCGACGATGCTGGTGCGGAACAGGTCGACCAGCACGGCGGACACGACGTAGCCGATCGCCCCACCGGCTGCGCGCATCGCCTCGGGGTCGGCCGGGCGGGGCACCTCGTGCGCGATGTGCACCAGACCGAGCACGCCGCAGGACAGTGCGCCCCAACCGATCACCTGGCGGCCGGCGGGGCCGTTGCGGTCCGGGTGGCGCAGCGTGCGCCAGGCGACGGCGAGCAGGACGAGGGGGACGGCCCAGCCGAGCAGGCCGACCGACCCGGTGACGACCGTTCGGACCGTGTCCCCGACGCGGCCCGGCAGGTCCCACCAGACCGCCGAGGCGACGACGACGGCGAGGCCGATCAGCGTCAGCCCGAGGCCGTCTCGACGGTGCTCCGGCGCAAGGTCACGGGCGGTCGAACCGATGCTGCGCGCGAGTGCCCCGAGCATCGAGGCCAGGCCGAGCCAGATCGCTGCGAGCGCCGAGCCGATGCCGCGGAGCAGCCGGACCAGCGGGCTCGGGCCGCGACGGGTGCGCGACGACGATCTCGACGTCGGCTTCCGGCTGGCGGAGCTGCGCGACGTCGAGCGCGACGTTGTCGACCGCGGTGGGCTCTTCGACGAGGACGTCTTGGACGTGCTCGCCGAGTTGCGCGACCGCGGCGGGGAAGACGTACGGGTCGCCACCGTCGCAGGCTACGGCCTCGCACCACCAGTCACACGCGCCACACGCCGGTCCGTCACTCCCGAACCGCCGGTCCGTCACTTCCGAACCGCCGATCCGTCACTTCCGACCCGCCGATCCGTCACTCCCGATCCGCCGGCGCAACCGGGGCGGCCGGGGCGGATAGGAACTCCGCCAAGACATCGGCGAGCGCGCCCGGGGCCTCCTCCGCGACGTGGTGACCGGAGTCGATAGCTCGGCCGGTGAGGTCGTCAGCCCATGGCCGCCACACCGCCACCGGGTCTCCGTACAGCTCAACCAGGTCGTCTCGCTCCGACCAGACCAGCAGCATCGGACAGTCGACCCGCCGCCCCGCCGCCCGGTCCTGCGCGTCGTGGTGCCGGTCGACGCTGAGCCCGGCGCGGTAGTCCTCGCACATCGCGAGCACCGTTGCCGGGTCCCGTACGGCGGACAGAAAGTCAGCGTGGTTCTGGCTGCCGAGCCGGTCGGCGCTGTTGCTGGTGTGGACGCCGTACCAGGTGTCCGGATCCGCGCTGATGACTCGCTCGGCCGGGTGCGTCCGCTGCCCGAGGAAGAACCAGTGCCACCAGGCGGTGGCGAAGCGGTCGTCACAACGCTCCAGCGCCTCGACGATGGGCACGCTGTCGATGACCACCAGCCTGGTGATCACGGCCCGGTGGTCGAGCGCCATCCGGAATGCCACGTACGAGCCCCGGTCGTGGCCGACGACGGCGAAGCGGTCGTGCCCGAGCGTGCGCATCAGCGCGACCACGTCTGCCGCCATCGCCCGCTTGCTGTATGCCTGCGGGTCGTGCCCGACGTCCGGCTTGGTCGACCGGCCGTAGCCGCGCAGGTCCGGGCAGACAACACGGTGCGACCCTGCCAGCCGAGCCGCCACGGCGTACCACGTCGTGTGTGTCCTGGGGTGCCCGTGGAGCAAGACGACCGGCGGACCCGAACCGCCGTGGCGGACGCGGAGCGTCGCGGCTCCCACGTCGACGTACTCGAGCGCGAAGCCGTCGAAGAAGGCTGCGTCCTCCTCGGGCCGCGCCGCTAGCGATGTCACCCCCGCACGGTACGCAAACCCAGGGAACCGGGCGCGGCACGGCTGGCGTGCCAATCAGGACTGACGGATCGCCGGGCCGGAACTGACGGACCGGTCGGCCGGAACTGACGGATCGCCGGGCGGGAACTGACGGATCGGCGGGGCGAAACTGACGGATCGTCAGGCTTCGACGACGACGGGGACGATCATCGGCCGACGCCGATGCGCGCCGGACACCCACCGACCCGCGGTCCGGCGAATGATCTGCTGCAGCTGGTGGACGTCGTCGACGCCGTCCCGGACCGCGACGTCGAGCGCCTCCACGAGCAGCGGCTCCAGCGTCTCGAAGACCGACTCGTCGTCGGCGAACCCGCGTGCGTGGATCTCCGGGCCGCTGGCGACCTTGCCCGTCACCGAGTCGATGACCACGACCACGGAGATGAACCCCTCTTCGCCGAGGATCAGTCGGTCCTTCAGCTCCGGCTCGCCGATGTCGCCGACGGACGAGCCGTCGACGAAGACGTAGCCGCAGTCGACCTTGCCGACCACCCGGGCCACCCCGTCGACCAGGTCGACGACCACGCCGTCCTCGGCTCGCACCACCCGCTCGGCCGGCACGCCGGTCCGGATCGCCAGCTCGGCGTTCGCCTTCAGGTGCCGGATCTCGCCGTGCACCGGCATCACGTTGCGGGGCCGCACGATGTTGTAGCAGTAGATGAGCTCGCCCGCGCTCGCATGCCCGGACACGTGCACGAGCGCGTTGCCCTTGTGCACGACGTCGGCGCCCCAGCGGGTCAGTCCGTTGATGATCCGGAAGACCGCGTTCTCGTTGCCAGGGATCAGCGACGAGGCCAGCACCACGGTGTCACCGGGCTCGATCCGCACCCGGTCGTGCGTACGGCCGGCGATCCGGGCCAGCGCGGACATCGGCTCGCCCTGAGAGCCCGTCGAGACCAGCACCAACTCCTCGGGCCGGTAGTCGTCCATCTCGCGGGCGTCCACCAGCACGCCGGGCGGCACGGTGAGGTAGCCGAGGTCGCGGGCGACGCCCATGTTCCGGATCATCGACCGGCCGACGTAGGCCACCTTCCGACCGTGCCGGACCGCGACGTCCATCACCTGCTGCACTCGGTGCACGTGCGAGGCGAAGCAGGCGACGATGATCCGCTGCTGGCTGGTCGCGAACACCCGGTCCAGGACCGGGGTGATGTCCCGCTCGGAGGTGGTGAACCCGGGCACCTCGGCGTTGGTCGAGTCGGTCAGGAAAAGGTCGACGCCCTGCTCCCCCAGCCGGGCGAACGCCCTCAGGTCGGTGATCCGCCCGTCCAGCGGCAGCTGGTCCATCTTGAAGTCACCGGTGTGCAGCGTGATCCCGGCCTCCGTCCCGATCGCCACCGCCAGCGCGTCCGGAATCGAGTGGTTGACGGCGACGAACTCCAGGTCGAACGGCTCGACGCTCAGCACGTCACCCTCGGCCACGACGTGTTTGGCGGTCTCCTTGAGCCGGTGCTCGCGGAGCTTGGCGTCGAGCAGGGCCAGCGTCAGCTTCGACCCGATCAGCGGGATGTCACCGCGCTCGCGCAGCAGGTACGGCACCGCGCCGATGTGGTCCTCGTGTCCGTGGGTGAGGACCACCGCGACCACGTCGGCCAGCCGGTCCCGGACGGAGGAGAAGTCGGGAAGGATCAGGTCGACGCCCGGGTGGTTCTCCTCGGGGAACAGCACGCCGCAGTCGACGATCAGCAGCTTGTTCTTGTGCTCGAAGACGGTCATGTTGCGACCGATCTCGCCGAGCCCGCCGAGCGGCGTGACCCGCAGGCCACGGTCGGGCAGCGCGGGCGGCGTGCCCAGCTCGGGATGCGGGTGGCTCATACGGGCAACCCGGCCGTGCGCAGGTCGTCACGCAGCACCGCGACCTCCTCGTCGGTGGCGTCGGGCAGCGGCGCTCGTACGGTCCGGTGCGCCAGCACCCCGGCGAGCTGCAGCGCCGCCTTCGCGGCCACCGCCCCGGCGGTGCGGGTCATCACCCCGCGGACCACAGGCAGCAGCCGGTCGTGAATCTCCCGCGCGGTGGTCAGGTCCCCCTTGCCTGTGGCGGCGACAAGGTCGGCGACCAGCCGCGGCGCGGCGTGGCCGACCACGGAGACCACCCCGGCCGCGCCCTGGGCCAGCCAGGCCAGGTTCAACGCGTCGTCGCCGGAGTAGAACGCCAGGTCGGTGTCCCGGAGCACCCAGGCGCCGGCGTACAGGTCGCCGGTGGCGTCCTTCACCGCCACGATCCGCGCGTGTCCGGCCAGGTCGGCGAGCAGGTCCGACCCGATCCGGGTCCCGGTGCGTCCGGGGATGTCGTAGAGCATCACCGGCAGGTCGGTGGCGTCAGCGACGGCGCGGAAGTGCTGGCGCAGGCCCGCAACCGGCGGCTTGGAGTAGTACGGCGTCACCACCAGCAGCCCATCGGCTCCGGCCGCCGCGGCCTGCTCGGCGAGGTGCACCGAGTGCCGGGTGTCGAAGGTTCCGACCCCCGCCACCACCCGGGCCCGGTCGCCCACGGCCTCCCGGACCGTCCGCACGAGCAGCGCCTTCTCGTCGTCGGAGGTGGTCGGGCTCTCACCCGTCGTACCGCTGACCACGAGGCCGTCACAGCCGCCGTCCACGAGGTAGGTCGCGACCGCACGCGCACCGTCGAGGTCGAGCGCCCCGCCCGAATCGAACGGTGTGACCATCGCGGTCAGGACCCGGCCGAACGCGGCGACGGCGTCGGGACGTCCATCTCTGGGCATGTCGGCCACGCTACCGCCGACCGCCGTGATCGGTGCTCACGCCAGGCCCTCGACCGACTCCTCGGCTCCGCCGTCGGCCGCGGAGGGCCGGACGTAGGTGACGATGTCGAAGCCGTCGTGCGCGGCGCGTTCGGTCTCGCGCCACTGCGACCAGTCCACCTGCGGCAGGTAGGTGTCCCCCGGGGGCGACTGGTGCACGTGGGTGACGACCAGTCGATCGGCGCGCCCGAGCGTCTGGGCGTAGACCTGGGCCCCGCCCACCACGAAGACCTCCGGGCCGAGGTCGGCGGCGACGCCCAGGGCACCGTCGATGTCGGAGGCGACGTGCACCTCCTCGGGCGACCAGGCACGGTCGCGGGTGACAACGACGGTGCGCCGACCCGGCAGCGGCCGGCCGATCGAGTCGTACGTGCGCCGGCCCATCACCAGCACGCCACCCATGGTCAGCTGCTTGAAGTGCACGAGGTCGCCGGTCGGCTCCCACGGCAGGTCGCCGTCGCGCCCGATCACCCCGTTGCCGCCGACGGCGACGACCACCGTCAGGGTCATACCGCGATCGGCGCCGGGATGGCGGGGTGCGGGTCGTAGCCGGAGACCTTGACGTGCTCGAGGTCGAAGCCGTCGATCTCACGCACCGACGGGTCCAGCCACAGCTCGGGCAGCGGGCGCGGCTCACGAGTCAGCTGCAGGCGGGCCTGGTCGAGGTGGTTGCGGTACAGGTGCGCGTCGCCGAAGGTGTGCACGAAGTCGCCGACCTCGAGATCGCACACCTGCGCCACCAGGTGGGTGAGCAGCGCGTACGACGCGATGTTGAACGGCACGCCGAGAAACACGTCGGCCGACCGCTGGTAGAGCTGGCAGGACAGCCGCCCGCCGGCGACGTAGAACTGGAACAGCGCGTGGCACGGCGCCAGCGCCATCGCCGGGATGTCGGCCACGTTCCACGCCGAGACCACGTGCCGCCGCGAGTCGGGGTCGCGGCGGATCTGCTCCACCACGGCGCCGAGCTGGTCGACCGCCTCGCCGTCCGGCGTCGGCCAGGACCGCCACTGCCGCCCGTACACCGGCCCCAGGTCGCCGGACTCGTCCGCCCACTCATCCCAGATCGAGATCCCGCGCTCCTGCAGCCAGCGCACGTTGGTGTCGCCGCGCAGGAACCAGCACAGCTCCCCGACGACCGAGCGGAGGTGCAGCTTCTTGGTGGTGACCAGCGGGAACCCCGCCGCCAGGTCGACCCTCAACTGGTGGCCGAACACGCTGAGCGTGCCGGTGCCGGTGCGGTCGGACTTCTCGACCCCCTCGTCGAGGATCCGCTGCACCAGATCGAGGTACGGCTGCACGAACTCGACGCTAGCACCGGGCGGCCGACAGCCGGGGCGACGCGCGTGCCGCCGGCTCCCCGTTTGCAGGCCGGTGTCGGCCTCGATTCCGGCCGTGTCGGGCGCCCGGGCGCACCGAACGGGTGCCCCGGCTCCCGGGCCTTCCCCGACCGCTTCATCGGCGGGCGCGGCACCGACACCGGCGTCGACTTCGACGCGAGCCAGCGGACTGCGCGGCAGGCCCTGCCGGTCCGCTGCGCGACCGCCCGAACCGGGCTAGCCTCCCGCCGTGGCGGACGAGCTCGACGTCGACCAGACGCTGCGCACACTCGCGCGGGCGCTCACCCTGCAGGCGGAGACGATCCTCACCATGACCCACCTGGCCGGGTCGCTGCGAGGGCTGGACGGGGCGGCGGTGAAGCCGCAGCTGCGGTCGTTCGTGCAGGCCGAGCTGGAGGACGCGTACCTGCTGCTGGAGAAGTTCTCGGCGCTCGGTGGCGAGCTGCGGATGGAGCTGCCCCCGATCGACGTGCCGGGTGAGACCGCGGCTGCCCTGGAGCACCTGATGGCGTTGGAGCGGCGGGCGATCGCCGCTCTGCACGCAGTGATCCCGCACACCGGGCAGGAGCCACGCAGCGAGGCGCTGGAGCACCGGCTCGAGCACCTGATCATGCGCAAGCAGCAGCAGCTGGACTACCTGTGGCACGCCAGCGGCCGGGCCGAGCCGCTGGACGACGACTCCGACGAGAACCGCACCGGGACGGGCGGCGAGCCTCAGGCGTCGTAGTCGAGCACGACCCGGTCGCTGGTCGGGTGGGACTGGCAGGTGAGCACGAACCCGTCCGCCATCTCGTCTGCCTCCAGCGCGTAGCTGTGGTCCATCCGGACACTGCCCTCGACCACCTTGGCCCGGCAGGTCCCGCACACCCCGCCCCGGCACGAGAACGGCGCGTCGGCACGGACGGCGAGCGCGGCCTCCAGCACCGGAATCCCGTCCACCGGCACCCGTACGGTCGAGCGACGGCCGTCGAGCAGCACCTCGACCTCGGCCACGCGTCCGCCCGCTCCCGCCCGCTCCGCTGAGGGTGACGCGTCTGCCGGGCCACTCCCGCGGGTCGCCGCAGAAGCGTCACTCTCAGCGGTGCGGGGTGCCGGGGGGGTCTCGTCGGCGTGGAAGAGCTCGGTGTGCACGGCGGCCGGGTCGACCCCGTGGTCGACCAGCTCGGCATGCAGCTCGGTGACCATGCCGTGCGGACCGCAGAGGAACCAGCCGTGCACCCCGCCCGGCGGCACCAGGGTGCCCAGCAGCCGGCCCATCCGGTCCCGGTCCAGCCGGCCGGACAGCAGATCACCGGCGCCCGGCTCGCGGCTGAGCAGGTGCAGGATCTGCAGTCGGGCGGGGTAGCGGTCCTTGAGGTCGGCAACCTCCTCGGCGAACATCACGCTGCGCGCGGTCCGGTTGGCATACAGGAGCGTGACCCGGCTCTTCGGCTCGGCGGCAAGCACGGTGCCGGCGATGGACAGCACCGGCGTGATACCGCTGCCGGCCGCCACCAGCACGTACGAGTGCTCGGCCTCGGGGTCGAGGCTGCGCGGCCCGAACCGGCCGACCGGCGTGAGCACCTGCAGCACGTCACCGACCGCGAGCTTGTTCGCCGCGTACGCGGAGAAGCCGCCGCCGGGCAGCAGCTTGACCCCGATCCGCAGCTCGCCGGAGCCGGCCGGGGTGCAGATCGAGTAGGACCGGCGGACGCCGTCGGCCAACTCCGGCGCGACCACCGCCAGGTGCTGGCCGGCGCTGTGCGCATAGGCCTCCTCGAGGTCCGAGGGCACGTCGAAGGTGATCGCCACCGAGTCGTCGGTCAGCGGGTCGATCGCCGCCACGGCCAGGTCGTGGAAGCGGGCCCGGGTGGCCACCTCAGTGGTCCTTGAACCGGTCGAACGGCTCCCGGCAGGCCTGGCACTGCCACAGCGCCTTGCAGGCCGTCGACCCGAATCGGGACAGCTCGACGGTGTCCGGCGACCCGCACTGAGGGCAGCGCACCGACAGGGTCAGCGGCACCGGTCCGCCACCGGCCCCGGCCGGCCCGCGTCCGGTCGGCGGCGCGATCCCGTACGCCAGCAGCTTTCGCCGCCCGGCGTCGCTCATCCAGTCGGTCGTCCAGGCCGGGCTGAGCACCCGGCGCACCTCGGCGTCCGGGTGCCCGACGGCGGCCAGCCGGTCCCGGATGTCGTCGGCGATCGCGTCCATCGCCGGGCAGCCGGAGTAGGTGGGGGTGATCGTCACCGCGACCCGCCCGTCGGCGTCGGTCTCGACGCCGCGCAGCACGCCGAGGTCGTCGATCGTGAGCACCGGCACCTCGGGGTCGGGCACGGCAGCGACGAGGGCCCGCAGCTCGGCCAGTGTCGGGGCGGGGGTGTCCGTCGCGGTCACCACGTCGCCCCCGGGTGAGAGCGGGCGACGTGCTGGAGCTCGGCGAGCAGGTAACCCAGCTGCTCGGTGTGGATCGCCGCGCCGGCCGCCCGTGTGCCGCTCCGGCGTCTGCGGCAGCACCAGCGTTGCCTGCCGCAGCACGCCATCGAGGTACGCCAGCACCGGGCCGCGCAGCGTCGCCGGGTCCGCGGCGACCCCCGCGGCGACGAGCTCGTCGACCAGCTCGTCGGCCTCGAACAGCTCCTCGACATACGGCCAGACCGCCTCCAGCGCCGCCTGCATCCGCGCGTGCGACTCGGCGGTGCCGTCACCCAGCCGCAGCGTCCACCGGCTGGCGTGGTCGCGGTGGTAGTCGACCTCCTTGACCGCCTTGGCCGCCACCGCGGCGAGCGTCGGGTCGGTCGACGCGGTCAGCGCGGCGTAGAGCTCGCGCTGCCAGGCCGAGAACACCAGCAGCCTGGCGATGCAGCGACCGAAGTCACCGTCGTCGGCGAGCTCGACCAGCTGCACGTTGGTCCACTCCCGCTCGTCGCGCAGATAGGCCAGGTCGTCCTCGGTGCGCACCCGCCCGTCAGGGCCGGGCAGCAGCTCGCCGGCATAGCTGAGCAGGGCACGGGCCTGGCCGAGCAGGTCCAGCCCGATGTTGGCGAGGGCCACGTCCTCCTCCAGCTGCGGCGCCGACGCGATCCACTCGCCCATCCGCTGGGCCAGCACCAGCGCGTCGTCGCCGAGCCGCAGCGCGTACGCGCCGGCGGCCGTCGTGCCCAGGGCGGTGCCGCTCACAGGTGCTGCACCCCGTCAGGGACGGAGTAGAAGGTCGGGTGCCGGTAGACCTTGTCCGCCGCCGGGTCGAAGAAGGCATCCTTCTCGTCCGGGCTGCTGGCGCTGATCGCGTCCGCGGGCACCACCCAGATCGACACTCCCTCCTGCCGCCGGGTGTAGAGATCGCGGGCGTTGCGCAGCGCCATCTCGGCATCCGGGGCGTGCAGGCTGCCGACGTGGCCGTGGGACAGCCCGCGGCGGGACCGGACGAACACCTCCCACAGCGGCCACTCCGCGGCCGCGCTCATGCCGCACCCGATCGCGACGCCTGGGGCTGCAGCCGCCGGCTGCCGTGCTTGGCGGCGTAGGCGGCCGCCGCCTCGCGCGCCCACGCACCGCGCTCGTGCGCTCCGCGCCGGTGCGCCATCCGCTGGGCGTTGCACGGCCCGTTGCCCTTGATCACCTCGAACAGCTCGGTGAAGTCGATCGGCCCGGTACGCCAGTGACCGGTCTCCTCATCCAGGCGCAGCTGCGGGTCGGGCAGCGTCAGCCCGAGCGCGGCAGCCTGCGGGACGGTCATGTCGACGAACCGCTGCCGCAGCGTGTCGTTGCTGTGCCGCTTGATCCCCCACCGCATCGACCGCTCCGTGTTCGGCGACTCGTCGTCGGGCGGGCCGAACATCATCAGGCTCGGCCACCACCAGCGGTCCACCGCGTCCTGGGCCATCGCGTGCTGGGCCGGGGTGCCGTTGCTGAGCGTGTGCAGGATCTCGAAGCCCTGCCGCTGGTGGAAGGACTCCTCTTTGCAGATCCGGACCATCGCCCGGGCGTACGGGCCGTAGGAGCAGCGGGTGATCGGCACCTGGTTGACGATCGCGGCGCCGTCGACCAACCAGCCGATCGCCCCCATGTCGGCCCAGGTGAGGGTCGGGTAGTTGAAGATCGAGGAGTACTTCTGCCGGCCGGAGTGCAGCTTGTCCAGCAGCTCGGATCGGTCCACCCCGAGGGTTTCGGCGGCGGCGTAGAGGTACAGACCGTGTCCCGCCTCGTCTTGCACCTTGGCCATCAGGATCGCCTTGCGCTTCAGGCTCGGCGCCCGGGTGATCCAGTTGCCCTCGGGCTGCATCCCGATGATCTCGGAGTGTGCGTGCTGGGCGATCTGCCGGATCAGCGTGGCCCGGTAGGCGTCCGGCATCGCGTCTCGCGGCTCGACCCGCCCCTCCTGATCCACCAGGGCGAGGAAGCTCGGGTCATCGGCGGCGGGGGCCGACCCTTCCGGTCCACTGAGCTCGGGGCTGCCGAAGTCGTTGCCGTACACCCCGTCGATGTTACACCTTGATCGCCTCGGTGCGACGAGGTGTCACGAGCCGCGCCGGCGCCGGGCCGGTCCGTGGTGGCTGGCACACTGCGTCGGTGAGCTCCGCACCGGCCTCCCCCACCGCCGACGTCAGCGTCCGGGTCGCCTGGCCGGCCGACGCTGCGGCCGTGGCCGCCGTGCAGGTCCGCGCCTGGCGGGAGTCCTACGCCGACCTGCTCCCGACCGACGTCCTCGCCGGGCTCGACGAGGACGCGATCGCCGAGCAGTGGCAGCGCTCGATCGACAAGCCCGGCGACGCCCGCAACCGCGTCCTGGTGGCCCTGGAGCGGGCCACCGTGCGGGGTTACGCGGTCACCGCAGCCAGCCCCGACCCCGACGCCGACCCCGTGGCCGACGGGGAGGTGATGGAGCTGGTGGTGGATCCTCCGGCTCGCGGCGCCGGGCACGGATCACGCCTCGTGCAGGCGTGCGCGGACACGCTGCGGGCGGACCGGTTCACCGCCGCCCGGGTCTGGGTGCGCGCCACCGACGACGCGCTGCGCGCGTTCCTGGCCACCGCCGGCTGGGCCCCCGACGGGGCGCACCGCGAGCTGGACCTGCACGGCGACGGCTCGGTCACGGTGCGGCAGGTGCGCCTGCACACCGACCTCGGCACCGAGTCGTGACCGCCGCCTTCACCGGTTTCCCGGTCGAGGGGCTGGACTTCTACGACGACCTGGAAGCCGACAACAGCCGGACCTTCTGGGCCGCGCACAAGCAGCTCTACCTCGACGCGGTCCGCACCCCCATGCTCGCCCTGCTCGGCCTGCTGGAGCCGGAGTTCGGCCCCGGCAAGGCGTTCCGACCGCAGCGCGACCTGCGCTACAGCAAGGACCCCACGCCGTACAAGACGCACCAGGGCGGCTTCGTCGCGCGCGGTCCGGCCAGCGGCTGGTACGTCCAGGTGGACGCCGGCGGGGTCCGGGTCAGCGCCGGCTGCTTCCACACCGAGGGCGCCGCGCTGGCGAGCTACCGGGAGGCGGTCGACCGGCCGTCGAGCGGAGCGGCGCTGCAGCGCCTCGTCGACCGGCTGGCGACGGCAGGCTTCGAGGTCGACGGCGACCGACTGAAGACCCGGCCCCGCGGCGTCGATCCCGACCACCCACGGATCGACCTGCTGCGGCACCGCAGCCTGCACGCGGGCCGCGGCTACGGCAGCCCGGCCTGGGTGCAGACCGCCGAGCTGGCCGACCGGGTGCGCGCGGACTGGCGGGCGCTGACGCCGCTGGTCGAGTGGTTCGGCGCGCACGTCCGGGCCGAATGACCGACCGGCACCCCGACCCGCGCCGACGGGCGGTCCAGGCGGTCATCCGCGACGGGGCCGGGGTCGGCCTCGCGACCGGGACGTACGGGGTGTCCTTCGGCGCGCTGGGCGTCACGGCAGGCCTGTCGGTCGCGCAGACCTGCGCGCTGTCACTGCTGGTGTTCACCGGGGCCTCTCAGTTCGCCCTTGTCGGCGTGGTCGCTGCCGGCGGCGCGCCACTGACCGGCGTCGCCTCCGCGCTCCTGCTCGGCAGCCGGAACACGCTGTACGGGCTCCGGCTGGCCTCGACGCTCCGGCTGCGCGGCCTGCGCCGCCTGGTCGGTGCGCATCTGGTGATCGACGAGTCGACCGCGATGTCGGTGACCCGACCGGACCCGGTGCTCGCACGGGTCGGCTTCTGGTCGACCGGGCTCGCGGTGTTCGTGTGCTGGAATGCCGCCACCCTGGCGGGTGCCGTCGGCGGCACGGCACTGGGTGACCCGCGCGACTACGGGCTCGACGCCGCGGTGGGGGCGGCGTTCCTCGCCCTGTTGTGGCCGCGGCTGCGGGACCAGCGGGCCAGGCTGACGGCGGGCGCCGGCGCGCTGCTCGCCCTGGCGGTGGTGCCGCTCACCACCCCCGGCACGCCGGTGCTCATCGCCGCGTCGATCGCGCTGGTGCTCGGCTGGCGGGCACCCCGCCGCCCCGAGCACGCCGCCGGCAGGTCGTCGTGACGTGGGGCGCGCTGCTGGGGACAGCAGCCGGCTGCTACCTGCTCAAGCTGGCCGGCCTGTCCGTGCCCGAGCGCGTCTTGGACCGGCCCCGGGTGCGTCGGGTGGCGGACCTGGTCCCGGTCGCACTGCTGGCAGCACTGGTCGCCGTCCAGATGCTGGCCGAGGGTTCGCGGCTGGTGCCGGACGCCCGCCTGGTCGGGCTGACCGCCGGCGTGGCGGCGTTGCTGCTGCGCGCGCCGTTCCTGGTCGTGGTGGCGGCGGCGGCGCTGGCAGCCGCGCTGGTCCGGCTGCTCTGAGCCGGGACCGTGAGCGGTCAGTCCAGCCCGAGCACGGCGTCGAGCCCGACGGTCAGGCCCGGAAGCGTCGGCACGGCACGGACGGCGGCGAGCACGCCGGGCAGGTAGGCCTGCCGGTCGTGCGAGTCGTGCCGGATGCTCAGCGTCTCGCCCGGCCCGCCGAGCAGCACCTCCTGGCCGGCCATCACCCCGCGGATCCGCAGCGCGTGCACGGGCACGCCTGCCACCACCGCACCGCGGGCGCCGTCCGGGTCGGCGCGGGTGGCGTCGGGCACCGGACCCCGCCCGGCCCGCTGCCGCGCCTGGCCGATCAGCTCCGCCGTGCGCCGGGCTGTGCCAGACGGCGCGTCCACCTTGTCCGGGTGATGTGCCTCGACGACCTCGACCGACTCGAAATGGCCGGCCGCCTGCGCCGCCAGCCGCATCATCAGCACGGCGCCGATCGAGAAGTTCGGGGCCACCAGGACCCCGACCCCGGGGGCGGCGTCGACCCAGCCGCGCACGGTGGCCAGCCGGTCGGCGTCGAAGCCGGACGTGCCCACGACGACGTGGACGCCCCGCTGCACGCACCAGCGGACGTTGTCGAGGACCGCGTCCGGACGGGTCACGTCCACCGCGACGTCGGCCTCGGCGACCGGGTCCAGCGGGTCGGCCGAGCCGATCCGGGCCGCCAGGTCGAGGTCGTCTGCGGCCTGCACGGCGGAGCAGATCGCACCGCCCAGCCGGCCCGACGCACCGAGCACGGCGACCTTCACGGACCGGCCCCCGTGATCGCGGCCAGCTGGTCGCGGGCGATCTGCATGGCGTCCCACACCTCCACGTACGACGTCGTCAGGGGCGACAGCCCGACCCGCCACAGGTCGGGGTTGCGGTAGTCCCCGATCACTCCGGCGGCGATCAGGGCGGCGCACCAGCGTGCCGCGTCCGGGTGCTGCAGCACCAGGTGCGCACCACGCACCGCGGGGTCGCGCGGGGACCGCAGCGTCACGCCGAGCGGCACCAGCCAGGCATCCACCAGCGCGACCGCCAGCTCGGTCAGCTCGACCGCCTTGGCGCGGATCCGGTGCAGGCCCGCCTCGCCGACCAGTCGGGCACCCTCCTCGACCGCCAGCAGGCCGGGCACCGAGGGCGTCCCCGACAGCATCCGCTCGATCCCGGCCGCGGGGCGGTAGTCGGCCGCCATGGCGAACACGTCGGCCGCACCGAACCAGCCCGGGATCGGCTGCGCCAGCTCGGGGTGGTGCCGCCGCGCTGCGTAGATGTACGCCGGCGCGCCCGGCCCCGCGTTCAGGTACTTGTAGGTGCAGCCGACCGCGAGGTCGACCTCCGCCGCGTCCAGATCGACCGGCACCGAGCCACCGGAATGCGACAGGTCCCAAACCACCACCGCACCGGCGCGGTGCGCTTGGGCGGTGATGCCAGGCAGGTCGGCGACGTACGCGCTGCGGTAGTCGACGTGGCTGAGTGCCACCGCGGCGACGTCGTCGTCGAGCACCCGGGCCAGCATCTCCGTGGTGACCCCGCCGTCCGAGGGCGGTGTCAGCCAGCGGACGTCGAGCCCGCGCTGCTCCGCCACGGCGGAGACGATGTACCGGTCGGTCGGGAAGTCGTCGTCGGCGGCGACCAGCACCGACCGGTCCGGGCGCAGCCCCGCGGCGGCGGACAGCGCCTTGAACAGGCAGACCGTCGTCGACTCGGCCACCACCACCTGGCCTGCCGCAGCGCCGAGGACCGCCTCACCGAGCAGGTCACCGACGCGGACCGGAGCGGTGGTCCACCCCTCCTCCCAGCCGCGGATCAGCCGCTGCCCCCACTCGGACAGCAGTCGCTGCAGCCGGTCGGCGGTCGCCGTGGGCAACCGGCCGAGCGAGTTGCCGTCGAGGTAGGCGACCGCGTCGCCTGGTCCGGTGCCGACGACGAAGCGGGAGCGGAAGTCGCGCAGTGGGTCGGCGGCGTCCATCGCCTCGGCCGCCGCCCGGGTGAGCGAGCCCGTGGCCACCGTCACGCGCCGATCTCCGTCCGGACGGTCAACAGCTCGGGGAAGAAGGTCAGGTCGAGCGCGCGGCGCAGGAATCCCACCCCGGAGGAGCCGCCGGTGCCGCGCTTGTAGCCGATCACCCGCTCCACCGTCTTCAGGTGCCGGAACCGCCAGAGCTGGAAGGACTCCTCCACGTCGACCAGCTCCTCGGCGGTCTCGTAGACGTCCCACCAGCGGCCGGTGTCGGCGTACACCTGACGCAGCGCCTCGACCACGCCGGCAGAGGCGACGTACGGCTCCGACCAGTCTCGCTCGACCCGGTCCGCGGGAACGGGCAGCCCGCGGCGGGACAGCAGCCGGAGGAACTCGTCGTACAGGCTGGGGCTCGCCAGGTCCGCCTGCAGTTGCGCCGACGTGGCGGGATCGTGCCGGAACACCTTGATCATGGCGGGGGTCTTGTTGCCGAGCAGGAACTCGACCGTGCGGTACGCCGAGGACTGGAAGCCCGACGCGTCTCCGAGCACCCCGCGAAACTGCACGTACTCCACCGGGGTCAGGGTCTCCAGCACCCCCCACTGCTCGAACATCTGCCGCTGGATGTGCTTGATCCGGGCCAGCCGTTTGAGCGCCGGCGCGAGGTCGTCCGAGGCCAGCAGGGAGATCGCCGAGCGGAGCTCGTGCGCGTGCAGCTTCAGCCAGAGCTCGGTGACGTGGTGGGCGATGATGAACAGCATCTCGTCGTGGTGCTCGCTGAGCGGTTGTTGCGCGGACAGCAGCGTCTCCAGCTGCAGGTAGCCGGCGTACGTCTGCCGACCCTCGAGGTCGGTGGTGACGCCGTCCTCCAGCGGCCGGTAGCCGAGCGACTCCGCCGCATGACCCGTCATGCGGGGCAGCGTATCCACCGACCCGGCGCGCGACCGCCCCCCGGCGGGCGGAGGCGGGACGGGTCGACTCAGGCGACGGCGGCGGTGAAGCGGTCGGCGTCGTCGAACGGGCCGACCACGGCCAGCGAGGCCGGTGCCTCCAGCAGCTCGGCGGCCAGCTCGCGCACCTGCTCGGGGGTCACGGCGTCGATCCGCCGGAGCACCTCGCCGATGCTGAGCAGCTCGCCGTGGACGAGGTCGGCCTTGCCCAGCCGCGCCATCCGCGACGCCGAGTCCTCCAGGCCGAGGACCACGCTGCCGCGCAGCTGGCCGCGGCCGCGGGCGACCTCGTCGTCGGTCAGCCCGCGACGGGCCACGTCGACCAGCTGGTCCCGGCACAGGGCGACGACCTCGTCCACCCGCGCCGGCGCGCACCCGGCGTACACACCGAGCATCCCGCTGTCGGCGTAATGGGTGGCGAAGCTGTAGACCGCGTACGCCAAGCCGCGCTTCTCCCGGACCTCCTGGAACAGCCGGGAGCTCATCCCGCCGCCGAGCGCCGCCGTCAGCACGCTGGCGGTGAACCGCCGTTCGTCGGTGCGGCGCACGCCGGGCAGGCCGAGCACCAGGTTGGCCTGCTCGATCGGGCGGCTCACCAGCGCGGCGCCGCGGCCATAGGCCACCTGCGGCCCCGCGCCGAGCCGGGCCGGGCGCGGGCGGGCGTCGGAGTCCTGCAACCAGCCACCGGCGGCGAACGCGGCCCGGACCCGGCGGACCACGGCGCGGTGCTCGACGTTCCCGGCCACGGCCACCACCACCGAGTCGGGGCGGTAGCGGCGGCGGTAGAACCCGGCGACCTGGTTGCGGGTGAGGGCGGCGATCGACGCCGGGGTGCCGGCGATCGGCCGGCCCAGTGGCGACGACGCCCACATCCGCTGCGCGATCAGGTTGTGCACGACGTCATCGGGGTCGTCGTCGTTCATGGCGATCTCCTCGAGGATCACCGTCCGCTCCGACTCCACGTCGGCAGCGGCGATGGTCGACGAGGTGACCATGTCGGCGAGGATGTCGACCGTCAGCGGCAGGTCCTCGTCGAGGACCCGCGCGTGGTAGCAGGTGTACTCCTTGCCGGTGAAGGCGTTGACCTCGCCGCCGACGGCCTCGAGTGGCGCCGAGATGTCCAGCGCAGTGCGGCTCCGGGTGCCCTTGAACAGCAGGTGCTCGAGGAAGTGCGAGGCGCCCACCATCGAGCCGCCCTCGTCCCGCGAGCCGACTCCGACCCACACGCCGATGCACGCCGAACGGACACCGGGCATGGCCTCGGTGACCACCCGCAGCCCCCCGGGGAGGACGGTCCGGCGGACCAGCCCGCCCTCCTCGGCGGTCAACAGGGTGCGTGTCGTTCCCGGACGCTGGTCCGGCGACAGCCGGACCTTCACCCGACCGGGGCCTCGTCTTTCGCCGGGGCCTCGGCGTCCTCGTCCACGACCGGACGCAGCGACAGCTTGCCGCGGTCGTCGATCTCGGCGATCTCGACCTGGACCTTCTGCCCGATGGCCACCACGTCCTCGACCGCCTCGACCCGCCTGCCGCCGGCCAGGGCCCGCAGCTTGGAGATGTGCAGCAGGCCGTCCCGGCCGGGGACGAGAGACACGAACGCACCGAAGGTGGTGGTCTTGACGACCGTGCCCAGGTAGCGCTCGCCGACCTCCGGCATGGTCGGGTTGGCGATCGCGTTGATCATGCCGCGTGCGGCCTCGGCGGCGTCGCCGTTGTCCGCGCCGACGTAGATCGTGCCGTCGTCCTCGATCGAGATCTGGGCGCCGGTGTCGTCCTGGATCTGGTTGATGATCTTGCCCTTCGGCCCGATCACCTCGCCGATCTTGTCGACCGGCACCTTCATCGTGATGATGCGCGGGGCGTACGGGCTCATCTCGTCGGGCTCGTCGATGGCCTCGGCCATCACGTCCAGGATGGTCATCCGGGCGTCCCGAGCCTGCTGCAGCGCACCGGACAGCACCGAGGCGGGGATGCCGTCCAGCTTGGTGTCGAGCTGCAGGGCGGTGACGAACTCGCGGGTCCCGGCGACCTTGAAGTCCATGTCGCCGAACGCGTCTTCGGCCCCGAGGATGTCGGTCAGCGTGACGTAGCGGGTCTCACCGTCGACCTCGTCTGAGATCAGGCCCATCGCGATCCCCGCGACCGGCGCGCGCAGCGGCACTCCGGCGTTGAGCAGGGACATCGTCGAGGCGCAGACCGACCCCATCGAGGTGGAGCCGTTGGAGCTGAGCGCCTCCGACACCTGGCGGATGGCGTACGGGAAGTCCTCGCGGGTCGGCAGCACCGGGATCAGCGCCCGGCCGGCGAGCGCGCCGTGCCCGACCTCACGCCGCTTCGGCGAACCCACTCGCCCGGTCTCGCCGGTCGAGTAGGGCGGGAAGTTGTAGTTGTGCATGTAGCGGCGCTTGGTCTCCGGCGACAGGGTGTCCAGCTTCTGCTCCAGGCCGAGCATGTTCAGCGTGGTGACACCCATGATCTGCGTCTCGCCGCGCTCGAACAGCGCCGAGCCGTGCACGCGCGGGACCACCGCGACCTCGGCGGACAAGGTGCGGATGTCGGTCAGCCCACGTCCGTCGATCCGGACCTGATCGCGCAGCACGCGCTGCCGCACCTGGGCCTTGGTGACCGAACGGAGCGCGGCACCGATCTCCTTGTCCCGCTCCTCGAACTGCGTGCCGACCTTGTCCAGGCAGGACGCCTTGATGTCGTCCAGCCGGGCCTCTCGCTCGGCCTTGTCGGCGATGGTGAGCGCCTGCGCCACGTCGTCGCGCACCGCGGACTCGACCGCGGCGAACACGTCGTCGGAGTACTCGAGGAAGCGGGGGAACTCGGTGACCGGCTTGGCCGCCTCGGCGGCCAGCTGGCGCTGGGCCTGGCAGAGCTGGCGGATGAAGCCCTTGGCGGCCTCCAGCCCCTCGGCGACGACGTCCTCGGTCGGCGCCTGCCGGCCGGCGCGGACCAGCTCCCAGGTCTGCTCGGTGGACTCGGCCTCGACCATCATGATGGCGACGTCGCCGTCGTCACCCTCGCCGACGATCCGACCGGCCACGACCATGTCGAAGACCGCATCCTCGAGCTGGGCGTGGGTCGGGAAGGCGACCCAGTCGCCGTCGACCAGAGCCACCCGGGTGGCGCCGATCGGGCCGGTGAACGGCAGCCCGGAGATCTGGGTGGAGGCGGAGGCGGCGTTGATCGCCAGCACGTCGTAGGGGACGGTCGGGTCCAGGGACAGCACGGTGATGACGACCTGGACCTCGTTGCGCAGGCCCTTGCCGAAGGTCGGGCGCAGCGGCCGGTCGATCAGCCGGCAGGTGAGGATCGCGTCCTCGCTGGGCCGGCCCTCGCGGCGGAAGAACGAACCGGGGATCCGGCCGGCCGCGTACATCCGCTCCTCGACGTCCACCGTCAGCGGGAAGAAGTCCAGGTGCTCCTTGGGGTGCTTGCTGGCCGTGGTGGTGGACAGCAGCATCGTGTCGTCGTCCAGGTACGCCGAGACGGCGCCGCCGGCCTGGCGGGCCAGCAGCCCGGTCTCGAAGCGGACCGTGCGGGTGCCGTGCCGACCGTTGTCGATGGTGGTCTCGGCGGTGTGAAGTTCGGGCTCCATCCGGATGCCCCTCTCTGCTCATGCACGGAGCAGACGCGCCAGGATCGGCGTCGAACTGTGGCACCGGTCTTCGATCGAGGCCCGCGGGGTGTCGCCGAGGTTCGGCAGGCCACCCGTGGGCCACTACCGAGGACCGGCCGCCGGGGTCGCATGCCCTGGATCGGTGTTCCGTGCGGTGTGGGGTGGTGCGGGTGTGGTGCGGGTGTGGTGCGGGTGTTGCGGGTGGTAGGTGTGGTCAGCGGCGCAGCCCGAGTCGCTCGATCAGCGACCGGTAGCGCGCGATGTCCGTGTTCTGCAGGTAGTTGAGCAGCCGCCGGCGCTGACCGACCAGCAGCAGCAGGCCACGACGGCTGTGATGGTCGTGCTTGTGCTCCTTCAGGTGCTCGGTGAGGTGCGCGATGCGGTGCGTCAGCAACGCGACCTGAACCTCGGGGGAGCCGGTGTCCCCGTCGGACGTGGCGTACTCGTCGATGATCCTCTTCTTCGTCGCGACGTCAGTCGACACGCGAGCTCCTCTCGGGGTTCCGTTGCGCGGCGCGCCGGGGCCGGTTCACCCGGGCACTGTCTATCCGCGGCCGATGCACGGCTCACGCAGGCTATCAGCGCCGCGCGGTCGGCCCGAAATCGTGCCGGCGCCGCTCAGTCGTCGGTCTCGCGGTCCCCACCATGGTGCCGGTGCTGCGCCAGCTCACCGACCAGCCGCTGGATCGTGTCCACGGCGACATCCAGCACCGCGTCGGGAGCGGCGTCGGAGGGGTGCCGCGCCTTGTCGGCGGGTACCGGCTGGGGGACGAGGTCTGCCAGGTCCCCGACCACGTGATAGCCGCCCGATCGCAGTCCGGCGATGACGGCCTCCGCCCGCTCGGTCATCCAGCCGAGGTCGGAGTCGGGCAGCGTGTAGCGCGCCATCTGCTCGCGGGTCTCCAGCTGGCGGCCGAGCCAGCGCATCCAGTACAGCCACTTTGTGGCGTTCATGTCCGCCTGCCCCAGCGCCTCGTTGACCCGCCGCAGCAGCTCGGCCTCGGCGGTGCCGAGCGAGGGGTTGGATCGCTTCGGCGTGAGGTCGTGCCCGGTGGGGTCGATACCGACGGCAGTGCAGAACCGCTCCCAGAGCAGCTCGGGCGGGTTGCCGGGACGGGGCACCGTCACCACGTGCAGGTTCTCCACCGGGAGGTGCTTGCGCCACCGCTCGAGCACCGCCGACGCGTCCTGCGAGAACCAGAACTTGCGGCCGGCGTTCTTGTCCGGCCCGTGGTCGGGGTCTCGCAGCGAGGCGGCGTAGTCCTCCCAGGTGTACTGCTTGCGGCTGCGCAGGCCGGTCTGCCACATCGCCGGTGCCACCCTGGCCAGGTCGCGGGCGGTGTAGACGACGTGCACGTCGTAGCGTCGAAGCTCCTTGCACAGCCGGCCGATCTGCCTCGGGGTGGCGCCCGAGATCATCTCGTGCGAGAACACCGCGGTGTCGCCGGCCCACGACTCCAGCTCACCGACTGCCTTCGCCCACTGGCCCTCGATGCTCTTGCCGGTCGTCGGCATCGAGGTGTGCCCGAGGGCCTCGCGGATTGCGCGGCCCTGCCCCCGGAACGTCTCTCGGGGGAACAACATGCCCTGCTCCGCGATCCGCTCGCGGTTGGCCATGAGTAGGCCCTGCAGGTAGGTGGTGCCGGTCTTGTGCGGACCGACGTGGACGTACACGCGCTCGGTCATGACCGCCCGCCTCCCTGGATGCCGCCGCTGTCCGCCACCTAGCGCTCCCTTCTCGTGATCGCCGCACCCGCTCGGCGCAGCAGCCGCGCGGCCCGTCCGACCGGCGAGGACGGCGTGTCCTCGGCCGGCGCGGGCGCGCGGGCCTCCACCCCGATGCCGTGCGCCTCGCGCATGCTCGCCGCCTTGCGGACCAGGCCGGCCAGCGCGTCCAGGCCGACCTCGACCAGCTCGGCCGCCGTGACGTCGTCCGGTCGGGCGACCCCGGCGCCCGGGTGGGGTGGGAGCAGCTCGTCCAGGTCGCCGACGACGTGATAGCCGGCCGCCTCGATGCCGGCGACGAACCGCTCGGCGGCAGCGCGGACCTGGTCGAAGCGCTCGGCCGGGGGCAGGTACGTCGCCTTGTCCGGTCGCTCGGTCAGCACCTCCTGGGCGAGCACGTTCTTCACGAACCGGCCGTACTCACCCTCACCGAGGCGACCGCCGCGACGGCCGCCGAGCTCGGCGTTGACCCGGCGGAGGAAGGTGACCTCCGAGGCGCCGAGTGAGGTGTTCGGCCGGGCCACCGAGGTGTCGACCACCGACGGGTCGATCCCCACCAGACCGGCGAAGCGCCGCCACAACAATGTGGGGTCGGAGCCGGCGGCCGGGACGGTGACCACATGCACCCGCTCGGCCGGGAGATCCGCCCCCCAGCGCTGCAGGACGTCTGTTGGGTCGTGCACCGACCAGAACCAGCGCCCGACGGTCCCCTCCGGGCCTTCGTCGAGAACGTCGTCGAGGTACTCCGCGAACGACAGCGAGCGTCCGTGCTTGGTCGCCTCCTGCCACTCCGCCGCGAGCAGCCGCCACAGGTCGCGGGCGGTGTAGACGACGTGCACCCGGTCCGGTCCCAGCGACTCCAGGGCACGTGCGATGTGCTGGGGGCGGGCGGAGGCGAACAGCTCGTGTGAGATCACCGACGGGCCCGGCCAGGAGCTGGTGTCGGCGACGACCCGGTCCCAGCTCCCGGCCGACTGAGCCGCCTCCTCGGCCACGTCGCGCAGGTCGACGCTGGCCAGGAAATGGTCGCCGTAGCGGCGTCGGGCGAACAGCACCCCGGACTCGGCCAGGGCGTCCCGGTGGTGCCACATCACGTCCTGCAAGAAGGTGGTCCCGGTCTTCGGAGCCCCGACGTGCAGGTAGACCGGACCGGGCTCCCCCACCCCCCCACCGGTCGCGTTCCGCGACGTTTGCAGGTCTGCAGAAGTCGCGGATCGTGGCAGGGGGGGGTGGGTCGAGGGGGGCGCGGACTGCTGCCTGGCCTTCAGCCGGCGAGACAACGGCCCGAGCTCGGACACGAACCCCGCCACCGCCCGGACCGCCGCGTCGGCGAGCTCGTCGTCGCCGACCACCGGCGTCCGGCCGGCGCGCAGCGCCGCCACGTCGGGCACCAGGTCGTCGAGGTCCCCGACCACGTCGTGGCCTCGGCCGGCCAGCGTCCGGACCACGGTCAGCGAGCGGTCGTGTACGGCGTCGGCGTACGCGGGTGGGAGCACCAGACCCGCGCCGGACCGGTCACCCGCGACGAGCACGTTCTCGGCGAGCAGAGCGCGGACCACCTGGTCGTAGTGCGTCTGCGACACGTCGTCAGCGTGATCGGCGTTGTAGCGCCTCAGCAGCTCGGCCTCGGACGCGGCCAGCGACGTGTTCGGCCGCGCGGTGTCCACCCGGCCCAGCTCGGGGTCCACCCCGGTCACATCGGCGAACCGCTGCCACAACAGCTCGCGCGGTCCACCGGGAGGCGGCACGGTCACCAGGTGCAGGGACGCGCTCGGCACGCCGCTCCCCCACCGGTCGACCACGTCGACCAGGTCGTGCAGCGGCCAGAACCGGCTGCCGAGCCGGAGCGCCCGCTCGCTGGCCCCGGGCAGCTCGAGACAGCCCGCGACGAAGTCGGTCAGCGGCACCGACACCCGGTGCTTGACCTGCTCCTGCCAACCGGAGACCAGCTGCCGAGCCAGGTCCCGGACGGTCACGACCACGTGCACCTCGCGGTCCGGGAACGACCGCACCGCGCGCTCGACGGCGGTGCGGTCGGCCGCGGCCAGCAGCTCACCGGACAGGACCGCGGTCGGGGCTCCCGATTCCGTCACGGTGCCGGCCAGCCGGTCCCAGGTGCCGTCCCAGTCAGGGTTGCGGCGACCGCCCCAGGAGGCCCCGCGCAGATCCATCGTCGCGGCGAAGTGCTCGGCGCGTCGGCGCAGCGGGTAGCAGACGCCGTCCCGGGCGAGCTTGGTACGACCCCTCCAGAGCACGTCCTGGACGAAGGTGGTCCCGGTCTTGGGCACGCCCACGTGCAGGTAGACGCGGTCACCCATCGCTGTCCCCGCCGCGCAGCCTGTCCCTGGTCCCGACGTACGCCCGGCGCACCGGCCGCAGCCAGCGATGCTGGTCGCTGGCGCGCACCAGTCGGTGCGCGAGCCCGCCGTCCTTCCAATAGTCCCGCTCCTCGCGGGTGCGGGCCAGCTCGTCGGTCAGCTGGTTGACCGTGAGGCGCAGCTCGCGGGCGTCGGCCCCGTGCTCGGCGATCCCGGCCAGGTGCCGCAGCACCCCGGTCAGTGCGTCCAGCGCCACCGGCAGCAGGTCGTCGGCGCTCAGCTCCTCGGGCTGCCGACCGTCCGGCTCGGGGCCTGGGAGCAGGTCGGCGACGTCACCGACGACGTCGTAGCCCGCGGCCTGCACCGCGTCGACCAGCTGCTGCGACCGCTTGGCCACCCACTCGTGCTGGCTCGGCGGCAGCGTCGGGCGCTCGGACGCGGGGACCACTCGCCGGGGCGACACCAGCAGGTCCTCGGCCAGGACCTGGCGGACGAGGTCGTCGTAGTGCCGCTGGGGGAAGCGGCCCTTGAGGTAGGTGTTCAGCCGGCGCAGCAGCTCGGCCTCGGCGACGCCGAGAGACACGTTGCGCGGCTCCACGTCGAGGTCGAGGTCGAGTCCGGAGAGCCCGGCCGCGGAGGCGAACCGCTCCCACAGGTCGTGCGGCCCGGACCGCACCCGGGGCACGGTCACCAGGTGCAGCTGGTCGGACGGGACCACGGTGGCCCAGGTGCCGAGCACGGCCTCGGCGTCGTGCAGCCCCCAGAACAGGGTGCCGAAGGGCGCCGGCGCGTCCGGTCCTAGCCGCACCAGGTCGTCGACGAACGTGCTCATGGTGACGTCGTGGCGGTGCTTGACGTGCTCCTGCCAGTCGGACGGGAGCTGCCGGGCGAGGTCGCGGGCGGTGAAGACCACGTGCACCTCGCGCGCCGCCGGACCGGCCAAGGTGTCGGCGACGCGTCGCGCCTGCTCGGGAGTCACGCCGCCGAGCAGCTCGTTGGACAGCACGACCGAGCCCTCGAAGGCGTCCACCCGCTCGGCCACGCGGTCCCAGGTGCCGAGCCACGGGCCGTCCGCCCGGCCGCCCCAGGCCATCTCGCGTACGTCCAGCGTGGCGGCGAAGTGCTCGGTCGGCCGCTCCAGCGGGTACAGCACGCCGGCGTCCCGCAGCGCCGCCCTGTTCCGCCACAGCACGGCCTGCAGATAGGTCGTCCCGGTCTTGGGGGCGCCGACGTGCAGCACGGCCCTGGGCTGGTCGGTCACGCCGGGTTAGCCCCCCGCCGTCATCCGGCGGACCCGCCCCGCGGCCCGGCGCGCCAGCCGCGCCGCGCGCCCCGCCGCTCGGCGCCCGGCCGACTGCGGCCCGGGCGCGTCACCCGCACCGGTGCCGACGTCCCTGGCCGGAGTCTTCTTCTTCGACCCGCCCTGGGTGTGCCGCCACGGCTTGCGCCGGTGCGCGCCGTCGGCCTGCATCGTCAGCAGCAGGGCCGCCATGGACTTCACCGCGGCGCGGGCGACCTCGGTGTCCGCCGCGTTCTCGGGACGGGACGTGCCGGTGGACGCCGGGTCTACCACCAGCTCGTCCAGGCTCCCGATCACCGGATAACCGCCCGCCTCCACCGCGGCCACGACCTCCTTGGCCCGTGCCGCCACCGGCTCGAGCGCGTCGGCGGGCAGCCGGATCTTGCCGCCGGACCCCTCCTGCCGGGTCAGCTCCTCGTGCAGGAACTGCTTGACCAGCGGTCCGTGTGCGCCCTTGCGCATCCGGCCGTCGAGCTCGTCGTTCACTCGACGCAGCAACTCGGCCTCCGCCGGGTCGAGGCCGGGATTGGCCCGCACCTGCTTGGTGTCGTACCGATCCGGATCGGTGACGAACAGCGAGCTGAACCGGCGCCACAGCTCGTCCGGGTGCGCCCCGGACCGCGGCAGCGTCACGACGTGCAACCGGTCGGTGGGAAGGTTCCGCGCCCACCGGTCGAGCAGCCGGCGGGTGTCGTGCACGCTCCAGAACAGCTGGCCGTAGTCCTCGTCGTCGTCGCGCTCGAGCTTGACGAGGAACTCGGTGAGGGTGAAGACCTTGCCGTTCTTGATCTGCTCCTGCCAGACGGCCGGCACCACCCGACCGAGGTCGCGCAGCGTGATGACCACGTGCACCTCGGCGTCGCCGAACGAGCCGAGCGCGCGGTCCACCTGCTCATCGCTGCAGAAGGCCAGCCACTCGCAGGAGATGACCGAGGTGCCGGGCCACTCACGGACCTCGGCGGCCAGCTTGTCCCAAGCGCCGTCGTGACGGCCCCGTCCTTTGCGCTTGGGGTTCTTGCGCCGGTGCCGGCCGCGCAGGTCACCGGCCGCGGCGAAGTGCGGTGCCTCACCGCGCCCGGGGACGAGCACGCCCGCCTTGCCCAGCCGTCGCTTGTTGGCCCACAGCACGCTCTGCAGGTAGGTCGTTCCCGTCTTGGGTGGCCCGATGTGCAGGAACACCCGCTTGGGTCCGGCCGGCGTGCCGGACCGTCCCGCCGGATCGTGCGCTGGCACCGTACGCCCCTCTCCACATGGTCGGCCGCTGGCCGCCGGTCGGGGAGACCCTAGCCGCCACCCACCGGCCGATAGGCTCCCCCACGATGTCCCCGCTGCACCCGACCCTAGGACCTGACGTGACCGAACCAGCCTCCGCCACCACCCCTGCGCTCGGGGAGCGGGTGCTCCAGCGGGTCGTCATGCCCCTGGACGGCGACCACGACGTCCTCCCGCTCTATCTCGAGGCGGCGCAGAACGGCGCAGCGGACGAGGTGCAGGAGTCGATCGGCACCGGCGCGGCCGGCCAGTCCGGCAACGCGCACCCTCCGGCCAGCGGCGCCCGCAGCGGCGCGCTCGGCGCCGCCGTCTCCAGTGCGGCCAGCGTCACCGGCCGGCACAGCATGCGGGTCGAGGACGGCGACATCCTGTCCCTCGGCACCTACTTCAACTCCTTCCCGGCCGGCTACTGGCAGCGCTGGACGAACCTCCGGTCGGTGACGCTGCGGCTGACAGTGACCGGCAGCGGGACCGTCGTGGTGCAGCGCTCCACCTCCAAGGGGCACGTCATGCGGGTGGACTCGGCGCGGATCGAGGGGTCCGGCCAGCAGACGGTGGAGTTCGAGCTGCCGCTGAAGAACTTCATCGACGGCGGGTGGTACTGGTTCGACCTGGCCGCCGACGGCGCGAACGTGGACCTCATCTCCGGCGAGTGGGTGGCGCAGACCGACCGGACCACGCCGGGCACCCTCAGCGTGGGCATCACGACGATGAACCGCCCCACCTTCTGCGTCGACCAGCTGGTGGCACTGTCCGAGCAGGAGGGCGTGCTCGCCGTCCTGGACGAGATCCTGGTCATCGACCAGGGCACCCAGAAGGTGGTCGACGACGATCGGTACCCCGACGTCGCCAAGCGACTCGGTGACCGGCTACGGGTCATCGAACAGGCCAACCTGGGCGGGTCCGGCGGCTTCTCCCGCGCCATGGACGAAACCGCCGGCCAGGGCGTCAGCACGTACTGCCTGTTGCTCGACGACGATGTCGTGTGCGAGCCGGAGGGGATCCTGCGCGCGGCCACGTTCGCCGACCTGTGCCGGACGTCGACCATCGTCGGCGGCCAGATGCTGAGCCTTTACGACCGCTGTGTGCTGCACGCGTTCGGCGAGGCCGTCGCGCAGTACCGCTGGTTCTGGGGACCGGCGCCGGGGACCTTCCACGGCATGGACTTCGGCCGGCGCAGCATGCGCTCGACGCCCTGGCTGCACCGCCGCATCGACGTCGACTACAACGGCTGGTGGATGTGCCTGATCCCCACCGACGTGATCCGCAAGATCGGGCTGTCGGCGCCGATGTTCCTCAAGTGGGACGACGCCGAGTACGGCCTGCGCGCCCGTGACGCGGGGCACCCGACCGTGACCCTCCCCGGCGCCGCGGTCTGGCACGTGCCGTGGCACGAGAAGGACGACACGCTCGACTGGCAGGCGTACTTCCACCGCCGCAACCGGATCTCCTCGGCCCTGTTGCACTCGCCCTACGAGCACGGTGGACGGTTGCTGCTGGAGAGCTTCGAGACCCAGGTCAAGCACCTGCTCGCGATGCAGTACTCCGCGGCCGAGATGGGGCTGCTGGCGATCGAGGACCTGCTCGACGGCCCCGAGCGGATGCACCGCGACGTCGCGCACCGGGTGCACGAGCTGCGCGAGCTGCGCAAGAACTATCCCGACTCTCAGGCCGCCGACGACGTGGAGAAGTTCCCGCCGGCGCGGCGGAAGAAGCCGCCGCGCAAGGGCAACTCGCCGATGGCGCCGGCGGGCAAGCTGGGGCTGTTGCGCAGCGTGGGTCTCGGCACGCTGCGCCAGGTGAAGCCGGTGCGGGACATGTCCCGCACCAACCCCGAGCTCGCGGTCCCGCACCTGTACCTGCAGTGGTGGCGGCTGGCCCAGGTGGACAGCGCCCTGGTCTCCGGAGCCGACGGGGCGACCGTCTCGTGGTACCAGCGGGACCCGGAGCGGTTCCGCGACCTGCTCAAGCGCTCCACCCTGCTGCACATCCAGCTGTGGCGACGGTGGTCGGAGCTGACCGAGCAGTACCGCCAGGCGCTGCCCGAGCTGACCTCGTCAGAGGCGTGGCGGCACACCATCGAGAGCTACGACCGGGACTGACCCGCCCACCGGACGCGGCTACCCCCGCGCCGCGTCGCGCTCGTGGACGACCCGGCCGTCGACGGCGGTCAGGTCGACCCGGGCGAGCTCCAGGTCGGCCGCAGGAGCGGCGAAGACGTCGCGGTCGAGGACCACCAGATCCCCCCGACCGCCCGAGCGGAGGCTGCCGGCGTCGTCGTCGTGCGTCACGTAGGCCGACCCCGCCGTGTACGCGGTCATCGCGGCGGCCATGCTCAGCGCCTGCTCGGCCAGCAGCGGCGGGCCGGACGTGCCGGGCTCGACCCGGGTGGTGGCCACCTTCAGCGCCTGCAGCGGGTCCGGCGTCGAGACCGGCCAGTCCGAGCCGCACGCCAGCGTGGTCCCCCGCCGGTGCAGCTCGCCGAACGGGTACTGCCAGCCGGACCGCTCCGGGCCGAGCAGCGGCAGCGTGAGGTCGGTCATCTGCGGCTCGTTGCAGGCCCACAGGGCCTGCATGTTGGCCGCCACGTCCAGCTCGGCGAAGCGGCCGACGTCGTCGGGATGCACCACCTGCAGGTGCGCCAGCTGGTGCCGACCCGTGCTCGGCCCGTTCGCGGCGCGGGCCGCGGCGAAGGCGTCCAGCGCGTCGCGTACCGCCCGGTCCCCGATCGCGTGCACGTGCACCTGGAACCCCTCGGCGTCCAGCGCGACCACCGCCGCCCGGAGCAGGTCCGGCTCGACGAACGCCCGGCCGGTGCCAGCGGTCGGATGCCCGTCCGCGTCGAGGAAGGGCTCCAGCATCGCCGCGGTGAACCCCTCGACCACGCCGTCCAGCATCACCTTCACCGCCAGCGGCCGGAACCGGCCCACGGTCCCGGTGGCCCGCTGCTCGACCAGGTCGGGGATCTGGTCGAGCCCGCGGTCCCGGTCCCACCACAGCGCGCCGGTGACCCGGCCGGTGAGCCGGTCCTCGCGGGCCGCCTGCACGTAGGTGGACCAGAGGTCCCCGGACCCGGCGTAGTCACCCACGATCGCGTCCTGCCAGGCCACCACCCCGTAGCCGTGCAACCGGTCCTGCGCCAGCAGCAGCGCGTCGAGCCGCAGGGCCGCGGTCGCCGGTGGCACCAGGCGGCCGACCAGGTCCATCGCGCCCTCGTGCAGCATCCCGGTGGGCTCACCCGCGGCATCCCGCTCGATCCGGCCGTCGGCCGGGTCCGGGGTGGTTCGATCGACACCTGCGAGCGCGAGCGCCCTGCTGTTCACCCAGGCGCCGTGCCGGTCCCGGTTGGGCAGGTACGCGGGCCGGTCGGAGACGACCCGGTCGAGTCGGTCCCGGGTCGGGACGCCGCCCGCGAAGGCCGGCATCGACCACCCCCCGCCGAGCACCCACGGGTCGTCCGGCCGGCTGCGGGCGTAGGCCCCGATCGCGTCGACGTACGCCTGCTCGTCGACCGGCACGCGGGACAGGTCGCAGCGCAACGCGTCGAGGCCGGCGTGCACCGGGTGCACGTGCGCGTCGATGAAGCCGGGGACCGCCAGCCGCCCGGCCAGGTCGATGACCCGCGTGGCCGAGCCGATCCACGGCACGACCTCGTCGTCGCGGCCGACCGCCACGACCCGGCCAGCCGCGATCGCCACGGCCTCCGCGTCCGGCGCGTCGGACCGCCCGGTCCAGACCGGGCCGCCCCGGGCCACAAGGTCCGCCACCTCCACCACGCTGTTCCTCCTCCTGCCGCACCGCCGATGATGCATTCCCGCCGCGCGAGCGACCGGAATGCATCATCGTCGGTCTCGCGACGGCCGCACGTAACCTCGGGGGCATGTCTCGTCGGCTCGTCGTGCTGGTCGCGCTCCTCGGCGCTGTCGTCGCCGGCCTGGTCGCAGCCGGCCCGACCGGATCGGGCCAAGGCGAGCGGGGCGCGCAGTCGGCCGAGCCGCGTACGGCCCGCCCCGACCGGGCCGGATCGGGCCGGACCGGGGCACCGCTGTCGACCCCGGTCGGCCGGTACGTCGCGCTCGGTGACTCGTTCACCGCCGGCCCGCTGATCCCCTACGTCGACGCGAGTCGGACCTCCTGCCTGCGCTCCAGCGCGAACTACCCGGCCGTGCTGGCGGGCTGGCTCGGCGCCGAGAGCCTCGTCGACGTGAGCTGCTCAGGTGCCGACACCTCCGACCTGACCGACCAGCAGCTGGCGGCGGTCACCCCGTCGACCGACCTGGTCACGGTCGGGATGGGCGGCAACGACTTCGGCATCTTCGGCACCCTGGTCCGCCGCTGTCCCGATCTGACCGCGACGGACCCGACCGGCGCCCCCTGCCGAGCAGCGTTCACCCGGCCGGACGGCACCGATGACCTGCTCGCCCGGGCGCGCCGGGTGGAGTCGCGCCTGGTCACGGCGCTGCGCACCGTCGCCCAACGGGCGCCGGACGCGGTGGTGGCGGTGATCGGCTACCCGCGGATCGTCCCCGCGAGCGGCACCTGCGCCGCGCTGCCGTTCGCCGCCGGTGACTACGCCTGGGCCGACCGGGTCGAGCGCGAGCTCAACCGGGCGCTCGCCGCCGCCGCCGCGCGGGCGGGAGCGCACTACGTCGACACCTACCGCCCGTCCCGCGGGCATGACGCCTGCTCGTCCACCGCCTGGGTCAACGGGGCCGCGACCAGCCCGACCCGGGCGCTGGCCTTCCACCCGTACGCCGCCGGGATGCGGGCCTCCGCGGCCGCGGCGCTCCGCTCGCTCGTCGGCCGTGGCCCGACGGCCGACATGCGGCAGCGGGCCGAGCAGCTCACCGCCCGCCGCCCGCCCGGGACGCTGACGCTGCGGGACCAGCGCGTGATCGCGGCGCTGTTCGGCTGAGCCGGCCGCTCAGGACGTGCCGAGCGCGGCCCGGGCGCCGGCCACGTCTTGTGCCATCTGGGCCACCAGCTCCTCGACCTCCTCGAACCGCACCTGGCCGCGCAGGCGCGTCCGGAAGGCAACCTCCACCGGCACGCCGTACAGCTCGAGGTCGTCCCGGTCGAGCACGTAGGCCTCCACCCGCCGGTCGGCTCCCCCGAAGGTCGGGTTGGTGCCGACGCTGATCGCCGCCGGCATCGCGGTGCCGGCGGAGGCATCGGTCCGTCGCAGCGTTCCGGCATACACCCCGTCCGCCGGCACCGCCACCGTGCCGGAGGCGGGCACGTTCGCAGTCGGGTACCCGAGCTGACGACCGCGACGATCGCCCTCGACAACGACACCCTCGACGGTGTGGTCACGACCGAGGATGTCCGCCGCCCGGCGTACGTCGCCGGCGATGATCGCCGCCCGCGCCGCGCTGGAGGACCAGGGCGCGGAGCTGCTGCGGCCGGCCAGCTCGAGCGGCTCGACGGTGAAGCCGTGCGCGGCACCCTCCGTCCGCAGCGTGTCGATGGTGCCGGCGGCCCGGGCACCGAACCGGAAGTCGGCGCCGACGACCACGGCACCAGCGTGCAGCGCGTCCACCAGCACCCGGCGGATGAACTCCTCCGGTGACCACGCAGCCACGCCGCGGTCGAAGGTCATCACCAGCACGTCGTCGGCACCGGCTGCCGTCAACAGCGCGACCCGCGAGGACAGGCCGGTCAGCTGCTGCGGCGCCCGGTCGGGTGCGAGCACGGCCATCGGGTGCGGGTGGAAGGTCACCGCCACCACCGGTGCGTGCCCGTCCCGCCGGCCCCCGAGCCGCCAGGCGGTCTTCACCGCCTGCTCGAGGACCAGCCGGTGCCCGCGGTGCACGCCGTCGAAGTTGCCGACGGTGACCACCGTCGGGCCCTCGATCTCGACCGCGCTCAACCGTCGCCAAACGCTCACCCGGCAAACCCTCCCACGAGCCTGAGACGTCCGGCGGCGGAAGGTCGGTCCCCGCCACCGCCGTGGCCACCGGGTGTGCTCAGCCGAGCCGGGCCGCCTCCCGCGCCCGGTCCCGGACCGCCTCGTACCGGGCCAGCGTGACCGCGCCGGCCACTGTCAGCACCAGGCCGACGGCCGCGGGGACCAGCCACCCGGTGCGCACCTCGTCGCCGAGCGCCCATATCCCGACCAGAGCGGGGGTGACGGTCTGGAGCACGATCATCGGCGCGGTGGCCGCGGTCACCGCACCGCGCTGCAACGCCAGCGAGTAGAGCAGGAACGCCAGGGCGCCCGCCACCGGCAGCAGGTACGCGGCCGGGGCGGTCAGCACCGCGGAGAGCGAGGTGGTGGGCAGCAGCCGGGCCGCCACGGCGGTGGTCGCAAAGCCGAGGCCGGCGAGCGCGCTCAGCACCATGGTAGACGCCGCGCCGGCTCCTCGCCCGGCCACGGCACCGATCGCGATCAGGGTGGCGACGGCGAGGGCGAGCGCGAGGTTCAGCGTGCCGTTCGCCCGCTCCTCCCCCGCTGCCCCGGCGGCCGCGGTCAGCAGTGCCAGGCCGACGCAGACCGCGACCACCGCGAGCCACTCCGCCCGAACCAGCCGGTCCCGGAAGACCCGGACGGCCAGCAGCGCGGTGATCGCCAGGCTGGCGGCGATGCCGGCCTGGGCGAGGAAGAGCGGCAGCAGCCGGATCGCCACCAGGTGCAGCACGAACCCGACCAGGTTGAGCCCGATCGCGGCGACGAATGCGGGCTGGCGCAGCAGCCGGCCGAGCAGGCGCGGGTCGAGAGCGTGCGCGGTCGGCACCCGCCGCGACCCGACCGCCTGGAGCACAGCGGAGCCGCCGAAGACGACGGCAGCGAGCAGCGCCGCGGCGAGTCCGAGTGCCACGGATCAGCGCCGGCGGCGGCGGCCGTCCACCGTCAGGTAGAGGCTGAGGGTCCCGTAGTAGCCGAGATACGCCAGCGACAGACCGACCAGGACCGGATGCGGGTCGGGCATCTGCAGCAGCAGCGCGCCGTACGCCGTGAGCCAACCTGCCGTCAGCGCGAGGTTGAGCCGGCGGAAGGCGACCGTGCGGGACGGGTAGATGTAGCGGACCGGGATGAACACCAAGATGGTGCAGGCGATCAGCACCAGACCGGTCGTCGCTTGGTCGAGCCCGAGCACGACGACGTAGAAGGCGGCCACGTTCCAGTAGCTGGGAAAGCCCAGGAAGAAGTGGTCGTCGGTCTTCGCGTCCACCCGACAGAACTGGTAGCTGGACGCGAGCAGCGGCAGCGCCGCCAGCAGCGCCCCGCCGATCCCGCCGGGGAGGTAGTCCCCGGTCCACAACAAAACCATCGGCGCGAACGCGTAGGTCAGGTAGTCCACGATGTCGTCGAGGCGGGCACCGTCGAACCACGGGATGGTCTGCTTCACCCGCAGCCGGCGCGCCAGCATGCCGTCGGTGCCGTCGATCACCAGCGCCGCCAGCCCGAGCCAGAGCGCCCGGATGGCGTCGCCGTCCATCGCCGCGACCACGATCAACAGCGCAAGGACCGACCCGCTCGCGGTGTAGGCGTGGACGGCGAAGCCCGCCAGCCGCAGCCGCCGGGAGTCGGTCGACGGTTGCTGCGCCACGTCGTAGGTCGTCAGGGGGGTCTCCCGGGCGGCGAAAGGGGCGGGCGGATGCACACGCTCGGCCAAGTCTCTCACGCGCGATTGCGCCCAGTGGGGCGTACCGGGGACCCGCGCCAGCAGGGATCCCCGGCGGGGTCGCGCCGCCCGGCCGGGGAGATCGTCCGGTTTGCCGGTGCCGATCCGTGACACAGTGGGCGGATGCGCTCACCGGAGGCCGACGACTTCGCGGAGCTGGCCCGCGTGCTGCACGAGGCGCCCGACATCGACGACACGCTTGAGCGGACCGTGGCGCTCGCGGTGGACGCGCTCGACTGTGACTTCGCCGGAGTGTCGTACAGCGACAGCAAACGGCACCGGGTCGAGACCGGCGCCGCCTCCGCGGAGGTCGTCCGGGCCGGCGACCAGGCGCAGTACGAGCTGGGCGAGGGTCCGTGCCTGCAGGCGATGACCGATGGCGGCACCTACCGAATCGATGACGTCACCACCGACCCCCGCTGGCCGCGCTGGGGAGAGCGGGCGCGTGACCTCGGCCTGCGCAGCGTGCTCGGGATCCGCCTCAGCCACGTCGGGGAGGTGATCGGTGCCCTGAACCTGTACTCGTCGGAGCCGGCGCACTTCGACGACGAGGACCTGCAGGTGGCGGAGATCTTCGCCGTGCACGCCTCGGCTGCGCTGGGCCACGCCCGCCAGGACCTGCACCTGCGCCGGGCCATCGACGCCCGACACTTGGTCGGGATGGCACAGGGCATCCTGATGGAGCGGTTCGGCCTCGACCAGCGGGGCGCCTTCGCGGTGCTGCGGCGCTACTCCCAGCAGCACAACGTCAAGCTGCGGATGGTGGCCGAGCAGCTGGTGATCACCCGGACACTGCCCGACGGGTCGGTCTCCGGATCGATGCCGCCACCGGTCGACGCGGCGGAGGCCGCGGTGGACTCCCCCGTCGGCTGAGGTCCGCGCAGGGTCAGGCGGAGGCGAGCTCGTCGTACACGCCGCCCAGCCGCTGGGCCCGCACCGCCGGCGAGTGCTCGTCGGACCAGCGCTCGGAGGCGGCCGCGCCCATCCGCCGCAGCAGCGCCGGGTCCCCGAGCGTGCCGGCGATGACGTCGGCCAACCGCGCCGGGTCGGCGCCGGTCAGTGCGCGACCGGTGACCCCGTCGACCACCACCTCGGCGGCGGGGCTGTCCGGCAGGGCGAGCACGGGTCGTGCGGCCGCCGCCGCCGCCAGCGCCGCGGCCGGCAGGACGGCCGCGCTGCTGGCGTCGAGGACCGCGTCGACGCGGGCGAAGAGCGGCCACCCGGCCCGCCCCGTGCCGTGCATCCGCGCAGACAGCGGCTCCGGCCAGGCCCGGACGACGGTGGCGTTGCGCCGTGCCCGCAGGGCGCGAGCGGCCGACCCGGCGAACAGCACGTGCACCTGCCGGCAACGGCGAAGCACCGCCTCCAGCAGCGTCAGGGTGACCGGGCCGACGCCGTCCCCTAGCACCCCGAGGACGGGGGCTCGGCCTCCGTGGTCGGCCTCGGCCGGGACGAGGTCGGTGGGACAGCGCGGTCCGGCCGGCGGCACCACCCGGACCAGTCCGGCCGCCAGCCCCGCCCGCAGGCAGGCTCGTCGGTGCGTCTCCGACGAGACCACCAGCGCGCTCAGGTGCTCGGCGAGAGCCCGCTCGGCGTTGCCGGGGACGCCGAGCGGCTCGAGCAGCAGCGGCGGAGGCGGTCGGTCCGCCCGAGCGAGACCACCACCGCTGCACACCGCCGCGGCGACCACGCCGGCCTCCCACCCCACGGCGTGCACGACGCCGGGCGGGCGGGTCGCCAGGGCGGCGGCGACGTCGACGAGCGTGCCGGCGTCGAGCACGTCGCTATTACGCCCTGCCCGCCCGTACGGGCCGGCCTGTGGGACCCGGCGGACGGGGACGACGGACGTGGCCGTGTGACCGGACGGCGCACTGAGCTCTTCGAGCACCTCGGCGACGGCGGCCTCCGGTCGCTCGAGATCGCTCCGCGAGCCCCGGTCGGTGACCGGTGCGAGCACGGTGACCGAGCAGCCGGGCCTCGCCACAGGGTCGCCGTGTCGTGCCGTGCCCGGCCCGGCGGTCATGGGTGGCCCTCCTCGCGACGCGACTGCTGCCCGCTCCCTGGTGCCCCATTCGCGGCACACCAAACCCCGGCCGGGTCAGGCGGGCGCAAAGACGGTGACCGCCCGCGCGTGCCCCTCCTCGAAGGTGTAGAGCGCGAGCAGCCGCCCGTCCGCCGCGACCAGCGCCACCACGTCACCGGCGGCGGCCGGTCCCTCGGGTGCGCCGCCCAGTTCGAGGGGCCGGCCGTGGGAGACCGCCCTGGCCTGTTCCTCGTCGCACAGCACGGCCGGGAAGACCGCCGTCGCCGCCTCCGCCAGGGTCAGCAGGCGAGCGCCGTCCCGCTCGATCTGGGGCCAGGTCTGGGCCAGGTCCAGCGTGAACGGGCCGACCGCCGTGCGGCGCAGCGCCACTAGGTGCCCTCCGACCCCGAGCGACTCCCCCAGGTCCCGGGCCAGGGCGCGGACGTACGTGCCCGAGCTGCAGCGGACGACGAGGTCGACGTCGACGGTCGGGTGCGGGCCGGTCTCCGGCGAGACCGACTGGTCCGGCCCGGGGCGCAGCTCACCGACGGTCAGCTCGTGCACGGTCACCCGGCGCGGCTCGAGAGCGACGGTCTCGCCGCGCCGAACCCGTGCGTAGGCCCGCTCGCCGGCCACCTTGACCGCGGAGACCGCGGACGGCACCTGGTCGATCGCACCGGTCAGCCGGCCGGCCGCCGACCGCACCGCAGCCAGGTCCAGCCCGGTTGCCGAGGCACCGCGCACGGGTCGGCCCTCGGCGTCGTCGGTGTCGGTGCCGATCCCGAGCCGAGCGGTCGCCGCGTACTCCTTGGTCGTCGGCGCAAGGTGCCCGAGCAGTCGAGTGCCACGACCGACCCCGATGACGAGCACCCCCGTGGCCATCGGGTCCAGCGTCCCCGCGTGCCCGACCCGGCGGGTGCCCAGCAGTCGCCGCACCCGGGCCACCACGTCGTGTGAGGTCGAGCCCGCGGGCTTGTCGACGACGAGGACACCGCCCGCGTCGGCCGGCCCGTTCACCTCAGGAGTCGGTGTCGACGTCACCGTCGGCGCCGGTGTCGTCCCCGTCGTGCCGGTACGGGTCCGGGTCCCCCGCGTACGACGCCCCGGCCGCCTGCCGGGCGACCTCCGCGTCGTTGGCCCGCGCCCGGGCCAGCAGGTCGTCGATGTGCCGGGCGTTCTGCGGGACCGCGTCGAGGACGAACGCGATGGTCGGCGTGTGCCGCATGCCGAGCTGACCGCCCACCTCGGAGCGGATCAGGCCGGTGGCGCTGGCCAGCGCCGCCGAGGTGGCTTCGATGTCGTTCGTCTCCCCGAGCACGGTGTAGAACACGGTGGCCTGCTGGGTGTCGCCGCTGACCCGTACGTCGGTGACGGTGACGAACCCCAGCCGCGGGTCCTTGATCCGCCGCTCGAGCATCTCGGCGACGATCACGTGGATGCGCTCGGCGACCTTGCGGGCACGGGGGGAGGCCATCGGTCCAGCGTAGTAGCGGTCCTGGTCGGCTCAGTCGTCGGTGGAGCGCACCCAACGGGTCACGCGCAGCACCTCGACCTGCGGCCGGGACCAGGCCCAGCGCTCGATCTCGTCGCACACCCGGGCGACCTGCTCGGCGGTGCCGGAGACCGCCGCGATCCCCAGCGTGCTGCGCCGCCACAGGTCGGCGCCGCCGGTCTCGCCCGCCGCCACGTCGTAGCGCCGGCGCAGCTCGGCCAGCAGCGGGCGGATCACCGCACGCTTCTGTTTCAGCGAGTGCACGTCACCGAGCAGCAGCTCGACCTCCAGCGTGCCCACGTACACGCCCGCCACCGTACGGCCCCACCCCCGCCGCACCCCCCGCCCACGATCCGCGACTTTTGCAGCCCGGAGGGGTCTGCAAAAGTCGCGGATCGTGGGGTGCCGGGGGGCCGGGGGGCCGGGGGGGTCAGCTGCGGGGCTTCTCCTGCATCTCGAACGACTCGATCACGTCGCCGATCTTGATGTCGTTGTACCCGCGCAGCGTGAGGCCGCACTCGAAGCCCTCGCGGACCTCGGTGGCGTCGTCCTTGAACCGCTTGAGGCTGGACAGGTCGAGATTGTCGGCCACCACCGTGCTGTCCCGCAGCAACCGCGCCTTGGCGTTGCGGCGGATGGTGCCGGCGGTGACCATGCAGCCCGCGATGTTGCCGATCTTGGAGGACCGGAACACCTCGCGGATCTCGGCCGTGCCGAGCTGCGACTCGACGAACTCGGGCTTGAGCATGCCCTTGAGCGCCGCCTCGATCTCCTCGATGGCGTTGTAGATCACCGAGTAGTACCGGATCTCCACGCCCTCGCGGTCGGCCAGCTCCGTCGCCTTGCCCTGCGGCCGGACGTTGAAGCCGATGATGATCGCGTCGGACGCGGCCGCCAGGTTGACGTTGGTCTCGGTGATGGCACCGACACCGCGGTCGATGACCCGCAGCGACACGTCCTCGCCCACGTCGATCTGGGCCAGCGCGTCCTCGAGCGCCTCCACCGAACCGGACACGTCGCCCTTGAGGATCAGCAGCAGCTCGTTGGTCTCGCCCTTCTCCATGCTGGACATGAAGTCCTCGAGCGTGCGCCGGCCGGCCCGCTGTGCAAGCAGCGCGTTGCGCTCGCGCGCCTCCCGCCGCTCGGCGATCTGCCGGGCCACCCGGTCGTCGTCGACCACCATGAGGTTGTCACCGGCACCGGGCACGGCGGTGAGGCCGAGCACCAGGACCGGCCGCGACGGCGGCGCCTCCTCGACGTTGGCACCGGTCTCGTCGAGCATCGCCCGCACCCGCCCGTACGCGGGCCCGGCGACGACGGAGTCGCCGACCCGCAGCGTCCCGCGCTGGACCAGCACGGTGGCCACCGGACCGCGACCGCGGTCGAGGTGCGCCTCGATGGCGAGCCCCTGCGCGTCCTGCTCCGGGTTGGCCCGCAGGTCCAGCGCTGCGTCGGCCGTCAGCACGATCGACTCCAGCAGCTGCTCCAGCCCGGTGCCGGCCTTGGCGGAGACGTCGACGAACATCGTCTCGCCGCCGTACTCCTCGGGCACCAGGCCGTACTCGGTCAGCTGGCCGCGCGCCTTGGCCGGGTCGGCGTCGGGCTTGTCGACCTTGTTGACCGCGACCACGATCGGCACCCCGGCCGCCTTGGCGTGGTTGAGCGCCTCCACGGTCTGGGGCATCACGCCGTCGTCGGCCGCGACCACCAGGACGGCGATGTCCGTCGCCTGCGCACCGCGGGCCCGCATGGCGGTGAACGCCTCGTGACCCGGGGTGTCGATGAAGGTGATCTTGCGCTCACTGTCGTCGACGGTCGTCGCCACCTGGTACGCCCCGATGTGCTGGGTGATGCCGCCGGCCTCGTCTGCGACGACGTTGGCGTTGCGCAGCGCGTCGAGCAGCTTGGTCTTTCCGTGGTCGACGTGACCCATGACCGTCACCACCGGCGGCCGCGGAGCCATCGCCTCGTCGTCACCCTCGTCCTGGCCGAACTCCAGGTTGAACGAGTCGAGCAGCTCGCGGTCCTCGTCCTCGGGGGAGACGACCTCGACGGTGTACTCGAGCTCACCGCCGAGCAGTTGCAGCGTCTCGTCGTTGACCGACTGGGTGGCCGTCACCATCTCGCCCAGGTGGAACAGCACCTGCACCAGCGAGGCCGGGTCGGCCCCGATCTTCTCGGCGAAGTCGGTCAGCGAGGCCCCCCGGGCCAGCCGGACGACCTCGCCCTCACCCTTGCGGACGCGGACACCCCCGGTGATCGGGGCCTGCATGTTGTCGAACTCCTGGCGCTTGGCCCGCTTCGACTTCCGACCCCGCCGAGACGGACCGCCGGGGCGACCGAAGGCACCCTGGGTGCCGCCGCGCCCGGCCCGGCCCGGGCCGGGTCGGCCGCCGCCACCGCTCGGGCCGCCGAAGCGGTTCCCGCCCGGCCGGCTGGGGGCGCCGGGTCGGCCGGCGCCGGCGGGGGCGCCGGGGCCGCCGGGGCGACCCCGGGTGCCGCCGGGGGCGGAGCGTCCGCCGAGGGCGGGCGAGCTCTGCTTCGGCATCATCGCCGGATTCGGCCGCGGCATGCCGTCGGGCGCGTCCGTCCGAGGACGTCCGGGCGCGCCGTCCCGAGCCGCCGGAGCGTGGCCGGCGGGCGACCCGCCGGGCCCGCCGCGGCGCATGCCCTGCGTCGACGAGAACGGGTTGTTGCCCGGCCGCGGCGTGCCCGGACGAGCGGACGGACGGGGCGCGCCACCGGGCCGCGGGGCGGCCGGTCGCGCCGGCGCCGGCCGCGGGATGTCGGCACCCACATCCGACTCGGCCGTGCCGGCGGTGCCGGGAGTGCCGGCAGTGCCGGGACTGTCGGCCGTACCGCCGGTGTCGAGGTCGGTCACCGCTGCCTGCTCGGCATGCGAGGGCTGGGCCGGCTCCTGCGTCGCCGGGCCGCCGTGCGCGGCGGGTGCCTCGACCTGCACCGCTTCCGCGGGCGGCGCCGAGGTCTCGACGGCGCTGGGCGCCGGTGCCTCGGCGGCCGGCGTCTCGACGCCAGCCGGCGTCTCGACGGCGGCCGGTGTCCCGGCGGGTGCGGCCTGCTTGGCTGCGGCCTTCTTGGCCGGCTTGGCCTGGGCCTTCAGCTGCTCGCCGTACTGCTCGTTGAGCCGTCTGATGACGGGCGCCTCGACGGTGGAGGACGCGCTCTTGACGAACTCCCCCATGTCTTTCAGGGTCTCCAGCACCTTCTTGCTGGGGACGCCGAGCTCCTTCGCGAGCTCGTGGACGCGGACCTTAGCCACTGTTCTCCCTTGTGGTCCGGCCCCTCGTCGGGTGCGCAGACCTGTCGTCAGACGTACATGGTCATCTCGAGGACGTCATCGAGTGCTCATGAGCGGGTGCTCACTTCCGTCAGGTCGTCACAGGCTGCGACGACGGTGCTGCCGTGCGGTCACGCGTCTCCACCAACTGCCGGACGAGGTCGAGGTCGACCGGGCCCTCACGGCGGAGGGCACGGCCGAACGCTCGGCGACGTTCGGCGAGATCGAGACACGCGGTCAGGGGGTGCACATTGGCCCCGCGGCCGGGTGCCGACCTGCGCAGGTCCGGAGTGAGCGACACCGGGGTGCCACCACCAACCGCAACCACGCGGATCAACTCGGTCACGCTCGCCCGCTCCCGGCACCCCACACAGGTACGCGTCGGTTGACGACGCACGCGGGCATGGGGACCCGGACGCACGCGAGCCATCTCGGGCAGTCTAGCGGAGACGGCGACTCAGGCCGAGTCGCCCGGCTCGTCCCGCCCGCCCGAGGGCGGCGGATCGGGCTGGACGTCCGGCCGGATGTCGATCCGCCATCCGGTGAGCCGGGCGGCCAGCCGGGCGTTCTGACCCTCCTTGCCGATCGCCAGGGACAGTTGGTAGTCGGGCACGATCACCCGCGCCGAGCGGCTGTCCGCATCGACGACCTCGACCGAGGACACCCGGGCCGGCGACAGCGCGTGCGCGACGAACTCGCTCGGCTCCTCGGCGTAGTCGACGATGTCGATCTTCTCGCCGTGCAGCTCGGTCATGACGTTGCGGACCCGTTGCCCCATCGGTCCGATGCAGGCGCCCTTGGCGTTCAGTCCGGCGACCGTGGTGTGCACCGCGAGCTTGGTGCGGTGGCCGGCCTCGCGGGCGATCGCGGCGATCTGCACGCTGCCGTCGGCGATCTCGGGGACCTCGAGGGCGAACAGCTTCTTCACCAGGTTGGGGTGACTGCGCGACAGCACCACCTGCGGTCCGCGGAAGCCGCGCCGGACACTTACCACCAGGCACTTGATCCGCGAGCCGTGCTCATACCGCTCACCCGGAACGCGCTCCCCCGACGGCAGCAGCGCCTCGAGCCGGCCGAGCTGGACGAGCACGTCGTCGGGGTTGCGGCCCTGCTGCACCGTCCCGGACACGAGATCGCCCTCGCGGCCGGAGAACTCGCCGAAACGCTGCTCGTCCTCCGCGTCCCGCAACCGCTGCAGGATGATCTGCCGAGCGGTGGTCGCGGCTATCCGCCCGAAGCCCGTCGGGGTGTCGTCCCACTCCCGCGCGACCGCGCCCTCGTCGTCCAGCTCGCGCGCCCACACCACGACATGCCCGGTCTTGCGGTCCAGGGCCACCCTGGCCGGGCTGTGCGCCCCGTCGGTTCGCTCGTACGCGACCAGCAGTGCCTGTTCGATGGCCTCCACGACGACGTCGAACGGGAGGTCCTTCTCCCGTTCGAGCATGCGCAACGCAGCCATGTCGATGTCCATCGCGGTCAGGCCTCCTTGCGCGCGAACTCGACCTGGACGCGCGCCCGGACCACGTCGGCGTACTGCACCCGGACGAGCCGGCCGTCGACGTCGAGGTCGACGCCGTCCTCGTCGGCGGCCGCGATCCGGCCATTGACGGGACCCGACCCGTCGATGACCGTCGCAGAGACGAGCCGACCGAGGTTCCGCACCCAGTGCCGGGGCAGCGTCAGTGGCCGGTCGACGCCACGCGAGGTCACCTCGAGGGTGTAGGCCCGCTCGCCCATGGCCTCCTCGGCGTCGAGGTGTCGAGACACCGCGCGAGTGACGTCGGCGATGTCGTCGAGGGTGAGCCCGCCGTCGCGGTCCACCACGACCCGCAGCACCTGTCGTCGGCCGGCCGCGGCGAGCTCGACGGCGTCCAGGTCGACGCCGAGCTGCGCGACGGTGGGGGTGAGCAGTTGCTCGAGGTGGTCGGTCGACGTCGAACTCATCGGCGTCCTCCTCGCTCTGCGGTTGTCGTACGCGCACGCCACCCCGAGGGGCGGGGACACTCAGCCTATACACCGGTAGCGTCGGCGCCCGTGAGCCCGACCGCGCTGTCTCGCCGCGTCCTGCTGCGGTCCGCGGTCGGAGCAGGTGCCGGGCTGGTGGTGGCCGGCGTGAGCGGGTGCGGCCAGGGTCCCGCCCGGGCCACCGTCCCAGCCGTTCCCGCCGCGCCGGGCGTCGACCGCGACGACCTGACCCGCGCCCGACGAGCTGCGACGCAGTCCGCCGGCCTGGCGGTCGGGTTGGAGGCGGCTGCCCGACGGCACCGTGAGCTGCGGGCGCTGCTGCGGCCGGTCGCTGTGCGGCACCGGGAGCACGTGACCGCCTTCACCCCGGAGGGCGAGACCACCCGAGCTCCCGAGGACACGACCGTGCCGGGATCGCCGACAGCGGTGCTCCGGATCCTGGTCGGCGCCGAGCGCCAGGCAGCGGACGCGATCCGGGCGACGGCGCTGACCGCCGGCAGCGGAGACCTCGCCCGCGCGCTGGCGTCTGCCGCGGCATCCATGGCGCAGAACGTCTGGCTGCTCACCCGCGCGCTGGACGAGCGAGGCGGTGGCCGGTGAGCGACGCCGTCGGTCCTACGGTCGACGCCGCCCAGCGGGTGCTCGCCGCCGAGCACGCCGCGCTGTACGCCTACGGCGTGGCCGGCGGGGTGCTGGACGCGGGCTCGTCGGAGTCCACGCTCGCCGGGGCCGGGTACGCAGCGCACCGCGCCCGCAGGGACCGGGTCGAGGAGGCGGTCCGCGACCTCGGCGCCGACCCGGTCGCGGCCGAGCCCGGTTATGCGCTTCCCGGCCCGGTCACCGACGCCGCCTCGGCGACCCGGCTGGCTCGGCAGGTCGAGGACAGGTGCGCTGCCGCCTACGCCGGGCTCGTCGCCGCTGCCACCGACGAGCTGCGGGGAGCCGCGATCGGCTGGCTGGCCGACGCCGCCACCCGCGGCCTGGGCTGGGGCGCCGACCCCTCCGCCTTCCCCGGCCTCAGGCCGGACTCCCGCTGAGCGGGCGGCGCACGACGGTCTGGATGTGCGGGACGGCCGCGGCCACGGGAACGTCCTCGCGGGCACCGCTGGCCCGGTCCCGCACCTCGACGACACCCTCGGCGAGGTTGCGGCCGACGACCACGATCGTCGGGATGCCGAGCAGCTCGGCGTCCTTGAACTTCACCCCCGGGGAGACTCTCGGCCGGTCGTCGTAGAGCACCTCGACGCCGGCGGCGGTCAGCTCGGCGGCGATCCGCTCGGCCGCCTCGAACACCGCCGGGTCCTTGCCGGTGGCGAGCAGGTGCACGTCGGCCGGCGCCACCTCCCGCGGCCAGACGATGCCGAGCTCGTCGGAGGTGTTCTCCACGATCGCGGCGACCGCCCGTGACACCCCGATCCCGTACGAGCCCATGGTGACCGTGACCAGCTTCCCGTCCGCGTCGAGCACCCGCAGGTCGAGCGCCTCGGCGAACCGGCGACCGAGCTCGAAGATGTGCCCGATCTCGATACCGCGCGCGGTGACCAACACGCCCCCGTCGACCGGGCAGGCGTCACCCTCGCGGACCTCGGCCGCCTCGATCGTCCCGTCCGGGGTGAAGTCCCGCCCGGCCACCAGGTCGAGCACGTGGCTGCCGTCGACGTCGGCGCCGGTGACCCATCGGGTGCCCTCGACGACCCGCGGGTCGACCAGGTAGCGGATCCCCGACGCACGCTCCAGCCCGAGGGTGCCCGGCCCGATGTAGCCCTTGCGCAGCGCCGGGTTGGCGTCGAAGTCGGTCTCGGCGAACGCCTCCACCTCGGCCGGCTCCACCTGCGCCTGCAGCCGCTTCTCGTCCACCTCCCGGTCCCCCGGCAGCCCGATGGCCAGCGGCTCCCGGGTGCCGTCCGGGTGGCGCAGCACCACCAGCACGTTCTTCAGCGTGTCCGCCGCGGTCCACGGCCGGTCCGCACGAGGGAAGGCCTGGTCGAGATGGGTGACGAGGGTCTCGATCGTCGGGGTGTCCGGCGTGGACTCGGCATGGGCCGAGGGAACGTCGTCGTAGGGAACCGGCGGGGGCGGCGGCACCCGCACCGCCTCCACGTTGGCGGCGTAGGCGCAGGTGGTACAGCGCACGTAGGTGTCCTCGCCGTTGGCCGCCGTCGCCAGGAACTCCTCGCTGGCCGAGCCCCCCATCGCCCCGGACATGGCCGCCACGACGACGTAGTCGAAACCGAGCCGGTCGAAGATCCGCACGTACGCGGCCCGGTGCGCGTCGTAGGAGGTGCGGAAGTCGTCGTCGGAGACGTCGAAGGAGTAGGAGTCCTTCATCACGAACTCGCGCCCACGCAAGATCCCGGCGCGGGGCCGCGACTCGTCGCGGTACTTGGTCTGGATCTGGTAGAGCGAGAGCGGTAGGTCCTTGTACGACGAGTACAGGTCCTTGACCAGCAGGGTGAACATCTCCTCGTGCGTCGGCCCGAGCAGGTAGTCGGCCCCGCGCCGGTCCTTCAGCCGGAAGATGTTGTCTCCGTAGTCGGTCCACCGCCCGCTGACGTCGTACGGCTCGCGTGGCAGCAACGCCGGGAAGTGCACCTCCTGGGCACCCATCGCGTCCATCTCGGACCGGACGATGCGCTCGACGTTGCGCAGCACCCGGTAGCCGAGCGGCAGCCAGGAGTAGATTCCCGGCGCGGCCCGGCGGATGTACCCGGCGCGGACCAGCAGCCGGTGGCTCTGCAGCTCCGCGTCGGCGGGGTCGTCGCGCAGGGTTCGGACGAACAGGGTCGACATCCTCAGCACGGCGTGACCCTACCCAGCCGGAGCGGGGCGGATCAGGTGCACCGGCGCACCGTGCGACAACACCGACGACCGCACGTCGGCGAGGGCCGCCCGCAGCTGGGGCCGCAGGGAGGCCGGTGTCGCCGGGGCCCGCAGCGCGGCGACGACGTCGAGCACCCGCATCGCCGGCCGGGCCGGGTCGAAGCCGGTGATCATCGTCGGCAGGTACGCCACCCGGCGGACCGTGAACCGCCCGTCCGGCCGCTCCACGAAGGTGAACCGGACGCTCGCGCCGCGGTAGGTGTAGGGCCGACTGGTCTCCTGCTCGGCGACGAAGTTGCCGAGGCCGTAGGCCACCCACGTGCCGTGCACCCGGTCCACCGGCTGCACCACGTGTGCATGATGCCCGTAGACGACGTCGACGTTTCGGGACCGGGTGATCCGGTCCACCACCTCGGTCTGGTAGCCGTCCGGCTCGGTGACGTACTCGGTTCCGAAGTGCAGCGCGACCGCGACCACGTCGGCGCCGGCCCGGCGCGCGCCGGCCGCCTCCCGGGTGATCCGGTCGGTATCGATGGTGGAGACCGACCACGGCTTGTCCTCCGGGAGCGGGATCCCGTTGGTTCCGTACGTGTACGAGAGCACAGCCACCTGGACCCGCTGCGACCGCAGCAGCAGAACCCGGCGCTGCGCGGCGGCGGAGCGGGCGGTGCCGTCGTGCGGCATCCCGGCTCGGTCCAGCGCGACCAGCGTGCGGCGCAGACCCTCGAAGCCCTGGTCCAGGCTGTGGTTCGAGGCGGTCGTGCAGGCGTCGTAGCCGGTGCTCCGCAGCGCCGGCAGCACCTGGCGCGGCACGGAGAACAGCGGGTAGTTGCTGAACGGACCCCCGCGCGGGGCGACCGGGGTCTCGAGGTGGCAGATCGCGAGGTCGGCCGCCCGCACCACCGGCGCCACGGCGGCGAACATCGGCCGGAAGTCCAGACCGTTCCGACCACGCCGCTCGGCGTCGGCCGCCGCGGTCGCCCAGGTCCCGCTGTGCAGCAGGACGTCACCGGAGACGAGCAGGCTGAGCTGCCGGCGGGGTGGCTCCGGGTCCGGTTCCGGGTCCGGTCCGGGTCCGGCTCCGGGTCCGCCCCGGTCCCGGCGTCGGGCTGCTGCGGAGGCGGGCGCGCGGCCGGCCCGGTGCTGCTCGGGCGGTCGGCCGACTCGGTGGAGCTCTGGCCGGTGCAGCTGACCGGGGTCAGCGCCAGCAGCAGGCAGCATCCGGCCCGGCTCAGAGCCCGCGACGCGACTGCTCGCATCGGCCCATGCTGACACCCGCGAGCCCGGTGCGGTCACGTCCGACCGGACGCCGGGGCCGTCAGATCCAGATGGCGGCGATCCGGCCGGCGCCCACCAGCTGCGGGGGGTCGGGCAGCGAGACCGCGTCACCGGTCGCGATCCGGGCCGCTGTCCAGGCGACCGCGGCAGCGTCGAGCACGTCGTCCACCGCCGCCGCGCCGGCCGCACCCAGGGTTCCGGCGACGAACAGTCCCTCCCGCGCCAGGAGCATCCGACGCTGCTCCGCACCCGCCCAGGACTTCTTCGACGCGGCCAGCGGCGAACCGGCCATCTGGGCGAACGTCACCTCGGGATGCACCTCGTAGACGGGTGGACCACCCGAGCCGGGGCCGCTCAGCCAGCCGTCCACCTCGAGGATGCGGTGCCGCAGGCCGAACGACTGCTGGGACACACCCTGGCCGCCGTTGGCGGCCCGGTTCGCGACGTTGGCGGCGGCGTGGTCCGGGGCGAGCAGCGCCGCCCGCACGGGCGTCGGGAAGACCGACGAGCGGCGGCGACCGCCCAACCGGTCGGCCGCCAGCGCGTCGGCGGTGCGGGGGCCCTCGTCACACAGCCCGATCGGCACGTCGACGCCGACGACGGCCACCGGGCCGTCCGCGACGCAGGCGGTCACCAGCTCGGCCACCGTGCTCGCGAGGTACGACCACAGCCGCTCGCCGCCGCCCCAGGCGATCCCGACCCAGCCGGAGCGACAGGCGTCCACCCCCAGCACGCGGACCCCGGTCGGCGCGACCGACAGCGCCGGCCGGTCGCTCACAGCAGCACCGTGGCGAAGGTGGTGGTCCGGCTGAACCCGACCTTGTCGTACACCCGGCGGGCCGACGGGTTGTCGGCGTTCACGTACAGGCTGGCGACCGGCGCCCAGTCCCGCAGCGTGGCCGCGACGACGCTGGCCATGCCGCGCGTCCCGAGCCCGCGGCCGCGGTGCTCGACGTCCACGTACACGCTCTGGATCTGACAGGCCTGGGAGGTGACCGCCCCGATCTCGGCCTTGAACAGCACCCGCCCCTCTTCGATCCGCGCGAAGACCCGACCCTGTGCGATCAGCTGGGCGACCCGGGCGCGGTACGCCTCCGAGCCGCCCACCTCGGGCGAGATCGCCCATCTCCTCGGTGAACATGGCGACCGACGCCGGATAGATCACGTCCAGCTCGTCCAGCGCGACCACCCGGACGTCGGGATCCGGCTCCACCGTGCTCGGCGAGGTCATGGTCATGAACGGCTGGTCGGCGCGGATCGACCGGGCCGGGCCCCACTCCGGCGCCAGCAGCTCCCACATCTGAAGGACCGCCTCCTCCGGACCGAACAGCGAACTGCAGGTCCGGCCGTCCTGCAACGCCCGGCGGGCGAACGCCTCCACCGCCGCGGGGTTGGCCTGCACCGGCACCAGGTTGGCCGCGTGGTGGCACAGGGCCACCAGCTCACCGTCCTCGACGAACCCGTAGACGCGGCCGCCGAGCCAGCGCGGGTCGAGCCGGGTGCTCTCCACCCGGTCGGCCACGAACACATGCGTCACCGGATCGGTCGCGAGCAGCGCACGGGCGCGGTCCAGGTCGGACGGTCCGAGGACTCGGACGCCCTCGCGGCCGCGCAGCGACGTGAGCACGTCCGCAGAGTACGGCCGGACTCGTCGAACCGGCGACCGCTGGCACGGCGGGGCGTCAGCCCACGGTCACCGTCGGCGCGCCTCCGGTGGTCTCGACCGGTTCGCCCATCTCGTCGGCGATCCGCATCGCCTCCTCGATCAGGGTCTCCACGATCTTGGACTCGGGCACGGTCTTGATCACCTCGCCCTTGACGAAGATCTGGCCCTTGCCGTTGCCCGACGCGACCCCGAGGTCGGCTTCGCGAGCTTCGCCCGGGCCGTTGACGACGCAGCCCATCACGGCGACGCGTAGCGGGACCTCCATCCCCTCCAGCCCCGCGGTCACCTCGTCGGCAAGCGTGTAGACGTCGACCTGGGCGCGTCCGCAGGACGGGCAGGAGACGATCTCGAGCTTGCGCGGGCGGAGGTTCAGCGACTGCAGGATCTGGTTGCCGACCTTGACCTCCTCGACCGGCGGCGCCGACAGGGAGACCCGGATCGTGTCCCCGATCCCCTTGCCCAGCAGGGCGCCGAAGGCGACCGCGCTCTTGATCGTGCCCTGGAAGGCCGGCCCCGCCTCGGTGACCCCGAGGTGCAGTGGCCAGTCACCCCGCTCGGCGAGCAGTTCGTAGGCACGGACCATGACCACCGGGTCGTTGTGCTTGACCGAGATCTTGAAGTCGTGGAAGTCGTGCTCCTCGAACAGCGACGCCTCCCAGACCGCCGACTCGACCAGCGCCTCCGGCGTGGCCCGCCCGTACTTCGCCATCACCCGCTTGTCCAGGCTGCCGGCGTTGACACCGATCCGGATCGAGACCCCGGCGTCCTTCGCCGCCCGGGCGATCTGGCCGACCTGGTCGTCGAAGGCCCTGATGTTGCCGGGGTTGACCCGTACGGCTGCGCAGCCGGCGTCGATGGCCGCATAGACGTACTTCGGCTGGAAGTGGATGTCGGCGATCACCGGGATCTGCGACTTGCGGGCGATGGCCGGCAGCGCATCCGCGTCGTCCTGGCTGGGACAGGCCACGCGGACGATGTCGCACCCGGTGGCGGTCAGCTCGGCGATCTGCTGCAGCGTCGCGTCGACGTCGGTGGTCTGCGTCGTCGTCATCGACTGGACGGACACCGGGGCATCGCCGCCGACGAGGACGCCGCCGACCGCGATCTGGCGCGAGCGGCGCCGCTCCGCGAGCACCGGGGGCGGCGCGTCGGGCATCCCGAGGTCGATGGCAGTCATGGTCTCCTCACCAGCGGTCAGTCGAGCCGGACGGGGTTGACGATGTCGGTCCAGACCAGGAGCACGCCCATCAGGATCAGCAGCAGCCCGAAGCCGTACGCGATCGGCAACAGCCGGCCGACGTCGAAGTAGCCCGGGTCCGGCTTGCGGCGCAGCCGGGCCCAGCCGCGGCGCAGCGCCTCCCAGAGTGCGCCGGCGATGTGACCGCCGTCGAGCGGCAGGATCGGCAGGAAGTTGAACAGGGCGATGAACAGGTTCACCGTGGCCAGCAGCCCGATCACCTGCGAGATCCGGATCCGCCACGGGTTCTGCTCGGCGCTGACCAGCTCGCCGGCCACCCGGCTGGCCCCCACCACGCTCATCGGGCTGTCCTGCTCCCGCTCCGCGCCGACGGCGGCCTTGGCCACGCCGACCATCCGGGCCGGCATGTCCACCAGCGCGGCACCGGTCGCCTGGACCAGGCTGCCCATGGTCTCGGCGACCATGACCGGCCCACCACGCTCGTAGGTCTGAGTGGGCGAGACGCCGAGGAAGCCGACCTCGGTGAACGCCTCCGGGTCGTCGAGGCTCGGCCGGGTCGACACCGTGGTGTTGGTCTCGAGGGTGAGCTGGTCACCGTCGCGGTCCACCACGAGCTGTGCGTCGCCGGCGGCGTTGTCGCGGATCAGCGCGGACACCTGGTCCCACGACGTGACCTCGATGCCGTTGAACGACAGGAGCTCGTCCCCGGGCTGCAGTCCGGCGATGGACGCCGGCGACTCCGGGTCGTCAGGTTGGCAGGCCTGCGCGGCCCGGTCGGCGGGGACCACGCAGTCCGACACCGTTTCGACGGTGGTGGTCGGTGTGAGCACGCCGAGCCCCATGATGAGGACGGCGAAGAGCACCGCGGCGATGAGCACGTTCATCAGCGGACCGCCGGACATCACGATCAGCTTCTGCCACCACGGCTTGCGGTAGAACAGCCGATCCTCCTCGCCGGGGAGGACCTTCTCGTACTCCGCGGCGCGCGCGTCGGCCACCAGCTGGGTGAACATGCCGGTGTTGCTGGACCGCGCCCTGTCCGGGTGGTCCGCGTCGGCCACCGCGTCGGGAGCCGGCGGGAGCATGCCGACGAGCTTGACGTAGCCACCGAGCGGGATCGCCTTGACGCCGTACTCGGTCTCACCGCGGCGCACTGACCACAACCGGCGACCGAAACCGACGAAGTACTCCGTGACCTTGACGCCGAACTTCTTGGCCGGCCACATGTGCCCGACCTCGTGCAGCGCGATGGAGGCCATCAGCCCGAGGAAGAACACGGCGACGCCGAGCGCGTAGACCAGCGTGCTCATGTCCCTCCCGTCCCGGGTCGGTGCGGTCCGTCGAGGAGCGCGGCGGCGCGCTCGCGCGCCCAGCGGTCGGCGTCGAGCACCGACTCCACGGTCAGCGGCTCACCAGTCGAGGGTACGGGGTGAGCGGGGCCGCCGGCGGCGAGCGCCTCGTTGAGGACCCGGCCGACGGTGTCGCTGATCGACAGGAACGCCAGCTCACCGGCGAGGAACGCCGCGACGCACATCTCGTTGGCGGCGTTGAGCACGGCCGGCGCCACGCCCGCCGCCGCGCCGGCTCGGCGGGCCAGCCTCACGGCCGGGAAGGCAGCGTCGTCCAGCGGGGTGAAGTCCCAGCGGCTGGCCGTGCTCCAGTCGAGCGCGGGCGCCGCGTCCGGGACCCGGCCCGGCCACGCCAGGCCCAGGGCGATCGGCATCCGCATGTCCGGCGGCGAGGCCTGCGCGATCGTCGAGCCGTCCACCAGCTCCACCATCGAGTGCACGATCGACTGCGGGTGCACGACCACCTCGATCCGGTCGAAGCCGATGCCGAACAGCAGGTGCGCCTCGATCACCTCGAGGCCCTTGTTCATCAGCGTCGCCGAGTTGACCGTCACCAGCGGCCCCATCGACCAGGTGGGGTGGGCGAGCGCCTGCTCCGGCGTGACCTCGACGAGCTCCTCCCGGCTGCGGCCGCGGAACGGCCCGCCGCTCGCGGTGAGGATCAGCCGGCGGACGTCGGCGGGGTCCTCGCCGCGTAGCGCCTGGGCCAGCGCCGAGTGCTCGGAGTCGACCGGGACGATCTGGCCCGGCCGGGCGGCCGAGGTGACCAACTCTCCGCCGACGATCAGCGACTCCTTGTTCGCCAGCGCGAGCAGGGACCCGGCGCCCAGCGCGGCCAGGGTCGGGCGCAGCCCGGCCGCCCCGTCCATGGCGTTCAGGACCACGTCGCACGGTGACCCCGCCAGCTCGGTGGCGGCGTCCGGACCGGCGACGAGCCGGGGCAGTCGCATCTCCCCCTCGGCCCAGCCGCGCCGCTGCGCCTCGGCGTACAGCGCGAGTTGGACGTCCTGAACGGCGCTGGCCTTCGCGACCGCCACCACCTGCGCGTCGTGCTCCAGCGCCTGCGCGGCCAGCAGCTCCGGCCGCGCTCCGCCGGCGGCGAGCGCGCGCACCCGGAACCGGTCCGGGTTGCGGGCGACGACGTCGAGCGCCTGCGTGCCGATGGACCCGGTGCAGCCCAGCAGCACGACGTCCCGGGTGCCGGCGGCGCCGGTGGTGAAGGGGCTCACGACCGCATCCTCTCAGCGGGACGGACAGCGGCCGTCGGTGCCGAGCCGGTGCGGCACGGTCGGTGGACCGGGCGACGGCCGAATGGCGGACCGGGTGCGGATTCCGTACCTCCGATCCGGGTTGACGCCGTGAAGCGGTGGTCGGTGTACTGGTCAGCGACGTATCCCGCAGCAGGAGGCGCATGTGACCGTCACCGAGCCCAGCCCGACCAGCACCGCCGGCGGTCCCGCCCTGCCGCAGCGCCGGCACCTCGTGACCGAGGTGCCAGGTCCCCGCTCGCGGGAGTTGCACCGGCGGCGGCAGCAGACCGTCGCAGCCGGGGTGGGCAGCGTGCTGCCCGTCTACGTCGCGGCGGCGGGAGGCGGGGTGATCGTGGACGTCGACGGCAACAGCCTCGTCGACCTGGCGTCCGGTATCGGGGTCACCGGCGTCGGCAACGCCGCCACGGAGGTGGTCGACCGGGTCCGCAGCCAGGCGGAGGCGTTCACCCACACCTGCTTCATGGTGGCGCCGTACGACGGCTACGTGCAGGTGTGCGAGGCGCTGGCCGACGTCACGCCCGGCGACCACGCGAAGAAGTCGGCGCTGTTCAACTCCGGCGCCGAGGCGGTGGAGAACGCGGTCAAGATCGCCCGGGCGGCGACCGGTCGGGACGCGGTCGTGGTGTTCGACCACGCCTACCACGGTCGGACCAACCTGACGATGGCCATGACGGCCAAGTCGATGCCGTACAAGCACGGCTTCGGACCCTTCGCCGGGGAGGTCTACCGGGTGCCGATGTCGTACCCGTTCCGAGAGCCGGCACCGATCGACGGGCCGGGCGCCGCAGCGCGGGCGATCTCGATGATCGAGAAGACCGTGGGCGCCGACCAGGTGGCCTGCCTCGTGATCGAGCCGATCCAGGGCGAGGGCGGCTTCGTGGTGCCCGCGCCCGGCTTCCTGCCGGCGCTGGCGACGTGGTGCCGCTCGACCGGCGTCCTGCTGGTCGCGGACGAGATCCAGTCCGGCTTCTGCCGGACCGGCGACTGGTTCGCCTGCGACCACGAGTCGGTGGTGCCCGACCTGGTCACCACCGCCAAGGGGATCGCCGGCGGTCTGCCGCTGGCCGGGGTCACCGGCCGGGCCGAGATGATGGACGCCGTGCACGTCGGTGGCCTCGGCGGCACGTACGGCGGCAACCCGGTCGCCTGCGCCGCGGCGCTGGGCGCGATCGCGACCATGCGGGAGCAGGACCTGCCGGCCCGCGCCCGCCGGATCGGTGCGCTGATGCTGGGCCGGCTGGCCGCGGTGGCGGAGCGGGAGCCGGCCGTCGGCGACGTGCGCGGCCGCGGGGCGATGGTCGCGGTCGAGCTGGTGCGGCCGGGGGGCACCGAGCCGGACCCCGGCCGGGCAGCCGCCGCCAGCGCCGCCTGCCACGCGGAGGGGGTGCTCACCTTGACCTGCGGGACGTACGGCAACGTGCTGCGCTTCCTGCCGCCGCTGGTGATGCCCGAGGAGCTGCTCGCCGACGCCCTCGACGTCGTCGCCACCGCCCTCACCACCCCCTGACCCACGACCTTGCGTCATACAACGCGCCGTCGATAGGCAACGCGCCGGATGACGTCCCGGGGGCCTCGGCGGGACGTCATCCGACGCGCCGGTGGTATGCCACGCAGTGGATGACGTCCGGATGGGTCAGCGCGCCGTACGGTGCCAGCCGCCCGCGACCAGAGCCTCGATGACCTGGGCGAAGAACGCGTCCGGGGCGACCCGGAGGGCGAGCACCGGCAACCGCAGCACGGTGTCACCCGCCAACGCGACGCTGTTCTGCCGGAGGGCGTCGCGCACGATCGCCTCGACGCGCAGGTGCTGCACGCCGTCGATCTCCACGACCACCCGGTAGCGATCCCAGCGCACGTCGAGGTAGATCCGCCCGGACGGACCGCGCCGGACGACCTGCCGGCTCGGCTCCGGCAACCCCCGCCGCCGACACTCCCGTCCGAAGTCGATCTCACCCATCGACTGCGCACCGCCGAGCAGGTCGAGCACCACCGACTCGAGGAGCCGCCGACGCTTGTCCCGCCGGACGTCGAGCAACGCGACCCCGATGGCCTCCGGCGTGGCCAGCCGCTGCTGCACGGTCATCGACAACACCGTTGCCGCCTGCCGGTCAGTGACAGCCCATAGGCCCGCTCGCACGGCGGCCACCTCGGGGCGCACCCGAGGAACCCCCACGGGCACCACGTCGTCATCACGCAGCCGTCTGGTTTGACGCACCACCGTGCCGCGGAGGCGCTGGATGCGGGCGCCGCGAGGCACCGACACCCGGACGACGTCGGACTGCCAGTTCTCCAACCCGGCGAGCAGCAGCGCGCTGACGCCGTCGACCACCGCACGCGGACCGGCCTCGAACACCGCCCTCCAGTACGGCGCGCGGCCGGTCAGGTCACCCGTGTGCGCGGCGATGGTCTGCCGGCCGTGCGCCCGCCAGCGCCCGGCGCGCAGCTCAGCGGTGATCTGCCAGCGCGTGAGACCCGCCGCGAACAGCTGGCGACGCGAGACCACGCCGTCCTGGCCGACGGCGAGTTCGGCCACCCGGTCGCGGCGGGCTCGACGCTGCTCGGCGTCGTGGGCCACACGGACCGGGCGCCGGCGGCGTGTCCGCTGGAGCACAGTGGTCGACACTGTCGGAGCCTGGTCCGATGAGGCACGGACCCGTCCCCGTACGGCCTCCGGCTGTGGACACCGATTCCACGCCGGAGCCCTGGGCACCTCCCCCGGCCGTCATCCAGGTGGATGCCTATCGACGGCGCGTCGTATGACGCCCCGGGCGGCATCGCGAGAACGTCATACGAGTCGCTGCCTATCGACGGCGCGTCGTATGACGCAAGGGGTCAGGGGGTGTCGTCGCGGACGCCCCAGGGGCTGCCGTACGCCGTGAGCAGGTCGAGGAACGGGACGGCGTCGAACGCCTCCGGGCCGAGCACGCCGGAACCCGACCAGGTACCGGTGGCGAGCAGCTCGAGTGCGACCACGGGGTTCACCGCGGTCTGCCAGACCACGCACTGGTGCCCGTACTCCCGCATCGACCACTCGTTGTCGACCACGTGGTAGAGGTACGCCGACCGCGGGCTCCCGTCCTTCCCGGTGCCGGTCACCCAGACCCCGGCGCAGGTCTTGCCGCGCATCCGGTCACCGAGCGCCGCCGGGTCGGGCAGGCAGGCGGCGACGACGTCGCGCGGGCTGACCTCGGTCCCGCCCACCTTCACCGGCGAGGTCGAGTCCAGGCCGAGCTTGTGCAGCGTCCGGAGCACCTCGATGAACTCCTCGCCGAGGCCGTACTTGAAGGTGGCCCGCCGCGCGTCCAGCCAGCGCGGCATCAGCAGCACCTCCTCGTGCTCCACGTTGACGCACTCGACCGGCCCGATGCCCTCGGGGAAGTCGAAGACCTCCGGCTCGCTGAACGGCTCGGTGGTGAACCAGCCGCGCTCCCTCTCCCAGATCACCGGCGGGTTCAGGCACTCCTCGATCGTCGTCCAGATCGAGAACGACGGCGCGAACTCGTAGCCCTCCACGGTCAGGTTGGCGCCGTCGCGGGTCCCGAGCTCGTCGATCTCGGCGAACAGGTGGTCCGCGGCGTAACGGGCGAACACGTCCGACAGTCCGGGCTCGACGCCGATCCCCACCAGCGCCAGCCGGCCGCCAGCCTCCCACCGGTCCGCGACCGCGAACTGCCGGTCGCCCAGCTTGACCCCGCACTCCTCGTACGGTCGCTCGGGATGGGGCGTGGACAGGCTCATCGCCATGTCCAGATAGTCGGCGCCCGCCGCGAAGGCACCGTCGAAGATGCCCATCACGAAGCGGGGATCGACCGCGTTCATGACGTGGGTGACGCTGTTCGCCCGGCACAGCGCCGCCACCGCGTCGGCGGACGAGGCGTCCACCTGCGCGGCGGTGAAACGGCTGTCGCCCAGGGCCGACACCGCCCGGGCCGCCCGAGCCTCGTCGTAGTCGGCGACCACGCAGGCCTCGAAGAAGTCCCGGCGGGCGGCGATGGCGGTGAAGGCCGCGCCGACCCCGCCGGCACCCACGAGCAGGATGCGCATGGGCGTCCCCGACGGCATCGGGTCAGGCCTCGATGTTGGTCATGACGTGCTTGACCCGGGTGTAGTCCTCGAGCCCGTACATCGACAGGTCCTTGCCGTAGCCGGAGTGCTTGAACCCACCGTGCGGCATCTCGGCGACCAGCGGGATGTGGGTGTTGATCCACACGCAGCCGAAGTCCAGCCGCCGCGACATCCGCATCGCCCGGCCGTGGTCTCGCGTCCAGACGCTCGACGCGAGGCCGTACTCGACGCCGTTCGCCCAGCGCACCGCCTCGTCCTCGTCGCTGAAGCGCTGCACGGTGATCACCGGGCCGAAGATCTCGTCCTGCACCGCCTCGTCGTCCTGGTGCAGCCCGCTGACCACGGTCGGCGAGTAGAAGTAGCCGTCGGCGAGGTCGCCCCCGACCCGCTCGCCGCCCGCGCCGAGCGAGGCGTGGTCGGGCAGTCGGTCGATGAAACCGCTGACCTTCGACAACTGGGCGTCGGAGTTCACCGGACCGTAGAGCACGTCGGCGTCGTCGGGCCGGCCGGTACGCGTGCTCCTCGCCTGTTCGACCAGCGCGCTGACGAAGTCGTCGTGCACCCGCGGACCGGCCAGGACGCGGGTGGCCGCCGTGCAGTCCTGCCCGGCGTTGAAGAAGCCGGCCACCGAGATCGCCTCGGCCGCGGCCTCCAGGTCCGCGTCGTCGAAGACGACGACCGGCGCCTTGCCACCGAGCTCGAGATGCACCTTCTTCAGGTCGTCCGCGGCCGACTTCGCCACCTCCTTGCCGGCTCGGACCGATCCGGTGATCGACGCCATCTGCGGGACGGGATGCGAGACCAGTGCCCGGCCGGTGTCTCGGTCACCGCACACGACGTTCAGCACGCCGGGAGGGAGGAACTCCGCCGCGATCTCGGCGAGCAGTGTGGTCGAGGCAGGCGTGGTGTCGCTCGGCTTGAGCACGACGGTGTTGCCGGCCGCGATGGCCGGCGCCACCTTCCAGATCGCCATCATGATCGGGTAGTTCCACGGCGTGACCTGCGCGCAGACGCCGATCGGTTCGCGCCGCACGAACGACGTCAGCCCGGCCATGTACTCCCCCGCCGACTTCCCCTCCAGCACCCGGGCGGCGCCGGCGAAGAACCGGATCTGGTCCACCATCGGCGGGATCTCCTCGTCCAGCGTCAGCTGGATCGGCTTGCCGGTGTCCCGGCTCTCGACGGCGACGACCTCTTCGGCGCGGCTCTCCAGCGCGTCGGCGAGCTTGAGCAACCCCTGCTGCCGCTCACTGGGGGTGGCGTCACGCCAGCCCTCGAAGGCGGTCTGGGCTGCCCGCGTCGCTCGGTCGACGTCCTCCTGGCCCGAGAGCGGCGCGGTCGCGTAGACCGCGCCGGTGACCGGGTCCACCACGTCGTAGGTCGATCCGTCGGCGGAGTCGACAGACTCACCGCCGATGAAGTTTCGGAAGGCACGCTTCTCGGACACGCAGACAACTCCTAGGTATCGGATTCGACAGTCGGACCCTGGCCGTACGACGCATCCTCTCCATCCGAGCCGCGTAATGCAACGGGATCCGTCGCAACTCCCTAGGGCTCGACCGGCGTGACGGCCGCCAACAGATGGCAGCAGCAGCAGTCGGGCTTCGGCCGGCGAACCCGGCCAGCGATCTGCCGGCCACGGCAGGCGCTAGATCCGGCCACCCGCGTTGGCATCGCCGGCCAGCCGCTGGGTGAGCCAGATCGGGATGATCGACGCCACGATCAGCGCGGCCGCGACCACGTTGACAACCGGCGCCTGGTTCGGTCGGAACAGGTTGTTGAAGATCCAGATCGGCAGCGTCTGAACCTCTCCCCCGGCGGTGAAGGTGGTCACGATGATCTCGTCGAAGCTGAGCGCGAAAGCCAGCAGCGCGCCGGCCAGCAGCGCCGAGCGCAGCAGCGGGAAGGTGACCAGCCGGAAGGTGGTCCATCGCGTGGCCCCGAGGTCCATCGAGGCCTCCTCGACGCTGCTGCCCAGCCGTCGCAGCCGAGCGATGACGTTGTTGAACACCACGACGATGCAGAACGTGGCGTGCGCGACCACCAGGGTGAGGAAGCCGAGGTCGACCCCGAGCACGGTCCGGAAGGCGTTGTTCAGCGCGATACCGGTCACGATGCCGGGCAGGGCGATGGGCAGGATCACGAGCAGCGACACGGTCTCCCGGCCGAAGAACCGGTAGCGCTGCAGGGCGAACGCCGCGGCGGTGCCGAGCACCAGGCTCACCCCGGTGGCGGCCAGTCCGGCCCGGATGCTCGTGCCCAGCGCGGCCCGGGCCCCGCCGTTGTCGGCGGTGGCCTCCCACCAGCGCAGCGTCCAGCCAGAGGGGGGCCAGCCGAAGGTCGAGTCGGCGTTGAACGAGTTGACGACCACGACGACCAGGGGCAGGTAGACCACCAGGAGCACGAACGTCACGCAGGCTCCGAGGATCAGGCGAGCGGGCCGGGAAAGGATCATGGGTTGTCCCCCGCGGTCACAGGTTCTCCAGCGCGCCGGTGCGCCGCACGGCCGCCAGGTAGATGAGCATCACTCCGACGGACAAGGTGGCCATCGCCGCCGCGAACGGCAGGTTGTTGGCGGCGCCCACGTTGTCGTAGACGACGGTGCCCAGCATCTGGCTCGTGCCACCGATGATCTCGACCGCGATGTAGTCGCCGAGCGACAGCGAGAAGGTGAACACCGAGCCGGCGAACACCGCCGGCACCACGACGGGGAACACCACCGAGCGCAGCGTCCGACCGGCCTTGGCCCCCAGGTCCGCAGACGCGTCCAGCAGCGAGTCGGGCATCCGGTCGAGCCCGGCGTAGATGGGCAGGATCATGTACGGAAGCCACAGGTAGGAAAGCGTGAGCACCAGGGTGACGAGGCCGAATCCCGGTGTGACCCCGACCGACCCCTCCAGGACGCCGCCGTCGATGGTCATCACCCGCCAGGCGTAGGCCTTCACCAGGTAGCTGGCCCACAGCGGCATCAGCACCGCCACGACGAGCAGCCGGGCGACCCGGGGGCTGGCCACCTTGGCCATGTAGAAGGCGATCGGGAAGGCGATGACGGCATCGATCACCGTCACCGCCATCGCCACCCCGATCGTGCGCAGGGTGATCGTCCGGTAGACCTCGACCGACCAGATGTCGACGAAGTTCTGCACGTTCCAGACCCGGTTGATCTCCGCGGTGAACGGGTCCACCTGCCAGAACGCCGTGACCAGCAGGGCGGCGAGCGACCCCAGGTAGGCCACACCCAGCCAGAGCATCGGCGCTGCCAGCACTCCGGACAGCCGCACGCGCGGGTGCCGGTGCAGGAACGCCGATGCCCGGCGGGTGCGGCCCTCGGGGATCGTCGTCATCTCGTCGAGGGCTGCGTCAGCCCTTGATCTCCGTCCACGCCTGCGTCCAGTCTCCGTAGTCCGTGCACGTCACGTCCTCGCGACCGTCGAGGCACTGCTCGATCGGCGTGGTCCAGTACCAGATCTGGTCGGCGTACTCCTCGTCACCGGCGTGGTAGGTGTCGCAGTGGTCGGCTGCCTCGGTGAAGTCACAGGCCTTGGCGTTGCCCGGAGCCTCGCCGAACCACTCCGCAACCTGGGCGTTCACCTCCGGTGCGCTGATGTGGTTGAGCCACATGTAGGCGCAGTTCTTGTGCTCGGACTCCGCCCCGACCATCCAGGTGTCGGACCAGCCGGTAGCGCCCTCCTCGGGCAGCGTCACCTCGACCGGAGCGTCGGCCTCGGCCAGGTTGGCGATCACCTGCCAGGTCGTCCCCACGACGGTCGAGCCGGACTTGAAGGCTTGGATCTCCTTGAGGTAGTCCGACCAGTACTCGCCGACGTTCTCCCGCTGCTGCTTGAGCAGGTCGACCGCAGCGGCGAGCTGCTCGTCGTCCAGCGCGTACGGGTCTTCGATGCCCAGCTCCGGTTGGGTCTTCATCAGGTACAACGCGGCGTCGGCGATGTAGATCGGCGAGTCGTACGCCGTCACCTCGCCGGAGTACTCGTCGGACCCGTCGAAGACGACGCCCCAGGAGTCCGGCGCCGGCTTCACCTCGTCGGTGCGCCACATCAGCAGGTTGGCTCCCCAGCCGTGCGGGATGCCGTAGTTGACCCCGTCGATCGTGTTCCACTTCTGGTCCTTGAGGAACGGCCAGATGTCGTCGTAGTGCTCCAACAGGTCGGTGTTGACCGGCTCCACGTCACCGGCGGCGATCATCCGCAGCGAGGCGTCCCCGGAGGCCGACACCACGTCGTACTCGCCTGTCTTCATCAGCGTCGTGGCCTCGTCGGACGTGCCGAAGAGCTTGACGTTGACCTGACAGCCGGTCTCCTGCTCGAAGGGCGTCACCCAGTCGACCGCCTTCGAGGTGGAGCCGTCTTCGGCGTACCCGGGCCAGGCCAGCACGTTCAGCTGACCCTCGCCCTCGCCGATCGCCTCCAGGGCGGGCAGGTCCGGTGCCTGGAATCCGCCACCGGACGTGCTGCTCTCGCCGTCGCCGCTGTCCGTGCCGCATGCTGCGACCAGCGCAAGCGCGGTCATCGAGGCGGCCACCATGCACCTGCGCGTCGTCGTTGCCACTACCTCTCCTCTCCCTGGTGCCCGTCGGGTGTCCCGTCGGGTATTGCGAAGCAGTGCCGCGGATGCCAGCTGAGCCGGACCTTGGCGCCACGCCTTTGCAGCACGTCCATGGAGGACGTCTGCACGTTCTGCTCCACCGCGACGAGTCGCGGTCCGTCGTCGAGATCCACGGTGTAGCGGGTCTCCGAGCCGATGTAGACGACCTCGCTGACAGTGCCCCGGGCCGTGTGGTGCTCGGCCGGGACGTCCGTGTCCAGGTCGAAGCCGACGTGCAGCTTCTCCGGCCGGATGCTGACCGTGCCTTCGATCCCCAGCCGATCCCGGACGTACGGCCCGTCGAGCACGTTGGAGGAGCCGACGAAGCCGGCGACGAACGGGCTGGCCGGGTGCTCGTAGACCTCAGCCGGGGTTCCTACCTGGGCGATCCGGCCGTTCTCGAAGACCGCGAGCCGGTCGCTCATCGTCAGCGCCTCGTCCTGGTCGTGCGTCACGAACACGAAGGTGATGCCGACCTGCCGCTGGATCTGCTTCAGCTCGACCTGCATCTCCTCGCGCAGCTTGAGGTCCAGGGCTCCGAGCGGCTCGTCCAGCAGCAGCACCTTCGGCCGCACCACCAGCGCCCGTGCCAGCGCCACCCGCTGCCGCTGGCCCCCCGACAGCTGCGCCGGTCGCCGGTCGCCGTAGCCGTCGAGGCGGACGGTGCCGAGCGCCTCCTCGGCCTGCCGACGTCGCTCCGCCTTACCGACGCCGCGCACCCGCAGGCCGTAGGCCACGTTGTCCCGCACGTCCATGTGCGGGAACAGCGCGTAGTCCTGGAACACGGTGGTCACGTCGCGGTCGAACGGTGCCAGCCGGGTGACGTCGGCGCCGTCGAGGTCAATGCTCCCCGACGTCGGCAGCTCGAAGCCGGCGATCATCCGCAGCACCGTGGTCTTGCCGGACCCGGAAGGGCCCAGCATGGAGAAGAACTCACCGGTGCGGATCGTGAGGTCGATGCCCGCGACGGCCTCGGTGTGACCGAACACCTTGCGGACGTCTCGGAGCTGGACGGCGACATCGCGGGTCGACTCGCTTCCTGCCTCCACCACCACACGCGCTCCCGGGTCGACGAGAGGGCAGGCTACTTCGCCCTCCGCCGCTGATCGTGACGCCCACGCCCCAGAAGTACAACGTTTTCGGGCGGCGATCTCGGCGCCCGTCGTCGCGTACGGCGCCCGGCGCGGTGCGGGCGGGCTGCGCCGCAGGGACTAGTTTCATGCCGTGCCCCCCACCGTCCCGGTCCCCGTCCTCGACCTGATCGCCCTGGACTCCCTGCTCGACGAGGAGGAACGGGCGATCCGCGACACCGTTCGCCGGTTCGGCGCCGAGCACCTGCGTCCACATATCGCGGACTGGTTCGAGGCCGGCGAGATCCCGGCTCGCGAGCTGGCCCGCCAGCTCGGCGGGCTCGGCGTGCTCGGCATGCACCTGTCCGGGTACGGCTGCGCGGACACCTCGGTGGTGGCGTACGGGATGGCCTGCCACGAGCTCGAGGCCGTCGACTCGGGCTTGCGCAGCCTGGTCTCGGTGCAGGGGTCGCTGGCGATGTACGCGCTGCACCGGTTCGGCAGCGAGACACACCGCAAGGACTGGCTGCCGGGGCTGGCCGCCGGCGACGCGATCGGGTGCTTCGGCCTCACCGAGCCGGACGCGGGGTCCGACCCCGCGGCGATGCGCACCACCGCCCGCCGGACGGGCACGGGGGACGACGCGGACTGGGTCCTCGACGGTACCAAGATGTGGATCACCAACGGCACCGTCGCCGACGTGGCAGTGGTGTGGGCGCGAACCGACGCCGGCATCCGGGGCTTCGTGGTGCCGACCGACCGGCCCGGCTTCACCGCCCGCGGCATGGGCCACAAGCTGTCGCTGCGCGCCTCGGCCACCGCTGAGCTCGTGCTCGACGGGGTGCGGCTGCCGGCGGACGCGGAGCTGCCCGGCGCACAGGGGCTGGCCGGCCCGCTGACCTGCCTGTCCGAGGCCCGGCTCGGCATCGCCTTCGGCGCGTTGGGCGCGGCGCGGGACAGCCTGGAGGCGGCCGTCGCGTACGCCGGCACCCGGGAGGTGTTCGGTCGTCCGCTTGCCGGCTATCAGCTCACCCAGGCGAAGCTCGCGGACATGGCCGCGTCCCTCGGCAGCGCCATGCTGCTGGCCGTGCAGCTCGGCCGGCTGCACGAGGCGGGGACGCTGCGTCCGGAACAGGTCAGCCTCGGCAAGCTGCACAACGTCCGGGTCGCGCTGGCCATCGCGCGGGAGTGCCGGACGATCCTCGGCGCGAGCGGCATCACGACGGAGTACTCCCCGCTGCGGCACGCCAACAACCTGGAGTCGGTGCTCACCTACGAGGGCACCACCGAGGTGCACCAGCTCGTCGTGGGGCAGGCGCTGACCGGCACCTCGGCGTTCCGCTGAGCGGTGCCGAGGTGCCGGCCGGGTGCCGCCGGCTGATGGGCTGCCGGCTTGCCGGCTCAGTCCGCCAGCCGCACCACCAGGACGTCCCCGCCCGCCGGCGAGCTGACCACCGACATCGTGCCCGCGGCCTCCCGGAACTCGCCGGTGCCGCCCGTGACCGCCAGGACGAGCGACTGCTCGCCGCGGAAGATCTCCCCACCGATCATGATCTTGCCCCGGTTGTCGAGCAGGAAGGTGCCCTCGCAGCTGAACTGGTTGACCATCCGCTGGCACTGCACCGAGTGCCGTCCGACCCGGTCCCCGGTCTGCGCGTCGCGCAGCCGGGCTTCGAAGATGAACGAGTCGCCCGGGTCGAACCGGCCGTCCCCGTCGATGTCGACCTCGGCGTCGCGCAGCAAGCGCTCCCGTAGCCGGATCGTCTCCCCGGCGGCGCCACCCGCTGCGCCGCGCGCCTGATCGGTCTGCGACGTCGGCCAGCCACTGGGCCAGTCGTCGCCCTCGGCGGCCGCCGACCCACCGACCGTGGTGGCGAGACCGCCGCCGACCAATGCCACCGCGGCTGCCCCTGCGGCCACCCGTGTCCGGGTCGACCGCAGCACGCTGGTGCTGATCATGATCCGCTCCTTCCCGACGAGCCCCCGACGGACGCGTCGGTGCAAACTACGGACCTCTTCGCTGCGGTTCGCTATGCCCCGATCGGGTGGTTGACCCGATGCGTCCGGTCGCTCACAGCGCGTGCGGCGGTCAGCGCCCCTCGAGCAGCGGGCCGGCCGGGTCGTGCGTCAGCCCGCGTCGTCGGGCGGCCATCGCGCTCAGCGCCTCCAGCACCACCCGGTTGCCGAGGTACGCGGTGATCTCGGCGTGGTCGTAGGGCGGGGACACCTCCACCACGTCCACGCCCACCACCGGCAGCTCCAGGCAGATCCGCCGCACCGAGTCCAGGAGCTGACGGGCGGACAGGCCACCCGGCTCGGGCGTACCCGTCCCGGGTGCGTGTCCGGGGTCGCAGACGTCGACGTCGACGGACAGGAACACGCCCTCGCACCCGTCGGTCGCGATCCCGAAGGCCTCGCTCAGGCAGGCGTCGAGGCCGCGCGCGCCGATCTCGGTCATCTCGTACGACCGCATGTTCTGTGCCGCCATCCAGGCCAGCGTCTCCGGGCCCGGCCAGTAGCCGCGCAGCCCGATCTGAAGGAACCGGTCACCGCGCAGCGCGCCGGACTCGATCAGCCGGCGCATCGGCTGACCGTGCCCGTACAGGGAGCCGAACTCGATGTCGCCGGTGTCCGCGTGCGCGTCGAAGTGCAGCATCGAGACGGAGCCGAAGCCGTGGTGCCGGGCGACCCCCGTGGCGTCGGGCAGCGTGACCGTGTGGTCCCCACCGAGCACCACCGGGACCGCACCCGCGCTGACAACGCGGAAGACTGCGTCCTCGAGCGAGGCGATGGACCGCTCGACGTCCCCGGAGTACATCTCCACATCGCCCGCGTCGCGGACGTCCAGGTCGCGCAGCGCGTCGGTGCGCAGCGCCAGGTGCGGGCGGGAGCCGTCCTGCGGCAGGTAGCACGCCTGCCGGATCGCCTGGGGCCCGAACCGGGCGCCCGGACGGTGCGAGGTCCCCCCGTCGAACGGCGCCCCGACGATGACGACGTCGGCACCCGCCATCGAGCCCGGGTCGTCGGCGGCACAGCGCTGCACGCCCAGGAAGGTGATGTCGGGGCCGAACTGCGGGCCATACCGAGTCATCGCGCTCCTCCGCAGTGCTGGGCCGCCTGCCGACGAAATCCGTTGCCGGGATCACGCTGACACACGGAATGATGATTGTCACCATCTTGTGCCGACGGATTCACTTGCCCCAGGTCCCCCGCCTCCGGCAGACTGCGCCCAGGCCACCGCGAGGAGACAGCAGATGACCACGACCCCCCAGCACGTGCCCGGGGCCGGACACGAGAGCGCCGACGACGCCGCGCTCCAGCGCGCAGCGCACGACCACCTGTGGATGCACTTCACCCGGCACTCCAGCTACCGCTCCGCCGACGTGCCAACGATCGTGCGCGGGGACGGCGCGTACGTCTTCGACTCGCACGGCCGCCGCTACCTCGACGGGTTGTCCGGGCTGTTCGTGGTTCAGGTGGGGCACGGCCGCAGCGAGCTGGCCGAGGCGGCCGCCAAGCAGGCCGGCGAGCTGGCGTTCTTCCCGCTGTGGTCGTACGCGCACCCCACCGCGATCCAGCTCGCGGACCGGCTGGCGGACTACGCCCCCGGCGACCTGAACCGGGTCTTCTTCACCACCGGTGGGGGCGAGGCAGTGGAGAGCGCCTGGAAGCTCGCGAAGCAGTACTTCAAGCTCACCGGCAAGCCGACCAAACACAAGGTCATCAGCCGGGCGATCGCCTACCACGGCACGCCGCAGGGAGCGCTGTCGATCACCGGGCTGCCGGACATGAAGGCCCCGTTCGAGCCGCTGGTGCCGAGCACCTTCCGCGTCCCGAACACCAACATCTACCGCGCGCCAGTCCACGGTGACGACCCGGAGGCCTTCGGTCGCTGGGCAGCGGATCGGATCGACGAGGCGATCGAGTTCGAAGGGCCGGACACGGTCGCTGCGGTGTTCCTCGAGCCGGTGCAGAACTCCGGCGGTTGCTTCCCGCCCCCGCCCGGTTACTTCCAGCGGGTGCGCGAGATCTGCGACAAGCACGACGTGCTGCTGGTCTCCGACGAGGTGATCTGCGCGTTCGGCCGGCTCGGGCACATGTTCGCCTGCGAGCGCTACGAGTACCAGCCGGACATCATCACCTGCGCCAAGGGCCTCACCTCCGGCTACAGCCCGCTGGGGGCGATGATCGCGACGGACCGGCTGTTCGAGCCGTTCGCCGACGGCCCGGAGATGTTCGCGCACGGCTACACCTTCGGGGGGCACCCGGTGTCGGCGGCCGTCGCGATGGCCAATCTCGACATCTTCGAGCGCGAGCAGCTGAACGAGCACGTGCAGCGGACCGAGAGCGACTTCCGGGCCACGCTGGAGCGGCTGCACGACCTGCCGATCGTCGGCGACGTACGCGGTGACGGGTTCTTCTACGGCATCGAGATGGTCAAGGACAAGCAGACCAAGGAGACCTTCGACCACGACGAGTCCGAGCGGCTGCTGCGCGGGTTCCTCTCCAAGGCGCTGTTCGACGCCGGCCTGTACTGCCGCGCCGACGACCGCGGCGACCCGGTCATCCAGCTCGCGCCGCCACTTGTCTGCGACCAGTCGCACTTCGACGAGATCGAACAGATCCTGCGTTCGGTTCTCACCGAGGCATGGGCACGGCTCTAAGCCAGGCAGGCCACTTTCACGGGGTACCCCGTGAAAGCGGCGCGACCCGGGGGTTGTGACTCTCGTGCAGTGCGCCTTTCACGGGGTACCCCGTGAAAGAGTACGGCCGCCAGCGGGTCAGGTGGCCGAGCGCACCGCGTCCACGAGCAGGTCGAGCCCCTCCCTCGCCTCCGCCTCACTCAGCGTGAGCGGCGGCGCCACCCGAAGACAGTTGCCGTGCAGGCCGCCCTTGCCGACCAGGAGTCCGCGGGTGCGGGTCGCCTCGAGTACGGCGGCCGCCGCCGCCGGGTCCGGATCGGTGCCACCGGGCCGCACCATCTCGATCCCGATCATCAAGCCGCGCCCGCGCACCTCGCCGACGGCCGGCAGCGCGGCGATCGACTCCCGCAGACCGTCCAGCAGCAGCCGTCCCACCACGCCCGCCTGCTTCTGCAGGTCGTGCTCCAGCACGTAGTCCAGCGTGGCGTTCGCCGCGGCGGTCGCGACCGGGTTGCCGCCGAAGGTGGAGATCGAGTTGGCGCCCAGGCAGTCCATCAACTCGGCGCTGGCGACCACGCCACCCATCGCCACGCCGTTGCCGATCCCCTTGGCGAACGTCAGCGCGTGCGGGCGGACCTGCTGTGCCTCGTAGCCCCAGAAGTGGTCGCCGGTGCGACCCCACCCGGTCTGCACCTCGTCGGAGACGAACAGGATGCCGTGCTCGTCGAGGACCTCCTGATAGGCGCCGAACAAGCCGTCCGGCGGGATGGCGAAACCACCCACGCCCTGCACCGGCTCGGCGATCATGCACGCGACGTCACCCGCCGTGGTGGTCACCAACAGCTCACGGAGGTCTTGTACGCAGGCAGCGATGAACTCCTGGTCCGGCAGCTCCCGGAACGAGCTGCGCAACCGGTACCCACTCTGCGCGTAGGTCACCTGGACCGGGCTGAGGCTGGACGCCGACCAGCCGCGGTTGCCCGTCACGCCCACGGTGGCGAACGCGCGCCCGTGGTAGCTGTTGCGCAGCGCGATCACCTGGTTGCTGCGCCGGTACTGGGTGGCGAGCAGCAGCGCGGCTTCGTTGGCCTCGGTGCCGGAGCTGGTGAAGAACACCTTCGCGTCCGGGACGCCGGACAGCCGGGCGATCTTCTCCGCCAGCTCCACCTGGCCACGGAGCAGGTACAGCGTGGAGGTGTGCAGCACTCCGCGCCCGACCTGCTCCTCGATCGCCGCACGCACCTCGGGCACGTTGTAACCGAGCATGTTGGTGAGGATCCCGGCGAAGAAGTCGAGGTAGGTCCGACCGTCCGAGGCCGTGACGCGGCACCCCTGGCCCGAGACGATCTCCATCGGCTCGTCGTAGTAGAGCGCCATCCAGGCCGGCAGCACCGCCTTGTGCCGGGCGAACAGATCGTCAGTCATCGGTCTCACCTCTCCAGCATCACTACGAGTCGAACCCCAGGCCGAGTGCGTCGAGGGTACGCAACCACAGGTTCCGCCGCCCGGTGCGGTCCGCCCGCGCCATCGACCGGCGGGTGGCCTCGATGCCCAGCCAACGGACCGGCTCCGGCGGGAACGGCAGCGGTGTCTTGCGCACCATCGAGAGCCGGGTGCGTTCGGTGTCGGCACCGGCCAGCAGGTCGTGCACCACGTCGGCGGCGAACTTGGTGGCGGCGACGCCCAGGCCGGTGAAGCCGGCCGCCCAGGCGACCCGCCGGTCCCACGCGGTCCCGTAGAACGCGCTGAACTGTGTCGAGGTGTCGATCAAGCCCGCCCAGGCATGCGTGAACCGGATCTCCTCCAGCTGCGGGAAGGTCGTGAAGAAGTGGTCGGCGAGCACCTCGAACGTCGGCGGCCGCTGCTCCAGCGCCGCGGACTGCCGGCTCCCGTAGTGGTAGACGGCGTCGTAGCCCGCCCCACAGCACCCGGTCGTCACGGCTGAGGCGGTAGTAGTGGAACAGGTTCGACGCGTCTCCGATCCCCTCGCGCCCCCGCCACCCGAGCGCCTCTCGTTGCCGCGTCGTGAGCGGCTCGGTCATCAACACGTAGTCGTAGACGGGCACGGTCATCAGCCGCAGCCGGCGCAGCAGCGGCGGGTAGGCGTTGGTCGCCAGCACCGTCGCACGGGCGCGCACGACACCCTCGGGGGTGGACACCTGGACGCCCGTCCCGCTGCGCCGCAGGTCGAAGGCCGGGCTGTGCTCGTGCACCCGGACACCCGCCTCCAGGCAGGCGCGGCGCAGGCCGGCGGCCAACCGGGCCGGCTCGAGCAGGGCCGCCTCCGGATCGAACAACCCGCCCCGGTACGTCGGCGAGTCGACCCGAGCGCGGACGGCGTCAGCGTCGAGCAGCTCGGTCCGCTCGCCGGCAGCGACTCGCTCCTCGTGCTCCGCGCGCAGGTCGACGAGCTCGTGCTCGCGAGTGGCCACGTGCAGCTCACCGGTCCGCTCGAACCGGCAGTCGATGCCGAAGTCATCGACCGTCCGCTCGATGGCGGCCAGATTGTCCAGACCGAGGCGGCGCAGCTGCGCCGTCTCCTCCGGCCAGCGGGCGACACCGTTTCCCCAGCCGTGGGTGAGGCTGGGGTCGGCGAAGCCGCCGTTGCGCCCGCTGGCCGCATGACCACAGGTCTCGGCCTCGAGCAGCAGCACGTCGCGACCCGGATAGCGAGCACGGGCCTCGAGGGCGGTCCACAGGCCGAGGTAGCCGCCGCCCACGACCATCAGGTCGCAGTCCGTCGGCCCGGCAAGCGGTGGTGCGGGCTCCTCGTCGGGCAGTTCGTCCAGCCAGTACGACCGCGGCTCGGTGTCGGCGAGCGCGCTCCGCACGCGTCCAGCGAGGACGTCGGACCGGCTGGTGGTCATACCCGCGCCCCGGACCTCCAGCTGCGGACGAGCTGCGGCAGCACGACCACCACCACCGCGATCAGGAACATCGCGGTGCCGACCACGTTGATCTGCATCGGGATGTCGCGCTGCGCAGCGCCCCACACGTACATCGGGAACGTCGTCGTCCGACCGGCGTTGAAGTTCGTGATGATGAAGTCGTCGAAGCTGAGTGCGAAAGCCAGCAGCGACGCCGCCAGGATGCCGGGAAATACCAGCGGGAACGTCACCCGCCAGAAGGTCTGCCACTCGTTGGCGTAGAGGTCCATCGCCGCCTGCTCCAGCCGGGAGTCCAGCCCTTGCAGGCGGGCCTTGACCGTCACCACGACGAACGACAGGCAGAACATGATGTGCGCGATCAGGATGGTCCAGAAGCCGAGGACGCCGCTGAAACCGGTCGCCACGAACAAGGCGAGCAGCGAGGCGCCGAGCACCACCTCGGGCGACGCCATCGGCAGGAAGATCAGCACGTTGGCGGTGGCGCGACCGGAAAACCGCTGGCGGACCAGGGCGAAGGCCATCAGCGTCCCGAGCATGGTGGCCCCCAGGGTGGCCAGCACGCCCACCTGCAGGCTCACGGCGAGCGAGTCGCACAGTCCCTCCGGCAGACAGGGGTTCTGCCAGTTCTTCAGGGTGAAGCCGTCCAGGCTGTAGGCGGCGCGGCTGGCCGGCTGGTTGAACGACATCGCCATGACGACGATCATCGGCACGAACAGGTAGACCAGCACGAGCATGCCCACCATCAGCACCATGTGGTCGGTGACCCATCGACCCGTCCGGGCGATCACAGCAGCTCCTCCGTCCCGGAGCGTCGGATGTAGACCGCGACCATGACGACGATCGCGAACATCAACGTCACCGACATCGCCGCCGCCGTCGGGTAGTCGCCGGCCTCGAACAACCCCTGGATGACGTTGCCGATCATGGTCTGGTTGGTGTCGCCGAGCAGCTGGGCGTTGATGAAGTCGCCCGCCGCGGGGATGAACGTGAGCAGCGTCCCGGCCACGACCCCGGGCATCGACAGCGGCAGCGTCACCTTGCGGAAGCCCGCAGCCGGCGAGGCGTAGAGGTCGCCCGCGGCCTCGATCAGCCGGGGGTCGATCTTCTCCAGGCTCGCGTACAGCGGCAGGATCATGAACGGCAGGAAGTTGTAGGTGATCCCGGCGACCACGGCGACGCCGGTGGCCAGCAGCCGGCCGTCCTCGCTGACCAGGCCGACGCTCTTCAGCGCCGTGACCACCGTGCCGTTGTCGGCGAGGATCAGCTTCCAGGCCAGCGTCCGGACCAGGAAGCTGGTGAAGAACGGCGCGATGACGAGGATCAGCAGCAGGTTCTTCCAGCGCCCGGACTTGAACGCGATCGCGTACGCCAGCGGATACCCGAGCAGCAGACACAGCACCGTCGCGCTGCCGGCGTAGAGCAGAGCGCGCAGGAACGGCTGGGCGTAGAAATCCAGGCCGTCGGCGTAGTTCTGCCAGGAGAACGTGACCGCGTACCCGGTCTCGATCGACCCGCTCGGGTCGTACAGGCTGGTCGCCACCAGCTGGAAGATCGGTGCGACGAAGAACGCCAGCAGCCACACGACCCCAGGCAGCAGCAGCAGGAACACCGTGCGGCGCCGGGCACGCGACGCCGCGACGTCGGACGGGGGCGGGCTGGAGGACGTCGCCTCTGCCTCGACGGGCGCGCTCACCCGCCGGAGTCCTCGTCCAGCGTCTCCACACCGGCCGCGGCGTCCTGTTCGTGGTCGAGCAGGAAGGCGTGGTCCGGCGCCCAGTGCAGATCCACCTCCTGCCCGGCCCGCAGCGGAGGACGGGCGCCGGTGTTCTGCTCGAAGGTCATCAGCTGCTGGCCCCACGGCAGCGCCACCATGTACTGCGTGCTCACGCCGACGAAGCTCACGTCGACCACCCGGCCGCCGGTCAGGGTGTTGCCGCTCGCCTCCTCGCCCTGCGGGGCGAGGAAGACCTTCTCCGGCCGGATGCCCAGCCACACCTCCCCCTCGCTCGCCTGCGCCCGGTCCGACCGGACCGAGAGCTTGGTGCCGTGCACGTCGACCAACAAGTCGTCTCCGGCGCGCCCGGTGACCTGACCGGCCAGCAGGTTCGACTGACCGAGGAAGTTGGCGACGAAGGTCGTGCGCGGGCTCTCGTAGAGCTCGCCCGGGGAGCCCAGCTGCTCCACCAGGCCGGCGTTCATGACCGCGATGGTGTCGGCCATGGTCATGGCCTCCTCCTGGTCATGGGTCACGTGGACGAAGGTGACACCGACCTCGGTCTGGATGCGCTTGAGCTCCAGCTGCATCTGCCGGCGCAGCTTGAGGTCGAGCGCTCCGAGCGGCTCGTCGAGCAGCAGCACCTGCGGCCGGTTGATCAACGCCCGGGCGAGCGCCACCCGCTGCTGCTGCCCTCCGGACAGCTGGGACGGACGACGGTGGGCGAAGCCGCCGAGCTCCACCAGCTCGAGCATCTCGCGCACGGCCGGCTCGATCGCCCGGCGCTCCCGGCCCTGCCGGCGAAGCCCGAACGCGACGTTCTCCTCGATGGTCAGGTGCGGGAACAGCGCATAGCTCTGGAAGACGGTGTTCACCGGTCGGCGATAGGGCTTGGCCACGGTGACGTCCTGGTCGCCGAGGAGGATCCGTCCGGCCGTCGGGCGCTCCAGACCGGCGACCATCCGCAGCGTCGTGGTCTTACCGCATCCGGACGGGCCGAGCAGGGCGAAGAACGAGCCCGCAGGGACGGTCAGGTGCAGGTCGTCCACGGCGACGAAGTCGCCGAACCGCTTGGTCACACCCTCGAGGCGGAGCTCGCCTCCGCCGTCGCTCGTGGCGGCCGCCTCCTGGCTCACGCTGTCAGCCTCCGATGACCCGGGTGAAGGCGGTTTGGTACTCCTGCTCCTTGTCGGGCTCCAGCGACATGAAGTCGTAGGTCGAGGCGAGCAGCTCGTCGTCGGGGAAGATCAGCACGTTGTCCACCAGCGAGGGGTCGATCTTCTCCATCGCCTCCCGCGCACCCTGGACCGGGCAGATGTAGTTGACCCAGGCGACCAGCTCCGCGGCCACCTGCGGGTCGTAGTAGTAGTCCATCAGCTTCTCGGCGTTGGTCTTGTGCGACGCCTGGTTGGGAACCATGCTGTTGTCGCTCCACAGCGACAGCCCCTCCTCCGGCGCGACGAACTTGATGGCCGGGTTGTCGAACTGCAGCTGGATCACGTCTCCGGACCAGGCCTCGCAGGCGTGGATGTTGCCCTGCGCGAGGTCCTGGCGGTACTCGTTGCCGGTGAACTGTCGCACCTGGCCCGAGTCCTTGATCTCCTCCAACCGGTCGAGCGCGTTGAAGAACTCGTCGTCGGTGAAGTCCTCCGGGTCGGAGCCCTCGATAAGCAGCATGAAGATCATCGTGTCCTGCATCTCGCTGAGCAGGCTGATCTTGCCCTTGAGGTCGGAACGGGTGACGAGGTCCTCGAAGCTGCCCACCTCTCCGGTGAGGTCCTCGTTGTAGGCGATGCCGGTCAGCCCACTCTGCCAAGGAACGGAGTACTCCCGGTCGGGGTCCCAGACCGGGCTTCGGAGGTTCTCCAGCAGGTTGGCCTGGTAGTTGGGGAGGTTGTCGCCGTTCAGCTTCTGGATCCAGCCCAGCCCGATCATCCGGGCGGCCATCCAGTCGGTCACGGTGAACATGTCCCGACCGGTGGGCTCGCAGGCCCCCAGCTGGTCACGCACCTTGGCGTAGAACTCGTTGTTGTCGTTGACGTCGTCGGTGTAGTCGACGGTGAGCCCGGTCGCGTCCTCGAAGGCACCGAGGGTCGAGTCCTTCTGCTGGATCGGGTCGATGTAGGCCGGCCAGTTCGACCAGTTGACCACCTTCTCGCTCTCGGACAGGTCCTCACTGCTGCAGGACTCCGCGGACTGGGTGGCGCCCTCCGTGCCACAGGCGGCCAGCAGGCCACCGCCGGCCAGGGTCAGCGCACCGACGGACGTGCCCCGCAGGAATCCCCGTCGAGACACCGGCAGGGCGAGCCCCGGTGGCGGGGTGAGCAGGGGGCGGCGGCGGTTACTCATCGATGGAGGTCCTTCCCGGCGAGCGTCAGGGGTCGTTGCGGTCGGTGAACACGGTGCGGTGCCAGGGCTTGCGAGCGGTTTCGGTCACGTCCATCATCACGTGCTTGACCTGGGTGTACTCCTCGAGTGAGTACCGGCTCATGTCCTTGCCGAAGCCGGAGGCCTTGTATCCCCCGTGCGGCATCTCCGACACGATCGGGATGTGGTCGTTGATCCAGCAGCAGCCGGCCTGGATGTCCCGGCTGGCGCGCAGTGCGCGGTGCACACTGCGGGTCCATGCGGACGCCGCCAGGCCGTACGGAGTGTCGTTCGCGAGGGCGATGCCCTCGTCGTCGGTGTCGAAGGGCACGGACAGCAGGACGGGGCCGAACACCTCCTCGCGCCACAGCGCGCTACCCGGGCCGGCACCGGTGACCAGGGTCGGCTCGTAGAACGCGCCGGCCGCGAGGGCGCCCTGCCCGTTCCGGCCACCGCACACCACCTTGGCCCCCTCCGCGCGGGCTCGGTCCACGTGGTTGGCCACGCGCGCTCGCTGGGCGGCGGAGACCAGCGGGCCGAGGTCGGTGTCCGGGTCGTCTTGCACCCCGAGCCGCACCGACCGCATCAGGTCGGCCACCCCTGCGACGAAGTCGTCGTGCAGGGACCGGTGCACGATCGCGCGGGTGGCTGCGGTGCAGTCCTGGCCGGTGTTGATGAGAGCACCGGCGACCGCCCCGTGCACAGCGGCCTCGAGGTCGGCGTCGTCGAATACCAGGAACGGGGCCTTGCCGCCGAGCTCGAGGTGCACCCGCCGCGCGCCGTCCACCGCCAGCGCCGCCACCCGCCGCCCGACGGCGGTCGAGCCGGTGAAGCTCACCATCGCGACGTCCGGGTGCGACACGAGCGCCTCGCCCGCCTCGGGACCGATGCCGGTGACGACATTGACGACGCCATCGGGCATCCCGGCGATCGTTGCGGCCTCGGCGAACGCGATCGACGTCAGCGGGGTGATCTCGGCCGGCTTGAGCACGATCGTGTTCCCGGCGGCGACAGCGGGCAGGACCTTCCAGGCCGCCATCTGCAGCGGATAGTTCCACGGCGCGATCGACCCGACCACGCCGACCGGCTCACGGCGGACGTACGACGTGTGGTCGCCGGAGTACTCCCCCGCCGCGTGCCCCTCCAGCAACCGAGCCGCCCCACCGAAGAACGCCGTGTTGTCGATCGTGCCGGGGACGTCGAACTCGGTCGTCAGCCGCAGCGGCTTGCCGGTCTGCGAGCTCTCCGTGCGGGCGAGCTCCTCCGCGCCTGACTCCAGCACCCGGGCCCAGGCGAGCAGGACTCCGGCTCGCTCGGCGGGCGTGGCGCGGGCCCAGCCCGGCAACGCCTCCCGGGCGGCCGCGACCGCATGGTCCACGTCGACCGAGGTCGCCAGGTCGGCGCTGCCGAGCACCGCGCCCGTCGCCGGGTCGACGAGGTCGAGCGCACGGTCGGAGGTCCCCTTCCGCCGCGCGCCCGCGACGAACTGGTGTCCGGCCGTGGTCACGAAACCGCTCGCCTCCTGGAGGTTGCCCCTGATCTGCGTCGGCGCTGGAATCGTCGCAGAGCGTCCGGCGAGACACAAGCGATTCCGTTGTCACGATTGCGTTTCGCCACGGATTACACGTCGTCATGCCTTGTGTAGTAGCGGTCTAGGCCGTCAGGATGCTCGGCGTGACACGACGAGCGAGTGTCGGCAACGGGGCGGCCAGCCTGCTGGACGCCACCTCCAAGGCGATCATCGAGCAGTTGCAGCAAGACGGCCGCCGACCCTACGCCGCCATCGGCAAGGCGGTGGGACTGTCCGAGGCTGCGGTCCGGCAGCGGGTGCAGCGCCTGATCGACAGCGGCGCGATGCAGATCGTGGCCGTCACCGATCCGCTGGAGCTCGGTTTCGCCCGCCAGGCGATGATCGGGATCCGCGTCGAGGGGCCGCTCGACCAGGTGGCCGACCAGCTCGCGGAGATGGCCGAGATCGACTATGTGGTGATCACCGCCGGCAGCTTCGACGTGCTCGCCGAGGTCGTCTGCGAGAGTGACGAGGAGCTGCTGGAGATCCTCTCCACCCGGATCCGGGCACTTCCCGGGGTCCGGTCCACCGAGACGTTCGTCTACCTGCGCCTGCGCAAGCAGACGTATTCCTGGGGTGTGCGCTGAACGCGTCCACGGCTGACGGCTCGCAGGGCGGATACGCCTCGCTGTCGCTGTGGCACGACACCGCTGACGACGGCTGGGAACCGCGACCGGCCCTGCCCGGTTCGGTCGACGTCGACGTGGCGGTCGTCGGGGCAGGGTTCACCGGGTTGTGGACGGCCTACCACCTGACCCGCGTCGATCCGTCGCTGCGGGTGGCGGTGCTGGAGCGCGAGGTGGCCGGCTTCGGGGCCTCCGGGCGCAACGGTGGCTGGTGCTCCGCGCTGTTCCCCGTCGACGCCGACCGCCTCGAGCAGAGTGCGCGGGCGCGGACCGGCGGCGACGCGGTATCGGCCCGAGCGGCCGTACGACGACAGCTGCGGGCACTGCAGGACAGCGTCAAGGACGTGGGCGCCGTGGCGGAGGCCGAGGGCATCGACGCGCAGTACCAGACGGGGTGGCACCCTCGAGCTGGCGCGCACGCCGGTGCAACTGCGCCGGCTGCGGCGCGCGGTCACGTCCGCCCGGTCCTGGGGCGTCGGTCCGGCGGACCTGATGCTGCTGGGCGCCCGGGCCGCCCGGGAGCGGTGCGCGGCCACCGACGTGCTCGGGGCGACGTTCACGCCGCACTGCGCTGCCGTGCACCCGGCTCGGCTCGTCCGCGGGTTGGCCCGCGCGGTCGAGCGCCGCGGCGTACGCATCCATGAACAGACCGCGGTCCGCGAGATCGTGTCGGGCGAGGTCCGTACCGACCACGGCCGGGTGCGGGCCGACGTGGTGGTGCGCGCCACCGAGGGCTACACCCGGTCGCTGGCCGGCGAGCGCCGTCGGCTGGTGCCGGTCTACTCGTTGATGGTGGCGACCGAGCCGCTGCCGGACGACGTGTGGGAGCAGATCGGCCTGGCCGGACGCGAGACGCTCACCGACGGGCGTCACCTCATCATCTACGCGCAACGGACCGCCGACGGCCGGCTCGCGCTGGGTGGGCGCGGAGCCCCGTACCACTTCGGCTCCCGGGTGCGTCCGGACTACGACCGGGAACCGGTGGTGTTCGGCCAGCTCGAGGAGACCGTTCGTGAGCTGTTCCCCGTGCTCCGTGACGTGACGTTCACCCACCGCTGGGGCGGCGCGCTCGGGGTTCCGCGGGACTGGCACGCGTCCGTCGGGCTGGACCGTTCGACCGGGCTCGCCTGGGCCGGCGGCTACGTCGGTGACGGCGTCGGCACCTCGCAGCTGGCCGGCCGCACGTTGGCCGATCTGATCACCGGCCGGAACACCGAGCTCGTGGACCTCCCCTGGGTCGGCCACCGCTCGCGACGATGGGAGCCCGAGCCGCTGCGGTGGCTGGAGGTGAATGCGGGCCTTCGACTGATGGGTGTCGCCGACGCGGAGGAACGGTTCACCCGACGACCCAGTGCCATCGCCGCGGCCCTGTCCCCCTTCCTCGGCGGCCCACGTCGCAGGTTCGGCCGGTCCTGATCCGGCGCTCAGCCCCTCGCGGACGGGTCGTCGGTGCCGGCGAGCAACGGGCGGAGGGTGTCCAGCACGGCCGGATCCTCGATCGTCGAGGGCACCGGCGCCTCCTGGCCGTCCGCGAGCTCGCGCATGGACCGGCGCAGGATCTTGCCCGACCGGGTCTTCGGCAGCGCGGGCACGACCACGACCGTCCGGAACACCGCCACCGCTCCGATCCGGTCCCGGACGGCGGCGATCAGCTCGCGTTCCAGTTCCTCGGGGTCGACGTCGGCGCCGGCCTTCAGGACGACGTAGCCGCGCGGCACCTGGCCCTTCATCTCGTCGGCGACGCCGATCACCGCACACTCGGCCACCGCAGGATGCTCGGCGAGGATCGCCTCCATCGAGCCGGTCGAGAGCCGGTGCCCGGCGACGTTGATGACATCGTCGGTGCGCCCCATCACGTAGACGTAGCCGTCCTCGTCGGTGCTGCCGCCGTCCCCGGACAGGTAGTAGCCGTCGTGGGCCGACAGGTACGACTGGACGAACCGCTCGTCGTCGTTCCACAGCGTGGGGAGCGAGCCGGGAGGCAGCGGCAGCCGGACGCAGATCGCCCCCTCGGCACCCGGCGGGCACCGCTCTCCGGACGGGTCGAGCACCTGCACGTCCCAGCCTGGCACCGGCACCGTGGGTGACCCTGGCTTGACCGGCATCGGCTCGAGCCCGCGGAGGTTGGCCACCATCGGCCAACCGGTCTCGGTCTGCCACCAGTGATCGACCACGGGGATCTGCAGGCCGTCGGCGGCCCAGTGATAGGTGTCCGGGTCGAGCCGCTCGCCGGCGAGGAACAGCGTCCGCAGGCTGGAGAGGTCGTGCTCGGCGCGCAGCTTCCCGTCGGGGTCCTCCTTCTTGATCGCCCGGAACGCCGTCGGTGCCGTGAAGAGGCCGCTGACCCGGTGCTCCTCGATCACGCGCCAGAACGCGCCGGCGTCCGGGGTCCCCACCGGCTTGCCCTCGTACAGCACGGTGGTGGCGCCGATCAACAGCGGCGCGTACACGATGTAGGAGTGTCCGACCACCCAGCCGACGTCCGAGGCGGTCCACCAGACGTCGCCGGCGGAGACGTCGTAGACGTTGGCCATCGACCACGCCAGTGCGACGGCGTGGCCACCGTTGTCCCGGACGATCCCCTTGGGCTTGCCGGTCGTGCCGGAGGTGTAGAGCACGTACAGCGGGTCGGTGGCCGCCACCTCGACGCACTCGGCCGGGTCAGCGGCACCTGCCTTCATCGCGACAGACCAGTCCACGTCGCGTCCCTCGACCAGGGTCCCCACGGCCTGTGGGCGCTGCAGCAGCACGCAGAAGTCCGGTTCGTGTTCGCTCAGCTTCAGGGCGCGGTCGAGCATCGGCTTGTACTCCACCACCCGGGACGGCTCGATCCCGCAGGACGCCGCGACGACCACCGTGGGCTGCGCGTCGTCGATGCGGGCCGCCAGTTCGCTGGGCGCGAACCCGCCGAACACCACTGAGTGCACCGCTCCGAGCCGGGCGCAGGCCAGCATCGCGATGACCGCCTCGGGCACCATCGGCATGTAGATGACGACCCGGTCCCCCGGGCCGACGCCGAGGCGTCGCAGCGCTCCCCCGAACGCGGCGGTCCGTTCGGTGAGCTGCGCGTAGGTCAGAGTCTGCTGGGTCCCGGTGACAGGACTGTCGTGGATAAGCGCGGGCTGGTCCCCGCGGCCGGCGGCCACATGCCGGTCCAGGGCGTTGAAACAGGTGTTCATGCTCGCGTCGGGGAACCAGCGGTAGAACGGCGCGGCCGACGCGTCCAGCACCTGCCGCGGCTTCCGGATCCAGTCCACCGCCGATGCCTGCTCGGCCCAGAACGCCTCCGGGTCCTCGATGCTGGCCCGGTACGTCTGCTCGTAGGCACCCATGGGCACCTATCTAGCCACGGGTGGTGTCCCGGCGCCAGCGCGGTCCGGTCGGCCTCCCCTCGGGGAAAAGGGCTTGCCGTCGGGGCGCTCGGTCGCGCACGCTGTCCCCCGCACGGACACGAGCCTGGTCCGTGCCGACCGCGACACCGAGGAGAGGGAGGGCCGCCCGATGACCATCGCCGCCCTCGAGGCCCTCCACGGCCTCGCCACCCGGCGCCCGGCTCGCTGACCGCTGCCTCACCCGCACCGGCCGAGAGGGACGCCACTCGCCCCTTGGAGCTCGTGTGTCTGCGGATCCCTCCCGCTTCGCTTTTCCCTTCACCCCCGTCGCCGAGTCGCTCGGCGACGGCCAGCGGTGGTCCACCTGGAACACCGTCGAGCGCGGCTGCCGCGGACCCGAGCCGCAGCCGGACTGGCTGGTCACCGACGATTCGGCGGTGGACTCCGAGCTCGGTGTGCTCAAGACCGGCAAGGAGGCGGACGTGTTCCTGGTCGACCGGACCGCCTCGCTGGACCCCCGGCGCACCAGCCTGCTGGCTGCCAAGCGGTACCGCACACTCGAGCACCGCACCTTCTCCCGAAGCACGGCCTACACCGACGGTCGTCGGACCCGGAACACCCGGGACGCCAGGGCGCTGGCTCGCGGGACCGCGCACGGACGCGCCGTCGCCGCCGCGACCTGGGCACAGGCCGAGTGGACGGCGCTGACGACGCTGTGGACCGACGGTGTCCCGGTGCCCTATCCGGTGCAGGTGGACGGCACCGAGCTGCTGATGGAGTTCGTCCACGTCGACGGGGCAGCCGCCCCCCGGTTGGTCCAGGTCCGGCCGGATGCGGACCTGCTGTCCGAGATCGTCGACCAGCTGCTGGCGGCGATGCTGCAGCTGGCCAGGCGTGGCTGGGCCCACGGCGACTTGTCGCCGTACAACATCCTGCTGGCCGAGCGGCGGCTGGTGATCATCGACCTGCCACAGGTCGTCGACATCGTCGGCAATCCGAACGGGATGGACTTCCTGCTCCGCGACTGCCGCAACGTCTGCACCTGGCTGCGGTCGCGCGGTGCGACCGTGGACGAACAGGAGTGGTTCGGCCTGCTGGTCGCCGAGACGCTGTCGCGGTGATCCCCGCTGACGGGCTCACTCCGCTCGCTCTGCCGCGTCGACAAGGGCCTCCAGACAGCGCGCGACGCCATCGTCATCGTTGCTCGCGCAGACGACGTCGGCCACCGACCGGACCTCGGGGTGCGCGTTGTGAACCGCGTGAGCGCGTCCGGCCCAGCCGAGCATGGGGAGGTCGTTGGGCATGTCACCGAAGGCCCAGACCTCGCCTGCTGCAACCTCTCTGGCTGCGCACCAGCGGGCCAGCGAGGCCGACTTCGTCACGCCGCGTCCGGTCACCTCCAACAGCCCTACCGCCCCGGAGAAGCCGACCTCGCCGTACGGCGCGACGAGCCGGGAGCCGTGCCGGTGGAACTCGGCGAACGCGGTGTTCGGGGCCCGGGCGAGCAGCTTGCCGACGCCCGGACCAGCCAGCTCCTCCACGGATCCGACCGGATGGTCCGCCGGGACCCGGTAGAGCTCGGTCCACTCCGGCTCCCGGCCGAAGCCGTCGGCGCGCTCGACGGCGAAGACCACCTCGGGCACAGCGGCTCGGAGAGTCCGCGTCGCCTGGGTGAGGTCGGGGTGGGGAATCGTGCGGGCGTCGGTCACCCGGCGTGCCGGGACGTCATAGACGAAGGCGCCGTTGGAGCACAGCACCGTCCCGTGACCGCCGACCGCGTCGGCCAGCGGGTCGACCCAGCGCGGCGGCCGCGCGGTGACGATGACGACCTCGATCCCGGCCGCCTCGACGGCACACAGCGCCACCCGAGTCCGGTCCGACAGCGAGCCGTCGCTGCGCAGCAGGGTTCCGTCCAGGTCGGTGGCCACCACCCGCGGCAGCCGGCCGCCGTGCTGGGTCACCCCGTCGTCGCCGCCAGCTGCCCACACGCTCCGTCGATCTCCTGTCCTCGGGTGTCGCGCACCGTCGTGGGCACGCCCTTCGCCTGGAGCCGGCGAACGAACTCGCGCTCGTCCGCAGGATCCGACGCGGTCCATTTCGATCCGGGCGTGGGGTTGAGCGGGATCAGGTTGACGTGCACCCACCCCCAGTCGCCGTACGACGTCAGCACGTCACCGAGCAGGTCCGCCCGCCATGCCTGGTCGTTGATGCCGCGGATCATGGCGTACTCGATGGACACCCGGCGCTTGGTGCGTGCGGCGTACTGCCAGGCCGCCTCGACCGCTTCGCGGACCTTCCAGCGCGTGTTCACCGGCACCAGCTCGTCGCGCAGCTCGTCGTCGGGCGCGTGGAGCGACAGCGCCAGCGTCACCGGGAGCCCCTCCTCGGCCAGCTGTCGCATCCGCGGCACCAGTCCGACCGTGGAGACCGTGACGCCCCGGGCGGACATGCCGAGCCCGTCCGGGACCGGGTCGGTCAACCGTCGCACGGCGCCCAGCACGGCCCGGTAGTTCGCCATCGGCTCGCCCATTCCCATGAACACCACGTTGGACACCCGGCCGGGACCGCCGGGGACCTCGCCCCGGGCCAACGCGCGCGCACCGGCAAGCACCTGCTCGACGATCTCGGCGGCCGACATGTTGCGCTGCAGCCCGGCCTGGCCGGTGGCGCAGAACGGGCAGGCCATCCCGCAGCCGGCCTGGGAGGAGACGCACATCGTGACCCGTCCGGGGTAACGCATCAGCACCGACTCCACCAGGCCACCGTCGTGCATCCGCCACAGCGTCTTGCGCGTGGCCCCGCCGTCCGCGTCGAGGGTGCGCACCGGCGTCAGCAGGGTCGGGAGCAGCTCACCTACCAGCGTGTCACGGGCGGAGCTGGGGAGGTCGGTCATCTGAGCCGGATCGTCGACCAGCCGGCCGAAGTAGTGGCGGGACAGCTGCTGGGCGCGGAAGCCCGGCTCCCCCAGCTCGGTCACGGCAGCACGCCGGTCCTGCACGGACAGGTCGGCGAGGTGCCGGGGCGGCTTGCCGCGCCGGGGGGCCGCGAAGACCAGCGGCAGGCTGGTCCTGGCAGCCGGTTCGGGAGCACTCATCGCGTCGAGGATCTCACGTCGGACCGGCCGGGCGAGCACGCAGCAGCGCGAGCTCGTCGTCGACGAACGGATCCGGCGTCCCCGCGGCGACGCAGTCGGCCTGCAGCTCCTCCTGCATCCGCAGCGCGGTGTCGAACTCACCGGAGAGTCTGAGGTTCCACGCCACCATCCACCGAGCCACCCGCGTCGCCACCTCGTCGTTCCCGTCGACACGCACCGCGAGAGCCGCTCGCAGGGTCACGTCTGCCTCGCCCTGCCGGCCGGCGGTCGCCTGCTCGTAGCCGAGGTTGTGCAGGGCGGTCCCGAGCCACCGCCGACCGGCAGGCTGCGCGGACGCGGCCGCCGCCGCCACGGCCTCTTCGGCCAGGGCGATGCGCTCGTCTGCGTTCGGGGGGACCATCGCCGCCATGTGCAGGGCGTCGACCAGCAGCCCGTCCGAGTCGGCGGCCCGCGCCTCGTCCGCGGCGGACCGGTAGGCCCCCATCGCGACGTCCCGGTCCGCAGCGGTCACCCGCGCTGGGTCGTGCGCCGCGGAGACGTACGTACGGCCCAGCTCCAGCCAGTACGTCGCCCGGGCCGCGGGTCCGGCCGAGGCCAACAGCGGCTCCAGCTCGGCGAGCAACGACCGGGCCCGCCCGACGTCCTGCTCGACGCCGTAGGAACGGGCGATCTGAGCGCGGACAACGAGCCGGTCATCCCCGCTCGCACCGCGCGCGGCGGCGACGAACCTCTCCCGGGAGCCGGCCGGGTCCTCGAAGTCCCAGAGCGCATCGATGTCGATCGCGGCCACGCCGGCTCCCTCCGACCGGCCCGACCGGCCGCCGTCAGCCGGCGACCGGGACCAGCGTGTCCAGGACGAACCACGCGACGGGAGCGACGAACAGCAGCGAGTCGAGCCGGTCCATCATGCCCCCGTGCCCAGGGAGCAGGGAACCCATGTCCTTGATGCCCAGGTCCCGCTTCACCAAGGACTCCGACAGATCGCCGGTGGTCGCCGCCACGGCAGTCAGCGTGCCGAGCAGGATGCCGACCCAGACGTCCCCGTCGAGGACGTGCACGACCAGTAGCCACCCCGCGACCGCACTCACCAGGACCGACCCGGCGAAACCCTCCCACGACTTCTTCGGGCTGATCGTGGGCGCCATCGGGTGCCGGCCGGCCAGCACCCCGGTGGCGTAGCCACCGACGTCGGAGGCGATGGTGGCGACGATGAAGGCCACGATCCGCTGGGCGCCGTCGTCGGGCACCAGCATCAGCACGACGAAGGCCCCCAGCAGCGGGACGTACCCGAGCACGAAGATCGCCGCCGTGGTGTCCCGGACGAATCCCTCGGCGCCGTACGGCAGCCGCCAGACCAGCACACCGAGCACGCTGAGGCCGGTGGCCACGACGAGCAGCTCGGCTCCCCCTGCCCAGGCACCGACGAGCATCGCCACACCGCCGAGGCTGACCGGCACGACGGGCAGCCGAGTGCCGTTGCTGGCGAGGGCGTTCGCCAGCTCCCAGATGCCGATGCAGGGCGGCCAGCACGACCACCCCGAGGAACCCGACGCGGACGACGAAGAGGGACGCCAGGATGACGGCCCCCAGGCCGACTCCGACCGCGATCGCCGCCGGGAGGTTGCGACCGGCCCGGCTGCGGCGGACGGCAGGGTCGGCCGGGGCACCTGGAGCCGGATCCCCGGGCGCGGGGCTCATCGAGGCCGGCTCGGGCCGGGCGTCGCGGTCTGAGTCGTTCACACCTCGAGCAGCTCGGCTTCCTTGTGCTGCAGCAGCTCGTCGATCGCGTCGGTGTGCTTCTTGGTGAGACCGTCCAGGCGCTTCTCCGCACCGGCGACGTCGTCCTGCCCGACCTCGCCGTCCTTCTCCGCCCGCTCGAGCGTCTGCTTGGCCGAGCGGCGGATGTTGCGCACGGCGACCCGCCCCTCCTCGGCCTTCGACCTGGCCAGCTTGATGTATTCCTTGCGGCGCTCCTCGGTCAGCTCCGGAAGCACCACGCGGAGCACCTTGCCGTCGTCGGTCGGGTTCACGCCGAGGTCGGAGTCGCGGATCGACTTCTCGATGGCCTGCTTGGCCGACATGTCGTACGGCGAGATGACGACGACGCGGGCCTCCGGGATCTGGAAGCCGGCCAGCTGCTGGATCGGCGTCGGGGTGCCGTAGTAGTCGGCGGTGATCTTGGCGAACATCTGCGGGTGCGCCCGCCCGGTGCGGATCGCCGCGAACTCCTCCTTGGCGACCTCGACGGCCTTGTCCATCTTCGTGGCTGCCTCGCGCAGGGTCTGGTCGATCACGTGGGTCCTCGCCTCGGTGTGGGGTCGTCGATCGGCCGCCGCGGGTCAGCCCGCGGAGACCACCGTGCCGATCTTCTCACCCCGAACGGCGCGAGCGATGTTCCCGTCGGCAAGGTTGAAGACGACGATCGGGAGGTTGTTCTCCCTGCAGAGTGCGAACGCGGCGGCATCGGCGACCTGGAGGCCACGGCCGAGGACCTCGCCATAGTCCACGGCGTCGAACTTGACCGCGGTGGGGTCGAGCCGCGGGTCCGCGTCGTAGACGCCGTCGACCCCGCTCTTAGCCAGCAGCAGGACGTCGCAGCTGATCTCCAAGGCGCGCTGCGCCGCCACCGTGTCGGTGGAGAAGTACGGCATGCCGGCACCGGCGCCGAAGATCACGACGCGCCCCTTCTCCAGGTGCCGGGCGGCGCGTCGCGGGATGTACGGCTCGGCGACCTGACCCATGGTGATCGCGGTCTGGACCCGGGTGTCGATGCCCTGCTTCTCCAGGAAGTCCTGCAGCGCGAGGCAGTTCATCACGGTGCCGAGCATGCCCATGTAGTCGGCCCGCGCCCGGTCCATGCCTCGGGTGGACAGCTCGGCGCCGCGGAAGAAGTTGCCCCCACCGACGACGACCGCCAGCTGCACGCCGGAGCGGACGACGTCGCTTATCTGCCGGGCAACCGAACTCACCACGTCGGGGTCCACCCCCAGACGGCCGCCTCCGAAGACCTCGCCCGACAGCTTCAGCAGTGCCCGCCGGTAGACCGGACGCTCCGTCCCGGTCGCCGGGGTGGTTGGGTCCGGCTGCTGCTGTCCCGGCTGTGCGCTCACGACTGCCGCCTCCCGCGTGATCGGTCGAGCTGACGCTAGCGGATCCGGCCCCGGGCTCAGCCCTGTCCGACCTCGAACCGCGCGAACCGGGTCAGGGTCACGCCCGCGTCGGCCAGGACGGCCTGCACGGTCCGCTTGTTCTCCTTGACCGACGGCTGCTCGAGCAGCACGACGTCCTTGAAGAAGCCGTTGACCCGGCCGTCGACGATCTTGGGCAGCGCCTGCTCCGGCTTGCCCTCCTCGCGGGCGGTCGCCTCGGCGATCTGCCGCTCCTTGGCGACGACGTCCTCCGGGACGTCGTCGCGGGACACGTACTGCGGCCGCATCGCGGCGACCTGCATGGCCGCCCCCCTGGCCGCCTCCACGTCACCGCCGTCGTACTCCACGATCACGCCGACGGTGGGTGGGAGGTCGCTGGCGCGTCGGTGCATGTAGGTGGCGACCTGACCGTCGAAGTACGCGACCCGGCCGAGCTCGAGCTTCTCCCCGATCACGGCCGCCAGCTCGCCCAGCGCCTGCTCGACCGTACGACCGTCATCGAGCGCGGCGGCGGCCAGCGCCTCCCGGTCGGCCGCGCGGGCACGGTTGGCGGTTGCCGCGACGGCGTCGGCGAGCTGCTGGAACTGCTCGGACTTGGCGACGAAGTCGGTCTCGCTGTTCAGCTCGACGAGGGCGTTCCCGGCCGACGCCACCAGCCCGGCGGCAGCGGTGCGCTCGGCGCCGCGCTTGGCCGCCTTGCCCTCACCCTTGATCCGCAGGACCTCGATCGCCTTGTCGAGGTCGCCGTCGGCCTCGACCAGGGCGTTCTTGGAGTCCATCATCCCCGCGCCGGTCAGGTCGCGGAGCTTCTTCACGTCGGTGGCGGTGATGTTCGCCATGGGGATCTCGTCTCCTTGCTCACGGTCGGCCGGCGATCGTCCGGCGATCGGCCGGGCCGGCTGTTGTCTGCGCTCGAACTGCGAGCAGTTTCGGGACCGGCAGTCCGGTCAGGCCTTGTCGGGCTCCGGGGCGGTGCCGGCCGGCGCCTCTGCCTCGGCCTCGACCGCATCGGCGGCCGCGGCGGAGGCGTCGCCCGCGGTGTCCCCTGACCCTGCGACGGCGGCCGCGGCGGTCGCCTCGGTGGCCTCGGACGCGGCCGGACGGTCGCCCGGCGCATCGGCGGTCGGCTCGGTCGACTCGACCGTGTCCGTCGGCTCCGCCGTGTCCGTCGGCTCGGCCGTGTCCGTCGGCTCGGCCGTGGCGCTGGTGGCCGCTGCTGCCGCCTCGCTCGCCGCGCCGGCGAGCAGCTCACGCTCCCACTCCGCCATCGGCTCGTCGGCGCCGACCTCGGCACCGGCCGGCTCCTCACCCGTGCGCACGCCGGACCGGGCCATCAACCCCTCCGCGACCGCGTCCGCGATCACCCTGGTCAGCAGGGTCACCGACCGGATGGCGTCGTCGTTGCCCGGGATGGGGTAGTCGACGTCGTCGGGATCACAGTTGGTGTCCAGCACCGCGACCACGGGGATGCCGAGCTTCTTGGCCTCGTCGACGGCCAGGTGCTCCTTCTTGGTGTCCACGATCCAGACGGCGGCCGGCGTGCGGCCCATGTCCCGGATGCCGCCGAGGCTGCGGTTGAGCTTGTCCCGCTCGCGCCGCATGCCGAGCAGCTCCTTCTTGGTCCGCCCGGAGCCGGCGACGTCGTCGAAGTCGACCTCCTCGAGCTCCTTGAGCCGCTTCAGCCGCTCGTGCACCGTCTGGAAGTTGGTGAGCATCCCGCCGAGCCAGCGCTGGTTCACATACGGCATCCCGACCCGCATGGACTGCTCGGCGATGGCCTCCTGGGCCTGCTTCTTGGTCCCGACGAACAGGATCTGCCCGCCTCGCGCGACCGTCTCACGGACGAACTCGAAGCTGCGGTCGATGTAGGCGAGCGACTGCTGCAGGTCGATGATGTAGATGCCGTTGCGCTCGGTGAAGATGAAGCGCTTCATCTTCGGGTTCCACCGACGGGTCTGGTGCCCGAAGTGGACGCCGCTCTCAAGCAGCTGTCGCATGGTGACGACGGCCATGGCCGTGCTCCCTCTTCTTGACGACGGCCCGGGGGCAGCCGTCGGTCCGGTTGTCGCGCCGACGGGTGCCGGCGCCCTGACGCCTGCGGTGTGCTCCCTGCCTCCGGCGCGAGCCGGGGACCGGTGGGAGCAACCCCGTCGCGGACGGGTTGCGGGCGTGCGAAGTCGACTCGCCAGGCGAGCCGCTGGGTCGCATCCTACGGGAGGACACCGTGCACAGCCCAATCGCGCACGCCCCGGCCTCCACAGCCCCATCGACCGGGTCCGGCAGCGCCTCGCCGTGCCGCGCAGGCTGCGAGCATGTCCCGTCTGTGTCGCGGGGTGATCGCACTGGTCGCCACCGCCTCCCTCGCCCTCATGCCCGCTGCGGCTGCCGCCGAGGCGGCCGGCCAGACCGGTTGGGTCTGGCCGCTCCGACCGACCCCGACCGTTGTGCACCCGTTCGTGCCGCCGCTGGGTCCTTACGGCCCCGGGCACCGCGGCGCCGACCTGCTCGCGTCGGTGGGCCAGTGGGTGTTCGCGGTGGCTGCCGGCCGGGTCAGCTTCGCCGGTCCGGTCGCCGGGCGGGGTGTCGTGGTGGTGGACCACGGCCGCGTGCGCACGACCTATGAGCCGGTGGCGCCCACGGTCCGCCGCGGTGACCGGGTCCGGCCGGGCGCGGTGGTGGGCACGGTGACGCTGGGCGGCGGGCACTGCCTGCCGATCGCGTGCCTGCACCTCGGCGCCCGGGTCGGCGAGCGGTACGTCGACCCGCTGGCCCTGTTGGGCTCCGGGCCGATCCGGCTGCTCCCGGTCGGGGTGGCGCCCCGGTCAGGCGCGTGGATGCGCGAGGCGGTAGGCGGCCCGCAACCGGTCGGCGCTTACGTGGGTGTACACCTGGGTGGTCGCCAGCGAGGCATGACCCAGCAGTTCCTGCACCGAGCGCAGGTCGGCACCGCCTTCGAGCAGGTGGGTGGCTGCGGTGTGCCGCAGGCCGTGCGGCCCGAGATCCGGTGCGCCTTCGACTGCGGCCACCCGCTGGTGCACGACCCGCCGCACGGTCCGCGGGTCGATCCGGCCACCTCGCGCGCCTAGGAACAGTGCCGGTCCGCTGCGCCCCGTCGCCAGCGCCGGCCGCCCGCGCGCCGTCCAGCCGTGCAGCGCGGCCGCGGCGGGCCGTCCGTACGGGACGGAGCGCTCCTTGCTGCCCTTGCCGAGGACCCGGACCAGCAGCCGCTCATGATCGACGTCGTCCACGTCCAGACTGGTCAGCTCGGCCACCCGGATCCCGGTGGCGTACAGCAGCTCCAGCATCGCGACGTCGCGGAGCCCGGTGGGGCCTTGGTCGCGCGCGCTCTCCACCGCGGCGTCGAGCACGGCCCGCATCTGGTCCCCCCGCAGCGCCGCCGGCAGCGGGCGGTGCCGCCTCGGCGTGACCAGCAGCGCACCGGCGTCGGTCGCGGCCCGACCGGTGCGCAGCAGCCAGGCCGTGAACACCCGGACCGACGTGGCCCGGCGGGCCACGGTTGTCCGGGCCCGACCGCGGGACTGCTGGGCGGCCAACCAGCTCCGGAGCAACCGCAACGAGAGATCCGCCGGGCGGTGCACTCGCGCCCGACGGGCGTGCTCGGCGAGGTCGGCCAGGTCGGTGCGGTAGCCGCGGACGGTGTGCGGGGACAGCCCGCGCTCCAGGCGCAGGTGATCGGCGTACACGTCCAGGACCGCGTCCCAGCCGTCCGGCGCGCCGTCCGCGCCGGCTGCTGCATCCATCAGGGCAGCGTGCGGCGGCCTCCCCCCTCGGGCAAGGCGGCGCGCCGCAGCCGGCGCCGCCAGCCGCCGTCGGCGGCGGGCTCTGCCAGCCCGGCGCGCTGCAGCGCCGCCAAGGCCTCCTCGACCACAGCGGCCGTGAGCCGAAGGTCCGCGGCCAGTCGTCCGGCGCTCACCGGGCCATCCGACCCGGTGCGATCGATCGGTCCGGTCGACCCCACCGGCAACGCCTCCAGCACCTCGACGTGCAAGGCAGGCAGCAGGTCGGGCATGCGGGTCTCCCCGCGGCCGTAGGCAGCGACACCGGGAACCCGGCTGCCGATCGGCGCCACCGCCTCGCGCACCTCGGCCGCCGAGGTCACGAGCTCGGCCCGGTGCTCACGCAGCGCCAGATGCACTCCGGCGGACGTCGTGCTGGTCACCGGGCCGGGCACGCCGAGGCAGACCCGCCCCAGCCGCTCGGCCCATTTCAGCGTGGTCAGCGCGCCGCTCCGCCAAGCCGCCTCGACCACAAGCACGCCCTGACACAGGGCCGCGATCAGTCGGTTCCGAGCCAGGAAGCGGATCCGGGTCGGGTGCGCACCGGGCGCGGCCTCGCTCACCACCACCCCCTGGGCGGCGGTGCGATGGAGCAGCTCCTCGTGTCCACGCGGGTAGACGACGTCTGCCCCGCAGGCGAGCACGGCGACGGTGCGGCCCCCGACCGCCAGTGCCCCGCGGTGGGCGGCGGCGTCGATCCCGTATGCCGCTCCGCTCACCACGCCGATCCCGGCCTCCGCCAGCCCGGCGGCGATGTCACCGGTGACGTCGTCGCCGTAGGCGGTCGACGCGCGGCACCCGACCACTGCCACCGCTTGGCCGCACAGGGCGCGGAGGTCGTGGACGCCGCGGACCCAGAGGCCGTACGGCAGGCCACCTCGGGCGTGCAACGTCCCGGCGCGCGGGAGCGCGTCGAGACCCACCGGCCACTCCTCGTCGCCGGGGCACACCCAGCGCAGCCCGCGGCGAGCCGCGCCGGCCAGCACCTTCGTCGCCGTCGACCCGGGGTCCGGGTCACACAGCGGGCGGACACCCGGCACGGTCCGCCCGGTCGCCAGCGCCCGCACCGCCTCGCTCGCCCCGACCTGCGTGACCAGCGCGGCGACCGCCGGCAGACCGGGTTCGACGCGGGCGCTGAGCCAGGCGCGGGCAGAGCGCTCGTCGGGCCACGCCGTCACGAGCGGGAGCCCGCCGGCAACCCGGCTCCGCTGCGAAGCGCCAGCGCGAACGCGACCTCGTCCGCGCCCGGTCGCTGGCCGCCGCGCAGGTCGGTGAGTGTCCACGCGATCCGCACGATGCGGTCCATCCCGCGCGCGGTCAGCCGATCTGGCCCGGCCCCCGATGGGAACCGAGCGGTGGCGTCGGCGCACAGTGGCCAGCGGCGACGCAGCTCGCTGCCGGGCACGTCGGCGTTGCGTCTCCACGGAGTGCCGGCCATCCGACGACGCTGCCGGTCCCTCGCCTCGGCGACGCGAGCGGCGACGATGGCGGTGGGCTCCGGTCGGGCCAGCCCGTCGAGGACCTGGTGCCGCCCGACGGGGTGCACCACCCGGGAGATGTCCACGCGGTCCCGGACCGGTCCGGACAGCCGCTGCCGGTACCGACGCCGGGCCGCCGGGGCACAGGTGCAGTCCGAGCCCGGGAGGCCGCAGGGACAGGGGTTCATCGCCAGCACGAGCTGGAAACAGGCGGGGAACCAGGCCGTGCGGCTGGCCCGACTGATCGTCACCTGGCCGGTCTCCAGTGGTTGGCGCAGCGCCTCGAGGACGTCGACGGAGAACTCTGGAGCCTCGTCCAGGAACAGCACGCCGTGGTGCGCGAGGCTGACCGCACCCGGACGGATCACCCTGCTTCCGCCGCCGATGATGCTGACTGCGCTCGCGCTGTGATGGGGGTCGATGAACGGCGGCCGCCGCACCAGCGGGTCCTCCGGCACCAGCATGCCGGCCACCGAGTGCACCGCGCTGACCTCGATGCGGGCGTCCGGCTCGAGATCGGGCAGCACGCCGGGGAGCCGTTCGGCGAGCATGGTCTTGCCCGCGCCGGCCGGCCCGGACAGGAGCAGGTGGTGCCCGCCTGCGGCGGCGACCTCGACGGCGAACCGGGCGTCGTCCTGGCCTGCGACGTCTCGCAGGTCGAGACCGGCGACCCGCCGGTCGCTGCGCCAACCGCGCCCGCCGGGCTCGCGTAACGGTTCGACGGGGGGGTCGTCTGGAGGCTCGGTCCCGGTCAGCAGCGCGAGCACGTGCCGCAGAGACCGGGCGGCCACCACCCGCACGCCCTGGATCTGGGCCGCCTCGGCGGCATTCGCCTCCGGCACCAGCACCCGCGAGAGCCCGGCCTGCACCGCGCCGAGCGTCGCAGGGAGCACCCCGGGGACGGCCCGCAGCCGCCCGTCCAGGGCGAGCTCCCCCAGCAGCACCGCGTCGCGCAGGCTGTCGCCGACGGCCGGTCGGGGGAGCTCCTCGGCGGCGAGCAGCACCGCGACGGCGATCGCGAGGTCGTAGTGTGCTCCGGTCTTCGGCAGCGAGGCCGGGGACAGCGCGATCGTCAGCCTCCGGTTCGGCCAACTGCGCCCGGTGTTCAGCACCGCGGCCCGGCACCGGTCGCGGGCCTCGCTCAGCGACGCGTCAACCGATCCGACCAGGGTGGTGCCGGGAAGGCCGCGGCTGATGTCGGCCTCGACCTCCACCACGTGCCCGCGGACGCCGTCGATGCTGACCGAGCGGGTGCGCGCGAGCGCCATCAGCACACCCCCACGAGGTGCTCCACCAGCGGCGGGCCGGAGCGGGGCAGCAGCACCCCCACGACGTCGATGCGCACGTCAGCAGGAGTGAGCGGGTGCTCGCTCAGCCACCGCGCGGCCAGGCGGCGCAGCCGCGCCGCCTTGCGCGGGGTGACCGCCTCGGCCGGGCTGCCGAACAGATCCCCGCGCCGGGTCTTGACCTCGCACACCACGAGCACGTCACGGTCACGAGCGACCAGGTCGATCTCCCCGAGGTCGCACCGCCAGTTGCGGTCGAGGATGGCCATCCCCTGCGCCACCAGATGTCGCGCGGCGGTCTCCTCTCCGAAACCGCCCACGGCGGCTCGGACCGGTCCACCCGTCCCGCGCCGTCCACCGCCGCCACTCGTGTCCACGTCACCACCTCCACCGACACCCTGGTCCTCTTCGACGGGAGGTGGCGGCTGCCGGGGCCGGCCTGGGGACAGCCGGTCAGTGCGGCGGGACCTTGAGGTCGTTCTTGGACAGCTCCTCGACGTTGACGTCCTTGAACGTCAGCACCTTCACCTTCTTGGCGAACCGCGCCGGGCGATAGATGTCCCAGACCCAGGCATCGGCCATCGTCACCTCGAAGTACGAGTCGCCGGCCTCGGCGCGGACTTTCACATCCACCGAGTTGCACAGGTAGAAGCGCCGGTCGGTCTCCACCACATAGCTGAAGATGCTCACCACGTCGCGGTACTCCCGGTACAGCGCGAGCTCCATCTCGGCCTCGTACTGCTCCAGGTCCTCGGTGCTCATCGGTTCTCTCCCACCAGTTCCGGGCTGACGACGCCGGTGCCCACCCACGCCGCCCGCTGCTCGGCGCCACGGACGTTGACGAACCGACGCCGGTGCTCGGCGCACGGCCCGTGCCGGTCCAGCGCCTGCTCGTGCTCACGAGTGATGTACCCCTTGTGCACGTCGAAGCCGTACGAGGGGTGCCGGTCGTGCAACTCGGTCATCATCCGGTCCCGGGTGACCTTGGCGATCACCGAGGCGGCGGCGATGCAGGCGATCACCCGGTCGCCCTTCCATACCGCCAGGCCGGGGACGCCGAGCCCGTCGACGCCGAAACCGTCGGTCAACACGTAGGCCGGGCGGATCGACAGCCGGGCCAGCGCCCGCCGGAGGGCCTGCACGTTCGCGACGTGCATCCCGAGCTCGTCACAGACGCCGGACGGCACCGCCACCACCGACCAGGCCTCGGCCCGGGCGACGACCTCGCGGTAGCAGCGCTCCCGCCGGGCGGGCGTCAGCAGCTTGGAGTCGGCGAGCCCGGGGACCACGCCACGCCTCCCCTCGGGCAACATGACGGCGGCAGCCACCAGCGGCCCGGCACAGGCGCCTCGGCCCGCCTCGTCCACCCCGGCGATGGGCGCCAGCCCGACACGGCGCAGGGCCCGCTCGTACCCGTGCAGACCCGCGTCACGCCGTACGGTGGCGCCGCGTGGAAGGCTGCTCACGCTGTTCTCACCACGTCGCAGACTACGACGCGTCGAGCGCCTGGTCGTTGAAGATCTCCGGCCGGTCGAGGATCTCGGTGCGGTCCAGCGGCCAGACGATCGCCCATACCTTGCCGACCACGTCATCGGCCGGGACGAAACCGCCGCCTGGCCCGCCGATGTGCACCCGCGAGTCTCCCGACTGCAGCCGGTTGTCCCCCATCACCCACAGCGCCCCGTCCGGCACCTTGACGTCGAAGGTCTGCTCCGACGGTGCGACGCCGGACTTGAGATAGGCCCGCTCTTGCAGGGCGACCCCGTTCACGGTGACCCGGCCGTCCTTGTCACAACAGGCCACCCGATCCCCGCCGAGGCCGATGACCCGCTTCACCAGGTGCCCGCCGGTCGGGTAGAGACCGACCGCCTCCAGCCCCTGCTGGACGATCCCCGAGGCCTCCCGGCTGTCGGTGGCGTTCAGCCAGCCACCGGGGTCGTCGAAGACGATCACGTCCCCGCGCTTGATGTCGCCGTCCCAGTACGACACCTTCTCGACCAGGATGCGGTCGCCCTGCACGAACTGCGGCTCCATCGACCCGGACGGGACGAAGAACGCCTGCACGAAGAGCGCCTTCACCACCACGGCCAGCACCAGGGCCAGCCCGAGCAGGACGATGACCTCCTGCCACAGCGGCAGCGCTTTCTTCCGCGACTTGCGGCCGGTGTCGTGGGCGTGCCCGTCGTGCTGGTCGTGCTGGTCGCGGCCGTCGTGCTCGTCGCGTGGCGTGCGGACGGTGCCGGTGGGCGCGGCCGACGCCTCGGCGGCCGGGCTCAACGGGGACCGGGGCGCGGGGCTGCCGTCCGGCCCGCGGTCGTCCGGGCGGGTGTCACGAGACGTCACCGTTGCAGCCTAGGTGCTGGTCCAGGCCGGTCCGGGCCGCTCATGCGCCCGTCGGCTCGCGGCGCTCCTTGATCTTGGCGGCCTTGCCGCGCAGGTTGCGCAGGTAGTACAGCTTCGCCCGGCGGACGTCTCCGCGGGTGGCGACCTCGATCTTCTCGATGATCGGGGTGTGCAGCGGGAAGGTGCGCTCCACGCCCACACCGAAGCTCACCTTGCGCACAGTGAAGGAGCGCCGGACCCCGGAGCCCTGCAACCGGATGCACACGCCCTGGAAGAGCTGGATCCGGGAGCGGTTCCCTTCGACCACGCGGACGTGGACCTTGAGCGTGTCACCGGCCCGGAAGGCGGGGATGTCGGAGCGCACGGAGGCGGCGTCGACGACGTCGATGGCGTTGGTCATCAGGGAGTCGCTTCCTCGTCAGTGCCACAGGTCACCCACGGATGGGAGGTCGGGTGTCGGTGCGGCGGCCACGCGTCGGTGCACTCCGGTCGAGCCGTGGTGACCGTCCCCTGTGGCAGACGGGCCTGGCTCTCTCCTCGGCGAGATGCGCGGACGTACGCGGTGCCGACCGGACAGTCTGCCACAGCGCCGCGGCGGCTACGAAATCGCCGTCGGCGGCGGCTGCGGCCGACCGCCCGGCTCGCCGAGGACGGCCCGGTCCCCCTCGTCCCAGACGTCCGGATCCACCGCCGCAACCAGGTCCGGACGGCGGGCGGCGGTGCGGCGCAGCGCCTGGTCCCGGCGCCAGCGGGCGATCCGGCCGTGGTCCCCGGTGGTGAGGACGGCGGGGACCTCGAGGCCGCGCCACACCGGCGGCTTGGTGTAGACGGGGTACTCGAGCAACGGACCGGCCGCGCCCAGCGAATGTGACTCCTCGTCCAGCGACGCCGGGTTGCCAAGGACCCCGGGCAGCAGCCGGACGACTGCCTCGACGAGGACGAGCGCGGCTGCCTCCCCGCCTGCCAGCACGTAGTCACCGATGGACACCTCCTCCACCGGCATCCGGGTCGCGGCGTGTTCCACCACCCGCTGGTCGATTCCCTCATAGCGACCGCAGCAGATCAGCAGCCACGGCTCGGCCGCCAGCCGGACTGCGTCCACCTGCTTGAACGGGCGGCCGGCGGGGGTGGGCACCAGCAGCCGCGGCTGCTCCGCGGTGTCCGCGGGCGCCAGCGCGTCGAGGGCGGCGCCCCAGGGACCCGGGGTCATCACCATGCCGGCACCGCCGCCGTACGGGGTGTCGTCGACCGTCCGGTGCCGGTCCGTCGTCCAGCCCCGCAGGTCGTGGACGGTCAGGTCCAGCAGGCCGGAAGCGCGGGCCCGGCCCGGCAGCGACAGCCCGAGCGGGGACAGGTAGTCGGGGAAGATCGTGACGACGTCGATACGCATCTCAGCCGTCGCCAGCCGCCCGCTGCGGGGTGTCGTCTGCGTCATCGTCGGCGTCGTCGTCTGCGTCGTCGTCGAGCAACCCCGGCCGCGCGTCGACGACGAGTTCCCCGGCGCACAGGTCGACCTCGGGTACCAGCGCGGCGACGAACGGCACCAGCGAGGTGCGTCCGGCAGCTTCGACGACGAGCATGTCCTGGCCGGGCAGGTGCTGCACCTGCGTCACGGTCCCGGCCTCGTGTCCGGCGCGGGTGCGCACCCGCAGCCCCACGAGCTGGTGGTCGTAGTACTCGTCCGGGTCGCCGGCGCGGGTCCCGGGGGCGACGTCCGCCAACAGGCTCGCACCGCGCAGCAGCTCGGCCTCGGACCGGTCGTGCACCTCGGCGAAGGTGACGAGCAGCCGATCACCGTGCGGGCGGGTCGACCGCACCGTGAGCGAACCCCGGCTGCTGGGCTCCGGACGGAGCACGGCTCCGACGGCGAACCGGGTGTCCGGGTCGTCGGTGCGCGGGTCGACGCTGACCTCGCCCCGAATGCCGTGCGCACGGCCCACCATGCCGACGACGACCTCCATCAGCAGTCCATCGGGCCGCGAGCGCGGTCAGCGCCGCCGGTCGACGTCGACGAAGTCGATCCGGGCGCCGGCAGAGCCGGCCACGGCCCCCACGACCGTGCGGATCGAGCCCGCGGTACGGCCGGACCGGCCGATCACGCGGCCCAGGTCGTCCGGGTGCACGCGCACCTCCAGCAGCTGGCCGCGCCGCAGCTGCTTGCTGCGGACGTCCACGTCGTCCGGGTGGGCGACGATCGCACGGACCACGTGCTCGAGAGCCTCGACGAGCATGCCGGTCAGCCCTTGGCGGCCTGGTCGGCCGGGTCAGACTGCTCGGCCTCGTCGGCCTTGGGCTCGTCGGCCTTCGCCTCGTCGGCCTTCGCCTCGTCGGCCTTCGCCTCGTCGGCCTTCGCCTCGTCGGCCTTCGCCTCGTCGGCCTTCGCCTCGTCGGCCTTGGGCTCGTCGCTGGCGCTGCGCTTCTTGGCCGCCTTCTTCGTGGTCGCGCCCTCGGTGACCGAGTCCCCGTGCGCGTCCTTCAAGGCCTCGTTGAAGGCTTCGGTCTTGTCCCGCTTCGGCGCGGCCTCCAGCAGCGGCGGCGGAGCCGGCTCGCCCTTGAACCTCTGCCAGTCACCGGTCTTGCGCAGCAGCGCACGCACCGGCTCACTCGGCTGCGCACCGACCGACAGCCAGTGCAGCGCCCGGTCGGAGTCGACGTTGATGAGCGACGGCTCGGTCTTGGGGTTGTAGGTGCCGATCTGCTCGATCACCCGTCCGTCGCGCTTGGTGCGCGCGTCGGCGACGACGATGCGGTAGAACGGCGTGCGGATCTTGCCCATGCGCTTGAGGCGGATCTTGACGGCCACGAGTGTGGTGTCTCCCTGCTGAGTCGGTGGATGGGCGGCCCTGCCCGCGTGGGGTTGCGGTCGGTCCGCCGCGATGACCTGTCCGGCGAACGGCTGAGAGGGGCCGCCGCCGACGGGTTCGACCGGCCATTGTGCCAGAGGGTCGGCACCTGGCTCCAACCGGAGCCCCGGCGCCGTTCAGGCGACAACGCGGCCGCGCAACACCACCCGGGCGGGCGCGGCCAGGACCGACAGGTCGGCCAGCGGGTCGGCGGCGTAGACGCAGAAGCTCGCCGGCGCGCCCTCGTCCAGGCTCGCCGGTCGGCCGAGCCACTCCCGCGCTCGCCAGGAGGCGGCGCCGAGCGCGTCGAACGGCGACAGTCCGTACGTCGCCAGCTCGGCCACCTCAGCCGCGATCAGCCCGTGCGGCAGCACGCCGCCGGCGTCGGTGCCGGCGAAGATCGGCACTCCGGCCTCGTAGGCCGCCCCGATCGTCTCCCGCCGGCGGGCGAACAGCGCCCGCATCGAGGCGCCGTAGGCGGGGAACTTCTGCCCGCCGGCCTCGGCGTAGGCCGGGAAGTTCTCCAGCTGCTTCACGGTCGGGACCAGCGCGGTGCCCTGCGCGACCATCGCGTCGATCAGGTCGGGCGACAGGCCGGTGCCGTGCTCGATGCAGTCGATGCCGGCGCCGATCAGGTCGGGCAGTGCCGCCGCGCCGAAGACGTGCGCGGTCATCCGCGCGCCGGCCTCGTGCGCCGCGCGGACGGCGGCCCGCACCGCGTCGCCGGGCCACGACGGGGTCAGGTCCCCGGCGTCGCGGTCGATCCAGTCTCCGACGATCTTCACCCACCCGTCACCACGCGCCGCCTCGCCGGTGACGTAGTCCGCGAGCTGATCCGGCTCGATCTCATGTGCGTAGTTGCGGATGTAGCGTCGGGTGCGAGCGATGTGCCGACCGGCCCGGATGATCTCGGGCAGGTCGGGCCGGTCGTCGATCCACCGGGTGTCCGCCGCGCTGCCGCAGTCGCGCAGCAGCAGCGCGCCGGCGTCTCGCTCGGTGGTGGCCTGCTTCTCCTGCGTCGCCTCGTCGACGGCGCCGTCGGCGTCGAGGCCGACGTGGCAGTGCGCGTCCACGAGACCGGGCACGATCCACAGCGCCGACCGGCCGGCTCCGATGTCGTCAGCGGCCGCGACCGGCTCGTACGTCAGCCGGCCGTCGTGGACGTACAGGACCCGGCGCTCCCCCTCCGGCAGCACGACCCCGGCGACCCGCAGCGCGTCACTCATGGGGCGCGACGGTACCGGCCGCGAGTGCCGGCGGCAGGTCTCAGAGCAGGTCGCGCAGCTCCTTGGGGAGCTCGAAGTCGTCCGCCGCTGCGGGCGTCTCGCCCGGTCGACCGGCGCCGGGAGCGGGCTTGCCGAACGGCGAGGCGGACCGGTCGGCCTCGCCGGCGGCCACCGTCGACGGCTGACCGCCGGCCTGCTGCTGGGCCCGCTTGGCGGGGTTCCCGGAACCGCGCTTGGAGCGCACCTTCTTCGGCTGCTGCCGGGCCTTGGCCCGTTTCCCGCCGGCCATCCCCGGCAGGCCCGGCATGCCCGGCATCCCGCCGCCACCCGCCATCCGGGTCATCATCGTGCGCGCCTCGAAGAACCGGTCGACGAGTTGGTTGACCTGCTGGACGGTGGTTCCCGAGCCCTTCGAGATGCGCTTGCGACGGGATCCGTCGATGGACTTGGGGTCGGCGCGCTCGGACGGCGTCATCGACTGGATGATCGCCTGCAGCCGGTCGATCTCGCGCTCGTCGATCCCGGCGACCTGCTCCTTGAAGTCGCCCATCCCGGGGAGCATCCCGAAGATCTTCGACAGCGAGCCCATCTTGCGGACGGCCTGCATCTGCTGCAGGAAGTCGTCGAGGGTGAACTCGCCGCCGGCCCCGCGCAGCTTGTCCGCCGCCTGTTGTGCCTGCTCGGCGTCGAAGGTCTTCTCGGCCTGCTCGATCAGCGTGAGGACATCGCCCATTCCGAGGATGCGAGAGGCCATCCGGTCGGGGTGGAAGACGTCGAAGTCGGTGAGCTGTTCGCCGTTCGAGGCGAACATGACCGGGCGACCGGTGACCTTGGCGACCGACAGCGCTGCGCCGCCGCGGGCGTCACCGTCGAGCTTGGTCAGGACGACCCCGTCGAACCCGACGCCGTCGAGGAACGACTGGGCGGTGTTGACCGCGTCCTGGCCGATCATCGAGTCGACGACGAAGAGCGTCTCGTCGGGCGCGACCGCGTCCCGGATGTGCGCGGCCTGCTGCATCAGCTCGGTGTCGACGCCCAGCCGTCCGGCGGTGTCGACGACGACGACGTCGTGCAGAGTCCGGCGAGCGTGCTCGACCGACTCCCTGGCGACGACCACGGGGTCGCCGACGCCGTTCCCGGGCTGGGGAGCGAACACATCCACGCCGGCCCGTTCGCCCACCACCTGGAGCTGGGTCACGGCGTTCGGCCGCTGCAGGTCGGCCGCGACGAGCAGCGGGGTCCGCCCCTGCTCCTTCAGCCAGTGCCCGAGCTTCGCTGCCAGCGTCGTCTTTCCCGACCCCTGCAGTCCGGCGAGCAGGATGACCGTCGGGGGCTTCTTCGCGAAGCGCAGCCGCCGGGTCTCACCGCCCAGGATCGCGACGAGCTCCTCGTCGACGATCTTGATCACCTGCTGCGCAGGGTTCAGCGCGGCGCTGACGTCCGCGCCACGGGCCCGCTCCTTCACCGCGGCGACGAACTCGCGCACCACGGGCAGCGCGACGTCCGCCTCGAGCAGCGCGATCCTGATCTCCCGAGCGGTGGCGTCGATGTCCGCCTCGGTCAGTCGACCCTTGCCGCGCAGCGCCTTGAAGGTGCCTGCCAGGCGGTCCTGGAGCGTGTCGAACAACCGGATCGTCCTCGCAGGGTCAGGGGCTCAGGGACGTGTCCACCCTAACGGCGCCGGCTCCGACGCAGCGTCGAGCACCCGCTGCAGGGTGCGGGCCAACCGCTGGGCGGCCGGCGATGACAACGGGCGGCCGTCGGCATCGGTCACGTACGCCACGTCCTGGGCCTGCGGGCCGAGCGTCGCCAGGTGCGCTGACCGGACCCGCACCCCGGCGTCGGCGAGGACTCGGAAGACCTGCCACAGCAGGCCGCGCCGATCCGCGGCGCGGACCTCGAGCACGGTCGCGGTGGCCGAGACGTCCGGCAACACCCGCACGCGGGGCTCGGCGTCGCCGGCCGGCCGGCCTCCGCCGTCACGGTCGGCCAGCCGGGCGGCGAGATCCGTGCTGCCGTCGATCACCCGGTCCAGCCGGAGCCGCAGGCGCGCCTCGTCCGCCGGCGTGTCCACATCCCAGCAGGACACCGTCCAACCGTCGGCACTCCGTACGCGCGCGGCCTGCACGCCGAGGCCCGCCGTCGCCAGCGTCCCCGCGACGTCGGCAAGCAGACCCGGCCGGTCGGCCCCCGCCACCAGCACCCGGCCACCGTCCGACCGCGGCACGGTGGACAGCCGAGGACCGGCGACTCCGGTCCGGCCGACAGCGGTGCAGCCGAGGTCGAGGCCGAGGTCGGGGCCCAGGCCGAGGTCGGCTGGAGCCGGCGCGCGCCCGGCCAGCAGGCCGTCGACGTCCCGGACCAGCCGGTCGACGAGCCCCGCGCGCCATCTGCTCCAGGCGCCCGGACCGGCGCTCACGGCATCGCACTCGGTGAGCGCCGCGAGCATCGCCAGCCGCTCGCCGTCCTGGACGACACCGGCCACCGCAGCGGGGGTCGCCGGGTCGTCGAGGTCCCGGCGGACCGCCGTGGACGTCAGCAGCAGGTGGTGGCGCACCAGAAACTCGAGCGTCGACACGGCGGCGGGGTCCAGCCCGAACCGGCGGCCCACCTCCCCCGCGATGGGTGCCCCGGCCGCCCCGTGGCCGGGCTCGGCCCCGTCTCGAGCAGGGTCGGCGAGCACCGGCTTGCCGATGTCGTGCAGCAGGGCGGCGAGGACCAACAGGTCGGGTCGGGCCACCCGGCGCAGCCGTCGGGACGCCTGGACGCAGGTCTCGATGCAGTGCCGGTCCACGGTGAACCGGTGCACCGCCGAGTCCGAGCGGCGCAGGCGCACTCCGCTCCACTCGGGCAACCAGCGGTCCACCAGACCGGCGTGGTCTGCCTCCTCCCACACCGGGACCAGCCCGGCACCCGCGGCGAGCAGCCGGACCAGATCGCGCCGGGCGGCCTCCGGCCACGGGTCGGGGAGGACTGCAGGGGCACTCGCGGCCAGCCGGGCGGCGGTGCTCGGAGCCAGCAGCAGGCCGGCCTCGGCCGCCACCGCGGCGGCGCGGACGCCAAGGAACGGGTCCGCGGCGGGGCGTGCGGTGTCGTCGAGCACCAGCTCGCCGCCGATCCGGGCGAGTCCGGCGCCCAGCCGTTCCCAGCGCGGGCGTCGGACCCGCGACCCCCGGGTGGCCGAACGACCTGGGCCGGCCACAGTGGCGTCCACCCGCCGCCACGTCAGGTCCACCAGGTGCGCGATGCGCCGACCCAGGCCGCGCAACTCCCGGTCCAGGGTTCCCGCGTCCGTGCCGAGCACCGCGGCCACCTCCGGCAGCAGCTCGGGAGGCAAGCGGTCACCGCGCCGACCGGTGACGGTGTGCAGGGCGTCCCGGACGTCCAGCAGTGCGGTCCGATGCTCCTCCACCTCCCCGTGCGGAACGTCGACGAGCCAGGTGGCCACCAGGCCCCGCAGCAGGACCCCGTCGCGGAGTCCGCCGGCTGACTCCTTCAGGTCCGGAATCGCCGCGTGGGCGATCTCGCCGGCGCGCTCGACCCGCTCGGACCAGGCTGCCCGCAGCTCCGGGAGGCGCTGCGGTGCGGAGCGCCGCCACTGCTCCAGGACCGACGTGCGCAGCCAGCGGCTCACGGCCGCCTCACCGGCGACATGCCGCCCGTCCAGCATGCCGAGCGCGGCCCGCCAGTCCGAGGCGGCGACCTCGACCATCGTGCGGGTGTCCCGGACCGCGTGGTCGAGCGGCAGTCCCTCGTCCCAGAGCGGGTACCACAGCCGCTCGGCCACCCGCTCGACCATGGCCGGCGGCAGGTCCGGTGCGTGTACCAGAACGACGTCCACGTCGCTGGCCGGCGACATCTCGGCCCGCCCGTAACCGCCGACCGCGACCAGTGCGAGCCACCCGGTGGCGGCCTCGCTCGACACCGCCTCGTCGAACAGCCCCGCCAGCCGGTGGTCGTACCGCTCCGCGCGCTCCCAGCGCAGCCGGCCCAGGTCGTCCGCGCGCACGGCTCGCGGCCCGCGGACGACCTGCCCGGTCACAGCGCGTCCGGCCCCTGCTCACCGGTCCGGATGCGGATCACCGTGTCGACCGGCTGCACCCAGACCTTGCCGTCCCCGATCTTGCCGGTCTGAGCCGACTTGGTGATCACGCCCACGACGTCGGCAACGTCCTCGTCATCGACGACGACCTCCACCCGGAGCTTGGGCACGAGGGTCACGTCGTACTCGGCGCCCCGGTACACCTCGGTATGGCCCTTCTGCCGGCCGTACCCGCTCGCCTCGCTCACCGTCATCCCGTCGACGCCGAACGACTCCAGCGCCTCCCGGACGTCCTCCCACTTGTGCGGCTTGATCACCGCGGTCACGATCCTCATACATGCACGCTCCCCTCATGGTGGGCCTCGTGTCGGGCGTCCTTCAGCGGGGCGGGCGCGGGTGTGGTCGCCGACCGGCCACCGGCTCCGCCGACGGCCAGGTCGTAGCCGCTCTCGGCGTGCTCTGCCAGGTCAATCCCGGCCGCCTCCTCCTCGGGATCCAGCCGGAAGCCCACCGTCAGGTCGATGAGCTTGCCGAGGACGAGCGCGGAGACGAACGAGAAGCCACCGACGGCCAGCACGGCCACCGCCTGCTTCCCGAGCAGGACCGCGTCCCCTCCGTAGAGCAACCCGCCGTCCAGCGAGAGGAACCCGAGCGCGACCGAGCCGAAGGCCCCGCCGACCAGGTGCACGCCGACGACGTCCAGCGAGTCGTCGTAGCCCAGCCGCCACTTGAGGCCGACGGCGAGGGCGCACACCGCCCCGGCCACGACCCCGAGCAGCAGCGCCCCCAGCGGTGACACGAAGGCGCAGGCCGGGGTGATCGCCACCAGGCCGGCCACGGCACCGGACGCAGCACCGAGCGTGGTCGGCCTGCCGTCCCGCAGCTGCTCGACCACAAGCCAGCCGATCACGGCGGCGGCCGTCGCGGCCTGGGTGTTCACGAACGCGGTCGCCGCCAGTCCGTTCGCCGCCAACGCCGAGCCGGCGTTGAAGCCGAACCAGCCGAACCACAGCAGCGCGGCGCCGAGGAGGACCAGCGGGAGGTTGTGCGGCCGCATCGGGTCCTTGCGCCACCCGAGCCTTCGCCCGAGCACCAGCGCGAGGGCGAGCGCGGCCGCACCGGCGTTGACGTGCACCGCTGTGCCGCCGGCGAAGTCCTGGACCCCCCACTCGACGATCCAGCCGGCATCGTCGCCGAGCTCACCACCGGCGCCGAAGTCGAAGACCCAGTTGGCGACCGGGAAGTAGACCAGGCTGGTCCAGAGCACGACGAAGGCACACCAGCCGAGGAACCGGGCCCGGTCCGCCACGGCCCCGCTGATCAGGGCCGGTGTGATGATCGCGAACATCAACTGGAACGCGGCGAAGCTCAGCCCGCCGGCGCCGGTGACCCCGTGCAGGCCGAAGTGGTCGAGGCTGCCGAACAGCTGCGAGTCGGACTCGCCGAACGTGATCGAGTAGCCGTAGACCACCCAGAGCACGCTGACGATGGCGAGCGCCGAGAAGCTCATCATCATCATGTTGAGGACGCTCTTCGCCCTCGTCATGCCGCCGTAGAACAGTGCGAGGCCCGGGGTCATGAGCATGACCAGCGCGGCGCTGATCAGCACCCAGGCGGTGTCTCCGGAGTTCATCGAACGGGACTCCCTTCGGGGGAACGGAGTCGCCGACCGGGAGACCACGCTGTCCCGGAGGTCTGGCGACGACGTCAGCCTGAGGCGCTCAGGTTTCCCGAGCTGGTGCGTGGTGTTGCGGGCGGATGACAGTTCCCGCCACCGTGTTTCGCCGGCGTGAACCGGACGTCCGGTTGACGGTCAGCCTTCGAGCAGGGCGTCCACGAAGTCCACCGGCTCGAACGGCGCGAGGTCGTCTGGTCCCTCGCCGAGGCCGATCAGCTTGACTGGCACGCCGAGCTCGCGCTGCACCGCCACGACGATCCCGCCCTTGGCCGTCCCGTCCAGCTTGGTGAGCACGATCCCGGTCACGTCCACGACCTCGCTGAAGACACGCGCCTGGGTCAGGCCGTTCTGACCGGTGGTGGCGTCGATGACGAGCAGCACCTCGGTGACCGGCACCTGCTTCTCGATCACCCGTTTGACCTTGCCCAGCTCGTCCATGAGTCCGGCCTTGGTGTGCAGCCGGCCGGCGGTGTCGACGAGGACCGTGTCCACGCCGCGCTCTATCCCCGTACGGACGGCGTCGAAGCCGACGCTGGCGGGGTCGGTGCCCTCGGCACCACGGACGGTCTCCACCCCGACCCGCTCACCCCAGGTCTGCAGCTGGTCGGCCGCCGCCGCGCGGAAGGTGTCCGCTGCGCCGAGCAGGACCCTCCGGTCCTCGGCCACCAGCACCCGGGCGATGCGCCCGACCGTCGTGGTCTTGCCGGTGCCGTTGACCCCGACGACCAGGACGACTCCGGGCCCCCCGTCCGCGCCCTGCACCCGCAAGGACCGATCCAGCGTCGGGTCCACCAGAGCCACCAGCTCCTCGTGCAGCACCCGCCGGGCGTCGACCTCGCCGGTCTCGGATCGCAGCCGTGTGCGCAGCCGGTCCACCAGCTGCTGGGTCGGGCCCACCCCGACGTCGGCGGTCAGCAGGATGTCCTCGAGCGCCTCCCACTCGTCGTCGGTGAGCCGCTCCCGGGAGAGCAGCGCCAGCAGTCCGCGGCCGAGTGAGGTCTGGGAGCGGGTGAGCCGGGTCCGCAGCCGGGCCCACCGTCCCCGTGGTGTCTCCGGCCGCTCCAGGACCGGGGTCGCCTCGACTCGTCCGGACGCTTCGGCGGCCGGCTCCGGCTCGGGTGGTGCCGCCGGCCGCCGGGGCGGCGCCGACCGGCCGCGGACCAGCATTCCCCCGGCGGCGATCGCAACGACCGCCACGACGGCGATGACAAGGAGCAGGTAACCCAGGTCGGACACGGTGTCCGATCCTCCCAGAGCCGCGGGACCCTGCGGTCAGCGGTGGGCGGAGCGGCGGTGCGACGCCCCGCTCGTGCCCTGGGCGAGCTGCCGCTGCAGCGACAGCAGCGCACCGCCGTCGGCCGCCTCGTCAGGGTCGGGGTCGAGTCCGAGCCGATCGGCCAGCCGCCACAGCCCGCGGGACGGGAACGCGACGGACACCACCACGGTCGCGGCGGTCACGACGGTGAGCAGCAGGACGAGCAGCAGGACGAGCATCGGGCCGGGGTCTCCAACGATCAGGCGGGCAACGCCGAATCCTGTCACGGCTGCGCTGGATTCCCGCATCCGTCCCAACGGCCGGTCGCCGGTCACGACATGCCCCGCCCCAGCCCACCGGGGTCCTCAGTCGGTCGTCAGCGTTCCCACGGCCGTCCTGACCACCTCGGGCACCGGAACCGGATCACGCCGGTCCCGGTCCACGTACACGTGGACGAAGCGGGCCTCGGCGGCCGCGTCGTCCCGGCCCGGACCGAACAATCCGAGCCGGTAGGCGACGCTGGTCCGCCCGAGCCGCTCCAGCCCGATGCCGACGTCGACCGGGTCGGGGAAGCGCAGCGGCCGGACGAAGCGGCAGCCGGTCTCGACCACCACCCCGATCGCCGGCAGGTCGCGGATCTCCTCGCCGGTGGCGCTCAGCAGCCAGCCGTTCACCGCGGTGTCGACGAACGCGTAGTAGGCGACGTTGTTGACGTGCCCGTACGCGTCCTCGTCGTCCCAGCGCGTCGGCACCGACCACCACACCGAGAAGTCGGCCCGGAGGGCCGTCACGTGGTCACGCCGATGCAGCCTCGCGCAAGCGCTGGCTGATCACGACCGAGACACCGTCACCGCGCATGCTCACGCCGTAGAGGGCGTCGCCCACCTGCATCGTGCGCTTCTGGTGGGTGATCACCAACAGCTGACTGTCGGCGCGCAGCTCCTCGTAGATCTCGAGCAGCCGGCCGAGGTTGGTGTCGTCGAGCGCCGCCTCGACCTCGTCCAGGATGTAGAACGGGCTCGGTCTGGCCTTGAACAAGGCGACGAGGAAGGCGACCGCCACCAGCGACCGCTCACCCCCGGAGAGCAGGGACAGCCGCTTCACCTTCTTGCCCGGCGGGCGGGCCTCCACGTCGATCCCGCTGGTCAGCAGGTCCGCGGGGTCGGTGAGCACCAACCGGCCCTCCCCGCCGGGGAACAACCGCGCGAAGACCTGCTCGAACTGCGTCGCCACGTCGGCGAAGGCCTCCGCGAACACCTGCTGCACCCGTGCGTCCACGTCGCCGATGATGTCGAGCAGGTCCTTGCGGGTACGGCGCACGTCCTCGAGCTGCTCGCTCAGGAACCGGTGCCGCTCCTCGAGCGCGGCGAACTCCTCCAGCGCCAACGGGTTGACCCGGCCGAGCAGCGCCAGTGCCCGCTCGGCGGTTCGCAACCGCCGCGCCTGGGTGGTCCGGTCGTACGGCTGCGGGTCGCCGTCCTCACCCGGCACCGGCACGTCGGGGCCGTAGTCCGCGACGAGGGTGTCGGCGTCCAGCCCGGCCTCGTCGGTCGCCCGCTGTTCCAGCGCCTCCAGCCGGAGCCGCTGCTCGGCGCGGGCCACCTCGTCGCGGTGCACCGAGTCGGTGAGCCGGCCGAGCTCGTCGTCCAGCTCGCGGATCGTGCCACGGACCGCGGCGAGCCGCTGCTCCCGGCCGGCCCGAGCCTGCTCGATCGCGGCGCGCTGCTCCGCTGCGGCGTCCAGCGAGCCGGCCAACCGGTCCAGCGTCCGCTCGGCGGCGGCACCGACAGCGCGGGCCACCTCGGCCTCCCACAGCCGCTGCGCGCGGCGGGCGATCGTCGCCGCCCGCGCCTCCCGCTCTGCCGCCGCGGCCCGGTCCAGCGAGTCCGCCCGGCCGGCGATGGCACGGACCCGCTCCTCGACCGTGCGCAGCATCAGCCGGGCCTCGGTCTCGGCGGCCCGGGCAGCCCGAGCGACGTCGCCGAGACGAGCCAACTCTGCCCCGTCATCCTCGTCCGTGGGGTCGTCGTCGGCCAGGGCCACCCGCTCCTCGAGCTCCGCGAGACCGGTCAGGTCGCGGTCCCGGGCCGTCTCGGCATCGGTCACCGCCCCGGCCAGCCGATCCGCCTCGGCGCGGGCGGACCGGACGGTCCCGGACAGGTGCGCCAGCTGCTCGGCCACCGCGGCCATCGCCGCGTCCGACTCGTGCAACTCGGCCAGCGCCGCGTCGGTACGGGCCCGGGCTCCGGCAAGCTCCTCCTCCAGCCGGACGAGGGCGAAGCGCAGGCGCTCCCCCTCGGCGGTCGCCTCGGTCAACCGCTCGCGCGCCTCGTCGATCGCCGCCTGCACCTCGAGCAGGCTGGGAGTGGCCGCGGACCCCCCGGACGCGACCAACCGGCCCAGCAGGTCCCCGTCCCGGGTCACCGCGGTGAGCTCCGGTCGCCTCGACACCAGCTCGGCGGCGGCGTCCAGGTCGTCCACCACGACCGTGGCTCCGAGCAGAGCGGTCAGCGCGGGCCGCGCCGGGTCCGGCGCCTCGACCACGTCGAGCAGGCGCAGGGCGCCGGGAGGCAGCTCCGGCGCGGGACCGGGTGCGTCGGTGGCGCCGAGCACCAGCCCGGCTGTGCCGAGGTCCTCGTCGCGGAGCAGTCGCAGGGCGGCGACGGCGGCCTCCGGCCCGTCCACCACGACGGCGTCCGCGGCAGCACCGAGCGCCGCCGCCACCGCCGCCTCGTGCCCGGACCGGACCCGGACCAGCGCGGCCACCGATCCGAGCACGCCGCTGACCCGCTCGGTGGCGGCCAGCAGCGCTCCGGCTCCGTCCTTGCGGGTCAGCCCGAGCTCCAGCGCCTCCACCCGGGCGCTCAGGCCGACGCGTTCCCGCTCGGCCGTGCGCGCCTCGTCCTGCGCCTTTGCCAGCCGAGCCTCCAGGTCCTCCTGGACGGCGAGCGCGGCCTCGTACACCGAGTCCAGCCCGCGCTCACCCGCGTCCAGCCCGGCCACCTTGTTCTCCAGTGCGGTGAACTCCCGCTGGGCCCGGTCGGCGCGCTCCAACACGTCGCCGTGCGCGGCGGTGAGCCGCCGGATCTCGTCCTCGGCCGCCGCCGCACGACTGCGCAGCGCCTGCAGCCGGCCATGCAACCGGGCGAGCCCCTCCCGGCGGTCGGCGGCTGCTCGGGCCAGCCCGGTGACCCGGCGGTCCTCCTCCGCGTGCGCCTGCTCCGCCTCCTGCCGGGCACGGACCGCCGTCGCCAGCCCGGCCCGCAGCTCGACCACCTCGGCCACGATCCGTTCCTCGCGCTCCCGCACGGCTGCCGCCTCGGCCGCCAACTGGTCCGGATCGCGGCCGGAGTCGGCCGGCCCGGAGCCGAGCGCGGTGTCCTCGGCGACGCGGCGGACCCGCTCGACCGCCAGGCCCGCGGTCCCGGAGATCCGGTCCCGCAGGCTGGAAAGCCGGTACCAGGTCTCCTGCGCACGGGCCAGCGCGGGGGCGTCGGCGGCCAAGGCGCTCCCGACGTCGTTCTCCTCCGCCCGCGCCGCCTCGAGCGCCGACCCGACCTCGGCCCGGCGCGCCCGTAGGGCGGACTCGTCGGCCAGCTCGCGCTCCAGGACGGTTCGCGCAGCCAGCAGGTCGTCGGCGAGGATCCGGGCCCGGGCGTCGCGCAGGTCAGCCTGGACGGTCGCCGCCCGCCGGGCAACCTCCGCCTGCTTGCCGAGCGGCTTCAGCTGGCGGCGGATCTCACCGAGCAGGTCCTGGACCCGTGTCAGGTTGCCCTCGGTGGCCTCCAGCTTGCGCAGCGCCTTCTCCTTGCGCTTGCGGTGCTTGAGGACACCGGCAGCCTCCTCGACGAAGCCGCGGCGGTCCTCCGGGGTGGCCTGCAACACGGTGTCCAGCTGGCCCTGGCCGACGATGACGTGCATCTCCCGGCCGATGCCGGAGTCGCTGAGCATCTCCTGCACGTCCAGCAGTCGGCACGCCTGTCCGTTGATGGCGTACTCGGAGCCGCCGCCACGGAACATGGTGCGGGACACCGTGACCTCGGCGAACTCCACCGGCAGCGCGCCGTCGCTGTTGTCGATCGTGAGCACGACCTCGGCCCGGCCGAGAGGTGCGCGGGCGGAGGTGCCCGCGAAGATGACGTCCTCCATCTTGCCGCCGCGCAGCGACTTCGCGCCCTGCTCGCCCATCACCCAGGCGAGGGCGTCGACGACGTTCGACTTGCCTGACCCGTTCGGGCCGACCACACACGTGATCCCGGGCTCGAACTCCAACGTCGTGGAGGACGCGAACGACTTGAACCCGCGCAGGGTCAGGCTCTTGAGGTACAACCCGGCTCCTCATCGACTCGCGTCCTGCTCGGCGGGGAAGGCCGCTGGCAGCCTAGCGAGCGAGCCGGTCCGCTCCGGTCACCGGCGCGCCGGGGCCGGCGTCAATCGCTGGACCGGGAGCGGCGACGCAGCACCACAGCCAACGGAAGCGCGACGAGCGCCAGGGCAAGCGCGGAGGGTTGCACGCCCGGCCGGGCCCCCGGGTCGACCGCCGCGGAGGGCGCGACGCCGGGGCTGCGGCCCCCCGGCATGTCCACGGCGTAGACGTCGATGCCGCGCACCAGGTCGACGCTGTAGACGATGTTGGTCTGCCCGGTCTGCTCGCCCTGCTCGTAGCGCGGCACCCAGTAGGAGTCCCACACCTCGGAGGCGCCCCAGAAGGCGTGCCCGTACGACTCGATCTCCCTCGGGTTGCGCACGTCGATCACCTGCAGCCCGCCGCCGTAGAAGCCGGCAGCGACCAGACCTGAGGGGTGGTAGTCGAACCAGTGGGCGGAGCAGAAGGCGCCCTGGGAGACCGGCTCCGGGAGCGGGTAGGTGCCCAGGTCGCTCAGCTCCACTCGGTCCAGGGGTCGGATGCCCTGCCGCGGCCCGCGCAGCGCCTGCACCTTCCAGGTCTGGAACGACCCTGCCTGCGTGCAGTCGGTCTGCTCGTAGTCCTCCTCGGTTACGAGCAGGACGTTGCCGTTGCCCAGCGACGCGCGGGCCCCGGGGCGGAACTGCTCGGCGTGCGGCCGCCAGGAGTTGTGGTGGATGAAATCGTTCCACCCCGTGTTCTGCTCGCCATCCTCGGTGGCGAAGCTCCCGGTCGTGGTCAGCACCCGGGGGCGCCGCGGCTTGCCGAGGTCGAAGACCGCGCTGCCGTCCGCCCCGGTGTGCAAGCCATAGCCCGCCGCGTCGGCGTCCCAGCTGTGCCCCGCCCAGCCGATCACCGGGGACACCCGCCCCTGGGTGCCCGGCTGATCGGCCACGAAGTCGATCTCGCGTGGCTGCTGCAGGTCGTCCAGGTCGATCACGGAGAACCGGCCACCGCTGCCGGCGGTGTAGACGGTGCGGCACTGCCGGACGTCGATGCAGGTGACCGTGTGCGTGCTCGAGGAGACCGGGATGCGGGACATGATCCGCGGGTTGTCGGGCTGGGTGACGTTGACGAGGATCAGCTCGTTGTCGCCGACGTTGTAGTGGTCGGGGTCGTCGCTCGATTCCTGGTAGAGGTCCACGCCGATCAGCGCGAAGCGCTGGACCTTGCCGTCCACCCGCCTCTCGCCGCAGTTCATCGCCTCGTTCTCGAAGACGGCGTTGTCGAGGACACCGACCCGCTCGGGGGCCCGGGGGCTGCTGACGTCGAACACCTGCACCGACTCCAGCCCGGAGGTGACGAAGTACGGCGCCGTGGGCAGGAAGCAGCCCGAGATCCCCGCCGTGCCCCCGGCGCTGGGCAGGCCGGGCACGGTGGTCAGGTGGGTGACGTTGTCGCTGGTGTTCGGGGTGTCCACGGCTGCAGACCCGCTGCTCGACAGCACAGCGCGCAGATGACCGTCGCCGTTGCCGTGCGCGGCGGCCGTCGGCGCGGACAGCAGGACGAGGGCACCGGCGGCTGCGAGCGAGCAGGTGCTACGGAGAACACGGCGGGGATCCATGCCGGACCCAACGACGGGACCCGGCAAAGGTGACGGCCGTCAGTGCAGCGCCGGCTCCAGCACGGGCTCGGCGGCCAGCCGGTCGACGACCTCGCGGTCGCGCAGCGCGCTCGTCAGCGCGTCGTTGTGGTTCTGCAGCCGGACGATCTCGGCCTCGAGATCGGCGACCCGGCGTCGCAGCAACAGCGTCTCCCGGGCCAGTCGGGTGTCGTGTCCGCTGATGTGCCCTACGAGCGCTTTCGCCATCGATGCCCTCCACCGAGTGGGTCTGGCGGGGTCCCGCGAAGGGTGGTGCGGTCCGCCGGGTGCGTGAGGCCGATCGGCCCACCCCTCAGAATCGCACTCGTGCCCGGTCCGGTCAACTGGGCGTCCGCCCGTCGCCGGTCACCACCGGGCGTGGCGAGGGCGTGGCTGGCAGCGCGGGCAGGTGAACGACGAGCGGTTCATGAACGGGTCGCGCCGGATCGGGGTGCCGCAGCGAGGACACGGCCGGTTCGCCCGCCCGTACACCGCGAGCGAGCGCTCGAAGTAGCCGGACGACCCGTTCACGTCCACGTACAACGCGTCGAAGGAGGTGCCGCCCTCGCGCAGCGCGTCCCGGAACACCTCCCGCACGGCCAACAGCAACCGCCCGACCTCCGCCCGCCGCAGCGTGTCGGTGGGGCGGGCGAAGTGCAACCGTGCCCGCCACAGCGCCTCGTCGGCGTAGATGTTGCCGACTCCGGAGACCAGGGTCTGGTCGAGCAGGGCCCGCTTGATCCCGGTCCGGCGGCGGCGCAGCCGCTCGACCACCCGGGCGTCGTCGAAGGAGGCCTCGAGCGGATCCACGCCGATGTGGACGACCGGAGCGGGCACGGGTGCACCGTCGGCGGCCGAGGTGGCGAGCGGGACGAGCGCGAGCCCGCCGAAGGTGCGCTGGTCCACGAACCGCAGGTCGACGGACCCGGGCTCGAGCACCAGACGCACCCGCAGATGTGGCTCCCAGGCCGCAACCGAGGGTCGGACCAGAAGCTGGCCGGACATCCCGAGGTGGGCGAGCAGCACATCGTCGGTGTCTTCCAGCGGCAGCCACAGGTACTTGCCGCGCCGCCGTGCTGCACCCAGCCGGCGACCGGTCAGCCGGTCCGCGAAGTCCGCCGGCCCGGCGACGTGCCGGCGCACGGAGCGTCGGGTCAGCACCTCCGCCCCGGTCACCACCCGACCGGCGACCAGCCGCTCCAGGCCGCTCCGAACCACCTCGACCTCGGGTAGCTCAGGCACCGCCGCTCACTCGCTGCGTGGATCGCGCTCGGACGCGAGCTGGTCGACCTGCTCGTCGGCGGCGGGCTCGGCACGATCGTCGCCGGCCGCGTCCCGGATCTCCCGCCACGCGGTCTCGGCGGCCTGCTGCTCCGCGTCCTTCTTCGACCGGCCGGCACCGTCGCCGTGCAGCCGGTCTCCGACCCGGACCCGGGCGGTGAACCGCTTGTCGTGGTCGGGCCCGCTCTCGCCGATGACGTACTCCGGCACCCCCAGGTCGAGGGCGGCGGCCAGCTCCTGCAGGCTGGTCTTCCAGTCCAGGCCGGCGCCCATCCGGAACGCCTCGTCCAGCAGCGGGTCGAACAACCCGCGGATCACCCGGCTCGCCACGGCGAAACCGTGCTGTAGGTAGACGAACCCGAGCAGGGCCTCGACGGTGTCGGCCAGGATCGAGGACTTGTCCCGACCGCCGGTGGTCTCCTCGCCCCGACCGAGCCGCAGGTACGGACCAAGCCCCAGGGTCCGACCGACCTCTGCCAGCGCGCGCGCGTTGACCACCGCGGCGCGGAGCTTGGCCAGCCGCCCCTCGGACAGGTCGGGGTGCCGGGTGTACAGCGTGTCGGTGACCACCAGCCCGAGCACCGAGTCGCCGAGGAACTCGAGTCTTTCGTTGGTCGGGATGCCACCGTTCTCGTAGGCGAACGAGCGGTGCGTGAGTGCGAGCTCGAGGCCGGCCGGGTCGAGCTCGGCCACGCCGAGCGCCCGGCACAGCTCGTCCCACTGCGCGTCGGCGACCGGTGCCTCCGACGGCTCCGTCGATGCGCCCATCTGGTCCGGTCGCCCGGTCCCCGTCAGAGGACCTGGCGGCGCTCGGCGCGGGCGCCGTACTGCCCGCACTCGGGGCAGGCCCGGTGCGGCAGGTGCTTGGCCCCACAGGCCGGGTTGGCACAGGTCACCAGCGAGGGCGCGGTGGTCTTCCACGCACTGCGGCGATGACGCGTGTTGCTGCGCGACAACTTCCGCTTCGGAACCGCCACGGTCTACTCCTCGTCCGGACCGGGCATGGTGCCCGGTCGCCTGTCGTCGGTCTCATCGTGCAGCAGGCCCGCCAGGGCGGCCCACCGCGGGTCGGGTTGTTCGTCGTGCGCGTGCCCGGGATGGTCTGCCAGCCGCGCCCCGCATTCCGGGCACAGCCCGGCACAGTCCTCCGCGCAGAGCGGGCGGAACGGCAGGGCGAGCACCACGGCGTCCCGCAACATCGGGTCGAGGTCGATGGCGTCGTCCTGCACCCGTCCGGCCTCGTCCTCCTCCGCGTCACTCTCCGGGTACGCGTACAGCTCCTGCAGGTCCACCTCGAGCTCGTCGGTGATGTCTTGCAGGCAGCGCGCGCACTCCCCCACCAGGTGCGTCCGCGCCGTTCCGGACACGAGCACCCCCTCCATCACCGCCTCGAGCCGGAGGTCGAGGTCGACCGGGCTTCCCTCGGGAACCCCCAGCACCTCGATGCCCAGGTCGGCCGGAGCCGGCACCGAGCGCGACACCGTCCGCGATGTCCCCGGCCGGCGGTTGAGCTCGTGGATGTCGATCACGAGCGGGGCTCGGGGGTCCAGGCGGGACAGGGGAACACTCCGGATCGAGGCGCGAGAGGTCGTCGACCTCCGTCGAGGCCGCCCCTCAGGATAGCGGGTCGGCCCCTTCGTCACCCAATCCGGCCGCTGCCCAGGCGGAGCCGGAACGCCCTCAGCCGCTGGTGTCGGGCAGCTGGATCTCGTCCACCACGGCACCGCCGAAGGTCAGGTCGCTGCGGTCGCGCAGCCGGTTCCGGCCGCGCTGCACAGCCTCCAGGGTGCGGGACAAGGTGAGCTCGAAGTGCGCCAGGCGCTCGTCCACGTAGTCGTCGGTCTCCCGCCGCAGTTCCGCGGTCTCCGCCCGTGCCTCGGCAAGCAGCGTCTCCGCCTGCTGCTGGGAAAGCGTGTACACGTCACTGTCCGAGACGAGCCGGCCGCGCTCGCGCTCGGCGCCGGCAACGATCTCCTCCGCGTCGGCGCGGGCCTTGTCGATCGCGCGGTCGGACTCTCCGGCTCCCTGCGGCAGCAGCACCGCGAGCTCGTCGAGCGAGTCGAGCAGCTCCTGCCGGTTGACGACGCACGATGCCGACATCGGCATCGCCCGGGCGTCGGCCACCGCGGAACGGATCTCGGCCAGCTTGCCGTGTACGTCCACTGCCTCTGCTTTCCCTCCACCGCCCCGACCTCGGCAGGGTACTGGCTCAGCCGGTGCCCAGCCGGTCCCGCATCCGCTTCAGCACGGACGGGGGCACCAGGCCGGAGACGTCCCCTCCGTGCCCGGCCACCTCCTTCACCAGGCTGGAGGCGAGGAACGACCACTCCGGGCTGGTGGGGACGAAGACCGTCTCCACCCCGGACAGGCTGGTGTTCATCTGCGCCATCTGCAGCTCGTAGTCGAAGTCGGTCACGGCGCGCAGCCCCTTCACGATGGCGCCGATCCCGCGCTCGCGGCAGAAGTCGACGAGCAGGCCCTCGAATGTCTCGACGCGGACCTGCGGAAGGTCGGCCAGCACCTCGCGGAGCATCGTCACCCGCTCGTCCACTCCGAACATCCCCTGCTTGGCGGGGTTCACGAGCACGCCCACGGTGACCTCGTCGAACAACCGGGCAGCCCGGGCGATGATGTCGAGGTGTCCGTTGGTCACCGGGTCGAACGAGCCGGGACAGACCGCGGTACGCACGACGCGGGCTCCCCTTCCTCCGGTGGTTCAGCCGCGGCGACCGTACCAAAGCGTTGTCTCGCCGTAGCGGCGCTCGCCGACGTCGTCGAACCCGGCCGGCTGCCGCCAGGGTCCGTCCCGGGTGGGCCGTTCGACCACCACCACGGCACCGGCGGCGAGCCAGCCGTTGGTCGCCCCCTGCTCCAGGACGGCACGCAGCCGCTCCGAGCCCAGCACGTACGGCGGGTCGGCGAACACCACGTCCGCCGGGAGGTTCGCCAGCGCGTTCGCCGGGCGCGCGAGCAGCTGCTCCACCCGGCCGGTGAGCAGCCGGACCCGGTCCGCCACCGCGAGCACGTCGATGTTGGCGCGCGCCACCCGAGCGGCGCGGCGGTCGGACTCCACCAGCACCACCGTGCGGGCTCCGCGCGAGACCGCCTCCAGGCCGACGGCGCCGGACCCGGCGTAGAGGTCGAGGAACCGGCAGCCGTCGAGCCCGCCCACCAGCGACTCGAGCCGTGAGAACAGCGCCTCTCGCACCCGGTCTGCGGTGGGCCGGGTGCCGACACCGGGCGGCGCCTGGATACGGCGTCCGCCGAGCGAGCCGGCGACGATGCGGGTCACGGGTGGTCACGCCTTCTCGAGGTACGAGGCACGAGCGGTCTCCTCGAGCTCGGCCACGGCCCGGGCCAGAGCCGGGACCGCCGCCAGCGCCGGGTCGGCGGTGACCAGCTCGGTCGCGTCCGAGCGGGCGTCGCTGATGACGTCCTCGTGCGCGACCACCGACAGCAACCGCAGGCTCGAGCGGCGGCCCGACTGCACGGCGCCGAGCACGTCCCCCTCGCGGCGCAGCGCGACGTCGAGCCGGGAGACCTCGAACCCGTCGCTGGTCGCCGCGACGTCGTCCAACCGGCTGCGGGCCGGTGACCCGGCCGGTGCCTCGGTGACCAGCAGACACAACCCTGCGGCGGTCCCGCGGCCGACCCGGCCGCGCAGCTGGTGCAGCTGGGACAGTCCGTAGCGGTCCGCGTCCAGCACCACCATCACGGTCGCGTTGGGGACGTCGACACCGACCTCGACCACGGTGGTCGCGACGACGACGTCCACCTCACCCCCGGCGAACCGGTCCATCACCCCGTCCTTGACCTCGGGCGGCAGTCGGCCGTGCAGGACCTCGACCCGCAACCCGGCCAGCGCCCCGCTCGACAGCTCCGCGGCGGTCGCGAGGACACCGTGACCCGGAGCCCGATCCGCCGCGTCGGTGTCCACGACGTCGGGGACGGAGTACAGGCCCCGACCCGTGGCCGGCGCCTCCTCCGGGTCGTCGGCCGCCGATCCACCGGGCGTCTCGTCGTCGGCGCCGATCCGGGGACAGACCACGTACGCCTGCCGGCCGGCGGCGATCTCCTCCCGTACCCGCTCCCACCCCCGCTCCAGCCAGCCGGGGCGCTCGGCGGCGGGGACGACGTTGGTCTGGACCGGCTGACGACCGGCGGGCACCTCGGCGAGCACGGACGTGTCCAGGTCCCCGAAGACGGTCATCGCCACCGTCCGCGGGATCGGCGTCGCCGTCATCACCAGGACGTGCGGGCGGGCTGCCTCTCCGCGCTCGGTCAGCGCCGCACGCTGCTCGACGCCGAACCGGTGCTGCTCGTCCACGACCACCAAGCCGAGGTCGGCGAACTGCACCTTCTCCTCGAGCAGTGCGTGTGTCCCGACCACGATGCCGGCCGCACCGGAGGCGACGTCGAGCATCGCGGTGCGGCGGGCAGCGGTCCCCATGGACCCGGTCAGCAGCCGCACGCGGGTCGCCGTGTCGGCACCGCCGAGCATGCCGCCCAGGGCGAGGTCACCCAGCATGCGGGTGAGGCTGCGGGCGTGCTGAGCCGCGAGCACTTCGGTTGGCGCCAGCAGCGCGGCCTGACCACCGCCGTCCACCACCTGCAGCATCGCGCGGAGCGCGACCACGGTCTTACCGGACCCGACCTCGCCCTGCAGCAGCCGGTGCATGGGGTGCGCGCGCTCGAGATCGGACGAGATCTCAGCACCGACCCGCTGCTGACCCTCGGTCAGCGCGAACGGGATTCGCTGGTCGAACCGGGCCAGGACGCCGTCGGGAGCGGCAGGCCGGGGCACCGCCGGCAGCCCGTCCACGAGCATCCGTCGTCGCGCGAGCACGACCTGGGTGACGAGCGCCTCGTCGTAGCGCAGCCGCTCGCGCCCCCCGCGGTGGTCCTCGGCCCGCTCCGGGCGGTGCACGCCCTCCAGCGCGGTTCCGAGGTCGACCAGACCGCGACGGCGGCGGACCTCCTCGGGCACCGGGTCCTCGAGGTCCTCCAGGGCGTCGAGCGCCATCGAGCAGCAGTCGGCGATCCGCCACGACGACAGCCGCGCGGTGGCCGGGTAGACCGGGATCACCGGGCGGGTGAGCCGGACGGCGTCCTCGCCGCCGGTGCCGTCCGGGTCGAGCAACGCGTACTCGGGGTGCAGCAGTTGGCGCTGCCCGCGGAAGCTGCCCACCTTGCCGGCGAACAGTCCCAGTGCGCCCGGGCGCAGCTTGTCCACCTGCCAGGGCTGCCGGAAGAACGTGAGCAGCAGCTCGCCCGTGCCGTCGGTGACGACGACCTCGGTCCGCACCGATCGCCGGCCGCGCCGTCGCGGGTCGGGGCTGCCGTACTCGCGGTTGGCCGCGGACCGGACCCGCGCCTGCACGGTCACGTGCTCGTCGACGTGCAGTCCGGCGAGGTCGGTGAGCGTGCCGCGCTCGGTGTACCGGCGCGGGTAGTGGGCCAACAGCTCGCCGACGGTGCGGATGTCCAGCACCTCCGCGAGCTTCTTCGCGGCGGTCCCGCCGACGACGAAGGGCAGCCGGGTGTCCAGGCCGACCGGCGGCATCACTCCACCGCCAGCAGCAAGGGGTAGCCGGCCTGGCCCCCCTCGTGCACGGCGACGTCGACCTCGGGCCGGGCGGCCAGCACGTGCTGCTCCACCCGGCTGGCCAGGTCGGGCGGTGCGCCGGCGCCGGACACCAGGGTGAGGATCTCGCCGGAGCCGCCGAGCAGTCGCTCGGCCACGGACGCGGCCACCGTCGCAAGGTCGCTGCCGACGAGGGCGAAGTCCCCGTCCACGACCCCGAGCACGTCACCCGCCTGGCAGGGCCCGGCCGTCGTCATCGCCTGCCGGGTGGCGATGGTGACCGCGCCGTGCCGGGCGTGGCCGGCAGCGGCGCCCATCTGCACCACGTCGTCGTCGAAACTGCGGGCCGGATCGTGCACAGCCAGCGCGGCGAGGCCCTGCACCTGGACCTGGGTGCGGATCACGGCCACCCGGACCCCGAGGTCGCGCGCCTGTCTCGCCGCCACCTCGGCGGCGGCGACGATGGCACGGTCGTTGGGGAGCACCACGACCTCACGTGCGCCGCTGCGCACGATGGCGTCGAGCAGCTCGGCGGCCCGGGGGCGACGGCGGTTGGCGGTGTCGAGCACCGTCGCACCGGCCCGGGCGAACAGCTCGGCCAGGCCGGGACCGGCGGCCGTGATGAGCACCGTCCTGGCACCCGCCGGCTCCGGCCCCGGCCGATGGCCGTGGTCGCCGGCACCGGCCGCTGCCCGCCCCCGCTCGGCATCGCCCCGCGGAGCCTGCTGCAGAGAGGTCACGACCACGCGGTGCGGACGGCCGACGGCCATCCCGGCCTCGATCGCGGCCCCCGCGTCGTCGGCATGCACGTGGACGTTCCACAGCCCGTCGCCCCCGACCACGACGACGGAGTCACCCAAGCCGCCCAGGGTGCGTCGCAGCTCGTCGACCCCGTCCTCCGCGGCGTCCAGCAGGTACATCACCTCGTAGCGCGGTCCACCCGCCGCCGGCGACGTCCTCCCCCTGAGCAGCGCGCACCATCGTCGGCACCGGCAGGTGCCGGGCGGCGGAGCGGGGCGGCGCCACCCGCCCGGTCAGCACCCGCTCGGTGGCCTCCAGCACGACCACCAGCGCCTGTCCGCCGGCATCGACGACCCCGGCCCGGCGCAGCGGCTCGAGCTGGTCCGGGGTCCGGTCCAGGGCCCGGCGGGCCGCGGTCGAGGCTGTCCGGAGCACCACCGCCAGCGGGGCTCCGCTCACCTCACCGGCAGCGCTCGCGGCGGCTCGCGCCACGCTAAGGATGGTGCCCTCGAGGGGGTCCCCGACGGCCGCCCAGGCCGCCTCGGCACCGTCTCGCAGGGCGGCTGCGAGCGCCTTGCCGGCGACCACCGGGTCGCCGCCGGACGTGGCGTCCACCAGCAGCGGGACGGCGGCGCGGAACAGCTCGGACAAGATCACGCCGGAGTTTCCCCGGGCTCCGCGCAGCGCCCCGTCCACGAAGGCCCGCGCCACCGCCGGCAGCTCGGCTCCGGCCGCGGTCGCCTCCGCCGCGGCCTGCCCGGCCGCCTCGAGCGTGAGGTAGACGTTGGTGCCGGTGTCCGCGTCCGGCACCGGGAAGACGTTCAGCGCATCCAGCTCCTCGCGCGCCTCGCCGACCGACGTCACGATCTGCTCGCACCAGCGCGTGAACAACTCCCTCGGCGCCGACCCGTCCGTCATCGCGCTCAGACTAGTGCGGCGATGACGGTCCGGTCGGCACCGGCGCACCCGCGGATTGGAGTCCGCTCCCGGCGATCCGGTAGGCTCACGGGGTTGTCCGCGAGGGACCCGGCGGCCGGTACACGCCGCTGCAGGACCCACCTATCGATCAGGAGTGTTTGGCCATGGCTGCGGTCTGCGACCTCTGCGGCAAGGGACCCGGCTTCGGAAACAACGTGCCGTGGTCACGCAAGCGGACCCGCCGCCGCTTCGATCCCAACATCCAGCGCGTCCGGGCCAAGATCGGCGGCACTCCCAAGCGCGTCAACGTCTGCACCTCCTGCCTGAAGGCCGGCAAGGTCAGTCGCTGACCTCCGGGTCCCCCGGCGCTCAGCCCCCGGCACCGAAATGGCGGTGCCCCGTCGGTCCTTCGTAGCCACTGCCGTCCACCGTCACACCGTCTCCCGCCCGGACGTCCCCGATCATGGTCCAGCCGGCGGGCAGGTCCTGACCGGCCGGGAACGTCGCGGCCAGGGCGTGGTCGTCCCCGCCCGTCAGCAGGAACGTCACCGGGTCGACGCCGAGTGCGGCTCCGACCGCCTGCAGCGGCTCCGCCACCTCGAAGGCTTCCCGGCGCACGTCGAGCGCGACACCACTGGCCCGCGCCAGGTGGCCGAGGTCGGCGAGCAGGCCGTCGCTGACGTCGATCAGGGCGGTGGCTCCGGCGGCCGCGGCCACCGGACCCTGTTCGTACGGAGGGTCCGGGCGGCGGTGCGCCTCCACCACGACCCGCGGGGACCTGAAGCCGCGGCTGAGCACCGCCAGCCCGGCCGCCGCCCAGCCGAGCCGTCCGGTCACCGCCACCACGTCACCTACCTGCGCCGTGTCCCGACGCACCGGCTCGCCGTCGGTCTCACCCAGCACCGTTACCGCGACGAGCACCGCGTCGGCTTCGGCCACGTCCCCGCCCACGACCAGGGCGCCCACCCGGCTGGCCTCGTCCGCGATCCCGGTGGTCAGGTCCAGCGCCCAGCTCACCGGTAGCGAGGCCGGTGCCGACAGCCCCACGACGAGCGCCTTGGCGGTCCCGCCCATGGCGGCGATGTCGGCGAGGTTGGCGGCGGCCACCCGATGCCCCACGTCCTGCGCCGACGACCAGTCCCGGCGGAAGTGCCGCCCCTCCACCGCGAGGTCCGTCGACACCAGCACCTGGCCCCCGCCGACTCGGACGAGCGCAGCGTCGTCCCCGGCACCGATCAGCACGTCCGTGGCCGCGACCTCGGTGGCCAGCCGGGCGGTCACCGCGTCGATCAGTCCGAACTCGCCCAGGCTTCCCAGCGTGCCGCCGTCGCTGCCGTCGCTGCCGTCGCTGCCGTCGGACGAGGGGGGAACCGCCATGCCCGCCATCTTGTCGGACGCCGAACCGCGGCCTGTAGGTTGGCTCCGCGGTGACCGGCCGGTCGACCGCCGACACGGACCCGCCGAGAGACACCGGCGACGCGCCTTGATGCGGAGGACGACCATGGTGGTGCAGGCCTACATCCTGATCCAGACCGAGGTGGGCAAGGCCGCGGACGTGGCGCACGAGATCGCCGACGTCAAGGGCGTGACCCTGGCCGAGGACGTCACCGGTCCCTACGACGTGATCGTGCGCGCCGAGGCGAGCAACGTCGACGAGCTCGGCCAGCTGGTGGTGGCGCGGGTGCAGAACGTCCCAGGCATCACCCGCACGCTCACCTGCCCGGTCGTGCACATCTGAGCACAGCGGTGCCGCCCCGGCCCCTGATCGGCCTCTCGGTCACCCTGGTCGTCGCCGCCGGCTGCGCCCCGGCCATGCAGGTCGACTCCCCGGATCCACCCCGGGCCAACGTCGAGCAGTGCCAGGAGCTGATCGAGACGGCCCCGGACACGATCGCCGGGGCCGAGAGCCGCGAGGTGCGCACCTCCGGTGTGGCGCTGGCGTGGGGCGACCCGGCGATCACGCTGCGCTGCGGCGTCCCCGTGCCCAGCGGCATCGAGCCCGGGGCCCGCTGCGACACCGTCGAGGACGTGGACTGGTTCACCACCCGAGCCGAGGACGGCTTCCGCTTCGACACGATCGGCCGGGCCGCCACCGTCGAGCTGTTCGTGCCGTTCGAGTACGAGCCGGCCGGGGACGCGCTGGTCGACATCGCGGCGGCCGTGCGCGAGTCGGTCCCGGTCGTCGAACGCTGCCGCTGACGAGGCTCAGCGCAGCCCGGTGTCGCGGTCGAGAGCGAGCCGCAGCAACCGGTCGACCAGCGCGGGATAGGTCAGCCCGGAGGCAGCCCACAGCTGGGGGAACATCGACGTCGGGGTGAACCCGGGCATCGTGTTCAGCTCGTTCACCAGCACGCTGCCGTCCGGCAGGACGAAGAAGTCCACCCGCGCCAGTCCTTCGGCGTCGATCGCCTCGAAGGCGTCGACCGCCCAGCGGCGGACTTGCTCGGCGGTCTCGGCGTCGAGGTCGGCCGGGATCTGCAGACCCGCCGAGCCGTCGACGTACTTCGCCTCGAAGTCGTAGAAGGCGTGCCCGGACCCCGGGTCGATCCGGATCTCGCCGACCACACTGGCCTCGGGCCGGGCGTCGCCCGTCCCCCCGAGCACGCCGCACTCCACCTCCCGGGTCCCGAGGGCGGCGCTCTCCACGACGACCTTCGGGTCGTGGGCCTGGGCAGCCGTGATGGCCTCCTCCAGGTCCTCCGGGCGGTCCACCCGGGTGATGCCGAAGCTAGAGCCCGCACGTGCCGGCTTGACGAACGCCGGGAGGCCGAGTGCGGCCACGTCCTTGCGTACGGCGTCGGGCTCTCGCTGCCACCGGTCCGGCCGGATCACGACGTACGGCAGCTGCGGCAGCCCGGCGGCCGCGAGCGCGAGCTTCATGAACTCCTTGTCCATGCCGATCGCGCTGGCCAGCACGCCCGCACCGACGTAGCGGACGCCGGCGACCTCGAGCAGTCCCTGGACGGTCCCGTCCTCCCCCCAGGGGCCGTGCAACAGCGGCAGGACCACGTCGACCTCACCCAGCGCCCGCGGCACCGCCCCCGGCTCGGAGACGACGAGGCCGCCCTCGTCGGCCGGCCGCAACGCGACGGTGGCGCCGCCACCGTCCACCTCGGGCAACCGGCCGTCGGTGATGGCGAACCGGTGCGGGTCGCCCGACTCCAGCACCCAGCGGCCGTCGTGCGTGATGCCGACCGGGACGACCTCGTATCGGTGCGGGTCCAGGGCTCGGATCACGTCGGCGGCGGTCAGGCAGGAGACGCCGTGCTCGCTGGAGCGACCCCCGAACACCACCGCCACCCGGATCCGGTCGGAGCCGCGCGTTCGGAGCTCGTCGGGGGGCGTCGTCACCGGGCGACAGTAGCGGCCGCGACAATGTCGTCATGGATAGCCACACCGACGGTCTCGCCCCGTCCACCCTCGCTGTGACGGCCGGCCGGCCGACCCGTGAACCCGATGCCCCGCTGAACGCGCCGCTGGTTCCGGCCAGCGTGTTCGTGGCCGGCGGTGACCGGGAGTACGGCCGCTACGCGAACCCCACGTGGGAGGCCTTCGAGCAGGTGCTCGGCGCGCTCGAGGGCGGGCGCTGTCTGGCGTTCTCGTCCGGGATGGCGGCCGCCACCACGATCCTCGACCTGGTGAGCCAGGGCGAGACCGTCGTGGCTCCGCGGCACGCCTACCTCGGGGTGTGGCACCAGCTGTCGGCGGCGCAGAGCCGCGGCCGGCTCACCGCGCGCGCCGTGGACGTGACCGACACCGACGCCGTGGTGCGGGCGCTCGACGGAGCTGCGCTGCTGTGGCTGGAGTCGCCGACCAACCCCGCCGTCGAGGTGGCCGACATCGAGGCGCTCACGGCCGCGGCGCACGAGGCCGGGGCCACCTGCGTCGTGGACAACACCTTTGCCACCCCGCTGCGGCAGCGGCCGCTGGATCTGGGAGCCGACGTCGTGCTGCACTCGGCGACGAAGTACCTGTCCGGTCACGCCGACGCGGTGCTCGGAGCCGTCGTGACCCGCGACGACGAGGCCTGGCGAGCGCTGGACGAGCGACGGCGGACGGCCGGTGCGGTCCCCGGGGTTCTCGAGGCCTGGCTGGCCACGCGCGGGATGCGCACCCTCGCCCTGCGGGTGGACCGCGCGGAGGCCAACGCCCGCACCCTGACGGAGCGGCTCACCGACCACGACGCGATTCGCCGCGTCCGCTACCCCGGGTTCGGGGGGATCGTGGCCATCGAGCTGACCGGTGGTGCGGTGGCCGCCGACCTGCTGGTGCACGACACCCGCGTCTGGGTGCACGCCACCAGCCTCGGCGGCGTCGAGTCCTCACTGGAGCGGCGACGCCGGTGGAAGGGCGAGGTCGCCTCCATCCCGGAGGATCTGGTCCGACTGTCGGTCGGTGTCGAGGATGTCGAGGACCTGTGGGCCGACCTGGCCCGTGCCCTGGACACGCTCGGGAAGCCGGCGAGGACCTCGTCCGGCTGACGCCCGGCGGCCGTCAGCGCTCGGAGGTCGCGGCCCGCGAGATCAGTGACCGGAGCATCTGCTCCGGCGTCAGCTCGCCGCGCACGACACGGACGACGTGCTCCACGATGGGCATGTCGACGCCATGCTTGCCGGCGAGGTCGCCCAAGGACTCGCACGACTTGACCCCCTCGGCCACCTGCCGGGTGGACCGCACCGCGTCCTCGACGCTCATGCCACTGCCGAGCTTCTCGCCGAACGTGCGGTTGCGGGACAGCGGCGACGAGCAGGTCGCCACCAGGTCACCGAGACCGGCGAGCCCGGACAGGGTCATCGGATCGGCTCCGGCTGCCTCGGCGAGCCGACCTGTCTCCGCGAGCCCGCGCGTGATCACCGAGGCGGTCGTGTTGTCACCGAAGCCGAGGCCGGCCGCCATCCCGACCGCGAGCGCGATGACGTTCTTGGTCGCCCCGCCCAGCTCGCAGCCGACCACGTCGGTGATCGTGTACGGGCGGAACGTCCCGGTGTGGCAGAGCTCCTGCAGCCGTTCGGCCACCTCCGCGTCGGCGCAGGCGACCACGCTCGCCGCGGGCTGGCGGGCGGCGATCTCCCGTGCCAGGTTCGGCCCGCTGACAACGCCGACGCGATCCGGACCGGCACCGGTGACCTCGGCGATCACCTCGCTCATCCGCTTGGCGGTGCCGAGCTCGACGCCCTTCATCAGACTCACCAGCACCGAGTCCGCACGTAGCAGGCCGGTCCAGGGGGCGAGGTTCTCGCGCAGGGTCTGGGACGGCAGCGCGAGCACCACCACCTCCGCGTCGGCCAGGACGACCCGTGGGTCGTGCGAAGCCACGACCGTGTCCGGAAGCAGCACGCCCGGCAGGTAGTCCGGGTTCTGATGGGTGGCCGTGATCCGCTCGCAGAGCTCGGCGCGCCGGCCCCAGAGCCGAACCTCCCTGCCGGCGTCGGCGAGGACGAGGGAGAACGCCGTGCCCCACGAACCCGCGCCCATGACCGCCACGTGCGTCATGGTCGCTCTCCCTGTCGGTGCGGGGCTCTGGCCCAGCGCCGCGATCGGCGGGGGTCCGGGTTGCCGGTGGTCGGCACTCCGTGCCGACGTGGGTCGAAACGTACCCGCGGCGGCTCCTCGCCCCGGAGCTGCCCCAGCAGGCTGGTGATCGCAGCCATGATGCGCTCGGTGGCCTCGTACAGCACCTCGCTCGAGATCGGCTGGTCCTGCAGGTCGGACAGGTCGACCGCGGGTCCGGCCAGCACCTCGTTGACCGGCCGAGGAACCAGGTGTGGTCGGCGAGCGTAGGGCGGCAACAACCGGTGCGCCCCCCACTGGGCACACGGGATGACGGGGCAGCCGCTCTCCAGCGCGATGCGCGCAGCGCCGGTCCTGCCGACCATCGGCCACAGCCCGGGGTCGCGGGTCAGCGTGCCCTCCGGGTACACGATGACGGAGTGGCCCCGCCGGACCGCTGTCACGGCGTCGCGGTACGCCTGTGCGGCCGAGCGGGTCTCCCGCCGCACCGGGATCTGCCCGCTCGCCAGCAGCAGCCGGCCGACCAGAGGCAGCCGGATGACGGACTCCTTGGCGAGGAAGTGCGGGGCGTACCCCGCGTCGTTGACGAAGTGGGCGAACAGGAAGGGGTCGGTGTGCGAGATGTGGTTGGCGGCGAACACGAAGCCGCCGACGGGGAGGTGCTCCATGCCCCGCCAGCGTCGCCGGGTCGCCAGCATCAGCAGCGGCCGGAGCAGGAGGACACAGAAGCCGAGCGCCAGGCCACGAGGTTCCTTGCGGGCCACCGTTGACTCACCCTCCGTCTCCCAGTCGATGCCCCGCCCTCGGCGGGGCCCTGACTCTAGTGGCCGTGGTGGGAGGATCGAGACGATGACGACTCCCTGGGTCGCGGTGGTGCCGGTCAAGGCGCTGGCCGCGGCGAAATCCCGTCTGGCCGTGGGGTCGGACGATCGCCGGCGATCGCTGGCGATGGCGTTCGCCCTGGACACCGTGTCCGCGCTGCGGTCGGTGCCCCGGATCCAGCGGGTCGTGGTGGTGTGCGGCGATCCCACGCTCGCCTCCGCGGTCGCGGCACCCGAGGTCGACGTTCTGCCGGAGCCGCCTGGTGGTGGGCTCAACCAGGCCGCTCGGGCAGGCGTTGCCTGGGCGGTCACCCGGCACCCGGCCGCGGCGGTCCTGGTGGTGCCGGCGGACCTCCCGTCCCTTCGCGCGGTCGACGTCGCCCTCGTGCTGGATCGCGCCGCACTGGTGCCGCGCGCCGTCCTGGCCGACCGCGAGGGAAGCGGGAGCACCGTGCTCACCGGCCTGCCCGGCACGCCACCGCGCCCCCAGTTCGGTCCCGGGTCGCTGACTCGGCACCTGGCCGACGGCGTGGTGGCGCTGGACGCGGCCGGGCTGGACCGCGCGTCTCGCGACGTCGACACCGACCGCCACCTGACCGAGGTGCGCAGGCTCGGCGTCGGCGCGGCGACCGGTCGGGTGCTGGGTGGCGACTGATCGCGGCTCCGGCCTGCGCCGGCAGGGAACTGTCGCGGAGTTCGACCGACGAACGCGGACGGGCTCGGTGCTGCTCGACGACGGGGTGGCGCTTGCCATACCGGCCGGCACGCTGCGGCCCTCCACGACCCCCGGGCTGAGGCGAGGGCAGCGCGTGCTGGTCCACCTGGACTGCGGGGGGCCGACGCCCGTGGTCCGGCTCGTGCACGTCTGGACGGTGTCACCGGGTGACGACGACCCGACATGACGATGGGCCGCACCGGAGGGTGCGGCCCGTCGTCAGTCGGTCGTCAGCGCTTGCGCGCGGTGCTCTTCTTCGCGGTGCTCTTCTTCGCCGCGGTCTTCTTGGTGCTGCTCTTCTTCGCCGGGCTGGTCTTCTTGGCGGTGGACTTCTTGGCGGTGGACTTCTTCGCCGGGCTGGTCTTCTTGGCGGTGGTCTTCTTGGCGGTGGACTTCTTGGCGGTGGACTTCTTCGCCGGGCTGGTCTTCTTGGCGGTGCTCTTCTTGGCGGTGGACTTCTTCGCCGGGCTGGTCTTCTTGGCGGTGCTCTTCTTGGCAGTGCTCTTCTTGGCGGTGCTCTTCTTTGCAGCCGTCTTCTTGGTTCCGCTGGTCGTCGACTTGGCTGCGGTGCGCTTGGCGGTGCCCGCAGCGGCGGCCGCGGTGCTGGTCGCCCGGGCGACGGTCACCTTCGGCAGCTTCTTGGCGCCGGACACCACGGCCTTCAACTCGGCGCCCGCACGGAACTTCGGAACCGACGTCTTCTTGGCCCGGATCCGCTCACCGGTCCGTGGGTTGCGCACCATGCGGGACGGACGAACCGCCTTCTCGAAGGCGCCGAACCCGGTGATGGCGACCTTCTCGCCCCGCGCCACCTCACGTGTGATGGTGTCGAGGACGGCGTCGAGGGCCTGCGACGCAGCCTTCTTGTTGCCCTCGTAGTGCGTGGCGAGCTTGTCGATGAACTCGGACTTGTTCACTGGCTTCCCTTTCGTGAACGCTGTCGAGCCCCTGCCCGACTGCCTTGCACCGTAGGGATTCCTGGCTGCTGTGACAAACGCTACACGCCGAAACTGCGCACGGATTGTGTCACTCGGAGCCATTCCGGCGGGTCGCAGGACCCGTGGCGGCAGCGCAGTTGGGTCCCACCACCGAGATCGTCCGAGGGACCGAATCTCCTTATGGCACAGGGATCTGGGCCTGACCGGACACGGCAGCGAGAGGAAGCGTACGCGGCTTCCAGCTCGCCCGAGCCCCCTCGTGGGCACTGATCTCGGCCTCGTGCGAAAGCGTCGCCGCGATGTCGTCAAGCCCTTCGAGCAACCGTCCCCGGGTGTGCTCGTCGATATCGAAGACGGCAGTCGGACCGCCGGGCACGGTGATCGTCCGTCCCTCCAGGTCGACCGTCACCCGGGTCGCCGGGTCCGCCTCGACCCGTGACCACAGCTCCTCGACCACGGCCGGGTCGACCTCCACCGCGAGCAGCCCCGCCTTCGCCGCGTTGTTGCGGAAGATGTCTCCGAACCGAGGCGAGACCACGACCCTGAAGCCGCCGTCGAGCAGCGCCCAGACCGCGTGCTCGCGCGACGACCCGGTGCCGAAGTCCTGCCCGGCAACCAGCACGCTGGCACCGGCATGCTCGGGGCGGTTGAGGACGAAGTCCGGATCCTGGCGCCAGGCCGCGAACAGGCCGTCCTCGAAGCCGGTCCGGGTGATCCGCTTCAGGAACTCCGCCGGGATGATCTGGTCGGTGTCCACGTTGCTGCGCCGCAGCGGGGCCACGGTGCCGGTGTGCACGGTGAACGGCTGCATGCTCAGCCCACCTCCAGCTCGACGGGGGCACCCAGCCGGCCCAGGACAGCCGTGGCGGCGGCGACTCTCGGGGACACGAGGTGAGTGCGGCCACCCTTGCCCTGCCGGCCCTCGAAGTTGCGGTTGGAGGTCGAGGCGCACCGTTCGCCCGGGCGCAGCTGGTCCGGGTTCATGCCGAGGCACATCGAGCAGCCGGCTCCGCGCCACTCCGCCCCCGCCTGCTTGAACACGACGTCGAGGCCCTCCGCCTCGGCCTGCAGCAGCACGCGTACCGAACCCGGGACGACGAGCATCCGCGTCCCGGTCGCCACCTCGTGGCCGCGGATCACGTCCGCCGCCTCACGGAGGTCCTCGATCCGTCCGTTGGTGCACGAGCCAAGGAAGACGGTGTCCACCGCGATGTCGCGCATGGCGGTGCCGGGGGCGAGGTCCATGTAGTCGAGCGCGCGGCGTGCTCCGGAGCGGTCCGCGTCGGAGCTGAACGAGTCCGGGTGCGGCACGGTTCCCGACAGGGGCACGCCCTGGCCCGGGTTCGTCCCCCAGGTCACGTACGGCGACACCGAGCCGGCGTCCAGGTGCACCTCGCTGTCGAACAGCGCGTCGTCGTCAGTGGCGAGGGCGCGCCAGGCGTCGACCGCGCGGTCCCAGTCCGCGCCGGTCGGCGCATGCGGCCGGCCACGCAGGTACTCGATCGTGGTGTCGTCCGGCGCGATCAGGCCAGCCTTCGCCCCCCACTCGATCGACATGTTGCAGATCGTCATCCGCGCCTCCATGGACAGCGCGCGGATGGCCTCGCCGCGGTACTCGACGACGTGTCCCTGACCGCCTCCGGTGCCCACCTGGGCGATCAGGGCGAGCACCAGGTCTTTGGCGCCGGCGTCGTCGGCCAACCTGCCCTCGACGGTGACCGCCATCGTGCGTGGGCGTGCCTGCGGGAGGGTCTGCGTCGCCAGCACGTGCTCGACCTCGCTCGTGCCGATGCCGAACGCGAGTGCCCCGAAGGCGCCATGCGTGGAGGTGTGCGAGTCGCCGCAGACGACGGTCATGCCCGGCTGGGTGAGCCCGAGCTGCGGACCGACGACGTGCACGATGCCCTGGTCGGCGTCCCCGAGCGGGTGCAGCCGGATCCCGAACTCAGCGCAGTTGCGGCGCAACGTCTCGACCTGGGTGCGCGACACCGGGTCGGCGATCGGCTCGTCGAGGTCGACGGTCGGGATGTTGTGGTCCTCCGTCGCCAGTGTCAGCTCCGGGCGGCGCACCCGGCGCCCGGCGATCCGGAGCCCGTCGAACGCCTGCGGGCTGGTGACCTCGTGCACCAGGTGCAGGTCCACGTAGAGCAGGTCCGGTTCCCCGGCCGCGCGTCGGACGACGTGCTGCTCCCATACCTTCTCGGCGAGCGTGGAGCCCATCCGGACACCCTCCTAGACGAACTTGCATACCAGCATGCGAGACGGCAATATCGCCCTATGGACAACACTAGCGGAGTCGGTGTGCTTGACAAGGCCGCCCAGGTTCTGACCGCTCTGGAGGGCGGTCCGACCACGCTGGCCGGGCTGGTCCAGCAGACCGGGCTCGCCCGGCCCACGGCGCACCGACTCGCGGTCGCCCTCGAGCACTACCGGCTGGTGGGTCGCGACCTGCAGGGGAGGTTCGTGCTCGGCCCGCGGCTGGGGGAGCTCGCCGCCGCCGCGGGCGAGGACCGGCTCCTTGCAACCGCCGGGCCCGTGCTGGCCCGGCTGCGCGACATCACCGGTGAGTCGGCCCAGCTGTTCCGCCGGCAAGGTGACGTCCGAATCTGCATCGCCGGAGCCGAGCGACCCACCGGGCTTCGCGACACCGTCCCGGTCGGGGCACAGCTGACGATGAACGCCGGGTCGGCCGCCCAGGTACTGCTCGCATGGGAGGACCCCGAGCGAGTGCACCGCGGGCTGCAGCACTCCGCGTTCTCCGCGACCGCGCTGGCGGGTGTGCGCAAGCGCGGCTGGGCGCAGAGCGTGGGCGAGCGCGAGCAGGGTGTTGCGTCGGTCTCGGCCGCCGTCCGCTCGCCGTCCGGCAAGGTGATCGCCGCGGTCTCGGTGTCCGGCCCGGTGGAGCGGCTCAGCCGACAGCCAGGGCGCCAGCACGCGCCGGCGGTGCTGGCTGCCGCGGAGCGGCTGTCGCAGGGTCTGCGCCGTTCCGCGGACTGACCGGCGCTCCCGGCGCAGGCGCCGATCAGCAAAGGGCGCTGCGCTCGAGAGCGAGCAGCCTCCGCTTGCGCTCGATCCCGCCGGCGTACCCGGTCAACCGACCGTCCCTGCCGACCACGCGGTGACAGGGCACAACGATCGCGAGCGGGTTTGCGCCGTTGGCGAGCCCGACCGCCCGGGCGCCGTGGCCGGTCAGCCCGAGGTCTCTGGCCAACGCTCCATAGGTCGTGGTCGTGCCGTACGGGATCGCACCCAGCCGCCCCCACACCCGCTGGCTGAACTCACTGCCCGACGCCGCGAGCGGCAGGTCGAACGTCTCCCGCTCACCGTGGAAGTACTCGGTCAGCTGACGCCGGGTCCGAACGAGCACCGGATGGTCGTCGGCCCGAGCCGGTGGTGGCAGGTCGCTCGGGGCGAACGAGACGCCGGTCAGGCTCCGCCCGTCGCTGCTGAGGATCAGCTCACCGAGCGGGGAGTCCACGGTCGTCCACGGGTCCGTCACGCGGCCCCCTCCGTCCGGTCCGGCCAGCGCTGGTCGAGGACGCGCTGCCACAGATGGAGGCAGCCGTACGACCCCCAGGGTCGCCAACCGGGGGCGTGCCGGCGGAGCTCGTCGCGCGCCGGCCTGCCGCGCAGGCCGAGCGCGCTGTGCAGACCGACGTCACCGTCGAGCACCACGTCGGGGTCGCCCAGCCCGCGCATCGCGATGTAGCCGGCGGTCCAGGGCCCGATCCCCGGCACGGCGGTGAGCGCAGCCACCGCCTCGGTCCGGTCGGCAGACCCGTCCAGGACCACCACGCCCGACAGGGTGCGCTCGGCCAGCGCGACCAGGGTGCGTGCCCGCGCCCGGGGGCCGCGGATCCGGTCCGGCCCGGCGGACGCGATCGCCTCCGCGGTCGGGAACAACCGGGTCAGGCTGCCACCCGGATCTCCCATCGGGGCGCCGAGCTCGTCGACGAGGCGCTCGGTGGCCGTGCGGGCCGACGCAAGGCTGACCTGCTGCCCGAGCACGGCCCGGATCGCGAGCTCGAAGCCTTCCGGGTGGCCGGGCACCCGGAGGCCGGGATGGCGACCGAGATCGGGAACCAGCTCCGGGTCCCGAGCGAGCACGTCCTGCACCGCGGCCGGGTCGGCGTCCAGATCCGCGGTCCGCCGGACGCGCTCCACGGCGGGGCCGACGTCGCGCAGGTCGGAGAGCGACAACGCACACCGGAGGCCGGGGCCGCCGGGGTCGAGCGCGAGCTCCACGACCGCGCTCCCGGACGGCAGCCGGAGGCTGCGCCGGTAGGTCCTGCCGGCCGCCTCCTCCACGCCCGGCACGGCGTGCACCCGGAGGAAGTGCAGCAACGCCCGACCGTCGAAGGGAGCCCGCCCGCCGAGGCGGAGCTCGATCCGGCCCGCCGCCGCCGCGGCTGCGCCACCGGCGGCGCGGAGCGCACCCGGGGCGAGTCCGTAGACCTCTCGGACCGTGGCATCGAGCTGGCGCACGCTGTCCAGGCCGGCAGCGAAGGCGACGTCGGCAAGCGACATCCGACTGGACTCCAGCAGTGTCCGCGCGGTCTCCGCGGCCACCTGGGCGCCGGCGGCAGAAGGGACGACAGCGGCGGGCACGCCGCCATCCTGACGCACCGCCAGACCCCCACCCCCTCTCCCCACGATCCGCGACTTTTGCAGGGCAGCAAAAGTCGCGGATCGTGGGGAGGTGGGGGGAGGGGTGGGGGGAGGGGGTGGGGAGGACGGCGCAGGCCCGGATCCACCGCGGATCCGGGCCTGCGACTGACGTAGCCCCGACGGGATTCGAACCCGCGCTACCGCCTTGAGAGGGCGGCGTGCTAGGCCGCTACACAACGGGGCCAGGAGCGGGAGGGAGTGTATCGGGGACGCCCGACGCCCTCCAACTCGCTGGGGTACTAGGACTCGAACCTAGACTAACTGGACCAGAACCAGTCGGGCTGCCAATTACCCCATACCCCATGGGTGGGACACCGGCGACGTTGCTGCGCCTGCCGCCGAGCCGACCGCAGACTCTACCGGACCCGTTCGAGGGCTCCCAATCGCCGTCAGCGAAGCGCAAGGTCGAGCCGGTCGAGGGTGCGCTCCCGGCCGAGCAACGCCAGCGACTCGAACAGCGGCGGCGACACCCGACGCCCGGTCACGGCCACCCGCACTGGCCCGAAGGCGTGTCGTGGCTTCAGTTCCATGCCCTCGACGAGAGCCCCCCGCAGCGCCTCCTCGATGGTCTCGGTGGCCCACTCGTCCAGCCGGGCCAGCGCATCCCGCGCGGTCCGGACGACCTCGACGCCGGACCCCGCGAGCAGCTTGGCGGCGTCGTCCGCATCGACGGTGAAGTCGGCGTCGGGGACCAGCAGGAAGCCGAGCAGGTCGACGGCCTCACCGAGCGTCGCCATCCGCTCCTGCACCAGCGGAGTCGCCGCCGCCAGCAGCGCCTGCTGGTCCGCGGTGGGAGACGCGCCGAGCAGTGCGGCCGCCTGCAGGTACGGCACCAGCCGCCCGGCCAGGTCGCCCGGGTCGAGCCGGCGCAGGTGGGCGGCGTTGATCGCGGAGCACTTCTGCGGGTCGAAGCGTGCCGGGTTCGGGTTCACCCGGGAGATGTCGAAGGCCGCCACCATCTCCGCCACGCTGAACACGTCCCGGTCCTCCGCGATGGCCCAGCCGAGGAGCGCCAGGTAGTTCAGCAGCCCCTCCGGGAGGTAGCCCTGGTCCCGGTACCCGAGCAGGTTGGACTCCGGGTCGCGCTTGGACAGCTTGCGGTTGCCCTCGCCCATCACGAAGGGCAGGTGGCCGAACCGTGGCGGCTGGCCGGACCCGATACCGATCTCGCCGAGCGCCGCGTACAGCGCGATCTGCCGGGGGGTGGAGCTGAGCAGGTCCTCGCCGCGCAGCACGTGGGTGATCCGCATCAGCGCGTCGTCGACCGGGTTCACCAGGGTGTAGAGCGGCTGGCCGTTGGCGCGCACCAGCACGTAGTCGGGCACCTGCCCGGCGGCGAAGACGATGTCGCCGCGCACCAGGTCGTTGAAGCCGATGTCCCCGTCGGGCATCCGCAGCCGCAGCACCGGCCGGCGACCCGCCTGCTCGTACGCCGCGACCTGCTCGGCGTCGAGGTTCCGGCAGGCGCCGTCGTAGCCGGGCGCCCGGCCCTCGGCCCGGGCGCGCTCGCGTCGTTCGTCGAGCTCCTCCTGGGAGCAGTAGCAGGGGTAGGCCAGCCCGGCTTCGCGCAGCCGGGCGGCCACGTCGGCGTAGACAGCGGTCCGCTCCGACTGCCGGTAGGGACCGTCCGGCCCGCCGACCTCCGGCCCCTCGTCCCACTCGAGCCCGAGCCAGCGCAGCACGTCGAGCAGCAGGGTGTAGCTCTGCTCGCTGTCCCGGGCCGCGTCGGTGTCCTCGATCCGGAACACGAAGGTGCCCCCGTGGTGCCGGGCGAACGCCCAGTTGAACAGGGCGGTACGGGCCAGACCCACGTGCGGGCTGCCCGTCGGGGACGGGCAGAAGCGGACGCGGACACCGGTGTCGCGGTCGGCGCTCACGCGGCGACCACCGGGTTGGTGAGGGCGCCGATGCCTTCGACGGCGACGGTCACCTCGTCGCCGGGGACCATCCGGCCCACCCCGGCCGGGGTTCCGGTCAAGATAACGTCCCCCGGCAGCAGCGTCATGATCCGCGACACGTACGTCACCAGCGTCGGAACGTCGAAGACCAGCTGACTGGTGCGCCCGTCCTGCCGCAGCTGCTCGCTGCCACCGGAGCGGACCATGGTCGTGACCCGGAGGTCGGTGACGTCCAAGTCGGTCTCGATCCAGGGACCCAGCGGGCAGAAGCTGTCGAAGCCTTTCGCCCGCGTCCACTGGTCGTCGCGTTGTTGCAGGTCGCGCGCCGTTACGTCGTTGGCCACCGTGTAGCCCAGCACGACGTCGGCCACCTGATCGGAGGGCACGTCGCGACAGATCCGGCCGATGACGACCGCCAGCTCGGCCTCCCAGTGCAGGTCCTGGGTCTGGTCTGGGTGCACGATCGGATCGCCCGGGCCTACGACGGTCGTGTTCGGCTTGAGGAAGAGCAGCGGCTCTGCCGGCAGCTCGTTGTCCAGCTCGACCGCGTGGTCGGCGTAGTTGCGTCCGACGCCGACCACCTTGCTGCGGGGGATCAGCGGGGCGAGCAGCCGGACGTCGTCGAGCGGGTGGCTCTGCCCGGTGAGCTCGATCCCGGCGTACAGCGGGTCGCCGGTGAGGACCGCCACCACCGGGCTGCCGTCCCGCTCCCCGATGACCCCGAACCGGGGCTCGTCCCCGGTCGTGAACCTGGCGATGCGCATCGGGCGAGCCTAGTCAGCCGTCAGCTCGCACAGCGCGGTGAGGGTCCGCCAGTTGCGGGCGGTGCCCTCGACCCCGCCCAGCCGACGCGCCAGCCAGGCGCCCTGGACCCGGCTGGAGTGCACCGAGTCGGCGTGGTCGACGACCACCTCGGCGAAGCGGACCGCGACCTGCTCCCGAAGTCCGCGGACGTCGGCGAGCAGGGTCCGGACGGCTTCCGCCGTGGGCACCTCGAGCAGGTGCGTCACCTGCACCACCTCGGGCCGCTCGGCGGCAGCGGCCGGGAACGGGTTCCAGTCGCGCACCGCGGCGAGCTCGGCCGGCGTGCGCACGACCACCGGGGCGTCCACGCCGAACTCCCGGCGGACGGTGCTCCGGACCAGCCGGGCAACCGCTGCGGGCGAGCGGTGTCGCGACCGCAGCAGCACGTTTCCGCTCTGCACGTACGTCCGCACCTCGGCGCAGCCCGAGCCGATCAGCGCTTCACGCAGCGCCGGCATCGGCACCTTGTTGCGAGCTCCCAGGTTGATGCCCCGCAGCAGCGCCACCCAGACCGCCATGGCGGGACGCTAGCCGGAGGTGGCCCGCGTATGCCGGCGCAGGCCGTAGGTGACCGCGTCCCGCAGCGCCTCCCACGACGCCTCGACGATGTTGTGCCCGACACCGACCGTGACCCACGAGTCGGTGCCGTCCGCGGTCTCGATCAGCACCCGGATCACCGCGTCGGTCCCGTGCCCCTGGTCCAGGATCCGGACCCGGTAGTCGATCAGCTCGAAGGCCGCCACCTGCGGGTAGGCCCTGCCGATGGCCTGCCGCAGCGCGTGGTCGAGAGCGTTGACCGGACCGTTGCCCTCCCCGGTGACGACGAACCGCTCCCCCGCGGCGTGCAGCTTGACCGTCGCCTCGGACAGCGCCTCGGTGTCGGCGCTCGGCGCCGACTCGGTGAAGATCCGCCACGACTCCACGGTGAAGTACGCCGGTCGCCGGCCCTCGACCTCCTCGACGAGCAGCAGCTCGAACGACGCGTCGGCCGCCTCGAACGTGTAGCCCTGTCGCTCCATGGTCTTGACCCGTTCGACCACGCGGCCCACGAGGTCACGGTCGTCGGCGAGGTCGAAACCGAGCTCGCGACCCTTGAGCTCGATGCTGGCTCGGCCGGCCATCTCCGACACCAGCATCCGCATGTCGTTGCCGACGGCCTCGGGGTCCGCGTGCTGGTAGAGGTCGGGATCCACCTTGACCGCGCTCGCGTGCAGGCCGGCCTTGTGCGCGAACGCGGAGACGCCGACGTACGGCTGGCGCGACCAGGGCGGGACGTTGGTCACCTCGGCAACGGCGTGCGCGATCCGGGTGGCGTCGCGGAGCCCGGTCCCACGCAGCACGGTCCGTCCGCGCTTCAGCTCCAGGTTGGCCACCACCGACACCAGGTCCGCGTTGCCGGTGCGCTCACCGTACCCGTTGACGGTGCCCTGCACGTGGGTGGCGCCCACGTCGACCGCGGCGAGGGTGTTGGCCACGGCGCACCCGGTGTCGTTGTGGCAGTGGATGCCGATCCTGGCGCCGGGTGCCGGGGACAGGGTGCCCAGGACGTCGCCCACCACGTCGGCGACCTCCGGCGGCAGCATTCCGCCGTTGGTGTCGCACAGCGCCACCACCTCCACCCCGGCGTCGACCGCCACCCGCAGCACCTCCAGCGCGTAGGCCTTGTTCTCCCGGTAGCCGTCGAAGAAGTGCTCGGCGTCGAGGAAGACTCGCTGCCCCTCGGCGCGCAGGTGCGCGACGGTGTCGGTGACCATGGCCAGGTTCTCGGCAAGCGTGGTGCGCAATGCGCGCTCGACGTGCCGGTCGGAGGACTTGGCCACCAGCGTCACGACTGCCGCTCCGCTGTCGCGGAGCGCGGCGACCAGCGGGTCGTCACCGGCGGTACGACCGGGACGCCTGGTGGCACCGAACGCCGCCAGGGTGGCGTGCCGCAGACCCAGCTCGGTGCGGGCCCGGGCGAAGAACTCGGTGTCCTTCGGGTTCGCACCCGGCCAGCCACCTTCGACGTAGCCGACGCCGAGGTCGTCCAGGTGCCGGGCGATCGCCAGCTTGTCCGCCACCGACAGCGCAAGTCCCTCTTGCTGCGCGCCGTCGCGCAGCGTCGTGTCGTAGACGTCGAACGCTCCGGCGGTCGGAGCGGAGCGGTTCATCGTTCGAGTCTCGCAGCAGCGTCCGCCCATTGGTACCCGCTCCCACCATGCGGAACCGGATCGGTGGGTCGCAGGGTCACAGCGGTGCCGACGAGGCCGGCCACCACACGGTGTCGAGCCCCTGGACCGCGGCGACCGCCCCGGCGGCCAACGCCGCGAGCAGCCAGATCATCCCCAGCCCGGCGAGATCCGGCCGGGCCACGGCACGCACCAGCGACGCCGCGGGACGGTGCAGCCGCTCCCCACCCGGCCCCCACCACAGCACCGGCCAGAAGGCGGCGGCCGCCAGCCACAGCGCCTCGTCGGCTGCAAGCCCGAGCAACTGCAGCAGACCGCCGACGAGCGCGGCCACCAGCAGCGCGGTGCCGGCGAGCAGGCCGCCGCGACATCCGGCCGCCAGGGCATGCCAGGGCGAGACGACTGCCGCCAGCAGCCCGTCGCTGGCGCCGGTGCGCCCGCGGGCAGCCTGCCGGCGCCGGCGCTGCTCGACGACGCGTTGCCAGGTGCCGACGCCGGAGGCCAGCAGCCACCCGCCGACCACCGCGACGTACGGAGCGGCGGCGAACGCGCCGGCGCACAGCACGATCGCCAGGCCGGCGACGAGGAGACGCAGCAGGCGCACCCCAGCCGGGACCGACCACGGGTCGGGCTGGAGCCGAGTCGACGGCGGTGGCGCGGGCGCCGGTGCCGGTGCGGGCGCCGGTGCGGGCGCCGGTGCGGGCGCAGCGGGCACCGACAGCGTCGTGCGCTCGCGACCCGGGGTGCCGCCCCCGAGCCACCCGGCCAGCACCATGGCCGAGGGTCGGGCCGCCGGTTCGGCGACCAGGCAACGTTCCACCACTCGGGCGACGTCACCGGGCACACCCGTCAGGTCGTAGCCGTTGCGGCGCACCCGGTCCAGCACCGCCGCCGGGTGGCCCCCGCCGAAGGGGCTGCGGCCGGTGCTGGCGAAGGCGATCGTGCAGGCCCAGGCGTGCACGTCGCAGGCGGGGACCGGGTCCCGGCCGTCGAGGAGCTCGGGAGACAGGTAGGCGGGCGTCCCGAGCATCCAGCCGGCGACGGTGACCGTGGCGTCCTCGGCGGCGCGGGCCAGCCCGAAGTCGATGAGCACCGGCTCGTCGTTCTCGATCAGGACGTTGGACGGCTTGACATCCCGGTGCACCACACCGACCGCGTGCACGGCCGCCAGCGCCTCGGCCAGGCCGCGGCCGAGGCGGAGCAGGCCGGCACCCCGCAGCGGGCCGTACTCGTCGACGTACTCGGGCAACGACAGGCCGGGGACGAAGCGGGTCACGACGTACGGCGTGGGTCCCCACGCGTCGGCGTCGAGCAGCGCCGCAACCCTGGCGCTGCGGACCCGCCGCAGCGCCTGCACCTCTCGGTCGAGCCGGCGACGCCCGGCCAGGTCCGCGACGACATGCGGCCGGAGCACCTTCAGCGCCACCCGGGAGCCGTCGGGAGCGGCGGCCAGGTGCACGACGCCCATCCCGCCCTCACCGATGCGGCGCAGCAGCCGGTACGGCCCGAGGAGTTCGGTCACCCGACCCGGTGCATCCACCCGTGGCGGTCCGCGGCGCGGCCGTACTGGATGTCGACCAGCGCGGTGCGCACGGCGCTAGTCACCGGCCCGGTGCGGGCCCCGTCGCCGAGTCGCGCCTCGCCGTCCGGCCAGCGCAGCCGGCCGACCGGGGTCACGACCGCCGCCGTCCCGCAGGCGAACACCTCGGTGATCTCGCCCAAGGCGACGCCGTCGCGCCACTCGTCGATGCCGAGCCGGCGCTCCTCCACCTTGTGCCCACCGTCGTCCAGCAGGGTCAAGATCGAGTCCCGGGTGACGCCTTCGAGGATTGTGCCGGACAGCTCCGGGGTGACCACCGAGCCGTCGGCGCGCACGAAGTAGAGGTTCATGCCGCCGAGCTCCTCCACCCAGCGCCGCTCGACGGCGTCCAGGAACACCACCTGGTCGCAGTCGTGCGCGGCCGCCTCCTGCTGCGCGAGCAGGCTGGCGGCGTAGTTGCCGCCACACTTGGCCGCGCCGGTGCCACCGGGCGCCGCTCGGGTGTAGTCCTGGGACAGCCACAGCGACACCGGCCGGACTCCGCCGGGGAAGTAGGACCCGGCCGGCGACGCGATCACGCAGAAGGTCACGTGCCGCGCCGGGCGCACCCCGAGGAACGCCTCGCTGGCGTACATGAACGGCCGAACGTACAAGCTGGCCTCGCCGCCCCGCGGGACCCACTCGTCGTCGGTGCGGATCAGCGCCTGCACCGCCTCGAGGAAGAGGTCGGCGGGCAGCTCCGGGAGCGCGAGCCGCCGGGCGGACCGCTGGAACCGCGCGGCGTTCGCCTCCGGCCGGAACATCCACACCGAGCCGTCCGCGTGCCCGTAGGCCTTCATCCCCTCGAAGACCTCCTGCGCGTAGTGCAGCACGGCCGTGGCCGGGTCGAGCGAGAGCGGACCGTACGACTGCACCCGGCCGTCGTGCCAGCCGCGCTCCGGCGTCCACTCGACGAGGGCCATGTGGTCGGTGAAGTGCACCCCGAAGCCCGGGTCGGCCAGGATCGCCGCGCGCCGCTCGGCGTCGACCGGCCGCGGGTTGCGCTCGACCGGCAGGGCGGGGAGGTCACTGGAGGCGCCGCTGCTCATGCGGGCACGCTAGCCGACCCGACCCGCAGTGCCACCGCCTCTCCGACCTCGCGCGTGCCACGCGGCGGCTTCCCGGCGCGAGCGGCCAGATCGGCGCCGACCGCGGCCTCGATCCGGGCGGCCGTCGCGGTCAGACCGAGATGCTCCGCGAGCATCGCCGCCGACAGGATCGCCGCCGTGGGGTCGGCCGTTCCCCGCCCGGCGATGTCCGGCGCCGAGCCGTGTACCGGCTCGAACATGCTGGGGGTGCTGCGATCCGGGTTGATGTTCCCGCTGGCGGCGAGCCCGATGCCGCCGGTGACCGCCGCCGCCAGGTCGGTGAGGATGTCGCCGAACAGGTTGTCGGTGACGACGACGTCGAACCGCGCCGGGTCGGTGGTGAGGAAGATCGTCGCCGCGTCCACGTGCAGGTAGTCCACCGCCACCCCCGGAAACTCCGCGCCGACCTCGCTCACCGCCGTCGTCCACAGCCCACCGGCGTGGGTCAGGACGTTCGTCTTGTGCACCAGGGTCAGTCGGCGGCGCGGTCGGGCGTCGGCCCGGCGGAACGCGTCGCGCACGACCCGCTCGACGCCGAACGAGGTGTTGACGCTGACCTCGGTCGCGATCGCCTGCGGCGTGCCGGGCCGGACGACTCCGCCGTTGCCGACGTAGGGGCCTTCAGTGCCCTCGCGGACCACCACCAGGTCGATGTTCCCGGGGTCCGCCAGCGGGGACCGCACCGACGGCCAGAGCCGGGCCGGGCGCAGGTTGACGTGATGGTCGAGCACGAATCGCAGCCGCAGCAACAACCCGCGTTCGAGCAGCCCGGGCGGCAGCCGGTCGTCCCCCGGCCGACCGCCGACCGCGCCGAGCAGGATGGCGTCGTGCCCGCGCAGCTCGTCCAGCACGGTATCCGGCAACACCTCGCCGGTGGCGAGGTAACGCTCCGCACCGAGCCGGTAGTGCTCCGACTGGACGCTGGCCCCGTCGACCTCGGCGGCAGCCTCGAGCACGCGCAGCGCCTCGGCGGTCACCTCCGGCCCGATGCCGTCGCCGGCGACGACGGCGAGCCGGACCGGGTCAGTTGTCGTCAGGGCGTTCTCCCCCGTTGTCCCGCAGGTCCATCGCGGTCTGCATCGCGCTCTGGACCGCGTCCTGGGTCTCGTCGCGGTGTCGGCTGGGGCCCCACTCGGTGGGGTACATGTCGTACATCATGGCTGTGCTCATCTCTTCGCTCGGGATCTGGATGCCGGCGTGCGGCTGGTCGGGCGACGGCGGAACCCCGCGGTGGGGATGGCCTCAGCAGGCCCCACCGCGGCGGCGAAGGATGAGTACGTAGGTCCGCATGACCTCGCCACCGTACGACGCGGGTCCGGCGCCGTCTCGCCCACGTGAACGGCCGTCTCAGCACGCGGACAGGAATCAGCCGATCGGCCGTGTGCCAGACTCCGAACGGTGAGTGCGCCCCCCGAGATCCCGGCCCTCGTGCGACGGGCGCTGGACCTGTCCCGCGACCAGGGGTTCGTCAGCGCCACCCGGCACGAGACCGGCCGGCTGCTCGCCACCCTGGCCTGCGCGCGGACCGGAACGCTGGCCGAGCTCGGAACCGGGTGCGGGGTCGGCGCCGCCTGGCTGGCCAGCGGTGCCCGCCCCGGCACCCGGGTCGTCACCGCGGAGCTCGACCCCACGCTGGCCGACCGGGCCCGCGCCGTGTTCGCCGGTGACGACCGGGTCGCCGTGCACGCCGGCGACTGGACGACACTCGAGCAGTTCGCGCCGTTCTCGCTGCTCTTCGTCGACGTCCGGGAGGTCAAGCGACAGGGGCTCGACCTGATCGCCGACTTGGTGGAGGCAGGCGGCATCGTCGTCCTCGACGACTTCACCCCGTGCGCGAGCTGGCCGCCGGTCTACGCGGGGCGAGTGGACTCGATGCGCGAGCAGTGGTTGACCGACGACCGGTTCACCGCGGTCGACGTCATGGTCACCGACGACGCCTCCGTCGTCCTAGCGGCCCGGCGCTGACAGCACCGGCGCGGGACCTGGCTCCGGCGCCGTCCCGGCCTGGTCCAGCTCGACCACGAGCCACGGCAGGAACAGCTGGACCAGAGGTCCGATCGCGAGCGCGTACAGCACCGTGCCGACGCCGACCACGCCACCGAGGAGCCAGCCGAGGATCAGCACGGTCACCTCGAGCGAGGTGCGGACCAACCGGATGCTTCGACCGGTTCGGAACACCAGCCCGGTCATCAGCCCGTCGCGCGGACCGGTGCCGAACTGCGAGCCGATGTACATCGCCCCGGCCAGTCCGTTGAGCAGCACGCCACCCACGAGCAGGCCGCCGCGCAGCAGCAGTGACTCCGGCGTGACGAGCACCGCCAGACCGAGATCGGTGACGAGCCCGATCACCACGGCGTTCGCGACGGTGCCGAGCCCGGGCCACTGGCGCAGCGGGATCCAGAGCAACAGGACCGCGACGCCGACGGCGATCACCACGGTGCCGAACGACAGCCCGGTCAGCCGGGCGACGCCGTCGTGGAAGACGTCCCAGGGGTCGAGGCCCAACGTCGAGCGGACCATCATCGCCATCGACCAGCCATAGAGGACCAGCCCGGCGAACAGCTGCACCAGCCGCCGGCCGGTGCGACCGGCGGTCAGCTGCTGGCGAGGGGTCAGCGCGGCCAGGTTCATGCCCCCCAGCGTGGCCGGCAATGGCCTGTTCTTCGATAGCCACTTCTGTCACGGTGGCCTGCATGGCGTGGACGAAGGTGTCGGCCCCGCGGATGGCCCGCCTGCTCGGCGAGCTGCCGGAGGGGATGCCTGCCTACCAGGGGCTGGCTGCGCGGGTCCGCCGGCTGGTCGGCGAGGGCCGGCTCGGCCGGGACGACCAGCTGCCGAGCGAGCGGGACCTCGCCGGCACGCTGGGGCTGAGCCGGACGACCGTGACCAGGGCGTACGCCGAGCTGGTCCGGACCGGGTACGCCGCCGCCCGGCGCGGGTCCGGCACCGTGGTCCGGGTGCCCGGCAGCAACAGCGGGGCGCTGGGCCGGCCGCTGGTCGCAGTGCACGCGGTCGGTGCGGGCCGGATCGACCTCACCTGCGCCGCTCCGGAGGCGGTGCCACAGGTGCACGCCGCGTTCGGCTGGGCGATGGAGCAGCTGCCGGCCCAGCTCCGCGGCAGCGGCTACTACCCGGAGGGGCTGCCGGAGCTGCGGGAGCTGATCGCGGACCGGTATGCGCGCCGCGGCGCTCCCACCGATCCCGACCAGATCGTGGTCACCTCCGGCGCGCTGGCCGGTCTCGCGGTCGTCGCCGCGATGTCGGTCTCCCCCGGCGACCGGGTGCTCACCGAGACCCCTGCCTACCCGAACGCGATCGAGACGCTGCGCCGAGCACACGCAAGGGTCGTGGTGCACCCGGTCGCCGACGGCTGGGACGTGCCCACGCTGACCTCCACGCTGCGCCGCGCCCGACCCCGCCTGGCGCTGCTGATGCCGGACTTCCACAACCCGACCGGGGCACTGATGGACGACGAGACGCGGGAGCGAGTCGCCGCGGCGCTGGCCCGCACCAGGACCACCCCGGTCGTGGACGAGAGCAGCGCCGAGCTGGTGCTCGACGACGGTGCCGCGCTGCCGCGCGCGTTCGCCGCGGCCGGGCCGGACGTGGTGTCGGTCGGTGGCGTGAGCAAGTCGCTGTGGGCCGGGCTCAGGATCGGCTGGATCCGCGCGCCACGAACACTGGTGCCCGACCTGGTTCGAGCCCGGGCGACGACCGACCTGGGCTCCTCGGTCGTGGACCAGCTGGCGGTGACCGCCCTGCTGCGCGGCGGTGACGGGGCTCTCGCCGAGCGACGCGACGGACTGCGCCGGGGCCGGGACGCGCTGGCGGCCGGACTCGCGGCTCGGCTCCCCGACTGGCGGTTCACCCTGCCCCGCGGCGGGCTCAGCCTCTGGTGTCGACTGCCGGCACCGGTGGGGACGGCGGTCGTGGCGGCCGCCGAACGGCGTGACCTGCTGCTGGTCAGCGGTGGCCGGTTCTCCCCCGACGGCGGCCTGGAGGATCAGCTCCGACTGCCGTTCACCGCCTCGCCGGCGATCTACCCCGAGGCGGTGCGCCGGCTCGCCGAGGCCTACGAGGAGGTGCGGGCCGGCATCCGGCCGGGCACACAGACCGGCGGCCGGACGCCTCGGAGCGACCGTCGGCCGCTCATCGCCTGATCGGCGTACGGCCCGGGCAGGCCGGCTCAAGCCGAGCGAAGGTTGACCCGGCGGACCCAGTCGGCCGCCATGGCCTCCCGGACCTCCTCGCCGATCTCGGCGGAGACCGCCGAGTCCACCGCCAGCACGACGAGGGCCCGTCCGCCCCGCCGGTCCCGGCTGACCTGCATGCCGGCGATGTTGATCCCGGCGTCGCCGAGCAGGGCGCCGACGGTGCCGATCATGCCCGGCCGGTCCTCGTAGCGGACCACGAGCAGGTGGTCGGTCGGCTCGATCTCCACGTCGAACCCGTCGATCTCGACCAGCCGGTCCCGCTGCTGGATGCCGACCAGCGTCCCCGACACCGACACCTGGCTGCCGTCGGCGCGGGTGCCGCGCAGCGTCACCAGGTTGCGGTGGTCGGGACTGTCCGGGTCGGTGAGCAGCCGGACCTCGAGACCGCGCTCGGAGGCGAGCAGCGGCGCGTTGACGTAGGAGACGTTCTCCTCCACCACGTCGGCGAACACTCCCTTGAGCGCCGCCAGCTCCAGCACCTTGACGTCGTGCGCGGTGATCTCGCCACGCACCTCGACGTCGAGATGCTGGGCGATGCCGTCGGCCAGCGAGGTGAAGATCCGGCCGAGCCGCTCGGTCAGGCCGATCCCGGGCCGGACATCCTCGGCGATGACGCCGCCCTGCACGTTGACGGCGTCGGGGACGAGCTCGCCGGACAGCGCCAGCCGCACCGAGCGGGCGACCGCGAGGCCGGCCTTCTCCTGTGCCTCGTCGGTGCTGGCGCCGAGGTGCGGGGTCGCCACCACGTTGTCCAGCTCGAACAGCGGCGAGTCGGTGCACGGCTCCTTCGCGTACACGTCGATGCCCAGCGCACCGACCCGGCCCTCCTTCAACGCGGCGTGCAGCGCCTGCTCGTCCACGATGCCGCCGCGGGCCGCATTCACCACGATCACGCCCGGCTTGACCCGGTGCAGCTGGTCGCTGCCGATCAGCCCCGCGGTCTCCGACGTCTTCGGCAGATGGATCGAGATGGCGTCGGACTCGGCGAGCAGCTCGTCCAGCCCGACCAGGCGCACGCCCATCTGCGCCGCCCGACCTGCCTGGACGTACGGGTCATAGGCGATGACGTGCATCCCGAAGGCGGACAGCCGCTGCGCCACGAGCACGCCGATCCGGCCGAGACCGAGGATGCCGACCGTCTTCTCGTACAGCTCGACACCACTGAAGGCGCTGCGCTTCCACTGCCCGGCGCGGAGCGCCTCGCTGGCCGGCACGATCCGCCGGGCGGCCGCGACCAGCAGCCCGACCGCCAGCTCGGCGGCGCTCACGATGTTCGACGTCGGGGCGTTGACGACCATCACGCCGGCCTGCGTGGCCGCCCGCACATCGACGTTGTCCAGACCGACACCGGCACGGGCGACGACCCTGAGCCGGGTGGCGGCGGCGAAGACCTCCTGGTCCACGCGGGTGGCACTGCGCACCAGCAACGCGTCCACGTCGGCGACCGACGCGAGCAGGTCAGCCCGGTCCGAGCCGTCACACCGCCGGATCTCGAAGTCGGGTCCGAGGGCGCCGACCGTGGCCGGGGACAGCTCCTCAGCGAGGAGGACGACGGGCTTGCTCACGAGGAGTCCTTTACGGGGGTCGTGGGTCGCGTGCGGGTACGGACGCACGACGCTGTGCCCTGCCTGAGTCTAGCCGCGGATCAGCTATCGACCAGACGACGGCCACCGACGATCGGCGGCGACGGTCGTCGGCCACCAGGGTGACCGGTCATTCGGTGGGAGACAGCCGGAGCCAGCCGAGCATGCCGATGCCGAACGCCAGCATGCCGAGCCCGGCCCACAGGTTGATCGCGATGCCGGCCGCCTGCTCCTTGGCGGCGTCGGAGTCCACGATGCCGGTCACGGTCACGACCAGGCCGTAGAAGACGAACAGCCCGCCGATCACCGAGCGGACGTCGAACAGCTTGTTCGCCGAGCTCGGGGCAGGCTGCTCCGTGGGGTCGGTGGGCGCAGGGTCGCCGGCATCGGTCATGGTCGTTCTCCCGTCAGAGGAAGGGAATGTAGAGGACGGCGGCGAGCGCCAGGGCTCCGACACCGAGCGGCACCGGCCGCAGCCACCAGGGGTCGCCGCTGACGCCCATGTCGCCGTCCGTCACGGCGGTGCCGTAGACGAGGCCCTCCAGCTCCTCGGGCCGTTTCGGCTCGGTGAACAGGCTGACCACGACGCTGACGATGGCATCGGCGAGGAATGCCAGCACCGCCGCCCAGAAGCTTGCTGCCAGTGCCGACCCGAACTCGAAGAGCAGCGGCTTGTCGAAGCCGAAGCTGTCCACGCCGCTCTCGGAGGTGACGAAGATGAAGCCGGCGGTGGCTGTCCCGGCCACCAGTCCGGAGATGCCGGCCGTGGCTGTCATCCGGCGCCAGAACATCGCGATGATGAAGGTGGCGAACAGCGGCGCGTTGAAGATCGAGAACAGCGCCTGGATGTAGTTCATGATGTTGCTGTAGCCGGCCGCGATGAACGCGGTGCCGATGCCGATCATCACGCCCACGACGGTCACGATCCGGCCCACGCGGAGGTAGTAGGCGTCCTCGCGGTCCTTGCGGACGTAGTCCTGCCAGATGTCGTAGGTGAACACCGTGTTGAAGCTCGACACGTTGGCCGCCATGCCTGCCATGAAGGCGGCCAGCAGGCCGGTCACCGCGACGCCGAGAACCCCGTTGGGGAGGTACTTCTCCATCAGCAGCGGGATCGCGTTGTTGTACTGGAAGGCGCCGGTCTCCGCGCCCAGCTGCGGGAACTCCACCAGCGCGACCAGCCCGGGGATGATGGTCAACGCCGGAATGAAGATCTTCGGGTAGGCGCCGATCATCGGCGTCCGGCGGGCGGCCGACATGTCCTTCGCCGAGAGCGCTCGCTGCACCTCGGCGAAGTTGGTGGTCCAGTAGCCGAAGGACAGCACGAACCCGAGGCCGAAGACGATGGCGATCCAGTTCGCCCCGATCGGGTTGGTGACGTCACCGACCCCGGTGCCGCCCCAGGCGGAGAAGAAGCCCTCACCACCGGCCGGGTTCGCGGAGACCTTCTCCTTCAGCCCCGACCAGCCGCCGTTCGCCGCCAGGCCGACGACGACCAGCGGGACCAGGCCGGCCAGGATCACGAAGAACTGCAGCACCTCGTTGTAGATGGCCGACGAGAGCCCACCGGCGGTGATGTAGACGAGCACGAACGCCGCGGCGACGATGATCGCCAGCCAGACCGGCCAGCCCAACAGCCCCTGCATCACGATCGCCAGCGCGTACAGGTTGACGCCCGCGATCAGGACCGAGGCCACCGCGAAGCTGAGCGCGTTGAACAGGTGCGCTCGGTTGTCGAAGCGGCGGCGGAGGTACTCCGGGACGCTGCGCACCTTCGACCCGTAGTAGAAGGGCATCATCACGATGCCGAGGAACACCATCGCCGGGATGGCGCCCAGCCAGTAGAAGTGCACGGTGGCGACGCCGTACTGCGCGCCGTTGGCGGCCATCCCGAGGATCTCCAGCGCGCCGAGGTTCGCCGCGATGAAGGCGAGCCCGGTGATCCAGGCGGGGAGCGAGCGGCCGGAGAGCAGGAAGTCGAGACTGGACGAGATGCTCGCCCGCGCGGCCAGCCCGATGCCGAGCACGACGAGGAAGTACGCGCCGAGCAGGGTGTAGTCCACCCAGCTGAGGTCCAGACGCAACTGCGAGTCTGCAGCGAGCAGGTGCACCGGGGTCCTCCCGTCCGCCCGTCCCGGGCCACGCCGTCGAGTCCGACGGACTGTGACATGCCGGACATGACGCCGCAACCCGACGCACGGGTGCTGCTGGACGAGCGGGCTCAGCGGCTGGCGGTGCCCTCGGTGTAGTCGTCGTCGTGATCCTTGACCCAGCTCATCAGCTTGCGCAGCTCGCGGCCGGTGGCCTCGATCGGATGCTTCTCGGCCGCCGCCCGGAAGCTCGCGAACTCCTGGCCGCCGGCATCCTGGTCGGCGATGAACCGGTCGGCGAACGCGCCGCTGCGCACGTCGGCCAGCACGTCGGCCATGCGCGCCTTGACCGACGCGTCGATGATCCGCGGCCCGGACACGTAGTCGCCGTACTCGGCGGTGTCCGACACCGACCAGCGCTGCTTGGCGATGCCGCCCTCGTACATCAGGTCGACGATCAGCTTGAGCTCGTGCAGGCACTCGAAGTAGGCGACCTCGGGCTGGTAACCAGCCTCGACCAAGGTCTCGAAGCCGGCCGTGACCAGCGCCGAGGCGCCTCCGCACAGCACCGCCTGCTCGCCGAACAGGTCGGTCTCGGTCTCCTCGGTGAAGGTGGTCTTGATACCCCCGGCGCGCAGCCCACCGATCGCCTTGGCGTAGGCCAGCGTGAGGTCCCACGCACCCCCCGACGCGTCCTGTTCGACGGCCACCAGCACCGGGACACCGCGACCGACGGTGTACTCGCGGCGGACCAGGTGGCCGGGGCCCTTCGGGGCCACCATGCAGACGTCGACACCGGGCGGCGGCTTGACGTAACCGAAGCGGATGTTGAAGCCGTGCCCGAAGAGGATCGCGTCACCGTCCACGAGGTTGGGCTCGATCGCCTCGGCGTAGAGCGCGCGCTGGGCCGGATCGGGGGCAAGCACCACGATCAGGTCGGCCTCCTCGCAGGCCGCATAGGGCGTGAGCACCGTCAGTCCCTCCGCCTCGGCCCGCGGGCGGCTGCGCGACCCCTCCGGCAGCCCGACGCGCACGTCGACCCCGGAGTCCCGTAGCGACAGGGCGTGCGCGTGTCCCTGGCTGCCGTACCCGAGCACGGTCACGTTGCGCTGCTGGACGACGGCGAGGTCGGCGTCGTCGTCGTAGAACATCTCGGCCACGGGGATCTCCTGTTCGAGGGTCGGGTCAGCCGGTCTGGGTGACCGGACGCAGCGTGCGGTCGGTGATCGAGCGGCCACCGCGGCCGATGGCCACCATGCCGGACTGGACGAGCTCACGGATCCCGAAGGGCTCCAGGACCCGCAGCATCGCGGCCAGCTTGTCGGGGTTGCCGGTCGCCTCGATGGTCACCGCATCCGGGTTCACGTCGACCACCTTCGCGCGGAACAGCTGCACCGTCTCCAGCACCTGGCTGCGCGTCGCCGCGTCCGCCCGCACCTTGACGAGCACCAGCTCGCGCTCGACACCGGTCCCCGGCTCCAACTGGACGATCTTGAGCACGTTGACCAGCTTGTTGAGCTGCTTGGTCACCTGCTCCAGCGGCTGCTCGGCGACGTTGACCACGATCGTCATCCGGGAGATCTCCGGGTGCTCGGTCGGACCGACCGCGAGCGAGTCGATGTTGAACCCGCGGCGCGCGAACAGGCTGGAGATGCGGGCCAGTGCGCCCGGTGTGTTCTCGACCAGGACCGACAGCGTGTGGCGACTCACTGCTCCTCCTCGCGGTCCCAGACCGGTGCCATGTCCCGGGCAACCTTGATGTCGTCGTTGCTCGTGCCCGCGGCGACCATCGGCCACACCATCGCGTCGCGGTGCACGCCGAAGTCGACCACGACCGGACGGTCGTCGACCGCCATCGCCTGGGCCACCACGGCGTCGACGTCCTCCGGCTTGTCACAGCGCAGGCCGACGCACCCGTACGCCTCCGCCAGCTTGGCGAAGTCGGGGATCCGGGACGAGTGCAGGTCGGTGTTGGAGTAGCGCCCGCCGTAGAACAGCGTCTGCCACTGCCGCACCATCCCGAGCGCGTCGTTGTTGATGACCGCGACCTTGATCGGGATCTGCTCGAGGGCGCAGGTGGCCAGCTCCTGGTTGGTCATCTGGAAGCAGCCGTCGCCGTCGATCGCCCACACCACCCGCTCGGGCTCACCGACCTTGGCCCCCATCGCCGCCGGCACCGCATAACCCATGGTGCCGAGCCCGCCGGAGTTGATCCACGACCGCGGGCGCTCGTACCGGACGAACTGGCTGGCCCACATCTGGTGCTGCCCGACCCCGGCCACATAGGTCGCCTCCGGGCCGGCCGCCGCGGCGATCCGCTCGATGACGTACTGCGGTGCGAGCGAGCCGTCCTCCGGCGCCTCGTAGCCGACCGGGTAGCGCTCGGCCAGCCCGCGGGTCCATCCCGCCCAGGAGGTGTAGTCACCGGCCGTGCCGGCGGCCCGGTCGGCCTCCACCGCGGCGACCAGGTCTTTGATGATCTCGCGGCAGTCACCGACGATGGGAACGTCGGCGTGCCGGTTCTTCGAGATCTCGGCCGGGTCGATGTCGGCGTGGATCACGCGGGCGTCGGGAGCGAAGGTGTCCAGCCGCCCGGTCACCCGGTCGTCGAAGCGCACCCCCAGCGCGACCAGCAGGTCGGAGCGCTGCAGGGCCGCGACCGCGGCCACCGATCCGTGCATCCCCGGCATGCCGAGGTGCTGCGGGTGCGAGTCAGGCAGGGCGCCTCGGCCCATCAGCGTGGTGACCACCGGGATGCCGGTGAGGTCGGCGAGCCTGGCCAGCTCGACGGAGGCGCCGGCCTTGATCACCCCTCCCCCGACGTAGAGCACCGGCCGCTGGGCGGCGGCGATCAACCGGGCGGCCTCGCGTATCTGCTTGCCGTGCGGCCGGGTCGTCGGGCGGTACCCCGGCAGCGCCAGCTCGCTCGGGTAGTCGAAGGTCGTCATCGCCTGCAGCGCGTCCTTGGCCACGTCGACGAGGACCGGGCCGGGGCGTCCGGTCGACGCGATGTGGAAGGCCTCGGCGATGGTGCGCGGAATCTCGGCCGGGTCGGTGACGAGATAGCTGTGCTTGGTGATCGGCATCGTGATGCCGCGGATGTCCGCCTCCTGGAAGGCGTCGGTCCCGATCGCGGCCGACGACACCTGGCCGGTGACCGCCACGATGGGCACCGAGTCCATGTGCGCGTCGGCGAGCGGGGTCACGAGGTTCGTCGCACCAGGCCCCGACGTGGCCATGCAGACACCGACCTTGCCGGTCGCCTGCGCATAGCCCTGGGCGGCGTGGCCGGCGCCCTGCTCGTGCCGGACCAGCACGTGCCGGATCTGGGTGGAGTCGAACAGCGGGTCGTAGGCCGGGAGGATCGCGCCGCCGGGGATGCCGAATACGGTGTCCACGCCTGCTCGCTCCAGCGACCGGATCAGGCTCTGTGCCCCGGTCATCTGCTCACTCATCGGTCTGCTGCTCCTCTGGGTCGGCACCCTGCGTGCTCCACCGTCCACTGCATGGAAAAGCCCCCGACCCGACAGACGGACGGAGGCGGCGCGTCGGCGACGACGACGTCGAGCTCTGCTCGGACGGGTCAGCCAGCGCGCCGGCGGAGTACGAGGAGGTGAGGCTGCACGGCTCCAGCGTCGCCGGAGCGGCCGGACGCGTCAAGATGGTGAGACGCCCGTCTCACCATCCGGCCAGGCACGGGACCCGTGCGCCTCAGTCGCAGACCGCGCCCTGCGCAGCGGAGCCGACCAGCCGGCGGTACTTGGCCAGCACGCCGGTGCGGTAGCGCGGCTCGGGCGCCACCCAGCCCTCCGTCCGAGCGGCCAGCTCGGAGTCCTCGACCAGCAGGTTCAAGGTCCCTGCCTCGACGTCGAGCCGGATCCGGTCACCGTCACGGACGAAGGCGATCGGCCCGGCATCGACGGCCTCGGGCGCGATATGACCGACGCAGAGCCCGGTGGTGCCGCCGGAGAAGCGGCCGTCGGTGAGCAACAGCACGTCCTTGCCCAGCCCGGCCCCCTTGATCGCACCGGTGATGGCGAGCATCTCCCGCATCCCGGGTCCGCCCTTGGGCCCTTCGTACCGGATCACCACCACGTCGCCGGCCGTGATCGTCCCGTCCGACAGCGCCCGCATGGCCGGCTGCTCACCGTCGAAGACCCGTGCTGTGCCCTCGAACACCGCGTCGTCGAAGCCGGCGCTCTTGACCACGGCCCCATCCGGAGCGAGCGAGCCGTGCAGCACCGAGATCCCCCCGACGGGGTGAATCGGCCGGGCCATCGACCGGATGATCTCGCCGTCCGCGTCCGGTGGTCCGATGTCGTCCAGGTTCTCCGCCAGCGTCCGCCCGGTAACGGTGAGGCAGTCACCGTCGATCAGGCCCGCGTCCAGCAAGGCCTTCGTCACCACCGGGATGCCTCCGACCCGGTCCACGTCTGCCATGACGAACCGGCCGAACGGCTTCAGGTCACCGAGGTGCGGGACCCGGGCACCCACCCGGGAGAAGTCCTCCAGCGTCAGTTCCACCTCCGCCTCGTGCGCGATGGCCAGCAGGTGCAGGACCGCGTTCGTGGAGCCGCCGAGCGCCATCACCACCGCGATCGCGTTCTCGAAGGCCGGCTTGGTCATCACCTGGCGGGCGGTGATCCCGCGACGGAGCATCTCCACCACGGCGGCGCCGGATCGGTGCGCGAAGCCGTCGCGTCGCCGATCCACGGCCGGCGGTGACGACGACCCGGGCAGCGCCATGCCCATCACCTCAGCGACGGCGGCCATCGTGTTCGCGGTGAACATCCCCCCGCAGGCACCCTCTCCCGGGCAGATCGCCCGCTCGATGCGGTCCACCTCCTCACGGGTGATCAGCCCGCGCATGCAGGCACCGATGGCTTCGAAGGCGTCGATGATGGTGACGTCTCGGCCGTCGACGTTGCCGGGCAGGATCGACCCGGCGTACAAGAAGACGCTGGCCAGGTCGAGCCGGGCCGCGGCCATCAACATGCCGGGCAGCGACTTGTCACAGCCGGCCAGCAGCACCGACCCGTCGAGGCGCTCGGCCATCATCACCGTCTCCACCGAGTCGGCGATCACCTCCCGGCTCACCAGCGAGAAGTGCATCCCCTCGTGGCCCATCGAGATCCCGTCGGACACCGAGATGGTGGCGAACTCCAGCGGGTAGCCGCCGGCAGCGTGCACGCCGGCCTTCACCGCGTCGGCCAGCCGGTCGAGGGACAGGTTGCACGGAGTGATCTCGTTCCAGCTCGACGCGACGCCGATCTGCGGCTTCGCGAAGTCCTCGTCGCCCATGCCGACTGCGCGGAGCATCCCCCGCGCGGCGGCCTTCTCGAGGCCGTCGGTGACGTCTCGACTGCGCGGCTTCAGGTCAGGCCCTGGTTCGGACGTCATGACCCGGCAGCCTACGGCGAGAGCACCCGCACGCCCACGCCCATCCCGCCGGTGATGACGTACGCGCACGCGACCGCCCACAGGATGCTCACCAGGGTGCCGATGATGAAGCCCTCGGCCGCGCTCGGGTTGTTGCCGGTGCGCAGTTCGGGGTAGCGGCCGAGGGCCTTGATCGCGAGGACGACTGCCATCCCCTCCGGCCACCCCGCCACGAGCGTGCCCACGATGGCCAGCCGTTCCAGGGCGCCGATCCATGCGCCGCCGCGCAGCCCCTCCCCGACGGCCACCGGCTTCTGTCCCGCAGGCCGCTCCGAGCCGAGATCCTGGGCGGTGCGGTCCACCAGAGTGAACACCGCCATGGTGGCCGGCCCCCCTCCGAGGACGGCGAGCAGCACGGCGGCAACACCGACCCACTCCTGGGTGTCGCCGCGGGTGCGGCCGGAGAAGTGCACGTCGAGGACGGCCACCAGCAGCGCCGCCGCGGCGAAGGCGGCCAGGGCCACCTGCGGGGCCTTGGGCAGGTGCCGGGACCAGGCGAGCAGCGCCGCGACCGACCCGGCCGACAGCGCGCCGAGCAGCAGCACCTGCACCCCGCTCACAGCTGCTCCAGCAGCCAGCTGGACAGCTCCCGGCCGCGCTCCCCCTCGGCCCAGCGGGCTGCCTGCAGGACCTGGCTGACTGCCTGCGCGGAGACGCCGAGCGCCTGCGCGGCCGCGATCTGACTGCCCGTCGCGCGCACCATGTCAACCACCTGCCACCCCCGTCCGGTCCGGCGGTCCTGTACCGCCAGGAGCAACCACAGCGCGGCCTCCGCCCGCTCGGCAGCGTACGGCTCGCCCTCCCCCGACACCGCCAGCCTCGCCGGTGACCGCTTGGCCCGCTCGACGGCCTCCCGAGCGGCGGTGAAGGCGCTGCCGCGGGCGGCGCGGGTGCTGGTCGGCAGCGGCCGCTCCACGACGCCGGCGCCGATGCCGATGGTCCACCCGCCGAGGCGGGAGGCGATCTCCACGGCGTCCAGCACGGCACCGGCATCGGGGACCACCAGCTGCACCTCGTCACCCACGGTCCGCTCCGCGCCCAGGACCGGCTGCACCCCGGGCGCGGCCCGCAGCGCCGCGAGCAGCTCGGGGACCCGGTCGGATCCGCGGCGGCTGCCGCGCTGGTCGATGGTGAGCACGAACACGGCTCCTCCTGTCAAGCACCGATGCTTGAGTATCGTATATCAAGCCTAAAGTCTTGAGTAGTGCCGCTGGTGCGGGGCGCCCTCCCGGTGGCGGGCCACTCAGACGTCGTCGATGCTGGACCCATGCCCCGCCCGCCGCTGTCCGTCGCCGGCGTCCGTGACCGGCTCGGCGCGGCGCTGTTCGAGCGGGTGGCCGGGTCCGACGGCCCCGCCGCCCGGGACCGGATTCACCTGTCTCCTGGTCCGCGCTGGTTCGACGTGGACGCCCCGATCCGCCGGGTGCACGGCGACGCGTCGATGTTCGTCGGCGGGCTGCGGGCCCTGTTGCTGCAGTCGCTGCATCCGCTGGCGATGGCCGCGGTCGCCGGCCACTCCGGCTATCGCGGCGACCCCTGGGGCCGGCTGCAGCGCACCAGCACCTTCCTCGCGGTGACGACGTTCGGCACCGCGACGGACGCCGAGCAGGCGGTGGCCCGGGTGCGGGCGGTCCACGACACCGTCCGCGGGCGCACCGAGGACGGCCTGCCGTATGCCGCCGGGGACCCGCACCTGCTGCGGTGGGTGCACGTGGCCGAGGTGGACAGCTTCCTGCGCGCCCATCAGGTGTACGGGTCCCGCCCGCTCGATGCCGCCGGCTGTGACCGCTACGTCCGGGAAGCCGCGCGGGTCGCCGAGGCGCTCGGCGTCTCCGATCCCCCTCGCGACCGGGCCGAGCTGACCGCCCAGCTGGCCGGTTACCGGCCCGAGCTGCGGGGCACGCCGGCGGCCCGCTCCGCCGCCCGGTTCATCCTGCTCCGACCACCGGTTCCGGCCGCTGCCCGGGTCGGCTACGGCGCGCTCAGCGCCGCCGCGGTGGGCCTGATGCCGTGGTGGACCCGGTGGCCGCTCCGGCTTCCGTACCTCCCGCTGGCCGAGGCCACCGTGGTGCGAGCGGCGGGACACGGCCTCACCAGCGGCATCCGCTGGGTCATGTCCCCGCCTCCGTCGACGGTGCAGCCGGCGCCCGCACCACGTTGAGCAGCGGCTCACCGGCCGCGAACCGGACGAGCTGGTCGCGCAGCAGGGCGCGCACGCGCGGGCGCATCGCGGTCGTCGCCCCACCGACGTGTGGGCTGATCAGCACGCCCGGCGCCGTCCACAGCGGATGGTCGGCGGGCAGCGGCTCGGGGTCGGTGACGTCGAGTGCGGCCAGCAGTCGCCCGGACCGGACCTCCGCGAGCAGGGCGCCGGTGTCCACGACCGGCCCGCGGGCGACGTTGACCAGCACGGCACCGTCCCGCATCCGGGCCAGGAAGTCCGCGCCGACCAGGCCGCGGGTGACCTCGCTGAGCGGAACGAGCAGCACCACCGCGTCCGCCCGCGGCAGCAGGTCGGGAAGGTCGTCGAGACCGTGCACCTCGCGGCCGGCGCTGTCTCGTCGAGCCCGGCGCGCTACCCGGAGCACCTGACACTCGAACGGCTCCAACCGGCGCTCGACGGCCTCACCGATGCTCCCGTGCCCGAGCACCAGCACGGTGTGGTCGGCCAACGCGCGTCGGACGCCGTAGGCCCAGCGGCCCTCGGACTGGGCCCGGACGAACTCCGGCACCCCACGCAGCGTGGCGAGCAGCAGGGTGAGCGCGAGCTCGGCGGTGGAGGCGTCGTGCACGCCGCGGGCGTTGCACAGCACCACGCCCTCGGGCACATGCGGAGCGATGGAGTCCACCCCGGCGGTCTGGGTCTGTACCACCTGCAGGGCCGACATGGCCGGCAGGACCGCGGCGAGGTCGACCGGGGTGTCGTAGGCCGGCACGTAGAACGCGACGTCCGCGAGGTCGGCCCGCGTCTGCGCACCGTCCTGCCCAGGGTCGACCTGCTCGACCTGCAGCCGGCCCGGCAGCTCACCCAGGTCGGCCGGGTCGAGCGGCGTCCACACCAGCAACCGGTCGGTCATGGGCGGGACCCTATGCCGCCTGCTCCCGGCGCGTGACAGCATGCGCGCCACCATGTCCCTGCGCTACTTCGACGTCGTCAGCGGCGACGGCACCCGGCTGCGGGCCTGGACCAACGACGACCGGCGCGCCGACCGCCGCCGCACCCGGACCCGGTCCGCCGTCCCGACCGTGCTGCTCTGCAACGGGCTCGGCACCAACCCGTACGCCTGGCCGGGACTGATCCGTGCCGACTGCGACGTACGGGTGGTGTCCTGGAACCACCGCGGGATCGGTGGCAGCGACCGGCCGGCCGACGAGTCCCGGGTCGGCGTGGACGCCTTCGTCGAGGACGCGCTCGCGGTGCTGGACGCGGTCGGTCTCGACACCGCCGTCGCCGCCGGCTGGAGTCTGGGGGTGAACACCTCGTTCGAGCTGGCCGCCCGGCACCCGGACCGAGTCAGCGGGCTGTTCGCCGTGGCCGGCACTCCCGGCGGCACGTTCTCGACCATGCTCGGCCCGCTCCGGGTCCCGCAGCCACTGCGGCACCCGCTGATGGCGGGCCTCGCCTACTCCGCCCGGGCCACCGGCGCGGTCGTCAGCCCGTTCACGACCCGGCTGCCATGGACCCGGTTGACCGTCGGGGCGCTGCGGCACAGCGGCTTCATGTTCCCGGCCGCCGCGGCGGACGACGTGCAGCGCGCCGTCACCGAGTTCATGACGACCGACGTGCAGTGGTACGCCCATCTCGCCGTGGCCGCCAGCAAGCACCGCCGGGTGCCGCTGTCCGGCATCCGGGTGCCGACCACGTTCGTCGCCGGGCGGACCGACCTGCTCACCGCGCACAGTGCGATCGAGAGCGCCGCCGAGCGCATCCCGCAGGCCAGGCTGGTCACGGTCAAGGGCAGCCACTTCCTTCCGCTGGAGCAGCCCGACCTGCTCCTCGACGAGCTGCGGAGGCTGCTGCGGCAGGTGCGGACCGACAAGATGGCCCAGTGACCCGACGAGGTGCCGTCGCCGCCGCCGCCGTGACCGCCGGCGTCTGCTTGCTGCTGGCCGGTTGCTCGGAGGACTCGGGCTCGGCCGGCGACTCGGACGGCACGGTCGTCGTCGGCGGTTCCGACGACTCCGGGCAGGAGCCCGGTGACTCCGGCCTGCCGACCCCCCGGGTCGCCGGGACGATCGCCGAGGGCTTCACCAGCCCGTGGGGTCTGGCCTTCCTGCCGGACGGGACCGCCCTGGTGTCGGAGCGGGACACCGGACTGGTCAAGCACATCGACGACCGGGGCCGGGTCGGCGTGGTCGGCGAGGTTCCGGGTGTCGACTTCTCGTCCGAGGAGGGCGGCCTGCTCGGCCTCGCGGTCGGGCCACCGGGCTCGGACCGGCCGTACGTCTACGCCTACCTGTCCACCGACACCGACAACCGGGTGGTGCGGATGCCGTACCGGTCCGGAACCCTCGGTCCTCCTCAGGTCGTGCTGAGCGGCATCCCGGTGTCGGCCTTCCACAACGGGGGACGGGTCGCGTTCGGCCCCGACGGCATGCTCTACGTCTCGACCGGGGATGCGACCGAGGAGGCGAACGCGGTCGACCCGGACTCCCTCGGCGGCAAGATCCTGCGCGTGACACCGACGGGGGACCCGGCCCCCGGCAATCCCACTGCCGGCTCGCCGGTCTGGAGCCTCGGGCACCGTAACGTGCAGGGACTGGCCTGGACCGGACGGGGCAGCCTGTGGGCCTCGGAGTTCGGCCAGGACACCTGGGACGAGCTCAACCTGATCGAGCCGGGCGAGGACTACGGCTGGCCGGCGCACGAGGGTCTCGCCGACGCAGCGGGGGTGACCGACCCGAAGGTGCAGTGGCGCCCGGACGACGCGTCGCCCTCCGGCGTGGCCTACGCCGAGGGGGCGGTGTGGGTGGCCGCCCTCGCCGGGGAGCGGCTGTGGGGAGTGCCGGTGTCCGACGACGAGGTCACCGGCGAGGCCGAGGCGTTCCTCGCCGGCTCGCTGGGCCGGCTGCGCACGGTCGTGACCGCCCCGGACGGGTCGCTGTGGCTGATGACCTCGAACACCGACGGACGGGGCGAGCCGCGATCCGGTGACGACCGGATCCTCCGGCTGACCCTGCGCTGACCGCCGGCGGGCTCAGCCCAGTCGCTCGAGGACGAGCTCGCGCACCCGCGCGGCGTCCGCCTGCCCGCGCATCTCCTTCATGACCGCGCCGATCAGCGCTCCGGCCGCGGCGACCTTGCCGTCGCGCACCTTGGCAGCCACATCCGGGTGCGCCTCGATCGCCCGGTCGACCGCACCGGCCAAGGCATCGGTGTCGTCGACCAGCTCCAGGCCGCGGGCGGCCACCACCTCGGTCGGCGAGCCCTCCCCGGCGAGCACCCCCTCCAGCACGTCCCGTGCCAACCGGTCGTTGACCCGCCCCGCGTCCACCAGCTGCTGCAGCTCGGCCACCTGCGCCGCAGTCACGGGCAGCTCGTCCAGGCCGACCCCGCGGGCGTTCGCCGTGCGCGCCAGCACCGACAACCACCACTTGCGCGCCGCCTGCGGGGCGGCACCGGCGGCGACCGTCGCCTCCACCAGGCTGAGCGCACCGGCGCCGACGGTGTCGCGCATCTCCAACTCGCTGAAGCCCCAGTCGGTGGCCAGCCGAGCCCGCCTGGCCGCCGGCGGCTCGGGCAGCGTGCCGCGCAGCGTGTCGACCCACTCCGCCGACGGGGCGACTGGCACCAGGTCCGGCTCCGGGAAGTACCGGTAGTCCTCGGCCTCCTCCTTGCTCCGGCCGGGCGTGGTCACCCCGGTGTCCTCGTGCCAGTGCCGCGTCTCCTGGGTGACCCGACCTCCGGCCAGCAGCACCTCCGCCTGCCGGCAGATCTCGTGCCGGACGGCACGCTCCACCGAACGCAGCGAGTTGACGTTCTTGGTCTCCGTCCGCGTGCCCAGCGCCTCCTCGCCGCGCGGCCGCAGGCTGACGTTGGCGTCGCAGCGCAGCGAGCCCTGCTCCATCCGGACGTCGGAGACGCCGAGGCCCAACAGCAGCTCGCGCAGGTGCGCGACGTAGGCCCGCGCCACCTCGGGCGCCCGCCCGTCCGGCCCGACCACCGGGCGGGTGACGATCTCGACCAGCGGGATCCCGGCCCGGTTGTAGTCCACCAGAGAGTGGCTCGCGCCGTGGATCCGGCCGGTGGCACCACCGACGTGCAGCGACTTGCCGGTGTCCTCCTCCATGTGTGCCCGCTCGATCTCGATGCGCACCGTGTCACCACCGTCGAGCAGCACGTCGGTGTGTCCGTCGACGGCGATCGGCTCGTCGTACTGCGAGGTCTGGAAGTTCTTCGGCATGTCCGGGTAGAAGTAGTTCTTCCGGGCGAATCGGCACCACGGCACGATCCGGCAGTTCAGCGCGAGCCCGATCCGAATGGCCGACTCCACGGCCGTCCCGTTGACCACCGGGAGCGAGCCCGGCAGCCCGAGGCAGGTCGGACAGACCTGCGTGTTCGGCTCGGCGCCGAAGATCGTGGCGCATCCGCAGAACATCTTCGAGTCGGTGCCCAGCTCGACGTGCACCTCCAGCCCGATCACCGGCTCGAAGTCCCGCAGCGCCTCGTCGTAGGAGATCACGCCGGCACCTGCCCAGCAGCGGGTACGGCGGGTACGCGGTCGAGCAGCGGGCTCCCCCAGCGGGCGAGCAGCAGCGTCTCCAGTGCACCGCCGACCCGGTAGAGCCGGTCGTCGGCCATGGCCGGCGCCAACACCTGGAAACCGGCCGGCAGCCCGTCCTCGTCGGCCAGGCCGCACGGGACGGACAGCCCGGGGACTCCGGCCAGGTTGGCGGGAATTGTGGCGATGTCGTTGAGGTACATCGCCAGCGGGTCGGCGAGCTTGTCCCCCAGCCGGAACGCCGTCGTGGGCGCCGTCGGAGAGACGAGGACGTCGACCTGCTCGAACGCCTGGGCGAAGTCGGCGGCGATCAGCGTGCGCACCTTCTGCGCCGAGCCGTAGTAGGCGTCGTAGTAGCCCGACGACAGCGCGTAGGTGCCGAGGATGATGCGCCGCTTGGCCTCCGCGCCGAACCCGGCCGCCCGGGTCGCGAGCATCACGTCCTCCGCGCTGGGGTCGACCTCGGAGCCGGCCGGGGGGTCCGGCAGCACCCGCAGGCCGTACCGCATCGCGTCGAAGCGGGCCAGGTTGCTGCTGGCCTCGCTGGGCAGGATCAGGTAGTAGGCGGCCAGCCCGTAGACGAAATGCGGGCAGGACACCTCCACCACCTCCGCGCCGGCGTCCGACAGCAGCCCGACTGCCTCCTCGAAACGGGCACCCACACCGGCCTGGTAGCCCTCGCCACCCAGCTCGCGCACCACCCCGACGCGCAGCCCCTGGACGTGCGCGTCGCGTACGGCGTCCACGAGCGGCGGCACCGGCGCGTCGATGCTGGTGGAGTCGAGCGGGTCGTGCCCGCCGATCAGCTCGTGCAGCATCGCGGCGTCCAGCACCGTGCGGGTCACCGGTCCCGCCTGGTCCAGGCTGCTCGCCAGCGCCACCAGGCCGTAGCGGGAGACGCCGCCGTAGGTCGGCTTCACCCCGACCGTGCCGGTCACCGCGGCCGGCTGCCGGATGGACCCGCCGGTGTCGGTCCCGATCGCCAGCGGCGCCTGGAACGACGCCACCGCCGCGGCAGAGCCGCCCCCGGACCCGCCGGGGGTCCGCTCCAGGTCCCACGGGTTGTGCGTGGGCCCGAACGCCGAATGCTCGGTCGAGCTGCCCATCGCGAACTCGTCCATGTTGGTCTTGCCCAGCAGCGGCAACCCCGCAGCCCGCAGCCGCGTCACCAGCGTCGCGTCGTACGGAGGGATCCAACCCTCCAGCAGCCGCGACCCCGCGGTCGTCGGGACTCCCCGGGTCGTCACGACGTCCTTGACCGCCACGGGCACTCCGGCCAGCGGGTGCAGCGCTGCACCGTCCTCCCGGCGCCGGTCCACCTCCGTTGCCGCGGCCAGCGCACCCTCGGCGTCCACGTGCAGGAAGGCGTGCACCGTTGGATCGACGGCGGCGATCCGGTCCAGGTGCGCGGTCGTGACCTCGACCGCCGACACCTCCCCGGCGGCCAGCGCAGTGGCCAGGTCGGCGGCCGAGCGGGAAGTCAGCTCGCTCACGCCTCCTCCCCCAGGATGCGGGGCACGCTGAACCGCTGCTGCTCGACCGCGGGCGCCCCGGCCAGGGCCTCCTCGGCGGTCAGGCTCGCCGTCACCTGGTCGGCGCGGAAGACGTTGGTCACCGGCAGCGGGTGAGACGTCGGCGGGACGTCGGCACCAGCCACCTCGCGCACCTTGGCGACCGACTCGACGATCACCTGGAGCTGGGGGGCGAGCAGGTCGAGCTCGTCCTCGTCGAGGGCGATCCGCGCCAGCCGCGCCAGATGGGCGACCTCGTCCCGGGACAGCGACTCGGTCACCAGATCCGCACCCGCTCGTCCTCGGCCAGCCACATGCCGTCGCCTTCCTGCACCCCGAACGCCTCGTGGAACTCATGCAGGTTGCGGACCACGTTGGCGCGGAACTCGGCCGGCGCGTGCGGGTCGATGGCCAGCCGGCGAAGGTTCTCCTCGGTGCGGATCGCCTGTCGCCACACCTGGCCCCAGCCCAGGAACACCCGCTGGGCACCGGTGCGACCGTCGAGCTCCGGCGGGTCCTGGCCCTCCAGGCTCAGCAGGTAGGCCTTGTAGGCGATGGTGATGCCCCCGAGGTCGCCGATGTTCTCGCCGACGGTGAGCGCGCCGTTGACCCGGTGCCCCTCCAGCCCGGCCGGCTCGAACGCGTTGTACTGCTCGATCAGCGCTTTGGCCCGTCGGTCGAAGTTGCGGCGGTCCTCCTCGGTCCACCAGTCGCTCAGCGCGCCCGCGCCGTCGTACCGGCTGCCCTGGTCGTCGAAGCCGTGGCCGATCTCGTGGCCGATGACGGCTCCGATGCCGCCGAAGTTGACGGCGTCGTCCGCCTCCGGGTCGAAGAACGGCCAGCGCAGGATCGCGGCGGGGAAGACGATCTCGTTCATCCCCGGGTTGTAGTAGGCGTTCACCGTCTGCGGCGTCATGTGCCACTCGTCGCGGTCGATCGGTCCGCCGAGCTTGGCGAGGTTCCGGTCGGACTCGAATGCCGCGCCGCGGCGGGCGCTGCCGAGCAGGTCGTCCCGCTCGACGACGACCGCGGAGTAGTCCCGCCAGGTGTCGGGGTAGCCCACCTTGGGCGTGAAGGCGGCGAGCTTGGCGAGGGCCTTCTCGCGGGTCTCCGGGGACATCCAGTCCAGCGTCTCGATGTCCTGCCGGTACGCCTCGACCAGCCAGCCGACCAGCCGCTGCATCTTGGCCTTGTGGTCCGGGAGGAAGTGCCTCTCGACGTACAGCTGGCCGACCGCCTCGCCCAAGGTGGCCTCGACGACGTCGACCGCCCGCTTCCACCGCTCCCGCAGCTGCGGGATGCCGGAGAGCCGGGTGCCGTAGAACGCGAAGCTGGCGTCCACGAACCGCTCGGACAGGTACGCCGCACAGGCGCGCACGTGGTGGAACAGCAACCAGGCCTGCCAGTCCGCCAGCGGCGTCTCGTGCAGCAGCTTGCCGGCCGCCTCGAGCGCGTCCGGCTGGCGCACGACGACCTCGTCGAAGGCGCCGTCGGGTGCGTGCAGCCCCTCGAGCCACAGGTCCCAGTGCAGGCCGGGCGCGAGCGCCTCCAGCTCCGACCGGCTGTGCCGGTTGTACGTCTTCAACGCGTCTCGGCTGTCCACGTTGGTCCAGTGCGCCGCGGCCAGCGCGGTCTCCAGCGCCATCACCCGGGCGGCCGCGCCGGACGGGTCCGGCTCGTCGACGAGCCCGAGCATCCGGGACACGTGGCTCACGTAGTCGGTGCGGACGTCGGCGTACTCGTCCTCGCGGTAGTACGCCTCGTCCGGGAGCCCGAGGCCGCCCTGGTTGAGCTTGACGACGTAGCGGGTCGGGTCGCCGGGGTCGTTGTCGACGTACCAGCCGAGGATCCCCGGCGTCCCGTGCCGCTGCAGCCGGCCGAGCAGCTGGATCAGCTGGGCCGTGGAGGTGACGCCGCGGATGTCGGCGAGGTCGACCGCCAGCGGCTCGGCGTCGCGCCGCTCCACCTCGGCGGCGTCCATGAAGGCCGCCCACAGGTCCCCCACCTTGCGCCGCACGGTGCCACCGGCGGCGTCGGACGCCGCGGCCTGCTCGCACAGCTCGCGCACGTCGATCTCGGCCTGGTCGCGAAGCTCGTGGAAGGCGCCGTGCACGGCCCGGTCGGCCGGGATCTCGGTGCTCTCCATCCAGCGGGCGTTGACGTGCAGGAACAGGTCGGCCTCCGGCCCGATCTCGTCGGACAGCGTGTCGACCTGGATTCCACTGTTCATGCATCCCCCTGGGCGGCGGGTGGGTGGGCCACGGCTCGCGCCGCGTCGGGACCGTCGGCCAGCAGAATACGGAAGCCGTCCTCGTCGAGGACAGGCACACCGAGCTGGACCGCCTTGTCGTGCTTGGAGCCGGGCGAGTCGCCAACCACCACGAAGTCGGTCTTTCGGGACACCGAGCCGGCCGCCTTACCGCCGCGGGCGGTGATCGCCTCCTTGGACTCGTCCCGGCTGAAACTCGCGAGCGACCCGGTCACGACCACCGACAACCCCGCCAGCGTGCGTGGGACGGACTCGTCGACCTCGTCCTGCATCCGCACGCCGGCCCGGCGCCACTTGTCGACCACCTCGCGGTGCCAGTCCACCGCGAACCACTCCCGGACGGCGTCGGCGATGGTCGGACCGACCCCGTCGACCTCGGCGAGCCGGTCCCGGTCCGCTGCCTCGATCGCGTCCAGGCTGCCCAGGGCGCGGGCCAGCGCCTGCGCCGCGGTCGGGCCGACGTGCCGGATGGACAGCGCCACCAGGACCCGCCACAGCGGCTGGGCCCGTCGCTCGCCGAGGTTGTCGAGCAACCGCCGGCCGTTCGCGGACAGCGTCCCGTCCTTGCGGGTGAACAGCGGCACCCGCAGCAGCGTCGACTCGTCCAGCCCGAACAGGTCGCCCTCGTCGGTCAGCACCCCCGCCTCGAGCAGCTCCGAGGCTGCCTCGTAGCCGAGCACCTCGATGTCGAACGCCCCCCGGCCGGCGACGTGGAACAACCGCTCGCGAAGCTGCGCGGGGCACGACCGGGCGTTGGGGCAGCGGATGTCCGCGTCCCCCTCCTTGGTCGGGGCGAGCGGCGTGCCGCACGACGGGCAGTGCGTCGGCATCTCGAACCGGCGCTCGGAGCCGTCGCGCAGCGCCACCACCGGGCCGACGATCTCGGGGATCACGTCACCGGCCTTGCGCAGCACGACGGTGTCCCCGATCAGCACGCCCTTGCGGTCGACCTCGGACGCGTTGTGCAGGGTGGCCATCTCGACGGTGGAGCCGGACACGAGCACCGGCTCCATCACGCCGTACGGGGTCACCCGGCCGGTCCGGCCGACGTTGACCCGGATGTCCAGCAGTCGGGTGTTGACCTCCTCGGGCGGGTACTTGTAGGCGATCGCCCAGCGCGGTGCCCGGGAGGTCGACCCCAGCCGCCGCTGCAGCTCGAACTGGTCGACCTTGACCACGATGCCGTCGATCTCGTGCTCGACGGCGTGCCGGTTCTCGCCGTAGTGGTCGATGTGGTCGAGCACGTCCTCGAGATCGGCGAAGACCCGGATCCGGTCGCTGACCGGCAGTCCCCAGGCGGCCAGCGCGGCGTACGCCTCGGACTGACGCCGCGGGTCGAAGCCGTCCCGGGCGCCGATTCCGTGACACACCATCCGCAGCGGCCGGCGGGCGGTGACCCGCGGGTCCTTCTGTCGCAGCGAGCCGGCCGCGGAGTTCCGCGGGTTCGCGAACGGGGCCTTGCCCGCCGCGACCAGGTCGGCGTTCAAGTCGGCGAACGCCGCGACCGGGAAGTAGACCTCGCCGCGCACCTCGACCAGGGCCGGCACTGGGTGCTCGTCGGTGCCGGTGAGCCGACGCGGCACCCCCCGGATCGAGCGCACGTTGGGCGTCACGTCCTCGCCCACCCGTCCGTCACCGCGGGTGGCGCCGCGGGTGAGCCGGCCCTGCTCGTAGAGCAGGTTGATCGCGACCCCGTCCACCTTGAGCTCGCAGCAGAACTCTGCGCCACTGCCGCCCTCGCGCTCGACCCGGCGCAGCCAGGCGGCCATCTCGTCCCGGCTGAACGCGTTGTCGAGGCTGAGCATCCGCTCCCGGTGCTCGACCGCCGCGAACAAGGTGGAGACCGGTGCTCCGACCTGCTGGCTGGGCGAGTCCGGCGTCCGCAGGTCAGGGTGCGCGTCCTCCAGCGCCTGCAGGTCGGCCATGGTGGCGTCGTACTCGGCGTCGGACAGGGTCGGGTCATCCAGGACGTGGTACCGCCAGCGGGCGTCGTCCAGCCGCTCGGCCAGCTCGCGGTGCCGCTCACGTGCCTCGGGCGGCGCCGCGCGGGCAGGGGTCTCGGTGCTCACCGCGGCATCCTGCCCTCGACCCCCGACAGGCCGCGCGCGGTCTCGCGGGCCCGTTCGTAGGCTCGCCGGGCCGCTCGCTCCGGGACCCCGGCCAGCCCACAGGCCGGCGTGACGACGGTCCGCCCGGCGATCTCGTGCGGGTCTCGGCCGAGCCGGTCGAACAGTCGCAGCAGGTCGCCCACGCCGTCGCCGGGATCGCCGGTCAGGTCGAGTCCGGGCCACAGATCGAGCCCGTGCTCCAGCTCGGCTGCCAGCGGCTCCCAGTCCCCCGGGAGCAGCCGGGCGACGTCGAGGGACACCGCACGAGCCCCAGCCGAGGCCAGCAGCGCCACCGGCACCCCGGTCGCACAGCAGTGCACCACCGGGACGGCACCTGCCTGCAGCACCGCTGCCAACACCTCGGCGAGCGCCGCGGAGGCCTCGGCCGGGGACACGCTGCGGTGCCGCCCGAAGCCGCTGGCCGTCGGGACCGCCGCGGCCAACACCGCGGGCAGGGCAGGCTCGTCGACCTGGACGACGACGTCCGCGGCCGGGACCCGGCGGCGGACGTCGGCCACGTGCTCGACCACCCCCGAGGCGAGGGACTGGGCGAGCTCGCGGCGTGCCCCCGCGTCGGCGAGCACCCGGTCCCCGCGCGGGCGCTCGACGGTGGCGGCCAGGGTCCAGGGGCCGGCCACCTGGACCTTGAGCCGACCGCGGTAGCCCTGGGTGTGCTCCTCCAGCACGTCCAGGTGCTGCGCCAGCAACGATCGGGCGCGGCGCTGGTCGAGCGACCCCCCGGCGCTCGTGGTGTCGCCACCGGTGAGCCGCCAGCCGGCCGGCTGGAGGTCGGCGGCCAGCCCGTCGAGCAGCCCGATCGCCCGGCCGACCATCTCCGCGTGCACCCCCTGCTGCGGCAGCTCCGGTAGGTGCACCAAGGCGGCTCCGGCGTCGAGCGCACCTCCCACGAAGGTGCGCACCGCGGCCCGGATGTCGCTCCCCGGGACCGACCCGACGCCGGTCCCCTGGCCGGTCACGCCGGTGCGCCCTGATAGGTCCGGGAGATGGTCGCGCCGCCCACCACCCGGGTGCCGTCGTAGACCACGACGGTCTGGCCGGGCGCGACGCCGTGAACCGGGCGGTCGAGGTCGACGCGCACGCCCGCGGCACGCACGTCGACCCGGGCCGGCACCGGCGCGCCGTGCGCGCGCAGCTGTGCGGTGCAGGCCAGCGGGCCACCGCGGACGTCCGGCGCCGGACCGCACCAGCGCGGTCGCACCGCCTCCACGGCGGTGACGGCCAGCGCGTCGTGCCCGCCCACCGTGACCCGGCCGGACACCGGCTCCACGTTCAGCACGTACCGGGGCCGCCCATCGGCCGCCGGGGTGGAGATGCCCAGCCCGCGCCGCTGGCCGACGGTGAAGGCGTACGCACCGTCGTGCCCGCCCAGCCGCTCGCCCGACTCGCTCACCACGTCGCCCGGTCGCTCTCCGAGCCGGCGGCGCAGGAAGCCCGCGGTGTCTCCGTCGGCGATGAAGCAGACGTCGTGGCTGTCCGGCTTCTCCGCGACCGCCAGGCCGCGGCCGTGTGCCTCGGCCCGCACGTCGGACTTGACGGTGTCGCCCAGCGGGAACCGGGCGTGCTCCAGCCGCTCCGCGGTAAGCACCGCCAGCACATAGGACTGGTCCTTGGCGGGGTCCGCGGACCGGTGCAGCTCGGGGCCGCGCGGGCCGGGGAGAACCTGGGCGTAGTGCCCGGTGACGACCGCGTCGAAGCCCAGAGCCAGCGCGCGGTCCAGCACGGCGGCGAACTTGATCCGCTCGTTGCAGCGCACACACGGGTTCGGGGTCCGTCCGGCGGCGTACTCGTCCACGAAGTCGTCCACGACGTCCCGGGCGAACTGATCGGACAGGTCCCAGACGTAGAACGGGATCCCGAGCACGTCGGCCGCCCGGCGTGCGTCGCGGGCGTCCTCCGCGGTGCAGCAGCCGCGGGCACCGGTCCGGTACGACTGCGGGTTGCGGGACAGCGCGAGGTGCACGCCGGTGACGTCATCGCCGGCGTCGACCGCCCGTGCCGCCGCGACGGCCGAGTCGACCCCGCCGGACATCGCGGCCAGCACCCGCACGTCAGCTCCTCCCTACGGCTAGCGCGGCCCGTGCCCGCTCGACGACGGGCCCGATCGCCACCGCGAGGGCGTCCACGTCGGCCGAGGTGGAGTCGTGGCCGAGACTGAACCGCAGCGAGCCGCTGGCGGCCGCGTCGTCCCGTCCCATGGCCAGCAGGACATGGCTGGGCTGCGGGACACCGGCGGTGCAGGCCGAGCCGGTGGAGCACTCGATGCCCTGCGCGTCGAGCTGCATCAGCAGGGCGTCCCCGTCACAGCCGGGGAAGGTCAGGTGCGCGATGCCGGGCGCTCGGCGGTCCGGGCCGGCGTCGGCGCCCGGCCCGTTCAGGACCACATCCGGCACCGCGGCCCGCACCCGCTCGACCAGGTCCGCACGCAGCGCGGCGAGCCGGCGCGCCTGCGTCTCGCGGCGGCCGACGGCCAGCTCGACCGCGACGGCGAAGGCACAGATGCCGGGCACGTCGGCGGTGCCGGAGCGCAGGTCCCGCTCCTGGCCGCCGCCGTGCAGCAGCGGCACCATGTCCACGTCGCGCCGGACGAGCAGTGCACCGACCCCGGCCGGCCCGCCCACCTTGTGCCCACTGATCGTCAGCGCGTCCACCGCGACGGCGCCGAAGTCCACCGGCAGCTGCCCGATCGCCTGCACCGCGTCACTGTGCACGGGGACTCCGTGCTCGTGCGCGATGGCGGCCAGGTCGGCGACCGGCTGCACGGTGCCCACCTCGTTGTTGACCCACATGCAGGACACCAGGGCGACGTCGGCGGCCGACCGGGCGAGTGCGGTGGCGAGGGCGTCCGGTCGCACCACCCCGTCGGTGTCGACGGGGAGCAGCTCGACCTCCGCACCTTCCTGGGCAGCGAGCCAGAGCGCCGAGTCGAGGAGCGCATGGTGTTCCACCGCGCTGGTGATCACCCGCCGGCGGCCGCCGGCCCGACCGGCCCAGTACGCGCCCTTGACGGCCAGGTTGTCCGCCTCGGTCCCGCCGCCGGTGAAGACCACCTCGCTGGGCCGAGCGCCGACCGCCGCCGCGAGGCGCTCGCGAGCCTCCTCGACCCACCGGCGGGCCCGGCGTCCCGAGGCGTGCAACGAGGAGGCATTGCCGACCTCTCCTGCCCGCTGCTGCAGCTCGGCGACGGCAGCCGGAACCATCGGCGTGGTCGCCGCGTGGTCGAGGTAGTGCGGGCGCACCCGCCGGGACACGGACATCGCTGGTCAGCCTAGTCAGCACGGCGGCGCCGCCGGCTGCGTGTCCCGCTAGGTTGCCGGACATGTCCGACCACGCCCTCCGCAGCACCGTCGAGGGCGCCGAGCTGGTCTTCCGGCTCGCCGACCCTGATCGCCAGCTGGCCGCCGTCCGGCTGTGGCAGGACCTCGGCCTGCCGGCGGACGTGCTGGCACTGGAGCGAATCGACGGAGGGTGGGAGCTGCGCCTGCCCCGGCCGACGGTGCACCGGATGGAGTACCTGTTCGAGGTGCGCGACCAGGACGGTGCGAGCCGCACCATCACCGACCCGACCAACCCGCGCCGCGTCGACGGCGCCTTCGGGGAGCACTCGGTGCTCGAGCTGCCCGGATACTCAGCCCCGGCCTGGCTCGACGTGCAGCCGGTCGGCGCGCGACTCGAGCCGCTCACCGTCGCCGGAACGACTCTCGGAGACGTCGCGGTCCAGGTCTGGTCGCCGGCGGATGCCGAGCCCGGGGAGACACTGCCGCTGCTGCTGGCGCACGACGGGCCGGAGCTGGTCGCCTACGCCGCCCTGGACCGCTACATCGCGGCGATGGTCGCGGAGGGCGAGCTGCCCCGGCTGCGGCTGGCCCTCGTCCACCCCGGTGAGCGGAACAGCTGGTACTCCGCCGACCTCGACTACGCCGCGGTCCTCACCCACCGGGTCCTCCCGGCCGTCCGCGACCGCTACGCCTGTGCGCCGGACGTCGTGCTCGCCGGGGCCAGTCTCGGCGGGCTGGCCGCGCTGCATGCCGAGTGGGCGCACCCCGGGACCTTCGCCGGCCTGCTCTGCCAGTCCGGCTCGTTCTTCACCGAGGAGACCGATCCACAGGAGGTCGGCTTCAGCGGCTTCACCGCCGTCAGCAGCTTCGTGCAGCGGGTGCTCCGCGCCGAGACCCCGCCGTCCACCCCGTACGTGACGCTCACCTGCGGATCGGCCGAGGAGAACGTGCACAACAACCGGGTGCTGGCGGCACGGCTCGACGCGCTCGGGATTGAGGTCTCGTACGCCGAGCACCCGGACGTGCACAGCTACACCTCCTGGCGGGACGTGCTCGACCCCCACCTGACCGCCCTGCTGCAACGGGTCTGGGGCTGACGTGCAGCGCGAGCAGGTGGAGCTGGCCGCAGCCGGCCTGGACCGGCCGGGGACCGTGATCCGCTACGGCCACTGGGGCCGACCGGTGGTGGTCTTTCCCAGCGAGCAGGGCCGGGCCTGGGACTACGAGGCGAACGGGATGGTGGACGCGGTCGCGCCGCTGATCGAGGCCGGCCGGGTCAAGCTGTACTGCGTCGACGCCTTCGACCATCTCAGCTGGTCCGACCGCTCCCTGTCGATCGAGGAGCGGGCCCGCCGGCACGAGCGCTACGAGGCGTGGGTGTGTGACCAGGTGGTGCCGGCCATCGGCCGGGACACCCCCGGCGCGACGGACGCGCTGCTGACCGGGTGCAGCCTCGGTGCCTTCCACGCGCTCAACCTGACGCTGAAGCGGGCGGACCTGTTCCCGGTGGCGATCTGCCAGTCCGGCAACTACGACCCCGCCGAGTGGCACGCCTGGGGCGAGCGGTCCGACGCAGCGTATTTCAACAACCCGAGCGACTACGTCCCGCGGCTCAGCGGGGAGCACCTGGAGTGGCTGCGCCGTCGCCTCACCGTGGTCCTCGTGGTGGGCCAGGGCGCGTGGGAGACGCATCCGACCGGGTCACTGCCGTCCGCTCGGAGGATGGCCAAGCTGCTGCAGGACCGGGCGATCCATTGCGAGCTGGACGAGTGGGGCCACGACGCCGCCCACGACTGGCCCTGGTGGCAGCGGCAGATCGCGCACCACCTGCCCCGCTTCTGCTGACCTCGATACGGTGCGCGCGTGTCCGATACCGCTGGGACCTCGCGTCACCTGATCGGCCTGCTTCTCGGAGCCGAAGAGGACTGGCCGCTCGCGTTCGAGCAGATTCTGCGCCGGGTCGGTCCGATCGTCGACGGCGCGGGACGCCTGCACGAGGTCGAGGTCGAGCGGCTCACCGTGGAGCCGTTCGACCTCGCCGACCCGGTGCGCACCGATCTGGTGATCGACCGCCTGGCGCACTGGTACTACCACCCGCGGGAGTGGCTGAAGAAGGCCGCGCTGATGAACGACACGTACCTGCTGAACTCTCCGTTCACGTTCCAGTCGATGGAGAAGCACAGCGCCTACTGCGCCATGCTCCGGCTCGGCCTGAAGATCCCGCGGACGGTGCTGGTCCCGTACAAGAACCCGGTCGACAACGCCCGGTGGGCGTACACGTCAGAGCGGTACAACCAGGCGTTCGACCTCGACGCCATCGCCGACGACCTCGGCTACCCGATGTACATGAAGCCGTTCGACGGAGGCGGCTGGCGCGGCGTCTCGCGGATCGAGAACCGTGCCGACCTGCACCGCGCCTACGACGAGTCCGGCGAGATGCTGATGCACCTGCAGGCAACCGTCGACTACGACGTCTTCGCCCGCGCCCTGTCCATCGGACCCGAGACGATGGTGATGGACTTCCGGCCCGAGCAGCCGATGCACAACCGGTACGCGGTCTCGCACAACTTCCTGTCGCCGGTCAGCGGCGACCAGTGCGTTGCGGTCAGCCGGGTGGTGAACGCGTTCTTCGGCTGGGAGTTCAACTCCGCCGAGATGCTGGTCAAGGGTGACCAGGTGCACCCGATCGACTACGCGAACGCCTGCCCGGACGTGGCAATGACCTCGCTGCACTACTACTTCCCCTGGGCCATGACCGCGCTCGTCCGCTGGTCGCTGTTCTGCCTGGTGACCGACCGTCGCACCGGCATCGATCTGCGCACCCGGGAGTACTTCGCCATCGCCGACGACGACGGCCTCGACCACGACGCCAAGCTCCGGGAGTACCTCCGGCTGGCCGACGCGTACTTCTCCACCGAGACGTACTGGGAGTGGTGTGCCGAGCACCTCCCGCACCTGGACGAGCAGGTGCTGCAGTGGGTCTCCGGACCCGACTTCGACCGGCTGCTCCGTGAGACGGTGGCGAGCACCTACCCCGCGCACGAGCACGAGCGGTTCCTCGCGCACTTCCGCGGTCTTGTCGGGCTGTGGGTGACCGACCGCACCGCGGCCATGACCTGATCCGCGGCGCGACCCCTCAGCCCTTGCGGCGCCGAACCTCTTCGGTCGCCCGCGGCAGGACGGCCTTCAGATCACCGACGACGCCGAAGTCGACGAGCTCGAAGATCGGCGCCTCCTCGTCCTTGTTCACCGCGACGATCGTCTTCGAGGTCTGCATCCCGGCGCGGTGCTGGATGGCGCCGGAGATCCCGCAGGCGACGTACAGCTGCGGCGACACGGTCTTGCCGGTCTGGCCGACCTGGTACGAGTGCGGGTACCACCCGGAGTCCACCGCGGCCCTGGACGCTCCGACCGCAGCACCGAGCGCGTCGGCGAACGCCTCCACCTCGGTGAAGTCGCCGCCGGTCCCCCGTCCGCCCGAGACCACGATCGCCGCCTCGGTCAGCTCCGGGCGGCCCGTGGTCTTCCGGTCCTCCCGGCCGGTGATCCGGGCACCGCGGGCGGCGTCGCTGACGGTCACGTCGACGGTCTCCTCGACGCCGGCACCGGACACCTGCTCCGGGGTCACCGCGTTCGGCTTGACGACGATGATGGGCGTCCCCCGGGTGACGGTCGCGGTCACCGTGTAGTTGCCGGCGAAGGCGGCCTGCGTGGTGATCGGGCCGTCGGCGCCGGCAGCCACGTCGACGGCGTCGGTGATGATGCCCGACTCGATGCGGACCGCGAGCCGACCGGCCACCTCACGGGCCTCGGAACCGGCCGGGACGAGCACGGCCGCAGGGCCGACCTTTCGCACCAGCGCGACCAGCGCGTCGACTCTCGGGGCCACCAGGTAGTCGGTCAGGCCCGCCGCCTGCACGACGTAGATCTTCTCCGCGCCGTGCGCCGTCAGCGCCTCCCGTGCGACGTCGAGGCCCGGACCGACGAAGACCGCGGACGGCTCGCCGAGCCGACGCGCGAAGGTGAGCAGTTCCGCGGTCGTCTTGCGCACGCTGCCGTCGACGTGGTCGACGAGGACGAGGATCTCGCTCATGGCTGGGTTCCCTCTCAGACGAACTTCTGGCCGGCGAGGAAGTCGGCCAGCTCGCGGCCGCCCTCCCCGCCCTCGTCACGGACCACCGTCCCCTTGGCCCGGGGCGGGCGAGCCTCGAAACCGAGCACCTGCGTCCAGGCCGCCGACAGCCCGACCTGCTCGGGTTCGAGCCCGAGGTCGGCCAGCGACCAGGTCTGCACCGGCTTCTTCTTGGCCGCCATGATCCCCTTGAAGGACGGGTAGCGAGGCTCGTTGATGTGGTCGGTGACGCTCACCAGCACGGGCATGGTGGCCTCGATGGTCTCGGTCGCCAGGTCGCCGTCTCGGCGCGCGGTCACCGTGCCGTCGGCGTGGCTGAGCTCCGAGGCATAGGTGACCGCGGGCAGACCGAGACGTTCGGCGAGCATCGCGGGGACCACGCCCATCGCGCCGTCGGTCGACGACATCCCGCAGAAGACGACGTCGACCGGCCCGCCGTCGGCGGAGATCCGCTCGACCGCTCGCGCCAGCACCAGCGACGTGGCCGGGGCGTCGGACCCGTGGATGGCGCCGTCGACGACGTGCACGGCCGCGTGTGCCCCCATCTGCAGCGCCTTGCGTGCGGCATCCATCGCAGGGTCCGGACCGACGGTCAGCACCACGACCTCGCCGTCGTCGCCGGAGAGCTTCAGGGCCTCCTCGATCGGGTACTCGTCGAGCTCGGAGAGCAGACCGTCGACGCCCGCGCGGTCCACGGTGTTGTCCGCGGCATCGAAGGACCGGTTGCCGGTCGCGTCCGGCACGTGCTTCACGCACACGACGATCCTCATGCGTTGCTCATGCCCGGGGGCCTCCTCGTCGACGGAGTACGTGCGACCGGAGGCTACCTGGCGCGGTCAGGCCCGGATGATGCGGTCGAGGATCCGGCCGGCGACCAGGTAGGTCAGGGCGGCGAGTCCCCAGTTGACCAGGATCTCCTTCGTTCGACCGTCCTTGCCGTCGAAGGAGAAGATGCTGCCGAACGGGCCGTCGAGCGTGCGAGCCGTGTCGTGGATGAAGGCGACGATCGGGTTGCCGTCGTTGGTGTTGTCACCGAGCGCAGTGAGCAGCGCGCCCACCGCGAGCACCACGGCGCAGAGGACCGCGATCAGCCACACCACTGACGCGATCCGATTGCGCACGGCGGTGACACCATCGGAGACCTGGGTGCCGATTCCACGGCCGGACTCCTTGTCCGGCTTCGCGGGGTCGTCGCTCTTCTCGGCTGCACTCGGCTCTGCACCGCTCTGCGCGGCCGCTGGCGCCGCGGTGCCCCCGTCCCGGTCGGCGCGACGAGCACCGCGCGTGCCGGCTCGCGCCTGGACCCGGTCCGGCTCGTCGTTGGTGTCGGGGCGAGCGTCTTCGGCGGCCGAACCGGACGCCCTCTGGTCACTCACGGTCATGCCTCTTTCCTCCCCGACCCCAGCCCGGGTCGCACCCCCGCGACCATACTCGTACGCGTTGGTAACGAGCGATCGTCGGCGGAGTCACGCCTACCGGCCGGTGAACGTCGCCTTGCCCGGCCCCTGCTCGACGAACGACGCCATTCCGGTCTTGCGGTCCTCGGTGGCGAACAGCGCCGCGAACTGCTGCCGCTCGATCTCCAGACCGGTGGCCAGGTCGGTGTCGAGGCCGTGGTCGACCGCCTGCTTCGCCGCGCGCAGCGCGAAGGCCGGGCCGGTCGCGAACTGTGCGGCCCACGCGCGGGCGGCGGCGTAAACGTCGGCGGCGGGCACCACGGTGTCGACCAGGCCGATCTCCAGCGCCTCGGCCGCCGCCACGAAGCGCCCGGTGAAGATGATGTCCTTGGCCCGGCTCGGACCCACCAGCCGGGCCAGCCGCTGGGTGCCGCCGGCCCCCGGGATGATGCCCAACAGGATCTCCGGCTGTCCGACCTGTGCGTCGTCGGCGCAGACCCTGACGTCGGCGCACAGCGCCAGCTCGAGCCCACCACCGAGGGCGTAGCCGGTGACGGCGGCGACGACCGGCTTCGGAATGGCCGCCACCGCGGTGAACGCCGACTGCAGCCGACCGGAGTGGGTGACCATGTCGGTGTACGACATGGCGTTCATCTCCTTGACGTCCGCACCCGCGGCGAACACCTTCTCGCCGCCGTAGATGACCACGGCCCGGACGTCGTCGCGCTCCGCAGCCTCCGCCGCGGCGGCGCGGATCTCCTCCTGCATCGCGGCGTCCAGCACGTTCATCTTCGGCCGGTCGAGCCGCATCGTCGCGACCGCGTCGTCGACATCGAGGCGTACGAGCATCCGGTGAGCGTAGTGCAGGCACAATGACCCCTCGTGACCCCCGCGCTCGGTGCCACCGCAGGCCCGTACGGCACGACCTTCGCCGTGTGGGCACCGGACGCCAGCCTGGTCGAGCTGTGCCTGCTGGACGACCAGGACCGGGAGTGCCGGCTGCCCATGCGGGGGCCCGCACTCGGCGTCTGGGAGCTGCAGCTCCCCGGCGTGGGCGCCGGGCAGCGCTACGGCTATCGCGCAGACGGGCCACACGACCGGGCAGCCGGGCACTGCTTCAACCCGCACCGATTGCTGCTCGACCCGTATGCCCGGGCCGTCAGCGGTGAGCTGGACCCGAGCGGCTTCCCCGATTGGACCGACGACTCGGCGCCGCACGTCGGCTGGTCGGTGGTGGTCGACGACGACTTCGACTGGAGCGGCGACGCCCCACCGCGCACGCCATGGGCCGACACCGTGATCTACGAGGCGCACGTACGCGGGCTGACGATGCAGCACCCCGGCGTGCCGGAGCCGCTCAGGGGGACCTACGCCGGCCTGGCGCACCCTGCGATGGTGAAGACGCTCGAGGCGCTCGGCGTCACCGCCGTGGAGTTGCTGCCGGTGCACCACTTCGTCAGCGAGCCCGGCCTGACCGCCAGGGGCCTGGTCAACTACTGGGGCTACAACTCACTGGGCTTCTTCGCACCGCATGCCGGCTACTCCTCGTCCGGCGACCGGGGGGGCCAGGTCACCGAGTTCAAGCAGCTGGTCAGGGCGCTGCACAGCGCGGGGATCGAGGTCTTGCTCGACGTCGTCTACAACCACACCGCGGAAGGTGGCGACGACGGCCGCACGCTGTGCCTGCGAGGGTTCGCAGACGGGGCGTACTACCGGCACCACCCGGACGGCCGCTACGAGGACCTGACCGGTTGCGGCAACACGCTGGCCGCGACCCACCCGGCCGCCCTGCGTCTCGTGACCGACTCGCTGCGCTACTGGGTGGAGGTGATGCACGTGGACGGCTTCCGGTTCGACCTCGCCTCCGTGCTCGCCCGCTCGGTCTCCGGCGGCCCGCATCCGCACAGCGGGCTGCTGGCGGCGATCGGGCAGGACCCCGTGCTGCGTCAGGTGAAGCTGGTCGCCGAGCCGTGGGACGCCACCGCCGAGGGCTACCTGGTCGGTGGGTTCCCCCCGCCCTGGACCGAGTGGAACGACCGCTACCGCGACACCGTCCGTGACTTCTGGCGGCTGCGCTCCGGCGGGGTCCGGGACCTCGCCTACCGGCTGTCCGGCTCGACCGATCTCTACCGGGACGACGGCCACGCTCCGGTCGCCTCGGTCAACTACGTCACCGCGCACGACGGCTTCACCCTCCGCGACCTGGTGTCGTACGAGCGGCGGCACAACGCGGCCAACGGCGAGGAGGGCAGAGACGGCCACGCCGACAACCGGTCCTGGAACTGCGGAGTCGAGGGGGAGACCGACGACGTCGAGGTGATCGGACTACGGCGTCGGCAGGCCGCCAACCTGCTCGCGACCCTCCTGCTGTCCACCGGAGTGCCGATGCTGACCGCGGGTGACGAGCGCGGCCGGACCCAACGAGGCAACAACAACGCGTACTGCCACGACGGCCCGCTCACCTGGGTCGACTGGCGGGCAGACCCCGACTGGGCGGGCCTCACCTGCCTCACCTCGCAGCTGCTGCGACTGCGCCGCGAGCACCCGGTCCTGCGCATCCGACGTCCGGGCGACCTGACCTGGTTGCACCCGACCGGGCGGTCCATGCAGGACGGCGACTGGTTCGACGACTCGCTGGCGACGCTCGGCCTGCTGCTTGACGGCGGACCGCACGACGACCGTTCGTTCCTGCTCTGGCTGCACGCAGCACCGACGGAGGCAACGGTCCTCGCGCCGGGACCCCACACCTGGCGGCCGCTGGTCGCCACGGGGGGCGAGTCGGTCCCGCCCACTGTCGAGACCGGAGCCGAGCTGATCCTGCCGGGCCGTTCGCTGCTGTTGCTCGGATCGACCGGTCAGCCGGGCGGTTCGGGCCAGGCGACCAGCCCCAGCTCGGCCGGGCTGCCCAGCAGCTCGTGGCGGGGAAGCACCCGCACGGTGTAGCCGAACGGCCCCGTGGTCTCCAGCTTCACCTCCCCGGAGAACCGGTGCCGGCCGGCCTCGTACGCCTCGGCATGACCGAGGACGGCGGCCTGGGTGTGGTCCAGGGCGTCGTCGTCTCGAGCGGTGCCATGCACCACCTCGACCTGGACGTCAGCGGCGGTCAGCTCGTCGAGGTCGACCCACACCTGGAGCGCGAGGGTGGACCCGACCTCCGGCGCGTCGCCGATGCCGGAGGCCTCCACGTGCTCCACGCGGACGTGCGGCCAGCCGGCGCGCACCCGGTGCTTCCAGCCGGCCAGCTCGACGGCCTGGCTCGGATCGGCGCGCAGCCCGCGGGCCGAGCGCGCGGCGGGGGCGTACAGCTCGAGCACGTAGTCCCGCAGCATCCGGGTGGCCAGCACCTTCGGCCCCAGCGACGCCAGCGTGTGCCGGACCATCTCCAGCCACCGGCCGGGAGTGCCGGAGTCGTCGACGCCGTAGAACCGGGGGGCGACCTCGTTCTGCACCAGGTCGTAGAGGGCGCGAGCCTCGATGTCGTCCCTGCGGTCAGGGTCGTCGATCCCGTCCGCGGACGGGATCGCCCAGCCGTTCGAGCCGTCGAACCACTCGTCCCACCAGCCGTCGAGGATGGACAGGTTCAGCCCGCCGTTCAGCGCCGCCTTCATGCCCGAGGTGCCGCAGGCCTCGTACGGGCGCAGCGGGTTGTTCAGCCAGACGTCACAGCCCGGGTAGAGCGGCTGGGCCATCGTGATGTCGTAGTCCGGCAGGAACACGATCCGGTGCCGGACCTGCGGGTCGTCGGCGAACTGGACGATCTCCTGGATGAGCTGCTTGCCGCCGTCGTCGGCGGGGTGGGACTTGCCGGCGATGACCAGCTGGACCGGGCGCTCGGGGTGCAGCAGCAGGGAGCGCAGCCGCTCCGGGTCGCGCAGCATCAACGTGAGCCGCTTGTACGACGGCACCCGGCGGGCGAAGCCGATCGTCAGCACGTCGGGGTCCAGCACCGAGTCGACCCAGGTCAGCTCGGCCGGGGTGTGCCCGCGGTGCAGCAGAGACTCCCGCAACCGGCGGCGGACGTCGGCGACCAGCCGGGCCCGCAGCGCGCGCTTGGTCGACCAGATGACCTCGCCCGGGATCTGGTCGACGGCCGCGAACGCCTCGGGACCGTCGCTGTCCGCCAGGGCCATCGCCTCCGGCGCAAGCCAGGTCGGGGCATGCACGCCGTTGGTGATCGAGCTGATCGGCACGTCGGCGGCGTCGAAACCCGGCCACAGGCCGGCGAACATGCCCCGGCTGACCTCGCCGTGCAGCAGACTCACGCCGTTTGCCCGCTGCGCCAGCCGCAGCCCCATCACCGCCATGTTGAACACGCCGCTGTCGCCACCGGGGTACGACTCCGCCCCCAGTGCGAGGATCCGCTCCACCGGGACGCCGTCGCAGGCGTTGTCACCACCGAAGTGCTGCTCGACGAGCTCGCGCGGGAACCGGTCGATCCCGGCCGGGACCGGTGTGTGGGTGGTGAAGACGGTGCCGGCCCGGACGGTCTCGAGGGCGGCGTCGAAGTCCTGGCCCTGCCCCTCGGTCAGTTCGCGGATCCGCTCCAGGCCGAGGAACCCGGCGTGCCCCTCGTTGCAGTGGTAGACCTCCGGCTCCGGACCCCCGGTGATCGTGGCGTACGCACGCAGCGCCCGGACCCCACCGATGCCGAGCAGCATCTCCTGCAGCAGCCGGTGCTCCGGCCCGCCGCCGTACAGCCGGTCGGTGACGTCGAGCCCGAGTCCGTCGTTGAGGGTGACGTCGGAGTCCAGCAGCAGCAGCGGCACCCGGCCCACCTGGGCGACCCACACCCGTGCGGTCAGCTGCTTGCCGTCGGGCAGGCCGACGTGCACGTGCGGCACCGTGCCGTCGGCTTCCCGCAGCAGCGTCAGCGGCAACCCGTCGGGGTCGTTGACCGGGTAGCGCTCCTCCTGCCAGCCCTCCGGCGACAGCGACTGCCGGAAGTAGCCGTGCCGGTAGAACAGCCCGACCGCTACCAGCGGCACGCCCAGGTCGCTGCCGGCCTTGAGGTGGTCGCCGGCCAGGATGCCGAGTCCGCCGGAGTACTGCGGCAGGACCCCGGTGATGCCGAACTCGGCGGAGAAGTAGGCGATCGCCTGAGGCCCCTCGGCGCCGACGGACTCCGATCGCTGGTACCAGCGCTGTCCGGTCAGGTAGTCGTCGAGGTCGGCGTGCTCCGCCGCGAGCCGCTGGAGGAACGCCTGGTCCGCGGACAGCCGGTCCAGCCGGTCGGTCGACAGCGAGCCCAGCAGCCGGACCGGGTCCTGGCCGGTCCGCTCCCACAGCGCCGGGTCGATCGAGGCGAACAGCTCCTGCGTCGCGGGGTGCCACGACCAGCGCAGGTTGGTCGCGAGCTCGCCGAGTGGCCGCAGGGCGGCGGGCAGGACGGGGCGGACGGTGAACCGTCGGATCGCACGCACCGCATGACGGTACAGGTGCGGGCGCGCGCCTTCGCACGCACTCACCGGTTGGGCGTATCCCCCGCACCCTCGCTAGGTTGACGACGGTGATCCCGCGTATCCCCATCATGGACGTCACGCCTGTCGCAGAGGGTGGCCGGTACCCGGTCAAGGCGGTGGTCAGCGAGACCTTCCAGGTCCAGGCAACCGTGTTCCGGGAGGGACACGACGCGCTCGGGGCCGACGTCGTCCTGACCGCCCCCGATGGCACCGACCGGGCCCCTGTCCCGATGCGCCCGGTTGGGCCGGACGTCCCCGACCGGTGGACCGCCGACGTGTCGGCGGACGAGGTGGGTGACTGGACCTTCCGGGTCCAGTCCTGGAGCCACCCGTACGCGACCTGGGAGCACGACGCGGTGATCAAGGTCGAGGCCGGGGTGGACGTCGAGCTGATGCTCGTCGAGGGCGCGCTCGTTCTCGAGCGGGCCGCAGCCGCCCTGCCCGGCTCCCGAACCGCGTCGGGTCGCAACCAGCGGCAGGTCCTGCTGGACGCGGTCACGGCGCTGCGGGACACCACCCGTCCGGTGCCGGCCCGGCTGTCAGCCGGCACCTCTCCGGAGGTTCAGGAGGTGCTGGCGGCGCACCCGCTGCGGGACCTGGTCGACCACAGCCCGGTCTGTCCGCTGCAGGTGGACCGACGGCGGGCGCTGGTCGGCTCCTGGTACGAGTTCTTCCCCCGCTCGGAGGGGGCTCGGCAGGAGGCAGACGGAGCCATCGTCCCGGGCACCCTGCGCACCGCGGCCGAACGGCTGCCGGCCGTGGCCGCGATGGGCTTCGACGTCATCTACCTGCCGCCCATCCACCCGATCGGCCGGGTGAACCGCAAGGGACGCAACAACACCCTGGACCCGACGCCGGACGACGTCGGGTCGCCGTGGGCGATCGGCTCCGACGACGGTGGGCACGACGCCGTTCACCCCGAGCTGGGGACGCTGGCCGACTTCGACCGGTTCGTCGCACGAGCGGCCGACGCGGGCCTCGAGGTGGCGCTCGACCTGGCCCTGCAGTGCGCTCCGGACCACCCCTGGGTCAAGGAGCACCCGGAGTGGTTCACGACCCGCGCCGACGGGACCATCGCCTACGCCGAGAACCCGCCGAAGAAGTACCAGGACATCTACCCGTTGAACTTCGACAACGACCCCGAGGGGCTCTACGCCGAGGTGCTGCGGGTGGTGCGGCACTGGATGGCGCACGGCGTCCGCATCTTCCGCGTGGACAACCCGCACACCAAGCCGGTGGCTTTCTGGGAGCGGCTGTTCACCGAGATCCGACGGACCGACCCGGACGTGGTGTTCCTGTCCGAGGCGTTCACCAAGCCGGCGATGATGCGCGGGCTCGGCACCGTCGGCTTCCACCAGAGCTATACCTACTTCACCTGGCGCAACGAGAAGGCCGGGATCGAGGACTACCTGGTCGAGCTGGCGCGGGAGACGGCGCACGTGCTGCGCCCGAACTTCTTCGTCAACACCCCGGACATCCTCAGCACCTACCTGCAGTACGGCGGGCCGGCGTCGTTCAAGGTCCGTGCGGTCCTTGCCGCGACCGGGTCACCGTCCTGGGGCGTCTACGCCGGCTACGAGCTCTACGAGCACGTCGCGGTCCGCCCGGGCAGCGAGGAGTACCTCGACTCGGAGAAGTACCAGATCCGGGTTCGGGACTGGGGGGCCGCCGAGGCGGAGGGCCGCAGCCTGGCGCCGTACCTCGCCCGGCTGAACGCGATCCGCGCCACCCACCCGGCGCTCCAGCAGCTCCGCGACCTCACCGTGCACCGCACCGACCACGACCGGATCGTGTGCTTCTCCAAGCGGGCGCCGGAGCCCGTGGCGGGCAGCGGAGCCCCCGGTCCCGACATCGTGCTCGTGGTGCTCAACGTCGACCCGCACGCGGCGCACGAGACGGTCGTCCACCTCGACATGCCGGCGCTCGGGCTGGACTGGCAGGACACCTTCGAGGTGCACGACGAGCTCACCGACCAGACCTGGCACTGGGGTGAGCACAACTACGTGCGGCTGGACCCCTCGGTCGAGCCCGCGCACGTCCTGCACCTGCGGGCCACGGCTCGATGAGCCCGCTGCAGGAGTCCGACCGCGACTGGTTCAAGCGCGCGGTCTTCTACGAGGTGCTGATCCGCTCGTTCAAGGACTCGTCCGGTGACGGTGTCGGCGACCTGCTCGGCCTGACCGAGAAGCTCGACTACCTCGCCTGGCTCGGGGTGGACTGCCTGTGGCTGCCACCGTTCTTCCCCTCCCCGCTGCGCGACGGTGGATACGACATCGCGCACTACACCGACGTCGCCGACGACATCGGGACCGTGGACGACTTCCAGACCTTCCTGGACGCCGCGCACGAGCGTGGCATCCGGGTGATCATCGACTTCGTCATGAACCACACGTCGGACCAGCACCCCTGGTTCCAGGCGTCCCGGCTGGATCCGGACGGTCCGTTCGGCGACTTCTACGTCTGGTCCGACACCGACGAGCGGTACAAGGACGCCCGGATCATCTTCGTCGACACCGAGACGTCCAACTGGACCTGGGACCCGGTGCGCGGGCAGTACTTCTGGCACCGGTTCTACGGCCACCAGCCGGACCTGAACTTCGACAACCCCGACGTGCACGAGGCGATCCTCGAGGCCCTGGACTTCTGGCTGGACCTCGGCATCGACGGCTTCCGGCTGGACGCCGTCCCGTACCTGTACGAGCGCGAGGGCACCAACGGGGAGAACCTGCCCGAGACGCACGCGTTCCTGCGCCGGGTGCGTGCACACGTCGACGAGAACTACCCCGGTCGGGTGCTGCTCGCGGAGGCCAACCAGTGGCCCGCGGACGTCGTCGACTACTTCGGAGACTTCTCCAAGGGCGGCGACGAGTGCCACATGTGCTTCCACTTCCCGGTCATGCCCCGCCTGTTCATGGCGGTGCGGCGGGAGTCGCGCTGGCCGATCTCGGAGATCCTCGAGCAGACCCCGCCGATCCCCGAGCACGCCCAGTGGGGGATCTTCCTGCGCAACCACGACGAGCTGACCCTCGAGATGGTCACCGACGAGGACCGCGACTACATGTGGGCCGAGTACGCCACCGACCCGCGGATGAAGGCGAACATCGGCATCCGCCGCCGGCTCGCTCCGCTGTTGGACAACGACATCAACCGGATGGAGCTGTTCACGGCGCTGCTGCTGTCGCTGCCCGGATCGCCGGTCCTGTACTACGGCGACGAGATCGGCATGGGCGACAACATCTGGCTGGGCGACCGGGACGGCGTGCGGACGCCGATGCAGTGGACCCCGGACCGCAACGGCGGCTTCTCCACGGCCAACCCCGGCCGGTTGCACCTGCCGCTGATCATGGACCACGTGTTCGGCTACCAGGCAGTCAACGTGGAGGCCGAGCTGGAGAACGGTTCGTCGTTGCTGCACTGGACCCGGCGGATGATCCACATCCGCAAGGAGCACCCTACGTTCGGGCTCGGCACGTTCACCGACCTCGGCGGCAGCAACCCGTCGGTGCTGGCGTATCTGCGTGAGTTCGGAGACGACGTCGTGCTCTGCGTGCACAACCTGTCCCGGTTCCCGCAGCCGGTCGAGCTCGACCTGCGCCAGTACGTCGACGTGCACCCGGTGGAGATGCTCGGCGGCGTGCGGTTCCCGGCCATCGGCGAGCTGCCGTACCTGCTCACCCTGAGCGGGCACGGGTTCTACTGGTTCCGGCTACCTGTCGAGGAGACCGGAGCGACGGAGGCGATCGAGGCGTGAGCGACACCCTGGCCACACGGATCGAGGAGTACCTGCCCCACCAGCGCTGGTTCGCCGGCAAGGGCCGCGACCACCGGGTCCGAGAGGTCCGCACCCTCGCCTGGGTGGCCGGAGACGTCGACGTCCGGGTCCAGGTGGCGCTGGCCGACGTGGACTCCGACTCCGGGACCGACGTCTACCACCTACCGCTGGCGTACCACAGCGAGCGGCAGGAGCAGCTCGACCACGCCTACCTGGGCGAGTGGGACGGTCGGCACGTCTATGACGCGCTGCACGACCGGGACGCGGTCGGGCTGCTCACCGCCGGGCTGGCAGGTGAGTCGCTGGACACGACGCTCCGGCTGCACACCGTCGCCAAGCGCACGATGGACCGCGGCCGCCCGAGCGTGCTGCTCACCGGCGAGCAGTCCAACAGCAACGTGGTGGTGGGCGACGATCTGCTGCTCAAGGTCTTCCGCCGGGTGGTGCCCGGCCGCAACCCGGACATCGAGGTGCTGGCCGCCCTCACCGAGGCCGGCTCCCACGAGGTGGTCCCGATGGTCGGCTGGCTCGAGGGCAGTGACGAGTCGGGCGAGCCGATCGACCTGGCCATGCTGTCGGACTTCCTGCGCACCGCGACCGACGGCTGGGACCTCGCGCTGACCAGCGTGCGCGACCTGTTCGCCGAGCGTGACCTGCACCCGGACGAGGTCGGTGGCGACTTCGCCTCCGAGTCGCACCGCCTCGGCGCGACCACGGCGCGGCTGCACGGCGAGCTGGCCCGGCACCTGCCGACCGCGACCTGGAGCGCCGCCGAGCTGTCCGAGGCCGCCGGCCGAATGCGGGCCCGGCTGAACGCGGCGGTCGCCGACGTCCCGGAGCTGGCGGCGCACGCCGCCGGCCTGGCCGGCGCCTACGACGCGATGGCCGGCCTCGGGTCCGACGTCCCGGTCCAGCGGGTGCACGGCGACTTCCACCTCGGCCAGGCGCTGCGCACCCTGGACGGCTGGCGGATCATCGACTTCGAGGGCGAGCCGGCCACCCCGCTGGCGGCCCGGACCGCTCTGGACTCGCCGTGGCGGGACGTCGCCGGGATGCTCCGGTCGTTCGAGTACGCCGCGCAGTCGCAGTGGGCGGACCTGCTCGGCGACCACCAGCTCGCCCAACGGGCGCTGGAGTGGTCGGCGCGGAACCGGGACGCGTTCCTCGCCGGGTACGCCGAGGAGTCCGGGGCCGAGCCGGAGGCCCACGCCGCTCTGCTGCGCGCATACGAGACGGACAAGGCAGTGTACGAAGTGGTCTACGAGAGCCGGAACCGGCCGAGCTGGCTGCCGATCCCGCTCCGGGCCGTGGCCCGGCTCGCCCAGGAGCCCAGCGGAGGCGACGCATGACCAGGTCCGGAACCAGCACCCCGCAGCCCGTCGACACCGGCGCGCTGGATGCGCTCGTGGAGGGCCGGCACCACGACCCGCACAGCATCCTCGGCGCGCATCCGCACGCCGGCGCGGTCACGATCCGCACCCTGCGGCCGCTGGCGGAGAGCGTGTCGGTGCAGCACGAGGGCGGGCTGGTCCCGTTGCGGCACGAGCACGGGGGCGTCTGGGTCGGCGTGGTGGAGCTCCCCGACGTCACCGACTACCGGCTGGTGGTGCGCTACCCCGGTGGCGAGCACCTGCGGGTCGACGACGCCTACCGCTACCTCCCCACCCTCGGTGACATCGACCTGCACCTGATCGGTGAGGGCAGGCACGAGCAGCTGTGGGACGTGCTCGGCGCCCACGTCCGGCGGTACGAGAGCGCTGGCGGGCCGGTGTACGGAACGTCGTTCGCCGTCTGGGCGCCGAACGCCAGCGGTGTCCGCGTGGTGGGGGACTTCAACCACTGGGACGGCCAGTCCACCCCGATGCGGGCGATGGGCTCGTCCGGGGTCTGGGAGCTGTTCGTGCCGGACACGGGCCCCGGCACCACGTACAAGTTCGCCGTGCTCGGCGCCGACGGGCAGTGGCGCACGAAGGCCGACCCGCTGGCTACCCACACTCAGCGACCGCCGGAGACCGCCTCGGTGGTCTACGAGTCGGACTACGCCTGGGCTGACGAGGGCTGGCTGGCACGGCGCGCTCAGCAGACCCCGCACACCGCGGCGATGAGCGTCTACGAGGTGCACCTCGGCTCGTGGCGCAAGGACCGCGGCTACCGCGAGCTGGCCGACGAACTGGTCGCCTACGTAGCCGACCTGGGCTTCACCCACGTCGAGCTGCTGCCGGTGGCCGAGCATCCGTTCGGCGGGTCCTGGGGCTACCAGGTGACCGGCTACTTCGCCCCGACCTCGCGCTTCGGTGCTCCGGACGACTTCCGCTACCTCGTCGACCGGCTGCACCAGGCCGGTGTCGGCGTGATCCTGGACTGGGTGCCCGCGCACTTCCCGAAGGACGAGTTCGCGCTGGCCCGGTTCGACGGGACCCCGCTCTACGAGCATGCCGACCCCCGGCGGGGCGAGCAGATGGACTGGGGCACGTACGTCTTCGACTTCGGCCGCAGCGAGGTCCGCAACTTCCTGGTGGCCAACGCCGTGTACTGGCTGGAGGAGTTTCACATCGACGCGCTGCGGGTCGACGCGGTCGCCTCGATGCTCTACCTCGACTACTCGCGCGAGGACGGCCAGTGGGAGCCGAACCAGTACGGCGGGCGGGAGAACCTCGAGGCGGTCGCGTTCCTGCAGGAGGTCAACGCCACCTGCCACAAGCGGGTTCCCGGCACCACGCTGATCGCCGAGGAGTCCACCTCGTGGCCGGGGGTGACCCGGCCGACCCACCTCGGCGGCCTGGGTTTCGGGCTGAAGTGGAACATGGGCTGGATGCACGACTCGCTCGGTTACGTCGCCCACGACCCGGTACACCGGCAGTACCACCACCACCAGATGACGTTCGCGATGATGTACGCCTACTCCGAGCACTTCGTGTTGCCGCTGAGCCACGACGAGGTGGTGCACGGGAAGGGCTCGCTGCTGCGGAAGATGCCGGGCGACCGGTGGCGGCAGCTGGCGACCTTGCGGGCGTACCTCGCGTTCATGTGGGCACACCCCGGCAAGCCGTTGCTCTTCATGGGCGGTGAGATCGCCCAGGACAACGAATGGTCCGAGGAGCGCGAGCTGGACTGGTGGCTGCTGGACGACCCGTCGCACGCCGGCGTGCAGTCGCTGGTGCGGGACCTGAACGGGGTCTACCGGGACTCGCCCGCGCTGTGGCGTTCCGACTCCGACCCGGCCGGCTTCGCCTGGATCGATGCCAACGACTCCCTCAACAACACGTTCAGCTTCGTACGCACCGACGGCGAGCAGCGGCTCGTCTGCGTGGCGAACTTCGCCGCGGTGCCGCACGAGGGGTACCGGCTCGGGCTGCCGGCCGCAGGCCGGTGGACCGAGGTCGTCAACACCGACTCGGACGCCTACCGCGGCTCTGGAGTGGGCAACCTCGGCGGGGTGGACGCGGTCGACGAGGGCTGGCACGGCCAGCCCGCCTCGGTCGCCGTGACCCTGCCGCCGCTCGGGACGGTGTGGTTCCGCTTCGACGGCTGAGTCGGTGCTCAGCCCCCCTGGTAGACCTTGTCGAGCTGGGCACTGCACTCGCTGAGAGTGTCGTTGTCCGCTGCGGTCAGCTCGCCGTCGGCGGAGGCCGTCGCGATCCGTGCGGTGAGGTCCGACAGCTTGGCGGTCTCGGCTTCGAAATCCTGCTGCGCCTGCTGCAGCTTCGCCATCGTCGCCACGACCTTGCAGTAGGTGAGTACGTCCGGGTTGGTCGCCTCGTCCGCCTCGTCCGCCTCGTCCGGCTCGCTCTCGGCCTCCGGCTCGCTCTCGGCCTCCGGCTCGGATGATGTCTCGTCCGGGGCGCTCGTTGCCGCCCCCGCGGAGTCGTTCGCGCTCTCGGTGCCCTCCCCACAAGCCGTGAGTACCCCGAGGGGGAGCAGCAGGGTCAGTGCCAGGATCGGCAGCCTTCTCATTGTCCGGGTCCCCCGTCTCGGTCGATACGGTCCCGACCTCCGGGACGGCGGCAATGGGAGCCAGCCGGGTCGCCCGGCAGCGGCCGTTGGTATGAGCTGTGCAGACCGCCGACGGCTGTCGCCAGCATCGCCTAGAATCGAACACATGTTCGAGATTTCGATCCCGCTGGACGCGGTCCCGTCGGGTCCCCGCTCCGCCGCGGGGCGGATCGAGCAGATCGTGGCGCTGGAGCGGCAGATCGCCCGGCTACAGGCCGAGCAGGCCGAGCTGGTCGCTGCACACGCCGCACGGACGGTGCCCGGTGCCGAGCGCGGGATCGCCGCGGAGGTGGCCCTGGCCCGCGGGGTGTCGGTGGCCGCCGCCGAGCACCAGCTGGCCGCGGCGCAGGTGCTGGCCACCGAGCTGCCCGAGCTGTTCGAGCTGCTGCACCGCGGCGAGGTGTCGTGGGCCGGGGTGCGGGCGGTGATCCGGGAGACCACCGGCGTGCAGGTGGCGGTGCGCCGTGAGATCGACCGGCGGCTGGCGGCCGCTGTCGAGCAGACCGCCGCCGAGTCCCGCCCGATCGGCACGCCCGGCGCACCGCTGGACCCGACCCTGGACCCGGGCGGCTGGCCGGCTCCGCCGCCGGACGACGAACCGCCGCCCGGGGCGGTGGTGTCTCGTCCGGCCACGCTGGTGGAGGTGGTGCACGGCCGGTGCCGGCTCACCGTGCTGCCCGACGAGCGGCCGCGGGGGGCGACGGTGGCCCGGCTCGCCGCGGCGGCCCGTCGGCTGGTGCTGCTGCTGGACGCCCAGGCCGCCGCCGCCCGTGCCGAGCACGCCCGCGCCGACCGGCACGTGCAGCTGTTGCCGCCCGCCGACCCGCGCGACGGCACCGGCACCCTGCTGGCGGTGCTGCCCGCGGAGCACGCCGCCGCCTGCTGGCACGCCCTGGACTCGCACGCCCGGGGCCGACGCGCGGACGGCGATGACCGCTCCATAGCCCAACTGATGGCCGATACCCTCACCGAACGCCTCACCGGCCGCACCGGCCGAGCCGGACCCACCGGCCCCGCGCTGCCACCGGCGCAGATCGGAGTGCTGATCAGAGCCAGCACCCTGCTCGGCTCCGACGACTCCCCCGCCTCCCTGCGCGGCCACGGCCTGCTCCCCGCCACTGTCGCCCGCGCCCTGTGCGGTGCACCCGGATCGAGGCTGCGCAGGGTCATCGTCGACGACACCGGCCACGTGCTGACCGTCGATCGCAGCACCCGGCACGGTCGACCGGCCGGCGCCGGCGAGCTGCACCGGTGGCTGCACCAGCCCGCCGACTGGACGCTCGCCCACGCCACCAACCGAGAGCGCTTCTTCACCGGCCCGCTGCGCGCCCTGATCGGCTGGCGCGACGCCACCTGCCGGATGCCGGTCTGCGACAGCCGCATCACCGACATCGACCACGTCGCCCCGCACGCCAGCGGCGGGCCAACCACTGCCGCCAACGGCCAAGGCCTGTCGGTGCGCTGCCACCACCTGCGCGACCTGCCCGGTTGGCACGTCGGCGGGACCGCCACCTCCAGCACCTGGACAACGCCCACCGGTCACCGCTACACCTCCCGGCCCCCACCCGCTCTCGGCTGGGCGAGCGAACCGCCCTAGCCGGCCGGTCAGAAGTCGATGCGCATCACGGCGCGCCGCGGGGTGGGGCGGGTGCTGGCACGCCCTATCGATAACAGTACGAGTCCGACGAGGCGTCGCCGCCCTGCAGTCGGACCTGGTGCACGCGGCGCCCGCGGAACTCGTCGCCGTGCGGGAAGAAACGCTCGTCCACGCTGATCCCGCCACCGGGATCGGCGTCCAGCTTCGCCATCCAGGCGCCGACGCCGTCGGGGTAGAACTGCTCGTCCCAGGCGCCGTACAACGAGTTGGTGAAGTAGACCCGGCGCCCGTCCCGGCTCACCTCGACCATCTGCGGACCGCCGGACAGCGGCTGGTCGGGAGCGGCGGGGTGTGCCGTCCTGCGAACGATGCCGCCCAGATGGACCGACCCGACCTCGCGCGGCGACGAGGCATCTGAGACGTCGTACTGCTTCATCTCGCCGGTGCCCCAGCAGGACACGTAGAGGAAGCGGTCGTCTACCGACAAGTCGATGTCGGTGATGATCGGAGGCACCGCACCGAAGGGCTTGAGGGCAGCCGGCAGCAGGTCGGGATCCGCGGGTTCGGCGGGGATCGTGATCACCTTGTCCGCCTGCCACCGGCCATCGTCCCGGTGCCAGCGGAAGATCGACCCGGACAGGTCCTCGGTGGAGATCACCACCCCGACGAAGCCCCAGGTCGCCTCAGGATCGTGTGAAGGCCGCAGCTCGAGCGCCATCTGGTGGTGGGCGCCGAGGTCGACCTCCTGGACGTGGATTCCGCCGTCGAGGTCCCAGAAGTGGATCGAGTGGCCGTACTTGTTGCCCAGGAGCAGCTCGGGGACGATGCCGCCCTCCACCATCGCCGGCGTGCCCCACTCGCTGCTGATCAAGGTGTTCTGTCGCAGATGCCACCAGGCGTCGTAGGCGAGGTACTGCGGGCCGCGGTTCCTCTCCCAGGGGCCGATCACGTCGAACGTGCTGTGGTCGAGCAGCGCGATGCCGCCGGGGCCGTCATCACCCTCCCCCGTCCCCAGGCAGGTCATGAACACGCCCTCCGGTCCGCAGTGCAGCGTGTGCGGGCGGGAGTACCCGGCCTTCTCGGCGAGCTCGGCGGCCCCGATCGTCTTGTGCAGCCTGGGTTGTCTGGGGTCGGCCGCGGTGTCGTAGACGTAGATGTTCGAGGAGCGAAGACCGGGGACGAGCAGGAACCGCCGCCTGAGGTCGGACATGTCGTGGCCCTCGTGCATGAAGGCACTGCTGCAGGCGTTCCATCCGAAGTGGTGGAACTCGTCCCCGAGTCGCGGTGAGTCCACCCAGCCGACGACCCGGCCGTAGTCGTCGGAGCCCCGGTCGACGTCCAGCACCGTCAAGGCATCGGGTTGGTCGCCCTCGCGATCGAATGCCACCACATAGGCGAGGGACTCAGCGGGCGCCGAAGCAGCATCCATCGCGGTCCGGTAGAAGGTCGGGTCGAGTGCCGTGGGCATGCCGATCACCTCTCGTCGCGAGGCTAGGACCCGCCAACTCATGCCCGCAAGGGCAATGGTCGCCGGCGCGGCAGGTGACTAGCCTCGAACGGTCACTGACGTCGATCCCCGCGCGAGGGCAGTGTCATGATGCGAATAGTGGCTGTCGGTGTCACGCTCGCCGTACTCAGCGTGACACCTCCCGCGGTAGTGGCAGCAGGCGCCGCCGGCGACGTCTCGGCGGAATCTCAACCCCGGACCGGCGCGCCGTTCCCCGCCACGATCGCCCTGCCGGACGGGTTCTTCCCCGAGGGCATCACCCGGAACCGCCGGGTGGCCTTCGTCGGCTCGCTCATCGACGGCGCCATCCAGCAGCAGAACCTGCGAACCGGTCGGAGCAAGGAGTTCGCCGCGTCACCCGGCGACGGCAAGATTGCGGTCGGGATGGACGTCGACCGGCGCGGCCGGCTGTGGGTGGCCGGTGGCGGACCGGGCCTCGACCCCGGTGTCGTGCCGGGCATCCGGGTGTACGACACGAGGACCGGCGCCCTGCTGCTCGACCGACGAGTCGACGCCGGCTTTCTCAACGACGTGGTGGTCACCCGGCGAGCCGCCTGGTTCACCGACTCGTTCAGCCCGCGACTGATCCGCGTGCCGATCGCCCGCGACGGGTCGATCGGCTCCCCCGAGCCGGTCCGACTGGCGGGCGACTGGGCTCAGGTGGACGGCTTCAACGCCAACGGCATCGTCGCCACTCCGAGGGGCGGACGGTTGATCGTGGCGCAGTCCACCGCACCGGACGGGCCGGGGGCGGCCCTGTACGTCATGCGTGCGCTGCGTGGTCCGGACCGATTGCGAGCCGACCGGGTCCGGCTGAGCGACACGCTGGCGGGGGCCGACGGGCTCGTGCTGGTGGGACGCACGCTGTACAGCGTCGCCGGACCACCGGGAGTGGTGAAGCTCCGACTGAACCGCGCCCTGACCCGAGCCGGGGTCCTGCGTACCCTGCCGGTCCCGGGTGGGGTGACGCCCACGACGGCGGTCGTCTTCGCGCACCGGTTGTATGTCGTCGACGCCAAGTTCCCGCTCTTCGGGGACCCGACCGTCCCCTTCCAGACAACGGCCATCCGGCGGTAGCCACCGCTCGGTTAGCGTGGCGGCGTGGACGTGGCCGCCGGGCAGGACGACCTGCGAGACGGCGACATCGTGCTGCGCCCCGGCGGCCCAGTCGACGACGGGCTGGTCAGCTTCGTCGTCGAACGGGACGGTGAGGTCGCGGGCAACGTGCACCTGCGCCGTGGCGGCGACGGGTCCGCGCAACTGAGGTGGTCGCTGCTCCCCGGCCAGGAGGGCCGGGGCACCGGGGTGCGCGCGGTGCGCCGGCTGGTGACGTACGCGTTCGACGAGCTCGGGCTGTCTCGGGTCGAGGCCTACGTGCGGCCGCACGACTGGCGCTCGCTGCGCTTGGCGGGCCGTGCGGGGCTGCGCCGCGAGGGCGTGCTGCGCGGACACGAGGACCGCGGCGGCACCCGCTCCGACGACGTGCTGCTGGCCCGGCTGGTGGGCGATCCGGAGCCGACCACGCAGCCGGGCTTCCGGGCCGTGCTGAACGCCGGGCTGCCGACCAAGCGGGTCATCGCACAGGGCCTGCTCCGTGACGAACGCGGCCGTGTCCTGCTCTGCGAGCTGGTCTACAAGCCGGACTGGGATCTGCCCGGCGGTGTGGTCGAGCCGCACGAGTCACCCCGCGACTGCCTGGCCCGTGAGGTGAGCGAAGAGCTCGGGATCCGGGTGACGGTCGGCGACCTGCTCACCGTGGACTGGCTGCCTCCCTGGGCCGGCTGGGACGACGCGTGCCTGCTGGTGTTCGACCTCGGTCGCATCGACGCCGAGGTGACCCGGCGGATGCGGCTCGAGCCGCGCGAGATCGCCGCGGTGCACTGGGCGGACCGGCAGGTGGTCGTGGCGCGCTGCCGGCCACAGGTCGCCGACCGGCTGGCGCTGCTGACCGGACCCGGGCCGGTCCCCGCCTTCCTGCACAGCGGTCGCCCGCCCGGCTGAGCGTGCCGCTCAGACCCCGGACCCGCTGACCACGCCGCCGTACTGTCCGACCGCGCGAGCCTGCCCGCCCCCGGCCGGCGGCACGTACAGCAGCACCTGGTGCAGGTACCGCAGCGTCGCCTGGCTGTACGCCCGACCGGACAGGAACGCCTCCTGCTCGGAGCCGTCTGGCCAGTCGATCGCCGTCCCCGGCCGCAGCCGGTACCGGTCGGTCCGGGCCACCGTCGCGAAGACCAGCGCCCCACCGTCCTCGGTCCGTGCGGCCCACGCCACGTCACGGGCCGCCCAGCGCTGACCGAACCGGACGCCCTCGATCCCCGACTGCGTGCCGGCGATCGACCGCATCTGCTGCACGAAGGAGTCGACCAGCACGATCTCGTCACCCCCGTCGGCGGGGTCGTCGAGCAGCGCCGCGTACGAGTCCGCGATCTCCTGCGGCGACGCCGGCAGGCCCTCCGCCCCGTCCGGCGGCACCGGCAGGATCGCGCCGCCGTCGTCCATCGCCAGCTCGGGCAGCCGCGTCTGCGGCAACACCTCGGCCTGCGCCACCAGTTGCCAGGGGCCCGCGGCGGTCAGCCGCCGGTGCACCTGCAGCTTCGACACCTCACGCTCCCCGTCCTCGACGACGGCGAGGAACCACATCGGGTACGCGCCGAGTCGCGGAGCCAGCGCCGCCTGCAGCCGCAGGTCTTGACGCACCGGCTGGGAGCCCTCGGCGAGCAGCCGACGGGCCACCAGGAACGCGCCCCGGTCGACCGCAAGCGTGTCCCCCGCCTCGACGGCGACCAGCGGCCCGGCATCGAGCTGGCGCAGCGCCTCGGCACGCCGCGCGGCCCAGCGCTCCACGATCTCGGTCGCCTGAGAGCCGGTCGCGGCGAGCTTGCTGGGCTCGGCGGCCACTCCCTGCGGCACCGCGCACGCGGCGGTGCCGGCGGCCACCAGCAAGACGGCGACGACTACCCGTCGGTGCACCCGCTCGGTGCGCCGGCCGGAGCGCCGGCCGGCCGGCCGGCCGGCCGCGACCGGGTTGGCCCGGTTCGGACCACCGCCGCGGCGCAGCGCCTGCCGAGCGATCCAGCCGAACATCGCCAGCCCCACGCCCAGGCCGACCAGCCCCAAACCGATCCCGAAGGCACCGGTCAGCTCATAGGAGACGGCCACCTGCAGGCCCTCCAGCCGGCGGCCATCCAGGGAGGCGACCACCACTCCCGCCGGGTCGTGCGGCAACTGCACCGAGAGGGACGCCTGACCGCGCCCCTGTCCGGATGCCAGCCACCAGTCCAGCGACGGCGGCGGCGCGGGCAGCGTCGCGGCGCCGGTCACGTCGGCACTCGCGAGCTCCCAGGGCAGCGAGACGTGGTCGACGCTGGTGCGGCCGACCCCGTCGGTGTAGCTGATGACGTCGACGGCGTTCCCCACACCGACGAACAGCGGGGTGTCTCGAGGCAGGGTCGCGCTGACGACGACGGTGGGTCCGGCGACACCGATCGCACCTGGCGTGGTGGCGACCACCCGCGCGGTGGTCTCCACGGCGTGTGGGCCGGTCCGCGCCTGGTCGTCGGGTCCGAACAGGACCGCAGTGGTCCCACCTACGACCACGCAGAGCGCCGCGGCGGCGAGCAGCAGCCAGCCGATCCAGCGCCGCACGCCTCACCCCCGGGTTCGGGGCATCGCCCACGTCTCAGAACAGAGCACTGGCCAGCCTACGGCGAGCGGCCGCGACCCGGGGGTCGTCCGAGCCGACCACCTCGAACAATCCGAGCAGGTGCTGCCGGGCTTGCTCCCGCTCGTCGGCCGCGGACCGCCGGACCAGCTCGATCACCCGGTCGAAGGCGTCCTCGACGTGCCCGCCGATCAGGTCGAGGTCCGCGGCGAGCAGCTGCGCGCCGGCGTCGGCGGGGTCGTCCGCGGCGGCCGTCCGGGCGGCGGCGAGGTCGACCCCGGTCGTGCGCAGCACCAGCTCCGCCTGGGCGAGCCGACGGGTGGCCTCGGCGTCGCCCGGGTTCGCCTCCACCAACCGCCGGTACGCCGCCACGGCCTGCTCGGTGTCGCCGCGTTCGAGTGCGGCGTCCGCCTCGGCGAAACGCGGATCGGGTGCCGGCTCGGCCGACTCCTCCGGCGCTCCCGCGTCAGCGGTCGGGTCGGGGGCAGCGCCGACCGGCCGGGCCTGGCCCGTCACGCCGTTCGCGACCGCCGCCTGCACGACCTGTTCGATGGCCGTTCGGGCCGCCTCGTCGTCGACGCTGCCCTCGAACAGCGGCACCGGCTGTCCCCGCAGGACCGCCAGCACGTACGGCACGGCGCGGACCTGCAGGGCTTGCGCCAGCTGTGGGCTGGAGTCGACGTCCAGCCGGGCCAGGCTCACCCGACCCTCGAAGCCGTCGGCCACCCGGCTGAGCTGGTCGACGGCGTCCTTGCTCGTCGGCGCCCGCGACGACCACAGCGCCAGCACCACCGGGTGCTGCAGCGACGCCTCGAGCACGTGCTCCTGGAAGTCCTGCTCGGTGACGTCGAAGGAGTACGAGCCCTCGACCCCGGCGGGTCCGGTCGGGGTTGCAGCCGTGCCGGTGGGGCGCAGCGCGGACAGGTCGATCGCCCCGGGGCGGGAGAAGTTCTGCGCGGTCATGGGTCCATCGTGGCCGATCGTCGGGGACGGGTCAGAAGCGGGCGGGTTCGTGGTACTCGCCCCACTCGGCGCGCAGGGCGTCGCAGATCTCCCCGAGCGTCGCCTCCGCGCGGACAGCGTCCAGCATCGGCGGCACCATGTTGCCGTCCCCGCGCGCGACCTCGACCAGCACGTCGAGCGACCGCCGCACGGCGGCCTCGTCCCTGGCCGCCCGACGCTCGGCCAGCGCGGCCACCTGGTCGAGCTCCACCTCGTGCGAGACGCGGAGGATCTCGAGCTCGTGGGTCACCGTGTCGGTGTGGCCGGTGACGCCGACGATCTTCTTCTCCCCCTTCTCCAGCGCCACCTGATAGGCGAAGGCGGCATCGGCGATCTCGGACATGAACCAGCCGTCCTCGATCCCCCGCAGCACACCCGAGGTGATGTCGTCCCCGCCCCCCATCCGCTTGATCCGGTCGAAGATCTGCTCCGCCTCGGCCTCCAGCCGGTCGGTCAGCGCCTCGACGTACCAGGAGCCGCCCAGCGGGTCGGCGACGTTGACCACACCGGTCTCCTCCTGCAGCACCTGCTGGGTCCGCAGCGCGATCTCCGCCGCGCGCTCGGTGGGGAGGGCGAGCGTCTCGTCTAGGGCGTTGGTGTGCAGGGAGTTGGTTCCACCGAGCGCCGCGGACAGCGCCTGGACGGCGGTCCGCACCACGTTGTTGTACGGCTGTTGGGCGGTCAGCGACACCCCGGCGGTCTGGGTGTGGAAGCGCAGCCACTGCGCCCGCTCGGTCTTGGCTCCGTAGACGTCGCGCAGCCAGCGGGCCCAGATCCGCCGGGCCGCGCGGAACTTGGCGATCTCCTCGAAGAAGTCGAGATGCGCGTCGAAGAAGAAGCTGAGACCGGGCGCGAACACGTCCACGTCCAGCCCGCGGGACAGCCCCAGCTCGACGTAGGCGAACCCGTCGGCGAGCGTGAACGCCAGCTCCTGAGCGGCCGTCGAGCCCGCCTCGCGGATGTGGTAGCCGGACACCGACAGCGGCTTGTAGCGCGGGATCTCCTCGGCGCAGTACTCGATCAGGTCGCCGATCAGGCGCAGGTGCGGCTCGGGGGTGAACAGCCACTCCTTCTGCGCGATGTACTCCTTGAAGATGTCGGTCTGCAGCGTCCCGTCCAGCCGGGCGGTGTCGACTCCCTGCCGTTCGGCGGCGACCACGTACATGCAGAAGATCGGGACGGCCGGCCCGGAGATCGTCATCGACGTCGTCACGTCGCCGAGCGGGATGCCGGCGAAGAGCGTCTCCATGTCGGCGAGGCTGTCGATCGCGACCCCGCAGTGGCCCACCTCGCCGAGGGAGCGGGGGTCGTCGGAGTCCCTGCCCATCAGGGTGGGCATGTCGAACGCCACCGACAGGCCGCCGCCGCCGCGGGACAGGATCATCCGGTATCGCTCGTTGGTCTGCTCGGCGTTGCCGAATCCGGCGAACTGCCGGATCGTCCACGGCCGGCCGCGATAGCCGCTGGGGTAGAGACCACGGGTGAACGGGAACTCGCCCGGCCAGCCGATCCGCTCGAAGCCCGGGTAGGCGTCCTCGTCGGCCGGACCGTAGACCGGGTCGACCTCCACGCCGGACAGCGTGGTGAAGTCCGCGGGGCGGACCTGCCCCGTCGCGAGCGCCTCGTCGTAGCGGCGCTGCCAGCGGTCACGACCGGTGTCGGTCATCGATGCCTCCTGAGCCTCGGCATCACCCAGGATACTTGGACGTCCTAGTATCGCCGAATCGCCGCGTGTCAGTCGAAGTCGCCGGCCGCGCGGCGCACGGGTCGAAGCAAGTCGGTCACCTCGCGCAGAGCGGCCTCGTCGAGCACGTCGATCCCGAAGCCGCCGGCCACCAGGTCGGCGGTGGCCGCCTCCACGACCGCCACGCCGGCGGGCGTCAACGCCGCCATCGTGGTCCGGCGGTCGGTCGGGTGCGGCTCCCGACGGACGTGGCCGGTCGCCTCCAGCCGGTTCACGATGCTGGTGACCGAGGTCGGGTGCACCTGCAGCCGGGCACCCATCTTGCCCAGCGGCAGCGCCCCGTGCCGGCTGAACGAGAGCAACACCAGCGCCTCGTACCGGGCGAAGGTGAGCCCGTGCGGACGGAGCACCTCGTCCAGGCGGGCGAGCACGAGTTGCTGCACCCGCATCAGCGACGTGACCGCCCGCATGGCCTCGACGCCGCCCCAGCGCCGCCGCCAGTGCCCGGCCGCCTCCTCGATCGGGTCGAAGGGCAGCGGGCGGTGCGACACGGTCCGACCCGCCTCAGTGCAGCACGCGGGGACCGCGCAGCCCGGACCGCTGGACCACGCCCTGGATGGTCTTGTCCCGCTCGTCCGGACGACCCACGAAGCGAATGTCGCGCAGCCCCTGCTCCTGGGCGGCCGACTCGAACACCAGGTGGCCGTAGCCGAGCAGCCGGCCCATCAGCGGCTTCTCCACGGTGATGTCCAGGATCCGCTGGATCGGCATCGTGGCGCGCTTCTGGCCGAGCACGCCGCTCACCCGGAACACCCGCTGGTTGGTGACGACGAACCGGTCCATGTGGTCGGCCAGCGCCGACCAAGCCGCGTGCCCAGCGACGCCGAGCCCGACGAGGATCCAGAGCCAGGCGATCTCGGGTGACAACAGGCCACTCCACAGCCAAAGGCCGATCGCGAGCAGCAGCTCGGCCGCCGGCCGCACGTAGACCACCGGGTGGTGCGGGACGCGGTCCTCGACCACCTCACCATCCTCGTCGCGGACATGCCGGTCGATGTCCGGCTGCGGGACGAACGAGGCCAGCCACGCGAAGAACCACATGGCGAACGGTTAGCTGAACAGTCGGCTGAGGAAGGCCACCACAGACTCGAACCCGCCGCCGACCGCGTCGGCTGCGCCCCGGACCGCGTCGGCCGCACCGACCGGCTCCGTCACGAGGTAGTACGCGACGAACGCCAGCGTGAGACCCAGCAGCACCTTCTTCACCACGGTGACGTTTGTAGCGCACCGCCGCGCGCCGGGACGTGCGGCGCGCCGGGCCGGGTCCGTTTCGTCACGACCCGCGATTCGACGTGCGATATGCGACGAAGTGCGGTCCAATCGGCGGCGGACTCGAGGAGGAACCGCATGAGCAGTGTGGAGACCGGTCGGATCACCACCGACATCCCGGCACGCATGGACCGACTGCCCTGGGCCCGCTGGCACTGGCTGGTGGTGGTCGGCCTCGGGACGGTGTGGATCCTCGACGGACTCGAGGTCACCATCGTCGGGTCCCTCAGCGACGCCCTCCGTGACTCCAAGACAGGCCTCGGCCTCGACGGCGGTGACATCGGCTTCGCCGGCGCCATCTATGTCGCCGGTGCCTGCATCGGCGCGTTGTTCTTCGGGCAGCTCACCGACCGGTTCGGACGGAAGAAGCTGTTCATCCTCACGCTGCTCGTCTACCTGGTCGGCACGGTCGCGACGGCGTTCTCGATGAACCCCACCTTCTACTTCGCCTGCCGGTTCGTGACCGGCACCGGCATCGGCGGTGAGTACGCGGCGATCAACTCCGCTATCGACGAGCTGATCCCGGCGAAGTACCGCGGCCGGGTCGACCTGGCCATCAACGGGTCCTTCTGGGTCGGCGCCGCGGCCGGGTCGATCCTCACCGTTCCGCTGCTGAACCCCGATCTCGTCAACCCCGAGATCGGCTGGCGGGGGGCGTTCGCACTCGGTGCGGTGCTCGGGATCGGCATCATGCTGGTGCGCCGCTTCGTTCCGGAGAGCCCGCGCTGGCTGTTCATCCACGGCCGCGAGGAAGAGGGCGAGCAAATCGTCCGCGACATCGAGGGCGCGGTGCAGCGGGAGACCGGGCGCGACCTGCCGGGCGTATCCGAGACGATCACGATCCGGCAGCGGAAGACCATCCCGCTGCCGATGATCGCGCGCACGGTCTTCACGATGTACCCCCGCCGCACGATCCTGTGCCTGTCGCTGTTCATCGGGCAGGCCTTCCTCTACAACGCGTTCTTCTTCACCTACGGCGACGCGCTCGGCGAGCTGCTCGGAGTCGAGCAGGTCGGGTACTACATCGCCCTGTTCGCGCTCAGCAACTTCGCGGGTGCCCTGTTGCTGGGCCCCCTGTTCGACACGGTCGGACGGGTCCGGATGATCTCCGGCACGTACATCATCTCCGGGGTGCTGCTCGCCATCGCCGGTTTCGTCATCGCGGACCTGACCGCCGTGACACTGACCGCGTTCGGCATGGTGATCTTCTTCTTCGCCTCGGCCGGCGCCAGCTCCGCCTATCTCACGGCCAGCGAGGTGTTCCCGATGGAGACCCGGGCGTTGTGCATCGCGTTCTTCTACGCGGTCGGCACCGCCATCGGGGGCATCACCGGGCCGATCTACTTCGGCACCCTGATCGAGAAGGCGATCGCGTCGGGAAGCATCACCGACATCGCACCGGGCTACTACATCGGAGCGGCGCTGATGATCGCCGGCGGGATCGTGACCATCTTCCTCGGCGTCGATGCCGAGCAGCAGACGCTGGAGAACATCGCCAAGCCGCTGACCGCCGAGGACGACGGCGAGGCGGAGGCGCCCCCGCCGGACCGGCAACCGGTGCACAGCTGACGACCTGACGTCCGCAGCAACGAGAGGACAGTCCATGCCGATGCCGCCCCCGAACCCGTCGACCGACCAGGGCACCAAGCGCCGGGTGCAGCGCGAGGTCGCCCAGCTGACCCGGGCCCTCGAGGACCGCGGTCCGCTGGACAGGGACGACCTCAGCTCGGCGGTGGGCGGGGCGTACTGGGACCCGGGCCGCTTCGACCGGGCGCTGGTCGTGGCCACCGACTCCGGCCGGGTCGTCCGTGACGCCCAGGGACGCTACGCCGCCACCTGACCCGCCTCAGCGCGTCGGCAGGGTGCTGAGCACCCGGTCGGCCGCCTGGTAGGGGTCGGTATCGCCCGCGACCACCTGCGCGGCGAGCCGGTCCAGGTCGGCGTGACCGTGCAGGTCGCCGAACCGGGCCCGCAACTCGGTCAGGGCGATCGCCTCGATCTCCTCGCGGGCTCGGCGCTGCCGTCGCCGGTCCCGCTCCCCCGAGTCCACGGCCCAGCGATGATGCTCGTCGATGGCCTGCACGAGCATGTCCACCCCCTCGCCCTTCGCCGCCACCGTCTTGACGATCGGCGGCGCCCAGGCGCCGTTCGCCCGGTCGGCGAGGGCGAGCATCGCGCGCAGGTCGCGGGCGACCTGGGTGGCGCCGTCGCGGTCGGCCTTGTTGACGACGTAGACGTCGCCCACCTCGAGGATGCCGGCCTTCGCCGCCTGGATGCCGTCCCCCATGCCAGGGGCCAGCAGCACCACCGTGGTGTCGGCGAGGGCGGCCACCTCCACCTCGGACTGGCCGACGCCGACGGTCTCCACCAGCACCAGGTCACAGCCGGCGGCGTCGAGGACCCGCACGGCCTGCGGGGTCGACCAGGCGAGCCCACCGAGGTGACCACGGCTGGCCATCGACCGGATGTAGACCCCGCGGTCGGTGGCGTGCTCCTGCATGCGGACCCGGTCCCCCAGCAGCGCGCCACCCGAGAACGGCGACGACGGGTCCACGGCGAGGACCCCGACCCGTCGGCCGGTGGCCCGGAGCGCACTGACCAGCGCGGAGGTGGAGGTGGACTTGCCGACGCCGGGCGCGCCGGTGATCCCGAGCACCTGGGCGCGACCCGCGTGCGGGACCAGCCGTTCGCTGACTTCGCGCAGCAGCGGCGAGGCGTCCTCGACCAGGGAGATCAGCCGCGCCACCGACCGGGCGTCGCCCTCGCGGGCCCGCTCGACGAGGGTGCCCACGTCGACCCGGGCTGGTTCGGTCACGGCAGCGAGCGTGGTCAGCGCTTCGGCACACGGACGACCAGGGCGTCACCCTGCCCGCCGCCCCCGCAGAGGGCGGCCGCGCCCACACCGCCGCCGCGACGTGCTAGCTCGAGCGCGAGATGCAACACGATGCGGGTGCCGCTCATCCCGATCGGGTGGCCGAGGGCGATCGCGCCGCCGTTGACGTTCACCTGGTCGTCGGACAGGCCGAGCTCGCGCCCGCTGGCCAGGCCCACGGCGGCGAACGCCTCGTTGATCTCGACCAGGTCGAGGTCGGACGGCTCGATGCCCTCCTTGGCGCAGGCCGTCGCGATTGCCCGGGCCGGCTGCATCTGCAACGTGGAGTCCGGCCCGGCCACCATCCCGGCCGCCCCGATCTCGGCCAGCCACGACAGCCCCAGTCGCTCGGCGCGGTCCCGGCTCATCATCACGACCGCGCAGGCGCCGTCGGAGATCTGTGAGGCCGACCCCGCGGTGATCGTGCCGTCCGGGGCGAAGGCCGGGCGGAGCTTGGCGAGGCTGTCGCCGCTGGTGTCTCCGCGGATCCCCTCGTCGGTGGCGACGACGACCGCGTCACCTCGGCGCTGCGGCACCTCGACCGGCACCACCTCATCGTCGAACAGGCCGTTCTTCCAGGCCTCGGCGGCCCGCTGGTGTGACCGGGCGCTGAAGCCGTCCTGCTCCTCGCGGGACAACTTCAGCCCGTCGGCGTTGCAGGTCTCGGTCAGCGCACCCATCGGCTGACTGGTGAAGACGTCGTAGAGCCCGTCGAAGGCCATGGAGTCCACCAGAGTCGCGTCGCCGTACTTGGTGCCTTCGCGGGACTTCGGCAGCAGGTGCGGCGCGTTCGTCATCGACTCCATGCCGCCGGCGACGACGATGTCTGCCTCGCCGAGCCGGACCAGCTGGTCGGCGAGCATGATCGCGTTGATGCCGGACAGGCAGACCTTGTTGACGGTGAGGGCCGGGACCGTCATCGGGATTCCGGCTTTGACGGCGGCCTGCCGGGCGGGGATCTGGCCGGCGCCGGCCTGCAGCACCTGGCCCATGATCACCTGGTCGACCTGGTCCGGGGCGACCCCGGCCTTGTCCAGCGCACCGGCGATGGCGAAGCCGCCCAGGTCGGCGGCCGAGAAGCTCTTCAGGCCGCCCAGCAGGCGTCCGATCGGGGTACGTGCCCCGGCAACGATCACGGTGGGGCTGGCAGATCCACTCATGGTGCTGCTCCTCGGCGCGGAGTTCGGGTCGTCACCAGCGTAGCGACGGGCGGTCGGGCGGCGGCCGCCGGCTCAGTCGTCACTCCAGCCGTCCGCCGGCTCGACGACGGCGCCGTGGGACTCGGTGAACACGACCGCCCCCGCCGGGTCGATCCGCGCACCGCGCACGACGGCCTGGGAGAGGTCGACACCGCCGAGGGAGGCCCCTCGGAGGTCTGCTTCGCTCAGGTCGGCCCGGCGGAGGTCGGCGCCAGCCAGGTCGCAGCCCCGCAGGACCGTACCCCGCAATCGGGCCTCGGCCAGGTCGGCGTCGACGAGCGCGACGCCGGACAGGTCGACGCCACTCAGGTCGGCACCGCGCAGCAGCGTCCCGGTCCACTGCCCGCCACGCACGGTCATCGGTCGAAGGGTGCACTCCACCAGCGTCGTGCCGAGCAGCTTGCAGCCATCCAGGGTCACTCCGAACAGATTGCACCGCTGGAGGGTGCAGGCAACCAGAGCGCTCGTGCGGTGCTCGGAGACGTTGAAGCGACAACCGTCGAATCGACACCGTTCGAACAGCGCACCGCTGGAACGTGCCTCGGTCAGATCCACGTCCACGAAGCTGCAGTCCACGAAGCGGGCGGCGCCGAGGTCGCGCCCGTACCAGTCCTCGTCCCGGAATCGTTCGGACTCGTGCGCCTCGGCGCGGGCGGCTCGCTCGCTCATCGACCGATCCTCTCGCTCACCGAGTCCCTGTGAAGCAGGGGGGAGGTGATGGTCACACCGGCTACCAGCCCGGCGCCGTCACCCGCCACGATGTGCGCATGCTGCCCGACGACCTGCTGCTCGCCATCGACCACGTCGGTGTCGCGGTGACCGACCTGGACGAGGCGATCGAACGACACGAGCGGCTGCTGGGTCTGCGATGTGTGCACCAGGAGGTGAACACCGACCAGGGGGTGCGGGAGGCCATGCTCGCCGTCGGGGACGGCTCCGGCCCGTACGTGCAGCTGCTGGCGCCGCTGTCCGCGGAATCGGCGATCGCGCGGTTCCTGGACCGCTCCGGCCCGGGCGTCCAGCAGCTCGCCTACCGGGTCGCCGACGTGGACCGGGCCGCGGCGATCCTCCGGGAACGCGGCCTGCGGGTGCTCTACGACCGCTCGCGACCGGGCACGGCCGGAAGTCGGGTGAACTTCGTGCACCCCAAGGACGCCGGCGGGGTGCTGATCGAGCTGGTGCAGCCCGGACCCCACGAAGGCCCCGGCGGGGAGCGATAGCGTCCCGACAGCGTGCTCGCCCCCGCGGGCCACCGACCACGACAGGGAGCACCAGGTGCAGCACATCCTCGACGCGATCCTGAGCGGAGCCGCCGCGGAGAACGACGTCGCCGCGCTGGAGCTCCCGGAGAGCTACCGCGGTGTGGTCGTCCGCAAGGACGAGGTGGACATGTTCGAGGGCCGGTCGACCCAGGACAAGGACCCGCGGGAGTCGTTGCACGTCGACGAGGTGCCGGTGCCGGAGCTCGGGCCCGGCGAGGCACTGGTGGCGGTGATGGCCAGCGCGGTGAACTACAACACCGTCTGGACGTCGATCTTCGAGCCGATGTCGACCTTCGGCTTCCTGGAGCGGTACGGCCGCAGCTCCCCGCTGGCCGAGCGACACGACCTGCCGTACCACGTGGTCGGCTCCGACCTCGCCGGCGTCGTGCTCCGTGCCGGACCGGGCGTGCACGCCTGGAAGCCCGGGGACGAGGTGGTCGCGCACTGCCTCGACGTCAGCCTGGAGCGGCCCGAGGGCCACAACGACACGATGCTCGACCCCGAGCAGCGGATCTGGGGGTTCGAGACCAACTTCGGCGGGCTGGCCGAGCTGGCGTTGGTGAAGGCGAACCAGCTGATGCCCCGGCCGCAGCACCTGACCTGGGAGGAGTCCGCCGCGCCGGGGCTGGTCAACTCCACCGCCTACCGGCAGCTGGTCACCCGCAACGGTGCGGCGATGAAGCAGGGCGACGTCGTGCTGATCTGGGGCGCCTCCGGCGGCCTCGGCTCGTACGCCACCCAGCTGGCGCTGAACGGCGGCGCGATCCCGGTGTGCGTGGTGTCGTCGTCCGAGAAGGCGGACATCTGCCGGTCGCTGGGCGCCGAGCTGATCATCGACCGCTCGGCCGGCACCGGTGAGGGTTACCAGTTCTGGTCCGACGAGCAGACCCAGGACGTGCGGGAGTGGCGCCGCCTGGGCGCGCGGATCCGCGAGCTGACCGGCGGGGACGACCCCGACATCGTGTTCGAGCACCCGGGTCGCGAGACGTTCGGCGCCAGCGTCTTCGTCGCCCGTCGGGGCGGCACGATCGTCACCTGCGCGTCGACGTCCGGCTTCCTGCACCAGTACGACAACCGGTACCTGTGGATGAACCTGAAGAGCATCGTCGGCTCGCACTTCGCCAACTACCGCGAGGCGTGGGAGGCGAACCGCCTGGTGGCCAAGGGTCTGGTGCATCCCACCCTGTCCCGGGCCTATCCGCTGGAGGAGACCGGACAAGCGGTCTACGAGGTCCACCGCAACCAGCACCAGGGCAAGGTGGGAGTACTGTGCCTGGCACCCGAGGAGGGCCTGGGCGTCCGCGATGAGCAGATGCGGGCGCGACACCTCGACGGGATCAACCGCTTCCGTGGGACGTGACGACATACTCGACCACAGCCGAACCGGCCCCCGGTAGCACCCGCCCGCGATCACGAGGGACAAGGCATGTCTGACCAGCAGGGACTGTCCATCTTCGACTCCGGCCGCGGCCCGGCCGAGACGACCCAGCTGCCGCCCGCCGGGGGGACCGGTGACCTCCCGGTCGTGCGCCGGGGCGGGTACGACCGCGCCGCGGTGGACGCGCGGATCCGCGACCTGCAGGCCGCGGTCGCCAACGCCGAGCGTGCGGCCAGCTCACGGGTGGCCCAGCTGGAGCAGCAGGTCAACGACCTGCGCACGCAGATCTCGGAGGCCGAGCAGCCGACGTACGCCGGTCTCGGTGGCCGGGCGGCGAGCCTGCTGACGATGGCGGAGGACCAGGCCGACGAGGTGCTGAGCCGGGCCCGTGCTCAGGCCGACGAGCTGCTGACCTCGGCCCAGCGGGAGGCCGAGGCGCTGCGCGCCACCGCGGCCAAGGAGGTGGACGACATGAAGGTCGTCCAGCTCCAAGACCTCGAGGACCAGCGCGCGCGGCTGACCGCGGCGGCCGAGGACGAGCGCGCCGCGTCCAGCGCCCAGGCATCCGACCTGCTCGCCAGCGCGAAGCGCGAGGCCGACCAGATCCGGCTGGCGGCCGAGCAGGAGACCACCAGCATGCGGACCTCGGCGAAGCGGGACACCGAGAAGGCCCGTGCAGCCGCCGACCGGGAGGTGTCCGAGGCCCGGCGGGTGCTGGCCGTCGAGCGGGAGCGGCTCACCCGCGAGGCAGCCGACGCGCACACGCAGGCGGTGGAGGAGACCCAGCGGCTGGTCCGCGAGTCCGAGGAGCGGGCGGCAGCGGCCGAGCAGCGCGCCACCGAGGCGTCCGCCCAGGCCCGCAAGCAGCGCGAGGACGCGGCGGCCGAGTCGGAGCGGATGCTCGCCCGGGCCCGCCGCGAGGCCGAACAGGTCGTCGCCGCCGCGCGCAACCAGGCAGACCACATGTCCACCCAGGCGCAGGCCGACCTGGACCGGCGGACGGCGGCGGCCCGCGCCGAGCTCGACATCGTGCAGCGGCGTCGGGACGGCATCGTGGCCCAGCTCGCGTCGCTGCGGGACCTGGTAGCCGGCTTCGGCCCGGGTGAGCCGACCGACGGACCGGCCGCCGACGAGGGGCTGGAGCTGGACCCGCCCTTCGCGGACACGGACACGGCGGCGGAGCCGGAGGCGGAGGACTGGGCCGAGCTGCCGGATCCCGATGCCGAGCAGACCCAACTGATCGAGCCGGCCCCGGACGCCGAGCCCGAGTCCTCGGACGACGACCGGCGCTAGAGCACCGCGCGGCACCGTCCGGTCGGCCGGGTCGACACGCGCTCACCGCGGATCCGCAGCGCGCGGACACTCGAGTTGTCGGTGTTGTCGGACTCCCGGAGCTGGTCCAGCGGGTCCACCGTCGTTCGCAGGCAGTACAGCCCGGAGCGCAGGCCGCGCGGCAACGTGAGCGACTGTCCCGGCAGCTCGGCGCCGTAGATGTCGACCCATCCGATCGAGATGCCCTGGGGAGTGCTCCGATGGCACTCGCCGTAATACAGCGGGTACGTCGGCGTCGGCCAGCGATCGGGAGCGCGCTCGGTGTCGCGCAGGCAGAAGCTCATCTTCCGGCCGCGCACCACCACCGGCTCCGTCTCCCCGCCTGCACGCCACAGGGCGTAGCGTGCCGCGGCCTCGAAGTGCCAGTGGTCGTGGGCGGGATGGAACAGCATGCAGCCGGCATCTCGTCGCACGTACCGCCGGTCGACCGACCGGTCGAACCAGCCGTTGCCGTCCCGGTCCCGGAACAGGATCTGGCTGGCGTGCTGCTCGCGCGGCGAGCAGCCCCCGCGGCTGTTCGGCCGGACCTCCAGGACTCCGTGCCCCACGTTGGCGAGTCCGGACTCGAAGCGCAGCACCCGGCCGCCGGCCGCGGTGCGGACGATCACCGGCTTTGCCGCCGCCAGGGCACGTGCGTTCGGCAGCAGCAGCGGACGCTTCGCCTCGGAGGCGGGGAGCGCCCCGGTCGGTGCGGTGGCACCGGTGCCCCCGGCTGGGACGAGCACCAGCCCGGTGGCGGCCAGCGCTGCCGAGACCAGCAGTCGACGCGCTCTCACGAGCTGCCCCCCACCTGGTCGGCTTCGCTTGCTGCCTGAACCCTACGGCTGGTCGGCGTCGGCGGCGAGCGTCGCAAGCCCTCCGGCGGCGTACATCGATGAGTCGGCCGTGTCCATCGGGCCGTCCCAGCGCTGCGGGAGCGGCACGGCCACCTGCGGGTTTACCCGCCGGACCAGCTCGTCGAGCACCCGCTCGGTATGCCCCACCCACAGGTGTTTGGCTCCGTCGACGCCGATCACCTCGGCCTGCGGGACGACCGCGAAGCGGCTGCGCGCTGCGTCCGGCCGCAGGTAGTCGTCGTGCTCGGGCACCAGGGCGACCAGCGGCTTCCCGGCCTCGGCCCACGCGGCGAGTTCGGCGTCGGTCGTCGACCGGAGCGGCGGGGAGAGCAGCACCGCTCCGACGACGCAGGGTTCGAGCCCGTAGCGCAGGGCGAGGTCGGTGCCGAACGACCAGCCGAGCAGCCAGACCGACGGTAGGTCGGTGAACTCCGCGTACTCGATCGCGGCGGCCACGTCGTAACGCTCGGCCTCTCCGTTGTCGAAGCTGCCCTCGCTGGTGCCTTGCGCACTCGTTGTGCCGCGGCTGTTGAACCTGAGCACGGCGATGTCGGCCAGAGCCGGCAGCCGGTACGACGCCTTGCGGATCACGTGGCTGTCCATCATCCCGCCGTGCGTGGGCAGCGGGTGCAGGCAGACCACCGTCGCGACCGGCGCACGCTCGGCCGGGAGCGCGAGCTCACCCACCAAGCCGTGACCGTCGGCGGTCTCCAGCCGCAGCGGCGTGCGACGTGCCGGAAGGACCGAGGTGCCGCGAATCGGTCTGGGGGTCACGGGCAGGAAGGCTACCCAGCCCGGTGAGCCCGGCCTCACCCGTCCGGTCAGTCCTGCTCCGCCGTTCATCGCACGTCACCCCATCGACAACGGCATTCCAGCTGATTTCCCACATGCTGAGCGCGCATCACCTTGCCGGCGGGGCGGCGACCCATCTATGACAGAGGAGTTTTCGTGGCTCTGGCGACGTCTCCCAGCAGCGTGCGGCCCCGCGGGACCGGACGTCGGCTGCTGACGGTGCCTGCCCTGCAGCCCTACCGCCAGCACCTCGCTCCCTTCGCCGTGTTCTTCCCGCTGTGGGCGGTGACAGCGTTCGTGCTGCCGCGGTTCCTCAGCAGGGAGGCCAGCGAGCTGGCGCTCTCGGCGGCCATCGGCGTGTTCTTCCTGTCCCTGCTGGCCCGGCTGGTCAACGCCGGGGCACGAGCCCGGGACCGGCGCCCGGCGTTGGCCCTGCTCGCCCTCGGCATCCTGCTGTGGGGCGCGGGATCGGCCGTCCTCAACGCGGCCGGCGCCGGAACCGAGCTGACCTTCCCGGCCCCTGGCGAGGGGTTCTTCCTCGCCTCTTACGTCGGGCTTGCGGGCTTCCTGCTGATGGACGTCCAACGACGTACGATGCCGTCGCTGGCGATCTGGCTCGAGGCGTCGGTGATCTGTGGCGCCACGGCGTGCCTGGCTACCTTGCTCGTCCTCACGCCGCTCTCGGCGTCGTTCGAAGGATCGAGCGTCCCCCTCCTGCTCGCGGTGCTCTACCCTCTGATCGATTTCGCGCTCGCCATTCTCGTCCTCGCGCAGGTGCTGCTCCGACAGCGCGAGCTCTCGGCCCGGACGGTGAGCCAGATCATCGGCTTCCTGCTCCTGGGCGTGGCGGACTCGAGCTTCCTGCTCACCCTGTCCGGTGGCACCTACGTCTTCAGCGTGACGCTGAACCTGCTGTACGGGCTGAGCTTCGCGATGATCGTCAGCGCTGCTCTCGCCCGCCCGGCCGAGACCGGCGAGACCACCACGACGACGTCGCGCGCCCGAACCCAGGTCGCCGCCGCGGGCATCGCCATCCTCGCGCTGGTCGCGGCACCGGACACCCAGGTCGGCACCGCGGTCACGGTGGCGGCGATCATCACGCTCGGCTCGGCCGGTGGCCGGCTCGCGGTCGCCCTCCGCGAAGCACAGGGCGCGGCCGAGGCGCTGCGGTTGTCTCTGACCGACGAGCTGACCGGGCTGCCCAACCGCCGAGCCGTGCTCCGTCAGCTGGACCGCGAGCTGGCGACTCACAATCCGCTGTCACTGATGCTGCTCGACCTCGACGGCTTCAAGGACATCAACGACAGCATGGGCCACGCCGTCGGTGACCGTGTCCTGATCATCATCGCCGACCGGCTGCGGAGTCGGTTGAGTCACCTGTGCAACGTGGCGCGTCTCGGTGGAGACGAGTTCGCTCTCGTCGTCCCGTGTGCTGACGAGATCGAGGTCATGGAGATCGGCAACGAGGTAGGCAGAGTCCTCGACGAGCCGGTGCACATCGAGGGCATGCAGCTCACCCTCTCCGCCTCGATCGGGATCGCGGTGCGAACCGACGAGGACACCACCTCCACCGACCTGCTCCGCCGCGCCGACGTCGCGATGTACGAGGCGAAGTCGGCCAAGGTGGGCGCATTGCTCTACGAAGCGTCGCAGGACGACTTCACCCGCCAGCGGCTACGGCGCACCGAGGAGCTGCGCCGCGGGATCACCAGCGGCGAGCTCGCGATGTGGTACCAGCCGCAGATCGACGCGGCCACTCAGGACGTCATCGCCGTCGAGGCGCTGGTTCGCTGGCAGCACCCCGAGGAGGGCCTGCTCACGCCGGCGGCCTTCCTGCCCGAGGCGCGCCGGCACGGGCTGATGCCGGCGCTGTCCGTCGACGTCATCCGCCAGGTCGTGGCGGACGCGCGACGGTGGGTGGACGAGGGCTTCGAGTTCCGCGTGGCGCTCAACTGCGCCCCGCCGGAGATCCTTGGCGGGCTGGTGCTGCCGTACCTGTTCGAGGCGATGAGCAAGGTGTCCCTCCCGATCGACACCCTCCTGATCGAGGTCACGGAGGACTCGTTCATCACCGACCCGGAGCGGGCACGGCAGCGGCTGCTGGAGCTCAGCGACATGCACGTCCAGGCCGCGATCGACGACTACGGCACCGGCTTCTCGTCGCTGTCGTACCTGCGCAATCTGCCGGTGCGCGAGCTGAAGATGGACCGGTCGTTCATCGCCACTCTGCTCAGCGATCCGAGCAGCCGGGTGATCGTCGACACCACCACGAAGATGGCGCACTCGCTCGGGCTGCGGTTGGTGGCCGAGGGGGTCGAGGACGCGGCCACGGCCGCGGCGCTGGTGGCGATGGACGTCGACATCCTGCAGGGCTATCACATCGCCCCGCCGATGCCCGCGGCCTCGGTAGGACCGTGGATCCGGCAGTGGTCCGCCAGCCTGGGACAGTCGCCGGTGTACCTACCGCAGGCTCCCCGCACCCACTGACACCAACGCGGGCAGCGGCTCGGCCGGCACCCGCACCAGGCGGAAGTGCTCGTTTCCCGGCACCTGGACGCCGTCCAGACCCACCCCGAGGGTGATCAGGCGGTGGGCGTCCGGGTTGACCCGGCGCTGTTCGTCGAGGATCTGCGCGATATCGGCGTAGACCGGGGTGCTGGAGTCCGAGCCGAGGTAGTTCGCCGCGCGCGTCCCCGGCAGCGTCCGCATCGCCCAGCCGACCGACGTGAGCAGCCGGCGGACACGCTCGTCGAGGATCGCGACGACGGACGGCACGCTGTTGGCGCGGATCGAGGTGATCAGGGCGTGATAGGTGGCGAGCGCCAGGCCGGTGCGCCCCTGCTTCAGTCCCGGCCGGACGCCCATCGTCGCGACGTCCCAAGCCCGAGTCACGTCCACCCCAACGGCGGCGGCGCTGCGCGGGGCGTCCACCGCCCAGGGGGGGCGGGAGACGTCGTCGACGGTCTTCAAGCTGGTCGTCGCGCCGGTGAGCAGGCGCACGCAGGCCAACACCTCGTCGGTGTCGTCGACCACTGAGACGAACACCGAGTCGTGCTCGTACGGGCCGTACTCCTCCGCCAGCTGCTCCCGCGTGTTGCCGTACCACTGCAGGAAGATGTCCGCCTCGCAGTCGCGAGTGGCCTCGAGCAGGTCGCCGGTCGGGTCGAAGACGATACGCAGCCGCGGCGCGCTCATCAGAACTCCCGGGAGACGACTCGGTCGCTGTCGAAGAACCTCCGGGACAGATCGACCACCGCGCCGGCGCTGAACGGCTTGCAGGCGTAGACGTCGACGCTGAAGAACAGCCGGGGGGTCTCCCAGGCGTAGAAGTGCGCTCCGGAGGTCTCCCAGTGGATCCAGCCCGCCCAGCCGTAGAGCGGCGACTTGTGGGTCACCGGCTCGGTCAGGGTGATCATCTCGATGGTGTCGGACAGCAGCCGCAGGTACTGGCGGATCGACACGTCGTCGATCGGGGCCCTGCAGAGCCCCTCGACCACCAGCCGCTGCCGGTGGATCTCGGGTGCCAGGTCGGGCATCGATTGCTGCTGCGCGGGGACTGCGACGTCATGCATGCGGGGCTCCCTCTAGCCGGTGCGGCGACGCAGACGCGGCCCTCCCCCGGTGACCCGCCGCTACGTGTTGTGCTGTTCACGGAGGGTGCCACCCACCACGGAGTGTATGCAGTGGGAAAGCCCCAAAATCATCTAAATATGACGCCATGTGACGGATCGAGCTCGTAGCGTGACGATACTGCCCGGGCCACTCCAGGACGTCATACGGCGCGCCGCCGATACACCCCGGTTCGTATGACGTCCCGGGTGGGTCGCCGCCGGCTCAGCGGGGAGCGGGCGGATGCGGCGCGTGGTCGCGGAACCCGCGGCCGGACTTGCGGCCGTGGTAGCCAGCGGTGACCAGGTGCTCGAGCAGCGGCGCGGGGGCGAATCCCGGCTCCCGGAACTCGCGGTACAGGGTGCGCTGGATCGCCAGTGCGACGTCGTTGCCGACCACGTCGAGAAGCTCGAACGGCCCCATCGGCAGCCGGCAGCCCTCCTTCATCGCGGTGTCGATGTCGTCCGCGCTGGCGTAGTGCGCCTGCAGCATCTTCACCGCGTCGTTCAGGTACGGGAAGAGCAGGGCGTTGACGATGAAGCCGGCCCGGTCACCGCAGGAGACCGGATGCTTGTCCAGCCGGCGGCACACCGACCGGACCGTGTCGGCCACCTCGACGTCGGTCGAGACGGTGGACACGACCTCGACCAGGCGCATCCGCTGCGCCGGGTTGAAGAAGTGCATGCCGACGACGTCGCGGGGCCGGCCGGTCACCGCGGCGCAACTGATCACCGGCAACGACGAGGTGGTGGTCGCGAGGATGGCACCCGGCTTGCAGATCTCGTCCAGGTTCTCGAACAGTGCCTGCTTGGCGTCGACCTGCTCGACGATCGCCTCGATCACCAAGTCGGCTGCGGCGAGGTCGTCCAGGCTGGTGGTGCCGCGCACCCGGGTCAGCGCCGCGTCCCGGTCGGCCTGCTCGAGCTTGCCGCGCTGCACCGCCTTGTCCAGCGACCGGGTGACCGTGTCGACCAGGGCCGTCACCCGGTCCCGCCCGCGGGCCACGACGACGACGTCGAAGCCGGACGTGGCGCACACCTCGACGATCCCCGCCGCCATCGTCCCTGAGCCGACGACGCCGATGGTGCCGACGTCCCGGCGCGGCACCTCAACGTCGGTCGACGCCGGCGTCAGCGCGTCCGGAACGACGACCGGGCTGTCGGGGCCGTCATAGCTGAAGAACCCGCGACCGCTCTTGCGGCCCAGCATCCCCGCTGTGACCAGCTGCTTGAGCACGGGCGCGGGGGCATGCAGCCGGTCCCGTCCCTGCAGGTACATCGTCTCGAGGATCTCGTAGGCCGTGTCGAGACCGATCAGGTCGAGCAGCGCCAGCGGGCCCATCGGGTAGCCGCAGCCGAGCCGCATCGCGTCGTCGATGTCCTCCCTGCTGGCGTAGTGCGCGTCGTACATCGCCGCGGCGTGGTTGAGGTAGCCGAACAGCAGCGCGTTCGCGATGAATCCGGCCTTGTCGCCCGCCACCACTGGGTTCTTGCCCAGCCGCCGGGCCAGGGCCTGGACGTCCTCGACCACGTCGGGCTCGGTGACTACCGTCCGGATCACCTCGACGAACGCCTGGACCGGCGCCGGGTTGAAGAAGTGCAGGCCGATCACCCGGTGCGGGTGTGAGGTAGCGGCGGCGATCTCGGTCACCGACAGCGACGAGGTGTTGGTCGCGAGCACCGCCTGCGGTCCGACGATGTCGTCGAGCTCGGTGAAGATGGCCCGCTTGAGGTCGAGTTGCTCGACCACGGCCTCGACGACCAGGTCGCACCCCTTGACGTCGGCGAGCGAGGTGCTGAAGCTGATCCGGCCGACCAGCTCGGTCTGTTCGTCCTCGCTGAGCTTGCCGCGCTGCACCGCCCGGCCGGTGGAGTGCTCCAGGTGAGCACGGCCCCGGGCGAGCTGGTCCTCGTCACGCTCCACGCCGACGACCGCGATGCCGTTGCGAGCGAAGACTTCGGCGATCCCGGCACCCATGGTGCCGAGGCCGACCACACCGACGCTGGAGAACCCACGAGCCATGCCGGGCAGTGTGCCAGCCGGGCTGCACCTCCGGCGGTACCGGGGCAGCGACTAGTCTCGGCCGGTGCGCCTCGTCATCGCTCGCTGTCAGGTGGACTACTCCGGCCGACTGTCAGCGCACCTCCCGCCCGCGACCCGGCTCGTCCTGGTCAAGGCCGACGGGTCGGTGTCGATCCACGCCGACGACCGTGCGTACAAGCCGCTGAACTGGATGAGCCCGCCGTGCCGGGTGGTCGAGGGCACCGCCGACGACGGCCGGCTCCAGTGGACGGTCACCGCGACCAAGGGCGACGGGCAGCTACGGATCGTCTTCGACGAGGTGCTCCACGACTCGTCCCACGACCTCGGCGTCGACCCCGGGCTGGTCAAGGACGGGGTGGAACGGCACCTCCAGGAGCTGCTGGCCGACCACCCCGCGTCGCTGGGCACCGACCTGACCCTGGTCCGGCGCGAGTACCCCACCGCGATCGGGCCGGTCGACCTGCTCTGTCGGGACGCGAGAGGCGCCACCGTCGCGGTCGAGGTCAAGCGGCGCGGCGAGATCGACGGCGTCGAGCAGCTGACCCGCTACCTCGAGTTGCTCAACCGCGACCCGCTGCTGGCGCCGGTACGCGGCATCTTCGCCGCGCAGGAGATCAAGCGGCAGGCACGGGTGCTGGCGACCGACCGCGGCATCGACTGCGCCGTCGTCGACTACGACGCGCTGCGCGGCCTGGACAAGGTCGAAGACCGCTTGTTCTGACGCGGAGACCATTGCGCGGTCGGAGCTCGACAGCACGATGTCGTCCATGACGCGAGACATTCATCGTCCCGCCCGGTGCGGGCCGCCGCCTGGACCTGGGCACTTTGAGGTAGTGCTCCTCGCGACGGCCGAGCAGACGGCGAACGAGTTCACCCTCCTGCAGACCGAGCGCGAGCCTCCGGCTTCGGCCCACCGCTGCACATCCACCACGACGCCGCCGAGGCGTTCTACGTGCTGGAGGGCGAGTACCTCATGCACGTACCGGAAGGTCGGCAGGTGTGCCCACCAGGCACGTTCGTCTACGTGCCCCGCGGCACGTCACACACGTTCGAGGTAGTGTCGACCGGGCCCGGCAGGAAGCTGAACCTCTTCACCCCCGCCGCGATGGTCGGCTTCTTCGAGGAGCTGGCCGCCGCGGAGGCAGCCGGGACGCGACGCCGGAGGAGCTGGACCGGATCGCCGCCACAACCAATGGAAGTCGTCGGTCCGGTGCCGGACAGCTACCTCTGAGCCCGAGAAAAGTCGCTGTCCCGGCCGCTGCCGCGTCAGGATGGCCGGATGCCGACGAACCACTTCGACGAACCGTGGCCGCGAGGTACGACGAGGGCTCGCCGAGATGTTCGACCCGGAGATGCTCCGGCCCACGGTCGATCTCCTCGCCGGTCTGGCCGGAGACGGTCCTGCGCTGGAGCTGGCGGTCGGCACCGGCCGGGTCGCCGTGCCGCTCAGCCACCGCGGAGTGCCGGTCCACGGGATCGAGCTGTCGCCGGCGATGGCAGCTCAGCTCCAGGCCAAGCCGGGCGGCGCGGACGTGCCGGTCACGATCGGGGACATGGCGAGCACCAGGGTGGCCGGGACGTTCACGCTGGTCTATCTGGTCTTCAACACCATCGCGAATCTCACCAGTCAGGACGCTCAGGTGCAGTGCTTCCGCAACGCGGCCGCACATCTGGAGCCCGGCGGCCACTTCGTCGTGGAGCTGTTCGTGCCGATCCTGCAGCGGCTGCCTCCCGGCGAGGTGTTCCGCACCTTCCACCATGACCAGCACGGGCTCAGCTTCGACGAATACGACATCGCGACGCAGTCGATGTTCTCCCACCACTACCGCTTCGGCGACGGCAGCTACGAACGGGTCTCCGTTCCCTTCCGGTACGCGTGGCCGGCCGAGCTCGACCTGATGGCCAGGTTGGCGGGACTGCGGCTGCGCGAGCGTTGGGCGGACTGGGAGCGGACGCCGTTCACGAGCAGCAGCAGCTCGCACGTGTCGGTCTGGGAGAAGCCGGCGGCCGCCTAGCCGGCGGTGGCGACCAGGCCGGCCACCTCCTCCGCGCAGCCCCACGACAGGGTCACGCCCGCGCCTCCGTGCCCGTAGCAGTGCACGACCGGCGGGCGTCCCGTCCGGTTCTCGCGCTCCAGCCGTACCGTCGGCCGAGCCGGGCGCAGTCCCACCCGGGTGCCGAGCACCCGGGCCCCGGCGAGGGCGGGCACAAGCGCGACACCGCGGCGGTGAATCGCGGACGTCTGCGCCGGGTCGGCCATCCGGTCGTAGCTGCCCTCCTCGTCGCTGCCGCCGACGACCACGACCAGCTCTCGTGGCACGACGTAGGTGACCGACGCCTCGTCGAGCGACCACTGGTCGATGCCGACCTGTTCCAGCAGCACGACCTGCCCGCGCACCGGCAGGACGCTGTCGTCACCCGCCAGCTGCCGGGCCGCGAGTCCGCTCGCATGCACGACCACGTCGGCGTCGTCCGGGAGCGCCTCCAGGCGTCGACGGGCCAGGACCCCGCCAGCGGATTCGAGGCGACCCCGCAGCCACGGCAGGTAGCGGCTCATGTCCACCACCGGGGCGGTGAAGGTCCACCCGCCGGCGTACCCGGCAGGGGCGTCGCGCACTGGTTCGAGGTCGGGCACGGCAGCGGCCCACCAGGGCAGCGGCGCCGGTTCGCGCAGCAGCTCGCGGCCCGTCCGCAAGCGGACGCCCGCTGCCTGGTCACGGCCGGCGAGGTCGACCAGCGCCTCGTACGTCCGCGTCCCCCAGTCCAGCACCCGGTCACGCGGGGCGGCGCGGTACGGGTACCACAGCGCTGCTGCGATCGACGACGTCGTGTCCGCCGGGTCGTCGGCACTGCGGACCTCGACCTCGTTTCCTGCCTCGGCGAGCAGGACGGCAGCCGAGAGCCCGATGACGCCGGCACCCACCACGACGACGCGCATGCCGGTCAGTGCCGGGCTGCTGGGCCGCAGCCCACCGGTCCACCGGCGTCGAGGGCGGCACCCCGCCCCGGCAGATAGCGCCAGCGGTAGCTGTCGTCACCCAGAGCGAGTCGGAGCACACCGTGCCGGCCGGCGATCCGTCGTTCGACCAGCGCCCCGGGTGGGGCACCGAACGGCCGCAGCTCGGCACCGCCGGTCCCCACGACGAACTGCCGGACGCCGTCCGGCGCCGCCGCCCCGGACGCGTTCCGCCGGGCGAACCGCTCGTAGTCGTGGTCGTGGCCGTTGAGGACGAGGTCGGCACCGTGCCGGGCCAGCACCCGCCACAGCACGCGCACCCGGCCGTTGTTGCCGTGCTGCCCGCCGGACCAGGGCGGGTGGTGCCAGTAGCCCAGCAAGCACCGCGCATCAGCACGCCTCAGGTCGCGACGCAGCCACCGCACCTGCGCCGAGTCACGGCCGCAGCGGACCGGGCGACAGCTCCCGTTGCCGGAGTTGAGCGCCACCAGGTGCCAGCTGCCCACGTCCTGGCTGTAGTAGCCGCGGTCGCGCCCGCCGGCACGAGCGCCGAAGTAACGGAAGTAGCCCCGGGCAGCTGGCCGCAGGTACTCGTGGTTGCCGGGCACCGGGGAGGTCAGACTGCGGAACCGGCCCCACGTGCGGTCGTACTCGGCCATGAAGTCGCGGTACCCGCCGCGCGGGTACTGGTTGTCGCCGAGCGTCAGGACCAGGTCGGCGTCGATCCGCGCCACCCGCCTGGCGGTCCGAGCGGACGCGCACCCCGCGCCGGCGCAGTCGGCGATGTCCCCCGCGGCAGCGACGACCACCGGACCGCCCACCCGTCGCTCCAGGTCCACCGCTGCCGGCCGGCTGCCACGGTCGGCGGGACCGCCGGACGCACACCCGGCCGCGAGCAGACCGAGACCGGCCGCCGCTGCGCCCAGCCGGCGGGACAGCCCCGCCGCCCCGGCCACGCTCACTCGTCCATGACGGCGTCGGCGCCTGGCCGGGACGCCCAGGGCAGCTCGACCCCGGAGCGCACCACGACGACCTTGTCGCCCCGCTGGAGCTGGGACACCGTCGGCTCGAAGAAGCGGAAGACGCGGTTGCCGCGCACCACCGCGATCACCTGGTCCCCGCAGGACTGCGGAGGCTTGCCGACCTCGGACGGCAGCACGTCCCGCTCGGCCACCTCGAGCCCCTCCCCGTACGTGAGCAGGTCCTCCAGCACCTCTCCCAGCGACGGGCTGACCGCCGACAGGCCGAGCAGCCGCCCCACCGAGTCCGACGACGTGACGACGGCGTCCGCCCCGCTTTGCCGGACGAGCGGCACGTTGTCCTGCTCCCGCACCGCGACGGTGACGAAAGCGGACGGGTTCAGCTGGCGGGCGGTGAGCGTCATCAGCACGGCCGCGTCATCACGGTGCGCCGTGACCAGCACCTGGCGAGCCTCATCGACGCCGGCTCGGACGAGCACCTCGCGCCGGGTGCCGTCGCCGACCACGACGGCGACCCCGTCCTCGTTGGCCTGGGCGATCGCCTCGGTCCCGTTGTCGATCACGACGATGTCCTCGTCCCGGAAGCCCTTGGCCAGCAGGGTCTGCACGGCACTGCGTCCCTTGGTTCCGTAACCGACGACCACCACGTGATCATGCATGTGCTTCCTCCATCGGGAGATCCGCCACTGGTAGCGCCCCTGGCTGGCCAGCACCTCGAGTGTCGTCCCGACCAGCACGATCAGGAACATGACCCGCAGCGGAGTGATGATGACCGCATTGAACAGCCGGGCGCCGTCGGTCACCGGAGTGATGTCGCCGTAGCCGGTGGTCGTCATCGTGACGGTCGCGTAGTAGAGGCAGTCCAGCAGGCTGAGCTGGCCGCCGTCGCCGCCGTAGGCGTCGCGATAGCCGTCCCGGTCCAGATAGACCAGCAGCACCACCGCGCCGAGCAGGCCGAGCCCGATCGCCACTCGGAGCTGCAGGGCGCGCCACGGCGAGGAGGTGCGGTCCGGGAGCCGGATACGCGGGGCGTCAGCCACGGTGGGAACTGTACGGGCAGCTGTGCACCGGGCGGCTCAGGCGCGGTCCAGACCGTTCGCGTCGCGCACCGCGTCGACGATCCGACCGATGATCTCGGTGAGCCCGAAGTCCCGCGGGGTGAAGATGTCGGCCACTCCGGCGGCGCGAAGGGCCGTGGCGTCGGCGGCGGGGATGATGCCGCCCACCACGACGGGCAGAGTGCCCGCACCGGCCTCACGCAGGCCGTCAAGCACCGCGGGAACCAGCTCGAGGTGGGAGCCGGAGAGGATAGAGAGCCCCACGCAGTGCACGTCCTCGGCGACGGCCGCGGCGACGATCTCGGCCGGCGTCAGCCGGATCCCCTGGTAGACCACCTCCAGACCGGCGTCACGGGCCCGCACGGCGATCTGCTCGGCGCCGTTCGAGTGGCCGTCCAGTCCGGGCTTCCCGACCAACAGCCGGAGGCGCCGACCGAGGTCACCGTTGGTGACCTCGACGCGCCGACGGACCAGCATCAGCTCCTCCCCCGCCTCGGCTGCGCCGACGGACGCCGAGACGCCGGTCGCGGCGCGGTACTCACCGAACACCTCGCGCAGGGCACCGGCCCACTCCCCGGTCGTGGCGCCGGCGCGCGCTGCCTGCAGGGTGGCGTCCATCAGGTTGGCGCTGGACTTCGCGTCCACCCCGAGCCGGTCCAGCGCGGCGGCCACCTCGCTCTCGTCGCGCTGCTGCCGCCATCGTCGGACCGAGTCGACCGCGGCTCGCTCCGCCTCCGGATCGGGGGCCTGGATCACCGTGTCGAGGTCGGCCGTCAGCGGCGAGGGCTCGGTGCCGGTGAACCGGTTCACCCCGACCACCGTGTCCTCGCCGGTCTCGATCCGGGCCCGCCGGACCGCATGCGCGGCCACCAGCTGGGACTTCATGTAACCCGACTCGACAGCCGACACGGCCCCGCCCATGGCCTGCACCCGGTCCATCTCGTCGCGGGCGCCCGCGACCAGGGCGTCCACCTTGGCCTGGATCACCGGCGACCCGTCGAACAGGTCGTCGTACTCGAGCAGGTCGGACTCGTAGGCGAGCACCTGCTGCATACGCAGCGACCACTGCTGGTCCCAGGGTCGCGGCAGGCCGAGTGCCTCGTTCCAGGCCGGGAGCTGGACGGCCCGAGCCCGGGCGGTCCGGGAGAGCGTGACGGCGAGCATCTCGAGCACGATCCGCTGCACGTTGTTCTCCGGCTGCGCCTCGGTGAGTCCGAGCGAGTTCACCTGGACGCCGTACCGGAAGCGGCGAAGCCGCTCGTCCTCGACCTGCCAACGGTCGCGGCAGAGCTCGTCCCAGAGCTCGACGAACGCGCGGAGCTTGCACATCTCCTCGACGAACCGCACGCCGGCATTGACGAAGAACGACATCCGCCCCACCACGACGGCGAACTCCTCGGGCGGCACCTGTCCCGAGTCGCGGACGCCGTCCAGGACCGCGATCGCGGTGCTCAGCGAGTACGCGATCTCCTGCTCCGGCGTGGCACCCGCCTCCTGCAGGTGGTAGCTGCAGATGTTGATCGGGTTCCAGCGCGGGATCGCACTGACCGTGTAGGCGATCAGGTCCCTCGTCAGGCGCAGCGAGTGCTCCGGGCCGAAGACGTAGGTGCCGCGCGACAGGTACTCCTTGATGATGTCGTTCTGCGTGGTCCCGGCGAGACGCCCCGGCTCGATCCCCTGCTCCTCGGCAACCACCTGGTACATCGCCAGCAGCCACATGGCGGTGGCGTTGATGGTCATCGACGTGTTCATCTCCGCCAGCGGGATCCCGTCGAACAGCCGGCGCATCTCGCCCAGGTGCGGGACGGGCACACCGACCTTGCCGACCTCGCCACGGGCGAGCTCGTGGTCGGGGTCGTACCCGGTCTGGGTCGGCAGGTCGAAGGCCACCGACAGCCCGGTCTGACCGTGCGCCAGGTTCCGGCGGTACAGGGCGTTGGACTCACCGGCGGAGCTGTGCCCGGCGTAGGTACGCATCACCCACGGCGGATCACGTCGTGGGGCCGAGGCGTCGGGTGCTGACGTGCTCACCATGACGGGCAGCGTATGACCAGGACGGCGCGGTCAGTCGTCGTAGTCGAAGAACCCTCGGCCGGACTTCCGGCCGAGGTCCCCCGCGTCGACCATCCGGGACAGCAGCTCGGGCGGGAAGAACTTGGAGTCCCCGGTCTCGGCGTGGATGTTCAAGGTGGCGTGCCGCAGGATGTCCACGCCGGTCAGGTCCGTCGTGGCCAGCGGACCCATCGCGTGACCGAAACCGAGCTGACAGGCCAGATCGATGTCCTCGGCGGAGGCGACACCGGACTCGTAGAGCGCGACCGCCTCCATCGCGAGCGCACTGATCAGCCGAGTCGTGACGAAGCCGGCGACGTCCCGCTCGACGACGATGCAGGTCTTGCCTACCCCCTCGGCGAACGAGCGCGCCGTGGCCAGCGTCTCGTCGCTCGTCTTCAGGCCGCGCACGAGCTCACACAGCCGCATCATCGGGACCGGCGAGAAGAAGTGCGTCCCGACGACCTGCTCCGGTCTGTCGGTGGCCGCCGCGATCGATGTGACCGGGATGGCCGAGGTGTTCGTGGCCAGCACGGTGCCTTCTGCACAGACGCCGTCCAGCTCGCGGAAGACCGCGTGCTTGACGTCGATCCGCTCGAACACCGCCTCAACGACGAGGTCCGCCTCCGCCGCGGCCCCGAGGTCGGTCGTCGTGGTGATCCGGTCCAGCGCGGCCGCGCGGGCGTCGTCGGAGAGCTTGTCCTTGGCGACCAGCCGGGCGAGGGAGCGCTCGACCTCCCCGCGCCCGCGGGCCAGCGCGTCGTCACTGACGTCGCGCAGCGTGACGTCCCATCCGGCCACGGCCGCCACCTGGGCGATTCCCGAGCCCATCAGCCCCGCCCCGACCACGCACAGCCTGCCGGTCATCCACGCAACCCTTCGCTCGCGACGGGCTGCCGGACCGCAACCGTCACCGCCGGGCAGCGTAGCCAGCCCTGTCCGGTCCGGGCACACTGGACTCGTGCTGTCCACGGGTCCGGTCGCGGGGGTTCCCCTGGTCGGCTCGTCGGGTCTGGACTACCTGTACATCCCGGTCGTGTCGACGATCGGCGTCGTGCTGCTCGCGCTGGTGCTGCGCTGGTCGATGCAGACCCGGTCGAGGCGCGCCGGCACCCGCGTGGCGGACCCGGCCCACGGACTGTTGATCGGTGTCGTCTCCGCCGCGCCGGCCGAGGCGGACCGGATCCGCGGCGTCCTGGTGTCGGCCGGGCTCCGGGCCACCTACCGGCCCGGCGCCAGCGTCGCCCAGGTGCTGGTCTGGCCGGAGGACGTGGACGCCGCGACGCGGATCGTCGCCGCTGACCGCGGCCGGACACGCTGACCCCGGTACGGTCGGGCAATGGTCAAGCTCACCCGCATCTACACCCGCACGGGTGACGGAGGCAGCACCCGGCTCGGTGACATGTCCGAGGTCCGCAAGACCGACCTCCGGGTGGCGGCCTACGGCGACGTCAACGAGGCCAACGCGCACCTCGGGACCGCCGTCGTCCTGGGCGAGCTGGACCCCGACGTCGTCGAGGTCCTCGCCCGGGTGCAGAACGACCTCTTCGACGTCGGTGCGGACCTCGCGACACCTGTCGTCGCCGAACCCGAGTTCCCACCCCTGCGCGTCCTGCAGGACTACGTGGACCGGCTCGAGGGCTGGTGCGACCACTACAACGAGTCGTTGGAGAAGCTGCGCTCGTTCGTCCTGCCCGGCGGCACCCGGGGATCGGCCCTCCTGCACGTCGCCTGCACCGCGGTCCGTCGCGCGGAGCGCTCCACCTGGGCGGCGATGGAGCAGCACGGCGACAGCATGAGCCCGCTCGCGGTTCGCTACCTCAACCGGGCCAGTGACCTGTTGTTCATCCTCGCCCGCTACGCCAACCGGGACGAGGGTGACGTGCTGTGGCGGCCGGGCGGACCAGGGGCCGAGCCCACCGGTCCACGTTGACCGCCAGGGCGGGTTCAGCCGAGCCGGTGCGGGTCCGGCGGGGCCGCCTCGAGCCAGGACAGCAGGCCGGTCAGGGAGTCCGCGCTCAGCGCCACCTCGACCTGCTCGGTCGCCGTCCGGGTGTGGACCACGAGGTGGCCGGAGAACAACGCGTAGGCCTCGGCGCCGGCCGGCTCGCGCCGGTCGTGCAGCTCGAGGGCGTGCCGGTCGAACACCCGCTTGGGGCGCAGCGACAAGGAGAACACTCGGAACCACTCAAGGCGGTCGCCGCGGTAGCGGGCGACACCGAGCGTCCAGCCGCGGGCGTCCTGTTGGGGATGGGTGCGCACGCTCATGTCGAACGTGGGCTCGTTCTTGGTCAACCACCGGCGCCGGACGATCAGCCCCACCAGACCGAAGGCGGCGAGCAGCAACAGCCCACCGAGGACGTCCAGTGCGATCTGCCACAGCGGCATGGTCCCGGCCCGGACGCTGGCAGTCCGTGACGGACTGTCAGCCCGCCTTCTCCGCCGCGCCGACGCGGGCCTCGGCCCAGCCGAGCCCCCGTGCCGCCTCGGCATCGTCGTCACCGGCGGACTGCGCCTGCTCGAGGTCCCGCCGCGCCTGCTCGCGGTCGATCTCGTCCGCCATCTGGGCGTGCTCGGACAGGATCGACACCCGGTTGTCAGCCACCGACAAGAAGCCCCCGTCGACGGCGGCCACCAGCGTCTCCCCACCCTCCTGGCGGATGACAACGGCGCTGGGGTCCAGCACGGAGAGCACCGGCGCGTGGTTGCGAAGCACGCCGATCTCACCATCCGCGGTGCGGGCGAGCACGAAGGTCGCCTCCCCGGACCACACCAGCCGGTCCGCAGCGACCAGCTCGACCTGCAGCTGCTCTTCGGCCATCAGAGGTCCTTCTGGATTTCAGCCCACCTGCGCTCCACGTCGTCCAGCCCGCCGCACATGAAGAACGCCTGCTCGGCCACGTGGTCGTAGTCGCCGTCGCAGATCTTGGTGAACGCTTCCACCGTCTCGTCCAGCGGCACCGTCGAACCCTCGATGCCGGTGAACTGTTTGGCGACGTAGGTGTTCTGCGACAGGAACCGCTGCAACCGCCGCGCCCGGGAGACGACGACCTTGTCCTCTTCGGACAGCTCGTCGACACCGAGGATGGCGATGATGTCCTGCAGCTCCTTGTTGCGCTGCAGGATCTGCTTCACTCGCACCGCCGTGCGGTAGTGGTCCTCGGCGATGTAGCGCGGGTCCAGGATCCGCGAGGTGGAGGTCAGCGGGTCCACCGCCGGGTAGATGCCCAGCGAGGCGATGTCACGCGACAGCTCGGTGGTCGCGTCCAGGTGGGCGAACGTGGTGGCCGGGGCAGGGTCGGTGTAGTCGTCCGCCGGCACGTAGATCGCCTGCATCGAGGTGATCGAGTGGCCTCGGGTCGAGGTGATCCGCTCCTGCAGTACGCCCATCTCGTCGGCCAGCGTCGGCTGGTAGCCGACGGCCGACGGCATCCGGCCCAGCAGGGTCGAGACCTCCTGGCCGGCCTGGGTGAAACGGAAGATGTTGTCGATGAACAGCAGCACGTCCTGCTCCTGCACGTCGCGGAAGTACTCCGCCATCGTCAGCCCGGACAGGGCCACCCGCAGCCGGGCGCCGGGCGGCTCGTCCATCTGCCCGAACACCAGCGCGGTCTGCCCGATCACCTCGGACTCGGTCATCTCGGTGATCAGGTCGTTGCCCTCGCGGGTCCGCTCCCCGACGCCGGCGAAGACCGACACACCCTCGTGGTCACGGGCGACTCGGGCGATCATCTCCTGGATCAGCACGGTCTTGCCGACCCCGGCGCCCCCGAACAGGCCGATCTTGCCGCCCTGGACGTAAGGAGTCAGCAGGTCGATGACCTTGATCCCGGTGTGGAACATCTCGGTCTTGGACTCGAGCTGGTCGAAGGCGGGAGCCTTGCGGTGGATGGACCACCGCTCCTGCACGTCGAGCTTCTCGTTCTCCTTGAGGTTCAGGCAGTCGCCGATGGTGCTGAAGACGTGGCCCTTGGTCACGTCACCGACGGGCACCATGATCGAGGAGCCGGTGTCGGACACCTTGGCGCCGCGCACCAGCCCGTCGGTCGGCTGCATGGAGACGGTACGGACCATCCCGTCGCCGATGTGCTGCTCGACCTCGAGGGTCAGCGTCCGGTCGGCCTCGCCCTGGGTCACCTCCACCTCGAGGGCGTTGTAGATCTCGGGCATCTCGTCGACGGAGAACTCGACGTCCACCACCGGTCCGATCACCCGGGCGACGCGGCCGACGCCGCCGGGGGCGTCCGGTCCACCGGCGGTCTCGTTCTCACTCAGCGTGGCGGTCATCTGTGTCACTCACTCCCTGCGGTGGCGTCGGCCAGCGCGTTGGCGCCGCCAACGATCTCGCTGATCTCCTGGGTGATCCCGGCCTGGCGGGCCTGGTTCGCGATTCGGGTGTACTTATCGATCAGGTCCTCGGCGTTGTCCGTCGCGGACTTCATCGCCGTCTGACGGGCGGCCAGCTCGGACGCGGACGCCTGCATCAGGCAGGCGAAGATACGGCTGGTCACGTAGCGCGGAAGCAGTGCGTCGAGCACTGCCTCGGCGGAGGGCTCGAACTCGTAGAGCGGCAGCACGTCGTCCTGCTCCGGCGCCTCCTCGTCCTCCACGACCTCGAGCGGCAGCAGCCGGATGTCCTCGGGCTCCTGCACCAGCATCGAGCGGAACCGGGTGAACACCACGTGCACCTCGTCGACGCCGGCCCGCTCGGTCTCCGGCGCCGCGATCCCGGTGTCCTCGCGCTCCAGCTCCTCGCCGGTGAGGAAAGCCTCCAAGATCGCCTCCGCGATCGTCGCGGCGTCCTCGTAGGTCGGCTTGTCGGAGTATCCGGACCAGCTGTCCGCGAGCTCACGCTGGCGGAACTTGTAGTAGCCGACACCCTTGCGTCCGGAGACGTAGATGTCGACCTCCTTGCCCTCGCCGTGCAGCTTCTCGACCAGCCGCTCTGACTGCTTCAGCACCGAGGAGGAGTAGGAGCCGGCCAGGCCACGGTCGCTGGTGACGACGACCACCGCGGCCCGCTTCGGGTCCGGGTGCTCAGTCGTCAGCGGGTGGCTGACGTTGGAGAACGTGGCCACCGCCGAGACCGCCCGGGTCAGCTCGCGGGCGTACGGCAGCGCTGCCTCAGCCTGCTGCTGCGCCTTGATGATGCGGGAGGCGGCGATCAGCTCCATGGCCCGGGTGATCTTCTTGGTCGCCTCGGTCGAGCGGATCTTCGCGCGGTACTCGCGCAGGCTGGCGGGCATCGGTCAGCCCCGCTTCTGCTTGACGATCTGCTCCTGCTCCACGTCCTCGTCCTCGAGCGCCTCGTGCTCCTCGTGGCCGGCCTTGATCGAGCCGCCCTCGGAGGTCTCGAACTGGTCCGCGAACGAGTCGTAGGCGCTCTCCAGCGACGACGCGGTGGAGTCCTCGAACGTGCCGGACTCCCGGATCGCGTCGAGCAGGCCGCCGTGCTCGCGGCGGACGTAGTCGAGGAACTCGGACTCGAAGCGGCGCACGTCGACGGTGGGGACCGCGTCGAGCTTGCCGCTCGTCCCGGCCCACATGGAGACGGCCTGCTCCTCCATCGGGAACGGGGAGTACTGCGGCTGCTTGAGCAGCTCCATCAGCCCCTGCCCGCGGTCCAGCTGTCGCCGGGACGCAGCGTCGAGGTCGGAGGCGAACATGGCGAAGGCCTCCATCGCGCGGTACTGCGCGAGGTCGACCTTCAGTGAGCCGGTGACCTTTCTCATCGCCTTCGTCATGGCGGCACCTCCGACGCGGGACACCGAGATGCCGACGTCGATCGCGGGCCGCTGGTTGGCGTTGAACAGGTCGGACTGGAGGAAGATCTGCCCGTCGGTGATGGAGATGACGTTGGTCGGGATGTACGCCGAGACGTCGTTCGCCTTCGTCTCGATGATCGGCAGCCCGGTCATCGAGCCGGCGCCCATCTCGTCGGACAGCTTGGCGCAGCGCTCGAGCAGTCGGCTGTGCAGGTAGAACACGTCGCCGGGGTAGGCCTCGCGACCCGGCGGCCGGCGAAGCAGCAGGGAGACCGCGCGGTAGGCCTCGGCCTGCTTGGACAGGTCGTCGAAGATGATCAGGACGTGCTTGCCCTCGTACATCCACTGCTGGCCGATCGCCGAGCCGGTGTAGGGCGCGAGGTACTTGAAGCCGGCGGAGTCCGATGCCGGAGAGGCCACGATCGTCGTGTACTCGAGGGCGCCTGCCTCCTCGAGGGCGCCGCGGACCGCGGCGATCGTGGAGCCCTTCTGACCGATCGCGACGTAGATGCAGCGGACCTGCTTGGCCGGATCACCGGTCTCCCAGAACTCCTTCTGGTTGATGATGGTGTCGATCGCCACGGCAGACTTTCCGGTCTGCCGGTCGCCGATGATCAGCTGTCGCTGACCCCGGCCGATGGGGGTGAGGGCGTCGATCGCCTTGATGCCGGTCTGCAGTGGCTCGTTCACCGACTGCCGCTGCACGACCGTGGGCGCCTGCACCTCCAGCGGTCGCCGGTCGCTGGTCTCCACGTCACCGAGCCCGTCGATCGCGTTGCCGAGCGGGTCGACGACGCGGCCGAGGTAACCGTCACCGACCGGGACGGACAGGATCTCGCCGGTGCGTCGCACCGACTGGCCCTCCTCGATCCCGGTGAAGTCACCGAGGACGACGACACCGATCTCGCGGACGTCCAGGTTGAGGGCCAGGCCGAGCGTGCCGTCCTCGAACTCGAGGAGCTCGTTGGCCATCGCCGAGGGCAGCCCCTCGACGCGGGCGATGCCGTCGCCGGCCTCGGCCACCGTGCCGACCTCCTCACGGCTGGCAGCCTCCGGCTGGTACTCGGTGACGAACCGCTGTAGCGCGTCCCGGATCTCCTCCGGACGGATGGTGAGCTCCGCCATGTCGTGGTCCCTGCTCTCTGAGTTTCGTGGTCCGTGTCGCCGGCGGTGCCGGCCTGTGCGTCTGCTGGGGGTGTGCCTGGCCGTCAGCCCGCCAGGCGCCGGCGGACGTTCTCCAGCCGGGTGTGCATCGTTCCGTCGAACACGTCGTCGCCGATCTCGACGCGGGCACCGCCGAGCACCGATGGGTCGACGATGATGTTCAGGTGGAACTTCTGTCCGTACCGGCCAGCCAGCGCCTCGGCCAGCCGGTCGGTCTCAGGACCGGACATCGGCTGGGCCACCGTGACGCTCGCGACCAGCCGGTTCCGCCGTTGCGCCGCGATCCGGACGAACTCGTGCAGTCCGGCGGCGAGCGAGCGGTGCCGGCCCGCCGTCGCCTGGACCGCGAGCCGGCGGGTGGCCGGGGTGGTCCGGTCCGCCAGCAGGTCGTCGACCAGCTGCTGACGGGCGTGCAGCGGGGTGGTCCGGTCGCCCAGCACTCCGCGCAGATCACGGTCCGAGGCGACGATGCGTCCGAACCGGAACAGCTCGTCCTCGACCTCGTCCAGCCGGTCGTCGACCTGGGCGGCGGTCACGTGCGCCAGCACACCGGCGTGCTCGAGGGTGTCGGCCAGGTCGCGCGACGCCGACCAGCGCCGCTCGGCCGCGCTTTCGAGCACCGTCTTGGTGGCGTCGGACACCCGGTCGCCGAACACGTGCGCGACCAGTGCCTTGCGGGCCGCGGCGGGCGTGGCCGGATCGGTGGTTGCCCGCCGCAGTCCCGACTCGGAGTCGAGCAGACCCACGAGCGCGAACAGCTCGTCGCCGAGGGTCGCGGCCGTGTCCGCTGCGGCTCCGTCGAGAACTCCGTCGAGAGCCTCCAGGACGGCGCGCCTCGATTCGGCTGAGGAGCCCCGCATCAGCGCGACTTCCCGGCCGGCTGCTCGACCTCCGGCTCCGGTTCGGTGCCGTCGGTCTCGGCCTGCTCGAGCTCCGCGACGAACCGCTCGACGGTCCGCCGCTGCCGCGCCTCGTCCTCCAGCGACTCGCCGACGATCTGCTCGGCGAGTGTGGTCGCCAGCGACCCGATCTCGGCGCGCAGCTCGGTGAGGACCCGCTGCCGGTTGGCCTCGAGCTGGGCGTTCGCGGCGGTGATGATCCGCTGCGCCTCGACCTGGGCCTGCTCGCGCAGCTCGGCGATGATCGCCGCACCCTGCTCGCGGGCGTCCTCACGGATCCGCGCCGCCTCGTGCTTGGCGTCGGTGAGCTGTTCACGGAACTCGCGCTCCGCAGCCTCCGCCGCCGCCTTGGCCTGCTCACCCTCCTCGAACTGCCGCCGGATGCGCTCCTGCCGGTCAGCCATCGCCCGGTTGATCGGCGGCACGACCCAGCGGCCGAGCGCGAAGAGGATCAACCCGAAGGCGAACAGCTCGACGAAGAACGTGGCATTGGGCACGAGGAAGTTTTCCGCGGCCTCGTTCGTCCTGGACATCGGTGTGGTCCTGTCAGTCGTGGCGGGAGATCGCTCAGGCGCCGGTGACGAAGACGAACAACGCCATGAACGCCAGGTTGATGAAGTACATCGCCTCTACCAGACCGACGGTCAGGAAGAAGATCGTCATCAGTCGGCCACGAGCCTCGGGCTGGCGCGCGATCCCGGAGATGGTGGCGCTCCCCGCCAGCCCGTCGCCGATGGCCGCACCGATGGCTCCACCGGCGAGCGCGAGCCCGCCGCCGATCATCGCCCCGGCGATCTTGATTGCGTCTTCCATGTCTCTCCTTGGTTCACGTCCGGGCCCTGCCGGATCTGTGTGGTGCTCGGTCGGGTGTGGCGGCTACTGCTCAGTGCACTGCTTCGGGAGCCGGCTCCTTGTCCTCGCTCTCGCTCTCGTCTGCGTGCGTCTCGCCCGCCATCCCGAAGTACAGGATCGTGAGCAGGGCGAAGATGAAGGCCTGGATCAGACCGACGAACAGGTCGAAGGCCTTCCACAGGGCGTTGGGTCCCCAGAGCAACCAGGCCGGGAACAGCCCGATCAGGGAGACCATGATCGCCCCGGAGAAGATGTTGCCGAAGAGCCGGAGTGCCAGGGTGAACGGCTTGACGATCTCCTCGATCAGGTTGATCGGGAACAGCACCGGGTACGGCTCGAAGTAGTGCTTGAAGTAGTTCTTCACCCCGCGCTGGCGGACGCTGTAGACGTGCACGCCGACGATGACGAACAGACCGAGCGCGTAGGTCAGGTTGACGTCGGCCGTCGGGGCGGGCAGCAGGTGCGGGTCGTCCCCGCTCGGGATCAGGTGCAGCCAGTTGGACACCAGGATGAACATGAACAGCGCCACCGCCAGCGGCACCACGAACGGGTTGATCTTGCCGAGGCTGGACTCGACCTGCTCGGTGACGGTGTCGACGAGCAGCTCCCAGAAGATCTGGATCTTGCTCGGCACGCCGCTGGTGATCTTGGACCGCATCCAGAACCCGAGGCCGACGACGATGGCGCCGGCGATGGCCGTCGTCCAGATGGTGTCGGCGTTGAACGTCATCCCGAGGAAGTCGACGGTGACGTGATGACCGATCTCGATGTCGCTCTCGCTCTCCGCGAGCGGGACGGTCGTGCTCATGACTCGCGAAGCTCCTTCAGCAGCGGGAAGCCGGTCAGGGCGACGGTGAGGAGCTGGAACAGGGCCAGCCCACCGAGCACGAAGCCGCCGGTCGGCCAGAAGGCGATGACCAGCACCAGCGCGACCACGGAGACCAGGGCCAGCCGGCCCAGCGCGGACACGGCGAACTGCTTGCGGGACAGGTCGTCACCGCTCGCGGTCATCCGGATCATCGACAGCTCGGTGAACAGCGCATTGACCAGGGACAGTCCCACGCCGATGGCGAGGAAGGCTCCCGCGGCCCAGTTCTCGAGCCCCGCACCGACCACCAGACCAGCGGCTGCCAGGCCACCGGCCAGCAGGACGGTCACCCGCTGCCGTCGAGCTACCTCGACCAGCGACACGTGCTCAGGCGGTGCCTGCTCACTCATCTGCGCCGTCCTTCCCATGGCCCCACGCTAATGACGTCCTCGCCTCTCGGCATCGTCGGGTCGACCTGGGTCATCGTCCGCACCGTCGCTCAGCAGCGGCCGGACCCGCAGCCAGGTACCGAAAACCCCCACCACGACGCCTGCCGCCAGACCTCCGAGAGTGAGCACGGGCGTCGTCTCCGCAGCCGCATCCGCCCACCAGCCGAGGCCCATGCCAGCGACGACACACACCACGTTGTAGGAGCCGATGCTCAGGAAGTCCGACAGACCCAGACCCGCCTCGCCACTGTCGTCGGACACGGCGCGCAGGCCTCCACACGAAGGTTCGGGGACGCGTACCGCCCGATCCCGTGGCGGGCGGGACCGACGGGACGCTACCACAGCAGGACACGTCGTCCGGCGTCGCGCGGAACCCTGCGGACCTGCCCGGAAACGGGACGCGGAACGGTCCTCGGGGTGCGACGGAGAGCAACGGCGACAGTCCTCGATGACGTCGGGGTGGGGGGTGCGCGGTGCTTGTGAAAACTAGCACAAGGTCTCGCGACCACTCACTCGGCCGGTGGACCGGAGACGGGGAGGTGGGGCCGCTGCCAGCGCGGCAGCCCCCACACCGCCACCGCGGTGAGGATCCCCAGCGTGCCGACCCCGACCAGCGTCCGCCAGCCCGCGGACAGGCTCACCACCACGGTGCCGAAGGCGACCAGGGCGGCGATCGCGTACATCAGCAGGACGGCCCGCCGGTGCGAGTGCCCGATCTCCAGCAGCCGGTGGTGCAGGTGCAGCTTGTCCGGGCTGAAGGGCGACCGTCCCGCCCGGGTGCGGCGGATCACCGCGAGCAGCAGGTCGACGAACGGCACCAGCAGGATCGCCACCGGGAGCAGCACCGGGATCAGCGCGGCCTGCACGCCGGCGTCGGCTCCTGCGACGCCCTCGGTGACCTCCGGCAACGGCAGCTGACCGGTCAGGGTGAGGGCACCGCCCGCCAGCACCAGGCCGATCAGCATCGAGCCCGAGTCGCCCATGAACATCCGGGCCGGATAGAAGTTGTGCGGGAGGAAGCCGATGCAGACCCCGGCCAGCGCGGCGGTCAGGATCGCGGCGGTCAGCGCGCGGGTCTGGTCGTTCTCGACCACCAACAGGTACGAGTAGGCGAAGAAGGCGATCGCACCGATGCCGATCACGCCGGCCGCCAGCCCGTCCAACCCGTCGACGAAGTTCACCGCGTTCACGGTGGCGACGATCAGGAACACGGTGAACAGCGGCGACTGGCTCGGGTCGATGGCGAACGTCCCGCCGTTCGGGAGCGGGAGGTACTGCAGCTGGACGCCGAGGTACGCCACGACCCCTGCGGCCAGCAGCTGCCCGCCGAACTTGGTCAGCGCATCGAGCTCGAAGACGTCGTCCAGCACGCCGACCAGGCAGACCAGGACCCCCCCGACGAGCACCGACCGGGCATCCTCGAACACCGGCGGGTCCGACAGGGACAGGAACGGCAGATGTGCGGCGACGAGGAGGGCGGCGGCGAGCCCGCCCAGCATCGCCACCCCCCCGAGGTAGGGGATCGGGATGGCGTGCACGTCGCGGTCCCGGACGGTCGCCATCGCGCCCACCCGCAGGGCCAGCACCCGGGCGACGACGGCCGAGAGGTAGGTCACCGCCGCCGCGACGGCGAACACCAGGGCGTACTCACGCACCGCTGTCACCCGGCCCGCCACCGGGCGGGCACGCCGAGGCGCGCGTCATGGCTCCTCGACGGTGACCCGGGCGTCGAACTCCCGCAGCCGCTCCAGTGGCACCCCGCCCTGACGGAGCACCCGGGCGCGGGTGCCGGTCACGTCCACGATCGTGGACACCTCGTCCCCCGTGGTCGGGCCGCCGTCGAGGTAGACGCGGACCTTGTCCCCCAGCATCTCCCGGGCCTGCTCCGCCGTCGTCGCCGGCGCCATCCCGGTGCGGTTCGCGCTGCTCACGGCGAGGGGTCCGGTCATCGTCAGCAGCTCGACCGCCAGCGGGTGGTCGGGCACCCGCACCGCCACGGTCCCGCGGGCGTCGCCCAGGTCCCATGTCAGTGACGGCTGCTGGTTGCACACCAGGGTCAGCGGTCCCGGCCAGAGCTCGTCGACCATCTCCCGGGCGTAGGTGGGGACGCCCGTCGTGAGCGCGTCCAGCGTGCTCGCCGCTCCGATCAGGACCGGGGGCGGCTGGTCCCGACCACGCCCCTTCGCCCGGAGCAGCCGGCGCACCGCGGTCGCCTCGAAGGCGTCGCCGGCCACGCCGTACACCGTGTCGGTCGGCAGCACGACCAGCCGGAGGTCGCGGATCGCCACCAGCGCCGCGTCGAGACCGGCTGCCTTTCGTTCCGGTTCGCGACAGTCGAAGACCCGGTCGCCGGCAGCGGGCGTCGGCTCGTCAGCAGCGGGAAGCTCCGTCACGGCGCCCATCGTGCCAGCCGGGGCACAAGACAGATTGCGAGACCCGGTCACAAACGCCCTGCGTTGGCCTATGGTGGCAGCGGGTTCGGGACGGGATGAGCCGACCCGAACGGGAGAGGGATTGGGCTGAGCGCGTGGTCGTTGCAGCACGGTCGTCCATACGGGGTGACGTCGAGGGCGCGTTCCGTCACGACGCCCTGCTCTACGACGGCGTCGAGGGCCTCGTCGAGGGCGCTCTGCCGTTCGTGCGCGAGGGACTGGCCGGGAACGAGTCCGTGCTGGTCGCCATGATCGAGCCGCACACCGATGCCCTCCGGACCGCTCTCGGGACGGACGCCGAACTGGTCGGCTTCCTCGACATGGAGCAGGTCGGTCGAAACCCCGCGCGGATCATCCCGGCCTGGCAGGACTTCCTCGACCAGGAGCTTCCGAGCGCCTCGACCGTGCGTGGGATCGGCGAGCCGATCTGGGCCGGCCGGAGCGAGGCCGAGCTGGAGGAGTGCCACCTGCACGAGGCGCTGCTCAACGTCGCGTTCGACGACGGGCCGGCGTGGCAGCTGATCTGCCCGTACGACGTGTCCGCCCTGCCCCGGCAGGTGGTGCGGCGCGCACTGCGCACGCACCCGGCAGTGGTGAACCACTCGGCGCGCAACACCAGCCGCAGCTACGGCGGGCACGAGCACGGCCGGGCATCGTTCGGGTCCACGCTGCCGAAGCCACCGAGCGACGCGCTCACGCTGCCGTTCGCCGCGGGCGACCTGGCCGCGGTGCGCGCGCGGTCCTGGGCGCACGGGGTCACGTCCGGTCTCGCCGACGACCGGATCGACGACCTCGTGCTCGCCGTGCACGAGCTCGCCACCAACAGCGTGCGACACGGGGACGGCGGCGGACAGCTGCGCTGCTGGAGCACCGCCACCGAGTGCATCGTCGAGGTGGCCGACGACGGCGTCATCGACGACCCGCTGGCCGGCCGTCGGCTGGCGAAGGAGACCGCGCTGCGCGGTCGGGGGCTGTGGATCGTCAACCAGCTCTGCGATCTCGTCCAGGTTCGCTCGAGCTCGCGCGGCACCGTGGTGCGCCTGCACGTGTGGCGCTGACGTAGCGCGGCCGACCGGCGAGGTCCTCGTGGTCTCGCACCTCCCGCCACCGACCCGCCGCGGCCAGCACCGTCACCACCTGATGCCCCTGGACGTCGGCATGCTCGCAGCCGAGCACACCTCCCGGGCGGAGCAGCCGGGCGGCCTTTCGTTCGACCATCCGGATCGCGTCCAGGCCGTCCGCCCCCGACCAGAGCGCCATCGCCGGGTCGTGCTCACGCGCCTCGGGGTCGACCCCCTCGTAGGCACCGAGCGGGATGTACGGCGGGTTGGCCACGACCACGTCGACCTGACCGTCCAGGTCGGCGAAGGCGTCGGCCGCGTCGCCGAGCCTGAGGTCCACACCGGTGCCGGCCAGATTGCGCTCGGCGAAGGCGTGGGCGGCCGCGGACACCTCGACGGCGTGCACGCTGGCCTCCGGCACCTCGTCGGCCAGCGCCGCTGCGATCGCACCGGAGCCGGTGCACAGGTCCACCGCCACCGGGTGCCCGCCGCCCGCCGTCACCCGCTCCCGGAGCCGGGCCACGGCCCAACCGGCGAGCAGCTCGGTCTCCGGTCGCGGCACGAAGACCCCTGGCCCGACGGTCAGCTCGACTCTGCGGAAGCCCGCCCGGCCGGTCAGGTGCTGGAGCGGCTCGCGCCGGGCCCGTCGGGCCAGCAGCTGGTCGTACCGCGTCGCCTGGACGGCGTCCGGCGGGCCGACCACGGCCAGCCGGCCGCGGGGCACCCCGAGCACGTGCGCGAGCAGCTGCTCCGCGTCGGCCCGCGGGGACGCGACTCCGGCCGCGGCCAGCCGCTCCGCCCCCTCCCGCACCAGCGATGAGGCATTCCGGTCGCTCGGGCGACGGGAATGCCTCATCGCTCGTCGCCGGCGGAGCCGATCGCCGCCAGCCGGCCGGCCTCGTCCGCGTCGACGCTGGCTTGGACCAGCTCGTCCAGGGCACCGTCGAGGACCTGGTCCAGCGTGTAGGTCTTGTAGCCGGTGCGGTGATCGGTCACCCGGTTCTCCGGGAAGTTGTACGTGCGGATCCGCTCCGAGCGGTCGACGGTGCGCACCTGGGCTCGGCGCGCGTCCGACGCCGCGCTGTCCGCCTGCTCCTGCGCGAGGGCGAGGAGACGCGAGCGCAGGATGCGCAGCGCCTGCTCACGGTTCTGCAGCTGGGACTTCTCGTTCTGGCAGGACACCACGATGCCGCTGGGGAGGTGGGTGATGCGGACCGCGGAGTCGGTCGTGTTCACGCTCTGCCCCCCGGGTCCGGAGGAGCGGAACACGTCCACCCGCAGGTCGGCGTCGTCCACCTCGACGTCGATGGGCTCGGCCTCCGGCAGCACCAGGACGCCGGCCGCCGAGGTGTGGATGCGCCCCTGTGACTCCGTCACCGGGACCCGTTGCACCCGGTGCACCCCGGCCTCGTGCTTTAGCAGCGCGTACGGCGCACGGCCCGGCTCCGGGGCGGACTTGGCCTGGACGCTCAGTGTGGCCGAGCGGACGCCGCCGAGGTCGGACGGGGCGCTGTCGAGCACCTCGGTCCGCCAGCCCCTCCGCTCTGCGTACCGCGTGTACATGCGCAGCAGGTCGCCGGCGAACAGCGCGGACTCCGCACCGCCCTCGCCGGCCTTGACCTCGACGATCACGTCCTTGCCGTCAATTGGGTCCCGCGGGACGAGCAGCCGGCGCAGCCGCTCGGTGACGGCGTCCCGCCGCTCCGCCAGGTCGGCCGCCTCGGCCGCGAAGGCCACGTCCTCGTCGACCAGCTGGCGCGCGGCGACGAGGTCGCCCTCGACCTGTTGCCAGTCGCGATAGGCCGCGACCACCGCACCGAGCTCGGCGTAACGGCGGCCCAACCTCCGGGCGAGGCTCGGATCAGAGTGCACGCCGGCATCGGCGAGCCGGTGTCCGAGCGCCTCGTGTTCGGCAAGGAGTCGCTCGACCCCTTCGAACATCACCACGGTGAGGCCTCTCGCGGGTGGGCGGGTGCCGGTGCTGCTACTTCCCGAGGCCCTTCGCGGCGTACCGCTTCTCGAAGCGCGCCACCCGGCCGCCGGTGTCGAGGATCTTCTGCTTGCCGGTGTAGAACGGGTGGCACTGCGAGCAGACGTCGGCGTGGATGCTGCCGCTCGACGCGGTGCTCCGCGTTGTGAACGTGTTGCCGCACGTACAGGTGACCTGGGTCTCGCCGTACGCGGGGTGGATGTCGGGCTTCATGCGGGTCCTCTCGTTGCGTTGGCCGGGTCGCTCCCCCGCGGGGAGCGTGAACCGGACCGCAGACCAGTGTGCCACCCCGGGCACGGGGACGGCCAACTGCACAACCTCGCCCTCCGGTACGGCATTCCGGCTCAGCCGGCGAGCAGCGCCTCGATGTCGTCCGTGAGCTCCTCGGGGAGCGTCCTCGACCCATGCCTCGTCACCGTGTCACCGTCCCGGCTGACCAGGAACTTGGTGAAGTTCCAGCGGACCCGGTCACCGGCGACCGTCGGTGCCTGCGCGCGCAGCCATCGGAACAGCGAGTGCGCATCGTCACCGTTGACGTCGACCTTGGCGAACATCGGGAAGGTCACGTCGTAGGCAGTGGAGCAGAACTGGGCGATCTCGTCCTCCGAGCCGGGCTCCTGCCGGCCGAACTGATCACAGGGGAAGCCGAGCACGACCAGCCCCTGGTCGCGATAGCGACGCCACAGGGCCTCGAGCCCGGCGTACTGGTTGGTGAGGCCGCACCGAGATGCCACGTTGACGATCAGCAGCACCCGGCCGGCGTACTCACCGAGGGCTCGCTCCTGGCCGTCGATCGTGGTCGCGGTGAAGCCGGTCCTGGTTGCGGTGGAGGTCACGTCAGTCCTCCTCGCCGCGGCGACTCTGGGTCGCGGTCGGCGTGGTGTTCTGGACCTGGCGCAGGAACTCGACGTTGCTGCGGGTCTTCTTCAGCTTGTCGAGCAGCAGCTCCAGGGCCTGCTGACCGTCGAGCGCCGACAGGACCCGACGTAGCTTCCAGACGATCTGCAGCTCCTCGCTGCTCATCAGCAGCTCCTCACGGCGGGTGCCGGAGGCGTCCACGTCGATCGCGGGGAAGATCCGCTTGTCGGCGAACTCACGGCGCAGGCGGAGCTCCATGTTCCCAGTGCCCTTGAACTCCTCGAAGATGACCTCGTCCATCTTGGACCCGGTCTCGATCAGGGCGGTGGCGAGGATGGTCAGCGAGCCGCCGTGCTCGATGTTGCGCGCGGCCCCGAAGAACCGTTTCGGCGGATAGAGCGCCGACGAGTCGACGCCACCGGAGAGGATCCGGCCGCTGGCCGGCGCCGCGAGGTTGTACGCGCGTCCCAGGCGGGTGATGGAGTCCAGCAGCACGACCACGTCGTGCCCGAGCTCGACCAGTCGCTTCGCCCGCTCGATCGCGAGCTCGGCGACGGTGGTGTGGTCGGTCGCGGGCCGGTCGAAGGTCGATGAGATGACCTCGCCCTTGACCGCGCGCTGCATGTCGGTGACCTCCTCGGGCCGTTCGTCGACCAGGACGACCATGAGGTGGCACTCGGGGTTGTTGGTGGTGATCGCGTTCGCGATTGCCTGCATCACCAGCGTCTTGCCCGCCTTTGACGGCGAGACGATGAGTCCACGCTGCCCCTTGCCGATCGGCGCGACGATGTCGATGATCCGCGTCGTGAGCAGGCTGGCCTCGGTCTCCAGCCGCAGCCGCTCGGAGGCGTACAGCGGCGTCAGCTTGGAGAACTCGATCCGCTGCCTGGCGTCCTCGACCGAGCTGCCGTTGATGGACTCGATCCGCACCAGCGGGTTGAACTTCTCCTTGCGGTCACTGTCACGGCCCTGCTTGACCTGGCCGGTGATCGCGTCGCCCTTGCGCAGGCCGTGCTTGCGCACCATGGACAGCGAGACGTAGACGTCGTCCGGACCGGCGAGATATCCGGACGTGCGGACGAAGGCGTAGTTGTCCAGGACGTCGAGGATGCCGGCCACCGGCAGCAAGACGTCGTCCTCGGTCACGGTCGGCTCGCTGTCCGGGCGCGGCACGCGGTCCCGGCCGCGGTCCCGGCTGCGCCGCCGCCGGCTGCGGCGGCTGCCGCCGTCGTCGTCGCGACGCGCCGCGTCCCGGTCGCTCGCGTCCCGGTCGCCGGCGCCCCGATCGTTGGCGCCCCGATCGTTGGGCTTGCGGTCGTTCCGGCTCCGCTGCGAGCTGTCACCCGTGCGATCGGCGGTCTGCTGGTCGGTCTGCTGGTCGGTCCGCTGCTGCGACGCGGCGCCGTCGACGGACGGCTGGGTCTGCTCGGCAGACGGGGCGGGCGTCGGCGCGGGCGACGGCGCGGCGTCGGGCGGGCGTCGGCGCCGCGGCTCCGCCCTGGGCGGTCGTGATCGCCTCGATCAGCTGGCTCTTGCGCATCCGGCCGGTCCCCTTGATCCCGAGGCCGCCCGCGACCTGCTGGAGCTCGGCGAGCACCATGCCGCTGAGCCCGCCACCGGAGCGACGGCGCGTCGAAGCGGTGGTCACCGCGGGCGGGGACGCAGGAGCGTCCACCGGCGACGTCGTGCTGGAGGTGTCTGACACGTGAGGTCCTTCCCACGTTCGTGCGGGGCAGCGATCTGCCCCCGCAGGTTGCGGTCCTGGGGTGTCCAGGATCCGCCGGCCACGACCCGCGTCCGGTGCATGGCACCGGGCCCGGTTGTGGCGACGCTGGGTCCCCCCCGACTGCACGAGCCTGTGGTGGTGCACGAGCACGGAGCCCGCAGGCTCGTGACGGCGAAAGGGAGGATGCGCGCTCGCGCGACCGGTCCGGATCTGCTCGGAGCGAGGCGCTGCGCGCATGGCGAGACTAGCACCGACCCGTGCGAGATGTCGCTCCAGGTGAGCCGGAGCCGGCTGTTCGGAGGAGTCAGTCGACGGTACGCGCGCCGTCGTTGTCGACGGCGAGCACCCGGACCGTCCAGCCTGGCGCCTCGACCCGCAGCGCCTCGACCAGCGCCTCGTTCGACAGCGGTCCGGCGGGCGCCGGCTCGCGGAGCACCAGCACCGACGGTCCGGCACCGGATACGACCGCAGCGAGGCCCTCCGCCCGCAGCCGGTGGACCAGCCGCAGCGACGCCGGCATCACCGGCTCCCGGAAGTCTTGGTGCAGCCGGTCCTCGGTGGCTGGCAGCAGCAGGTCGGGACGTCCGGTCAGCGCGACGACCAGCAGCCCGGCCCGGCCGCTGTTCGCCGCGGCGTCCTCGTGGCTTACCTGCTGAGGCAGCAGCCCGCGCGCCAGTCCGGTGGACACGGCCTCGGCGGGGACCAACACCACCGCGGACACCGCGGCCTCGAGTCGAACGGCCCTGGCTCCCTCCGGCTCCGGCCAGGCAACCGTCAGCCCGCCGAGGAGGGCGGCCGCGACGTTGTCCGGGTGCCCCTCCAACCGGGCCGCGAGCCGGAGCAGGTCGCCGTCGTCCACGACCCGTCCGGCACCGGGCTCGGACCGCTCCACCAGGGCTCGCGCCGCGACCAGTCCCGCGACGATGGCACTGGCGGACGAGCCGAGTCCTCGCCCCTGCGGGACCGCGTTCCGACACCACAGCCGCAACCCCGGTGGCTCGGCGCCGAGCGACTCGAAACCGGCGCGGGCGGCCCGGACGACCAGGTGCTGCTCGTCCCGGGGTACGACGTCTGCACCCTCCCCCTCCACGTCGACGACGAGACCCGCCGGAGCGGCAGCCAACGAGACCCGGTCGAGCAGACTGAGCGCCAGCCCGAAGCTGTCGAACCCGGGTCCGAGATTGGCCGCCGTGGCCGGCACCTCCACGACCACCGGACGTTCCGACCAGCGCATTCGGGGACCTCAGACCAGACCCGCGGCCGCGGCCGCGGCGTCCGGGTCGGGGTCGATCAGCCGGTCGACGACCTCGTGACCGGTCAACGCCGCATCGGTGTCCTTGAGCCCGTGACCGGTGACCGTGACGACGACGCGCAGTCCGTGCGGAACCTCGCCCCGCCCGGCGAGTTCGACCAGGCCGGCGGCACCGGCGGCCGAGGCAGGCTCGACGAAGACCCCGTCCCGCGCTGCCAGGTCCCGCTGGGCGTCGAGGATCTGCGCGTCCGTGACCGCCTCGATCCGGCCGCCGGACTGGGTCCGGGCGGCCACCGCCAGGTCCCACGATGCCGGGTTGCCGATCCGGATGGCCGTGGCCACCGTGTCCGGGTCCGGAACCGGCGTCCCGCGCACCAGCGGCGCGGCTCCGGCCGCCTGGAAGCCCCACATCGTCGGCCGGTGCCTGACCACCCCGGCGTCGGCGTACTCGCCGTACCCCAGCCAGTACGCGGAGATGTTGCCCGCGTTGCCGACCGGCAGGACGTGCAGGTCCGGGGCCTCGCCGAGCGCGTCGACCACCTCGAAGGCCGCCGTCTTCTGCCCGTGCAGGCGCAGCGGGTTGACCGAGTTGACCAACCCGACCGGATAGTGGTCGGCCAGCCCCCGGGCCAGCCGCAGACAGTCGTCGAAGTTGCCACGCACCTCGATCACGGCGGCACCGTGCACCACGGCCTGAGCCATCTTGCCGGCGGCGATGCGGCCGTGCGGGACGAGGACGATGGGCGTGAGCCCCGCCCGTGCCGCGTACGCCGTCATCGAGGCCGAGGTGTTGCCGGTCGACGCGCACACGACCGCCCGGACCCCCTCCCGGACTGCCGCCGACACCGCCGCGGTCATGCCTCGGTCCTTGAACGAGCCGGTCGGGTTGTCCCCCTCCACCTTGAGCCAGACGTCCCCGTCGACGACCGCGGACAACCACTCGGAGCGGACCAGCGGCGTCCCCCCCTCGCCGAGGGTCACGACCGGAGCGTCGTCGAGCATCGGGAACCAGTCGCGGTACTCGGTCAGCACGCCGCGCCACAACCGCGCCCCGCGCCGGGTGGACGCCTCCGCCGCCGTCAACGCTCCCCCTCCGCCTCGACCCGCATCACCGACGACACCTCGCGCACCATCTCCATGTGCGCGAGGGCCTGCACCGTCGCGGCGAGCTCCGCGTCTCGCGCCGGGTGGGTCACGAGCACGAGCTGCGCGTCGTCGCCGCGGCCCTCCTGACGCACGGTCTGGATGGACACCCCGTGCCGGCTGAACTCGGTGGCGACCGCGGCCAGCACTCCGGTTCGGTCGTCCACGTCCACGGAGATGTGGTACCTCGTGGTGACGTCGCCCATGGAGAGCACGGGCAGTTGCGCGTGCGCCGACTCCCCCGGTCCGCGCACGTCGCCGAGCCGGTTTCGAGCGGCGCTGACCAGGTCGCCGAGGACGGCGCTGGCGGTCGGCGCGCCACCCGCCCCGGGCCCGTAGAACATCAGCCGACCGGCCGACTCGCTCTCCACGAACACCGCGTTGTAGGCCTCCCGGACGCTTGCCAGCGGGTGGCCGGCCGGGATCATCGCTGGGTGCACTCGGGCCGACACCGCCGGCCCGTCCGGGAGCTCGGAGCGCTCGCAGATGGCCAGCAGCTTGACGACGCAGCCGATCTCCTCGGCCGAGGCGACGTCGGCCGCCGAGACGTCGGCGATGCCCTCGCGATGCACGTCCGCGGCGGTGACGCGGGTATGGAAGGCGAGGCTGGCGAGGATCGCCGCCTTGGCGGCCGCATCGAAGCCCTCGACGTCGGCGGTCGGGTCAGCCTCGGCGTAGCCGAGCCGCTGGGCCTCCTCCAGCGCCTCGCCGAAGCCGGCACCGGTCGACGACATCTTGTCCAGCACGTAGTTGGTGGTGCCGTTGACGATCCCCAGCACCCGGTGCACCCGGTCACCGGCGAGCGACTCGCGCAGCGGGCGCAGGATCGGGATGGCACCGGCCACGGCCGCCTCGAACCACAGGTCCCGGTCGGCCTTGTCGGCGGCCTCGAAGAGAGTCGCGCCGTCCTCCGCGAGCAGAGCCTTGTTGGCGGTCACCACCGATGACCCGTGCTCGAGCGCGGACAAGATCAGCGTCCGTGCCGGCTCGATGCCGCCGATCACCTCGACGACGAGGTCCACGTCGTCGCGTCCGACGAGTCCGGCGGCGTCGGTGGTGAACAGAGCCGGGTCGACGCCGGCGTCCCGGTCGCGACCGAGCCGGCGCACGGCGATCCCCCGCAGCTCGAGGGGCGCACCTACCCTTGCGGCGAGCTCGTCGGCCTGGTCGGCCAGCAGCCGGGCCACCTCACTGCCCACCACGCCGCAGCCGAGCAGGGCGACTCCCAGCGGGCTCACGGAGCCGGTCACCCCGCCTCCAGCGCGAACAGGTCGTCCTCGGTCTCCCGGCGCAACAGCACCCGGGTCCGGCCGTCCCGGACGGAGACCACCGGCGGCCGGGGCACGTGGTTGTACGCGCTGGCCAGCGAGCGGCAGTAGGCGCCGGTCCCGGGAACGGCCACGAGGTCCCCCCGCTGGACGTCCCCGGGAAGGAACTCGTCCTTGACGACGATGTCACCGGACTCGCAGTGCTTGCCCACGACCCGCGCCAGCACCGGAGGCGCCGACGAGCTGCGGGACGCGAGCGTGCAGGAGTAGTCGGCGTCGTACAAGGCCGTGCGCACGTTGTCGCTCATGCCGCCGTCCACGGCGACGTAGGTCCGAGCGGCGCCGGCGTCCAGCCGGACCCGCTTGACCGTGCCGACCTCGTACAGGGTGAGGGTGGAGGGCCCGGCGATGGCGCGTCCCGGCTCGACCGACAGGTAGGGCGGCTCGATCCCGAGCGCCCGGCACTCCGAGGAGACGATGGCGCGGATCCCGGCCGCCAGCTGCTCGGGGGGCTGCGGGTCGTCCCGGCGCGTGTAGGCGATCCCGAACCCGCCGCCCAGGCCGAGCTCCGGCAGCTCGGCGCCGAGGTCCCGGACCAACCGCGCGTGCAGTCGCAGCACCCGGCGCGCGGCCACCTCGAAGCCGGAGGTGTCGAAGATCTGCGACCCGATGTGGCTGTGCAGTCCGAGCAGGCGGAGCCCCGGCCGGCTGTGCACGCGGCGGGCCGCCTCCTCGGTGTCGCCGTCGGTGAGCGAGAAGCCGAACTTCTGGTCCTCGTGCGCGGTGGCGATGTAGTCGTGCGTGTGCGCCTCGACTCCGACCGTGCAGCGGACCAGGGTCGGCACCACCCGTCCCGCGGTGCGGGCGACGGCGTCGAGCCGGTCGATCTCGTCGAAGGCGTCCACCACCACCCGACCGACGCCGGCAAGGACCGCGCGCTCGAGCTCCTCGTCGGACTTGTTGTTCCCGTGCAGCGTGATCCGGTCCGGTGGGAACCCGGCCCGCAGCGCCAGACCGAGCTCGCCGCCGGTGCAGACGTCGAGCCCCAGTCCTTCCTCGTCGACCCAGCGCAGCACCGCGGCGCACATGAACGCCTTGCCCGCGTAGAACACCGCGGCCGGCAGGACCTCGTCGGCGAAGGCCTCCCGGAAGTCCTGGGCCCGCCGGCGAAAATCCACCTCGTCCAGCACGTAGGCGGGTGTCCCCTGCTCCGCCGCGAGCGCACTGACCGTCACCCCGCCGACCACGAGCTCGCCACCGGCCCGGTGCACGGTCTGCGCCCACAGCTCGGGGGCCAGCTCGTTCGGGTCGGTCGGCGGGACCAGCCAGGTCGGTCCTCCCCCGGCCTGGCCGTGCAGGGCGCCGGCCTCGTGTGCGTGCATTCAGCTCACATCCGCTCGGGCGCGGTGACGCCGAGCAGGCCGAGCCCGGCCGCGACCACCGCCCGGGTCGCCGCGACCAGCGCCAGCCGCGCCCGGTGCAGCTCGGTGGGGTCCTCGTCTCCCATCGGGAGCACCCGGCACTCGTCGTAGAACTTGTGGAAGGTCGCAGCCGTGCTCTCCAGGTAGCGGGCCACCCGGTGCGGCTCGCGCAACGTCGCCGCGTGCTCGATCACGCGGGGCAGCTCGGCCAGCGCCCGCAGCAGGTCGCCCTCCCGAGCATGCTCGAGCAGCGCGGGGTCGTAGCTCCCCGGCGCGTCGGGAACAGAGATGCCGAGCTCGGCCGCGTTCCGCAGCACCGACGACAGCCGCGCGTGCGCGTACTGCACGTAGTAGACCGGGTTGTCGTTGCTGCGCCGCGACCAGAGGCCGAGGTCGATGTCGATAGTGGAGTCGATGGAGTAGCGGGTGAGCGCATAGCGTCCGGCGTCGACGCCGATCGCGCCGACCAGGTCGTCGATCCTGAGGACGGTCCCGGCCCGCTTGCTCATCCGCAGCGACCGGCCGTCCTCGAGCAGGTTCACCATCTGGCCGATGACGAGCTCCAGCGTGCTGTCGGGATCGTCCCCGAAGGCGGCCGCCAGCGCCCGGTAGCGACCGATGTAGCCGTGGTGGTCGGCGCCGAGGATGATCATCACCTTGTCGAAACCGCGACCGCGCTTGTCGAGGTAGTAGGCCGCGTCGCTGCAGATGTACGTCGGCCGTCCGTCGGACCGGACGATCACCCGGTCCTTGTCGTCCCCGTAGTCGGTCGACCGCAGCCACACCGCGCCGTCCCGCTCGTAGGTCAGACCGCCCTGACGCAGCCGGGTGACGGCCTCGTCGACCTCGCCCCGCTCGTGCAGCGAGTTCTCGTGGAAGTACACGTCGAAGTCGACGCCGAAGCCGTGCAGCGTGCTCCGGATCTCGTCGAACATCAGGTCCACGCCCTCGCGGCGGAAGATCTCCTGCGCCTCCGCGTCGGACTTGTCCAGCACAGTGGGCTCGCGCTCGACCACCGCCGAGGCGATCTCGTCGAGGTAGGCCCCGGCGTAGCCGTCCTCCGGGACCGGCAGCCCGCGGGCGCGCGCGAGCAGCGATCTGGCGAACCGCTCGATCTGCGCGCCGTGGTCGTTGAAGTAGTACTCCCGGGTGACGTCCGCGCCCCGGGCACCGAGGATCCGGGCCAGGGCGTCGCCGACCGCTGCCCACCGGGTGCTGGCCAGCGTGAGCGGTCCGGTGGGGTTCGCGGAGACGAACTCGATGTTCACCCGCTGCCCGGCAAGGGCGTCGCTGCGACCGTAGGTCGCCCCGGCCGCCAGGATCTCGCCCGCCAGCACGCCTTGCGCACCGGCCTCCACCCGGATGTTCAGGAATCCCGGTCCCGCCACCTCGACCGAGGCGATGCCGGTCGCGTCGGCGAGCCGGTCGGCGAGCAGGTCGGCGATCTCACGCGGTGGCCGGCCGGCCGCCCGCGCCAGCTGCATCGCCACATTGGTGGCGTAGTCACCGTGCTCCCTGACCTTCGGTCGCTCCACCCGGACGTGGTCCGGGACGCCGTCGGCCAGCGTCAGCGCACCCTCGTCCACCAGTCGGGACAGGGCGTCGACGAAGGTCTGCGAGAGCTGCTCGGGCGTCACCGGGCCCAGCGTATCGAGCGCGGACCTGCGGTCAGGTCGGCGGACCGAGGACGTCCCGGACGGCGAGCACGAGCTCGTCGGGGTGGTAGGGCTTGGTCAGGTACGCGCCCACCCCGGCGGCCCGGGCCCGCGCCAGATCGCTCGGGTGGTTGCTGGTGGTCACGATGATCACCGGGACGTCGCTGAGCTCGGGGTCGGCGTGCAGCTCGGCGGCCGCGGCCAGCCCGTCCATCCGTGGCATCACGACGTCGAGGGTGATCACGTCCGGTCGCCGCTCGCGGGCGCGCTCCAGGCACTCCACCCCGTCGGCGGCCTCGACCACTTCGTAGCCCTCGAGCTCCAGGTTGAGCCGGATCAGACTGCGCAACGACGCCTGGTCGTCGACGACGAGCACCAACGGTCGACGTGGCGAGACGGGCACCCGGGTCAGCCTACGAGGCGGGTCGACCTCGGTCCGGCGGGTTCGGTGCGGTGCGGTACCGTCTGCGCCCAGGCCCGACCACGTGGCCCCCGTAGCTCAGGGGATAGAGCATCGGCCTCCGGAGCCGTGTGCGCAGGTTCGAATCCTGCCGGGGGCACCCCTCACGACCTCCAAGCGGTCCACCCCTCTCCAGCGCTGCCGGGACGTCTGCCCGAGTTGCGTAGTTACTCTCTGTAAGCATATTGTTACTCAGAGTCGAAGAGATGGGGGGTCAGCCATGTCGGTATCGCCGGCCGCGAGACGCGCCGCCGCCAGTCGTGTGCGCCGCACGCTCATCACGGTCGGCGCGGCGAGCGCACTCACCGTGGCACTGTCGGGCACCGGAGCCCTGGCCCGGACGTCGGCGGCACCGCCGACCGGCACCCCCGGCGTCGTGACCGACTACGCCTTCGACGCGGCCTCGTACGGCTCTCAGACGACCGGCAACCCGGTCGTCGACTCCGGCCCGACGGCGCTGTCCTACCTGCCGTGCACCCGGCTTGCCCCCGCGAGCGACCAGAACGCCGTCGCGTCGGTCGGCGACGTCGAGGGCGTGCTGCTCGAGGGCCTCACCACCGCGAACCGCACCGAGCAGGAGGCGGGCACGACCGCCGTGGTGTCTCGCGTGCACATCGCGAGCGGCAGCCTCGCCGGTGGTCAGGTGACGTTCACCGACCTGACCGGAGTCGCGCGCAGCTTCGCCGACAGCGCCGGCTTTCACGTCCGGACCGTGTCCCAGATCGGGTCGCTCACCGTGGGGGGCGTGCTCGTCGAGCTGCCGCCCGAGGGCGAGCAGGCCGAGATCCCGGTGCCCGGCGCCGGCGTCCTCACCCTGCACCGCACTGTCCGGCAGACCTCCGCGGTCTCGGCCACCGGTGCCGTCAACGTGCTGCGCTTCGACTCCGACGAGGGGACGACCGAGAAGGTGGGTCGGGCCTACTCCCGCATCGACGGGGGGACCGAGGGCGGGTTGTTCGCCGGTGCGGCCTGGGGATCGGATGCGCGGGCGGACCGCGTCGCCACGCTGGGCCGGGCCGCACTGCGGCCGATGCCCTGCGCCGGAACGCGCGGCCGGGTGCTGCGCTCCAGCACCGCCGCGGTCCGAACCGAGTTCGGCTTCCTCGGCGTTCGGCGCTCCTCGGTCTACGGCGAGCAGCAAGCGGACTCGGCCTCCGGCTGGACGCGCGGTCGGGTGGCGTCGGCGAGCTTCGGCGACGGCCGGCTGCGGCTGCGGGCGATCACCGCGGTCGCCCGGGTCGGCAGGACAGCCGACGGCGACGTCGTCAGCAGCGCAACCGGCACCGGGGTCGGCCGGGTGGTGGTGGACGGGCAGCCGGTGCAGCCGTCACTGGACGAGCCGCTGCGCATCCCCGGCCTCGGCTCGGTCTCCGTGCGCACCGTGCACCGGAGCCCCGACGGGATCGACGTCACCGGCGTCACCGTCCGGCTGACGAACGGGACGCCACGGGACCGTGGCGACGACACGATCGTCAACCTCGGCCGCGCCCGGCTGGCCATCGGCGCGGGCTGACCGGAGTCGCGCGGCTCGGTCAGCAGCCGCCCTCGAGCGTCGCGTCGTCGCGAGCTCGGGCGATGATCGACCGGGCCTGGGCCACGTCGGGGAACACCACGCTGGCGCCACCCGCCGAACCGGTCCCGCCGCGCAGCACACAGGCCCGTACGGCCGCAGGCTCGATCTGCAGCACCCCCCGGGCCAGCCGGTACAGCTCGGTCGGCGGCAGGTCGACGTCGGTGTTGGCGAGGAACGAGGTGAGCAGGCGCTCGAGAGCGCCCGGGTCGGCCGCGGTGACCTCGCGCACCCGCCGCAGCCCACCGGTGAGCAGGAAGCCCTGGTCCCGGGACCGGTCGAAGTCACCGCCGGGCAGCGCGTGCCGCATCCGGGCGAACGCGATCGCCTCGGCGCCGTCCAGCCGGTTCGCCCCGCGGTGCACGCGAGCGGCCGGTATCGACCAAGCGTACGGCGAGTGCACGGTCACTCCTCCGAGCCGGTTCACCATGAACCGCACCCCCCAGAAGCTCGTGGTGAACACGTAGTCCGGCGTCAGCCCCACCAGGTCCGCCACCGCGGCGGCCATCAGCTGGGGCCCGCCGAAGACCATCGCAGCGTTGATCTTGTTGCGCCCGAAGCCCGGGATGTCCACATACGAGTCCCGGGGGATGCCGAGGATCGTCGCCTGCCCGGTGCGCAGGTTCATCCCGACCAGCTGGATCGCGTCCGCCCGACTGCGCAGCACCGACTGGCCAGGCCGGGCGTCGGACCCGAGCGCGAGGACCCAGACCACGTCGTCGTCGACGTCGACCGTGTGCCCACCCTGCACCTTCACCAGCGCGGCCGTGGCCGGGCCGGGCGCAGCGTCCGGCACGACGAGCAGCGTGCCGGCGAGGACCAGCCCGAGCGCGAGCGTTCGGCGCAGCCGCAGCAACACTCCGCAGCTGCTCACTGCGCCTCGGCCCCATCGCGTCGGTGCTGCGTGCGTGCGTACGAACCCGGGGGGCCGACAGAGCGCTGGAGGTCGTAGCCGAAGATCCGCCAGCGGCCGCGCTCCCTGGTCAGGTAAAGCTCGCCGGTGACCGCGAGCTCGCTGCGCCGGCCGGACTCGCCGAGCCCCCGGAGCACCAGAACGACCGATGCGGTGGCCCCCACCGCCGAGCCGGCCGGTGCGAACGCGACCACACCGACGCTGCGGCGCACCGGCACGACGTCGACGAGGCGGCGGCCCAGCGTCCGGTTCGTGGTCAGCCACTCCTGCCGCCGGGCCTGGGCGGCCGCACCCGGCGTGAACGTCGCGAACGCGCCGCGGAACTCGGCGGTCGGGTAGCCGGCATCGACGAAGCCACGGTCCATCCACTGCGCCACGGCCTGTCCGGTCTGCCGCTGCAGCCGCTCGGTGCGGGCCGAGCGGGCGTCGTCCGGCCAGCGGCCCCAGACCCGCCGGACCGCGGTTCGTTGCGGGGCGGGCTCGGCTGCGAGCCGGAGCTCAGTCACCGAGCCGCCGGAGGTCCGCAGCGTGGCACGGGCATCGGGAGCCGCCGGCTCGTCGTCGTCCGTACAGCCGACGAGCAGCGCGAAGCCCACCAGCACCGAGAGCGGCCCGGCCACCCGTCTCCTGGTCGCATCGGACATCGGCGACGACTATCACACAGCGCGGACGGGTGATGTCGCCAGCACGCACGGTTTGCCGGGGGTCTAGCCTGGGCACGCAGAGAAGCGAAGCGCGGCAGCCGGTCGGTCGTCGGCACCGCCTTCCCAGCGACACCCCGACGCGAAGAGGCGATCGCAGCCGTGGCCGAGACCCCACAGGACGACTCCAGGTCCCAGTTCGGGACCAACGAGTGGCTCGTCGACGAGATGTACGAGCAGTACCGGAAGGACCCCGACTCCGTCGACCGGGCCTGGGGGGAGTTCTTCGAGCAGCGGGGGGACGGCGGATCGAGCAACGGCCGACCGGCGTCGGTCCCCACCCGCGACGAGTCGAAGCGCTCGCAGCCCCCCAGCTCGAGCAAGCCGGACCCGAAGAAGGGCGGTGGTGGTTCCACCGTGTCCCGGGCCACGCAGGCCGCCGAGGCCCCGTCCGCCTCCTCCGCCGGCGCGCAGCCCACGCCCAAGGAGCCCGCGAAGCCGGTCGCCTCGCAGGCCACGGCGGAGCCGGACCGGACGCCGCTGCGCGGCGCGTCCGCCCGCACCGTGGCGAACATGGACGCCAGCCTGACCGTCCCCACGGCGACCAGCGTGCGGTCCGTCCCAGCCAAGCTGCTGATCGACAACCGCATCGTCATCAACAACCACCTGGCCCGCGCCCGCGGCGGCAAGGTGTCCTTCACGCACCTGATCGGCTTCGCGCTGGTCAAGGCGCTGGCGGCGATGCCCGAGATGAACCGCGCCTACGACCTCGGCGACAACGGCAAGCCGGTGCTGGTCTCGCCGACGCACGTCAACCTGGGCCTCGCCATCGACGTCGCGAAGCCCGATGGCAGCCGGCAGCTGCTCGTGCCGTCCATCAAGGCGGCCGAGTCGATGGACTTCGCGGCGTTCTGGACCGCGTACGAGGACATCGTCCGCAAGGCCCGCAACGGAAAGCTCGGCGTGGACGACTTCGTCGGCACCACGATCTCGCTGACCAACCCCGGGACGATCGGCACCAACCACTCGGTGCCGCGGCTGATGCGCGGTCAGGGGACGATCATCGGCGTCGGGTCGATGGACTACCCCGCGCAGTACCAGGGAGCATCGGAGAAGACGCTCAACGAGCTCGCCGTCAGCAAGGTGATGACGCTGACGTCGACCTACGACCACCGGATCATCCAGGGCGCGCAGTCCGGCGACTTCCTGCGCCGGGTGCACGCGCTGCTGCTCGGCGAGGACGGCTTCTACGACGAGATCTTCGCCGCGCTGCGCATCCCTTACGAGCCGGTGCGCTGGGCTCGCGACGTCTCGGCGTCGCACGACGACGAGGTGAGCAAGCAGGCCCGGGTGCTGGAGCTGATCCACGCCTACCGGGTGCGCGGGCACATGATGGCCGACACCGACCCGCTCGAGTACCGCCAGCGCAGCCACCCCGACCTGGACGTCGTCACGCACGGCCTCACGCTCTGGGACCTCGAGCGCGAGTTCGCCACCGGTTCGTTCGGCGGGGCGTCGCGACGCTTCATGAAGCTGCGGTCCATCCTCGGCATCCTGCGGGACTCGTACTGCCGCACCGTCGGCATCGAGTACATGCACATCCAGGACCCGGAGCAGCGCCGCTGGATCCAGGAGCGGGTGGAGCGGCCGCACGAGAAGCCGCCCCGCGAGGAGCAGCTGCGCATCCTGCACAAGCTGAACCAGGCCGAGGCGTTCGAGACGTTCCTGCAGACCAAGTTCGTCGGGCAGAAGCGGTTCAGCCTCGAGGGCGCGGAGACCACCGTCCCGCTGCTCGACGAGCTGTGCGAGGCCGCCGCCGAGGCGTCGCTGGACGAGGTCTGCATCGGCATGGCGCACCGCGGCCGCCTCAACGTGCTGGTCAATATCGTGGGCAAGAGCGTCTCCCAGGTCTTCCGCGAGTTCGAGGGCAACATCGACCCGCGGACCGTTCAGGGCTCCGGGGACGTGAAGTACCACCTCGGCGCCGAGGGCGAGTTCCGGGCCGACGACGGTGCGACGATCAAGGTGTCGATGGCGGCCAACCCGTCGCACCTGGAGGCCGTCGACCCCGTCCTCGAAGGCATCGCGAGGGCCAAGCAGGATCTGCTCAACCGTGGTGCCGACTACCCGGTGCTGCCGCTGCTCGTACACGGGGACGCCGCCTTCGCCGGTCAGGGCGTGGTCGCGGAGACGCTGAACCTGTCCCAGCTTCGCGGCTACCGCACCGGCGGCACTGTCCACCTGGTCGTCAACAACCAGGTCGGCTTCACCACCTCGCCCGCCTCGTCCCGCTCGTCGCTGTACTGCACGGACGTGGCGCGGATGGTGCAGGCGCCGATCTTCCACGTCAACGGTGACGACCCGGAGGCGTGCATCCGGGTGGCGCGCCTCGCCTTCGAGTACCGCCAGGCCTTCAACAAGGACGTGGTCGTCGACCTCGTCTGCTACCGGCGGCGCGGGCACAACGAGGGCGACGACCCGAGCTTCACCCAGCCGTTGATGTACGACCTGATCGAGAAGAAGCGGTCGGTGCGCAAGCTGTACACCGAGGCGCTGGTCGGACGCGGTGACATCACCGTGGACGAGGCGGAGCAGGCGCTGCGGGACTACCAGCAGCAGCTCGAGCGGGTCTTCCGCGAGGTGCGTGAGGCGACCAGCGCGCCGGCCGAGTACCAGACCGTGCCGGAGTACCCGAGCAAGCCGGAGACCGGGCTGAGCACGGCGATCAGTGTCGAGGACCTGAAGACCATCGCGGACGCGTACTCGACGCCTCCGGAGGGATTCACCGTCCACAACAAGGTGATGCCGCAGCTGCAGCGCCGCGCCAACGCGATCACCAACGGACCGATCGACTGGGCGACCGGCGAGATGATCGCGCTCGGCTCGCTGCTGATGAACGGGCGACCAGTGCGGCTGACCGGCCAAGACTCCCGGCGCGGCACGTTCGTCCAGCGGTTCGCCACCATCGTCGACCGCGTCAACGGCGAGGAATGGACTCCGCTGCGGCACCTGTCCCCCGACCAGGCGCCGCTGTTCGTCTACGACTCCCTGCTGTCCGAGTACGCCACCATGGGTTTCGAGTACGGCTACTCGGTGGCCCGGCCGGAGGCGCTGGTGTTGTGGGAGGCGCAGTTCGGCGACTTCATGAACGGTGCGCAGATCGTCATCGACGAGTACATCGTCGCCGGCGAGGCGAAATGGCAGCAGCGCTCCGGCGTCGTCCTGCTGCTGCCGCACGGCTACGAGGGGCAGGGTCCGGACCACTCCTCCGCCCGGATCGAGCGCTTCCTCACCCTGGCCGCCGACGACGCCTTCACGGTCGCGCAGCCGAGCTCGCCGGCGAACTACTTCCACCTGCTGCGCCGGCAGTCGCTCGGTGACGTGCACCGGCCGATGGTGGTGTTCACGCCGAAGTCGATGCTGCGCAGCAAGGCAGCCGTCTCGGCCCCGGACGACTTCACCTCCGGCTCGTTCCAGCCGGTTCTCGGCGACCAGCTGGACGACCCGGACTCCGTGGACACGCTGCTGCTGTGCTCGGGCAAGGTGGCGTGGGACTTGCGTGCCGAGCGTGCCAAGCGCTCGGGCGACGGGGTGACGACGGCGATCGCGGCGGTCGAGCGGCTCTACCCGCGGCCGGTCCCGGAGATCAAGGCCGAGATGGAGCGCTACCCGAACCTGCGCCGCATCCGCTGGGTGCAGGACGAGCCCGCGAACATGGGGGCCTGGCCGCACATGGCGTTGCAGCTGAAGCCGGAGCTCGGCGACATCGAGTTCACCGCGGTCTCCCGGCCGGAGTCGTCGGCCCCTTCAGTGGGTCAGGTGTCGCGGCACACCGAGCAGCAGAAGGCACTGCTCGAGCAGGCCTTCGGCTGACATGTACTTCACCGACCGCGGCGTCGAGGAGCTGCAGGCCCGCCGGGGCGACGAGCAGGTCAGTCTCGCCTGGCTCGCAGAGCGGCTGACCGAGTTCGTCGACCTCAACCCCGAGTTCGAGGTCCCGGTCGAGCGGCTGGCCACCTGGCTGGCCCGCCTCGACGACGACCCCGACGACTGACCCAGCCGCGATCCGTCACTTCCGACCCGGCGATCCGTCAGTTCCGACCTGGCGATCCGTCGGTTCCGACCCGGCGATCCGTCGGTTCCGACCCGGCGATCCGTCAGTGCCGAACCATCCGTACCTCTCGGATGCCGCCGAACTCAGGATTCTCCTTTCCCGGTCCGTCAGCCGCGAACCCGTGTCGCGTGTAGTACCTCCGCGCCCGCGGGTTCAGGTCCGCGACCCACAGGTACGCCGCCGACCCGCCGATCACGGGCTCGATGAGACGGTCGGCCAGACCGGTGCCATGCCAGGACGCCCGTACGTACAGCGCGTACAGCTCGGTGACAGCTGCCAGATCGGCATCCCGCCCCGGACCGGCGCTGCACAAACCCACAACCACACCGCCAGCGATGGCGAGCACTGTCCGTCGCGACTCGTCCCGCAGGCTGTGCTCCCACCGCCGCTGCAGGCCGGGGAGATCTCCAGTGAGCTCTGCAAGAACGTTCGGCGGGACCACTCCTGCGTACGCCTCCTGCCAGCACGCGGCGTGGCACCGGGCCAAACCGACGGCATCACGGGCACCTGCCGGTCGAATCTCGGTCTGCTGCACGGGGGCACCACCCTCGACGGCTAGTCGGGTCAGACTTGACGGATCGCGCGGCTGCAACTGACGGATCGCGCGGCTGCAACTGACGGATCGCGCGGCTGCAACTGACGGATCGGGGGGTGGCAACTGACGGATCGCGGGTTAGGGGGTGAGGACGACCTTGCCGAAGACGTCACCGGCGGCCATCGCGGCGAAGCCGTCGCGCGCCTGTTCCATCGGCAGCGTCCGGTCGATCAGCGGCCGAACCCCGGTCACCGCCATGAAGTCGGCGAGCTGGCGCAGCTCGTCCCGGGTGCCCATGGTCGATCCCTGCACCCGCAGCTGCAGGAAGAAGATCCGGTTCAGCTCGCCGACCTCCGGGGTGAATCCCGACGTCGCTCCGGCGATCACCATCGTGCCGCCCGGGCGGAGTGACTTGATCGAGTGCGACCACGTCGCCGCACCGACGGTCTCCATCACGGCGTCGACCCGCTGCGGGAGCCGGGCCCCGGTCTCGAGCGCCTCGTGCGCGCCGATCTCCTCGGCCCTGGTCCGCTTCGCCTCGTCCCGGCTGGTGGCGAACACCCGCATCCCGGCAGCGCGGGCCAGGACGATCAGCGCGCTCGCCACGCCGCCGCCGGCGCCCTGCACCAGCAGGCTGTCCCCCGGCCGAAGCCCCGACTGGACGAACAGCATCCGGTACGCGGTCAACCAAGCGGTCGGCAGGCAGGCCGCCTCCTCGAGCGACAGCGCCTCCGGCTTCGGCACCACGTTCCGCGCCGGGACGCGGACCTCTTCGGCGAACGTGCCGGGATAGCGCTCGGACAGCAACGACCGCTTCGGGTCCAGGGTCTCGTCTCCCGACCATCCGGGCGAGGAGATGACCGCGTGCACGAGCACCTCGTTGCCGTCGGTGTCGACGCCGGCCGCGTCACACCCGAGCACCATCGGCAGCAGGTCCTCCGACAGCCCGACCCCCTGCAGCGACCACAGGTCGTGATGGTTCAGCGCCGCCGCGCGGACCCGGACGGTGACCCAGTCCCCGGGGGTCTCGCCGGGGGTGACGTCGCCGACCACCAGCCCCGCCAGCGGATCGTCCCGGTCGAACTTCTCCACATACGCGCCCAACATGGCCTCGACCCTAGTGCCGATCCCGTACGCGAGCAGGACAGCCCGGAGCGGCTCAGGCCCGCGCCAGCCCCTCGGCTCGCGCCTGGTCCCGGACCGCGGCGGCCACCGCCGGCACGAGTCGCGGATCGAACGGGGAGGGGACGATCCGGTCCGGGTCACCGTCGCCGCCGAGGTCGGCGATCGCCCAGGCGGCGGCCAGCTTCATCCGCTCCGAGACCCGGCTGGCGGCGACGTCGAGCGCACCACGGAAGACCCCGGGGAAGGCCAGCACGTTGTTGATCTGGTTGGGATGGTCGGAGCGACCGGTGGCCACGACCGCCGCGTAGCGGTGCGCCACGTCCGGCGGCACCTCCGGGTCGGGGTTGGCCAGCGCGAACACGATCGCGTCCTTCGCCATCAACGCGAGCAGCTCACCCGGCACCACCGCGCCCGACACCCCGACGAACACGTCGGCGCCGACCAGCGCCCCCGCCAGGTCGGAGGCGCTCGTGTGTTCCCCGAGCTCGGCCAGCACCTGCCGCTTCACCGGCGTCAGGTCGCCCCGCGCGGAGCGCAGCACCCCGCGACTGTCGACCAGGACGACGTGGTCGGCACCGGCCGACCGCAGCATCCGCGCCACCGCGATGCCGGCCGCCCCGGCGCCGAGCAGCACCACCCGGGCGTCGGCGAAGCTCCGGCCGGTCACCGTGAGCGCGTTCCGCAACGCCGCTGTCACGACGATCGCCGTCCCGTGCTGGTCGTCGTGGAAGACCGGGATGTCGACCCGCTCCTGGAGCCGCCGCTCGACCTCGAAGCACCGCGGCGCCGCGATGTCCTCCAGGTTGATCCCCCCAAAGCTCGGCGCCAGGAGCGCCGCGGTGGCCACGATCTCGTCGACGTCGGTGGTGTCCAGGCACAGCGGCACGGCGTCGATCCCGGCGAACTGCTCGAAGAGCAGCGCCTTCCCCTCCATCACCGGCATCGCGGCGGCCGGGCCGACGTCGCCCAGGCCGAGGACGGCGGTGCCGTCGGTGACCACGGCCACCGTGTTCGGGACCCAGGTGTACGAACGGGTCAGCCGGGTGTCGCGCGCGATCGCCCGGGAGACCTGGGCGACCCCCGGGGTATAGGCGAGCGACAGGTCGGCGGCGTCCCGCAGCGGGACCGACGACGACACCCGGAGCTTGCCGCCGGCGTGCAGGTCGAAGACCGGGTCGCCGCGGTACGGGTGCTCGGTGACCGGCACCTCGGAGGCAGGCTCCGGGAGCACGGGTGGGGTGGCTGGCCGTGGTGTGGTGAGCAGATACGGACGCATAAGGACGCCTTCGCGGTGGAGCGGCGTGGCTCGACCTCGACCCGCGAGCGGGCCGGGAGCCACGCCCCGGACGGGGACACCGGTCCGGCGCCGTGCGGGGCGGCTGTCGAGCGGGGGTCGCCCGCTCGTGCCGAGATCATTGCACGTCCGCGGCCACCGCGGGTCGCGGTCACCGCGCGGAGGTCCGTCGGCGACCCAGCCATCGGCGCACGGCTGTCCCGACGGCGCGCGGCGGCCAGACCGGCGCGACCACTACCGCGCGCACGTCGGCCGGCGGGATCGCGCCGACCGCCCAGGAGTCCACCCCCTCGACCGGGTTGTCGCGCTCGACCCACCAGCCGTCCGCCGCGTGCTCCCCCAGCCGCTTGACGGCCAGCACGTCCGAGGGCAGCCGCACCACGGCGAGCCGACCCGACCGCGGCCGCCCGCCGTACCGCACCAGCAGCCGGTCGCCGGCCGCCAGCGTCGGGGCCATCGAGCGGCCACGGACCACGACCAAGCCCCACCGCGGCACCGCCACCACCTCCGTCGTTCCCGCCGCTGCCGGCATGCTCGCCCCGGCCCGTACGCGCCCGCGCGGACAGGTGACCCCGGGGGTAGTGTCGCGCTGAGCACTCTGCTGGACGACCTCGACCGGAAGGATGTCTGATGCCCGTGCGTCTCCTGTCCCGCCTGCTGGAGCCGACCGTTGAGGTGCAGGCCCACTGCGACCTGCCGTGCGGTGTCTACGACCCGGCCCAGGCCAGGATCGAGGCCCAGTCGGTCAAGGCGATCGCCGAGAAGATGGCCGACAACGACGACCCGGCCTTCCAGACCCGCGCCCTGCTCATCAAGGAGCAGCGCTCCGAGCTGGTGAAGCACCACCTGTGGGTGTTGTGGACCGACTACTTCAAGCCTCCGCACTTCGAGGCGCACCCGCAGTTGCACGAGCTGTTCAACAAGGCGACCAAGCTCGCCGGCGGCGGCGGCGGGACCAAGAGCTCGTCCGACGTGGAGACTGCCGACCAGCTGCTGGCCGCCGTGGACGAGATCGCGGAGATCTTCTGGGAGACCAAGAAGGGATGAGCGCGTCGAATGAGAGCTCGACATCGCGCTCGATAGGGTGCGCGTGATCGACTGACCGGCTGGTCGGTCGTGGCGGAGGAGGGGTCGGACCGTCGTGTTCGAAGGGCAGCCACGGGGGTCACAGACCGCTGAGCGGGCGGAAGTGGTCTTGTCGGTGCCCGCCGACAGCCTCTACCTGTCCGTCGTCCGGACGGCAGCGGCCGGGCTCGGCGCCCGGCTGGACTTCACGCTGGACGACATCGAGGACCTTCGCATCGCCGTCGACGAGGCGTGCGCCCTGCTGCTGAAGCAGGCCCGGGCGGACTCCACCGTCCGGGTGTCCTTCGGCCTCGAACCGAACGCACTCCGCGTCCGGGCCAGCGCCAGCTGCGACCGTCCGATGGTCCCCTCCAGCGAGGGCTTCTCCTGGACGGTGCTCGCTGCGCTCACCAGCAGCCTCGACATGGAGGTCGTGGGCTCGGACCTGGTGATCACGCTCGCCCGCGTCCGCGGGGGCATCGAGGACTGAGGACGCCCCACGTGAGTGCCGACGGGATCGCAGAGCTGAGGGCCAGGTCGCACAGCGACTTCGCGCTGTTGCGCAGCCTCCATCCCGACGACGCCCGCTGGGCGCAGGTGCGCTCGGACCTGGTGGCCCTGCACCTCCCGCTGGTGGAGCACCTGGCCCGGCGCTTCGGCAACCGGGGCGAGGCGGTCGAGGACCTCGTGCAGGTGGGCACCATCGGCCTGATCAAAGCGGTCGACCGGTTCGAGCCGGAGCGCGGCGTGGAGTTCTCGACGTACGCGACTCCGACGATCGTCGGCGAGATCAAGCGCTGGTTCCGGGACAAGGGCTGGTCGATCCGGGTCCCCCGGCGGCTCCAGGACCTGCGGCTGGCACTCACCGGTGTGACCGACGAGCTGACGCAGACGCTCGGTCGCTCCCCCACGGTGGCCGAGATCGCCGACCGGGTCGGAGTGAGCGAGGACGAGGTCTTGGAGGCCCTGGAGTCCGCCAACGCCTACTCCACGCTGTCTCTGGACGCCCCCGACCTGGCCCTGGTCGACGGGAGCAGCGTCGGTGAGACTCTCGGCGACGTGGACGACGCGCTGGAGACCGTCGAGCTGCGCGAGTCGCTCCGCCCGCTGCTGTGCCGGCTGCCCCCCCGCGAGCGCACCATCGTGTGCCTGCGCTTCTTCCGTCAGCTGACCCAGTCCCAGATCGCCGCCGAGGTCGGCATGTCGCAGATGCACGTCTCCCGGCTGCTGAGCCGATCGCTGGCGGTGCTACGCGCGGAGCTCGACGCCGGATCCTGATCAGGTCGCTTCGTCGCCGCGCGGCTCGGCGAGAGCCCGGGTCGTGGAGGGGAGGACCAGCAGTGCCAGCGTGAGCACGGCTGCGGTGGCCACCGCGACGGCGAGGACGGGGTACGGCTGGCGGTAGCTCCAGGCCAGGGCCAGCAGCAGCAGTTGCGCCGCCAGCAGCGGTCCCCTGCTCCAGGACTCCCGCTGGACCAGTCCGCGGGCGCACCAGGCCAAGCCGAGGGCGCAGGCGGCGAAGAACACGGCCGGCGGCGCCGCCGCCGCGGCTCCGTCTCGCACCAGCGCGACGACCTCGCCGCCCGTCAGCGCGAGGAACGCTGCCGCCTCGACAAGCACGATGGCGGCCGCGAGCCAGCGCGGCCCGCCGCTGCCCGGTCCGGCCGTGCCCCGGGACCCGGCGTCGTCGGCCTCGGGTCGCGGTCTGACAGCCACTGTGTCAGCCTGGCACGGCGGCGAGAGCCGGTCGACGGTGACCCCTTGTGACCGACTCGACATCGCGCAGCGACGGCCAGGGGTTGTGTGCCGGGCCGTTCGTTGTCAGGCTAGAGGTGTCTGCGGTCAGGTGACGCGCTTGCCCGCCGTACATCACGGGGAGCAGTCTGCGTCGAAAGCGCGCTGCTCTTCGTCCCAGCTAGTGAACGAGTTCACATGCGGGGCGTCCGGGAGGACCGGTACCCGCTGACCGACGAAGGAGCCGCCCCGTGGACTGGCGCCACCGTGCAGCGTGCCTCGACGAGGACCCGGAGCTGTTCTTCCCGATCGGGAACACCGGCCCGGCGATCCTGCAGATCGAGGACGCGAAAGCCATCTGCCGCCGCTGTGATGTGCGCGAGCAGTGCCTGGCCTGGGCGCTCGAGTCCGGGCAAGACCACGGGGTGTGGGGCGGTCTGAGCGAGGACGAGCGTCGGGCGCTCAAGCGGCGCACCGCCCGCGCGCGCCTCCGCACCGGCTGATCAGCCGGTCCAGCGCGCTCAGGCCGGCGGCAGGCTGAGCCGGACCGACGCCCCGCCCCCGGACCGGTTGCCGAACGACAGCTCACCGCCGAGCTCGTTGTGCACCAGCGTGCGCACGATCGCCAGCCCCAGGCTCAGCGACCCCTCCGGGTCGAAATCGGCGGGCAGTCCGACCCCGTCGTCCTCGACCGACACCTCCAGGCGGCTCCGGGTCCGCCGGGCACATACCCGGACCTGGCCCCGCCCACCGTCGAAGCCATGCTCCACCGCGTTCTGCATCAGCTCGGTCAGCACCATCGCGAGCGGCGTGGCCACGTCGGCGGGCACCGACCCGAAGGACCCCTCCCGCTCGATCGTCACCTGCGCCGGCGAATCGGCCGTCAGCACCTCCACCACCATCCGGCACAACCGGTCCACCACCTCGTCGGCCTGGACCGTCTCGTCCGGTGACTGGCTGAGCATGTCGTGCACCACGGCGATCGACCCCACCCGGCGGATCGCCTCCTGCAGCGCCTGCCGCGCCTCTGGTGCCTCGATCCGCCGCGCCTGCAGCCGCAACAGCGCGGCCACCGTCTGCAGGTTGTTCTTCACCCGGTGGTGGATCTCGCGGATGGTCGCCTCCTTGGTGACCAGCTCGCGTTCCCGGTACCGCAGCTCGGTGACGTCGCGGAGGAGCAGCAGCGCACCGATGCGCTCCCCTGCCGTCAGCAACGGGATCGAGCGCAGCACCAGGGCAGCGTTCGCGTTCTCCACCTCGGTCGCTCGCGGGACGCCGCCGATCAGAACCGCGGTGACCGAGTCGGCCACCGGCTCGGCCGACGGCGGGACGAGACCCCCCACCGCGTCCACCAGCCTGCCGCCGACCGGATCGGTGGCGAGGCCGAGCCGTCGCAGCGCGGACAACGCGTTCGGGCTGGCGTAGGTCACGGCACCACCGGCGTCGACCCGGACGAAGCCGTCCCCGACCCGCATGGCCTCCTCGAGATCGGACCGTTCACCCAGGTAGGGGAAGCGGCCCTCCGCGATCATCCGGGTCAGGTCCGCGGCGGTCTGGAGGTAGGACAGTTCGAGCCGGCTGGGTGTCCGGATGCCGAGCAGGTTCGTCGAGCGTCCGACCACGCCGAGCAGGCGGTCTCCCCGCCGCACCGGGATCGCCTCCACCCGCACCGGCACGTCGTCGCGCCACTCCGGGTCCCCCTCCCGCACGATGCGCTGCTGCGCCCACGCGGCGTCCAGCAACGGCCGGCGACCATGCGGGACGAAACCGCCGACCATGTCGTCGACGTAGGCCGTCGGGCCCGTGGTCGGACGCATCTGGGCACCGACCCAGAACCCGCCGGACTCGACGTCGGGCAGCCAGAGCAACAGATCGGCGAAGGACAGGTCGGCGACGATCTGCCAGTCGGCGACGAGACGGTGCAGCCACTCCAGGTCCTCCGGACCGAGGGCCGTGTGCCGGTGAACCACGTCGTCGAGGGAGGGCACCCCGGGAGCCTAGGCGGCGACCTGACCGCTCCCGGCAGCACGCCCACGGGGGCAGGCCGCGTGCCAGGATGCCCAGGTGTCCTCGCTGCGCTACTGGCAAGCCGTGCTGGACGCGGACTGCCGGGTCCCCGCGGACCGCAGTCTGACCGAGCTGACCACCGAGTTGGTCTCGATGTTGGGTGACCCCGACCCGCAGCGGCGGGACGGGCTGGCGTGCGCCGTGCTGCTGCGGTGGCTGGCCGAGGGCGTGTTCGACGACGTGCTTGCCGCGCTGGGTGACGGCATCTCCGCGGGGTTGCGGACCGGACTGGGCGAGGACGGTGCGGACACCGTCTTCCGCCGCTCCTGCTCCGCGAGAGTCCTGGCCCGCGCCGTCGAGCGGGACAACGACAAGCACCTGCTCACCGACGACGCTGTGCTGCGATGGGGCGACCGGGCCGCCACCTGGTACGTGCGCGAGCGGGACCTGCGAGGAGCCGTGCCCGGCCGCGGTGGCGCGCACTGCCTCGCACACGGCGCGGAGGTGCTCGGGGCGCTGGCGCGGTCTCGGCACTTCGGGACCGCGGAGCTCGAGGTGCTGCTCGACGTGGTGCACGAGCGGCTGGCGGCGCCGAGCGCGCACCGCTGGCAGCCCGACGAGACCGACCGGCTCGCGTACGCCGTGCTGACGGTCCTGCACCGCGGTCTGGTCCACGGCGATCGGGTCACCGGGTGGGTGGCCCGGCTCGGGCAAGCCGCGCGGTCCGGATCCGGGGAACCCACGCAGCCGGGGGTGCTGCCCGCGACCGGGCCGGCAGAGGACGGGGCGGCGGCACGGGCGCACGGCTTCCTGCACGCCCTCCACGCGCAGCTGCTGCTCGGGGTGCGGGGCCGGCCGGACGTGCCGGGCGACGCCGAGCTTTTCGGCGGCACCCCACCCGCTCGCGCCGACGTCGTGCTGGCCGTGCAGGCCGAGCTGCGGGCGGCCCGGCCGTGGCTGTTCGCCCCGGTGGCACCCCGGCCGGACTGACAGCCGGTCAACCCTGGGCGCGGCGGCGACAACGCGGTAGTCTCCGCGCCGTCCGCTTTCGCCGCATACGCGAGGTCTCAGCCGTGTGTGGTCCCCTGCAGCGTGGAGGTCCGGCATGCCCGCCCACGATCCCTCCGGTCGAGAGACCGCCGCTCCCCGGCAGCGACCGCCGATTCCCACGGGGACCAAGGTGCTGCTCGGGGTGCTTCTCGGCATCCCGATCGTGCTGCCGCTGATGGTCCCGCTCTATGCCCGGGAGAGCCCCGACCTCGGCGGCGTGCCGTTCTTCTTCTGGTTCCAGTTCGCGCTCATCCCGATGGCTGCGGTGCTGGTGTGGATCGCCTTCCTCGTCGTGTCCCGGCACGAGAACAAGGGGCGCAGCCGATGAGCGGCGATGTGGACATGGTGGCGCTCGTCGTCTTCATGTTCTTCTTCCTGCTGGTCACGGCGATGGGCTTCGTCGCGGCACGCTGGCGCAAGGGAGACACGCTGGAGAGCCTCGACGAGTGGGGGCTCGGCGGTCGGGGCTTCGGCACCTTCATCGCGTGGTTCCTCATCGGCGGCGACCTCTACACCGCCTATACGTTCATCGCGGTCCCGGCGCTGCTGTACGCCGGCAGCGCGGTCGGCTTCTTCGCGGTGCCGTACACGATCGTCGTCTACCCGATCATCTTCATCTTCCTGCCCCGCCTGTGGTCGGTGTCGCACCGGCACGGCTACGTCACCCCGGCCGACTTCGTGCAGGGCAGGTACGACTCCCGCGGGCTGTCGCTCGCGGTCGCCGCCACCGGGATCCTCGCGACGATGCCCTACATCGCGCTGCAGCTGGTCGGCATTCAGGTGGTGCTCGAGGTGATGGGCATCGGCGGCGACGCCGACGCGTCGCTGCTGGAGCGGGACCTGCCGCTGCTCATCGCGTTCGCCATCCTCGCCGCCTACACGTACACCTCGGGGCTGCGCGCCCCGGCATTGATCGCCTTCGTCAAGGACACGCTGATCTACATCGTCATCTTGGTGGCGGTCATCTACCTGCCGATCCACCTCGGCGGCTGGGACGAGATCTTCAGCAGCGCCCAGGACAAGATCGACGCCACGAACCAGGCCGCGACCGAGGCCGGTGGCGCACCGACCGCCGCCATGATCCCGAGCGAGCTGGCGCACTGGGCGTACGGATCGCTCGCGCTCGGCTCGGCGCTGGCGCTGTTCATGTATCCGCACTCGATCACCGCGGTGCTGTCCACCGGCAGCCGTAACGTGATCCGGCGCAACGCCGCGCTGCTGCCGGCGTACTCGTTCCTGCTCGGGCTGCTGGCCCTGCTCGGCTACGTCGCGGTGGCCGCGAACGTGGACGTCGACAACGCCCAGCTCGCGATCCCGCAGCTGTTCGAGAACGAGTTCCCGAGCTGGTTCGCGGGCGTCGCGTTCGCGGCGGTCGGGATCGGCGCCCTGGTGCCGGCGGCGATCATGTCCATCGCGGCGGCCAACCTGTGGACGCGCAACGTCTACAAGGCCTACCTCAAGCCGGACGCCACTCCGGCCCAGGAGGCCCGGCAGGCAAAGCTGCTGTCGCTGGTGGTGAAGCTCGGCGCGCTGGTCTTCGTGCTCGGGCTGCCGAACGAGTTCGCGATCAACCTGCAGCTGCTCGGCGGCATCTGGATCCTGCAGACCCTGCCCGCCATCGTGATCGGGCTCTACACCCGCTGGCTGCACCGGTACGCGCTGCTCACCGGCTGGCTCGCGGGCATGGTCTACGGAACGTGGACCGCCTACCTGCAGCCGAGCGCGACCGATCCGAGCGTGACCCACTTCGGCTCACCGGTCGCGCTGCCGCCGTTCGTCGACGAGACCAAGGTCTACATCGCACTGACCGCGGTGGCGCTGAACCTGCTGGTGGCTGTCGCTCTGACGATCGTGTTCCGGTCGATGGGGGTCTCGGAGGGCACCGACGGCACCCGGTCGGACGACTACCGCGCCGACGCGGGGGACGCCGGGGTGGACCCGGCGCCGGTGGCCGCCTCGGACGCCGCCGGTGGCGAGGCCACCCGTCAGTAGCCTGCGGGAGTGACCACCTCGCAGCCGGCAGGCACGGAGGGCCACGGCGGCGAGCATGCCGTCGCCGTGGCCCGCGCGCACGGTGTTCGCACCATGTTCACGCTGTCCGGTGCGCACGTGTTCCCTCTGTACGACGGCGCGGTCAGGGCGGACCCGCCGATGCGGCTCGTCGACGTCCGGCACGAGCAGACCGCCGTGTTCGCGGCCGAGGCGACGGGAAAGCTCACCCGGACTCCCGGCCTCGCCGTGGTGACGGCCGGTCCGGGCGTGACGAACACCGTGAGCGGGCTGGCACAGGCCTCCTTCGCGGGGTCGCCGTTGGTGGTGGTCGGCGGCCGGGCGCCCACGCACACCTGGGGGCGCGGGGCGCTACAGGAGCTGGACCACCCGCCGCTGGTCGGCCCCGTCACCCGGCTCGCTGAGACGGTTCCGTCGGTGGACGTGCTCGCCGACCGGATGTCCGCGGCGTTCACCGTCGCCGGCTCTCCGCACCGCGGACCGGCCTTCCTCGACGTGCCCATGGACCAGCTCTACAGCCGCACGACGGCCCCACCACCGAGGCTTCCGCGTCGTGAGCCGGCAGCGGCCGACCCGGACGCGGTGACCGAGGCCGGCCGCCTGCTGGCCGCAGCCGAGCGGCCGGTGCTCGTGCTCGGCACCGACGTGTGGGCAGACGGCGCTGAGGAGTCGGCCCGCCGGCTGGCGCGAGAGCTGCGGCTGCCGGTCATTGCCAACGGGATGGGCCGCGGGATCCTCCCCGCCGGCGACCCGCAGCTGGTGACCCGCGCCCGGTCCACCGCCCTCGGGCGCTGCGACCTCGCTGTCGTGGTGGGGGCGCCGCTGGACTTCCGGCTCGGATACGGCGCCTTCGGCGGCAAGGACGGGACGCCGCGTGCCTCGGTCGTTCACGTCGTGGACTCCCCCGGCCAGGTGTCCGGCAACGTCACCCTCGGGGCCGCGGTCGCGGGCGACCTGTCGCTCTGCCTCGACGGCCTGCTGGACGCGGTCGCGGTCGCGCCTTTCACACCGGATCGGTCCGGCTGGCTGGACGCGCTGCAGCGTGCCGCCGCGGCAGCGGTCGACCGGGATGCCGACCTGCTCCGCGCCGATGCCGACCCCATCCACCCGGCCCGCGTCTACGGCGAGCTGATCCCGCGACTGGCCGACGACAGCGTCGTCATCGGCGACGGCGGTGACTTCGTGTCCTTCGCTGGCAAGTTCGTCGAGCCGGCCCGTCCTGGCGGCTGGCTGGACCCGGGCCCGTACGGCTGCCTGGGGGCGGGCATGGGGGCGGCGATCGCCGCTCGCATCTCCCGTCCGTCGGCGCAGGTCGTGGTGCTGTTCGGCGACGGCGCTGCGGGGCTGTCGCTGCTCGACGTCGACACGGCGGTGCGGCACGACCTGCCGCTGGTGATGATCGTCGGCAACAACTCGACCTGGGGGCTGGAGAAGGGGCCGATGCAGATGCTCTACGGCTACCACGTGGCTGCCGACCTCGCGCCCGGCACCCGCTACGACGCGGTCGTCCAAGCGCTTGGTGGTGATGGCGAGACGGTCGCGAACCCGCGTGAGCTCGGGGCTGCCCTGGACCGGGCGTTCGCGTCACCGGTGCCCTACCTCGTCAACGTCCTCACCGACCCCTCGGTCGCCTACCCCCGGCAGACCACCGGTGTCTGACCCCGTCGTCCGCCGGGCCGCCCAACCGGAGCTGCAGGCGATCGGCGCGCTCACCCTCGAGGCCTACCGGGGGGCTGGCTTCCTCAGCGCGGACTCCGACTACCTGGACGAGCTGCTGGACGCCGCCGACCGGCACCGCAACGCCGAGCTCTGGGTGGCGGCCGACGCCGAGGCGCTCCTCGGCACCGTGACCTTCTGCCCGGTCGGGTCGCCGTACCGGGAGGTGGCGGTGGACGACAGCGAGGCGGAGTTCCGGATGCTTGCGGTGTCTCCGCGGGCCCGGCGGCGCGGGGTCGCGCGGATGCTCACGCTGCACTGCCTGGCGCGCGCGGCCGAGCTCGGCCACCGGCGGTTGGTGCTCTGCAGCGAACGGCGGATGACCGCCGCGCAGCAGCTGTACGTCGGGCTCGGCTTCACCCGGCTGCCGGACCGCGACTGGAGCCCGCGACCCGGAGTGGACCTGCTCGGCTTCGGCCTCGACCTGTGACGCGGCGCGAGCCCGCCGTCACGACGTCCTTGTCAGGAAGCGCTCCCGGTCGACGACCACGCGAGTCACCTCGCCGTGCCCGACGACGCGACCCTGCTCGTCGGTCGCGACCACCTCGAACCTCCGCAGCCGGCCGTCGACATGGACCAGCCGGGCCCGCACCTGCACGGACTCGCCAACGGCGCTCGGCCGCACGTGCTCCACGCTGACCCGGGTGCCGACGCTGGACGCACCGGCCGGCAGGTCCGCAAGCGCGGCGACGGTCTGCTGCTCACACCAAGCGAGCAGGCGTGGCGTGCCGAGCACCGGAAGGTCCCCGCTGCCGAGCGCCTCGGCGGTGTCGGCTGGGTCGACCCGATAGGCGCGGGAGGCCTCGATCTCGGTTCGGATCACCGTGCGACACTAGCCGTCGCACCCGCCCGGACACCGAAGGAGACCCGATGGGCAAGACCGGTCGCAAGCGTCGCGCGCGGCGCAAGAACAACGCCAACCACGGCAAGCGCCCCAACGCCTGAGGCGAGGAGCCCCCGGTCAGGACGGCGGGCCGGTCGGCCCTGGCAGACGCGTCTCCGTGACCTCGATCTGCACCACCTGCCGCAGCCCGAGCAGCACTCGGTCCCGCAGCGGTTCCGGCGCGTGGGTGGTGCACGATCGCGCCACCAGCCGGCGGACGAGGATGTCCAGCTCGTGGTGCTGCAGGCAGGGGGCGCACTCGTCGAGGTGATGCTGGATCTCGGCGCAACTGGCGTCGTCCAGCTCATGGTCGATGAACCGGTAGAGGTCCACCAGCACCTCGCTGCAGTCCTTGGCGTGCGGCTTGCCGCAGCTCATCGCTCACCGCCCTTGCCGGTCGGCACCGCCATGCCACGGTCCTGCGCGTAGTCCGACAGCAGCGTCCTCAGCTGGCCGCGACCCCGGTGCAACCGCGACATCACCGTCCCGATCGGGGTCCCCATGATCTCGGCGATCTCCTTGTAGGCGAAGCCTTCGACGTCGGCCAGGTAGACGGCGTACCGGAAGTCGTCGGGCAGCTGGGCCAGGGCGTCCTTGACGTCGGAGTCGGGGAGGTGCTCCAGCGCCTCCATCTCGGCTGACTTGAGACCCGAGCCTGTGTGCGCGGCGGCTGCGGCCTGCTGCCAGTCCTCGAGCTCCTCCGTCGGCTGCTGCTGCGGCTGGCGCTGCTTCTTGCGGTAGGAGTTGATGTAGGTGTTGGTGAGGATGCGGTAGAGCCACGCCTTGAGGTTCGTCCCGACCCGGAACTGGTGGAACGAGGCGAACGCCTTGGCGAACGTCTCCTGCACCAGATCGTCGGCGTCCGCGGGGTTGCGGGTCATGCGCATCGCGGCGGAGTACAGCGGGTCCAGGAACGGCAGAGCATCCCGTTCGAAGCGCAGCACCCGGTCCTCGGCCGACTCGTCCGCGTCCGCCCGGTCCGGGTCGTCGCCGATCTCCGGCAGGTCGTCCACGGTGTCGTTCATTGCCGGCCAGCGTACCGGGGTGCCGGTCCTCCGGCTGGTCCGGGAGCCGGTCAGCACCAGAACACCGTCCCGCCACCCCATGCCGGGGCTACTCGCGGAGGTTGTGGTCAGCACCCGAAGTGCAACCTCGTCCGGTGCTCAGGTGTTCCCCGCACCCGCTGCGGGCACCGCGGCCCTGATCCAGGCCAGGGCCCGTTGGAGCGCATCGGCCAGGCCGGAGTCTCGGGCCGCCGCCCCGCCGTCGCGCTGCCGGACGGCGAAGCCGTGGTCCGCGCCGGGAACCTCCAGCACGGAGACGGCCGCGGCCGGGCCGCTGGTCTCGACCGCGCGTCGCACCGCGTCGGCCGAGCCGAAGGCGTCCCGCCCACCCTGGACCACCAGGGTGGGCAGCCCCACCCCTGCCAGCTCGGCGAGCCGGGACCGCTCCGGACGACCCGGGGGATGCAGCGGGAAGGAGAACGCCAGCACGCCGGCGGCCCCGAGCTCCGAGCCGGTGCGGCAGGCCACGCGGGCACCGGCGCTGCGGCCGCCGACCAGGAACGGGGCCGGCGGCGGGCGGTGCCGCACGACCGCGGTGAACGCCTCGTCGAGGCGCGACGGGGCGGGCGCCAGCCTCCGGCCGGCGAGCCGCCAGGGCTGCTCCACCAGCCACACCTCGACCCCACCGGCCGGGAGCAACCGGGCCGCGGTGACCAGGTCGACAGCGTCCAGGCCGCCGCCGGCACCGTGCGAGAGCAGCACGGTGGCGTACCGGTCCTGGGCCGGGTAGGTCACGACGCGTGCCTCGCCCAGCGGCGTCGGGACCCGCGTGCCGGCGGGTTCCGGCACCGTCAGCCCTCCTCGACCGGCAGCGGGTCGACCAGGTGCCGACCGTTGTTGGCCACCGAGTTGACCTCCGTCGAGACCGGGTAGGCCTCCAGCCGGCCCGGCGCCGCGGGGACCAGCAGGCCGAGCAGGTCCGCGTCCCCCTGCGGCGCGGGGTCGAGCCACTGCTCCCACCGCTCGGGCTCGACCAGCAGCGGCATCCGGTCGTGCAGGTGGCCGAGCTCGTCCTCGGCCTTCGTGGTCAGCACCGTGCTGGTCCAGCGGAAGGCGTCGGGGTCGTCGTCGGCGCGGCTCGGGTCGCGCCAGATCTCGTACAGCCCGGCCATGGCCAGCGAGCCACCGTCGCGGGGCCGGATGAAGAACGGCTGCTTGACCGGCTTGCCCTTGGCGTTGCGGCGCTCGGTCTCGTACCACTCGAAGTAACCGTCGGCCGGAAGCAGGCAGCGGCGGCGGGCGAACGCCCTGCGGAAGGCGGGCTTGTCGGCCACGGACTCCATCCGGGCGTTGATCATCCGGCTGCCGATCTTGGGATCCTTCGCCCACGACGGCACCAGGCCCCACCGCAGTGTCACCAGCTGGCGCACCGGCGGGTCGTCCCGCCGGCCGCGCGGCGGACGGGTGAGGACCGCCGGGACGGGGTCGGTGGGAGCCACGTTGTAGTCGGGCTCGAGCCGCTCCCGCACGTCGACGTGCTCGACCTCGAACTCCTCCACCAGGTCGTCCGGGGACCGGCTGGCGGCGTACCGACCACACATGCGGCCAGCCTATTGACCGCCTCCCGAGCCGACCGATGAGGCATTCCCGTCGCTCCGGCGACGCAAATGCGTCATCGCCGGTTTGGCGGCGCGCCGGAGCCGGTCGATGCGGATGGGCACGGCCGGGCCGGAGACGGTATGAATGGGGCATGAGCCTGATCCGCACCCTTGCCCGTCCGATGCTCGCCTCGATGTTCATCTCCGGGGGGATCGACGAGATCCGCAACGCCGCGGCGCTGGCGCCGACCGCGCACCCGGTGACCGAGAAGGTCGCCCCGGTGATCGCCTCGCGGATGCCGCCGGCGGTCCCGCTGCCGTCGGACACCGCCGGCTGGGTACGAGTCGACGGCGCGGTCAAGGTCGTGGCCGGACTGGCGCTGGCGGCGGGCAAGTTCCCCCGGCTGGCCGCGCTCGCGCTGGCCGCGAGCATGGCGCCGACGACGCTGACCGGGCACCCGTTCTGGCGGGAGACCGACCCCGAGGCCAAGAACCTCCAGCAGCAGCAGTTCCTCAAGAACGTCTCGATGACCGGCGGGCTGATCATCGCCGCCGTGGACGTCGAGCCCACCGCGCGGGAGCGGGTCGAGATCGCCGCCCGGCGGGTCAAGCGCAGGTTCGAACGCGACGACTGACCTCCCGCCGCCGGGCGTAGGCTCGCCGCCGATGACCGCCCCGACGAAGAGCCGGTGGTGGCCCGCGCCTCGGGCCGCCACGCCGCTCGACGCCAGCGTGTCGCTGCCGGGGAGCAAGTCGCTCACCAACCGCGCGCTGGTGCTGTCCGCCCTCGCCTCCGGTCCGTCGGTCCTGCGCCGGCCGCTGGTGGCCCGGGACACCGAGCTCATGGTCGCCGCACTGCGTGCCCTCGGCACCGGACTGCGCACCGACGACGCCGCTGGCTGGCGGGTGGACCCGGCGGACCTGACCGGCCCGGCGGAGGTCGACTGCGGCCTCGCCGGCACGGTGATGCGGTTCCTCCCGCCGGTGGCTGCACTCGCCGTCGGGACCGTCCGGCTGGACGGGGACGCCCGGGCACGGGAGCGCCCGCTGCGGCAGACGGTCTCGGCGCTGCGTGACCTCGGGGTACGGGTCGAGGCCGCCGACGCCACCGGAGGGCTGCCGCTGACCGTGCACGGAACCGGATCGGTACGCGGCGGCACCGTCACCGTTGATGCCGCCGCGTCGAGCCAGTTCGTCTCGGCCCTGCTGCTGGCCGCCCCCCGGTTCGAGGACGGGCTGGACCTACGGCACGTGGGCGCTGCGCTGCCCTCCCGGCCACACGTCCAGATGACCGTCTCGGAGCTGACTCGACGCGGTGTCGACGTCGAGCAGCCCGCACCGGACCGGTGGCTGGTCCGGCCCGGTCCGATCGCCGGGCTCGACGCCACGATCGAGCCGGACCTGTCCAGCGCCGCGCCGTTCCTGGCGGCGGCCCTGGCAAGCGGCGGCCGGGTCCGCGTGCGGGACTGGCCGGAGCGCACCGACCAGGCGGGTGACCGGTTGCGGCAGCTGCTCGCCGCGATGGGTGCAGAGGTGCGCCGGACCGGACCGGACCTGGAGGTGGTCGGCACGGCCGGCGTGCACGGAGTCGAGCTGGACCTGCACGAGGTCGGCGAGCTGACGCCGGTGCTCGCCGCCCTGTGCGCGCTGGCGGACGGCCCGTCCCGGCTCACCGGCATCGGACACCTGCGCGGGCACGAGACCGACCGACTGACGGCCGTGGCCACCGAGGTCAACGCGCTGGGTGGCGACGTCACCGAGCATGCGGACGGCCTCGAGATCCGGCCCCGCGCACTGCACGGCGGACGCTGGCACACCTACGCCGATCACCGGATGGCCCAGGCCGGAGCAGTGCTCGGGCTCGCCGTCGACGGCGTCGAGATCGAGGACGTCGACAGCACCGCCAAGACCTTCCCCGGCTTCGCCGACGCCTGGGCCCGGCTGCCGCGATGAGCCGCTGGGACGACGAGGCGCACTACGACCGACCGCGGCGGCACACCCGGCCTCGTACCAAGGACCGGCCGGCCTACGACGACGCCGCGACCGCACTGGTGACCACCGTTGACCGCGGCCGCTTCACGCTGCTGGTGCGCGACCCGGACGGAGCAGCCGAGCGCGTGGTCACCGCGATGAAGTCGCGACCGCTGGGCCGACAGGGCGTGGTGGTGGGTGACACCGTCCGCGTCGTCGGCGACCTGAGCGGGGCGGACGGCAGCCTGGCCAGGATCGTCACGGTCGAGGAGCGCCGAACGGTGCTGCGCCGCACGGCCGACGACGACGACCCGGTCGAACGGGTGGTGGTCGCCAACGCCGACCAGCTGGTGGTGGTCACCGCGCTCGCCGACCCGCCACCCCGCCCGCGGCTGGTGGACCGGTCCCTGGTGGCCGCGCTGGACGCGGGCATGGACACCCTGCTCTGCCTGACCAAGGCCGACCTTGCCTCCCCCGCCGAGCTGCTCGCCTGGTACGAGCCGCTCGGCGTCGAGGCGGTGGCGGTCCAGCGCGACGGTGACATCGACCCGTTGCGGGAGCGGCTCCGGGACCGGGTGAGCGTGCTGGTCGGACACAGCGGTGTGGGCAAGTCCACGCTCGTCAACCAGCTGGTGCCCGGCGCCGCGCGGGACACCGGCGTGGTCAACACCGTGACCGGTCGTGGCCGGCACACGTCCACCTCCGCGATCGCCCTCCGGCTGCCCGGGGGCGGCTGGATCGTCGACACCCCGGGCATCCGCTCCTTCGGGCTCGCCCACGTCGAGCCGGACCGGCTGATCTCCGCGTTCGGCGACCTCGACCGGGCCACCGCCGACTGCCCGCGCGGCTGCGGGCACACCGCCGCCGACCCCGAGTGCGCGCTGGACACCGCCGTCACCGCCGGGCGGATCGACCCCGAGCGGGTGGCGTCGTTCCGCCGGCTGCTGTCCAGCCGGGACCCCGGCGCGGGCGACTGACGCCGCTCAGCCTCCGGAGCCGCTGTAGTCCACCGTGCCGGTCGGGTTCCAGACGGCGGTGGAGCCGGCATCACCGACCCGGTACGTCTGCACCCCGACCGCGATCGCCGCGAGCACCAGCAGCACGCTGAGCACCGACCCCACGACCCCACCCCGCCCGGCGGGGCGGTGATCGGTGCCTGCGTCCCGCCCCGAGGCGGTGGCCGCCGACTCGCTGCGCCCGGCCAGGACCGCCGCCACGACGGCGAGCCCGGCGTACACCCAGACCATGACGTGCAGCTGACCGGCGAGGTCCTGGTGTCGAGCCACGATCTCCGCGACCGGCCCGCCGAGGCCCGCCGCCCCCTGACCGCCGGCCTCCATCAGCGTCTCGCCGGACTGCACCGACACGAACGTCGACGCGGCCGCGGCGACCGCGACCAGCGGCAGCGGCAACCGGGCCCACCCGCGTAGCCGCGGCACCGCGAACAGCACGCCGAGCAGAGCGGCGAGCGGGACCAGCACCACGGTGGCGTGCACGGCGAGGGCGTGCACCGGCAGGTCGTTGACGGTGTCCGGCAACATGGCGCCTCCAGGCCCGTCGCTTGCGGCCGCCCATCGACGGGGCCCGCGTCGACGCGCCTTCGACACTAGGCCGCGGCGCGGGACGGCCGTCGCGAATCGCCGCCGCCTTGCCCGAAAGGGCAGACCCCGGTCGCGGGATAGCCTCTCGACCATGGCTCGCACGCACACCGACGACCTCCGGCTCGCGCACGTGCTCGCGGACGACGCCGACTCGCTCACCATGGAACGGTTCCGCTCGGTGGACCTGCACGTGTCCACCAAGCCGGACTCGACGCTGGTCTCCGACGCCGACCGCAGCGTGGAGGACGGCATCCGCCGGACGCTGTCGCGAGCCCGCCCCCGCGACGCGGTGCTCGGGGAGGAGGCGGGGTCGACCGGCTGGGGGTCCCGGCGCTGGGTGGTCGACCCGATCGACGGCACCCACAACTACGTGCGCGGCGTGCCGGTGTGGGCCACCCTGATCGCGTTGATGGAGGAGGACGAGGTCGTGGTGGGCTGCGTCTCCGCCCCGGCGCTCAGCCGGCGCTGGTGGGCGGCGAGCGGCGAGGGCGCTTGGACGGGCAAATCGCTGCTGAACGCCAAACCGTGCCGGGTCTCCGACGTCGCCGAGATCGAGGACGCCTCGTTCTCCTACTCCGAGCTCGCCGGGTGGGACGAGATCGGTCGGCTGGACGCGGTGCTGGCGCTGACCCGCCGCTGCTGGCGCAGCCGTGCATACGGTGACTTCTGGTCGCACGTGCTGGTCGCGGAGGGGGCCGTCGACATCGCCGCCGAGCCGGAGCTGGCGCTGCACGACATGGCCGCGATGGCCGTCGTCGTCACCGAGGCGGGCGGCCGGTTCTCCGGGCTGGACGGCCGAGCCGGGCCGCTCGGGCGCAACGCGCTGTCCACCAACGGCCGGCTGCACGACGCGGCGATGGCCTTCGTCGGCCACTTCCCCGACGACGACGGCGCGCTGGCCGAGGGCAACGGCGGCGGCAGCCTGCACGAGCTGGCTGCCCGCCGACGCGACCCGCGGGGTGACGTTTCGGAGGACGACCCCCGCGCCGAGTGAACCGCTACAGCCGGTCGCCGGCACCGGCGGGTGCTCGCCAGGCCCGCCAGTGGGCGAGCAGCGGCGCCGCCGCGAGCAGCGCGAACAGGTCGAACCAGCCATAGCCCCCGGCCGCGCCCGAGGGCGGGTTGCCGACACTGACCAGGCCGAACGGGCTCTCCGGCTGCCACTCCCAGGTGCCGAGCGCGGTGCCGACGATCTCGAGATACGACACCACGACGAACGCACCGACGTACAGCGGCCGGGACGGCCCCCACCCGAGGAAGCCGGCCAGGCAGCAGAACCAGAACAGCCCCAACCCGTCCGGCCGGGCGGCCAGGGTCACGCCGTAGAGCGCCCAGGCACCGCCGACCACCAGGACGAGCGCGGTGCACACCCGCAGGTGCGCTCGCACCAGCATCGACCGGCCGAGCGCCAGGGCGGCCAGATAGACCAGCCCGTGCCCCGGGGGGACGTAGGCCGGGACGTTGTCGAAGCGGTAGGTGTAGACCTCGAGCAGCGGCGAGAAGGTGTACTCGACGGCGGTGGCGAGCACCACGACGACGCCGGTCTGCACCCGGACCAGCGGCACCTCCGCGCGCAGCATCAGCACCAGCAACGCCCAGGTGAGCAGGCCCAGCCCGCGTTGCAGCCAGAGCGACCCGTCCGCGTCCAGCACGAGCACCAGACTGATCCAGGCCAGCACGCCGAACGCCGTGGCCGGGCCGGCGGCGCCGGCCAGATGACCGGTGTCCGCGGCACCCGCGAGCCGCTGCCGCAGCGACGGGGCGACGAGGTCGGCCTCGGCCGGCGAGGAAGCGGTCACGGAGCAATGCTGCCAGCCCGCCGATGGGCTCTGGCCGCGCCGTCGGCCCGGGACTAGCCTCACCGTATGCGGATCAAGGACGTCCTGGCGGGCAAGCCCGAGGGACCGGTGCTGACCATCGCTCCGGCCGCTACCGTCCGCGAGCTGTTGAGCACGCTCGCCGAGCACAACGTGGGTGCGCTGGTGGTCAGCGCCGACGGCGACCGGGTCGACGGGATCGTGTCCGAGCGTGACGTGGTGCGGCGACTCGCCGACGGGCCGGAGGTGCTCGACGCCGCGGTGGACTCGATCATGACCACCGACGTGCACGTGTGCGAGCCCGGTGACAGCCTGGACGACCTGATGCGGCAGATGACGGTGCGCCGGATCCGGCACGTGCCGGTCGTCGTCGACGGCCAGCTGCGCGGCCTGGTGAGCATCGGGGACGCCGTGAAGACCCGGATCGGCGAGCTGGAGTTCGAGCGCGACCAGCTGAACAAGTACGTCGCCGGCAGCCAGTAGCCACGACGACGTGACCTCCCGCCTCGCGCCGCGACCCGGTGCGCTGGTCGCGGTCGCGGCCGGCGGAGCCCTCGGCGGCGTCGCCCGCCACGCCGTCGAGCAGGCACTGCCGCACCGGGCCGGCGAGGTGCCGTGGGGCACCTTCGCGGCCAACGTCAGCGCCGCCCTGGTGCTCGGGTGGTTGCTCGTGCTGGTGCTCGACGTCTGGCCCGTGCACCGTCACCTCCGCCCGTTCGCGGCGATCGGGTTCCTGGGCTCGTTCAGCACGTTCAGCACCTGGCTGGCCGAGGTGCAGCAGCTGATGTCGGCGGGAGCGGCGGTGACGGGCACGGCGTACCTGGTCGGGAGCCTGCTCGCCGGGCTGCTCGCCACCGGCGCCGGGCTGCTGCTCGGGCGGGCGACCGTGAGCGCGACACGCGGGCGAGGGAGCAGCCGATGAGGACGCGCCAGCCCGCGCGCCGGCTGACCGTCCTGGTCGGCGAGTCCGATCACTGGCACCACCGGCCGCTGTCCACCGAGATCGTGCACCGGGCGCACACGGCCGGTCTCGCCGGCGCGTCGGTCTTCCGGGGGTTGGAGGGGTTCGGCGCCGGGCGGCGGGTGCACACCAGCCGGGTGCTCAGCCTGTCCGAGGACCTGCCGGTCGCGGTGGTCATCGTCGACTCGCGGGAGCGGATCGACGCCTTCCTGCCGACGCTCGACGAGCTGCTCACCGGCGGTCTGGTGATCCTCGACGACGTCGACACGATCGGGTACGCCGACCCGGATCCCGAGCCGGGGGCGCGGTGACCACCGTGCTGCTGGTGGCCCTCGGCTCCGCGCTGGGGGCACCCAGCCGGCACCTGGTCGACCAGCTGGTGCAGCTGTCCTCGCCGTGGCTGCTGCCCTGGGGGACGATGGTGGTCAACCTGACCGGGACGTTCGCGCTCGGCGTGCTGATGGGCGGCGCCGAGCCGCTCGGATTCGACCCGCTCCTGCTGACCGCGGTCGGGACCGGCTTCCTCGGCTCCTACACGACGTTCTCGACGTTCACCTGGGAGACCGTCCGCCTGCTGGAGGAGCGCGCAGTGCTGGCGGCGATCGGCAACGTCGCGCTCAGCGTCGCGGCCGGGCTGGTCGCCGTGGTCGCCGGGATGGCGCTGGGCGACGGGTGGTGAGGACGGCTCAGGCCGGGCGCTCGAACACGAGTTCCTCGCCGTCCACCTCGTCCTGCTGCACGCCGACGCGGACGAAGCCGGCCCGGGCCACCATGGCCAACGACGCCTCGTTGTCGGGGGCGATGGCGGCCCGGAGCACCCGCGCACCGTGCCGGCCGGCCCAGCCCCACATCCCCTGCGCCGCCTCGGTGGCGTAGCCACGCCTGCGGTGCCGCGGAACGACCTGGTAGCCGATCTCGACCATGCCCCGCTCGTCGGGCGGGGCGTGGAAGTTCGCGTAGCCCACGGCCGTGCCGGCGGCGCGCAGGACCATCGCGCGCAGCAGCCACGGTTCGTGGTCCGGTGCGTGTCGCAGCTGCTCGGCCCGCAGGTGCACGACGTACTCCGAGCCTCCGACGAACCCGTCCGGGTCGCGGAACCCCAGGTCCGGGAGCCGGCTGCCCTCGACGTACGCGTCCACCCAGGCCCGGGTGAGGAGCACGAGGTCGAGCCGCTCGGTGCGGATCGGCGCGCAGGCGTCCTCGCCCCCGGTCACGTCCGGCGCCTCAGCACTCGAACGCGGTCAGCGGGTGGTCCACCACCGGCCGCACTCGGACCGCGGTCCCGGGGACCAGCGGCGAGGAGTGCGGGCGCATCCCGCGCAGCATGCTGCCGTCGGCGAGCCGGACGTGGTGCAGCACCAGCGCCCCCCGGAACTCGGTGTGGACGACGACTGCGGTGCCCGCCGCGTCGGCGTCGACGGCGACCTCGTGCGGTCGCAGCATGACCTGACAGTGCCCGCTGCCGGCCCCGGTGACCGGCAGCGACCCGAACACCGTCTGCACCCGGTCCCCGGTACGCCGGCCGGGGACGAAGTCGGCCTCGCCGAGGAAGGTGGCGACGAATCGGCTGGACGGGTGGTGGAAGACCTCCTCGGGCGCGGCCACCTGCTCCAGCCGGCCGGCCCGCATCACCGCGACCCGGTCACCAGCGGCGAGAGCCTCCTCCTGGTCGTGGGTGACGAAGACGCCGGTGGCACCGGCGGCCCGCAGCACCTCGACGGTGTGCTCGCGGACGACGGTGCGCAGGTTGCGGTCGAGGTGCGAGAACGGCTCGTCGAGCAGGACCACGGCCGGTCCCGGTGCGAGCGCGCGAGCCAACGCCACCCGCTGCTGCTCGCCGCCGGACAGCTCGTGCGGGTAGCGGCGGTCCAGCCCGCCCAGGCCGACCAGGTCGAGCACCTCGCGGACCCGCTTGCCCCGGTCGGGCAGCCGCCGGCCGAGCCCGAACGCGACGTTGCCGGCCACGTCCAGGTGCGGGAACAGCGCCAGGTCCTGGAAGACCACGCCGACGGCTCGCCGCTCCGGGGGCACGAAGGTCGTCGGCCCGACCACCTCGTGCGGACCGGCCAGGATGCGTCCCGAGTCGACCCGGACCAGACCGGCGATGGCGCGGAGCATCGTGGACTTGCCGCACCCGCTCGGGCCGACCACGGCGAGCAGCTCGGACGACTCCACCTCGAGGCTGACCCCGTCGAGCGCGACCACCGGGCCGAAGCGCTTGCACACGTCGCGGAGCACGAGAACCGGGCCGTCGGGGCTCATCCCTGCTCCTCTCCGGTGCCGGGCTGCGACATCTGCAGCGTCTTGCGGAACAGCAGCACGACCGGGACCAGCGCGACCGCGACGATCGTCAGCGCGGGCAGACCGGCTTGCTCCCACCGTGACTCCGATGCGAGCTGGTAGACCCAGATCGCCAGCGTCTCGAAGCCGAACGGTCGCAGCAGCAACACGACCGGCAGCTCCTTGAGGGCGTCCACCGCAACCAGCACGAGCGCGACGCCGACTCCGGACCGTACCAACGGCAGGTGGATCCGACGGACCACGCTACGGGGCGTGGCGCCGAGGGTGAGCGCCGCGTCGGTGACCGACGGGGCGACCTTCTCCAGGCTGGCGTCCACACTGTTGTAGGCGAGGGCCAGGAAGCGCACGACGTAGGCATAGATCAGCCCCACCAGCGTCCCGGTCACCAGCACTCCGCCCCACGACGAGCCGACAGCGTCGAGCGCGGTGTCGGCCGCGGCCAGCATGCCGAGCACGCCGATGGCGACCACCGGGCCGGGCACGGCGTAGCCGACGGTCGCGAGTCGGGCCAGCCGTCGGGTGGAGGCACCGCCGCCGAGCCGAGTCCCGCTGGCGACCAGGACGCCGAGCGCGGCGCAGGCAAGCGCGGTCAGACCGGCGACCGTCAGGCTGTTCAGCAGGTACGTCAGGTAGCGCGGGTCCAGTGCGCCGCCGGCGTCGAACAGGGTCGTGGCGCTGGACCAGGCGACCAGCTGGGCCACCGGGACGACGAACGTCACCCCGACCACCAGGCTGCACAGGCCGGTCGCCGCCCACGCCCGGCGTCCGCTCAAGTACACCGGCTCGACCGTCCGGGCTCCGCCGCGCTGGTGGAAGCGGGCCCGCCCGCGCGCCAGCCGCTCCAGGGCGATCACCGCGATCGCGAACAGCAGCACCAGCGAGGCGATCTCGGTGGCGGCGACGCGGTCGTACATCCCGTTCCAGATCTGGAACACCGCGACCGAGACCGTCTGCACGTTGAAGTACTGCACGGTGGCGAAGTCGGTCAGCGTCTCCATCGCGACCAGTGCGGCCCCGGCGGCCAGGGACGGCCGGGCGAGCGGCAGCACCACCCTGCGGGCCGCGGTCAGCGGTCCCTGTCCGAGCACGCGCGCCGCCTCGTAGGTGGCGGCGGTCTGCTCGGTCAGCGCGGCCCGCGCCAGCAGGTAGACGTAGGGGTAGAACGCCAGCGACAGGACGACCACGGCCATCGGCAGCGACCGCATCTCCGCGAACCACACCCCCGGTCCGAAGACCGCGCGCAGCGCCGTCTGCACCGGCCCGGGATGGTCCAGCAGGCCGAGGTAGACGAAGCCCAGCACGTACGACGGCACCGCGAGCGGCAGCACCAGCAACCAGGAGAACCAGCGCTGGCCGGGGAAGCGGTAGCGGCCGACCAGCCACGCCAGGCCGGCACCCAGGACCAGGGTGCAGGCGATCACCCCCACCAGCAGGACCACCGTGGTGACGAGCATCCCGGGCAGCTGGGTGCCCCACCAGAACGACCACACCTCCCGCGTCGGCGTCAGGATGCTGACCGCGACCAGCCCGACCGGCACCACCACCAGCGCGGCCACCAGCACGACGACCGCGCGCCACGCCCAGCGGCCGTCCCGGCGCAGTCGCCACGGGGTGCGGCGCGGTGCCGCCGGCCCGTCGCCGCGAGCGGCGTCCGGCGCGGCCACCGCGGGCGCGTTACTCATAGCCGGTCTCCGCCATCAGCCGGATCGCGTCCGCGTTGAAGGTGCCGAGCTCGGCCGCCTGCAGCCGGTCCGCCCGGAAGGAGCCGAGGTCGGCGACGAGCGGAACCGGTGGCACGTCGGGGTTCACGGGGTACTCGAAGTTGCCGGCCGTGAAGACCTCCTGCCCGTCGGTCGCGAGCCACTCCAGCAGCTCGCGGGCCAGGTCGGGGTCGTCGGCCTCGGCGGTCACCCCGGCGCCCGAGACGTTGACGTGCGTGCCGCTGGTCTGCTGGTTCGCCCAGAACACGCGGACCGGGAAGTCGGGGTCCGCGTCGATCAGCTGGGCGAGGTAGTAGTGGTTGGCGATCCCGACCTCGCAGTCGCCGCTGGCGATGTTCTCCAGCAGGTCGACGTCGTTGCCGAAGATCTCCGCGTTGTCCACCCAACCCTGGACGACCTGCCTGGTCTCCTCGTAGCCGAGTCGGGCGATCATGCTCGCCACCAGCGACTGGGTGTAGGTCTCGGTGGCGCCGCGCAGGCACAGCCGGCCCTCCCACCGCGGGTCGGCCAGGTCCTCGTACGTCGACAGCTCGGTCGGGTCGACCGAGTCCGGGTCGTAGACGATCGTGCGGGCCCGCTCGGCCAGCCCGAACCACCGGTCCTCCGGGTCGCGCAGGTTGGCCGGCACCGCGGCCTCGAGCACGTCGGACTGCACCGGCTGGAACACGCCCTCCTCCGCCGCCAGCGCCAGGTTGCCGGCGTCCACGGTCATGTAGACGTCGGCCAGCGTGTCCTCGCCCTCGGCCTCGATCCGCTCCCGGAGCTCGGCGTCGTCGCCGTACAGGAACTCCACGTCGATGCCGGTGTCGTCGGAGAACTCCTGGAAGGCCCGCTCCAGGTCGTAGTGGCGTGCCGAGTACACCCGCACCACCTGGTCGTCGGTCGACGTGCAGCCGACCGCGGCCAGCGTGACCACCGCCAGGGCGGCCGCGAGCAGCGGCCGCACCCGGCCGGGGGCTCGGCCTCGGATCACTGCGACGACGACTCCTCGGTGGACGGCGTGGTCTCGCACTCCTCGGCAGCCGAACCGCTGGTCTCCGAGCCGCTGGTCTCCGAGCCGCTGGACTCCGAGCCGCTGGTCTCCGAGCCGGTGCCGCTCGCGCTCTCGGCACACTCCCCCTCCAGCTGGCGGACGTCCGCGCCGTCGTCGGAACAGGCGGTGAGGCCGGTGAGCGCGCCGGCCAGGACGAGAGCGGTGGCCAGACGGCGGGCGGTGGACGATGACATCGGCGTGCTCCTCGAGGTGGCGGGTCGGGTCCGGGGGCTGGGCGTGGTCGTCGGGTCGTCGTCAGAGGATGGCGGCGGGAGGCGATCGGCTCGCGCGGTCCGTCGCGCCGAGCGGGCGGCGGCGACCGCCACGACGAGCAGCGCGGCGGTCCAGCCGACGTCCAGCAGCAGCGTGTCGGTGCCGAGGTCTCGGTGGTCGGGGAGTACGGCTCGCCACGGCGTCAGCCCGGCGGGCACATCGGCGTCCGGAGCGCCGACCCAGGTCACGTCGCCGGTCCAGCCGGCGACGAGCAGCCAGCCGTAGGCGGCCACGCCGGCGGCGGCGGCGAGCCCGGCGACGGTGAGTACGACGGACCGGACCGGGCCGGTCGCCCGTCGGTGTACGTGCCCGAGCCAGACCGCGACCGCGAGCACCGCGAGCGGGAGCACGACCACGACCTGGCGCCCGGGGAACCAGAACCCGTGCATGGTCAGCGCGGCGAACGTCGCCACCAGCCAGCCCGCGGCGAGCACCGCGGCCGGGACCCGCCAGCGCGAGGGTGCGAGCCAGGGCAGGGCGGCGAGGGCCGGAACCAGCAGCAGCCACCCCGGCTGCCAGGCGGTCAGGCCGAAGTCCCGGTCGAGGAGCAGCCCGGTCAGCCGGCCGGCCCGGCCGACGTAGTCCGGGCTGGCACCCACCACGGTCAGCTCACCACCGGCCTGGAAGTGGTCGCCGCTGGCGTACGCGGTCCAGCCGCCGTAGACGACCCGGTGCGCCGCGAGGAAGATCCCGCCGGCGAGCGCGAGCAGCCCGGCCCAGGCGCCGGCGACCCGGGACCCCGCGTGCCGCCAGAGCAGCCCCAGTCCGGCGGCGGCGAGGACCGCCGCCACCGGGGTGTACTTGACCGACAGCCAGGGCAGCCCGACCACCGCCAGTGACCAGCCGAGGAGGCCGGCGCGTCCGAACGGGCCGGTGAGCGCCGCCACGGCGACCATGACGAGCAGCGCGGCCGGAAGCTCGGGGTAGACCTGCTGCCCGTACACCGCCAGCGGGGCGGTGCCGAACGCCACGGCGCCGACGACTCCCGCCACCGGTAGCGGCACGGCGAACCGGCGAACCGCCACCCAGACGCTGAGCGCAGCGAGCACCCCGGCCAGCAGGGCGAGCGCGACCTTGGCGGCCACCCACCCGCCGAGTCCCACCGCCGGAGCGAGCAGCAGCGCCAACAGCGGGTCGTGCGGGCTCAGCCGGCTGCCGTCCGGGCGGTCCGCGGTCTGCACGGGCAGCTCGGCGGCGTGGTACGGCTCGGAGCGGTCGGCGGCGAGCTCGTCGGCGATGTCCAGGTCGCCGTCCTCCCACAGGCTGAGGGCGCTGAGCAGGTACTGCGGCTCGTCGACCGCCGCACGGGCGTCATCGGCGCCGGCCACCCCGATCCCGAGCACCGCGGCGACCGTCGCGAGCAGTCCGACGGCAGCCACGACCGCCGCCAGCCGGCGACGGCTCGGCGCGCGGACGGCGATCCGGTCGGTCATCCGGTCGCCGCCGCGGTCCCCACGCCGAGCACCGCGTCCGGCTGGGCAGCAGCCTGCCGGACGACGAGCTCGGCCAGGTCGGTGCGCGGGGTCCAGCCGACCAGCCGCTCGAGCCGGGCGGTGTCCGCCAGCGTGTGCCGGACCTCGACCGAGCCCGCCGGCCGTACGACGCGCGGGACGTCGCGCCCGACGGCGCGGCAGACCGCGTCGGCGAGCGCGGCGAGGGTGTGCGCCCTGCCGGTGCCGAGGTTGACCGTCCCGGTGGCGCCGCACCGGGCGAGGTCCACCAGGGCCCGCGCCACCTGCCGGACGTCGGTGACGTCCCGGGTCCGATCCGGCGACCCCAGCAGCTGCAGCGGCCGCTCGCGCCGGGCGGCGTCGATCCACTGCGACAGCGCCATGTCCGGCCGCTGCCGCTCCCCGGCCACGGTGAACGGCCGCACCACGAGCACGTGCCCCCCGGCCGCGGCGCGGTCGCCGCACAGCCGCTCGGCGCGCACCTTGCTGGCCGCGTACCCGCCCTGCGGGTCGAGGAGGTCGGACTCCGCGCACGGCCGCCCGGAGCGGCTGCCGCCGTAGACTGACGACGACGAGCTCAGCAGCAGCGGTGTGTGCAGCGGTGTGCCGGCCAGGACGGCGGCGGTCGCCTGCACGTTGTCCCGGTGGCGTCGCCGGTCCACGTCGGCCGCCCGGTCCCGAACGCCGGGGCAGCCGGCGAGGTGCCACACCGCCTCCGCGGCTCGCAACGCCTCGTCGACCGGCTCTCGTCCGAGCGGGTCGGTCAGCTCGGTGCGCGCCCAGGTCAAGCCGGGCCGGCCGGCGAGGTGATCGGGGACCGGCTGCCGGTCCACACCGAGCACGGACGTCTGCTGCCTGAGCAGGCGGTCGACCAGGTGCCCGCCGAGGAAGCCCGCCGCACCGGTGACCACGACCGCCGGCGCCGCGCTGTCGCGCGGCGCTGCTGCTGCCGGGGTCAGGGGCATGCGAGGGGCTCCGGGAGAGGACGCCGGGGGAAGGCCCGGGGGCGGGTGGCTGGACGGGGCGAACTTAGGGCATCCTCTCCTAACCATGCAATCGATGACCAGGCGCCCCCCGACCCGGCGGTCGCTGCTCCGGACCGGCATCGGGGTGGTGGTGCTGGCCGTCGCTGCCGGCTACCTCACCGCGGTGGTGGACCTGGCCGAACTGCGGACCGCCGCGGCCGGGGTGGCCGGCGCGCCGCTGACGGTGTCGGCTGCCCTGCTGGCGTACGCGGCGGCGTTCGCGCTGCGGACCTGGGCCTGGTGCCACGTCCTGCCGGGGCTCTCGGCCGGGCAGTCCTGGGCCGCACTGCACGTGTCCCTGCTCGGGAACCACGTGCTGCCGCTGCGGCTCGGCGAGGTGCTGCGGGTGACCAGCGTGCGCCGCCGGACCGCGCTGCCGCTGGCGCCGGTGCTGTCCAGCGCGGTGGCGCTGCGGGCGGCCGACCTGCTCGCGCTGGTGCTGCTGGCGGCACTGGCCGCGCCCGCGCTGCTCGGCGGCGGGACCGGCGGCTCGGGCGGGTCCGGCGGGCTGGTGTCGATCCCCGCCGCCGGGCTGCTGGCCGGCCTGCTGCTCGGCGTGCTCGCGGCCGCCGCGCTGTGGATGTCGCGGCTGGCGCGGGGCGGCGCCGGGCTGCGGCTGCCCGGACCGGCGGTCGCCGGCTCCGCTGCCGCGGCCTGGCTGCTCGAGTCGACCGTGCTGCTCGCGGTCGCGGACGCCGCCGGACTGTCGCTGTCGTACGGCGAGGCGGTGGCGGTCACGGCGGTGACGATCCTGGCCCAGGCGGTCGCCGTGACGCCGGGCGGCTTGGGCAGCTACGAGGCTGCGGGCACTGCCGCGCTGGTTGCCGCGGGGGTTCCGGCCGCCGAGGGGGTGGCAGTGGTGCTCCTCGCGCACGCGCTGAAGACCGCCTACGCCCTGTTCCTCGGCGTGCCCGCCCTGGTCGTCCCGGCCCCCGGCTACCTCGGGCGGTGGCGGCTGCCGTACCGGCTGCCGGACCGGCCCACGCCCGCAGCGCCTGCGCAGCGGGACCCGGCTGCTCCGGTCGTGGCGTTCCTGCCGGCGCACGACGAGCAGGCGACCGTCGGCGAGGTGGTGGCACGGCTGCCCCGCCGGGTGCAGGGACGGTCGGTGCACGTCCTGGTGGTCGACGACGGGTCCACCGACGCGACGGCCGAGGTCGCCGAGCGGGCCGGCGCGCGGGTGGTGCGGGTGCAGCCGAACCGGGGCCTAGGCGCGGCGGTCCGCCGCGGGCTGGCCGAGGCGACGGCGCTGGACCCTGCCTGCGTGGTCTACCTGGACGCCGATGGGGAGTACCACCCGGAGGACCTGGCCTCGCTGGCAGCCCCGGTGCTCGACGGCTCGGCCGACTACGTGATCGGCAGCCGGTTCGCCGGCACGATCGAGACGATGCGGCCGCACCGACGGCTGGGCAACACCGTGCTCACCGCCTGGGTGCGCTGGATGACCCGCCGGCCGGACCTGACCGACGGGCAGAGCGGCTACCGGGCCTTCTCGCCCGCCGCCGCGGCCGCCGCCGAGGTCGTGCACGACTACAACTACGCCCAGGTGCTGACGCTGGACCTGCTGGGCAAGGGCTTCGTCTACGCCGAGGTGCCGATCCGGTACCGGTTCCGGACCACCGGCACCTCGTTCGTGCGGCTGCACCACTACCTGCGCCGGGTGCTGCCCGCCGTACACGCCCAGCTGAACCCCCACCCCCACCCCCGTCCCCACCCCCTTCCCCACGATCCGCGACTTTTGCAGCCCCGGTAGCGTCCCGGCGTGACCCCCGCTGCTCGCGACCTGGTCGTCCTGGGCGCGGGCCCGGCCGGGCTGACGGCGGCCTGGCGGGCCGCGCGGCGCGGGTGGTCGGTCACCGTCGTCGAGCGAGCCGAGCAGCCGGGCGGCATGGCCGGCAGCTTCACCGTCGACGGCGTCCGGGTGGACCACGGCAGTCACCGGCTGCACCCGGCCACCCCGGCGCACGTGCTGCACGACCTGCGGGGACTGCTGGGTGCCGATCTGCAGACCCGGCGACGCAACGGCCGGCTGCGGCTGTACGACCGGTGGGTCGGGTTCCCGCTCCGGCCGGTCGAGCTCGCGCGCGCCGTCCCCACCGGCGCGGCGGCCCGGATCGCTCGTGACGCCCTCGGCGTGCGCCGGCCACGGCAACCGGACGAGTCGTACGCCTCCGTCCTGCGCCGCTCGCTCGGCCCGGAGCTGTACGAGACGTTCTACGGCCCGTACGCGGTGAAGCTGTGGGGGCTGCCCGGTGAGCAGATCGACGCCGAACAGGCCCGGGTGCGAGTCACCGCCGACACCCCATGGAAGGTGGCGGCGCGGCTGCTCCGGGGGCGCGGGGACGGGCAGGGCCGGGTCTTCCACTACCCGCGGCACGGCTTCGGCCAGATCGTGTCCGCGCTCGCCGACGCCGCCGTGGCCAGCGGCGCGGAGCTGGTCACCGGGCACGGCGTCACGAGCGTGCGTCCGGACGGCGACTCGGTGCTGGTGCACAGCGACGATCGGCAGCACCGGGCACGGCAGGTGTTCTCGACTCTGCCACTGCCGGTGCTCGCCACGCTGATGACCCCGCCGGCGCCGCCCGCCGCCATCGCCGACGCCGGTGGCCTGCGGTTCCGCGCCATGGTGCTGGTCTACGTCGTGCATGCGGGCGGTCGCTGGACCCCCTACGACGCGCACTACCTGCCCGGGCCGGAGACGCCGGTGACCCGGATCAGCGAGCCGGTCAACTACCGAGTCAGTGCGGCCGACCCGGTCGACCGGACCGTGCTCTGTGCGGAGATCCCGTGCTCGGCGGGGGACGACCTGTGGTCCGCCGACGACGAGACGCTGGGCCGGCTGGTGGTCGACTCGCTGGCGGCGTTGGACCTGCCGCCGGTGCACGCGGCCGGGGTGCAGGTGCGCCGGCTGTCGCACGTCTACCCGGTGTACGAGCGGGGATTCGCCGACCGCCTCGCCGGCCTCGAGGCGTGGGCGGCGATGCTGCCCCGGGTCACGACGTTCGGACGGCTGGGCCTGTTCGCGCACGACAACACCCACCATGCGATGGCGATGGCCTACGACGCGGTGGACTGCCTCACCCCGGGTGGCGGATTCGACGCCGAGCGGTGGACGGTCGCGCGCGAGAGGTTCCGCTCCCACGTGGTCGAGGACTGACCCACCCACCCCGCCCCTCCCGGTCACGATCCGCGGGTTTTGCAGGTCCGCTGCGCTGCAAAAGTCGCGGATCGTGGGGAGGGGAACGAGGCGGGAGCGAGGGGCCGGCGGCCGAGCGGCGTGCTGGGTTGCCCGAAAGGGCATACGACCTAGGTCCCAGTCGGCTGAGCCGTTCAGTGGATGGTGGCGGATGGCTACGTCAGGTGACCATTCGATCACCCAAAGTAATCGGCGGTTCCCCGCGCCACCCTGAGTCAACGGAGTTCCCGATGAACCGATCCACCCCCCGGCGCGCTGTCGCGCTGACCACCGGACTGGGCACGCTGCTGTCCACCGCCCTGCTGTTCGCCGCACCCGCGACGGCAGCACCCCAGGACAGCGACCGGGACGGCATGCCCGACCGCTGGGAGAAGCGGCACGGCCTGCGCCCGTTCCACAAGGACGCCCGGCTGAACCTCGACCGCGACGGCCTGCGCAACATCGCCGAGTTCCGCCGCGGCACCCTGCCCGAGGTCGAGGACACCGACCGCGACGGGATGGACGACGGCGACGAGGTGTACGACGACCGTCGCTCGACCGACGTGGACGACCCGGACACCGACGACGACGGCACCGAGGACGGCGACGAGGACGCCGACCACGACGGCACCGACAACGAGGACGAGGACGACTCGGACGAGAACTGCGGCGCCGACGACGACGACGCCGACAGCGACGACGTCTCCGACGAGGACGAGAACGAGCAGCGCACCAAGTGGCGCGACAGCGACTCCGACGACGACGGCGACGAGGACGGCGACGAGGACAGCGACGAGGACGGCGAGTCCAACGAGGACGAGGACGACACCGACGACGACAGCTGTGACGGCGACGAGGACGGCGACGGCGAGGACGACGAGGACGGCGACGACGTGCTCGGCACCATCACCGGCTACGACGCTTCGAGCTGGACGCTGACCGTGCAGACAGTCACCGGGTCGACGCTGGCGCTGGTGCTCACCGAGGACACCGAGGTGGAGTGGGAGGACCACTCCGGCCCCGGCGGCGGTGACGCCACGGTCGAGGACCTGCAGGCCGGAGTCGAGGTCGCCGAGGTCGACGTGGATGACGACACCGGCACGGTCGAGGAGATCGAACTGGTCGGCAACGCCCACGGTGACGGGGGCGACGACGAGGACGACGACGAGGACGACGACGAGATGCGGTCCCGCCGGTAGCCCCCATCCCCCAGCCCCCGCTCACGATCCGCGACTTTTGCAGGCGCTCATCTCCTGCAAAAGTCGCGGATCGTGGGGGAGGTGGGGAGGTGGGGAGGTGAAGAGGTGGGGAGGTGGGGTCGGGGTGGGTGGGTCAGCGCATCGCGACGCCCAACCAGGGGCTCGACCACTGCCCCGCACCGCGGGACTCGGCGGCAGCGGAGAACTCACAGCTGATCCCGGGGTCGACCGGGTCCGAACAGGTGTCCGCCCCGGCACCACCGTCGAGCACATCGGTGCCCCCAGCACCGGCCAGGTAGTCGTCGCCATCGAAGCCCAGGAGCGTGTTGTCGGCACCGTCACCGACCAACCGGTCGTCGAACCGCGACCCCCACACCGAGTCCACCCCCGACAGCCGGTCACCGCCCTGGCCGATCGCCACCCCGGCGCGCAGCCGGACGTGCACCGGGCGCAACAGCCGCAGGTACGCCGCGACGTCGCCACCACGCCCGCCGAGAAGCGTGTCGTCGCCCTGGTCGCCGGACAGCACGTCCTCGGTTCCACGAGTGAACCCGGACCCCTTGCCGACGATCCGGTCGTTGCCGCCCTGGCCGAACAACCCGTTGCCGCGGTCGTCCCCGATCAGCAGGTCGGCGGCGTTGGAGCCGACCACCCCTTCGATGCCGACCAGGCGGTCACGCCCGTTGCCGGTGGCTCGACCCTTGCGCAGGTCGACGACGACCCCTTCCTTGGAATCGAAGTACTGCGCGGTGTCCCGTCCGCGTCCCCCGACCAGCCGGTCGTCACCCCGACCGCCGACCAGTGCCTCCACCACGAGCCCGGTGCCGCGACCACCCACCAACTCGTCGTCGCCCCGGCCGCCGAAGAGGGCGTCCACGTCCTTCTGGCCCAGCAGCAGGTCCCGGTCGCCGGAGCCGACCAGGGTGTCGTCACCGTCGCCCCCACTCGCCCGGTCACGGCCGCGCCCGAGGACGACGTGGTCGAACCCGTCGCCCGCGCAGACCAGGTCGCTGCCGCGGCCGGTGCGGATGCTGTCGTCACCGTCGCGGGCCACCACCACGTCGCGACCCGGTGTGCCGCGCAGCGTGTCTGTCTGGTTGGTGCCCACCAGCGTGGCTTGGTACCCGGCGCACCGAGGCGCTCGTTCGGACCGGCCATCCGCGTCGGCGCTCGGCGTGGCGACGGCGAGCATCGCCGTGACCGAGCCCGCCAACACCACCGCGACCGTTCGAGCCGGGCGGCTCCGGCCGCTCGCGTGCGTGCGGACGATCTGCTGCACCGACATGTGGTCCCCCGTCGTCTCGGTTCGCGCCTGCCAGCCTGCCTGACGCAGCCGCCTGGTGTCAGCGGATTTCGCGGCCCGCGATCAGTTCGCGTGCGGAACGCAGCGGGTGGCATAAGGACGGTGCTCCAGCCGCTCGGCGCCGATGGCGGTGCCGCACTCGTCGCACAGCCCGTACGTGTCCTCGTCCAGCTTCGCGAGCGCGCGTTGGGTCTGCTCCAGCTGGACGATCAAGTTCTCCTGCTTGGCGACGTCGGTGATCCGCTCCACCGCGATCGAGGTGCCGTCCCCGACCCGCTTGCCGAAGCCGATGCCGGCGCCCGGCTCCGGACGCGCCGTCAGAGCGGCCAGCTCGGCCTCCAGCCGAGCGCGGATCTCCTCCAGCGTCGTGCGGGGGTCGATCGACATCTGTCACCACCTCGTACGGAGTAGCGTCCACCCCGGAGCCTGTCACGCCGCGCCGGCGGGCCGGCGTCGGGGATGGCCGGCTCCGACCGCGCCACGCCAGGCCGACCGGATCGAGTCACCGGTCCCGTTCGAGCGTCTCCAGCCGCTGCTTGATCTCCCCGAGCAGCGCCAGGATCTCCAGGTCCGCGGCGCTTTCCCGTTCCTCGGCTGGCTCCTCGTCCTCGCGGACGAACAGTGACGCCAGCCGAGCGCTGACCAGCGACAGCAGCAGGAACCCGGCGACCATCAGCACGACCGACGCCAGCGCGCCCACCACAGACGTCGGCGCCCCGCCGATGAAGCCGACGGTGGTCATCAGCGCGACCGCCCACCACAGGCCGTTCCAGTACGAGCCGACGGTGTCGGACTCGAACGCGGCGCCCGCCCCGGCCCCGATCAGGAGGACCAGTCCGGCAGCCACCAGGGCCGGCCGCACCCACGCCGTACGCGGCAGCGCCCGCGGTCGCAGCCGTCCGCCGCCGAGACGGGTGGGAGCGTCGTGCTGGCTCATCGTCGTCGTCGAGACCGCCGTCAGCTCAGCCGGGCCCGGGTCTCCTCGACGTCCAGACCGTGCAGCCGGAGCAGGTTCTCACCGAGGATCTTGCGCTTGGTCTGCTCGGTCAGCTGCGGGTAGCCGTACCCGTCGGTGAGGTCCTGCGGGATCTCGAAGTTCCAGAACGCCTCCAGCGCCCACTGCGGCTGCCAGATCGGCGCCTCCGAGCCGTAGACGATCTTGTCCTCCCCGCACCAGAACAGCAGTTTGCCGAGCAGCTCGGCGAACAGCCGCGGCGCCCGCACCAGGAAGTTGATCGACGCAGCGAGCGAGGCGTGCAGGTTCGGGTAGCGGATCAGCTGCCAGCAGGTCTCGTCGATGAACGGCAGGCCCACGTGGTAGATCACGAAGTTGATGTCCGGGAAGTTGGCGGCGGCGCCGTCCATGTCCCAGGTCTGGGTGAACTCGATCGGCTGCGGCCCGAGCGGGACACCCTTGTGCACGCCGATCAGGTTGACGCCCAGCTCCTGGATCCGCTCGAAGACGGGGAACGCGACCTCCCTGTCGTCCATCCGCCACGGCACCGGGCCGCCGTCCTCGTAGCGCACGTTGTAGAACTTGAACGCCTTGGCGCCGTACTCCTCGACCTGGCGGGTGACGTCATCGAGCGCCCGCTTGCCCTCCAGCGGGTTCACCGTGCCCCACAGCACCGTGCGGTCGGGGTCGCGCTGGGCGAGCCGGGCGCACTCCTGCCACGGCGACAGCCCGTCCTTGAACAGGTCCGTCAGTGGCAGCGGCATCGCCACCAGCATGTCGGTGTCGGACTTCTCGTAGACCATCTCCCGGATCTCGTCGATGCTCCACTTGTGCAGGAACTCCTCCGCCGACAGCACCGGCTCCCCGTCGGGGGTCAGCGTCGCGTGGAAGGCGTACAGGTGGTTGGAGAACATCTGCCCCGCCTGGCCGTAGGCGTTGTCGGCCTCGAAGTTGAACGGGTGGGCGACCCCGTCGAAGACCAGTGCGTCGCCGATCATGAGGTTCCTCCAGGATTCTCGGGTGGCCAGTTCGCCGCGACGTAGGCCGCCGGGTCGGTGACCGTGCTCGGGTCGGGCAGGAAGCGGAGCTTTGCGCGAGCGGTGTCGGCCAGCCGTGCGGGCGACCAGGCCTCGTCCCAGACGATCTGCACGACGGCGGAGTCCACCTCGGGCATGTTCTGCACCGCGGCCTCGATCTCGGTCAGCACGGTCGAGGCGAACGGGCACCAGCCGGAGGTGAGCAGCAGCTCGACCCTGGCCACCCCCTGCTCGACGCTGGCGCGGTGCAGCAGGCCCATGTCGACGACCGAGATGCCCTGGTCGCGACAACACGGGTCGTAGACCCCCCGCAACGCCTCAGTCACCGCCGGGTCGATCGTCGGCGTCGGTGCGGTCATGTCCACCTCCGCCGAGCCGGTTCGGGCCACCGGGCAGCCCGCCTGCCGGCCAGTCTTCCGCCGGCGCTCGAGGGGGTGAACCCCCGCAGATTTCCCATCGCGAAACGCTGGCCGCCATCGGCGGCGGCAATAGCATGGAGGGCGGAGGAGACCGATGGAGCCAGCCGCCGCCGCACGTTCCTCCGGCACGGACACCGCCCGGCCGGAGGACCTGGTGCAGAGCGTGAGCCGGGCGGTCCGGCTGCTCGAGGTGATCGGCGCCCGCCCCGGCCTGCCGGTGAAGGCGATCGCTCGGCACAGCGGCCTGAACATCTCGACGACCTACCACCTGGTCCGCACCCTGGCGTACGAGGGCTACCTTCACCGGCAACCCGACGGCACCTACACGATCGGGGACGCGGTGGCGCGGCGCTTCCACGACCTGCTCCGCTCACTGCAGCGGCCGCCCACGTCGACGACGGTCCTGCACCACCTGGTCGAGCGAACCGGCCTGAGTGCCTACCTCGGGTGTCTCAGCGACGGCCGGCTGACGGTCGCCGAGGTCGTCGAGGGTCCCGGCTCGCCATACCTGGAGGACTTCGAGTCCGGGCTCGATGTCTCCGCACATGCCACCGCGCTCGGCAAGGCGCTGCTCGCCGCTTGTTCCCGGAGGGAACGCCACGAGTTCCTGACCGGCCAGGGGCTGCGGCCGTTCACCGCGAACACGTGCACCGACCCGGACCGGCTGGAGCACGACCTCGCCAGGGTCCCGCTCGACCGACCGGTGATCGAGCACGGGGAGTTCCGGGACGGCGTCGCCTGCGCGGCGGGCCTCGTCCCGCGACGTGAGAGCGACGCCGTGCCGTGGGCGGTGGTGGTGTCCACCCGCGACGGTGACGTGCCCGCGCGGGTTTGTGCCGAGCTGCTGCTCGCCGCCGACGACCTGGCAGGGCACACGATCTGAGTGCAGAGGAGATCCCGTGGGCAGACACACCGTCGACGTCGTGGTCGACTCGGCGGCCGGACCCGAGACGGTCTGGCGCCTGCTCGCCGACGTGACGACCTGGCCTGCCTGGACGCGGTTCGACGAGGCGGCGTACGAACAGCCCGGCACCCCGGCGCCGCACGGTCTGGGCGCGGTGCGCCGGCTCCGCGCCGGTCGGCTCCGGTCCCGGGAGACGGTGCTGCGGTTCGAGCCGCCGTCGGCGTTCTCCTACGACTACGTCGACTCCCTGCCGGTACGGGGCTACCGGGCCGACGTGACCCTGTCCGCGCGACCCGGCGGCACCCGGATCGAGTGGCACGCAGACTTCGAGCCCACGGTGCCGCTGACGGTGCCACTGATGCGCCTGCTGCTCGGGAAGGTGCTCGGGGAGGTCGCAGGCGGGCTCGCACGGGCGGCCGAGCGAGCCACACCCCAGCAGACCGCGAGCCCGGACTGATCCGGCCGGCCCCGGTCGATCAGACCAGGGCCGGCCGGATCTGGTCCCGGCCCGCGGACTTCGCGGCGTACAGCGCCTGGTCGGCCCGCCTGATCAGGGCTCCCACGTCGTAGGTGTCGCAGCTGTCGACATAGCCGACCGAGCAGGTCAGTCCCGGCGCGCACCGGCGCAGCCGCTCCAGCACTCCCACCGCCCCGGGCGCGGTCACGTTCCGGAGCGCGACGACGAACTCCTCGCCGCCCCACCGGCCGACCAGGTCCACCTCGCGCAGCTCCCTCGTGCACGGCCGCGGCGAACTCCGCCAGGACCGCGTCGCCGGCCGGGTGACCGTGCTCGTCGTTGTACTGCTTGAAGTGGTCGAGGTCGAGCAGGGCGACGGTGAAGGGCTGCCCATAGCGCTTGGACACGGCCGCCAGCGACGCGACCTCGCGGTCCCATCCTCGCCGGTTGAGCAGTCCGGTCAGCGGGTCGGTGACGGAGCTCAGCTCCAGCTCGCTCCTGGTCCGTTCGCTGACCAGCGCGGCGCCCGCCTCCGCCGCGAGCGCCGCAGCGGCGGCCAGGTCCACATCGTCGACCTGCTCGACGCTGGTGTCCCAGGTGAGCACCAGGACGGCCAGTATCCGGTCCGCGGAGCCGACCGGCTGCCACAACATGCTGCGAGCGGCCGAGCCGCCGAGCAGCTCCGCCGACACCAGCGGGTGCGACCGGGCGTCGGCGGCGAACAGGACCTCCCCCGACCGCCAGACGTGGGCGGTGGCCGAAGGCGCCGCGAGGTCGACCACGACTCCCCGGCGGTGCTCGGCTCCGGACTCGGCCGTCACCACGAGACGGTGGTCGTCGAGCGCCTCGACGAACGAGGCCGAACTGGCACCGGTGAGGGCGATCAGGCCCTCGAGCACCGCCGGGCGCGGATCCGCGCCCTGCAGCGTGGCGTGAGAGACCGCCATCGCGGCCCGGAGCGCCTCTCGGGAGCGGTGCAGCTCACCGTCTGCCTCCTTGCGCTCGGTGACGTCCTGGACGTGGGCCAGGGTCCACACGGCGTCGTTCGGCCCGGCGACGTGCCGGATGGTGAGCCAGGCCCATCGCTGCGATCCGTCCGGGCGCAGGTACCGCTTCTCGACCCGGGCGATGTTGTCCGGGGAGTCCTGGATCAGCTGGGTGGCCAGCCGCTGCGAGGTCAGGTCGTCGGGGTGGGTGAACTCTGCCGACGATCGCCCGCGGATCTCGTCGATCGAGCGTCCGAGCAGGGTGCACAGCGCCCGGTTCGCCTCGACGAAGCGACCGTGCTCGTCCGACAGGCCGAGCCCCACCGGGCTGTCGACGAAGACGCCGCGGTACTGCTGCAGCGCCTGCTGTTCGGACTCGCGCATCCGGTCGAGCTCGCGCACCTGGTCGGCGAGCGTGTGCTGGGCCGCCAGCAACCTGTCCAGGACTGCCAGCCGGACCATGAACACGACGGCGGCCAGCGCGGTCGCCAGCGCCAGCTCGACCGCGTACACCGGAAGGTCGTCGGCAGGCACAGGCTGGGTGAACGCCACGACCGCGGTCCATCCCAGCACGCAGCCCGTGATCAGGGTGATCGCCTGGCGGCGCTCCCGGGCTATCGCCCCGATCCCGACCACGGTCAGCATCAGCACGGTGGTCTGCTCCAGCTCGCGGGTCAGCGCGAGCCGGGTGAGGCCGTTCACCATCGGGATCAGGCAGATCAGCCACAGCATCCGGTCCACCACCGCCGGCGTGGCGTGGCTGGCCCGGTGGCCGACGTACCCGCACAGGACGGCGGTGAGGCCGGCGACGATCGCCATCACCTGCCGCGCGGGGCCGGCCAGCCACAGCAGCTGCGCGGGGACGAGCACGGTGTACAGGGCAGCCATCGCCCACGCGGCGATGACGACGGTCTCGCGGGAACCGAAGTCGGCCGCGTCGTCCGGTGCCGCGACACTGCTCACGGGGCCTCCAGCCGGGAACTGACGGGTGAGTCAGTGTCTCGCACTTCGAAGACTGATCCTGACATGCAGCGCCGCGGACCCCTCAGAACGGCACGGCGGTGCGCAGCAGCCCGTCCCCGACCGCTCGACCGGAGAGGATGCGACAGAACTCCACCGCGTCCAGCTGCATCGTCTCGCCGCCCATCCCCTGCGCGAAGACGCCGCCGGCCGGGCCGGTCAGCGTGAGCCGGTACGGCCGGCGGTGCCGGCCACCCCACTCCTCGACCACGTCGGCGACGATGCGGGCGTCGTGGGAGGCGTCGACCGTGGGCGTCGTGCCGAGCGCCCGGGCAAGGTCCACCCGGTGCATCCAGGTGTCGCGGGTCAGGATGGTGTCCAGCAGATAGCCCAGCGGCCAGCGCTCCGGCTGTCCGTTGACGACCTGGGCGATCCGCACCCGCCTGATCAGCCCGGGAGTCCGCCGCCGCCCGCGCGCGGCTGGTGTGACCAGCCGCCGACACTCGGCCACCAGCTCGTCGGTCGTCAGCGCCGCGACCCGCTCGATCTGCACTGCGGTCATGTGGTCGACGTCAGTGCCGCCGTGCGCCTTCAGCCGCCGGGCCACCTCCCACTGCTGACTGACCGACTCCCGCAGCGCGGCGGCCGCGCGCATGGCACCGACCAGGTGGCCCGCCAGGTCGCGCACCGTCCAGCCGACGCAGTCGGTGGGCAGCGCCCACTGGTCGTCGCGGACCGTGGTCAGCATCGCGGCGAAGCGGGCGTACTCCTCCTCGGCCAGTCCGGGCGCCTCGCTCCGCGCCAGACCGGAGACTCGGGGGACGTCAGGGGTGGTGACGGTCATGGCGAACTCCTCAGGGTTTCGAGCCGGGACTCGGCGTGGGTCACGAACATGTCGACGGCGGCGTCGAGCAGGCGGCCCCAGCGGTCGCCGCCCGGGTCGTTGGCGATCTGCTGGGCGGTGAGGCCGCTGAGCAGGGCGGTCCAGAGGTCGAGCAACCGGTCGTCGTCGTAGCCGTTCTCAACCAGCAGCCGGCGTCCCACCTCGAGTTGGGCCACCGCCAGCGCGTAAGACTCGACGCTGGGCTCGAAGCCGGGGATCGTGCGCTGGAACAGCAGCTGGTAGCGGACCGGGTCAGCGACGCAGAAGTCGAAGAAGACCCGCGCACCTTGACCGAGCCGCTCGCGCCCGAGCGGCGTCGCGGTGAGCAACCGCTCGGTGTCGGCGAGCTGCTCGTACCCCTGCCGGTACATCGCGTCGTAGATGGCGTGCTTGGAGCCGAAGTACGAGTACAGGCTGGGCGCGCGCATGCCCACCCGGGCCGCGAGCTCGCGCAGCGACAGCCCGGCCAGGCCGGACTCCCGGCAGAGGTCCCAGGCGGCCGCGAGGATGTCGGCCCGGGACTGTGCCCGGCGGGTGTCGCGCAACGACATGCTTGACTCCTAACGCTGTTAGGAGTCTCTAACGGTGTTAGGCGCGTGTCAACAGCCGCGGCGTGCTCCGGCTCGGTCCGGCGCACGACAGTGCCGGTCAGCAGCACGGTCACCACCGCGAGGACGGACAGCAGCACCAGGCCGATGGCGTCCGAGTCGGTGCGGCCGTAGACGTAGCCCATTGAGCAGCGGCGGGACGAGGCCGCCGAGTCCACCAGCCGCGCCCTCCAGACCGGTGCCGCCGCCGACCACGACGGTTCAGCCGGACGCCGATACGCGATCGCCTCTCCAGTGGGCAGCCGCCGACCTCCAGGAGCCGTGCGGCCTGCCCGTGTCCGACGGGACCAGCCTCACGAGCGAGCCACTCCAGGCGGCAGAGTCGAAGGTGGCATCGGGGCCGTTGGACCCTGGCCTCCGTGGTCGTTCCCGAGCAGGCTGGCCGTGATGTCACGAGGAATCGGTGCCGCGGTGGCCGCCGCACTGCCTGTCCACACCGCCTCGGCCGAGGACGTACTGGCCGCTCTCGACAGCTCGCCGCGTGGCCTGACGGCCCTCGAGGCCCGCGAGCGCTTCGAGCAGTACGGCGCGAACACCCTGCCGCAGTCCCGACCACGGAGCCTGCTGGTGTTGTTCGTGCACCAGTTCCTGAGTCCGTTCATCTACGTGCTGCTTTTCGCGACCGCACTCTCGGCCTACATCCAGCATTGGTCGGACGCCCTGTTCATCTCGCTGGTCGTCTTGCTGAACGCGGTGATCGGGATGGTTCAAGAGCATCGCGCCGAGCACAGCGCCTTGGCTCTGCGGCACCTGGTGACGACGATGACGCGCGTCGTGCGCGACGACGACGTGTCCGAGCTGCCCGCTGCCGAGATCGTGCCCGGCGACGTGCTGATGCTGGCGTCCGGGGACAAGGTGCCCGCCGACCTGCGGCTGATCGAATCGGCGGGGTTGCTGGTCGACGAGTCGACTCTGACCGGCGAGTCGCTCCCGGTGCAGAAGGACGCCGACCTACGGCTGCCCACCGACACCGATCTCGCCGACCGGCGGAACTGCGCCTTCGCCGGGACACTGGTCACCCACGGGCGTGCGGAGGGCGTGGTCACCGCGACCGGGAGCTCCACCACGATCGGCGCGCTGGCCCGCAGTCTCGCGGAGCCGGACCAGAACCAGCCGCCGCTGGTCACCCGGATGCGTCAGCTGACCCTGTGGGTGGCCGCCGTGGTCGGCGTCGCCGCGATCATCATCGTCGGCGTCGAGGTGAGCCGAGGAGCGTCGCTGGACCAGGCCCTGCTGCTCGCCGTCGCCCTCGCCGTGTCGGCCATCCCGGAGGGACTGCCGGTTGCCCTGACCGTCGCGTTGGCCATCGCAACAGCGCGGATGGCGCGTCGACACGTCATCGTCCGTCACCTGGTGGCGGTCGAGGCCCTCGGCTCGTGCACCGTGATCGCGTCGGACAAGACCGGCACCCTCACCGTCAACGAGCTCACCGTGACCCGGCTCGTGGTGCCCGGCGCCGAGGAGTGCATCGTCACCGGCGCCGGGACGACTCCGGAGGGCGACGTCGAGTGGCCGCGGACGGACCAGCACGTCCGCCCGCTGATCGAGCGGCTGGCGCGGACCGGGGTCCTGTGCAACGAGGGCTCGCTGGCCCACCGCGACGGACAGTGGACATCCCATGGCGACCCGGCCGACGTCGCACTACTCGTCCTCGGACGCAAGCTGGGCATCACCCAACCGGAGGCCCTCGCGACATCTCCGCTTGCCGCCATGATCGCCTTCGAGCCGGAACGCCGTTTCGCCGCGTCGCTACACGAGGACGAAGCCGGCTTCGAGATCGCCGTCAAGGGTGCCTGGGAACGAGTGCTGGAGATGTGCGATCGGATGTCCACCCCCGACGGGGAGCGGCCCGTGGACGCGCGGTCACTGGCCAGCACTGCCGAGCGTCTTGCCAGCGCTGGTCATCGGGTGCTGGCGGTGGCGGGTGGGCCACGCGGAGAGCCCCGCCCGGGAACCAGTCCACGCAGCCTGACCGAGCAGGACCTCACCGCCCTGTGCCTTTACGGTCTGGTCGCCATGACCGACCCGGTACGTCCCGACGCGGCCGCTAGCATCGCCGCCTGCCGCGAGGCGGGCGTGGTCGTGGACATGATCACCGGCGACCATCCCGCAACGGCCCTGGCGATCGCGCGCGAACTGGGCATGGCCGACGGCGACGCGCCGTCGGTCGTCACCGGACGGCAGCTGCGCGACGCCGAGGCCGCCGGCACCGCGAGCCTCGACGACCTCGTCGCCGGAGCACGCATCTTCGCCCGGGTGGAGCCGCAGCAGAAGCTCGACATCGTCCGGGCGCTGACCCGACTGGGTCACATCGTGGCGGTCACGGGCGACGGGGCCAACGACGCTCCTGCCCTGCGCCAGGCGCACGTGGGCGTCGCGATGGGACAGGCCGGCACCGACGTGGCCCGCGAAGCCGCCGAGCTCATCCTCACCGACGACACCGTCGCCTCCATCACAGCGGGGGTGGAGGAAGGACGCGTCGCCTACGCGAACGTCCGCAAGGTCGTTCAGCTGCTCGTGACCACCGGAGCCGGCGAGGTCGTCCTCGTGCTCCTCGCCGTGTTCACCGGTGCCGCACTGCCCGTGCTTGCCGTTCAGCTGCTCTGGCTCAATCTGGTCACCAACGGCATCCAGGACGTGGCTCTGGCTTTCGAACCCGCAGAGGGCAACGAGATGCGCCGGGCACCGCGTGCTCCCGACGAGCCCGTCTTCGACCGGCTGATGCTCCAGCGGCTGGTGGTCGTGGCGGTGGTACTGGGGGGCTTGGCCTTCGTGCTCTACCGGGTGCTGCTCGACCGAGGCTGGGAGGTCGAGGAGGCCAGGAACGGCGTCGTGCTGGCACTCGTGCTGAGTGAGAACGTGCTCGCACTGTCGGCCCGCTCCGAGACGCGGTCGTTGTTCCAGACCGGCGTGACGGGCAACCGCGTCCTGCTGGCCGGTGTGCTGGGCGCCCTCGGGTTGCACCTCATCGCGATGCAAGTGCCCCTGACCCAGGACGTCCTGCGGCTGGGCCCGGTGCCCGCCACCGGCTGGCTGCTGGCCCTCGGCCTGGTGCTCGTTCTCCTCGTCGCGGTGGAGGCGGACAAGTACGTCGCCCGACGGCGCGCCCCGACCCTGGCGTGAGCTGCTCAGGGGCAGTCGGTCGGCGCGCCCGCAATCAGCGGGCGGAGAGGACCGCGCGCAGGTCCGGCAGCGCGGCCAGCTGGGTGTCAAGGATGCCGCGCGCGATGGTCACCGAGCCGATCAGTGGGTGCAGCGCGAGCGCCTTGGTCGCGGTGGCGTACGAGCCGGAGAGCGCCGCCTCGATGGTGGTCCGCTCCACTGCCTTCATCGTGGTCACCAGACCGGCGGCGTGCGGGTCGAGCGGGTCGGTGGCGTAGGGCCGCCAGCCATTGGCGTCGACCGCGCACTGGACCTCGACCACGGCATCGGTGTCCAGCCCGGCCAGGGTGTGCCGGTTGGGAACGTTCAGCACGAGCGTGGTGCGCTCGTCCCGAGTCACCGCGCGCATCAGCTGCAGGGCGACCCGGTCGTAGCCACCACCGTCGAGGTCCTCCTGGTCCCGCTCGCCGGCGCCGGTCGCGTCGCGGCTGTCGGCCATGTAGCTCGCCTCCCGCTCGATCCTGGCCCGCTCCCACCGCGCGAACGCGCCTGCGTCCACCTCCGAGCCGTCGGCCCAGAAGTCGCGCTGCTGCCGCTGCAGCAGCTCACCCCGGGTGTGGCCGGCCTTGGCGGCGGCCGTGATCGCGTCCGCGTTGTAGTACCAGTACCAGAGGTACTCGTTCGGCACGGTGCCGAGCGACGCCAGCCACTCCGGCCCGAACAGCCGGCCCTCCTCGGTCGTGAGCAGGGCCGCCGGGTCGTCGAGCAGCCCCGGAAGCAGGTCGGTCCCGTCGACGAGCACCCGGCGCAGCCAGCCGAGGTGGTTCAGCCCGGCGTAGTCGAACACCGCCCGGTCCGGGTCGACGTCGAGCGCCCGAGCCATTCGCTTGAACAGTCCCACCGGGGAGTCGCAGATGCCGACCACGCGGTCGCCGAGCAGGCGGGACATCGCCTCGGTGACCATCCCCGCCGGGTTGGTGAAGTTGATGACGTACGCGGCGGGGGCGAGCCGGCGGACGGCCTCGGCGATGTGCATCGCGACCGGGATCGTGCGCAGCCCGTAGCAGACCCCGCCCGCGCCGGTGGTCTCCTGGCCGAGCACGCCGCGGTCCAGCGCCGCGCGCTCGTCACAGACTCGCCCGGCCAGCCCCCCGACCCGGATCGCGGAGAACACGAAGTCGGCGCCACGCAGCGACGTGTCCAGATCGGTCTCGAGGTGCACCCGCGGCCCGGCGCGGCCGGCACGCGCTCGGCGTCCGCCAGCACGCGGCCGATGGTGCGGAGCCGGGCGGCGTCGACGTCGTACAGGACCAGGTCGGTGACCCGGCCCGGACCGTCGTCGGCGAGCAGCGCCCGGTAGACCAGCGGGACCCGGAAGCCGCCGCCGCCGAGGATGGTGAGCTTCACGCGGGCTCCTCCGAGGTGGTGATGATCTCGACGCCCGACTCGCCGAGGCAGCCCAGGGTGTCGGGGTCGGCCCCGGGCTCGGTGACGACGGCCGACAGGTCGCCGGCACCGCAGACGCGGGCGATCCCCTTGCCGGGGAACTTGCTCGCGTCGGCGACCAGGACCGTGCGCTCGGCCACCTCGATCATGCCCCGCTTCACCGGGACCTCGACCGCGGTGGTGTCGAGCACGCTGCCGTCCCGGCGTACGCCGCTGGTGCCGAGGAACAACACGTCGGCCCGCACCTGGCGGATCGCCTGCTCGGTGAGGAAGCCCACCAGCGAGCGGTAGTTCCGGCGCACGACGCCGCCGAGCAGGATCAGTTCGACGACGTCGTCGTGCACGAGCTCCTCGTAGACCGGGAGGCTCGAGGTGATCACGGTGACCTCGCGACCGCGCAGCGCGCGAGCGAGGTGGCTGGTGGTGGTGCCGATGTCGACGAGCAGGACGTCCCCGTCGAGGACCAGCCCGGCGGCCGCCTGCCCGACCCGGAGCTTCGCGTCCTGGTGGTCGGCGGCCACCACGTCGAACGGCGGCTCGACCGTGCCCAGCGGCGCCGCCCCGCCATGGACGCGCTGCAGCATCCCCTCGGCTTCCAGGAAGGACAGGTCCCGACGTACGGTGGCGCCGCTGACGCCGAGCTCGATGGACAGCTCCGAGACCTCCGCGGGCCCGCTGGCACGCAGCCGCTCGAGGATGCGGTCGTGGCGGCGCCGGGCGAGCACGGCGACACCGTAGCAGCCAAATATGCTCAGTAGTGAGCATGAGATGACACCACTGGGTGACACTTGCGCACAAATGCGCACCTGGGCCAGACTGCGCCCGGAGAAGGAGGTGCCGCCATGTCCGACCCCGACGCTGCCGGGCAGCGCGCTGCGGCGCCGCTCGACCTCGTCGTGACCGGCACGGTCTTCCTCGACCTGATCTTCACCGGGCTCCGTGCCGCCCCCGTCGGAGGCCGCGAGATCAACGCCGACGGCATGGGCTCCAGCCCCGGCGGGGCCGCGACCCTCGCGGTCGCCGCGTCCCGGCTCGGGGTGTCGACCGGTCTCGTCGCCGCCTTCGGATACGACGTCTACGGCGACTTCTGCTGGACCACCTGGAGGAGGACGAGGGCGTCGACCTGTCGGGCTCGAAGCGGGTCCCCGACTGGCACTCCCCCGTCACCGTGTCGCTCGCCTACGACGACGACCGAGCCATGGTCACCCATGCCCACGAGCCGCCGGTACAGCCCGAGGTCCTGTTCACCGACGTGCCCGAGGCCCGAGCCTGCTTCGCCGACATGGACGGCTCCCGGGCGCCGTGGGTCGACGGTTTCGTCGACCGCGGCAGCCTGGTCTTCGCCGACGTCGGCTGGGACGACACCGGCGCCTGGGACGCGCTCGCCCTGCGCGACCGGCTCGAGGGCTGCCACGCGTTCGTGCCGAACGCGGCCGAGGCGATGGCCTACACCGGCACCGCTCACCCCGGGGCGGCCCTCGAGGCACTGCGCGACTGGGTGCCGCTGGCCGTCGTCACCGCGGGCAGCGGCGGGGCCTACGCCGCCGACGAGCGTACGGGCGAGACGGTCTGGGTCCCCGGTGTTCCGGTCCCGGCCATCGACCCGACCGGGGCGGGTGACGTCTTCCTGGCCGCCCTGATGGCGGGGACGCTGCGGGACTGGCCCCTGCAGCAGCGCATCCGGTTCGCCAATCTCGCCGCCGCGCTCTCGGTGCGGGACGTCGGTGGGGCGCTGGCCGCGCCCGGCTGGGCCGACGTGTGCGACTGGTGGACCGATCTCGACCAGGACAGCCGCCTGGTCCGCGACTACGGTTTCCTCGAGGGGGTGCTGGCCGGCGTCGAGCACCGGATGTTCGCCCGGGCCGTGCCCACGATCGGCTTCGACGCCGGCAGCCACGACCACTCCCGGCACGGCCCCCGACCCGTCGGGCACGCCTCGCTGTCCCACTTCGGCGTCGCGCCACCACCGCCGGCGCCCGCCTCGCCCCTCCCACCCGCAGATCCACCCGCCACCGCACCCCTGGAGCACACATGACCTACATCCGCCCACGCCGGACGATCGTCGCGGCCCTCACCGGCGTGCTGCTGTTCGCGACCGCCGCCTGCGCCCCGGGTGAGGAGGGCGGAACCGGCACCGAGACCGGCGCCGACGATGTCACGACCGACATCGCCAGCCTCGGCGACGTCACCTTGACGGTGTGGGACCAGGAGGTGCGCGGTGGGCAGGCCGAGCAGATCGCGGCGCTGAACGACGCGTTCATGGCGGAGTATCCGAACGTCACGATCGACCGGACCAAGCGCTCCTTCGCCGACCTGCAGCGCACCCTCCGCAACGCCATCACCTCCGAGGACGCCCCCGACGTCGTGCAGGCCAACAACGGCCGCACCGACATGGGGGCGTTCGTGCAGAACGGCCTGCTGCAGTCCCTGGACGGGTACGCCGAGGCATACGGCTGGACCGAGCGCTTCCCCGAGTCGGTGCGCTCGCTCGCGACCTACAGCGACGACGGTGCGACGTTCGGCGAGGGCAACCTCTACGGACTCGCGCAGGTCGGCGAGCTGGTCGGGGTCTTCTACAACAAGTCCAAGCTGACCGACCTCGGGCTGGAGGTCCCGCAGACCACCGACGAGTTCGAGGACGCGCTGGCCAAGGCTGCCGACGCCGGCGAGCTGCCGATCCAGTTCGGCAACCTCGACGGCTGGCCCGGCATCCACGACTACGGCTTCGTGCACAACCAGTTCGTGCCGCGCGAGGACATCCGCAACCTCGGCTTCGGCCGTGAGGGCGCTTCGTGGACGGCGGAGCCGAACATGGACGCGACCACGACGTTCACCGACTGGGTGGAGTCGGGCTACTTCACCCCGGACTTCAACGGCGTCGGCTACGACCCGGCCTGGCAGGACTTCGCGAAGGGCGAGGGCGTGTTCCTCATCGCCGGCACCTGGCTGCAGGCCGACCTCGACGCCGCGATGGGGGACAACGTCGGCTTCTTCCTGCCGCCCGTGGGTGCCACCGGCGAGCGCGCCGTCACCGGCGGCACCGGCCTGCCGTTCTCGATCACCGAGGCCTCGGAGAACGCGGACGTGGCGGCGGCCTACATCGACTTCATCACCAGCGACGAGGCCATGCAGATGATCCAGGATGCCGGCAACCTGCCGGTCGTCGGCGGGTCACCGGAGTCGGCGGACGGGGTCGCGTCCGATGTGCTGGCCGCATGGACGACCGCCGGTGACGAGGACGCGCTGGTCCCGTACCTGGACTACGCGACGCCGGACTTCTACGACCTGATCACCGCCCAGGTCCAGGAGCTGGGCAACGGCTCGGTGAGCGAGGAGGAGTTCCTCCAGACGCTCGAGGACGAGTACACCTCGTTCGTCTCCGGCAGCTGACCCCCGCCCGTGTCCGACACCTCGCGCCGTCCCCGGGCGGCCCGCCGGCAGGCGGGTCCGCCCGGGGAGCCGCGGCGCGTCGGCTACCTCTACATCGCCCCGGCGCTGCTCGTCTTCGCGCTGTTCCTGCTGGCTCCGCTCGGCTACGCGGTCCAGCTGTCGTTCTTCGAGTGGGACGGGCTGGGCCTCGGCACCTGGGTCGGCCTGGACAACTACGTGGCGGTGTTCACCGACCCCGAGCTGCGGGCGCCGTTCGTGCACGCCCTGGTGCTCGTCGCCTTCTTCAGCCTGCTCCCGGTGCTGCTGGGACTCGTGCTGGCCTCGCTGATGACCCGGTCGACGGTCCGCGGGGCCGGCTTCTTCCGTACCGTGATCTTCCTGCCCCAGGTGGTCGCCCTCACCGTCGTCGCGGTGGTGTGGCGGCAGATCTACGCCCCCCAGGGCTCGCTGAACGACGTGCTCGGCGCGCTCGGGCTGGACGGGCTGGCCCGCGGTTGGCTCGGTGACCCCGACTGGGTCCTCGTCGCGATCGGACTGGTGGGCACCTGGGTCGGCACCGGCCTGTGCATGGTGCTGTTCCTCGCCGGGCTGTCGAAGGTCGGCCGGGAGCTGTACGAGGCGGCGCGCCTCGACGGCGCGGGGGCGTTCCGCGAGTTCCTCGCCGTCAGCCTGCCCGCGGTCCGGGGCGAGCTGGCCGTCGCGCTCACGCTCACGATGGTCGCGGCGCTGCGCACGTTCGACCTGGTCTACGTGATGACCGCCGGCGGGCCCGGCAACGCCTCCCGAGTCCCGTCGTACGAGGTCTACGACCGGGCGATCCTGGAGGGAGACGTCGGCACCGGCATCACGGTCGCGCTGGTGCTCACCGCGGTGATCCTCGGCGCGACCTGGCTTGTCAACCGGATCGCGCCCGACGAGCGAGCGGCATGAGGACCTCGGCGCTGGAGCGCGCGACCACGTACGGCGTGCTGACGCTGGCCGCGCTGCTCGCGCTCTACCCGGTGGGGCTGATCCTCGTGAAGGCGGTGCAGCCGGACGCGATCGGCGCGGCGGCCGGGGTCGACCTGGGCAACTTCGCGGCGGCCTGGGACGAGGGGCAATTCGGCAGCTACCTGCGCACCAGCGTGATCGTCACCGGTTGCGTGGTCGTCGGGGCATCGCTGCTGTCCGCGCTGGCGGGCTACGCCTTCGGCACCATGCGCTTTCGCGGATCGTCGGTGCTGTTCTACGTGCTGCTCCTCGGGCTGATGGTGCCGAGCGAGGCAATCGTGATCCCGCTCTACTTCCAGCTGCGCAGCGTCGACCTGCTGGACACCTACACCGCGCTGATCTTCCCGCAGATCGCCCAGTCCCTGGCCTTCGGCACGTTCTGGATGCGGGCGTACTTCCGCAGCTCCTCCCGCGAGGTGGTCGAGGCGGCCCGGCTGGACGGCGCCGGGCACCTGCGGATCTTCTGGTCGGTGCTGCTGCCGATGGGCCGTCCCGCGGTGCTGACCATGATGGTGCTGTTCTTCATGTGGACGTGGAACGAGTTCCTGCTGCCGCTGGTGGTCATCCCCAACGGCGAGCTGCTCACCGCGCCCCTTGGCCTGGCGCTGTTCCAGGGCCAGTACACCGCAGGCACCTCGCTGCTGGCGGCCGGCGCCGTCCTGGTCGCGACGCCGGTGGTCGTGTTCTACCTGTTCGCCCAACGGCACTTCATCCGCGGAATCGTCGACGGTTCGACCAAAGGCTGACCCATCCATCACGCTCACGAAGGGGGCTCCTCAATGTCCAGACCTCAGCACCCGGGTGGCACCGCCCACCCCGATCCGCGGCCCGGCGCCAGCCGGCGGGCCGGCCTGCTCGCGACGGCCGCCCTGCTCGGGCTCGGCCTGGCCACGGCACCGGTCACCGGACCGGCGACGGCGGCGACGACCGATTCCGCGCGGGTCGCGGCGCACGACGGCGCCGCGGACCTCGACGTCCTCTACGTCGGGGCGCACCCCGACGACGAGGCCGGACGGCTGTCGATGTTCGGCGAGTGGAAGCAGCGCTACGGCGCCCGGACCGGCGTCGTGACCATCACCCGGGGCGAGGGGGGCGGCAACGCCATCGGACCCGAGGAGGGCCCGGCGCTCGGCCTGATCCGCGAGTACGAGGAGCGAGCGGCCGTCGGGACGGTCGGGATCTCCGATGTCTACAACCTCGACCGGGTCGACTTCTACTACTCGGTCAGCGCACCGCTGCACCAGCAGGCGTGGGGTCACCGGGCGACGCTCGGACGCCTCGTCCGGGTCATCCGCGAGACCACGCCCGAGGTCGTGATGACGATGAGCCCCGCGCCCAGCCCGGGCAACCACGGGGCACACCAGGAGGCCGCGCTGCTGCTGATCGAGGCGTACTACGCCGCCGGCGATCCCTCCCGGTACCCGGCCCAGATCACCCGGGACGGCCTCGAGCCGTTCTCGCCGGACAAGCTGCTCACCATCGCGGTCAGCGGTCAGGCCGGCGCCACCGGGCCGAACTGCCCGACCAGCTTCACCCCGACCAACCCGGCCGACGACATCTACGGCGTCTGGGGCGGGCGTCGGGCCGAGAACGGGAAGACCTGGGCGCAGATCGAGCGGGAGGCGCAGCGCAAGTACGCCTCCCAGGGCTGGGCCGGCTTCCCCGACGTCAGCTCGGACCCGGCACAGATCGGCTGCGACTACGTCACCCAGATCGACGCACGGGTGCCGTTCATCCGTGGCGACCAGACCGCGCCGGCCTCCGACTCGTCGACGATGCTCGAGGGCGCCGTCCTGCGGACGCTGGGCGGGCTCCCGCTCGGCACCGGTCTCGACCTGTCGACCGACGACTTCGACGTGGTCGGCGGTGGCACGTCCACCCTCGACGTCGAGCTCACCGCGCCCGCCGACCGGCGGCTGCGCAACGTGCGGATGAGCGTCGACCTCCCCACCGGCTGGTCGGGTCCCTCGACGATCCGGATCGGACGGCTCACCGCGGGCGAGACGGTGAGGCGGTCCTTCGACGTCACCGCCCGCCAGGACGCCGCGACCGGCCGGGCCCTGGTCGGGCTGACCGTCCGGTCCCGGAACGGAACCGGCTTCACCGACCAGCAGCTGCGGGTGGTGCCGGTGGTCGAGGGCACCCAGGAGCTGCTGCCCCAGGTCGCCAAGTTCCATCGCTGGGCCGACCGGGTCGGGGTCGAGCAGCTGAAGGGCATCGTCAAGCCGGTGCTCACGCTGCCCTCCGGCGGCAGCCGGACCGTCTCGGTCGACGTCACCAACCACGGGAACCAGCCGCAGTCCGGGCGGGTCCGGCTGCAGCTCCCGGACGGCTTCAGCTCCGACGGCCCGCAGCGGTACGCCGGCCTGGCCGCCGGGGCGACGGAGCGGGTCGACGTCACCGTCACCAACGATGACGCCTCGCTCCCGACCGCGAACGAGGGCGGGACGAACGGCGACTACGACTACACCGTCCGCACCACCAGCGAGGCCGGTGTGTCGACCTCGGCCGCGGCGCTGGAGCTGGTGCCGACCGTCACCCTGCCCGACTCCGCCGCGCCGGACCTGGACGGTGAGATCGGCGCCGACGAGTACGCCGCCGAGATCGACCTGAGCCGCCGCTGGGAGGGGTCGGAGTGCGACAACGCGGCCGACTGCTCCGCGACCGGGTCGATCACCCGGTCCGGTGACGCGCTCTACGTCGCCGTCGACGTCACCGACGACACGCTGGGCACCGTGCTCGCGCCGAACGACTGCAAGCGGCACTGGCGGGTGGACTCCGTGGAGCTCGCGATCGACCCGACCGGCGACTCGGAGAACACCTCGACGACGTTCAAGGTGGCGATGCTGCCGACGACGACCCAGGAAGTCTCCTGCGCGGCCCGCGACGCCGACAACCGGCAGGGCCCGATCGGAACCTTCGAGCTGGTCGGGGGCAGCGGCACGCCGCAGCTCGCGCCCGGGAACACCGCGCCGGGCTTCGAGATGATCTCCCGGCTGAAGCAGCCCTACTCGGGGTACGTGCTCGAGGCGAAGATCCCGATGAGCGCGCTGCCGGACACGATCGACCCCGACGAGATGGGCTTCAACGCCTTCGTCTACGACTCCGACACCCAGGACAAGACCGGGCAGACGCGATTGGGCTGGTCGACGTTCGGCGGGGTCCAGGGCGACCCCTACCGGTGGGGCCAGGTCGTGCTCAACGGCGCGGCACCGCCGGCCGTCCCGACCAGCGAGCCGCTGCTGGACTTCCCGGCGCTGAACAGCGTCGAGTCGCCGCCGTCGATCATGCAGGCGATCCGCACCGGAGTGCCGCTCTCGGGCCTGCCGCAGACGCCTCGTCGGGTCTCGGCGGAGGTGGTCGAGGCGGTCCCGGTCGACCACGCCGTGCGGGCCACGATCCGGGCCAGGGGTCCGGGCACCGCGCACCTGTTCGCGATGTACGGCGCCGAGGTCGTCGGTGAGCGGGACGTGCACGTGGAGCGCGGCACGTCGATCGTCCGGATCCCCACCAGGGGCAACCCGGGCTGGCGAGTGCTGATGGCCTTCGACTCCGACGTGCGGGGCACCGCCTCGTCGGTCGCCGTCGTCCCGGCCGCCCGACGCTGACGGCCACGGCGCCGCAGCACACCGCAAGGCTCCGCCGCTCCTCCCTCCCCGGGAGGGGCGGCGGAGCACCCTCGACCCCATGTCCGGAGGCAGCGTGCTGACCACCCTCCCCGACGCCCAGGCGGTGGCCGTTGCCGCGGCCGACGAGGTCGAGGCGGCGCTGCGAGCGGGCGCGACCACGCTCGGGGTGGCCACCGGGTCGTCGCCCCGTGGCGCCTACGCCGAGCTGGCCCGGCGGGTGGCCGGCGGGCGGCTGTCGCTCGGCGACTGCGACGCGTACCTGCTGGACGAGTACGTCGGGCTGCCCGAGGGGCACCCCCAGGCGTACCGGACCGTCATCCGGCACGACCTGGTGGACCCGGCGCGGCTGGACCCGAGCCGGGTGCACGGGCCGGACGGGCGCGCCGGCGACCTCGAGGCCGAGGCGGCCCGCTACGAGCGGCTCGTGGCCGACGCCGGTGTCGAGGTGCAGATCCTCGGCATCGGAGCCAACGGGCACATCGGCTTCAACGAGCCCGGCTCCGCGCTGGACTCTGTCACCCGGGTCATGACGCTGACCGAGCGCACCCGGCGGGACAACTCCCGGTTCTTCGCCTCGGTCGAGGAGGTACCGCGCCGGGTCGTCACCCAGGGGCTCTCCACCATCTCGCGGGCGGGGCGGATCGTGCTGATCGCGACCGGCACCCGCAAGGCCGCGGCGCTGGCGGCGGCGCTGACCGGGCCGGTGCACCCGGACTGCCCCGCCTCGGTGCTGCAGCGGCATCGAGACGTCCGGGTCCTCGCCGACACGGACGCCGCGGCGCTGCTCCGCGACGGATCCGTCCGCTAGCCTGCCGCGCGGAGGACGCCGCGAGCCCCCACGGATCGGTCGGATCGGAGCGCGATGGTCGACCCTCTGGCGCAGATCTCGGTGGTGGTCCTGCTCGGAATCGCCTGCCAGGTCCTCGGCCCGCGGGTCCGGCTGCCCCCGATCCTGCTGCTGCTCGTGGTCGGCTTCCTCGCCGGTGTGATCAACGTCGTCGACGCCGACGAGCTGCTGGGTGACCTGCTCTTCCCGGTCGTGAGCCTGGCGGTGGGCATCATCTTGTTCGAGGGCGGGCTCACCCTCCAGGTCGCCCACCTCCGCGGCGGCCTGCACCGGACCCTGCATCGGCTGCTCAGCATCGGCGTCTTGGTGACGCTGGCCTGCGTCGCGGCAGCGGCGTACCTGCTGCTCGAGCTACCCGCGACCCTCGCCGTCCTGCTCGGCGCGGTGCTGGTGGTCTCCGGCCCCACGGTGATGACCCCGCTGCTGTCGTTCGTCGGTGACGTGGGACGGGTCGGGACCATCCTGCGGTTCGAGGGGATCCTGGTCGACCCGATCGGGGCCATCCTCGCGGTGCTGATCTTCAAGGGCATCCTGGCCGGAGCGGCCCACGACGAACCGCTCCTCGTCACGGGGGGATTCCTGGTGACCGTGGGTGCCGGCCTGCTGGTGGGCATCGTGGGTGCCGGCGCGCTCGCGGCCGTGCTCCGGCTCGGCCGGGCCACCCCGCACCTCGACGCGCCGGTCACGCTGGCGATGGTCCTCGCCGCCCTGGCCGCCGCGGATGCCCTGCGGGACGAGAGCGGGCTGGTGGCGGTCACCGTGATGGGCGTCGCGCTGGCCAACCAGAAGGCGATCGAGCTCCGCCGCATCGAGGAGTTCAAGCAGACGCTCGGCGTCGTGCTGATCAGCGTGCTGTTCATCCTGCTGTCGGCCCGGCTCTCCTGGGGCGACGTCACCTCGGTGGGCTGGCAGGGCCTGACATTCGTGGCGCTGCTCGTCGTCGTCGTCCGCCCGCTGGCCGCGGCCCTGTCGACCGCGGGCAGTGACCTGAGCTGGCAGGAGCGCGCCTTCATCGGCTGGCTCGCCCCGCGCGGGATCGTCGCGGCCTCGGTGGCCTCGGTGTTCGCGCTCGAGCTGGCCGATGCGGGTGTCGCGGACGCGGAGCGGTTGGTCCCGATCACGTTCGTCGTCATCCTCGGCACGGTGCTCGTCGCTTCGCTGACCGTGGTGCCGGTGGCCGAGCGGCTCGGCCTGCGACGCGGCACGGTGAGCGACGACGCCGCGCTGGAGACCACCGGGTAGCTCCGCAACCGGACAAAAAGGTCGATACCGTAGTCCGCGTTCAACCGCCCGCGGCGGCCGCGGTTCGATCCGGAGGCGCACGATCCGATGAGCCACGATCCGATGAGCACTGCAGGGTCCGGCAAGCTGCAGGGGTCGGCCGCGGTGCAGCTTGCGGTCGGCGTCGTCGTCCTCGAGTTCGCCGCCGCGGTGTCGACGTTCGTGGCGGGCACGCTGCTGCCGCTGATCGAACGGGACCTGTCGGCCGAGCGGCAGATCCCGCTGCTGCTGGCGGGTGGGACCATCGGCATGTTCAGCGCCCTCCCGTTCGCGTCCCGGGTGATCGCCAGGTTCGCACCGGGGCGGGTCCTGCTGGCGGGACTGCTCGTGACGCTGGCCGGGTCCGGCACCGCGGCCGCAGCACCGACCGCCTGGGTGTTCGGCGGCGGGCAGTTCCTGGCCGGAGCGGCAGGCGCGCTGCTCGCCGTCTTCGGCTTCAGCGCCGCGATCAGGCACCTCGAGGACTCGTTCCGGCTGAAGATCGTCGCGGCGATGTCGGCGATGTGGATCCTGCCGGCCACCGTCGGCCCTTCGCTGACACTGGCCCTGGAGCACGTCACCGGCTGGCGGATCGCGCTGCTCGCCCCCCTGCCGCTGATCGTGCTCGGCCGGCTGCTGGTGGTGCGCGCGGTGCCGGTCGCGGAGCCCGAGCCGGGGCCGGAGCGGCCCCTGGGCAGGACCCTGCTCGTGCCGACCGGAGTCACCGTTGGCGTGCTCCTCACCCAGTCCGACTTCTGGTACCTGTCACCGGCCGCGCTCGGGGTGGCACTCGTCGGCTTCTTGGCCCTGATGCCGTCCGGCGTGAGCCGTCTCAGACCCGTTGCACCGGCGGCTCTGGCGGGGCTGACTCTCTTCGGCTTCGGCTACTTCGGTGCCACCAGCCTGATCACGCTGATGTTCACCCAGACCTACGAGACCTCGCTGTTCCAGGCGGGTGTCGCCCTCAGCGTGGCCCCGATCGCCTGGGCGCTCGCGTCGCTGCTAGCGGTCCGGCTCGGGCCGCAGGGCGCGCCGCCGATGTGGGGAATGGGCCTGGCGGCAACCGGTGTGGCCGCCGTCGCGCTGGTCGGCCTGAGCGGCGGCTCGTGGGTCACGGCCCTCGTCGCCTGGAGCATGGTCGGACTCGGGATCGGTCTGTCCTACCCGGGGCTGTACGTTCGCGCGACCACCCAGGACGGCTCGATCACGGCCGCACAGGTCGCCACGGCGGCGATCACCACCGAGTCGTTCGGAGGCCTGATCGGCAGCACCGCCGGCGGTGGCCTGGGCTCCTTGTCCGGTGAGCTGGCCCTCAGCCGGAGCGACGCGTGGTGCTGGGCCTTCGTCGGCTTCGCCGCGTTCCTCGGGTTGGCGGCAGTGGCCGCACGCCGCTCCACGGTCACGGCGAGCCCGGCTATGCCCGCGGCCCAGCACGGGTAGCCGCGCGCGGAGACGTCCGTGTTTCGAGGCCAGCCTCACCGGCGAAAGGGTCGATCCGGGCCATCTGGCCGGGGCCGCCCCGCTCAGCGCGCCGCGACTACGGTCACCTCGACCAGCATGCCGGGGATCGCCAGAGCCTGCACCTGGGTGGCGATGCCGCCCGCGGGGATGGTGCCGGCAGCTGCGAAGCGCTGCACCACATGCTTGTGTCCGTCGACGAAGTAGCTGTGCAGGTCGGTGGCGTGAACGTCGTATCGCACCACGTCGCTCAGGGTCATCCCACCCGTGGCCAGCACGGCTTCGACGTTGTCCATCACCTTGGTGGCTTGGCCGGCGACATCACCCTCGTGGACGAGGTTTCCGTCGCCGTCGACCGAGCCCTGGCCGGCGACGTATAGCGTCTGGTGAGCACCGCTCACCAGCACCCCTTGGGAGTAGCCGAGCTGATCCTGCCAAGTCCAGGGGTTGAGCGTCTGCTTGTGCATGGGACTGCTTCCCTTCTCAGTGGGGTGACGGTGCTGGTCGGTGTGTGCCGGCTCAGACGCGGACCGGCCGATTGCTGCGGATGGTCGACAGGGGGTCGGAGTCCTGCTTCGCGCGGGCCAGTCGTGACCGCGTCTCCCCGTTCCACCACAGGCCCGGGTCCTCGCCGGACTCCTGGAAGTTCAACAGCGTGCGGCCACTGCTGACCCCGGCGACCGCATCGCTGATCCTGGCGAAGAACATCGAGATCACCTCGACCAGCTCGGGAGCTGCCGGGACGCCGAGCGCGAACAGGTTGTAGGGCTCGGTGACCGCACCGTGGGAGCCGGCGGTCTCTAGGGTCCGGGTGAAGCCGCCGCCGAGGTGCCTGATCTGGAAGATCGGCAGCGGCGAGCCGCTGTCCGGACCGACCACCCCGGTCAGGGCCGCGATCGTGTCCTCGTCCAGACGCTCGAGCAGACACGAGCGCTGCATGCCGGGCATCGGCGCGGTGGGCTCCTCTGCGATCGAGCCGAGCTCGCTGATCGGCACGACCCGCATCAGGTCCATCTCCAGGCCGGGGATGCGGCGGAACGGCGCCAGGCACGCCTCGGCCTCCCCCTCACTGCCGAGGTAGGCGACCGCGATGCTGGCGAAGGCCCGGCCACGAAGCGGCTCAGGGACATCGGGGAGCGGTGGGAACCGGTAGGTGTGGTACCAGATCGTGAGCGCGTCGGGCGCGGTCTCAGTGACCGTCTTGAAGGCGCTCAGCACGTCGTGCATCTTGTCCACCGGCCACAGCAACCGGCCTCCGTAGACCTGTTCGGCGGGGTGCAGGGCGATCTCGATCCGGGTGATGATTCCGAAGTCGCCACCCCCGCCCCGCACGGCCCAGAAGAGCTCGGGCTCCTCGCTCGCCGACAGCCGGCGCAGCCGGCCGAGGCCGTCGACCATCTCCACGGTGACGATGCTGTCTGCCCCGAGCCCATAGGCCCGACCGAACCAACTGATCCCGCCGGTGATGGTCATGGCGACGACGGTCGGGTCGGGGTTGGAGCCGGCCAGGAAGGTCAGCCCGGTGCCCTCGAGCTCGGTCAGGACCTCACCTGCCTTGACGCCGGCGCCGACCCACGCCGTGCGCCGGCCCGTGTCGACCGTGACACCACCGAGTCCGCGTGTCCGCAAGATCAGCACTCGGTCGAGGGGGTCGTTGGCCCCGTGGCCGGTGGGCTGAGCGGTGACCTGCGCCCCGTGCTCGACAGCCCAGCGGACCGCGGCGATCACGTCGTCGACGTCGTGGACCTCGAGCACGGCCATCGGGCTCTGCGGGATGTTGACGATCCAGGGCATCGAGACGACCTCCCAACCGGCGTCGGCGGGGGTGTGCAGCTGCCCGGACACGCGGCGGCGGAGGTCGTCCAAGGCGCGGATCCGGTTGGGCTGTTCGACGCTGATGCTCATGGGATTCCTCTCGGTCTTGGCCCGGCGGGGTGAGCCGGTGGAGGAGAGGTTGGTCGACCGTCCTTGCACGACACTTTCCGCGCACTTGCACGGGATCGAGCTCCGGCGCGATCCGGGGCGCATTGGCCTCAGGACAGACGGGCGGCCAGGGCCTCGGCGCGACGCCTCCAGGGTGCGCACTGGATCCGCGCGTTGCCCTCGACCGCTGACCGGGCGTACTCGACGGCCCGAGCGTCGTCGAGTGCGGCATAGGCCAGTGCGATGAAATGGTCGACCACGCCGAGGTGGTCGACGCTGCCGTAGGTGACCACGCTGCCGGAGTGTGGCGTGATTCGACTCAGCGCCGTCTCGATCTCAGTGGCCGAGCCGGTCTCGGCCAGCACGGCCACCGTGAGGCAGTGGCCCGCCAGCACCGAGTACTCCGTGGCCCCCGGCGGGGCCGGCGGCCCCAGGAGCTCGCGGGCCGACTCGGGCTCCCCGGCCTCGAGCAATGCGTGTGCCACCAGGGCGCGCAGGCCGGGATTGGTCGCGCGAACCTCGTCGACCACCCAGCCCGGCACACAGCTGCCCTCGGCGGACATCCTGACCGCAGCCACGATCTCCAGGTCGGCTGCGGCGACGTACCCGGACGCGCGGTGCACCGCGAGCGCCGCCTCCCCCAGTGCCCTCGCCGTAGGATCGTCGAGGTCCCGGGCTCGAGCGAAACGCCACCACGCCAGCGGGATCTCGAGCCCGGTGTGTCGCAGGCTCGCGGCCCGTTCGATGCAGGCCTGCATCACCTCGTCGGACAGTACGGGCTGATAGCACTCATAGAGCGCCACCGCCCGCTGGAACTGCGCAAACACCTCGAGCACGCCTTCGGGTTGCAGGGCGAGCAGCTCCTCGACGAGGGCCAGTCGCTCGACCGCGCGCTGAGGTCCCCAAGCCGCGATCAGCCGGACCAGCAGGATCTCGATCAGCACATCGCGCTGACCCGACTGACGCGCCAGGTCGACCGACTCGGACCCAGCCGCGTCCGCCTCCGCGCTGTCCCAGCCGTAGTAGAGCTCGACCTGCAGCGTCGCCAGGAGCTGTGCCCGCTCACCAGGATCGGTCGCCTCGCCTAACGACTCGCGGAGAACTGCCACGAAGCGCTCATCCATCACCCCATGCTCACGCCAGGACCACACACCCGCCGTGTTGAGGATCCCGACCGCTCGGGCAACGAGGTCGGTGCGCTGGAGTCGGCGCGACACTGCGATCGCACGCTCCACCGCTGCGCGCGCCTCGACCGTGCTGCCCAGGCGCAGCATCGCGCGAGCCGCCCCGCACAGTGCCTCGACGCTGGCCACGGAGTCTGGCCGGCTGTCGAGCAAGACCAGCTGCCACAGCTCCAGCGCCTCCGGGTGTGCATGCCGCGCGTCCGCGACGGTGGCGGCACGGGCCAGCCACCTGCACGCGCGTTCCGCGTGCTCCGGGCTCAGCGGTGCCGCGAGGTGGGCATGGTGCGCGATCGTCATGGTGGCGTCGGCCTGGTTGGGGCGGTGGTGCTGCTCGAGGATTCGGGAGGCTCGGTCGTGCAACCGCATCCGGCGAGCAGTGCTCGGCTCGGCGTACGTCACCTCCCGGGCCAGATCGTGCACGAACGCGTAGCCGGCCGCCCGTTCCTCGACCAATCCGCTGGTCAACGCCAGGTCGAGCATGTCGAGGCAGCTGTCGACCGAGCCGCCGGTTAGCTCGGCAACCACCTCGGGCTCGATGGCGTGCCCGAGCACGGCTGCCGCGACCAAGGTGCGCGTGGCTTCACCCGGGAGCCGGGCGATCCGCTGCCGCAACACGTCACGAACGCCGTCCGGGATGGGGAGGGCAGCGGGATCGACCTCGGAGAGGTCAGGCATCGAGGCCAGAAGGCGTGCGTACTGCAGCACGAAGAACGGGTTCCCCCCCGTGACGGTTGCGACCATCGAGTCGAGCCGGCCGTCATGAGGGCCCACGGAGTCGTCCAGCAGAGCGCCTACCGACTCCGTGTCGAGCCCGTCGATACGCAGCCGCTCGGCGCCGGCGCGGGCGAGCGCCGCCATGGTGTCCACGAGCGCGTCGGTGGTCTCCATCTCCGTCGTTCGACGGGTGCACAGCACCCCGACGGGTGCCCGGAGGCCGGCCCCGGCAAGATGGCGGAGGAGGCGGAGCGAGGACTCGTCGGCCCAGTGGATGTCCTCGAGCACGACGACCAGCGGCTGCTCGGCCGCGACTCGCTCCAACAGGGCGACGACCGAGTCGAACATTTGCAGCCCCGTACCCCCGCCCGTGGCCGTCGGTGCGACCTCCCCCTCGAGCAATGGCGCCAGCAACGGGTCAGGGCTGCTGCCGTCGCTCAGCGCGCGCACGATCGCCAGCCACGGCCACAGGGCCGGGGCGTAGTCGCCCTCGTGACAGCGGCCGACCAGGACGCGGACGCCCTCTGGCTTGGCCACATCCACGAGGTCGGCGACGAGGCGTGACTTGCCGATCCCGGGCTCTCCCGCGACGAGCAGGAAGCGGGTATGAGGAGCGGTGGGTGTCGGACGCAGCAGGCGGACCGCATCCGCGAGCACCCGCTCGCGCCCGACGCTGACCGGCGCCGTGTCCTTGGGCAACCCCTGGGGCGCCCGGGCGGGGGGCACCAACCGGGGCTCGCCGACGCGGCTCTGGGGCGGCTCCACCGACAGCGACGGATCCTGTCGCAGCATCGACTGCTCGAGCCGTCGGACCTCCGCTGACGGGTCGACGCCGAGCTCGTCGGCGAGACGATCGCGGAGCGTACGGAGAGTCTCCAGCGCCTCCGCCTGGCGGGAGCACTGGTACTGCGAGAGCGCCAGCAGCGACCACAGCCGCTCATGCCACGGATGCTGCGGGGCGAGTTCGGCCAGGGAGCGCTGGGCATCTTCGGGCCGACCGAGGTCGAGCAGAGCTCGGGCTCGGTGCTCGAGGACCGTCAGCAAGAGCTCCTCGAGCCTGGCGGCCTCGCTGCGGACAACCGGCGCCGCGCTGTCGGCGTACGGCGGCCCCGTCCACAGTGACCGAGCCTGGTCACACCTGGTAACGCGTTCCTGCGGCGCATCCGTGGCGAGAGCCTGTTCGGCACTCGCCTCAAAGCTCCAGATGTCGACGTCGGCAACCTCGGTGTTGAGCGAGTAGCCGGCGGCGCTGCTCACCAGGCGTGAACCCTTGCGAACGGCACGGTCCGGCTCAAGCAGGCTGCGAAGTCGGGAGATGACAACGTGGAGCGCCCCGAGAGTCTGCTGCGGCGTCTCCTCACCCCAAACCTCCGCGACCAGTCGTTCGGCGGCAACCGGGGCCCCATGCGCGGCTAACAGGACCGAGAGAACGTCACGTTCGCGACGCCGAGTGAGCGGCTGACGGAGTCCGTCGACGGTGATCGCCATCTCCCCGAAGGCCGAATACTGGAGCCCCACCGGGACATGGTGGCACGATCCGGCCACCATCCTGAGGGCGTGCCTGACCGGTAGCTGGGTCGATGCGACGCCGAGGGCCGCCGAGCAACCCAGCGGCCAGCGGCAAGCGGCCAGCGGCCAGCGACTTGATCACCGGGGAGCGCGATCTACGCCGGCAGCACCGCCCCCTGGCGGCGCAGCGCGGCGACGCGATAGGCATCCATCACGCTGATCGCGTAGACGAACAACCCGCCCGCCAGCATCCCGACGGTCGAGGTGCCCGGTTCCGCGAGAGTCGCCGTCACCGCACCCAGCAGCAGCATGTAGAAGACCATCACCAGCCCGCGCTTGGCGTAGCCGTTGAGCACCTGACCCATGCCGGGCAGCACCACCGCGACCACGAGCACGAGCCAGGGAGAGGGCGGCGTCCTCATCGCGCCACGTCCTCGACCTCGGTCAGCCCTCCGGCCATGGCCGCCAAGTCGAGCACGGTGTCGAGGACCTCACCGAGCGCCACCGGGTCGGCGCGAACGCCGGTCAGGTCCACCCGCCGGGTCACCCGATAGGTGCTCGACGCGGCCCCGGCACAGCGCCACACCACCCGGGCGGTCGCACCCGACAGCGCGACTTGTTTCACCTGCCCGTCCGCCATGAACCCGGCGAGCCGGTCCAGCAGATCGGTCTGCCGCGCCAGTTCCTCCGGCTCGTCGGAGCGCACGGCGAGGCTCCCCGGCCAAGCCGGTCCGAGCTGTACGGGTGCCCCCGCCTCGTCGTGCCGGGAGTAGAACTCGGTGCCGCAGGTGCGGGCCAGCACCGACAGCCGCGCTGCCACCGGCCGAGGCAGGCCGATGGTGGCCACCAGCCAGAGCACCGGCACCGTGCGCATGCTGAGCGTGTCGACCACCGGCTCCACCCGGACCGGGACGGCTCCCCAGCGGCCGGACAGGACCGGGAAGTCCAGCCCACGCCTCAGCACCCGAGCGTCTGTGAGGACCGCCGAGCAGCTGTCGAACAGACTGCCGCGGTCGGCACGCACCCGCGCGACGTGCCGATGGTGCAGCACGGCGAGGATCACCGCGCCGCACCCGGCGAGAAGAAGCAGTCCGAACGTCGACACGCCAGGGCCGACTCAGTATCCGCGCGGCCGCGGGAGCGGTGCGGTGAACTGGGAGTCCCGGTCGACGTACTTGAACCGCCGCACGACGAACCACACCGACGCCAGCAGGTAGAACACCAGGATCGACCACAGGGTGCTGCCGTACCCGAGGAAGGTCGCGAAGAACACCATCGCGGACAGCAGCGCCAGCACCAGCGCCGGCAGCGGGTGCACCGGCAGCGTGTAGGCCCGGTGGATCGACCCGATCGGCCACAGCTGCCGGAACCGCAGCATGTTGACCACCATGAACATGTAGGTCAGCAGGCCGGACAGGATCGAGAACGTGATCACCGTCGCCAGCAGTGTCGGGGTGTTCAGCAGCAACGGCAGGATCGCGAACGCGATCGCCACCGGCACCAGGAACAGCACCGACCGGAACGGCGTGCGGTAGGTCGGGTGCACGGCACCGAACCACTCGGGGAGGTACCGGTCCCGGGCCATGGCGAACCACGCCCGCGAGGCGTCGTTGATGCAGCCGTTCGCCGAGGCGAGGGTGGCCGCCATCGTCCCCAGCATCAGCACCCACACCAGCAGCCCGCTGTCGGTGAGCTGGGCGGCGTCGAACAGCGGGGTGATGGCGGTGCCGAGGTACTGCCAGGGCAGCAGCGCGACGCAGACGTACCAGGTGATCGTGGCGGCGATGATGAGCGTCATGATCCCGGCCAGGCTGCCCAGCGGGATGGACCGGCTCGGGGAGCGACACTCTTCGGCGGCCTGCGCGGTGCCCTCGATGCCGAGGTAGTACCACATGCCGAACTGGAAGGCGGCAACGACGCCGATCCATCCGTACGGCAGGCCGGAGTCCATCGAGGAGGCCAGCTCGTTGAACTCGCTGGCGGCCCCCGGGTTCCAGCCCTGGATGCCGACGAACAGGGCCACGATGGTGAGGAAGGCGAACGCCGTGATCACGAAGTTCACCGACAGTGTCGCCAGCACGCCCCGGTAGTTGAGCAGGGCCAACAGCAGGATCGCCAGGATCGCGAAGGGGTAGGCGCTCAGCTCCTCCTCGTTGCCCAGCAGCCGCGACATGGTGGTGAGCAGGTAGCCCAGCACGTTGGCGTTGGCCGCCTCCAGCATGGTGTAGGCCATCGTCAGGTAGAGCCCCACGTTGAAGGCCATCAGCGGCCCCACCGTGTGCTTGGCCTGGGAGTACTGACCGCCGGCGGCGGGGATGGCCGAGGCCACCTCGGAGTTGATCATCACGATGCAGGTGTAGAGCAGGCCGATCACCCAGCAGGCGATGAGGGCGCCGTACACGCCGCCCTTCTCGACCGCGAAGTTCCACCCCATGAACTCGCCCACGAGGACGATCCCGACCCCGAGACCCCAGATGTGGATGGGCCCCAGGACCTTCCTCAGGGTGAGTGCCTCGGTCTGCTCGGCAGGAACGGACTGGGTCATGGCCGTGCCCCCTTCACGTCCGGACCGTCGTAGTCGGTGAAGTCAGCGTCCCCGAGGTCCTCGATGGTGTGGGTGAGGAACTCCTCGCTGTAGCGCCGAGACGTCATCACGGCGTCGTAGACCAGCCACGCTGCGATGACGGCGCTGAGCACCCAGGCCAGCAGCTCCAACAGGTTCCACGCGGTCATACCCGGCCCCTCTCCGGCGGCCCGAACTTCGCCTTGACAACTTCCCGGTACTCCTTGAACGACATCGCATAGACGAACACCAGGTAGGCCAGCGCGAGCAGGATCGTGCCACCCAGCGCGGCCCAGCTGAACGTGTACTTGTCGGAGCTGGGGGCGTTCGCCTCGACCGAGGCGCCGACCGTCTCGGCATCGACCATCTCCAGCTCCTCCATCTCGAGGAACTGCTCCTTCTCGGCACCCGTGATCGGCAGCTGGTCGATGGGGGTCACTTCGCTGCTGGTCTCACTGGTGGAGCTGGCCTCGTCGGCGAAGACGTAGGTGGTCACGAACAGCGTGACGAACAGCAGGGCCACCAGGAAGGCCGCATCGGCCATCTGACTGCCCCGCGACTGGGTCGGGAGGACGGGGCGCGTGGTGCTCATCGACCGCTCGCCCCCGTCCTGGCCTGCTGGAGGGAACGTTGCGCGTCGAGATGGGCGATGTCCTCGCCGTACACGTGCTGCCGCTCCTGCTTGTAGCGACTGATCATCGACATCAGGGAGGCGGTGTTGAACAGGCCGAGGACGGCGGCCGACCCCACCAGGACCCAGGTGACGGAGGCGGAGTCGACCACGCGAACGGTCACGACGAGGACGAAGATGAGCGTCACCCACATCACCGCGGCGAAGATCACCCCCGCGAGGACGTCTCGTTTGAGCATCGTGTCGATGCGCTGCTGCAGTGTTGGGTTCCGTTCCACGATCTCTCCTCAGGTAACCCTGCGAGTGCCCGGCGGGGCTCTTCTCAGAACAGCGTCAGGTACCTCTCGATCTCCCATGCCGCGACGGCGGAGTGGTACTCGGCGAACTCCGCCGCCTTGACCCGCGCGTAGTAGTCCACGTAGCCGCCGTCCTTGACTTTGCCGAAGGCGGCGCGCAACACGTCGTCGTCCGGCAGCAGGGACACGGCCTCGGCCAGCGTCCCGGGGAATCGCTGGATGCCCATCTCGTCGATGGCCGAGTCGTCCACGGCGAACAGGTCACTGTTGACCGGCGCGCCGGGCTCGAGACCCCGTGCGATGCCGTCCATGCCGGCGGCGAAGATGGCTGCCGTCGACAGGTAGGGGTTGGCCGAGCCACAGACCCCGCGGTGCTCGATCTGACCACCCTCGGGGACCCGCAGCATGACGGTGCGGTTGTTGCCGCCGTAGGAGACGTAGCCCGGCGCCCAGGTCGCTCCCGAGGTGGGTGCGCCGACCCCAATCCGCTTGTAGGAGTTGACCGTGGGACAGATCAGCGACGCCATGGCCCGGCCGTGCTCGAGCTGGCCGGCGAGGAACTGCCGGCCCATGGTGCTCAAGCCGAGCCCGTGCGGGTCGTCGTCCCCCTCGAAGAGCGGCTCGTCGTCGGTGGACCACAGGCTCATGTGCGTGTGCAGCCCGTTGCCGGTCAGGTGACTGAACGGCTTGGCCATGAAGGTGGCGGTCATGCCCGCCTCGTGCGCCAGCATGTGCACCATGTACCGGAAGAAGATCGTCCGGTCCGCCGTGATCAGGGCCTCGTCGTAGGTGAAGTTCTGCTCGAACTGGCCGCAGGCGTCCTCGTGGTCGTTGGCGTAGTTGCCCCAGCCGAGCTCGTTGACGTACTCGGAGACGCGCGCCAGGTGGTCCCACATCCGGGTCAGGCCCTTGGCCTCGTAACAGGGCTTGGTGCTGGTGTCGAGCGGGTCCGCCACCTCGATCCCGCCGTCCGCGGTCCGGCGGACCAGGATGTACTCGGCCTCCACGCCGGTCTTGAACACCACGCCGTGCTGCTCGCGCGCGTCCTCGAGGAGCCGGCGCAAGATCACCCGCGGCGCGTAGGGCCAGGGCTCGCCGTCGACGTGCGGGTCGCAGTGCAGCACGGCGACCTCCGGCTTCCAGGGCAGCCGCATGTACGACCGGGGGTCGGGGACCGCCATCAGGTCGGGGTCGGCGGGCGACTGCCCCATGTCCCCGACCGCGAAGCCGGCGAAACCGGCACCGTCGTCGAGCAGGCCCTCCAGGAAGGACGCCGGCACCATCTTGGCGCATGGCTTGCCGTGCATGTCGACGAACATCGCCAGGAAGAACCTGATGCCGTCGGCTTCTGCTCGCTCTCGCAGCCAGTTGCGCTGCTCCTCCAGGGCCTGCGTCATCTTGTGTCTAGCTCCTCTCTCGTCCCGGGATCCAGCTCGTTCCGGCCAGAGGCACGCCGGCCATGGCAGCCGCCTCGATGCTCAGCGCAGCGAGGTCCTCGGGCTCGAGATTGTGCACGTTCGACTTGCCGCAGGCCCGGGCCAGGGTGGTGACCTCCATGACAAGGGTCTTCAGGTAGTTCGTGACCCGCCGGGCTCCGACCTCCGGGTCGAGCCGGCGCTCCAGCTCGGGGTCCTGGGTGCTGATGCCCACCGGACACCGGCCGGTCTGCATGTGGTGGCAGTAGCCGGGCGCGGTGCCGAGCCTGGCGTAGTCGTCGGTGACGTCGACCTCGCGCCCGTCGATCAGCGCGGAGGCTGAGTTGCAGCCCAGGGCGACCAGCGAGGCCATGCCGATCGAGACGGCGTCCGCGCCCAGTGCCAGCGCCTTGGCCACGTCGGCGCCGGTGCGGATGCCGCCGGAGACGATCAGCTGGACGGTGCCGTCCATGCCGACGTCGCGCAGCGCCTCCGCCGCCAGCCTGACCGCGGGCAGGGTCGGGATGCCGGCGTGCTCCATGAACACGTCCTGGGAGGCGGCCGTGCCGCCCACCATGCCGTCGACGACCACCACGTCCGCACCCGCAGCGACCGCCAGCTTCACGTCGTTGGTGACCCGGGTGGCCCCCACCTTCACGTAGATGGGGACCTGCCACTGGGTGGCCTCGCGCAGCTCCTCGATCTTGATCCGCAGGTCGTCCGGCCCCGTCCAGTCGGGATGCCGGCTGGCGGACCGCTGGTCGATGCCGGCCGGCAGGGTGCGCATCGCGGCCACCCGCTCGCTCACCTTCTGGCCCAGCAGCATGCCGCCGCCACCGGGCTTGGCCCCCTGCCCCACCACGACCTCGATCGCGTCTGCGCGGCGTACGTCGGCGGGGTTGAAGCCATAGCGTGACGGCAGGCACTGGTAGACCAGCCGAGAGGAAGCCTGCCGCTCCTCCTCGGTCATGCCACCGTCGCCCGTGGTGGTGGAGGTGCCCATGGCAGTGGCGGCGCGACCGAGGGACTCCTTGGCCGTCGCGGAGAGCGCCCCGAAGCTCATGCCGGCGATGGTGATCGGGATGTCCAGCACCAGCGGGTTCTCGCTGAACCGGGTGCCCAGCACGGTCTGGGTGTCGCAGCGCTCGCGGTAGCCCTCGAGCGGGTACCGGGAGGCGGAGGCGGGGAGGAACGTGAGGTCGTCGAAGGACGGGACCCTCCGCTTCCCACCCCCGCCGCGGATCTCGTAGCGACCGGTTCGCGCCATCTCGTGGACCTGCGCGATCACCTCCGGCGGGAAGCTCGCGCTGGGTCGCAGGTGCTCCCCCAGGACCGGGGGCACCTCCAGCGCGGGGAGATCGTGGGCGTCGAGCGACATCAGTACTTCTGCTCCCTCAGCGCGTCGAAGTTGTACAGCTGCTTCGCCGAGGCGACCCGGGTGACGTTCTCGGGCGAGATGTGGTCGAAGCCGGCGAGCTCCGCGAGCGAGCGGACCTTCTCGACGTCGGCCGCGGTGAGGTCCTCGACCTGCGCGTCCGCCCCCAGGGAGGCGATCCGCCCGGCGACGTAGATGACCGCCTCGTAAAGCGAGTCTCCCAAGGCGTGCCCCGCGTCACCGCCGACGAGGATCGTCCCCGCCTGGGCCATGAACCCGCTCATGTGCCCGACGTCGCCGCCGATGGCCAGCTCGCCGCCCTTGAGCGAGATCCCGGCCCGCGAGGAGGTGTCGCCGTGCACGATGACGGTGCCGCCGTGGCTGGTGGCACCGCAGCACTCGGAGGCATTGCCGCGGACCCGGACCGTTCCCGACATCAGGTTCTCGGCCAGGGACCAGCCGACGAAGCCGTTCACCGTGATGTCCGGGCCGTCGCAGAGGCCGCCGATGAAGTAGCCGGCATGGCCGTCGATCTCGATGTCGAGGTGGTGCATGAGCCCGACCGCCAGGTTGTGCCGGCCACGCGGGTTCGCGATGCGCACCCGAGATCCCGTGGGCAGCTGGCGCAGTGCCTCGTTGACCTCGCGCGTCGTGCGCGAGGCGCAGTCCAGCTCGGTCACTCCACCGGTGCCGGCGCCGGCGTCGAGCGCGGTGCCGATCGCGGTCACCGGGCCCATACGTGGATCTCTCCCGGCATCGGCTCATGCACAGTGGCCGAGTCGATGCCCGGCAGGCTGGTCATCGCGACGTACTCCGACGTCACCGCGACGTAGTCGTCGGTCTCCGCCACGACCAGCGGCTTGCAGGCGAAGGAGTCGCGGACGACGGCGAACTCCGTTCCGGTGGCCACCAGGAGGGTGAAGAAGCCGTCCATCTCGGTCGCTGCGGTCTTCAGGGCGACCTCGAGCGGCGCGCCGGTCGCCAGCTCGCGCCCGATCAGGCGGGCGGCGACCTCGGAGTCGTTGTCGGTGACGCAGTGGATCCCCTGCTGCTCCAGCCGCCGGCGGACCGTGGCGTAGTTGGAGAAGGAGCCGTTGTGCACCAGCGCCAGGTCCGGGTTGGGCGCGAACGGGTGCGAGTGGTCGGTCGTGACCGCGGACTCGGTGGCCATCCGGGTGTGTCCGATGCCCTGGTAGCCGGCCCGGTCGTCGATGTCGTGGCGCACGCAGATCTCGCCGGGCGTCCCGGCGTCCTTGACGACCTCGATGTGTCGGCCGAATCCGACGACGGAGGCGCCCGGGCGGCGGGCCTGCAGGCACTCCGCCACCTGTCCCCAGCGGTCGGGGGCGACCAGGACCGCGCCGTCCGGCCGGATCCGCTCGCAGGTCACCGCCCCGCCGAGGTCGGAGGACAGCTCCACAGCCAGGGCGGCGACGTCGGCCTGCAGCTCCTCGTGGGAGAGGGTCTCAGCCAGCCGGATCGAGTACCGGAACGAGCCCGCAGGCACCGGATCCGAGTAGATCGCGAGGCCCGCCGAGTCCGAGCCCCGCGTCTGCATGCAGTCCAGCATCGGGATGAGCAACCGGCCCAGAACGTCCTGATGCCGCGGGGTCTTCAGATGGAGACCGACGATGCCGCACATGAACACCCTTCCCGTCGTCCGCGCGGACGAGTGGTCGCGTGGCTGGGGAAGCGGAGCCTTGTCGCAAGCCGCTTCCATTGGCCCCATCGAAGGCCCATTGGTCAAGTGGATTGCACACCTCACCCGGGCCGGTGTCAAGCGTTATCGCCTCGGCGGCGCGGCGCCTCCGGCCTCACCCGGGGTCGTTGACGAACGACCTGAGCTGTTGCCGGGTGTGCTCGATGTGCTCGGCCATCAGGGCGGCGGCACGGTCCTTGTCCCCGTCACGGACCGCCTCGTAGATCGCCTGGTGGTCGTGGAGCACGGGGCTGACCGGCTCGTCGTAGGTCAGCAGGTCGTACGGGGTGAAGAGCTCCAGTCGCGCGTCACGGATCGCGGCGTCCAGGCGGCGGTTGCGGGCCGCGTGGCACAACGCGTCGTGGAACTGGCCGTCGGCCTGTCGGAAGGCGGTGCGCGGCTCGCCATCGCCCGACCGGGAGGCGCGCATCGCGCGCAGGGCCGCGCGCATCTCGGCCAGGTCGGCGCGACTGGCCCGCTCGGCCGCGAGGCTGGCGGCGCGACTCTCCACCGCGATCCGGAAGTCGATCAGCTCGTCGAGCTCGCCGGCCATGCTGCGCAGGCGTCGCCGCCAGGCCTCCAGCGGCCGGGACAGTCCGGTCACGAAGGCGCCTCCGGCGGCCCCGAGGCGCACCTCCAGGTAGCCACCCGCGACGAGCTGGCGGATCCCGCCCCGCACGCTGACCCGGCCCACCCCGAGCTGTTCGGCGAGGTCGCGCTGGGTGGGCAGGCGGTCGCCGGGGCTGTAGTTCCCCGCAAGAATCAGCCGCTTCAGGTGTTCCGCCACTGCTTCGGAGGTGGGAACGCCGGCCACTGGTGACGACACGACCTCATGCTAGGGCGCCATACACTCCCGGCCAGGAGGTGCGCCGATGGCAGCAGAGCCACAGGATCGCCCCGAGCCGGCGGGGGTCGACGCCGACGAGGCGGAGGGCGCGCTGCGGTCGGTGGTGGCGCTGCGGCTGCGGGAGTACCGCACCCACCTGGACTGGACGCTGAGCCAGCTGGCCGGGCGCAGCGGCGTCTCGAAGGCGATGCTCTCGAAGATCGAGAACGCGCAGACGACACCCACCCTCTCCACGCTGGCCCGCGTGGGCTCCGCGCTGTCGGTCCCGGTGACGGCGTTCTTCCGGGGGCTGGATGAGGAGCACGACCTGCTGCATGTGAAGGCGGGGCAGGGTCTGGATCTCCAACACCGGGGCAGCAGCGCCGGTCAGCGCTACCAGCTGCTCGGCCGGATGCGCTTCCCGCACGACCGGCTGGAACCCACTCTGGTCACGATCGAGTCCGATGCCGAGCAGTTCCCGCTCTACCAGCACGGCGGCAGCGAGTTCCTGTTCATGCTGACCGGGACGTTGGAGTACGGCTACGCCGGCCGGACCGTGCTGCTCGAGCCCGGCGACGCCCTCCAGTTCCTCGGCGAGGTGCCGCACGGGCCGGCGCGCGCGGTCGAGCTCCCGATCCAGATGCTGTCGCTGCGGGTCGTCACCCCGGGGACCGCGAACACCCTGTAGAAAGACCCCGAGGCTCTTTCCACTGGGGATGGACGGGGTCTACTACCGACCGTATGCTCCGACGCACCATGCCCGCAGGGAGCCGCAGATGACACGACGGCAGCCGCGCCCGGACCCGGGTGCTGCCGACAAGCCCACCGCCCGCGTCTCCGGATACTCCGCCGCCGCCCTGGTCCGGCAAGGGCTGCGCCGGGCGCCGGACTGGAGACCGGCCTGGCGCTCGCACGACCTGGCGGACCGCTACGACGTCGTCATCGTCGGGGGCGGCATCCACGGGCTGGCCACCGCCTACTACCTGGCGTCCCGGCACGGCATCACCAATGTGGCGGTGCTGGACATGGGCTACCTCGGCGGAGGCGGCTCGGGCCGGAACACCGCGATCGCCCGGTCCAACTACCTCACCCCCGAGGGGGTGGCCTTCTACGACCGCTCGGTCAAGCTCTACGAGCGGCTGTCCGCGGAGCTGAACTTCAACATCATGTTTTCCCAGCGGGGGCACCTGACCCTCGCGCACAGCGACGCCTCGCTGCGCACCATGCGGTGGCGTGCCGAGGTCAACAAGCTGCAGGGCATCGACTCCGAGGTCATCGGCCCGGACGAGATCAAGAAGATGGCGCCGGCTCTCGACGTCTCCGAGGAGCCGCGCTACCCGATCCTGGGCGCGCTGCACCACCCGCCGGGCGGCATCATCCGGCACGACGCGGTGGTCTGGGGCTACGCCCGCGCCGCCGACCTGTACGGCGTGCACCTGCACCAGCGCACCGAGGTGCAGGGCATCGACACCGAGCACGGCCGGGTCACCGGAGTCCGCACCTCGCGCGGCCGGATCGCCACCGGCACGGTGGTGAACTGCACGGCCGGGTGGTCGTCGCTGATCAACGACATGGTCGGCGTGCGGACGCCGATCGTCACCTACCCGCTGCAGGCTGCGGTCACCGAGCCGGTCCAGCCGTTCCTCGACCCGGTGGTCGTCTCCGGCACGCTGCACGTCTACGTCAGCCAGACCGCGCGCGGCGAGCTGGTCTTCGGCGCCAGCGTCGACCCGTTCGCGCAGTACTCCATGCGCGGCTCGCTCGACTTCATCGAGAGCCTGGCCGGGCACGTCCTGGAGCTGATGCCCGGCCTGTCGAAGATGCGGCTGCTGCGGCAGTGGGCCGGCCTGTGCGACATGACCCCCGACTACAGCCCGATCATGGGCCCGACCGAGGTCGACGGCTATCACGTCGACATCGGCTGGGGGACGTACGGGTTCAAGGCCGGCCCGGTGGCCGGCGAACAGATGGCGCTGCTCATCAACGACGGCAAGCCGCCGGCGCTGATCGAGCCGTTCGGCGCGGACCGGTTCCTCGCCGGCGAGCTCGTCGGGGAAAAGGGAGCAGCCTCCGTTGGCCACTGACCACGTCCGTCCCCTCCGCCGAGGAGCCCGCCCGTGATGGTCCTGCAGTGCCCGTGGTGCGGACCGCGCAACGTCAGCGAGTTCCACTCCCTGGGCGAGGTCGTCGAGCGACCCGACCCGAGCACCGCCCACCGCTCCGAGTGGCGCAGCTACCTCTACCTGCGCCGCAACCCGGCCGGCCGCGTGCACGAGCGTTGGCTGCACCGGGCCGGGTGCCGCCGGTTCTTCGACGCCGAGCGGGACACCCGGGACAACACCGTCCTCGCCACCTGGCGGCTGGGGCAGGAGCCGAAGGGGGCCGAGTCGTGAGCTCGACGGCGGGTCAGGAGTGGCGGCTGCCGCCGGTGCCCGGGGAGGTCATCGCGCGCGACGAGCCGGTCCTCTTCACGTTCAACGGCACGGCGTACCGCGGCTACCGGGGGGACACCATCGCCTCCGCCCTCGCGGCGTCCGGGGTGAGGGTCTTCAACCGCAGCTTCAAGTACCACCGGCCACGCGGCCTGATGACCGCCGGCTGGCTGGACCCGAACCTGATGGTGCAGGTGGACGACGAGCCGAACGTCCGCGGCGGTCACCGGCAGGTCGCGAACGGCATGGACGTCCGCAGCCAGGACGCGTGGCCCTCGCTCCGGTTCGACGTCAAGGCGGCCAACGGCCTGGTCGGCCGGTTCCTGGCCCCGGGCTTCTACTACAAGACGTTCATCAAGCCGCAGCGACTGTGGCCGGCGTACGAGTCGGTCCTCAAGCGGTTCGTCCACGCGGGCGCCGTGGACATCGCCACGCCACACCGCCAGCTGGACAAGACCTACGCCCACCCCGACGTGCTGGTGGCGGGCGGCGGCCCGGCCGGCATGCAGGCGGCCGTGGCCGCCGCCGAGGCCGGCGCCCGGGTGCTCCTGGTCGAGGAGGAGCCGGCCCTGGGCGGGCACTGGCGGTGGAGCGGCGAGACCTCACGCGACCGACTGGAGGAGCTTCGTCGCCGAGTCGCCGAGGCGCCCGCGCTCGAGGTGCTCACCGACGCCGTGGTGATCGGGCGCTACGACGACAACTGGATCGGTGTCATCGCGCGCCGCCCGGACGGCTCCGAGCGGCTGGTCAAGGTGCGCGCCAAGACGCTGGTGGTCGCTCCCGGTCTGGTGGAGCGGCCCTACGTCTTCGCGGGCAACGACCTGCCCGGCGTGGTCCTCGGCACCGCCGTGCGACGACTCGTCAACCTGTACGCCGTGCGCCCGGGCGAGCGGGCCGTGGTCTTCACGGCCAACGCGCACGGGGACGCCTGCCTCGACGATCTGGCGCGGAGCGGGGTCGAGGTGGCCGCGGTCGTCGACGGCCGCCGGGGGGAGCACGTGGTGCGGGCCAACGGGCGCGGCGGCCTGACGTCGGTCGAGCTCTCCGACGGCCGCACCGTGCCGGCCGACCTGCTGGTGGTCTCGACCGGCTGGACCGCCCCGACGTCGTTGGTCAACATGGCCGGGGACCGGCCGGTCTACGACCCGGTCGCGGCCCGCTTCTTCCCCGACCGGCTCCCGGACGACGTCCTCGTCACCGGCGGACTGGCCGGCGACGGGTCTGTCGAGGAACTGTTGGCGCATGCGGGAGCCACCGGGCGGGAGGCCGCCCGGCGCGGCCTCGACCTGGCCCGGGCCTGGGCCACCGGGCTGCCCACCCGGGGCGAGAACGCCCCGGCGCTCCCGCCCGAGACCGACCCGGTCGAGGTGCCGAGCCTGCCCCGGGATCGGCACCCGGAGCTGTTTCGTTCGAGCACGCACGGCTTCGTCGACTTCTCCGAGGACGTGTCGAGCAAAGACCTGTTCACCGCCGTCGCGGAGGGATACGACTCCGCGGAGCTGGCCAAGCGGTACACCACGGCCACCATGGGCCCGCTGCAGGGCAAGCTGGAGACGATCAACGCCGTCGCGGCCATCGCCGAGGCCAACGGCGCCTCGATCCAGGACACCGGCACCACCGTCTGGCGGCCGCCGTACTCCCCCACGACGCTGGGGGCGCTGGCGGGCCGCACCCTCGAGCCGACGCGGTACTCCCCCATGCACGACTGGCACGTCGCCCACGGCGCGCGGCCGCTGGTGGCCGGCGCCTGGATCCGGCCCGACCACTACGGCGACCCCGCGGCCGAGGTCCGGGCCGTCCGCGAGGCGGTCGGCATCATCGACGTCACCCCGATCGGCAAGCTGGACCTGCGCGGACCCGACGTGCCGAAGCTGCTCGAGCTGCTCTACGTCAACAAGTGGCAGAAGCTCGGCGTGGGCCGCGTCCGCTACGGCGTGATGTGCACCGAGGACGGCGTCGTCTTCGACGACGGGGTCACCGGCCACCTCGGGCCGGACCACTACCTGATGTCCACGACCTCCGGCGGTGCCGCCGCGGTCTGGGAGTGGGCCGAGAACTGGCTCCAGACCGCGCACCCGGACTGGCAGGTGCACTGCGTCCCGGTGACCACGTCGTACGCGAGCATCAACTGTGCCGGGCCCCGGTCTCGCGAGCTGCTCTCGCGGCTCACCGACCTCGACCTCGACCCCGAGGCGTTCGGCTACATGAACGTCCGGACCGGGACGGTGGCCGGCGTCGCCGACGTCGTCGTGTGGCGGATCGGCTTCACCGGGGAGCTCAGCTACGAGTTGCACGTGCCGGCGAGCTACGGCCAGCACGTGTGGAACGCGCTGCTGAAGGCCGGCGCCAACCTCGGCATCCGCGCGTTCGGCGTCGAGGCCCAGCGCATCCTGCGGCTGGAGAAGGGTCACCTGATCGTGGGGCAGGACACCGACGGCCTCACCCAGGCCTTCAGTGCGGGCCTCGACTGGGCGGTCAAGCTCGACAAACCCGACTTCACCGGCGCCCCCGAGCTGCGCTGGCAGCGAGACGACGGTCCGCAGACCCAGCTGGTCGCGCTGCAGCCGGTCCTGGCCGACGTCGTTCCTCCCGAGGCCAGCCAGATCGTGAGCGCCAGGAGCGAGATCCTGGGCCGGGTCACCTCCTCCCGCCTCTCCCCCACGCTGGACCGCGGCATCTGCCTGGCCCAGCTCCGGACCGACCAGGCGGTTCCCGGCACCGTGGTCCGGGTGTTGCAGCCGGACGGGAGGATCGTGGAGGCAAGGGTCTGCGCCGAGCTGTCCCACGTCGACCCGGAAGGAGCACGCGCCCGTGCCTGAGCACCCCGTCGCCCGCAGTGCGCTGATCGAGCCCGGCACCGCCACCCGGGTCGCCGACGGCTGGGAGGTGGTCGCCGGGGAGGCCGAGACCGCCGACGGCGATGTGGCGGTGACCGACCTCAGTGCCGTCGCCAAGGTGCTGGTGAAGGCACCCGCGACTCCCGCGGTGGAGGAGGCACTCGGCGCGCGGTTCGGGCGCGCCGCCTGGGTCGGTGACGTCCTGGTCACCGGCTCCGCGCCGGGCGAGTGGCTGCTGCTGGCGCCGGTGGGCTCGGCCGACGAAACGGTGCAGCGCTACCGGTCACTACTCGTGGACGCCACCGACGGCCTCACGACGGTGATGGACCTGACCCACGGCCGGGCGCTGATGCGGGTCAGCGGGGTGGCCACGCTGGACCTGCTGCGCCGGGTCACCGCCGTCGACCTCGACGACCGGTTCGTGCCGCAGGGCGCCGCGCTGCGCACCAGCCTGGCCCGGGTGGTCACCGACGTGGTCCGCGACGACATCGCCGGGGGTCCGTCGTACCTGCTGCACTGCGAGCGTTCCAGCGGCCGCTACCTGGTGGAGTCGATGCTGGCCGCGGGCGCCGACTTCGGTGCGCGGCTGGTCGCCGGCGCACCTCCCTGGCCCGACCACACGTAGGTGTGAACGTGGCCAGCGCTCGCACTGTTGGCGATCGCCGCGGACTAGCCTGGCCGACCATGACCTTCGCGAATGTGGGCACGCTCGGTGCCATCCCGGGCAAGCGCGATGAGCTGGTCGCGCACCTCATCGCACGCAACAGTGCCCTGCAGCAGGTGGGGTGTCTGACCTACGAGGTGGGTGTCAGCGACGACGAGCCCGACACGGTGTTCGTCGTGGAGCTCTGGGAGAGTGCAGCGGCACACCGAGCGTCGCTCGCGCTGCCCGAGGTCCAGGCGGTGATCACCGCGGCACAGCCGCTCCTGTCCGGCACTTTCGGCGGGTTCCGGTTCGAGGTGGTCGGGTCCCCCATCCGGGACTGATCGAGCGACCGCTTCCTTCGTGGTCTCCACTCCCGTGCCTGAACCCGGGACGTCGTGGCACGCGGCCTGTAATCCTGCGCGGCATGAGCGCCCCTCCGACCGCCGCCACCGAGTTCGCCGCCTCCGCGGACGGGACCCCGATCGCCTACGAGGTGACCGGCAGCGGACCACCGCTCGTCATCGTCGAGGGCGCTCTGTGCCATCGCGGGATGGGCGCCTTCGAGGAGCTCGCTCCGATCCTGGCGGACCGCTTCACCGTCGTGGGTTACGACCGACGCGGTCGCGGCGCGAGCGGACCGGGCGCTTCGCCGTACCAGGTCCAGCGAGAGGTGGAGGACCTGGTCGCCGTCCTCGGCAGCATCGACTCGGAGGCGTTCGTCTTCGGCATGTCCTCCGGCGCGGCCCTGTCGCTGGAGGCCGCCCGGCAGGGGGCGCTGAGCAGCCGGCTCGCCGTGTACGAGCCGCCCTTCATCCTGGACGGCAGCCACCGGCCGGACGACCCCGCGTTCACCGACGGGCTGCGCGGCCTCCTGGCCGAGCGGCCGGCGCACCCGGGCGGTGCAGACGTTCCTGCGGCTGCTGGGCGTACCGGCACCGGTCGTCGTCGTGCTGCCGCTGTTGCCGATGTGGAAGAGGCTCAAGGCTTCGGCGGACACCCTGCCCAACGACTTCGAGATCGTCTCGCCCTACCGCCGGGGGCTCCCGCTCCCGGACGGTCACTACGCCGGGATCGCAGTGTCCACTCTGCTGATCGCCGGCGGCAAGAGCCCGGCCTACATGCAGCACGTCCCGACGGCCATCGCCGCCCAGATCCCCGGAGCCGACACGGCGGTCCTGAGAGGACAGACCCACGAGGTGAAGGCCGAGGTCCTCGCCCCGGTGTTGGTCCAGCACTTCCTGGGCGGGTGAGCACTCCCACCGCGGGGGTCGGTCATGCCGGGACGTCCTCGAGGACCTTGGCTGCTGGGGCGCCGACCAGTGCCGGGGCGTGGGGCGTCCCCCAGACGTTGGCGTGCAGGAATCCGAGGAACGCTGAGGCCTCGTCGGTGGTGCCGAAGGCGAGGTCGATGACGACCCAGCACTCGTCGTCCACTGCTCGGCGGACCCGTTCGTGTCGTACTCCGGCCTGGGTCCGTGCGTCGGCGAACCTCGCGAAGGCGGCGCTCCAGGTGGGGTAGTCGGTGATCGCGTGCTCGATATGCAGGGTGGGCATGGATGCTCCCTCGGAGGTGTGCTGGGCGGGGCTTGCTGGCGAGTTCGACGCTAGGGGTGTCGGCCGAGCTGGGGGTATCCCAGATTCCTGGGATCTGCTTCGGCCGCGTGGCGGCGTTACCGTCCGTGCATGGCCGCACCTGCTCACCATCGCCGCGCCGCGGAGCAGGTCGCCGAGTGCTGCGCGCGGGCCGATGACCCCCGCACGCTGCGGCTGCAGGTGTTGGATCGTGTCGCCGAGGCCGTTCCCTACGACGCCTACGCGTGGTTGCTCACCGATCCGGAGACCGCGGTGGGCAGCTCCCCGATCGCGGATGTCCCCTGCCTGCCGCGCCTGCCGGAGCTGATCCGCCTCAAGTACCTCACCGAGGTGAATCGTTGGACGACCATCCGAGGCTCCGTGGCCCGGCTGCGTGCCGTCACGGCTGACGACCTGTCTCGAAGCGAGCTTTGGGCGCAGTTGCTCGTCCAGCACGACGTGAGCGACGTCGCCTCGGTGGTGTTCACCGACGCCCACGGCTGCTGGGGCTTTCTCGACCTGTGGCGCATCGGCGAGCAGACGGCCTTCTCCACGGAGGAGGAGAAACTGCTCGTCACGATCGCCGGGATCGTCACACCCGCGTTGAGACGGCTCCAGGCGGCGTCGTTTCTCCCAGCGCCGACGCCACCCACCCGATCCACCTCGGGACACGAGGCCGGTCCGGCTGTTCTCCTGCTCTCCCCGGATCTTGCCGTGTTGTCACAGACCGCGGAGACCGAGGCCTACCTGCAAACGATCGTGCCGACCGAGGAGGGCCGCCGCCCGGTCCCGGCCACGGCCTACAACGTCGGCGCGCAAATGCTCGCTGTCGAGGCCGGCGTGGACGAGCATCCTGCCCTGACCCGGCTGCACCTGGCCGATGGGCAGTGGGTGACCATGAGCGCGGCTCGGCTGGGCACGACCGGACCCGTGAACGATCGGACCATCGCGGTGACGCTCCAGCCGACGAGCCCTGCGGACCGGCTGGTCGTGTTCGCGCGGGCATGTGCTCTCACCGCGCGGGAGACCGAGCTGGTGCGGCAGCTGGCGGACGGCGCCGACACTCGACAGCTGGCCCGCCGCCTCGCCATCTCCGAGAACACCGCCCAGGACCACCTCAAGGCGATCTTCGCCAAGACCTCGACCAGCAGCCGGTTGCAGCTGATCTCCCGGGCCTTCGGCGGCTGATGGTGCAGCAGACCCCGCCGCCAGAGCGCGATACTCGCCGAATGTCCGTGCAGGTAGTGACCAGCTCGTCGCGTCCCGATCTCGAGGACGAGGCGCAGGCGGCGTTCCGGGAGCGGTGGCCCGAGTTCATCTTCCACGACCCGATCCCGCCGAAGTACATGTCCCGAGTCCAGGAGCACTTCGCCGGCTACGACGTGCTGCTGCTGATCGAGGGCAAGGTCGCCGCTGGTGGCTGGGGCGTCCCCTTCGTCTGGGACGGTGCGGACGAGGGACTGCCGCGGGGCTACGACTCCGCGCTGGTCCAAGCGGTCGAGGACCACGAGGCTGGCCGCCAGCCGAATGCCTTCAGCTTCATGGCCGCCGCCGTGCACCGCGACCACGACCGACAAGGACTGGCGAGCACGGCGTTGAACGCGCTCGTCGAGCGTGCTGCGGCGGCCGGTGTCGATCACGTCGTCGCTCCGCTGCGCCCCACGTGGAAGCACAAGTATCCGAACGTGAGCATGGCGCAGTACGCAACCTGGACAGGCCCAGACGGCCTGTCCATCGACCCCTGGATCCGCACTCACCAACGCATGGGAGCTCGGATCATCGGACCGGCACCAGACTCGATGGTCATCCCTGGCACGGTCAGAGAGTGGGAGCAGTGGGCCGACATGCCCCTGCCCGCGACGGGTCGCTACGTCGTTCCCGACGCACTGAACATGCTCGACGTCAGCCGGGAGAACGACCTCGCCGTCTATCGCGAGGAGAACCTGTGGGTACAGCACCGGTAGGTCGACGTGGCACTCACGGCGCCAGCTTGCGGGTGTCGCGGGCGATGACCAGCTCTTCGTCGGTCGCCACGACGAGGGCGACGGCGTGGTCGTCGGCGCGGTTGATTCGTCCGCCGGTCGTCCTGCCGTGGTCGCTGTTGGCGTTGGTGTCCTCGTGGAGGCCGAGCACGCCGAGATGGCCGAGGATCGCACTGCGCACCTGCGGGGCGTGCTCGCCGATTCCGCCGGTGAAGACGAGCACATCCAACCGGCCGAGCGCGACCGCTAGTCCCCCGACCGCCTTGGCGGCTCGATAGGCGAAGACCTCGATGGCCAACGTCGCGGGCTCCGAGCCCCGGCGGGCCGCGTCGGTCAGCGTGCGCATGTCGTTACTGATCCCCGACAGGCCGAGCAACCCGCTGCGATTGTTGAGCGCGTCGAGCACACCGGCCAGGTCGAGGTCGAGCTGGTTGGCCACGTAGCCGAGCAGGCCGGGGTCGACGTCGCCGCTGCGGGTGCCCATGACGAGCCCCTCGAGGGGGGTCAGGCCCATGGTGGTGTCGACGCTGACTCCGTCGCGGACAGCGGTGGCGCTGCACCCGTTGCCGAGGTGCAGGGTCACCATCCGCAACGACTCGAGTGGACGGGCGACGAGCTCGGCCGCTCGGCCACTCACGTAGCGGTGGCTGGTGCCGTGGAAGCCGTATCGACGAACGTCGTGGCCCTCGAACCACTCGCTCGGGACCGCGTAGCGGTAGGCGACTGGCGGCATCGTCTGGTGGAAGGCGGTGTCGAAGGCCGCGACGTGGGGGAGGTCGGGCAGCTCTGCCCGGGCGGTCTCGATGCCGGCGAGGTTGGCGGGCAGGTGCAGCGGAGCAAGGTCGACGAGACCGTGCAGGGCAGAGACGACGTCGTCATCGATGAGGACGGATTCAGAGAAGTGCGAGCCGCCATGCACGACTCGGTGCCCGACGCCTGTGACGGTCGCTCTCTCCTCCTCGGTGAGAGTCGCCAGCAGATGCGCGACCACTCCGCGGTGTGACCCGTCGTACGGCGAGCCTCGCTGTACGTCGTCCCCCCGGCGGAGGTGTACCACGGTGTCCGACCCGCCCACCCCCTCGCCGAGTCCTGTCATCGCCCGCTCGCCCGTCACCGGGTCGACCAGGGCGAGCTTCACCGACGAGCTGCCGCAGTTGAGGACGAGTACCGACGCGGGGGGTGCGGACACGCCTCGTCAGCCCTTGGCGGCCCAGTCGCCGAGCACCCAGTCGGCGACGTCCGGCATGTCCGCGAGATTCTCCACGACGTAGGCCTTGTGCTCGGCCAGCCGGGCCTTGCAGTAGGCCATGAGGTCGCTTGTGCCAGGCGGTGTGCGCCTCGCATTGTTCAAGGCGTCCATGACGAGGTGGTAGCGGGAAGCCTGGTTGCGGACGACCATGTCGAACGGAGTCGTCGTCGTACCCTCCTCGATGAAGCCGCGCACGTGGAACCGGTCGGCGTCCGGTCGGCCGTGCACCAACTGGTGAATGGCCCCCGGGTACCCGTGGAAGGCGAACACCACGTCGACGTGGTCGGTGAACAGCTCGTTGAAGAGTGTCGGGTCCATCCCGTGCGGGTGGTCTTTGAGTCGCGGCAGGGTCATCAGGTCGACGACGTTGACCACACGGGTGCGGAACTGCGGCAGGTGCTCGCGCAGGATCGCCGCCGCAGCCACCGTCTCCATCGTGACGACGTCCCCCGCGCAGGCCAGCACGATGTCAGGGTCAGCGCCGCCGTCGTCGGTGCCTGCCCACTGCCAGATGCCCGCTCCGCGGGCGCAGTGCTCGATAGCCTCGTCGATAGTCAGCCACTGCAGCTGGGGCTGCTTGTCGATGACGACCAGGTTGACGTACGACCGTGAGCGGAAGCAGTGGTCAGCCACCGACAGCAGGCAGTTCGCGTCCGGCGGCAGGTAGACCCGGCCGATGCTGCCCCGTGCTGTGATGACGTTCTGGATGAGGCCAGGCCCCTGGTGGCTGAAGCCGTTGTGGTCGTTGCGCCACGCGGTGGATGTCAACAGGATGTTCAGGCTGGGGACCTGCGCGCGCCACGGCAGGCTTTCGGCCTCCTGCAGCCACTTGCTGTGCTGGATCGTCTGAGAGGCGCTCACCATGGCGAAGGCCTCGTACGTCGCGAACCAGCCGTGCCGCCCGGTGAGCGTGTAGCCCTCCACCCAACCGTGGCAGTTGTGCTCGGAGAGCACCTCCATGACCCGGCCGTCGCGTGAGATCGAGACGTCCTCGGCGGTGACCCGCTCTGCGAACCCGCGGTCGGAGGCCTCGAAGACCGCGCCGAGCCGGTTGCTGTTGGTCTCGTCCGGGCAGAACAGCCGGAACCGGTCGGGATTCGCACGATAGATGTCGCGCATCATCTCGCCGAGCTTGCGGGTCGACTCGGTGCGGAGGTCGGCGGGCCTCGGCACGTCCACGGCGTAATCGCGGAAGTCCGGCAAGTCGAGGTCACGGGTGAGCAGCCCACCGTTCGCGTGCGGCGTTGCGCTCATCCTCAGCAGCCCTGACGGGTTCGCCCGGCGGACGATCTCGGTGAGGGCACCGGTCTCGTCGAACAGCTCCTCCGGTCGATAGGACCGCAGCCACGTCTCGAGCACGTCGAGGTGCGCCTGGTTGCCCTTGACGCCGGACAGCGGCACCTGGTGGGACCGCCAGGTGCCCGTCACCTTGACGCCATCGACCTCATCGGGTCCAGTCCAGCCCTTGGGCGTGCGCAGCACGATCATCGGCCAGCGCGGCCGTGCACCGTTCCAAGTGCCACCGCGAGCGGCGGCCTGGACCGAGCGGATCGAGGTCCAGGCCCGGGTCAGTGCTCCGGCGAATCGATGATGCATCCCGGGCAGATCCTCGCCCTCGACCTCGATGACCTCGTAGCCGTGCCCCTCGAACAGGGACCGGACCTCCGCCGGGTCCTTGCGGCCGAGCACCGTCGGGCCCCCGATCTTCGCATCGTTGAGGTGCAGGACCGGCAGGACGGCCCCGTCCCGGTCAGGATTGAGGAACGAAATGCCCTTCCACGACCCTTCGAGCGGACCGGTCTCCGCCTCTCCGTCGCCGACAACCGCCAGCGCGATGAGATCCGGATTGTCCATGACCGCGCCGAAGGCATGCACGAGGACATAGCCGAGCTCGCCGCCCTCGTGGATCGAGCCCGGGGTGGTCACCGACACGTGGCTCGGGATCCCCCCGGGTGCCGAGAACTGCCGGAAGAGTCGGGTCACGCCTTGCTCGTCGAGCGACACGTCCGGGTAGATCTCGCTGTAGGTGCCCTCCAGGTAGCCCGCCGCCACCAGCGCCGGGCCACCGTGTCCCGGCCCGGTGAGGTAGATCATCTCCTGGCCCGTCTGCTGGATGAGGCGGGACGCATGCGCATAGACGAACGACAGCCCGGGGCTGGTGCCCCAATGGCCGAGCAGCCGCGGCTTGATGTGGTCGGAGACCAGCCGCTCCCGCAGCAGCGGATTGGCCATCAGGTAGATCTGACCTACCGTCAGGTAGTTGTTCGCCCGCCACCAGGCGTCGAGAACGGCGACCTCCTCATCCGTTGGCGCGGCCAGCCGCTCCACCAGATCAGCTGCGGATGCCAGGACTCTTCACCTGAGTCGACGCCACGAGGGTCCTCCTGCAGTCCAGACGCGGATGCCATCGTCGACGCTACCGCCGATCGGCTCCGGCCCTCCAGGGGTGAGCCCTGACGCACCGCTGAGCAGGGTCTGGGCCGGCGGGTGCGCTGGGCGGTCGGCACCGCGCGGGCGCCCGTAGGTGACGCGGGGTGATGGACACTTCGCACGCGCTTGGTACCGGTTGCTCAGCGACGCAGGTGCTTCCGGGCCGATGGCCGGGTGACCAGCACCAGCAGCACCAGGCCCACCGCGCCGAACACGGAGGCCTCCCACTCCTGGATCGAGGCCATCTTGAAGACGGTGAAGACCACCGCCCACGCACCGAACCAGACCATGCCAGCGTGTCCCAGACGGTGACCGCGAAGGAACGCCACCGCGGCGGCCACCCCGGTACCGGCGATCCAGAGGTAGACGGCCACATAGGTGGCCCCCATGGCGTCCCAGCCCTCCAGGCCGGTGAAGTAGACCGACCCGTAGCCGCCGACGCCTCCGAGCAGGAGTGCCAGCGTCGCGGCGGTGAGTGCGGTGGGAGCCGGCCGCCGCCGAGGGGGTACGCCGGTCCCGTCGGCGTCGGGTGAACGGTGCTCGGTGAGCGCGGTCATGGTTCCTCCTGATGATGAGTGGCCCGGACAGCCCGGGGCGTGCAGGACGAGCGTGGCGGCCGACCTGTCCCGGTGCCCACGGCTCCCGGTCACGTTCCACATCGGGACTCGGTGTCCCGTGACCTCGGGACACCGGGGCGCGATGATGCAGGGATGCCGATCGTGGTCGGGGTCCTGGCCGTGCTCGGTGGCCTGCTGGGCGCCGGCTTGCATGCGGTGAACGCCGCGGCGGGCCGGACGTCGACACCGAGCTTCTGGCTGATGAGCGTCGCCGGCGCGGTGGCCTTCGGGTCCGCCTGCCTGCTGCTCCGCGGTTCCGACGCCGGGCGGGTGCGGCTGCTGCTCGGCGCGATCGGACTGGTCCAGGGGCTGTCCTTGACCGCGTTGGAGCTCGCCTGGGTGGTCCCGGACGGGGATCTGCGCGCCGGAACGTTGTGGCTCGGGTCGTGGCTGTGGGCACCGGCCTACATGGCGATCGTGATCCTGCTTCCCCTCCTCCTCCCGGACGGCCGGCTCCCTTCCCGGCGCTGGCGCCCGTCTTGTGGCTGGGCATCGTCACCGTCGCCGTGGTCGCGGCGAGATGGGCCCTCACGCCGTACGGCCAGCAGGACTTTCCCGATCTGCTGCGCGGCGCGAGCAACCCCGTCGCCTGGGAGCCGGTGACCTCGACCTTCGTGAGCTCCGCCGAGCTGCTGCTGCTGGTGGTCACGGTGCCGTTGGCCGTGCTGACGTTGCTGTTCCGGTGGCGGCGCGCGGTCGACGTCGAGCGCCAGCAGCTCAAGTGGGTGTTCCTCGGGTACCTGACCACGCTGGCGCTGTTCGGGGGCGCTCAGGTGGCACCGCTCGCTCTCGTCGAGGTCGGTGTGGGCGTCGCGATGCTGCCGCTGCCGCTCGCGATCGGGGTCGCCGTCCTGAGGTTCGGGCTGTGGGACGTGGACGTGGTCATCTCGCGGACCGTGGTCTATGGGGCGCTGTCCGCGGTGGTCGTCGGTCTGTACGTCGCGACGGTCTGGCTGGTCGGCGACCTGTTCGGGCCGAGCACCGGCGCCCCGGTGCTGGCGACCGCGGTGGTGGCCCTGGTGGCCCTGCCGCTGCGCACCTGGTTGCAGCGGCACGTGAACCGGTGGGTGCACGGCGACGTCGAGGAGCCTTACGCCGTCCTCGCCCGGCTCGGTGACCGGCTCGCCGCCGCGTCGGCCCCGGAGGACCTCACCGGCCGAGTGCTGCCGTCGGTGCTCGAGCAGGTCGTCCGGTCGCTGCGAGCCAGGCACGCCACCCTCACCCTGCGCGACGGCCACGTCACGGCGTACGGCGTGCGGGTGGAGGGCGACCGGACGGTGCGTGTGGACCTGGAGTACGCCGGGGAGCGGTTCGGCTCCCTCGAGGTCGGCCGGCCGGTGGACTTCGACGCGGGGGCCAGCGCCGCATTGGGCCGGCTGGCGTCCCAGGCGGCCGTGGCGGCGCACACCGTGTGGCTGTCCCGCGAGGCCCAGCGGGCCCGGGAGTCTGTAGTGCTCGCCCGGGAGGAGGAGCGCCGGCGGTTGCGCCGGGACCTGCACGACGGGGTCGGGCCGTCGCTGGCGGCCCTCGCGCTGCAGGTCGAGACGGCCCGGGACCTCGCGGTCGACGACCCGCAGGCGGCGTCCTGGCTGCTGGACCGATTGGCCCCGCGGTTGAATGCCGCGGTCGCCGACGTCCGCGCGCTCGTCCACGAGCTGCGCCCGCCGATGCTCGACGAGCTCGGCCTGTCGGCGGCCTTGCAGGAGCTCGCCGAGGGGCTCGGCTCGCTCGGCCCCTCCGTCCACCTGCGGTCACCGGAGCCGGGGCCGCTGCCCGCGGCGGTGGAGGTGGCGGCGTTCAGGATCGTCGGTGAGGCTCTGGCCAACGCGGTCCGCCATGCCGGAGCGCGGACCGTCGAGGTGTCTCTGGAGGACCGTGGGGAGGTGCTGTCGGTGGAGGTGTGCGACGACGGCGCCGGGCTCTCGGTACCCGTCCGCCCCGGGATCGGGATGCGGTCGATGCGTGAGCGGGCCGAGGAGCTGGGGGGCCGGCTCCTGGTTTCGTCGGGCCCGACCGGCACCCGGGTCGAGGCGCTGCTGCCCAAGGGGGCCTCGTGAGCACTCGAGTGCTGGTGGTCGACGATCACCCGTTGTACCGCGAGGGCCTGGTCACCGTCATCTCGACCATGGCCGGCAAGGAGGTGGTCGGTGAGGCCGGTGACGGTGAGGAGGCGGTCCGGGTCGCGCTCAACGTACGACCCGACGTGGTGGTGATGGACCTTCACCTGCCGGTGTTGAACGGCGTCGAGGCCACCCGGCGACTGATCGCCCAGGCGCCGGAGATGGCGGTGCTCGTGCTCACCATGCTGGAGAACGACGAGTCGGTGTTCGCGGCCGTCCGCGCCGGGGCGAAGGGCTACCTGCTCAAGGGAGCCGACCGCGACGAGATCGGGCGCGCCCTGGACGCGGTGGCGCACGGCGAGGTGGTCTTCTCGGCGGGCATCGCGAGGCGGGTGCTGGCCTGGTTCGCCGCGGGTCGGCCGGGCCGCCGCGGCCTCGCCGTTCCCGGAGCTGACCGGCCGAGAGCGGGAGGTGCTCGACCTGGTGGCCCGCGGGCTGACGAACGCCGCGATCGCACGGCGGCTGGTGGTCAGCGACAAGACCGTGCGCAACCACGTCTCGAACGTGTTCGCCAAGCTGCACGTCGCGGGACGCGCCGAAGCCGTGGCCCGGGCCCGGGACGCCGGGTTGGGGAGCTGACCGACGCACGACACGACAACCCGAGAACGGGTCGGTAAGGGGCCTGTCCATGACAGTGGGGTCGAACGACGCCGCCACCTACTCTCCGAAGTCGTCTCGTTCGTACCCGTTGACCAGACCTCGTACGGTCAGCAGGCTGTCGCCGTGGACAGGGTCGGGCTGCACCCGGCCGGTCTCGCGGAATCCGAGCTTCTCCAGGACCCGTCGCGACGCGACGTTCCAATCCCGGACCCCTGCCCACAACCGCCGGTAGCCCGTCTCGTTCGCCCAGGTGACCACGGCCCGGCCTGCCTCGGTTGCGTAACCGCAGCCGTGAACCGCACGCAGCAACTCGTAGGCCAACTCAGGTTCGTCGGGCGATCCGTTCCCATGAGCGTTCAGCCCGCAGTACCCGATGACGTCGGCCGTGCCCTTCCGCTGCACCGCCATGATCCCTGGCCCCGACACCTCGAGCTCTGCGCGCAGCTGCGATGCGATGTCCGCCACGGTCGGTCGGCCCTCGCGATCAATACGCCGATGCGGCGGCACCCGCGCATCCCGCTCGGTCCACAGCTGGCGATAGATGGCAGCCTCGCCCACTCTGCGCTGCCGGAGGATGAGGCGCTCGGTCTCCAAGGTGTCCAGAACGGGCACTGGCGACATGCTGGCATTATGTCAGCGTCGGCGTACAGAACCTCCGGGCGGGCCTAATTATCAGCCTAGCGACCGGATGCCTCAGCCACGACCGAAAGCGCTGAGTTGAGAATCCCTGCTGACACCTTCTTCGGACCGCCCCGGATCTCGCTGCTCCCCCTTCACCAGCGAACAAGTCTCCAGATCCCCGGCCGCGGCTCTGCGTCCTCTCCCACTTCGGCGAGGGACGCAGTGGCAGCCGGGCGCCGGACGATCGAAGGCTCGAAGAGCAGGTGACCGCGATCCTGGGCAAGCGCGGACATCACGAGCTCCGACGACTGCTGACGAAGTTGCTCGACGCTACGAATGCCAGAGGCAGCCTCCGACGGCGTACAGGCCTACTGCTCGAGCAGATCGGCACCTCTCACCGCCCCCGTCACGGCCGATGCGCATGGCCGAAGGCGGCGGCATCGGGATCACCCCCACGGGGATCCCACCGACACACCGGGAGCGCGACGCGCGCGGCATGACGAGAAGTCGCTGGGCCGCCGCAGGGAGCTCGACGCGGTGCTCGCGCCACTTTCGATAGGCATCAGGCGTTGATGCGGTTCGTTTCATAGGCCCACATGGCGATCTCGACCCGGTTCCTCGCGCCGAGCTTGTTCATGAGGCTGGCCAAGTGGGTCTTGACGGTGCTGAGACTGATGTGGAGCTCATTGGCGATCTCGGCGTTGGTAAGACCCCGAGCTACGGTGACCATGACCTCCTCCTCCCGCGCGGTGAGAGGTTCGATCGGCTGGCGCAGCGGCTCACTTGTCCGTAGGTCGGCGAACGCAGCCAGCAGGCGGACTGTGACGCGGGGAGCTATCAGTGCTTCACCGTTGGCGGCGGCATGGACCGCCTGAGTGAGCAGTTCAGGTCCTGCGTCCTTGAGGAGGAAGCCACGGGCGCCCGCCTTGAGCGCGCCGTGGACGTACTCGTCGAGGTCGAACGTCGTGATGACCACCACGGCGAGCGGATCTTCGACGGCCGGCCCGGCCAGCGCGCGGGTGGCCTCGAGCCCGTTGAGCTCGGGCATCCGGATGTCGAACAGACACACATCGGGCCGCAGCTCCCGGGCTAGCGACACGGCCTCCCGGCCGTTTCTCGCCTCACCCACTACCTGTATGTCGGGCTGGGCGTCCAGGATCATGCGCAGCCCGGTCCGGACGAGCTCCTGGTCGTCAGCGACAAGTACGCGGATGGTCATCGGGTCGGCCGCGCCCGCGGAAGCACCGCCTGGACCACCCAGCCATGGTCGGGTCCAGGCCCCGCTTCGCAGGTCCCGCCGAGGAGTGCCGCCCGTTCCGTCATCCCGACGACGCCGTAGCCGGCATTGACGCTGGACGGATGGACCTGATCGCCGTCGTCGCGGACCGTCAGCCGGATGACGTCCTGATCTCCCATGACCTGCACATCGATCCGGGTGACGTTCCGAGCGTGCCGCAGCGCGTTCGTCACTGATTCCTGGGCGATGCGGTAGGTCGCTCCCCCGACCGTCGGACTGAGCTCGTCGAGGTCGCCGGTGAGGCCGACGTGCACTCGGGGCTCGTGGTCGGCGTTGCGTGCGAGTCGCCCGATATCGGCAACGCCGTTCTGCGGGGTGAGGTCGGCATCGTCACGATCACGCAGGACGCCGACCATGGTCCGCATCTCGGCGAGGGTACGGGAACCTTCGTCCTCGATCACCCTCAGCGCATCAACGGCAGCTCCGGGGTCGGACGTCGCCACCACACGTCCCGCCTGCGCTCGTACGACCATGGCCGAGACGTGGTGCGCCACGGTGTCATGCAGCTCCCGCGCGAGCTGCTCGCGCTCACGCAGCCTGACTTGATCGATCTCCCGGCTCCGCGACGTCGTCCAGGACCGGACCAATGCGCCGAGAACTGCGGGGAACATGAGGAACACGAAGCCAGCTGCGGCCTCGCCGAACCCGTTGTAGTCGCTCGCGATCCCCAGCAGGCCGGCGACCACGATGATCGGCAACCCGATGACGACCTCGCGACCGGACCCCCATCGGAGCAACGCGTAAGGGAGCAGTACCACGTAGATCATCGTGTACAGCCCGACGGGCGTGGCCGGGCCGTCGATCAGCGTGGCGAGGTTCAGCACGATGACCGCGCCAAAAACAACGGCGACGACAGCAAGTGGGTGTGTCCGCCGCCACAGAAGCGGCAACACCAGCACCACGGCGAGCGCGAGCGCTACGGGACGCCAGGCGACTTCGGTACGGAGGATGCCTTCGAGTGCTGCGGTCAGCAGAAGGAAAGCGACCAGTGCCCAGTCCCACCAGACTCGCGCCGGGGGCGCAGCGGCTCGTGGCTCGTCTCGCAGAGACCTGACCACGCTGCTGATCATGACCCCAGCCTAGGGATCTGCCGCCGCTGCGCTTCGGCCGAAAGGACCAGACGAGCACCCTTCCGAAGAACGGGAAGACCGGCGCCCTGCGGCCGATGTGCCGTCCGCGTCGCGTCACCACGCTGACGGGCATGGCAGTCGCGTTGACGCCAACGACCGTGGAGGACGACCGATGATGTCGAAGTCTCTATACCGGCTTGGCCGCCTGGCTGCCCGTCGCCCCTGGGTCGTGATCGGCTCCTGGCTGGTGCTCGCGGTCGTCGTCGTGGCGGCTTCCGGCGCCTTCGGGCACCGGCTCAAGGACTCCATGCAGGTGCCGGGTCTCGACTCCCAGCAGGCGAGCGAGCTGATGGCCGCTGCCGGTGCGAGTGACGCCGGTCTGACCGCTCAGGTGGTGGTGACCCCGTTGAACGACGACGCGACGTTCGTCGACTCGGCGGAGGCACGCTCAGCGCTCGCGACGCTGCAGAGCGACGCCGCGGCGCTGCCCCACGTCCTCGGGGTGACGGATGTCGTTTCGCCAGACGGGCGCGTCGCGCTCATCCGCCTGCAGTACCCGCTCGTCGACGCGCTCTCTGCACAAGACCTCAGCAACCTGAAGGCGTTCGGCGCCGAGGCCGAGGCGGGCTCCCCACTGCGGCTCGAGATGGGTGGCGACCTCCACTGGGCGTTCGAGCAGCCGCAGCCCGCCGTGGGCGAGCTCATCGGGCTGCTGGTTGCTGCGCTCATCCTCTTCCTCGCCTTCGGGTCCCTGATCGCCACGGCTCTCCCGCTCGGCACCGCGGTGCTCGGACTCACCGTCGGTGTCAGCTCCATGTCACTTCTCGCCAACATCATCGACGTCCCGACGTGGGCGCCGGTCCTCGGTGCCATGGTGGGGCTCGGGGTGGGCATCGACTACGCCTTGTTCATCGTCACCCGGCACCGTGACTACCTTGCTCGCGGCCTGCCTGTGGCGGAGTCGGCCGGCTCGGCGCTGGCTACGGCCGGCAAGCCGGTGGTGGTCGCCGGGGGCATCGTCGTCGTGGCGATCCTCGGGCTGGTCGTGGCCGGTGTCCCGTTCATGACCGCAGGTGGCATCGCGGTCTCGGTCGTCGTTCTCGTCATGGTGGCCGTCTCGGTAACGCTGCTGCCTGCGTTCCTAGGCCTGGCCGGGGCGCACATCAACCGGCGCGGGCATCGTTCCGCGCACGGCGGTATCGACGGCTCCGTGAACCCGGGTTGGTCACGATGGGTCCGGCACGTGACTCGCAACCCCTGGCCGTACGCCGTGGGCGTCACTCTTCTGTTGCTCGCTCTCGCCGCGCCGGTGGTTGCGCTGCGTCCCGGCATCCCCGACGACGGTGCGCTGCCCGAGAGCCGGACCGAGCGCCGGGCGTACGACCTGGTTGCCCACGGGTTCGGTCCGGGCAGCAACGGTCCGGTGGTGGTCGCCGTCGACATCGCCGAGGATCCGACCGTGGTCGATCCTCTGGTGGCGGCGGTCAGGGCCGACCCGGGGATCGCCTCGGTGGGTGCCCCGGAGGTGCACGCAGGCGCGGGTGTCGCTGTCATCGTCGCCATCCCGACGACGGGGCCACAGGACGCCGCCACGCAGGCGACGGTCGAGCGGTTGCGGGGGGAAATACTGCCCAGCGCGCTCGCCACCAGCCCCGCGCGGGCACACGTCGGTGGTCAGACGGCGAACTACGCCGACGTCGGTGCGCGCGTCAACGAACGGCTCCCGGTGCTGATCGCCGCGGTGCTCACGATGTCGTTCATCCTCCTGATGCTCGTCTTCCGGTCCGTGCTGGTGCCGCTGAAGGCAGTGGTCCTCAACCTGCTCAGCATCGGTGCGGCGTACGGCGTCATGGTCATGGTCTTTCAGTGGGGCTGGGCCGCCGGTCTGATCGGACTCGAGTCGACGGTGCCGATCGTCTCCTTCATCCCGATGTTCATGTTCGCGATCCTGTTCGGGCTCTCGATGGACTACGAGGTGTTCCTGTTGTCCCGGGTGCGCGAGGAGTTTGTCGCCACAGGCGACAACAAGAGGTCGATCGTCCGCGGCATCTCCTCGACGGGGCGGGTCATCACGTCGGCTGCGCTCATCATGATCTCGGTGTTCCTTGCCTTCGTCCTCGGGGAGGACGCGGCGACGAAGATGTTCGGCCTTGGCCTGGCCACGGCAATCTTCGTCGACGTCACCCTCGTCCGCATGGTTCTGGTGCCGGCGACCATGACGCTGCTCGGCGACGCCAACTGGTGGATCCCGAGGACGTTCGACCGACGGCTCCAGAGCCTGCGCCACGAAGGGGAGGAGCTGCCATCGGATCAGCTGCGCCGACGGCCATCTCCGGTGCAGGCGGGTCGAGGTTGACAAAGGGGCGCCAGCCAAACCTCCGGACCATGATCGAGCGCTATTGGGATCGGGATGTCCGAGTGCGTTGACCGGGTCACCGGCTCGCCCGCTGCGTGTCACCGAGACCGAGCACCCTTTCGAGCTCTACCTCCCCGGCGTCGTGATCAGCGGCCGTGCCGACGTCGTCTACGACGACCACAACGGCGTTCCGGAGAACCTGGCCATCGTCGACCTACAAGACATCAACGCAGGGCACGCTCAAGCCACTGCAGCTGCAGGTGTACGCCGACGCCGGCCGACGAGAAGGCCTCACGGTCGGGGCGGCGTTCGTCCACGACTTGGGAAACCGCGACGCGACACGACGTGCCGATCGACGAGGACTCCGACGGCGCGGCCGAGACGACTGTGCTCATCGCGGCCGAGGCCCTGACGCAGCGCGACTTCACCCCGAGTCCCGAGACGTCGAAGTGCCGCGCGTGCGACGTGCGGACACTGTGCAAGGCCGCCGTGCTTTCCTGATCAGGCGAGCAGCTTCTCAACGGCGGCCACCACCGACTCCAACGCTGCCAGGTCCTGGTTGACCTCCTTGACAGTGATGGCCGCTCGGCCAAGCCCCTGCCGGTCCCCGGTATGCACGATCTTGTTGCGCCGCTTGGACACCCGATCGAGCATGGTCACCGTCTCACCCCGACCGACCCCACGGTGGTCGTCGAGCTGACGCGCCCAATGGTTGACGCCCAGCAACGACATCAGCGGACCGATCTTCGACGGGTCGGTGCTCGCGAACTCAGCGACGTGCGCCTTCACGACGCGCTCGTGGAGGCCGCGGCGGCGGTACTTGTAGTGCTGCTCGACGTAGAGCCAGTCGCCCACCGTCATGGTCAGGTCCTTGAGCCTCTTGGGAGCGGTTGCCTCGGACGACGTCAGGCTCGCGAGTCGGCTGAACGCCTTGTCCGCGAAGTACGTCTCAGTAGCAGCACAACCGGCGACCAAGGCCTGCCGCAGAAGCGGCTTGTGGTCGAGCAACTGATCGCGAGTCAAACGGGAACCCTTCTTGAAAACCAACCAGACGTCTGGACTCTCGAGGATGTCGATCTCGCCCCAGTCCTTCTTCGGGAACTTCAGCGCTGCTCCGATGCGCTCCCGCAGCTCTCGGCGGGCGCCACGGGCTCGTTGATTGGTCAGGGCCTCGGCCATCCTCACTAGGTGGTGAGCGTCGGTCATGTTGGCACAGAACGCGTCAACGGGCGCGAGCTTCGCACGGCTGGACATCTTCGTACTCCTCGTTGTGATGAAACCTGACTTGACTCCAACATCTATCTCAAAGCTGAGGTCCGTTCGCCCCGCTCAGCAGCTGGCCCGCCGCTGTGCGCGACGCTGTGGTCTGTCCCGAGGGCGATCCGCGCCAGCGTTGCCCAGGAGGCTCTGTGGAAGTCACCCCGTGCTCTGGCTGGCGACGCTAACCCCAACGCCATACGCTGCGACCTTCGTTATGAGTTTGCGAAGGGTCACGTCCATTGCCATCCGACGCGCGCGGAAGCCCCGGGATCGAACAATTCGGGGTATCGGTGGGCGTTCAAGGGATGCGTATGCCCCCGCCGTTTGGACTGAGGTCGATGAGCAAGTCAGACATCGCTTCGGCGTTGTTGCCGAGATAGCTGCAGCAGGTCCTCCTGACGGGGTTGGCCGAGGACCAAACGGTAGGCGCCGACCGTGCGCATCAGGCGGCGGTAGGCGTGCGCCTCGCGGCTGAGCGGGAGTGCGGGCACGTAACGCTCGATGTGGTATCCGTCCGGTAAGGGGTAGACCCAGTAGGGATGGATCATGGTCTGATCCGCCAGACGATCACCGGCCGCGAGGTCGAACATGGCCGCCCAGGGGTCGTCGGCCTGCAGCACCTCATCGCGCGCGCCATAGGCCAGGGCGATGTTGCGGCGAACCGCGTGCCCTTTGTACCGGTGAACACGGCCCTCGCGCTGCTCGAGGTCGACAGGGTTGCTCGGGCAGGTTCCAGTGCACGATCGCGTGGCTGTATTGGTGGAAGTCGAGTCCCTCCTGGCCGACCGACGTTGACGACAAGCACGAACGGCCAGAATGGTGAGTTGAACGCCTGGCGGACTTGTCCCTCGCGTGCCAGCGATTGATCCTCGCGTGACGCCGCGCCCGAATCGCACCGCGAAGTGGTTGCGGAGGCTGAAGGGCTCCATCTTGAGTTCTCCGGCTCGGATGGAGAGGTCCGTGGCCTTGTTCACGCTCGCGCGGATGCTGAGCGCTTCGCTCATCTCGCGTGCGATCGCCGAGGCCTTCTGTGCATCGGGTTTGAGCGCAACGCCCAGGCTCTCGTTCAGGATGTGGGCGTACTCGTCCAGCACCGAGGTAAGCCCGCCGTCGACGCAGTGAGCCAACACGTCTTTCCAGTACGCCGAGTCCCCCCGGGCGCCACGCACCAGTGCCATCATCTCTGGCTGGTTCAGGTGGTTCCTCAATGCCCAGGAGATGGTGGACGCCTGGTCGCGGACGTCGACATCGCGCAAGTCCTCTACGCCAACGGTGACCCGCCCGAGCGCCCGCAGCGCACTGACGCCGAGCCCGCCGATGGCCATCTGGGTGAGCACGTCCGCGAGATCTGAGGGTCGCCGGCCCAGGTCTTCGGCACTGACTCGCGCGGCTCTATCGAGGTGCTCCTGGAAACGCGTGCGCGAGTCGTGTTCACCCCAGTCCTCGCCGTAGCGGAAACCGACCGCGTCCTGGGGCGACAGATCCAGCCGCAGCTGGTCGAGGAGGACCGGCGCGGCCCAGTACCAGGCCTCGTCGGGCTGACCGGCCCGGGAGCCTTCCGGCAGGTCTGCAAGGAGACCCTCGACCTGTTTCCTCACCACCCGGATCAGGACCTCGCGATCGAGCGGGACTTCTTGCCCGAGGACGCGCGCCACGAAAAGTGGATCGCCAATCATGGCCAGAACCGCACACGGGTAGAGCAGGGCAAGCACAGGCATCCCTGTCAGCCGGTCGTCGGCCTTAGCGAACGCGAGTAGGCCTCGTTGCCTGGTCGCGTCGTACGTGCGATCCGTCATCCCGGCCATGTCGTACAGGCGCCGCTCGGCCTCATAGCTCAACACTGAGGAAATGGCCTTGGGCACGACGTTCCAGGCCGAGAACACGAGACGCTTGGTGAAGTGTCGCAGGCACTCGTCGGCGTAGGGGCCGGACAACTGGTAGTAGGGAAGCGACGGAGGGATCCAGGCCAGCCGCCAGGCCCCGCTGTCCAGTCCGTCGTGGGCCAGCGCCCGCATCTTGGCGTTGCCAGGGTCGAGCGCCTCGTAGGCGTTGATCTGCCGCCGCGAGAGGAGGTTCCGCGCCTGCCGGACGGCGGATTTGACATCGTCGCTGCGGGACCCTGCGCGCTCGAGCTCCTTCTTGACGACGTACCCGTCCATCAGCTCCAAGACGTACGGCGAGCTGCGCCAGTACTCCAGCATGTCGGGCTGCTCCAGTGCACTGGCGAGCCGGGAGATGAAGCGGTAGTCGTGGAGATCTCGATCAGACAACGCCAGTCCAGGCATGCTCGCTTGGGTCAGCATGCCGTCCCGGTCGGGGGTCGCGGCCAGCCGCTCAGTACGGACGATGACGCGGCGCAGCTCGTGCTGGACGATGTCGCGTGCTGCTTGGGCTCCATCACGGTCATCAGTCATCAGGCCACGTCGGAGGTCGCCCAACGACTCCTTTACGACATCGGTTCGCTTCGATCCTGCCAGGAAGTCGACCGTCTGGAGGAAGCTCTTGTAGTGGTCCTCGCCCTCTTCCTCGTCCGGAAGTGTGTACATCTTGAACGGGGTGGCAGAGAGGAGTAGTAGCCGGGCTTCGCCGTGGTCGAAGAGAGCACGGGCGAGCTCGGCGCCTGGGTTGTCATCGTGAAGCAGCGAGGTGAAGCGTTGAAATTCGTCGAGGACGATGATGTCGGGTTCCAGGGCCGCGACGGCGGCCCGCGCCAGCTGCTGTCGCATCCGGCCGACGAGCTGGTATCGCCAACTGCTTAGGTGTGAATCCGGCCACCAGTCGTCGCGGCGGTACTTGAACTTCTCCCCGCACGCGAAGAGCTCGCCCAGAAGTGAATCGTGGTTCCGACTCCCAGTCGACGACCGCAGCTCGGACATGAGGGCCTCACTCATGGCGGTGGGGATGCTCTCGCGGTCGAACCAGCTCACCTGGTTTCTGAAGTTGTGGAGTCTCGTGGCTCCCCTGAAGAACTTGAGCCAGAAGTCCGACTTCAACTGAGGCAGTTGGCTGCGGAGCATCCAGTACAGCAGCACTCGTTCCTCGGCTTTCCCGCCGCTGTCTCCGACATTGAACGAAGTGCCGGGACTGAAAGAGACGAAGTTGAGCTTGCGGCCCTGGAGGTCGTCGATCCGACGTGCCAACAACGTCAGTCGGTCGGCGAAGTCCTGTCCGGTCTCGTCCCCCACGCGGAGTCGGGCGAGGTTCTGCCGGGCGATCTGTGCGTTGGAGCAGATGTAGACGACGTCGATGCGCTCGACGTGGTCCCACAAGCGATCGATCGCTTTGGCGATGACGCCGCGGGCCACGAGCGTCTTGCCCAACCCGACCTCGTCGGCAACGAGGAAGCGCCGCGTCGGGTCCTTGCCCCACATCCGCTTGTCGACGTAGTCGACAGTCCGTCGTTGGAAGTCCTTGAGACCCTGCAGCTCATGGTCGACGTCAGGGCGCTGGATCGTTGACTTGCTCATCGTTCCTCCCGCGCGGCAGACACGACCCGCCACAGGTGCTCGAAGTCGGACCCGAGGTCTGGCAGGGCGCCGGTGTCGTCCGCGAGGTCGTCGAGCAGCCGTTGCACCCGCTCGAGTGAACCGTCCTCGCGCGCGAAGGCCCGCACCAACGGCTCCAGCATGATGAGGTCGTCCATCCACGCCGGTCGTTGTGACCCGTCGAGAGGGCCGCCCTCATCGTTCGTTGCCTCCAGCAGCGCGGAAGCCACGTCGTCGATTCCGGGGTCCCGCAGCAGGAGGGCGAGGTATCGAAGAATGTCCTCGACGCGGCTCAGCAGCTCGCGGAGAACTCGTCGTGCCCGGTCATCGGGTCCGCCCTCGAGGGTTGCGCGCAGCGCGCTGCTTCTCTCCACGACGACGCCGTCACGTTGGAGTCGCGTACGGACCGCGACGAACGTCGGAAGGTCGGAGTGGCCCAACCCCGTCCAGGTGTTGTTCTCCCCAAGCCGTCTTTCGTAGCCGTCCTTGAGGGTGACTGGTCGCACCCACGTCTTCCCTATCGTCTTGTCGGGAGGTGGAAGCACCAACTCCACGTCGTACCCATAGGTCGTAGTGCGGGCGTGAAACGCGGGATCGTTGGCGGCGAGCGCTGCGTGGAACTGCTCGATCTCTCGTTCAAGGCCGTACGCGGGATCAGGAACTGGGGCCTGGCACGCGGTGTATGGCTGGAGGAGGCGGGCGAAGCCGGTCTCCTTGTCGGACTCCTTCATGATGGCGGCCGCACCGCACTGCGATGCTGGCCCACTCAGCAGGACGCCGAACTCGACATTGCCACCAAACGCAGCGGAGGTCGCGTTTGCCGACCCGGTGAGGAGGTGTCCGGTGATTCCGATGTCCCACGACAACACCTTGGCGTGCAGACCCGTCTTCACTTCACCGGGGCGTTCCGGTTGCCCGGCGTCGTCCACCTGCTCGACCAGGTCCTCCGGCGGTGCGTCCGCGTGCGGCTGCAAGACTCGGAGGTCGTGGCCGGCGAGAACTGTGGCGCCGAGCCGGTCAAAGGTCTCGGCGCGCGACACGACAACTGACGACCGACCAAGCCGCCTCACCGTCGTTGCGTCGAGGAAGGGGGAGATGACCACAATTCGTTCGGCTGATGAGGGCACTGGCCAGTCCCGGCCTTGGGAAGTTCCGATCGGGTAGAGCTCCCCCGAGGCGAAAGGCGAAGGCACGGCGAAGGAGCGGCCGCGCAGCGAGGCGGCAAGGTCGTGCAGGAGCTCACGTCGAGCCGCCGCGACCGGGCGCACCGTCATCTGCGCGAGGTCGAGCAGGAAGGCGGACAGTGGTTCCGCCGCCATCTGGTGGGAGGAAGCGGGGTCCTCATCGGTAGTGAGCACCGTGTCCCAGGAACGGTCGCCGGTCAGGTTGCGACTCAGGCACACCAGCCGATGCGTCAGTTCGCCCGAAGCCGTGGTGAACCGGAGCAACCACAACTTCGGATGGAAGACGCCCCCCGCCGGCGGCGTCACCTCCAGAACCGAGTCCTCAGCGAAGACGGTCAACTTGCGATAGATCGAAGGTACGTGGATGCCGCCCGCCTGACAGAAGACCGTGGTGCGCTCGGCGTACCGACGGATGGACTCGAGCAGCTCATGAGGAGCGGCACCCTCGATGCCCCCCTCCGCCTGGTCGTACGCCGCCATCGACAGAGGCGCGAGAAGTAGTGAGTTGATGTCCAAGGAATAGGTAGTGGCGACAGCGGCGTCAATACGCGATCCCGTCGGGGGGCGGAGGGCGTCTGTGAACAAGTGGCGTACGTCTGGGTTGAGCACCTCACGCCTCCAGTCCGACTGCGATGTCGTTGAGGTGGCGTCGCGCGATGGTCCATCGGTAGTCGAGCGCCCCCGTCCCAGCGCCGATACCCCAGGTGGATCGGGCATCGGGATACGTCAGTCGCGCCCGTGCGCCCTTGAGCTGGAGCTCCCTGCTGGTGACCAGATGACGAGCGGCGTCGCCCTCGTGCTGGCCGGACTCGGCAAGATCCCACCATGCCTCCAGGAAACGCCGGGTGCCAGGACGGATGCGCGGGTTGAGCCGCAGGAGCCGGCTCCAGAAATCGGCGCGATCCCAGCCGTCGAACACCCGCTGCTGGTCAAGCTGCCCCAACCAGTCCTCTAGGTAGCTGGCATACTCCTCCCGCACCTCGTCGTTGCCTGTTATCTCGGCCATCATGACGTTGTAGAGGATGGCGGGTCCTGTGGCGCTGTGGTGGACCCTGCGGGCATCGTCAACGAGTTGGGCGAGTTCCGGCGGGAAGTCGTCGTGGGCCTCGTGTTCCCAGATCCAGTCCGCTGCCGATTCCGGTCGGTTGACCGCCAGCCACGCGAACATGGATTCACGCGCCGATGCGGCAACGCGAGCCTTGAGGAACTCGGCTTCGCCTGGGCTGAGTCCGAACGTGGTCGCTTGGAAAAGGTCGTCCGGCCGCGGTGGAAGGCTTGCCATTCCGAAGCGATCGACACCCAGGTCGGCGCCGTCCGGGTCCTCCGCTGGCCCCGAGTGCTGGTTGGAGTTGCGGAAGTAGCCGGACAGGGTTGTGCGCCAGCGACGGATGCCGAGGTGCTCGAGGCTGGCCCAGTAAAGCGAGCTGGGCATGGTCTTGAGCGACTGCTTGGCGTCACGCCCGATCACACCCTGGGTCTCTCCCGCGGCGATGAGCGCGTGAATCAGCTCGATCTCCCGCTTGCGTAGTTCGGAGAGGGCTCTGTCGATGGGCCACCTGTGTCGGGCAACGTCGTTGACGAGCCAGGGGATGAACAGGAGGTAGCGGGCCCTCGTGTGCAGTGTTGATGTGCCGGGAAAGAAGGTGTTGGAGAACGTGTCGCGCACGCTCCCGATCCCGAGCTCGTCGACCGTTGAGGAATCCTCAAAGAGCTTGACGACTTCCAGCATCGCATTCCGTTGAGAGTCGTCCCCGTCAAGCCAGCCGAAAGTCGCCACCCCATGATGCAATCGGAGCCCCTCGCCCACGTCAATGGCGCCGTATAGCCCGATGCGCCACGGGTCGCTCAATCAATTGAGTGAGGATGAGGTATGCCGAGTGACCACCTGATCGACGCAGCGCTCAGATCTTGGCCGGCGTGAGCCACACGCACAGCGACGCGGTCGAGCTCATTCCACGTGAACTTGGGTTGTACGCGTTGTACGGCGACGAGGGCGCGTGGGCCGAGCTCGGGCTGAGTCCCGCCTTCGCCGATCAGCCCCTCTACGTCGGCAAGGCGGAGAGGAGTCTCAACGGTCGAGACGTCGGCACCCACTTCGCCGCCGGCAGGACCGGCTCCTCCACGGTACGTCGCAGTCTCGTAGCGCTGCTGGTAGACGAGCTCGCCCTCGTTGCCGTGCCCCGCAACCTGGCCAAGCCCGATGCCAGGGCCAGTTTCGCACTGGACACAGCGAGCGAGGGCCACCTGAGCGGCTGGATGGAGCAACGACTCTCACTTTCGACGTGGCCAAACGGGAGGGCGCGACCCTCGGCGACTCGAACCGCAGTCGTTCGTCAATTGCAGCCTCTGCTCAATCTCGACAAGGTCGGGGCCCCGAGAAGGGTGACTTCGAGAGGAAAGCGCCCGGCGGACACCGCGCGAGCATGGCACCCAGATGACGGACCTGGGTGAGCTTCGTGCGAAGGCCCTCGACGAGCGCGACCAGGATGACAGATGCGACCGGCTCATCGCGATGTACCTGCGCAACGACCCGGAATGTAGGGCTCGCTTCGACGTGGCCTGGCTGTGGTCGCATGGGCGGACGCCAGAACCGCCGGATGCGATCGACAAGAAGGGCGACGGGTTGCGCCGGGCCGGCGGCCTGCCACACACGCTCGACCTTCTTGCCCGCATACTCACCGTGTCGCTTGGAAAGGCTTCAGATTGTCGACAACCTGCCTATTTCGGGCATCCGGTGAGGGCAGGGCGGGTCCGCGGCAACGACAGGGGCGAGAGCAGTGGCACGTGATGACGACGCTTGGCGTGCTGAGGGCGATGGCGAGTCGCTGTTGCCGCTAAGCGAGAACGAGGTGCTCCTACTGGCTGATGAGTCCGGACTGCTGGTACAGGGTCCTCAAGCAGCAGTGGAGGAGGCCATCAGAAGGCTGCTGGCGCCGCTGGGTGATCAGGGCGGTGCGGCTGTTACTCGTCAAAGCATCGCGGACGCGTCTGCTCTCGGGGCCAGCGTTGGCGGCGTCGCCCTGACAGGCGGAGAGTACCTCCGCCTCACGGCCGAGTCCGCCGCCAAGGTGCAGGAGTTCGGGCCGCAGAAGGTTGGGCGGGCCATGCGTGGCTATGTGCGCGGAGACGGTGGCCGGATCGCCGGCCAGCTGACTTTCGAACCAGTGTCCCTCGCAGCTGAGCAGGCGCTTGCGATGCAAACGGCCGCAGTCTCGCTCGCGCTTCGATCCGCCATTGCCGACGTGCAGAAGGCTGTTGAGGAGGTCGCGGACACGGTCGATGACATCCGACGGATGCAAACGTCGCGCCAGGTGGGTGACGTTGTAGGCAACTACCGACATCTGCAGCTCGTGGTGGAGGGCGCCACTCGACACCGGCACTTGACCGAGGCGGACTGGGACTCGGTGGCCTCGAGCCGTCAGCAGATCTACCGCGATCTCGAGACTCTGCGGTCATATGTTCAGCAGCGCATCGACAAGACCGCCGAGTCCAAGTCGGTGCCGAAACGTGCGCAGGCGCTGGAGAAGATTTTCGAGCCAGGAGACGTCGCGGACGCACTTCGACTCATGCTCGTCGCGGAACAGGCGATGCACCTCTACGAGTTCCTCCGCATCGCCCGCATCAAGGCGCAGGAACCCGACAAGCTTCAGGGGGCCGTCGAGGGCAGCCGAGAGCAACTGCTGCGTCAGCGGGAGTCGAATAGCGAAGTCGCCGACAAGCTAGACGACTTAGTCGAACGCCTGCGCATCCTTCGACCTTTGGATGTCCGTCACGTGTTCAGCCGCGACGACCTGGCTGAGGTCGCGGTGAAGGTGCACAACCGTGTCCGTGAGTTCCGCGCGGCCGCCAGGCTTGAGCTCCGAGAGTTGCCGGAGGTCACGGAGCCTGAGTTCGCCGATGCGCGCGCAGAGTTGAAGCAGCACGCTGTACGCACCGGTAAGGCAACCAAGGAGATCACTGCTTCGACGTCTCGCGCCGCCGCTCACCTAGCTCGCACGTCAGGCGAGCGTGTCGCCGGCGGTGTCGCGGGCCAGGTCCGCAAGATACGCAAGGGAACGAACGAGCCGCCGAGTGCCCGAGAGCCGTAGTAACACGGCCGACGTTTGAGCGGGCGCGCTGGCGGCGGTAGGGCGCGAAGCCTCGGCGCAGGAAGAAGCCACGGGGGGGTGTCCCACTCGCGGCGGAGTGACTCGGCTTCCAAGGGGGACGTCGATCTGTCGGAGGTTGGTGGCAGGGTGAATACCGCGCCACGAACGGATTGGCGTGGACCGAGAATGGACAGGCCGATGATCACACGGGACGACCTTGACTGGTGGCACAAGACGACGGCTGGACTGCGGTGGATCTGGGCAAAGACCTACGCCGAGACGGCTCCTCAACACTACGTTGTGGAGGGCCGCACCGCCGAGATCAACCGCGACGACTTCGTTCGGGCCGGGCGGGTGATTCAGACGTTCGGCAGGCCGGCGAAGTTCTACGGGATGACGAACCTATATCTCCACAGCTCGGACGGTCGCCTCAAGTGGTGGACGATGGATGTAGACCCCGCCGGCACCACCCTCATAAACCAGGCGACGACCGACCGGACCTACGGCGTGCAGAATGCGCCGAGCACCGAGTCCGGCGTCGTGTCGCTCTACGGCGCCGTCGCCGCCGAATATGACGCGATGCGTCCCGACGCGCCAGGCTTCGCGAATGTCGTGCGGAGTGCTGTCGCCGAGCTCACAGGCGACTATGAGCCCTCGATCCTCGATATCGGGTGCGGCACCGGCCGGGTACTTGATCTCGGGCTCACGTCGCCTGAGGGTACGCCGGCGTCGACCCCAGCACGCCAATGCTCAACCGGCTAGTGCGCAAGCACCCGAGCGTTGGTGCGGTCTACCCATGACGATCGAACGCGCCCATGAGCGGTCTCTCTTCACCCCGGGACAGTTCGAGATCGTCACGATGCTGCTCGACACCGCCGACGAGATCGAGGCCGGCGCCGTGTCGTGGGCGCGCTCGGTCGCGAGCCGCGGTGTGATCATGGCGCGGGGTGCCGACGTCACTGTCGTCCCGGTTGATGCGTCACCGCAGAACTAATCCGATGCCAGGCTGACTGGCACCGCATCCGATTCGAAGAGGAAACCCGCGTGAGCAACGTCTCAGCAGGCGCGTTCGACACGTTGTCGTGGGTGACGGAGCACCCCCGTATCGCCATCCCGGTTTATCAGCGTGAGTACCGCTGGCGGGAAGAAGTCTGCGAGCAGCTCCTGAGCGACATCCGTGCGGTTGCCGCGGAGACCGATGGGCGCAGCCACTTCATCGGATCGATCCTGGCGACTGGGGAGGTGGGCGGCGGGGTAACGCTCGTTGACGGTCAGCAACGGATCGTCACCTTGATGCTCATCTTGGCTGCTATCGCCGACCACGCGTCCGCCGCCGATCCGCGGCTGGCAGCCCAGGCGCGCGCGATCCTGCTGGCTCCGGGCGGCCCGCCGACGCGTTCCCGCGTCCGTCCGCATGCCCGCTACGAGGCGGTCGTCGACGATCTGCTGTCGGGTGCCACCAGGGGGGCCGGAGCGACGACCTTCGAGGAGAACTACCGCTACCTCCGCGACCGCGTCAGCGACGACTGGGAGGTCGTGTGGCGCGGCATCCACCGCCTCGAGCACGTGGCGGTGAGCTTGCTGCCGCAGGCCAACGCGCAGCAGATCTTTGAGAGCCTCAACTCGACCGGCGCCGCGCTCGCCGACGACGAGCTCATCCACAACTACGTCCACATGGGTCGCACGCACTACGAGCAGGTCGAGCTTGAAACCAGGTTCTGGGTGCCGATCGAAGAGGCAACCGCCGGTGCCCACCGCGCGTTCTGGCGCGACTACCTCGTGCTGACCGCCGACCGCCAGCCGGACTTCACGGGCGACTTCGGGGTCTACCGAGCGTTCCGGGAGCGCTACGCGCACCGGAACGATCTCACGCAGGACGTCCTGGGCGACTGGCGGAAGCATGCGGAGCGGTACGCAGTTCTCCTTCGTCCCGAGCAGGAGACGGATCCCGAGATTGCCAAGCAGCTCCGTCAGCTCGCGACTTTCGAGGGGGCGCCGAGGCCCTTGTTGCTCGGCGTCTACGGCGACTACCGCGACGGCCGGATCGCGAAGGACACACTGCTCGCGACATTGGCCGACATCGAGACAATGTTCATCCGGCGCGCCGTCGTGGATCTTTCCCGTGGTCTGAGCGTGGTCGGGACACTCTGCCGCGAGCTCCGATCGGGCAGGTATCCGCTGGGGGGTGTGGTTCGGCGCACCCCGGAGGACGCCGCGATCCGGCTGAAGCTGACGCACGGAAGCGCGCCACACGTGGGCTACGTCCTCGCCCGACTGCAGGACGCCCCGGTTGCCGCCGATCTCCAAGTCGAGCACATCCACCCCCAGCATCCCAAAGGCGTCTGGACCGGTGGTGGCACAGCGTGGGGACAGCTGACGATCGACGAACAGGCGACCTTCCGCGTACTCCTTAACACCCTCGGCAACCTGACCCTGCTGGAGGCCCATCTCAACGCCGGCGCTAGCAATCGCTCGTTCCACGAGAAGAAGGCCTACTTCCTCAGGAGCGAGGTCGCAGAGACTGCTGCCCTAGCAGCTGCCGATGGATGGGACTCAGATGCGATGCGTCAGCGCACGGCGCAGCTCATCGAGCGGTTCCTGGCCACGTGGCCGCGACCGGCTGACGTCCCAATGGATGTGCCCGAAGACCTTGTGCGGGTGGTCGATCTTGAGTTCCCCCCCATCGGGATGCGAGACCCCGACCGGTTCGACTACGTCCAGTTCCGCGGCGAGCGCTGGGGTGATGTCCACGATGTCAAGATGTTGCACTGGCGGGTAGCTAGGGCGTTGTGGGAGCTGGACTCCGAACGCCTCCGGGCGGGTCCGTACAACGGACACCTTCACGCCGAGAAGTCGCACGGCAAGAAGTACGCCCAGCGAACGATCGGCGGACTGCATCTCTACAACGGCTGGGCGACGAAGTGGCTCGGCGGAGCCGTCCAGGAGTGGATCACCGAGTTCGGACTCGATGATGAGGTGCGCGTCAAGGTGATGGATGCCGCCGAGCACGCGACGCAACCCGCATGACTGGCCGAGCTTCGTGCTGAGACGCCTACACATCTTCGCCGGGACTGCGTGTTCGTTCACGTCCCAGAGGATGTCGACGATGACCTCGAAGTCGTCGGAAAGATCACGCTCTGGTGGCCTAGCCACGGGGGTGATGACCGAGGTGTCAAGGCCCACGGTCATCAGCGCCATCGCGGCGGAATGTGCTAGGTCCGCTGATCCAGGCCATGCAGTAGCCCCATAGCGTCGTCAGCTGCTTGACGCTCCGGGATTCCACCCCGCGTCCCGCGCAGCGGATAGCCTCACATCACGATCGACCTTGACCAATCGGAGGCGCTGGTGCTGACCTTCAACGATCTCCTGACCCTCCAGGGCGTCGACCCGGCGCAGGTGCGTCTCGTGCGACACCAGGACCGGCGCCTCCGTGCGGGACGGCTCTACGAGGCGTGGCGCAACGACCGGGCCGCCTTCGAGGCCTACCAGAGCGCCCAGGTGCGCGACGTCTTCCCCATCGACGCCGTCTTGGCCAGCTTCATCGTCACCGACGCCCGCAAGACGGTGTTCGTGGGGATGTACCGCGTCGACAGCGTCGGCAACTGTCCGCCCGGCACGACCGATGCCCTCCTCCACAGCGACGTCTCCGGCCAGTTCAAGTACGACCTGCAGCTGCTCGACGTGCTGTCCGACTACCGCGACAAGCTCGCCATCGAGTGGGCGCCCGGCACCCGGGTCTGGGTCCAGCGGGCAGCGAACCAGGCCAAGCCAGTCATCGAGATCGCCGAGCAGTACGAGCCGAAGTTCCCCGTGACAGTGACCGGGATGTCTGAAAGTGAGGCTCCTTGCAGACGGTCGCAACGGGGGACCTGCTTGGGAACTGCCATTCACCCATCACGCGGAGCACGAAGGGTCACGACGCCTCAGTGGTTAGCTCACTTCGCGGCTCACCGTCGCTCTCACCACAATCCGGCGCTGCAAAGCTGAGCTCGAGGATTGGCGTCAGGGGGACCCAGGATCGCGAAGGCGGTGCCGACAAATTGCCGACAAGAACGCCAGAGCCCCTGTCGCCATCGCTGGCGACAGGGCCTCTGACCTGCACTTTCTTCAGTAGCGGGGGCAGGATTTGAACCTGCGACCTCTGGGTTATGAGCCCAGCGAGCTACCGAGCTGCTCCACCCCGCGCTGCAGCGACAACCTTAGACCGCCGGGCCGCGCCGACTCAAATCGGCCCGGTCAGGGCACCCGCGGCAGCAGGAACGACGTGCTCTGCGCCGAGCCGCCGTCCGCCCCCGCGTCCTCCGCCGCCTGGCCGATCAGCTCCGACGCCCGCGCGACAAGGCCCCGATACTGCTCGATCAGCCGCTGGTACTCGCCCAGATCGCCGTCAGCCAGCGCAGCCTGCGCCTGGTCGTAGACCCGGTCCGCCTGGGCCAGCAGCTCGAGCGCCCGGGCCGCCGCGTCGGCGTCGCCCTGCGACCCGTCGCCGTCACCGGGACCGCCGCCACCGCCGGGACCGCCGCCACCACCCGGACCGCCGCCGTCACCCGGACCGCCGCCACCGGGCTCACCGTTGCCGGACCCGTCCGGCTGCTGGGTCGAGCCGCTGATCGGCGCCCCCAGCACGTCCTCGAGCGCCTCGTCCAGGTTGCGGCCGATCCCCACCTCCTGGCCGAAGCTGGCCACCACGTACTGCAGCAGCGGGAAGACGCCGGAGCCCTCCTCGGCCTGCCGCTGGGTGTAGATCGGCTGCACGTACAGCAGCCCGCCGCCGGCCGGCAGCGTCAGCAGATTCCCGTACATCACCGAGAAGTCCTCGTTCTGCCGGAACTCCAGCAGCGCGTCGGCGACCGCCGAGTCGTTCTGGAACTCGTTCGCGATCTGGCTCGGCCCGTCGATCCGGTCCGCCGGCGGGCGCAGCACGGTCAGCTTCCCGTAGTCCTCGTCCGACGCGACCGCGTTCACCGCGACGAACGCGGCCAGATTCTCCCGCCCTCGCGGCACGTAGACGCTGGTCAGCGAGAACGACGGCTCGATCTCGCCCGGCATTTGCACCGACAGGTAGTACGGCGGCTGCAGCGTTGTCCCGGTCGCGGCCGCGGACGGGTCGTCCGGCACCTCCCACCGGTCGGTTCCGCTGTAGAACGTGCCGGGCTCGGTGACGTGGTACTCGGTGAGGATCTCCCGCTGCACCTTGAACAGGTCCTCGGGGTAGCGCAGGTGGTCCAGCAGCGGCTCCGGCACCTCCTCGAGGGGCGTCACCGCGTCCGGGAAGGCCGCCATCCAGGTCTGCAGCAGCGGGTCCTCTGTGTCCCACTCGTAGAGCGTGACGTCGCCGCTGTACGCGTCCACGGTCGCCTTCACCGAGTTGCGCATGTAGGTGACCTGGTCGCTCGGCAGCGTCGCCGTCCCGCCCCGCTCGGTCAGCGTGTCCGACGTGGACTCCTCCAGGCTGACCCGCTCCGAGTTGGGATAGCTGTTGCTGGTCGTGTATGCGTCGACGATCCACAGCACCCGGCCGTCCACGACCGCGGGATAGGCGTTGCCGTCGACGGTCAGCCAGGGCGCCACCTTCTCCACCCGGTCCCGCGGGTCCCGGTCGTAGATGATCTGCGACTCGGAGTTCACCCGGCCGGACAGCACCAGGTTCGGCTCGCCGAACTTCAGCGCGTACAGCGTCTTGTTGATGATCCCGCCGATCGGCACGCCGCCGTCACCCTCGTAGGTGTTCAGCGTGGCCTGCGAGCTGCCCTCCGACGACGGTACGTCCACCTCGACCGGGTTGCCGTCCTCGGTGCCGACCACCGAGTACTCCGGCGTGTTCTCGCCGAAGTAGATCCGCTCCTCGTAGCCGCCGCTGGTGTCGGTCAGCGCGCCCTGCGGCGGGATCCGGCTCTCCGCCCACACCGGCTGGCCGTCGTTGCCGCGCCGGTCGCCGTAGGCCGCGATCACCCCGAAGCCGTGGGTGTAGACGGTGTGGTCGTTCGCCCAGTTGCGCTGCGAGGCGTCCAGGCCGTCCAGGTTGATCTCCCGGGCCGCGACCACCACGTCCTCGGGCGTGGTCGCGTCGCCCAGCATGTAGCGGTCCACGTCCAGCGACGGAGGCACGCTGTAGAAGCCGCGCACCTGCTGCAGCTGCTCGAAGGCCTGCGACACCAGCGTCGGGTCGATCAGCCGGGTGTTCGGCAGCGCCGCGGACTCGCTGCCCAGGTCGTCGGCCGAGACCGACGACGCGTCCGCGGCGTAGTCGTCGACGATCTCGACCCCGGTGAGGTCGTAGCCGTTCCGGGTCGAGGTGATGTTCCGGTTGATGAACTCGCCCTCGCGGTCCGGCTCGGACGGGTTCACCTGGAACGACTGCATGATCGCCGGCCACACCCCGGACAGCAGGATGGACGACAGCACCAGCAGGCCGAGGCCGATCCCGGGCAGCAGCCACGACCGTCGCCACGCGTTCACCAGCAGCAGCACGGCGCAGATCACCGCGATCACGATCAGGACGTTCTTCGCCGGGATCCGGGCGTTCGCGTCGGTGTACTGCACGCCGGTGAACAGCCCCCCGTCGCCCATCGCGAAGCCGTACCGGTCCAGCCAGTACGCCCAGCCCTTCAGCAGCACGAACAGCCCGACCAGGATCGACAGGTGTGTCTGCGCGGCACCGGTCAGCCGGTCGCTGCGCGCCTGCAGGTCGATCCCGCCGTACAGGTAGTGGGTGGCGGCGGCGACCACGATGCTGACCGCCAGCAGCCCGAAGCCGAACGAGGTGGCGAACCGCAGCCACGGGTAGTCGAAGACGAAGAACCCGAGGTCGGTGTTGGTGAAGTAGGTGTCGGTCCGGCCGAAGTCGCGGCCGTGCCGCCAGAGCAGGAAGCTCTCCCACTGCCCGGCGGTCACGCTGCCCGCGACGATGCCGAGCAGCAGCCCGACCGCGATCACGCTGCGGCTGCGCACCGGGTCGAGGGCGGAGCGGTACCGGTCCAGCGAGTCGTTGCGCCGGGCCGCCTCCCGCACCAGCGGGCGGGACCGGTACGCCAGCACGATGTTCAGCACCGCGGCCCCGCCGAGCAGCACCGCACCGACGCTGAACAGGATCACCCGGGTCAGCAGCACCTTGGTGAACACCTGGGAGTAGTCGACCGAGGCGAACCACAGCCGGTCGGTCCACACGCCGGTGAAGATCGCCAGCACCAGCAGCAGCGCGCCCAGCGTGACCAGGGTCGGCAGCAGCACCGAGCGCCGTCCGCTCGGCTCGGCCCTCGTCGGGCCGGCCGTACCGAACCCCGGGCCCATGCCGGCTCCCCTGTCGTCGCTCACGTTCCTCCTCCGTCGCCCACTCCGTCGCCCACTCCGTCGCCCAGCGCATCGCCCAGCGTGTCCGCGATCAGCGCCACCAGCCCCGGGACGAGGTCCGCGCCCTCCAGCAGGTCGCCGTCGTCGCGGCCCCGGATCCGGAGCGTGCAGTGCGCCCGACCGTCCCGCAGGGCCGCGGCGACGATACGGACCTCGTGCCGGTCGGGATGACGAGAAGCGTACGTCCGCAGCTCGGTGGGGTCGTCCGGCAGCGCCTGCTCGGCCGACGGCGGCAGCACCACCCGCTCGACCGCAGCCGCGCAGCCGTCGACCGCCTCGGGCCACTCGATCCCGGCGAGGACCTCCTCGAGCGGCTGCTCCGCCGGCAGCGGGTCCTGCTCGACCGCCGTCAGACCGTCCACCGGCCGGCCGTCCTCGTCGGTCCGGAGACCGACCCGGCCGGCCAGCTCCGGCTCCCGTTCCAGCAGCTGCGCGGTGTCGACGAGCGCGTACAGCCGGGCCGGCTGGTCCCAGCCGCCGGTGGCGAGGGCCGCGTCGATCTCCAGCACCGCCCGGCGCAGCCCGGACTCGCTCACTCGCATGTCGACACGTCCGCCTCCGGGTCCTCGGCCAGCGCGTCCAGCGCGTCCACCGCAGCGCCGAGGTCGTCGACCCGGACCAGCTGCAGGTCGGCGCCGTCCAGGTCCGCCTCGGCCGCCTCGGCACAGTTCTCGGCCGGGACCAAGAACACCTCGGCGCCGGCGTCGACGGCGCCGAGCATCTTCTGCTGGACGCCGCCGATCGGCAGCACGGTCCCATTGGCCAGGATCTCACCGGTCCCGGCGACCGACCGGCCGCCGGTCAGGCTGCCCTCGGTCAGCTCGTCGTAGATGCCGAGCGCGAACACCGTGCCCGCGCTCGGGCCGCCGATGCTGCCGGGCAGGTTGATCTTCACCTCGAGCGGCAGCTCGTAGGTCAGCTGCAGCCGGATCCCGATCGTCGGGTAGTCCTCACCGGTCTGCGGGTCCGGCTCGTCGCCCGGGATCGTCGGCAGCCGCAGGGTCCGCTCGGAGTCGTTGCGCCGCACCACTAGCCCGACCTCGTCACCCACCGCGCGGTCCCGGATCGCGCCGACGATGGCGCGGGCGGAGCTCAGCCGCTTCCCGTCGACCCCGATGATGACGTCACCGGGCCGGAGCTCCCCCTCGGCGGGCGCCCCGTCGATCACCTGCAGCACCTGCACGTGCTCGGGCACCGACTCGCCGAGCAGCCGGAGCGCGGCCGCCGCCGCCACCTCCTGCGACGCCGCCATCTGGGTCGCCGACTCCTGCTCGGACTGCTCGGCCGACTCCTCCTCGGGGTAGACCGCGTCCCGCGGCACCACCGCCTCGGCCGGCTCGAGCCAGGCCTGGAACGCCTCCCCGATGCCGATCGTGTCGTCCGGCGAGGTCACCGAGACGGTCGTGAGGCGCAGCGACCCGTCGGTCGGGTACGTGCGGCGGCCTTCGATGCTGATCACGGGGGCCTTCCCCTGCCCCATCGCGAGCACGTCCCGGGTCGGGCCCGGGCGCATCGTCACGTACGGGACCGGCAGCAGGAACGCGACGCAGACCAGCGCGACCAGCAGCACCGCGGCCGTCGTCAGCGTGGCGGTGCGTCGGGTCACCGTCCTAGCCTCTCACCGGCGCGGCGGCCAGCCGGCACCAGCCGCCCTCCGCTCGGCCCGCGCCGGCGTCACTCGGTCGGCGGGCCGGGCTGCGCCCCGGTGCCGACGGCAGCCCGTGAGCGTCGGATGGCGACCCCGCCTACCCGGTCCGGCGGCGGGACGACGGCGCTGCGGTCGGCCCCGGGGACGGGCTTGGCCAGCGCCGCGCCCAACCGGGCGCGGGCCGCCTCGTCGTCGCGCGGCGAGGACCGTCGCTCCACCTCCGCGTCCCGGCGCGCGCGGTGCCCCGTCCAGGTCGCCCATCCCATCGCCAGCAGGGTGGCGAGCCCGGCGGGCACCAGCCAGAGCAGTACCTCCACCCGACCAGGCTAGGCGGGGCAGCGGCTCCGGAGCCGCAGGACGCGCCCCGTGCGGGCGAGTCACCGTCAGGGCGAGCCCACCCACTCCTCGTCACCGTCGGCGAACCGCTGGTGCTTCCAGATCGGCACCGTCTGCTTGAGCTCGTCGATCAGCTCCCGGCAGGCGGTGAACGCCTCCCCGCGGTGCCCGGTGGCCACCGCCACCACGACGGCGATGTCGCCGACCGCGAGCTCGCCGACCCGGTGCACCGCGACCACGGCGTGTGCCTCGTGCCGGGCCGCGACCCCGGCAGCCACCCGGCGCATCTGCTCGGTCGCCGACGGGTGCGCGGAGTAGCCGAGCCCCGCCACGTCGCGTCCACCGTCGTGGTCGCGGACCGTCCCGACGAACAGGCAGATGCCGCCGGCTCCGTCCGCAGCAACGGCGGCGTGCACCGCCCCGACGTCCAGTGGCTGGTCGCTGATCTCGACGAGTCGCACCGGGTCAGCGGCCTGCTCAGCGGCCTGGGTCATGCGCTGCAGCGTACGAGTACGTTGGAGGCATGGCCACGGACCCCGACCGTCCCGACGACGACCCGGCCGACGGCGGCCACGATGACCCCGCCTCGTCCGGCTCCGACCAGAGCCCGGAAAGCGGCTCGTCCGGGAGTCCCGCAGCCCCGAGCAACCCGCTGGAGGCGCTGCTCGGCGCCCTCGGCGGCACGCCGCCCGGCACCCCCGGCGGTCCGAGCGCCCTCGGCGGACCCGGCGGACCCGGCGGACCCGGCGGACCCGGCGGCATGGACCTGTCGGCGCTGTTCGCGCAGATGCAGCAGTGGCTCACCCCGCACGAGGGCGCAGTGAACTGGGACCTGGCGACCAAGGTCGCCCGGCACGTCGTGGCCCAGCAGTCGGACCCGTCTCCCACCGCCAACCAGCAGCAGGCGGTTGGCGACGCCGTCCGGCTCGCGGACCTCTGGCTCGACGGCAGCACCGACCTGCCCACGGGCGTCGCGGTCGCGGCGGCCTGGAGCCGTGCGGAGTGGGTCGAGCACACCCAGCCCGAGTGGGCGACGGTGGTGGAGCCGGTCGCCGAGCACGTCGCGACGGCGATGAGCGACGCGATGCCCGCCGAGGTGCGACAGATGGCCGGGCCGCTGATCGGGCTGTTGGCGCAGGCGGGCGGCGCGATGTTCGGCCAGCAGCTCGGCCAGGCGCTCGGCGCGCTGGCCGGTGAGGTGCTCAGCGGCACGGACATCGGGTTGCCGCTGGCTCCGGCGGGCACCGCGGCCGTCGTCCCGGCCAACGTGGCGGCCTTCGGCGAGGGCCTCGGGCTCGAGGCGCGTGACGTGCTGCTTTACGTCGCGCTGCGCGAGTGCGCGCACCACCGGCTGTTCGAGCACGTCCCCTGGCTGCGCGGTCACCTGTCCGGCGCGGTGAACGCGTACGCCCGCGGCACCCGGCTCGACGTCGCGGCGATCGAGGAAACCGTCCGCGGCATCGACCCCACCGACCCGGCCGCCCTGCAGTCCGCGCTGTCCGAGGGACTGTTCGAGCCGCGCAGCACCCCGGAGCAGGACGCCGCCCTGGACCGGCTTGAGACTCTGCTGGCCCTCGTCGAGGGGTGGGTGGACGAGGTGGTGGCCCAGGCGACGCACGAGCGGCTGCCGAGCGCGCCGGCGCTGCGCGAGGCGATGCGCCGCCGCCGGGCCTCCGGCGGCCCGGCCGAGCAGACCTTCGCCTCGCTGGTCGGGCTGGAGCTCCGCCCGCGGCGGCTGCGGGACGCGGCCACCTTGTGGAGCGCGCTGCGCGACCGCAGCGGCCCGGAGGCCCGGGACGCGCTGTGGCGGCACCCGGATCTGCTGCCGTCGTCGGCCGACCTCGACGACCCGCTGGGCTTCGCCCAGGGTGAGCGCGCCGACGGCTCCACCGTCACCGCGGCGTCGGAGGAGGAGTTCGACGCCGCCCTGCGGGCGCTGCTGGACGACGACGCCGCCGGTCCGGATGAGCCCGGCCGCTGACGCCCGGGCCGTCCTGCGCGGCTGGCAGCCGCCGAGCAGCAGTCAGGCCAGGTTGCGGGACGCCTTCGTCCGGCTGCTGGAGAGCCGGGACGACGCCACCAGCCGGGACTGTGCGCCTGACCACCTCACCGCCAGCGCCCTGGTGATCGCAGCCGACGGCGACCGCGTGCTGCTGACGCTGCACCGTCGCCTCGGCCGGTGGCTGCAGACCGGCGGGCACTGCGAGCCCACGGACGCCTCGCTCGCCGCGGCGGCCCTGCGCGAGGCGACCGAGGAGAGCGGCATCGAGGGGCTGCGGCTGGACCCGGTGCCGGTGCTGCTGGACCGGCACCCGGTGCCCTGCGGGCCGGTACGCCCGGCGCACCACCTCGACGTCCAGTACGTCGCCACCGCCCCCGCCGGAGCGGTGCCGCGGGCCAGTGCCGAGTCGGCCGACCTGGCCTGGTTCGGCCACGACGACCTCCCGACCACCGACGACAGCGTCCGAGCGCTGGTCGCCGCCAGCCGGTCGCGGCTGGGGCTGGGGCTGGGTCTGGGGCTTGGGGCTCAGGCGTCGGCGAGGCGGGGCAAGCCGGCGGCGTCGGACACTCCCTCGAGGTAGCCGCGGGCGCGCTCGGTCCGCGGGTAGCGCTCGACCAGCGCCCAGAAGTCCGACCCGTGCCCGGGCACCAGGAGGTGGCAGAGCTCGTGCATGAGCACGTAGTCGATCACCCACTGCGGCATGCCCTCCAGCCGCCGGGACAGCCGGATCGAGCCGTCGTCGACGCTGCACGAGCCCCAGCGGGACTGCTGGTTGTCCACCCAGCGCACCGACGACGGCCGGACCGCGCCGTCCAGGAAGCGGCGGGTCAGGTCGGCGGCCCGGCGTTCGAGCGTGGCGTCGCTCGGCCGGCGCCTGCTCTCCCGCTTCTCCAGCCGGGCGAGCATCGCCTCTACCCACTCGCGCTCCTCGGCGGCGGTGAACCGGGCCGGCATCAGCACGATGACCGACTCGCCCTCGCGGTAGGCCGCCACGGTGCGGCGGCGGCGCTTGCTGCGCCGCACCTCCACCAGGGGGCGCTGCTGCGGTGACGATCTCAACTCCGGCACGACGGTCAAAATAGCCGCCGGATCCGACAGCCGGGTGCTGTTACGGGCGTTCCGCCGGAGGTGTCGCGCCGGGCCAGTCGGGCCGGCCCGGTCGGGCCAGCTCCGGTCGTACGGCCGCGGCCACGTCCCGGCCGTTGTCCACAGGTTGTCCACAGGTCCACCGCAGGCTGTCCACAGGCTGCCTCAGCAGCCTCGCCACGCGGGGCGGCCCGTACCCGTGTCGGCGACCTCCGACGGGGACTGGATGAGTAGGGTGTTTCACGGTCCGCGGCAGCCGCCTCGGGCACCGGCGGGTCGCAGAGCCACCCGCCGCGACGACCGATTGGCCTCGCCGGCCCCGCCGGCGCACGGCACGACATCAACGAGGAGGCCGTCATGGCGGAGACCTGGAGCGGTGAGTTCTACTGCGTCAAGTGCAAGGCCAAGCGTGAGGCGAGCGGCGAGGTGCGGGTGAACGACAAGGGCACCCGGATGGCCAAGGCCACCTGCCCGGTCTGCAACACGAACCTGAACCGCATCCTGGGCAAGGCCTGAACCCACAAGCCCCACCGCAGCAGGCGTCGGCGCACGCCGACCGTTGCTGGTGACGTCGCGGCCCCGGCCACCTCGGCCGGGGCCGCTGCGCGTCCTGTGGACACCGCCGCCACTCCGGCCGGCAAAGCGGGCAGGCTGACGGCATGCGACCCGTCCTGCGACCCGGCACCCGGCTGCTGCGCCGCGACCGCGACCACCTCCAGCTGGGGGTCGAGCCGGGACACGCCGTCGTGTTGCGCGACTCAAGCACCGTGCAGGCGCTGCTCGGCCAGCTGGACGGGCTGCAGCCGCGCGAGCACCTGCTCGACCGGACGGACGACCCCCGGACCGCGGCCGAGACGCTGGACGCGCTGGTGGCCGCCGGTGCGGTGATCGACGCCGACGAGCTGCGGGCCACCCCCGCGTCCGACGAGCTCACCCACCTGCTCTGCGGTCGAGACTCGGCGACCGCCCGGCGACTGGTCCGCACCCGCCGGGCCTCGTCGGTCGCCCTGGCCGGCGCCGGACCGACCGCCGTCGAGGTCCTGGCCCAGGCCGGGACCCTGCTGGCGGCATCGGGGGTGGGCTGCTTGGTCGCCGACGCCGCCGTGGCGGACCGGATCCCGAGCGGCGGCTGGCGGCACGCCCTGCCCGGGCCGGCGACGACGCCTGACGTCGTGCTGCTGGCCGGGTCACCGGTCACCGGGCCTGCCACCGAGCCCCTCGTCTCCGCCGGCACCGCCCACCTGGCGCTGTCACTGGTCGACGGGGTCGCCGTCGTCGGGCCGCTGGTCCGCCCCGGCCACAGCGCCTGCGTCGGCTGCGTCGACCGGGCCCGGGCCACCCGGGACCCGGCCTGGCCGGCACTGGTGCACCAGCTGCGCCCGGCGGCGCTGCCGGTCCCGCCGTCCGACCTGCCCGGCCCGCGCTCGCGGGTGCTGGAGAGCGCCGCCGTCACCTGGGCGGTGCGCGACCTGCTGGCGCACCTGGTCGGAGACCCCGTCCTCACCGCCGGCGCGAGTCTGCGGATCGGCGCGGACCTGCTCGACCAGGTCCTGCACCACTGGGAGCTGGACCCCGGATGCGCCTGTTGCCTGCTCTCGTGACCGCCGCACCGCACAATGGGCTCGTGGATCCAGTCACCGAGGCGGCCGACGAGCAGCACACGAGCGCCGCCGCAGCGGGCGGCCGGCTCCCGCGCCGCGCGGCCGTCCGCACCGCCCGGCTCGCCAGCCTGCCCCTGGGCTATGCCGGTCGCGCCACGCTCGGGCTCGGAAAGCGGCTCGCCGGTCGGCCCACCGAGGCGGTGCTGAGCGAGGTGCAGGTCCGCACCGCGGAGCAGCTGTTCAGCGTCCTCGGCGAGCTCAAGGGCGGGGCGATGAAGTTCGGCCAGGCGCTGTCGATCTTCGAGGCGGCGCTGCCGGACGAGCTGGCCGCGCCGTACCGCGCGACCCTGACCCGGCTACAGGACGCCGCGCCGCCGATGGACGCGGCCCAGGTGCACGCCATGCTGGCCGCCGAGCTGGGCGCGGGCTGGCGGCGGCGGTTCGCGAGCTTCGACGACGACCCCGCGGCCGCCGCGTCGATCGGCCAGGTGCACCGCGCGGTGTGGAAGGACGGCCGCGAGGTCGCGGTCAAGGTGCAGTACCCGGGAGCGGGTGAGGCGCTGCGCGCCGACCTGCGGCAGATCGACCGGGCCGCTCGGCTGTTCGCCCGGCTGTTCCCGCACATCGACGTCCGGGCGCTGGTCAAGGAACTGCAGGACCGGGTCGCCGAGGAGCTGGACTACCGACTCGAGGCCGAGGCGCAGGCGACCTTTGCCGCCGAGTTCGCCGACGACGAGGCGGTGGTGGTGCCGGAGGTGGTGCACTTCACCGAGCGGGTGCTGGTCACCGCCTGGATGGACAGCGTCGGGTCGCTGGCCCGGCTGGTCGCCGAGGGTGACGAGGCCGACCGGGATCACTACGGCACCGCGTACGTGCGGTTCCTGTTCTCAGGCCCGCGCCGGACCGGGATGCTGCACGCCGACCCGCACCCCGGCAACTTCCGGATCCTCCCGGACGGACGACTCGGCGTCGTGGACTTCGGCGCGGTGGCGAGGCTCGGCGACGAGGGGCTGCCGGTGGCGGCCGGCCGGCTGCTGCGCCGCGCGGTCGAGGACGACTGGGACGCGGTGCTGGCCGGGCTGCGGGACGAGGGGTTCGTCAAGCCGGGCGCCGACATCGACGTGCAGGTGCTGCGGGACTACCTCACGCCGTTCGTCGAGCCGGCGACGGTGCCACGGTTCCGCTTCACCCGGGAGTGGCTCCGCCATCAGGCGGAGCGGTTCGACTCGCCACGCAAGGAGGCGTTCGTCACCGCGACCCGGCTGAACCTGCCGCCGGGCTACCTGCTCATCCACCGGGTGTGGAGCGGCGGCATCGGCGTGCTGTGCCAGCTGGAGGCCGAGGCGGACTTCCGCAGCCTGCTGGACGAGGCGCTGCCCGGCTTCGCCGACTGACCGGCGCGCTCGACCGGCGTCGGGTCACCACCAGGCGCTGTCCAGCTTGCCCTCGATGGCACGGACGTGCTCGCGCGCGCAGCGGTCGCAGTAGACCAGCTGCCGGTCGTTCTCGACCGAGGTGACCCAGGTGAGCGGCAGGGTCGGGCTCGGCGCGGTCACGCCGCACCACGCGCAGGTCGGCACCGCCTGTTCCGCCGCCTGTCTCCGCCACCGCCCCATCCTGCCCACCCCCGCCCACGATCCGCGACTTCTGCAGCCCCCACAACGCCCGCGATCCGCGACTTCTGCATGCAAAAGTCGCGGAGCGTGGGGTGGGGGTGGGGGTGGGGTTAGATCATCCGGGCCAGGTGCAGCCGGGCGCGCATCGCGTTGCGCTCCGCCCGGCGGGCCAGCCGGACCATCAGGACGAGCTCGCGCCCACGGCGCTGCCGGGCCGAGGAGGCCAGCAGCGCCCGGCTATGCGCACGAGCGAGGTCTTCATGCAACAGGTTCATCGGGAGCCTCCGGAGTTCGGGTTGTGATCGGGTCACGGTTGGTCTCGTTGTCGGGTCGGGGCTGACGGCCGCTCAGGCCGCCACCGGATCGTGCTTGCGCGGCCGTCCGCGCGGACGCTTGCGCGGGATGACCACGCCCTGGAGGAACAGCTGGCCACCCCACACGCCCCACGGCTCGCGCCGCTCCAGAGCACCGGCCAGGCAGGCCTCGCGCACCGGGCAGTCCAGGCAGAGGGCCTTCGCCAGCTCCACGTCCTGCGGAGTCTCCGCGAAGAACAGCTCGGGGTCCTCCGACCGGCAGGGCAGCCCGGTCTCGTCGACCCCGCCGACCGCGACTGGCGCGAGCGGTTCGAGGACGCTGGTACTCATCGGTCACCTCCTTGTGACTGACTGATCGGACGGGTGGGACCGCGGGCCCCGGGGACAACACGAAGGCCGCGGAATCCGGTGTGGATTCCGCGGCCTGGAGGGTGCCGATCTGCTGGTGACAGCTACATCGGCGGACTCCAGGCGAGAGAAGCCACGACAAACGCGTCCTGGTCGATCCGGGTGCGGTCGGCGGCCGGCAGGCCGGTGCCGAGGCCGGCTGCGACAGCGGCCGAGGACACACGGGTCCCCTGGACCGTCGCCGCGACGGGCGCGACGGCGCACCGCACGCTCGTGGGTGCCTTCGGCATCCAGGGACGCGACGTGACCGCCGCGGTCGCGGCGTACGTGTTGGTGATCATCGAAGGCACCTCCTCGCCGGGGTGAGCGCTCGGGCAGGCTGCTCGTGCAACCCGCCCGGAGAGCGTACGGCTCGCGGGGACGGCGCCGCAACGCATTTACCGGACCTGTCCCGACCGCGGCCGCCGCGGCCGGTCAGCGCGGGCTCGACCCGGCCAGCATCTGCAGCAGGTCGGCGCCGTAGCGGTCGAGCTTGGTCTTGCCGACTCCGGGGATGCGGGCGAGCCCCGCGGAGTCGGTGGGCAGCTGCTCGGCCATCGCCACCAGGGTGGCGTCGGTGAGCACGCAGTACGCCGGCACCCCGCGCTGCCCGGCCTGCTCCTTCCGCCACTCCCGCAGCCGCTCGAACAGCGCCTCGTCGTAGGTGGCCGGACAGTCGTCGCAGCGACCGACGGTCGTCTGCCGGGCACCGCTCAGCGGCCGGTCGCAGCCCCGGCAGCGGCGGACCGTCCGGGGTCGCCGGCTGGTCCCGCCCCGGCCGGCGCGCGCGCCGGCCGGGCTGTCGTCGGTCCGGCTCACGATCCCGTCCAGGAACCGCGTCGGCCCGCGGCTCCCCCGCCCGCCGGGGGTGCGGCTGGCCGCCCACGACACCAGCAGGTCGCGGCGGGCCCGGGTCACCCCGACGTAGAACAGCCGCCGCTCCTCGGCCACCGCCGCCGGCGTGCCGGCGTGCACGATCGGCATCGCGCCCTCGTGCATCCCGGCCAGCGCGACGACGGTCCACTCCAGCCCCTTGGCGGCGTGCAGTGTGGCCAGCGTGACGCCGTCGGCGACCGGTGCATCCTGCAGCTCGGCCCGCCGGTCCAGCTCGGCCACCAGCGCGGTCAGGTCGGGCGCCGGCCCGGCCGCAGGATCGGCCGCCCGCTCCGCGACCAGCTCCTCGGCGACGGAGACCAAGGCGTGCAGCGACTCCCACCGGTCCCGCTGCGCGCCGGTGCCGGAGGGGGCCTGCGGCGAGTGGTTCATCGTCGCGAGCACCGCGTGTGCCTGCCCGACCAGGCCGGGCTCGCCGGGATCCGGCTCCGGCGACGAGCCCGACCGGGCGGCGCCGCGCAGCAGCGTGACCGCCTGCCGCACCTCCGGCCGGCCGAAGAACCGGTCCGCCCCGCGCAGGGTGTAGGAGATCCCGGCCGCGGACAGCGCATCCTCGAACGCCCGGGTCTGCGCGTTGATCCGCACCAGCACCGCCATCTCACGCAGCGGCGTGCCGGCCTCGCGCCTGCGGCACAGCTCGGCGGCCACCCACTCCGCCTCGGCCACCTCGTCCGGGTGTCCGCGGAACACCACCTCCGGGCCGGCCTCTTGCTGCGCCTGGAGCACCACACCCGGCGCGGCGCTGGAGCTGGTGCCCGCACCGCCCCTGGACACGGTGTTGGCCAGCCGCACCACCTGGGGGGTCGAGCGGTAGTTGCGCACCAGCTCCAGCCGACGGGTCCGAGGGAACCGTCTGCCGAAGCCGGCCAGGTGCTCGGTGGACGCGCCGGCGAAGGTGTAGATGGTCTGCCAGGGGTCGCCCACGACGCACACGTCGTCCCGGTCGCCCAGCCAGCGCTGCAGCAGCCCCACCTGGACCGGGCTGACGTCCTGGTACTCGTCGACGACGAACCAGCGGTACTGCCGGCGGACCTGGGCCGCGACCCGGGGGTCCTCGTCGAGTAGCGCCACCGCCACCAGCAGCAGGTCCTCCATGTCGAGCCGGCCGCGCTCGAGCTTGACCTCCTCGTAGGCGGCGAACACCCGCTGCGCCGTGTCGAGATCGACGTTGCCCACCTCGCGCCCGTGCGCCGCGGCCCGAGCGGCGTAGTCCGCCGGCCGGACGTTGCTCACCTTGGCCCACTCCACCTCGGCGGCGAGGTCACGCAGGAGTGCCGGCTCCGTCGTCAGCGCGCATCGGCGAGCCGCCTCGGCCACGAACGGCAGCTTGGACACGGCGAGCTCGGGCAGCTCGCCGCCGTAGACCCGCGGCCAGAAGAACCGCGCCTGTCGCAGCGCCGCGGAGTGGAACGTCCGCGCCTGGACGCCCGCGGCACCGAGCGCCCCGAGCCGGGACCGCATCTCTCCCGCTGCCCGGGTGGTGAACGTGACCGCGAGCACCTCCTGCGGGCGGTACGCCCCGGTGGCGACGCCGTACGCGATCCGGTGCGTGATCGCACGGGTCTTGCCGGTCCCCGCGCCCGCGACCACGCAGACCGGACCGGTGAGGGTGGTGGCGACCTCGCGCTGCTCGGGGTCGAGCGCGGTCAGCAGGCTGTCGGCGGGAGGCACGACCGGGCAGCTCCTGGAGGCAGGTTCGCGGCAGGGACGAAAGTGGCGGAATAGGACAGCGTCCGCGACGGTTCATACGACCGGACCACTGTAGGACCCCGAAGGGACACCGATGACCGGCTCGCTGACGATGTACTCGACGCCGTGGTGCGGCTACTGCCACCGGCTCGGCAGCCAGCTCCGGCGCGCCGGCATCGGCTTCGACGTGGTCGACATCGAGCAGGACCCGGCTAGCGCCTCCGTGGTCGCCCGCGTGAACGACGGCAACCTCACCGTCCCGACGCTGGTCTTCCCGGACGGGACCGCCCTGACCAACCCGTCGGTCGCCCGGGTGCAGCAGCAGCTCGCCGTCTCGGCCTGATCGCGGCGGGCCGGGCTCACCACCGTCCGGGAAGCTCCCGCCCGTGCCAGCGGGTGACCAGCCAGCGGGAGATCGAGAACTCGCCGGGCAGCAGCATCGTGCCGGCCTCGGCTGCCGCCGTCAGCTCCTCCCGGCTGAACCAGCGCGCCGCGGTCACCTCGTCGCCGTCCACCCGGATCGCGGTGGACTCGGCCCGACCGAAGAAGCCGAGCATCAGGCTGGACGGGAACGGCCACGGCTGGCTGGCCGCATAGGTCACCTGCCCGACCCGCACGCCGACCTCCTCGGCGACCTCCCGTCGGACCGCGTCCTCCAGCGACTCCCCCGGCTCCACGAAGCCGGCCAGGGTGGAGTAGCGCCCGTCCGGCCAGTCCGGCGAGTGCCCCAGCAGCGCCCGGTCCTGGTCGTCGGTGATCAGCATGATCACCGCCGGGTCGGTACGCGGGAAGTGCATCGCCTGGCACCGCGGGCACCGGCGGACGTGGCCGGCCTCGGCCGGCCCGGTGACCGCTCCGCACTGGGCGCAGTGCTGGTGCGTGCGGTGCCAGTTCGCCAGCCCGAGCGCCTGCACCAGCAGGCCGCCGTCCAGGTCGTCCAGATCCGTGGCCACCGCGCGGACCGGCCGGGGCCGAAGCCGCTCCGGCACCACCGGCAGCGACACCGCCAGCACCGGCCCGCCCGGGCCGGTGCCGAGCAGCATCCGCTCGACCGCGTCGCCGTCGGGACCCGCGACCGCCACTTCGTTCGCCAGCGTCTCGGCCTCCGGCACCGTCAGCCACCGCAACCCCCGCTGCTCCCGCGTGGCCACCACCCCGTCGCCGACCACCAGCACGCGGGTGCGCGGATCGGCCGCCTCCCGCTCCCACCAGTGCGGGTCCGCGCGGTCGGCCGTGCGCCGGTCGTACCGCGCGGCGGCGAACGGGAGCCGAGCCAGCCACCCCCGGTCGCTCGGTGCGCCGGTCGGGTCGACGGAGTCTGGGCGGACCACGCGGTGACCCTACGGTGCCCGGCCGCCGCCCGATCAGCGCGAGACCACGGCTAGCCTCCGCGTCATGAGCATCCACATCGCCGCCGAGCCCGGTCAGATCGCGCCCCGGGTGCTGTTCCCGGGGGACCCGCTGCGTGCCCAGTGGATCGCGGAGACGGTGCTCGAGGACGTCACGTGCTACTCGCGGGTCCGCAACATGCTGGGCTTCACCGGGACCTACCGCGGCGAGCCGGTCAGCGTGCAGGGGTCGGGGATGGGCCAGCCGTCGATGGCGATCTACGCCAACGAGCTGTTCCGCGACTACGGCGTCCAGCAGCTGGTGCGCGTCGGGTCGTGCGGAGCGCTCACCGAGGCGCTCAAGGTCCGCGACGTCGTGCTGGCGATCAGCGCCGCGACCGACTCGGCGATGAACCGGCACCGGTTCCACGGATACGACTACTCCGCCACGGCCGACTTCGCGCTGCTCCGGACGGCGTACGACGCCGTGCTGGCCCGCGGCGGCGACCCGGTCGTCGGCCAGGTGTTCACCTCGGACTCGTTCTACTCCCCGCGACCCGAGCTCACCGAGCACTTGGTGCAGCACGGCGTCGTGGCCGTCGAGATGGAGGCCAGCGCGCTCTACACGCTGGCTGCCGGCTACGGCCGTCGGGCGCTGGCGCTGTGCACGGTGTCGGACCACATCGTCACCGGCGAGGAGACCACGGCGCAGGAGCGCGAGCAGACCTTCGGCGAGATGGTCGAGCTGGCGCTCGAGGCGATGCTGGCGGTGCCGGTGCACGCGCCGCCGTCGAGCTGACCTCAGGCGAGCCGGCCGAACAGCTCGGCCTCGAGCTGCGCGCGGTCCGGCAGGGAGTCGGGCCGGGCCACCCGCCCCGAGCGCACGTAGCAGAACGCCGCCCCGACCTGCTCCAGGTCGACACCCTGCAGCTCCGCCCAGGCGAGCCGGTAAAGCGCCAGCTGGGTCGGGTCGGCGTCCTCGTGCCTGCTGGTCTTCCAGTCCACCACGTCGAACCCGCCGTCGGGCCGGGCGAACACGGCGTCGATCCGGCCGACGACGACGTGGCCGCCGAGGACGAGCTGGAACGGCGCCTCCAAGGCAGCGGGGACCCGGTCGGCGAAGGGGCCGCGGCGGAAAGCGTCGACCAGCGAGCGGAGGTCGGCCTCGTCGTCGATGTCGGCGTCCGCCCGGCCGGGCAGCTCGTCGGGGTCGATCAGCTGCTGCTGCCCGAAGGACGCCTCCACCCAGGCGTGGAACCGGGTGCCGAGCCGGGCAGCGGCTGACGGCCGCCGCGGCATCGGGCGGGCCAGCTCGGCGGCCAGCTGCTCCGGATCGGCGCTCAGCCGCAGCGCCCGAGTCGCCGACAGCGTCCCCGGCAGGTCGACCACCGGCGAGTCGTCGGCGCGCCGCCGAGCCTCGGCCAGCAGGGTCTCCAGCTCCTCGTCGATCACGGCGAGCTCGTCGGGCACCGGCTCCGGTCCTCCGTCGGTCGCCTCGACGCCGTCGGCTAGGGCCTGCCGCACCTCGGCGGCGACCGCTCGGCGGCGCGCGATCCGGTCGGTGTCCAGGCGGCCGGGAAAGGCCACGTCCTGGCGGCTCTCGACCATCGGGTTGGACGAGCCGTCAGCCGGGGAGGGAGCCCACCGGGCCGGCGGAACGACCGGCTCCGGCCCGCCCGTCCCGCCGTCTGCGACAGCGGCGTGAGCGCGCAGCGCCTCGAGGTACGGCGACGGGCCGCGCGGCTTCTGCTGGGTGCGCCCCCACCAGTGCCCGCTGGCCACCACCAGCTCCTTCGCCCGGGTCACGGCGACGTAGGCGAGCCGTCGCTCCTCCAGCGCCTGGTGCTGCTTGCAGGCCCGGACGTAGGCGTCGCGGTCCGGTTTGCTCCACGAGGCCAGGCGGGGCAGCGCGTCCCGGTCCCCGCGCAGCGGCACCGGCACCACGGCGGCGTTCTGCTCCCAGCGCGCCCGCGGCTGCTCGGACGGGAACACCTTGCTGCTGAGGAACGGCAGCAGCACCGCCCGCCACTCCAGCCCCTTGGCCGAGTGCACGGTCAGCAGCTTCACCGAGTCGTCGGCGCCCGGGTCGGCGACCTCCATCCCCCGGTCGTGCTCGAGCTCGGCATCGAGGTAGGCGAGCAGCCCGAACAGTCCGGCCGTCGGGTCGGTGCCGGCGAAGTCACCGACGGCGTCGACGAACAGGGCCAGGTTGTCACGGGCGAGCCGTGCCTCCGGGCCGCCGTCGGCGGCGAGCTCGACGTCGATGCCGAGCACCTCGACCACCCGTCGGACCAGGTCGACCAGCGGGTCCCCGGCCGCCCGGCGCAAGGCGGTCAGCTCGGCCGACAGGGCGGCGAAGCGGGTACGCGCCGCCGGGGAGTAGTCGGCGGGGCCCGGGTCGTCGAGCGCGTCGGACAGCGACAGCACCTCGGTGCTGTCCACCCCGGTGACCGCCAGGTCGAGTCGGCTCTGCAGGTCGTCGCCGGCGGACCGGTCGGCGGCGGCGAGCCGGCGGGCGCGGGCACCGAGCAGCGCGAGGTCGCGGGGGCCGAGCCGCCAGCGCGGCCCGGCGAGCAGCCGCAGCAGGGCGGCATTCGCGGTCAGCGAGGAGATGCACCGCAGCGTCGCCACCACGTCGGCCACCTCGGGCTGGGTCAGCAGCCCGGACAGCCCGACCACCTCGACCGGGATGCCCCGACCCCGCAGCCCGGCGGCCAGCGCGGCTCGCTCGTTGCCGTCACGAACCAGGATCGCGATGTCGGACCACGCCGGCGTGCCGTGCTCCCGGGCGAAGCTGTTCCCCAGCCGCTCGATGTCGTCGACGACCGCCGCCACCTCGTCGGCCACCGTCTCGTGCAGCGCCACCCGGACCCGGCCGGCTCCGGCCTCGGGGCGCGGGACCAGCGGCTCGACCCCGGTGTGCAGCGCGTACAGCTCCTCGGCGACGTCGTTGGCCGCGTCCAGCACGTCCCGGGCGCAGCGCCGGTTGACCGACAGGGTGAGCCGCCGCGACGGCGTGCCGTCCGCGCGCGGGAAGTGCGCGCCGAAGCCGTCGATGTTGTCCACCGAGGCCCCGCGCCAGCCGTAGATGGCCTGGCACGGGTCGCCGACCGCGGTCACCGGGTGTCCCCGGCCGCCGGCCGCGGTCGGACCGCTGAACAGCCCCTGCAGCATCCGGCGCTGGGAGACCGACGTGTCCTGGTACTCGTCGAGCAGCACCACCCGGTAGCGGCTCCGCTCGACCTCGCCCACCGCCGCCGACGCCTCCGCGAGTCGGGCCGCGCGGCCCATCTGGTCGGCGAACTCGGTGACCCCGGCGTCGGCCTTCGCCTCCCGGTACGCGGCGACCAGGTCGAGCAGCTCGTCGCGCACCTGGGTGGCCGTCACCGCAGCCCGCACCTCGGTGATCTGCTTCTCCTCGGCCAGCCGAGTCCGCAGGTCGTGGTCGAAGCGGCGCACCTCGTCCAGCTCGACCAGGTGGTCGGAGAGCTCGTTGTCGAGCCCGATCACCTGTCCGATCAGGGTGGGCAGGGAGATGGACAGGTGCTCGCGCACCCCGGAGAACGACTCGATGGCGCGGGCGGCGAGCTGGTAACGGCTCGCATCGGCGATCACGCGCAGGTCGGGCTCGTAGCCCAGCCGCAGGCCGTGCTCGACGAGCAGCCCGCCGGCGTAGGCGTGGTAGGTCGAGACGGCCGGCTCCCCCACCTGCTCGAGCAACTGTGGCCGGCCGGATCGGGCCGCGAGCGTCTGCAGCCGGGAACGGACGCCGGAGCCCAGCTCCGCGGCAGCCTTGGTGGTGAAGGTCAGCCCGAGGACCTCGGCGGGCTGGACCTGGCCGGTGCCGACCAGCCACACCACCCGTGCCGCCATCACCGTCGTCTTGCCGGACCCGGCGCCGGCGACGATCACACCGGGCTCGAGCGGGGCCGTGATCGCCGCCCGCTGCTCGGCGCTGAACGGGAGGTCCAGGAGCCGGCCGAGGTCGTGCACGTCGGTGAGCACGTCGAGCGAGGTGTCGGCTGTCATCGGCCCGCCGCCTCGGGTGCCTCGGGTGCCTCAGGTCCGCCCGACCGGGCGGGATCGCCGAGCAGGGTCTGCCCGGCCGGCTGGGCCGGGCACACCGGCTGGAACTCGCACCGCCCGCAGCCCGGGCCGACCCGGGCGGCGAACCGCTCGCTGCGCAGCACGTCGACCGCCGCAGCGACCTGGGCGCTGGCGGCAAGCGGTGCCTCCGGGCTGTCCGGCGGCTGGTGCTGCACCTTGATCCCGCGGGCCAGCTCCTTGCGCAGCTGCACCAGCTCGGCGCCCCCCGGCTGCACCTGGGAACCGGCCGCCTCGTCGGCGGCCCCGACAGCCACCGCCAGCTGGTAGACGCCGAGCTGGGCGTCCCGCCGCAGCGCGGCCTCGGTCGGCGGGGTCTTGCCGGTCTTCAGGTCCACCACCACGGCCCGCCCCTCCGCGTCGAGCTCCACCCGGTCCATCGAGCCGCGCAGCCGCGCGGTGTCTCCGCCGACGGGAACCGTGACGTCGAAGGTGAGCTCCGCGGCGAGCGGGTGACGACGCCGATCGGGGTCGTCGTGCCAGCGGAGGAACCGGCCGAGCGCGCGCACCGCCTCCTGGCGCTCGGCGTCGCTGGCCCACGAGACCGGGAACTGCAACTGCCCCCAGACCCGGTCCAGCTCCTTCAGCAGCGCGTCGGCGTCGGCCGCCACCTCGCCGTCGAGCACGGCCGCGGCCAGCGCGTGCACGATGCTGCCGAACCCCTGCGCGCTGGTGCTCTGGGACTCGCCGCCGGCCTCCCGAGCCAGGAACCAGCGAAGGGCGCACTCCTCGATCCCCCGCACGGCGCTGCCGGACAGGGCCACCGGCTCCTCCGTGGCGCGGACCGGGACCGCAGCGGCGGAGACCTCGCGCAAACCCCACCACTGGTCCGGGTCGGCCGCGGGCAGCACTCCGGAGGCGGCGAGCCGCGCGATCCGGCGCGCCAGTGCGGCTCGCTCCGCCGGGTCGTCGGTCGCCTCCGCCCGGCTGCGCAGCTCGCCGAGCAGGCCGCGCAGCGACAGCGGCCGGCGGGGCCGTCCCTCGACCGGGCCCACCGGAACGCCGAGCTCGTCGAGCAGCCGCGACGGCTGGTCGCCGCCGTCTCGGATCCCCCGCACCGCGGTCACCACCAGCCGTTGCCGAGCCCGGGTTACGGCGACGTAGAACAACCGGCGCTCCTCGGCGAGCAGCTCCGCCGTGCTCGGCAGCGCCGGCAGCTCGCCGTCGGGGCCGAGCAGATCGGTGGCGAGCAGCGAACCCCGCCGCCGCAGCGCCGGCCACCCGCCCTCCTGGACGCCGGCCACGACCACCAGCCGCCACTCGAGCCCCTTCGAGCGGTGCGCGGTCAGCAGCCGCACGCCGGCGCCGCGGACGCCGCGCTCGGCCAGAGTGTCGGCCGGGATCTGCTGAGCCTCCACCTCGTCGAGGAACGCGCCGACGCCGCGCCGCTGCTGGCGACCCTGGGCCCGCGCGGCCAGGTCGAACAGGGCGCACACCGCGTCCAGGTCGCGGGCGGCGGCCCGGCCGGCGCTGCCGCCCTGCGTGCTGGTCCGGCGCAGCTGGGCCGGCCAGCCGGTGCCGTCCCACAACGTCCACAGACACTCCTCGACCGCAGCGCCGGCTCGCAGCTGGTCGGCCGCCCGGGCCAGCAGCCGGGCCGCGCGCAGCCCGCGGGTCGCGTCCGGGCCGGAGAGATCGGCGAGCCGGTCCGGCTTGGCGACGGCGTCGGCCAGCAACCGCGCGGACGGCAGCGGGGGACGCATCCCGGTGTGGTCGGCCCGGTCCCGTTCTCGCAGGGTGCGCGCCAGCCGGCGGACGGCAGCCGGACCCAGCTGGCCGACCGGCGAGGTGAGCAGCGCCTCCACCTCGTCCGGGCGGAGCGCCGGGGAGTCACTCCGGTCGCGGTCCGGAGCGGGCCGGGCGAGCGCGTCGGCTGCCCGCAGCGCCCGCACCAGCACCTGGACGGCCGGCTGGGCGCGCAGCGGCAGCTCGTCCCCGGCGACCTCGACCGGCACCCCGGCCGCGGTCAGAGCCCGGTGCAGACGCGGGATCGACTGGACGCCGGAGCGGACCAGCACCGCCATCTGCGACCACGGCAGCCCCTGGTCGAGGTGCGACCGGCGCAGCAGCTCGGCGATGCTCTCCGCCTCCGCGGCCGGGGACACGAACGTCCGCACGTCGACCTGTCCGTCACCGTGATCGGTCACCCCGCTGTGCAGGTCGCGGAACGCCCGGAAGGTCTCGTGGTCCAGGCGGCCCGGGACCGGCAGCCGAGCGGCGACGGAACGGGAGGCCCGGAGCAGCCCGGTGCCGGAGCGCCTGGCCGTGCGCAGCGCCAGCATCGGCGCGCGCTCGCCGGCGGCGGTGCGGAACCGGTCGGGGAAGTCGAGCAGCCCGCGCACGTCGGACCCGCGGAAGCCGTAGATCGACTGGTCGGGGTCACCGACCACGAGCAGGTCGCGACCGTCCCCGGCAAGCGCCTCCAGCAGCGCCACCTGAGCGGGGTCGGTGTCCTGATACTCGTCGACCACGACGAAGCCCAGCTCCCGGCGCAGCGTGGCCCGGTGCGCCGGATCGGAGGCGATCACCGTGGCCCGGTGCACCAGCTCGGTGTAGTCGAGCACTCCCAGCCCGTCGAGCACCTCCAGGCTCTCCCCCAGGAACTGGCCGGCGGCGACCCACTCCGGCCGGGCGTGCGCCACGCCGGCCGCGGTGACGTCCTCCGGGTCCAGCCGCAACGACCGGGAGCGGGCCAGCAGGCCGCGCAGCTCGCCGGCCAAGCCGCGGGTGGACAGCGCCGGCCGCACGGAGTCCGGCCAGGCCACCCGCCCGGTCTCGACGCTGCCCTTCAGCAGGTCGCGCAACCGTACGTCGTGCTCCGGCGCCGACAGCAGGGCCGGCGGCTGCGCATACAGCTCCGGATCGGCGAACCGGCGCACCAGCGCGTAGCAGAACGAGTGGAACGTGCTCGCGGTCGCACCAGCGGTGGTGCGGGCGAGCCGGGCGGAGATCCGGGCGCGCAGCTCGTCGGCCGCCTTGCGGCTGAAGGTGAGCACCAACACCTGCTCCGGCGCCAGCCCGCGGCGGCCCACCCGGTCGACCACGGCCTCCACCAGCGTGGTGGTCTTGCCGGTGCCCGGACCGGCCAGGACGAGGACCGGCCCACCCGGGTGGTCGACGACGGCCTGCTGGTCGCGGTCGAGCACCGGCGCGGCGACGCGCGCACTCGGGCGGGCACGCAGTCGGGGCGGGGGCACGAGCGGCACTACAGCAGACGACGCCGACAGCCCCGCCGGGAACCCATTCGGCGGGGCTGTCGGTGCGGCACGGAGATGCCGCGGGCAGGTACGGTCAGATGACCGGCGAGAACGGCTCCGTGCCGGGGACCAGCGCCATGCCGGCCATCCCGCCCGGGCTGCGCGCGTACGACAGCTCGCGGGACAGGTCGCCGACTCCGTTGGACCCGGCCAGCGGTGCGATGGCGACGGTGGACAGCGTGCCCACCGCCTGCCCCGCGCTGCTGAGGAACCCGCTGCCGGAGTCACCCGGGATCCCCGGGGTGGCGGTGTAGACGGTGTGGCTCCAACCGCCCCCGGTGTCGCCGAGGCTGACGCCCCGCTTGGGCGACAGTGGCTCGGCGCCGCCGCGCAGTGAGGAGTTGCCGTAGCTGTAGACGTCCTCGCCGACGGTCGTGCCGTTGCCGTCGACGGCGGTGGGTCCGCCCCAGAACGGGACGCTCGGGTTCACCTTGGCCACGTCGGCGGCGTCCACGCGGACCAGCGCGAAGTCGTTGTACTCGCAGGCATTCTGGTTGGTCTCGTTCACCTGCTGCATGGTCAGCCAGGAGCTGTAGACGAGCGTCCCGCTGCCGACCTTGGTACCGCCGCCGACCAGGGTGCCGCCCTCGACGAAGTCGACCTTGGTGCCGAGCGGGAGCGAGCCCGCGTCACAGCCGTTGGTGTCGGTGGCGGCGCCGGTGCCGGCACAGTGCGCGGCGTAGCCGACGTACGTCGCCGCCCCGTCCTCGAAGACGAAGTTGGCAGTGCACTGGGCACCGTCGGTGTACATCATCGTGCCGGGGTGGATCGTCGCGGTCTCGGCCGGCGCCCAGGTGGGAGCGCTCGGGGTGACGACGGCGGCGGCCGGGGCCGGCGCGGTGTACGCGGCCACGGCCAACAGGCCGATCGCGACGGCGGTGAGCCGGTGGACGGGAGTACGTCGGGGCATGCCGGTCCTCTCCAGATGGGGGTCTTACACCGTCATGCCCAACGACTGCGTGACTGAAACGTCACGCAGGGTGACGTTCAGCGGTCGGTCGGCAGCCACACCGCTCGGCGGAGATCGACACCGACCGGCCCGCCCGCGGCGTCGAGTCGCAGCGGAGTGCCCTCGGCTCGGTAGTGCGCGAGGGCGTCGCGGCGATGGGACGGAGGCAGGCTGCCGTCGGCCCGGACCACCCGCCACCACGGCACGCCGCCGCCGTTCCTGGCGAGCACGGTGCCGACCCAGCGCGGTCCGCCGTACCCGACGACGTCGGCGACCAACCCGTACGTCGTGACCTGGCCCGGCGGGACTCGCTCGACCAGGGCGAGCACCTGCTCGACGAGCCGCTCCCGGTCGACCTCGGTGGCGGGCACCGGGCCAGCCTTGCAGCCGGCCGGCCCCGTCAGTAGGCGGGCTGCGACGGGTCGATCTGGTTCACCCAGGCGACGACGCCGCCGCCGACGTGCACCGCGTCGGCGAAGCCGGCGCCCTTGAGCACGGCCAGGGCCTCCGCGGAGCGGGCGCCGGACTTGCAGTGCAGCACGACCGGCTTGTCCTGGGAGAGCTTGCCGAGGGCCTCACCGGAGAGGAACTCGCCCTTCGGGATCAGCACCGAGCCGGGGATCTTGTTGATCTCGTACTCGTTCGGCTCCCGCACGTCGACCAGGGTGAAGTCGCGGCTGCCCTCGTCCCGCTCCTTGAGCATGGCGGCCAGCTGGGTGACCGAGATGGTGGAGCCGGCGGCCGCCTCGGCCGCGTCGTCGCTGATCGCACCGCAGAACGTCTCGTAGTCGATCAGCTCGGTGACCGTCGGGTTCTCGCCGCAGACCGCGCAGTTCGGGTCCTTGCGGACCGACAGCTTGCGGTAGTCCATCTCCAGGGCGTCGTAGACGACCAGCTTGCCGAGCAGCGGGGTCCCGATGCCGGTCAGCAGCTTGATCGCCTCGTTCACCTGGATCGAGCCGACCGAGGCGCACAGCACCCCGAGCACGCCGCCCTCGGCGCACGACGGCACCATCCCCGGCGGCGGCGGCTCCGGGTAGAGGCAGCGGTAGCACGGGCCGTGCTCGGCCCAGAAGACCGACGCCTGCCCGTCGAAGCGGAAGATCGAACCCCACACGTACGGCTTGCCGAGGAACACCGCGGCGTCGTTGACCAGGTAGCGGGTGGCGAAGTTGTCGGTGCCGTCGACGATCAGGTCGTACTGCTCGAAGATGCCCAGCACGTTGTCGTTGTCGAGGCGCTCGGCGTGCACGTTGACCTGCACGTACGGGTTCACCTCGGCGACGCTGTCCTTGGCCGAGTCGGCTTTGGGGCGGCCGATGTCGCTCTGCCCGTGGATGACCTGCCGCTGCAGGTTGGACTCGTCCACCTCGTCGAACTCGACGATGCCGAGCGTGCCCACGCCGGCCGCGGCGAGGTAGAGCAGCGCAGGGCTGCCGAGCCCACCGGCGCCGATGACCAGCACCTTCGCGTTCTTCAGCCGCTTCTGCCCGGCCATGCCCACATCGGGGATGATCAGGTGTCGGCTGTAGCGCCGGACCTCGTCGATGGTGAGCTCGTCAGCGGGCTCGACGAGCGGCGGCAGGGCGGGTGGGGCGAGGGTGCTCGGCACGGGTGGTCCTCTCTGGCGTGCGTTCGTCCGCATCCGGGTCCGGACGTCGGGGAGAACGACAGCCGGTCCGCGGGTGTTCCCCTAGGATCGCCGCGAACCGGACAGCGCGTCTCGCCGTCTTGGTCCGTGGAAGGGGTCGCTCGTGCGCCACTCGTCGCCCCCGGCCCCGGCGCGCCGGGGCCGGATGCCCCGCGACGCGCGTCGCGTGCAACTGCTGGAGGCCGCCCTCGAGGTGTTCGTGGCCCACGGCTACCACGCCGCGGCGATGGACGACATCGCCGAACGCGCCGGCGTCTCCAAGCCGGTGCTCTACCAGCACTTCCCCGGCAAGCTCGACCTGTACCTGGCGCTGCTGGACGCCTCCTGCACGGCGATCGTGGACGCGATGCGGTCGGCGCTGGCGGCGACCGAGGACAACAAGGAGCGGGTCGCGGCGACGATGGCCGCCTTCTACACCTACGTCGGCGACGACAAGGCCGCCTTCCGGCTGGTCTTCGAGTCCGACCTGACCAGCGAGCCGGCGGTCCGGGAGCGGGTGGACCGGGTCACCACCGACTCCGCGGAGCTGATCACCGCGCTGATCCGCGAGGACACCGGGCTGCCGGACGCGCAGGCCGGGCTGCTGGCCGTGAGCCTGGTCGGGATGGCCCAGGTCAGCGCCCGCTACTGGCTGGCGGGCGACATCGACGTCGGGCAGGAGGAGGCGGTCGCGCTGGTGTCGACGCTGGCCTGGCGCGGTATCAGCGGCTACCCACGGACCGAGCCGGCAGACGCGGCGGCGGAGTGACCGGGGCGGCTGGCTACAGTCGATGCCGACCCGGGCCGACGAGGGCCCGGCGCGCGAGCAGGAGGCACCGTGGAGGTCAGGATCGCCGTGCAGCACACCAGCCGTGAGCTGGTGCTCGAGTCGGCGCAGACCGGTGACGAGATCACGGCCGCGGTGCAGCAGGCGCTGACCGGCGACGAGGGCGTGCTGGTGCTGCTCGACGAGCGGGGCCGCAAGGTGATCGTTCCCGCCGACCGGCTCGCCTTCGTCGACATCGGCGAGGAGTCCACCCGCAAGGTCGGCTTCGGCAGCCGCTGAGCCAGCCGGCGGCGGTCAGGACGACAGGCCGAGCACGGCCATCCGCCGGGCGTGGTTCTCGGTGAGCCGCGCGAACATCCGGCCGATCGCGGCGAGGTCCATGCCCGGGCGGTCCAGCCCGCCGGCGAGCAGCGCCACCAGGCCGTCCCGCTCGGCGGCCACCACCTGTGCCTGGCTCAGCGCCTCGCCGACCAGCCGGCGGCCCCACAACGCCAACCGGCCACCGACCCGGGGGTCGGCGGCGATCGCCGCGCGAACCCGTTCGACGGCGAAGGCCGAGTGCCCGGAGTCCTCCAGCACCTCGAGGATCAGCGTCCGGGTGTCCTCGTCGAGGTACGCCGCGATCTCGCGGTAGAAGTCGCTCGCGAGGTTGTCCCCGACGAACGCCTTCACCAGGCTCTCCAGCCAGTCTCGCGGCGCGGTGTTGGCGTGGAAGCGCTCGAAGCTCTCCCGGAACGGCTCCATCGCCTGGTAAGCGTCTGCGCCGAGCTGCTCGAGCCGCTCTCGCAGCCGGGCGAAGTGCGCGAACTCGGCTGCGGCCATCGCCGCCAGCTCGGCCTTGTCCGGCAGCCCCGGTGCCATCGCGGAGTCCTCGGCCAGCCGGTCGAAGGCGGTCAGCTCGCCGTAGGCGAGCACCCCGAGCAGGTCCACGACCGCCTCCCGGTAGACCGGGTCGGCAAGCGCGCCGGACGCCGCTCCCGGTTCCTCCCGAGGTGGGGACGGGACCGGGTCCTGGGGCATGGGGCGCAGCGTAGCGAGGGCGATCGGTAGACTCCGGAACGCCACCCGGGCACCTGGCCGCATCAGCGGACCCATGAAGCGAGGACATTCTGACCACGTTCACCGACCTGGGCGTCATCGCAGAGATCTCCGATGCGCTCGCCGACGTCGGCATCACCACCCCGTTCCCGATCCAGGAGATGACCCTCTCGATCGCGCTGACGGGGACCGACCTGATCGGCCAGGCCCGAACCGGTACGGGCAAGACGCTCGCCTTCGGCATCCCGGTCATCCAGCGCACCGTCGCTGCCCACGATCCCGACTACGCCGAGCTGGTCGCCCCGGGCAAGCCGCAGGCCCTCGTCGTCGCACCCACCCGCGAGCTCGCGCTCCAGGTGGCGGGCGACCTGGTCACCGCGGCCAAGCGGCGCGGCACCCGCAGCGTCACCGTCTACGGCGGTGTGCCGTACGAGCCGCAGCTCGACGCCCTCGAGCGCGGCGTCGACGTGGTCGTCGGCACCCCCGGGCGGCTGCTCGACCTGGCGAACCGGCGGGTGCTGGACCTCAGCCACGTCAAGGTGCTGGTCCTGGACGAGGCCGACGAGATGCTGGACCTCGGCTTCCTGCCGGATGTCGAGAAGCTGATCGCCAAGACCCCCGAGACCCGGCAGACGATGCTGTTCTCGGCCACCATGCCCGGTGCGATCGTGTCGCTCGCCCGCACCCACATGCGGCACCCGGTCAACATCCGGGCCGAGTCGGCGGACGACTCGCAGACCGTCCCGGCGACCGCCCAGTTCGTCTACCGCGCGCACGACCTGGACAAGCCCGAGGTGGTGGCCCGCATCCTGCAGGCCCAGGACCTCGGCAAGGTGCTGATTTTCTCCCGCACCAAGCGGCAGGCGCAGCGGATCGCCGACGACCTGATCGAGCGCGGCTTCCCGGCCTCGCCGCTGCACGGCGACATGGCCCAGGTCGCCCGGGAGAAGGCGATGGCCCGCTTCCGCGAGGGCAAGACGCCGGTTCTCGTCGCCACCGACGTCGCGGCCCGCGGGATCGACGTGTCCGGGATCTCGCACGTCATCAACTACCACTGCCCGGACGACCACAAGACCTACCTGCACCGGATCGGCCGCACCGGCCGGGCCGGCGCCAGCGGCATCGCGATCACGTTCGTGGACTGGAACGACATCTCCCGCTGGCAGATGATCAACCGCGAGCTCGAGCTGCCCTTCGAGGAGCCGCAGGAGACCTACTCCACGTCGGCGCACCTGCTGCACGACCTCGGCATCCCTCCGAACGCCACCGGGCGGGTGGCGGGAGCGGCTCCGCCGGCTCAGCCGCCGCGACGCCGCGACAGCGAGCGGTCCGGGGACCGGCGTGCCGGTGGCGGGCGCACGGAGTCGGCCGCGGACCGGCCGCGCCGGCAGCGGCAGCGGCGGCGCACCCGCGGCGGGGAGTCGGTCGACGCGGCCGCTCAGCGGCCGGACAGCGCCGGCTCGGGCGGGCAGAACGACGCCTCGACCGGCGGCGGGCAGCCGCGCCGCCGGCGTCGACGCCGCGGCGGGTCCGGCGGCTCGGACGCGTCGGCGGAGAGCAGCCCGGCCCAGCAGTCCTCGAGCGACTGACGGCGCTCAGGCCACCACCACGACCGCGGTGCCGATCGAGGCGAAGCGCCACATCTCGCGGGCGTCCCGCGGCCGCTGCCGGATGCATCCCGACGAGGTGGGGGTGCCGAGTTCGGACCAGCGCTGCATCGGCTCCCCCCGCCGGTCGAGCGGGATGTCGTGGAACCCGATGGCGGCGTTGGCGCCCTGGGTGAACCGCACCATGTAGTCCATCGTGCTGCTGTAGTCGAAGCCGACCGCGTCCCGCGACCGGGAGTAGACGGCGTACCGGCCGGGGTCGAGGTTGTCGTGCACCGACCCGGAGACGAGGTAGGTCGACCGGACGCTGCCGCCCGCGCGAACCAGCCACACCTGCTGCGCGGACTCGTCGAACACGACCCGGCGGCCGGTCCCGCTGCCGCGCGGCGGCTCCCGGTCCAGCGTCTCGTCGGCCTCCGCCTCACTCACCCGTCGCGGAGCGGAACCGCTGGCGTAGCGGCCGTCGTCGAGCGCAGCGGGCAGCGCCCGCTCGACCACCGCGTGCACCGGCCCGGACGCCCAGCCCGGCTCCGACGGCTCGGTGGCAGCGGCCGCGCCGACCGAGAGCCCGCCGAGCACGCTGGCCCCCGCGGCAGTGACGGTGAGGCTGAGCGACAGCGCGAGGGTCGCCACCCGCCCGGGGAGGACCCGGGCGGCGCCGTCGTTGGGAACAGCCATGATCGGCACATGCTAGCCAGCGGGCTGCGGAATCGGGCTCACTGCCGGGTGAGCAGCGTTTCGGCCACCTCGCGGTAGGCCTGCGCGCCACGGTGCCGCCGCGCGGTGGCGAGGATCGACCGGCCGAGCGCCGGCGCCTCGGCGAACCGGATGGTCTTGGGGATCGGCGGCTCGAGCACGCGTAGGTCGTACGTCGAGGAGATCGCCTCGAGCACGGCCCGGGCGTGCTGCGTCCGCCCGTCGTACAGCGTGGGCAGCACGCCGAGCACCCGCAGCCCCTTGTTGGTGAACCGGCGCACGTCGTGCACCGTGTCGAGGAGCTGGCCGACGCCGCGGTGGGACAGCGTCTCGCACTGCAGCGGGACGAGGACGGCGTCGGCGGCGGTGAGCGCCGCGACGGTCAGCACGCCGAGCGACGGTGGGCAGTCGAGCAGGATCCAGTCGTAGTCGCCGCTGACCTCCTCCAGCGCGACGCGCAGCGCCTGCTCGCGTCCGGTGCGGGTCAGCAGCCGGGACTCCGTGGTCGCCAGGTCGATCGTCGCGGGCAGCAGGTCGGGACCGTCGTCGACGGTGACGATGACGTTGCCGACCTTCTCCTCCGCCAGCAGGACCTGGTGCACCGACGTGTCCAGGTCCTCGGGGTCCACCCCGAGCGAGAAGGTCAGGCAGGCCTGCGGGTCCAGGTCGACCAGGAGCACCCGCTGGCCGAGCTCGACCAGCGCGGCGCCCAGCGATGCCACGGTGGTGGTCTTCGCGACCCCACCCTTCTGGTTGGCGATCGCCAGCGTCGTGCTCATCGCGGCACAGTCTGCCGCACCCGGGGCCTCCCGTTGCCCGGCGGTCTCGCGGCGGCCATGCTGCCCCGATGGTCCTGCCAGTCGAACCGGTCCGCGCCCTCGTCACCGGCGCCACCGCCGGCATCGGCCGGGCCCTGTCGGAGGCCCTGGCGGCCCGGGGGGACCGGCTGGTCCTGGTGGCCCGCGACGCAGGGCGGCTGGACCTCCTGGCCGGCGACCTGACCCGCGACCACGAGGTCGAGGTGCAGGTGCTCCCCGCCGACCTTGCCCGCGCGGAGGGGACGGCCGCGGTGGCGGCCGCGCTGCGACGGACCGACGCGCCGGTCGACCTGCTCGTGAACAACGCGGGCTTCGGCCAGCGGCTGTCCTTCGCCGACAACGACCTCGAGGCCGAGCAACGGTCGCTGGACGTGCACGTCCGGGCGCCGATGCAGCTGTGCCACGCCGTGCTGCCGGGCATGCGGGCGCGCGGCCGGGGCGCGATCCTCAACGTCTCCAGCACGGCCGGCTGGCTGCCCCGCGGCACGTACGGCGCGCACAAGGCGTGGCTGACCAGCTTCACCCGCTGGCTGGACCTCACCTACCGTCGCGACGGCGTCCGCGCGATGGCGCTGTGTCCCGGCTTCGTCCGGACCGAGTTCCACCAGCGGATGGGCGCCGACACGGCGGGCATCCCCGGCTGGCTGTGGCTCGATGCCGACGCCGTCGCCGCGCAGGCGCTGCGCGACCTCGACCGGGGGGTCCGGGTGTCGGTGCCGTCGACGCGCTACGCGGTGCTCTCCCGGCTGGCCCGGGTGACGCCGGACCGGGTGCTCGCCCGAGTCGGGACCCGGGGCCGGTGAGCCCGGCGCCGAGGGTTCCCGGCCCGGGTGCGCGAGCTCGGACCCGACGACTGGGCGCTGCTGCGCACCCTGCGGCTGGCCGCCCTGGCCGAGGCGCCGTACGCGTACGGGTCCACTCTCGCCGAGTGGGAGCACGCCGACGAGCGGCGCTGGCGCGACCGGCTGAGCTCCGTCGCCACCACGTTCGCGGCGCTCCGCGACGACGAGCCGGTGGGTCTGGTCAGCGGCTACGGACCGCAGGACGGGACGGCGGAGCTGATCTCGATGTGGGTGGCGCCGAGCGCCCGCGGGCTGGGGGTCGGAGCGGTCCTGATCGAGGCGGTCGTGGACTGGGCGACCGGGCAGGGGGCGCGCCGGGTGCTGCTGCACGTCACCGAGCACAACGCGCCCGCCACCCGGCTGTACGAGCGGCACGGGTTCGTCCCCACCGGGGAGGTCACCGTGCGGCCGGACGGGGTCCGCGAGGTGCACATGGACCGGGAGCTCACCCCTCCCCCGCGATGAACGCGCGCACGGCGTCGGCGACCAGCTGGACCGCGATCGCGGACAGCAGCAGGCCGCTGATCCGGGTGACCAGCGTGACGCCGGAGTCTCCGAGCACCCGCAAGATGGCGACCGAGAAGCGCATCGCGATCCACAGCACGACGTGCACGCCCACCACCCCGGCGAGCACGGCCACCAGCGGGGGCGCGGCGTCCACCTGCTCCACGAACACCATCGTGGCCACGATCGCGCCGGGGCCGGCGAGCAGCGGGGTGCCCAGCGGCACCATGGCGACGTTGACCTCCGCGGCCGCCGACGGCTCGGACTCGTTGCCGGTCAGCAGCTCCAGCGCCACCAGCAGCAGCAGCAGGCCACCGGCGGCCTGCAGCGCGGGCAGCGAGATGTTCAGGTAGGTCAGCAGCTGGCGCCCGAACAGCGCGAACAGCACGATCACGAAGAACGACACCAGCACCGCCTGCCAGGCGGCGCGGTGCCGGTCGGCCGGGGCCCGGCCGCTGGTCAGGGCCAGGAAGATCGGGACCGTGCCCGGCGGGTCCATGATCACGAACAAGGTGATGAAGACCTCGGCGAGCAGGGTCAGGTCCACCACCGAGCTCATCGCAGCACCGCCGGCTCCGGCTGCAGGCTCGCGTCGGCGAGCCGGGCGGCGTCGGCCGCGCTCCCCATCGCGGCGAGCAGCCGCCGCAGTGCCGGCTCGGGCGTGGTGTGACAGCCCAGGTCGTGATCGACCTTGCCGGTGCCGTGGTAGTCGCTGGACCCGGTCGCCACCAGGTCGAGCGGGGCCGCCAGCGCGGCCAGCCGCCGGCTGGCGTCGTCGCTGTGGCCACGGTGCCAGGCCTCGAGCCCGGTCAGCCCGAGGCCCGACAGCTCGGCCAGCACCTGGGGGGTCAGCACCCGGCGACCGCCGCGCGACCAGGGATGCGCCAGCACCGACACACCGCCGGCCGCCTGAACCAGCCGCAGCACGTCGGACAGCGGGGCGGCGTACCGGGGGACGAAACCGGGCCGGCCGGGCATCAGGAAGTCGTCGAACGCCTGCCGCCGGTCGCGCACCATGCCGGCCGCGACCATCGCGTCGGCCACGTGCGGCCGGCCGAGGGCGGCAGCGCTGCCGGCGACGGCGCGAACGTCCGCCTCGCTGAGGTCCAGGCCGGCTCCGCGGAGGCGTTCCAGGACGGTGGGCAGCCGACGGTTGCGTCCGGTCAGGATCCGGTCCAGCTCGGCGGCGAGACCGGGGTGTGCCGGGTCGACGCCGTAGGCGAGCAGGTGCACGCTGACCCCGGCGTACCTGGCCGAGATCTCGATGCCGGGGACGAAACCGATCCCGACCTCGTCGGCGACGGCTCGCGCCTGCGCCCAGCCGGCCGCCGTGTCGTGGTCGGTGAGCGCCACCACGTCGAGCCGGGCGGCCGCGGCGGCGCGCACGAGCTCGCCCGGACTGTCGGTGCCGTCGGAGCAGGAGGAGTGAGTGTGCAGGTCAGCACGCACGGCAGCGAGGGTAGCGACCGGGGTGCGCGTCGGAGGCTCGGCGGGGGAAGGTGACCGCGAGGCGGCGGGGCGGGGCGCGGTCAGGGAGCGGTCAGGGAGCGGTCAGGGCGCGGTCAGCCGGGTGGACAGCGCGCTGAGCGGTACCAGATCCAGCTCGCCGAGGATGTCGGCCGGGTCAACCAGCCGGGTCGCCTCGAGCAGCACCACGGCCGTGGCCAGTCCGGGCCAGCCGACCAGCCAGAGCCAGCGGCCGGACGCCTCCCCGACGTAGGCCGCCCGGTCCTCCGGACCGGCGACGTGCCACAGCGGGGTGGGCCGCCCGGCGACGGTCAGCTTGGCGTCCGCTTGCCGGGACAACAGCTGCGGCCCGGGGTCGGGCGCGTCGATGCCGGCGTACCGGGCGCCGAGGCCGGTGCCGGGTTCCTCGGCGACCAGCACCAGGTCCCCCGGGCCGCCGAGCGGGTCGGGTCCCGAGCAGGCCAGGACGGTTCCGGAGGTGATTCCGTCGCCGACCCGGCCGACGCCGCTGACCGCCCAGGCGGCGGGCAGCGGCCAGGGCAGCCAGGTGGGGAAGCGGGACCGGGTGACGTGGTCCAGCAGCACGTGCACGGTCGGCTCGGCGAACCCGTGCAGACCCGGCAACCCGTCCGTGCCGCGCGCAGGTCCAGACGCCGGCGACCTCCAGGTCGGGGGCCACCGGGTCGCCGCAGCGCGGGCACCATACGGACGGGCCGGTGGGCGAGTCCGGGCCTGGCGTCACCCGTGCACGGTGGCCGAGCGGGCACGGAGCGTCAAGACTGCTCGCCGCCGGAGCCGGACCGGCGATGACGCATTTCGGTCGCCGGAGCGACGGGAATGCATCATCGGCTGCTGGGTCGGTCAGGGGCGAACCGGCAGCACGCCCCACCGGACCAGCGCCGGAACCAGACCGGCCGGTGTGGACAGCCCGTACACCTCGTCGGGGCTGAACCAGCCGACGTCGCTCGCGTCGTCGCCGGCCGTCAGGGTGCCGCCGACCACGGTGCAGGCGTAGTCGCGCACCACGTACGTCACGCCGCCCGGCCCCTCGATCTCGGTCGTGCCGACCAGCGGTCCGGCCTCGACGAGCAGCCCGGTCTCCTCGTCGAGCTCCCGCCGCACCGCCTCGGTCTCGGACTCGCCGGGCTCGATCCGCCCGCCGGGCAGCGACCAGGTCCCTCGTGCCGGCGGGTTGGCCCGCCGGACGAGCAGCAACCTCCCGGCAGCGTCACGCAGCACCGCGCCCACGCACGGCACGAGGCGGCTGTCGCTCACCCGCCGACCGTACGGCCAGCGGCGGAGCCGCGAGGCGATGATGCATTCGCGTCGTTCGAGCGACGGAAATGCATCATCGCTCGTCCCCGCGGCGGGTCAGCCGTTCCAGCGCCCGATCGCCGGCGCCCCGCGGTCGTCGCCCAGCACCGACACCGTGGCGGTGTCCAGGTGCAGGTGCCGGCCCAAGCCGTACGGCTCCCCCACCCAGCGGGCCGCCAGCACCCGCAGCAGGTGCCCGTGTGCCACCAGCAGACTGCGACCACCGGCCTCCCGGCAGCGAGCGATCACCCGGTCACACCGCGCCGCCACCTCCTCGCCGGTCTCGCCGCCGACCACCGGGTGCGTCCAGACCGTCCACCCCGGCACGCTCTCCTGGATCTCGGGGGTGGTGATCCCCTCGTAGTCGCCGTAGCGCCACTCGTGCAGATCGTGGTCCAGGTCGACCTGCGCGTCGTCGAACCCGGCCAGCCGAGCAGTCTCCCGGGCCCGTCGCAGCGGGCTGCTCAGCACCCGGTCGAACGTCACGCCGGCCAGCCCCTCGCGCAGGGCAGCGCCCTGCTCCGTCCCGCGGTCGGTGAGCTCGAGATCGGTGACCGAGGTGTGCTTGCCGTCCCGGCTCCACTCGGTCTCCCCGTGTCGTACCAGCCAGACCTGCTGCTCCATCGCCGGTCAGTCCTCTCGCAGCGCGGGCCGGCCCGGCTGCTCGCCGCCGCGAGCATCGAGGTACGCCTGCTTCGGCACCATGACCTTGCGCCGGAACACGCACACCAGCGTGCCGTCCTGGTTGCAGCCCTTGGTCTCCACGTGCACCACGCCGCGGTCGTCCTTCGACGTCGACTCGCGCTTGTCCAGCACCGTCGTCTGCCCGTAGAGGGTGTCACCGTGGAAGGTCGGCGCCACGTGTCGCAGCGACTCGACCTCGAGGTTGGCGATCGCCTTCCCGCTCACGTCGGGCACGCTCATGCCGAGCAGCAGCGAGTAGACGTAGTTGCCGACCACCACGTTGCGCCCGAACTGGGTGGCCTGCTCGGCGTAGTGCGCGTCGAGGTGCAGCGGGTGGTGGTTCATCGTGAGCAGGCAGAACAGGTGGTCGTCGTACGCGGTGACGGTCTTGCCGGGCCAGTGCCGGAACGTCGCACCGACCTCGAACTCCTCGTAGGTACGGCCGAACTGCATGGGTCGCTCCTCGCGTGGACGCTGCCTCGGACGGTCGATGCACGCATCGTGCCGCATCTCGGGTCAACCCTCCCAGTCGACCGGGACCCCGTGCCCGGGTGCGGAGCCGAGCACGGAGCGGTCGCCACCCGGCCAGTGCTGCAGCACCACCAGGAAGTCGTGCTGGGCGCCGGGCGTCCGGCGCCACGGCTCCAGGAAGAGGTGCGCGAACGGGGCGTCCGGCGTCGCCGCGGCGCCGAGCCGGCGGATGTGCGCGCTCACCGACTCCTTCTCCGCCGGCGAGAGGTACTGCCACATCACCGAGTGCCAGAGCACGGTCACGGTCCCGTCGGCGAGCCGCAGCCCGCTGACGAGGCCGGCCGCGGTCTGGCGCCGCACGGTCGCCGGCACCGCGGCGGCCACCTCCAGCGCGCCGCGCAACCGCTGCAGCCGGACCGCCTGGTCGGGCCACACGTACGAGGTGAGCACCAGCCGGCCCTCGGTGCTGGTGGGATCGACCGGGCTGGGGTCGCAGCCGACCCGCTGCACGATGTCCAGCGGCTGCTCCCCCGGCGACCAGTCGCCCCGCCAGGCCGGGTCGAGCCGGACCGGGCTGTCCGGCGGCCCCCAGCCGCCGGCGTCGGCTTCGTACCGGAAGCGGTCGGGTCGTAGGTTCAGCCCGGCGCTGGCGCCGAGCTCGAACAGCCGCAGCGGGAGGCCGTGCGAGTCGGCCAACCGGAGCAGCCCACCGACCAGCGCCGCCGCGCGGCCGACCTCGTTGGTCTGCGGGGGGCCGGCCATCAGGTGCACGAGCTCGTCGGCGTGCTGGTCCAGCACCGCGACGAAGCTCGGCCAGGCCAGCTCCGCATCGAAGTTGCCGCCGACGCTGGGGTAGCTCAGCGCCAGGTCGCCGGCGCGGCGCTCCAGCACCAGCCGGTGCACGGCGCCGAGCAGTCGCAGCCCGGTCGCGGCCGGGCCCGGGTCATCGGCGTACGGGGTCAGCACGCGGCGAACCGGCCCGTCGCGCGTCGCATCGGACGCCACGCGACGCAGCAGCGCCTCGTACATCGGCGACCCGAGCCGGCCGGCCGCCTCGGCCTGGGTGGCGAGCAGGCCGGCGAGCCGTTCGGTCACCGCTGGGGCGGGGTCACCCGCGCATCGCCAGCTTCTCCAGCAGGGTGCGGGCCTGGTCGGCGTGCTGGTACTTGCAGAGCAGGTCGTACGTCGTCGCGACGACGCTGCTCTGCGAACGGAAGTCGCGGCGGCCCCCGGTCATGCCGTAGCCGATCATCCCGAACACGGCACCGAAGACGGCGCCGGCAATCGCGGCGGCCAGCACGACGAGGAACACCCCGGAGGTCTCCTCGGAGAACAGCGACAGCATCAGGCCGAGGAACAGGCCCCACCAGGCACCGCCCGCGGCGCCGGTCGCGGCCGCCTTGTTCCGGTCCCATCGCCCGGTCACGCGCTCGACCATCCGCAGCCCGTTGCCGACGATGGTCACGTGCTGCACCGGGAACTGCTCGTCGGAAAGGAAGTCGACCGCCCGCTGGGCGGCCTCGTAGGTCTCGTACGAGCCGACGGGTACGCCGGTCGGTGGGGTCGGCAGGCGCATCGGCTGCATCGCCATCGTCTCTACTCCTCCAAGGGTGCGCGAGATCGGTTCGGGCGCAGGTCCATGGTGCCAGCCCTGCCTTCGAGCGGCCTGACGGCGGGCTGAGACCCGGCTGAGCGCCGCCCCCGCCGCGCCCCCGGGACGTCATACGGACGGAGGTGTATCGACGGCGCGTCGTATGACGTCCGAGGCGGTCAGAGGCCGGCGGGGTCGGTGTTGGCTCCGCAGACGACCACGACGACCCGCTCCCCCGGATCGGGCTGGTACGCGCCGCTGGTCAGCGCGGCCAGCGCGGTGGCGCCGCCGGGCTCCGCCACCACCCGCAGGTCACGCCAGAGCAGCTCGCGAGCTCGGACGACGTCATCGTCGGACACCAGCACCGACCCCACGTCGTGCGCTGTGCACGCGGCGAAGCCGATCGCACCCATCCGACGCGCCCCGAGCGAGTCGGCCGCCACACCGGAGACCTCGACGTCCACCGGCGCACCCGCGGCCTGGGCCGCGTTCCAGCTGGCGCACCCGTGCGGCTCGACGCCGACCACGCGGGCGGTGCCATCGACCGCTGTGGTCACCCCCCCGATCAAGCCGCCACCGCCGACCGCGACGAGGACGGTGTCGACGTCCGGGACCTGCTGCACCAGCTCCAGCCCGACGGTGCCCTGGCCGGCGACGACGTCCGGCATGTCGTAGGCGTGCACCATCAGGGCGCCGGTCTGCTGCTGCCGGACGCGGCAGGCCTCGGCCGCCTCGGCGTAGTACCCCTCGACCACCTTGACGCGTGCACCCAGCGCGGCGATCCGGTCGATCTTGCGCCGTGGCGAGGTGGCCGGCACGAACACCTCCGCGGCGACGCCGAGGCGCCGCGCAGCGAAGGCAACCGCGAGCCCGTGGTTGCCGCCCGAGGCTGCGATCACCCCGGACGTCGGAGCGTCGGTCGCCAGCATCCGATTGAACGCTCCCCGCGGCTTGAAAACACCCACGTGCTGCAGCTGTTCGAGCTTGAGGACGACCGAGCCGTCCAGACCGAACGCCCCGGGGCCGGCGTCCAGCACCGGAGTCCGGCGCACGTACGCAGCGATGCGCGCGGCGGCCTGCCCGACGTCCGTACGGGTGATCACCGGGCCACCGTACGCAGGCGGGGGCCCCGGTCGGCAGCGCAGCACCCCTGGCCGAGCGGCGGCCGCTGGAGGCCACTCACCGAGGGTTGTGAGCACTGCCCCCGGGTCACGACCCTCGGGCAGCGCACCTTTCACGGGGTACCCCGTGAAAGCAGCGGTCAGAGCGCGTACTCCTCCAGCAGCCGCCGCCCGATGATCATCTTCTGGATGTCCGAGGTCCCCTCACCGATCAGCAGCATCGGCGCCTCCCGGTACAGCCGCTCGATCTCGTACTCGGTGGAGTAGCCGTAGCCGCCGTGGATGCGGAAGGCGTCCTCGACGACCTCCTTGCAGAACTCGCTGGCGAGGTACTTGGCCATCCCGGCCTCGACGTCGTTACGCTCCCCGGCGTCCTTCTTGCGCGCGGCGGCGACCGTCATCGCGTGCGCCGCCTCGACCTTGGTCGCCATCTCGGCCAGCCGGAACTGCACCGCCTGGTGCTCGGCGATCGCCTTGCCGAAGGTCCGGCGCTGCTGGGCGTACGCGATCGCCAGCTCGAACGCTCGCAACGCCACTCCGCAACCGCGGGCAGCCACGTTGACCCGGCCCACCTCGACGCCGTCCATCATCTGGTAGAAACCGCGACCGGTCTCGCCGCCGAGCACCCGGGAGGCAGGCACCCGGTGCCCGTCGAACACCGCCTCGGTCGAGTCGACTCCCTTGTAGCCCATCTTCGAGATCTTCCCGGGGATGGTGAGCCCGGGCATGGTCTCGCCGAAGCCGGGCTCCTTCTCCACCAGGAACGTCGTCAGGTTCCGGTACGGCGTCTCGGCGCCCTCGTCGGTCTTCACCAGGACCGCCAGCAGGTTCGACGTCCCGCCGTTGGTGATCCACATCTTCTGCCCGGTCAGCGCGAAGTCGTCGCCGTCCCGCACCGCCTTCGTGGTGATCGCGCTGACGTCGGACCCCAGCCCCGGCTCGGACATGGAGAACGACCCGCGCACGTCACCGGCTGCCATCCGCGGCAGGAACGCCTGCTTCTGTTCGTCCGTCCCGTGCCGCAGCAGCAGGTACGCCACGATGAAGTGGGTGTTGATGATCCCGCTGATGCTCATCCAGCCACGGGCGATCTCCTCGACCACCAACGCGTAGGTCAGCAGCGACTCGCCGACCCCGTCGTACTCCTCGGGGATCATCAGGCCGAAGATGCCGAGCTCCTTGAGCCCCTCGACGATCTCGGCGGGATACTCGTCGGCCCGCTCCAGAGCGCCGGCGACCGGCAGGATCTCCTTGTCGACGAACGAGCGGACCGTGCGCAGGATCTCTCGCTGCACGTCGGTGAGCCCCTCGGTCTGGCACAACCGGGCCATCGGTCTGGTCCTTCCTCCGTGCCGTCGGCGACTGTGGGTCAGTCCTGCGGCGGTTGCCACTGCCGGCTGCGCCGCATTCCGGCGGCTCGCCCCTTGGCCGCGACGACCAGCGCCATCTTCCGGCTCGCCTCGTCGATCATCTCGTCGCCGAGCATGGCGGAGCCCATCTTGCCCCCCGCCTCGGAGGTGACGTGGTCGTAGGCGTCCAGGATGTCCTCGGCGTGCTCGTAGTCCTCCTGCCGCGGGCTGTAGACCTCGTTGGCGGCGGCCACCTGGTCCGGGTGCAGGACCCACTTGCCGTCGAAGCCCAGCGCCGCGGAGCGGCCGGCCACCCGGCGGAAGCCGTCGACGTCACGGATCTGCAGGTACGGACCGTCGATCGCCTGCTTGTCGTGCGCACGCGCGGCCATCAGGATCCGCATCAGGATGTAGTGGTAGGCGTCGCCGACGTCGTAGCCGGGTGGCTGCTCCCCCACGACCAGCGACTTCATGTTGATGCTGGCCATGAAGTCCGCCGGCCCGAAGATGATGGTCTCCACCCGCGGGCTCGCGGTGGCGATCGCGTCCACGTTGATCAAGCCGAGCGCATTCTCGATCTGCGCCTCGATCCCCAGCCGGCCGACCGGCAGGCCGTTGGCCTTCTCCACCTGGGTGAGCAGCAGGTCCAGGGCGACCACCTGCTCGGCGGTCTGCACCTTCGGCAGCATCAGGCAGTCGAGGTCCGCGCCCGCACCCTCCACCACCTCGACCACGTCGCGGTAGGTCCACTCGGTGGTCCAGTCGTTGATCCGCACCACGCGGACCTTGTCCCCCCAGCCGCCCTGGGTCAGCGCGGCGACGATGTTCTTGCGCGCGTCGGCCTTGGCGAGCGGGGCGACCGCGTCCTCCAGGTCGAGGAACACCTGGTCGGCGTCCAGACCCTTGGCCTTCTCCAGGAACCGGGGGTTGGACCCCGGGACCGCCAGGCAGGACCGCCTGCTGCGCAACGGCGCGGGTTCTGCTGCGTTCGGGGGCTCAGACATGGGCGGCACCCTAGTCCGGCCATCCTCACGCCCGGACACCACGCTCGTCGCCTCGTCGACGGTCAGTCGACCGGCGCCTCCAGCGGCTGGTCGGCGGGGCTGCGGGCGAGCACGACGACGGCCAGGCCGGCGAGGATCAGGACCAGCCCGGCGTACACCCCGAGCGGCGGGGATTGGCCGAGGAAGGCGGCGGCGAGCAGCGCCGCGCCCGGCACCTCCAACAAGATCACCAGCGTCACCACGGTCGGGCTCATGGTGGCGAGCAGGTGGTTGAAGACGGAGTGCCCCAGCAGCTGGGCGAGCACCGTCACCGCGATCAACCCGAGCCAGGCCCGTCCCGAGTAGCCGGACAGGTCCTGCCGGCCGACCAGGCAGACCACCAGCAGGATCACCGCGCACAGGCCGTAGCAGACAGTGGTGTACGCGGTGGTGCTCAGCGTCCGCCGCGCCTCGCCACCCGCGATGGTGTAGACGGCGGCGAACAGGCCCCCAGCCAGCGCGAGCAGGTCCCCGACCACGGCCTCGGTCGAGACGGTGGTGTCCACCCCCGAGATCAGCAGCACGCCGGCGAACGCCACCGCCAGCCCGGTCACCACCGCGCGGGTCACCGGCTCCCCGCGCAACCGGCTGATCAGCACCACCCAGCCGGCGGTGAGGCAGACCAGCGCGGTCGCCGACGCCACCGAGGTGAGCTTGAGCGCGCTGACCCAGGCAGCGAAGTGGGCCGCCAGCGCGACGGCCGCCACGACGAGGATCCGCCACTCCCGCCGGTCCAGCGCCGCCAGCTCGGCCCGCCGGGTGACCGCGGCCGTCGGCGCCAGGAGGCCGACGGCGAGCGCGTTGCGCCAGAAGGCGATCGCGAGGGCGGGTACGGCGGTCGCCGCCATCAGCGGCCCCGACGCCGAGACCCCCGTGACCCCCACCAACGCCAGCAGCCACTGCACCGGGCACATTGTGCGCGACGGGCCGCGGCCGGCGCCGTGCGGGGACGGCTCAGCCCGGAACCTCGACCGGCGGCACGGCGATCCGACCGGACGCCACCGGTACGACGCCACCCGCGACGTGCACCAGCACGGCGGCCCCGGCCTCCGCGTCCACCCGGCCGGAAAGCGTCGACGGTCGGCCGATCTCGGCGCCCTGCGCCACGGTGTATGCGGTGCAGCCGTCCCCCGGCGCGGTCTGGTCGGCCACCAGCACCAGCCCGAGCGCTGCCGCGGCCGAGCCGGTCCCCGGGTCCTCGGTGATGCCGACGTCCGGGCAGAACACCCGCGCGTGCACCTGCACGGCGGCACCCTCGCGCCGGTAGGCGCACACGCACAGACCGCCGATCGGATCGGGTCCGGCGCCGCGGACCCTCCACCCGGCGGTCGGCGGCCGGGCTCGAGCCACCGCGTCCGGCCTCACCCGCAGCACCGCCCAGCCCAGGCCACAGCCCGCCTCGTAGGCGGCCTGCTCCACGTCCGCGCCGACGAGCCCGACCGCAGCCGCGAGCTGGTCGGTGTCGTCGCGGCGATCCAGGAACGACGGCAGCGCCGCCAGCTCGGCTCCGGTGTCCCACACCGTGACCGCCACCTGGCCGCTCCCGCCGTGCTGCACCACCTGGTCGGCACCGAGGAGGGACCGCCGCCGGAGCAGCCAGCCGGTCCCCAGGGTCGGGTGGCCGGCGAACGGGATCTCCTCCGAGGCGGTAAAGATGCGCACGTCGTACGCGGCCGCGCCGGGCCGAACCGTGGGAAACGCGGTCTCGGACAGGTTGAACTCCCGCGCCAGCGCCTGCAGTTGGCCGGTCGACAGCCCGGAGGCGCCGTGGACCACGGAGAGCGGGTTGCCGGCGTACGGGCGGTCGGTGAAGACGTCGACGATGTCGTAGTCGAGCTGCTCGCCGAGCTGGGCGCCGAGCTGGTCGCCGAGCTGGTCGCCGTGGCTGGCCACGACCGGTCAGCCGGTGAACAGGTCGACGGCGGTGGCGACGGTCTCGAAGACGCCGTAGCCGAGCGGGATCGCGATCAGCAGCCATGCGACCGGCAGCATCCAGCGCGGCACCGACGACCCGGTCCCGGACTGCCCGTAACCGGGTCGGGCGGTGCGCCGGCCGGCCTCGACCGTCGCGTCACTCTCGTGCCACCGCTCCGCCACCGGCCGGATCGCCAGGTTGGCCAGGAACCCGACCGCCAGCACTCCGACCATGGTGAGCAGGGCCGGACGGTAGGCGTCCGCGGTGAGAGTGCCCGGTTCGCCCTGCGCGTCCAGGAAGCCGTTGACGATCAGCGGACCGGCGACGCCGGCCGCCGACCACGCGGTCAGCAGCCGGCCGTGCACCGCCCCGACCTGGAAGGTCCCGAAGAGGTCCTTCAGATAGGCGGGGACGGTGGCGAAGCCGCCGCCGTAGAACGAGAGGATCACCGCCGCCAGCAGGACGAACAGGGCGACGCTGCTGCTGCCGAACAGCGCCAGCAGCGTGTACGCGACCATCCCGACCCCGAGGTACATCACGTAGGTGGGCTTGCGACCGATCACGTCCGAGGTGGAGGACCACACGAAGCGGCCGGTCATGTTGGCCAGCGACAGCACGCCGACGAAGCCCGCCGCCGCCGCGACCGACACCGACGTGGAGCCACCCTCCCGGAAGAAGTCGCTGATCATGGGCGCGGCCTGCTCCAGGATGCCGATCCCCGCCGTGACGTTGCAGAACAGCACGGTCCACAGCAACCAGAACTGCGGGGTGCGGGTGCTGTTCGCCGCCGAGACGTGGCCCGTGGACACCAGGGACCTGCTCTTGACCTGCTGGGGGTCGAAGCCCGCCGGAAGCCAGTCGTCCGCCGGGACCCGGACCAGCGCGGCGCCGACCAGCATGACGAGCAGATAGCCCACGCCGAGGGTGACGAACAGGCTGGCGACCCCGGCGCCGTCGTCGCCGTACACCTCGAGCAGCTTGCTCTGCAGCGGACTGGCGATCAGAGCACCGCCGCCGAAACCCATGATCGCCATCCCGGTCGCCAGGCCCGGTCGGTCGGGGAACCACTTGATCAGCGTCGACACCGGCGAGATGTAGCCGATGCCGAGACCGATGCCGCCGATCACGCCGTACCCGAGGTAGAGCAGCCACAGCTGGCTGGTGGCGATCCCGACCGCTCCCACCAGGAAGCCCGACGACCAGCACAGCGCCGCCGCCACCATCGCTCGGCGCGGGCCGCCGTCGTCCACCCAGGTGCCCAGGACCGCGGCAGCGAGTCCCAGCATCACGATGGCGACGGAGAAGACGATCCCGATGGCGGTGAGCGAGCTGTCGAAGTGCTCGACCAGCGGGGTCTTGTAGACGCTGCTCGCGTAGACCTGCCCGATGCACAGGTGGATCGCGAGCGCCGCCGGTGGGATCAGCCACCGGTTGAACCCCGGTCCGGCCACGGTTCGCTCGCGAGACAGCCACCCGCCCCCGCCGTTGGTGGTCGTCGTCCGGTCTGCGAGCTGGGCCATAGCGGGACATCCTGCCCCCGCTTCGAGTCGTTCGCCATCGCACCGGCCGGTCACTGCGGTGCCCCGCATGGCGAACCGACGAGCGGCCTGCCCGCCGGTAGCCTGAGCGCTCGTGAGCGCCGCACCGAACCGGGTCTACGTCGCGCGCCTTGCCGGGCTACCCGTCTTCGATCCTCGAGGCGACCAGGTCGGGAAGGTGCGCGACATCGTCGTCGCCCTGCGCGGCCGGACCGCCGCCAGCGTCCGCCCCCGGGTGGTCGCCCTCGTGGTCGAGGTCTTCGGCCGGCGCAAGGTGTTCTTGCCGCTGACCCGGGTGACGTCGATCGACGCCGGGCACGTCATCACCACCGGCGTGGTGAACATGCGCAGGTTCGAGCAGCGGCCCGGCGAGACCCTGGTGCTGGCCGAGCTGCTCGACCGGACGGTCACGGTGCGGGACAGCGGCATCAGCGGCGCCGTCTTCGACGTCGCGATGGAGCGCGACCGCAACCGCGACTGGTCGCTGGTCAAGGTGGCGCTGCGCGAGGGGTCGCACCGCTTCGGCCGCAAGGGCCAGGAGCACATCGTGGACGTCTCCGACGTGATCGGCCTGGTCGAGGAGCACACCGACCAGGGCGCGACGAACCTGCTGGCGACGCTGCACGCGCTGCGCGCGGCGGACCTCGCCGACGTGTTGCACGGGCTCGGACCGAAGCGACGCACCGAGATCGCGGCCGCCCTCGACGACGAGCGGCTGGCCGACGTCCTGGAGGAGCTGCCGGAGGAGGACCAGGTCGAGATCCTCGGCGCCCTCGACAACGAGCGGGCCGCCGACGTGTTGGAGGAGATGTCGCCGGACGACGCGGCCGACCTGATCGCCGAGCTGCCGGACGAGGTGGCCGAGCACCTGCTGACGCTGATGGAGCCCGAGGACGCGAAGGACGTCCGCCGGCTGCTCAGCTACGAGGAGGGCACCGCCGGCGGCATGATGACCAGCGAGCCGGTGATCCTGCCGCCGGACGCCACGATCGCCGACGCGCTCGCGCTGGTGCGCGAACCCGCCCTGACCCCGTCCCTGGCTGCGATGGTCTTCGTCTGCCGGCCGCCGCTGGAGACGCCGACGGGGCGGTTCCTCGGGGTCGCCCACATCCAGCGGCTGCTCCGCGAGCCGCCCTCCACCCTGGTCAGCGCGGTGACCGACAACGACATCGTGCCGCTGCGCCCGGAGTCGTCGCTGGAGGAGGTCACCCGGCTGCTGGCGGCGTACAACATGGTGGCCAGCCCGGTCGTCGACGATGCCCAGCACCTGATCGGCGTGGTCACCGTCGACGACGTGCTCGACCACCTGCTGCCGCAGGGCTGGCGCGAGGGAGGTGCCACCCGTGGCGCGTGAAGACCGCCGGCCGAGGCTCGACTCCCCGATCGAGGCGCGGCGGCCGCTGGTGCGCCGACCGGCCTACGACCCGGACGTGTTCGGTCAGCTGTCCGAGCGGGTGGCCCGCTTCATCGGCACCGGCCGGTTCCTCGTCTACATGACGGTGGTGATCGTGGTCTGGGTGGTGTGGAACGTCCCCTTCGGCCCGGACCGGCCACGCTTCGACACCTACCCGTTCATCTTCCTCACCCTGGTGCTCTCCCTCCAGGCGTCGTACGCCGCGCCGCTGATCCTGCTGGCCCAGAACCGGCAGGAGGCCAGGGACCGGGTCAACCTGGACCAGGACCGGGACGCCAACGCGCGGGCGCACGCCGACATGGACTTCCTGTCCCGTGAGGTGGCCAGCCTGCGGATGGCGATCGGCGAGGTCGCCACCCGGGACTACCTCCGCTCCGAGCTGCGCTCGCTGCTCAGCGACCTTCAGCAGCGGACCGGCGAGCCCGCCGAGCCGGGCGGGGAGCCCGGCAGCGGCACGGACCCGTAACATCGACAGCATGCCTACGACCACGTCCCCATCGGTGCAGGAGGACGCGGTCCGCGCTGCTCTGGCCACGGTGCAGGACCCGGAGATCAAGCGCCCGATCACCGAGCTCGGAATGCTCGACGATGTCCGAATCTCCGCCGACGACGTCGTCCACGTCCGCATCCTGCTCACCGTGTCCGGCTGCCCGCTCAAGGAGACCCTGACGCGGGACACCCAGCAGGCGGTCGGGAGGGTGGCCGGGGTCCGGGGGGTCGAGGTCGAGCTCGGCGTGATGACCGACGAGCAGCGCCAGGGGCTGCGTGAGCAGCTCAAGGGAGGTGCGCCCAGCCGGGACATCCCGTTCGCCAGACCGGAGTCGCTGACCCGGGTGCTGGCGGTCGCGTCCGGCAAGGGCGGGGTCGGGAAGTCCTCGGTGACGGTCAACCTGGCGGTCGAGATGGCCCGCAGCGGGCTGTCGGTCGGCGTCGTCGACGCCGACGTCTACGGCCACTCCGTGCCGGACATGCTCGGAATCGGCGATCGCCGGCCCACCCAGGTCGAGGACATGATCATGCCGGTGGAGGCGCACGGCGTGCGGGCGATCAGCATCGGGATGCTGAAGCCGCGCCGCGACCAGGTGGTCGCCTGGCGGGGTCCGATGCTGGACCGCGCGCTGGTGCAGATGCTCAGCGACGTCTTCTGGGGTGACCTGGACGTGCTGCTGCTCGACCTGCCGCCGGGCACCGGCGACGTCGCGATCTCGCTCGGGCAGCACCTCGCCAACGCCGAGGTCCTGGTGGTCACGACCCCGCAGCAGGCCGCCGCGGACGTGGCCGAGCGGGCCGGCACGATGGCCTCGATGATGCACCAGCGAGTCGCCGGCGTGGTCGAGAACATGTCCTACCTGCCGTGTCCGCACTGCGGGCCCGAGCACAAGCTCGAGGTCTTCGGCCGGGGTGGTGGTGAGCGGGTGGCCGCGACGCTGGCGGAGCGCTTCGGCCACGATGTCCCGCTGCTCGGCCGGGTGCCGCTGGACGGCCGGCTGCGAGCCGGCGGCGACGACGGTGTGCCGCTGGTGCTCACCGACCCCGACGCACCCGCCGCGGAGGAGCTGGCCGGCGTGGCCCGCCGACTGACCAGCCGGGCCCGCGGGCTGGCCGGGATGCAGCTCGGGCTGAGCCCCTCCGGCCGCTGAGCGACTCGAGCGACGGGCGGGGACCGACATGATGGGCATGGGGTGGCCGGAGCTCCTGCTCATCGGCATCGTGGCGGTGTTCCTCTTCGGCCCGGAGAAGCTGCCGCAGCTGGCCAAGCAGGCCGGCGGCTTCCTGCGCACGGTGCGGCAGATGGTGGACAACGCCCGCGGCGACCTGGCGGACGAGCTGGGCGAGGACTTCCGGGACCTGAAGCTGCGCGACCTCGACCCGCGCGAGGTGGTCCGCCGCAACATCATCGCGGCGATGGAGGACGACGACTCCACCAAGGCCGAGCCGCCGCCCGGTCGCCGTCCGCTGCGTTACGGCGAGCGGCCGCCGTTCGACGCCGAAGCAACCTAGGAGCCGGCCAAGCCTCCCCGACTGGAGATTCGATGACGAAGGCCGAGCGGACGGCCCCGCAGCCGTCTGCGCCGCACGTCGCCGACAGCCACGGCCTGATCCGTGTGCACGGTGCGCGGGTGAACAACCTCAAGGACGTCAGCGTCGAGATCCCGAAACGCCGGCTGACGGTGTTCACCGGCGTCTCCGGCTCGGGCAAGAGCTCGCTGGTGTTCGGAACGATCGCCGCGGAGTCCCAGCGGCTGATCAACGAGACCTACAGCGCCTTCGTGCAGGGCTTCCTGCCGACCCTGGCGCGCCCAGAGGTCGACGTCCTCGACGGCCTGACGACCGCGATCGTGGTCGACCAGGAGCGGATGGGCTCCAACCCCCGCTCCACGGTCGGCACCGCCACCGACGCCAACGCGATGTTGCGCATCCTCTTCAGCCGGCTGGGGCGACCGCACATCGGTCCGCCCAGCGCGTACTCGTTCAACGTCCCCTCGGTGCGGGCCAGCGGTGCGATCACCGTCGAGCGCGGCGCCGGCAAGACGAGGACCGAGAAGGCGACCTTCAACCGTCTCGGCGGCATGTGTTCGCGCTGCGAGGGCATCGGCTCGGTCACCGACTTCGACCTGTCCGCGCTGTACGACGACGAGCTTGTCGCTCAACGAGGGCGCGTTGACGATCCCCGGCTACAGCATGGACGGCTGGTACGGCCGCATCTTCCGCGGCTGCGGCTTCTTCGACCCGGACAAGCCGATTCGCGCCTACACCAAGAACGAACTGCGCGACCTGCTGCACAAGGAGCCGACCAAGATCAAGGTCGACGGGATCAACCTGACCTACGAGGGGCTGATTCCGAAGATCCAGAAGTCCTTCCTGTCCAAGGACGTCGACGCGATGCAACCGCACATCCGGGTCTTCGTCGAGCGGGCGGTGACGTTCACCACCTGCCCCGAGTGCGGCGGGACCCGACTCAGCGAGGAGGCCCGGTCGTCGCGGGTCGAGGGGATCAACATCGCCGACGCCTGCGCGATGCAGATCAGCGACCTCGCCGGCTGGGTGCGCGGTCTGGACGAGCCCTCCGTCGCGCCGCTGCTGACCGCGCTGCGGGACACCCTCGACTCGTTCGTCGAGATCGGGCTCGGCTACCTCTCGCTGGACCGCCCGTCGGGGACGCTGTCCGGCGGTGAGGCGCAGCGCACCAAGATGATCCGCCACCTCGGCTCCTCGCTCACCGACGTCACCTACGTCTTCGACGAGCCCACGACGGGCCTGCACCCCCATGACATCCAGCGCATGAACGACCTGCTGCTGCGACTGCGGGACAAGGGCAACACCGTGCTCGTCGTGGAGCACGAGCCGGAGACGATCGCGATCGCCGACCACGTCGTCGACCTCGGCCCCGGCGCCGGCGCGGCCGGCGGCACCGTCTGCTTCGAGGGCAACGTCGAGGGGTCTGCCAGCCAGCGGCACCGTCACCGGCCGTCATCTCGGCGACAGGGCCTCCCTGCGGACGTCGGTACGCACCGCGTCGGGCGTGCTGGAGGTGCGCGGTGCCGACACCCACAACCTGCGCGACGTCGACGTCGACATCCCGCTCGGGGTGCTGGTCGTCCTCACCGGAGTGGCGGGCTCCGGCAAGAGCTCGCTGACTCAGGGCTCGGTGTCGGGGCGGGATGAAGTGGTGTCGATCGACCAGACGGGGATCCGCGGCTCCCGGCGGAGCAACCCGGCGACGTACACCGGACTGCTCGACCCGATCCGCAAGGCCTTCGCGAAGGCCAACGGCGTGAAGCCTGCCCTGTTCAGCGCCAACTCCGAGGGCGCCTGCCCCACCTGCAACGGCGCCGGGGTCATCTACACCGACCTGGCGATGATGGCCGGCGTCGCCACCACCTGCGAGGACTGCGGGGGGAAGCGGTTCCAGGCATCGGTGCTGGACCACCACCTCGGTGGCCGCGACATCAGCGAGGTGCTCGCGATGTCGGTGACCGAGGCCGAGGAGTTCCTGGGCACCGGCGAGGCGAGGACGCCGGCGGCCGCCAAGATCCTGACCCGCCTGGCCGACGTCGGGCTCGGCTACCTCAGCCTCGGGCAGCCGCTCACGACGCTGTCCGGCGGCGAGCGCCAGCGACTGAAGCTGGCCACCCGGATGGGCGAGAAGGGTGGCGTCTACGTCCTCGACGAGCCGACCAGCGGTCTGCACCTCGCCGACGTCGAGCAGCTGCTCGGGCTGCTGGACCGGCTCGTCGACACCGGCAAGTCGGTCATCGTCATCGAGCACCACCTGGCAGTCATGGCGCATGCCGACTGGATCATCGACCTCGGCCCCGGCGCGGGCCACGACGGCGGCCGGATCGTCTTCGAGGGCTCCCCCGCCGACCTCGTGGCCGCCCGCTCCACGTCACCGGCGAGCACCTCGCGGCCTACGTCGGCAGCTGACCGAGGGCCCGACGGTCACCGTGCCGGCCGCGGTGTCAGCCGCGCTGCTGACCGAGCACGATGTCCGCGCTGCCCCGATCGCCGTCGCGCACGTACTGCACGCTGATGGTGTCCCCGGGGGCGCGGGACCGGATGGCCACGATCAGCTCGATCCCGTCCGCGACCGGTCGGCCGTCCACGGTGACGATGCGGTCCCCGTCCTCCAGCCCCGCGTCGGCGGCCGGGCTCCCGTCCTCGACGCTCTCCAGCACTGCCCCGATGTCCCCGCCGCCGGTGGCGACCGACGCACCGATCACCGGGTAGACCGCCACCCCGGTGCGGATCAGCTGCTTCGCCGTCACGCGCACCTGGTCGATCGGGATCGCGAAGCCGACGCCGATGTTCCCGGCCTGACCCCCGAACGAGCCGCCGACGGTGGCGATCGCCGAGTTGACGCCGACCACCCGGCCGCGCAGGTCGACCAGAGGTCCGCCGGAGTTGCCGGGGTTGATCGCCGCGTCGGTCTGGATCGCGTTGATGTACGACGCCTCCCCGCTGCCGCCGGCCGTGACCGGGCGGTCCAGCGCGCTCACGATCCCGGACGTCACCGTGCTCGTCAGGCCGAGCGGAGAGCCGAACGCCACCACGGGCTGCCCGACCCGCAGGGCCGAGGACGAGCCGAGCCGGGCCACGCGCAGCCCCTCCGGCTCGGTCTCCAGGACGGCGAGGTCGTACGCCTGCGAGAAGCCGATCAGATCGGCCGCTCGCTCGCGGCCGTCCGGCAACACGACCGAGATCTTCCCGTCGCTCTCCGCGCTCCGGACCACGTGCGCGTTGGTGACGACGTGGCCGTCGGTGTCCAGCACGAACCCGGATCCGGTGCCGCCCCGTTGCCCGTTGACGACGCGGACCTGCACCACGCTCGGCAGCAGCCGGTCAGCCACCTTGGCGACGCTCGTGTTGTCCGCGGGGAGCGGAGCCGGGTCGGAGTCCAGCGGTGCGGTCGTGCGGACCCCGAGCCGGCCGTCGTCGCCCCCGAAGCCGGCCAGCGCGGCGACGGCGCCCAGAACACCGCCGACCAGACCGACCACCAGCGACACCGCGATCAGGCCGAACCAGGGAACGCCCGCAGAGCGCGGCGGCGGCACATAGCCCGGCACCGGATAGGGCACCGCCGTCGTCGGGTGCCAGGGGGTCGGTCCGCCCGGTCGGCCCGGTCCACCCGGTCCACCCGGACCGCTGGGCCGGCGTGCTGCCGCGCCCTGGTACGGCCCGTCGGCGGGGACGGCAATCCGTCGCCGGGCTGCGGAGCGGTGGCCGAACCGTGCCAGCCGGGCGACCCCCAGCCGGGGTATGCCGGGGGCCGCGACACCGGCGCAGGAACTGGCTCGGTCGGGACCGGCTCGGTCGGGACCGGCTCGGTCGAGTCCGCCGCAGCCCCGCCCGGCGGCGTCGCAGCACCCGGGCCGGCGCTCGCCGCCGGCCGGTGGCGTGCCCCACCAGCGGTCCACGGCCGACCGCTCCTCTGGGAGGTCGAGCGGCGTCGTGTCCTCGTCGGCTCCGGGCGGCTGCCGCCCCTCGTCGCTCACGCTCGTCGCTCCCGTGCCGCACCGTGCCCGGGAGGCGAGCACGGGGTCAGCGTCGTCTGGGTCATCTGGGGTCGGTGCCGTCTGTCTCGTCGAGGGTCGGTCAGGGTCAAGCATGACTCACTCGCGGATTCGGTGCCGCTCCGACTGCCGGTAGCCCGGCGCCGTCGCGCCTGCTCAGCGGGTGGGCGACCAGCGCACCGCGGTGACCGGCGCGGTCGCCGGCGACCCCGTCGGCGAGGTGGCCGGCGGCACGTTCGACACCCGTTGCACCGACGCCTGCTGCGGGTCGCCGGGGGCGGTGGGCGCCCCGGCACCGGCAGGCGCCAACCAGGCCACCGCGACGAGTCCGGTGCCCACCCCGCCGGCGACCGCCGTCCCGACCCGACGACGCGAGGGGCCGCTGCCCCCGGCGCCGCAGCGGTCGGCGCGCTGCCGGGCATGCTCGGCCGCGGGGACGGTCAGCAGGCTGCTCAGCAGCGCATCGTCGGGCGACGGCGCCGCTGCGAGCCAGCGGGTGCGCCGCTTCACCTGCTCGTGCTCGTGGGCCAGCGCCGCACAGCGGGCGCACCTGAACACGTGCGCGGCGATCCGGCCGGCCTCGGCCTCGCTCACCTCGGCGTCCACCCAGGCGGCCAGCCCGGGGCCCTCGGGACACCTCACGCGGGCGCGCCGGCGACGTCGAGGGGCCCGGCGAACCGGGTCCGGCTGCCGGTCGGCGCCCGGTGCGCCAGCGCCTTGCGCAGCAGCCGACGCCCCCGGTGGATGCGCGAGCGGACCGTCCCGGACTTGATACCGAGGACGGCGCCGATCTCGTCGTACGACAACCCCTCCACGTCACACAGGACCACAGCGGCCCGGAAATCCTCGGGCAGGCCGGCCAGAGCGACCTCGACGTCGTCGTCAAAGAGGGCCTCAGCCAGGTGCCGGTCCGGTGGCGCCCCGCTGCCGACCAGCCGGGCGGCCGCGTCGTCGCTCAACGAGTCGAAGCGCAGCCGGGTCCGGCGCCGGGCCCGGTCCAGGAACAGGTTGGTGGTGATCCGATGCAGCCAGCCCTCGAAGTTGTCCGGGGTGTAGGTGTGCAACGACCGGAACACCCGGACGAACACCTCCTGGGTCAGGTCCTCCGCGTCGTGCGGGTTGCCGGTGAGCCGGTAGGCGAGGCGGTAGACCCGGGCCGAGTGGTCCCGCACGATCTGCTCCCAGCTGGTCGGCGCCGGCGATGGATGCACCGCAGTCGGCACCGAGGTCCCGCGGGCGGGGCCGCGGCGGGTGATGACGCCCATGATGGTGTCCTCTCGGCCGGTGCGAGAAGCCTGGGCGACCAACCTGAAAGCAGGCCCAGAATTCGGTGACGGTTCGCCGAGGAAGCGTCGGCGACCGGACACGCACTAGGCTGCGGGCGCCCGCGCTCCGCCGGGGACGCCCGTCCTCCGACACCACCGGACCGCCGCGGGCCGGGACGAGGGAGATCACCATCAGCACCGGGTTGTCGCCCCAGAGCTGGGCCTATGCCGAGGAGTACGTGCCGGAGGACGACGCGCTGCGCGCCGCCCGTGCCCGGGCCGAGGAGGTCGGGGTCTCCCCGATCGGGGCCGGCGGTGGCGCGGCGCTGCGCTTCCTCGCCTCGCTGATCGGTGCACGCGCCGTGGTCGAGATCGGCACCGGCACCGGCGTGTCCGGGCTGTGGCTGTTGCGCGGGATGCAGCCGGACGGCGTCCTGACCAGCGTGGACCTGGAGGCAGAGCACCAGCGGCTGGCCCGGGAGACCTTCACCGAGGCCGGCATCACGCCCCAGCGCTACCGGCTGATCGCGGGGGCCGCGCTCGACGTGCTGCCCCGGCTGACCGACGGGCACTACGACCTGGTGCTCTGCGACGCCGCCAAGACCGAGTACGCCGAGTACCTGCGCGAGGCGCTCCGGCTGCTCCGCCCCGGCGGGCTGGTCGCCATGGACAACGTCTTGTGGCACGGCGCCGTCGCGGACCCGGCGCAGCGGGACCCGGACACGGTGGCGCTGCGCGAGCTCGGCCGTTCGGTCCGCGAGGACGAGACCCTCGTCCCGGTGCTGCTGCCGGTCGGCGACGGCCTGTTGGTCGCCCGCAAGCTGTCCTGAGGGGTCAGCCGACGCCGGCGAGCGGGTCGACCGACGTCAGCCAGCGCAGCAGCAGCCGGGCACCGAACCCGGTCGGACCTGCGGTCCACACGCCGACGTCCCGGGCGGCGTCCCCGACGCTGGACAGGTCGAGGTGCGCCCACGGCAGCCCGGCCGCGAACGGCCGGAGGTAGAGCGCGGCGGCGATCGAGCCGGCTCCGCTCGGCGACGGCGACGCGCCGCCCATGTTGCGCGAGTCGGCGATGAGCGACGCGTTGTCGTCCGCGTAGTCGTCGACCAGCGGGAGCCGCCACAGCGGCTCGCCGGCGTCCCGACCGGCCGTGAGCAGCGCCGCCGCGAGCGCGTCGTCGGTGGCGTACAGCCCGCCGAGGCTGGTGCCGAGCGCCGTCTTCACCGCCCCGGTCAGCGTGGACACGTCGACGAGCACCGTCGGGTCGAGCTCGGCCGCGGCGTACGCCAGCGCGTCGGCCAGCACGAGCCGCCCCTCGGCGTCGGTGTTCACCACCTCGGTGGTGCGACCGCCCGGGTGGGTGACCACGTCTCCGGGGCGCTGTGCGTCGGCGCCGATGGCGTTCTCCGCCGCGGCGACGAGGCCGGTCACGGGCACGCCGACGTCCAGGTCGCGCAGCGCGGTCATCACGGCGAGGACGACCGCTCCACCGGTCACGTCCCGTTTCATCGTCATCATCGCGTCGGGTGGCTTCAGCGACAGTCCGCCGGTGTCGAAGGTGATGCCCTTGCCGACGAGCACGACGTGCCCCGCGCGGCTCCGCCGGCGCCGCGGTCGGTGGTCGAGCCGGATCAGCCGAGGCGGGTGCGCCGACGCCCTGCCGACCCCCAGGATGCCGCCGCACCCGTGCTCGGCGAGCGCGTCCTCGTCCCACACCGTGACCCGGTCCAGACCGGCCTCGGCCCCGTGCTCCTCGGCCCACGCGGCCAGCTGCTGCGGCGTCTTCTCCCGCGACGGCGTGGTCGCGATCGCCCGCGCCCGCCAGCCGGCCAGGCCGAAGACCTGCCCCCGGCGCACCGCCGACCTCGCCACCGTGTCGTTGCTCCGGAGACCGGCCAGCACGAACGTGTCCACCGGAGCTCGGGCGGGAGCGGCGGTCCGGTAGGTCAGCCGGAACGACGCCAGCAGCAGGCCCTCCACGAAATCGGCGGCGGCGTCCGCCGGGCCGGTCCAGGCTGTGGTGACCACCGTTCCGCCGACGCCGTTCGCCCGCGCCAGGGCCGCTCCGGCGGCACGCAGGTCGGCCGGCGAGCGGTCACCCACGCCGACCAGGACGAGCAGCGGGCCGTCCGCCAGCGGGTGCGTCAGCACCCTTCCCGCCCTGCCGTCACAGCGGGCGGCCTCCGCGACGGCCAGCACGTCGACGCCGCACCGGTCCTCGACGCCCGCGGCGCCCGGACCGAGCTCGATGCCGTCGGGTCCCGGCAGCACCGGGATCGCCCAGACGTCCGCGCCGGCGTACTCGCCCAGCGGCGCGCCGTGGGCGCGGACGGCGGGTGGCTCGTGCACACGGGCTCCAGACGCTGGGGTCAGGCCGGGTACGGACACAGAAGGACCCGGGAGCCGGAACGGCTCACCGGGACCTTCGGGCGGGGTCAGGCGACGACGGCCTTGAGCGCGTCTCCGAGCTCTCCGGCCTCGGTGGCGTTCAGCTCGACGACCAGCCGCCCCCCACCCTCGAGCGGGACACGCATCACGATGCCTCGGCCCTCTTTGGTGACCTCGAGCGGACCGTCACCCGTCCTCGGCTTCATGGCCGCCATGGGCGTACCCCTTCCTCGACCGAGGCCACGCGCGCCCCAGGACAGGGCAGCAGCACCGACGTGACCAGCGGGCGCGGGTTCATTATTCCGTACGCGTCCCGGCGGCGTCGGCCGGTCCGCCCGGACCGCCGGGCTCCCCGGCCCGATCCGGACCGAAGGCTGCGGCAGACTGCGCGCGTGCACGCCCGATCCGCCCTCTTCGACTTGTGGGGCGACCACCTGCTCGCGCGAGGTGGACAGGCCCCCGTCTCGGCTCTGGTCCGGCTGCTCTCGGCGCTCGACATCTCCGAACCCGCGGTCCGCACGGCCGTGTCCCGGATGGTCCGGCAGGGGTGGCTGGTGCCCACCGCCACCCCGCACGGCCCCGGTTACGGACTCACCGACCGTGCTCGGGACCGCCTCGACGACGCGGCGCGGCGGATCTACCGCACCTCCGGCACCGAGCGCTGGGACGGGCACTGGCACCTGGTGGTCGTGCCACCGCTGCGGCACCGCGGCTCCCGTGACCGGGTCCGGGCCGCGTTGGGGTTCCTCGGTTACGCCCCGCTTCGCGGGGACACCTGGATCGCCCCCCGGCGCTCCCCCGACCTCGCGGCCACTCTCGCGGCCGAGAACGTCCGAGTCGACGGCTTCGACGCGGTCCCCGACGGTGCCGGCGGCGGCGATCCCGCCCAGCTCGCCCGCAGCGTGTGGGATCTGGACGGCCTGGCCGCGGCGTACGAGCGTTGGCAACGGCAGGCGGCCCGGTGGGTCCCCGCCGCCGGTGCCGATGCGACCGACGAGGCCCAGTTCGCCGCACGGAGCACGCTGGTGCACGAGTGGCGCAAGTTCCTGTTCACCGATCCTGCGCTGCCGGCCGAGCTGCTGCCGGCGGACTGGCCCGGCCGCCGGGCAGCCGAGCAGTTCGACCGCGAATCGGCCCGGCTCGCCCCGGCGGCGGCGCGGTTCGTCGACGCCTGTCTACAACCGAACGGAGCACCCGGATGACCCCACCCAGCACCGACGCCGACGCCGGCCCGGTCGGCTACTTCGTTGCCGACGCGGTGGCCACGGTCGTCCTGCAGCGCCCGCAGGCGATGAATGCGCTCGACCTCGAGACCAAGGACGGCCTGCGGGCTGCGCTGCACCGGGCCGCCGCCGACGACGAGGTCCGCGCCGTGCTGCTGACCGGCACCGGCCGGGCCTTCTGCGTGGGCCAGGACCTCCGCGAGCACGTCACCGCGCTGCGCGAGCAGCCGGTCGAACAGGTGTGGGGGACGGTTGCCGAGCACTTCGCCCCGATCGCCCGGGCGCTGCTGACGATGCCGAAGCCGGTGGTGGCGGCGGTGAACGGCGTGGCAGCCGGGGCCGGGGCGTCGCTCGCGTTCGCGTGCGACCTGCGGGTGCTCGCCGACAGCGCGAGCTTCACCACCGCGTTCGCCGGCATCGGGCTGTCGTGCGACACCGGGGCCTCCTGGACGCTTCCCCGCCTGATCGGGCAGGCTCGGGCGCTGGAGCTGCTCTACTTCCCGCGCACCGTGGACGCCGCCGAGGCGCAGCGGCTCGGTCTGGCCAACCGGGTGGTGCCGGCCGAGGCGCTTCCAGCCGAGGCCGGCGCGCTGGCCCGTGAGCTCGCCGCGGGACCGACGCTGGCCTACGCCGGCATTCGGCAGGCGCTCGCCTTCTCCACCACCCATGACCTGGACCGGTCGCTGGCCAACGAGGGCGAGCAGATGGCCCGCACCGGCGCCTCGCAGGACCACCGGGACGCCGTCGCGGCGTTCGTGGCCAAGGAGCGGCCGGTGTTCCGGGGTCGTTGACCCGGCCCGTCAGCGGCTGCCGGACACCGCGCGCAGCAAGCCGTTCGGCCCGATGTCGGTGAGGTAGCGACGGCTCGGGTCCCCGGCCAGCTCGACGGTGATCGACGCACCGTCGGTCCGCCGGTTGAACCACTGGGTCATGGTGCCGTGGCACACGCCACCGCAGTCCACGTTGCCGAGCGGGATGCGCATCGCCTTGGCGACCCGGCGGGAGAACCGCGGGTTCTTGGAGTCCTTCGCGTCGACGTTGTAGAACGGCTGGTGCAGCGAGACCATCCGATCCGGGCGGACGTTGCGCAAGAAGCGCATCATCCCCCGGGTCTCCGGCTCCGACGCGGGCCGCGGCCCGGACTCGTAGGCGCCGTCGAGGTCCCGCCAGCGGACCGGGAAGTTGCGGTTCAGGTCGACGCCGCGCGCGTTCTTGCGGCTTCCCCGCTGGTAGCCGTCCGGATTCAGCACCGGCACGACCCACAGGTCCACCCCGCGGACCGGCCGGTGGTCGCGCAGGTGGGTGAGCGGTCGGCTGGACTGCTGCTCGTCCCCGTGCATGGCGCCGACGGCCACCACGGTCCACCGGGCGCCCGGCTCACCGAGGTGATAGGCCCGGATCGGCCGGCCGAGGACGCTGTGCCCGATCACCCGGCGTCCGATCACCGTGGGCTCCCCGCCGGGCCCGGCCACCGTCGCAAACCGCTCTGGACCGGCGTCCCGGCCGGTCGCCCCGGCGGCGGGGCCGGGGAGGCCGGCTACGACGAGAGCCAGGGAACCGGCGGCGGCGAGCAGTGCCGCTGCGGGCCGGCCGGCTCGCCTCGCGTCCCGCGGACCGCGCACGTTTGCTCCCCCATCCGCCTGGTCCGGCCCCCCGGCGTCCCCGACGGGAGGATCGTCAGCTGCGACGACCGCCGTCATCGTGGCCCGCCGCTGCCGAACGCGCAACGCCCCGCGCCCAGCACCCGACCAGGTGGTCGTCGACCAGCCCGGCGGCCTGCATCAGGGCGTACGCCGTGGTCGGGCCGACGAAGCGGAAGCCCCGGCGCTTCAGTGCCTTGGCCATCGCCGCCGACTCGGCGGTGACAGCCGGCACGTCGGCCAGGGTGGCTGGCGCGGGTCGATCCTGTAGGTCGGGTGCGAAACCCCACAGCAGTTCGTCGAGCGGGGAGTCGAGGGCGAGGACCGCCCGGGCGTTGGCGATCGTCGCCTCGATCTTGGCCCGGTTGCGCACGATCCCCGCGTCCGAGAGCAGCCGCTCGACGTCGGCCGGCCCGAAGGCCGCGACCGCCGCCGGGTCGAACCCGGCGAACGCCGCGCGGAAGGCGGGGCGCTTGCGCAGGATGGTCAGCCAGGACAGTCCGGACTGGAAGGCCTCCAGGCTGAGCCGTTCGAACAGCCCGCGGCCGTCGGTGACCGGGCGGCCCCACTCGGTGTCGTGGTAGGCCCGGTAGTCGGCAGGACCGTCCCCCCACGGGCAGCGCAGCCGGCCGTCGTCACCGCGAACGGCGCCGGCCGTGCTCACCCGGCCGCCTCCCGGGCCGAATCGCCGGCCCCCGCCTCCACGGCGCGCGCCAGCCGGCGCAGTGCCCAGCCGAACAACAACCGGGTCGCCGGCCCGCCGACGAGCCACAGCGCGGGACCGGCCGGCCCGCCCGGGACCTCGACCCGCTCCCACCAGGAGAAGCGGGTCCCCCCTTGCCTCGGCTCGACCCGGAACTCCCCCACCCCCTTGACCACGCGGCCGGTATGCACCACCTCGTACCGGCCGGAGCCCCGCTCCGGCGGCTCGACGGCGGTGACCGTCATCGGGTCGTCGAAGCCGACCGGCCCCACCGCGGTCCGGGCGACGATCCGGGTGCCCAGCCCCAGCGGCGGCCCGCCCACGCGGCGGACGCTGGTGAGCGGGATCCATTCACCCTGCAGCGGCCAGTCGACCAGCCACCGCCACACCTCGACCGGGTCGGCGGCGACGTCGACGTGCAGCCGCACCTCAGCCTGCACCGGGAGCACCTCGCTCCCCGCCGCGGTTCGTCGAGGTCACGTCCGGGGGATGGTGCACCTCGGCAGAGCTCCCGGTGGAGCCCCCGGGCGAACCGGGCGGTGGGGCGAGGGCGTCCAGCTCGGCTGCCAGCCGGGCCAGCAGCGCGTCCACCTCGTCCATCCGGTACCCCCGGAAGGCGGTGGTGAACCGCACCGCCCGTACGTCTTCGGCGCCGAGCGGACGGTCACCCGGCACGAGCACGTCCGGCCGGTCGTCGGACACGTCTCGCAGCTGCCCGCCCCGACCCGCGGCCAGGACCGCGCATGCACCGATCACCACCACCGCCAGCGCCCACAGCACCCAGGTCACGCGGTCGATCGTGCCACGGTGCGATGCTGACCGAATGCCCGAGTCGGCGACCGCGGACGCCCCCGGACGCGCGCTCCGACTCCGCGCCCGCACCTTCGGACCGGAGCGACCGATCGTGATGGCGGTGGTCAACCGCACCCCGGACTCGTTCTCCGACCCGGGCGAGACGTTCGGTCTCGAGGCTGCCCTGGATCGAGTGGAGCAGGTGGTGCTGGACGGCGCCGACGTGGTGGACATCGGTGGCGTCAAGGCCGGGTACGGGGAGGACGTCGGGATCGGTGAGGAGCTGAGGCGTACCGAGAGGCTGGTCGGTGAGGTGCGGGCACGGCACGCCGATCTGGTGCTCAGCGTGGACACCTGGCGGAGCGAAGTGGCCGATGTCCTCTGCGCAGCGGGTGCCGACCTGGTCAACGACGCCTGGGCCGGCGCGGATCCCCGGCTCGCCGAGGTGGCTGCCGCGCACGGCGTCGGCCTGGTGTGCAGCCACACCGGCGGCCTGCCGCCTCGCACCGGCCCGCACCGGGTGGCCTACGACGACGTGGTGGCCGACGTGGTCGCCGGGACGACGCGGCTCGCCGAGCGAGCCGTCGCCGCCGGCGTCCGTCCGGACGGCATCCTGGTGGACCCGACGCACGACTTCGGCAAGAACACCTACCACTCGCTGGAGCTGACCCGGCGCATCGACCGACTGGTCTCGACCGGGTGGCCGGTGCTGGTGGCGCTGTCCAACAAGGACTTCGTCGGCGAGACGCTGGACCTGCCGGTGGACGAGCGGATGTTCGGGACGCTCGCGGCCACGGCGGTCGCCGCCTGGCAGGGCGCGCTCGCCTTCCGGGCGCACGACGTGCGGGAAACCCGTCAGGTGTTGGACATGGTGGCGGCGATCCGGGGGGACCGGCCGCCGGCACGTCCCCGGCGCGGTCTGGCCTGACCGCGCGCGCAGCCCGGCTACTCGGGCCGCTGGGGCTCCGCCGGCGTCGGGTTGGTCCGAGCCTGAGCCGCCTCCTCGATGATCGCCAGCGCCTCGTCCACGTCGTCGGTGACGTGCAGCATGGCGAAGTCGTGCTCGGACACCTTGCCCTCGCTGAGCACGGGGCCCCGCAGCCAGTCGATCAGACCGCGCCAGTAGGTCGATCCGAAGAGCACCACCGGGAACCGGGTGATCTTGTGCGTCTGGCTCAGCGTGATGGCCTCGAACAGCTCGTCCAACGTCCCGAAACCACCTGGGAACACGACGTAGCCCTGCGAGTACTTCACGAACATGGTCTTGCGGGCGAAGAAGTAGCGGAAGTTGATGCCGACGTCGACCCACTCGTTCAGCCCCTGCTCGAAGGGCAGCTCGATGCCCAGGCCCACCGACACCCCTCCGGCCTGTGACGCCCCGCGGTTCGCCGCCTCCATCACGCCCGGCCCGCCCCCGGTGATCACGGCGTAGCCGCGTTCCGCCAGCTCACGCCCGAGCCGCTCGGCGAGCCGATAGCTGAGGTCCTCTGGCCCGGTCCGGGCGCTGCCGAAGACGCTGATCGCCGCGCCGAGCTCGGCAAGCATGCCGAACCCCTCGACGAACTCCGACTGGATCCGCAGCACCCGCCACGGGTCTGTGTGCACCCAGTCGGTCCGGCCGCGGGAGTCCAGCAGGCGCTGGTCGGTGGTGGTGCCCAGCACCTGCGAGCGTCGCCGCAGCACCGGCCCGCCGTAGCGCTGTCGGGGCGCGGTACGGGCTCTGCCCGTCGGATCGGGTCGGCCGTCGGCGCTCGGTTCGGTCACGACGACGAGGCTAGCCAGCCGCGGTGAGCCAGGCCCGCATCCGATCCTCGCAATGTCGCAGGTGGGCCAGCGGGACCCGCTCCGCCTGGGTGTGCGCGAGCGAGGGGTCGCCGGGCCCGTAGTTGACCGCGGGGACGCCGAGCGCGGTGAACTGGGACACGTCGGTCCAGCCGAACTTCGGCTGCGGCTCGCCGCCGACGGCCCGCACGAAGGCGGCGGCCGCGGGCCGGTCCAGCCCGGGCATGGCCCCGGGCGCCGAGTCCCGGAGCGCGAGCTCGAAGCCGTCGAAGACCTCCGCCAGGTGAGCCATGGCCTGCTCGACGTCACGGTCCGGCGCGAAGCGGTAGTTGACCGACACGCGGCACACGTCGGGCAACACGTTGCCGGCCACCCCACCCTCGACGCCGACCGCGTTCAGCCCCTCCCGGTAGGTGAGGCCGTCGATGACGGGCTGACGCGGCTCGTAGGCCACCAGTCGGTCGAGCACCGGTGCCGCGGCGTGGATCGCGTTCACCCCCATCCACCACCGGGCGCTGTGTGCCCGCTCCCCCCGCGCGAGCACGTCGACCCGCATCGTGCCCTGGCAGCCCGCCTCGACCACCGCGCCGCTCGGCTCCATCAAGATGGCGAAGTCGGCGGCGAGCAGCTCCGGCCGGGTCCGGGCCAGCCGGCCGAGGCCGTTGTGCTCGGCCTCGATCTCCTCGCACTCGTAGAACAGGTACGTGACGTCGCGGACCGGTTCGGGAAGCGACGCGGCCAAGCCCAACCCGATGGCGACCCCGCCCTTCATGTCACAGGAGCCCAGCCCGTGCAGGTGCTCGGCGTCGAGCCGGGACGGCAGGTTGGCGTTCAGCGGCACCGTGTCGATGTGCCCCGCGACGACCACCCGCTCCGACCGGCCGAGGTCGGTGCGAGCCAGGACGGTGTTGCCGTCCCGGACGACCTCGAGGTGCGGCACCGGGCTCAGCGCCTCGGCGATGGCCGTCGCGATCTCGGCCTCGTCGGCCGAGACCGATTCGATGTCGACCAGCGCGGCGGTGAGATCGACGACGTCGGCGGTCAGGTCCAGTCGGGGAACGGGCATGCGCGGCATTGTCACGCACCGGCCCGGACGCCGCGCGACCGGCTCAGTCGGTGAAGACGCAGAACTCGTTGCCCTCCGGATCGGCGAGGACGTGCCACTCGATCTCGCCGTCGGGCTCGCGAAGCAGGCGGGCGCCCGCGTCGAGAAGCGGTTGGACCGCATCGGCCGTGACGTCCCAGTGCACCCGGTTCTTCACCGTCTTGGGCTCGGGCACCGGGCTGAAGTCGAAGGAGTCGAACGGAACACCCGGGATGTCGTCGATGTAGCTGAAGCCGTGGTCGGAGTGCGCGAGGTTCCCGCCCAGGACGTCGGCCCACCAGGCCGCGATCGAGGCAGCGTCGACGGCGTCGACCCCCACCTCGTACAGCCGGTAGTCGTCGACCCGCTCCCGCACGAACACGCACAGCTCGCCGCCCTCCGGGTCGGCCAGCACGGTCCACGGGAACTCATCCGCCGCCGACAGCCGCACGGCGCCGAACCCCTCCACCTCCTCGACCGAGGAGGCGTTCACGTCCAGGTGCACGCGCTGCTTGACCGTGCGCGGCTCGTCCACCCGGTTGACCCAGACGCCGGCCTCCGGCGTCGCCCCCACCAGGTGCACGTCGCCGTCGTCGAGGGGCTCGCTGCGCAGCCCCAGCGCGGCGGACCAGAAGCGGGCCATCCGGTCCGGGTCGGTGGCGTCGATGCACAAGTCCTTGAAGCGGGCGAGCGACATGACGCGCACCCTAGGGGATCCCGGTACGGTCACCCACGTGACGCAGCCCGACGACTCCGCAGCCGGTGACATCTCCGAGGTCAGGCACGCCGGAACCGCCTGGGGTGTCGGTCTCGCCACCGTCGCGGCCGACGGCCAGGTTCTCGACACCTGGTATCCCGGCCCCTTCCTCGGCGCGGCATCCAAGGCGACGGTGGAGGCCGACGAGCGACGCCTGGGCGCGCTGGCGACCCCCGACGAGGTGCGCCGGGTGCGCCGCGAGGTGGTGCGGCGCGAGATCGAGCTGTCCGCCGCCCCGGCCGACGCTCCGGACGCCTACCTGCGGTTGCACCTGCTCAGCACCCGCCTGGTCGCGCCGCACGGACAGAACCTCGACGGCATCTTCAACCGGCTGAGCAACGTCGTGTGGACCTCCCTGGGACCGTGTGCCGTGGACCGGTTCGAGGAGGTCCGTGCCCGCGCCCGCGCCGCCGGCGTGCACCTGCAGGTGACCAGTGTCGACAAGTTCCCGCGGATGACCGACTACGTCGTGCCGGACGGGGTGCGGATCGGTGACGCCGACCGGGTCCGTCTGGGCGCGCACCTGGCCAGCGGCACCACGGTGATGCACGAGGGCTTCGTCAACTTCAACGCCGGCACGCTCGGCACCTCGATGGTGGAGGGTCGGGTGTCGGCCGGGGTGGTCGTGGGAGACGGCAGCGACATCGGTGGCGGCGCCTCGGTGATGGGCACCCTGTCCGGCGGCGGCACCGAGGTGGTGCGCATCGGGCGGCGCTGCCTGCTCGGTGCCAACGCCGGGCTCGGCATCTCGCTCGGGGACGACTGCGTGGTGGAGGCCGGCTGCTACCTGACCGCCGGGACCAAGGTCACCCGGCCCGACGGCGAGGTGGTCAAGGCACGCGACCTGTCCGGACGGGACGGGCTGCAGTTCTGGCGCAACTCTGTAACCGGTGCGATCGAGGTGCGGCCCCGCCTCGGCAGGGGCATCGACCTAAACACCGACCTGCACACGAACTGACCGACCGCGCCGGGCCCGTACCGTTGTCGGTCCGATGAGCTCACTGTCCCGACCGCTGCGCACCCTGGTCACCGTGGTGGCCGCACTCGCGGTCCTCAGCCTGCTGGTGGTGGCCGGGGTCTACGTGCTGCGCAATGTGATCGGCACGCTGCCCGGCGAGGCGGTGTGCACGGCCGAGGTCGCCGGCAGCAGCGTCGACCTCGACCAGGAGCAGGCCAGGTACGCCGCGACGATCGCGGCGGTGAGCGTGCGCCGTCAGATGCCGGCGCGAGCCGCGTCCATCGCCTTGGCGACGGCGTACCAGGAGTCGAAGATCCTCAACCTCGACTACGGGGACCGCGACTCGCTCGGGCTCTTCCAGCAGCGCCCCAGCCAGGGGTGGGGCCGGCCGGCCCAGCTGATGGACCCGTACTACGCGACCAACGCCTTCTACGACGCCCTCACCGAGGTCGACGGCTACCAGAACATGCCGATCGACGAGGCCGCGCAAGAGGTGCAGCGCTCCGCCGACGGCAGCGCCTACGCCTCGCACGAGCTGAACGCGCGGGCGCTCGCCTCGGCCTTGACCGGCTACAGCCCCGCGGCGTTCAGCTGCGAGGTGGACGACCCGGACGTCGCCGAGCAGCAGGCCGGCCCGTCCGGGCTGACACCGCGCGCGGAGACGGTGCGCGAGGAGGTGGCGCTGGCGTTCGGGGACCTCGCCGCGGGCGGTTTCGCACCCGGTGGCGTCGCGTCCGGGCACAGCGAGGGCTCCACCCACTACGCCGGCCGCGCGGTGGACTACTTCTTCCGCCCGGTGCGCCCGGTGAACACCCAGCGCGGCTGGGCGCTGGCCCACTTCCTGGTGGCTCAGGCGGAGCGGTTGTCGATCGCGACGGTGATCTTCGACGACCGGATCTGGACTGCCGCCCGGTCCGGCGAGGGGTGGCGCGAGTACGACGAGGGCGACGGTTCGGGCGACTCCACCGTGCTGCGGCACCTCGACCACGTGCACGTCGACGTCGCCTGACTAGGCCACGGTGCGCGGGCGGTCAGTTCAGCCGCGCGACGGCCGCCTGGACCCGCTCGTCGGTGGCGGTGAGTGCGACCCGCACGTGCCGGGCTCCGGCGGGTCCGTAGAAGTCGCCGGGAGCCACCAGCACACCGCGCCGGGCGAGGTCGGCCACGGTGTCGTCGCACGGCTCGTCCCGGGTCGCCCACAGGTAGAGCCCGGCCTCGGAGTGGTCGATGCGGAACCCGGTCGTCACCAGCGCGGCACGCAGCAGGTCGCGACGGCGGGCGTAGCGGGCGCGCTGCTCGACCACGTGTGCGTCGTCGGCGAGCGCCGCGGTCGCCGCCCGCTGCACCGGAGCCGGCATCATCAGGCCGAGGTTGCGTCGTACGGAGAGCAGCTCGGCGACCACCTGCTCGTCGCCGGCGACGAAGCCGGCCCGGTAGCCGGCCATCGTGGACCGCTTGGACAGCGAGTGCAGGGCCAGCACGCCGGCGTGCGAGCCGTCGCACACGTCTGGGTGCAGCACCGACACGGGCTGCGCCTCCCAGCCGAGCTCGAGGTAGCACTCGTCCGAGACCGTCAACGCGCCACGCTCGCGGGCCCAGGCCACGACCTTCCGCAGGTGCTCAGCCGGCAACACCCGTCCGGTCGGGTTGGCAGGCGAGTTGACCCACACCAGCGCCGGACGCCGCGGGCCCAGCGCGGTCAGGCTGTCGGCCGCCAGCACCTCGCAGCCCGCCAGCCGGGCCCCGAGCTCGTAGGTCGGGTACGCCAGCTCCGGGATCACGACCAGGTCGTCGCTGCCGAGCCCGAGGTGCAGTGCGAGAGACGAGACCAGCTCCTTCAGCCCGATCGCGGGGAGCACGGCTTCCGGTGACACCACGGCCACGTCGAAGCGCCGCCGCAGCCAGGCGGCCGCGGCGGCGCGGAGCTCGGGGGTACCGGTCGTCTGGGGATAGCCGGGGGCGTCCGAACCCGCGACGAGCGCCTGCTGGACGACCTGCGGCGTCGGGTCGACCGGCGTGCCGATCGACAGGTCGACGAGACCGTCCGGGTGAGCGGCCGCGGTCGCACGAGCGGGGCCGAGCCGGTCCCACGGGAAGGCGGGCAGCCGGGCGGACACCGGTCGGTGTCCGCGGTCGGAGGTCACTCCTGGTTCTGCGGGGGCAGCGCGGCGATCGAGGGGTGGTCCTTGTCGATGACGCCGAGCTTGGCGGCGCCGCCGGGCGAGCCGAGGTCGTCGAAGAACTCGACGTTGGCGGCGTAGTAGCTCTTCCACTCCTCGGGGGTGTCGTCCTCGTAGAAGATTGCCTCGACCGGGCAGACGGGCTCACAGGCTCCACAGTCGACGCACTCGTCAGGGTGGATGTAGAGCATCCGCTGACCCTCGTAGATGCAGTCGACCGGACACTCGTCGACGCAGCCTCGGTCCTTGACGTCCACACACGGCTGCGCGATGACGTAGGTCACCTGGTCCCTCCTCCGGTCGGGGTGGACCCCGCTGGTGCCTGGGGTCCGACGTAGCAAGCCTAGTATCTCCCGCGCCACACGCCGTCCGCTCTCCCCCCACCACGCGGGAGCAGAAGTGCCGCTGAACGCAGCCGACGTCGGCACCCGCGTCGTCGTGCGCCGCCGGCTCCCGGGGCAGACCGGCCCGAGCGGCGGTCCGGCGCTGACCGACGTGCTCGGCGTGCTGGAGCGCCTCGACGACGCCGAGGTCGCCGTCCGCCGGGAGGACGGCACGCTGGTCCGCTTCCGGCGTGACGAGCTCGTCACCGGGAAGCCGGTCCCCCCGCGGACGGCGACCCTGCTCCGGGTCAGCGCCGATCGGCTGGAGACGGTCGCCGACGCGGGTTGGCCGGCGACCACGGTCGAGACCGTGGGTGCCTGGCGGTTGCGCGCGGCGGGCGGCTTCACCGGCCGGGCGAACTCGGCGCTCCCCGCGGGCGACCCGGGCCTGCCGGTCCGGGCCGCGCTGGACCGGGTCCGGGAGTTCTACGAACGGCGCGCGCTGCCGCCGCTGCTGCAGGTGATCGTCGGCTCCGGCCTGGAGCAGGAGTTGCCGGCAGCGGGCTGGGGGATCGCCCGGCACGAGGAAGGCGTCCTGGTCCAGGTGGCCTCCATCGCGCAGGCCCGCCGCACCACCCGCCCGGCGGGAGCCGGCCCGGTGTCGCTGTCCGACACGCTCACCGCGGGGTGGACCGGCCTCTACGGACGCACCGGGGAGGTCCCGCGCGACGTGCTCGACCACGTTCTCGCCGGGCCGGAGACGGTGTGCCTGGCGTCGGTGGAGGATCCGCCGGTCGCCATCGGCCGCGGGGTGGTGACCGGTGACTGGCTGGGCCTGTCCGCGGTCGAGGTCATCCCTGACCGGCGCCGGGAGGGGCTCGGCCGGCGCGTGGTCGACGCGCTGCTCGCCTGGGGCGCCGAGCACGGCGCCAGATCCGCCTACCTGCAGACCCTGCCGGGCAACGCCGCGGCGATCGCTCTCTACGAGGCGTACGGGTTCGTCACGCACCACCGCTACCGCTACTGGCGGCCGGTCGACACCCCGGCGGCGGACTCGGTGCCTGGTGCGGCGGGGTCGGTCCCCTTCTCGCTGACCGGCCAGGGAACCAGCGCGCCGTAGTGCGACCGGTAGTACATCAGCGGTCCTTCGTGTTCGGCGCCCACCGCGGCGCCGACCACCTCGCCGACCAAGATCGTGTGATCCGACCCGTCGTAGGCCGCCCAGGTACGGCACTCCAGCCAGGCGAGCGCCCCGTCGACGAGCGCCACGTCGGTCACCGCACCGCGGTGGTGCGGCACCCGGTCCAGCTGGTGGCTGATGTCGCGGCCGCGGGTGGCCAGCCAGGTCGCGACGTCTCGGGCCGACTCCGCCAGCACCGAGATCCCCCACACACCGGCAGCAAGCACCGGATCGTGCAACCGGTTGTGGTGGTCCACGCAGACCAGCACCAGCGGCGGGTCGAGCGACACCGAGGTGAACGCGCTGGCCGTGATCGCGTGGTCGACGCCGTCGTGCGCGGTGGTCAACACGGTCACCCCGCTGGCGAACCGTCCCAGCGTCGCGCGGAAGGCGGTGTCGTCGAGCGAGGCGGCCACGGCTGCGAGCCTAGGCGCCGGGGCCGGCCCGCTCATCGGCAGACGACCGTGTCCGCGGGGGTGTAGGTCGTGTGGAACCTTTCGGTACGGAGCTTGCGCTCGGTCCCCGGACGGTAGAAGTCGCGGAAGACGTCGATCTCGAAGCCGGCGTAGCCGGTGGTCGGGACGCAGTCGGAGCCGGTCAACACCCTGGTCCCGGGCGCGGTGTAGTTGTAGCGCTGCGATTGCCTGGCCTCGATGTCGTAGCGCTTCGTGCTCCAGATCTGTGCGTGCATCTGGCCGGTGCCGCCGGGCGCGCTCGGGTCGATCCACGTGCGGACCAGCACGCCGTGCGGGCTGTCGTTGCGGAACTTCAGGTCCACCGAGGGCCAGGCGACAGTGGCCTCGCGACCCACCGGGTAGCGGTCGATGTAGAAGCTATGCGGCTTGTGCTCCACGTCCTCGAGCCCGGCGAAGAAGGCGGCGTTGAACAAGGTGGTCGCCACCTGGGAGACCCCGCCGCCGTAGTCCTCGGCGTACACGCCGTTGCTGATGATGAAGCCGATCGCGAAGCCGTTGGCCTTGGTCCGCTCGCCGACCGTGTCGTTGAGGCTGAACGTCTCCCCGGGCCGCAGGACGGTCCCGTTGATCAGCTCGGCCGCGCGGCCGATGTTGGTGTTGCGATAGGCCGCGTGCGGGTACGACGTGGTGAAGCTGCCGACCACCCGCCGGATCCCCAGCCCCCGGGCGTCCTTGGTGGTGAAGTCGGCGCGGTCCCGCGAGCCCTTCAGCCGGGCGCTGCGGTTCCCGGCCGCGGTGGCTGCTCGCAGCACGGCGTCGCTGAGCGCCTGCGGGCGCACCGTCAGCCCGGCCCGCGCCGGGACGATCCGCGGCTCACCGCCGACCAGCCGGACGCTGGCGTCTCGGGGTGACTGCTGAGCGCGCGCGACGACCCGCCGCAGCCGCTTCGTCAGCTCTTCGCGGTCGACCACGGTCCGCAGCCGGCCGTCCACCACCCGGAGCGACAGGGCAGGGGCATACCGGTCGGGGGCTAGCTGCACCTCGCGTCCCGGGAGCCGCAGCGTGATCGGCCCGGACACGATCCGCCGCGCTCGCTTCATCGCCGCCCGCAGGTCAGAGCTGCCGAGCTGCGGCGTCGTCTCGTTCACCGGCAGCTCGACGGTGCGGTCGTCGACCAGCCACGCGTCCCGCACCGCGACCGCCGCGAGCCCGACGTCGAGCTCGACCCCGGCCCGCGGCTGCTGCGGCACCGGTCGGGCACCGACGAACGTGACCCCGGGCTCCACGGTGCCCTCGGCGGTGCGTCGGCCGAGGGTCCGCAGTGCACGCAGCAGCCTCTTCTGCTCGACACGCACCACCGGGGCGACCTCGTCGCCGCCGAAGAACGCGTCCCACAGGGTCCGGGGGTCGAGCGTGCTACCCCCGGAGGCCCGGTCCAGGGTCGCCTCGACGTCGACCGACAGCCCGGCCCGCTCCGGGTCGAGCTCGGTCTTCTCCCCGGCGACGGACACCACGATGGGGTCGTCGGTGCGCGGCAGCAGCTCGGTCCGCAGCCGCTTCGCCGCGTCCCGCTGGCCGAGGCCGCCGATGCCCACGTCAGCGACCTCGGTGCCGGCGGCGATCTTGTCGCCGGCCAGGATCACCGCCGACCCGTACAGGCCGACGAGCAGGACCAGGAGGCCGACCCCGGCCAGCCACGCGGTCCGGCGCTCGTGTCGCCGGGCCGGCGGGGACGGGTCCCCTGGCTCGTCGGGCGAGTGCCCCGAGGGGTCAGGTGAGGTCCGGCTCATGGCGGCGTCAGTCTACGGACGACTCCTAGGATCGGCCGGTCCGGCCGTGCCCGCCGTGCAGCGCACCGACCACGGTGACCAGCACGACGCCGCCGCAGGCCAGGATGAGGAAGCCCCAGCCGAGCAGGTCGCCACCGATCACGTAGTCGCCTTCGGGGCGTCCGCCGAGGACGAGCAACACCGCGGCGCACCAGCCCGCGCCGTAGCCGACAACGGCTGCCTGGCCGGAGCTGGCCGCACGCAGGCCGAGGCTGCCCGCCGTCGACGCCGCCACGGCGAGGGCCAGCCCCCACGGCAGCCCCGCCCCCCCGGCCCGGTGCACCGACAGCGCCAGCAGGGCGACCCCGCACCCGAGCAGTGCGGCGGCGACCCCGACGGCCGCCGGTCTCATCCGGCCGTCACGCCGGCCCGGTCGGTTCGCCGGGCGAGTCGACGTCGAGGCCGGCGAACAGGTCCGCCTCGAGCCCGGTGGCGGGGTCCACCGGCCCGCGGGGTCCCTTGACCTGGCGGTAGTGCTCCACCGCCCAGACCTCGCGGCCGGCGTTGTCGGCCAGGGCGAAGAACGGCCCGTCCACCTGGATCTGGGTGGCGTGCGCCCGCATGGCAGCCATCTTTGCGTCCACGTAGTCGAGGCCGTCGACCCGGGCGGTGAGCAGCTCGTCCGCGACGACGAACGGTGGCAGCGGGCCCTCAGGGTCGAGCCCCTCGAACGTGGTGGTGTCCCCCGCCTCGCGGAGCCGACGGATGCTCTCCCGCATCGAGGACTCCGGGGTTGCCGTCCAGTAGACCTTGGCCACGTCCCATGCCGGGCCGAGGTCGAGCCGGTACGACGGCGCCGCCGCCAGCGCAACGCCGTAGGTCGCCACCCGGTGCGCCTGGATGTGGTCCGGGTGTCCGTAGTTGCCGTACTGGTCGTAGGTCACCAGCACCTGCGGGCGCACCTCGCGCAGGATGGCGACCAGGTGGTCGGTCGCCTCCAGCAGGTCGGCGTCCCAGAACGCCCCGGCCGGCCGCTCCGGCGGCGCCGCCGCCCCGCCCGCGTCGGTCCAGACCATCCCGGTGTCGTGGTAGCACCCGGGGCCGCCGAGGAACCGGTGGTCGGTGACCCCGAGCGCGGCCATCGCCGTCTCGAGCTCGCCGATCCGGTGCTCACCGAGGCCGCCCTGCTGCTCGTGGGCCAGGTGCTCGAGCTCGGGCACCAGCACCTCGCCCAGCTCACCCAGGGTGCAGGTGACCAGCGTGACGTGGACGCCCTCCGCGGCGTACCGGGCCATCAGCGCACCGTCGTTGATCGACTCGTCATCGGGGTGCGCGTGCACCAGGACGATCCGGCGGGCCGCGCGGGGCCTGGGGTCGGTGGGAGCACTCACCCGGCACAGGTTACGACCCGCCCCGCCCGTCCCCGGTGGCCGACGATGATGCATTTCCGTCGCCCCGACGACGGGAATGCGTCATCGTCGGTCGGAGGAAGCCGGCCGGCTGGCAGGATGCGCCGGATGACGGCTGCCCAATCCTCCGCTCCGCTGCACGAGTCCGTGTCGTTTCCGCGGTTGTCGGCTCGGACCGGCCGGTTCACCCTCGGCGTCCCCCGCGCCCTCAGTGTCAGCCCGGACGGGCAGCGGGTGCTGTTCCTGCGCAGCCGGTCCGGCACCGAGCGGACCGGCCTGCTGTGGGCGTACGACGTCGGGACCGCCGAGGAACGGCTGCTCGCCGACCCCGCCCAGCTGCTCGGGGACGAGGGCGAGCAGCTGTCCGCGGCCGAGCGGGCCCGTCGCGAGCGCAGCCGCGAGACCGGCGCCGGTGTCGTCGGCTATGCCACCGACGCCGACCACACCCGCGCCTGCTTCGCCCTGTCCGGCCGGCTCTGGCTGGTCGACCTCGCGACCGGAGACACCACCGAGCTGCCGGCCACCGGCGCCGTCATCGACCCCCGGCTCGACCCGACCGGGCGTCAGGTCGCCTACGCAGCCGACGGCGCGCTGCGCTGCTCGGCCTCCGACGGGTCAGGAGACCGAAGCCTGGTCGAGCCCGACGGTGCCGGAGTCGTGTGGGGACAGGCCGAGTTCGTCGCCGCGGAGGAGATGGACCGGCTGCGCGGCTTCTGGTGGGCGCCCGACGGCGCGGCCCTCCTGGTCGAGCGGTACGACGAGTCCCGCGTCCCGGTGTGGCACCTGGCCGACCCGGCGAACCCCGAGCGGCCGCCGGTCCAGCAGCGCTACCCCGCCGCCGGCACCACCAACGCCGAGGTGTCGCTGTGGTCGGTCCGCCTGGACGGCACCCGGCACGAGGTCGGCTGGGACCGGGAAGGGTTCCCCTACCTGTGCCGGGTGAGCTGGCCGACGCGCGGCACCCCCCTGCTGCAGGTGATGAGCCGCGACCAGCGGGACGCGCAGGTGCTGGCGGTGGAGGAGTCGGGCGGCACCCGCGTGCTCGCCGAACAACACGACGACGTCTGGCTGGAGCCGTACGACGGGGTGCCGGCCTGGACCCCGGACGGTCGGCTGCTCACCATCGAGCCGGATCCCGCCACGGACACCTACCGACTCGCGGTCGACGGTGTCCCGTTCAGCCCGCCGGGGCTGCAGGTGACCTCGGTGGGGTCCGTCGACGGCGACGGCGTCTGGGTGCACGCGACCGCCGAGCCCACCGAGATGCACCTCGCCAGGGTCGGCTGGGACGGCAGCGTCCCGCCCGGTGCGAGCACCGAGGGACCGGCCGTGCACGGCGGCGCCGTCGCCGGTGGCACCTGGGCGGTCACGCGCGGTGGCCTGGATGCGGACGGGATCCGGGTGTTCGTCGTCGCGGACGGCGACCGGACCGAGCTCACCAACCTGCAGGAGTACGCCGGCTTCCGGCCGGCTGTGACGATGCTCCGCGCCGGTGAGCGCGAGCTCCGTACGGCCGTGCTGTTCCCGCGCGACCACCGGCCGGGCGGCGGGCGGCTGCCGGTGCTGATGGACCCCTACGGCGGTCCGCACGCGTTGCGGTGCGTGTCGGCGTCGCGACCGTTCCTCGAGTCCCAGTGGCTGGCGGACCAGGGGTTCTGCGTCGTGGTCACCGACGGGCGCGGGACCCCGAACCGCGGACCCGCCTGGGACCGCGCGGTCCGCGACCGGCTGGCAGAGGTAACCCTGCAGGACCAGGTCGACGCGGTCGCGGAGATCGGCCGGCGCTACCCCGACGACGTCGACGTCGGCCGGGTCGGGATCACCGGCTGGTCGTACGGCGGCTACCTCGCCGCGCTCGCGGTGCTGGCCCGCCCGGACGTCTTCGCCTGCGCGGTCGCCGGCGCCCCGGTGACCGACCTCCGGCTCTATGACACCTTCTACACCGAGCGCTATCTCGGCCACCCCGGCGAGCAGCCGGAGGTGTACGAGGCGAACTCGCTGCTGCCATTGGCCGAGCGGCTGGAACGCCCGCTGATGATCATCCACGGACTGGCCGACGACAACGTCGTGGTGGCGCACACGCTGCGGCTGTCCGCCGCGCTGCTGGAGGCGGGCCGGCCGCACACGGTGCTGCCGCTGTCGGGTGTGACGCACATGACGCCGCAGGAGGTCGTCGCCGAGAACGTCCAGCTGCTGCAGGTGCGCTTCCTGCGCGAGCACCTCGCCGGCTGACCGCCGGGTCAGCGCTCGGCCGCGGAACGGCCGAGCGCGGCGAGCAACGGGGGCATTCGCTCGCGCAGCCTGGCGACCCGGCCCGCCGTCCGGGCCGGCTCGCCGCGCGTGCCGAGCGCCAGCATGCCGGCGTCACCGGCCGCCTGCCCGGCGGCGATCCGCTCCCCCGCCTGCACCATCCGGCCCACCGAGGCATGCAGGACGTCGACCGGGTCGAGGTCGCCGTAGGTCCGCGCGACCAGACGCAGCCGCCGGACGACGTCGTCGACGTGGACCTCACGGAACAGCGGAACGCCCGTCCAGGCGAGGAAGCCCAGGTCGTCCACCGGCCGCCCGGGTCCGGCCAGGTCCCAGTCGATGACGCCGACGAAGCGGTCCGCCGCGACGATCCAGTTGTACGCACCCGGGTCGTTGTGGCAGATGATCTCGTCGCTCTGGAGGGTGCGCGTCCCCTGCCGCCAGCGAACCGGACCCGCCGGCCGGAAGGTCGACACCGCCTCGTGGAACCGGCGCAGCCAGCGCACCGCGTCGACCAGCACGGCGTCGCTCGGCTCCTCGACGTCGACCTCGACGATGCGCCCCGGCAGGTGGCTGAGCACCTCCCGTCCCCGGGAGTCGCGGCCGAGCACCCGCGGCACCCCGTCCAGACCCGACGCCGCGAGGTGGTCGAGGAGCGCGTGCACGGCCGGGGTCCACGGTCCGGTCGGTCGGCGCACGGTGCCGCCGATCCGTGCCGCTCCCCCGACCGCACCGCCCTGGAGCGACTCGCCGTCGAGCAACCGGTCGCGTAGGGCCTCGACCAGCGGGCGGTCGGCCTCCAGCCAGGCCACCTCATCCAGCTCCTCCGGCGCGAGCCAGCGCACGGCGTCGTGCTCGTGCGGGACCGGCTCCCCGGCCGGGTCGCCGACGGCACCGACCGGCCGACACTCGTACGCCCGCAGCAGCCGGCCGTCCGGCAGCCGGCCGGTCACGCCGACCTGGGCGCCGACGGCGATCCGGTAGCCGAGCTCCTCACCGATCTCGCGCCGCAGTGCCTCGGCCGGTGACTCCCCCGGCTCGGCCTTGCCGCCGGGAAGCTCCCACCGCCCGCGCAGCTGCTCCGGCGCCCGCCGGCGGGCAGCCAGCAACCGCCCGTGCTCGACGATGGCGGCGGCTACGACCAGCCGCTCGGCATCCGTCCGCTGCTCCGGCACGGCCGCGATCGTACGGGGGGACGGACCGTTGCGGGCGGGACGTCGGTGCCCACCCGCACCGCGCCCCAGGACCCCGCGCGTTATACGTTGTGAGCACCGTCTCTGCCTGGTTGTGAGGGCGGTCACGGCCCAAGGTCCGCGGTGAGCGCACGATGATGCCCCGCCATGGACGCGGCGCACGATGTCGGTCACGAGGAGGTCGGATGGCACGCGCTCCCCGCAGGTGCGCCCCCTGATGGCGACGTCGACGTCGACGTCGCGCGGTGTCCTGGAGCCGCGCCGGGCCCGAATCACGGACAGGACGCTGCGGCAGGACCGGTGGTGGGTCGCACCGGCGCTCACCTTCACCGTCTTCACCGCGTTCGTCATCTACTCGACCTGGCGGGCCTTCTCCGGCGCCGACTACTACTCGACCCCCTACCTGTCGCCTTTCTACTCGCCCTGTCTGAGCACCGAGTGCGTCGACGGAGCCAGTGACTTCGGCCAGCCGATCAGCTGGTTCCCGCTGTCGCCGGCACTGCTGATCCTGATCTTCCCGCTGGGCTTCCGGCTCACCTGCTACTACTACCGCAAGGCCTACTACCGGGCCTTCTGGCTGTCTCCGCCGGCCTGCGCGGTGGCCGAGCCGCACCGGTCGTACTCCGGGGAGACCCGCTTCCCGCTGATCGTGCAGAACGTGCACCGCTGGTTCTTCTACGCCTCGGCGGTCGTGGCGGCGGTGCTGACCTTCGACACCGTGCTGGCCTTCCGGGACACCGAGGGCGAGTGGGGTCACATGGGCCTCGGCACCGTGATCATGATCGTCAACATCGTGCTGATCTGGGGCTACACCCTGTCCTGCCACTCCTGCCGGCACGCGGTCGGCGGCCGGCTGCGGCACTTCTCCAAGCACCCGGTGCGCTATCGGGCGTGGACGTTCGTCTCCCGGCTGAACACCCGGCACCCGCAATGGGCCTGGTACTCGCTGTTCTCCGTGGCGCTCACCGACTTCTACGTCTACCTGCTGGCGACCGGCGCCTTCGACGACCCACGCTTCTTCTGACCGTGAAGGGCCTGAGATGAGCACCACCGACTACGAGCGGCACCAGTACGACGTCATCGTCATCGGCGCCGGCGGCGCGGGGCTGCGGGCCGCCATCGCTGCGCACGACGCGGGCGCCCGGACCGCGATCGTCTGCAAGTCCCTGCTGGGCAAGGCACACACGGTGATGGCCGAGGGCGGCATCGCCGCCGCGATGGGCAACGTCTGGTCCGAGGACGGCTGGCAGGTGCACTTCCGCGACACCATGCGCGGCGGGAAGATGCTGAACAACTGGCGGATGGCACAGCTGCACGCCCAGGAGGCGCCCGAGCGGGTCCTCGAGCTGGAGTCGTGGGGTGCGCTGTTCGACCGCACCGCGGAGGGGCTGATCTCGCAGCGCGACTTCGGCGGTCACCGCTACGCCCGGCTGGCGCACGTCGGCGACCGGACCGGTCTGGAGATGATCCGGACCCTGCAGCAGCACGCCGTCGCCCTGGGCATCGACGTGTTCATGGAGTGCACCGTCACCGAGCTGCTCAAGGACGGTGACCGGATCGCCGGCGCGTTCGGCTACTGGCGCGAGTCCGGCCGCTTCATCGTGTTCGACTCACCGACCGTGGTGCTGGCGACCGGTGGCATCGGCAAGAGCTACCAGGTGACGAGCAACTCGTGGGAGTACACCGGCGACGGGCACGCCCTCGCGCTCCGCGCCGGCGCCAGCCTGATCAACATGGAGTTCGTCCAGTTCCATCCGACCGGGATGGTCTGGCCGCCCAGCGTCAAGGGGATCCTCGTCACCGAGTCGGTGCGCGGCGACGGCGGTGTGCTGCGCAACTCCGAGGGCAAGCGGTTCATGTTCGACTACATCCCGGAGTTCTTCAAGGCGGAGACCGCCGACTCCGAGGCGGAGGCGGACCGCTGGTACGACGACAAGACCAACAACCGCCGCCCCCCCGAGCTGCTGCCCCGCGACGAGGTGGCCCGGGCGATCAACTCCGAGATCAAGGCCGGCCGGGGCTCACCGCACGGGGGCGTGTTCCTCGACATCGCGTCTCGCCGCTCGGCGGAGTACATCCAGCGACGGCTGCCGAGCATGTACCACCAGTTCAAGGAGCTGGCCGACGTCGACATCACCGCGGAGCCGATGGAGATCGGGCCTACCTGCCACTACGTGATGGGCGGGGTGGAGGTCGACCCCGACTCGGGTGCGTCCACCGTGCCGGGGCTGTACGCCGCCGGCGAGGTGGCCGGCGGGATGCACGGCTCCAACCGGCTCGGGGGGAACTCGCTGTCCGACCTGCTGGTGTTCGGCCGTCGGGCCGGGCTGAACGCCGCGTACGAGGCCGAGCGCTCGGGGGAGCAGCGCCCGCAGGTTCCCGACGACGACATCCGGGCCGCCGCCGCGGCGGCGGTCCAGCCGTTCGACGCGGCAGCCGACGACGGGTCACCGAGCGAGAACGCCTACACCCTCCAGCATGAGCTGCAGGAGTCCATGCAGGCGCTGGTCGGGATCATCCGCAAGGGCGACGAGCTGGCCGAGGCGCAACAGCGACTCGACGAGCTGGCCAGCAGGCTGCCGTACGTCGCGGTCGAGGGGCACCGGCAGTACAACCCCGGCTGGCACCTGGCGCTCGACCTGCCCAACATGCTGCTCGTCAGCCGGTGCATCGCGCTGGCCGCCGAGCAGCGCACCGAGTCGCGCGGCGGGCACACGCGGGAGGACTTCCCGGGCACCGACGACCAGTGGGGAACAGTCAATCTGGTCGTCACCCTCGACGACGACGGCGCGGTCACGCTCACCCGGCAGCCGCTGCCACAGATGCCGGACGAGCTCCGGTCGCTGTTCGACTAGAGCCGACCGACCCGAGCAGCAGACGAGAGGACACCCGAGATGGCCTACGACCTGACGTTGCGGATCTGGCGGGGTGACCGCAGCGGTGGCGAGCTGCGGGACTTCACCGTCTCGGTGGAGGAGGGCGAGGTCGTCCTGGACGCGATCCACCGGGTGCAGGCCACCCAGGCCGGCGACCTGGCGGTGCGGTGGAACTGCAAGGCGGGCAAGTGCGGCTCCTGCTCGGCGGAGATCAACGGGCGTCCGCGGCTGATGTGCATGACCCGGCTGGCGGACTTCGACCCGTCCGAGCAGATCACCGTCACCCCGATGCGGACGTTCCCGATCGTGCGCGACCTGGTGACCGACGTCTCCTACAACTACGAGAAGGCCCGCGAGCTGCCGGCCTTCGCGCCCGGCCCGGCGGACGCTGACGGCAAGCGCCGGATGATGCAGGTCGACGTGGAGCGAGGCCAGGAGTTCCGCAAGTGCATCGAGTGCTTCCTGTGTCAGGACACCTGCCACGTCATCCGGGACCACGAGGACAACAAGCCGGCCTTCGCCGGGCCGCGGTTCTTCCTCCGGTACGCCGAGCTGGACATGCACCCGCTGGACACCCACGACCGCCGGCAGCTGGCCCAGGGCGCCGCCGGACTCGGGATGTGCAACATCACCAAGTGCTGCACCGAGGTCTGTCCGGAGGGGATCAAGATCACCGACAACGCGATCATCCCGATGAAGGAGCGGGTCGTGGACCGCAAGTACGACCCGCTGGTCTGGCTTGGCGCGAAGATCGGCCGCCGGGACAGCCGTTCCGAGCCGGCCTGACCAACTGCCGCCGCGCTGCTGACCGACCGGGCGCGGCCCGCTACGTTCGGGGCATGGCCGACATCCTCAGCGACCACGACCTGCACGCCGCGATGGCCGAGCGCCCGCACTGGGAGGTGCGGGACAACGCGCTGGAGCGATCCGTGCAGGCACCGTCGTTCCTGCGCGGGGTCAACCTCGTGGTGCAGGTGGCGCGTGCCGCCGAGGAGCGGGACCACCACCCGGACATCGACATCCGCTGGACGACGGTGACCTTCCGACTGTCCACGCACTCCGCCGGCGGCATCACCGCCAAGGACGTCGACCTGGCCGGGGCGATCGACGCCGCGGTGCACGAGATGGGCACCTGACCGTCGCGATGACCGGCGGCATGCGGCTGCGCCCGAACGCCGACAACGGGCTCGGCCGGATCGTCGCCGACCAGCTCGGCGACCGGGTGGGTATGCGCGGCCTGCTGGACGACGTCCGCGCCGACGACGCGCAGGGACGGCAGGCTCGGTGGCTGCCGCCTCCGGGCGGCTCGGCCGGGTCCACGGCTGCCGACCCGCACGCCACCGGCTTCGGCTGGGACGCCGCGGACCAGCGGGACGAGGTGTGGTGGCCGCAGGGCCTGACTCTCTCGGCCGACGCCGGGCCGGTCGAGGCCGCCGGCCGGGTGCTGCTGGCCGGCTGGTACGCCAAGCTGCACGGGCGGTCGGACCAGGCGTCCCGGGTGACGGTCGTCGACCTGGCCGGCGGCCCGGACGGGCCGCGGTACGTCCACGTCCTGCTGGTCGAGCCCTACCGGGAGCAGTGGTCGGGCGCGGTCCGGCACCGGCCGGTCCGGGTGCACGCCGGCGGCCTGGTGTGGCTGGGGCGGCGGCTGCTGGTGGCCGACACCAGGCACGGGGTTCGGGTCTTCGACCTGACCGACCTGATCCGGCTCGGTCCCGGGGTGCCGTCCGACCACGGAGTCCGGCACGTACTGCCCCAGTCGGCTTCCTGGAGCGGCACCGGTGAGGGCGACGCGACCCCGCTGCGCTGGTCGTTCCTGTCCCTGGACCGCACCGACCCGGACGGGCTCTCGCTGGTCGCCGGGGAGTACGACCGGCGGGGCCGGGACGCCCGGCTGGCGCGCTGGACCATCGACCCCGACTCCGGACTGCCCGCTCCCGACCGGGCGGCCGAGGTGCTGCGCACCGGCATCGCAAGCATGCAGGGGGCGGTCCGCGTCCGCGGCAGATACGTGATCTCCGCCAGTCGCGGCCGGCGCCGGCGTGGTCAGCTGTGGACGGGGCCGGCCGGCGGTCCGTTCGCCCGGCACCCCGACGCGCTCCCGGTCGGACCGGAGGACCTGGCGTACGACCCGGAGGCGGACCGGCTGTGGACCCAGACCGAGTACCCGGGCACCCGCGCCGTCCTCTCCGTCAGCACCCCCCCGGGTTGAGATCAGCCGAGGAGCTCGTCGACGAAGCACCAGCGCCAGGCCTCACCGGTCTCGAAGCTCCGGATCACCGGATGCCCGCTCCGCCGGTAGTGCGCCTCGGCATGCCGCTGCGGGGAGGAGTCACAGCACCCGACGTGTCCGCAGCTGATGCACAGCCGCAGATGCACCCACTCGGTCCCGTCTCGCAGGCACTCGGCGCACCCCTGCGGGGTCTCCGGCGCCGGGAGCGCCGCCCGCTCCCGCAGGTGCTCGCACGGCGCACCGGTGGCGGGCAGCGGGGTGACCAGCTCGGTGTCCCGGTCCTCCGAGGCCGAGCCCTGGGCGCGTTCCACCATGCTCTCCTCCAGGTCGAGCACCAGCATCACGTCGCGGAGCACGTCGTGGGCCACCAGCCCCTCGTCGCGGATCCGGACCACCTCGGCCCGCTCCGCGTCCAGCATGACCTCCCGCAGCCGGGCGTACACCCGGCTCGGCGGCTCCGCGGTGTTGCCCAGCCGCTCCCACGCCGACTCGGCTCGCTCGAGCGAGCGCTGCCGGAGCCGCTGCACCACCTGCTCGGGCTCGTCGCCGGTGAGCGCCTCCTCCAGCGCCTGGATGCCGCGGGTGGAGGCGCGCTGCAGTACGCCGGCCTCCTGCAGGTGGTCCTCGGCGGGGTCGGGCCCGGACAGCCCCAGCCGCCGGACCATCCACGGCAGCGTCAGACCGTTCAGCAGCAGGGTTCCGACCACCACGATGAAGGCGATCAGGACCAGCGCCTCGCGCAGCGGCGTCTCGTCCGGCAGCAGGAACACCGCCGCGAGTGAGACCACGCCGCGCATCGCCGCCCACGTGACGAGCATGGGCACCTGCCAGGGCGGATTCGGGTCGGCGCTGCGGATGCGGGGGATGAGCCGGGGCAGGTACGTCGCGGGGAACACCCACACCAGCCGGAGCACGATCACCCAGACCAGCACCGCGGCTCCCACCAGCAGGGTCCGCCGGATCCCGATCTCGCCGGTCTCCAGGTCGTCGAGGATGCCCCGCAGCTGCAGGCCGATGAGCAGGAAGACCAGGCCCTCGAGCAGGAACTGCACGGCCGACCAGATCGTGCGCTCGAAGATCCGGGAGGCGCCCTCCTGGATGAGCGGCGACCGATGCCCGAGCAGCAGACCGGCGACGACCACGGCCAGCACCCCGGAGGCGTGCACCTCCTCGGCCGGGAGGTAGGCCAGCCACGGGGTGAGCAGCGAGAGCACGCCGTCGGTGACCGGATCGGTCACCCGTCGCCGGATCAGCGACACGAGCCAGCCGACCGCCAGGCCGATGGCCAGTCCACCGCCGGCGGACAGCGCGAACTCGACCGCCACGTCCCCGGTGGACACGCTGCCGGTGATGGCCACGATCGCCACCCGCAGGCAGACCAGCGCGGTGGCGTCGTTGACCAGGCTCTCCCCCTCGAGGATGGTGACGACCCTGCGCGGCATGCCGACCCGGCGCGCGATGGCGGTGGCTGCCACGGCGTCCGGCGGTGCCACGACCGCCCCGAGCGCCATGGCCGCCGCCAGCGGCACCGGCAGCAGCGCGTACGTCAGCAGCCCGATGCCGACCGTGGTGAACACCACGAGACCGACCGACAGCAGCCCGATCGGCCGCTTGTTGCGGGTGAAGTCCACCAGCGAGGTGCGGATCGCCGCCGAGTACAGCAGGGGCGGCAGCAGCCCGAGCAGGACGACGTCCGGGTCCAGCTCGATGTCCGGCACGAAGCTCAGGAAGGACACCGCGATACCGATGATCACGTGCAGCAGCGGCGCCGAGACCGAGAACCGCCCGGCAAGGGAGCTCACCGCGGTCACGGCAGCCGCGAGAAGCAGCACGGTGAGAGCGATCTCCACGTGCAGAGTCTCCCCCGGCGGCAATCGCCCGGTTCGGCCGGGGAGGCGTCAGTCGAGGTCCGGAACCGGGTCCCCCGTGTCGCCCGTCTCCAGCCCGTCCTCGAGCGCAGCCAGCGCCAGGACCAGTCCGAGCAGCACGAACGGGAGCAGCACGGCGGCAAGCACAGCGAGCACGACGCCTCGTCTCGGGTGACGGCCGGCCAGGACGCCGGACACACCAGTAGGACGCGCCAACCCGGCCGGCGGTTGCACCAGGCATGGTGGAATGCGCAGATGCGGCATCTCACCGGCGCCGGGCGGCGCGCGCGGGACGGTTACGGCCCCGGTGCCTACGACGAGTTCCTCCGCGTCCGCGCGCTCAGCGCCGGCTCGTACGTCATCGCAGCCGGTGGCGTGGATGACCAGCGCCCGCACCGTGAGGACGAGGTCTACGTCGTGGTGTCCGGTCGGGGCCGCTTCACCGGTGGTGGCGAGACCGTGGACGTGTCGGCGGGGTCGGTGCTCTTCGTGCCGGCATACGAGGAGCACCGGTTCCACGACGTCACCGACGACCTCGACGTGCTGGTCGTCTTCGGCCCGGCCGAGACCGACCCGGTCTGAGCCTCGGTCCGCTCAGCCGTCGAGGTAGCGGCGGGCCATGTAGCTAACGAAGTGGTAGACCCCGGTCTCCTCGGGGGCCAGCGGTCCCGGCCGCCAGTGCCGGGAGCGCAGCCCGCGCTGCACGGACTCACAGGCCGCCCAGTCCTGCCGGTTGGTGAGGTCCCAGAAGTCGACGGCGTACGACGGGTCGAAGTCCGCGGCCGCCGCCACCTCGGCGGGAAAACCCCAGGCGCACGAGATCCGGGTGCGGTCCGGCGCCAGCGGTGTCAGGTGGTGCACCATCACGTAGTCGGGGTGCAGGCTGACCAGCAGGTTGGGCAGCACCGCCAGGTACATCACCGTCCGGCGCTCGTGCTCGCCGAGGGTGGCGATCACCGCTCCGCGGCTGTGCCCGTCCAGTGACATGGTCTCCGCCGACTCGCGCAAGTCCATCCAGCCGCCGACCCAGGCCCCTTCCGCGACCAGGTCGTCACCGCTCTTCGGCGGCGTCACCCGGCACAGCTCGGGGTGGATCATCGCGCAGTGGTAGCACTCCTGGTAGTTCTCGATGACGACCTTCCAGTTCGCCGCGACGTCGTAGCTGTGCGGCGGGCCGAACACCAGTCGCTCCAGCTCGTACGGCCCCACCACCTGCTCGAGCGAGCCGACGTGGTCGGCGAACGGCCCGGCCGACCCGGACGTGTCCACGAACAGCCAGCCGTGCCAGTCGTGCACCGGCAGCTCGACCAGCCCGTGCGCCGCCGGGTCGAAGCCGGGCAGGTCGCGGAAGCCCGGCGCCGCCTGCAGTGAGCCGTCGAGCCGGTAGGACCAGGCGTGGTAGGGGCACACGATGCTGCGCGCCGACGCCGTGCCGTCCACCGGCAGCAGCTCGTGCCCCCGGTGCCGGCAGACGTTCGCGAAGCCGCGCAGCTCCCCGTCGTCACCGCGGACCAGGAGCACGCTCTCACCGCCGCTGCGGTAGGCGCACTGGGCACCGGCGTCGGCGAGGTCCGCGGCCCGGCCGAGACAGGCCCAGCGGCCGAACACCTCGCGCCGTTCCCAGTCGAGGACCTCGGGGTGGGTGTACGCGGCCCGGGGCAGCATCCGGCTCTGGCCGAACGGCGCCAGCGCGGCGGTGAGTCCGGCGCGTTCGAGAGCGGCCGGTGCCGGCCTCGGCCCGGGCGTCGTCCGCGAGAACGGTCCCGTGGGCTGGTCGGTGGACTGGATGGACATCGGTCTCACACCTCTCCGGTGAACGCGTCCAGGCCCCGCGAGCCGCCACGCTCACCCCGGGTGAGCAGCCGGTAGACGGCGAACCCGACCACGATCGCCAGCAGCGACGCGGCCAGCATCAAGGACGCGAGGGCGTTCAGCGCCGGGGTCGGGGCGGCCCGGGCGCTGTTGTAGATCTTCACCGAGGTCGGCTCGGTGGACGCGTCGCCCGACAGGTAGCGGACGATCACGAAGTCGTCGATCACGTCGGCGAACACCAGCACCGCGCTGGCCAGGATGGCCGGCGCGAGCATCGGCAGCAGCACCCGGCGGACCGCACCCAGCGGTGACGCCCCGAGGTCGACCGCCGCCTCCTCGTACTGGGTGCCGATGGTGAGCAGCCGGCTGCGGACGATGATCACCGGATAGGACAGCTGGAACGTGATCAGCCCCGCGACCTGGGCGGACAGCCCCAGCTGGAGCGGCGTCACCAGCGTCGTGACGACGAACAGCAGCGCCACCGCCAGCAGCGTCTCCGGCAGCACGAACGACAGCAGCACGGCCACGTTCGCACCGGCGGGCAGCCGTCCGCGCCACCGGTCCAGGCCGAGGGCGAGCGCGACACCGAGCGGGACCACGATCAAGGTGGTGAGGACGCCCAGCCGCAGGGTGTGCACCAGGGCGGTGTGCAGGCTGTCGTCGAACCACACCGACCGCTCGGGGTCGCCGTAGTACCAGCGCATCGAGAACCCCTGCCAGCTGGTGCGGGATCGGCTGTCGTTGAAGGAGAACAGCACCGCGATCAGCACCGGCAGCAGCGACCACAGCAGGTACAGCGCCGTGATCCCCGCGAGCAGCGTGTGTCGCGACCCGTGGCCACCTGCTCGCAACCGGCGCGTCATGACCGCATCCCGGCCGTGTCCCGGGTGCTGCGGACGTAGAGCAACATCGGGACGAGGGCCACGAGCAGCACCAGCAGCACCAGCGCTCCGGCCTGTCCGGTCTGGCCGGGAGTCTGCACGCTGTTGTTGATCAGGTTGCCGGCCATCGACGTCTGCGGCGACGCGGACAGCAGGTCGTTGGTGAAGTAGTCGCCGAGCATGGGCAGGCAGGTCAGCAGGACGCCGGCGATGATCGCCGGGCGGGACAGCGGCAGGGTGACCCGGCGGAACGCCTCCCACCTGCTCGCCCCCAGATCCCGGGCCGCTTCGAGCACGGCCGAGGAGATCCGGTCCAGACCGGCGAACAGCGGCAGGATCATGTACGGCACGTAGCCGTAGACCAGCCCCAGGATCACGGTGGACCCGCGCCCGTTCAGCCAGTCCACGTCACCGGGGAAGAGCCCGCCGAGCGACAGCGCCTGGTTGACCAGGCCGTCGTCCTGCAGCAGGTTCACCCAGGCCAGCATCCGCATCATGTAGGAGATCCAGAACGGCGCGATCAGCAGCGTGAGCAGCAGTGCCTTGCGGCGACCGGCGTAACGCGCTGTGTAGTAGGCCACCGGATAGGCGATCACCAGGCACAGCGAGCTCGCGACGAGGACGTAGACGGCGGTGCGCCAGAGCGCAGGCCCGAAGAAGGCACCCTCCCCGACGATCCGCTCGAGCACGAACCGGAACTGGGTGAAGTCCCAGGCCAGGGGGTTCCACACCGGCACCGCGGTCCGGAAGACCGGGTCCACCTGGCCGAAGACGATGGCCACCACGACGTAGAGCGGGCCGACGAACAGCAGCGCCAGCCAGACGATGCCGGGCATGGCGAGGGCCGGCCACAGCAGGCGCACCCCCTGCTTGGTGGACGGTTCAGGCACCGGCCTTGAACTCCTGCCAGACCCCGTGCCAGGCGGCGTCCACCTCCGGGGGGAGCTCCAGCAGCCGGTAGCCGGCGTCGAAGTACTCGGGCAGGACGGCGGCGTCGACCAGGTTGGCGGGCAGGTACTTCTCGTCCACCAGCCGTTGCGGGTTGATGCTGCGTTGCGGCGGCTGGTAGCCGGTCCAGCCGAAGTTCGCGATCGCGTTCTTCTCCTCGAGCATGTGGTCCAGGAACAGGTGCGACAGCACCGGGTTCTGACCACCGGTCAGCACGACCATCAAGTCGTTGTCGACCATCCCGCGGCCGTCCTGGGGGAACCAGTACCGCAGCGTCTCGGCGGACACGCCCTGGCCGAGGTAGTACTGCGCGTTCACCGCGTCGCCGGACCACATCTGCGCCAGCCCGTACTGGCTGCCCGGGAGGTCGTTGTACATCGTGATCGTGACCTTGGGCTTGGTCGTCTCGGTCAGCTCGAGCAGCTCGGTGCGGACCAGCGCCAGATCGTCGGAATCTGCGGTGTTGAGGTCGGTGATCCCGTTGCGCAGCAGCACCATGCCCATCGCCGTGTGCCAGTCGTCGATCACGGCCAGGTCGCCGGCGTACTGCGGGTCCCAGAAGACGTCGTAAGGGTTCTCCCGCGCGCCGATGTCCTCGCTGATCAAGTCTGCCCGCCAGCCGATCCCGGTCGTGTAGATCGTGTACGGCACGGTGTAGCGCCACTCGCCGTCGTACCAAGGGTTGGTGAACTGGGGCCAGACGTCCTCGATGTGCGGCAGGTAGGTGTGGTTCAGCGGGCGGATCAGACCGGCGGAGACCAGCTTGGAGATCTGGTCGTAGCTCGGGAAGTAGACGTCGAACGGCACGCCCCCGGACCGGACCTTGGCCAGCGACTCGTCCGTGGAGTTGAAGGTCGAGACCGACACGTCGCAGTCGTACTTCTCCTCGAAGGCCTTGATCGAGCCCGGGCTTAGGTAGTCGGCGTAGTTGTAGAGCCGCAGCTTTGCGTTCTTCTCCGGGCGGAGCCCGTCGGCGATGGGTGGGTTGTCCGGGTCGATCGGCCAGGTCACCGGGTCGTCCGGGGAGGCGATGACCAGCTCGACGCCGCCGGAGCTGCTCTGAGTGCGGGTGGCACAGCTGCCGAGCGCGCCGAGCACCGGAACAGCGACACCGGCAAGCCCGGCGCGAACGAGGAGCTCGCGGCGGCTCCACCGCGGTCCACCAGCTGCCATCACGGCCTCCGCGATGAGTCTGTTGCCCGGCTCTTGCACGCTCGCATAGACTGAACGATCAGTCAATAACCTATCCGGGAGCCGTCTCGTGACGATCACCCGCGCAGCCGAGGACCGAACGAGCCTGGACGACCCCGGCTCCCTGAACGAGCTGATCGAGCGCGAGACCGCCTCCTTCGTGGCCAGGCAGCCGCGCAGTCGCGACCTGATCGCCGCTGCCGGCCGGGTGCTCGCCGGCGGGGCCACCTCCAGCTGGCAGATCGCCGAACCGCAGGCGGTCTGGCTCAGCCACGGGCAGGGGTCGAAGGTCTACGACGTCGACGGCACCGAGTACGTCGACCTGCACGGGGGATACGGCGTGTCGGTCGCCGGGCACGCGCACCCGGCGATCGTCACCGCGGTGTCCGAGCGGGTGCGCCGCGGTACCCACTTCGCACAGCCCACCGAGGACGCGATCGTGGTCGGTGACGAGCTGGCCCGGCGGTTCGGGCTGCCGCTGTGGCGATTCGCCAACTCCGGCACCGAGGCAACGATGGACGCGGTACACCTCATGCGGGCGGCGACCGGACGCGACCTGATCATCAAGGTCGAGGGGTGCTACCACGGGCACCACGACTCTGTGCAGGTCTCGGTGCAGCCGGAGGCCGACGAGGTCGGGCCGGCAGACCGGCCGACCCCTGTGGCCGCCAGCTCCGGGATCCCGGCCGCGATCCGCGACCTGGTCGTGCTGGTCGGGTTCAACGACCTGGCCGCGGTCGAGTCGGCCCTGTCCCGGCACCCGGGGCGGATCGCCGGGATGATCGTGGAGCCGGTGATGATGAACGCCGGCATCATCCCGCCGGACGACGGCTACCTCGCCGGACTGCGGCGCCTGCTGGACGAGCACGACGCGCTGCTCACCTTCGACGAGGTCAAGACCGGCTTCACCAGTGGCCCGGGCGGCATCACCGCCCTGTCCGGGGTCACACCCGACCTGGTCTGCGTCGCCAAGGCGATGGGAGGTGGCGTGTCCACCGCCGCGATCGGCGGCAGCGCCGAGGTGATGCAGCTGGTGGTCGACGGCCGCTACGAGCAGGTCGGCACCTTCAACGGGAACCCGCTCGCGATGGCCGCCGCCCGGGCGGCGCTGACAGAGGTCCTGGTCCCGGACGCATACGCCCACCTGGAGCGGCTGCGCCGGCGGATCGCCGCCGGTGTCGACGAGGTCGTCGGTCGACACGGTGTCGGCTGGCACGGCGTCACTGTCGGCGCCAAGGGCTGCGTGATCTTCCGCCCAGAGCCGGTCCGGTCGTTCCGCGACTTCCTCGCCATCGAGGAGCGGCTCGGGCACGCGCACTGGCTGGTGCAGCACAACGGCGGGGTCTTCCTTCCTCCCTGGGGGAAGGCGGAGCAGTGGCTGCTGTCGGTCCAGCACGACGACGACGACATCGACCGGTTCGTGACCAACCTGGACCGGTTCGCGGCCATGGTGGCACGGCTGGACGACGCCTAGGCTGCCGGGAGTGACGGTCGGGCAGCTGCAGCTGCGGGATCTGGTCAAGCGCTACGACGCGGCGGCAGCCGTGGACGGGCTGAGCCTCGACATCGAGGCCGGCGAGTTCTTCTCCCTGCTCGGGCCTTCCGGCTGCGGCAAGACCACCACCCTCCGCCTGGTCGCCGGCTTCGAGCACCCAGACGAAGGCACGATCCTGCTCGACGGGGCCGACCTGGTCGCGCTGCCACCGCACCGGCGACCGGTCAACACGGTCTTCCAGTCCTACGCGCTGTTCCCGTTCCTGACCGTCGCCGACAACGTCGCCTTCGGGCTCCGGTACCGCAACGCGAGCAAGGCCGAGACCCGCAGCCGGGTCGCCGAGGCACTCGCCCTGGTGCAGATGGACCGCTACGCGGGGCGCCGGCCGCACCAGCTGTCCGGCGGCCAGCAACAGCGGGTGGCGCTCGCGCGTGCGCTCGTGCTGCGGCCCACGGTCCTGCTTCTCGACGAGCCGCTCGGCGCCTTGGACGCCAAGCTGCGCAAGCAGCTGCAGCTCGAGCTGCGGCAGCTGCAGCGCGAGGTGGGCATCACCTTCCTGTACGTCACGCACGACCAGGAGGAGGCGATGACCATGTCGGACCGGATCGCTGTGCTCGCCGACGGCCAGGTGCAGCAGGTGGGTGACCCGCAGCAGGTCTACGCGGAGCCCGCCACGGCGTACGTCGCGGGCTTCCTCGGAACGACGAACCTGCTCGACGTCCACGTGCACGAGCTGCGCGACGGCGTGGCGCACTGCCGGCTGGGTGACCTCGAGCTGCGGGCACGGGCAGCCGCGACCTCGGTCAAAGGGCCGGCGCAGGTCGTGATCCGCCCGGAACGGGTGCACCCGCGGCGTCCCGGGCCGAGCGATGCCGGCGAGAGCTCGGAGCCCAACCGCTACCGGGCGACCGTGGCCGAGCTGGTCTTCCTCGGACCGACCACGCAGGCCGTGCTGCGGGTCGCGGACACCGACCTGGTCTCCTTCGTGCCGAACGCGGAGGGGGTGGTCCCCGCCTGGCTGCGTCCGGGTGAGACCGTGGACGTGGTCATCGACGTCGACGGCGCCCGGCTGATCTGCCCAGCCGGCTAGGGGACCAGCGAAAGCCCAGCGAGGCGGCCGCGAAGCGCATCGCGATCTCCTGCGCGCGCGCCGGGCCGACCACCGGGTCGTCGAGCGCCACCTGGATCGACAGGCCGTCCAGCAGGGCCGCGAACGTCACCGCGAACTCCATCGCGTCGACGGCGCCGATCTCGCCGTCGTCGGCGGAGTCGCGCACCACCGCGGCGATCATGTCCCGCCAGCGCTGGTCCAGCTCGATGCGGTCCCGGGACAGCTCGGGGTGTCGGAAGGCCTGCACCCACAGGTCGAACCACAGCCCCCAGCCGGCGGTCGTCACGTCACCGTCCAGGTCGGGCACACATGTCATCCGGACCAGCGTCTCCAGGCGGAGCACGACGCCGCGCTGCTCGGTCAGCACCGCGTCCGCGGCCTCGTAGAAGGTGCGCTCGGACCAGCGCAGGGCCTCGGTGAGCAGGTGGTTCTTGGTGCCGAAGTAGTACACGACGAGCGCCGGGCTGGCTCCCGCCCTCCGGGCGACGTCTGCGATGCGGGTCTCGGAGAATCCCCGCTCCCCGATCAGCTCGGCCGCCGCGCGCAGCATCTGGTCCCTGCGGACGTCGGGTGTCGCCTCGCCCAGCTCGCCCGTACCGGCCGTCATCATCGTGTCCTGGCAGTCGCTCCCGCCCCGGTCTGGGACCTTGCCGCGCAGGTTAGCAGGCACCTAGACTGAACAGTCAGTCAAACACGGCGGCGAACGAGGCACTGGCGGACGGCGTGGGCAGAGTCACCCAAAGGACCCCGCGTACCCGGCCGACTGCGGCCGCGGCGCCGGCTACAACGGGCGCCGCCTCCCCCGCCGCGCTGACCCGGATGTTGCGACCGAGATCGGTCGCGATCGTCGGCGCCAGCAACCGGCCAGGGTCGTTCGGGAGCCGGCTGGTCGGTGAGGTGCTCGCTGGCAACCCTGACCTGGAGGTGCACCTCGTCAACCCCCGTGGTGGTTCTGTCGCCGGCCGACCGCTGCTGCCGGGGCTGACGGAGATCCCCGATCCGGTCGATCTGGTGCTGCTGGGCGTCCCGGACACGGCTCTGGTCGAGCAGTTGCGCGCTTCCGCCGACCGCGGTGACGCCGGCGCGGTCGTGTTCGGTGCCGCGCACGGGCTCGGGCCTGCGCTTCGCGAGATTGCCACCGCGGCCGGGATGGCGCTGGTCGGCGGCGGCTGCATGGGGTTCGTCGACGTCCCGTACGGCATCCGGGCGGTCGGGTACCAGGAGCGGGACCGGCTGACGGCCGGACCGATCGCCCTGATCAGCCACTCCGGCTCGGCGTTCTCGGCACTGCTGCGGACGCACCGGCCGCTGGGCTTCACCGTCGCGGTGTCCAGCGGTCAGGAGCTGGTGACGACCAGCGCCGAGCTGCTCGACCACGCGCTCGACCTGCCCGAGACGGCAGTGGTCGCGTTGCTGCTGGAGACGATGCGGGACACCGACCGGCTCCGAGCCGCACTCACCCGCGCCGCGGACGACGGCATCCCGGTGGTGGCGCTCACGGTCGGCGGATCGCCCACCGGCCGTCGGTTGGTCGACGCGCACTCCGGCGCGCTCGCCGGTGACGACGGTGCCTGGGAGGCGCTGTTCGACGCGCACGGCGTGCACCGGGTCGACGACCTGGACGAGCTGGTCAATGCCCTCGAGCTGTTCAGCGTCGGCCGCCGGGTGCCCGCCGGCGGGCCGGGTCTCCGGCGAGGCATCGCCACGGTGCACGACTCGGGCGCCGAACGCGCCCTGACCGCCGACCTTGCACACACGCTCGGCGTCCGGTTCGCGCCACTGCGCCAAGCCACCCGGGACCGGATTCAGCCCTGGCTGGACCCGCCGCTGGTCGCCGACAACCCGTTGGACGTCTGGGGTCGGGGCGCCGACACCGAGCGGCTGTTCACCGACTGCTTGCAGGCGCTGGCCGACGATCCGGGGGTCGCCGCGGTGGCGTTCGGCGTGGACCTGGTCGAGGAGTACGACGGCGACTGGTCGTTCCCCCATGCCGCCGCGGCGGCGCACCTGGCCACCGACAAGCCGGTGGTGGTACTCAGCAATCTCGCCGCCGCGGTGGACCCGGTCCAGGCCGACTGGCTCCGCACCCGGGGGGTGCCCGTTCTCGAGGGCACCCGCGGTGGGCTGCGTGCGCTCGGCCATCTGGTGGCGCACGCGGAGCGCGCCAGACGCTCGATGCCGGTCGCGCCCGCGGTGCGGATGGATCGACAGCGGCGGTGGCGGATCGAGCTGGCCACGGGGCAGCTCGACCTGGCCACGTCGCTGGCGCTGCTCGCGGACTACGGGGTCACGGTCGCCCGCACGGTGCCGGTGTGCTCCCGTCAGGAGGCGCAGGGCGAGGCGGGACGGCTCGGGTGGCCGGTGGTGCTGAAGACCGACGACCCGACGATCCGGCACCGCAGCGACGTCGGCGGGGTGGTCGTCGGGCTGGCCGATGCCGACGCGGTGGGCGCGGCGTACGACGACCTGGCCGCGCGGCTCGGACCTCGCGCGGTGCTCCAGCCGCACCTTCGCGGCGGGGCCGAGATCGCGCTGGGCATCACCAGGGACCCGCTGCTCGGCCCGCTCGTCCTGGTGGCGGCCGGCGGGGCGCTGACCGAGCTGGTCGGTGACCGAGCGGTCGCCCTGCCGCCGGTGGACGCGGGGCTGGCGAATCGGCTGGTGGACCGGCTGCGGGTTCGTGCCGTGCTGGACGGCTACCGCGGAGGCGAGCCGGCCGACCGAGCCGCGGTGACCGCCGCCATCATCTCGGTCGCCACCATCGCCGTCGAGCTCGGTGACCTGCTGGACGGACTCGACGTCAACCCGCTGCTCGCAACGGCGGACGGCGCGGTCGCCGTCGACGCCCTCGTCCTCCCCCGCCCCCGCTGACCCCACAGACCCCCTGCCCCCAAACCCCCCAGGCCCCACAGACCCCCTCCCCACGATCCGCGACTTTTGCAGACCGACCGACCGCGCGATCCGCGACTACTGCCGGCCGGGACTGGGCAGCCGCTCACTCGTCCGGGCACACGGACTGGTAGGGCTGCGCGGGCAGGAACTCCTCCCACTCCTCCGCGGTCAGGGTGCGGCCGGCCATCTGACAGGCGAAGTCGATGGCCCGGTCGAGGTCGGTCTCCCACGTGTAGACCTTGCCGTCGTACGACGCGATCGCCACGTCGTGTGTGTCGCCGATGAACGCCGCGCCCGCCGGGACCGCCGCACCGTCTTGGGGCGGGTACACGGTGCCGATCAGGTCCAGCGTGGTGGCGTCCCACAGGCTGACCCCGCCGTCGGCCGCGCCGGAGACCAGCCGCTCTCCGTCGTCGGAGTAGTCGAGCCACCAGATCTCGCTGCCGGGATTGGTGGATCGCCCCCGTGCGTCGCCAGTCGAGACGTCGATGGTGACGATCTCGCCGGTGTCCCCGGCCACGGCTACTGTCGAGCCGTCCGGAGAGGCAACGGACGTGTAGGGCAACATGCCCACGTCCCCCTCGGACAGCACCTCACCGTCGCCGACGTCGAGCACCCGCCAATGTGCGGAGGTCCCGTCCGAGGACCCGTCGTAGACCATCGCCGTGCCCCCGTCTCCGATCGGGGCGGTGCAGCAGGCCGCGACCACATCGAAGGGCTCGCCCCGAGGTTGGAGGGTCTCGGAGTCGACGATGAAGGTCCGCTCGTGCGAGTCGCCCACGAGCAGGCTCCGGTTCCCGTCGACGTACTGCATATCCCAGACCTCGCCATCGCCGACGACAATGTCCTGCTCGTCCACGAGGGGTTGGCCCGTGGCGGAGTCGAGGACGGTCACCCTGCCGCGCGTCGCGCACAACGGCCAGTCGTAGCACCAGAACCCGACGTATTGCCCGCCTTGCGGATGCCAGATGCCGCCGGACCAGGGTTGAGCTTGCACGGTCGGGAGTCGCGTCGGGGGTGTTGCGTCTCCGGTGACGGTGTCGACGAACGTGACCCATCCCGTGCCCGCGTCGTCGAGCCAGCGATAGGCCACCTTCTGGCCATCCGGGGAGATGTCGGCCTGCGCGAACACCTCGCTGTGGCCGACCTGGGTCGTCTGCTGAAGGTAGGTGGCCTGCTCGGACAGATCCCAGGTGCGGAGCATCGAGTGGGCGCCGCCGCCGTAGACCAGGTCATTGTCCGCGCTGAAGCCGACGCCCCACTCATCGGCGGTTTCCCACCGTTCCAGTGGCCGGCCGGTGGTGGCGTCCCAGACGATGAGCTCGCCATCGTTGGAGACCGATCCCACCAGCGAGCCGTCGGGCGAGAACCGGATGTCGCGGACAAGGTCCCGGTGCCCGCGCAGCCGCGTGGCCGTCGTGCCGTCGGCCGCGTCCACCAGTAGCACGTCGCGCTGGGGGTCGTTCTCGATTGCGAGTGCGAGCAGGCTTCCAGCGGCGTTCACGTCCATGTTCAGAAACGCGGTCACGCCGTCCCGGCGCCAGATCTGCCGGCCCGTCGCCACGTCGTACGCCGTCAGCGGCCAGGCGGTGTACAAGGTCTGACCGTCCGGGCTAAGCGCCATGCCCTGCAGGCCAAGGCCGGTCGTCAACCGCACCGGTGGCGTGGACGGTGAGCGCAGGTCCCAGACCAGCGCGTAGCCCGGGGTCTCCAAAGCATCCTGTTCCGTGGGGTTGACCGTGTGCACAGTGGCCGCGAGATAGCGACCGTCGCGGCTGAACTGGACGTCGGATCCCCACACCGGCTTGCCGCCGGGGAAGTCGAGCCTCGCCGTCGGCCGCATGGTGCGCGGGTCAAGCAGGCGCACCGGCTCCGTGGACTCCAGCAGGACGGCAAGCGTGCTGCTGTCGGGGCTGAACGCGCCGATCATGTACTGCACGTCCTCGGCCGCCCGGCTCGGCTCGTAGCTGCGCAGCAGCCGGTTGGTGGAGGCGTCGTAGAGGTGCATCCGCAGCTGATCGTCCGCGGCGGCGATCCAGCGGCCGTCGCGACTGACCTCCATGAGCTCAAGGAAGCCGCCGCCGGCCGGTGCCGACCGGACCAGGAGCGGCTGCTCGGCGAGCGCGGTGAGCAGGTTGGCCCGGGTCTCCGGCGAATCGTCCAGCCGCGCACCCGCAGCCGCGAGCAGCAGCGAGAGGCTGATGTCGTCGGTGAGCTGGGCCCGGACTCCGACCCGCCGCGCGTCGGCTGAAACAGCGGCCTGGCGCGCCGCGGCGGCGCTGTCGTCGGCCCGGTTCGCCTGCCGAACGGCGAGTGTTCCGGCGATGAGGGCGAAGATGAGGACGACGGCGGCGCCGCTGAGGACGATCCGGAGCCGACGGATCAGCCGGGTCTGCGCCCGCGCTCTCTCGGCCGCGCTGCGCTCCTCGGCGTCGGCGAGGTTCGCGCCGGCGTCGAGGAACTCCTGTTCGGTCGCGGTCAGCTCGGGGTGCGGCTGCTGGTGCCACTCCAGGGCCTGGGTGAGGCGGACGCCTCGGTACAGCTCGCTGGGTGGGCGACCCAGGGAGTCCCAGGCCTCGGCGGTGGCGGAGAGGTGGTGCAGGATCCGTTGGCCTTCGATGTCGTCGTCCAGCCAGCCGCGGAGTCGGGGCCACGCGCGGGCCAGCGCCTCGTGTGCGATCTCGACGAAGCCGTCGTCGCTGGTGACCAGCCGGGCTCGGACGAGCCGGTCGACGATCTCGTCTTGGGCGGGATGGGTGACGACCTGCCGGCGCGGCAGCCGGGATCGGACCGCTTCGCCTTGGGTGCCGGGGGAGACGAGGCGGAGCAAGAGGTCGTGCAGGGCGCGCCGCTGGTCGGGGTCGAGCTCGCCGTACAGAGACTCGGCGGACTGCGCGACCGCTCCGCGGATCCCGCCGGAGGCTTGGTAACCGGCGACGGTGAGGGTCCGCCCTTCTCGGCGCAGCCACGTCTCGCGCATGGCGTGGGAGAGCAGCGGGAGGGCGCCGGGCTCGTTCTCGACCTCTCGCACGAGCAGGTCGGTGAGTCCGGGCTCGACGATGAGGCCGGCTTGGCGGGCGGGTCCTTCGATGGTGGCGCGCAGGTCTTCGGGTGACATCGCGGGGAGCACGTACACACCGCGTTCGACGAGCTTGGCCAGCACTGGGTGTGCGGAGACGTCTCCCATCCGGTCGGCCCGCAAGACGAGGATCAGGGGCGCGACCTCGGCGTGGTCGGCGAGCAGCTGGACGAACCGTTCCCGTTCGGTCTGGTGGTGGCACAGGGAGAAGAGCTCCTCGGCCTGGTCGACCACCAGCGGTCGGGGCTTGCCGCCGGTCCGGGGCGAGGGCAGGGCGCCGACGGGATGCCGTCCTGGGGTGACAACGTCGCAGTGCTGCCCCTGGCTGCGCAGCGCCGCGACGATGCCGGCACGCACCAGCGACGACTTACCGCTCCCGGACGGGCCGAGGACGGCGAGGACGCCCTGGGCCTCGAGACGCTGATGGGAGAGTCGGATGTCGCGGTCGCGGCCGAAGAAGCCCTCGTTGTCATCGACGTCGTAGGGCATGAGGCCGAGGTAGGGGCAGGCGTCGCCGGGGCGTTGCCGAACCTCGGTGGTGTCGAGGTCGGGGTCGTGGCGGAGGATGGCCTGCTCGAGTTCTCCGAGCCTCGGGCCTGGGTCGATGCCAAGCTCGTCGACGAGGCGACGCCGGACCCCGGAGATGGTGCGCAGGGCTTCGCCCTGCCTTCCGGCGCGGTACTGGGCAAGGGCCAGCAGCTCCCACCGGCGCTCCCTCAGTGGAGCGGCGTTGGCCAGTGTCTGGGCCCGGGCGAGGATCTCGCGGTGGCGGCCAGCCTGCACGGAGGCTTCGAGCCACCATTCCTGGGCGTCGAGGCGCAGCTCGGACAGGCGAGTCGCCTCGAGACTGCCGGGCTCCCAGTCTTCGAGCTCGGTGTACGGGCGTCCGCGCCACAGGGCGAGCGCCTGGTCCAGGAGGTACGCGGCACGGTCGGCCTCACCGAGCTCGAGGAGCTCATGGCCACGGGTGGCGAGCGCTTCGAACCGGCGGGCGTCGACAGCGTCGACCGGGAGGGTGAGCTGGTAGCCGTGGCCGGTGGTTTCGATGGCCTCGGAACCGAGGACCTTGCGGAGTCGGACGACACAGGTCTGCAGGTTCTTGTGCCAGGACGCTGGGGGTGTGTCTCCCCAAACCGCCTCGGAGAGCTGGTCGGCGCTGAGCGACTCGTCGCCGGCCACTGCGAGGGCGGCGAGGACGAGTGTCTCCCGGGGGCTCAGGCGGGGAGCCGAGTCGTCGAGCGTCAGGGGTCCTAGGACGGAGATGCCCACGCAACGAATGTGCGCGTGTTCTGGACTGGCGTCAACGACATATGTACCGGATCGGTACCGCGTGAGCGCACGGCGAGTACCGGCGCCTGACAGAACTGCGGTGAACACGGGGGCGCGCCGACCATCCACCGAAGGAGTGTTCCGCCATGTTCCCGACCAATCCGGAGTTAATCCTGGCGATGCACAACGCGCGGCGGCGAGAACTCATCGCTCAAGCGGACGCAGAGCGCCTGGCCGCCGCCGCCCGACTGGCGGAGCCGCAGACCGCTGCGGCGACACGTCCGCTTTCTACGGCCGCCCACCTCGTGGGTGCCCTGATCGGGTCACGGACCGGCAGGCGCCGACACCGTCACGCGTCCACCTACGGACTCCCGGCACAGCGGCGTCCGGAACAGGCACGGCAGGCGTCCGCCCGGCCCCCCGACCAACCAGTCGTGGCCGAGGAATCGGCGACAACGGGCCATGCGGACGTCACGGGCGATGCCCCCGACTTCGCCACCCGCGGGCAGTAGGCGGCGCCGTAGGGCTGGCCGCACCGGTCCCAACCATCAACCCCAGCCAGGAGGAATCACCCACCCCCTCCACGATCCGCGACTTTTGCAGACCGAGTTCCACCCGGTCGCCGCCGCAACGCGATGCAAAAGTCGCGGATCGTGGGAAGGGGGCGGTGCAAAAGTCGCGGATCGTGGGAAGGGGGCGGTCAGGAGGAGTCGCCGACGACCTCTTCGATGGTGGCCCGGCCGGCCTCCAACCGGGCCACCGGCACACGGAACGGGCTCGCCGACACGTAGTCGAGCCCGATCTGGTCGAAGAAGTGGATCGACTCGGGGTCCCCGCCGTGCTCGCCGCAGATCCCGAGCTTGAGGTCCGGCTTCGCGCCCCGGCCCTCCTCGACCGCGATCCGGACCAGCCGACCGACTCCGTCGGCGTCCAGCGTCTCGAACGGAGAGACCGTGAAGACACCCTTCTCCAGGTAGGCGGCGAAGAACGCGGCCTCGACGTCGTCCCGGCTGAACCCCCACGCGGTCTGGGTCAGGTCGTTGGTGCCGAAGGAGAAGAAGTCGGCCACAGCGGCGATCCGGTGGGCGGTGAGGGCTGCCCTCGGCAGCTCGATCATCGTGCCGATCGGCATCTCCAGCGTCTGGCCGGTCGCCTCCGCGACCTCACCCAGCACCCGGACGATCTCGGTCCGGACCAGCTCCAGCTCCCGGGCCGACCCGACCAGCGGCACCATGATCTCCGGCTGGGGGTCGCCGCCGGCGTCCAACCGCTCCGCGGTCGCCTCAGCCAGCGCGCGGACCTGCAGCGCGACCAGGCCCGGTACGACGAGCCCGAGCCGAACGCCGCGCAACCCGAGCATCGGGTTCGACTCGTGCATCCGGTTCACCGCCGTCAGCAGCCGCTCCGCCTCCTCGTCCTGCTCACCCCGCTCCTCTGCCAGCGCGGCTCGCACCATCAGGTCGGCCCGGTCCGGGAGGAACTCGTGCAGCGGCGGGTCGAGCAGCCGGATGGTGATCGGCAGCCCGTCCATCGCCTCCAACAGGTCGATGAAGTCGGCTCGCTGCAGCGGCAGGAGCGCATCCAGCGCCTTCTCCCGCGCCTGGGCGCTGTCGGCCAGCACCAGCCGCTCGATCAGCACCCGCCGCTCACCGAGGAACATGTGCTCGGTGCGGCACAGCCCGATCCCCTCCGCGCCGAGCTGCCGGGCTCGTACGGCGTCGTCGGCGGTGTCGGCGTTCGCCCGCACCCGGAGCCGGCGCAGCTCGTCGGCGTGCGACAGCAGCCGGTCCACACACCGGACCAGCGCGGCATCGTGCTCCTTCAGGTCGTCCACCACCTGGTCCAGCCCGTCCTCGAGATAGCGCACCACCGGCGGCGGCACGACGTCGACCGCGCCGAGGAAGACCTCACCGGTCGCGCCGTCGAGGGACAGCACGTCCCCCTCCCGAATGACTACCGGCTCCCCGTCCGGGCCGGTCGCGCCGGTGGCGGTGCCGGCCGCCTCGTCGATGGTGAGCTCCTCGGCGCCACAGACGGCGGGCTTGCCCATCCCGCGTGCGACGACGGCGGCGTGCGAGGTCTTCCCGCCGCGGGCGGTCAGGATCCCGGCGGCGGCGACCATGCCACCGAGGTCGTCCGGACTGGTCTCCCGCCGGACCAGCACGACCGTCTCCCCGGCGTCGGCCTGCTCCACGGCGGCCGCCGAGTCGAAGACCACCTTGCCGACCGCGGCCCCCGGAGACGCGGCGATCCCCTTGGTCAGCACGATCCGCTCGGCGTCACCCGCGAACTGCGGAACCAGCAGCAGGGACAGCTCCCGGCCGGAGACCCGGGCCAGCGCCTCGTCGGCGGTGATCAGCCCCTCGTCCCACAGCTGGACCGCGACCCGGAACGCGGCCGCCGCGGTGCGCTTGCCCACCCGGGTCTGCAGCATCCAGAGCCGGCCCCGTTCCACGGTGAACTCGATGTCGCAGAGGTCGCGGTAGTGCGTCTCCAGCTTGCGCATGGTGGTCGCCAGGTCCTTGGCGACCTCGGGGTGCCGCTCGGCCAGGTCGTCGAGGGTGAGCGTGTTGCGCAGACCGGCGACGACGTCCTCCCCCTGCGCGTCCGGCAGGTAGTCCCCGTAGTGGCCGGAGTCCCCTGTCGCCGGGTCGCGGGTGAAGGCCACACCGGTCCCGGAATCGTCGCCGAGGTTGCCGAACACCATCGCGCACACGTTGACGGCGGTGCCGAGGTCGTGCGGGATGCGCTCCCGGCGCCGGTACAGCCGGGCCCGCTCGGTGTTCCACGAGTTGAACACCGCGTGGATGGCCAGGTCGAGCTGCTCGCGCGGCTGCTGCGGGAAGCCGCGGCCGGTGGCGTCCTGGACCGCCTGCTTGTAGCGCTCGACCAGCGACCGCAGCTGATCGACGTCCAGCCCGGTCTCGTCGTCGACGCCGGCCGCCTTGCACTCCTCCGCGAGCGCGGCGGCGAACGGAGCAGCCTCGACGCCGAGCACGGTCCGCCCGAACATCGAGATCAGCCGGCGGTAGGAGTCCCACGCGAACTTCTCGTCACCGGACACCTCGGCCAGCCCGCCGACCGCGTCGTCGTTCAGCCCGACGTTGAGGATGGAGTCCATCATGCCGGGCATGGACGAGGCCGCCCCGGACCGGACCGAGACGAGCAGCGGGTCCTTGGCGTCGCCGAGCTGGCGCCCCAGCTCGTCCTCGAGCCGGCGCAGGGCGGCGGTCACCTGGGCACGAAGCTCCTTCGGCTCCCGGCCGTCGTGGCTGAGCAGCCAGCGACAGGCTTCGGTGGTGACCGTGAAGCCCGGCGGGACCGGCAGGCCGAGCCGGGTCATCTCCGCCAGGTTGGCGCCCTTGCCACCGAGCAGCTCCTTGCCGTGCCGTTCCGGGTGTGAGAAGTCGTAGACGTACGTCGGCATGCAGCGTCATCCCTCGGTGGTCGGTCGTCCGGTGGTTGCCGACACCTTGTCCCGCACCGGGGCGGGCGGCAAGTGCGGCAGCTCAGCGGTCGACGGACACCGGCGGCGCCGCCTCCGGGAACGGCAGCGCGATCGGGTCGGCGGCGAGCCGGCTGTGCCCCTCGGCGTCGAACCGGTCGAGCCCCAGGTCGGTGATGTCGACGACGTCGGTGCGGCCGTGCAGGACGAGGTCGGCGGCAGCCTCGGCGATGGCGGGTCCCCACATCATCCCGTGCCCTCCTGCTGCCGCCACGACGCTGCCGGCGACGGGTCCGGCATCGGTACGCGCCGGCCCCAGGATCGGCAGGTGGTCGGGCGTGTAGTCGATGGTCGCCGCCCAGGCCTTGCGCAGCCCCAGGCCAGCGACCCTCGGCAGCAACTCGGTGATCCGCTGCTGCATCTGCCGGTAGTAGGCCCAGTCGAAGGTGGCGGCCTCGCCCGGCCGCTCGTCCGGGTTGCTCATCCCCCACAGCAGCCCGCCCTCGTGCGGGCGCCAGTAGATCCCGGAGGTCACGTCGAACACCATCGGCACCCGGTCCGCGGCGAGCTCCGCGTGCGGCTCGGTCACCACCACCTGGTGCCGGGCCGCTCCGACCGGGATGCGGACGCCCGCTGTGCTGCCGACGTCGGCGAGCCGGGGCCCGCCAGTGAGGACGACGTGCTCGGTGTCCACCGGCCCGGCCGTCGACTCGATGCCCACGACCCGGTCGTCCTTCGTACGCAGCCTGGTGAACGCGGTGTGCTCGTGGATCTCGACGCCGCTGGTGACCAGCGCGGTGGTGTAGGCCAGCACGTTGCGGGGCGGGTCGATGTAGCCGTCGCCGGGTGCGTACGACGCCCCGTGCGTCCGGCCCGGTGCCAGCGCGGGGTTTTTCGCGTCCACCTCCTCCGGGCCGCACCACGACACGTCCAGACCGAGGGCCCGCTGCATCGCGATCCGCCGCTGAGCCTGGTCGACCTCGCCGGCGGAGAAGCACGGCATGAAGTAGCCCTGCGGGACGAAGCCGGAGTCGATGCCGAGCAGGTCACGCTGCGCGCGGTAGAACTCCCGGCTGCGCAGGCCGAGACGGACCGCCGTCTCGGTGCCGCCCTGCGCGCGCACCATCCCGGCGGCGCGGCTGCTCGCCCCCGATCCCAGCGTGTCCGACTCGAGCAGCAGCACTCGGCCGGCCCCGGCCCGGCGGCAGGAACCAGGCGCACCAGGCCCCGACGGTGCCGCCGCCGACAACCACCACGTCCGCCGTCCTCGCCACGACGATCGACGCTGACATAGACTGAACGGTCAGTCAAGGACGCACCTGGAGGCGGGATGTACGGACTGACCAGCGAGGACCTCGCCTGGCAGCAGCGGGCGCGGGCACTGGCCGACGAGCTGATCCCGTACGAGGTGCAGGCCGAGCTCGCCGGCGGCGCGCTCCCGGCCGACGTGCGCGCCGACCACCATCAGCGGGCACTCGCCGCCGGTCTGGTCGCGACCAACATGCCGACCGAGCTCGGCGGGCACGGGTGCTCGATGCTGCAGCAGGTGCTGGTGCAGGAGCAGGCCGGCCGGGTGACGAACGCGCTGGCCTGGGTGATGGCGACTCCCCCGGCGTGGTGGGCGGAGGTGGCGACCGACCTGCAGCGGGAGCGCTGGCTGATCCCGACGGTGCGCGGGGAGAAGGTCGAGTGCTACGCCATCACCGAGGAGCACGCCGGGTCGGACGTCGGCGAGCTGGCCGCGACCGCTCGGCGCGACGGTGATGAGTACGTGCTCGACGGGTGAGAAGTGGCACGTGACGTCCTACAACGAGGCGTCGTACGCCTTCGTCCAGGCGGTGCTGACCGAGGGGAAGCACGAGGGGGCGCACGCGATGTTCGTGGTCGACCTGCCCAGCCCGGGGGTCCGCGTGGTGCGCACGCCGGCGTACTCGCACTCGATCGCCCACGAGCACCCGGTGGTGGCCTTCGAGGGCGTGCGGGTGCCGGCGGCGCATCGGATCGGCGGCGAGGGCGAGGGGATGGTCTACGCCCAGGAGTGGTTCCGGTTCGAGCGGCTGATGGTGGCCGCCCGATGCCTGGGCGCCGCCGAGCGGCTGGTCGACGAGGCGGCGGGCTTCGCCGGTCAGCGAATCGTCGGTGGCGTGCCACTGGTGCAGCGTCAACTGGTCCAGGCGATGCTCGCCGACTCGCTCACCGAGCTGTTCGCGGCGCGGTCGATGGTCTACGAGACGGCGCGAGGTGTGGACGAGGGCATGGACCGCAAGGTGCTGCACGCCCGGTGCTCGATGGCCAAGCTGTACGCGTCGGAGATGGCGGGCCGGGTGGCCGACCGGGCGGTGCAGGTGTTCGGCGGGCGCGGGTACATGCGCGAGAACGTGGCCGAGCGGTTCTACCGCGAGCTGCGGGTGGAGCGGATCTGGGAGGGCGCCTCCGAGGTGCAGCGGCTGATCGTCGCGGACGGGCTGGCCAAGCGCGGTTTGCACGCCCTCGTCTGACCAAACCCGCCCCCCTCCGCTCACGATCCGCGACTTTTGCAGCGTCGGCGCGTCCCGGTGCACGTACGCGGAGCCGCCAGCTGTCCGGCTACGGCCGTTCGCGCATACCCGCATCCGGGTCTGCAGAAGTCGCGGATCGTGACCGTCGGGGTTCGCGCATACCCGCATCGAGGTCTGCAGAAGTCGCGGATCGTGACCGGCGGGCCCGGCTGCCCTGCAAAAGTCGCGGATCGTGGGCTGGAGCGGCGGTGGGGTCAGGTGGTGACGGCGTCGGCGGCGGCCTGGGCGGCCTGGCCGAGGCCACGAGCGCGGGCCGGCCGTGGGTCGTCGGCGAAAGCCTCCCGGCCGTCCAGGTTGATCGCCACCAAAGCGGCGGCGGCACGCGCCGCCGTCGCCGCGGTGAGGGCGGCGGCGATCGCGTCGCCGCGCAGCCGCGGGTTGCCCTCCCGCGCCAGCCGGGCGGCGTGCTCGGCGACCGCGGCGCCGACCTCGGCCATCTCCAGCGGTACCTCGGTCGCCGCGGACAGCGTCTCGGTCATCCGCTCCCGCCGGCCGGGCGTGTCCCGCGGCAGCCGGACGGCGGCAAGGTAGCGCTCGTACGCCTCACCGTCGGCGTCGGCCAGCCCCTCGACCCGCCGCCGGAGCTGCTCGCACGCGGTTCCGGTGTCGTCGTCGTCGGAGAACCGCGCCACCATCTGGGCCAGCGCGGCGGCCAGCGTCGCGACCAGGCCGGTGACCGCACCGGCGCCGGGCGCGGGACTGCGGGCGGCGACGTCGTCGACGAAGCCGCCGACCCGAGCGTCGAGCATCGACCCCACGGCCGGCTCCACGTCAGGACAGCCCGACGATGGTGCCGTCCTCGTCGACGTCGATCCGGAAGGCGGCCGGTGAGGCACCCAGGCCGGGCATGGTCCGCATCTCGCCGCAGATGGGGTAGACGAAGCCGGCGCCCACCGACGCCCGCACCTCTCGGACCGGCAGCCGCCAGCCGGTCGGCGCGCCCTTCAGGGTCGGGTCGGACGAGATCGACAGGTGCGTCTTCGCGATGCAGACCGGCAGGTGGCCGAACCCGTTGCGCTCGTAGGTGTCGAGGTGTTTGGTCGCAGCCGGGCTGTAGTCCACCCCGTCGGCGCCGTAGACCTTGCTGGCCACCGTTTCGATCTTGGTACGCAGCGACGCCTCGTCGGGGTACAGCGGCGCGAACTGCGACGGCTCGTCCGCGGCCTCGGCGACCACCTCGGCGAGCTCGGTCGCCCCCCGCCCGCCGTCGGCGAAGTGGGTGCACACGGCTACCCGCACGCCCATCTCCTCCGCGATCTCGCGGATCGCCTGGTGCTCGGAGTCGTGGTCGCCGGGGAACGCGTTGATCGCGACCACCGGCGTCACGCCGTGCAGCTTGATGTTCTCGATCTGCTTGCGCAGGTTCGCTCCACCGACCTGGACCTCGTCCGGGTTCTCCGCCAGCATCTCCGGCGGGATCGGCTTGCCGGCCACCAGCCGGTGCCGGCCCGAGTGCGCCTTGAGCGCGCGGACCGTCGCCACCACCACCGCCGCGTCGGGGGTCAACCCCGACGTGCGGCACTTGATGTTGAAGAAGCGCTCGGCCCCCATGTCGGCGCCGAACCCGGCCTCTGTGATCAGGAAGTCGCCGGTACGGATGCCGACCAGGTCGGCGATGACCGACGAGTTGCCGTGCGCGATGTTGCCGAAGGGTCCGGCGTGCACCAGCACCGGCGTGTTCTCGTAGGTCTGCATCAGGTTCGGCTTCAGCGCCTCGCGCAGCATCACCGCCATCGACCCGGCGCCTCCGATCTGCTCGGCGGTGACGGCGTCCCCGTCGGGGGTGTACCCGACGACGATCCGGCCCAGCCGCTCGCGCAGCTCGGTCAGCGACGTCGACAGCGCCAGCACCGCCATCACCTCGGAGGCGGCGGTGATGTCGAAGCCGGTCTGCCGGGTCACTCCGTCGGCCTTCGAGCCCAGCCCGACGACGATGTTGCGCAGCGAGCGGTCGTTGACATCCAGCACCCGGCGCCAGGTGATGTTGGAGATGTCCAGCCCGGACGCGTTGCCCTGGTGCAGGTGGTTGTCCACCAGAGCGGACAGCATGTTGTGCGCGGCGGTCACCGCGTGGAAGTCCCCGGTCAGGTGCAGGTTGAGGATCTCCATCGGCACGACCTGGCTGTAACCGCCACCCGCGGCACCGCCCTTGATGCCGAAGGTCGGACCCATCGACGGCTGGCGGATCGCGATCGTCGCCTTCTTGCCGACGTGCCGCATCGCCTGACCGAGGCCGACCGTCGTCGTGGTCTTGCCCTCGCCGAGCGGCGTCGGGGTGATCGCGGAGACCACGACGTACTTGGCCCGGGGCCGGTCGGCGAGCTCCTCGATCGCCTGCAGCCGGATCTTGGCGACGTCGTCGCCGTGCGGCTCGAGCAGGTGCGGTCCGATGCCCATCTGATCGGAGATGTCGCCGAGCGGCTTGAGCGTCGCGCCCTGGGCGATCTCGAGGTCTGAGGGGAACGCCATCAGTGTCCTTTCACGGTGTGCCGGGTGCCGGGTGCAGGCTCTCACGCCAGCGGGCGGAGTTCCACTTGATGCAACAAGTCTCGCCGTACGCAACGTGCCATCTGGGTTCAGCTACCGGTGGACTCCCGCGGGACCAGCGCGAAGTCGGCTCGCACATCTGCGGTCGCGGTCGGCCGGTCGGCACCCATCCGGGCCAGCAGCAGCTGCACCGCGCGCCGGGCGATCTGTTCCTTGTCCGGTGCGATCGTACTGAGCGACGGGGTGGACCAGCGGCTCTCCTCGACGTCGTCGACGCCGATGACCGCGACGTCGTCAGGCACCGCGACGCCGAGTTCGGTCAGCCTGCGCAGCGCCCCGAGCGCCAGCGTGTCGTTCAGGCAGAACAGCGCGTCAGGGTCGGCCCCGGAACCCAGCAGCTCGGCCGCCGCCCGCGCCCCATCGGCCCGGCGGAACATGGTCACCCCGGCAACGAGGGCCGGGTCGACCGGCACCCCGCGAGCGGCCAGCGCCTCCTCGTAGCCCCGGCGTCGCAGCCGGGCGACGCCGGACGCCGCGTCCGGCTGGTCCCCGACGAGCGCCACCCGCCGGCGGCCGCGGTCGAGCAGGTGCTCGGTGGCAGCCCGGGCCGCCGCCACGTTGTCGATGGCGACATGATCGGCGGGACCGGCGCCGACCTTCTCCCCCAGCAGGACCACCGGGGTGGACGGGTCGTGCGCGGCGATCTCGGCCGGTCCCAGGCCGACCGGGCTCATGATCAGCCCGTCGATCAGGTGGCCGCGGAACCCGCCCATCACCAGCCGCTCGCGCTCGGCGGACCCATCGGTCTGGTCCACTAAGACGGTGAGGTCGTGCTCGTCGGCGGCACGGACGACGTGCCGGGCGAGCTCGGCGAAGTACGGCATGTCGATCTCCGGGACCGCCAGTGCGATCACCCCGGAGCGGCCACGGCGCAGATTGCGGGCCCAGAGGTTCGGCCGGTAACCCAGCTCGTCCAGCACCACCTGCACCCGCTCGCGGGTCGCGGCGGCCACGTGCGTCCGGCCGTTGACCACGTTGCTCACGGTCTTGACCGACACCCCGGCACGGGTGGCGACGTCCTGCAGGCGCACCGCGCCCATCGGCCGCTCCTTCGCTCACCCGCCACACCGCCGACGGAGCCGACGCGGACGGACGGATCGCCCCGCTGGACGACCATAACCTGGACAAGCAGGTCTTTACAACGATGGAACGTTCGTTGTACAACGTGGGAATGCACCGCGCGACCCTCACCCTGGACCCCGCCTTCCGGGTCGGCACTGTCGACCCTCGGCTGTTCGGCTCGTTCGTCGAGCACATGGGGCGGTGCGTCTACACCGGCATCTACGAGCCGGACCACCCCACCGCCGACGAGAGCGGGTTCCGCACCGACGTGCTCGAGCTGGTCCGTGAGCTCGGACCCTCGATCGTGCGCTACCCGGGCGGCAACTTCGTGTCCGGCTACCGGTGGGAGGACGGCATCGGCCCACAGGACCAGCGCCCGCGACGGCTCGACCTCGCCTGGCGCGCGGTGGAGAGCAATCAGGTCGGGGTGGACGAGTTCGCCGCCTGGTGCCGGCGGGCGGACGTCGAGCCGATGATGGCGGTCAACCTCGGCACCCGCGGGGTGCAGGAGGCCGCGGACCTGGTGGAGTACTGCAACCACCCCGAGGGCACCGCGCTGTCGGACCTGCGCCGCTCGTACGGGAGCAAGGAGCCGCACGGCATCCGGGTCTGGTGCCTCGGCAACGAGCTGGACGGCCCCTGGCAGGTGGGGCACAAGACCGCCGGCGAGTACGGGCGGCTGGCCGCCGAGACGGCGCGGGCGATGCGGATGGTCGACCCCGGCCTGGAGCTGGTCGCCTGCGGCAGCTCGAACAGCGCGATGCCGACCTTCGGGTCCTGGGAGTCGACGGTCCTCGAGCACTGCTACGACCTGGTCGACTACGTGTCGCTGCACAACTACTACGAGCCGGTGGACGGGGACGTCGAGTCGTTCCTGGCCAGCGGGGTCGACCTGGACCGCGCGATCGAGGCGATCGTGGCGACGGCCGACTCGGTGGGCGCCCGGTTGGGCTCCCGACACCGGCTGCGGCTCTCGGTCGACGAGTGGAACGTCTGGTACCAGCAGAGATTCGAGCCGAGCGACTCCGGCTACGCCGACCGGCGCAGCCTGATCGAGGACGTCTACGACGTCACCGACGCGGTCGTCGTCGGCTCGCTGCTGATCACCCTGCTCCGGCACGCCGACCGGGTGGGCATCGCCTGCCAGGCCCAGCTGGTCAACGTGATCGCCCCGATCCTGACCGAGCCCGGTGGGCCGGCGTGGCGACAGACCGTCTTCCACCCGTTCGCCCAGGTGTCCAGCCTGGCGCGCGGCGAGGTGCTCCGGGTGGAGGTCGACGTGCCGGGCTACGACACTGCCCGGCACGGCGAGGTCCCGCTGGTCGACGCCACCGCCACCCACGATCCGGAGACCGGCGCGGTCACCGTCTTCGCCGTCAACCGCGGCCGCACCGAGCCGGTGCTGCTGGACGCCGACGCTCGCGCCCTCACCGACCGCTCCGGCCGGCTGCGGGTGGAGGCAGCCAGCACGTTCGGCGGGGCGGACCTGACCGCCAGCGCCGCGAAGGACCAGCCGGACAACCCGGCCCCCCGTCCGCTCACCGGCGTTGACGACACCGATGGCCGGGTGCGCGTCTCCCTGCCGCCGGTGTCCTGGAACGTCATCCGCCTGACCACCACTCCCGAGGAGCAGCCGTGATGCAGCACCCCACCCGCCCGACCGCGACCGCCGTGCCGCGAGCCTTCAGCCGCCGCGGCTTCCTGCTCCTCGGCGCCGGTTCGACCGTCGCCCTCGTGACCGGCTGCGGCTCGGGGGAGGGCGTCGGCGGCGGCACCGACGAGGGCGTCGGCGGCTTCAGCGGCGGCGCGTACGACGGCCCGGCGCTCACCCTGGCGTACTGGAACGGGTTCACCGGTGGCGACGGTCCGACGATGCAGGCCCTGGTCAAGAGCTTCAACACCGACCAGGAGCCGATCACCGTCCAGCCGAACACGATCGAGTGGGCCGACTTCTACCAGCGGCTGCCCGCCGCGGTGCAGGCCGGCAAGGGCCCGGACGTCGGCGTGATGCATCTCGACCAGCTCGCCAGCAACGCCGCGCGCAGCGTCATCGTCCCGCTGGACGACCTGGCCGAGGCACTCGACCTGTCGGAGGAGGACTTCGCCCCGGCCGTGTGGCAGCCGGGGATCTACGACGGGCAGCGGTACGGCGTCCCGCTCGACGTGCACACCCTCGCCATGTACTACAACAAGGAGCACTTCGAGAAGGCCGGCATCAGCGAACCTCCCGCCGACGCCGCCAGCCTGGACGAGGCGTGCTCCAAGCTCCAGCAGGCCGGCTATGACACCCCCTTCTGGATGCCGAACCAGTGGCCCGCGCACCTGATGTTCCTCAGCCTGCTCTGGCAGTTCGGCGGCGAGCCGTACGCCGAGGACGGGTCCGAGGCGACGTTCGGCTCCGAGGCGGGCGTGCAGGCGCTGAGCTGGATGCGCGAACAGGTCGACAAGGGCTACAGCCCCGACAACGTCGACATCGACGCGCAGTACCTCGCGTTCAAGAACGGGGACAACTCGATCACCTGGGACGGCATCTGGCAGATCAACGACCTCGAGGCGTCCGGCCTGCCGTACGGCATCGCGCCGCTGCCGGTGATCGGCGACGAGCTCGCCGCGTGGGCCAACTCCCACAACTTCTTCATGACCGCGCAGGCAGCCGACGACGCCAACCGGTCGGACGCAGCGAAGACCTTCATCGGCTGGATGAGCGAACAGTCCGCGAGCTGGTCCGAGGCGGGCATGATCCCGGCCCGCAACTCGGCACGCGAGGAGGAGGCGTTCACCGGATCGGTGCAGGCTGCGCTCGCCGAGCAGATCGACCAGCTGCACTTCCTCCCGGCAGTGCCGGGGCTCGGTGACGTGCAGCCGCAGACGCTCGAGGTGGCGGTCAACGAGGCGATCCTCGGACAGCAGTCGCCCGAGGACGCGCTGGCCGGGGCCCAGAGCGACGCCACCGAGCTGATGCAGGACAACCTCGAGAAGTTCGGCGGCTGACGCCGGTGGCCCCCGAGCCCGCGGCCGGGGTGGAGGTGGCGACCTCCCCGGCCACCCCGGCAACCGGCGTCCGACCCGGCGGTGCCGGCCTGGCACGACGACGGGGGGACGACCTCGCCGCATGGCTCTTCCTCGCCCCGTACCTCGTGCTCTTCGGCGGCTTCGTGCTGGCGCCGATCGGGCTGGGGCTCTGGATCAGCCTGCACAACTGGGACTTCACCCTGCCGCGCAAGCCGTTCGTCGGCCTGGACAACTACACCGAGCTGCTCGACAGCAGCTCGGTCGCCTACGAGCCGTTCTGGAGCTCGATGCAGGCCACCGGTGTCTTCACGGTGGCAAGCGTGCCGCTGCTGTTGGTGGCCCCGCTGGTGGTGGCGCTGGTGATGAACCGGCGTTTTCCCGGGCGCAACCTGTTCCGCGCGATCTACTTCGCGCCGTACGTGCTCGGGGTGGCCGTCGTCGGCGTGGTGTGGCGGTTCCTGCTGGACGCGAACATCGGGGCGGTCAACTACTACCTCGGCCTCCTCGGTCTGCCCGACGACGTCCCCTGGCTGAGCTCGGTGCCGGAGGCCTGGGTGGCGCTGGTCGGCGTCACGGTGTGGTGGACGCTCGGCTTCAACGCGGTGATCTTCCTGGCCGGGCTGCAGGACATCCCCGCGGAGCTGTACGAGGCGGCGAAGGTGGACGGCGCCTCCGGCTGGAGCACCTTCCGGCACGTGACCCTGCCGGGGCTGCGACCGGTGACCGTGTTCGTGACGATGACGACGATCATCGCCTCGGCCAACATGTTCGGGCAGTCCTTCATCATGACCAACGGCGCACCGGGGCAGGAGACCCGCACCGCCATCTTCTACATCGCCGAGACCGGCCTGCAGAACTTCCAGATGGGTCAGGCCGCGGCGGCCAGCTGGATCCTCACGCTGATGTTGATGCTCGTCTCGGTGCTGGTGTTCGGCATGTTCCGTGAGAGGACGCCGGGGGTGCGGCGATGAGAGCGGTCCGGTACGCCGCGCTGGGACTGTTGACCCTGCTGTTCGTCAGCCCGCTGCTGTTCATGCTGGTCTCCTCGTTCAAGACCCGTCAGGAGGCGAGCCGCACGCCGCCGACGTGGCTGCCGCAGGAGCCGACCACGCAGGCGTACGAGCAGATTCTGAACGCCGCCGACACCCCGGTGCTGCGCTGGTTCGTCAACTCGCTGGTCGCCGCCACGGCGAACTCGCTGCTGGTCGTGGCGACTGCTGCGCTGGCGGCCTACGCCCTTGCCCGGCTGGAGTTCCGCGGCCGGCGCGTCGTCTTCGGGCTGGTCGTCGCCACCCTGTTCGTCCCGCCGGTGATCCTCGTCGTCCCCAACTACGAGATCGTCGGGCGGCTGTACTGGCTGGACACGCTTGTCGCGATCATCGTGCCGACCGCTGCCAACGCGTTCGGCGTGTTCTTCCTGCGGCAGTTCTTCCTGCACCTGCCGCTCGAGCTGGAGGAGTCCGCGTTCCTGGACGGCGCCAACCGCTGGCAGGTGTTCACCCGGATCGTGCTGCCGCTGTCGAGGCCGGCGCTGGCCACCCTGGCGCTGCTGGCGTTCCTCACCAACTGGAACGACTTCCTCTGGCCGGTCTACGTTCTGTTCAGCCCGGAGAACCAGACGCTGCAGGCAGGACTGTCCACGCTGCAGTCGGCCAACAGCGTCCGGTACGACCTCCTGATGGCCGGGGCCGTCGTGGCGAGCGTGCCGGTGCTGATCCTCTACGTGTTCGCCCAGCGGTACGTGATCGAGGGTGTCAGCCGGTCTGGCCTGAAGGGGTGACGCGACCGGGTCGACCGCTGGACCGGCGCGCGCTGCTGCTGCGCGGACTGGGGCTGACGGTGGTGCTGCCGCTGGGCACGGCAGGATCGTGCCGGCCGGCTCGCCCGGCCCCTCCCCCCGACCCGCCCACCGAGGAGTTCTCCGTGCTCGACCTGTCCTTCGACATCGCGGAGCGGTTCCGGCCGTTCGCGCTGGTGGCGCCCGGTTTCGAACAGTTGCACCAGGCCGGCGGGCAGGTGGCGGGGTTGCGCCGCACCGAGGCGGTGCCCGTCGCCCCGTTCGTCGCGGTCGAGCTGCAGGTCGACACGGTCAGCGACGCCGGTGTGGCGGCGGGCCTGGCGACCGCGGACGGGCAGCACCTGCTGGTCACCTACGACCCGCAGCGACGCCGAGTCGCCATCGAGCTCCGTCGCGCCGGGAGGACCACGGTGCTGCGTCGCCGCCGGGCAGCGCTGGGTGCCCGGTTCGGGCTGGCCTTCGTCCTGTGCGAGAACCAGGTCACCGCGGTCGCCGACACCGGGGACGGCTGGCGGCCGCTGGTGACCGTCCGGGACCAGCTCGCTGAGCTCGTCGACCTGCGCGACCCGGAAACCCTGCAGGCGCACGCGCTGGCGTACGGGACCCGGTCGGACGGTGAGCCGCTCCGGTTGTCGCAGGTGCGCGGCGGGCCGTTCGGCTACACCGGACTGCGCGATCCGCATCTGGTGCAGCGGCCGGACGGGTCCGCGGTCGTGCGCGACGGCAAGGCATACCTCACGTTCACCTGCGCCGGCATGGGCTTCTTCCAGCAGGCGCACTGGGGTGTGTTCACGCTCGACCTGGCCGACCCGTCACGGTTCGAGCAGGTCGCGCAGCTCTACAGCCGGCGCGACGGCCGGCTGCTCGGTGACCACGCCGGGCAGCTGGTCCTGGACGAGGACGCCGGGCGGACCATCGTCGGGGTGAGCTCGTGGGGTGACTTCGCCTTCGACGGCGTGCACGTGCGGCACGCGGTCACCGACGCGGACCTGCTGAGCGGCGTGCACGTGCTGGAGACCGAGCCGCTGGAGCTGCCCACTGCGGTCAGCTCCTGGGACCCGTCGTTGACGCGGATCGACGGACGCTGGCACGTGGCGTTCGTGGAGAGCCCCTCGCAGGACCCGTTCCGTTTCCACCCGGCGCTCGCCGTCGGCCCGCCCGGTGGGTCGTACGCCGACGGGTTGCAGCTCGTCGGCGCGGACCCGACCTCGCGCGAGTGCGAGGGGCCGATCATCCAACAGGTGGACGGCCGGTGGTACGTGCTGGCGAGCAGCAAGGACGAGCAGGCCTATCCGGTCTACGACCTGTCGATGCGCCGGGTCGGGGCTCTGGACGCGCCGTACCCGAGCAACATTCCGCATCCGCAGGTGGTGGAACGACCCGGTGGTGGGCACCTGATCGTGAGCTTCGACGGCACGCCGTACGGCGGCAGGGTGCTCGGCTACGGCGGTCACGGCGACGTGGTCGTCATGTCCACCTCGCCCCTAGCCCCCTTGCCCACGGATCCGCCCCACCGCCTGCCCACGATCCGCGACTTTTGCAGGGCCCGGTTGGGCACTGCCGGAAGCGGGCGGCGGCTGTCGGGCGCACGTCCACCCCTGGGGCTCTGCAAAAGTCGCGGATCGTGGGGGGCGGGGGTGGGGTGGGGCGGGGGTGGGGGCGGAGTGGGGCGGTCAGGCCTTGTCGGCGAGGTCCTTGAGCACCTGCCGGCTCGCCAGCTTGCCCGGGGCGCCCATCACGCAGCCGCCGGGATGGGTGCCGGACCCGCACTGGTAGTACCCGTCGATCGGCGTCCGGTACTGGCTCCAGCCCGGCGCCGGCCGGAAGAAGTACATCTGCGGGGCGAAGAACTCCCCGGCGAAGATGTTGCCCTCGCTGAGCCCGACCACCCGCTCGATGTCGAGCGGGGTGACGACCTCACGGTGGTGCACCAGGTCGCCGAAGCCGGGGAAGAACGACTCCAGCGTCGCCTGCACGGTGTCGCCGAACCGGTCCCGCTCGGTGTCCCAGTCGCTGCCCTTGAGGTGGTACGGGGCGTACTGGATGAAGCAGGACATGACGTGCTTGCCAGGAGGGCGCCATGTCCGGGTCGACGACCGACTGGATCGCGCCGTCGATGTACGGGCGCTGGCTGTACCACCCGTACTTGGCGTCGTCGAAGGCCCGCTCGAGGTACTCCAGCGACGGGCCCATGTTGATGAACCCGCGGTACTGGTCGGAGCGGTCGCCGAGCGCGGGGTAGCGCGGCAGCCCGTCCAGGGCGAAGTTCACCTTCGCCGAGGTGCCCTGGAATCGGAACCGCTCGATGTTGTCCACCAGGTCGCCCGGCAGCTCGCGCGGCTCGACCAGCTCGAGGAAGGTCCGCCGCGGGTCGAGCGCGCTCGACCACGACCTTGGCCTTGAGCTCGGTCCCGTCGGCGAGCGCGACGCCGGTCGCCCGGCCGTTGCTGGTGAGCACCGCCTCGACCGGCGACTCCAGCCGGATGTCCGCCCCGTACGCCTGCGCGGCCCGCGCCAGCACCTGGGTGAAGCCCCCGTTGCCGCCCTTGTGGAACGCCCAGGCGCCGAAGTGCCCGTCGTGCTCCCCCATCGAGTGGTAGAGCAGCACCAGCCCGGAGCCCTGCGACATCGGGCCCACCCTGGTCCCGATGATGCCGGACGAGGCGATGTAGCCCTTGAGGATGTCGCTCTCGAAGTAGTCGTCGAGGAAGTCCGCCGCGCTGCCGGTGAGCATCCGGACGAGGTCGTGCATGACCTTCGGCTCCACACCGCTGAGGTGCGAGACCAGCTCGGCGGTCGCCTCCAGGTCCTCCGGCGCCTTGCCGAAGATGTTCGGCGGCACCTTGTCCAGCAGCGGCTTGATCGCCTGCACGACGCGGTTCACGTCGTGCTCGTAACGGTCCATCGCGTCCGCGTCGTGCGGCGAGTGCCGCATGATCTCCTTGATGTTCTCGTCCCGGTCCTGACCGAGCAGCAGGTAGTCGCCGTTCTCCATCGGGGCGAACGAGGACGGCATCAGGATCGGCAGGAAGCCGTGCTTGACCAGCTCGAGCTCGTGGATGATGTCCGGCCGCAGCAGGCTGAGCGCGTACGAGAACGTGGTGAAGTGGAAGCCCGGGACCAGCTCCTCGGTGATCGCCGCGCCACCGACCAGGTGCCGGCGCTCGAGGATCAGCGTCTTGAGTCCCGCCTTGGCGAGGTAGGCGCCGTTGACGAGGCCGTTGTGCCCGCCGCCGACGACGATCGCGTCGTACTCCGTGCTGGTAGCTGCCATGGGTCTCACGCCGTCTTTCGCTCGGGCTTGAACAGGGGCAGTCGGGCGACGTCCGCGCCGACCGTGCGGTACTCGTGGTTGATGGTGAGCTCGACCTCGACCCGGGAGCCGACCGCCGAGCGGTCGGGACGCACTCGCGCCATCGCGATGTGCCGCTGCAGCACCGGCGAGTACATCAGGCTGGTGGCGTAGCCGATCCGATCGCCCGACTCGTCGTACAGCATCGACTCGTAGTCGAGCGGCGTCTCGTCCTTGGGTGGGATCAGCCCCGCCTCGTTGTAGAGCCGGTCGTAGTCCTGCCAGTCGATCACCAGCCCGACGCTGGCCCAGCGCGAGGTCTGCTCGGCGAGCTCGCGGCGGATCGCGTCGCGGCCGATGAACGGCCGGTCGTCGGCCTCGACCCCGCGCAGCATCCAGCCGAAGCCGAGCTCCTTGGGGGTCACCCGATCGTGGTCGGTGAAGGCATACCGGCTGGACGTGAACTCCACGTTCATCAGGACCAGCCCGGCCTCGACCCGGGTCATCAGCAGCGCCTGCTCGCCGAACGGTGCGAGCCCGTGCCCGTCCCCGGCCTCGACCACCGCGTCCAGCACCGGCAGCGCGCTGTCGGCACCCACGAAGACCTCGAAGCCCAGGTCACCGGTGAAGCCGGTACGCGAGATGGTCACCGGTGCGCTGCCGATCTTGGCCTGGGTGAGCCCGAAGAAGGGCAGCTCGGACACCTCCGGCGCCAGCTCGGCCAGGATCTCCCGTGACCGCGGGCCCTGCACGGCCAGTACGCCGTACTGGTCGGTGACGTCCTCGATCTGCACCTGGAGCCGGCCGACGAGGTCGCGCAGGTAACCGAGGTTGGGCTCGGCCGCGGTGAGGAAGAACTCCGTGTCGGAGTGCCGGAAGCAGACGCCGTCCTCGAGGACGAAGCCGCGGTCGTCACACCACAGCGTGTACTGCGCCTGGCCGGGGCGGCACTTGCGAATGTCGCGGGTGAGCACGCCGGCGAGGAAGCGCTCGGCGTCGCGACCGCGAATCCAGTACTTGTACAGCGGCGACGTGTCGAAGTAGCCGGCGCTGTTGCGCACCGCGAAGTACTCGTGCTTGGCAGAGGAGTCGTAGCGCAGCGCGGAGAGATAGCCGGACCAGTGCCCCCACAGCCCGGTCTTGTTCAGCTCGCTCAGCCGCTCGTGGAAGGGGGTCGTCCTGATCATCGTCGCGCCCTTTCGCCGGCCCTCCGGTCCCGGCTCTCACCGTACGACCTTGTTGGACAGTTGCGCAATAACCTCTAGCCTTCCGTCGTGGCTCCTCGTCTGTCCCCGCCAGAACGGCGCAGCGCGATCGTGTCCGCCGCGGTGGCGGTGCTGCTCCGGCAGGGCATGGCAGCGACGACGGTGCGCGACGTGGCCGAGGAGATGGGCACGTCGAGCGGGCTGATCCACCACTACTTCGCCTCGATGGACGACCTGCTGGCCGCGGCCTTCGAGCAGGCGGCCGACCGGGATCTGCGGGCGACCCGGAACGCGATGGCCGAGCGCGCCGGAGCTGTGCACCGGCTGCGGGTCTTCTTCACGACGTACGCCAGGGCGGAGCAGGACTGGGCGTTCCAGCTGTGGCTGGATGCCTGGGCCGAGGCGTCGCGTCGGCCGTCGGTGCGGGAGACGTCCCAGCGGTTGAACGTGGCGTGGCAGCGGCTGCTGATGGACACCATCCGCGGAGGAGTGGACCAGGGGGTGCTGGACTGCGCCGACCCCGCCGGAGCGGCGTGGCGGATCCTGAGCCTGCTGGACGGGCTGGCGCTGCAGACCGTCGTGCACCGGGACGTGATCGACCGGCGGGCGGTGATCGGGTGGTCGGCGGCCCACGCCGAGGCCGAGCTGGGACTGGCGTCCGGGACGCTGCTCCCGGACCCACCCGACGCCGCGGACTGATCCGCCACGCCCACCGCGCTCCGCCTGCAAAAGTCGCGGATCGTGAGCAGGGGGGTCAGAGGACGGCGTCGAGGAAGGTGCGCGTCTCCGCACACCGGGTGGCGCCGAACACCTGCTCCGGTGGCCCTTCCTCGAGGATCACGCCCTCGTGGAAGAACGCCATCCGGTCGGCCACCTCGCGGGCGAAGCCCATCTCGTGCGTCACCACCATCATCGGCATGTGCAGGTCGGTGGCCAGCGACTTCATCACCGCCAGCACCTCGCCGGTGAGCTCCGGGTCCAGCGCCGACGTCGGCTCGTCGAACAGCATCACCTCGGGCTGCATCGCCAGCGCCCGGGCGATCGCCACCCGCTGCTGCTGCCCGCCGGACAGCCGAATCGGATGCTCGCCGGCCTTGTCGGCGAGCCCGACCTGGTCCAGCAGTTCGTGCGCGCGGGTCCGGATGGTCGCCTCGCTGTCGGTGCGTTGGCACATCGGCGCGACCATCACATTCTCCAGCACGGTCATCTGTGGGAACAGGTTGAACTGCTGGAAGACCATGCCGACGTGCAACCGGATCTGACGGATCTGCTCGCGCTTGCGTCGGGTGCGATGGCCGCCGCCCAGCCGTATCCCGGCCACCTCGATGGTCCCCCGGGTCGGGTCCTCGAGGAAGTTGACGCAGCGCAGCATCGTCGACTTGCCGGAGCCGGAGCGGCCGAAGATCACCACCACCTCGCCCTTGCGCACCTCCATGTCCACGCCCCGGAGCACCTCGAGCCGTCCGAAGCGCTTGTGCAGTCCCTCGACCCGCACGACCACCTCGCGCTCCGGCGCCGGCGCGGTCATGCGTCCGCTCCGCGGCGGCCACGGCCGGTGGCCGGGAGCCGGACGTAGCCGGACGCCACCCGGCGCTCGAGCCGGCTCTGGAAGACGGTGAACAGCGCGGTGAGCGCCCAGTACAGCCCGGCGGCGACGAGGTAGGCCTCCAGGTTCTTGAAGTCCGCCTTGCCCACCAGCTGAGAGCGGCGGAAGATCTCGGCACTCGCCGCGGTCACCCCGAGGAAGGACACCAACGCGGTGTCCTTCATCATCGCGATGAACTCGTTCCCCGTGGGCGGGATGATCACCCGGAACGCCTGCGGCAGGATCACCTTGCGCATCTTCTGCCGGTACGTCATGCCCAGCGCGTCCGCCGCCTCACCCTGACCGGAGGCGACCGACTGGATCCCGGCGCGGAAGATCTCGGTCATGTAGGCGCCGTAGTTCAGCCCCAGGGCGATCGTGCCCGCGACGGCCGCGTCCAGCACCAGGCTGTTCGCCAGGTAGGCCGGAAAGCCCGGGAAGCGGTCGACGAGATTGAGCCCCACCTGCGGCAGCGCGAGGTAGATGAGGAACATCTGCACGATCAGCGGCGTGCCGCGGAAGAACGACACGTAGAACCCCGCCACCCCGTACGCGAGCGGGTTGGACGAGAGCCGGGCGAGGGCGCCGAGTCCGGCGAGCGTGACCGCCAGCACGATCCCGCCGACGGCGATGAACAGCGTGTACTGGAGCCCGCCGGCGATGTAGGTCGCGTTGTCCAGCATCCAGTCGGTGTCGAAGCCGGCGACCGCGAAGAACCCGGCCAGCACCGCGAACACCAGCAGCCAGACGACCCCCACCTTGTAGCGGAAGGGGACGCCGGCGCTCACCAGAGCGAGCCGCTCCATCCGGTCGGAGGGCCCACCCGCGGCAGTGCCCTCCGGGCCGTGCGACGCCATCAGGCAGGGCCGCTCCGCGTCACTGCTGCACCGTCAGGTCCGTGCCGTCGTACCACTGCTTGGAGAACTCGGTGAGCGTGCCGTCGTCGTGCATGTCGCCGACGATCGTGTCCACGGCGTCGACGAACGCGGCCGGGTCGGCGCCGGAGTTCTTGTCGATGGCGACCGCGAGCGGCTCGTAGAACACCGGGTCACCGACGATCTTGACCGGCTTGCCGGAGTCGACGTAGCCCTGCGCGGTGGTCAGCGAGGTGATGACCGCGTCCAGTCGGGTTCCGTCGCCGAGGGACAGGTCCTGGAGCGCGGTGGTGTCGGTGTCGTAGCCGGAGATCTCGGCGTCGTCGATAGCGAAGTCGAAGGTGAAGCCGTCGATCTCGAGCGACTTGTCCAGGAACTGCTCGTAGGTGCAGCCGCTGCAGACGCCGATCTTCGCGCCGTCCAGGTCGGTGGCGACGTCGCTCACCGAGGTGTTGTCCTCGTGCACGACCACCACGGCCGGGGTGTAGTAGTACGGCTCGCTGAAGTGCAGCACCTGCTGCCGGTCATTGGTCGGGGTCATCGACCCGACGCTCATCTGCCACCGGTCGTTCCAGCCGCCGGAGGTGATGACGTCCCACGACGGCGCCTCCCAGGCGACCTCGACCCCCAGCCGCTCGGCGATCTCGGTGGCCACGTCGATGTCGAAGCCGACGTACTCCTGCGTCTTCTTGTCCAACGAGGACTGCGGTGGGTAGGCCGGGTCGGTCGACACCGTCAACACCCCGCGGTCGCAGATCTCGGCAAGCAGGTCGTCAGAGCCGTCGGCCTGCGCGCAGGCGCCCTCCTCGGAGGGACCGGCTGCGACGCTGCCGCGCTCGTCGCTCCCGCCGCAGGCACCCAGGGGGACGGCGAGCAGGGCCGCCGCAGTCAACAGTGCGGTTCGGGGGGTAGGCATGCCAGGTCCTCCAGGAGCACGGAGCGAGTGCGGATCAGGTGCAGGATGGCACGGTCGGGGCCTTCTGTCGGCGATTTCGCCAGGGCGTCGCCGGTCTGTGACGGCACCGTGACTTCCGGTGTCGCCAGACGTCGCCATGCTGACTGGCAAGTCAGCACGGATATGGGGTGCTCGGGGCCTGCGACGCTTCCGACCCTGGACCTGGCCCTGGCATGCGAGCATGCTGGCGGCTCCAGCACGGCAGTCAGGGAGGTCGAATGAACCAGGTGCGCGCGGAGCGGTTGACGGCCGAGATCGACGGGCCGTTCGTCGTCTTCCTGATCGGGATCCGGGTCAACAAGCCGTGGAAGATCCGCACCTGGTGGCCGGCCTTCGTGGCGATGCCTCGGATGCTCAACGAGCTGGAGAAGGACCCCGCGACCGGCTTTCTCGGCGCGCAGAGCAGCCTCGGAATGATCGTGCAGTACTGGCGCAGCTTCGAGGACCTGGAGCGGTACGCCAACTCCCGCGACCACCTGCACTGGCCCGCCTGGCGCGCGTTCAACCGGCGGGTCCGCAACAGCCGCGGTGACGCGGGCATCTGGCACGAGACGTACCGGGTGGAGGCGGGTGCCTACGAAGCGTTCTACTCCGGGGTGCCGCCCCGCGGCCTCGGACGGGTCGGCCGGCTGCTGCCTGCCACCGGAAACCGGGAGTCGGCGCGATCCCGGATCGGCGCCGGGTCGCCGCGGCCTGGAGGCGACGAACTGCCGGTGCCGTGACAAGCGACCCCGAGCCGGACTACGTGCGACCGCGCACCCGGGTCGACGGGAGCATCCACCTCTCCCAGCCCGATCCCCGCTGGGCCGACACCTACGCCGGCGAGCGGGCGACCATCCTGACCGCGCTCGGACCGCTCGCGGTGCGGGTCGAGCACGTCGGCTCCACCGCTGTTCCCGGGCTCGCCGCCAAGCCGATCATCGACATCCTGCTGGTCGTGCCCGACCCGAGCGACGAGGCGGCGTACGTCCCCCGGTTGGAGGCCGGTGGCTACCCGCTGCACCTGCGGGAGCCGGACTGGCACCAGCACCGGCTGTTCAAGCGGTCGGACCCGAGCGTCAACCTGCACGTGTTCGGTCCCGACGCGCCGGAGGTCGAGCGCCTGCTCGCCTTCCGCGATCGGCTCCGTGCCAGCCCCGACGAGTTGGAGCGATACCAGGCGGCAAAGCGAGAGCTGGCCGCCCGCCACTGGGCCTACGTCCAGGACTACGCCGACGCGAAGTCGACCGTCGTGGAGCAGATCCTCGCCAGAGCAGCAGCGGCTCAACGGCCATGACCCGGCGTCGGCCCCCCTAGGGTGTGGGTCCATGACGACGGTGGTCCTGCGAATTCGGCTGACCAGCGGTCAGCACATGGACGTCACCTACGAGGAGCCCGACAACGATGACGCCGACCAGGTCATCGAGAACATCGTCGCCACCCTTGCCCGCGACTCCGGAATTCTTCGCACCCGGCACGGCGACCGGCTGGTGGCCGTGTACGGGCGCGGCGTGGCTGCTCTCGAAGTTGCCCCGCGCGGGGCGGTTCTGTGACATCGGTAGGCGTACTGTCAGCCAGGGGGACCCTCCGGCAGGAAGAAGGCACAGCCATGGCCGACAAGTCACCGCGTCAACACCTGTCCAAGAAGGCCGGCAAGTCGCTGAAGGAGAAGCGCGCCGAGAAGCATGCCAAGGCCGACGCGAAGAACAAGCTGGGGAGCGCACCGCCTCCCCCTACCCACAAGCGCTGAGAACTCGTCGGCGACGGCGCCGCAGCGGTGCCGCCTGCCCACCGCCTCAGCCGGTTGAGACACTGCGCGGGTGCCAGCGCCGCAATCTCAGGCTGGGGTCGCCCGACCGGCGGGCCAGGCGTGCGCGATGCTGGGTCGGTGACGGAACGAAACGTGTTTGACGACGAGCTGCAGCCCTGCGGCACCGATCCACTGACCGGGTTCTTCCGCGACGGCTGTTGCAGCACCGGCCCGGACGACGTCGGCAGTCACACCATCTGCGCTGTTGTCACGGCCGACTTCCTCGACCACCAGCGCAGCATCGGCAACGACCTGTCCACGCCGCGGCCCGAGTATCAGTTCCCAGGACTCGAGCCCGGTGACCGATGGTGCGTGACGGCAGTGAACTGGGCGCGCGCCTTCAACGACGGTGTCGCCGCGCCGGTCGTGTTGGCGTCGACCAACAAGGCGGTGTTGGACGTTGTGCCGTTGTCGGCGCTGCAAGCGCACGGCATCGACGTACCGGCCGACCCCGGCTCGCTCGAGCCGTAGCCAACCTTCGCGCTGGCGCCGGACACCCGCCGCACCTGCGCGGGCTACCTCACCTCGAATCGACGGGACCCGGACCAGCTCCCCGCGGTCCCCGAGGAGTCGTTGGCGCGAACCCGGAACCACATGCGTGTGGCGGGCAGCGTGCTGGTGGAGAACGTCGAGGTCGTGACCTGCTTCAGCACCGTCGGGGAGGAGAAGTCCTGCTGGTTGTCGATGGCGATGGTGTAGTCGACGGCGCCGCTGACGTCCGACCAGTCGAAGACGATGTTCTGCCCCACTGAGAAGCGCGCGTCGGCAGCCGGGGACAGCAGCGACGGTGCCGGAAGCGGACCGGACCCCGATGGTTCGACCGTGAGGGTGGCGGCTCGGGAGACGCCGCCGACGCTTGCCGTCAGGGTCACCGCGGTCGATGCGCTGACGGCGGTGGTCGCAGCGGTGAAGTTCGCGCTCAGCTGACCGCTCGGGACCGTGACGCTCGGGGGAACCGAGACGGCGGCTGCGTTCGCGCTCGACAGGCTCACCACGCTTCCCCCCGTCGGGGCGGGAGCGGTGAGGGTCACGGTGCCGGTGGAGCTCGCACCGCCGACCACGCTCGACGGTGCGACCGCGAGCGAGGACAGCGCCGGTGCGGTTCCGGTGGCCGCCGTCGGGGTGAAGCTGCGCGTCGAGGAGAACGGACCAGCCACCCCGGCCGCGTTGCGGGCTCGTACGCGCCACCACAGCTGCCGCGCAGGCAGGTCGGTGAGGACCACCTGGGACGCCGTGACGGTCGGGTTTGCCACGTACGGAGCCGTCAGCGGCGAGCTGTCGTCGATCCTCACCTCGTAGCTCGTGGCGTTGGGCACGTCGTTCCAGTCCAGCGTGACCGGTTGCGCGACGCCGGTCGCCCCGTTGCCGGGGCTCTGCAGCGTCGGAGCGGCCGGGGTGGGCGGGTTCACCGTCAGCGTCGCGCTGCGGGTGACCCCGCCGACAGAACCCGAGACCACGACGGGCGTGGGAGCCGTGACAGCCACGGTCGTCACCGTGAACGTCCTGCTGGTCGCCCCGGCGGGGATGGTCACGCTGCCCGGCACGGTGGCCGCGGAGGAGTCGTCGGACAGCGAGACCACGGTCCCTCCGGACGGGGCGGCAGCGCTCAGTGTCACGGTCCCGGTGGAGGAGTTGCCACCCACCACCGTCGAAGGACTCAGCGACAGTGCGGTGAGGCTCGAGGTCGAACCGCGGGTGATGCTCAGGGCCGCGAACCGGGTCGCCCCGCCCAGGGTCGCGGAGAGCTGGACCGTGGTGTTGTCCACCGGGAACGTGGTGATCGGGAAGGTCGCGGTGCTCGACCCTGCGGGCACGGTCACGGTCTCTGGGACGCTGGCCGATCCGGGCAGGTTGCTGCCCAGGCTGACGGCCACTCCGCCGGACGGGGCAGCGCTGTCCAGCGTGACGGTGCCGGTCGAGGGTGACCCGCCGGTCACGCTGCTCGGGTTCACGCTGAGCCCGGTCAGCGCCGGCAGGCTGGGCGAGACGGTGAGCGTGGCCGACCGGGTGACCCCACGCCCGGTCACCGAGATGGTGACGTCCGTCGGCGCCTGCACGGGTCCGGTGGTGATGTCGAAGCGACCCAGCGTCGTCGACGCGTTGACCGTTGCGAAGTCTGGGACCGAGGCGACCGCTGGGTTGCTGCTGGTCACCCGAACCCGCTGGTCGTAGCCGGCCATCTCCGACAGCGGGATGAAGACCTGCCCCTGGGAGCCGTTGACGGTCGAGGCCGGCACCAGCTTGAGGCTGTCGGGCTCGGGCGGCGGCGTGAGCGACAGCGTCCAGTTGGCGGTTGCCCCACCGGCCCGGGCCGTGATCGTGACGTGGGTGCGCTTCTGGACGGCGGTGGTGCGGATCGGGAAGCTGTCGCCTCCGGCTCCTGCCGGGATGGTGTAGGTCGCCGGGACGGTGGCCGCCGGCGAGGAGCTCGACAGGTTCACCTCGAATCCGCCCGGCGGGGCCAGACCGTCACAAAAGCCGGCGAAGCAGCCGACCTCGAGGTCCACGATCCCCAGCAGGTCGGCACCACCGGTCGCCTTGACCGGATAGAACTGCAGCGGCGTGTCGTTCAAGGTCGGGGGCAACAGCGTGATCGTGGTCGACGCTGACGTCCCGTTGTACGTCGCCGTGACGGTCACTGGCGTCGGGGTCGTCACGAACCCGACCCGCATCCCGCGACCGGAGTTCGGGAAGCCGGTGGGATACACCAGGACGTTGCCCGACGAGTCGCCCGCCGTGATAAATCGCGAATCCGGCAGCTCGGGCAGCAGGGCCGGGTGGCTGGTGCTGAACGTGACGGTCGCGCCGCCCGCGGGCGCGGGTCCGGTGAGGTGGATGCTGCCCCTGGCCTCGCCGCCGCTGTACTTGCGCTCCGGGAAGGTCACCGCGCTCATCCTGAGGCTTCCGGGCGGGACGGAGAACGATCCCGTCGCCGACCAGTCCGTGTAGGCCTTCGAGCTTCCGAGGTAGCCGTGCTGGGAACGCACCCGCCAGAACTTCGTGCCGCTGGTCAGTGTCGGCACGATCAGCCGATTGTCGCTCGTCCCAAACGACTCCTGGATGGTGCCGAAGTTGGCACTGTTGGAGATCTGCACCTGATAGCCGTCTTGCTGGTGGTTGGGCACGTGCGTCCAGGACAATGTGACCGGCAGCTGCTGCGAGGTCCCGTTGCCGGGACCGGTGAGCGCGGGCGGCGCGGGGAACGGGTTGGCGTCGCTGACGCTAAAGTCCACGAGGTTCGAGGGCGGACCCACCAGCCCGTCCGCATTCACCGCCAGCACCCGGGCCTGGAAGCTGCCGGTGTTCCCGCCACCGAGCGAGATGCCTTCGGTCGTTCCCTGGAGGTCGACCTGCCGCACCCGCGTGCCAACGGGGAAGCTCGGATCGGTCGACTCCTGGAGGATGTAGCTGACCGCTCCGGGCACGGCAGTCCAGCTGAAGGTGATCGTCTCCAGGGGGTGGAACTGGCTGCCGCCGTCGGGGGGGTTGAGCGTGGGAGCTGCCGGCACGCCCGGTCCGGCGCCGGTCACCATGACGCGGCGGGCGGCGGACCAGGCGCCCGGCTCCAGGTCACGGCTCACTGCCTGGACCCGCCAGAAGTAGGTGCCCGTCGGGATGCCGCTGATCGTGTCGTCGGTGGTCTCCGCCCCGACGAGCAGGACCAGGTTCCGCTCGATCACGGTGCCGAAGTCCGACGACCGGCTGAGCTGCCAGTTGTAGCCTCCGGCCTCGCTCACCGCCGTCCACGAGATCGTGAACGGGATGGTGACGCTGGCGCCGTCCGCTGGGCCGAGGAGCTGCGGTGCTGCCGGCGCCACAGCTGGGACCACCGTCGGCGCTGACGGGGGCACCGCCGCGGCCGCTGCACCGTTCAGACCGGTCAGGACGAGCAGCGAGACCAGCCCCGTCACCAGTCCCCGCGACCCGACCCCGCGCTGTTGCCTCATCGCCCGGCTGACCTCCCGAGCCCCCGCTGGCCGCGGCGTCTGCAACGGCACGACACCGGGATGGTGGCGCGAACACGACAGGTGACGCCACCGCCACGATAGGAAGATCGGTCCCCGCTGTCGTTTGTACTTTCGTCGTACGACCTCGCCAGGAGGCGGCACGAGGTCAGGCCCGCGGCGACGACCCGGCCAAGGCGTCCCGCAACAGCGTCACCAGCGCCTCGAGCTGCACGTCGGCCGACGACGCCACCTCGTCGTCCGACCCGTCGAGCGCTCTGGCGGCGAGCCCTGCCTTGCTCTCGATCAACTCCGCGATCCTCGCGTCGATCGTCTGCGCGGCGATGATGCGCCACGCGGTGACCGGCTCCTCCTGCCCGATGCGGTGGACCCGGTCGATCGCCTGGGTCTGTTCCGCATCCGTCCAGGACAGCTCGGCCAGCACCACGTTGGAGGCGACGTGCAGGTTCAGCCCCACGCCGGCGGCGCTCAGGGAGCACACGACCACCGCGACGTCCGGGTCGTTGACGAAGGCGTCGATGTTTCGCTGGCGCGCCTTCGAGGTCTGGTCACCGCGGACCGAGGAGTACCGCATGCCGCGCTTGGCGAAGGTCTCCTCCGCGACGTCCATGACGTCCACGTGCTTGGCGAAGAAGACGACCTTGCCGACACTCCTGGCCAGCTGCGCGGCGTAGTCCGCGGCCAGGCCCGCCTTCGCCTGACCGATGCGCCGCATCATGCTGAAGACGTTCTCGCCGGTCTCCGCCGAGTTGGCGTCCTGGCGTTCCCAGGCCGCGACCTGGCGGACCAGGTCGTCGTCGATGCCGTCGACGACCGCCCCGGCCGAGCGCGCGGCCAACGCGCTCTCGTACCGGGACACCAGCCGGCGGGCCAGCTCCTGCTCGGCCTGTCGGATCGAGCGGCCGGCCTCGTCGTCCAGCTCGACCGGGAGGTCGGCGATCCGGCGGGCCGGGATGTCGGCGGCCACGTCCACCTTGCGGCGACGGACGATGCCGAGGTCGATCACCGCGCTGCGCGCCGCGGGGTAGAACCCGCGATCCGCCGGGGTCAGACCGGTGTCCTCGAGCGCGTCCCGCAGCGCTGTCCGAGGCCGCTTGTCGTCGATCCAGCCCAGGAACTGCCAGATCGCCTTGAAGTCCTCGATGTCGTTGATCAGCGGGGTGCCGGTCAGGGCCATCAGCAGCGGGCGGGCGGTGCGTTCCCGGATGCGCTCGGACAGCTGCAGCGCGTGCTGGGACCGCTGGGACGTCTTGTTCTTGATGAAGTGCGCCTCGTCGACCACCATCCCCCGGAACCCGTGGTCGCCCAGCCAGCCCACGTGCCGGTCGAGCACCTCGTAGTTGACGATAACGATGTCGGCGAAGGCGTCGATCGTGTGCCCGTCACCGTGGATCACGGTGGCTGGGTGGTCCGGCGTCCAGAGACCCACCTCACGGGCCCAGTTGGTCTTGACGACGTTCGGGACCACCGCGAGCAGCGGGTAGGCGTTCGCGGCCTTGGCGGCGAGCAGTGCCTGCGCGGTCTTGCCCAGCCCGGGCTCGTCCGCGAGCAGGAAGGTCCGGTGGCCGGCGGCGGCAGCAGCCACGAGCTCTGCCTGGTGTCGCATCAGCCCCAGGTCCCCCAGCATGCGGAGTTTGGCCGGTTCCGGCAACGCCATGGACGAGGCCGCGCCGCCGTACTCGAACGACCTCAGCAGCGGGCCGATCAGCTCCCAGCCGTCCAACCGTCGGGCGCGCGGTTCGCGGCGCTCGACGGCGCTGAAGTCGGGAGCCAGGAACGGGTTGGCGAGCTTGCGCGAAATGACCGACTGCGGAACCACCTGACGGTCTGGCTTGGCGGGAGCGAGCGACTCGGGGGCGGGCTCGTCGTCGACGGGCGGCTCGACACCGGCCGCCGCGAGCATCTCGCGCTTGAGCGACTTCGCCGCGGCCGAGAGGACCGCGTCCTCGGCAAGCAGCGCAAGCAGCGAGGTGTCGCGAGCCGCAGTCTTCGCGAGGATCGTCGCCACGCCGTCGAGTCGCTTGAGCTGCGCCGCACGGAACGCCTCAGTGGCCGCGGCGTCCGCCTTGACCCGGGCGCGCTCCTCCCGGACCAGCAGGGCGACGACCTGGAAGGTCGTGCGCGCCGACGGGTTGACGGCACCTCGCTGGACCGCTCGCTCGACCTCGCGCACGGTGCGCGCGAGAACCGGGATCAGGCCCTCGTCGTCGACGTCGCGAGGAGGTCGCCGACCACGGGGGGCGGTGCGGGTGGCGCCGGACCGGCGCTGGCCTCGTCTGGCCAATGACTCTCCTGTGCCGTGCCCCGGCGAGCGTGCCGTGGCGGTCGGGCAGCGGCGCCTCCGGCCGGAACCGACCACGACGCTGCGATGTCGCCGACGTGCGCCTCGGCGCACTTCGGCAGGCAGCCGGGATGCACCCTGGCGACACTCACGTCACCGCGGCTGGACCCCGACGCCCCGCATCCGGTGCCGACGCTGTTTCATCCTCGGCCGGTTTGGGTCACCGACCGCAGAGAGGATGAGATGGCGGCCGACGATCGGCCCTGCGGGAACGCCCGACTCCAATGGTAGCGCCTGGACGGTCGTCAGCGGCGGCGCGGCCGTCCGGCGGGCCGTTGCGAGGGTCATGGACGGCCGGTGGTCGCCGTGCACCGGGTAGCGAGACCAAGCACCCGAAAGACGGGGTGGACCCAGCCGGCCCGGCGGCGCTACTGCTGATGGACGACCCGGTCCGCTCGACGCCACGCCAGCGGCGGAGGAGGCCCAACGATGCCGAGCGCACGCCACCGGCACCCGATCCGGCGTATGACCCGGCGTACGACCCGGCGCACGGCCGTCGGAGGATCGGCACGAGCGGGTGTCGGCGCCGCGGTTGTCGTCCTGTCCGCCGCGGGCTGCTCCGTCCCGGAGTTCCTCGGCGGATCCGGATGCGCGAACCCCCGGGACACCCAGTACATCCCGTCCCAGTCGCCGGTCGTTTTCGAGCAGGACGGCGTCCAGGTCTCCATCAACCGGGTCTGGTCGAAGACGCTCACGGTCGAGGTGACGTCGAGCGACGGCAGGTACGACGGGACCTGGGTGGATCCACACGGCCCGATCTACGAGGGCCTGGAGCTCCAGTCGGAGATGGGGTTCGACTGGACGGCTCCGGGGGAGCTGGAAGCCGGGCAGGTGCGTCCGGTCCTGCGTGTCTCTGACTGCTGGACGGTCGTCACCGGTCCAGTGGACCTGTGGTGACGCCCGGCCCGGGCGGGCTCAGACGGCGTCTTCCGCCTCTTAGACTTCCTGGTCATGGCAACGCACTGGACGCTCGGCTGTGACGCCACAAACCCACATCGGCTCGCTGAGTTCTGGGTGATGGCCCTCGGCTACGTCGACGAGCCAGGATATGAAGACCCCGACGGGGCTTCCATCGTCGATCCGGACGGCAACGGTCCGGCCATTGCGTTCCTGAGGGTGCCCGAGGGCAAGTCGGCCAAGAACAGGATGCACATCGACATCCGAGTCGCCGGAGAGCCACCGTGGGACATGGCCGAACGCGAACAGCTCATCCGGGCGAAGGTCACGGACCTGGTCCTGGCCGGGGCGACGCCCGTACGTGAGGAGGCATACGGCGATCGCCTCGGCCACGTCGTGATGCTCGACCCGGAGGGGAACGAGTTCTGCGTTGCGTAGCGAAGCGATGACGCCGAACCACCGACTCGTACCCTGCGGGGCATGAAGATCCTGCTGATCGGTTCGTCCGGCACGCTCGGAGCCGTCCTGCACAGCGAGCTGAGCCGCCGCGGGCACCAGGTGGTCGGCGTCGGCCGGAGGTCCGGCGACCTGCGGTACGACATCGCCGATCCGGAGGAGACCTCGCGCATGTACGCCGAGGCCGGCCCGGTTGACGCGGTGGTGAGCGCGGCGGGCGACGTGCCCTACAAGGCGCTGGCCTACCTCGAGCCGGACGACTACCGAGTCGCGTTCACCGGGAAGGTGCTCAGCCAGATCACACTGGTGCGCGCAGGTCTGCCGCACGTGGCCGATCACGGGTCCTTCACCCTGATCACCGGGATCACCGCGCGGGAGCCCATCGTGACCGGGGCGGCGGCCTCGATGGCGAGCGGCGCGCTCGAGGCGTTCGTCCGTGCGGCCGCGATCGAGCTTCCGCCGCGGCGGATCAACGCGGTCAGCCCCTCGGTCTTCACCGAGAGCCTGGACGAGTTCGGCGACTTCTTCCCGGGGTTCCGACCGGTGGACCTGGCGGCGGTCGCGCAGGCCTACGTCCGCTCCGTTGAGGGAGCCGACACCGGTCAGGTCTACATCCCCTGGTGACCTAGGTTCCGGCGGCTACTGTGCGGGAAGTGTCCACCACCTTCCTGCTCGCGCTCGGGGCGTCGATCGCGGCGCTGTGGGGAGCCCGCTTCCTAGCACCCGGTCTGCCGCTGCCGGGGGCCGTCACGCTGCGGCCCGCCGAGCTGGCGATGATCGCCGTCGGGCTCGTGCTGCTGGCGTTTCACTGCGCCGCCATGTTCTTCACCGACGTGGCCGGGAGCCTTTCCGGCACCGACGCCGCGATCGGCGCCGTCAACGCACTCGGCACGGCCAGCGTGGTGTGGTACCTGGTGCCGGCACTCCTGACGGTGACCGGTCTGCGCGGGCTGCCGCCGCTCGCCCTGGCAGGAGTCGTGCTCGCCTTGCTGACCATCGGTGTGACGATGTACAACGGCGGCCCGCTCGACACCCACCTGATCGCCATCTTCTCCGGCGTGGTGCTGCTGGCGGCAGTTCTCGCATGGCTGGTGCAGATGCCCTCGCGCGCCGTCGCCTGACCCGCACGAGGTATGGCCGCCCACACGTGGTGCCGGCTGTCCTAGCCTTGGGCCGATGCGAGCCAGGCGAGCACGGTGGGCCCTCGGTGGCTGACGCCGACGACGTGCGTCGCCTCGCGCTGGCCTTGCCGCACGTGCGTGAGATCGACAGCGAGGGCTTCGACTTCCGGGTCGCGAACCGCGGGTTCATCTGGTCGTACCCGGAGCGGCGGACCGGCCAGCGACGGCGCATCCGGACCGACGTCGCGGTGCTCTACGTCGGTGACGAGGCCGAGAAGCAGGCGCTGCTGCTCGGCGAGCCCGAGCTGTTCTTCACCGCACCCGAGTACGGCGGCTCGCCGCTGGTGCTGGTCCGGCTGGACGCCGTGGGGGTGACGCGGCTGGCCGAGCTGGTCACGGACGCGTGGCGGATGCGGGCTCCGGACGACCTCGTCGGCGCTCTTGACGGTACCGACCACCGCGACACCTGATACCGACGCCGTTTCGCCGGCGCTGCGCACCTGACCGTGCGGCTGGTCCTGCCAGCTCGGCGTCCGAGCCGAGCGTCAGCTGTCGTCCGCCAACTCCTCCAGGACCTTCGAGCAGAAGTCGCGCGTGGGCCCGTCCAGATCCTGCGGTTGGGCGCCCTGTGCGATCCCTCCCTGACAATAGAACTTGGACCCGCCGACCAGCCCGATGACGTCGACCGCTGCGCGGCCCTCGACAGAGTCGAAGTTCACGCCTTCGCAGATGGCGACCCCGCCCGGGTCACCGAAGGACGGGTCCTTCTCGACCTTGCAATCGTCCGACTCGCCCGGCCCCCCGTCGAACTCGGCCTTGAGGTCGAGTAGCCCCTGCACGTCGCTCACCGAGGAGTTCGGCGTCACGCCGACGAATAAGAAGGCCGTCTCCTTGGCGTCGGCGTAGTAACAGCTGTTGCTCTCGGACTTCGTCGTCTCGCCCACGGCGTCCTGAAACTTCTCGCCCACCGTGCGGCTGGTCACGAGGTCGAGCTGGCCGTTCCCGAGTCCGAGGAAGCCCTCGGCGGCCGCGACCTCGATGTCGTCGCAGAACGACTTGTCGGTCAGGGCCGCCGTGGCGGGGTCGAACTCAGCCGGCTCCGACGGGCTGGGGGACGCAGCCTCCTCGGTCGGGGACGAGGCTGACTCCTCGCTGGCCGGAGGGGCGGACGCGTCACCGCTGTCGGTTTCCGACCCGCAGCCGGCGATCCCGACCGTCGCCACGATCGCGCAGATGATGACCTTCAACCGCTGCATGCAAGCCCCCAGGAGTTCGGTGGGCGGAACGGTAGCTCTGAGCGGTCCCGGGCAGCACGCGAATGGCGAAAGATCGTGCAGACAGCTGACCGGGCAGAGGTCGTGCGGAGGCGCTTGAGGGGCATCCCAGCGGACCGCAAGCCCGTATCGGCAAGCGCCACGTCCTCGCTGCCCCCGTAGCCGACCTAACCTGGTCTGCGTGCGGGACTTCGCGGCCAGTGAGCGATCGATGCTCGAGTGGATGCTCGACAATCAGCGGGAGGAGGTGGCGCGGCTCCTGGTCAACGTCGACGACATCGAAGCCCGCGCACGGCTGGTCCCGTCGCTGACGACCCCGTTGGGACTGGTCAAGCACGCCACCTACGTGGAGCAGGTGTGGTTCCACTCGCGCGTCGCGGGCGTCCCGCGGGCTGACCTCGGCCTGCCCGACACGATCGACGAGAGCTTCCTGCTGGAGCCTCAGAACACCATCGAATCGGTGCGTGCGGACTTCGGCGCCGCGTGTGAGCACTCGCGGCAGGTGGCCGCGGCCCACGACCTCGACGAGCAGTTCTCCTGGCACCACGGCCCGGTGAGTCTGCGGTACGTCTACATCCACGTGATCGCCGAGCTGGCCAGGCACGCGGGTCACGGTGACATCCTGGTGGAACAGCTGAACGCCGGGGCCGCGCCGAGCGCGGCTGGACGGTGCAGCGGAAGCTGACGTAGCTCTCCTACCGACGAGCCGCCACGCAGCGTGCCGGGACAGACCTGCATCGCCGCAGCGATCCACGCGTCGAAGCAGACACCTACCGCATTGCTAGCCGGCAAGGGTTTGACCCCTGCACATCGACACTCGCGTCGCGGGCAAGCCGCCGTGGGACCAGGTCGAGCCTGCTGGGCTGATCAGGGCCAAGGTCGACGAGCTCCTTGTCTCAACTGAAGAGCGCATCGACGTTGGGCAGTTGCTCGAACCGGGCGAACGTCCCAGCCTCAGCGATCTCTCTGGCGGCCTCCAGGAACCCACCCCAAGCGGTGCGCGCCAGCGTGCCACCCACGCTGATCCGACGAACCCCGAGGTCTGCCGCTTCCGCAACGGTCGTGAACGGAGCATTGATAAGCAGGTTCACCGGTTTCGGGGCAACCGCAGCGACGATCGCAGCGACGTGCTCGAGGCTCTCGATCCGGGGAGCGTAGAGGCAGTCGGCACCCGCTTCGGCGTACGCGGTCAGCCTCCGGATCGTCTCGTCGATGTCCGGCCTTCCGCACACGAAGCCCTCAGAACGGCCCGTGAGCACCATGCCCGTGCCGCTCTCGTCGATAGCCCGACGTGCCGCGCTCACCCGCTCCACAGCAAGCCCGAACTCGAACAGCGGCTCGGTTTCGTCACCTGTTGAGTCCTCGATCGAGAGACCGGCGATCCCGGTCTCTGCGGCCAACGTGACGTTCGCTGCGACACCACCAGGATCGACCGCGTAGCCGCCCTCGAAATCAGCGTTCACCGGCACGTTCACGGCCTCGACGATGTTCCGCAGGTGCTGAAGCGACTGATCGAGGGTGACGTGGCTGTCGGCACGACCCAACGTCCAGGCCAGACCGGCGCTGGTCGTCGCCAGCGCGTTGAAGCCCAGTCGTTCCAGGGCCCGCGCACTCCCCACATCCCACGGGTTCGGCATCACGAAGCATCCCGAGGAGTGCAGGCGCTGGAAGGCGGCGATCCTGTGGCCAGCGTTCATGTCACACCTCGTCACGGGTCCGGGAGCTCGACTCTAGGCCGATCCGGGCGGGGTGTCGCCCGGGCGCTCTCGTCAACGACAGCAACGACAGCAACGACGAAGGGGATCGAAGCGCGCCGGATCGTCCACTGTTAACGCGGCCTACGGCCGAGACGTCGAAGCGGTTCGGGTGCGGACGAAGGTCGCGTGACCACAGGCCGAAGGTCACTGTCCGCCGCGGGGAGACCGCCGTGGCGTCGGGGCATCGGTGTGGTCCTCCATGGGTGGGACGCGTACGTCGCGAGCGAACCCGACCAGGCACAGATCCAGCGGATGATCGGGGAGATCCAGCGAAAGGACTGACTCGCCCGGTGGCAGCGGAGCCCGCGCGCCCTGTCGGTACGCCTGGCGGGTGAACCGGGTCTGCCCAGGTTCTGCTTGACACCTGCGCCGTAGTGCGCGCCGGAAGGTCCGTCGTGGCGGGGTTTGGTTTGTCACTCAGCCGCTCCGCGAGTACGGCCTGGTCCGGCTCGCCAGCGGCGACGTGATGGCGCGGTAGCGTGCCCACGTGTTGCCAGCTTCGACCACTCGGCTCCGCTTCCGCGAGATGATTGAGGCAGACCTGCCCGACATTGCCATCCTGGAACTCGGCGGTTCCCGTGGCCCGGAGAACTGGATCGCCTGGAACCGCCGGAACTACGACGAGCACGGGTTCGGGCTGTGGGGTGATCGAGACCCTGACTGGTGAATTCGTTGGGGACTGCGGTCTGACGATGCAAGAGGTGGAGGAGGAGTGGCTGGTCGAGGTCGGCTGGCACGTGCGTAGCGCTGTGCGTCGCCAGGGGTACGCCGCCGAGGCGGCCGCAGCAGTCCGCGAAGCCGCCCGTGGCCGCGGTTTCGAGCGTCTGATCGCGATCATTCGACCCGACAACGTCGCATCTCAGGGCGTGGCCACGAAGATCGGCCTGACTCTCGAGCGTGAGGTCAACAAGAACGGTGGGCCGGCGCTGATCTTCGGAGCCGACCTACACCCGCTGGACAGATCCCGCGAGCGGTTGGGCCCCGGCACGCTCCGTGTGACCGTCCACCACAGGTGGCCCTGGGAATGGTCGACGTGGGCCCGCAGGTGTGCCGGCGGCCTCCCTGCGCTGGGCAGGTTCAGGCCACCGGCTGGATCGTGCGGCGCATGACGGTGTTTTTCATCCCCTTGGAGCGGACGAAGACAAAGCCGGCTTGCTCGTACATCGTGCGTGTGCCGTTGTAGACGAAGGAGTTGCTCATCCTCTTCTCACCGATCTCGTGCGGGTATCCCTCGACCACACCGCCACCCTGCGCCGCGATCAGATCGAGTGCACCGTCCAGAGCCACCTTGGCGTAGCCCTGTCTGCGATGACGCTTGTCGACGAAGATGCAGGTGATGCGGTAGTCGGGGATGACGTCGGCCTCGGCGAGGTACTGCTTGCGGTGATGGATCGTCGGCAGCTCATCCGGAGTGCCGTACTCCGCCCATGCGATCGCCTCATCGCCCACCATCACCAACGCCGCATGAGCCTGTCCGGCCTTGACCAGCTGCTTCTTCAGCGCGCGGTTGCCCTCATAACCCTGCCCCCGCTCGGCGCAGTCGGGATGGAAGTAGATGCACCAGCACCCGCCGAAGATGCCGTTGTGTCGCTCCACCAGGCCGGCGAACGCGTTCCAGGTGTGAGCGGTCAACGGCTGAATCGAGTAGCCACTTGTCACCATGCCGCCGATCGTAAGCACAACATCCGGCCGCAGGCCGGACTCGATCAATCGGATTACCCGAGCTCATGCACCACTGACGATCATCATTTCGTTGCCTTCGGGGTCGGCGACCCGCCAGCGATCCTCCGACTCCTCCAGGAGCCGGCCACCGGCTGCGACGGTCGTGGCGACGCGCGTCTGCGCGAGATCCGGCGGCACAGCGAGCTCGAAGTGGATGCGGTTGCGCTGCCGGCGCCGCTCGGTCTCCGAAGCGTCGAGCTCTTGGAACACCAGCACCGGGTTCAGCCGCCGTGGATCGTGGATGTCGCTGACCCCGGCTCGCCGGTCGTGGGTGTATCCGAGTGCGGCGACCCAGAAGGCGCGGACCGCGGCGACGTCGGCGGCGTCGAGGAAGAGCTGAACGAAGCGCGGCAGCCCCGGATCCGCGGTGGCCCCGAGGTCGCGGGCAGCGGTCTGGAGGTTTCCGGCGAGGTCGGTGAAGTCGAGCTCGAGGCCGTGGGCGTCGTCGTCCGACTGGTCCTTACCGCTGTCGATGATCACGAGCCCGGGGCGCAGGTCGACCAGCAGCGGGAAGCCCGTGTCGTCGGCCAACGCCGCCGCGGCGGCGGCCAGGTCACGCTGCTGCGCCGGCGAGGTGATGCGGTAGCACGCCATCGCGCTGAACACCGCCTGCCAGTCGGCTGTCCCGCTCTGCTCGTCGAGCGCCCCGCCCGGCACCAGGTCGACCTCGTTGCCGTCCGGGTCGGTGTGGCAGACCCCGTACGGTCCCGATGCCTCACCAAGACCCGTCTGCTCGACCGCCGCGGCCGGCCGCACCACGTCGAGGTGGATGCGGTTTCGCAACGTCCGTGGCTCGGTCGACTGCCGGATCCGTATGGCGGGGTCGCGCCGCAACGGATCCGCCAAACCGCCGTCCTCCCCCGGCGCGTAGTCGAGCACGCGCTGCCAGAACCGCCTCACCGCAGGCGGGTTCGCGGATTCGAACACGACGCTCAGGTGCTGCAGCACGGCTGGGTTGGCGGCCAGCCCGAGATCCCGCGCGGCCGCCGACACCGCCTCGGCGTGCTGGTCTGAGTCGAGGCGCACCCGGATGCCTGTCGCGCGCACGTCGACCGCGATCTCGGCCGACAGGTGCACGATGCGCCCGGCCAGCGCAGCCCCCTCGATCAGCGAAGGCGCGTCGAACCATGCCGTCGCCACGCCGTCGACCACCCGCCAATCCGTTCCGATCTCTGCCATGCCCGGCACTGTAAAGCCCATACCCGACGATCTCTTTCCGGAAGGTGATCGGGTCCCGGCCGGGGGCATTGATGGGACGCGATGACCGATCCCGCTGAGGGCGTCTCGCGCAACGGTCTCGTTCTGGTCGGGCTCCGCGTGCCCAACCTTCTGCGGCGACCGCCGAATTCGGGGATTGACAACCCAGTCCTGTGTGAGGCTGGTCTCGTGCCGACTGATCCGACCGACCGACTGGCTACCGCGCTGTCCGACGCCGTCCAGCAGCAACAGTTCTCGGGTGTGATCGTGGTTCACGACGATGGCCGGACGGTGCTCGAGCTTGCAAACGGCATGGCGGACCGAGCCGAGGGCCGACCGATCACCATGGCGACCCGCTTCGGCACAGCCAGCGGAACCAAGACGTTCACCGCCCTGGCCGCCGTGTCACTGATCGAGGAAGGGTCGCTCGGTTTCGACACCTGCCTGACGGACCTGGTCGGCGAGGACCTCCCGCACGTCGATCCCGCTGTGACCATCGAACACCTACTGGGCCACACGTCCGGCGTTGGCGACTACCTCGACGAGGACAACATCGACAGCAGCGACGATTACGTGCTCGATGTGCCCGTTCACATCTTGGAAGAGCCGCAGGACTACTTGCCGATCCTGAACCGTCATCACCAGACCGACCCGCCCGGCACCCGCTTCGTCTACAACAACAGTGGCTACATCATGCTGGCGCTGGCCATCGAGCGGGCCGCCGGTCGGCCGTACCACGACGAGGTCCGGCGGCGGGTGTTCGAGCCTGCGGCCATGACCGCCACCGACTTCCTCCGCAGTGATCGCCTACCGGCTGGGACCGCCCTCGGCTACCTCGGCGACGGACGCACCAACGTCCTGCATCTGCCGGTGATCGGCACCGGTGACGGCGGGGCCTACACGACCGCGGGAGACATGATGCGATTCTGGGACGCCCTGCTCACGGGGCGGATCGTTGGCCGCCCTCTCGTCGACCGCATGACGGCCCCTGGTCACGCCTTCGCCGATCCGGCTTCGGCCGAGGAGTCCTATGGCCTCGGGTTCTGGATCGGGCCCGACCGGACGACGGTGCAGCTCGAAGGGCAGGACGCCGGGGTTTCCTTTCGCACCGGAGTCAACCCGGTCTTGGGACTGCGGTACTGCCTCATCGCCAACAACTCGACCGACGTATGGCCGCTGGCGTCGATCATCGACCGCCACCTCCAGCTCGCGGCCCGTTGAACAGGTTGCCGGCTCTAGGATCGGAATTTGGCCGTATTCGCGACCACACGCCAGCATCCGCATGTCGATCACGCCGAGGCGCCGCCGCGCACTGTCTCGAGCTGTCGCCACGCAGCTAGACTTCGGGAGTGGCGCGAGTCCTGGTGACTGGCATGTCCGGAGCCGGGAAGAGCACGCTGCTCGACATCCTCGCGACTCGGGGCCACACAACAGTGGACACCGACGACAGCGGGTGGTCACTGCCGGACGGACGGTGGGACTCATTTCGGATGTCAGCACTCCTCGCCGAGCACAACGAGGTCTGCGTCTCCGGGACCGTCGAGAACCAAATCGAGTTCTACGACCGCTTCGAGCACGTGGTTCTGCTCAGTGCACCGCTCGATCTCCTTCTCGAGCGACTGAGCCGCCGTACTTCCAACCCGTACGGCAAGTCTGCGGCTCACCAGGAGGAGGTCCGGCTCTACGTTCGCCAAGTCGAGCCACTGCTTCGACGGGGGGCGAGCGTTGAATTGGACGCACGACGTCACCCCGCAGAGCTCGCTGACGCTGTCGAGGTCCTGCTCACGCAGGCGAGAACGTCCGATCGAACGATGACTACACGTTGAAGCGGAACTCCACGACATCCCCGTCGACCATCACGTAGTCCTTCCCCTCCATGCGCACCTTGCCGGCCGACTTCGCCGCTGCCAGCGAGCCGGCGGCCATCAGGTCGCCGTAGGAGACGATCTCCGCCTTTATGAAGCCGCGCTGGAAGTCGGTGTGAATCACCCCGGCCGCCTCGGGTGCGGTCATCCCTCGCCGGATCGTCCACGCCCGCGCCTCCTTTGGCCCGGCGGTCAGGTAGGTCTGCAGGCCGAGGGTGTCGAAGCCGACTCGAGCCAGCACGTCGAGTCCCGGCTCGTCGACACCCGACTCCGCGAGCATCGCCCGGGCCTCCTCGTCGTCGCCGAGCTCCACCAGTTCGGCCTCGAACTTCGCGTCCAGGAAGATCGCCTCGGCCGGGGCGACCAGCGCCCGCATCTCCGCGACCAGCCCCTCGTCAGCCAGCTCGTCGGCGTCGCAGTTGAACACGTAGAGGAACGGCTTGGCGCTGAGCAGCGAGAGCTCCCGCAGACCGGCCGAGTCCAGCCCCGAGCCGTAGATCGTGGCACCGCGCGCCAGCACCTCGTGCGCCGCGCGCGCCGCGTCCAGCACCGGCCCGAGTGTCTTGTCCTTCCTCGCGTCCTTCTCCAGCCGGGGCAGCGCGGACTCGGCCGTCTGCAGGTCGGCGAGCACCAGCTCGGTCCGGATCGTCTCGATGTCGTCGTGCGGCGACACCTTGCCCTCGACGTGGCTGACGTCGTCGTCGCGGAACACCCGGGTCACCTGGCAGATCGCGTCCGACTCGCGGATTTGGGCGAGGAACTTGTTGCCCAGCCCCTCCCCCGTGCTCGCCCCTCGGACGATGCCCGCGATGTCCACGAACTGCACGGACGCCGGCACGGTGCGGGCCGAGTCGAACAACCGGGCCAGCTCGGCCAGCCGAGGGTCGGGGACCCCGACCACACCGACGTTCGGCTCGATCGTGGCGAACGGGTAGTTCGCGGCCAGCACGTCGTTCTTGGTCAGCGCGTTGAAGAGCGTCGACTTGCCCGCGTTGGGGAGTCCGACGATGCCGATGGTGAGAGCCACGGGAGTTCAGCGTACGGCGGGGGTGGTCGGAGTCGCTTCGCCGGGCTCACCGCCGCCCCCTCCTGACCCGTTGAGGTGGCCATCCCGCGTGGCAAACGCGGGGCTGTCGGTGTCCGCTGGCATGGTCCCGCCATGGAGATCTTGACCCTGCTGGTCACCGCGGCGCTCGCCCTGCTCGCCGGCTTGGCGGTCGGCGCGCTGCTCGGCACGGGGATGCTCCGCCGGGACCGAGCCAGCGCCGCTGACCAGATGGGTGCCAGCCTGCACGCGACAGCCTCGGCGGTCGCGCCTGTCAAGGAGAGCCTGGACAGGTTCGACGGCCGGCTCCGAGACCTGGAGGCCAGCGGCATCGCCTGGCAGGAGCGACTCGCGGCCCAGGTCGAGTCGGTGCGACTGACCGGTGAGTCGCTGCGCCGAGAGACCGCATCGCTGTCGACCGCGTTGCGTCGCCCGCACGTCCGTGGCCAGTGGGGCGAGATGCACCTGAGGCGAGCGGTCGAGTTGGCGGGCATGGTGGAGCGCTGTGACTTCAACGTGCAGACGTCCGTGCACACCGACGACGGAGTGCAGCGACCGGATCTCGTCGTCCGGCTCGCCGGCGGTCGTCAGGTGATCGTCGACGCCAAGGTGCCGCTGGACGCGTTCCTGCGCGCCACCGATGCAGCTGGCGACGGCGACTCCGACGGGCAGCAGGTCCACCTGACCCACCACGCCCGACAGGTCCGCGCGCACGTCGACGCGCTCGCGGCCAAGGCCTACTGGCGACAGTTCGCACCGACGCCGGAGTTCGTGGTGATGTTCGTTCCCGGCGAGGCGTTCCTGTCGCACGCGTTGGAGGCGGATGCGTCGCTGCTGGAGTACGCCGCCGCACGCAGGGTCGTGCCCGCGACGCCGACCACGCTGATCGCCCTGCTGCGCACGGTGGCGTACGCCTGGACGCAGGAGTCCCTGGCCGAGGGGGCCCGCGAGGTGCAGCAGGTGGCCGTGGAGCTCTACGAGCGGTTGGCCACCCTCGGCGGCCACCTGGACAAGATCGGTCGATCCCTGACGACCGCGGTCGGCGCCTACAACGGAGCGGTCGGCACGCTGGAGAGCCGGGTGCTGGTGTCGGCGCGCCGGCTGCACGACCTCGAGATCGGGGACGCGCCACCGGTCGCGCCGCGGGTCGTGGAGGACGCGATCCGCCCCCTGGCCGCCCCAGAGCTGGCGAGGGACCCCGACCTCGACCCGCTCGCTACGGCGCGTCGCGCAGGCTGAGGGGCCCCGCGGTCTAACTTGGTCGCCGTGGACGGATCCTCCGCTTCACCCACCCCCCCTGCTCACGATCCGCGACTTCTGCAGACGCCGGTCGCCGCCGCCGTCGGCAGCGAGGCGCAGCAGGGCGATGCGGCGGGCGGAGCGGGCGAGCAGCCATCCACCGTGGCCAACGCCGATCCGCTCGTGGCGGCGAGGGCCGTGCCGGCTTCTGCAAAAGTCGCGGATCGTGGACAGCGGGGGGCTGCAAAAGTCGCGGATCGTGGACAGCGGGAGGGGCGGGCGCCGTGGGTGGGCGCGGAGCCGCCGGTCCGGCTGGTCGTCGCCGCTGCCGCCGGTCTGTTGCTCGGGATCGCGGCGGTCGAGATCGTCCTGCTGGACACCCTGGGCTGGCTGTTCGGGATCGGCCTCGTCCTGGTCGCGGTCGGCACCGCGTTGGCGGTCCGCGTCCAGGACCTGTTCACCGCCGGGGTCTTCCCGCCGCTGCTGCTGATCGGGGCGCTGGTGGTCGTCGCCGTGGTGCACCCGGCGGGCATCGCCGTCACCCAGCTGGACCCCGCCGCCAGCGCGCCGCAACGGGTGATCGCCGGCTTCGTCGACCTGGCCGGCGCGCTGGTGGTCGCGCATGGGCTCGCCCTGCTGCTGGTCGCCCTCCGGGTGCGGGTCGCGCGGCTGCAGCGCCATCCGCGCTAAGCCGGGTCAGCCCCGCGCCTCGGCGGCCTTCATGTCCCGGCGGAGCTCCTTCGGCAGCGAGAAGATCAGGCTCTCCTCGGCCGTGCGGACCGACTCCGCCGGCGGGAAGCCGCGCTCCTGCAGCCACGTCAGCACCCCGTCGACCAGGTCCTCCGGCACCGAGGCGCCGCTGGTCACCCCGACGGTGCTGACCCCGTCCAGCCACCGTTGGTCGAGCTCGCCGGCATCGTCGACCCGGTAGGACGCGCCGGCGCCGCACTCCAGCGCCACCTCGACCAGACGGACGGAGTTGGACGAGTTCGACGACCCGACCACGATCACCAGGTCGGACTCGGCGGCGATCTGCTTGATCGCCTGCTGGCGGTTCTGGGTGGCGTAACAGATGTCGTCGCTCGGCGGGTCCTGCAGATCCGGGAAGCGCCTGCGCAGAGTGTCGACGGTCTGCATGGTCTCGTCCACCGACAGTGTCGTCTGCGACAGCCAGGCGACGCGGGCCGGGTCACGCACCTCGACCGTCTCCGCCTCGGCCGGGTTCTGCACCAGGATCGTCCGCTCCGGCGCCTCGCCGGACGTGCCCTCGACCTCCTCATGCCCCTCGTGACCGATCAGCAGGATGTCGTAGTCGTCGGAGGCGAACCGTCGAGCCTCGTGGTGCACCTTGGTGACCAGCGGGCAGGTGGCGTCGATCGTCTTCAGGCTCCGGTCACCGGCCTGGCTGTGCACGGCGGGCGACACACCGTGTGCCGAGAACACCACGGTGGCGCCCTCCGGCACCTCGCTGAGCTCCTCCACGAAGACCGCCCCGCGCCGCTCCAGCGACTGCACGACGTGCTTGTTGTGCACGATCTGCTTGCGGACGTAGACCGGCGGCTCGTACAGATCCAGGGCCCGCTCGACGGTGATCACGGCTCGGTCGACGCCGGCGCAGTACCCCCGCGGCGCCGCTAGCAGCACCCGCTTGGGGTCGGGTGCAGCCGGAGCGGGCGGGTCGGACGTCACGGCAGACACGGCCTCCATGGTAGGGGCCAGCCCCACCCGCACCCGAACGCCGGAGGAGCGACCCGGTCCGGGACGGGCAGCGGGCCGCCGTCGGTGCCGACGCCTAGGGTGCAGCCGTGGCCCTGCAGACCTCCGCCGACCACCCCGCGCCGCTGCGCACGGTGTCGGCCGCGCTCGGCAAGTGGGTCGAGCGGCTGGGCTGGGTGTGGGTGGAGGCGCAGATCGCCGAGCTCAGCCGCCGCCAGTCCCGCGTGTTCCTGACCCTGCGGGACACCGACGCGGACCTGTCGGTGCAGGCCTCCTGCCCGGCGGACGTGCTGGACCTGGTGAACCCACCGGTCACCGAGGGCGCCAGGGTGGTGGTGCGCGCGAAGCCGCGCTACTACGACCGGCGCGGATCGCTGTCCCTCGCCCTCGACCAGATCCGCCCGGTGGGAATCGGCGAACTGCTGGCGCGCCTGGAGCAGCGCCGCCGGTTGCTCGCGGCCGAGGGGCTCTTCGCCCCCGAGCGCAAGCACCCGCTGCCCTTCCTCCCGCACGGCATCGGCCTGGTCACCGGCCGCGGCTCGGCCGCCGAGCGGGACGTGCTCGAGAACGCCCGGTTGCGCTGGCCCGGCGTCCGGTTCCGCACCCTGCACACCCTGGTGCAGGGCGAGTCGGCCGCCCGGCAGGTGATCGAGGCGGTCCGCCGGCTGGACGAGGACCCGGCGGTCGACGTGATCGTGATCGCGCGCGGCGGCGGGTCGCTGGAGGACCTGCTGCCGTTCAGCGACGAGGGCCTGGTCCGCGCGGTGGCCGCGGTGCGGACCCCCGTCGTCAGCGCCATCGGGCACGAGACCGACACGCCGATCCTCGACCTGGTCGCGGATCTGCGGGCCTCCACCCCGACCGACGCCGCCAAGCGCGTCGTGCCCGACGTCGCCGAGGAACTCGGCCGGGTCCGGCAGACCCGTGACAGGCTCCGCCGCGCCGTCGTGCAGCTGCTGGCCCGCGAGGAGCACCAGCTGGCGGCCCTGCGGTCCCGCCCCTGTCTCGCCGCGCCGTACGTTCTGGTGGAGGAGCGGCGAGCCATCGTGCTGGACCTGCGCGACCGGTCCCGGCGCACGCTGGCGCACCGGCTGGACCGGGTCGGCGACGAGGTCGTGCACAGCCTGGCCCGGATCCGGGCGCTGTCACCGCTGGCCACGCTGCAGCGCGGGTACGCCGTGGTCACCACCGACTCCGGCCAGGTGCTCGCCAGCTCCGCGGCGGCGAGGCCGGGAGACACGCTCGCCGTCCGACTGCACGACGGGCGTGTCCGCACCCAGGTCACCGACGTCCACCCCGAGCCGGTCGCCCCCGGCGCCCCCACGCTCGGCACCGGCAGCGCCGGCACCCAGACCCCCGGAGGCAGCACGGATGGCTGACCAGCCGCATCCCAGCAACGACCCGCCGTACGAGCAGGCGCGAGACGAGCTCGTCGAGGTGGTCCGCCGGCTCGAAGCCGGCGGCACGTCGCTGGAGGACTCGCTCCAGCTGTGGGAGCGCGGTGAGGAGCTCGCGCGGATCTGCCAGCGGTGGTTGGACGGGGCGCGGGCCCGCCTGGACGCGGCCGCCGCCGAGGAGGCCGCCGGCGACGCCAGCACGGACGGCGGCTGACGGGCTGGCTCAGACGCCCAGTCCGGCGGTGAAGGCGACCAGCTCGGGCTCGCCGACGGACCCCGCGACCATCGTCAAGACCGCACCCGACCGGCGAAGCAGCGCGACCTCCTGGGCTCCGGCGATCGTGAACCGCTGCCAGCGGGTCCCGTCGACGTCCACGCCTCCGGCGGGCTCGGCGGCCGCCGGCAGGAGATCGTCGGGGTCGCCGCCGGCGGACTGCTCGACCTCCACGTAGTCGTCGTCACCGGTCAGGATCCCGAGGTGCCAGCGCTGGTCGGCGGGCTCCCAGCGCGCGCTCGTCGCCCGCCAACCGGCTGGCAACGCGTCCGGCGCGGCCAGCGGGAAGTCCGCGTCAGCGTCGGCCGCGGCGGCGATCCCGCGGTAGTCCACCGTCCGCGGCTCGACCACCGTGTCACTGCGAAACAGCCCCCCGAACCACCCCACGACCAGGACGCCGCCGGCGAGCAGCGCCACCACGCGCACCACGTCGGAGAAGGACGGATCCGGTCGGCGCGCGCGGGTCCGGCCCGGCTCAGCACTCACCGCTCGATTGTCGCAACCACCCCGACCGGATGACCGGGACGGGGCTGCGCTGTCATGGTGCTCGCGGTGAGGTGAGGAGGGAGCGGGCGTGGCCAAGGACTCCCGCGAGGTCTACCGGGCGGTCGACCTCGCGCTCCGGGTCGGTGAGGTCGTGCTGTCCAGCGGCGCCGGCGCAGCCGACGTGTATGCCGCCGTCCTCGCCGTCACCCGGGCCTGCGACGTCCCGCAGGTGCACGTCGACATCACGTTCACCACGCTGACCATCTCGGTCCAGGCCAGTCACGAGGAGCCGCCGCAGACCTACGTGCGCACCGTGACCTACCGCGGGCTGGACTACGGGCTGCTGACCGAGGTCGACCACCTGGTCCGCGCGCTGGTCACCGGAGACCTCGACTCGGCGACCGTCAGCCGGCGGTTGAACGAGATGCGCTCCGCGTCGCGTCCGTATCCGCGCTGGGCGATCTCGGCCGCCAGCGGCGTGATGGCCGGTGGTGTCGGGCTGCTGCTGCAGGGAGACCTGCTCGTGGTGGCCATCGCGTTCGCCACCGCGATCGTGATCGACCAGGTGATCCGGTATCTCGCGCGACGACGGATTCCGAGCTTCTACCGACAGGTGGCCGGGGCGCTGGTCGCCACCGTGATCGCGCACGGGCTGTACCTGCTCGACGTCCCGGTGCGGCCGTCGCTGATCGTCGCGTCCGGGATCGTTCTGCTGCTGGCCGGGATCACCCTGGTCGGAGCAGTGCAGGATGCCCTGACCGGCTACTACGTGACCGCCTCGGCCCGCACGTTCGAGGCGCTGCTGCTGACCGGCGGCATCATCGCCGGAGTCAGCCTCGGCCTGACCCTGGGGCTGCGGCTGGGCTTCGAGCTGCCGCTGACCGCCCGGTCGGCGGCAGCCTTCGACGACCTCCCACTCGCCCTAGCCGGCGGGACGCTCGTGTCGGTCGGGTTCGCGCTGTCCTGCTACGCCCCGCTCCGTGCGCTGCTGCCGATCGCCGGAGCCGCCATCCTGGCCCAGGGCACCTACCTGGTCTTCGTCGCCTCCGGACTCGGCGTCGCCTGGGCGTCAGCCAGCGGCGCGGTCCTGGTCGGAATCGTCAGCTACACCCTCGCCGGCCGATTCCTGGTGCCGCCGCTCGTGATCGTGGTCAGCGGCATCGTGGGGCTGCTGCCTGGGCTGACGATCTACCGCGGACTGTTCCAACTGCTCACCGAGAAGGACGTGAGCGGCTTCTTCTCGCTGATCGCCGCCGGCAGTGTCGGGGTCGGACTCGCGTCCGGCGTGCTGCTCGGCGAGTACGTCGCGCAACCGCTGAAGCGCGAGGCCCGCCGGCTGGAGAACCGGTTGGCCGGGCCGCGGCTGGTCGGGCCGCTGCGCCCTCCCACCCGACGCGAGCGGCAGGCCCGGAGGGCCCGGCGCCGAGCCGCACAGCGGTCCGATGGCCCGGCCGCGGATACTGCCCCCTGACCACGAGGACGAGCGCTTTCGCGGTCGTCCCCGGCCTCCTGGGTTCCGCAATCGCGGGCTAGGGTGCTGCCATGGTGATCTATCGACTGGCCCAGTCGGCGGAGGTCCTCGGGATCAGCGACGACACGCTGCGACGCTGGGCGGAACAGGGGCGGGTGCGCACCAGCACGGCGCCGTCGGGCGCTCTCGGCATCGACGGTCGCGACCTGGCCGCACTGGCCGCGGAGCGGGCCGGAGTCAACCCCGGAGCCCCGGCCGCGAGCGGCGTCCCGACCAGCGCGCGCAACCGCCTCGCCGGAATCGTGACCGAGGTGGTCCGCGACACCGTGATGGCCCAGGTGGAGATGGTCTGCGGCCCGTACCGGGTGGTGTCGCTGATGAGCCGGGAGGCAGCCGACGCCCTCGGGCTCGAGCCCGGTGTCCTCGTCGACGCGGTGGTGAAGGCCACCACGGTCGTGGTGGAGCGGACCGCGTGAACAGGCGAGCCGCCTCCCCGTCCCCGGCCCTGTCCCCCGTCCTGTCCCCCGTCCTGGCGGTCCTCCTGCTGGTGACCGCGGGCTGCGGCGGAGGAACAGACGCCGAGGACGGGGACGCGCAGACCCTGACCGTGCTGGCCGCCTCGTCGCTCACCGACGCCTTCGGAGATCTGGAGCGGACCTTCGAGCAGCAGCACTCGGGGGTGGACGTACAGCTGACCTTCGACTCGTCCAGCACCCTGGCCGAGCAGGTGATCGCCGGGGCACCCGCCGATGTTCTCGTCACAGCGGACGAGGTGACCATGCAGCGAGTGGTCGACGAGGACCTGGTGTCGGGCTCCGCGGTGCAGTTCGCCCGGAACCGGTTGACCCTGGTGACACCGCCCGACGACCCCGGCGGCGTGCGGTCGATCGCCGACCTCGACGACTCCGCGGTCAGCTACGCGATCTGCGTGCCGGACGCCCCGTGTGGAGCCGCGTCGGCGACTCTGCTGGACCTGGTCGGCGTGACCGCACCGCCGGTGACCGAGGAGGACAACGTCCGCAACGTGCTGACCAAGGTGACCACCGGGGAGGTGGACGCGGGGCTGGTCTACGTGAGCGATGCCCAGGCGGCGGGGTCCGACGTCCGGGCGCTCGACGTGCCGCAGGCCGACCGGGCGCTGAACGCCGACGTGATCGCCGCGCTGGACGGGTCCGACGACCCCGACCTGGCCGCGGACTGGGTGGACCTGGTCACCTCGGACACCGGCCAGCAGGTGCTCGCGTCCTACGGCTTCCTGCCGGCGGACTGAGGCCGGGGCCGATGCCTTCTCAGCCGCAGAACCGCGCCGCCACCGGGGCCCTGCCGTGGCAGCTGGTGCTGCCGTCGATCCTGGCTCTGGCACTGCTGATGCTGCCCGTGGTCGGACTGCTCGCCCGCGCTCCGTGGACGACCCTGCCGGCCCGGCTCGGCGACCCCGCAGTGCTGGAGGCGCTGCGGCTGAGCCTGGTCACGGCCACCGTCGCGACTCTCTGCTGCCTGCTGCTCGGAACCCCCTTGGCCTGGCTGCTGGCGCGCACGCAGCTGCCCGGCCGCCGAGCCGTCCGGGCGCTGGTGACCGTCCCGCTGGTGCTGCCCCCCGTGGTCGGCGGCGTCGCCCTGCTCACCGCCTTCGGGCGCAACGGGGTGGCCGGCCAGTGGCTCGACGAGGCGTTCGGGCTGCGGCTGCCGTTCACGACGGCGGGCGTGGTGGTGGCCCAGACCTTCGTCGCGTTGCCGTTCCTGGTGCTGGCGGTGGAGGGTGCGCTGCGCTCGGCCGACGCCCGCTACGACGACGTGGCAGCCACCTTCGGCGCCTCGCGCTGGCAGACCTTCCGGCGGGTGACGCTGCCGCTCGCGGCGCCCGGCGTCGTGTCCGGCGCGGTCCTCGCGTGGGCGCGGGCGCTGGGTGAGTTCGGCGCGACGATCACCTTCGCCGGCAGCTTCCCCGGCACCACCCGGACGATGCCCCTTGCCGTCTACACGGCGCTGAACGCCGATTTCGACTCGGCGATCCTGCTCAGCCTGGTGCTGCTGGTCGTCAGCGTCGGCGTGCTGGCGCTGCTGCGGGACCGCTGGGTGACCGGGGTCTCGCCGTGACCGCCGCGGAAACCGCCGCCGGGTCGCGCACCACCGACGCCGGCCTGGACGCCGACCTCGAGACCGGGCTGGGCGGCTTCACGCTGCACGCCGCGCTGCGGGTCCCCGCTGGCCGGGTGGTGGCGGTGCTGGGACCCAACGGTGCCGGCAAGTCCACCGTCCTCCGCGTGCTGGCCGGGCTGCAGCCGCTGACCGGTGGCCGCGTCCGGCTCGAGGGGCGGACGCTGGACGACCCGGTCGAGGGCATCCGGGTGCCCGCACAGGAACGCGCCGTCGGGCTGGTGCCGCAGGACTCGCTGCTGTTCCCGCACCTGACCGTGCTGGACCAGGTCGCCTTCGGACCGCGCCACCAGGGCGCCTCGCGGGCCGCGGCCCGCTCCGTCGCCGCCGACTGGCTGCTGCGAACCGCCCTGGAGCCGCTCGCCGGGCGCCGCCCCGCCCAGCTGTCCGGCGGGCAGGCTCGACGGGTGGCGATCGTCCGGGCGCTGGCCGCGCGACCACGGATGCTGCTGCTCGACGAGCCATTGGCCGCGCTGGACGTGCGGGCGGTCCTCACGGTGCGGACCTTCCTGCACCAGCACCTGCGCGACTTCGCCGGTGTCACCGTGCTGGTCACCCACGACGCGCTGGACGCGATGGTGCTGGCGGACACCCTCGTCGTGCTGGACCACGGCCGGGTCGTGCAGACCGGGCCCCCCCGAGACGTCGCCGGCCACCCCCGAAGCGAGCACGTCGCCGCGCTAGTCGGGCTCAACCTGGTGCGGGGCACCGCGGACGGGGCCACGGTGCGGGTGGACGGACCGAAGGGTCCGGTGGACGTGCACACGGCCACCGCCGGGACGGGGGAGGTCTTCGCCAGCTTCGTGCCGGCGGCGGTCGCGCTGCACCTGGACCGACCCCACTCCAGCCCCCGCAACGGGTGGCCCGGTGTGGTGGTGGGCCTGACACCGCACGGCGACGCGGTCCGGGTCGAGCTCGACGGTGCGCTGCCGCTGCTCGCCGACGTGACCGCGGCGGCGGTCGCGGAGCTGGGGATCGAGCCCGGGCTGCCGGTGTGGGCCAGCGTCAAGGCGACGGAGGTTCGGGTCTACTCCGCGTGACGACGTGTTTGTACGATCAGCCCAACCCTCGCCCCCGTACGACGGAACGGAAGTCGGCCCATGCCCCAGACCGAACCCGCCGCACCGGACCAGCCGACGCCCGCCGAGGAGGGCCACCATCCCCCGGGACACCTGGAGACCTCCGACGCCGTCCCCGACCGCAACCTGGCGCTTGACCTCGTCCGCGTGACCGAGGCGGCAGCCATGGCCGCCGGCCGCTGGGTCGGCCGCGGGGACAAGAACGGCGCCGACGCGGTGGCCGTGAACGCGATGCGCGTGCTGATCAGCACGGTCGGGATGAACGGTGTGGTCGTGATCGGCGAGGGCGAGAAGGACGCCGCGCCGATGCTCTACAACGGCGAGCGGGTCGGCGACGGCACCGGCCCCGAGTGCGACGTGGCCGTCGACCCCATCGACGGCACCACCCTGACCGCCAAGGCCATGTCCAACGCCCTGTCGGTGATGGCGGTGGCCCCGCGCGGGTCGATGTACGACCCGTCCGCGGTCTTCTACATGGAGAAGCTGGCGACCGGACCGGACGCCGCAGACGCCGTCGACATCCGGCTGTCGGTCGCCGAGAACGTCCACCTGGTCGCGAAGGCGAAGGGAGCGACGCCCGAGGACGTCACGGTCTGCATCCTCGACCGCGAGCGGCACGCCGCCCTCGCCGAGGAGATCCGGGCCACCGGTGCGCGGATCAAGTTCATCACCGACGGTGACGTCGGTGGCGCGATCATGGCCGCCCGGCCCGGCACCGGCGTCGACCTGCTGCTCGGGATCGGCGGCACTCCGGAGGGGATCATCGCCGCCTGCGCGCTCAAGGCCATGGGCGGTGTGCTGCAGGCCCGGCTGTGCCCCACCGACGACGAGGAGCGGCAACGCGCCGTGGACGCGGGACACGACCTCGACCGGGTGCTGTCGACCGACGACCTGGTCGCCGGTGACGACTGCTTCTTCGTGGCCACCGGCATCACCGACGGGGAACTGCTGCGCGGCGTCCGCTACCGCGCAGGCGGGTGCGCCACCCACTCGCTGGTGATGCGCTCGCGGAGCGGGACCATCCGCGAGATCGCCAGCGAGCACCGGCTGTCCAAGCTGCGCGCGTACGCCTCCGTCGACTTCGAGCACTGAGCCGGTGGTCGGCTCCCCCGCGGTCGGGTCCGAGCCGCGGGTGCTGGTCGTCGGAGAGGCACTGGTCGACGTCCGGATCGAGGACCGAGCTGGCGCTGCTCCGGTGGAGCACCCCGGCGGGTCACCCCTGAACATCGCCGTCGGCCTGGCCCGGCTGGGGGTCGCCACCACCCTCGCGGCCCAGCTGGGCGAGGACGATCGCGGGGCCGCGGTCGGTCGGCACCTGACCGCGTCCGGTGTGGACCTGGTCGCGCTCTCCCCGCTGCGTCCGACGTCGACCGCCACCGCGCGGATCCGCCCGGACGGGTCCGCCAGCTATGAGTTCGACGTCCGCTGGGACCCCGACCGGCTACCGGACCCGACCGGCTACTCGCTCGTCCACGTCGGCTCGATCGGTGCCGTGCTGGCGCCGGGGGCGGACCGGGTCGCGGACCTGGTGACGGCGGCGCGGGCGCAGCGCATCCCGGTGTCCCTCGACCCCAACATCCGACCTGCGCTCACCCCGGACCTCGCCTCGGTGCGGCGACAGGTCGACCGGCTCGGACGCGTCGCCACCGTGCTCAAGCTGAGCGACGAGGACGCGGAGGTGCTGTACCCCGACGTGGCCACGGACCAGCTCGTCGCCTCCCTGACCGGCGCGGGCGGTGCGCGCCTGGCCGTGCTGACCCGGGGAGCCGACGGGCTGGTGCTGTCCGCCGGCGCCGGTGCGGTCACGGTCGAGGCCCCGGCCGTGCCGGTGGCGGACACGATCGGCGCCGGGGACACCGTGATGGCAGCACTCATCGCCGGCGCCCTGCGGCACGGGCTCCTGCCGGTCGGCGACGGGCCGCGCGACGTCCCGGGAGCAGCCGAGCTGGAGTGGCTGGGCCGGCTGGCGGTGCGAGCGGCGGCGATCACCTGCGGTCGCCCGGGCGCCGACCCGCCGTGGCGGGGCGAGCTGCCGGAGCTGGATGCTCCGCGTCTTACCGACGGGTAACCTGGGCCGATGACCGAGTCCGTCGCCCGGCTGCCCAGCGGCATCGAGATCGCGCACGAGACCTTCGGCGACCCGGCCGCGGAGCCGCTGCTGCTGATCATGGGTCTCGGCGGCCCGATGACCTGGTGGCACCCCGACCTGTGCACGATGCTCGCGGACCGCGGCTTCTACGTGATCCGCTTCGACAACCGCGACGTCGGCCGGTCGAGCCGGGTCCGCGGCTCGGTGCCGCTGAGTCGCAAGACGCTGGTCCGGGCGTTTCTCGGCGACCGCCGCTACGCCGCGTACACGCTGGACGACATGGCCGACGACACGGTCGGGCTGCTGGACCACCTGGGCGTGGACCGGGCGCACGTCACCGGCGTGTCGATGGGCGGCATGATCGCGCAGACGATCGCGATCACCCGGCCGCAGCGGGTGCGGTCGCTGGTCTCGATCATGTCGTCCACCGGCGCGCGGCGGGTCGGCTGGCAGGACCCCCGGCTGCTGCCGCTGCTGCTCTCCCCGGTGGCACGGACCAAGGAGGCCTACATCGAGCGGGCGGTCAGGAGCTGGCGGTCGATCAGCTCCTCGGTCTACCCGACCACGGACGAGGACGTCGCAGCGCGCGCGGCGGAGACGTGGGACCGCGGCTACGACCCGGCCGGCGCCGCCCGGCAGACTCTCGCGATCCTCGCCCAGCCGGACCGGTCCGCCCGGCTCCAGGAGCTGCGGATCCCCGCCGCGGTCGTGCACGGCCTGTCCGACAAGCTCGTGCACGCGTCCGGCGGCCGGGCCACCGCCCGCGCGATCCCCGGCTCCGAGCTGGTGCTCGTGCCGGGCATGGCCCACGATCTGCCGCACCCGCTGTACGACCTGGTGGTCGGCGTGGTGAGACGTACCGCCGACCGGGCGGGCGCCGATGCCGATCGTTCGGCGGCGACGGCCACCCGGGACTCGGTCGTCTCACCGCCGCTCAGCTAGGCGTCGACGTCTCCCCGGCGTCCACGAGGGCAGTCAGCGTGGCGAGTTCGTCCTCGAGGTAGCCCGCCATCCGCCACACGTCGGGCACCATCTCGCGACAGGCGATGAACCCGACGTCCAACGAGCCGTCGTAGCTGAACAGCGTGATGTTGAGCCCGCCGGACATCTCCGTGACCGCCGACACCGGGTACAACCCCTCGACCCGTGCCCCGGCGACGTACAGCGGCTGCTGCGGCCCCGGCACGTTGGACACGAACAGGTTGAAGGGCACACCGGGTGCGGTGACCAGCCTGAACAGCGCTCGCGCCGCGAGCCCGGACAGCGCGGTCGGCAGCACGGTGGACAGGTCCTGCAGGATCGTGGCCGGCAGCGTGTCGAACTCCGCCTTGGCGAGCGCGACCTGTTCCGACACCGCGGCGAGACGAGCCCGTGGGTCGCCGACGTCGGTGGGCAGCGCCACCGTCATCACCGACACCTGGTTGCCCGAGTCCGGGACCACCCCCGGAGCATCGTCGGCGTCGGGGTCACGCACCGACACCGGGACGGCCGCGACCAGCGGGATGGCGGGCAGGGCGTCCCGGTCCAGCAGCCAGCGGCGCAGCACCCCGGCGGTGAGCGCCAGCACCACGTCGTTGACCGTCATCCCGAACGCGTCCTTCACCGCCTTGACCCGTTCGAGCGGCACCGAGGCGTACGCGAACCTGCGGTGCGCGGTGATCGGGCCGTTGAACGGCGTGCGCGGCGCCATCACCTCGCGCCGGGGCGCGCCGACGGCGTCCCCGCCGGCCAGGGACCTGATCAGGTCGGTTGCCTCGGCCAGCAGGCGGGCGCCGGGCAGCAGCTGCGCGCCGGGCAGCGAGGTGACGTGCGGAAGCGAGCGGGGCAGTCGAGTGACGAGGTCGCGGGACCGCGACGCGACCGAGGCCGCGATCTGCGGCACCAGCTCCCACTGCGCCGGCACCGGCTCGGGACCCCACGGCTCGGGCTCCACCTCCCGGGGCTCGGGGGTGACGTCCATCAGCGTCGCCAGCACCTCGGCTCCGGTGATCCCGTCGATCGCGGCGTGGTGAATCTTCGAGTAGATGGCGTAGCGGCCGTCGGCCAGCCCGTGCACGAGGTACATCTCCCACAGCGGTCGCGACCGGTCCAGCGGCCGGGCGTGGATGCGGGCCACCTGCTCGCCGAGCTGCTCGGCCGTTCCTGGCTGCGGCAGTCCCACCTCACGCAGGTGGTACTCGAGGTCGAAGTCCGGGTCGTTGGCCCAGTACGGGTAGCCGAGCCCCAGCGGGACCTGCACCAGCCGCTGCCGAAACGGCGGGGCGAGGTGCAGCCGCGGCTCGACCACGTCGCGTACGGCGTCGAGGGTCAGCTGCCGGTCAGGGGCTGTCGCCGGATCCAGCACGATCAACGCACCGACGTGCCCGAAGGTGGTGCGGTCCTCGATGTTGAGGAACTGCGCGTCCAGCGCCGACAGCCGTCTCACGACCCAGCCCTCGCACCTGGGGGGACAAGCGGTTCGGCCACGTGCCGACCCTAGTCGCCGGTTCGTCCCGGCCATCGTGAGTACGATCGCCAGGCGGTTCGGCAGCCGATACCGCCAGGTCCCCCGGGAGGCAGCGGATGACGACGGTCAAGGCTTCCGACCCCGGCGTCCTGCCACGCGGCCTGCAGATCCTGGTGGGAGTGGCCGCCACCGTGATCGCCGTGGCCGGCATCCGAAGCGCGGCCGGCATCATCGGCCCGACCGTCCTCGCCCTGGTGCTCACCATCGCCGTACACCCGCTCCGCGGTTACGCGACGAAGCTGCACCTGCCCGCGTGGGCGGGCACGGTGATCGGGATCGTCGGCGTCTACCTCGTGCTGCTGCTGCTCGCGTTCTCGCTCGTCGTCGCGGCGGCGCGCTTCGCGACCCTGTTGCCCGCGTACCAGGACCAGTTCAACGACCTGGTGCAGAGCGGGCTGGACACGCTCGCCACCTACGGCGTCGGCAGCGACCAGATCAGCGAGATCACCAGCGCCTTCGACGTCGGCCAAGCCGTGAGCGTCGCCGGAAGCGTGCTCAGCGGTCTGCTCTCACTGACGTCGAACCTGTTGTTCATCATCACGCTGCTGTTGTTCATGGGCATCGACGCGGCGCATCTGCCGGACAAGCTGCGTCGGCTCCGGTCGGAGCGGCCCGCGTTCGTGGACGGGCTCACCGCCTTCACCACCGGCACCCGGCGCTACCTCGTGGTCTCCACGGTGTTCGGCCTGATCGTCGCGGTGCTGGACACCGTCTTCCTCGCCTTCACCCCGGTTCCGGTCCCGTTGCTGTGGGGGCTGCTGGCCTTCATCACCAACTACATCCCGAACATCGGCTTCGTGATCGGGCTTGTCCCGCCGGCGATCCTCGGTCTGCTGGAGGGCGGACCGGGCCTGATGCTGCTGGTCATCGCCGTCTACAGCGCGCTCAACTTCGTCATCCAGTCCGTCATCCAGCCGAAGTACGTCGGGGACTCGGTCGGCCTGTCCGGCACGCTGACGTTCCTGTCGCTGGTGTTCTGGGGGTGGACGCTCGGCGCGCTGGGCGCTCTGCTCGCCGTCCCGCTCTCGCTGCTGGTGAAGGCGCTGCTGGTGGACGTCGACCCGCGTTCGAGGTGGCTGACTCCGCTGCTCGACGGCGGCCCCGCCGGAGCGGGCAAGCCGCGCAGGTGACGGTTGTGCGACACGGGCAGCCGGTGGCGACCGTGGCCACGCGCGTCGTCGCCGCGAGGCGAGCTGTTGCTGCGCCGACGAGACGACGGCGCGCTCGAGTTGCGGGTCAACGGGGTCTTCGTCATGGACACCCTCGAGACCAGCAGCGAGCGGGCGCTCGCGACGGCCGGCGTCGCCGCGGCGACCAACCCGCGTCGGGTCCTGGTGGCCGGCCTGGGCCTCGGCTACACGCTGCGAGCGGTGCTCGAGCACGCCGCGGTCCGTCGGGTGGACGTGGTCGAGCTGGAGCCGGAGCTGGTCGGGTGGGTGCGCTCCGGACTGGTGACCGACACCGCGGGCGTGTTCGACGATGCGCGAGTCAGCGTCCACGTCGGTGATGTGGCCGACGCCGTGGCAGGCGCGGACAGCGGTGCCTACGACGTGCTGCTGCTGGACGTCGACAACGGTCCGGACCATCTCGTACACCCCGCCAACGCCGGGCTCTACCGGCCACCGTTCCTGCGCGACTGCGCCCGGGCAGTGGCCTCCGGCGGCGTGCTGGTGGTCTGGTCGATGGCCGAGTCACCATACCTGCGGGCAGCGATGGGCGAGGTGTTCGACGAGGTCGAGATGCTGCCTTGTCCGGTCCGGCTCTGCGGGCGGTCCGAGTCGTACGTGCTGCTGCTCGGGCGGCGCGCTGGACCGGTCAGCGCACTTGTACGGTCGGGACCATGACCGACGCAGCCGGGTCCGACTACCGCATCGAGCACGACACGATGGGCGAGGTCCACGTCCCGAAGGACGCCCTGTGGCGAGCCCAGACGCAGCGCGCGGTGGAGAACTTCCCGATCTCGGGTACGCCATTGGAGGCGCGCGCACATCCGGGCGCTGGCACGGATCAAGGCGGCCTGCGCGCGGGCGAACGCCGAGCTCGGCGTGTTGGATCCGGACGTCGCGGACGCGATCGTGACGGCCGCGGACGCGGTGGCGTCGGGGGTGCACGACGGTGAGTTCCCCATCGACGTGTTCCAGACCGGCTCCGGGACGTCGTCGAACATGAACACCAACGAGGTGCTTGCGACCCTCGCCAGCCGTGCACTCGGTCGCGACGTGCACCCCAACGACCACGTCAACGCGAGTCAGTCGAGCAACGACGTCTTCCCGACCTCGATCCACCTGGCGGCCGCGGAGGCGACCACCCGCGAGCTGGTGCCGGCGCTGGACCACCTGGCGGGCTGCTTCGAAGCCAAGGCGGCGGAGTTCGCTCAGGTGGTGAAGTCCGGCCGGACGCACCTGATGGACGCCACCCCGGTCACGCTCGGCCAGGAGATGGGCGGCTACGCGGCCCAGCTGCGCCGAGGAATCGACCGGGTCGAGGCCGCGCTGCCGCGGGTTGCGGAGGTCCCGCTGGGAGGAACCGCCGTCGGCACCGGCATCAACACCCCTCCCGGCTTCCCCCAGCGGGTGATCGAGCTGTTGGCGGCCGACACCGGCCTGCCGATCACGGAGGCGGCCGACCACTTCGAGGCGCACGGCGCCCGGGACGGGCTGGTCGAGCTGTCCGGGCAGCTTCGGACGGTCGCGGTGAGCCTGACCAAGATCTGCAACGACCTGCGCTGGATGGGATCGGGTCCGCGGACCGGGCTGGCCGAGATCGCGCTGCCCGACCTGCAGCCGGGCTCGAGCATCATGCCGGGCAAGGTCAACCCTGTGCTGCCGGAGGCCACCTTGATGGTGTGCGCCCAGGTGATCGGCAACGACCAGACGATGACGGTCGCGGGGGCGTCCGGGTCCTTCGAGCTCAACGTGATGCTGCCGGTGATGGCCCGGAACCTGCTGGAGTCGATCCGGCTGCTCGGCAACGCCGCGCGGACGCTCGCCGATCGCTGCGTCACCGGGATCACCGCCGACGCCGAACGCTGTCGGGAGTACGCCGAGTCGTCGCCGTCGATTGTCACCCCGCTGAACCGCTTCATCGGGTACGAGAACGCCGCCAAGGTCGCCAAGCAGGCCGTGGCAGAGCGTCGGACGATCCGTGAGGTGGTGCTCGAGCACGGGTACGTCGAGCGGGGCGACCTCACCGAGGAGCAGCTGGATCAGGCACTCGACGTGCTGTCCATGACCCACCCCTGACCCACCCCTCCCTCCCTCCCTCCCCCACGATCCGCGACTTTTGCATGCAGAAGTCGCGGATCGTGACCCGGGCGGGGCTGCAGAAGTCGCGGATCGTGGGGGTGGTCAGGGTGGAGTTGTGCGGCGGGCGAGGAGGTACCGGCCGACGGACGGCAGCTCCTCGTACTCCGCCCCGGGGTGCCGCGCCTCGGCCCACTGCACGATGTCGGTGCCGGGGTCCCAGCCGATCGTCGTGTCCACCACGGCGTAGTCCACCGGGACCGAGTCCGAGCCCTCGTTGGTGCCGGTGAAGTAGACGTCGTGGTCGGGCACCAGCACCGCCAGCAGGCCGATGTCGGTCTCGACGCTGCTGCCTTCGGGCAGCACCGTCAGCACCCGTTCGGCGTCCCGCTCGCGCGCGCTGTCCGCATACGTCCGGGCGGAGACCAGCCCGCTCACCGGGGTCTGCAGGCACAGCACCAGGGCTACCGCCAGTGCCACCGCGGGAGCGTGTTGGGCATACCGGTGCAGCCACCGGGGCGGCCCCGTGCGGCTGCGAACCACCGCGTCGATCAGCGCGACGAACACGATCGTCATCGGCACCAGCGAGTAGTGCAGGTCGGTGCCCCAGTAGAACTCGTAGTCGCTGCCGAGCCGCCAGAGCATGGTGGGCAGCACCGCGATCACCCACGGTGAGCGCAGTGCGAGGAAGCCCGTCACGCCGAAGGTGAGCAGCCAGGTCTCGGCCTTGACCCCGGGGGTGACCAGCTGCACCGGCAGCCCGAGCAGCCGCTCCCCGATCCCGACGCCACCGCCGCCCGAGCTCAGCCGGCTCCAGTAGTCCCAGGCACCGTCCGGGCTGACCGCGGGGATCAGCACGAACAAGGTCACCACCAGCGAGACCAGTCCGAACGCGGCCAGTCCCGCGCCCCACCGTCGCGCCCCGGCGACCACGAGCGCGACGCCAATCGCCGCGACGGTGAGGCCGAGGTCCTCCTTCACCAGCACCAGCGCCCCCGCCCACAGGCAGGTGGCTCGCCACTGACGGCGCAGGTACGCCTCTCCGGCCAGCGCCAGCAACGGGGCGGCGAACGCGTACTCGTGCACGTCGAAGTCCACCGCCGCCTGGACACCGAACGACAGCCCGTACGCCACCCCGATGGCGCTGCCGGCCGCGGGGCCGAGCAGCCGGATGCCGACGCGGGTGACCGGGACGGCCGAGAACGCCACCAGCATCGCCTGCGTCACCAGCAGCGACACCGGTGACGGGAACACCGCCCAGACCGGACCCCACAGCGCGACCACCGGGCTGAAGTGGTCGCCGAGCAGCAGGAACCCGGGCTCCTTGATGTCGACCATGGGGTAACCGCGCTCGGCATAGCTCTGCGCGGCCTGGGAGAAGATCCCGAGGTCCCAGGAGATCACGTCGAGCCGGTCGTACCGGGTCAGCGAGATCGTGCTGTAGACGGCGGCAAGCACCACCCAGAGCGCGTACGGCACCCACCGCCACGGAGCGGGCGCGGCGGGTGCCGCGGGGTCGGCCGCGGGTGCGGCGGCGGGCGCGGAGGTCATCGGCGCCATGGTGCCACCCGGGCCGGCTGGCTACCGGCCAGCCGGCGAGGTGCTACGGCGGCGACTCAGTACCAGTTGTTGGCGAGCTTGAACTCGTTCGCCGAGCACGGGCTGCCGTAGCTGTCCTGGATGTAGCCGAGGCCCCACTCGATCTGAGTGGTCGGGTTGGTCCGCCAGTCCGACCCGGCGGTGGACATCTTGCTGGCCGGTAGCGCCTGCGGGATGCCGTAGGCACCGGACGTCGGGTTGGTCGCGGTGTGCTCCCAGTTGCTCTCCCCCACCCAGAGCTGGTCGAGGCAGGAGAACTGGCTGCTGTCCCAGCCGTAGTCGCCCAGCATCGACATCGCGATGTCCCGGGGGTCCGAGACCGCGGCGACGGTTGCCTTGCCTCCGACGCCCGCCTCGGCACCGCGCCGGTCGGGAGTGACCTGACCGCGCTCCAACTCGGGGCGGGCGCTGTCTCGGCTGACCCGATGCTCGGCTGCGGCCAGCCGCTCGGCGACCGCCCCAGGGTCACCGACGGCGGGGGCGCTCACGCTCGACGTGGCCATCGGCGTGGCGTCGGCGGCGTCACCTGCACCCACCGACAAGACGCCGGTGGCGGCGGCCAGACCGGCCACAGCGGTGGTCGCGACGAGGGGTCGTGCCAGCACCGCCGTCAGGCCTGCCTGCGTACGCAAGCGGATGCGGTGGATGGCGGTGGGGGCGCGATGGCGGGGACGGCCGGTGGGCGCGTCGGACACAGGGGTGCTCCGGTCGGGACGGGGACGTGGCCAGCGGGCGACGATGCCGCACCCTCCGGCGTTGGGCAAGTTGAGAGGCCCGACCGTGTCGGAGCACACACACCGCCTCGCGGCGAGGTGTGCACGCGGTCGCGCGTGCGGTCAGTCCGTGACGCGCTCCCCGGTGTCGCTGTGGAACAGGTGCACGTCGGCTGGATCCACCGCCAGCCGGACGGTCTGGCCCGGCTCGAGGTGCTTGCGGGCGTCCGTCCGCGACACCAGGTTGACGTCCTCGCCGTTGTCGCCGCGCATGGTCGAGTAGAGGAACGCGTCCGCCCCGAGCTCTTCGACGAGGTCGACGGTGACCGCCAGTCCCGCGTCGCTCTCACTGACGACGCGGAATGACTCCGGGCGGACGCCCATCGTGACGGTCTTCGCACCCTTCATCCGCTCGGCGATCGACCGCTCCAGCGGTACGTTCTCGGTGCCCAGCTGCACGCCCTCCGCGGTGGTGTCCACCTGGAGCAGGTTCATCGCCGGCGAGCCGATGAAGCCGGCCACGAAGGCGTTGCGTGGCTTGTCGTACAGGTTCAGCGGGGTGTCGACCTGCTGGAGCAGCCCGTCCTTGAGGACACACACCCGGTCACCCATCGTCATCGCCTCCACCTGGTCGTGGGTGACGTAGACGGTGGTGACGCCGAGACGGCGCTGGAGCGCGGCGATCTGCGCCCGGGTCTGAACGCGCAGCTTCGCGTCCAGGTTGGACAGCGGCTCGTCCATGAGGAACACCTGCGGCTCGCGGACGATCGCGCGGCCCATCGCCACCCGCTGCCGCTGACCGCCGGACAACGCCTTCGGCTTGCGGTCCAGGTAGTCCTCCAGGTCGAGCAGCTTGGCCGCCTCCTTGACCCGACGGGCCCGCTCGTCCTTGCTGACGCCACCCATCCGGAGCGCGAACGCCATGTTGTCGGCCACCGACATGTGCGGGTAGAGCGCGTAGTTCTGAAAGACCATCGCGATGTCGCGGTCCTTCGGCGCCATGTGGGTGACGTCACGCTCGCCGATGTGAATGGAGCCCTCGGACACCTCCTCGAGCCCGGCCAGCATCCGAAGCGAGGTGGACTTGCCGCAGCCGGACGGCCCGACGAGCACCATGAACTCGCCGTCGTCGATCGCCAGGTCGAGCTTGTTGACCGCCGGGTGCTCCGCCCCTGGGAACTGCCGCGATGCCTTGTCGTAGGTGACCTGTGCCATGAGTGGTGCCTTCCCTTCACCGGCAGGTACGTGCCGGACGATCCGTCGTGAGGGTGGGTGCAGGTGGTGCGGGTGGGTCCGGTGCCGTCAGCCCTTCACCGACCCCGCGGTCAGTCCCCGGACGAAGTAGCGCTGCAGCGAGAAGAAGACCAGCAGCGGGATGACCATCGAGATGAACGCCCCGGCGGTGAGCAGGTGCCACCCGTCGCCGAGCGAGTTCACCAGCCCGGACAGCGTGACGGTGACCACGGCGCTCTCCTCGTCCGACCCGAGGAACAGCAGCGCGATCAGCAGGTCGTTCCAGACCCACAGGAACTGGAAGATGGCGAACGCGGCGAGGGCCGGCGTGGACATCGGGACGATCAGCCGCCAGAAGGTCTGGTAGTGGCTGGCGCCGTCGATCTGGGCGGACTCGATGACGGTCCGCGGCAGCGTCGTCATGTAGTTGCGCAGGATGTAGATCGCCAGCGGCATCCCGAAGCCGGTGTGCAGCAGCCACACCGTGGCGAACTGCCCGATCATGTCGAGGTTCTCCCGGCCGAACAGCTGCAGCATCGGAACCAACGCCACCTGCATCGGCACCACCAGCAGGCCGACGATGATCAGGAACATGAGGTCCCGCCCGGGGAAGCTCATGAAGGTGAACGCGTACGCCGCGAAGGCGGCGAACATGATCGGGATCACCGTCGCCGGCAACGCCACGATCAGACTGTTGACGAACGCCGTCCCCATCTCGTTGCCGGTGAGGACGTCCTGGTAGTTCTGCATGGTCCAGGACGACTGCCACGGCTGGAAGATCACCGTCCACCAGCCACCGGCGTTGATGTCGTCGAGCGGTCGGAAGGACGTGACCAGCAGCCCGATGGTGGGGATGGTCCAGACCAGGCAGACCACCAGCAGCGTGAGGCGGGGGAACCAGCCGGGCTTCTTCTCCGGCGCCGGAGCTCCGCCGGTGGCCGCTCGGGTCTCCGCCTCGGCGCCGCCGCCGGCGGCGGCCGCTGTCGGGGGTTGCACCGCGGTGCTGGTCATCGCAGCGCCTCCTCTTGCCGGAAGCTCCGGATCTGGTAGATGAGCACGGGCACGACCGCGAAGGTGAGCAGCACGACGATGGCCGACGCGACACCGGCATTGCCGAAGTCGAAGATCTGGCGGTAGAAGTCCAAGGCGATGAGGCTGGTGCCGTCGCGCCCGTTGGTCATGACGAACACCACGTCGAAGACCTTGAGCACGAGGATCACGACGGTCACGAACACCGCGGTGATCGTGACCCTGATCTGCGGGACGGTCACCAGGAAGAAGATCTTCAGCTCGCTGGCGCCGTCGATCCGGGCCGCCTCCAAAGTCTCCTCCGGCACTCCCTTGATGGCTGCCGACAGCAACACCATGGCGAAGCCGACCTGCGCCCAGATCAGGATGACCATGAGCAGCAGGTCGTTGAGCTGGAACGTCTGGGTCGAGAGCCACGACACCGGGTCGAACCCGAGACCCACCATGATCCCGTTCAGCAGACCGATCTGCTCCCGGCCGGCGTTCAGGTCGTAGATGAACTTCCAGATCGTGGCCGCTCCGACGAAGGAGATGGCCATGGGGAGGAAGATCATCGACTTCGCGATCTTCTCGCCGCGCACCGAGAGCCGGTCGGCGAGCACCGCGACGATCAGCCCGAAGAACACGGTGCTGGCCGGCACGATGATCAGCCAGAGCAGGTTGTTGAACAGCGTCTCGCGGAAGGCCGGGTCACCGAGCACGTCGCTGTAGTTCGCCCACCCGACCCACTCGGTGCTCTCGTCGTTGGCGAAGCTGTTCACGAAGGTCTGCACGGTCGGGTAGATCAGGATCACGCTGATGAACGCGAGCGCCGGAAGCAGGAAGACGTACGGCTTGATCCCCGCCTCCCACCGGCGCGGGAAGCCCTCCACCATCATGTTGATGAAGTAGAACAACGCCGCTGAACCGCCGACCCCGACCGCGATGCCGATCGGGGCCTGGAGGAACTTGTTGATGTCGTAGAGCCGGAACGCCTGGAAGGTGTTCACCATCACGACTGCCGTGATGACGAGGCCGACCAGACCGATCAGACTCCGGGCCGGATGCGCGGCACCACGAGCACGCTTCTCATCGTCCGGGGAGGGCCCCGGCGCTGCGGAGCCCTTCTCGTCGAGGGTGGCAGTCACTTCGTCGGACCTCCTGCTGCCGTTACTGGGATTGGCGTCTGTCGATCCAGGCCCCCGACCAGCGGACGCCAGCCGGACATCACTCGTCCGATGGCCAGCTCTCCTCGATCGCCGCCGTGGTGTCCGCGGTGGAGTCGCCGCGGGTCCAGTCGACCATCCCGGTCCAGAACGACCCGGCGCCGACCTCACCCGGCATCAGGTCGGAGGCGTCGAACCGGAAGACGTCCGCCTCGGCAGCGATGTCGGCGACCGTCCGGGTGGTCTCGTTCGGGTAGTTCGAGGCGTCGAACGTCGCGTGCGGCGAGAGCCAGCCACCGATTCCGGCCCACTCCGCACCGAACTCCGGGCTGGTCAGGAACTCCATCACCTGCTTGGCCTCGTCGTCCTCGCCGTTGAACAGCGCAGCGAGGTCGCCGCCACCGAGCACCGGGTTGCCGTCGAAGCCGCCCTCGTACGGCGGGAAGCCGAACACGGTGACCTCCTCATCGAGGTTCTTCTGGATGTTCGTCGGGAAGAAGTCGATGACGAAGTTGCCCTGTCGGTTCATCAGGCAGCCGGGCGGGGTGTCCCACATCGGGTCGTCGGCCGCGTCCACGGCGGTGTTCAGGATGCCGTCGGTGCCACCCAGCACGTAGTCGTCGGCGAAGACGATCTCGCCGTAGGCGTCGAACGCCTCCTGGATCTGGGGGTCGTCGAACGGGATCTCGTGAGAGACCCACTGGTCGTAGACGTCCGGGCCAGCGGTGCGGAGCACCATCTCCTCGACCCAGTCGGTGCCGTACCAGCCGGTCGCGGTTCCCGCCTCCATGCCGAGGCACCACGGCGTCTCACCGTCGGCCACCATCTGGTCGGACAGCTCGAGCAGCTCCTGGTAGGTCTGCGGCTCCTCGTAGTTGCCCTGCTCCCACGCCTGCTTGGGCACCCACACCAGACTCTTGACCGCCATCCGCATCGGCGCGCCGAAAGTGGTGCCGTCGGCGTCAGTGGTGGCGTCGAGGAAGCCGGGGATGAGTGTCTCGTCCAGCGAGGCGGTGTCCAGGTACTCGTCGATCGGGACGATCGCGTCCTGCGCGGCCAGGTCGAGCAGCAGGCCGGGCTGCGGGAAGAATGCGATGTCCGGCGGGTTGCCGGACGTGACGTTCTGCCGGACCAGCGTGGTGAACGTGTTGTCACCGGTGTACTGGATGTCGATGCCGGACTCCTCCTCGAAGGCCGCGACCGACTCCTCGAAGGCGTCCTGCTCGGTGTCGACGAAAGCGCCCAGGATCTCGACCGTGCCGTCACCGGGATCGCTGCCGCCGGCGCCCTCCGTACCGCCACTGGACGAACCGGAGTCGCTGCTGTCGTCGCCACCTTGCAGACACCCCGTCAGGACGAGGGCTCCGATACTTGCCGTGGCTGCCAGCCGCATCCGTTGCGAGTTACGCATTGAGCCCTCCGTCGTCACATGAGTCACATCGTCTGCCCGGAACTATGCCACCGTGTGACGTAGGCCACCACATAGAGGTCAGTAGGTGGTCACGCCGCCGACCTAACGGTCAGATAACGGTCGACTCCAGCATCTCCGTGACCAATGCCGCGATGGGCGATCGCTCGGAGCGAGTGAGGGTCACGTGGGCGAAGAGGGGGTGGCCCTTGAGCCGCTCCACCACCGCGACGACGCCGTCGTGCCGCCCCACCCGCAGGTTGTCGCGTTGCGCGACGTCGTGGGTCAGCACCACCTTCGAGTTGGCACCGATCCGTGACAGCACGGTCAGCAGCACGTTGCGCTCGAGGCTCTGCGCCTCGTCCACGATGACGAACGCGTCGTGCAAGGAGCGGCCGCGGATGTGCGTCAACGGAAGTACCTCGAGCATGCCGCGGTCCAGCAGTTCGTCGACGACGTCACCATGGGTGACCGCACCGAGCGTGTCGAAGACCGCCTGTGCCCAGGGCGCCATCTTCTCCGACTCGCTGCCCGGCAGGTAGCCGAGCTCCTGACCTCCGACGGCGAACAGCGGACGGAACACCACGACCTTCTTGTGCTGCCGACGTTCCATCACCGCCTCGAGCCCGGCGCACAACGCGAGCGCCGACTTCCCGGTGCCCGCGCGGCCACCCATCGAGACGATTCCGATGTCGGGGTCGAGCAGCAGGTCGAGCGCGATGCGTTGCTCAGCGGACCGACCACGGATACCGAACACGTCCCGGTCCCCCCGCACCAGGCGCACCCGCTTGTCCGGCCCCACCCGGCCGAGCGCGCTGCCGCGCTCGGACAGCAGGACGAGACCGGTGTGGCAGGGCAGGTCCCGGGCCTCGTCCAGGTCGACCGCGCCCTCGTCGTACAGGGCGTCCACGAGCTGGCCGGCGATCTCGACCTCGGCCATGCCGGTCCACCCCGATTCGGGCGCGAGCTCGGCGCGGTACTCCTCAGCAGCCAGTCCCACCGCCGACGCCTTCACCCGCATCGGCAGGTCCTTCGAAACCAGCGTCACGTCTCGACCCTCGGCGGCGAGGTTCTTGGCGACGGCGAGGATCCGGGAGTCGTTGTCACCGAGCCGGAAGCCGGCCGGCAGGACCTGGGCGTCGGTGTGGTTCAGCTCGACCCGCAGCGTGCCGCCGGCTGCTCCCAGCGGCAGCGGAGCGTCCAGCCGGCCGTGCAGCACACGGAGCTCGTCCAGCATGCGCAGCGCCGAGCGGGCGAAGTATCCCAGCTCCGGGTGGTGCCGCTTGCCCTCCAGCTCGGAGACCACCACGACGGGCAGCACCACTTCGTGCTCCTCGAAGCGGGTCAGCGCCGACGGGTCGGCGAGCAGCACGCTGGTGTCCAGGACGTAGGTCCGAGACGACGGTGCGGGCGAGGCGGTGCGGGCGGCGGGCTCAGCAACCACGGTGCAACCCCTTAGAGGACCGCACGCGCACCCGGCGCCTGGTCCACTGGATCGACAGGGACCGGGAGCGGGCCACTCGGCCCGGGGTGCGACCTGACACTGGCGGGCCTCCCGTGACGCGCGGCGTGCGCGCCGGCGTCGGTGTCGACGCTACGACCGTCAGCCGTCGGCCATCCGGCGACACGCCCGACCGCGCGGGGAATCCGCGGTGTCGGGCCTCAGGCGCCGAACCGGCGCTCGCGGGCGGCGTACGAACGGAGCGCGCGGAGCAGGTCGATTCGGCGGAAGTCCGGCCACAGCGCGTCGCAGAAGAAGAACTCGCTGTGCGCGCTCTGCCAGAGCAGGAACCCGGACAGCCGCTGCTCGCCGGAGGTCCGGATGACCAGATCGGGGTCCGGCTGGCCGGCGGTGTAGAGGTGTTCGGCGATGTGCTCGACGTCGAGCACCTCGGCCAGCTCCTCGATCGACGTCCCCTTGGCCGCCTGCTGCTGCAGCAGCCCCCGGACCGCGTCGGTGAGCTCACGGCGACCGCCGTACCCGACGGCGAGGTTGACCGTCGTCCCCTGGATGCCCCGGGTCGCCTCGCCGACCTCCTTGAGCCGCCTCGCGGTGGAGGCGGGCAGCAGGTCGAGCGCGCCGATCGGGTGCACCCGCCAGCGACCCGTGCCGCCGATGCTCTCGGCCAGCCCCTCGATGATCTCGATCAGCGGCTTGAGCTCGTCGTCGGGCCGCTGCAGGTTGTCGGTGGACAGCAGGTAGACGGTGACGATCTGCACGCCCGCGTCGTCGCACCAGCCGAGGAACTCCAGCAGCCGGTCGGCGCCGGCCCGGTGTCCGTCGGCGGAGGCTCCGCCGAGGGCCTTCGCCCAGCGGCGGTTGCCGTCGATCATGACGCCGACGTGGTGGGGGGACTGGCTCGGGTCGAGACGCCGGGCCAGCCGCCGTTCGTAGGCGGAGTAGACGGCGTCGCGGACGGCGCGCCGCACGGTCCGTCGCACGGTCCGTGGCACGGTGCTGGCCGCCATCACCGGGTCCCTTCGGCGCTCGTGGGGTCAGCTCAGGATAGACCGCGCACCCGCGCGTGCCCGGCTCCGACGCGGACGACGCGGATCGCGCCCGGTGCGCCCCTCCCCCGCCGCCCCCTACTCTGGCTGACGTGACGCAGGCGGAACGGTTGCGCGAGGGCGTCGAGGTCCTCGTCGAGGAGATGAAGCCTCGGCTCCGCGGCTGGCTGCACCTCGGCACGGTGCCGCTGTCGCTCGCCGCCGGGATCGTCCTGGTTGCGCTGTCGCCGGACGGCGCTCCGCGGTTGGGGGCAGCGGTCTTCGTCGGCTCGTCGGTCCTGCTGTTCTCGGTCAGTGCGATCTACCACACCCGCGCCTGGGGTCGCCGGACCCGAAGCATGCTGCAGCGCTTCGACCACGCCAGCATCTTCCTGCTCATCGCCGGGACCTACACCCCGTTCGCACTGCTGCTGCTCGACGACAACAGCGCCCGGCTGCTGCTGAGCGTGGTGTGGGCGGGTGCGCTGCTGGGCGTGGTGTTCAAGGTCTGCTGGGCGGGCGGCCCGCGCTGGCTGTTCGTCCCGGTGTACATCGCACTCGGCTGGGCGGCGGCGTTCTGGTTCGAAGACTTCGCAGCCTCGGCGGCCCCAGCGGTGTTGACGCTGATGATTCTCGGCGGGGCGTTGTACTCCCTGGGCGGTCTGGTCTACGGCCTGCAGCGCCCCGATCCGCTGCCGCAGTGGTTCGGCTTCCACGAGGTGTTCCACTCGCTCACGGTCGCGGCGTTCGCGCTGCACTACATCGGCATCTCGATCGCGTCGTACTCGCTGCGCTGACCCCCGCTGCGTCATACAACGCGCCGCCGATACACCCCCGTACGCATGACGTCCCGCCGTTCGTCCGCGAGACGTCAGACAACGCGCCGTCAATCCACCTCCGTACGTATGACGTCCCGCCGCCGCGAGACGTCAGACAACGCGCCGCCGATACACCCCGTACGCATGACGTCCCGGCGTCCGGGGTCGGGTCAGGGCTGGTCCGGACCCTGCGCCCGGACCTCCTGGACGCGCTCCATCGCCGAACGCAGCTCGCCGAGCCACTCCTCGGCATTGCGCTGCACCAGCCGGACACACCAGCCGACGGCGTCGGCGCGGGACCGGGCCACCCCGGACTCGACCAGCGTGTCCAGCACCAGCCGCTCCGGTTGCCGGAGCCGGGTCATCACGGGGGCGGCCAGCGAGGTGAAGACCGTGCTGGTGTCACCGCACTCGGCGCCCCAGGCCACCTTGCGTCCGGTGCGGTGCTCCAGCTCGCGGGCGATCGCCATGCGCTGCTCGCGGGTGTCCTCGCGAAAGGCCTTGATCCGGCCGTGCTCGGCCGCGGTCCGCTCGGCACCCGACGCGTCCGCAGTGGTCTCGGGCGGGGTGAGTCGACCGACCACGAGAATCTCGTCGCGGTCCACGGTGACGGTCGGGTCCGCCGCGAACCAGTCGGTGGGGAGCCGGCCGGCCAACCAGCCCCGGATGCTCTCTGTGCTTGTCATGTAAGTGAGATTACATGATTACATCACTGGTTCAACCGCCGCCCGAACCCGGTGCGATCCACGCCCTCCCCCAGGAGTTCGGTCAGCCACGGGCCGGCCGCGCCGGACGCGGACGCCGGCCCCCGGACGGCGGCGCAGTTGCCCATGTCGACCGTGAACGTCCGACGCGAGCTGGTCACGTCGGTGACCACGACGGCGTACCGGGTGCCGGCCTCCGCCTGCGGGCACGGTGACACCAAGGCGGGGCGGGCCAGGAAGGCAGCCCGGAGCAGCTCGGCGTCCTCCCGGTTCAGGAAGCGCGTCTCGGGGTCCTGTGGTCCCGGCTCCTGGCTGGGCGGGTACCGGCAGATCAGCGCCCCGGCCGCGGCCAACGGGAGCGGCAGGCCGCGGACCTGTGGCAGGTCGCGGACCGTGGTCCGGCTGAAGCCGGCCACCTCCTCGATCCGGGACGGGCAGAACGTGGGCTCGGCCACCGCGCCACCGGCCGCGTCCACCTGCCCGAGCAGCTCGGTTCCGAGCACCGCCACCGCCTCGGCGAACGCCGTGCGGCCCTCCAGGGACAGCTCCACTCCGTCGACGCTGACCGTCCCGCACGTCCCCACCCGCAGGTCGACGACGTGCAACGCCCCGTCGAGGGTGCCGAACTGAGCGCGGATGGTCCCCTGACCCGTGAAGGCCTGGTAACCACACGACAACGGTCCGGGAGGAGCCGCCGTCCAGCGGTCCACCAGCTGGTCGAGATCCAGCGTCACGATGGTGACGTCCGGCGCGAAGTCGATCGCGTCCAGGTCACCGCTCACGTCCGGCGCCGGACAGAACCGCATCCACACCGCCTCGGCCCCGTCCGCGTCATAGGCGATGTCGGGAGCGGGTGGTTCGTCCGGCAGCTCGGCGCACCGATCCGGTATCGGCAGCGGGTCGACGAGGCTGTCGGCGACGGCGAGCCCCGCGTCGTCGCCGGCAGCGTCATCGGGGTCCGCGGTCTGGGACAGCAGAACCGGGACGCCGACCAGCGCGGCCACGACGCCGATCACGGCGACGGTCCTCCTCCGCCCCCGACGACGATCGCCTCGCGCCCGGTCACGGGCCCGCCCCGCCCTCGTCACGTCGTACGGGGGCGGTGGCACCACCTCGGGCAGCACCGGCAGCAGCTCGGCGGCCCGGGCGTCGACGGACCGGAGCCGCGACTCCGCGTCCCGCTCGAGCAGGTCGAACCGGTCGGACCCGACTCCCAGCGCGTCGGCGGCGTCCCAGCGGGACAGGTCGCCGGACCGGGCCAGCGCAAGCGCCGCCCGCTGCTCCGGGTCGAGCAACCCGAGCCCGCGGAGCAGCGCGGCCCGCCGGTCGTCCGGCTCCGAGCCAGGTCCCGAGCCGGCACCCGGGCTGAGGACGTCCACGGCAGGCGGTGGCGTCGCCACGGCCGAGTCGGCGCCGCTTCCATCGGACGAGGACCGCGACCACCGGACCCACCCCGTCCAGGGACGACCGGGCGGCCGGGCGGCGCGGACGTACTCGGCCACGAGCTCTCGTCGAGCGGCCGCCTCCGGACTCTCACCGTCGCGGTCCAGCCCACCCCAGCGCGGCCACACCCGGGCCAACGCGACCTCGACGAGCTCCTCGGCTCGCTCGTCCTGCCCGGTCAGCAGCCAGGCCAGCCGCCACAGCGCAGCACCGCGGGAGCCGACCAGGTCCTCGAATGAGCCGGTCACGAGCACTCCCCTCCGTCAGGGGTTCGACACCGGCGCGGACGAAGCTGGGGCGTCCTCGCCGCCGCCGGCGAGGCGGGCCAGCTCGGCCGCGTCGGTCACCGGCCGCTCGCACACGAAACCCCGGCACAGGTACGCCGCCGGCCGGCCGTCCACCAGCCCCCGGGCGGCCAGCAGCGGGACCTCGGTCTCGCCACCTCGACTCGACGGCTCGGCCGCGACCACCACGGCGCCGGGCGACGGCAGCGAGAGCGCCGCCCGATGCAGTAGCGGCACGGGCCGGGTCGTCGGAGCCGCCGACGACCGCGACCTGCACCGGCCCGGCCAGCAGCGCCTCGGCGACGGCAAGGGTCCACCCGGCGAAGCGCGGCGCTTGGCGGGCCAGCCCCGCGGCCGAGGCGACGGCCTGCTCGGCGGCCGTCCGGTGCCGGTCGGACCCGGTCACGGCGGCCGACGCCACCAGCGCGGCCGCGACCGACGACGTCCCCGCCGGGGTGACGTTGTCGGACACATCACGCGGTCGGACCACCAGCGGGTCGGCGTCGTCGGCGGTGTCGTGGAAACCGCCGGCGCCGTCGCCGAACGCGTCCAGCGTGCGGTCCAGCAGCCGCTCGGCGCTCCGCAGCCAGCTGGCGTCGCCGGTGGCCCCCAGCAGCGCGAGGTAGCCCTCGGCCACGCAGCCGTGGTCGTCCAGGACGCCGAGGTTCTGACCCGGCGACCCGTCGCGAGACGTCCGCAGCAGCCGGCCGCCATCGTCTTGGTGCACGCCGCGCAGCAGCTCGCCGGCGGCCACCGCCGCGGCCACGTAGCCGGGCTCCTCGAGCAGCACTCCGGCCTCGGCGAGCGCCGTCAGGGCGAGCCCGTTCCAGGCAGCGACCACCTTGTCGTCCCGGCCCGGCTGCTCGCGGGTCGCCCGGGCCGCTGCCAGCCGTCCGCGGACGTCGGCCCACCGCTCCGGGTCGTCCGGGTCGGCGCGCAGCTGAAGCACCGACGTCCCGTGCTCGAAGGTCCCGGTCCCGGTCACGCCGAGCAGGTCGGCCGCCCAGGCCCCGTCGGCAGCCCCGAGCACCTCGGTCAGCTGCTGCGGCGTCCATACGTAGGTGGCGCCTTCGACCCCGCCGGTGTCGGCGTCCAGCGACGACGCGAACCCGCCCTGCGGTGTCCGCAGGTCCCGCAGCAAGAAGTCGGCCGTCTCCCGGGCCACCCGCTCGGCCAGGGGTTCCCCCGTCTGCCGCCACCAGTGCAGGTAGACCCGGAGCAGGAGCGCGTTGTCGTAGAGCATCTTCTCGAAGTGCGGGACCACCCAGCGCGCGTCCACGCTGTACCGGGCGAACCCGCCGCCGACCTGGTCGTAGAGGCCGCCGCGCGCCATCCCGGTCAGCGTCGACGACACCATCGCCAGCGATTCGGCCGAGCCGGTCCGGGCGGCCTGCCGGAGCAGGAACTCGCAGGCCATCGCGGGCGGGAACTTCGGCGCGCCGCCGAAGCCGCCCTCACGGCCGTCGTGCTCCGCCGCCAGGGCGTGCACCGCGGCGTCCAGCTCGGCCGGCCCAAGCGCCGGTCCGGGCACCGCGGCAGCCACGCTCCGCAGCCGGCCGACCACCTCGGCACCGACCCTGGACACCTGCTCCCGCCGGTCCCGCCATGCGGCGACGACCGCTTCGAGCACCTGCCGGAACGACGGCATCTGATGCCGCGGCTCGGGCGGGAAGTACGTGCCGGCGAAGAACGGCTCACCCTGCGGAGTCAGCGCGCAGGTCATCGGCCAACCGCCCTGCCCGGTCATCGCCTGGGTGGCCGCCATGTAGACGGCGTCCACGTCGGGACGCTCCTCGCGGTCCACCTTCACGCAGACGAAGTGCTCGTTCAGGTAGCCGGCGGTGGCGTCGTCCTCGAACGACTCGTGCGCCATCACGTGGCACCAGTGACACGCCGCGTACCCGACGCTGAGCAGCACCGGGACGTCTCGGCGCGCCGCCTCCGCCAGCGCCTCCTCCCCCCACGGCCACCAGTCGACCGGATTGTCGGCGTGCTGCAGCAGGTACGGGCTGGTCGCCTCCGCCAGACGGTTCACAGCGGCCAGGCTAGGCGCGACCCGGACAGCGGTCAGCGCCCGGTGTCGCGCGTGCCGTCCTCGTCACCCGGGGGCTCCTCGTCGAAGTCGATCTTGCGCAACTGCTTGGTGAAACTGCGCAGGAGCAGCGCCGTGGCCGCGATCAGCGCCAGCACCACGAGCAGCCCGAGCACGCCGGGGCGCACCTGGTCCGGGTCCGGTGCCGCCAGCAGCCACGCGTCGACGCTCACGACCACCATCATGCCCCTCGGCCGAGCGGAGCCCCGACGAGGACCCTCGGCTACCGGGCTCAGCTGACGGTGATCGAGAACGTCCGCTCGGCGAAGCTGCCCCTGGTGTCGGTGGCGCGCACCAGGAACGAGTAGGTCCCGGGCGTGGTCGGCGTGCCGGTGATCCTGCCGGGGCTCGCCGTCAGCGACAGGCCCGGGGGCAGTTGGCCCCCGCGCAGCGTCCAGGTGTAGCCCGGGACGCCGCCGTCGGCGAACAGGTTGCCGCAGCAGTAGAACTGCCCGACGGTCCCCGGCGACAGCGTGTCGGACTGGTTGCTGATGACCAACGGCCGCGGGGCACCGATCCTGATCGAGAACGCCTCGGTGTCGGTCGCGCCGGTCTGGTCCTTGACCCTGATGGTGAAGCCGAACAACCCCTGCGTGGTCGGCGTCCCGGTGATGCCGCCCGAGCCGACGCCCTGGGTGAACAGCCGGGTGCCGGGTGGGATCTGACCAGAGACCACGTTGAACTGGACCGGCTTCTGCGAGGCGCGACAGCCCTGAGTGAAGAAGTACCAGGTGGTGAGGGTGCCCACATTCCCGTCCGCGAACGTCTCGGGAACGATCGTGCAGCTTCCGGACGGGGGCGGAGGGGACGTGGTGGTGGAGCAACCGGACAGGCTGACCGTCGCCGACGTGGAGCCGTCGGACACGGTGACCCGGCAGGTGCTGGACCGGTAGCTGGACGCCTCCACCCGGAAGGCCCCCGACCCGTCGGCGCGGCTGCTCGCGGACGACTCCGGCGACGTCACGGTGACGACGGCGTTCGGCACCGCGCCGCGGCCCTCCACCCGCAGCTGACCGGAGCTGAGCTCGGCGCGGGTCACACTCACCGCGGCCTGCGCCGCGGGAGCCGCGAGCACCAGCAGGACGGCGGTCAGCAGGACGGTGAGTACGCGTCGCATGGGTGTCTCCGGCCTGTGGGAGCCAGCCCCCCACGTCACCGATGCTTCGCCGCCGTCCCAGAGCGGGGCAAGCTGTACCTTGGTCCTAGCACCTCGCCGCTGTCGACGACGACAGCACTGGGGCTGCCCACCCCAGTCGTTCGCGAGCAGCCCCTCGGCTAACGCGTGACGACCGCGTCGAAGTCCAGCCGCCAGATCTGGCCGCTGGTCTCCGCGCCGCCGCCGAACGCTCCCCGCGCCGGCGACACGGAGAAGGCGGCCACGAGGACCCGGTCTCCCCGCGCGACGATCCCGGCCGGGAACGGCACGTCGATGTGCTCCCGGTCGCCGTCCGGCTCCACCTTCACCACCCGACCCGGGAAGCAGCTCGGGATGTCACCGAAGCCGCAGTCGCCGCCGAACAGCTCGCTGACGTAGAGCGTCCCGTCCGCCGTCTGCGCGACACCGGTCACGGAGCTGAAGCCGCGGTAGGTGCCCACCCGCTCGCCCCGTCGGTCGAACACAAGGACCTTGGCGGCGCCCGGGATCTCGGAGTGCAGTTCGCCCACCAGGATCGTGTTGTCGGCCCCGCGGCTGAGCACGGTCGGCACGGCGTCGATCCGCCGGCCGTACTCCGGCATGACCGCCCACAGGCGCACCCGGCCCCCGGGTCGCACCGCGGCGATGAAGTCGCCAGCCGCGTCGGCGACCAGCGTCTTGTTCTTCAGGCCGAGCCCGGCGTACGGGTTGGAGTCGAAGCCCTCCCCGTCGGGGTCGTGCTGCCGCTCGAAGGCGGAGATGTTGGCGAGCACGGACTTCTGGCCGACCGGTCGGTTGACCAGGAGCTTGCCGAGCTGGCGCTTCCCGGGGGTGTTCGGCGGGATCGCCTGCGGCGGCGCGAAGGTCATCACCGGCATCAGCAGGTGTCCCGGACGGGTGGCCACCCCGTCTGCACCGGTGGCGAAGCTGCCGTCCTCCCCCGCACCCGAGATCAGTCGGGTCATCCGATGCGTGTAGACACCGGCACGCAGCCGGCCGATCTTGCCGGTGAGTCCGATGCAGGTCCCGCGGTGGCAGTTGTCCGGGTTGTACGAACCGTGGCCCGCCTCGGCGACGAACACGTCGGCACCGCGCAGCTGCATCTGACGCGGGTTGTCGAGCCCGGTCTGCACGACCACGTACGGCGCCGGCGGTGCTCCCCGGTCGTCGCCGTCCGCGGCGCTCGGAGACGCCGCGAGCCCGGCCACACCGAGGGCGCCCACGACTGTGACCGCCCCGACCGATGCTCGTCTCCACCTCGCGCTGCTTGGGACATGCGATGCCTCCTCGACGGGCTCGACTGGGAGGCGACCGCCCCCGCAGGGCCCTGCCTACTCCTGCGCACGGGTGCGGTAAAGCCCCGTTCGGGGCAGCAAAGCGTGACCCGAACGGGGCATTGCCCCTTCGTTGCGGCTCAGGTAGCCGACTGCAGCAGGGCGCGCACCCCGGCGAACAGGTCGTCCTCCGGCAGCTCGGTGGCCACCTCGCTTCGCACCAGCTCGTAGTCCTCGCTCGGCCAGGCGGTCTGGTGCACCTCGAGCGGGCAGGCGAACCACGCCCCGTCCGGGTCGATCTGGGTCGCGTGCGCGAGCAGCGCGCGGTCTCGCACCGGGAACCACTCCGCGCAGGGCACCCGGGTGGTGATCCGCGCGTCGTGTGCGGGGTCGGGAGCCCACTCGGCGAGCCGCTCGGCGTACGGCGACTGGAGGCCCCGTCGCAGCATCTCCTCGTGCAGCGCCTGGGTCCGCGCCCGGTGGAAGCTGTGGTGGTAGTACAGCTTCAGCGGCTGCCACGGCGGACCGTGGTCCGGGTAGGCCTGCGGGTCCCCGGCCGCGTCGAACGCGGCCACGGTGACCTCGTGGCAACGGACGTGGTCGGGGTGCGGGTAGCCGCCGTTCTCGTCGTACGTGGTCACGACGTGCGGGCGGAACTGCCGCATCAGCCGGACCAGCCGGCCGGCGGACTCCGACAGCGGCACGGTGGCGAAGCAGCCGTCCGGCAGCGGCGGCGGCGGATCGCCCTCCGGGAACCCGGAGTCGACGAAGCCGAGCCAGTCCTGGGTGACGCCGAGGATGTCGCGGGCACGCTCCATCTCCCGGCGCCGGATCTCGCTCAGGTTGGCGAGCACGTCGGGGCGGTCCATGTTCGGGTTCAGGATCGAGCCGCGCTCGCCGCCGGTGCAGGTGACCACGTGCACGTCCACGCCCTCGGCGACGTAACGGGCGGTGGTGGCGGCACCCTTGCTGGACTCGTCGTCCGGGTGCGCGTGCACGTGCATCAGGCGAAGTCGCTCGGCGCCGGCCGGCCCGATGCCGCGGCCGGGATGCGACGGGGCGGAGGTGTGGTCGGACACGGGGACAGAATGCAGCATGGCCCGCACCGATCCGGCAGCCGCCGCCCGAGCCGCGATGCCCGAGCGGTACGGCCGGCCGTCGAGATCTGCCCGCGTGCTGCTCGCCGTGCTCGTGCTGGTCGTGGTCGGCGGTGGGCTGGTGTGGCTGGTGCGCACGGCGGTGCAGCAGTCGAGCCCGGACGTGAACGCCGGCGTGGTGGCGTTCGAGGTGGTCTCGGAGCAGCGGACCGACGTCACCGTCGACGTGGTCCGCGCAGTCACCACCGCGGTCCGCTGCGAGGTGTACGCGCAGGCCGCGGACAAGCAGGTTGTCGGGGAGCGACTGGTGCAGCTGCCGGCGGCACCAGCCGGGACGGAGCGGGTCACGGTGACGATCCGCACCGAGCGTCAGGCGACAACCGCGGAGGTGGGGAGCTGCTCCGCCGCAGCCGGTTGAGCCCGCCCGCGAGTTGCTAGGCTTGTCCGTTTCACCCTGACGCCACGGGCCGCCGGGCCCGTGGCGACGTACGACGAGGAGCAGTCCCTGTGACGCAGTCGGCCGACGAGAACGTCATCTGGCTCACCCAGGAGGCGCACGACCGCCTTCAGGAGGAGCTCGACCACCTCCGAGGTCCGGCACGCGCCGAGCTGGCCGCTCGGATCGGCGAGGCGCGCGACGAGGGCGACCTGCGCGAGAACGGCGGCTACCACGCCGCCAAGGAGGAACAGGGCAAGGCCGAGGCGCGGATCCGCCAGCTGGAGGACATGATGCGTCGGGCCCGCGTCGGTGAGGCGCCGCCGGACGACGGCGTGGTCGAGCCGGGGATGATCGTCACGGTGCGGTTCGCCGGTGACGACGACACCGAGTCGTTCCTGCTCGGCTCTCGCGAGCTGCTCGCCCTGGACTCGTCGGTGAAGCTCGACGTCTACTCTCCGCAAAGCCCGCTGGGCAGCGCGATCGCCGGCACGTCGGTCGGTGACCGCGCCACGTTCGCCGCTCCCAACGGTCGGGACGTCACCGTCGAGGTGCTCGAGGCCAAGCCCTTCCGGAGCTGATCCGACGAGACGTGGCTCACGCCCGGAATGTCGTCGGGGACGGTGCCGTTGTCGCCGGTATGACTTCTCCTGAACCGAGCACCGACCCGGCCACCACGGCCATGCCCGGCGAGCGCACCGGCGGAACGGTCACGCTGACGGCGGACCGTTTCGAGCAGGCGATCTCGTCCGAGGGCATCCTGCTGGTGGACTTCTGGGCCGAGTGGTGCGGCCCGTGCCGCTCCTTCGCCCCCGTCTTCGAGGCGGCCTCGGAGCAGCACACCGACATCACCTTCGCCAAGGTCGACACGGAGGCCGAGCAGGCGCTGTCCGCCCAGCTCGGCATCCGCTCGATCCCGACGCTGATGGCCTTCCGGGACGGCATCCTGCTGCACGCACAACCCGGCGCCCTTGCCGGCGCCCGCGCTGGAGCAGCTGATCACCGCGGTGCGCGAGCTGGACATGGACGACGTTCGCCGCAAGGTGGCGGAGGAAGAGGCAGTCCGCGCCGCGGACGGCACCCCGCCCACCAGCTGACCCGGAGCGACCCCGGAGTCAGACGAACGCCACCGGATAGCCGGCGTCCCGTACGGCGCCGATCACGGCCTTGCCGTGCGGTTCGCCGCGGGTCTCCACCTGCAGCGCCACCTCGACCTCGTCGACGTGCAGCCGAGCGGAAACCCGCTGGTGCACCACGTCGAGCACGTTGGCGTCGGCGTCGGCGAGCAGCCCGAGCAGCCGCACCAGCTCGCCCGGACGGTCCGGCACCCGGACGGTGAACGAGAGGTACCGGCCGGCCGCGGCCAGCCCGTGCCGGACCACCTGGAGCAGCAGCAACGGGTCCACGTTGCCGCCCGACAGCACCGCCACCACCGGACCCGGGAACAGGTCGGTCCTGCCGGGGTGGTCCAGCAGGGCGGCCACCGCGGCGGCGCCGCCGGGCTCGACCACCTGCTTGGCCCGCTCCGCCAGCAGCAGCAGTGCCTGCGACAGCGACTCCTCGCCGACGGTCAGCATCTCGTCGACGAGGTCCGCGATCGCCGCGAACGGCACGTCACCCGGCCGACCCACGGCGATGCCGTCGGCCATCGTGGTCATCGACGCCAGCGGCACCGGCGCGCCGGCCGCGAGGCTGGCCGGATAGCTGGCCGCCCCCTCAGCCTGGACCCCGACCATCCGGATGTCCGGCCGCAGCGCCTTCATGGCCGTGGCGACACCCGCCAGCAGGCCACCTCCCCCGCAGGGGACCACCACCGTGGCGGCGTCGGGCACCTGTTCCGCCAGTTCGAGGCCGAGCGTTCCCTGGCCGGCCACGACGTCCGGGTGGTCGAACGGGTGGATAAAGATCGCTCCGGTCTCGTCGGCGAACGTCCGGGCGGCGACCAGCGCCTCGTCGACGGTGGTCCCGACGAAGTGCACGTCGGCGCCGTACTCGCGGGTGGCCCGCTCCTTGGGGATCGGCGCACCCCGCGGCATGAACACCGTCGAGGTGGTGCCGAGCAGCGACGCCGCCAGCGCCACCCCCTGTGCGTGGTTGCCGGCGCTCGCCGCGACCACGCCACGGGACCGCTCCTCGTCGTCGAGGCCGGCGATGCGCACGTACGCGCCGCGGATCTTGAACGACCCCGTGCGCTGCAGGTTCTCGCACTTGAGATGCACCGGTGCACCGAGCAGCCGCTCCAGCCACCGGGACCGCTCCACCGGGGTGACAACCGCGACGTCGTCGAGGACTGCACGGGCCAGTCGCACCTGCTCCAACGTCACACCCACGTCGCCACCCTAGGGCTCGGTCCCGCGCGGTCGGCGAGGTCAGCGACTCAGCGTGGCGCTGGTCACCGGGCACCAGAGCAGGCAGTCGTCGTCAGGTCCCTCGGTCGCGGTCTCCCACGCCACCTTTGCCCGCCGACCGTTGAGATCGAGCGTCGCCAGCGCGTTGTTGAACCAGGGGCCGTCGGCGGTCTGCCAGGTCCACGGCGGGCTCGGGACCCGCGCGGTCTCGGACAGCAGCCGACCCACCGTCCCGGCGACGCCGTACGCCATCGTCGCGGTCACGAACCGCATCACCTGCGGCAACGGGTTGCGAATCGGCGAGCAGACTGCTTGCACCACTCGGGACCGCCCCGGACCGGTGGGCAGATCCGCCTCCATGAGATACGAGTGGTGCACGTCGCCGGACAGGAACGTGACCGTCGCCGGCGCCGGTCCTCGCTGCCCCGCGGCGACGTCGGCCACCATCTCCTGCACCTGCCGGAACGACCGCTGCCAGGCCCCCCAGTGCTCCAGATCGAACGTCTGCCGCGCCTTCTCGGCACCGGCGGCAGCGCGCTTGCCCCAGGCGCCGCTCGCGACCGCCTCGTTCCACGCCTCGAGGTAGTGCAACCCCATCGGGAGCAGGAACGGGATCGAGGTGGCGAGCAGCAGGTGGTCGTGCCCGCCCTGCACCTTGCCGTCCAGCCAGGCCATCTCGTCGTCGTCGATCATCGAACGCCGGTCCGGCGTGGTCACCCGGGCGGCACGCGAGTCGATCACCACCAGCCTGGTGCGGCCGAGGTCGCGCGAGTGGCTCCAGCGATAGGCGGCGGGGTCGGCGTCGGCCGACTCGGCGAACTCGTCCAGCACCGGGCCGACGTCGCGATCCCCGGCGGCCTGCACCTTCTGCCAGACCGGGTCCTCGGCCCGCTCGGTCGGCGACAGGTTCCCCAGGTGCTGGTAGATCCAGTACGACGACAGCCCGGCGACGATACGCCCCTGCCACCACGGGATGGTCCGCATCTGCTGCCGCCACGTCTCCGAGGTGTTCCAGTCGTCGCGGACGTCGTGGTCGTCGAAGATCATCGCGCTCGGCACCGTGGAGAGGATCCAGCGCACCGTGGGCTCGGTCCAGGACAGCCGGTAGAGGTGCGCGTACTCGCCGAAGTTCGCCAGCTCCTCACCGGGCGGCTGCTCGATGTCCCGGTGGTGGGCGATGTACTCCCGCATCGAGTTCGACGTCTCGTCGGCGTAGACCTGGTCGCCGAGGAAGAGCATCAGCCCCGGCCACTCCTGCGCTTCCGTGTCGGCCGGCTCCGGCCCGTCCCCGTTGGCCAGTCGCAGTGCGAGCGCCCGCAGCACGTCGACGCCGTAGCGCCGGTTGGTGCGCCGGTCGTGCGGCACCGAGGCCCGGCAGGTGCCGAAGACGATGCGCAGCGGCCCCGCGAAGTCCATCGTGCGCAGCGCGCTCGGCGGGAACAGCGACCCCGGCGGCGGCCAGATCACGTCGTCGTCCAACAGCACCTCGTACGGCAGGTGCGACCCGGAGGGGAGCCCGTCGACGTCGACGACCGCGTAGTGATGGTCGTGAGCGGTGAAGGTGTGCGCGGAGCCCTCGTGCTCCCCCGTCCGCACGGTGACCACGCCGGGACGCACCACCTCGACCCACACGGTGACGGTCGACTCGTCGGCGAATCGCTGCAGCGGACCGATGACCAGCCCCCCGGCAGGGTCGCTCCGGCTCGTCACCGGGCGCCCTCGGAGGCGCTCGGGGGTGCGGCGGGTCGGTCGGGGGGCGCTGTCACGGGTCTTGTGTACCGGTCCACGGGCGCGGCCGCACCTGCTCCCCGGGTAACGTTGCACTATGCACCCATCTCCGGCGCCGGCCGAGATGGCGCCGCGGTACCTCCCGCACCGGCAGATCCTGGTGGTCCTCGGCGGCTTGATGGCCGGGATGTTCCTGGCTGCTCTCGACCAGAGCATCGTCGCGACTGCCCTGCCCAGCATCACCAGCGACCTCGGCGGGTTGGACCGACTGAGCTGGGTGGTCACCGCGTACCTGCTCACGTCGACCGCATCGACGCCGCTGTGGGGCAAGATCTCCGACCTGTACGGCCGGCGGCTGATCTTCCAGGCAGCGATCTGCACGTTCCTGCTGGGCTCGGTGCTGTCCGGGTTCAGCCAGGACATCAGCCAGCTGATCGCGTTCCGAGCGCTGCAGGGCCTCGGCGGCGGCGGGTCTGTTCGCCCTCGCCCTGGCCACCATCGGCGACGTCGTGCCACCGCGCGAGCGCGGCCGCTACCAGGGCTGGTTCGCCGCCGTCTTCGGCACCTCCAGCGTCCTCGGCCCCGTGTTGGGCGGCTGGCTCGCCGAGGGGCCGGGGTGGCAGTGGATCTTCTGGATCAACCTGCCGATCGGTGTGGCCGCGCTGGTGGTGACCTCGCTGGCGCTGCGGCTGCCGCACGTGCCCCGACCACACCGCATCGACTACCTCGGCGCGGCCGTCATCGTGGCGGCGGTGTCGGCCATCCTGCTGGCCACGACCTGGGCGGGCGACGCGTACGGCTGGGATTCGACGACCACGTGGGGTCTGCTGGCTGCGGGCGTGCTGCTGGCCGACGGTGTTCGTGGCGGTGGAGCGTCGCGCGGTCGAGCCGATCATCCCGATGCAGCTGTTCGGCGACCGGGTGTTCGCGGCCTCCAGCGGCTTCGTCTTCCTGATCGGCATGGCGATGTTCGGGTCGCTCGTCTTCACGCCCCTCTACCTCCAGGTGGTCCAGGGCATGAGCCCGACCGAGTCCGGGCTGGCGCTGCTCCCGATGGTGGCGGGCATCTTCTCCACGTCCATCACGGCCGGCCAGCTGGCCTCGCGCACCGGGCGGTACCGGGTGTTCCCCATCCTCGGTGCGGCCACCGTGCTGGTGGGGGTGACGCTGCTCAGCCGGGTCGGGGTCGAGACGCCGTACTGGCAGGTGGCAGTCGCGCTGTACGTCCTCGGCGCCGGGCTCGGCGGGACGATGCAGATCATCCTCACCGCCGTGCAGAACTCGATCGACCGTCGGCACATGGGGACCGCGACCAGCGCGGTGACGTTCTTCCGGATGATGGGCGGTGCGGTCGGGACCGCCGTCTTCGGCGCCACGCTCGGGATCCGGCTCACCCACCACCTGGCCGGGCTCGGCACGCGGGCGCGAGCGATCAGTGCCGACGGCGGTGACCTCGCCGCGCTGCGCGCGCTGCCGCCGGACGTGCAGCAGGCCGTGCTGGCTGCCTACGCCGATGCCCTCGGCGACGTGTTCCTCACCGCCGTGCCGGTGGCCGGGCTGGCGCTCGTGGTGGCGCTGCTGATCCCGGAGGTCCGGCTGCGCACTCGCGACGACGAGCTCCGACCGTCGTCCGCGGACGAGGTCACCGCTCCGGCCTGAGCTCCTCGGGGCGGTCCGCGTCCGGATCAGGCGCGGTGGCCGGGTCGCCCGGGGCGGGATCCGGGGCGGGATCCGGGGCGGGATCCGGGCGGGATCGGGCGGATCCGGATCGGGGGTCGGATCGGTACGGACCGGCGCTTCGCCCGGCTCGACTCCCACCCCAGGATCCACCACGTCTCCATCCGGTTCGACCGACGATCCCGGATCGTCAGCACCGAGCCGGCCCAGCGACTCGCGATCCGGGGTGTCGGACGAGTCGCGATCGGCGATGTGCTTGCCGACGGCATTGGCACAGGCAACCAGGGGCACCGCGATCAGCGCCCCGACCACGCCGCCTGCCACCAGACCCGCCGCGATGGCGAGGATGATGCCGAGTGGGTGCACTGCGACGAACCGGCCCATGAGGAACGGCTGCAGGACGTGTGACTCCACCTGCTGCACCACCAGCACGACAGCCAGCATCAGCAGGGCGACCACCGGTCCCTGCGCGACCAGGGCGACCAGCACCGCCACGATCCCGGAGAGGGCCGCGCCGATGATCGGGACGAACGCCCCCAGGAAGACGAGGACACCGATCGGCAGCGCTAGCGGCACCCCCAGCAGCAGCGCGCCCAAGGCGATGCCCACGGCGTCGGTGAGGGCGACCAGCATGGTCGCGCGCACGAAGGCGGTCAGCGAGACCCACGCCACCCGTGCCGACGAGTCGACGTCGGCACGGTACGAGCGCGGCATCAGTCGCAGCACCCACCCCCACATCCGCCCGCCATCCGCGGCGAAGAAGTAGGTCGCGAACAAGACGATGAACAGGCCGGCAAAGACGTGCCCGACGGTGGTTCCCACCGCGGCGGCCTGCCGGACCACCTCGGAGTCGGCGGTCTGCAGCGACTCCCGCCCCCGGTCGATCAGGTCGTTGAGCTGCGCGTCGGAGAGACCGATCGGCCCGGTCTGCAGCCAGTCCTGGACCTGCCCGACACCGTCGGCCACGTCCCGGCTGAGCTGCTCGAACTGGCCGGCCACCTGGCGGCTGACGAGCGTGAGCAGGCTCCCGATCACGACCAGCCCGCCCAGCACCACCACCAGGGCAGCGATCCGGCGCCGCACCCCGACCCGTTCCAGGGCGTCGACCACCGGTGCGGCCAGCGCCGTCGTCAGCAGCGCGATCGCCAGCGGGACCGTGACCTCACGGAAGAAGCCGAGCAGCACCAGGACCTGGGACAGGAACGCCCCGACCAGCAGCAACGCCAGCGACCAGGCCGCGAGAACGACCACCATCGGCGGCACCCCGAGGGCGGTGGCGAGGGTGGGAGCCGGTGCCTCGTCGTCGTACGATCCGGCGTCGGCAGCCAGCCGCGGCGGTTGCCGCCGCCAGGAGGCACCCGTCGGCGCCCCCTGGCGGTCGTCGCGCCCGGTCCACGCCGTGCGCAGCCGGGATCGGACCCGCTCCTGCCACCCGGCGCGTGTGATCACGTCGCGATGATGCCTGCCCGCGCCGCTCAGCGCGCCCACCGGGTCCTCTCCGGCGAGTCACCCGGTCGTCAGATGCCTGCGCAGCAGCACCCCGGCCAGGTCGGGCTCCTCCGGGGTCAGCAGGCCGGCCGCGGCGAGCACGTACGTACGGTCGACCAGCACTCGCGGCGCTCGCGGAAGCAGCCAGCCGCCCTCCACCTCGACTCCCGTGCCCGCACGAAGCACCCGCTCGGCGACCGCGGGAGCCGCGTGCCGGAGCACGCCCCCGGAGCCGACGAGCAGGTCGACCTCCCGCAGGTCCTTGCCGGTCCGTTCGATCACTCGGCCGTCCGGGCCGAGGACCACCTGCTGGCGGCCGGCGTGCCGCCGCAGCGCCAGCACGGTCGCGAGCTCTGCCAACCGGTGATCGGCGGCCGCCTCGTCGCCCCCGGTCGGCACCCAGCCGGGGTCGGCTCGGCGCCGCTGCGCCGCGTGCTCGAGACCGAGCCGGTCCCGCTCGGGCACCAGGCCCGCCGCGGTGCCCAACCCGACCGTGGTCGACGCGCTCCAGCGCATTCCCAGGTCGCCCTCGACGGTCCGGGTGACCCTGGTCGGTGCCACCACCTGTCGGGCCAGCTCGGCGTCCTCGGGGTCGAGGTCCACGACCGAGTGGACGTCCGTGGTCGCCCCGCCCACGTCCACCACCACCACGTCGCCGACCAGCCCGGCGAGGGTCTCGACCCCGGTGAGCACGACGTCGGGGGTAGGGCCCGTGACCATCTCGACGAACGCCCGTGAGGCGGACAGGTCCTTGCCGCCGATGACGTGCTGGAGGAAGACCGCGCGGATGGCCGCGCGCGCCCCGTCGGGGGCCAGCACCCCGATGCTGGGCACGACGTTGTCGGCCACCGCGTGCGGCACACCGCCCGCCTCTAACAGGGCGGCGACCTCGTCGGTCGCGTCCGCGTTGCCGGCCGCCACCACCGGCGTGGTCCACCCGACCGCGGCGAGCACCCCCGCCGCTGTGAGCAGCACCTCGGCATTGCCACCGTCGGTGCCGCCGACGAGCAGCACGACGTCCGGCTCGGCGTCCCGGAGTGCGGCCAGCCTGGCGCCACCGGCGGAGTCCAGGCCGCCGTCGCCGACGTGCACGACCCGGCCGCCGGAGGACAGCGCCACCCGCCGACCGGCCTCGGCGGTCACGAGCTCCTCGTTGCCGACCACCGCGATCCGCAAGCCACCACCGGCCGACGAGCAGGCCAGCACCGGCGCCCCGGTGGCGCTGGGCTCGGTTCGGGCGAGCTCGTGCACGCAAGCGGCCAGCCCGTCGAGGACGTCCGTGCCGATCGTGGTTGCGTGCTCGGCGGCCGCGACGATGGCGCCGTCGTCTCGACTGACCAGCAGAGCCTTGGTGAAGGTGGAGCCGAAGTCGGCGCAGACGACGAGGTCCACGGGCCCGGTCAGTCGGTCGCCAGGTCCAGCGCCTGGGCGAGGTCGGCGACGAGGTCGTCGGCCGTCTCGATCCCGACGCTGAGCCGTACCAGGTCGGACGGCACCTCGAGCGCGGAGCCCGCCACCGAGGCGTGCGTCATCTTGCCCGGATGCTCGACGAGCGACTCGACCCCGCCCAGCGACTCCGCCAGCGTGAACAGCTCGCATCGCTCCGCCACGGTCAGCGCCGCCCGCTCTCCGGCGGCGAGCCGGAAGCTCACCATCCCGCCGAAGCCCCGCATCTGCTTGGCCGCCACCTCGTGCCCGGGGTGCTCGGGCAGGCCCGGCCAGAGCACCGAGGTCACCTCGGGTCGCGTGGTCAGGAAGTCCGCCACCCGCTCCGCGTTCGCGCAGTGCCGGTCCATCCGCACGCCCAGAGTCCGCAGGCCGCGGAGCACCAGCCAGGAGTCGAACGGCCCGGGCACGGCACCGATGGAGTTCTGCAGGAACGCCAGCTGCTCGGCGAGCGCCGGGTCGCGGACGACCAGCGCACCGCCGACGACGTCGGAGTGCCCACCGCAGTACTTCGTCGTGGAGTGCACGACCACGTCGGCACCCAGCTGCAACGGCTGCTGCAGGTACGGCGACGCGAAGGTGTTGTCGACCAGCAGCAGGCACCCGGCCTGATGCGCGACCTCGGCCAGCGCGGCGATGTCGGCGATGCCGAGCAGCGGGTTGGTCGGCGTCTCGACCCAGACGAGCTTCGTCCGTCCCGGCCGGATCGCCTTTCGTACGGCGTCGACGTCGGTCACAGCGACGACGTCGTGCGCGATGCCCCAGCGGCTGGTGCACCCGGGCGAACTGCCGGAACGTCCCGCCGTACGCGTCGTTCGGGATGACGACGTGGTCGCCCGGGCCGCAGACCGCCCGCAGCAGGGTGTCCTCGGCGGCCAGCCCACTGGCGAAGGCGAGCGCGCGAGTGCCGTCCTCGAGCGCGGCCAGGCACTCCTCCAGCGCCGTCCGAGTGGGGTTGCCGGTCCGGGAGTACTCGTAGCCGTTCCGCAGGCCGCCGACGCCGTCCTGCTTGTACGTGCTGGTGGCGTAGATCGGGGGCACGACCGCGCCGGTGCGGGCGTCGGGCTCCTGCCCGGCGTGGATCGCCAGCGTGTCGAAACCCTGCCGGTGCGCCTGGTCAGCCATGCCGGGAGGCTAACGCCGCCGGACCGCTCTCCGGCGGCCGCCCGGAGCTCCCCGGCCGTTGCGGAAGCATCGCGTGCCGGCACGCGTTGTGTCCGGCAGACCGTCTCGCGAGGAGGACCCTGCATGCTGTTCGGCCGCACCGCGTCCCTGCCCACCCCCGACGAGGCCCTGCCGGGTCGCGACCAGCGGGGTTTCCAGGTCCCTGGTTCACACCCCGTGCTCGGCACCCCGGTCGAATCGGAGGTCCCGACCGGGTTCGAGGAGGTCGTCGTCGGGCTGGGCTGCTTCTGGGGCGAGGAGAAGACGTTCTGGGAGATCCCCGGCGTCTGGTCCACCTCGGTCGGGTACGCCGGCGGCGTGACCCCGAACCCGACCTACGAGGAGGTCTGCACCGGGCGGACCGGCCACGCCGAGGTGGTGCGCGTCGTCTACGACCCCTCCGTGGTGGCGTTCGAGGACCTGCTCAAGGTGTTCTGGGAGAACCACGACCCGACGCAGGGCATGCGGCAGGGCAACGACCGCGGGTCGCAGTACCGCTCGGTGATCTACACCACGACGCCCGAGCAGCAGGCCGCGGCCGAGGCGTCCCGGGTGTCGTACCAGCGGGCGCTGACCGCCCGCGGCTACGGCGAGATCACCACGGTCATCGCGCCGCTGGACGACTACTTCTACGCCGAGCCGTACCACCAGCAGTACCTGGTCAAGAACCCGTACGGCTACTGCCCGATCCACGCGACCGGGGTCTCATACAGCGACGCCTGACTGCCTCCGTGAAGGGCTAGTACGCCGAGTACAGCGTCACTTCCATACGGCGAATGCTCAGCGCGGACTCCCCGTCAGCCCTGCCTCGTGAACGTCTCGGTCGTGTACAGCGCGCGCTGGAAGACTTCGTCCGGGATCCCTTTGTAGGAAGGCATCGTCCCCTTCACGAACTCGAGGCTCAGCGTGTCGCCGTCGATGGTCCATCGGTGGGTGTTCGAGCCGTCAGAGTGGTGAAAGGTGACGAGGTCGCCGTCGATCTCGTACTCCGCGTCGTAGTCGATCGGCTCCCGTCCTCCCTCGGACTCGCCGTACAGGTTCCACTGGCCGCCCTCGATGCTGAGGTCGAGCACGGTGACCTGCGAGAACGGGGGAATCTCGTGGAACTTCTCGATCCATTTCCCAAAGCCCTGCCGACGCAGGGTGGCCTCGGCGTCCCGGAGTGACACGGGCTCGGTGCGCCAGGTGCCTTCCAACGGGGACGCGGCCGGTTCGTCGGAGGTAGCGGGGGCCTCCGAGGTGGTGGAGGTGCTCGCACGGTCGTCGGGCGCCTCCGTCGCCGGCGTGGAGTCGTCGGAGCCGCAGCCGACGAGCAGCATCGAGGCGGCGGACAGGGCGGCCGCAGCGGACCGCCACCTGACGTGGGTTGCCCCGGCGACTGACCACCCCTTGATCACGGTGTTCGACACGACAATCTCCATCTCTTGTGGCGGGGCATCAGCGGGGGCGGCGTTGTGACTGCCGGCGGTCGGTGACGGGCAGCCACCGTTCACACCGCGGGTCCATCTCGGCGACCTCGCGTCGCGCGGTCTCCGCCGGGTCTGCCACCATCCGGACGTTGTCCGGATCCGGTGCGGTGTGGTGCTGCACGGTGGATGTCGCGTCCCGCACGTCGCGCCAGCCGGGGTTCGTGAGCCACCGGTCGGCGACGTGGACCGTCGGCGACATCTCGCTGCCGTCGTTCACGAGGCGGACCCGGGCGGCACCGTCCTCATCGTCGCGAAACCGCACGGAGCGGTGGGGCACCCGGTGCAGGGTCAAGGCAGTCCTCAGCCTGATGCCGAAAGGACATCCTGGCTTGAAGTACACGACCGGCTCATCCATCGTGCGCCCTCTCGATCGACACTTCGTCATAGTGTGACTATGTCGAACATATTGGTACCATGCCGCGTGGCTGTCAAGGGACCTACCGGACACCGCCAGCGACAGGCCGAATCCACCAAGCTGGAGGTGGCTCGCGTCGCCCGGGCGCTGTTCGCAGAGCACGGCTACGTCGCCACCACGATCAGCACCATCTCCGCCGAGGCAGACATCCCGGTCCAGACGATCTACTCGGCCTTCGGATCGAAGGCGAAGATCCTCGACAAGATCACCGAACTCTGGATGAGCGAGACCCAGACGACGTCACGTGCTGCCGCGTACCTACACGAGCCAGACCCCGCCCGGCAGCTGAGGATGCTCGCAGAGCTCAACCGGCGCCAGATGCACGTGGGCTCCGACGTCGTCGTGATCTACCAGCAAGCGGCGGCGTCGGACCCGCAGATGGCCGAGACCCTGCGCAACGTCCTGGCCGCACGCGAGCGCGAGATCCGCAAGCTCATCGACGCCCTCGCCCCGCGGCTCCGCCCGGACCTCACGGTCGACTCGGCCCTCGACCTCACGCTTGCGCTCACCATGCCCGAGCTCTTCCACCTGCTCGTCGTCGAGCGGGGATGGAGCCACCCCCGCTACGAGACGTGGTTGGGCAACACCCTGGTCAGCCAACTCCTCCGAGACCCGACGACCACTGACCCGGATGAGGACCGCGTCGGTATTGCGGAAGACCAGGGGTAGCGATCCCCCTGCGTCCCGCAGAAGGACCACCTTGTAGGACGATCTCGCAGCCATGAGTTCGGCAGACTCGTCGGAGTGTCTGAACCCAGGTCTGTCGGCTTCCTGCCTGACGCTTCGGGCGGCGGTGCCCCCCGAGCACACCGCCGTGCCCGCCAGGTATAACCACCCTGTGGCTTCACACAGTCCAGACGGCCCCACGTCCGTCCGCCTCCCCCCGTCCAAGGCTGCTGGGCTGCTGTACGGGCTGGGGTTCGGCGGGTTCGTGGACGGCATCGTGCTGCACCAGATCCTGCAGTGGCACCACATGGTCAGCGATGTCGGCGGCTACCCGACCGACACGGTCGCCGGCTTGGAAATCAACACCCTGGCCGACGGATTCTTCCACGTCGCCACGTGGATCGCTGTGTTCGCCGGATCGATCGCCGCGCTGGTGTCATGGCGTCAGGGCAGGCTCGCGCCAAGCTGGTCCTTCCACTTCGGGCTGGTGCTCACCGGGTGGGGAATCTTCAACCTCGTCGAGGGTCTGATCGATCATCAACTCCTCGGCGTCCATCACGTGCGCGACGACCTGGGAGCGCCGCTGTCCTGGGACATCGGATTCCTGGCCTTCGGCGCGGTCCTGGTGGTCAGTGGCTGGCTGCTGCATCGACGAGGCGACGACCGGAGCCGTGTGCGGCCCGCTGCCGCCAGAACCGGACTCTGAGACCCCCGGCAGTGCCTGGCGAAGAACCCGAACGGCTAGTGCCGGATCCACGCGACCGGGGTCCCGTAGAGCGCGCTGCCCCTGTCGTTCCGGCTGCCTGAGTTCATAAGGTGCATGGACTGGTGGACACCGGGTCCGCCCGAACAAGTGGAGCACCCATGCCCGACTACCTCATCTTCTTCAACCAGCAGTGGGTGGGTGACCACACCGAGGAGTGGTTCCGCGGGCGCGGGCCGCTCGCCATGGCGGTCGTGGACGAGATGAAGGCCGCCGGAGCGTACGTCTTCGCCGGGGGTCTGGAGGAGGAGGACGGCCCGATCTTCAGCGCCGACGCCACGAGCGGCACGTTGACCTTCACCGACGGACCGGTCGTCGAGACCGAACAATTCCTGGGCGGACTGACGGTGGTGAACGTGGCCGACGATGATGTGGCCAGGATGTGGGCCGGCAAGATCGCGGTGGCATGCGGTTGGCCCCAGGAGGTTCGCCGGTTCAAGCCGTGGTCCGAAGACCAGTGATCAGGTTGTGACTGGTCGACGGAGGGCTGAGCAGGCGAGGCCAATGCGTAGCCGCCCGCTCCGCGGCATGAGCAGACGAGTCGCTACTAGCCTGAGACGGTGACCATCGTCGCGGGCCGGCTGTGCGTCGCCGCCCCAGAGCGCGACGAGTACCTGTCAGCAGTGGCAGGCGTGGCCGCCTTTGCCCGCCGTACGTCGGGGGGCCACGCCTCATCGAGGAGCGCGAACTGGACCTGCCGAATGCCACGAGTTGCTCAGCACCAGAGTTGGGGCGCCAGCCGGGTCGTCGGGTCGGCCGCTATGCGACGTGGTTCGGCGACCTGCTCGGTGGTGCGACCGCTGCGCGCCGAGCAGCGACGCTGGTGGGCGTAGGCCGCGACATGGATGAGGGATCGGTGACCCTTCGGGCGAGCCTGGAGGAACACCTGTGGCCCCTGGTCGGGTCGGTTCTCGGTTCGCGCGACGTGGCCGGCCTGGCGGTTGCTGTGGTGCGCGAGGAAGAGGTCGTGTGGCGTGGTTTCGGTGTTCGTGACGTCGGCACCGGTGCGCCGGTCACCCCCGAGACGATGTTCCACCTGGCGTCGGTGTCGAAGCCGTTCGTCGCGACCGCCGTCGCGTCGCTGGCGATCACTCGGGACGCCGGCCAGCCGATGCTCGATCTGGATGCTCCGATCGTCGAGTGGGTGCCTGAGTTCACGCTGGCCGACGGTCGGGCGGGGGAGATCACTGCCCGGCGCTTGTTGAGCCACTCGAGCGGGCTTCCGGACGTCGCGGACTACGGCTGGCATGACCCTCAGTTCGGCGACGACGCCCTCAGCGAGTTCGCTCGGAGCCTGTCGGGCTGGCGGCTGCAGACCGAGACCGGCTCGGCGTTCTCCTACTCCAATGCCGGCTTCGAGCTTCTCGGGCTGCTGCTCTCTCGGGTCACAGGTATGACGTTCGAGAATGCCGTCCGGCAGCGGGTCCTGACCCCGCTCGGGATGCGCAACAGCACCTTCCTGCGCCGCGAGGTGCCGGTGCACCTGGCCGCCTCACCACACGTGGGCATGCCACTGTCGGCACCCCGAGGCGCCTATCCCTACACCAGGCGCCATGCCCCCAGTTCAACCCTGCACTCCAACCTCGTCGAGATGTGTCGCTGGATGGTCGCCCACTTCGAGCCGGCCCAGGTGCCCGCTAAGGATTCCCTCGGGCCATGGGCACGGCTCGACCGCGAACTGCTCAACCTGTTGTGGCAGCCGGTGGTGCCGGTGGGTGACCCCCCATGGGACGAAGCGATAGCGCTCGGCTGGGCCGTGGGCAGCTATCGGGGACACCGAACGCTGAGCCACAGCGGTGCGGACCCAGGGTTTGGTTCGCGGCTGGTGCTGGTTCCCGAACGGCGCACCGGAGTCGTCATCATGGCCAACTCCAACACCGTGCCCACCTCGGCGATCGCCGCGGCAGCGCTCGACATCGCCCTCGCCGATGCCGCCCACTCGACGATCTCCGCAGCGACGCCCGCCGACATCGGCGAAGGGGTGACGGAACTCCACGGATTGCTGCCTCCGGTCGTCTGTCCCGTCGCCGAGGCGCTGACCAGGTCAGGTCCGGACGCCGCAGCGGCGACCTTCCACCAACTGGCCGCGGCCGAGCCGGCCGAGTACGACCTCGACGACGACGAGTTCGAAAAGGCCGTGTGGGGAGCGATCGAGCTGCACCGCGCGAGCCTGGTCTGGCCGCTCCTGCGCTTATGGACCGCGTTACGTCCGAACTCCGCCGCTGCCTGGACGATGACCGGCTGGGCCCATCAGATCGACGGGAAGCACGACCGAGCCAAGACTGTCCTCCGACGCGCACTCGACCTCGACCCCGAGAACGACGACGCTGCGCTGATCCTGAGCAACCTCCCGTCAGCATGACCACGCGTCTCAGGTGGGCACCCACCCCCAACCGCGCAGACAGTGGGAGATGATGACGCGACCAACGCTGTTCCTGACGGTGGGACTCCCGGGCACCGGGAAGACGACTGCTGCGCGGCTCATCGAGATCGAGCGGAAGGCCCTACGTCTCACGAAGGACGAATGGGTGAAGGCTCTCTACGGCCACGAGAACCCGCCGTCGGCCCAGGCCGTTATCGAAGGGCGGCTCATTCAGATCGGACTGCGCGCCCTCGAACTCGGCAACAACGTGGTCATCGACTTTGGCCTCTGGGATCGAGAGGAACGCGCGGCTTTACGGCAGGCGGCAGCAGACCTCGGCGCTATGGTCGAGATGCGCTACTTCGAACTCACCGCAGCCGAGCAGCGGAAGCAGCTTGCTCAGCGCCAAGCTCAAGCACCCCATACGTCCTGGCACATGTCCGACGAGGAACTCGCCGAGTGGGCTGCCAACATCGACATCCCGACGCCAGGTGAACTGGACGGCAGCGAGCCGATCGATGACCCACCGACTGGGTTCGCGACATGGGACGAGTGGCGTGGGCATCGCTGGCCACCGTCGGTCTCCTGACGCCGGATCGCAGCGACCACGTCGTCATCCAGAGCCCGCGGCTCGTCGGCGCGCAGGCGGGCATGTCGCGCGGGCCGGGTCGACGCCGAATCGGGCGAGTGCCCGACCCCGCTAGCACCCGCGTCCCCAACACTGTGCCCACAAGAGCAGCAGTGTCGCAGCGGGTTCCTCACATGACCTTCGACTCTGCCGACTCCCCGTCGTTCTGAGCGACTCTGGTATGAACCAATCTGGCGCTTGGAGGTGCTGACGGTGCGGGTCTTGATCGCCCATGTGAGTCCATTCGGCTCGACGCGCGGAATCGGGGAAAGAATCGCCGCTCGACTGCGCGACCGCGGGCTTCAGGCCGATTGCCGACCGACGTACGAGATCCAGTCGCTGCACGGCTACGACGCCGTCATCGTCGGTAGCGCCATCCACAACCAGGCCTGGCTCCCCGAAGCAGCGGACTTTCTCACAACCCACGCCGACGAGCTCCTCGCAAGGTCGGTATGGCTCTTCAGCGTCGGCCTGCCCGGCGCGCTGGCCCGCCCCCTGCGCAAGATGGCGATGCGGGAGGGACAGAGCGCGGTCGCACCTTTCATGGCGTTGGTCCAACCGCATGACACATACCTGTTCTCGGGGGTGGTCCGCAGGGAGCAGTTCCCGCTCATGGGCAGGATGCTTCTCCGGTTTGCGGGCGGGAGTTTCGGGGATTTTCGTGACTGGCCCGAGATCGATGCTTGGGCGGACGGCATCTCCGACTGCCTGCTGGAGCGGCACGGCTCGTCGCTCGAGTCACCTGGCTGACAGCCGCTGAGACGTCCCACAGGTCGTGCGTCCACGACGTCTGCCGCCTCGGCCTGGTTCACCGATGTCAGCCAAGTCATGACCGAGCGCCGAGTCTCGATCGCCGCCGACGAGTTCATCGGTCACCTGTCAACCATCTCGGCCTACTTGGTCCTCACAGAGGACCACCAGCGGACCGAAGTTCTCTCGGCGATCAGATCCGTCCTGCCCGTTCGCCTTCATCCGCAGTCTGCCGGGATGGGGGACGTCGAGTTGGCCGGAACCCAAGACGATCGAGGACAACCTCCGGGACTGTGCGTCTCACCTGGAGCGTTCGAACTCCGGCCGCGACTTCGCTTACACGGTGCTGTTGCCGGACCGTGACGAGGTGGTCGGCTGTGTCTACTTCAAGCCCACGAGGCCGCCGAGCCACGGCACTGTCGACGTGCGGTCGTGGGTCACCGAGGAGCACTCCAATCTCGACAAACCCCTGTACGAGGCTGTGACCCGATGGCTAGCCGAAGACTGGCCGTGGTCCGTGGTGAAGTACGCGCCGCGCCGATAGGAGATGGTTATACGGCGCATAATCTGCCCATGAGCCCATCTGTCCTCGATACTCTCGACTTCTCCAGGATGGATGATCCTGAGCCGAGCGGCAGCCAACGTGACGACCTGGTGGCATGGCTTGACTACCAGCGCCACGAGTTCCTCCGCAAGCTTCGCGATCTGTCGCCGGCCCAACTGGCGAAGTGGTCCGTCCCTCCGGTCGAGCTCTCCGTCCTCGGGCTTGTGCGTCACATGCGGCAGATGGAGCATGCCTACCTTGCCTGGGGGTTCGGGGGCGGACAGCGAGCCGACTACTACGGCGACGACGACTACGCCGGCGGCAGCGCCGACACCGTCGAGGAGGACATTCGCGGGTACCTCGCTGAGGTTGAACGCTCCGGTGCCGCGCTGGCCAAACACCACGAGATCAACTCGGCGGGTCTCGGTCACGGTCAGACTCTTGGGTTCGTGCTCGTCAAGATGATCGACGAGTATGCGCTGCACAGCGGCCAAGCCCACATGATCCGTTTCGCCGCGCTTGGACGCTTGGTCAGATGAGTCTGTCGAACTCATGGCTACCGGATCGTCCTACAAGGGGATCGGCGCGCGGGACACGCATAGAGGAATCCCGCACCGGCACGCTTCGCGTGACCCTCGACCTGTTGACAGTTGCGACACGGCCGAGTTTCTGACCCGTCCGCTCATCGACATGACGGTGCCGGGTCGTGGCATGAGCGGGCGATCCTGCCGCACGAACCGCGGCTTGGTTGTCGTACTCGCGTGGCCCCGGTAGGAACACACCCATGCTCCCATCGAGAACGAGGTCACGGTGACAGCCAGCGACTACGACAGCTTCGCGGACGCCTACTCGGCGGACAACGAGTCAAACCTCTTCAACGCGTACTACGAGAGACCCGAGATGCTCCGCCTCACCGGCGACGTCTCAGGCCGCCGGATCCTGGACGCGGGGTGCGGTTCCGGGCCGCTGTCGGCAGCGTTGCGCGCAAAGGGGGCCGTCGTCACCGGCTTCGACGCGAGTGCCGCCATGGTCGACCTGGCCCGCCACAGGCTGGGTGATGACGCCGACTTGCGCGTAGCGGACCTTGGCGCGCCGCTGCCGTTCGCCGACGCCGAGTTCGATGACGTCGTCGCATCCCTCGTCCTGCACTACCTGGAGGACTGGGCCAGCCCCCTCGCCGAGCTGCGACGCGTGCTGAAGCCAGGCGGCCGGCTGATCCTCTCGGTGATCCACCCCAGCGTCTACGCGATCGTGAATCCCGAGGCCGACTACTTCGCGCTCACCAAGTACTCCGAGGAATACACCTTTGACGGACAGCGTGCGGTCCTGACCTACTGGCACCGACCACTGCACGCCATAACAGATGCCTTTGCCGCCGCAGGGCTCCGCATCGTTACCGTCAGCGAACCGCCACCTGCGTCCGACACTCCTCCGGGGCTGCTCCCCCACAACTTGGAAGGTCGGTCGTTCCTGTGCTTCATCTTCTTTGTCCTCGAGGCCGGCTGAGATTGAACGGCGACCGGACCAGGGTGTGGGTGGGATCACCCAGCCTTGCGCCGAGTACCCGCTCATCGGTATGACCGCCGCATCGCGCCATGACTAGCCCTGTGGTGGGGAGATTCGCGTTCGTCAGCGCATCCTCGTACGACTCTGGCTTGGTGGATTGGGCAGGTACGGATCTCCAGCGAGAACGGTGCCTCCGCGACTCCCCCAGCGCCCCAGTCCGGCAGGTGCCACCCGTGCGCTCCGAGATTGCACTTGCGCCGGCCGACGGCCGCTCGACACGCGGCCCTTCAACCTCGAGGCCGCTCGTTCGTATCCCACCCGGGCGGCTCGACGCCGCGTGCGGACGGCCGTGACCTGATCGGGACAGTGCCTGGGGGGCGACATGCCTGTGCTCGAGGCTGGTCCGGACCCAGTCCCCGGACTAGGCTCACCGAGGTGCCGGGTGACACCTACACCGTGCAGCGATCGACGACGATCGACGCCCCGCCGGCGCGCGTCTACACGCAAGTGGCCGACTTCCACCACTGGACCCGGTGGTCCCCGTGGGAGGACATCGACCCCGAGCTGAAGCGGTCGTACTCGGGTGCCGGCTCGGGCACCGGAGCGGTCTACGAGTGGTCCGGCAACCGCAAGGCCGGCAAGGGGCGGATGCAGATCGTCGAAGCCATCGAGCCTTCCCTGGTCACAATCGACCTGGCTTTCGAGAAGCCGTGGAAGGCGCGCAACGAGACCGTCTTCACCATCACCCCGGTGGCCTCGGGATCGCACGTCACCTGGTCGATGACGGGACGGCAGACGTTGATGACCCGGGCGATGGAGGTCTTCAAGACGATGGACCAGCTCGTTGGGCCGGACGTCGAGAAGGGCCTGGCCCAGTTGAGAGCCACCGCCGAAGCCGACACCGGCACCTAGCCGACGATCGGCGTGCCTCAGCCGGATGTCGGGGCTGCAAAAGTCGCGGATCGTGGGGGGTTTGGGGGGTGACGTACGGTGGGAGGTCACCCATCGGCCGACGCGTCGGTCGCCTAGCAGGAGGTTCTCGTGATCGGCTTCATCGCCTTCGGACTCGTCGTCGGAGCAGTCGCCCGGCTGATCAAGCCGGGGCGGCAGAACCTCAGCATCCTCGCGACCCTCGGACTCGGCCTGGTGGGCTCGATCATCGGCGGCACCGTCGCCGTCCTCCTGGGCACGGGGGACATCTGGGAGCTCGACTTCGTCGGCTCGGTGGTGGCCATCGGCGCCGCCGTCGCCCTGATCGGCACCGCGGAGGCGCTGACCAGCACGTCGTCCGCGCGGGACTGACCGGGCTGACCCGGACCGCGCCGGCGCCGAGACCAGAGCTGATCGTTGTCGGCTACGGGTACGCCGGTACTCGGGATCCGACCGAAGGACTGCCGGTCCGGCACGGCGCGAGGTCAGTCGGTGAGGTGACCCAGCAGGTCGTGTCGGGTGAGCACTCCGACCGGCCGGCCGTCTTCCAGCACCAGCAGCGCATCCTCGGTCTGCAGCGCGTGCACCGCTTCGGCCACCGGCTGGCCGGCACCGATGCTGGGCAGCGCGGCTCCCATGTGCTGCTCGACCGGGTCGGCCAGTGACGCCTTCTGCGCGAACAGCGCCTCCAGCAGGTCCCGCTCGCTCACCGCGCCGGCGACCTCGGCCGCCATCACCGGCGGCTCGGCCAGGACGACCGGCATCTGGGACACGCCGTACTCACGCAGGATCTCGACCGCCTCGGCGATGGTCTCGTTCGGGTGGGTGTGCACCAGCGCCGGGATGCCCGCGCTCTTGGAGCGCAGCACGTCACCGACACTGCGGCCCGTGTCCCCCGGGGCGAAGCCGTAGCGGGCCAGCCAGGCGTCGTCGAAGACCTTGGTGAGGTACCCCCGGCCGCCGTCCGGCAGCAGCACCACGATCACCGCGTCGTCCCCCTCGGGGGTGCCGGCGAGCTCCTCCGCGAGCTGTACGGCGGCGACCGCGGCCATCCCGCAGGAACCGCCCACCAGCAGCCCCTCCTCGCGGGCCAGCCGGCGGGTCATCGCGAACGAGTCGCCGTCGGACACGGCGATGATCCGGTCGGTGACGCTGGTGTCGTAGGTGCTCGGCCAGAAGTCCTCACCGACCCCCTCCACCAGGTACGGCCGGCCGGTGCCGCCGGAGTAGACCGACCCCACCGGGTCGGCGCCGACGATCTGCACCCGGCCGGCACCGACCTGCCGGAGATACCGGCCGACGCCGGTGATCGTGCCGCCGGTCCCGATGCCGGCGACGAAGTGGGTGATCCGCCCGTCGGTCTGCTGCCACACCTCCGGTCCGGTGGTCTCGAAGTGGCTGCGCGGGTTCTGCTCATTGGCGTACTGGTCCGGCTTCCAGCCGCCCTCGATCTCGGCGGCGAGCCGGTCCGACACCGAGTAGTAGGAGTCGGGGTGGTCCGGCGGGACGGCGGTCGGGCAGACCACCACCTCGGCACCGTAGGCCTTGAGCACGTTGCGCTTGTCCTCGTTGACCTTGTCCGGGCAGACGAATACGCAGCGGTAGCCGCGCCGCTGGGCGACCAGCGCGAGGCCGACGCCGGTGTTGCCGGACGTGGGCTCGACGATGGTGCCGCCGGGCCGCAGCGAGCCGTCGGCCTCGGCGGCGTCCACCATCCGGACCGCGATCCGGTCCTTCACCGACCCGCCGGGGTTGAGGTACTCCACCTTCGCGAGCACCAGCGGCCCGCGCCCCGCGGGCGTGGCCGGAGCCACCCGGGACAACCGGACGAGCGGGGTGTTGCCGATCAGGTCGATGACCGAGTCCACGTACTGCACGCAGGTCAGCGTAGGGGGGCCGCCCTAGGCTGCGGCCGTGACCCGAGCCCGCGCCGCCCGCCGCCTGGCGACCGCCGCCGCCTATGGCGGTGGCGGGCTGGGGGTCATCGGCGGGTCGCTGTACGGGCTGATGCGGCTACAGGCGACGTGGGCCCGGCAGGCCATCGGCAACGCCACGCTGCGACCGCAGGTCGCCGACGGGACGTACGGTTCCGAGCTGCCCGGTGAGCCGCTCCGGCTGCTCGTGGTCGGCGACTCGGCCGCGGCCGGCTACGGGATGGACGACCCGGCGGACACCCCGCCGGCGATGCTGGCCAGCGGGCTGTCGCACATCGCCGGTCGACCGGTGCAGGTCACCAGCGTGGCCGGCGTCGGAGCCCGCTCCGCGCACCTGCAGCCCCAGCTGGACCGCGGGCTGCCGAGCCGGCCCGAGGTGGCGGTGGTGATCATCGGGACCAACGACGTGACCCACACCGTCCGGCCGTCTGAATCCGTCCGGCTGCTGCAGGAGGCGGTGCGACGGCTGCACGACCACGGTGTCGCGGTCGTCGTCGGCACCTGCCCCGACCTGGGCACGCTCGGGCCGATCGCGCAGCCGCTGCGGGAGCTGGCACGGCGCTGGAGCCGGCGACTGGCGGCAGCGCAGACGATCGCAGTGGTGGAGGCCGGCGGCCGGTCGGTCTCGCTCGGGTCACTTCTCGGTCCGGCGTTCTCGCTCGCGCCCGGCGAGCTGTTCGGACCGGACCAGTTCCACCCCTCGATGGCCGGCTACGCCAGCATGGTGGCGGCGATGCTGCCGTCCGTCGCGGCCGCGGCCGGGGTGTGGGACGACGAGGACTCCGACGAGACGGCAGGCGTGTTCGCCGGCGAGATCCTGCCCGTTTCGTTCGCCGCCGCGGAGGCGGCGGTCCTCGACGGCACCGAGGTGGTCGCTGCACGCGTCGGCGGCCGGGACCGCGGCCCGAGGGGGCGCTGGGCACAGCTCCAGCACCGGGTCCGCCGACCGCTGCCGCCCATCGCCGACCGACAGCCCGGCTGAGGGCTGCCGCGACCCGCTCGTGCTCTTGTGCGCGTCCAGGCGATACGGCACCCTCACAGCATCGATCGGTCCCACCGAGGAGGCACGATGGCCTTGCACCACTCCGAAGAGACCCATCAGCAGCTCGTCGCCCGGGTTCCCGGGGCGACGGGCAAGCAGCTTCCCGAGTGGTTCAAGTGCCTCGACGACGGGCCCAGCTTCAGTCGGTTCGACGACCGGGTGCGCTGGCTGCGTGACGAGTACGCCCTAGCGCACGGTCACGCCACTGCGATCGTGCACGAGCACGACCTGCGCCGGTCGCGCCGCCACTTCGGCTGAGCCGGCGGCAGCCAGCCGCCCGTCCGCGGCCGGGTCAGTCCTCGCCGCGCAGGATGGCCAGGATCCGCAGCATCTCGATGTAGAGCCAGACGATGGTGACGGTGAGCCCGAAGGCGGCCCGCCACGACTCCCGCTCCGGTGCCCCGGCGGCGATCGCCCGCTCGACGAAGTCGAAGTCGAGAATGAGCATCAGCACGCCGAGCACCACGCCGACGACGCTGGTGATCAGGCCGAGGGTGCCGAACCCGTTGAAGCCGAAGTCGGCGCCGAAGAATTGGAGCACGAAGTCGAGCATCGCGATACCGACGAAGCCGAACATCGCCGCGACCACACCGCGACGGAACTTCGGCGTCACGGTGATGTCGAGGATCTTGTACGCCGCGAGCGTGCCGGCGAAGGCGGCGACGGTGCCGAGCACCGCCCCGAGAACTACTCCGTCGTAGAAGGTCTCGAACACCTTGGAGATGGCACCGACGGCGACCCCCTGGACGACCGCGTAGGCCAGCACCAGCGGCGGGCTCACCACCCGCTTGAACGAGTTAACCATGGCCAGCACGAAGCCGATCAGCGCTCCGCCGATCATCAGCCGGCTGGCGGTGGCCAGGTTCGCCTCCGCCTCCGCGGACAGGCCGGCGACCTCGCCGATCATCATCCAGGTGACGGTGGCCGACGCGACCAGGAGACCCAGCGTGAACGAGGTCTTCTGGACGACCGAGTCGATGGTGATCCGGTCGCCGCCGACACCGGTCGGGGCGGATGCGGTGCCGGGTGTGCCCGGCGAGCCGACCGACCAGGTGGACGGCGACGGGGCTCCGTATCCGGTGCCGAGACCGGAGCCGCGGTTCGTCGTACGCCCGTTGAACGTCTCGCTACGGGCGAACACCGGGTTGCTGCTCTGCATCATGCCTCCATGGACGAGCCCCCGAAGGTCGGGGACGACGTGGTCAAGCGTAGCGAGGTACGGCTCCAGAGCCGCTCTCACCTGCTGCAACGTCGAACCCGTTGCCGACGTTCCGGCAGATCGCCGGCAGATCGCGGTGCCCTCGGTGGGACTCGAACCCACACTGGGACGGGTTTAAGCCGTCTGCCTCTGCCGGTTGGGCTACGAGGGCCTCCGACCCGGTCCATGCCGGGCTCGCGGTCAGGCCAGCATGCCCGACCGGCCGTCGGCGTGCGGGCGGACGGCGACCAGGTGGTGCAGGCCGATCCGGCCGCGCTCGAAGCCCACGGTCGCCAGCGCGAGTGACAGCCGCCACACCCGCAGCCGGCTCACCCCCAGCACGCGGGCGGCTCGACCCGGGTCGGCGTCCAGCCGCCGCAACCAGGCGGTCATCGTCGGGGCGTAGTGCTCGCGCCACGACTCGAGCAGCCGGACCTCGAGGCCGGACTCCTCCAGGGCGCCGACCAGGACGCCCACCGGTGGCAGGAGCCCGCGCGGCATGACGTAGGACGACATGAACGTCGGCCCCGGCGTACCCCCACCCGGACGCGAGGTGAGGCCGTGCAGCACGAACCGGCCCCCGGGACGAAGCAGATGCTGGACATGGGTGAGGCAGGTCCACAGCTCGGCCTCGTCCAGATGCTCCAGGGACTCGATGGCGGCCACCGCGTCATACGGCCCGTCGTCGACCGCGTCGACGTCGCCGAGTCGGACGTCGGCCCGGTCGGCGACCCCGGCCGCCGCCAGCCGGCGGCGCACCACGTCGCCACGGTGAGCCGAGCGCACCAGGCCGACGGCCTCGACACCGCGCTCGCGGACGGCGTGCACCAGCAGCGGGCCCCAGCCGCACCCGAGGTCGAGCAGCCGCATCCCCGGCTGCAGGCCGAGTCGGTCACACACCAGATCCAGTTTGCGGCGCTGCGCCCGGTCCAGACCGGCCTCCGCGGGTCGGTCCGGAATGGAGCCGTCGTCCCCCCACCGGCCGCTGGAGTACGCCAGCGTCGGCCCGAGCAGGTCGTCGAGCAGGTCGAAGCCCGCCGCCGGCAGGTCGGTCGCGGCGGTCTCCCGGGCCCCCCGGGGCGCCGCGGAACCGAGCAGCCGCTCCTCCTCCGGTGGTCGAGGGGCGGGACCGACGGCGCCGAGCAGGACGGCGGTTCGCAGCACCTCGCGGCGGTCGGCCGGGTCGAGCGCCGGTTTCGCACCGATCAGGGCGCCGTAGTCGGCGAGCGTGCGCAGGCCGGCGACGAGGTCGCCGTCGATGTCGAGCTCCCCGGCGACGAAGGCCCGGGCCAGGCCGAGCTCGCCCGGAGCCCACAGCAGCCGGCGCACAGCACGGCGGTTCAGGACCCGCACCGTGGGCCCGTCGGCGCGCCCCACGGCGGAGCCGTCCCAGCCGACCAGGCGCACCGGCGGGTCGATGCCGAACAGGTGCACGAGCAGGTCGTAGAGCCGGTTCGCCACGCCGGTCCGGCCAGACGTCCGACTGCCCAGGTCGCTCACCCGGTCGTTCCTATCAGTCGCGCGCAATCTCACCGTCAGGAACCGTCGGGGCGGTCGCCGCAAGCTCGGCGGCCCGGCTCAGGACGGCGACGAGCATCGGGGCGGTCAGCCGGCCGGTGAAGGTGTTCTGCTGGCTCGGGTGATAGCTGCCGAGCAGCGTCAGCCCGGCTCCGTCCGGACGCTGCAGCTGCACCTCGGCGGCATGACCGAAGCGGGGCGCCGGCGCGGGCACCCGGCCTCCCCCCTGCCGGACCAGGCGCAGTCCCGCGTCCCACGCGAACCCGCCGAGGGCGACCAGCACCCGCAGCGTCGGCCAGAGTCGTGCCGCCTCTACGTGCAGCCAGGGCGCGCAGGTGTCGCGCTCGGCCGGGGTCGGCCGGTTGCCGGGCGGCGCGCAGCGGACGGCGGCGACGACCCGGGTGCCGACCAGCGCCAGCCCGTCCCCCGCGGCGACGCTGGTGGGCTGCGTCGCCAGACCGGCCGCGTGCAGCGCGGCGTACAACCAGTCGCCGGAGCGGTCGCCGGTGAAGACCCGGCCGGTTCGGTTGGCGCCGTGCGCTGCCGGCGCCAGCCCGAGGACCAGGACGCGAGCGGCCGGATCACCGAAGCCCGGGGCCGGCCGCCCCCAGTACGGCTGGTCCGCGAACGAGCGCCGCTTGGTGCCGGCCACCTCCTCACGCCACGACACGAGCCGCGGGCAGGCCCGGCAGACCGACACCCGCGCGTCGAGCTCCGACAGGGACGCCGCGGCACCGGCCAGCCGTGCCACCTCACCGGCGTCCGCCGCCACCGGCGTACCCGGACCGGCCGGGTCGTCCGGCCAGCCGGTTCCCGGGGGGACCGGGCTCGGGTGCGGACGGCCGGTGACCGGGTGCGGGAGCATCATCGGACCAGCGTCCAGGCCAGCCCGTCGACCACGTCCTGGCCGCTGGGCACCACGTCCGCGGCACCGGTCCGTCGCAGCACCCGGTCCAGCACCAACGCGCCAGCGCCGATGACGTCCGCCCGGCCGGGGTGCATGAACGGCAAACCTCGCCGCCGGGCGACAGGGGCGGCGAGCAGGGCGGCGCACGCGGAGCGGACGGCCTCGGCGGAGAGCCGAATGCCGTGCAGGCGGGCGAGGTCGAGGTCGTCCAGCCCCGCGGCGTAGGCGGCGACGGTCATCGCCGTGCCACCGACGGCCACCACCGCGTCGACGCCGTCGGCGGCGACGGCCAGCCCGTCCAGTGCCGCCTCGACGTCGGCGACCGCGCGCCGCACCTGTTCGGCTGTCGGCGGGTCGTCGTGCAGGTGCCGCTCGGTGAGCCGCACCGACCCGATGTCGGCGGACCCGACGGCGACAACCTCCGGCCCGTCGCCCCGGACCAGCTCGGTGGAGCCGCCACCGATGTCGACCAGCAGCAGCGCCGCCCCGGCCTGCGCGGCGAGGCCGCGGACGGCGCCCGCGTAGGACAGCGCCGCCTCGTCGCGCCCGCTCAACACGATCGGGTCGACACCCAGCCGGTCCCGCAGACCCGCGACCAGCACGGCGCCGTTGGCGGCGTCTCGCACCGCCGAGGTGGCCGCGACGGCCACCCCGTCCACTCGCAGTGCCGCGATCGACGCGGCGTAGTCGTCCGCCGCGGCGAGCGTCCGGGCCACCGCGTCGGCGGCGAGGGCACCGGTGCGGTCCACCCCCTGACCGAGTCGGACGATCCGCTGCTCGCGGACGAGCTCGTGCTGGCCGCCGGCGTCCGGGTCGAGGTCGGCGACCAGCAGCTTGAGCGAGTTGGTTCCGCAGTCCACGGCGGCGGCTCTCACTTCGCGACCTCACCCGGTCCCGTGGGCACGCCGTCCGGGCTGGCTGGAACACACCGGCCTCGGGTCCCCCACGCGGGCAGCAGGTCCACCGCCTCGTCGCCGAGCGGGTTCGCGCCGCGCCCCTCGGCCAGCGTGTGCCCGACGAGGACGTGCAGGCACTTGACCCGGGTCGGCATCCCGCCGGCCGAGACGCCGTCGATCTCGGGCACCTTCCCGAGCTGCTGCCGCCGCCGCAGGTAGGCCTCGTGCGCCGCTCGATAGGCCGCGGCGAGTTCGCCGTCGGTCTCGAGCCGGGCCGTCATCTCGCGCATGGTCCCGCCGGCCTCCAAGGTGCTGACGGCGCCGACGAGCCGGGGGCAGGTGAGGTAGTACAGCGTCGGGAACGGTGTTCCGTCGGGCAGCCGGGGCAGGGTCTCCACCACGTCCGGCAGCCCGCAGTCACACCGGTGCGCGACCGCGTGCACCCCGCGTGCCGGTCGACCGAGCTGGGCCTGCACGGCGGCGAGGTCGGAGCGGGTCGGGCCGTCGGCCGCGCCCGCGTCAGTCCCGCCCGGCGCGCTCACTGCTGCGCCACAAGGTGTCGTACCACGACGCATCCTGCTCCCACTCGAGCTCCACCGTCGGCTCCGGCAGCACGCCCAGCGGCTCGCCCTCGGCGGTGATCACCCGGTAGCCGATCTCCCCCGGCAACACGTAGGCGAGCCGTTCGCGGGCCTGCTGCTCGACGTAGGCGTCGTCCGCCCAGCGCCGCTTCTCCCGCTCCAGCTCGTCGACCTGCTCCTGGGTGCGGACGATCTCTGCCTCGGTGCCGGCGATCTCCTGCCGCTGCTCGAGCCAGGCGCGGAGGCTGGAGGCGTACGAGATCACGAGGACCAGCAGCACCAACCCGAGGACGGCCGCTCGATGCGTCAGCCGCGGCGCGGTCCCACCGGAGGATGCGGGCACGGGTCAGGCCTCACGCGCCGCGAGCCGGGGGAAGGCGGTGCTGCCCGCGTAGCGAGCGGCGTCGTCCAGCTCCTCCTCGATACGCAGCAGCTGGTTGTACTTCGCCACCCGCTCGGACCGGGCCGGGGCGCCGGTCTTGATCTGACCGCAGTTGGTGGCGACCGCCAGGTCGGCGATCGTGGTGTCCTCGGTCTCCCCGGAACGGTGACTCATCATGCAGGCGAACCCGGAGCGGTGCGCCCGCTCGACGGCGTCCAGGGTCTCGGTGAGGGTGCCGATCTGGTTCACCTTTACCAGCAGCGCGTTCGCGGCTGCCTCGTCGATGCCGCGCTGCAACCGGCCGACGTTGGTGACGAACAGGTCGTCTCCGACCAGCTGGACCCGGGATCCGAGAGTCTGGGTGATCGCCTGCCAGCCGGACCAGTCGTCCTCGTCCAGCGGGTCCTCGATCGAGACGATCGGGTACGCCTGCACGAGGTCGGCGTAGTAGCCGGTCAGCTCCTCCGCGGACATCGACCGGCCCTCGAAGTGGTAGCTGCCGTCGCCGTGGAACTCGGTCGCGGCGACGTCCAGGGCGAGGCCGATGTCGGTCCCGAGCCGCAGGCCGGCCGACTCCACCGCGACCGCGATCAGGTCGAGTGCCTCCCGGTTCGACGACAGGTCGGGAGCGAAACCGCCCTCGTCACCGAGACCGGTCGCCAGGCCGCGCTCCTTCAGGACCGACTTGAGCGCGTGGTAGACCTCGGTGCCCTGCCGCAGCGCCTCGGCGAAGGTGGCGGCACCGATCGGCGCGATCATGAACTCCTGCACGTCGACCGCCGTATCGGCGTGCGCGCCTCCGTTCAGGATGTTCATCATCGGCACCGGCAGCAGATGCGCGTTCGGCCCGCCCACATAGCGGTACAGCGGCAGCCGCGCCGACTCCGCCGCCGCCCGCGCCACCGCGAGCGACACCCCGAGCAGCGCGTTCGCGCCCAGCCCGGACTTGTCAGCGGTCCCGTCCAGGTCGATCAGCGTCTGGTCGACGAGCCGCTGCTCGTCGGCGTCGTAGCCGACCAGTGCGGGACCGATGGCGTCGTTGACGCCCGACACTGCTCTGCGAACGCCCTTGCCGAGGTAGCGGTCGTCGCCGTCGCGCAGCTCGACCGCCTCGAACTGGCCGGTCGATGCGCCCGAGGGGACGTCGGCCCGGGCCACCGTGCCGTCGTCCAGGGCGACCTCGACCTCGACGGTCGGGTTGCCCCGCGAGTCCAGGATCTCCCGGGCTCCGACGGCGTCGATGCTGGCCACAGCGGCTGCTCCTCGTACGGGCGGGGTGCACGCGCTCGGTGCACGGACCCGCCCAGGCTATCCGGACCGAAGCCGCTGCTCGGGGACCGGCTCGCCTGGGCGGTGCTCAGCCTTCGGCGCGCTCCGCCGGCGTCAGCGCCCGCAGCACGCAGAACTCGTTGCCCTCCGGGTCGGCGAGCACCACCCACGTCGCGTCTGGACCCTGGCCGACGGACACCCGCTCCGCACCCAGCGACTCGGCCCGGCGCACCTCGGCGGCCTGGTCCACCGGTCGCAGATCCAGGTGCAGCCGGTTCTTGCCGGACTTCTCCTCCGGAACGCGCAGGAAGATGAGGTCCGGGCTCACCCCGTCCTCGGGGCTGCCGGCCGGCGGCTCCAGCACGACCTCGTCCGGACTGTCGTACGTCCGGCGCCAGCCGAGCATCGCGCCCCAGAAGGAAGCCAGCGCGTCCGGGTCGTTGGTGTCGACGGCCAGGCACTGGATCCGGACCTGCGGTGCTACGGAAGGTTCGGCGCTCATGGCCGCCGACTCTGGTCGGTCACGCCGGCGGTGTCGAGCCGGTTTCGGCCATGACGACCCGCGCCTCGAGCCCGCCGATGGCGGTCCGCAGCGCGGCCTCGGCGTCGACGCCGGCCGTCCTCGCCTCGGCCACCAGCTCCAGCAGCCTCGCCCCGAGCGTGTCGTCACCCTCGAGCACGGGCGCGACCCGCAGCCCGGAGCGCTCGAGGCGGGCCAGCAGCTTGTCCGCCCGGGCCAGCGCCGGCATCGCGGCCGGGATTCCGTCGAGCGCGGAGCGCCGGCCCTTCTCCGCCGCCTTGAGCGCCTCCCAGTTGGACTCCACATCGGCCGCCCCGGAGACGGCGACGTCGGCGAACACCTGCGGGTGCCGACTCACCAGCTTGGCGACGATGCCGCGGGCCACCTCGTCGATCCCCCACGGGTCGGTCCGGTGCTCCTCCGCGACCCGGGCGTGGAACACGACCTGCAGCAGCAGGTCGCCGAGCTCCTCGCGCAGGTGGTCGCGGTCGCCGGAGTCGAGCGCCTCGAGCACCTCGTAGGCCTCCTCGAGGAGGTACCGGGCCAGGCTCTGGTGGGTCTGCTCGGCGTCCCAGGGACAGCCGCCCGGCGAGCGCAACCGGTCCATCACGGCGACCAGCTCGAGCAGCGGAGTGCCGGACGGCTCCTCGCCGGGCGGGGTGTCCCCGGGGCGCGGAGTCCCGCCGGCTGCTGACCCGCTACGGCGTGTCATCGGCAGGCGCTCCAGCTCGTGCGGGGCGGCCGGGTCAGCCGCAGGTCTGGCTGGCGGGGAGCTCGTCCACGGCGAGGTTGGGATCCTTCTCGGCACCGGCCGCGGGGACCGACAGCGACCCGCTGCCGCCGATCACCTGCCCACCGGTCATCTCGCCGAAGCGGGGATCGAGCTCGATGTCGGCCTCGTCCGCCATCTCCGCGAGCTGCTGCTGGCCGGCGGTGACCGCCGCCGAGGGGTCGGCGGGCGCGTCCTCGGCCTGCGCGCCGATCGCCTGGGTCGTCGCCTGCAGCCGGCCGAACACCTCGATGTAGTCGCGCAGCGCCTCCTCGTCCCCGGCGGAGAGCTCGGCGAACAGCTCGTCGTACTGGCTCAGGTCCTGGCTGTACGCGGACTCCGGCACGTCCAGCTCGAGCTCCTGGACTGCGTCCGCTGCGAGCTGCTCGTTGATCAACGTGCTCAACACCCGGTTCCGGTACTCCGCCATGCTGCGCACCGTCGGCTCGGCGTCCTGGAGCTGGGCGGAGACGACGTCGGCCGCGCAGAACGCCTGCGCCATCGAGTCCACCCGGTCCAGCGGAATCGCCTCACCGTCCACGGTGGCGGCGGCACCCGGCCGCACCTCGCCGCAGCCGGCCAGAACCAAGACGGCCACCGCCACGGCGAGACCGCGGGTGCTGCGACGCATGCGTCTCCTCCTCCTGCCGCTGCCGGCTACCCCGGCAGCGGTCCGGCCGGCCCCGGCCGGTCGATGACCTCGTCGATGACACCGCGGCACCACTGCAGCAGCGGCTCGTCGGTGACCAAGGTCCCGCCAACCGGCGCCGTCCGGGGTCGCGGCACCAAGATCGTACGGGTCTGCGGCTTCACCGTGCTGCGTGGGTGGAGCCGCTGCAGCCGGAGTGTTGCCGACTCCGGCAGGTCGACGGGACCGAAGCGAACGTTCGGCCCGGCCGCGGTGACCTCGGTCAGGCCGGCGGCGCGGACCCGGGCCCGAAGCCGGGCCACCGACAACAGCGTGCTCACCGGGTCCGGCGGCTCGCCGTAGCGGTCCGCCAGCTCGGCCCGGACCTCCTCGACGTCCGGCTCGGCGCGGACCGCGGCGAGCCGCTTGTAGACCTCGAGCCGCAGTCGCTCGCTCGGCACGTAGTCATGAGGCAGGTGTGCGTCCACCGGCAGCTCGATGCTGACGTCCGGCTCCGGCTCGTGCCCGTCGTCGCGGAACTCGGTGACCGCCTCGCCGACCAGCCGGACGTACAGGTCGAAGCCGACGTCCGCGATGTGCCCGGACTGCTCCCCGCCGAGCAGGTTCCCGGCGCCGCGAATCTCGAGGTCCTTCATCGCGACCGCCATGCCGCCGCCCAGCTCGGAATGCTGCGCGATCGTCGCCAGTCGATCGTGCGCGGTCTCGGTGAGCGGCTTGTCCGGCGGGTAGAGGAAGTAGGCGTAGGCGCGTTCCCGGCCACGGCCCACCCGGCCACGCAGCTGGTGCAGCTGGGAGAGGCCGAGCAAGTCGGCCCGCTCGACCACCAGGGTGTTGGCATTGGAGACGTCGAGGCCGGACTCGACGATGGTGGTGCAGACCAGCACGTCGAACCGCTTCTCCCAGAAGTCGATCATCACCTGCTCGAGCTGGTGCTCGCCCATCTGGCCGTGCGCGGTGGCGATCCGCGCCTCCGGCACCAGCCGCTTGATCCGTTCGGCGGCCCGTTCCATCGACTGCACCCGGTTGTGGATGTAGAAGACCTGACCCTCGCGCAAGAGCTCTCGGCGGACAGCCGCGGTGACCTGGCCGTCGTCGTAGCCGCCGACGAAGCTGAGGACCGGATGCCGTTCCTCAGGCGGCGTGGTGATCGTCGACATCTCCCGGATTCCGGTGATGGCCATCTCCAGGGTTCGCGGGATCGGCGTTGCTGACATGGACAGCACGTCCACTGCGGCCCGCAGGTGCTTGAGGGCCTCCTTGTGCTCGACGCCGAAGCGCTGCTCCTCGTCGACCACCACCAGCCCGAGGTTCTTGACGCGCACCTCCGGTGACAGCAGCCGGTGGGTGCCGATGACCAGATCGATGCTTCCGTCCGCCAGCCCCGCGAGCACCTGCGCGGCTTCGACGTCGGACTGGAACCGGCTCAGTGCCCGCAGCGTCACGGGGAACTGGGCGAACCGCTCGGTGAAGGTCTCGATGTGCTGCTGCACCAGCAGCGTGGTCGGCACCAGCACGACGACCTGTCTGCCGTCTTGGACGGCCTTGAAAGCGGCCCGGACAGCGATCTCGGTCTTGCCGTAGCCCACGTCACCGCAGACCAGCCGATCCATGGGCACGGTGCGCTCCATGTCGGCCTTCACCTCGTCGATCGTCGAGGCCTGGTCCGGTGTCTCGACGTACGGGAAGGCCTCCTCCAGCTCGCGCTGCCACGGCGTGTCCGGGGCGAAGGCGTGCCCCCGGGTCGCCTGCCGAGCGGCGTACAGCTTGATCAGCTCGGCGGCGATCTGGCGGACCGCCCGGCGAGCCTTGTTCTTGCGGCGGGTCCAGTCCCCGCCGCCCAGCTTGTCCAGCGGCGGCTGCTCGCCGCCGACATAGCGGGTCACCAGGTCGAGCTGGTCGGTCGGCACGAACAGCCGGTCACCGGGGTGACCGCGTTTGGACGGCGCGTAGCCGATGACGAGGTACTCCCGGGTGGCCCCCTGGACCGTGCGCTGCACCATCTGCTCGTAGCGGCCGACGCCGTGCTGCTCGTGGACGACGACGTCGCCGGCCGCGAGCTGCAGTGGGTCCACCTGACGCCGGCGGCGACTGGGCAGCCGACGCTGGTCGCGGCCGGTCGGTCGCTGGCCGACCAGGTCGTCGTGCGTGAGCACGACGACGCGCTGCGGGTCGCAGACCAGCCCATGGCCGAGGCAGCCGGTGACCACGTGCACCAGCCGCGGCTCCGGGTCGGCGGGCAGCTGGTCCTCCAGCCGGGCGGCGACGTCGTGCTCGGCCAGCAGCTCGACGGTGCGCGCGGCCTGGCCGACCCCGGGGGTGATGACGACGACCCGGTGACCGGACCCCAGCCAGCTCCGCACGTCCTCGACCGCGCGCTCGGTGTCCCCGCGGTAGGTGGGCGCGGCGACCAGGTCGACCCGGGTGCCCGGCAGGCCGTCCGCGCCGTCCGCGCCGTCCGCGCCGTCACCGTCAGGGATCGGGGTGGCGGCGGCTGCCGCGCCGTCCAGGTCGTCCAGGCCGAACGGGGAGGTGCTCCACCAGGGCAGGCCGCGGGAGAGCGCGTCGGCGCGCACGTCGGCGAGCGCCCGGTAGGCGCTGGCCCCCAGGTCGACCGGTGCCTCACCGCCGCTGGCGGCGGCCGCCCAGGACGCCTGCAGGAACTCCTGGCTGGTCGCGACCAGGTCGTGCGCCCGGGCGCGGACCCGCTCGGGATCACACACCACGACGTGCGCGGGGGCAGGGAGCAGGTCGGTCAACATCTCCATGTCGTCGACGAGCACCGGCGTCAGTGACTCCATCCCCTCGACGGCGTGTCCGTCGGCGAGGCGGGTGAGCATCTCGGCCAGCGACGGATGCTCGACGGCGAGCGTGGCCGCCCGCTCTCGCACCTCGGCGGTGAGGAGCAGCTCGCGGCACGGCGGCGCCCAAAGCTCGGACACCGGCTCGAGCGAGCGCTGGTCGGCGACGGCGAAGCTGCGCAGCTCCTCGACGGTGTCGCCCCAGAACTCCACCCGGACCGGGTGTTCCTCGGTGGGCGGGAACACGTCGACGATCCCGCCACGGACCGCGAACTCGCCCCGCCGCTCGACCAGGTCGACCCGGTGGTAGGCAGCGCCGGCAAGGCCCCGCACGAAGCCGTCCAGATCGACCTCGTCACCGACGCTGACGCGGACCGGCTCCAGGTCGCCGAGCCCGCGGACCTGGGGTTGCAGCACCGAACGCACCGGGGCAACGAGCACCCGGATCGGGCCGACCGGGCCCGGCTCCGGCGCCGGGTGCCGGAGCCGGCGCAGCACCGCCAGCCGCCGGCCGACGGTGTCGGAGCGAGGCGACAGCCGCTCGTGCGGCAGGGTCTCCCACGGGGGGTACAGGGCGACGGCCCGGGGGTCGACCAGGTCGCCCAGCCCCTCAACCAGGTCCTCCGCCTCCCGCTGGGTGGCGGTGACGGCCAGCACGGTGCGGCCGGCCCGGGCGACCAGCCCGGCGACCAGGAACGGCCGGAGGGCAGGGGGGCCGGTCAGGTCGCGGGTCAGCCCGTCCGCCGTGGGTGCCGAGGCCTCGGCGAGCGACCGGGCCAGCGCGGGCTCACCGGTGACGAGGGTGGCCAGTCCGGACAGACGCATGGCGACGGGGTCACTCCTCGAGGTTCGGGCAACGGAACGAGCCCCACTCCGCGAGCACGAGGGGGGCTCCTCCCAATGTACGGGGCGCTCACCCGCCCGGCGGCTGGCCGGTTACGCGTCTGGCGCGAGCAGCACGGTCAGCATCATCGCCGCGCTGCTGGCCGAGCTCGCGGTCGCAGTCAGGCCTCCGGCCGTCCCGGGCGGGACCGTCCCGACCACGTCGCCGGCGACGGCGGAGGTGTGCCCGGTCCCGGTGCCGAACGACTGTGTCCGCAGGGTCAGCGCGGCTGGCAGCGTCCAGCTGGCCGTGGCGCCGGACCGGTCCGCCCAGTAGGCCGCCACCCCGGCGCCGGTGGACCCGAGCGCGATCGACGGGGTGGTGTGGGCGGCGCGGCGGACGGTCTCTCCCGCCATCGCCCAAGCCCCGATCGGACCGGACGGAGCGGTTCCTGCGTACGCCAGCACGGTGGCGGTCGCCTTGGCCGCCAGGTTGAGCGTCAACGGCAGGGTGCTGCCGGCGCTGCTCGCGGCTGCGACCCGCTGCAGGACGAAGGTCTCGATGCCGGTCCCAGGCGTGGACTGGGTGTCGACCAGTTGCCAACCGGCGGGGACGGCGAGATCCCGGCTTGGGTTGTTCGTGCTGAGGACCGCGATCAGGCCGTCCCCGGCACGTACCGCAGCGGGGATGGTGATGGCGTGCTGCCGGGTCTTCTCGGTCCGCGAGGTCGCCGCCCGGAAGGACACTCCGGCCGGGTCCCCAGCCGTCACGTACTCCCGGCGCTGGTCGGTCTGGCCATCGGTGTCGGTGACGGTCAGCGTGACCGGATGCACCCCCGGCTCGGCGAAGGTGTGCCTGGGGGTTGCGCCGGTATCGGTGGCGCCGGCGCCGAAGTCCCAGGCGTAGCTCACCGGGCCCTCGCGGTCGGTGGAGGCAGAGCCGTCGAAGTCACAGGTCGCGCCCGTGCAGGTGGCGTCCCAGGACGAGTGCGGCACCGCTCCCCGGATGGCGAAGGTCCGCACCACCTCACCCGGCGTGCACCCCGTGGTCGCGCCGGAGCCGTGCGGTCCGCAGACCACCGACAGGGTCAGCGAGTCCGGGCTGACGTCCACCGCCGCATAGCCGTTGTGTCGCAACACGAACTGCGAGGTCGCGATCGGGGCGGGCACCTTGTCGAGCCCTTCACCTCCGGCCCCGGCCGTGACGTGGGTGACCCCGTGCTGGGGGAGGAAGACCTCGTTGGTGTGCACGTGCCCGACCAGGTGCAGGACGTACTTGGGGAACTCGTCCCCGAGCGCGTCGATCGCCGTCGTGTACGTAGGGCTGGTCCGCCCCGCGCTCGAGTACGACGGCCGGTGCGACGCCGTCACGATGTACCGGATCCCCGGGTCCAGCTGGGCCGCCGCCATGATCGTCCGGGCCTGCTGCTGCCACTCCTCGACCGCGCCGGTGAACGGCTCCGGCCCGACCACGTAGCGCACCGGGCCGGCGTCGAACCAGTACCAGTCCTCACCCTGGCAGGGGTTGACGCCGTCCTGGAGCGGGCAGCCGGGCGGCGAGTCGGTGTCCGGCTGGTTGGAGGACAGCGTCTGCGGGTTCGGCAGCAGGAAGCGGCCCTTGTAGTTGGCCAGGTTGTCGTTCACCGCGCACGGCTGCGAGAAGCGGGTGACCTTGCCGTACTCGTGGTTGCCCCACACCGGCATGTAGGCGGTGTCGAAGCTCCACGCCTGCGCGTCGATGAAGTGTTGGTCGACCGCCATCTGGCAGTGGTAGTTGGCGTAGGTCAGGTCGCCGAGGGCCAGCACGAACGCCGCCTGCTCGGAGCCGATCTGCTGCATCAGCTCGCCGACCGGCGGGTTGGTCACGGACTCACTGATGTCACCGACGGCCACGAACCGGTAGCTGTCCCCCGGGCCGGTCGCGAAGGTGTGGTCCGGCCCACCACCGATCGAGTAGTGGTAGACGGTGTCCTCGGCAAGCCCGGTGATCTCGACCTCACGGAACGGACCGGCAGAGGACCACGGCATCGGGCTCGGTGCGCCGGCGGTCGCCGTCGAGCCGTAGTCCGCCGTCAGGCCGTAGCGGAGGTCGGTCGCCTCGCCACGCCAGTCCAGCGCGACCGAGGTCGGCCCGGTGTAGGTCCAGTGCACCTCGTCCACGACTTCCTCGCCGAGCGTGCTCGCCGGGCCGGAGCTGGTGCCGGCCAGCGGCTGCGCGAAGCTGCCGGGCTGGCCGAGCAGGGCCGCACCGAGGGCGACCGTCAGCACCAGGGCCGCCGTCCCCGCGCGGGCCGGGACGGACAGGGGTGTAGCGGACATGCGGGCGACCTCAGGGTTCGGTGGGGTGGAGGGCAAGAACCGTCACCGCTGATGCTAGGCGCCAATGTCCACTTCGTCCTGAAAACCGCTGCGGCGGGGGCCGGAGAGGCAGGTGGGCGGCAAGGGTCGGGTGGGACTTCCCGGTGGCTCGGCCGGTGGGCTCAGCCGGTGGTGGATCGGACGTAGTCGACGATCGCCTCGGCGAGCTCGGGACGGCAGACGACCAGGTCCGGCAGCAGCGGGTCGGGCCGGTTGTAGACCAGGGCGCTGCCGTCCACCCGGCTGGTGTGCAGGCCGGCGGACCTGGCCACCGCGACAGGGGCCGCCGAGTCCCACTCGTACTGACCTCCGGCGTGGACGTAGGCGTCCGTGACATCTCGCACCACCGAGATGACCTTTGCCCCGGCGGAGCCCATCGGGACCAGGTCGGCACCCAGGTGCTCGGCCAGCCCCTCGACGAAGGCGGGGGGCCGGGTGCGGCTGACGGCGATCCTCGGTCGGTCCGCGGTCCGGGGCGGAACCGGCGCCGGGTGGCCGGTGTCGAAGGTGCCGGACAGACCGGGCTGCGCGACCGCCCCGGCCACGAGGTCACCTCCGCTGCCGTCGGCCGCCCACAGCGCCACATGCACCGCCCAGTCGTCGCGCGGTGGCTCGGAGAACTCGCGGGTCCCGTCCAGCGGGTCGACGATCCAGACCCGGGAGGCCGTCAGTCGGGCGTCGTCGTCGAGGCCCTCTTCGGACAGCACGGCGTCGCCTGGACGGTGCTCGGCCAGCAGCCGCATCAGCAGCTCGTGGCTGATCCGGTCGCCGGCGTCCTTGAGCTCGCGCCCCTGGAGCCCCTCCGCGCGCACCTGCTCGAGCCGGGCGCCGGCGACGGTGGCGAGCCACGCCGCCAGCACGTGGTCGTCGGTCCGGGCCTCGACCGGGGGCTCCGGGACGGGGGCGGCGGGGGTCTGCGTCATGGGCCGTAGGCTCCCCCAGGCCGCGGTCGCGGCGCAAACCGGTCCCGGCTGACGCGGTTCGTCGGTTCGTCCAGCCGCGGTTGGGTATCCTGGAGGGTGCCGGGCCTGTCCGCGGGCGCCCCGACCGGACAATCACGAGCAGTGACGATGGAGGGTCCGTGGCAGACGAGTCGATCCAGTTGCGCGACCAGGTCGGGGTTCTCCGCCGACGCTGGCGTGTGCTGGCGGTGACCGTCGCGCTGGCGCTCACCGTGGGCACGCTGCTGGTGGCGCTGCTGCCAAAGACCTATGTCGCAGCCACCGAGCTGCGGCTGCTGGACGACCCGCTGACTTCCGACGCCCTCACCGAGGAGGAGGTCGCAACCGAGGCCCGCGCCGTCACCTCCTACGACGCCGTGACCCGGACGATCGCGACTCTCGGGCTGCAGGAGTCTCCGGAACAGCTTCTGGACAGCGTGACGGTGACGCCGGACGAGACCGGAGCGGCGGTGCTGAGCATCGCGGTGAGCCGCGGCTCGCCGAGTGAGGCGGCCGACATCGCCAACACCCTCGCCGGCACCTACCTGGACGCCACCGGGGAACGCGCGCTGGACCGGCTGACCGAGCTCGAGACCCGCATCGACGAGATCAACGCCACGATCGGGCGGCTGGACCAGGAGATGCAGGACGCGGGCAGCCCGCAGGCCTTCACCGAGCTGCAGTTCGAGCGTCGCCGCGCCCGGGCGGAGCGCGCGCTGCTGGCGAACGCACGCTCGTCCATCGTGCTCAACCAGGGCATCGAGTCGCAGACCGGTGAGGTCGTCACCCCGGCCTTCGCGCCGTCGACGCCGGCGTCTCCCAAACCGGTCCGAACGCTGGGCCTTGCTCTGGCGGTGGGCCTGATGCTCGGTGCCGGCTTCGCCTACCTGCGGGAGTACTTCGACGACGTCGTGCGCTACGAGGGGAACCTGACCAAGACCCTCAGCGGTCTGGCCGTGCTGGGTCGGATTCCGCATCTGCGCCGCAGGGACCGCAGGGAGCCCACGACGCTGACGTCTCCCGGTACGCCGGCCAGCGAGTCGTACCGCGCGCTGACAGCGAACGTCCGTCACCTGCTGAGCAGCCGGATGACCGCAGCGGCACCGCCGGGGGCGAACGGGCACGAGCGGCGACCCGGCCAGATCGTCGTGGTCTCGTCGGCCTCCGCCGCCGAGGGACGCACTGCCACCGCCATCAACCTCGCGGTCGTCGCCGCGCGGGCAGGCATCCAGACGATCCTGATCGACGCCGAACTGCGCCAGCCGCACGTCGGAACCCTGCTCGAGCTGCCCCCCGGCCCTGGCCTCGCCGACGTGCTGGCCGGTACGGCGCCGGCGAAGGACGCGCTGGTCAACGGCCGGGTCGACAACCTCGCGGTGATGCCCGCCGGTGACGCTCCGGCGAACCCCGCCGAGCTGCTCTCCTCGCCCCGTCTCGCCCGGTTGCTGACCAACGTGGCCGAGCGCGCCGATCTCGTCGTCGTGGACAGCCCGCCCGTGCTCGCTGCTGCGGACACCCTGGAGATGGCCCGCCGAGCCGACATGACCGTCCTCGCGGTGCGCGAGGACGTGTCGCGGTGCCGGAACGTGACCGAAGCCGTGGACCGGCTGCGCCAGGTCGGCGCGACCGTGGCCGGCGTGGTGCTCGTTGACGTGAATCGCCGTCGACGCTCCATCAGCCGGGCTAGCCTGTAACCGGACCGCAGCCTCGCCAGAGTGACCTGGTTGCGGGGAGGCAGGAGCCTCCGGGAGCGGCTGGATGGTGCAGGACACGACCGACGACCTGCGGGGAGTCGAGCTGTCGCCGGGCCTGCTGCGCGCACGGGAGGCGGTTCCCAGCCCGGCGCGAAGCCTGCTCAAGTCGGGCGCCCGTCGCTATGGCAGCGTCACCGCTGGGCACCGGCCACTACCCGACTTCCTGATCATCGGAGCGAAGAAGGCCGGCACCTCGTCCCTGATGAACTGGCTGCTCCGGCACCCGGCGGTCGAGCGGATGTTCCCGGCCGCGGAACGGGTCAAGAGCCCGCACTACTTCGACATCAACTACTGGCGCGGGCCGCGGTGGTATCGCTCGCACTTCCCGACCGCGGCGGCGCGCCGCCGGCACGGATCTCGGACGGGCGCTCCGACGGTCGTCGGGGAGGCGAGTCCTTACTACCTGTTCCACCCGGCGGCCGCGGAGCGCGCCACCAGGCTGCTGCCGGACGTCCGGGTGATCGCCCTGTTGCGGGAGCCGGTCTCGCGGGCCTATTCGAACTACTGGGACCGACGCGCGTTCGGAACCGAGGACCTGCCCACCTTCGAGCAGGCGATCGACGCGGAGCCGGCTCGGCTCGCCTCCGTCGACCAGGACCGGCTGCTGACCGACCCGCGGTACTACTCGGCCCACCATGACCATCACAGCTACCTCGCCCGCGGTGCCTACGCCGAGCAGTTGCGCCGGTGGAGCGACCGGGTACCCCCCGAGCGGATGCTCGTCCTGCGCGCCGAGTCGCTGTTCACCGACCCGGTGACGACGTTCGGCCAGGTCCAGCGCTTCCTCCGGATCCCGGTGCACGACCAAGTGGCTCTGTCGCCGTTCAACGCGCGCAAGCGTCCGCCGATCGACCCGGACACCCGGGCCCGGCTGGCCGAGCACTACCGGCCGCTGAACGCCGAGCTGTACGCCCAGCTCGGCAGCGACCTCGGCTGGGACGCGGCGCAACACCGGCTCTGAGCGCGGGACCCGCGTCCGGCCGCCCTGCCTCCGGCCGCCCCGGTCGGGTGAGCGGCCGGCGCCGGCATCCACCGTCCGGTCGGTCGGCGCCCGCCGTTCGGGCGGAGGCACCCGGTCATCCGCCTCTAATCACAGTGAGTAGTTGATTCGTCGCTCTAGGTCACAATGGAATGGGCTCCTCGAACCCGCCCGCTCGTCCCCGTGCCCTGCACGGCCCCGAGGAGATCCCCATGAAGCGTCGACACTTCCTCTCAGCAATGGGAGCCGGAGCCGCTGCCACCGTCCTGCCCGTCGGCTCCGCGGCCGCCCTGTCCGGTCAGTCGGTCACGAAGGCGTCGTTGCAGCCGCGGATGGCCGACGCGGTGTGCCGCAACTACATGGTCAACACCAAGATCTTCTACGCCACGCAGGTCTACAAGCACACCGACGCGGTCGTCGACCTGCTCACCGAGCTCGGCGCCCGCAGCGTGCGGGAGCGGGTCACCACCGGCACCTCCCTCGGCACCAGGGCGCAGCTGTACGCGATGCCGCGACTGGCCAGCCGGGGCGTGAAGTGGCACGCCACCGTCGGCAACCTGGAGGACTGGCGGAACGCCACCGCGGTCAACAAGGAGGCCATGCAGTTCCTCGCCTCCCGCTACGCGCCGCTGGTCGACGGTGACCTCACCCAGCTGATGCACTCGTTCGGCGGCTGCAACGAGATCGACGGCCCCGGGCGGGACGGGAAGCGCGACCCGGAGTGGGCCGCGCACGCTCGGATGATGCAGCGCGCGCTGTGGGAGCAGTCCAAGGCCATCGCCGCCACCCGGGACGTCCCCGTGGCCGGCCCGTCGACGCGGACCGACTTCGACTACCGCAAGGCCGCCCAGCTCGGCGACCTCAGCCAGTTCTCGGAGCTGGGCAACGGCCACCTGTACAACAAGGGCAAGAGCCCGACCGGCGAGATCGACGAGCACCTGCAGATCCTGCAGCCGGTGTTCCCGGGCATCAGCCGGTACATCATGACCGAGACCGGCTACAACAACTCGCCGCAGACGAACCAGGGCCGGACGGTCCCGGAGTTCGCCTCCGCCATCTACGCCGTCCGCGGCATCTGCGACTTCTTCAAGCGCAACACCATCTACGGCCGGTTCGAGCTGCTCGACGACCCGAACAAGATCGACTACACCAGCCAGAACACGATCAACCAGACCGCGGTGCGCGACGCACACTTCGGCCTGGTCGCGATGACCAAGGACACCGTGGCAGCGTCCACGCCGGACACCTGGCGGAAGAAGCCCGAGTTCTACGCCACCAGGAACCTGCTGCGGCTGCTTGCCGACCCGGGTCCGGACTTCACTCCGGAGCCCTACCAGGTCGACCTGATCGGGGGCGGCCCCGACGTGCACCACCTGCTGCTGCAGAAGCGCAACGGCAAGCACTACCTGGTGTTGTGGCGAGACGTCGACGTGTGCACGATCTACCCGGACGGCAACCCGATCGAGGTGGCCAAGACCCAGGTCACGGTCAAGATCGGCACCCGGCGCCCGATCGCGGTCTACGCCCCCAACCGGCAGGCCGAGGCGATGCGCACCGCCTCGCCCCGCTCGGAGTTCACGATCAGCCTGCGCGGGGACCTCAAGGTCGTCGAGATCGGCTGAGCCCCCGGCCGTCGCCACGGTCGGGCCACCTAGGATCGAGGTCTGGTCCGCACACCCCGCCGCCGGGCCGCGCCCGGTGAGGAGATCGATGACCATCATGCGCTCGGAGGGTCGACGCGTTGACCTCGACTCGGCGGACGCACGCCTGCACGCGTACGTGCAGCGGGTGTGGCTGCCCGACGACCGCGCGGACTCGCCGGTCGCGGTGACGCTGGAGTCGGCTCCTGAGGGTCATGTGATCGCAGAGCAGTACGCGGTGCTGCCACACCCGAGGGCGCCGCGCTTCCTCGTGCCGTTGGAGTCGCGCGCCGTCGCGGCGGCGTCGTTCCGGGGCTACAGCGCCAGCCGGGCGCGGGTCTCGCGGATGCTGCGCAACACCGTGGGGACCGGCTTCGCCACCGGTATCGCGCAGCGGATGCTGCGTCACCGACTGGTGGTCAGCGTCGACCGCCGCTTCCCGCGGGACCGCTGGGCCGACGTCCTGGTCGTGCAGCACCTCGCCGAGGTGCTGGGCCGGCCCGGAATCCGGGCGCTGGTGGCCGTCCGTCGGATCAACCCGAGCGCGAAGCCCACCCTCCAGCTGTTCGACGAGGACGGCGCGCCCGCCGGCTACGCCAAGCTGGGACCCACCGAGCCGACCAGGCTGCTGGTCCGGACCGAGGCTGCTGCGATGGCGGCGTTGGGCGGTCGGCTGGACAAGGTGATCGTCCCGGAGTTGCTCGCTAGCGGCGACTGGGGCGAGACCGCCTACGCGGTCGGGGCGCCGCTACCGAGCGGAATCCGGCGCTGGCACGAGGGTCCGGACGCGACCGCACCCGCACTCGCCGAGGTGGCTCGGTCGACGGAGACCAGCAGGGGCCCGCTGGCCGGTTCGCCGTTCGCCGCCCGGCTGCGCAGCGACCTGGCCGCCGTGTCGGCCGGTGACGACGTGGCTCCGGTCCTCGCGGCGTGGCTGGCGCGGCTGGAGTGCGACCCCGCGCCGATGGAGTACGGCCGGATGCACGGCGACTGGATCGCGAACAACCTCGGCCGGCTGGGAGACCGGGTCGCCGTCTGGGACTGGGAGCACAGCGTGGACGACGCCCCGGTGGGCTTCGACCTCCTGCACTGGCGGTTCCACCGCGCACTGGACCGCGACGGCCTGCCCGCCGCGGTGCGGGCGGTCGACGCCGCCACCGGCAGCCTCGGGCTGCTCGACGTCCCCGAGGGGTCCCGGCGGCTGGTCGCCTCGACCTACCTGCTGGACATGTTCATCCGCTGGACCCGGCTGGCCGCGGGCAGCGGAGCCTGGAACCCGAAGTGGTACCCGGGCCTGCTGCCAGTCGCTCGGGAACGGGACCGCGACCGCTGACCGCGCTCAGGTGAAGTCCGCGATGGCATCCGCGTAGATCCGCTCGATCCGCGGCAGGTCGACCGTCGGTGAGTAGCGCTTCTCGTACGAGGCGCGGGCCCGCGCGCGCCGGTCATCCCATCCCCCGGGATCTGCGGCCACCGAGCTCAGCACTGCTGCCAGCGCATCCGCGCTGCCCGGCTCGAAGGCGACCCCGGAGTCGTCCTCTCGGACCCAGGCACTGATGTTCTCCAGGTCGGAGATGACGACCGGCGTGCCGACGGCGAGGCTGCGCAGCGTCACCAGCGGGCCGCCGCCCTCGTACCACTCCGACGGCACGAGCACGGCCCGGGCGCGACCCATCAGCTCGAACACGTCCGCCTCGTCGATCCAGCCCTCGAAGGACAGCGACGGGTCCTGCCGCGCCCGCTCCTCGACCAGCCCACGCTGCGGCCCGTCGCCGACGATGCGCAGCCGCAGGTCGCCGTGATCACACCGCTGCCAGGCGTCGAGCATCGTCTCCACCCCCTTGATGTCCATCAGCCGCCCGGCGAAGGCCACGTAGGGGGCCGTCGACCTGTCGCCAGTGGCCACGCCTGGGTCCGGCACCGAGTTCGGCTTGACGACGACCCTGTCGGGCGGGATGCCGTCCCGGATCAGCAGCTCGCGGGAGAAGTCGGTCAGCGCGAGGTACCTCGTCACCGCGCGGTCCAGCGTGCCGATGCTCCGGTGCAGCACCAGGCCGGCCGTCAGCGCCGCACTGGCCCCGAAACTGTCGTGGTAGCAGCGGTGCCGCACACCGGACAGCTTCAGCCGGCTGCCGACGCAGTCCTCACAGACCTTCCCGTCGCGGTGACAGATCGCCGCGATGCACGTGTAGCGGTAGCTGTGCAGCGTGGTGACGGCCGGGACCCCGCGCTTGTGCGCGGTCCGGAAGACCGCCGGCGACAGCAGCGGGAACGGCGTGTGCACGTGCACGATGTCGGGCCGGAACTGGCCGATCAGCCGGTCCACGTCCTTGCAGGCCTCGACGTTCCACACCGCCTTCAGCCCGGCCCGGACCGGGCCGAGTCCGAGCTCCTCGGTCGCCGGCAGGGTGTACTGGCGCACCTCGTGCCCGGCGCCGGCCAGCAGGCCCGCCTCGTGGGCGAGCACCTCCATCGCCCCGCCGAGACTCTGGTGGTGGTTGTGCAGCTGCAGGACCCGCATCGAGCTCCCCTGGAGGTGGACGGACACGTGGCGCCGGTTGTGACCAGGCGCCGTCCAGTATGCGGGCCGCTGCAGCAGGAGGGGGAAAGCGGCCCCCCGCCGCGCCGTCTGAACTACCGTGACCGGAGCGGGCAGGTCACGAGCAGGGAGGATCCGGTGGCTGACACCTCCCGGCGCGCGTTCCTGGCGCTCGGGTTGGGCGCCGCCGCAGCGATCGGTGCGTCCGCCCCCGAACGGCTCCCCGACCCCCGTCCCTACCTGCGCTGGCTCGACGGGTTGTCGCTGCCGGCGACGTCGGCCCGACCCGCCGACGCGGTCGTCGACGCCTACGCCGTCAACACCAAGCTGTTCTACGCCTCCCAGGTCTACGGATACACCGAGGCCGTCGTCGACCTGCTCACCGAGCTCGGGGTCCGTACCGTCCGCGAGCGGGTCACTACAGGCAACTCGCGAGGCGCGCTGGCTCAGCGCGCGGCCATGCCGCAGCTGGCCGAGCGGGGCATCCGCTGGCATGCCACGGTCGCCGAGCTGGACGACTGGTTCCGGGCAGAGGCGGCGACCCGGGCCGCGTTGTCGGTCCTGACCGGCCACCACGCTCGTGCCGTGGGCGGCGACCTGACGGCGCTGCTGCACTCGCTGGGTGGCTGCAACGAGATCGACGGTCCGGTTGTGGACGGCCAGGTCGACCCGCAGTGGCCGGAACACGCCCGGCTGATGCAGACCGCGCTGTGGCAGCAGGCGAAGGCGAACCCCCTCACGGCGGACATCCCCGTCACCGGGCCGTCGACCCGCACCGACGTGACTCCGGAGCGAGCCGAGATGCTCGGCGACCTCTCCGCCGTCAGCGACTGGGGGAACGCGCACCTGTACAACCGGGGTGGCAGCCCGACCCGGTTCGTCGACCGGCAACGGGAGATCCTGGCCCCGGTCTTTCCCGGCGTCCCCCGGTGGTTCTTCACCGAGACCGGCTACAACAACGCCCCCGAGGACGACACCGGCCGAACGGTCCGGGAGAGCGCCGCTGCGACGTACGCGGTCCGCGCGATCTGTGACTACTTCGTACGGGACTGCATCTGGGGTCGCTTCGAGCTGCTGGACGACCCGGACCGCATCGACTTCACGAGTCAGGAGACGATCAACCGGACCGCCAACCGGCAGGCGCACTTCGGCCTCGTGGCGATGACCGAGGCAACGGTCGCGACCGCGACGCCGGACACCTGGCGCAAGAAGCCCGAGTTCGTCGCCACGCAACGCCTCCTGCGATTGCTGGCCGATCCCGGCCCGACGTTCCGGCCGGACCCGCTTCCGCTGTGGGTCACCGGCGGGACCCCCGACCTGCAGCAGACCCTGGTCCAGAAGCGGGACGGACGGCACTACCTGCTGCTCTGGCGGGACGTCGATGTCGCGACCACGTTCCCCGACGCGCGGGCGATCCCGGTCCCGCCGAGCCGGGTCACCCTCCACCTGTCCACAGCGCGCCCGGTGGCGGTCTACTCCCCCCGGCGTCAGGCCGTCCCGGTCGACGTCCAGCCCCCCGGGCAGGCGGTACGGGTGGACGTCGGCGGTGATCTGATGATCGTGGAGATCGGCTGAACGGCCGGATTTCTCCCACCGCCAGGGGAGCGTCCGTGACGCAGCACTAGGCTTTTCCCGCCGGGCGCCGGGCCTGTCCGGCCACGCCGACCCCGGTCCGAGAAGGAGCCTCCGCCGATGACTGCAGCGTCATCCGGTCCGGATCTGGTGATCGCCGGTGCGGCCCGCAGCGGCACGTCGTACCTCGCCGCGCAGTTCGCCTCCCACCCCGAGATCGACCCGGGGAAGGTGAAGGAGCCGAACTACTACAGCCGGAGGTTCGACCGCGGTCCGGAGTGGTACGAGGGGCTGTACGAGCCGCGCCGCCCCGGACTGCTGCGGCTGGACGCCAGCACGTCCTACACCTCGCCGCGCTACCCGGAGGCACTGGACCGGCTGATCCTGGCGTCCCCGCAGGCGGTGGTGGTCTACTCCGTTCGGCATCCGATCGAGCGAGCCGTCTCGCACTACCTGCTCCGCCATCACTACTTCCACATCGAGTCCGGCGCCACGTTCGGCGCCGCTCTGGCTGGCAGCGATTACTACTACGAGGGCAGCGACTACTCGCTCTGGTTGGACCGGCTGACCGCCGGGTTCGGCGCGGAGCGCGTCCTGCTCGTACCGTTCGAGCTCGTCACCGCGCGTCCGGAGGAGGCCTCGGCCGCGATCTGTCGGCTGCTGGGCGTGGGTCCGCCGCAGCCGGCTCCGGAGCGGGCCGAGCGGCACCGTAACTCCGTGGTGGTCTACCGGCACGAGCTGACCCGCCGGGCGGCCCGCCGGCTGCGGCAGAGCCGCGCCTACCCGAAGCTGCGGTCCGCGCTCGGCCCCAGCCGACTGCGCCGGGCGAGACAGGTGTTCACCCGCCGACCGGAGCTGCCGAGCACCGAGGAGGCACTCGCCTCGTGCACGCCGGAGCAGCACGACCGGCTGCGGCTGGTGCACGAGCGGGCCGCACACGCCGTGAACGACTACCTGGTCGCGCAGGACGAGCGCCTCGGACTCGCCTGGGCGAAGCTGTCCTTCGCCGCCGAGCCGGACTGACCGGGTCGGCGATTCACAGCGAGAGCGGGCAGACTACGCCCGGACGGAGGTCATCGATGACGCAGCAACCAACGCGGGCCGTGGACCCGGCACGGGACAGCGATGTTCCCCTGCTCGGCGCCGCCCGCCGCGCGCTGCGGGCGGCCGTCCCGCGGAACACCAGGTTCAAGGCGTACTTCTGGGTCCTCGACACGCCCGTGCTGTCCGAGCTGTACGTGCGTGGGCGCGGCCGTCTCCGGCATCGGCGGGTCCGGCCGGACACCAAGCTGGTCCTGGAGGCCTTCCCGTCCTCGGGCAGCAGCTACTGCCTGCAGGCGCTGCTTTTGTGCAACCCCGGACTGCATCCCAACGAGATCTGCAGCCACACCCACTCCCCGCGGGTCGTCAAGCGCGGGATCCGCGTCGGGGTGCCCTGCATCGTCGTTGCCCGCCATCCCCGGGACGCGGTGTCCTCGATGGTGCAGCGGTTCGCGGGCGTGCACCTGGACAGCGCGTTCGACTACTACGCGCACTACTACGGCAGCCTGGTGCCACTCCGGCACGCCCTCGTCGTCGCCCCCTTCGACGAGGTGGTGTCCGACTTCTCCGCGATCATCGAACGATGCAACGAGCGGTTCGGGACCGATCTGGTGACGCCCGCGGCGGCCGGTGTCTCCAACCAGGACGTCTGGGACGAGATCGAGAACCGGCAGCGCCGCCGCTACGGGGGCAAGCTGCGCGAGGCGACCATCTCGCGGCCCACCGCCAGCCGGAAGAAGCCGGAGGAGGTGCTGCGCGACCTGACCGACGGTCAGACCCGGGCGATGAACCGCGCGGTCGCTGCCTACGAGGCGTTCGTGGCGGGCACTGCTGCGCGCTGAGCCTCGACCCCGGGTTCCGCGAGTGGTCAGCCCGAGGTCTGCCGGACCAGCCGAAGGCTGGGCCGGAGGGTGGGGTGGGTCCACAGCCCCATCCGGCGGCGGGTCTGTACCCACAGCGTCAGGTAGAGCCCGGTCGTGACGATCGCCGCGCTGGCACCGAGGCCGACCGCGCCGTAGGTGAGGCCGGCCGCGGTGCCGAGAGCGATCCGCGAGCCGACCGCCACCCACTGCGTAGTGGCGACCACGCTCTCGTGCCGGGACATCGTCAGGGCGGTGCCGCTCATCCCGGTGACGACGTGCACGAAGCTGCCGGCGGTGAGCAGGACCAGCACGGTGGCGCCGCCGGCGAACCCGTCGCCGTACACCGCGTCCAGGACGCGTCCGGGCACGACGAGCAGTGGGACCCAGATCACCGTCGTCGTGATCATGGCCAGCGTGGCGCCGGTGCGGAGCAGCCGCTCCAGCCGGACGCCGTCGTCGTCCACCAGCCGGGATACCACGGGCGAGAACACGACACCGAGCGAGACCAGCGGGATCACCAGCAGCACGGACAGCCGCTGGGCGGCGCTGAACAGCGAGAGTCCCTGCGCGGTGAGCACCAGCGCGGCCAGCCAGATCTCGACGGTGCTGTTGAGGAAGCCGCCGAGCAGGTTGCTGGCGAATCGCCAGTACTTGCGCACGACGGTCGTCAGGTCACGGAACACCGGACCCCGTCCGGAGACGTGCCCCCAGATGCCCGCGACGCGCCGCCAGGCGATCAGCACCGGGATGGCGAAGCCCAGGCTGAGTGCCCCCAGCGCGCCGGCCAGTCCCCACTCCGGACGGAAGAGCCACACCGCACCGACCAGCACGCCCTGGAAGCCCGAGGCCAGTGCGCCGCCGGAGCGACCCTCGAGCAGGCTGGCGAAGCGGACGTGGCCGAACCCGCGCAGGTAGTTGGCCCACAGCTTCTGCTGGCCGCCGAGGAAGACCAGCACCCCCATCCCGATGCCGATCGACCATCGGGTCGCGGGTTCGTCGGTGTCGATGAGCGCCGCGGTCACCGCTGCCGTCACCAGAGCGGTCGCGGGCAGCACGGTGAGCGACACGGCTCGGACTCCGCGGCGCAGGTCGCTGAGCCCTGCGTCGTCCCCGGGCTGCAGCCGGGCCGCCTCCCGCAGACCGCCGCGGTGCACCCCGATCAGGCCGAGCTGACCGAGCAGCGTCGACACCGTCACGGCGAGCACGAAGTAGCCGAAGGTGTCGCCGAGCAGTCGGGCGGCGAAGGCGTTGACGGCCAGGTAGCCCAGGATGGCTGCCCCGTACGACACGCCGAACCAGACGATCGCACCACCGAGCGAGAGCCGACGTCGGCGGCCCTCAGACACCCGCCGCCACCCTCTGCGCCGGCGGGACTTCGGCCACCGTGCCGGTGTCCCGCCGTCGCCAGTACGCCAGTACGCCCGCCGTGAACGCCAGCGCGACCCACTCGTTCGGGGGGATCAACCCGCCGCCGGAGGTGCCCAGGCGTACCAGCGGGAGAGCGAGCAGGGCGACGACGGGCACCATCCAGGGCGGCTCACGGTGCAGCCGGGCGGCCAGGAGCAGGAAGACCGCCGCCAACATGCCGACGATGATCGCGGCCGGGAGCGCGGCGAAGATGCCGTTGCGGAGCATGGTGTCGAAGACGAAGTTGTGCGTGCTGGCGTTGGCCGTGTCGTAGCCACCGATGAGCCAGTGGTCCCCGAGGGCGGCGAAGGCGTCGGTGTAGTTGCTCGCCCGCGCCTCGTAGCCGGTGGTGTCGGTCGCGAACCGGTTGAAGATCACCGCGCCCAAGCCGGACAGCACCAGGCCGGCGAAGCCGACGACCGCGGCCATCATCAGCGCGATCTGCCGGGTGGAGAGCTCGCCGCGTCGACCGGAGCGGAGCAGGGAGAGCAGCGGCCACAGCGCGGCCGCGATCAGCACCGAGCGGCTCATGGACAGCATCAGCAGGATCGTGCCCAGCAGCAGCGAAGCGCGCTGGATGGTCTCCTCGCGCTTGGTGGGGGTCGGCCCGATCCGCATCGCCCAGGTCGAGACCAGCATCGAGAGCAGGACCGAGCCGAAGATCTCGTGCCGCAGGTTGCCCGCCACCTCCTCGTCGGCGAGGCCGAAGCCGGCGAAGGCGGACTTGAAGATCTGCTTCTGGAAGATCTCCGGGTCGGCCGCAGCGATGGTCTGGCCCATGACCGCCGCCGGGTTGACCCCGTTGACGGCCATGGCGAGGCCCAGGCCGACCAGCAGCGAGGTGCAGAGCACGGCCGCGACCCGGCGGAGCGCGCCGATCATCGCCGGGTCCTGCTGCGCCGCCACCCGGTAGAACAGGCCGCCGAGAGCGATGAAGACCACGAGGTACAGCAGGTGTTGCACGGCAGCGGCCTGGCCCTTGCCCTGGTAGGCCAGCAGCGCCGCCGTCGAGCCCACCATGTACAGGTTCGCGAGGACGAAGAGCCCGCCGGTGCGCAGCACCGGGGCATACCGGCGCAGCGGGTAGTGGACGAGCACGACGGCCGCCAGGCCCAGCACGGCCACCTGGTGCATCCGGGCCACTCCGAGCGGGGTGGACCCGAAGGCGATCCACTGCAGCGGCGCCAGCGCGAAGAAGATCAGGAGGCTGGCCTTCACGTCGGCCAGCCCCACCGGCGGCGCAGGTCGGTGCCGACGATCTGCTCGAGCCGGATCATCTCCGGCTGCAGCCGCTCGCGGAGGTACGCGGCGTCCTCCTCCGCCAGCTGCGGCTTCTCCTCCAGTGGCACATAGAGCGCCTTCTGGACGAGCGTGGAGCGCTTCACGTGGCCGATCAGCCCGGTGGACCCGCGTTGCCGGGCCCAGTTGGCACCGCGCTTCACCGCGGCCGCGACCCGGGTGGACCGGGCCCGGCTGGCGGGCAGCCTGGCCGCGAGCAGGGCCTCGTCCAGCTCCATCGGCTCGATGTCCAACCACTTCAGCAAGTCGTCGATGAAGCGCTGCGGGTCATCGACCAGGTCGTCGAACACCGCGCAGTGGATCGCCGAACGGTCGAAGTGCTCGAGGTAGCGGGACAGCAACGTGGCGTACGAGGAGTGGTGGAACATGCCGGGACGGGTGTCGAGCGCCTCCCGGAACGTCCCGGTGAAGACGCCGTGCTTTTGCATGTACAGGTAGCCGGAGAACGCCCGGGCGACCGGGTCGCGGAGGGTGACCATCAACCGCACGTCGGGACCGAGCACGGAGCGGATGCGCGCCGGCGCCAGCTCGCTGGAGAGGTACTCCTGGCAGACCTCGCCGACGACCTCGTGCTCGGGTCCCGCCTGCCGGAAGTGTCCGGAATACCAGTCGACGCCGCGGTCGAAGTAGCGGTCGAAGAAGTACAGGTCCTTCGCGTCGGTCATGAAGACCTGCGGGTGCCGGATCAGCACCTCGTGCAGCCAGGTGGAGCCGGCCTTGCTGGGGCCGATGTAGACGAAGTTCGGCAACCGCGTCGTCACGTCACCGGACCTCCACGGCTGAGCCACGGCGGCAGGTCGCCTGCCACCAGCGAGGATAGTGCCGACAGGTCGTCGTCGAATGCGCCTTCGAGAAAGCGCTGGGCCTCGACCGGGACGTCGGAGGGGCGCAGGCTGTTGCGTCGGATCCGCTCCCGGAAGCGGAAGCTGGTGGTCCGCTTCACCGCGCTGCGGAGCACCTCGTTGCGCGTGGCCCACCAGATGGTGCGCTGCAGCACCGGCATCCGGGGTGTGCCGGAGACGTTCACCCGCGGGACGCCCTGGCCCTCCACCGGGTCGTACGGCACGCCGAGGAAGCGCAGGACGCTGCTGACGGTGCCCTCGTAGTCGGCCACCAGGTCGTCGTAGAACCAGACCCCCACCTGCTCGGGACCGAGTGCCCGCTGCAGGGTGGCCAGCGACTCCGCATACCGGCTCATGGCCTGGTAGTGCCACAGGTGGTGCCAGTCCTGCTCGCGGCGGCGCGGCTCGTCAGTGAGCGCCGCGACCACGTCCGCGCACGGCTCGAACCCCCGGGCACGCATGTAGAGGTAGCTGGAGTAGGCCCGCGCGACTGGCTCACGCAGGATCACGACGACCCGCATCGCCGGGTTGACCGCGCGGATCTCGTCGACCGCGTGCTCGGCGTAGTAGAGCGTGGACACCGACCCGTCGCCGAGCGCGAGGAAGTCGTGCTCGTCCGGGTAGAGGCCGAGATAGCGGTCCCGGTCGGTGACGGCGACCCGGTTGATGGTGGCCTCGTCACCCGGCCCCCGGAAGGCGGCCGGTCGGTCGTGCAGGGCGAAGTAGTGCGGCTCCTTCGGCTGCGTCACGAAGACTCGCGGGTGGGTGCGCAGCCCCTCGACCAGGCCGGTGGTGCCGGAGCGACCCGCCCCGGCCACCAGGAAGGTCGGGACTGTGCCCGGGCCCGGGTGCGTGCTCATCGATTCCCTTCCACGGCGACGATGTACGCCGCGTCCAGCCGGTCCACCACCTGCTCCGGGGTGAAAAGCCCCACCACCCGCTTCCGGCCGGCCCGGCCGAGCGAGGCGCGGACCTCGCGGTCCCGCAGCAGCTGAGCGCTCTGCGCGAGCAGCGTAGCCATGTCCCCCAGCGGGACGGTCCGGCCACCAGGAGGGAACGGCGGGTCGGTCACCGCCATGGTTACGCCGTTGACCTCGTTCGCCACGACCGGACGCTCGCAGGCCATCGCCTCGGCCACCACGACGGCCACGGTCTCGTACCGGGACGGGAGCACCAGCAGGTCACACGCCCACAGGTACGGCCGCACGTCCGGCTGGTCCCCCACCCACCGGATCGACGTTCCCCAGGACGTGGGGGCCAGCTCCTGCAGCGCCGCCGGGTCGCCGGGGCCGACGAGCAGCAGCTCCGTGTCCGGCAGCGGCGCCCGCTCCCAGGCGGCGACGAGCAGGTCCTGTCCCTTCTGCCGGGCCAGGCGACCGAGACAGAGCAGCACGTTGCGATGCCGAACTCCGAGCCGGTCCCGCCAGAGCCGTTGCTCGTCGTCGTCCACCGGGGCGAAACGCTCGACATCCAGCGGCACCCCGAGCGCATGGCCGGGCAGGGTGATGCCGAGCGCTCGCCCCTCGTCCACCTCGTCGGTGCAGTTGGTCACGAGCACGTCGGTCCACCGGCTGGCCGTCCGCTCCCATACCCGCATCGCGGCCCGGACGCCCGCGCTGTCGAACAGGTCGAAGGACCAGGCGTGCGGCTGGTAGGCCAGCGGCACACCGCGGGTGCCGGAGAGCGCGCCAAGACGCCCGAAGAAGCCGGCGAATGCCGAGTGCAGGTGGATGACGTCGGGCCGCTGTTCGCGCACCACCGCGCGCAGCTCGGCGAGGGCCCGCGGATAGGTCGCTGGACGACGGCGGTCTAGATGCCAGGTGGAGCGGCGCAGCGGGGTGGACCCGAGATCGGGGAAGGCTGCCGGAGCCAGAAGTCCCACCGTGTGCCCGCGGCGGGCCTGCTCGGCGGTGAAGTCGCGCAGCAAGCTGACCACCCCGCCCCAGGACACCTCGGAGACATGCAGGACATGCACGCGGTGCGCCCTCCAGTTCTGGACGTGGGACGTGGCGGCTGCTCGCCGTGGCGGGCGCACCGCTCGGCGCGGTGGTCGTGCGGCTGATGGGTCAGCTGGCGCCGTCTCGACGGAGGACGGCGTTGACGGTCCGTCCGGCGATCGCCAGGTCACCGGCCAGGGTCCAGTTGTCCACGTAGTCGAGGTCGAGACGAACGGCCTCGTTCCAGCCCAGCCGGGAGCGTCCGCTGACCTGCCAGAGGCCGGTCATCCCCGGCTTGACGCTCAGCCGCCGGCGGATCCAGTCGTCGTACTCGTCGGTCTCCCGGGGCAGGGCCGGACGCGGGCCGATCAGGGACATGTCGCCCTTGAGCACGTTCACCAGCTGCGGAAGCTCGTCGAGCGACAGCGACCGCAGCAGCCGGCCGACCCGGGTGACCCGCGGGTCGTCGGGGATCTTGAACAGCGGCCCGGCGGCCTCGTTCAGCTCAGCGAGCTCACCCCGGCGGACCTCCGCGTCGGTGGTCATGGTCCGCAGCTTGTACATGGTGAACGGGACCCCGCGGTGCCCGGCGCGGATCTGCTTGAAGATGCCCGGCCCGCTGCTGTCCAGTCGGACAACCAGCATCAGCAAGCCGAGCAGAGGGGCGAGCAGGAAGAGCAGCACGGCCGCGACCGACTTGTCCAGCACGGTCTTGCCCCACTCCGCGACCACCAGCCGCCGGCTGGGCGTCACCGACAGCAACAGCCGTCGGCCGAGCAACCGGGGGTCGATCCGGCGCGGCACCGCCCCATGCACCTCGGCGGCCACCGCCAGCTCGACGTCGGTCTGCTCCAGCGCCCAGCTGAGCCGGCGCACGTCGTACGCCGTGAGCACCGGACCCGGCGTCAGGACGACCAAGGCAACGCCGTGCTCGAGCGCCCAGTCCGCCGCCTCGTCGAGTCCGCCGACGACGGGGAAGCCCATCAGGTCGCCGGGCTGCTCCTCCACGTCGTCGTCCGGCTCCACCAGGCAGACCCCGGCGATCCGGACCTCGGCCCGCGGGCCCCACTGGGCGATCAGGTGTGTCACAGCCACCCGGTCACCGACCAACAGGGTGTCCTGCGGGCGGCGGCGAGCCAGCCGGACCAGCCGCCACAACAGCGGTACGAGCAACGTCGCGGCCGTCGCCAGCACGGCGGTGCGGACGTGGGCCAGGCTCGGCCAACCGGCAGCCAGGAAGACCAGGAGGGTGGAGGACGAGACCAGCAGCGTCTGCTTCACCGGCCCGAACGAGCGCAGCCGGTCGTACGGCGGGCGGGTCAGCAGCAGCGCGAGCAGCAGCCCGACCACGAACAGCGGAATCACCAGCATCGTCGGGCCGGCACCCCGGGTGAGGGTCATGACCGAGCCGGCGACCAGTGCGGTGGCAGCCTCGGGCAGCGGTCCCCCGAGCGGACGCCGCACCGGCGCCCGACGGTCGGGTCGGCGACGTGGCGGTGCGCCGGCAACCCGCACCGCCGCTTCGCTCTCCGTCACGACCTCGCTGCTCATCGGCCCTCCCCAGGACTGTGGATTTCTGTGGATACGGTGCTGTCTGCTGTGGATACGGTGCTGCCTTCTGTGCACAACGGCGGTTTGGTTACGAAGTCACGATGCAATCACACTGACGCGCGGTCCGCCGCCGATGTCCAGAACCCCATCTGTCCCAGGAACCTCACTCTACGTCAACGCTGACGCAGTGAAATCGTCGCCTCACCGACAGTGACGAACTCGTTTAGTTGTAACCGGTCTGCGCGCGCTCGAGCCCCTCGGTCAGCAGCACCTCGATCGCGTCCGCGGCGCGCTCTGCCAGCACTCCCAGCTCACGCCGCTCGGCCGCGGTCCAGCCGGACAGCACGAAGTCGTGCGGGCTCTGCCGGCCGGGCGGCCGTCCGATCCCCAGCCGGACCCGGAAGAAGTCCCCGGTGCCCAGGGAGCGGCGCAGCGACTTCAGCCCGTTGTGGCCGTTGTCCCCGCCGCCGAACTTGAGCCGGAGCGACCCGAACTCGATGTCGAGCTCGTCGTGCACCGCCACCACCCGGTCGGGGCCGGCGCCGACGTAGGCCGCGACGCCCGCGACCGGGCCGCCGGACTCGTTCATGTACGACCGGGCTCGGAGCAGGACGACGCTCGGCCCGCCCGCGCCGGCCGGGCCGAACCGGCCCTCGGCGGTGTCCGCCCGTCCGGTCTTGTGTCGCTTCCAGCGCGCCCCGAGCCGCTCGGCGAGGACGTCGGCCACCAGGTAGCCCGCGTTGTGTCGAGTGCCGGCGTACTCCGGTCCGGGGTTGCCGAGGCCGACCACGAGCCAGGGACGGTGACCAGGCTGGCTCACTCCTCGGAGTCGGAGCGGGCGGTGTCGTCGGCGTCCGCCTCGGCGGACTCGCCGCCGTCCTCAGCGGCAGCCTCGGCCTCCGCCTCGCTCTCGTCACGGTCGATCCCGACCTCTGCCTCGGCCTCGGCGAGCTCGGCCTCGACCTCCTCGGCGGTCGGCGCGGCCACGATGTTGACGACCAGGATGTCGGCGTCCACCGCCAGCTTGGTGCCGGCGGGCAGGTCCAGGTCGCCGGCGTGGATCTGCGAGCCCACCGCGAGGCCCTCGACCGACACCTCGACGGAGTCGGGCAGGTGGGTGGCCTCGGCCTCGACGGACAGCTGGGTGGTCTCGGTGACCACCAGGGCGTCCGACACGGCAGCCCCGGTGAGGATGACCGGGATGTCCACCGTCACCGTCTCGCCCTTGCGTACGACCAGCAGGTCCGCGTGCTCGATGAACCCCTTCAGCGGGTCGCGCTGCACCTGCTTGGCGAGTGCGAGCTGGTCGGCGGAACCGTCCACCTTGATGGACAGCAGGGCGTTCGGGTTCTTCAACGCGAGCATCAGTTCGTGGCCGGGGAGGGACAGGTGCTGCGGGTCGGCACCGTGCCCGTACAGCACCGCGGGAACCTTGGCGGCGCGCCGGATCCGGCGGGCCGCGCCCTTGCCGAACTCGGTGCGGGGCTCGGCCTTGATGCTGATCTCGGACACGGTGGTGCAACTCCTCGAGCGACGGTGGGGATGGCTCCGGTCTCGTGCCCGACGAGGGACAACGGCCGCGCGAGGTCGGCCACAGGCCGGACCTTCAAGACCGCGTCGATCACGGGGAGCGCACTCCCCCTCGCCGAGGCAACCTGGCAAGTCTAGCGGGCCGGGCCGGGTGCACGAAAACGTGGGGCCGGGTCCCGAATCGGACCCGGCCCCACGTCGGTCGGTACGTACCGCGGTCGCGCGTCAGTTCAGCGGGCAACCCAGGTTGTTGTCCCGGTCCAGCCGTGAGGCCAGCGCCAGCATCGTCGACCGGCTCCCGCTCGCGTACGCGTCGTTCACCGTGCGCCGCAGCGGCGGTCGCCCGTCGACACCGGTCGCGTTGCGGCGCCACGGGTAGCCGAGGTCGTCGTGCGCGGCGTTCAGCCAGGCCGCCGTCGCGGCGCGGGCGAGGATCCGCTCCGCACCCGCCACGCCGGATCCACCCGGCTGTGCCAGTGCCTCAGCCATCGTCAGACCGGCGACCGAAGTGCCGGCGACCGACGAGTATGCGCTGGACAGCAGATCGCTCGGCGCCGCCTCCTGCCAGTTGTCCTGGTGGTTCTTCCAGTACCCCGGCGTGCAGCCCTCCTCGCCGACGCCCACCGCCTGCACCGGCGAAACCACGCCGACGAAGCCGACGGCGACCGTCGAGATCAGTGCCACGAGCATCGTGCGTACCTGCATGTCGGTCCTTCCCAAGACGACGGATGGTCCCGTGGAGCCTAGGAAAGCGAGCGCCGATAACGCAGGGTAATGCGAAAACAATAACGCTAAGCGAATAGCCAGACACGCTGGGTCAAATATTGTGGGGGATATTCCTCGGTGTTTTCGCATTTCCGCTGTCCCAGGCGCAAATCGCCCGAGTCGGCGTCCGTCCCCCTCGCCACCGCGCGCAACGTCATCCGAACGGAGGCGCATCGGCGGCGCGCCGTATGACGTCCCGGCCCGCGCAACGTCATCCGAACGGAGGCGAATCAGCGGCGCGCCGTATGACGTCCCGGGTCGGGCCCGCGCAACGTCATCCGAACGGAGGCGAATCGGCGGCGCGCCGTATGACGTTGCGGGTCAGGCCCGGCCGTCGAACAGGCTGGTGACCGACCCGTCCTCGAACACCTCACGGATCGCGCGGCTGATCAGCGGCGCGATGGACAGCGTGGTCAACAAGTCGAAGCGCTGCTCGGGGCTGACCGGCAGCGTGTTCGTCACCACGATCTCGCGGGCCCGGCAGTTCTTCAGTCGGTCCACGGCCGGGCCGGAGAGGACGGCGTGGGTGGCGGCCACCACCACGCTGGCCGCGCCCTCGTCGATCAGCGCGTCCACCGCCTTCACGATCGTGCCGCCGGTGTCAATCATGTCGTCGACCAGCACGCAGGTACGCCCGCGGATGTCACCGACGACCCGGTTGGCCACCGCCTCGTTCGGCTGGTGGATGTCCCGGGTCTTGTGCACGAACGCCAGTGACGTGCCACCGAGGCGGGAGGCCCACTGCTCCGCGACGCGGATCCGGCCGGCGTCGGGGGACACCACGATCAGATCCTCGTCGCCGTACTTGCCGCCGACGTACCCGGCCAGGATCGGCATCGCCATCAGATGGTCGACCGGCCCGTCGAAGAAACCCTGGATCTGCGAGCTGTGCAGGTCCACGGTGATCAGCCGGTCCGCTCCGGCGGTCTTGAACATGTCGGCCATCAACCGGGCGCTGATCGGCTCCCGGCCGCGGTGCTTCTTGTCCTGGCGCGCGTACCCGTAGAACGGCTGCACGACGGTGATCCGCTTGGCCGAGGCACGCTTGAGGGCGTCGACCATGATCAGCTGCTCCATCACCCACTGGTTGATGGGTGCGGAGTGGCTCTGCAGCACGAACGCGTCGCAGCCGCGGACCGACTCCTCGAACCGAACGTAGATCTCCCCGTTGGCGAACTCGTAGACCGACTGCGGCACCAGCCCGCTACCGAGCAGGTCGGCCACCTCGGCCGCCAGCTCGGGATGGGCCCGGCCGGAGAACACCATGAGGTTCTTCTCGGTCGTACGTTTCATACCGGTCACGGCTGCGTTCCCTCGTCGGGCTGCCCGGGGGTCAGGGGAGGTGGCGGACCTTCAGTCTGCCCGACGCCGTCGTCGGCATCGGAGGCGGCGGCCGCCGCCTGCGCGGCCGGCGTGCCCGGGCGACGCCGCTGCGTCCACCCGTCGTGGTGCCGCTGCGGACCACCGGACACCGCCAGGGCGCCCGGCGGCACGTCTCGGCGCACCACCGTGCCGGCGCCGGTGACGGCTCCGTCCCCGATGGTGACCGGCGCCACGAAGACGTTGTCCGATCCGGTCTTGCAGTGCCGGCCGACCACCGTCCGGTGCTTGGCGAGCCCGTCGTAGTTCGCCGTGATCGTGCCGGCGCCGATGTTGGTGCCCGCACCGATCTCGGCGTCCCCCACGTACGACAGGTGCGGCACCTTGGCCGCCTGCCCGATCACCGCGTTCTTGGTCTCGACGAACGTGCCGATCTTGCCGTCGGCGTTCAGCACCGTCCCCGGTCGGAGGTACGCGAAGGGGCCGACGCTCGCGCCGGCGCCGATGACGGCTCCGGACCCGTGCGTGCGCACCACGCTCGCCCCGGCGCCGACCCGGACGTCGAGCAGCGTGCAGTCCGGACCGACCACCGCCCCGTCCTCGACCGCGGTCACCCCCTGCAGCTGCACACCGGGGCGCAGCTCCACGTCCCGACCGAGGGTCACGGTGACGTCCACCCAGGCGCTCGACGGGTCCACGACCGTGACGCCGGCCCGCATCCAGGCGTGCAGCACCCGGGCGTTGAGCACCCGGCCGAGCTCGGCGAGCTGCACCCGGTCGTTCACTCCCTCGGCGTCCATCGGGTCGTCGGCCAGCACCGTCCCGACCGCTTGGCCGTCCCCGTGGGCGAGGGCGACCACGTCGGGGAGGTAGACCTCGCCCTGCGCGTTGTCCGCTCCCAGTCGCGGCAGGGCGGCCCGCAGGAAGGCCAGGTCGAACGCATAGATCCCGGAGTTCACCTCCCGGATGAGCCGTTGCTCGGGGGTGGCGTCGGCGTGCTCGACGACCGCGACCAGCGATCCGTCCGGATCACAGAGCAGCCGGCCGTATCCGGTCGGGTCCGCCGGCCGGGCGGCGAGGACCGTCACGGCACGCCCGGCGACGGCGTGCCGGGCCGCGAGGTCGCGGAGCACCTCGGCCCGCAGCAGCGGGGTGTCGCCCATCACGACGAGGACCGTGCCCTCCTCCGCCTGGACCTGCTGCAGCCCCACCAGGGCGGCATGCCCGGTGCCTCGCTGCTCCTCCTGGACGGCGGCTCGCGCGGTCGGCAGGCAGGTCGCGACGTGCTCGGTGACCTGGGCACGGCCGTGGCCCACGACCGTCACCACCTCGGCGGCATCGGAGCCGGCCGCGGCGGCCAGCACGTGCCCGAGCAGCGTCCGGCCGCCGATCCGATGCAGCACCTTGGGGGTGGTCGACCGCATCCGGGTGCCCTCGCCGGCCGCCAGCACCACGACGGCGGACGCGGGGGGTGCTCCCTCGGGGTCGACCGGTGTCACGGGGGCTCCTCGGGTCGGCGGGCGGTCGCGGCGCGTGCTGGCTCCCCGGGTAGGAGTCGAACCTACGTCGCTTGTCCGCATTCAAAGTGCGGCGGGCCCTGCCGACAGACCAACCGGGGAACGGGTGGGGTCAGCGTAGGCGTAATCGGCCTCCGCGCCGGCTTCGGCTTGGTACCTACGGTTGCGTAGGTTACGGTGACGTAGGCGTAGACCGACCGACTTCTGGGAAGAACGAGGAGGAGGGCCGGTCGCTTCCGACCCCGGACCCGCCCACCAGCGCCCCGCCCACCCACCCGTTCAGATCGCCCGCGAGGACTCCATGACGCCAGCCACCAGCGCTCCCCCCGCCCCGCCGCCCACCGCGACACCGGCACCACCCGCGCCGCCCGCGGCACCCGCGGCACCCGCGGCACCCACCGGCGCCGACCAGGGCCTCGAGACGGCGCTGCTGCACGGGACGCTGGGCAGCGACCGGCAAAGCGGACTCGAGCGCACGATGCTGGCGCTGTTCATCGCGCTGCCGTTCGTGGCCGTGATCGCCGCCGTACCGGTGGCGTGGGGCGGCTGGCTCGGCTGGCACGACGTGGTGATCGCGCTTGTCTTCTACTACGTCAGCGGTCTCGGCATCACCGTCGGCTTCCACCGGCTGTTCACGCACAAGTCGTTCAAGCCGAACCGCGCGGTCAAGGTCGCGCTGGCGATCGCCGGCAGCCTGGCGATCGAAGGGCCGGTGATCCGCTGGGTGGCGGACCACCGCAAGCACCACAAGTTCTCCGACCGGGACGGCGACCCACACTCGCCGTGGCGCTACGGCGAGAGCGTCCCCGCCCTGGCGAAGGGCTTCACCTACGCGCATGTGGGCTGGCTCTTCGACGTCGAGCAGACGCCGCAACGGCGCTACGCGCCGGACCTGCTCAAGGACCCCGACCTGGTCCGGATCTCCAAGCAGTTCCCGGCATGGGTGCTGGTGTCGTTGCTCGCTCCGGCGGTCATCGGCGGGCTCTGGTCGATGTCGTGGCAGGGGGCACTGACCGCCTTCTTCTGGGCGACACTGGTCCGGATCGCCCTGCTGCACCACGTGACCTGGTCGATCAACTCGATCTGCCACACCGTCGGCGAGCGCCCGTTCAAGAGCCGTGACCGGTCCGGCAACGTGTGGTGGTTGGCGATCCCCAGCTTCGGCGAGTCCTGGCACAACCTGCACCACGCCGACCCGACCTGCGCCCGGCACGGCGTACTGCCCGGCCAGCTCGACGCCTCGGCCCGAGTGATCTGGGCGTTCGAGAAGCTCGGCTGGGCCTCCGACGTCCGCTGGCCGGTGGCCGAGCGGATCGCCGCCAAGCGCGCCACCTCCTGACCGGCGCGCGATGACCCGCCGGTCGGACGAGGGAGCCGCCGCGCGGCGCAGCACCAGGCACCGGATGACCGCGGCGGAACGGCGCGAACAGCTCATCGACATCGCCCGCGGGCTGTTCGCCGGCCGCGGGGTCGAGGGGACGTCGGTCGAGGAGATCGCGGCCAAGGCGGAGGTCTCGAAGCCGGTCGTCTACGAGCACTTCGGCGGCAAGGAGGGGCTCTACGCCGTCGTGGTCGACCGCGAGGTCCAGCAGCTGCTCTCGATGATGCGGGGCGCCCTCACGGGCGGGCGGCCGCGCGTACTGCTCGAACAGGCGGCCTTCGCGCTGTTGGACTACATCGAGCTGCATCCCGACGGCTTCCGGATCCTGGTCCGCGACTCCCCCCTGGGCTCCGCGTCCGGCTCGTTCGTCTCGATCATCGGTGACGTCGCCACCCGGGTCGAGCACATCCTCGGCGCCGAGTTCAAAGCGCGAGGCTTCGACACCACCTACGCGCCGATGTACGCCCAGATGCTGGTCGGCATGGTCGGCACCACCGGCCAGTGGTGGCTGGACACCCGCAAGCCCGCCAAGGACGTCGTCGCCGCGCACCTGTGCAACCTGGCCTGGAACGGGCTGTCCGGGTTGGAGACCACCCCCCAGCTCACCTCACCCGACCGGGACCGCCACCCCCGCTGAGAGTGGCGAATCTGCGGTGACCCGCCGGGCACAAGCGCACAACCGTCACTCCCAGCGAGCCGGGTGGCGACGCCGGCTCCCGGTCCCACTGCCGGGCGGTCCCGGCAGGCTCGGCCGGCGGCACCCCGGTCAGTCCCGCCGTTGCCGGGTCGCCGCCGGAGCCCGGCGGCTCCAGGGAAACGCCCGCTCCAGCTGGGCCGCGACCGACACCAGCAACGCGTCACCGCCGCGGGGAGCCACCAGCTGGACCGACAGCGGCAGACCCGCCCTGGACTCCCCGGCGGGCAGCGCGATCGCCGGCTGGCCGGTGTGGTTCCACATCGGGGTGTACGCGTAGAACCGGCCCATACCGAACACCGTGGCCATCCCGTTCGACCCGGCCCACCGCCCGATCTCGACCGGATCGCCGGACAGGACCGGAGTGAGCAGCAGATCGACCCCGATGCGGGCCATCATCCGGTCGCCGTGTGCGGGGCCGGACTCGACGGCCCGCCGCAGCAGCGCCGGTCGCACCGTCGCGCCGAGCCGGGCGATCTGCGCCGTCCGGGGTTCGAGCAGGTCGGGCCGGTCGACGGCCGCGGCCGCCTGGTGCACCCCCGCCAGGTAGCGGGCGCTGAACGCCTGCGGCGCCACCCCCTGTGGCGCCCGCAACCGCCACACGTGGTGCCCGAGGGACGCCAGCCGCTCGCCCACCTGCAGCACGGTCGTCCGCACCTGGGGCTCCAGACCCATCGGTGCGGAGATCCGCATCGGCGTCAGGTCGACGCCGATGCGCAGCCGGCCGGGGTCACGGCGGCCGGCCTTCGCCAGCGAGTCCGGCAGGTCCCCGATCGCATCCAGGTAGTGCGCGGTGTCCGCCACCGTCCGGGTCAGCACGCCCTGCACGGACAGACCGTTCCACGCTCCGGACGACGGCATCGAGCCGGCCGTCGGCTTGAGCCCCACCAAGCCGCAGCACGCGGCCGGGATGCGAAGGGACCCAGCGCCGTCGCTGCCGGTGGCCAGCCCCACCACGCCCGCCGCCACCGCGGCGGCCGAGCCGCCGGACGAGCCGCCGGGCGTACGCGCCGGGTCCCACGGGTTCCGCGTCACGCCGGTGGCTGCCGACTCGGTGAACCCGTAGACGGCGAGCTCCGGCATGGTCGTTCGCCCCACCAACACCGCCCCGGCCGCGCGCAGCCGCCGGACGACCTCCGCATCCGTGCCGGCCACGCGGGTACAGGCCCGGCTGCCGTGCGCGGTCACTTCGCCGGCAACGTCGGTGTCGTCCTTGACCGCCACCGGGACGCCGAGCAGCTGCGGGCGGCCGCGGTCCCCGTTCGTGCGTCCGGAGTCGGCGCGGCGCCGGTCGGCGGCGTCGGCGTCGGCGAGCGCCCGCTCCCCCCGCACCGAGGCGAACGCATTCACCGAGGTCCGGGTAGCCGCGGCCCGCTGCAGCGCCTCGGCCACCAGCTCACGGCTGCTGATCTCGCCGGCGTCCATCGCCGCCAGCTGCGCGAGCGGGCCGGTCAGCAGCAGCTCGGCTACGTCCACCTCCGCAAGCCTAAGGGAGCAAGAGCGTCCCGACGGTTCGACTCGAGATTCTCGATGTCAAGACTCTTGACCGGTAGCCTGGCTCCGTGGACGAGGTGGACCGCCTGGTTGACGCGTGGCGCCGAGAGCGGCCCGAGCTCGACACCGACCCGATGCTCGTGCTCAGTCGAGTCACCCGGCTGGCGCGACACCTCGACCGGGCCCGCCGCCGGGCCTTTGCCGCCCAGCAGCTCGAGACCTGGGAGTTCGACGTGTTGTCGGCGCTGCGCCGGTCGGGATCGCCGTACGCGCTGTCCCCGGGCCGGCTGCTGCGCGAGACGCTGGTGACGAGCGGGACGATGACCAACCGCGTGGACAAGCTGACCGCGCGCGGGCTGGTCGAGCGGGGGCCGGACCCGGGCGACCGGCGCGGTGTGCTGGTCCGGCTGACGCCGCACGGACGGCGGGTCGTCGACGCCGCGCTGGATGCCCTGCTGGGCTCGGAGCGCGAGCTGCTCGCCGGCCTCTCGGCCGAGGAGCGGGACCGGCTGGCCGGCCTGCTGCGCGTGCTGGTCTCGCCCTTCGACGGCGAGGCCGTCGACGACTGAGACTCACCGCTCAGCCGGCCGACGCCTCCGCCGCCTCCGCGGCCACCAGCCACTCCTCCTCCAGACCGACGCGCTCGGCTCCCAGGGCGGCCAGCTCCGCGGCCAGCGCCGCGAGCGTCTGCCGGTCCGCCCCCTCGGCGGCTGCCGCGAGCCGGTGGTGCAGCTCCGCCTCACGCTCGCCGAGCCGGCGCAGTTGCCGCTCCAGCCGGGCGGCCGCCTTGCCGGCCGCGCGCCGGTCGGCTGCCGCGCCGGGAGCGGCCGCGGAGGTGCCCGCGGATGCGGCTGCCGGCTCCGCGGCTCGTAGGCCGACGGTGCGCCGGCGCTCGAGGTACTCCTCGACCCCCCGGGGCAGCATCCGCACGTCTCCGTCGCCGAGCAGCCCGTACACGGTGTCGCAGACCCGCTCGAGGACGTACCGGTCGTGGGTCACCAGCACGACTGTGCCCGGCCAGTCGTCGAGGTGGTCCTCGAGCACGGTCAGGGTGTCGACGTCGAGGTCGTTGGTGGGCTCGTCGAGCAGCAGCACGTTCGGCTCACCCAACAGGAGCCGGAGCAGCTGGAGCCGCCGCAGCTCGCCCCCGGAGAGGTCTCCGAGCCGGGTGTGCAGTCGCTCGCCGGCGAAGCCGAATCGCTCCAGCAGCGAGGTGACCGACTGTTCGCCGGCGGCGGTCCGGACCACCCGGCCCGCCTGCTCGGCTGCCTCCAGCACCCGCAGCCCGGGATCGAGCGGCTCGGTGTCCTGCCGCAGGTGCGCCACCGAGACGGTGCGGCCGCGACGCACCCGGCCGCCGTCCGGCCTCAGCTCACCCGCGAGCAGTCTCAGCGCCGTGGTCTTCCCGGATCCGTTGACGCCGACGACGCCGATGCGGTCCCCGGGCCCGATCCGCCACGTGACCCGGTCCAGCAGCCGGCGCCCGCCCAGCGAGACGGTCACGTCCTCCAGGTCCAGCACGTCCTTGCCGAGCCGGTTCACCGCGGTCTGTTCCAGCGCGAGCCGGTCCCGGGGTGCCGGCTCGTCCGCGATCAGCGCGGCCGCAGCGTCCAGCCGGAACCGTGGCTTGCTGGTGCGCGCCGGTGGCCCGCGGCGCAGCCAGGCCAACTCCTTGCGCAGCAGGTTGCGGCGCCGTGACTCCACCGCCGCCGCCAGCCGGTCCCGCTCCGCGCGAGCCAGCACGTACGCCGCGTACCCGCCGTCGAACGTGTCCACCCGCCCGTCGTGCACCTCCCAGGTCCGCGTGCACACCGCGTCCAGGAACCACCGGTCGTGGGTGACGACCACCAGCGACCGCGGACCGGTGGGGCCGGTCAGGTGCCGGGCCAGCCAGTCGACGGTCTCCACGTCGAGGTGGTTGGTCGGCTCGTCCAGGATCACGAGGTCGGCCGGCTCCAGCAGCACCGCGGCAAGAGCAGCTCGCCGCCGCTCGCCGCCCGACAACGAGCCGACTGTACGGTCGAGTGGCACACCGGCGAGCAGCGTCTCGACCACCTCGCGGGTGTCGGCTGATGCCGCCCACTCGTGCGCGGCCCGGTCGGCCAGTGCGGCCGTCGCCACCGACTCGGTGGCGACCAGGCCGTCTCGCTGGCCGAGGGCGGCGACGGCGGTGCCGCCGGCCCGGGTGACCCGGCCGGCGTCGGCGGAGACGCGGCCGGACACCACCTCGAGCAGCGTGGTCTTGCCGGCCCCGTTACGACCGAGGACGCCGACGCGATCACCGGCGGCGACCCCGATGCTCACGTCATCGAGGAGGACCCGGTCGCCGCGGGTGAGCCGGACCCCGTCGAGCCCCACCACGGGGAGCGGTGCCATGTCACACCACCCGGGCGCCGGGCACCGGCCCGTGCGCCGTCCAGAGCCGCGCTCCTGCCAGCAGCCGGCGGGCGACCGGCCCCACGGCGGCGCCGAGCGCGTCGGCGTGCCGATCGTCCGCGGCCAGCAGCAGCACCGTCGGTCCGGACCCGGACACCAGCCCGGCGACTGCCCCGGCCTCCCGGCCAGCCGCGAGCACGTCGGCCAGCGCCGGGCGCAGCTGCACCGCGGCCGGCTGCAGGTCGTTGTGCAGCAGCGGCCCGAGCCCGGCGCCCTCGCCGCGCTCGACCGCCCGCAGCAGCTCGGGTCGCACCTGGGGCGGCGGCACCTCGCTGCCCGTGCGTAGTCGGTCGTGCCAGGCGTACACCGCCGGCGTGGACAGGCCGTCGGTGGAACAGACCAGCAGCCACGTCGTCGGTGTCGTGGTCGCGAGCCGTCGCACCTGCTCGCCCCGCCCCGTGCCCAGCGCCGTCCCGCCCACGAGGGCGAACGGGACGTCGCTGCCGAGCGCCACGGCACATTCGAGCAGCACGTCCCGGGCGGCGGCCGGCTGCCACAGCTCGGCGCAGGCGACCAGCGCCGCAGCCGCGTCGGCAGATCCGCCGGCCAGTCCCGCCGCCACCGGGATCGACTTGCGCACCTCCAGATGGACGCCCGCGTCGCCGCCGACGCGGGCGCGCAGCAGCCCGGCAGCCCGGATCGCCAGGTGGCTGTCGTCGTCGGCGACGCCGGGGACCAGGGACCCGTCGGGAGCACGAGTCCGGACGGTGATGGCCCCGTCGCTGCGCGGCTCGGCCCGCACCTCGTCGTACACGTCCACCGCCTGGTAGACGGTGGCGAGGTCGTGGAAGCCGTCCGCGCGCCGTGCGCCCACGTGCAGCGCGAGGTTGACCTTCGCCGGCGCCTGCGCCCGAACCGCCGTGATCACGGCGTCACCGCCGCGAGCTCCTCGGCCACCCGGGCGAACGCCGTGACGCCCAGACTCTCCCCGCGGCTGATGGGCGGCACACCGGCCCGGCGCAGGGCCGCCTCCGCGGCTGACGGCGACCCGGCGATGCCGGCGAGCGCCGCCCGTAGCGTCTTGCGCCGCTGGGCGAAGGCCGCGTCCACCACGGCGAACACCTCCGCCCGGGTCGCCGACGTCCGCGGCGGCTCCGCCCGTCGCCACCGGACCAGCCCGGAGTCCACGTTCGGCGCCGGCCAGAACACGGTCCGCCCGACCCGGCCGACCGAGGTGACCGGACCGTGCCAGGCGGCCTTCACGCTGGGGATCCCGTACGTCCGGGATCCGGGCGGGGCGGCCAGCCGGTCGGCCACCTCCGCCTGCACCAGCACCAACCCGTGCCGCAGACTCGGCAGCGTCCCCCACAGCCGCAACAGCACCGGGACGGCGACGTTGTACGGCAGGTTGGCGACGACGACGGTCGGTGCCGGCCCCGGCAGCGCCTCGACCCGCAGCGCGTCGGCGTGCAGCACCGTGAGCCGATCGGTCAGCCCCGGCGCCCGCTCGGCGACCGTCTCCGGCAGCGCCCGGGCGAGCACCTGGTCGATCTCGACGGCGAGCACCCGGCCGGAGCTCCCGAGGCGAGACAGCTCACCGAGCAGCGCCAGGGTCAGTGAGCCGAGCCCTGGCCCGACCTCCAAGACGACGTCGTCGGCGTCGAGCTCGGCCAGCCGGGCGATGCGCCGCACCGAGTTCGGATCGACGACGAAGTTCTGCCCGCGTTGCTTCGTCGGTCGCACCCCCAGACGGTCGGCCAGCCCGCGAATGTCGACCGGGCCGAGCAGCCGGGGCTCCGTCGCATCGGCAGCACTGACCACACGGCGAGGCTGTCACAACGCACGGAGCCCGACACCGCAAGGGTGTCGGGCTCCGTCGGGACCGCGTTCGGGACGCGGCTCAGGGGGTCGCTACCGGCGTGCTCAGTACAGGCCGAGCTCGGCGGAGCAAGCCGGCCAGGCGCCCCAGCCCTGACCCGCCTGGACCCGCTCGGCGACGGCGATCTGCGCCTCGCGGCTGGCCTCATGCGGCATCCCGGTGCCGCCGTAGCCCTGCCAGGTGGACAGCGTGAACTGCAGCCCACCGTAGAAGCCGTTGCCGGTGTTGATCGCCCAGTTGCCACCGGACTCGCACTGCGCGAGCTGGTCCCAGACGGTGCCACCGGACGCGTAGTTGGTCGTGGGCTCCGGCTCCGGCTCCGGCTCGGGCTCGGGCCGGGTCGCCGTGCCCTGCACGATGACGGCCGAGACCGGCTCGACGACCATGGTGCGGTCGAGGACCTTGGTGCTGCGCACCTCGCCGTTGGCCAGGACCTGGCGGACCTTGACCCGCTGCCGGCCGTCCTCGCCGGTGCGAACGGTCTTTTCCTGGCCCTTGTACATGTCGTCGGAGTAGCGCACCTGGGTCTCGTAGTCGACCGTCTCGGTCAACGAGCGGACCCGCTGGTCGATGGTGGTCAGCACGATCCGCATGCCGTCGGACAGCTCGCGGTCGGCCAGGGGCTTGAGCTCGTCGTTCTTGTCTGCCTCGAGCTTGAGCTCGGCCAGCACCTCGGACACGGTCAGGGCGGTGGTCGTGACCCGCTCCTTGCCGTCGGCGCTGATGACGGCGACCTTCTTGGGGGTCGACACGGTCAGCTCGAGCCCGTCGCGGCCGATGTAGCTGCTCCGGCTGGCGGACAGCTCGGCACCGGAGAAGCGCTGCCCGACCTGGGACAGGGCGTCGCCGACGCTGGTGGCGGTGACCCAGTACTTCGACTGGTCGCCGTCGACGGTGAGCTCCAGCGGCCGGGCGTACCGCACCGCGATCCGGGCGCCGTCGTCGATCGACTCGCTCGGGGCCGGCAGGACCACGTCCCGCTCGGCCAGGTCGATGCCCTGGGACTCGAGGACGTCGTCGACGTCGTCACCGAAGGTACGGACCTCGGTCTCCTTGCCGTCGATCGACAGGGTGACGGTCTTGCTCATGCTGGCGTAGGCAACGGTGCCACCGACCAGGGCGAGCACGACCGCCAGGTTGGCGGCGATGATCAGGATTCGCTTGCGCACAGTGCTCCAGTGGATCGAGTTCTCCGGGCACGGACTCCGGGCAGTCCTCGCCCCGGATCAGCCGGGACGTGGAAGACGGCACCGGTGATTGACACGCGATGCCGCTGCAGACTGCGCCAGAGGTTCTCCGACCCCGGCGGACTAGTTCTCGACCATAACGACGAGGTCACGGTCGACCAAATCAACCTGCCCGAACTTGGTGCGGATCACACCTCGGGACGCGAGGTTGTGACCGCTGTTACAAAAGGTGTAACCGTGACTACTGGGAGTCACTGAGATCGCGGAGCGTCACCAGGCTCCGCCGTACGTCTCATCGGTGGTGGCGTCGATGGCGCGACAGACCCGGTCCAGGTCGGTGCCGAGCACCTCGGCGATCACCCGGACGGTGAGCGGCACCAGATAGGACGCGTTCGGCCGACCGCGGTACGGCACCGGGGTGAGGTACGGCGCGTCGGTCTCCACCAGCACCCGGTCCAGCGGGGTCACCCGCAGCGCGTCCCGCAGCGGGCCGGCGTTGGAGAACGTCACGGTGCCGGCGAAGCTGAGTCGGCAGCCGCGATCCAGGCACTCGCGGGCGAAGTCGGCGTCGCCGGAGAAGCAGTGCATCACGGTCCGGGGTGGAACCCCCTCGTCGTCCAGCACCCGCAGCACGTCGTCGTGCGCGTCCCGGTCGTGGACGACCAGCGTCTTGTCCAGCCGGTGCGCGAGCCGGATGTGCGCCCGGAACGACTCCTCCTGCGCCGCCCGCCCCTCCTCCCCCGTCCGGAAGTGGTCCAACCCGGTCTCGCCGACTGCCCGCACCCGCGCCGAAGACCCGGCCAGTCGCTCGATCTCGACCAAGGCGTCCGGCAACGCGCCCGCGGCCGCCAGCCGCGGGGCCTCGTTCGGATGCAGGGCCACGCCGGCGACGATCGCGTCGAACCGTTCCGCGGTCTCGACCGCCCACCGGGCACCCGGTAGGTCGCAGCCGATCTGAACGATCCGAGGCACACCCACCTCCCGGGAGGCTGCCAGCGCTCGGTCCACCGACAGCCAGCCGCCGTCCTGCTCGTCGGCGTCGGCGATGTCGAGATGGCAGTGGTTGTCGACCACCGGGGACGGCAGCGGCTCCGGCACGGGGGGCCGGGAGCGGTCCCGCCGCCTGCCGCTGGCCTCGTCGGTGGCCGCTCGCGACCGGGTGGGACCAGGGCCGCCGGTCACGCCTCGGATCCCGCGGCCGTCTCCAGCCGCGCCAGCTCCTCGTCCACGACTCCCGGGTCCAGCTTGGTGAAGACCGGTGAGGGGACGTCCAGCGGCGTCCCGACCGCCAGCGGGTGCGACGCCCAGGATGCCTGCTCGGAGTAGTCGCCGGTGATGACCGGGTAGCCGGCGCCGCCGTCGAGGTCGTCCACCTCGCGGATCTCGGGGCCGGGGGACACCTGCCCGGTACGTCCGAGCGCGGCATGCACCCGCTGCGCGGAGTGCGGCAGGAACGGCGCCAGCATCGTGTTGCAGTCGTCCACCACCTGTGCGGCGACGTGCAGCACGGTCTCCATTCGGGCCGGGTCGGTGTTCTTCAGCTTCCACGGCGCCTGCTGCGACAGATAGACGTTGGCCTCAGTCGCGAGCTTCATCGCCTCAGCCGTCGCCTGCTTCTGCCGGTGCCGCTCGATCAGCCCGCCGACCGTCCCGAACGCCCGCCGTGCGCTGGCCAGCAGCTCCCGGTCGGCGTCCTGCAGGGCACCGGCCGCGGGGATCTGCCCGACGTTCTTCGCGATCATCGACACGGTGCGGTTGACCAGGTTGCCCCAGGTGCTCACCAGCTCGTCGTTGTTGCGCCGGACGAACTCCGCCCAGGTGAAGTCCGTGTCCTGCGTCTCCGGACCGGCCACGGCGATGAAGTACCGCAGCGCGTCCGGGTCGTAGCGCTGCAGGAAGTCGCGGACGTAGATGACCACCGACCGGCTGGTCGAGAACTTCCGCCCCTCCATGGTGAGGAACTCGCTGCTCACCACCTCCGTCGGCAGGTTCAGCGTGCCGAGCTCGCCCGGCGACCCGCCGCGGGACCCGCGACCGTCGTACGCGAGCAGCTCGGCCGGCCAGATCTGGGCGTGGAAGGTGATGTTGTCCTTGCCCATGAAGTAGTACGCGCGCGCGTCCGGGTCGTTCCACCACCGCCGCCAGGCGTCCGGCTCGCCACGGCGCCGGGCCCACTCCACCGAGGCGGAGAGGTACCCGATCACCGCGTCGAACCAGACGTACAGCCGCTTGTTGGGGTTGGACTCCCAGCCGTCCAGTGGCACCGGGATGCCCCAGTCGATGTCCCGGGTCATGGCCCGCGGCCGCACGTCCTCGAGCAGGTTGCGGGAGAACTTGAGCACGTTGGGTCGCCAGTCGGTGCGGGTCTCCAGCCAGGACCCCAGCGCCGCGGTGAGCGCCGGGAGGTCGAGGAAGAAGTGCTCGGTCTCGATGAACTTCGGTGTCTCCCCGTTGACCCGGCTGACCGGGTTCTTCAGCTCGATCGCGTCGAGCTGGTTGCCGCAGTTGTCGCACTGGTCCCCACGGGCACCGTCGTAGCCGCAGATCGGGCAGGTGCCCTCGATGTAGCGGTCCGGCAGCGTGCGCCCGGTGCTCGGCGAGATCGCGCCCATCGTGGTGCGCTCGACGAGGTAGCCGTTGCGGTGCACCGTCCGGAACATCTCCTGCGCCACGGCGAAGTGGTTCCGGGTCGTGGTGCGGGTGAACAGGTCGTACGACAGCCCGAGGGCGTGCAGGTCCTCGACGATGTAGCGGTTGTACCGGTCGGCCAGCTCCCGGGGCGACACGCCCTCCCGCTCGGCCTGGACCAGGATCGGCGTTCCGTGCTCGTCGGTGCCGGAGACCATCAACACCTCGTGACCGGCCATCCGCATGTACCGGCTGAACACGTCCGAGGGCACCCCGAACCCGGACACATGTCCGATGTGCCGAGGGCCGTTCGCGTACGGCCAGGCGACCGCGGACAGGACGGGACTGCTCACGAGCGACGATCCTAGATGCGCACCGGGCGACCCCGCCCCGCCGGGACGGCCCGCACCCGCGGCAGCCGGTCAGCGCTCGCGGTGCACCGCGTCGTAGACGTCCCGGCGGCGCGCGCCCACCCGACCGGCCACCTCGGCGACCGCGTCCCGGCGGGACCGGCCGGCGGCCTCGAGCTCGACCACCGCCGCCACCAGGTCTGCCGGGGCCGGTGGCGCACGGTCCGGCGCACCCGCGACGACCAGCGTCACCTCGCCACGGACGCCGTCGCCGGCCCACGCTGCGAGTTCGGCCAGCGCGCCGCGGCGCACCTCCTCGTGGGTCTTGGTCAGCTCGCGGCACACGGCCGCCGGACGGTCGGGACCGAACGCCTGCGCCATCGCCGCGAGCGTCACCGCCGTGCGATGCGGGGCCTCGAAGCACACCATCGTCCGGCGCTCACCCGCCAGCTCGCTCAGCCTCCTGCTGCGCTCTCCCGCCTTGCGGGGCAGGAAGCCCTCGAAGCAGAACCGGTCGACCGGCAGACCCGAGACCGCCAGCGCGGTCAGCACCGCCGACGGCCCGGGCACCGCGGTGACCCGTACACCCGCGTCCACCGCCGCCGCCACCAACCGGTAGCCGGGGTCGGACACGCTCGGCATCCCCGCGTCGGTGACCAGCAGCACCCGTCGGCCGGCCAGCAGGTCCTCGACCAGCTGCGGGGTCCGCCCGGCCTCGTTGCCCTCGAAGTACGACACCACCCTGCCGGTGGGCTGCACCCCGAGCGCGTCGGTCAACCGCCGCAGCCGCCGGGTGTCCTCGGCCGCGACCACGTCCGCACCGGCGAGCTCGGCGGCCAGCCGTCCGGACGCGTCGGCCGGCTGCCCGATCGGGGTGCCGGCGACCACCAGCACGCCCACAGTCCCGTCCACGGGCGTCATCCTCGCGCAGACCTACGATGCGCGGGTGACGGCGACCCGGGAGCGCGCGGTGCCGTCCGACCGGCTGCGGTCGCTCGGGAGCACTCCGGAGGGCTCGCCGTTGCCACGGCTCCGGGAGCGGTTCACCCCGCTGGTCGCCGGCTCGCCCCGGCTGACCGGCTGGGCCGCACCGCTCGCGGTCAGCGCGTTCGCCCTGCTGCTGCGGCTGTGGGGTCTCGGGACGCCGGAGGAGATCACCTTCGACGAGACCTACTACGCCAAGGACGCCTACTCCCTCGAGCAGTTCGGCTACGTGCGCCAGTACGTCGACAAGGCCGACGACCGGATCAACGCCGGCGACCTGAGCGACCTCTACTCCGACGGTCCGGCCCAGATCGTGCACCCCGAGGTCGGCAAGTGGATGCTCGCGGTCGGCATCCGGCTGATCGGCATGGACCCGTTCGGCTGGCGGTTCGGCGCCGCCGTGACCGGCGCGCTCACCGTGCTGGTGCTCTGCCGGCTGGTGCGCCGGCTCTCCGGCTCGACCCTCGTCGGGTGCCTGGCGGGCCTGTTGCTCAGCCTGGACGGGCTGCACCTGGTGATGTCACGAACCGCGCTGCTGGACGGGTTCCTCGCCTTCTGGCTGGTGTGCGCGGTGGCCTGTCTGGTCGCCGACCGCGACTGGGGCCGGGTCCGGCTGCTGCGCCTGCACGAACGATCCGGCGGGCTGCCGGGCGCGCCGGTGGACGGGTTCGGGCCCGTGCGCGGGTTGCTGCTGCGCCCATGGCGGCTCGGCGCCGGGGTCTGCTTCGGGCTGGCCTGCGGCAGCAAGTGGAACGGCGTGGTGGTGCTTGCCGCGTTCGGCCTGCTCACCTGGGCCTGGGACGCGGGCGCCCGCCGTGCGCTCGGGGTCTCGGTGGCGTGGGCCCGTTCTGCGCTGGCCGACGCCGTGCCCGCTGCCTTCTCGCTCGTCGGCGTCGCGTTCGTCGTCTACCTGGCCAGCTGGACCGGCTGGCTCGTGCACCACGACGTCATGCAGGACGCGTACGCCGAGCCGTACTCCTGGGGCGCCTACGTCGAGAGCGAACCGAGCTCTGCGGTCGGCGAGACCGGGCAGGCCCTGCACGACCTGTGGAACTACCACGAGCAGGTCTGGCGGTTTCACACCGTGGACGTCGTCCGCACCACCGCCGACGACCCGCACCCGTACGAGTCCCACCCGCGCGGCTGGCTGCTGGTGAACCGGCCGGTCGGCATCGACCTGCGTGGTGACGTGCCGCCGGGGCAGGACGGCTGTCCGGCGCCGGAGGGCTCCACCTGCCTCCGCCAGGTGCTGGCGCTCGGCAACCCGGTGCTGTGGTGGGTGGGCGCCGCCGCGCTGGTGGTGTCGGTGTGGCACTGGGTGGCCCGGCGAGACTGGCGCTTCGGCGTGCCCGTCGTGGGGGTGGCGGCAACGTGGCTGCCCTGGTTCCGCTACGACGACCGGTCGATCTTCTTCTTCTACGCGGTGGCCATCGTCCCGTTCACCTGCATCGCCCTGGCTCTCGTGCTCGGCCAGGCGCTGGGGCGTGCGGACGCGCCTCGACGCCGGCGCGTGCTCGGATCGGTCGTGGTGGGTGCGGTGCTGCTGGCGGTGATCGCGACGACGGCGTTCTTCTGGCCGATCTGGACCGACCAGCTGATCACGCACACGGAGTGGGAGCGGCGGATGTGGCTCGACCGCTGGATCTGAGGGCCGGCAGCCGGGTGGCGGGCGGCGGGTGGCAGGTCGGCGGGCGGCCGGCGGGCGGCCGGCGGCCGGTCCGTCGTCCGCCCGGGTCGTCGGACCCGGCGTCCGGGTGGTGCGTCCCGGCGGACCGGTCAGCCCAGGTCGTCGAGGCCGGCGCGGGCTCGGGCCAGCGCCGCGTGCGCGTCGCCCAGCGCGGTGGCGGCGTCGTCTCGTCGCGCCGCCGCCGCCTCACCCCGGGCGGTGACCTCGGCCAGCTCGGCCTCGAGTCCCGCCAGCTCGAGGCGGAGCCGCTGCACCCGCCCACCAAGCCGTTCGCCGCTGTCCGCCAGTTCAGCCTGCTCCCGCTCCGCCTGGTGCAGGCCCCGCTCCGCCTCGTGGACCGTACGCTCGGCCTCCGCGACCTCGGTCCGCGCTGCCTGCCGCCGGCGCTCCCGGGCGACTCTGACCTCGTCCGTCGCCGGGCCGGCCTGTTTCGCCTCCGCTGGAGATGACCGAGCGGTTGGGGTTGGCGTCCGCGTCCGCGACCGCAGCGGGGTCGCGCCGCTCGAGCCCACTTCGCCGAGGCCGGCATACGACAGCGCGGCGCTGAGCCGGCCGGAGAGCAGCGCCGCGCCGGCCGCCTGGTCGACGACCGCAGCCCGCAGCGACTCCTCGACCTGATCGGTGACCGGCCCGCTCAGCGGCCGACCGAGCTCGTCGGCCAGCTGGGTGGCGTCGCGGACGAACGCCCGGACCAACCGCTGCCGCTGCTGGGTCAGGGCTCGCAGCTGAGCACCGTCGAGGTCCTGCTGCACCTGCCGCAGCTCGTCCCCCAGCCGGACCAGCTGCTCGACGGCTGCCGGCCGGTGCCGCACCAGCTGATTCAGCAGCCAGGCCGCGACGGTCGGCTTCGCCAGGGCGCCGACCCGGCGGGCCAGGTCGCGGTCGCCGCCGGCCCGGGCGGTCTTGACCCGAGCTTCGCGTTCGGCGACGAACTCGTCCAGCGGCACCGCGTACAGCTCGTCTGCCACCACGGCCACGTCGTCGGCCAGCTCCTCGAGCAGGCCACCGGCAGCGTCATCGGCCATGACTCGATAGTGCCAGCGGTGGCCGTCGCGGTCCCGGGACGTCCAGCCACTCGTGACGGCTGGCATCTAGGCTGACCGTGGTGATCATCCGCACCGCCGAGCCCGGTGACTGGCCCATGGTGTGGCCGTTCTTCGCCTCGATCGTCGCTGCCGGCGAGACCTATGCCTACCCCGAGGGCCTGACGGTTGAGACCGCCCGACCGCTGTGGATGGAGCAGCCACCGGGTCGCACCGTCGTTGCGGTGCGGGCAGACAGCGTGGTCGGCTCGGCGAAGATGGGGCCGAACCGTCCGGGCCGCGGCGCGCACATCGCCACCGCGAGCTTCCTGGTCGACCCGGCGCAGCAGGGACGGGGGGTGGGTCGGGCGTTGGGCGAGCACGCCGTGAAGTGGGCGCGGGAGGCGGGATACCACGGGATGCAGTTCAACGCGGTGGTGGAGACCAACCGGTCGGCGGTGGCGCTGTGGCAGTCGCTCGGCTTCGACCTGATCGGCACGGTTCCGGAGGCGTTCGACCACCCCCGGTACGGGCTGGTCGGCCTGCACGTGATGTACCGCCGGCTGTAGCCCGGGACGTCATACGTACGGAGGCGTATCGACGGCGCGTCGTATGACGTCCTGGCGCCCTTCCCCGAGACGTCATACGTACGGAGGCGTATCGACGGCGCGTCGTATGACGTCCTGGCGCCCACCCCGAGACGTCATACGTACGGAGGCGTATCGACGGCGCGTCGTATGACGTCCTGGCGCCCACCCCGAGACGTCATACGTACGGAGGCGTATCGACGGCGCGTCGTATGACGTCCTGAGGGCGGCTAGCGTTCGGGGGGTGCCGCACTCGTTCGACGACCTGCTCGACGCCAACGCCCGCCACGCGACCGGGTTCCGACCGCCCGCCCCCGATGGGGTCGCCCGGGCCGGGATCGGGGTGGTCACCTGCATGGATGCGCGGCTCGACCCGCTGGCGATGCTCGGTCTCACGGCCGGCGACGCCCCGATCCTGCGCAATCCGGGCGGCCGGGTGACCGACCAGATCCTGCAGGGTCTCGTGCTCGCGGTGCACCTGCTGGGCGTCGAGCGGATCCTGGTCGTGCCACACACCCGCTGCGCGGTGGCGAACGCCGACGAGTCCGAGCTCCGGGAGCGGGTGGGCCGGTCCAGCGGTCAGGACGTCTCCGGTGAGACGTTCGGAGCGGTTGCCGACCAGCAGGCTGCGCTGCGCGCCGACGTCGAGCGCATTCGCAGCAGCCCGCTCATCCCCGACCGGGTCGCCGTCGGCGGTTTCCTGTACGACGTCGACAACGGCCGACTGCGCCACCTCGTGTGACAGGGCAACGAGCGGTCGAGCACCTAGCCGGCTGACTCCGATGACTCGCCGTGCGGCGAGCTGCCGGCGCCGTTCTCGACCTCGTCTGCGACCGACACCACCAGCCCGCCCAGCATGAACGCTGCGATGGCGACCGCCAACGCCGCCGAGCCGAAGACCGGAATGAACCGCCGCGCGGACGACGCAGGCACGTCGCCATGGCCCTCGTGGTGCTGGTGGGTGAGGGCATGCCCCTTGCCTTTGGTGAGCAGGTAGCGGTTGACCGGAAACGCAGCTGCGTAGGCGACGGTCAGAGCGATCATCATCCCGACCCAGAACACGGGGTTGACCAGTCCCGCGTCCATCGCGCCGGGGATGACCGCCATCACGAGGTTGTCGACCAGCTCCATCGTCGCGATCGACAGCGTGTCGGCGGCGAAGACGACGCTGAGGGCCGCGAAGAAGCCGAGCCCCGCCTTGAGCAACGGCAGCGTCGACAGCGAGTACCCGAAGAGGAACGCGAGGGCGATCGCCAGCGTGATCGTCACGGCGGTCGAGAGGCCGAGAGCCGTGCCGATCATCAGACCGAGGATCTCCCCGATCGCACAGCCGGTCAGGCAGTGCAGCGTCGCGCTCGCGGCCATGGCGTTCAGCGCCGGTCCCCGGCTGCTCGAGGCGGCCTGCTGGCGGGTGCTGCTGCTCATCTCGGGTCCTCCTTCAGGTTCTCGGAGCGGAGTCAGGTGCCTGGCTCGGCACGCTGCTGATGGTGAGGAGCTGCCGGAGGCAGTGCTCGAGCAGCTGGTGCGGGAAGCCGTCGGCCAGCCGGTTGTTGATGACCCGGCCGTCCCGCCGGGTCTGCACGAGCCCGGCCGCGCGCAGGAGCTTCAGGGCGTAGGAGACCTGGTCCTCCGACACGTCCCTCAGCGCGAGTGCGAGATCCCCGACGCACAGCTCGTCGACCGAGGCCAGCGCAAACAGCAGCCGCACCCGAATCGGGTCGGCCAAGACACCGAGGAGCGTCGCCAGGCGCGCGGCGTCGGCGCCGCCGAGGTTGCCCGCCTCGGCCCGGCGGAGGGCAGCGGGGTCGATGGGGTGCGAGTGGTCGAGCTGCATATCCGTATAATCGCACGGATGTACGGATGAGTCAAGCGGCAGGAGTGGCCACCGGCCCGGCGCTGGGCGCTGCCCGCGCCACGAGCTCGAGCCGGTCGGGTTCAGCCCGCCCGCACCTGTCGCCCGGCAGGTCGCGGTGGGCCTCCCGACGGCGCCGGCGCTGGCCGGCTGTCGCGAGGGAGTGCACCCCGAACAGAATCCAGGCGACGTTCATACACGCGCTCGGCAGGGCGCCGCTGGAGAAGGACGCGACGGACAGCAGCGCCGCTCCTCCCATGTTCAGCCCCTGGAAGAGGACGGCGTCGGCGACGATGCGCCGAGTCGAGACCAGCACGTAGGCCACCGCACCCAGGCCGCCGCCCAGCCAACCCAGCAGATCCAGACCGGCGGACACCTCGACGTTCCCTTCGCACTGTCAACGACTCCTGGGATCCCAGGAACGGCACCAGTGTGGGCTCCGGCAACGTTCAGGTCTAGTGAAGGAATCTGCATACAGAGTTTAGGATCTACGCATGGACTTGAACCTGCGACGGCTCCGCATCCTCCGCGAGGTGGCCCACCACGGCGGGGTGACCGCCGCAGCCCGCGAGCTGCACTACTCGGCGTCCGCGGTCTCGCAACAGATGACCGCCCTGGAACAGGAGGTCGGGGCTCCGGTGCTCGAGCGCCGGGGCCGCGGCATCGTGGTGACCGAGGTCGGCCGGGTGCTCGTCGAACACGCCGAGATCTTGCTGGCCGCAGAACGTGAGACGCAGAGCGCGATCGAGGAGGTCCGCCACGCGCAGACGGTCGAGCTGTCCGTGGGCGTCTTCAGCACCGTGGCCGCTGCCCTGATCCCCCCCATCCTCGACGACCTCGCCGTCCGGCAGCCCGAGGTCCGCGTACGGACACGCGAGATCGATCCGGACGACGCCGGGATCCAGTTGCGGCACGGGCACCTCGACCTCGCCTTCCTGATCGACTATCCCGACGTCACCGAACCCTGGACACCCGGACTGACCATCGTCCCGGCCATGCGCGACGAGATGCACCTTGCGGTCCCCACAGGCCGCTTCCCACCCGGCAAGGTGCGGCTCGCAGACCTCGAGGACCAGGACTGGGTGATGTCCGGGGCCCGGACCTACTACGGCCGCGCCGTCAGAGCCGCATGCCGGCAGGCAGGCTTCGACATCCGGATCACCCACGAAGTCGACGAACAGGCCACCGCCCTGGCCATGGTCGCGGCGGGACTCGGCATCACCTTGATGTCCGACCTCGGCCGCGCCTTCCTCCCGGGAGAAGGCATCGACGTTCTCGAGCTCACCCGTCCGCTGAGACGTCAGCTTCTGCTCGCCCACGCCAGCGAATCCGGAGGCCGGCCGGCCATCAAAGCGTTCCTCGCCAGCGCCACGCGCGTCGCGGCACCGAAAAAGTCGCACGGGCTCTCGCGATGATCGTCGATGTCTCAGGCCGTCGAGCCCTGTGACGAAGTCAGCAGGCTGCTAGTACTTCGCGCCCTGGCGCCACGCCATCTCCTGGAGTTCGAATGAGTTGCCGTCGGGATCGGAGAAGTCTGCTCCTCTGACGCCGCCCCCGAAGTCCTTGATCTCACCGACATCTACACCTCGCCGGACCAGCTCGGCACGCGCCTCGGTGATGTCCTCCACAATCAGGTGCAGGCCACGCACACTGCCGGGTTCTCCCGCGAACACGTCCAGCCCGGTGCCGAAACCGACCGAACAACCCGAGCCCTCTGGTGTCAACTGGACGATCCGGACGCCCTCGCTGGGCTGCACGTCGAAGTCCTGCTTGAAGCCGAGCTTGTCGGCATAGAAGGCGAGAGCTCGGTCCACATCCGAGACCGGGAGCGGGATCAGTTCGATCTTCATCTGCATCTGAATCGGACCCCCTTGGCCTGTCGCTTCGTGCGAGTGATCGTTCCATACGGCCGCCGACATCGGCTCAACGCGTCGCGTGCGCTCGGATCTCGAGCCTCGTGGTCTCCATGCGAGACAGGTGCGCCTGAGTACCGAGACCCGGCGAGGAAGACTCAGGCGGTCCGACAGCAGACCGCGGGACGGCTGAGGTGCCGTGGTGGTGCCGCTGTCTCGTCCGTCTCCTCGCAGACGAGTCTGACGTCACTGCCTGACCAGCGGGTTGGTGGAGCTGAGGGGATTCGAACCCCTGACCCCCTCGATGCGAACGAGGTGCGCTACCGGACTGCGCCACAGCCCCAAGACGGTCGGGGAGATCGTCCCCGACCGACGGTGAGAATAGCAGTCGGGGGCTCAGTCCCCGACGGCCCGGGCGGGCTGCGGCTCGGTCGCAGCCGAGCTCACCGCCGCCGCCTCCTGGGCCTCGTCGTCCGACAGGTGACCGGAGGTCCAGGCGCCTGGTCCGCCGAGGTCGATGGTGCGGACACTGCGGGTGGCCCGCGGCTTGGACACGTACGTCGGCAGGGTGACCGGCAGCGGGTCCCACAACGAACCACCGTCGTCGGTACGAACGGCCGCGGCGACCACCTCCTGCGGCGCCGGGGCCTCCGCGGCCGGGACCGCCTCGATCACCTCGGTCGGCGCGTCCCCCCAGCCGTCGTCGAACGGCCGGCCAGTGGGCATCCGGGGCTCGATCTCGAGACGCGTGTCGGCGTCGGCGGAGGCGTCGGCGGAGGCGTCGGCGGAGGTGCTTCCAGCGGTCAGGGCCTGCTCCCAGGCACTGGTCCGAGAGCGGGCGACCTGGATCCGTGCCGTCACCAGGAAGCCGATGACGAGCGCGACCGGTGCTGCGACCACCCACCAGGTGACCAGCGCGAAGGCACACACCCCGACGGTCAGCGCGGTCAGCGCCAGCAGGGCGCCGAGCACCCGGCGACGACGCCGGGCGGCCACCTGCGCTGCCCGCCGCTGCGCTCGCGGGTCGACCGCGGGCGACGCCGGTGCTGCTGGCCGGGTGCGGGCGGCCAGCGTGCGGGCGCCCACCAGCGGCTCGACGGTGTCCGCCCGGCCGAGCACGCGCATCGCGGTGGAGAACCGCTCGACCGAACGGGACCGGGCCGCCTCGTCGTAGCGGCGCAGCGCCAGCGGGACCAGGTAACACAGCCAGAGGACGACGATGCCGCCGTAGATCACACCGGTCAGACTCACGGACCCGACCGTACGGCGGGGAGGACCCGGCCCTCCGCAGCGGGGCCGGTGTGTCGCCAGATCACTTCTGTGACTGGTGTGACCGGGTCTGCAGCCGGGTGACCATGCCCTCCCGTACCTCCTCGCGGGTGACGGCGAACAGCAGGTGGTCGCGCCAGTCTCCGTCGATGTGCAGGAAGCGCGGCGCCTCACCCTCCCGGCGCAGCCCGAGCTTGTCGACCACCCGCAGGCTGGCGGTGTTCTCCGGCCGCACGGCGACCTCGATCCGGTGCAGGCCCACGGTGCTGAAGCAGTGGTCGATGGCCAGCGCGACCGCAAGCGGGGTGATGCCGCGACCGGCCAGGGCACCATCGATCCAGTAGCCCATGCTCGCCGACCGCGACGACCCCCAGCTGATCCCGGACACCGTCACCTGCCCGACCAGCCGGTCGTCCCACGTGCTGGCGAACGGCAGGGTACGGCCGGCGCGCGCCTGCCGGTCCAGCTCCCGCGCCATCCGGCGGAAGCTCTGCGGCGGCCGCTCGGCTCCAGCCGGCAAGGTGGCCTCCCACGGTCCGAGCCAGACCCTGTTGCGGGCCCGCACCTCGCGCCACACGGCACCGTCACGGTGGGCGAGCGGTCGCAGCCCGACTCGGCCGAGCCGGAGCCGGGCCGGCCATCCCGGCGCGGTGCTCACGGGCCGTCGCCCGCCGGCCACCCCGGCGACCCCGGCGACCCCTGCGCCGGGTGGTCCCCGCCGTGCACCTGGTCCACCGCGTGCCGCAGCACCGGCTCGAGCACGGCCAACCCGTCCCGGACCCCGCCGGTAGAGCCCGGCAGGTTCACCACGACGGTGCGTCCGGCCACCCCTGCGAGGCCGCGAGACAAGACGGCGGTCGGAACCCCCTGCGCCGCGCCGTACGTCCGGATCGCCTCGGCCAGACCGGGCAGCGTCCGGTCGAGCAACCCGGCGGTCTGTTCCGGCGTCTGGTCGGTCGGGCTGATGCCGGTGCCACCGGTGGTCAGCACCACGTCGACGCCGTCCGCGACGGCGGCACGCAGCGCGGCTCCGACCGGTGGGCCGTCGGGGACCACGACGGGGTCCCCAACCTCGAAGCCCCAGTCGCGCAGCCGCTGCACCATCAGCGGGCCGCCGCTGTCGGCGTACACCCCGGCGGCGGCCCGGTTGGACGCGGTCACCACCACCGCCCGCAACGACCGGTCGGTCACGCGTCCGCCTCACGCCGCCATAGCCCCCGCCGACCGCCGTCCTTGGCCTCCAGCCGCACGTACGCGATCGACGCCGTGCGGTCCACGGCCTTGACCATGTCGATGACGGTGAGCGCGGCGACCGCGACCGCGGTCAGCGCCTCCATCTCGACGCCGGTGCGGTCCGCGGTCCCGACCAGCGCCGTGATCTCGACGGCGTCGTCGTGGACGCGGAGGTCGACCTCGACACGGCCGACGGCCAGGGGGTGGCACAACGGCACCAGGTCGGGAGTCCGCTTGGCCGCCATGATGCCGGCCACCCTGGCCACGCCGAGCGCGTCTCCCTTCGGTACCCCCTCGCCGCGCAACAGCCGCACGACCTCGGCCGACACCAGCACCCGGCCGCTAGCGGTGGCAGTCCGCGCGGTGACGTCCTTGCCGGTCACGTCCACCATCCGGGCCGCACCGGTCTCGTCGACGTGGGTCAGCCGCTGCTGGTCGGGCCCGCTCATCTAGAAGTCCCGGTCGAGCACGAGTACCGACACGGTCTCGCCGTCGGCCACGTCGACGACGTCCTCCGGCACCACGATCAGCGCGTTCGCCTGAGCCAGCCCTTTGAGCAGGTGCGACCCGGCGCCGCCGACCGGGCTGACCGAGGCACCCTCGTGGTCGAGGAGGAAGTGCGCCCGTAGGAACTGGCGTCGACCAGGGATGGAGCGCAGCGCACCCCGCACCCGGGCCCGCACGGTGGGCCGGCGGTAGGGAAGCTTGCCCATCATCCGGCGCAGCGCCGGGACGACGAAGACCTCGAACGACACGTACGACGAGACCGGGTTGCCGGGGAGGGTGATGATCGGGGTCTGCTCCTCGCCGACCCGCCCGACGCCCTGCGGCTTGCCGGGCTGCATCGCCACCTCGCAGAAGGTGACAGTGCCGAGGCGGGACAGCACGTCCTTCACCACGTCGTAGGCACCCTTGGACACCCCGCCGCTGGTGACCACCAGGTCCGCCCGGACCAGCTGGTCGGACAGGGCGTCGGTGAAGGTGTGCGGGTCGTCTCCGGTGACGCCCACGCGGTACGGGATGGCGCCGGTCGCCCGCACGGAGGCGGCGAGCAGGTAGCTGTTGGCGTCGTAGATCGAGTCGAAGCCCAGCGGCTGTCCCGGCTCGCGCAGCTCGCTCCCGGTCGACAGCACGACCACCCTCGGCCGCGGCCGGGCCCGCACGCGGGCCAGCCCGACCCCGGCGAGCAGACCGACCTCACGCGGACCGAGGACGGTGCCGGCGGGCAGCAGGTCGTCGCCTGCCCGGACGTCCTCCCCGACGTGCCGCACGTGCTGCCCCGGCTCGGGGCTGCGGAACAGCCGGACCGCGGCGGTGCCGCCGTCGGTCCACTCCACCGGAACGACGCAGTCGGCGCCCGTGGGCAGTGGCGCGCCCGTCATGATCCGCAGCGACGTCCCCGGCGGCATTCCGTGCGGCCGGGACTGGCCGGCCGCGGACTCGCCGATCACCGGAAGGTGGATCGGTCGCGCGTCGGACGCACCGGCCGCGTCCTCGAACCGCACCGCGTAGCCGTCCATCGAGGCGTTGGTGAACCGGGGCAGGTCGATCGGTGAGGACACCGGGTCCACCAGGGGCAGGCCGACGGTCTCCAGCAGCGACTGCTCGTACGGTGCCAGCGGCTCGACGACGTCGAGCACCTCCCGCAGGTGCTCCTCGACCGAGCGCAGCCCACCGTCGGCGGACCCCGCCGATCCTGCAGTGCCGACGGCCTCCCCGGCCGGCGACGGATCGGACACCATGCTCGTCACCCTAGTCGCGGCAGGTCGAGACCACAGCGGTCAGGACCCGTCCAGCCGGGCGCCGTCCGGAACCGTTCCGTGGCTCGACTCGTCGTCGCCCACCTGGGCGGCGCCGGTGACAGTGACGTCGGCTCCGAACGTCCAGTCCCCGCGCACCGTCAGCCGCTCGGCAGCGACCAGCGAGGGCGGCCCCGCCGGGAAGCGGGCGTCGAAGTCAGGCAGCAGCGCATAGTGCCGCTTGTCCAGGTCGACGACGGGCACCGAGCCGCCGCAGCGGCGGAGCAGCCCGTCGGGCGCAAGGTCGTACACGTCCGAGCGCATCACGAGCAGGTCGTTCGTCGTCTTCACCGGCAGGAACCGGCTGCGGTCCACCTCGATCGCCTGGGCGCCCTCGAACACCTCGACCGCCGCCCCCATCGCGGACTCGATCTGGACCACCGCTGGTGACGACGGGTCACCGGGGTCCACGGTCTTCTCGTTGCGGATGAGCGGCAGCCCGAGCACACCGTCCCGGTCGTCGAGGCTCCGGGCGAGGGCCTGCAGGTCGAACCAGAGGTTGTTGGTGTGGAAGTAGGGGTGCCGCTCGATGTCGGCGGCCACCTCGGCGTCGCCCTCCTGCGTCTGCGCGGTCTCCCGGAGCACCAGCCGGCCGTCCGTCCGGCGGCGCACCAGATGACCGCCCTTGCGGTCGGCCGCAGTCCGCCGGCACACCTCGGCGGCGTACGGGGCGCCGCTCGCCGCGAACCACCCCGCGACCGTCGGGCTGGGCGAGGCGCCGAGGTTGTCGGCGTTGGACACGCTGGCGTAGCGGTAGCCGGCGTCGATCAGCCGCCGAAGGACGCCCGACGCGTCCAGCGCGGTGTAGAGGTCCCCGTGTCCCGGCGGACACCACTCCAGCGTCGGATCGTCGGGCCACTCGACCGGGGTGAGGTCGTCGGCGCGCAGCTTCGGCTCACGGTTCTGCAGGAAGTCCGCCGGCAGGCTGGGCACCGACAGGTCCGGATACCGCTCCAAGGCGGCGAGCGTGTCGTCCCGGGTGCGGAAGCTGTTCATGAGCAGCAGCGGAAGCCGAACCTCGTACGCCCGCCGGGTCGCCAGCACCTGCAGGGCAATCACGTCGAGGAAGCTGCGGTCGCCCCGGACCGGCAGCAGGGACTTCGCTCGGGCCATGCCCATCGAGGTGCCGAGCCCGCCGTTCAGCTTCACCACCGCAGTGACCGAGAGAGCGTCGGCGGCACTCTCCTCGTCGACGTCGACCTCGTCGAGCCGCGGCAGATCGGTCACCGGGTGCACGTCGTCCTCGGCGATGATCCCGGTGGCACCGGACTCGAGGTCCCGGTAGTGCTGCGTGAACACCTCGACCGCGCGTTCGGGCACCCCGGCCTCGGTCATCTTCCGCCGTGCCTGCTCGAGGCCCTCGTCGCTCATGGCGGGGATGCTAGCCAGGGCGGGGCGGCCGGGGCTCGCTCGCACCGTCGGCCACGTGACCGCCGGGCTCGTACGGTGGGGGCGTGCGCGACCAGCCGACCAAGCAGGCGCTGCGGAGCGAGATCGCGACGCGCCGCAGGGCACGCCCCTTGGCGGAGCGGGTCGCCGCCGCGGACGCGCTGGCCACCCGGGTGCTCGCCCTGCCGGAGCTGGTCGGTGCTCGTACCGTCACCGCCTACGACTCCTATCCCAGCGAGCCGGGAACCGGCCCGTTGCGGGTGGCGCTGCGGGGGCGCGGCATCCGGGTGCTGCTGCCGGTGCTGCGCGCCGACAACGACCTGGACTGGGTGGACGACGGGGCCGAGCCCGACCTCGCCCCAGGCCCCGACCCGGACCTCGACGGCGCCCTGGCGGCCGACGTCGTGGTGTGCCCCGCCGTGGCGGCGACTGCGGCCGGTGCTCGGCTCGGCCGCGGCGGAGGCTCGTACGACCGGGTGCTCGGCCGGGTGCGGCCCCCGACCGTCGTGGTCGCCCTGCTGCACGACGACGAAGTCCTCGACGCGGTTCCCGTCGAACCGCACGACCGCAGCGTCGACATCGTGGTCACGCCCACCCGGACCCTGCGCGGAGGTGAGGCACGGCGGGGGTGACGGGCCGGGTGCGCTGACCGATCGCAGACGTACGGCACACTGTCAGCGCGCGAGCGTGCTGAGGACGGAGCCACCTCGCACGTACCGACGAGGAGATCCCGTGCCCACCTACCAGTACGTCTGCACGGCGTGCAGCACGCCGCTCGAGGTCCAGCAGTCCTTCAGTGACGAACCGCTGAGCGAGTGCCCGACCTGCCAGGGCCGACTGCGCAAGGTGTTCTCGGCCGTGGGTGTGGTGTTCAAGGGCTCCGGCTTCTATCGCACCGACAGCCGGCCCGCTGCGGCGGAGGCCGGCACGTCCCCGGAGTCGGCGTCGACCAAGGACGCGCAGTCCGGGGACGGCGCGTCCGGCGCCGGCGGCGACGGCACGAAGAAGTCATCCGGCGGGTCGGGCGACCAGAAAGCCAGCGGCAGCACGAGCTCCGACGCGAAGGGCTCCGGCTCCACGAGCTCGTCCACAGGCTCCAGCACCTCGGCTGCCTGACGGGCGGGGTGTGGACGGTGTCCACGGTCCACGCCAGGGGCGACCTAGCCTCCCGCCGTGCCCGACCCCGGACGACGACAGCTCACCGGCGCCGCCGCACGCGCCCGTCTGCTCCGCCGGACCCGCCGCTTCCTGGCCCGGCACCGGGTGCTGCTCGCGGCCGGGTTGCTGCTGGCGGCCGTCGTCGGCGTGGTCGAGACGGCCCGACCTTCGGCTGATCCGGCGGTGCGGGTCGCGGTCGCCAGTCGCGACCTGCCGCCGGGCACCCCGCTGTCCGCGGCCGACGTCACGTCCGCGGCCTACGACCCGACGCTGGTCCCCGACGGCAGCTACTCGCCGGCCGAGGTCCCCGTCGGCCGGCCACTGGCCGGGCCAATGCGCGCCGGGGAGCCGCTGACCGACGCCGGGCTGGTCAGCCCGGCCCTGACCGGGTCCCTGCCGACCGGCCAGGTGCTCACCACCATCAACGTCCGCAGCCCTGCGGCCGGCATGGTGGCCGCCGGGGACGTGGTGCGCGTGGTCGCCACACCGGCACGAGGGTCGGGCCCCTCGACCGTCCTCGCACCGGCGGCCGCGGTCCTCGTTGCGCCCGGCGGTGATCAGCCCGACGCGGCGCCGGGGCCCGGCCCGACGGGGGTGGCATCCGTGGTGGTCGCTGTGCCCGAGGCCGAGGCGCTCGCGCTGGCGGGCGCCTCCACGAGCCGTGTCCTCGACCTGCTGGTTGCCGCCCCGGGTGATCGATAGCGTGCTGAGCACGTCACCCGCAAGGGGTTGGAAGGAGATCGGGATGCTCAAAGGGTTCAAGGAGTTCGTTCTCCGGGGAAACCTCATCGACCTCGCCGTCGCGGTGGCCGTCGGGCTGGCCTTCGTCACCCTCATCGGCGCCTTCACCAGCTCCATCATCAACCCGATCATCGCCGCGTTCGGGCCCGGCGACTCGCTCGGGCTCGGCTTCCAGATCCGCGACGCGAACCCCAACACCTTCGTCGACATCGGCGCCCTCATCACCGCCCTCATCACCTTCGTCATCACCGCAGCGGTGATCTACTTCGCGATCGTCGTGCCGATGAAGTCCATGACCTCGCGGTTCAAGAGGGACGAAGACATCCCCGCCGAGATCCCGCCCGACGTGGCGCTGCTGGCCGAGATCCGTGACCTGCTGCGCGCCCAGCGCTCCGGTGGGACGCAGCCTCCGACCGGGACCGCCTGACCCGACAGCAGGGCAGCGGCCCGATCTCAGCCCACCGGGGTCAGCCGGCGGGAGCCGCGCGGCACCATCAGCCGTGATGCGGCGGGACCTCGCGACGCAGTTCGCTGTCCCGGTCGCCGTCGGCCTCGGTTTCCGACCAGCCGAGCGACCGCTCGTCACCGGTCGTGTCCGGGTAGGCGTCACCGAGCGCGGCCAACCGTCGGCGTCGACGGGCGTCGGCGGCGGCGTCGGCCTCGGCGTCGGCCTCGGCCTCGGCGTCGGCCTCCCCGTCAGCCTCGGTCTCGGCTCGCGGGTCGACCGGGTCGTGCTCGCGACCGGTCACGCCACCTCGACCAGCACGCCGTCCACCCAGTCGCCGGCCAGTCGGGGATGCTGCGGCACCCACCCGGTCGCCTGTTCGAAGGCGGCCGAGCTCACCCGCTGGGACCGGGTGAGCAGCTCCAGCCGCTCACCCCCGAGCCGCACCAGCGTCCGCGACACGAGCGACGCCTTGCTCCGGCCGACCGCGCCGGCGAAGGTCTGGGCGAGCTCCCGGCGGCGCACCGGCTCGGCACCCACGTTGTAGATCCCGGTCGGGGCGGCGAGCGCCGCCACGACCGCGCCGCCAACGTCATCGGCGTGGATCACGTGCGCCCACGCCTCCGACCGGCCGACGCCCATCGGCCGCCCGGACCGGGCCCGCGCCAGCCGCCATCTGGTGAACTCGTCGTCCCCGACGATGCCACCCAACCGCAGCACCACGCTGTCCCGGCTGCACCCGGCGAACTCCTGAGCGTGCGCCTCGGCCAGCGCCATCGGCTCGGCGGCGCGGTTCACCACCACCGGACTCGACTCGTCGATCCAGTCGTCGCCACCGTCGGCATAGACCAGGCTCACCGACTCCTGCACCAGCCGACGCACCCCGGCAGCGCGCGCCGCCTCGGCCACCAGCCGTGAGCCCTCGGCGCGGATCCGGTCGTTGACGCGCCACGCACCGGGCCTCAGCGCCGCGTAGCCGACCGGCACTCGGGTGGCCATGTTGCAGACCACGTCACAGCCGGAGAAGGCGCCGACCAGGCCGTCGGGGTCGAACAGACCGCCGGGAACCGCGGTCGCCCCCATCGCCTCGATCTGCTCGGCGCTGTCGGAGGACCTGGACAGGCCGAGCACGTCATGGCCGGCGGCAAGCAGGGCGCCGACGGCGGAACGACCCATCGCACCGGTGGCACCCGTGACGAACACCTTCACGTACGGACTCCTTCGTGCCCCCAGTAGCGCCCCGTGCCGCGCAGGACCCGCCGATCACGAACGGGTAACGAACCCGTGCACCATACGCCCGGACCCAGATCCCGGAAAGAAGTAGTCCGTTTCGCCGCGCGAGTGCCCCGCCATCCGTCAGGATGCCGCGCATGCGAAGCGACCTGTTCAACACCGAGCGCCAAGAGCGCCAGACCACCGACCGCTGGGTCCTGCAGAGCAAGAAGATGCTGCGGGTCTCCCTCGGCGCCGACGTCCTCGCGACGAAGGGCGCGATGGTGGCCTACCAAGGCCAGATCGAGTTCCACCACGAGAGCGCCGGGGGCCTCGGCAAGCTCGTCCGCAAGGCGCTGACCAGCGAGGACAACCCCCTGATGCGGGTCAGCGGCCAGGGCGAAGTCTTCTTCGCCCACGATTCGAGCGAGGTGTTCCTGCTCAGCCTCGAGGGCGACGGCATCTCGGTCAACGGGCCCAGCCTGCTCGCCTTCGACGCCACCCTCGACAACGACGTGCACCGGACCAAGGGCGCCGGGATGATGACCGGCGGCCTGTTCAACACGCTCATCCAGGGCACCGGCACGGTGGCGCTGTGCGCCGACGGCGAGCCGATGCTGCTCGACTGCTCGCAGCAGCCGACCTTCGTGGACCCGCAGGCGGCGGTCTGCTGGTCGGCGAACCTGGCACCGAACGTGGTGAGCAGCATGAACATGCGCTCGATGCTGCGCGGCGGCAGCGGCGAGGCGGTGCAGTACTCGTTCCACGGTCCGGGCTTCGTCGTCGTGCAGCCCTCGGAGGGTCCGACGGTTCCCCCGCACACGCACTGAGGTCTGCGGCCGGGTCCAACCGGCCACACACATCGGTCCTAAGCCGGCGAATCGTCGCCGGCGACGTCGACCCGCGTCCCCCGCCCACGGCAGGTGACGCGGGTCGTCGCCGTCAGCGGGAAGAAAACCGGATCGACCCGATGTTGGCTTGCGGCAGACGACTCGGTGGCGTCTCGGCCCTGTCGGTGCCTGCTGGTCTGCTGGTCCCGTGGGTCACCGAGCGGCGGATGTCCCACCCCACCGGTCTCCTCGAGCCAGAAGGAACCTCCCATGCGCGTCGATCCCACCACCTCGTCCGGTCACCCCTCGGGGGACGCGCCCGACGATCACGGTCACCGGCACCTCGGTCTGGCCCTGGTGCTGATCAGCACGGTCCAGCTGATGGTCGTGCTGGACGCGTCGGTGGTGAACATCGCCCTGCCACGGATCCAGGGCGACCTCGGGATCAGCGACGCCAACCTGACCTGGGTCGTGACGTCGTACGCGATCGCGTTCGGTGGCCTGCTGCTGCTCGGCGGCCGGATGGGCGATCTGCTGGGCCGACGCCGAGTCTTCATCGGCGGCGTGCTGGTGTTCGCGCTGGCCTCGCTCCTCGGCGGCCTCGCGCAGACCGAGTGGCAGCTGTTCTCCGCCCGGGCGCTGCAGGGTGCCGGTGCGGCGGCAGCCTCGCCGACCGCGCTGGCCCTGATCACGACCACCTTCCCGGCCGGCCCGCAGCGCAACCGCGCCTTCGCCGTCTACGCCGCCATGTCGGGCGCGGGTGCTGCCGTCGGCCTGATCCTCGGCGGCGCACTCACCGAGGTCTCCTGGCGCTGGACGATGCTCATCAACGTGCCGATCGGTCTGTTGGTCGCATTCCTCGCGCCTCGCTTCCTGGGTGAGTCCCGTCCGCAGCCGGGCAGGTGGGATCTCCCGGGCGCCGTCACCGCCACCGTGGGGCTGGTGGCCCTGGTCTACGGCTTCAACCACAAGGCGCAGGTGGACCCGGTGACGGGAGCGCCGGCCACCTGGACCGAGCTGTCGACGCTGGGGCCGATCGTCGCCGGGGTGCTGCTGCTGGTGGCGTTCTTCGTGATCGAGGCGCGCTCACCGCACGCACTGCTGCCGCTGCGCATCGTGACCAACCGCACCCGAGCGGTCAGCTTCGTCGTGATGCTCATCGTGGGCGCGGCGATCTTCTCGATGTTCCTGTTCCTGTCCCTGTTCATCCAGGACGTGATGGGCTACAGCCCGCTGCGCTCCGGTGTGGCCTTCCTGCCGTTCACCGCCGGCATCGTGGTCGCCGCCCAGGTGGCGTCCGCGCTGATCGCCCGGATGGACCCGCGCTGGATCGCCGGGACCGGCGGCGCGATGTCGGTGCTGGCGATGTGGGGATACAGCCGGCTCGAGGCGGACTCGAGCTACGCCACCGGGTTGCTGCCGTGGATCGTCGTGCAGGCGGTGGGGATGGGCCTGTTGTTCGTCCCGCTGACCCTGACCGCGGTGAGCGGGGTGGACAAGGCCGACTCGGGGGTGGGCTCCGCCGTCCTGAACACCGTCCAGCAGGTGGGTGGCGCCATCGGCATCGCCGTGCTGGGCACCGTCTTCGCCAACGGCATCACCGAGAAGATGTCCACGCTGGCGCAGCCCGGCGCGGCCGGGCCGCCGAGCCCGGAGCAGGCCGACCTGGCCGCGCGGGTGGCGCAGGCCTTCGGCACCACCCAGACGTTCGACGTGGCGATCTGGATGATGGTGGCGGCGACGGCGATCACGTTGGTCGGGCTGTCCGTCCGGCACCAGGACCTGGCCACCGAGCCGGCCCCGGAGCTGGCGGTCCGCTGACGTCCGGCGGCGCCGGACAGGGCGGACCGGCGGATAGCCTGCGCGGATGGCTGATCCCGCCCCGACCGCACTCGGCCAGCACGGTGCCGACGACCCCCGCAACGACTCGGTGCTGGTGCTCGTCAACGGTGCGCTGGTCCCCCGTGACCGGGCCGTGGTGTCCGTCTTCGACGCGGGGTTCGTGCTCGGCGACGGCGTCTGGGAGGGCTTGCGGGTCGCGGCCGGCCATCCGGCCTTCCTCGACCAGCACCTGGACCGGCTCTACGAAGGGGCGACGGCGCTCGCTCTCGACGTCGGCCGCACCCGGGCCGAGCTGACCGACGACCTGTACCGGCTGCTCCGGGCCAACGACATGACCGATGGTGTCCACGTGCGGCTGATGGTGACCCGAGGGATGAAGCGCACGCCGTACCAGGACCCGCGGGTGACCGTCGGTCCGGCGACGGTGGTGATGGTCGCCGAGCACAAGCGGCCGCTGCCGCAAGCCGCCGAACGGGGCATCACGCTGTTCACCACCCACGTCCGGCGAGCCACCCCGGACACCCTGGACCCCAAGCTCAACGCGCACAGCAAGCTCAACGACATCCAAGCCTGCATCCAGGCCTATACCGCCGGCGCCGACGAGGCGCTGATGCTCGACCCGCACGGCTTCGTCGCCACCTGCAACTCGACCCACTTCTTCTGCGTGCGCCGCACCGACGACGGTGACCCGGAGGTGTGGACCTCCGACGGCCGGTTCTGCCTCGGCGGCATCACCCGGGCGAACGTGCTGCGGCTGTGCCGGGCGAACGGCATCGCGGCACAGGAACGGACCTTCAGCCTCACCGAGGTCTACTCGGCAGACGAGGTCTTCGTCACCGGCACCTTCGGCGGTGTCGTCCCGGTGCGCGAGGTCGACGGCCGCCGCATCGGTCCGGGCACCCGCGGACCGCTCACCCGGCGGCTGCAGGAGCTGTACGCGGAGCTGCTCGCCGCCGACGTGGCCGGCCGGGCCGACGCGCCGTGAACAGGCCGGAAGCGGCCGACTCGAGTCCGGAGCCGATCCGGCTGGCCGTGTGGTCCGGCCCGCGCAACATCTCGACCGCGCTGATGCGCTCGTGGGAGAACCGTCCGGACTGCCTGGTGACCGACGAGCCGCTGTACGCCGCCTACCTGGCGGCGACCGGCGCCGACCACCCCGGCCGCGAGGAGGTCTTGGCGGCAGGACCGACCGACTGGAGACTGGCGGTGGGCCGTCTGCTCGAGCCGCTCCCGGCCGGGATCCGGGTGCACTACGCCAAGCACATGAGCCACCACCTACTGCCCGAGATGGGGACAGCCTGGGTGGCGGACTTCAGCACCGTGCTGCTGGTGCGCGACCCGACGCGGGTCGTCGCCTCGTACCTGCGGTCCCGGTCGACCGTCGAGCCGGACGACATCGGTGTCCGGCAGCAGGAGACGCTGCTCGAGGTGCTGCGGACGCACGGCCGGGAGCCGCCGGTGATCGACGCGGACGACTTCCTGCGCCGGCCCGCCGATCACCTGGAGTGGTGGTGCCACTGGCTCGGGGTCCCGTTCACCGAGGCCATGCTGCGCTGGCCGACCGGGCCGCGGGACAGCGACGGCGTGTGGGCCCCGCACTGGTATGCCGCCGTCCGGGCGTCAACCGGCTTCTCCCCGTGGCGCCCCGCCAACGTCACGCTCACCCCCGAGCACGCCGCCGTCGCCGAGGCGTGCCGACCCGCCTACGAGCGACTGCGGGCGCTGCGCGTACGGATCTGACCGGCCGTCGATCGAGCCGGGGTCACCGGCCGTCCGCGTCCAGCCCGTCGAGGCAGGCGGCGACCAACCCGCCCAGCGACGGAAGGTGGTAGCCGCCCTCCTGCACCACCACTGTCGGCACCCCGAGCGCGCTGAGAACGACACCGGCCGCCCGGTAGCCGTCGGCACTGACCTGCAGCGGGCTCTCCGGGTCCTCGGCGGCGGCGTCCACGCCGAGGGACACCACCAGGCCGTCGACACCCCAGCCCGCACCCCAGTCCCGCAGCTGCTCGACCCCTCTCAGCCATTCCCGGTCGCCGGCGCCGGGCGGCAGCGGCAGGTTCCGGGTGGCACCCGCTCCGTCCCCTCGTCCGGTCTCGTCCGGGTAGCCGACCACGTGCGGGAACCACCCGGCCGCCGGGTCCACGTGCACCGATCCGTAGAGGACGTCCGAGCGGTCGTAGAAGATCGCGGCCGTCCCGTTCCCGTGGTGCGCGTCGATGTCCAGCACCGCGACCCGCGACCGGCCGGCGGAGCGCAGTGCGTGCGCCGCCACCGCCGCGTTGTTCAGGTAACACGACCCCCCGTAGGCCGCACGGGTGACGTGGTGGCCCGGTGGGCGGCAGAGGGCGTACGCCCGCGGGGCGCCCGCCGAGACCAGCGACACCGCGGTCAGCGCGCAGTCCACGGCGGCGCGCGCGGCCGCCCACGTTCCCGGGCCGATCAGCGTCATCGTGTCGTAGCCGAACTGCCCGGCCCGGCCGTGCACAGCGACGGCTCGATGCTCCGGGAGCCCCCCGAGCATCGCCTCGGTCGGGAAGAAGTACGGCACCACGCGGTCCTGGCCCACCAGCTCGGCGTAGCCGGCCGCGGTCCACGCCTCGTACGCGTCCCGCAGGTGCTCGACCAGTTCCGCCGCGTGCACGGCAAGCAACGGCTCGTCGTCGTGGCGGGCGGCGTCCACCCGCGGGTGTCCGACCGCGTCGAGGGCGGCGAGGATCGCGTCCACCCGGCTCGGCACCTCGGACCCTTCGGTCACGACGCCGATCCACACCTCGCCTCGCGGGTCGTGCTGGCGCGTCGCGGGGGCCCACACCACCGGCATCGGACCGTGGGCCGCCGGACTGGTCACGGCGTCAGCATGCCAGCGCCGGCACAGGTGCGGCAGGATGCCGACATGCCGCGCGCCGCTGACCTGGGAATCAGGATCGGAACGTTGCCCGCAGGTCGCACCGACTCCGTCCTGGATGTCGGCGGGGTGGGCCTCGGTCACGCGACGGTGTGGCGGGACGAACCCGACCCACCCGAGGGGCGCGGCGTCGCGCGGACCGGAGTCACCACGATGGTGGTCGCCGCTGACGCGTTCGACCGGCCCTGTCCCGCCGGTGGCGCGGTCCTGAACGGCGCGGGCGAGTGCACGGGCTTCCTCACCGCCGCGGAGTGGGGTGCGGTGGAGACACCGGTGTTCCTCACGTCGACGCTGCAGCTGGGACGGGTCTACGACGCCGCCTGCGAGCTGATGCTGGAGCGCGAGCCGAGGGTCGCCGACGACTTCATCATCCCGGTGGTCGCCGAGTGCGACGACTCCTACCTGAACGACGCGCGGCGGATGCAGGTGGTCCGCGGCGACGTCGAGGCAGCGTGGGAGCGGGCGCTGTCGTCTCGCGGTGCCGGGCACCCTCCGGACGAGGGGTCGGTCGGGGCCGGGACCGGGATGTGCTGCCTGGGATACAAGGGCGGCATCGGCACGGCCTCCCGGGTGACCCCGGAGGGGCACACCGTGGCGGTGCTGCTGATGACCAACTTCGGCGATCGGGTCCGCCTCACCGTGGACGGCGTGCCGGTCGGTCGGCTGCTGGAGGCCGGTTCGCCCGGGGGCGCGGACGGGACGACCCGGCCGCCGGCCGGGTCGTGCATCGGCGTCGCCGTGACCGACGCCCCCATCGACGGGGCCGGCTGCGCACGGCTGGCCCGCCGGATCGGGCTGGGGCTGGCTCGCACGGGCTCGGTCGCCTCGCACGGCAGCGGAGAGATCTTCCTGGCCACCGCGACCGGCCTGCGCGTTGACCGTGACGGCGGATACGACGGTCCGGCCGCGGTGTCGGGGCGCGCGCTGGACCCGCTGTTCGCCGCCGTCGTGGAGGCCAGCGAGGAGGCGGTGCTGAACTCGATGCTCGCCTCCCCGACGGTCGTGGGCCGCTCGGGCAACGAGATGGCCGGGCTCGACCCCGACGATGTGGTCGAGCTGCTCGGCCGGTACGGACGCCTCTCGTGACCGGGTCGGCCTCGACCCGCGAGGTCCGGATCACGATGGACGACGGGGTCCAGCTGGCGGCCACCCTCTGGCTGCCCGACCCCGACCAGGGGCCGCAGCCCTGCCTGTTGGAGGCGCTGCCCTACCGCAAGGACGACCTCACCTCGTCCTACGCCGAGGAGTATGTCCGGCTGCGGGACGAGTACGGCTACGCCGTCTGTCGGCTCGACCTGCGCGGCACCGGCTCGTCGGCGGGCGACGCCACCGACGAGTACCCGCCCCGCGAGCAGGCAGACCTCGTGGCCGTCATCGCCTGGTTGGCGGCGGAGGACTGGTGCACCGGCAGCGTGGGCATGTGGGGCACGTCGTACTCCGGGTTCAACTCGCTGCAGGTGGCGAGTGAGCAGCCACCGGAGCTCAAGGCCATCTGTGCCATCTACGCGACCGACGACCGGTGGACCGACGACGTCCATTGGCGCGGCGGGGCGTTCCGCCTGCTCGACGCGGTCGACTACTGCCACTACATGACGCCGATGAACGCGCTGCCGCCGGTGCCCGCCGTCTGGGGGGCGGGCTGGCGGGAGGAATGGCGGCGGCGGATCGAGACCTGCGAGCCCTGGCTGCTGACCTGGCTGCGCGAACGAGCCGATGGGCCGTACTGGCGGCACGGTTCGGTACGCCAGCCGCCGGGCGAGCCGGGGTACGAGCGGATCCGCTGCCCGACGATGCTGGTGACCGGCTGGGCGGACGGGTACCGGAACACGTCGTTCCGCACGGTGGCCGCGCTGCGCGCGGCCGGTGTCCCGCAGCGACTGCTGGCCGGGCCGTGGGCACACGCGGCTCCCGGATCGGCGATGCCGGGACCGCGCATCGACCTGGTGCCCGAGATGGTGGCCTGGTGGGACCGTTGGCTGCGTGGGACCGAATCCGCGACCGCACCAGTGGACACCGAGCTGAGCACGGTGTTCGTGCGCAGCTCCACCCGCCCGGCACCCGACCTGGACGTCTCGGCCGGCCGCTGGGTCCGCGAGGAGTGGCCGTGTCCCCGCGTACGACCGGAGCGGCGGGAGCTGGCCGGGCGGGGGCCCTACCCGGTGCGGCCGGACGTCGGGACCGCCGCCTGGATCGACTGCGCCGGGCACCTGCCCTGGGGGCAGTCCGACGACCAGCGCTTCGACGACGCCGCGTCCCTCACCTGGGAGTGGGACGCCGACCAGCTGCAGCTGCTCGGACATCCGGTCGTGCGGCTGCGGCTGACCGCGGACGCTGCGGACGCGTCGGTGTCGGTGAAGCTGTGCGACGTCTTCGACGACGGGACGTCGGCGCTGGTCACCCGCGGTTCCCTCGCCCTCGGCCGGGCGGGTCCCGGCGACGAGCGCGACGTGCAGGTCGAGCTGGACGCGTGCGCGTACGCCTTCGCGCCCGGACAGCGACTGCGGTTGTCCGTCGCGGGGGCGGACTGGCCGAACACGGTGGCACCGCCCGAGCCGCTCACCTTGACGGTGCTGGACGGCAGCTTGGAACTGCCGGTGTGGTCGGGACAGTCGCCGCACGACGAGCCGCGGTTCGTGCCGGGGGATGCGCGTTCCGCCGAGGACCCCGCCGGGACGGTGTGGCGGGTGGAGCGGGACGTGCTGGCGCGGACCACTCGCTGCGTCGTCGACCACGGCTCGACCTACGACGTCCCCCATGCCGGCGCGGCGACCGAGCACTACCGCGGGCAGGTCGAGGTCGACCACCGCACCTTCGACCAGCGCGCAGCGGCCGACGTCACGTTTCGGCTGAGCTGGCCGGACGTCGAGGTGTCGACCCGCTCGACGCTCGACCTCCGGGTGGGTGCCGAGGATTACGAGGTGGACATCGGCCTGCAGGCATTCGAGGGCGAGCGGCTGGTCGGCGAGCGCCGCTGGCACGAGCGACTGCCACGGTGATGGCGACCGCCGGCCGGGTCAGCCGCTTCCGTACGGCCGGGTGATGATCTCGAGCACGTGGCCGCTGGGGTCCTCCCAGTAGACCCCGCGCCCGCCGTCGTTGGTGTTCACCGCCCCGGGCTGGCGCTGGTACGGATCGGCCCAGTACGGCAGGTCGCGGGCCCGGATCCGGGCGAGGATCGCGTCGAACTCCGGCTCGGTGACCAGGAACGCATAGTGCTGCGGGTGCAGCGTCTCGGCGTCGAAGAAGTCCAGGGAGACGTCGTTGCTGACCTCGACGACGAGGAACGGCCCGTAGGGCGTCGGGTCGGGCAGGCCGAGGATCTCCGCGAGGAACGTCGCCGACTGCCGCTTGTCCCGGACGTTGACGATGGTGTGGTTGAGCTGCACGGCCATGCTGACTCCTCTCGGGCGCGATTCTGCCGCGCCGGTCAACCGCTCGGTCGTCAGTCGGGCCGTCGGCGAAGCTGCTTGGTGCGCGCCCGCCGCTGCTTGGAGTCGAGCCGGCGCTGCACCGCGCCCCGAGTGGGCCTGGTCGCCCGGCGGCGACGTGCCGGCGGGGCCAGCGCCGCGTCCAGCGCCTCCACCAGCCGCTGCTCCGCGGCGCGCCGGTTCGCCAGTTGGCCGCGGTGCTCCTGCGCGGAGACGGTGAGCACGCCGTCGACCAGCCGACCGGCCAGCCGCTGCAGCGCTCGCTCCCGCAGCGGCTCGGGCAGCGCGGTCGTACGGTGGACGTCGAAGGACAGCTCGACCCTGCTGTCGGCGGTGTTGACGCCCTGTCCGCCGGGCCCGCTGGAGCGGGAGAACCGCCAGCGCAGCTCGGTCCGGGGGATGGCGAGCGACCGTACCCGCAGCGACGACGACATGGCAGGCTCAGTGTGACGGACGAGAGGAGTCTCCCCGTGACCGAGCCATCCTCAGGCGGCGACTACGTCGGGTCCCGGCTGCCGCCGTCGACCGGTCCGGACCGCGAGCGGCCGCGGCGCCGGGTGCCGGTCGAGGCGTTGTGGGTCACCGTCGCGGCGCTGCTGGTCCTCAACCTGATCGCCACCGCCGCGGTCTGGTGGGAGCTGCGTGGTGAGGAGCCCCCCACGGTCACCTGCGTCTACGCCCTGGACCGGGATCCGGACGCCGGTGCCGGGCCGCCAGAGGCGATTCCGAGTCCCGGGCCGGGCCAGCCGGCACCGAACGGCACCCAATGCCCCTGACCCGAGACCGTCCGCCCGTTCGGCGTGCGACCGGTCCCCGACCGGCTCAGCCGAGGTGCAGCGGCTCGCCCAGGTAGCCCCGGCTGACCAGCGCCACGAACGCCTGCACGGCGTCCTCGTTCGGCGCGAACGGGCCAGGTCGAAAGTGCGGGCTCGCCAGCCCCCGCTGCACCGACTCGCACGCCGACCAGTCTTGCTTGTTGGTCAGGTCCCAGAACTCGACCGCCCGGGCCAGGTCCGGTCCGTCCTCGACGGCGTACCAGGAGCACTCGATCCAGGTGCGATCCGGTGCCAGCGGCACCAGGCGGTGAGCCATCACATAGTCGGGGTGGGGGGAGATGAGCAGGTTCGGCAGCAGGTGGACGTACTCCACCCGCCGGGGGTCGACACCCGGGATCGGAGGCCCGGCCGCCTCACCGGTGAGAGACATCGTCGCCATGCCGTCGCGCAAGTCCATGGACCCGCCGACCCAGGCGCCGGGCAGATCGTAGTTCTCACCCGAGGACGGCGGCGTGACCTGGCACAGCTCCGGGTGGATCAGCGGGCAGTGGTAGCACTCGTGGTAGTTCTCGGCCACCACCTTCCAGTTCGCCGCGACCTCGTAGGAGTGCCGGTCGCCGAGCACCAACCGCTCCGGCCCGTACGGTCCGACGATCTGGTCGAGTGCACCGACGTAGTCGACGAACGGGACCGTCGACGGTGCCGGCTGGCCGTCCTCGAGGCCGTGCAACGCGTGCACGAACACCCACCCGTGCCAGCGCTCGACCGGCAGCTCCGGCAACGCGTGCTCGGTGGCGACGAATCCCTCCACGTCCCGGAACCCCGGCGCCGCGCGTAGCCGACCGTCCAGGTCGTAGGACCAGGCGTGGTACGGACAGACGACGCTCCGTCGGTCGGCCGACTCGTCGGCTCCGAGCAACTCGTGCCCACGGTGCCGGCAGGTGTTGGCCAGCGCGCGCAGCACGTCGCCCTCCCAGGTGAGCAGGACCGACACGTCGCCGACCGCCACCGCTCGCTGGGTGGTCCCTTCGACCCGCAGGTCGGCCTCGCGCCCCACGCACGTCCAGGAGCCGGCGAACAGGTTCCGCCGCTCCCACGCGAGCACGTCCGGTGAGGTGTAGGCCACCGCCGGCAGCATCCGGTCCGCCCCCGCCGCCGCCGCCTGCACCAGGAGCGGGTCGAGCGAGCCGCTGTGCAGCGTGATCGGTTCCGCGGTCATGGGGTCTCCTCCGGATAGGGTGCGACGCCATGGCACGCCGCGGGGTCGAGGTCAGGCGCGACGGGATCCTGGCCGCCACGATCGAGCAGGTCGAGGAGCGTGGGCTGGCGCAGACCCGGGTGTCCGACGTGGCTGCTGCCCTGGGCATCAGTCCGGGCCTGGTGTTCTATCACTTCGCCACCAAGGATGCCCTGCTGGTGGCCGCCTTCGAGCACGCGGTGGCCAAGGATCTGGGCCGGCTGGACCGGGCCCTGCGCCGCGGCTCCGGCGCAACCGACCGGCTGCGCCGCGTGCTCGCCGTGTACGGACCGACCGGCTCCGCGCCGGGGTGGCGGATCTGGATCGACGCCTGGGCGCTGGCGCTGCGCGACCCGCAGATCCGAGCCGCCCTGCGCCGGCTCGACGACCGCTGGCGAGACACCCTGCTGGACGTGGTGTCGGACGGCGTGGCCGACGGCACGTTCCGCTGTCCCGACCCGGAGGGGTCGGTGACCCGCATCAGCGCGCTGCTGGACGGGTTGTCCGTGGCGACCTTGGCCTACCGCAACGTCACCCGGGCGCAGCTGCGTACCTGGGTGCGCGAGGCAGCCGCCCGGGAGCTGGGCATCGACCCGGAACGTCTCGGCTGACAGCCACTGCGTCTTCGCCACCACGTCACACCAGCCAGTGCGCGGCGTAGTCGGGCTCGGTGAGCGCGGGCCGGTCGAGTCGGAACGTGGTCAGGTCCACCCGGCCGGCGTCTGCGGCGTCACTGTCGTCTGCTGCCAGGTCGGCGAGCAGCCGACCGAAGGTGGGCGCGAACTTGAAGCCGTGCGCCGCACCGAGACCGACCACCACCGACTCGTGCCCGGGCACCGGCCCGAGGACGAAGTCCCGGTCGGGTGTGAGCGTGTACAGACAACGGACCGAGCGCTGCACGGGACCCGACGCGGGCAGGGTGCGCGCCATGAAGTCGGCGAGCAGGGCGAGCCGATCCGGGTCGGGGTCGAAGCCGCGGTCGTCCGGGTCGACCGGTGCGCCGCCGCAGTCCTGAGCCGCCTTGACCGTCGGCTCGCCGTAGCAGGGGAATCCGTAGAAGGTCGGGTCGTCCATCCAGATCCACAACGGGATCTCGCCGACCGCGAAGCCGCGAGGGTCGTCCGGGGTGAAGTAGGTGACCTGCTCCAGCGTGGTGGTGAGCGGCAGCCGGTGGCCGAGACTCGCGAGCACGTCGTTGGTCCAGGCGTCGGCACACACCAACAGTCGTCGGCAGCGATAGGTCACTCCCCCGGCCTCGACCTCCAACCCGGCAACGCCGAGGTCGCGCACCGCGCGCACCGGTGACCGGTCCCGCAGCTCGGCGCCGCGCGCTCGGGCTCGCTCCTGAAGCACCCGCACGCCACGTGCGGCCGGGACGATCGCCGCACGTTCCTGATGGACGCCGACCGTGCCCTCGGGCAGGACCAGCTGTGGCCAGCGCCGCTGCACCTCGTCCCGGTCCAGCTCGTCGAACGCCACGCCGCAGGCGGCCATCGAGCTCGTGTAGTCGGCCATCGGGATCGCCGGATCCGGAGGGAACAGATCGAGCCCACCGGTGGTCGTGACCAGCTGCTGGCCACTGTCCGCCTCCAGCCTGGCCCAGTCGTCGTAGGCCTCGAATGTCAGCCCGACATAGCCGGGGGTGTGGTAGCTGTGCCGCAGGATGCGGCTGCTGTCGTGCGACGCGCCCCGGACGTGACCGAGCTCGAACCGCTCCAGGCCGAGCACGGATACCCCGCGGCCGGCGAGCGCATACGCAGCGGCGCTGCCGAGCGCACCCAGCCCGACCACGACGTACTCGAACCGCTCGCTCATGCCGGACCCTCCAACCGAGGCAGCAACCACCGGCGGATGTCGAGGCTCCAGTCCTCCATCGGCGCGAACCAGCCCTGGGTATAGGCCCGCGAGCTCATCCCGCGCTGGACCGACTCGCAGACCGCCCAGTCCTGGCGGTTCACCAGGTCCCACAGGGTGCCGGCATCGTCGGGGTCGAAGCCGCTCCTCGTGACCTCGTCGGGGGCGAAGAGCAGGTCGCACACGACCCGCGTGCGCCCCGCACCGAGCGGGTGCAGCACGTAGGCGGCGACGTGGTCGGCCGAACAGGAGACGAACAGGTTCGGGTAGACCAGCTCACCCTTGTGCCGCACCTGCTCGTCGGCGTCCAGGTCGGGGAACGGTCGTCGCGTCGTGGTGCCGGTGGTGGTGAACGTCCAGGCGCCGGGCCGGTGCTCGACACCCGCATCCCAGTCGAGGTCCACGCCGCCGCCGGCGAAGGACGGCACCAGCCGGCTGAGCTCGGGGTGGACCGGGCCGCAGTGGTAGCACTCGTTGTAGTTCTCGGCGAGGACCTTCCAGTTCGCGGCGACGTCGTAGTCGAAACGTCGACCGCTCACCAGGGCGTCCAACGGGTAGCGGGCCAGCCGGTCGGCGACCCCACCCACCGCGTCAGACAGCGGGGGTGCGTGCTCCGGCGTCAGGTGCACGAAGACGAACCCGGCCCACTCGTCGACGGCGACCGGTGCCAACCGGAAGTCGGCCGGGTCGAAGTCTGCGACCCCGGCGGTGTGCGGGGCCTTCAACAGCCGGCCGTCGAGGGCGTACGTCCACGAGTGGTACGGACACCGGAGGGAGCGCACCGTGCACGGCGCCACCGGCTGTCCCGGCTCGACCGGCACGACCTGCGAACCGCGATGCCGGCAGACGTTGTAGGCGCCGTGCAGCACGCCGTCCTCATCGGTGGTCAGCAGCACCGACTCCCCCAGGACGTCGACCACCGCAAGCCGACGCGTCCCCTCCAGCCCGAGCTCGCGCATCCGGCCGACGGCGATCCACGAGGCGGCGAGGACCCGCTCCCGCTCGAGCTCGAAATGCCCGGCCTCGACGTACATGGCCTTGGGCAGGGCCGGCTGCAGCCGCTCCGGGGCCGGTGGGCGGGTCCCGCCGTCGTCGGCCATCACACCTCCTGCACCGTCAGACCAGGCGGCCCGGGTGACCACCCAAACTGACTCGTGAGTCAGTTTCGGTCCCAGGGTGCCATGAGACCGGGGACCGCGGGAAGTCCTTCGCCCCGACGGCGCGGCCGCGGTCTCAGCGGACCAGGTGGCAGGCGGCGTGCCGGCCGGCGGCCGGCAGGACGTCCAGGGGGACCGACGTGCACGCCGCGTCGACATCGGCCGACGCGGTGCGTCCGTCGGTCCGCGCCGGGCAGCGGGGGTGGAACCGGCAGCCCCCGGGGACGCGCGTCGGGTCGGGGATCTCGCCGCGGAGCACCTGCGGTGGCATCTCCTCCATCTCGGGGACGACGGACAGCAGCGCCTGCGTGTAGGGGTGCTGAGGGGACTGCAAGACCTGCTCGACGGTGCCGGTCTCGACCACCCGGCCGAGGTACATCACGGCGATTCGGTCGGCGATGTTCCAGGCCAGTCCCAAGTCGTGCGTGATCACGAGCAGCGAGAGGCCGAGCTCGTCCCGCAACTGCAGGAGCAGTGCCAGCACCTCACCGCGCACCGAGGCGTCCAGGCTGCTGACCGGTTCGTCGGCGACGATGGCGGTGGGGTCCAGAGCGAGCGCGCCCGCGATCACCACTCGCTGTCGCTGGCCCCCGGACAGCTCGTGCGGATAGCGCAGCAAGAAGCGCTCCGGCGGCCGCAGCCCGGTCCGCGACAGCGCCCGCACCACCCGGCCCGCCTCGTCGGCCATGCCGTGCACTCGCGGCCCCTCCGCCACCGCCTCGTACACCGACTGGCGGGGGTTGAGCGCTCCGGTCGGGTCCTGAAGCACCAGCTGGACGCCGCGCCGGTACGCCTTCAGCGCCTTGGCGGTGTACGACAGCGGCGACCCTTCGAACCGCACCTCACCCGCCGACGGGCGTTGCAGGCCGAGGATCGTGCGCCCGAGGGTCGTCTTCCCGCAGCCGGACTCGCCGACGACGGCCACGATCTCGCCGCGACCGACGGCGAGGTTGACGCCGTCCAGCGCGCGCGCGGCCGCCCCGCCCTGCCCCCTGAAGGTCACCGACAGATCCTCGACCTCGAGGACCGGGTCGGCCGGCTCGCTCACGCGTGCGCCTCTTCCCCGGGGAGCGGCGGGACGTGCACGCAGGCGGCGCGTCGGCCCGGGGACAGCGTTCGGAGTCCGACGTCCAGTTGCGAGCACTGCTCGACGGCCTCGGGACAGCGCGGGTGGAAGGGGCATCCGGACGGCAGCCGATCGGGGAACGGCGGGTCGCCGGGGAGGCCGTGCGGAGCGAAGCGGGAGGTGCTGTCACCGATGGTCGGGAACGCCTGGGACAGCGCCCGGGCATAGGGGTGCCGCGGGTGGTCGAACACCTCCGCGGCGGGACCCTCCTCGATGATCCGGCCGGCATACATCACCGCCACCCGGTGACAGGTCGTCGCCAGCACCGACAGGTCGTGGCTGATGATCAGCACGCCCATCCCGCGTTGCTCGGCGATGCCGGTCAGGAGCTCGAGCACCTGCGCCTGCACCATGACGTCCAGCGCGGTCGTCGGCTCGTCCGCGATCAGCACCTGAGGATCACAGGTCAGGGCCAACGCGATCATCACCCGCTGCTTCTGCCCGCCGGACAACTGGTGCGGGTAGGCGCGCGCGTGGCCGATGGGGAGCCCCACCTGTTCCAGCAGGCTGGCCACCCGCCGGCCGGCCGTGGCGGGGGTGGCGCCGGGGTCGTGCAGCAGCAGCGGCTCGGCCAGCTGACGCCCGATCGACTGGATCGGGTTGAGCGAGTGCAGCGCACCCTGGAAGACCACAGCCGCCCGGCCCCACCGCACCGCTCGCAGCCGGCTCCACGACATGGTGGTGACGTCCTCTCCGTCCAGCAGCACCTTGCCGGTCACGGTGGCCGTCTTGGGCTGAAGGCGCAGGACGGTCGAGACCAGGCTGGACTTCCCACAGCCGGACTCGCCGGCGAGCCCGACCACCTCGGCTGCCTCGACGGCCAGGTCGACACCTCGTACGGCGGGAACCGGTCCCAGCGCGGTGCGGTACGTCAGGTGCACGTCGCGCAACTCGAGCACGCTCATCGCACGTCCTCCAGCCGCGGATCCAGGACGGCCTCGAGCGTCCGGCCGATCAACGTGAAGCCGAGCACGACGGCGATCACGCAGAGGCCGGGCGGCAGCAGGTACCACCAGGCCCCCGTCGAGGCCGCCCCGGCCTGGGTCGCCTTGTCGAGCATGCTGCCCCAGGAGTCGAGGAAGGGGTCGCCGAGCCCGAGGAAGGACAGCGTCGTCTCCGACAGGATCACGATCGCCACCGTGATCGTGGTGTTGGCCAGCACCAGCGGCATCACGTTCGGCAGGATGTGCCGGCTCATCTGGTGCCAGTCGCCGCCCCCCAGCACCCGCGCCCGCTCGAGGTACGGCCGCGCCTGAACGCTGAGGGTCTGCGCGCGTACCAGCCGCGCCGTGCCCGGCCACGACGTCACGCCGAGGACAAGCACGATGGTGCCGAGCCCACGCTGCCCGAGCACCGCGGCGAGGACGACGACCAGCGGGATGAACGGGATCACGAGGAACCAGTCCGTGAGCCGCTGCAGGACGCTGCCCACGATGCCGCGGTAGTGACCGCTGGCGATCCCGATCAGCGTGCCGAGCACCATCGAGATCGCCGACGCCGCGACGCCGACCACGAGCGAGGAGCGGGCGCCCCAGACCAGGACGGCCAGCACCGAGCGCCCGTTCTCGTCGGTGCCGAGCCAGAACTGCGCGGTCGGAGCCGCCATGGCCTCGTTCTCGAGCGTCTCGGTGATGTCGAGCATCTCGGACGGGAACAGCACCGGGGCGAGCGCCGCGGCCGAGGCGAACAGCACCAGGATGCCCAGACCCAGCAGGCCCGACCCGTGTTCCGCGTAGGACCGGGCGAACCGCGCCGTCGAGGCTCGGCGCCGCGCCCAGGCGAGGCGGCGGGGGGACGGGACGTCGGTGGAGGCGCTGGCGACGTCGGGCGCGGTCACGAGCGGATCCGAGGGTCGAGCGCCGCGATCAGCACGTCCGCGACGATGTTGGACACGATCACCGACACGGTGAAGACGAGGAAGAGCGCCTGCATCAGCACGAAGTCCTGCTCGCTCACAGCCTCGAAGGTGAGCAGCCCGAGGCCGGGGTAGGAGAACACGGTCTCGACGGTGATCGCCCCGCCGATGATGAATCCGATGTTCAGGAAGATCAGCGTGATCGTGGGCAACGACGCGTTGGGGACGGCGTGCCGGCGACGCACCAGGTGGTCCATCAGGCCCTTCGCACGGGCGGTGGTGAGATACTCCTGCGACTGTTCGTCCACCATCGACGCGCGCATGATCAGGGAGTACTCCGCGAGGTAGACCGCCGACAGCGCGGCCGCGGGCAGCACGGTGTGGTCGATGATGCTCGAGATGCCGTCGACGGACAACGGCTCGAGCCCGGAGTCGATCACACCTCCGCTGGGGAACAGCGACGGGAACGGCCCGATCCCGCTTGAGAACAGCATGATCAGCAGCAGGCCGAGCCAGAACTCCGGCGTCGCGTAGAAGAGCAGGGTGACCGCCGTCGACGCCTTGTCGAAGCGGCTGCCGCGCTTCCAGCCCGCCCGGATGCCCACCCACACCCCGACCACGGTGGCCACCAGCGTTGAGGTGCCGAGCAGCACCAGGGTCGGCCAGGCGCGTCCGCCGACCAGGTCCCAGACCGGCTGGCCCTTCCAGGAGGAGACGCCGTTCAACGCGAGCGGGTCGCGCAGGTACGCCCAGAACTGCTCGAGCAGCGGAGCGTTCAGCTCGCGTCGGATCCGCGCCAGGTCCTCGGCACTGATGTTCTTCACCGCCCGGTAGCGCGCGGCCGGGTCGCCGGGCAGCAGCCGGAACAGGAAGAAGTTGAACAGCAGGACGAACAGCAGCGTTCCGAGGCCGGACAGGGCGCGGAAGCCCAGGAAGCGGCCCAGGCCACCGCTCGGCCTCGCGACGTCTTCCTGGGTCGGGGCCGTGGCCAGCGCCACCGGCTACTCCACGTCCGCAGCGGGGTGCCGGCGCCGACGCGCGACCAGCCACACCAGGGCGCCGGCGATCACCACCGCTCCCGTCACCCCCCCGAGCAGCATGCCGTTGCCGGAGTCGTCGTCACTGCCGGCCGCACTGCCGTCCGGAGGCCGGATGTTGAGGTAGGAGTGCGTGCCGTACTGGAACAGGATCGGGCCATCAGGGTCCGGCTGCGGGACGAATCCCGTGACCCGATCCGTCCGGTAGGCCTGCAGGTAGTCGTAGTACTCGGTGACGATGTAGGCGTTGGCGTCGTAGGCCATCAGCTGCATCTGCTGCGCGATCTCGGTACGCCTGTCGCGGTCGGTCTCGGTCGACTGCTCCGTGTACAACCGGTCGTACTCCTCGTCACAGTAGAACGCGTCGTTCAGCCCGGCGAAGATGGTGCCGCCGCCGACCTCATAGCTGAACTGTCCGCAGGTGAAGGTCGACAGCTGGTAGTCCGGGTCCGGCTCCACGATCCAACCCCACTCGTACATGTCGAAGGTGCCCTCGCCGGCGATCTCGTACAGCCGGTTCTCCGACACGGTCTCCGCGACCGAGTCGATGCCGATGTCCTCCAGCCAGCTCTGCAGGAAGCGGATCGTCGTCTGCGACGTCGTCGAGTTCTGCCGGGAGTACAGCTGGTACACCAGCGGGTCGCTGCCGTCCGGCATGGTCCGGATGCCGTCGGCCCCGCGGGCGTAACCCGCTTCGTCGAGGATCCGGTTTGCCTCGTCCGGGTCGTAGGTGATCGGGTCTTCGGGCTCGGCGTGCTCGGGGTACAGCGGCGGGATGATCGTCGTGCCCGGTGTCCCCCGCCCGTCCAGCGTCCGGTCGACCAGCGCCTCCTTGTCGACCGCGTGGTGGATGGCCAGCCGCACCTGGGGGTCCTTCAACGACGGGTGCCCGGTGCCGATCGGCGTGCCGTCGACCAGCTCCGCGCCGGCGTTGAAGGTGAGGTAGTTGAAGCCGTAGTACACCGACGACCTGGCCTCGATGTCCTCGACGCCCTCCAGCGCCTCGAAGACGTTGGCGTCGAGGTCGTCGGCGAAGTCGACCTCGCCGTTCTTCAGCGCCTGCACCAGCGCGTCCGCGTTGCGGTACAGCCGGAACTCGACGCCGTCGATGTGCGGCGCTCCGCCCCAGTAGTCAGTGTTGGCGGAGAACCGGTAGAACTGACCCTCGCGGGCCTCCTCCAGCACGAAGGGCCCGCTCCCGACTCCCCCAGGCGGATCGGCGTCCGGCTCGTTCGTGTACTCCCGGACCTCCTCGGCGTCGATCTCCGACCAGATGTGCTCGGGGAGAATCGGGACGGCCAGCCGCTCCATGAGCGGCGTGGGCTTCTTCAGCTGCATCACGACAGTGGTGTCATCGGTGGCCTCGACACTCTCGATCTGCGCCACGTAGCTGCCGTAGTTGGTCTTCTCGACCTTGCCGTCCAGGACGCGGTTGAACGAGTACTCCACGTCGGAGGCGGTCAGCGGCTCGCCGTCGCTGAAGAACACGCCCTCGCGGATCGTGTACGTCCAGGTGAGGCCGTCCTCGGACTGCTCCCAGGACTCCGCCAGCGCCGGCTCGGGCGAGAAGTCCTCGGCCGAGTAGGTCGTGAGGGTGTCGTACATCAGCGCCCAGGCTTCGTAGGCGGCGGCCGTGATCCCCTTGTAGGGGTTCAGGTTGTCGATGTCCTGCAGCACGCCCACCCGGAAGATGAGCTCCTCGTCGCCGGCGTCGCTGGTCGAGCTGGTCGTCTCGTCGGCGGCGACCGGGCCGACGACGAGACCGGTGAGACCGAGGCCGCCGATCAGCCCGACAGCGGTCAGGGCTGCCACGGGGACCCGGGTAGCGTCTCGCCGGTGACCTCCTCTCAGCCGACCGAGCAGTCCGGACCACCCGCGCCGCGCCGAGCCGCCGTGGCCCGCGAGCTGCACGGAGTCCGCCGGGTCGATCACTACGCCTGGCTGAGCGACAGCTCCTCGGCGGAGGTGCTGGATCACCTTGCGGCCGAGCGCGCGTGGTACGACGCTGCCACGGTCCATAGTCGCTCCCTGGTCGAGACCCTCGCGGACGAGATGGCGTCACGGGTGCCGGCCACTGACCAGTCGGTCAGCTGGCGGCACCTGCAATGTTCCTACTACACCCGGACCCCGGCGGGTAGTGAGTACGAGCAACTGTTGCGGGTTTGTCATCGGTCAAACGGGCCTTCGGCGACGAAATCGGTGGCGGAAGCGTCAGAGGACGACGAAGACAGCGGCGTGGCGCAGGTGCTGCTGGACCTGGCGGAGCTCGCCGATCCCGCGGCCGGACCGGCGGGCTACGTGGATGTCGGCGTCCGTGCGGTCAGTCCGGACGAGCGCTGGCTGGCGTACTCGGTGGACACGGTCGGCGACGAGGTCTACCGGCTGCGCTTCCGCGACCTGGTCCTCGGGGAAGACCTGCACGAGGTGGTTCCCCGCAGCTACTACACCGGCGCGTGGAGCGCGGACTCGACCACGTTCTTCTACACCGTCCACGACCAGGCCTACCGGCCGCACCAGGTCTGGCGGCACCGGCTCGGGACGTCGGTGGCCGACGACGTCTGCGTTCTGGAGGAGGCGGACGAGCGCTTTACGCTGAGCGTTCGGCTGGCTCGGCGCGGTGACCTGGTGGTGGTCACCAGCCGCAGCCGGGACACCAGCGAGGTCTGGCTGGTCGACGGCAACGATCCGGAGGCGGCAGCCCGCTGTGTCGAGGCGCGGCGCACCGGGGTGGAGTACGACGTCGAGCCGGCCAGGGTCGACGGCGAGGACGTCCTGCTGGTGCTCACCGACGACGGGGCAACGGAGTTCCGGCTGCTCCAGGCACCACCGGACCGATCCGGCCGGCGGCACTGGGTCGAGCGGATCGCCGAGGACTCGCAGGAGCGGCTGCTGCAGGTGGACGCCTTCGCCGACGCGGCGGTGCTGACGCTGCGCCGGGACGGGTGTCCTCGGCTGCGGGTGCTCCGGCTCGACACCGGTGGTGACGGGACCGGTTTCGACATCGTGCCGTCCACGCCGGCCGCACAGATCGCGCTGGCCCACAACGAGCTGTGGACGGCCGGCACGGTCACAGTCGTGGAGGAGTCCTGCATCGACCCACCGACGTGGTTCGACGTCGACCTGCGCACCGGCGTCCGCACCATCCGACACCGCCGGCAAGCGCCCGGCCACGACCCAGCGGCCTACCGCACCGAACGCCGCAGCATCGCCGGTGCGGACGGTGCGGCAGTGCCGGTGACGATCACCCGGCACCGGAACACGCCGCTGGACGGCACCGCCCCCGCCCTGCTCTGGGGCTACGGCGCCTACGAGAGCTGTGACGACCCCGCGTTCGACCCCGCGCTGCCCAGCCTGCTCGACCGCGGGGTGGTGCACGTGCTCACCCATGTCCGCGGTGGCGGCGAGCGCGGTCGGCACTGGTGGCTGGACGGTCGGCTGGATCGCAAGCAGCACACGTTCGACGACCACGTCAGCGTGGCTGACCACCTGGCGGCGGCCCGGTTGGTCGACCCGGACCGGATCGCGACCCGGGGCCTGTCCGCCGGCGGCCTGTTGCAGGGTGCGGTCTTCAGCCAGCGTCCGGACCGGTGGCGAGCGGTCGTCGCCGAAGTCCCGTTCGTCGACGTCGTGACCACGATGCTCGACGCGTCGGTGCCGCTCACGGTGAACGAGTGGGACGAGTGGGGGGACCCGAGCCGGGCGGCGGACTTCGGCTGGATGCTGGCGTACTCCCCCTACGACAACCTGCCCCCCGCCGGTGGCCGGCCGGACCTGCTGGTCACCGGCGCGCTGCACGACCCGCGGGTGATGGTGTGGGAGCCGGCGAAGTGGGTCGCCGCACTGCGGCACACCGATCCGGACTGGGCGGACAGGTGCCTGTTCCGCTGCGAGACCGGGGCCGGCGCACACACCGGGCCATCCGGCCGATACGCGCACCTGCGCTACGAGGCGGAGATCTTCGCGTGGCTGCTGGAACGGCTGCACGGTTCTCCCAACGGGTGACCCGCCTTCAGGCAGCTGGCTGGAAAGCGCCTGGAAAGCCAGCGGGCAACCCCACAAAGCACCACGTCACGATCCGCGACTTCTGCAGGCTGCAAAAGTCGCGGATCGTGCCCCCGCCCCGCTTCCTCCCCACCCCGCCACCGCCCCCGCCACCGCCCCCGCCCCCGCTTCCGCTGCCTCTGCGGGGTCAGGGTCGGCGGACGCGCAGGTGCGCCGAACGGCCGGCGGTCACCGGCTGAGCCGCCGCGACCTCGTCCATCGCCTCGCTGACGTTGCGCAGGTTCGCGATCAGCGCGCCGTACACCGGCCAGGACGCGATCGGAACGTCGGCTTCGGACAGGTCCGCGGACAGCTGGTCGAGCCGCCCCTGCACCCGCCGCACGCCGTCACGGTCAGCACCCACGATCACCCTCCCGGACTCCTCCAGCAGGTCGGTCCACCGACCGCGGAAGCGTGGATCCGACACCGCCGGCCACCCGTTGCCCCGGCTCAGCGTCCGCGCCATGCTCCGGCAGTCCGCGATCGACTGCTCGAGCCGACGCAGGATGTCGTCCCATCCCCGGGCGCGCTCCATCCGGGCGCGAACTCCGGGGCGCGCGTTCCAGCGCCCGCTCTCCCAGGCCTGCCGGGCGATCGCCCATGCGTCGTCGAGATCCTCGTCGAGCTGGCGAGTGCACTCGACCCAGCCTTCCGCGGGATCGTCCTCGGCTGGGTAACCGTCGTCGGGCGCGGCGCGCAGGTCCACCGCGATCTCGATGAGCAGCTCGCCGATCCGGTTGTCGATCCGGTCGATCCGGCGCGCGGCCACCCGATCCCGCAGGGGCGGCCAGACCAGCAGGTTGACCGCAAGGCCGACCCCGATCCCGATCCCGGTGTCCGCCAACCGCTCCAACAGCCTGACCTCGTCGTCGCTGTACCCGGCGAGCAGCACGATCAGCGCCGTGGTGGCCACGGTCGCCCGCTCGGGTCGCAGCGATCGGGCGTGGCCCATGGCCAGGCTCACCAGCAGCACCGCCGCGAGGCTCGCCGCCCCGACTCCCAGCACGGCCCCCAACGCGGACGCGACAAGGACGCCGAGCACGGTGGCTCCCACCTGCTGCATCCCCCGCGACAGCGTCCGGTGCACCGTGGCGTGCACGACCAGCAGTGCTGACCACGGGGCCAGGAAGGGCTGTCCGAGGCCGAAGACACGCACGGCCAGCAGCCAGGCGGCAACCGCCGCCCCGACCGTCTTGAGCAGCTGGACCACCCCGAGCCACACGACCGGGTCCCGGCTCGCGCTCTGCAGTCGACGCCACCGTCGGCGCGCGCTCGGACCCAGGTCTGCGGGTGGTCTCACTCCTGACTCGAGGCTGCCCACAGATTGATGCCCGACTCCACCGCGTGCCGGTCGATCGCCTCCAACTCGTCGGCGGACAGCTCGAGGCGCTCCAGCGCGGCGACGTTCTGCTCCAGCTGGCGCACGCTGCTCGCCCCGATCAGGACCGAGGTGACGCGAGGGTCGCGCAGCGCCCAGGCGAGGGCGAGCTGTGCCAGCGACTGGCCCCGGTCGGAGGCCACCTCGTTCAGGGCCCGGATGTGCGCGAGGTTCTCCTCCGAGAGGTGCTGCTCATCCAGCGACTTGTCCTGGGCCGCCCGGGAGTCCTCCGGCACGCCGGCGAGATAACGGTCGGTGAGCAGTCCCTGAGCCAGCGGCGAGAAGGCGATGCACCCGACCTGTTCGTCCTCGAGAACGTCGAGCAGCCCCTCCTCGATCCAGCGGTTGAGCATCGAGTAGGAGGGCTGGTGGATCAGCAGCGGGGTGCCCATCTCCCGCAGCAGCGCGGCTGCCTCACGGGTGCGCTCGGGGCTGTACGACGAGATGCCCGCATAGCGCGCCTTGCCCTGCCGGACCGCGGTGTCCAGCGCGCCCATCGTCTCCTCGAGCGGGGTCTCGGGGTCGAAACGGTGGCTGTAGAAGATGTCGACGTGGTCCAGCCGCATCCGACTCAGCGACTGGTCCAGGCTGTCCAGCAGGTACTTGCGCGAGCCCCACTCGCCGTACGGGCCCGGCCACATGTCGTACCCGGCCTTGGTTGAGAGCACGAGCTCGTGCCGCAGTCCGGCGAAGTCCTCACCGAACAGCCGGCCGAAGTTGATCTCGGCGCTGCCGTAGGGCGGTCCGTAGTTGTTGGCCAGGTCGAAGTGGGTGATGCCCAGGTCGAACGCCCGCCGTAGCGTGGCGCGCTGGGTGGCGATCGGCTTGTCGTCACCGAAGTTGTGCCACAGGCCGAGCGAGACCGCCGGCAGCCGGAGCCCGCTCGCCCCACAGCGGCGGTAGGCCATTGAGCCGTAGCGGTCGTCGGCGGGGCGGTACGGGTCGAGGACGTCCATGGCGGGAGTCTGCCGGACGGATACCGCTGCCGCGTGTCGAGGGCGGGGCTACCGACCGGAGTCGCCGTCGCCGACCATGTCCGCGACGTCGGCGATCGACTCCACGACCCACGTCGCCCGGTACGGGAACCGGCCGACCTGGTCCCGACGGGTCGATCCCGTCAGCACCAGGACGGTCCGCAGGCCGGCCTCCAGGCCGGAGACGATGTCGGTGTCCATCCGGTCACCGATCATCACCGTGGTCTCGGAGTGCGCCTCGATCTGGTTCAGCGCGCTGCGCATCATCAGCGGGTTCGGCTTGCCGACGAAGTACGGCGCGACACCGGTCGCCCGGGTGATCAGCGCGGCCACCGAGCCCGTCGCCGGCAGCGCGCCCTCGGGTGACGGTCCGGTCGCGTCCGGGTTGGTGGCGATGAACCGGGCCCCGGCGTCGATCAACCGGATCGCCCGGGTGATCGCCTCGAACGAGTAGGTCCGCGTCTCCCCGAGCACGACGTAGTCGGGGTCACGGTCGGTCAGCACGTAGCCGACGTCGTGCAGGGCGGTCGTGAGGCCGGCTTCGCCGATCGCGAAGGCACTCCCACCCGGCCGCTGGTCCTCGAGGAATTGCGCCGTGGCCAGGGCGGAGGTCCAGATCGACTCCTCCGGCAGGTCGATGCCGCTGCGGTGCAGCCGGGCGACCAGGTCGCGCGGGGTGAAGATCGAGTTGTTGGTCAGCACGAGGAACCGCCGCCCCGACTGCTGCAGCCGGGCCACGAAGTCCGACGCACCGGGGATCGGCGCCTCCTCATGCACCAGGACGCCGTCCATGTCGGTGAGCCAGGACTCCACCGGCTTGCCGTGCTGTCGATCGTCGGTCACCCCGGCATCATCCCCCGCCCACCCCGCGATCCGTCACTTTCACCCCGCCCATCCGTCACTTTCACCCCACCCATCCGTCAATTACTGGCGGCGTTCGGGGTGCGTGCGGGTCGCGCACCCGGCACAGTGGCGGCGTGTCGCGCTCCGGATCTCCCTCACCCCCCGACTCCGCCCGGGAGGCGGCACACCAGGCCAAGGACAGCACCGCGCTGGACGCGGGGATGCGAGTCGGCCTGGTCGCCTACGGAGCGCTGCACCTACTGTTCGCCTTCATCGCGCTGCAGCTGGCCTGGAGCGACGAGGCGACCAGCTCCAGCGGCGCCCTGCACCAGCTGGCCCAGGAGGCGTACGGACAGGTGCTGCTGTGGGTGTCGGCAGCGGGACTGGTCCTGCTGGCGGCGTGGCAGGGTCTCGAGGCGGCCGTCGGCTACGGCTGGCGCGACACCGGCCGGCTCCGTAAGCGGCTGGAATCCGGTCTGCGGGCGGGGGTCTACCTGGCGCTCGCCTGGCTCGCCGTCAGTACAGCAGCCGGCATCGGCGGCAGCTCGAGCAAGGACGGCATGACCGCGCGGCTGATGTCGGCGACCGCCGGTCAGTGGCTGGTCGCGGCGGTCGGGGTGGCGGTGGTCGCCTTCGGCGGAGCACAGATGGTCAAGGGCGCCACCAAGAGGTTCACCGAGGACCTGGACGGTCAGGGCACCGCCGGTGACTCCGGCACCGCGTTGGTCCGCCTCGGTCAGGTGGGCTACCTGGCGAAGGGCAGTTCGCTCGCCGTCGTGGGCAGCCTGTTCGTGTGGGCGGCCGCGTCGTACGACCCGCAGAAGGCCGGTGGCCTGGACGCGGCGCTGCGGACGCTGGTCCGCCAGCCGTACGGACCGGTCCTGGTCACGGTGATCGCGGTTGGCCTCGCGGCCTTCGGTGCCTACTGCTTCGGCTGGGCCCGACACGCCAAGAGCTGACGGCGCCCGGCTTGCACCACCCCGCAGGTCGAGGTAGTCAGGACGGATACCGAAACCCTCGTCGACGTCTGGAGGACCTGACGCATGACCGCAGCACTACAGGGCAAGACCGTCGCCTTCGCGGTGGCCACCGAGGGCATCGAGCAGGTCGAGCTGACCGAGCCGTGGCAGGCGGTCGAGGATGCCGGTGGGACCCCTCGGCTGGTCTCGACCGACAGCGGCAGCGTTCAGGCTTTTCACCACCTGGACAAGGGTGACCGGTTCGCTGTCGACGCCGTCTTCGGCGACGTGCGGCCGGACGACTTCGACGCGCTGGTGCTCCCCGGCGGAGTGGCGAACCCGGACGCACTGCGCGGTGACAAGGCAGCGGTGGACTTCATCGGAGCCTTCCTCGCCTCCGGCAAGCCGGTCGCCGCGATCTGTCACGCCCCGTGGACGCTGATCGAGGCGGGCGCGGTCCGGGGGCGCCTGCTGACGTCGTGGCCGAGCCTGCAGACCGACCTGCGCAACGCGGGCGCGACCTGGGTCGACGAGGAGGTCGTCGTGGACCAGAACCTCATCACCAGCCGCCGCCCCGACGACCTGCCCGCCTTCTGCGCCACTCTCGTCGAGCAGCTCACCAACGACGTCTGAGCGGCCGGCGGTTCGGCCGGCCGCGGCCTCAGCCCAGGTGCCGGTTCGGGCGGAGCGACAGACGCCGACGCCTACTCGGAGGACGGCGGCCCGGTCGCCCGCCGGCCCGGGTCGTCAGGGGTACAGCCGGGCTGCAGGTCCAGTGCTGGGGTAGGTGCAGCAGATTGCGGTGAATCCTGCGGCCCGAAACATCGCCAGGGTGCCGGTGAGAATCGCCGACCCTAAGGGCTTGGCGAGCAGCCACACGGGACTGGGTGGCCATCGAGAACTGGGACCCCATGGCCACCTGCATAGTCCACCACCTCACAGCACGCCTGCACCCCGCCCGCTCGAGATTCGCTGCTTGCGCTGACCACCATCGGGTCTCTGCACGACGCGTCAGAGCTACCCCAATCCGTCCGGCACGGCGCCTATGCAGCCGGTGGAACGGTCGCCTCCTCGGACACGAGCATGCCGTCGCGCAGCTCGTGTACCTCGTCAGCGAGGTCGATGAGCACCGGGTCGTGCGTGGCCACCACGGCGGTCACCTGCTGGCTGCGCACCAGCGCACGGATCAGCTGCATGACCGACCGTCCGGTGGCGAAGTCGAGCTGCCCGGTCGGCTCGTCGGCGAGCAGCAGGCTCGGCCGGCTGGCGAGCGCCCGGGCGACGGCAACCCGTTGCTGCTGCCCGCCGGACAGCTCGTACGGCCGCTGCTCGGCGTGCTCGAGCAACCCGACCAGGCCGAGCAGGGTGCGCACCCGTTCCTCTCGCTCCCGCGCTGCGAGCGACAGCAGCCGCAGCGGGATGCCGACGTTCTCCCGCGCCGACAGGATTGGGATCAACCCGAAGGACTGGAACACGAAGCCCACCGTCTCCCGACGCAGCTGCAGCAGCCCGTCCTCGTCCATGTCGGTCACATCCTGCCCAGCGATGTGCACCGTCCCGGCGTCCGGTCGGTCCAGCCCTCCGATGCAGTTGAGCAGGGTGGTCTTGCCGGAACCGGACCGTCCCACCACCGCGACGATGCTTCCCCGGGGAACGACCAGGCTGACTCCGCGCAACGCGTGCACCTGCTGGGCACCGGAGCCGTACGTCCGGTGCAGTCCCTCGACGGTCACCATGATGTCCTCGCTCACGTCGCTCCCCCGTCGTCGTCGCGAGCGGTCGGTGCCGCCGACCGGTCCGGCCACACACCGATGTGGTCCGCCTCCAGCTCCAGCCGCACCCGGCGCTCCATGCCCAGGGCGGTGATGAAGTCACGCGGCAGCTGCAGCCGCCCGGCCCGATCCAGCACCGCGTACTCCTCCGCGATGACCTGCTCGTGGCCATGCTCGGTCTGCTCGGTGCGCCGGACCACCTCACTGGACGTGCGCCCGTCGCGGATCCCGACGGTCCGCTGGACGTGCTCCGAGACGGTCGGGTCATGGGTGACGACGACGACGGTGACGCCCATCTCGGCGTTCACCGTCTGCAGCGCGGCGAAGACCTCCGCGGATGTCACGGTGTCCAGCTCACCGGTCGGCTCGTCGGCGAACAACACCTCAGGCTGGTTCGCCATCGCCACCGCGATCGAGACCCGCTGCTGCTCGCCACCCGACATCCCAGCCGGCCGGCGCTCCGCACAATGGCCGACGCTGAGCAAGTCGAGCAGCTCGCCCACCCGTTCCTGGCGGCGCGCGACCTCGAGGCGAGCGGCCGCCATCGGCATCGTGATGTTCTCGGCTGCCGTCAGGTAGGGCAGCAGGTTGCGTGAGGTCTGCTGCCACACGAAGCCCACGACGTGGCGCCGATAGTGCAGCCGGTCCGCAGCGCTCAACGCCAGCAGGTCCTGCCCCGCGACTCGGGCCAGGCCGGCGGTCGGCACATCCAGGCCGGAGAGGATGTTGAGCAGCGTGGACTTCCCACTGCCGGACGCTCCCACGATCGCGAGGAGCTCACCCCGCTCGACCAACAAGTCCAGACCCTGCAGCGCGACCACCTCGATGCCTTCGCTCTTGTAGATGCGCACCAGGTTGTCGCAGACGATGTGCGCGCCCGCACCGAAGGCGGCACGAGCCGTCGTCGCCTGCCGTTCCAGTTCGGCCAGGTCGGGCACGTCGATGCCGGTCATGGTTCGACTCCAATGCGTGCTGCCTCTCCCAGCCGGCGCTGGCGCTCGAGGCCGGTCGTGACGGCGGCGGCAACTGTGACGACGACCACGAGTCCGAGGGCGAGCGCACCGGCGAGGAGCGGGTCCACCCGGATCACCGGCGGAGCAGATCCGCCGGTGAACGGCGTGAGGTCGACCACAGGCACCAGAAGGTACGGCAGCGCCACGCCCACGGCCAGACCGGTCAGGACCACCACGGCCACCATCGGGGTCAGCTCGAGCGCCATCAGCGACCGCGCCTGACGACGGCTGACACCGAGGGTGCGCAGCGCCGCCAACAGCCGAGTACGCGAGTGAGCAGTCAGGACAAGGGTGAGCGACATCGCCAGCAGGCAGTAGCCGGCGGCAGCCACCGAACCGAGGCGGAACGCCGTGACCGTTCCTTCCACGAACGGTGAGTGCGAGATGTCCGCCAGGGTCTGCGCACGACCGGTGACCAGGATCGGCTGTCCGAGGTCGTCCGCCCGCTGGGTGATCTCGCCGGCCGCGGAAGCCGGAGCATCCACGTACAGCTCGGTTGGGCGTACTGGTGCGCCGTTGGCGACCCGCAGCGCCGCGAGGTCGACCACCACGAACTCTTCACCCTCATCGGTCGGGAACTCGTCCAAGACACCAACGACACGGATGTCCTGCTCACCGACACCGTTGCCGAGGTTGATGTTCAGCGGGCCGTCCCCCGCCGCGGCGACGCCTGGGCTCACCAGAGCCGGTATCACTCCGCTCGGTGTCGCGTTCGACCCATCCACCGCGGCCAGGTCGGCACGGGGTGCAAGGCCGGTGGGCGCGTCCTCGAGCAGGCCGCTGTACGCGACAGGGTCGACTGCGAGGAACCGTACCGGCAGCCGGTTGCCGTCCTCAGGCACCAGAGCGGGGGCGTCGGGCGCGAAGGCGCTCACCGTCGAGGTGACCCCCGCCGTGGACGAGATCCGCGCCACCTGCCCGGCCCGGAAGGCTGAGCTCTCCAGCCGGAAATCCGCGCCCACCGCCCGCCAGGCGGCGTCCTCCTGCCCCCGGTCGACGGTTGTCTCCACCGCGGATGCGAACACCGAGAACCCCAGGCCCAGCAGCAGCACCGCCAGCGGCAGCGTGGTCGTGAACGGCTGCCGGACCGCTCGGGCGAGCGAGAGGAACGAGACGACGCCAGCACCTCGGCCGACCAGGCGGACCAAGGGACGCAGGAGCAACGGGTAGGCGCGTAGTGCGAGCACCCCCATACTGAGGGCGAGCAGCACCGGCACGGTCGCAAGGAACGGGTCGCCGCCCGCCCCGTTGTCCCCGACCCCACGCCGACGAAGCAGGATCAAGCCGCCGACCGCCAACAGCACCACCAACACCTCCGCCGCCGCGCGCCGTTTCGACCCGTGCGCCACAACGACGTCCTCGCGCCGCGCCGCTCCCGCCCGCTGCGCCCGCCAACCGCCGAGCGCCACGAACGCAACACAACCGAGCACGAGCAGAATGACCAGCACGACCGACAGCGGAGCCGTCCCGTCGGGTACAACGCCGACCGCCAGCGCGTACCCAGCGAGGGCCGCGGGCACCGCGACCATCGCGGCTTCGATGGCGAGGACGCCGACCAGCTGGCCAGGAGATGCCCCGCGGTCCCGCGCCAGCGCCAGCGCGAGCCGGCGCCTCTGGATGCTGAGCTGGGTCGCCAGACCCAGCACCAGCAGGGCGAGGACGAACAGCCCGGTAAGCACCAGGGCCGCGACACCCTGCGCCGTTGCGGCCTGGTACACGTACACCCGCAGCACGTCCGGCACCCCACTGGTTACGGTGACCGACGGTGTCGTTCCCAGGATGGGGATACCGCGCGGCGGAGGCGGGAAGGTCAGTCCCTGCGCGGTCACCTGCTCGACCGCCGCCAGCACCTCGGCGACGTTGGTGGCGTCGAGGGGCTGGGTGCGCAGCGGATAGTGCCAGTCGAACTCGAGCGCGGAGGTCACCCCACCGAGGGCGGCGAGCTGATCCCTGTCGACGAGTCCCGTCGCATACTCGGCGAACAGTTCTCCCGCCGGCGTGAACTCGCTCCCCGGACTGAGCATCAGCGGATCGTGACCCCACGGCAGCGCGGTCGGGTTGTCCGGCACGAAGAGGCCGCTCACCACGACCGTCACGTTGCCGCCGCCGGTGCTGCTCTCCTCGTCCGGAGTGAGCAGGATGCGATCGCCCACCCGCATGTCCAGGGTGCTGGCGACGCCCTGGTCGAGCGCGATGGCCAGCGGAGATGACGAGGATCCGTCGGGCTCACCCGCGGTCCCGTCGCCAGGAGCCCGCCCCTGCACCCAGCGCACCTCGTCCAGCAGGCCGGCCTGGTACCGCAGCTGCAGCCAGGCGTACGGGCGCGGACGGAACGGTGCGCCGGAGGCGGGTCGCAGGGTGTCGTACAGACCCGTGGACGCACCCGCAGCGGAGGTGCCGAGCTTGTCGGTCAGTGACTCGCTCATCCTCCGGGTAAGACGTTCGTCGACACTGTCGAGCTGCTGCGGCGATCGTCCGTTGGTGGACCGAGCGGTGATCTCCCGGACCGAGTTCGGTGCCGAGGTGAGCGCCTCCCGCAACGCGGCGTCCGCGGTGGCGTCGAGCTGACGAGGTACGGCCGCGGCGAGCAATGCGGTCACGAGGACGAGGACGGCCAAGGTGATGAGCACGGCGACGTCGGCTCTAGCCTGCCGCAGCAGCAGGCGCCCGGCGCCGGACGCTTTCACGCCTCCTCCCCGAGCCGAAGCGCCGAGCTCATGTCCCGGCGCCGGAGCAGGGCGGTCACCGGGACGAGCACCGCGGCCAAGGCGCCGAGTACGGCCAGGCCGAGGAGGCCCAGCTGCCACCAGGGAAGCGGCACCAGCACCGACGGGAACGGGCGGGTGGCCTGCGGGGTTAGGGTCACCACCGGCACAACCAGCCGGGCGACCAAGACCCCGATGACCAGGCCGACCAGCACGCCCGCGCCCATCACCACGGCGTGCTCAAGACCGAGCAGCCGGGTGAGCTGCCGTGGCCCCACCCCGACCGCTCGGAGCAGGGCGAACTCGGTCGCCCGCTCGCGAGACGACACGGTCGCGCTGATCGCAACACCGATCGCCGCGAACGCCGCTGCGGCGATGAAGCCGATGGTCAGGGCACCGAGGATGCCGACGCCCACCGGGTCCGAGCCCAGTTCGCGACCATACGCAAGCCGGTCCAGCACCTCGGGGGAGCCCAATGCGGGGCTGGTCCCAAGCGCGGCCATGGTCTCGTCCGGGTCGTCATCGCCCACCTCGAGCCACCACTCGTCGACGGCGGGGACGTCGCCGGTCTGCTGGTACGCAACCGCGAGCAGGCTGGGCAGGTCGACGACGATGCCAGCGGACTCGTCGGCGTCAACGGTCGGCACCCCGTCCAGCACCCCGGCCACCTGCAGCGACAGCAACGCGGCACCGGTGTCGACGACGAACCGGTCGTCCCCGAGCGTCTCCGCCAGCGCCGGGCTGACCAGCGCGGGAAGGACCTGGCCGCCCTCGGGCGCGCCGGCGCTGGTCAGGGAGAAGGAAAACACGATCGGGTTGCAGCAGCCGGGGTCCAGAGCCGCTCGCACTGTGCTTCCGGGCTGGCGGCCACGCATCGACAAGACCGCGGGGTCGAGGTCGGAGGCCCGGTCGAAAGTGACCTGCCAGGCGGCGCCCGAAGAGGCATCGAGCGCGCCGTACCCCGCCGCCCTGGGCGTGCCCAACCGGACCGGTAGCAGGTCGTCCCCCGGCGCGGCGGACGGGCTCGGATCGACGGTGCCCGCGTGCTGCACCTGGACGGCCAACAGCCGGACCGGCCTTCCGTGGCCGGCGAGGTCGATCCGGAGCTGCCGCTCCCGACCGTCGGCCGGCTGCTCGCCCAGCGACACCCGGTGAAGGACACCGGACCCGTCGCGAAGCACCGCGAACACCTGCACCGAGAGGTCGACTTCGGAGATGGTCCCGACCCGCAGCGGAACGACCAGCGTGTCCGCGCCACCAGGGACGGCCATCATCGCCAGGTCCGGCCGGGCGTCGACCAGCGGGTCGGTCAGCGTGGACAGGGGCTGGTCCGCCAGGTCCGGGCGCAGGGCCATCACCTCACCGGCGGCGGCCGCGTCGACCGCAAGGAGCTCGGCATCCATCTCGCCCAGCGAGACGTCCGTCCGTAGCGCCGGCATGGCCGCGTCGACGCCGGGCAGCTGTGTCACCGACGCCTGAGAGACGTTGTCGGCGACCGATGTCAGCCGCAGGTCCGCGCCCGTACGAAAGTCCGCCTGGTCTTGCTGCGATCCGGTCCACGCGGTCGCATAGGTGACCGAGAAGGCGCCCACCGCGGTCGCCAGCACCAGCAGCAGCGCGGGACCGGTGTACCGCCGTGGACGGCGGCTGACCTGCCAGGCGCCGAGGGCGCTGGTGGCTCCACGACCGCGGGCCACCAGCCACTCGGCGCCGGATGAGAGCAGCGGAAGCAGACGCAGCGTCAGAACCGCACCCGCGAGCAGCACGAACACCGGGGCCAGCACCAGTAGCGGGTCGACAGCCAGCTGCCCGGTGACGTCGGTCAGCACCGGCGAGCCGTAGCGAGCCAGCTGCCAGTAGGCCAGCCCGGCGACGAGGGTCAAGAGCAGGTCGCCACCGGCGCGCTGCAGGCCGCTGCGACGGGACTGACGCCCGAGCGACTGGCTGCTCTCGACGTACGTCGCGGCCTGCCGCCAGGTCGGCGCCACCAGGATCGCCGCCGCACCGACCGCCACCAGCAGGGCAACCAGCCAGGTGGATGCCCGCGGCTGGGCGCCCAGCTGCACACCGGCGTCCGCCAGTGGTCCCACCGCGTCGTACCCGCGAAGCAGCAACGCCGCCAGCCACGGGGACAGCAGCGCCGCCGGCGCGGTCAGCAACACCGCCTCGCGCAGACCGTGTTCCACGAGCTGGCGCGAGGACGTCCCCCGCGCGCGGAGCAGAGCGATCTCCACCGCCCGGTGCTCGCCCAGCAGCCGGGTGGTGAGGAGCAGGGTGTAGCCCGCAAGCACGACGAGCAGGGCCGCGGGCATGGTGACCGCGGAGCGGGCGACCAGCAGTGGGGTCTCGACTCCGGACAGCAGCTCGCCGATCCCGGTCTCGACCAGGACGTCCGCGCCGAGAGTCCCCGGGTCGTGGCCGTCACCCAGGGCGGCAACGCCTCGCCGCAGGGCGGCCAGGTCACCGACCTCCAGGTCGGCGAACCGGGGGGCCACCCGCCAGTACTGCGTGGCATCCTCGGCGAACCGGGTGCTGAAGGTCTGGGTTGGGACGACCAGGGGTCCGTACGTCGTGAAGGACGAGCCGGTCTCGACGCCGTAGGCGCCGAGCGGATCGCCGTGCCAGTAGGCGACGACGGGCTCGGGCACCGTGTACGCACCGGACACGGACACCGGCACCCGCTCGTCGGTCAGCCGGTTGACCACGACGAGCTCGTCGCCGGGGGCCAGGCCGAGCTCGCGCGCGGCCGGCACCGGGAGCACGACCGAGACCGCCCCGGCGGGAGAGGCAGCGGGCCATTGACCCTGGACGAGTCGGGCGTGCTCGGGCAGCCGCTCGTACGACGCGAACACGGCGAGGTCCTCGACCTCACCTCGACCCTCGACCGGTAGTGCGTACGAGGCAGAAACGGCGCTGGTATAGACGTCCGCGCCGACAGCGTCGAAGGCCGCGGCGAGAGCGGTCCCGACCTCCTCGTCCCGGGTCCGGAGCTGTGCCGCGGTGTCGACGTTCTCCCGGATCTGCATGGTGCGGTCGGGCAGCGGCGCATCGGTCAGCGCGCGCCGTAGCCCGCTCTCGCTGACCGACCCGACGTACAGGCTGGTCATCGAAAGGACCGTGGTGGCCAGCAGGATGGTCACGAACGCGGCGGCGAGAACCACCCGATGGGCACCGGCGCGCCGCAGAACGAACCCCGCGCCCATCGCGGCCTCCCCCCTCCCTCGACCCGAGCAGGCACGCTGCCAGCGAGACGGCGGGTGCGGAACGACCCGCGCTGATCGTGACGCGACCGTGACCATCCCCCGTGCCGGCTGGCGGCTGTGGTGTCGGCCGCGCTCCGCAGCGGTGGTGCCGGTGGCCGGCACGTGACGTACAAGGGCGACGCCGTACAACGGCGACGCGATTCCGTACGGCCCGAGCGCCTCGATCGGCTCACGGGTGGGAGTTGGTCGACGGCGGGTCGGTGTCCAGCCGAGTGGGGAAGGCGTCCACCCGCCGCATCCCCTCCTGCGAGGTCGTGCCGAGTGGGAACGGCGCCGATGAACGTGTCGAACAGCGGGACCGCACCGGCACTGCTCGCAGCGTCGGAGGCTGCCGACCTCGTCGTCGTGGGCTCCCACGGCCACGGCTGGTTCACCGGACTGCTCCTGGGGTCGACGGGGGCGGCCGTTGCCACGCACGCCCACTGTCCGGTGCTGATCGCGCGCTGACCTGGCGGCGAGCCGCTGACGCTCGTCCTGGTGGGCCGACGATGTTCCTGACCCGGGTGTTCACCGGCCAAGCCCTAGACTCTCCCTGCCCGGCCAGCGGCCGGGTGCGGGTGTCGGACGCCGGGTCTGCTGGCACGTCCGCACGTCCCGCCCCAGTAGCTCAGGGGATAGAGCGTCCGCCTCCTAAGCGGTAGGTCGCAGGTTCGATTCCTGCCTGGGGCACATGTGCAGAAACATCAAGACGATCGCGCATCTCGACCCGCCTGCGACCCCGGAGGAGGTGCAGGCAGCCGCGACGCAGTACGTCCGCAAGGTGAGCGGCACCTCGGCGGCGGTGAACGCGGACGCGCTGGCCCGCGCCACCGCCGCGGTGGCAGCCACGACACAGGCGCTGCTGGACGAGCTGGTGTTCAGCTCTCCGCCCCGCGACCGGGAGGAGCAGGCGGCGAAGGCGCGGGAGCGCAGCGCCCGGCGATTCGGTCCACAGCCGGCATAAGTCGCGGATCGTGACCTGCCTGCCGGGTGCGGGTGTGGGTCACTCCACCGGCTCGAAGGTGTCCGTCGCCGCCTCGAACAGCGGCACGCCCTCGCTGTCCCACTCCGCGTCCGGCGCCGACACGTACAGCGCGAACCCCCGGGTGTCCGTGGCGATGCCGCGGTTGAGCACGTGCACCGTGCCGTTGTCACCCTCCCAGGTGAACTCCCAGTCGGCGGTGTCCCAGTCGCGGTAGTCCACCTCCTCGATGCTGATCCGCTCGTAGCCCGGAAGGCTTTCCGCCACGGCAGGCTCCTGGTCCAGCCAGGCCTGCTCGGCGGACGGACCGGCCTCCTCCTGCTGGTCCACCCGCAAGAAGGTGGTTCCGTCCGGGGAGACGTAGTCGACCCGGGTGGGCCCGTCCAGGCGGCGCTCCCAGCCTCTCGGGACGGCGACCTGGAAGCCCAGCGGGTCGTCGCGCAGCCGGTAGCCGGCAGGGACGTCGGTCGAGCCGGCGGTGGACTCGGGTGTCGTCGGCTCCTCGTCACCAGCGGGCTCGTCCGTCGGCGGAGCGTCGGGGGAGGTTGCCGTCGGCTCGGCGCCCGCCGAGGTGTCGTCCGTCCCACTCGGGTCGGCCCCGGTCAACCACAGCACGGCCGCCAGCGCAGTGCCGGTTGCGAGCAGCGCGACGATCCCGAGCAGCAGCGGCCGACGTCCCGCGCGCCGGACGACCGGCTGCATGGGTGGCGCCGTCCTCGGCACCGGCGTCGGCTCGCCCGCGGGCTCGTCCACCGGCTCGTCCACCGGCTCGTCCACCGGCTCGTCCACCGGCTCGTCCACCGGCGACACCGGTGCCGGAGGCGTGCTCCCAGCTGCTTCGTCGGAGGCGCGCAGGACCGTGGTCGCGGCTCCGGCCGGCACCGGCCAGCGAGCGGTCTGCTCGGCGGTCGTCTTCGGCGTCGTCGGGTCCTGCGCGGCCCGGCGCAACAACGGCGCGACCTGGTCGGCGGTCAGCCGCTCGGCCGGATCCTTGGCGAGCAGGCCGACCAGTACGTCGTGCAGCGGCCCGGTGACCGAGGGCGGCGGCAGCTCGTCGGTGAGCACCGCCGAGACCGTGCCCATGGTCGTGTCGGCGTCGAACGGCGGGCGCCCCTCCACGGCCGCGTAGAGCGTGGCGCCGAGCGACCAGAGGTCGGCCTCCGGCCCGGTCGGCTGCCCGCGGAGCCGTTCGGGGGACATGTACGTCGGTGACCCCACGATCAGACCCGTGGTGGTCATCCGGGGATCGGACTCGCTCGTCGCGATCCCGAAGTCGGTCAGGACGACCCTGTCGTCAGCCAGCATCACGTTGCTCGGCTTCACGTCACGGTGCACGATGCCGTCCTGGTGAGCCGCCTGGAGCGCGTCCAGCAGGGCGACACCAATCGCCGCCACCCGCTGCGGGGGGAGTGCGCCGGAGCTGGTGACCTGCTCGGCCAGGTTCGGGAAGCGCAGCACCTCCATCACGATGAACGGGCGTCGTCCCTCCGACACCACGTCGTAGACCGTGACGATGCCGCGGTGGCTGAGTCGGGCAGTCGTCCGGGCTTCGCGCAGCATCCGCTCGCACAGCGCGTCTCGCTGCTCGTCGTCGAGGTCCGGCGGGAGCCGCACCTCCTTGACCGCGACCTCCCGCCCGAGCGTCTGGTCCTGGCCGAGCCACACCTGTCCCATGCCGCCGGTCCCGATCACCGAATCGAGCCGGTAGCGGTCGGCGAGCACGCGAGGGGCGTCGGACATGGCCTCTTGCGTACAGGACTTCACCCGAATTGGCACATCCAACCAGCGGTGGCACCGAGCCGGCGGCATGTGTACCGATCAGGTGAGACCGACCGCGAGCAGGGCAGTGTCGTCGTCCGCACCCTCGTCCCGGCCCAGCGCGGCGAGAGCGACGTCACACAGCTGCACCGGGCCGGTCGCGGCCGCGGCCGCCTCGGCGAGCACCTGCAGGCCGAGGTCGGCCTGCAACCGGCGGTCCTCGATCAGCCCATCGGTGTAGAGCAGCACGGTCGACCGCGGCGGCAGCTGCACCCGGCGCTCGGTGAACCCACCGATGCCCACGCCGAGCGGCGGACCCGGTTCGACGTGGATGAACGCCGCCGTCCCGTCGCCTGGCACGAGCAGCGGCGGCAGGTGTCCGGCCGACGCGACGACCAGGGTGCGATCCGCGGGATCGAGCAGCCCCAGGACGGCGGTCGCGATCTGCTCGTCCTCCAGCCGGCTCAAGGCGCGGTCGAGCCGGTGCAGCACCTCGGCTGGTGAGACCGCCTCGGACAGGTGCGCGCGCGCCATCGCCCGAAGCTGGCCCATCATCGCGGCGGCCCGCAGACCGCGGCCCATCACGTCACCGATGACCACGGCGATCCGACCGTCCTCGAGCGGGACCACGTCATACCAGTCGCCTCCGACGTGCGTGCCCGCCGTTCCCGGGATGTAGCGCCAGGCCAGCCGGATCCCCGGCACCGACGGTGGCTCTCGAGGCAGCAGGCTGCGCTGCAGGGTGAGTGCGATGTCCCGCTCACGGCGGAACAGCTGCGAGTTCGTGATCGCGACGGCGCCTTGTGCGGCGACCTGTTCGACCAGGGCCAGGTCGTCCGGGGTGTACGCCGGGCCGCTCACCCGGGCCATCGCCATCGCTCCGATCACCCGGTCGCCGCTGCTGAGCGGCACGATCACCGCGCTCTCCGGCGTGAACAGGTCGGCCTGCCGGGCGAGATCCGGATGCTCGGTCGCCCGGGCACGGATCGATTCCGGAACGGCCGCGAACCGGATGCTGCGACCGGTTCGCATCACCTCGGCCAGCTCCCCGTCCGAATCAGGGGGCTGCTCCCGCTGCAGCCGGATGAGCAGCCCGGTCATGTCCTGATCACGGTGCCGGGCCGTGGCCGACTCGACCTCCCCCCTCTCGTCGGTGAGGTAGACCACGGCCCAGTCGGCCAGCTCGGGCACGACCAGGTCCATCAGGTGCTGCAGCGTGACGCGAGGCTCCAGCGAGGACGCCAGCACGGACCCGGCCTCGGCGAGGAACGCTGCCTGGCGCCGGCCGGCCTGCTCGGCCTGCAACGAGGTGGCGCGATCCAGGGCCAGGACACACTGGTTGCCGATGGTCGCGAGCAGGTCGAGCTCGGCGTCGTCGACACGGCGGTCGTCGGGGAAGCCGAGGGCCAGCGACCCGACCCGACGGTCCCCGATCGAGAGCGGTACGCACACCAGGCCCCGCCCCGGCTCACCCTGCCCTGCCACCAGCGGATACCGCTGGTGCAGCTCGTCCAGCGACCGCACCACGACCGGCCGGTTGGTCCGGACCGCCTCACTGGCAGGGACCTCGGCGGCGAGCGGAAACGTTGCCCAGGTGTGCATCGTCTCCGGACTCGCGCCGTCGATGCCGATCAGGCGCATCGTCTGTCCATCCGGCTCCAGCACGCACAGGGCGGACAGGGAGGCGCCGAGGCTCGCGGCCGCACCCACGGTGACCGCCTCGGCCACCTCGGACACGTCCCGGGCCGCGGCCAGTGCGGTGGTCACCTCATGCAGCCGGCTGAGCCGCTGAGCCGCGACCTCGGCCCTGGTGCGAGCCAGGTGCTCGGCGGTGTAGAGCCGCCCGCGTTCTAGGGTCTGCGCGGTCTGTGCGGCCAGGGCGGTCACGAAGGCCCGCTCGTCGTCATCGAACAGCTGAGGCGAGGTGAAGCCCAGCCGCAGCGCACCGATGACATCGCCCCCTGCACCCAGGGGGACCGAGCACAGCGAGACGGTGGCCGGTTCCAGCTCGGCCAGCTCGGGGAAGTGGCGGATGAAGTCTGCGCGCGACTCCATCCAGATCGCCTCACCGGTGCGCAGCGTTCTCAGCACCGGCAGCTCGCCACGACTTCTCCCGGGCGGTGCTTCGGCCACCAGCCGGCGCAGCAGCGCGTCGTCCGCCCCGACGGAGGCGGCGATCGTCGGCTGTCCCTGGTCGTCGATCACCATGAGCAGGCCGACCGAGGCGTTCATGGCGGCCACCGCCTGGGAGACGACGGCCTCGGCGATGTCGGCGAAGCCGGCCACCCCTGCCAGCGCTGACGTGACAGCCTGCAGCCGGGCGGCCCGGTCGGCCTGCCGCCTGGCTGCGGCGACCGTCGCGAGCTCGGAGAGCAGGTGCTGCTCCAGCGTCGGCGGCTCGGGGGGCTGCCCTCCCCTGGCCACCGCCTCCAGCTGGGCGATCACCGCGGAGATGTACCAGCGGCGGAAGCTGCGGTGCTCCGGCGGCTCCTCGAGGACGAGTAGGCGGGAGGCGCGAGCGTGCATGTCCGCGTCGTCCAGCGCCTGTAGGTAGCGCCGGGCGGCCGTCGCCGCGTCAAACGGCAGGTGCAGGACCAGCTGAGTACGCTCCCGCCCCGCCCTGGCTGCGGCGACGGCCTGTGCCTTGATCTCAGCTCTGGCATCGGTGAACGCGTCGGTGAGCGCGCTGACGATCGTGGCAACCCGTGGGGAGACCGCCGCCGTCTGTCCGGACTCCGCGCCTGACCGGGCGAGGGTCAGCTCGCGGACCACGTTGTCGACGTGCGCCTTCGCGGCAAGGAGCAGGTCGGTCGGCACATCACCGAGCACCACCCGGTGCCGAGGACCCCCCTCGGCCGCCGCCGTCCCGTCGATCCCAACCGGCACGACCGCGGTCCCATCATCGCCACCCTCCGGCGCACGGGTGGTCTCACTCCCGCCCAGCTCGGCCCACACCACCTTGCCGGCCGGGTGCGGCTGCACCCCCCACCGGGTGGCCACCGCCTCGATCAAGCCCAGGCCGCGGCCGGTCATCGCCTCCGGGTCCCCGACGGGACGGACCGGACGGCGGCGCGACCCGTCCCGCACCGCCAGCCGGAGCGATCCCTGAGCCGTGCGCACACTCACGTGTACGGGACCGCCGGCGTGCAGCACCGCGTTGGTGACGAGCTCGGTCACGACCAGCTCCGCCGCCGCCGTGCTCGGCTCCCACGCGGTCCGCGCCAGGGCAGTGGTCACGAATCGGCGGGCGGTGGGAACCGCGGCCGGGTCGGGGTCCAGTTCGAGCTCATGTTCCACGGTCGGGTGACGCTCCTCGCCACGGCTGCTCCCCACGGCAGCGTCAGAGGTAGACCCTACGCGGTCGGTGGCACACTCATCGGCATGAAGTGGCTGCTGCTCGCGCTGGTGATCGTCGCGGTGATCGCCTACGTCAACGGACGGCGGGCGCGGGCGGAGCGGCGGGCACACGCCGCGGCCGAGCTGGCAGCGGTCCGCCGCACAGTGGACGAGGACGTCACGGTGCTCGGCGAGGAACTGCAGAGGCTGGACACCGAACTGCTGCCAGGGCATGGCGACGAGGCTGTCCGCGCGGACCACCAGCGCGCGCTGGACGCCTACGAGGCGGCCAAGCAGGCGACCGACGCGATGCGCCGCCCGGAGGACGCTCAGCACGTGACCGAGATCCTCGACGACGGCCGCTACGACATCGCCTGCGTGCGGGCCCGGGTCAGCGGCCAGCCGCTGCCGAGCCGGCGCCTGCCCTGCTTCTTCGACCCGCGACACGGTCCCTCGGTCACCGACGTCACCTGGGCTCCGCCACACGGTGCGCTGCGGGAGGTCCCTGCGTGCGCCCTCGACACCGAACGGGTGCGCGCGGGCGCGGACCCGCACACCCGACAGGTGCTCGTCGGCGCCCAGCGGGTGCCGTACTGGCAGGCCGGACCGGCATTCCGGCCGATGACCGTCGGTTACTTCGGCGCGATCGGGGTGGCCCAGTCGCTGTTCGTCGGCACCGCCATGGGCGCCATGCTCGGAGGCGGTCTGGACGGCTTCGGCGACCTCAGTGGCTACTCCGGCGACGTGGGCGGCGAGTCCGGCGGCGGTCACGACGGCGGCAGCTTGGACGGCGGTGGCTTCGACGGGGGCTTCTGACCGGACGTGCGCGGCCGGCGGCCGCGGCATGGGCCAGGATGTTTGCCATGCCTTCGACCCTCACCCGACTGACCGCCCCGCTGACCGCCCCGCTGGCCGCCCCGGTCGTGGCGGTGGAGCGTGTGGTCCCGGCCGACGCGCAGACCGTGTTCGACCTGCTCGCCGACCCCCGGCAGCATGTGCTCCTGGACGGATCGGGATCGGTGCGCGAGGCGGACCCCGACAACCCGGGGCGGCTGTCGAAGGGTGCCCGCTTCGGGATGCGGATGCACCTGGCGGTGCCGTACCGGATCAGCAACATCGTGGTGGAGTTCGAAGAGGGCCGGGTGATCGCCTGGCGACACCTCGCCGGTCACCGCTGGCGGTACACGCTCGATCCGGTCGGGGACGGGACCCTGGTCCGCGAGGAGTGGGATCCGCGCCGGGTGCCGCATCTCGGCCCGTACTACCGCCTGATGGGGTTCCCCGAGCGCAACCGGCGCGGCATGGAGCAGACGCTGGAGCGGCTCGAGGCGGCGGTGGCCCCGCGAGTGGGCTGACCGATCAGGCCTGCGAGGCCTCCCGGTCCCGCCGGGCCGAGTCACCGTCCAGGCGGAACCGCTTGACGCTGTACGCGAGCAGCGCGAGGGCGATGATGCCGCCGACGATGATCGCCGCGCCGGTCCCCCAGCCGCCGAAGGGCAGGTCGGGTCCGACGACGCCGAGGTCGGGGATGACCGGGTCGAGCCCCCAGACCACCCCGACGCCCAACACCACCAGCGCGCTCACCGCGCTCGCCACAACGCGGGGCCAGGTCTCGACGCCGGACTCGGCGGCGACGAGCGCCTTGTCGCGCATGTAGTCGACCCGCTTCTCGGCCCACTCGAACTCGGTGGACAGCACGACCAGACCCGCGAGGATCAGCAGCAGCCCCGGCCCCGGGAGGACCAGTGCGGCCACGCCGGCGGCCAGCAACACCGCCCCCAGCACCGCGACGATGATGCGCTTCGGCGACACGGCACGCGCTCCGGGCAGGTTCGGCACGATGCAACCGTACCCAGCCCGGCTGCGCGGGAGGGCTCGTTCAGCCGTCGAGCCGCGCGTCGAGCGTGATCTCGGTGCCGGCGAGCGCCTTGCTGACCGGGCAGGTCCGCTCCGCCTCGCGGGCAATCTCGACGAACCGGTCCTGATCGACACCCTCGACCGATCCGACCACGGTCAGCGTGATGCCGGTGATCGAGAGGCCGCTGTCGTTCTTGCCGAGCCGGACCGCGGCGCGTGTCTCGAGTGACCGGGCCGTGAGCCCTTCCTTGCCGAGGACACCGCTCAGGTTCTGAGTGAAGCAGGTGGCGTGCGCTGCCGCGATCAGCTCCTCGGGGTCGGTTCGCCCCTCGTGCGGCCGGTCGGCCTCACGCGACGGGAAGGACACGTCGAACTCGGCCAGACCGGAGCTCTCGAGCCGGGTCCGGCCCTTGCCCTCCCGCAAGCTTCCTTCCCACGTGACGGTGGCGTGGCGAACGGGCATGAGACCTCCAGGGAGTGCGGTGTGGACGTCTCGACCGTACGTCGGTCCTGCCGTCAACGCACACGAGCGCGGCCAGCGGGTGCGCCGATGGGGGCCCTCGCCTGCACCCTGCCTGGTCCTCCGGGACGGCTGTCAACCGGCGGCGAGGGCACCGCGGTGCGCGTCGTTGGCCCGGTCCAGCAGCGCGAGCACCTCGACCAGCGGCATCGGGCGGGCGAGGTGGAAGCCCTGCGCGGACACCTCGTTGCGCATCCCGCGCAGGTGGTCGAGCTGCTCTTGTCGCTCGACCCCCTCGACCACCACGTGCAGGCCGAGGGCGCGGCCCATCAGCAACATGGACCGCAGCAGGTTCGCGGAGCGCTCGCTGTTCTCGATGTCGGCCACGAACGTGCGGTCGGTCTTCAGCACCTGTACCGGGAGGTTCTGCAGGTAGCCGATGGACGAGAAGCCGATACCGAAGTCGTCGACCGCGAACTTCACCCCCTCGGCGACCAACCGGGACATGACCTCCTGGCTGAGCGAGTCCTCGCGGACGACGTCGCGTTCGGTGACTTCCAGCACCAGCTCGAGCCCGCCCAGAGCGGCCCGGGTGCGTCCGACGTGGTCGAGGAACGACGGGGACCGCAGCTGCTGGGCGGAGATGTTGACTCCCAGCTGGATCGGAGAGACGCCGAGCCGACGGATGTCCTCGGCATCCCGCGCGACGCGGTCCAGGATCCGCTCCCCGAGGCCCACGACCAGCCCGGTCTCCTCGGCGAGGGGCACGAACGAGCCCGGCGACACGTCCTGGCCTTCGTGCCGCCACCGAGCCAGCGCCTCGAGGCCCATGACCGCACCGGTGCGGACCGAGAAGTACGGCTGGTAGACAACCGTCAGCGCGTCGTCTTCGATCGCCACCCGCAGCGCCTCGACCATCTCCAGCTTGCGCACCCGGGCGGCGCCGTACTCCGCCTGGTAGCGGGCGACACAGTTCTTGCCCTTGGCCTTCGCCTCGTACATCGCGATGTCGGCACTGCGCAAGATGCCCTCGCCGGTGTCGCTGCCGTCGGAGGTCGCGATGCCGATGCTGGTGCTGACCGACACCAGGTGGCCGCTCACCTCGATCCGCTCGACCACCGCGGCGAGCAGCAGCGCGGTCACGCGGTCGACGTCCACGGGGTCGCGGATGTCCTCCAGCAAGACGGCGAACTCGTCGCCCCCGAGCCGGGCCACCGTGTCGCTCGTGCGGACACAGCGGGCGATCCGCTGAGCGGTGGTCACCAGCACCGCGTCACCTGCGTTGTGTCCGAACCGGTCGTTGATCTGCTTGAACCCGTCGAGGTCGCAGAACAGCACCGCCACGGTGGACCCGCGCCGGCGCGCGACCTCGAGCGCGTGCTCGACGCGGTCGAGGAGCACGCCACGGTTGGCCAGCTCGGTGAGGGTGTCGTGGCGAGCGAGGAAGGTCATCTCACGGGTCAGCTTCAGCCGGGACAGCGCCTCGGAACCGGCCAGCGCCAGCTGGTCGAGGTGTTCGCGGTCCGAAGCCACGGTCGACCGGATCCGCTGCCACTCCGGCGCGACCAACCACCAGTCGCGGCTGCCGTCGGTCACTCGCGCGCCCACCTCGCCCGCACCGGGAGGAACGTCACGCAGCCCACAGGCTTGCACGCGCACCAACTCGCGTCCGCCGACCTCGAGCAGCTCCAACACGTCCTCGGCGGCGGTCTGGCTCTGCACCGAACGCGACACGTCGAACAGCACCCGCATCCGGCGGGAGCGTTCTCGGTCCCGTGCGGTCGACTTGGAGGCGACCAGCAAGGTCGCGACCGGCACGGCCAGCAACACCGTCGCCCACACGTCCACCTCGGTGAGCACGAGGGCAGCGAGGTAGCCGAGCGAGTCGACAGCCACGATGCTCACCATCGACAAGAAGACGTCGGTCTGCCCCAGCGCTGCGCTGAACGGGGTGTCGTTCTCCAGTGCGACCGAGACCTCGGAGATCGCGAAGTCGAGCACGAAGTAGACGGTGCAGCCGGCCAGCACCGCGGCGAACTGCACCAGGCTGGTGATGTCCTCGCTGCCGAGCCAGTCGATCACCCACAGCGCCGCGATGCCGGAGGTCGTCTGCACGCCGATGTTGAAGACCTTGGCGACGACCCGGTTGCCGGACAGCAACTGGGACAACAGCGCCCCGGCAGCCCAGATCAGCGCACCGTCGTGCGCCGGCGTCAGGGTGCCGAGGAGCGCGAGGACGCAGGAGTCGAAGCCGATCTCGATCGCACCACCCGAGCGGTCCAGCGTGATCGGGTAGCGCGAGACCACGACGATGACCGGGATGCACAACAACATGAACAGCTCGGCCTGCCCCCGGCCGCCGACGTCGCTGGCGACGATGGCCGACGCCGCGGTGAGCACGACGGCGATGAGGAGGACTGAGCGGTCGAAGGCGCGGCTGGCCAACGGCTGGCTGTCCGGCGTCACCTCGGCCTCCCGCCTCCCGACGAACGCGACGGCCCAGCGTAGCCAGCAACAACGTCACAGGTCTCACACACGGCAACACCCGTCACCCGTTCGGCCGACGCCGGGGGGAGCGACCGGACAGTCGGCACGAAGGGGTCGTAGCCGGCGGCTTGTGACCCCCGCACCCTGGCCGTTCGGCCGATCCCCGCTTCGTCAGCACGGACAGTGATCGGTTCGTTACTTGAAGTAGCGATTGGAGGCGTGGCTTGATCGACCCATGGCCCCTCGAGTCGTGCCCTCCGTGGCGGAGCGACACCTGCTCGGCAGGTTCAGCTACGGCGTGACCCCCCAGCTCTTCAAGGCCGCGCAGGCAGCCGGTGGATCCCGTGCCTGGTTCGAGGCCCAGCTGTCCCCCGGAACGATCGGGGATGCGGCAGCCGACGAGATGCGAGCGTGGTACCCGTACCTCGACAAGACGCCGCAGCAGCTCTGGTACGACGACCAGGAGGGCATCCGCCCAAGCTGGGAGGTTGGGATCGACCTCCAGCGCTGGTCGGTGATGCGGCGGACGTTCAGCAACCGCCAGCTGCACGAGCACATGACCGAGTTCTGGTCGAACCTGCTGCACGTGCCGGCCCCGGGCGACAAGTCCTGGCCGCACCGGTCGCGGTATGACGCGACGATCCGCAAGCACGCGCTCGGCCGGTTCGACGACATGCTTGTCGCCTGTGACCTGCACCCGTCGATGGGGGCCTACCTCGACAACGCCCAGTCCACCGCGGGCAACATCAACGAGAACCTCGGCCGCGAGCTGCTCGAACTGCACACGGTTGGCATCGAGGCGGGCTACACCGAGGAGGACGTCCGCAACAGCGCGTACATCCTGACCGGCTGGCGCGTCGACATGTGGGACACCTGGCGGGGCTACTACAGCTACGCCGACCACTGGACCGGGCCGGTCAAGGTGCTCGACTTCACCGACCCGAACTCGAGCCTGGACGGGCGCGCACTGTCCAAGCGCTACCTGCGCTACCTCGCCCAGCACCCGGCGACGGCGCAGCGGATCGCGCGCCGGCTCTGCGTGCGGTTCGTCAGCGACACGCCCTCCGAGGCCATCGTCTCCGCCGTCGCGGCGGCGTTCCTCAACTCCGGTACCGACATCAAGACCACGCTACGCACCCTGGTGGACCACCCCGACTTCGCCGCGGCGGTTGGCCAGAAGACGCGGACACCGTCCGAGGACGCGGTCGCGACCATCCGAGCCCTCGGCATCAAGGTGCACGCGCCGACGAAGCGGGACGACTTCGCGCTGATCAACATCTGGCAGCTGGCGAACATGGGGCAGCAGCCGTTCGACTGGCCGCGACCGGACGGCTTCCCCGACGTCGCGGACGCCTGGAGCGGCGTGAGTCGCGTGCTCGGCTCGTGGCAGGTGCACTGGGCACTGGCCGGGGGGTACTGGCCAAAGACCGGAGCCACCTACCGAAGCAAGGCGAAGTGGATGCCCGTCCTGCCGGCCAAGTTCTCCGTGGTGGTGGACGACATCAGCCGCCGTGTCCTGTCCCGCCCGGCGACGCCGACGCTGCAGCAGGCGGTCACGGCGTTCACGGGCATCCAGCCATGGGAGCGGATCCGAACCGCCGACGACATCGGGGACTACCGGATGACGAAGTTGCTCTCGGTCGTTCTCGACACCCCAGCCCACATGAGCAGGTGACCACGATGACCGAACCGACCCCCTGCTCCTGCCCCGACTTCGGCGCCTCGCAGGCCTCGCGCCGCAGCTTCCTCAAGGGCGTCGCCGGCGTCGCCGGCGCCGGAGTCCTCACCCGCACCATCGGTGACGCCTTCACCCAGGTGAGCTTCGGCGCCACCACCGACCCCAACGTCCTGGTGGTGCTCAGCCTCCGCGGCGGCGCCGACGGCCTGTCGCTGGTCGTCCCGCACGGCGACCCCGGCTACGCCACGGCCCGGCGCCGGATCGCGGTGCCGACCGGGTCGCTGCTCGCCAAGGACGCGACCTTCGGCCTGCACCCCAAGCTGGAACCGCTGCTGCCGATGTGGCAGAACGGCTCGTTCGGTGCCGTGCACGCCGTCGGTCTGCCGCAGCCCAACCGCAGCCACTTCTCCGCGATGGAGAAGGTCGAGGACGCCGACCCGGGTTCGCCGGAGCGGCGCGGCTGGATCAACCGGATGATCGGCCAGATCGGCGCCAGCGCCCCGCAGGACGCCGTCCAGCTCGGCGCCGGCATCGTCCCGACCTCGCTGTACGGAGCGAGCCCGGTGCTCGCACTGCAGCGCCTCGACCGGCTGTCGCTGCCCGGACCCACCGACGCCGAGAGCCAGCGACTGCACCGGATCGCCTACGAGATGCTCTGGCAGAACAACACCCGACCGCTGGGCCGGGGGGCCAATGCGGCGCTGACCACCACGAAGAGCATCGGCCACGTCGCCACCCTGCCCATGACGCCGCAGAACGGGGCGGTCTACCCCAAGGGCAGCCTCGGCGACACCCTCACCGAGACCGCGGCCCTGATCCGGGCGCAAGTGGGCGCGCGGGTGGTCGCGGTGGACTACGGCAACTGGGACATGCACACCCAGCTCGGGACCACTGAGTGGGGTCAGATGCAGTTCAACACCGACGAGCTCGCCCGGGCGTTGAACGCGTTCTTCGTCGACCTCGGCGCGCTGGGCGCGTCGGTGACGGTGGTGACGATCAGCGAGTTCGGCCGCCGGCTGGCGGAGAACGGCAACGCCGGCCTCGACCACGGCTACGGCAGCTGCATGTTCCTGCTCGGCGCAGGCGTCGTGGGCGGTCAGGTGCACGGCGTGTGGCCCGGTCTCGGGCAGGCGAACCTGGTCGATGGCGACCTCGCGGTCACCAGGGACTACCGCAGTGTCCTCACCGAAGTGGTCAAGGCCCGCTTCCCGAGCGTCGACTCGACCCAGGTGTTCCCGGGTTTCACCCCGGAGACCGTCGGCACCATGCGCACCACCTGACCGAGCAGTCACGCAGGCACGGCGCCGACGAACACCTGGTCGGCCGCGCGCTCGGCGAGCACGATCGCGACGCCGTCGACTCCGCGTACCTCGACGCCGGCGTTTCCTGCCCGCGCCCGAACGGTGCGGCCAGGGAGCGCACCGACCCGGGCCAGGTCGGCGAGGACGGCGGCGTCGCTCTGCAGCGGCTCGCAGATCCGCCGCACGTGCACCTCCACCTCGTCACCGCCGGGGCTGAGTGCCGCGCTGAGCGGGTGTAGCTCGGCGGGAACCGACTCCCCCGGCGGGCCGGCTGGCTCGCCCAGCTCGGCGAGACCCGGGATCGGGTTGCCGTAGGGGGACTCGGTCGGGTGGTCGAGCAGATCGACCAGCCGTCGCTCCACCTGCTCGGACACCACGTGCTCCCAGCGGCAGGCCTCGTCGTGGACCAGCTCCAGGTCCAGGCCGATCACGTCGGTGAGCAGCCGCTCCACCAGCCGGTGCTTGCGCATCACCCGCGTTGCCGTCTGCCGACCGAGGTCGGTGAGCTCGAGGTGCCGGTCGCCCTCGACCGTCAAGAGCCCGTCGCGCTCCATCCGGGCCACCGTCTGGCTCACCGTCGGCCCGCTCTGGTGCAGCCGCTCGGCGATCCGGGCCCGGAGCGGGACGATCCCCTCCTCCTCCAGCTCGAAAACGGTGCGCAGATACATCTCGGTGGTGTCGATCAGGCTGCCGCTCACCGTGCCATTGTGGCCCATCGAGGAGACCATGCCGTCGTGACGACGACCGTGATGTGGTTCCGCCGCGACCTCCGACTCGCCGACAACCCAGCTCTGCGGGCGGCCGTCGACGAGGTTCGCGTCTCCCCTGAGGACGCAACCGGTGTCGTCCCGCTGTTCGTGCTCGACCCACGCCTGTGGGGCCCTGCCGGGCCCAACCGGCGCGCCTATCTGGCGGCGAGCCTGGCGGACCTCGGCGAGCGAATCGGCGGCTGGCAGTTGCGCCAGGGTGACCCCGTCGAGGAGGTGGTCCGGGTGGCACGGGCCTCCCGGGCGACCTCGGTGCACGTGGCGGCCGACTACGGTCCGTACGGCCGGGAGCGGGACGAGCGAGTGGCCGAGGCGCTCGCCGCGGACGGTATCGATCTCGTCCGGACCGGCTCTGCGTACGCGGTGGCGCCGGGCCGGGTCACCAAGCCGGACGGCACCCCGTACGCGGTCTACACCCCGTTCAGCCGAACGTGGGCCGACCACGGCTGGCGCCCGCCGGTCGGCCCGCCGCGAGGGGTCGAGTGGGTCCGACCGCTGGCCTCGGCCGAGCTGCCGACGTCCTCGCCCGCCGCCGCCAGCACCCTGCCCGCTGCCGGTGAGGCTGCGGCTCGGCGTCGCTGGCGAGCCTTCCTCGACGACGGCCTGTCCGGCTACGGGAGCGACCGGGACCGGCCCGACCTGGATCGCACGTCGCGGATGTCGGTGCACCTGAAGTGGGGCGAGATCCATCCGCGCACGATGCTGGCCGACCTGGCCGACCGGCGCGGCGACTCGGTCCGGACGTACCGGCAGGAGCTGGCCTGGCGGGAGTTCTACGCCGACGTGCTGTGGCAGCGGCCGGACTCGGCCAGGGACTACCTGCGTCCGCAGCTGGCCGGGATGGCGCACGATCGACCGGGGTCGCAGCTGACGGCGTGGGCCGAGGGCCGGACCGGGTATCCCATCGTCGACGCCGGCATGCGCCAACTGCAGGCCGAGGGCTGGATGCACAACCGGGTCCGGATGATCGTCGCCAGCTTCCTGGTCAAGGACCTGCACGTGGAGTGGCAGCACGGTGCCCGGCACTTCCTACACTGGCTGGTCGACGGTGACCTGGCGTCGAACAACCACGGGTGGCAGTGGGTGGCCGGCACCGGCACCGACGCGGCCCCGTACTTCCGCATCTTCAACCCGGTCACGCAGGGCAAGAAGTTCGACCCCGACGGCGGCTACGTCCGCCGGCACGTGCGCGAACTCGCCGACGTCGACGGGGCGGCCGTGCACGAGCCCTGGACGCTGCCGGACGGTGTGCCGCCGGGCTACCCGGAGCGGATCGTCGACCATGCCGAGGAGCGGGTCGAGGCCCTGGCCCGCTATCAGCGGGTGTCCGGCTCCTGACGCGCGCCCCGGACGTCATACGTACGGGGGCCTATCAACGGCGCGCCGCATGACGTCCCGGGGCCGCCTCGCCGGACGTCATACGTACGGAGGTGTATCAACGGCGCGCCGCATGACGTCCCAGGGCCGCGAGACGTCATACGTACGGAGGCGTATCAACGGCGCGCCGTATGACGTCCCCGGGCCGCATCGCCGGACGTCATACGTACGGAGGCGTATCAACGGCGCGCCGTATGACGTCCCGGGGGCCGGTACGGTCGCGGCGTGAGCGTGCGCAGCGTCGAGCCGCCCCGCCTGCGGATCCCGGCAAGCCGCTGCGGCCCGCCCGGCTCGGGAAACGGCGGCTGGACCGCGGGTGCGATGGTGGCCGCGGCCGGGCTGGCGGACCCGACGGCCACCGGCCCCCAGCCGGTGACGGTGACCCTACGCCGGCCGCCGCCGCTCGACACCGACCTGGTGCTGACCACTGCGGAGAGCACGGTGCTGCTGCTCGACGGGGCGGAGGTGGTGGCCGAGGCCGAACGTGAACCCGGCCCCGGTCCGGACCCGGTCGACCCGGTGACCGTCGCCGTCGCAGCCGCCGCGGAGGATTCGTACGCCGGCTCCCAGGGCCATCCGTTCCCCACCTGCTTGGTCTGCGGCCCGGACCGCTCCCCCGGGGACGGGATGCGGCTGCGACCCGGCCCGGTGACGGACGGGACGACTGCGTGCAGGTGGACGCCTGACCCCGCCCTGGCCGACGACGGCGGACTGGTCGAGAGCGCCTCGGTCTGGGCGGCACTGGACTGCCCGAGCGCGTGGACCACCGATATCGCCAACCGGCCGCTGGTGCTCGGCCGGATCTCCGCAACCGTCGACCGCCGGCCACGAGCCGGTGAGGCGCTCGTTGTCGTCGCGCGGCACCGGGACACGGTGGGCCGGAAGACCTGGACCGCGACTACGGTGTACGACGCTGCCGGTGGCGTCGTGGGTCGCGCCGCTCAGCTCTGGATCAGCATCGACCCCCGGACGTTCGGAGGCCGTTGATGCCGCACGTGCCGTGGTGGCGGGACGCCGTCTGCTACCAGATCTACGTGCGCAGCTTCGCCGACGCCAACGGCGACGGCTACGGCGACCTGCCCGGCGCCGCCACCCGGCTGCCCTATCTTGCGGACCTCGGCGTCGACGCTGTCTGGCTGACGCCGTTCTACCCGTCGCCGCAGGCCGACCACGGCTACGACGTTACCGACTACTGCGACGTGGACCCGCTGTTCGGTGACCTCGACGCCTTCGACGCCTTGCTCGCGCGGGCGCACGACCTGCGGCTCAAGGTGATCGTCGACATCGTCCCCAACCACTCCTCGGACGAGCACCGGTGGTTTCGCGAGGCGCTCGCGGCCGGTCCCGGCAGCCCCGAGCGGGCGCGGTACGTGTTCCGTGACGGCCGCGGACCCGACGGCGCGGAACCCCCCAACAACTGGCTGTCCACCTTCGGTGGCCTGGCCTGGACCCGGGTACCCGACGGCCAGTGGTACCTGCACCTGTTCGACTCGGGCCAGCCGGACTTCGACTGGGACCACCCCGACGTCGGCGACGAGTTCGAACGAGTGTTGCGCTTCTGGCTGGATCGCGGCGTGGACGGGTTCCGCATCGATGTCGCGCACGGGCTGATCAAAGCCACCGGCCTGCCGGACCTGACCGCCGAGCAGCTCGCCGCGGACGGGGGTGAGCTCGAGCAGAACCTGAGCGAGTCCGCGCGCCCGTACGGCGACCAACCCGGTGTCCACGACGTCTACCGGCGCTGGCACCAAGTCCTCGCGGAGTACCCCGGCGACCGGATGGCGATCGCGGAGGCCTGGGTCTCCGACGCCGAGGCGATGGCCCGCTACGTCCGCCCCGACGAGCTGCAGCAGGTGTTCAACTTCCACTGGCTGCAGGCCGACTGGTCCGGCGACGCGATGCGGCGCGTGCTGCGCGACACCTTCGCGGCCACTGACCCCGTCGGCGCGTCCCCCACCTGGGTGCTGTCCAACCACGACGTCACCCGGACCGTGTCCCGCTACGGCGGCGGTGCCCGCGGGCTCGCTCGCGCCCGCAGCGCGATGCTGGCCATGCTTGCCCTGCCAGGCTCGGCGTACCTCTACCAGGGCGAGGAGCTGGGGCTGCCGCAGGTCGAGGTGGCCCCCGAGGATCGGCAGGACCCGATGTACCTGCGCGGGCGCGGGGTCGGGCGCGACGGCTGCCGCGTGCCGGTGCCGTGGACGTCCGCCGGCGACGACACCGCGCACGGCTTCTCGCCGCCGGAGGCCAAGCCGCCGTGGCTCCCGCAACCCGAGAACTGGGGCTCCTGGTCGGTGGAGTCCCAGGAAACCGACACCTCTTCGACGCTGGCCTTCGTCCGCGACGCCCTGCGCCTGCGACACGAGATCGCGGGTGCACTCGGCGACCGGGTGGACGTGCCGTCCCTCGGCGACGACGTCCTGGTGGTGCGCCGGGCCGCGGCCATCGCCGATCCCGCGACCCCCGGTCTCGTCTGCGTGGTGGCCTGCGGCAGCGCACCCATCCAGCTGGCCCCGCTCGGCGTCGACCCCGGCTCGCTGCTGCTGGCCAGCCGGGCGGACGCGGTCCGAGACGGTGCCGTGCAGCCGGACACCGCCGCCTGGTTCCGCAGCGACTGACGGGGCCGCCGTCCGCGAACCGGCCCGCTGCGCCTGATGCCTTGTGCTGTCCGCGCCGCCGACGTAGTTTGCGTGGCACGCAGGAGAGGAGGTGGTCCGGTTTCATGAGTGACAGACGGACGTGCGAGGTGGCTGCCCGCTAGTCGCCACCGCTGCGGGATCCGCCGCGGGACGCGCCGACGCGCGACCCCCGCGAGCCGCCGAGCCTGGCCGGCGCGGCGACAAGCGAATTCCCGGCAGCCACCCGGCCCGCAGGGTGCCGAGCCCCGTCCGCTCGGCACGCGGGTCGGTGCGGTCCTCCAGGACGCACCGACACCGCGACCCTGCGGGCCGACCCCTGTCCGGCCCGCGACCCAGCAGCCGCGCCGCGTCGCGGTGAACGCCCGGTCAGGGCGACAGCCGCTCCCGCCGCCACGTCGGCGGCTCGGCGTCGCCGACCCGGCTGAAGCGGAGCCGGTCGTGCATCCGTCCCGGCCGCCCCTGCCAGAACTCGATCGACTGCGGCTGCACGCGCCACCCGCCCCAGTGCGGTGGCCGTGGCACTGCGGCGGTGCCGTCGAACCGGCGCTCGACGGCTGCGTACTCCCGCTCCAGCTCGGCCCGGTCGGCCACCGGCCGGGACTGGGCCGACGCCCAGGCGCCGAGCTGGGCTCCGCGCGGGCGGGTGGCGAAGTAGGCGTCGCTCACCTCGTCCGGGACCCGCGCTGCGACCCCCTCGACGCGCACCTGCCGCTGCAGCTCGCGCCAGAGCAGCGTGAGCGCGCACCTCGGGTCGGCGGCCAGATCCCGGGCCTTCCGCGACTCGTGGTTGGTGTAGAAGCACCAGGCGCCGTCGACGACCCCCTTGAGCAGGACCGTCCGGACCGAGGGCGCACCGTCGGGACCGACCGTGGCCAGCGCCATCGCGTTCGGCTCGGCCAACGCTCCTGCGTCGAACGCCGCCAGTGCATCGGCGAGCCAGCGGTCCAGCAGCCGGCCGGGATCGGGTCCGGCGATGTCCTCGCGCAGCCCCGTGTCGGCGTACTCCCGGCGCACCCGTGCCCACTCGTCGGCCATCCCCGGAGGGTAGGTGGTGCAGAATGCGCCTGCGCCACCCACGTCCGGGTCGTGGCGCAGGGGGGACGAAGGAGTCGCGATGAGCGAGTTCAAGCCCGGCCTCGAGGGCGTCGTCGCCTTCGAGACCGAGATCGCGGAGCCGGACAAGGAGGGCTCCGCGCTGCGCTACCGCGGCGTCGACATCGAGGACCTCGTCGGCCGCGTCCCGTTCGAGAAGGTCTGGGGGCTGCTCGTCGACGGCAGCTACCAGCCGGGCCTCCCGCCGGCCGAGCCGTACCCGATCCCGGTGCACTCCGGCGACATCCGGGTGGACGTCCAGAGTGCCATCGCGATGATCGCGCCCGCCTGGGGCATGCGTCCGCTGTACGACATCGACGACGACGAGGCGCGCCGAGACCTGGCGCGGACCGCGGTGATGGTGCTGTCCTACGTCGCCCAGGCCGCCAGGGGCGTAGGCCTGCCGATGGTGCCGCAGACCCGCGTGGACGAGGCGTCGACCATCACCGAACGGTTCATGACCCGGTGGCGAGGTGACCCGGACCCCGACCAGGTCCGGGCGGTCGACGCCTACTGGGTGTCGGCGGCCGAGCACGGGATGAACGCCTCCACGTTCACCGCCCGGGTGGTCGCGTCGACGGGCGCGGACGTCGCCGCCAGCCTGTCGGCGGCGGTCGGCGCGATGTCGGGGCCGCTGCACGGTGGGGCCCCCTCTCGTGTGCTCGGCATGCTGAGCGAGGTCGAGCGCCGGGGTCGGGCCGACGGGTACGTCAAGGAGCTGCTCGATCGCGGCGACCGGTTGATGGGGTTCGGGCACCGGGTCTACCGGGCCGAGGACCCGCGCGCCCGGGTGCTCCGCCGGACGGCGAAGGAGCTGGCGGCACCACGGTACGAGGTGGCGCTGGACTTGGAGCGGGCCGCTCTGGCCGAGCTGCGCGACCGCCGGCCCGACCGGGTGCTGGAGACCAATGTCGAGTTCTGGGCGGCCATCGTGCTCGACTACGCCGGCGTGCCGCCGCACATGTTCACGTCGATATTCACCTGCGCGCGCACCGCCGGGTGGAGCGCGCACATCCTCGAGCAGAAGCGCACCGGTCGACTGGTCCGGCCGGCCGCGCGCTACACCGGTCCGGACTCGCGACCCGCCGACGCGGTAGCCGGCTGGGACAGCGCCTGGCCGGACGCCTGAGTCGTCGCCTCCCACCCGGCGAACCCGCGCAAAGGGTGCGGTCCGGCGCTGGCAGACTGGAACGCGCCGACAGCGACGTCGGGTCCGCGCCCCGCCCGCACCGACCTCGAAGGGTCCCCGTGACCGACGCTTCCCTCACCCTCCCGCCCGACCTGCTGCCGCTCGACGGGCGGTTCGGCTCCGGACCGTCCAAGATCCGGCCGGAGGCGCTGACGGCGCTGGCCGACACCGGCCAGCACCTGCTCGGCACGTCGCACCGCAAGCCACCGGTGAAAGACACCGTGCGGCGGGTGCGGACCGGCCTGCGCGAGCTGTTCTCCCTGCCGGACGACTACGAGGTGGTCCTCGGCAACGGAGGGACGACCGCGTTCTGGGACGTCGCGACGTTCGGCCTGATCCGGGAGCGGAGCCAGCACCTGTCCTTCGGCGAGTTCTCGGCGAAGTTCGCGGCTGCCGCCACCGCGGCGCCCTTCCTCGCCGCTCCGTCGATCGTGCAGTCCGCTCCAGGAACCCGGCCGGTCCCGGTGGCCGAGCCGGGCGTGGACGCCTACGCCTGGTCACACAACGAGACCTCCACCGGTGTCAAGACCGACGTCCGGCGGATCGAGGGCAGCGACGACGGAGCGCTGGTCCTGGTCGACGCCACCTCAGGCGCCGGCGGAATGCCGGTCGACGTCACCGAGGTGGACGCCTACTACTTCGCCCCGCAGAAGTGCTTCGCCTCCGACGGCGGGCTGTGGGTGGCCGTCCTGTCGCCCGCCGCGCTGCGGCGGGCCTCGGAGCTCAAGGACTCCGGCCGCTGGGCGCCCGCGTTCCTCGACCTGACCACGGCCATCGACAACTCCCGACAGGACCAGACGTACAACACCCCGTCGGTCGCGACCCTGTTCCTGCTGGCCGAGCAGGTGGCGTGGCTGAACGACCAGGGCGGCCTGTCGTGGGCGGTCGAGCGCACCTCCGACTCGTCGGACCGGCTCTACCGCTGGGCCGAGAAGACGCCCTACACCCGCCCGTACGTCACCGACCCCGACGCCCGCTCGCTCGTCGTGTGCACGATCGACTTCGACGACCGCGTGGACGCCGCCGCCCTCGCCAAGGTCCTGCGGGCCAACGGCATCGTGGACGTCGAGCCCTACCGCAAGCTCGGCCGCAACCAGCTCCGGGTGGCGACGTTCCCGGCGATCGAGCCCGCGGACGTGGAGGCGCTGACCACCTGCATCGACTGGGTCGTCGAACGGCTGGGGTGACCGCACCGCTCCCGACTGCCCTCCGGCGGGCTAGCGGTGCCTGGCGCCCCGCCGGCGGCGCCCGACCAGCACCGCGGCGGCGATGACGACCGCTCCGCCCGCGGCAGCGAGCCACAGCGGCCAGTCGGCCGGCAGGCCGGACGTGTCGCCCTCAGCGGCATCCGGCCCGGGCCGGACCTGCGAGCCGTCCGGCTCGCCCGGAGTCGGGGTCGTCGCTGCCGACTGCTCGACCAGCCGGCTGAGCAACCGACGCGGCAGCGGCACCACGTCGATCAAGGCCGGGGAGCCCTCGGACCCGGCCAGCAGTGTGCGGTTGTCCGGGAGGGCGGTGAGCGTCTCGCCCTGCTGCTGCCGCGGCATCGGGAACACCCCCACCAGCTCCCAGTCGGGGAGCCGGTAGACCCGCCCCTGGCCGTAGGTACGGACGACGGCGACGCCGCCGCGAGGCAGGGCGGTGGCGTCGGTCACCAGGCCGGGCACCCGGACCCCCGGGACGGGCTCCGGCAGCACGGGGCTCCCCGGAGTCAGCCGACTCGGGAGGCGCAGCACCTGACCGCCGAAGAACCCCTTGGTGACCAGCCAGGCCGCACCGCTCGTCGGGTCCACCAGCATGGCCTCGATGTTCGGGCGGCCGGTGGCGTAGTCGAGGGGATAGCGCGCGGGGGTGACGGTCTCGTTGCCGGGGCCGGGCGCCGGCAGGGCGTAGAGCGCCGCGTCGGTTCGCTCGTTCAGGTTGTCGCCGGTGTCGGCCACCCACAGCTGTCGGCCGGAGACGGCCAACGCCTCCGGGTCCAGGGTCTCCGCGTCGAGGCCGGCGAGCTCGGTGGTGCCGACGACCTCGCCGCCGTCCCGCTCCACGACATACACCACGGGCTCGTTGCCGGAGTCGTTGATCGTGTAGAGCAGGCCACGGTCGATCGGGGAGACGGCCAGGCCCGACGACTCGGTGATCCGGGGGTCGTCCACGACGATCTCCCCCGAGGTCTCCTGGCCCCACGCCTGGGACCCGCCGGCGCCGGTCACCGCCATCAGGGCCAACAAGGCGGGGACACGGGATGCGCGAAGCCTCCCCCGCAGACTCCGGCTCACCGTGTCCGCGCCGCCTCGACCGGCGCGGGCGGTGCGGCCGGTCCGACCCCGATCAGCTCGCCCAGCCGAGGTCGGACCTGCCACTCCTCGACCAGGCGGTAGTAGTCGGCCAGCGTCTCGGCCGAGCCGATCGCACCGGTTCGTACGGCTCGCAGAAGGCTGTTGCGCGGGGTGTGCCGGCTGGCGACGAACTCGACGACCTCGACCCGGTATCCGTGCAGCCGGAGCAGGGCCGCCCGCAGCGCGTCGGTCAACGTGTCAGCCAGCCGCTCGCGGAGGATGCCGTGCCGCGTCACCAACCCGTACGGCGCCGGCGCCGGCTGCCTGCGGAGCTGAGCCTGGAGGTGATGGTGGCAGCACGGGGCGGCCAGCACCAGCGGCGCCCGCCACCGGACCGCCCGGGCCAGTGCGTCGTCCGTGGCGGTGTCGCAGGCATGCAGCGCCAGCACCACCTCGGGGGCGGGGTCGAGGGGCACCGCACCGATGTCTGCGTCCACGAACCGCAGCCCGCTCGCCGCCAACCCGTCCGCCAGCTCGGTGTTGCGCCGGCGCGCCTGCTGCTTGACGTCGACGCCGGTCATCGCGACCGGCAGGCCCCTCTCCTGCGTCAGCCATCGGTAGGCGGCGAACGTCAGGTAGGCGTTGCCGCAGCCGAGGTCGGCGACCCGCAGCGGGGCGTCCGCGGTGGGAGTCCGAAGCACGCCGGTGGTCAGCGCGTCGTCGACGACGGTGGCGAGCTGGCGACAGAACTCCTCCACCTGGCGGTGCTTGTCCTGCCGGGACGGCTTCACCCGGCCGCGTTCGTCGCTGATGCCGATGGCGACAAGCCAGGCGTCGGCGGGGTCGAGCAGCCGCTGCTTGGTCCGGTCGTGCGGTTGCGCGGTTCCGGCTGTCGGCAGCGTCGGGGGGGCGGACTCGTGCAGCTGACCATCGCCGCGTTTGGTGACCCTCAGCTGAAGGGTGGTGGACCCCGTCTGCACGTGCCAGTTGCTGAAGCCCGACCCGAGCAGCTCATCGACCAGCTGCTCGGCCGGCGTGCCAGCGGCGACGTTGCGGGCGAGCGCCTGGGTCTCGTCGAACGACGTGACCTGCAGGTGCCGGCCGGCCCGCAGGTCCACCGGCCGGACCTCCACCCGGCGCCAGGGTTGCTCCATGTGGCGTCGCCGACCGGACGCCACCGCCCGGATGAGGTCGTCGGCCAGCAATGCGTCGCGGAGGCGGGGCAGCGCCTGCTCGAGCGGAATCACCACCGCCCGTCACCGCCCGACCGCGACGACGACCACGACGAGCAGCAGGACCACCAGCAGGCCGGGAATGACCAGTCGGCGGTGGCGGGGGTTCACCCGGCGAGTCTAGTGAGCCGACTGCGCCTCCCGGCCTAGCCGTCCGTGCCCTCCCGCGACGCGGTGAACGCGTAGCGCTCCACGTCCTCCCACTCGTCCGGCGTACCGTCCGAGCCGGGCACCCAGCGGACCACTCGCATGTCGTCGGCCACCCACGGCACCCCGTTGTACGTCGCCAGGGCGGCGGCTGCGTCACGGGCATCGAAGGGCGCGGTCGTCTCGTGCGCGATCGTGATGCTGGCCCGGAACGACCGCCGGTCGAGGAACAGGCCGTGCTTCTGGACCAGCGCCGGTATCGCGTTGGCCAGGCTCCAGAGCTCATCGATGTCCCCGGCGAGCCCCACCTGCAGCGTGGACGCCTGGTCGTCGTCCGGCACCGCCTCGACCCCGGCCATCCGCAGGCTCAGCGGCGGGCCGTAGCGGCCGATCTCGGTGAGGGTCTCCTTGACCGCCACCGCCTCGCTCAATCCGAGGTTTCCGAAGTACGCCAGTCGGAGGTGCCAGAGGTGCCGAGGCAGCCAGGGGACGTGCGGCGCCACCTTGGCAGCCTGCTCGACGGCCACCGCGAGATCCGCGACCACGTGCGGAGGCGGAGTGATCATCGCGTACAGGCGCATGGCGCCCACTCTGGCAGAACCGCGTTCGGTCGTCAGGTTGGCGCGCGCTCTGACCCGCTGAACGTCGAACCCGTGGCCGACCGAACGTCCAGCGTGGGGTGTCGGCCGAAGTGCGCCCGGATGACGAGCCCGTTGTGCCGGGCGAAGACGGCGACTGCGAGCAGGGTGCCGACCAGGGCGACGCCACCTCCGCCGATCAAGGTCCAGCGAGCGCCGAACTGGTCGCCCACCCAACCGACGATCGGTGCCCCGAGCGGTGTGCCCCCCATGAAGATCATCATGTACAGGGCCGCCACCCGGCCACGCATCTCCGGCGCCACGGCAAGCTGCATGGTCGCGTTGGCGGAGGTGATGACCGTGAGCGCGGCGATCCCGACCAGCGGCAGCCAGGCGGCGAAGGTGAGGTAGCTCGGCATCAAGCCGGCGGCCATCTCCGCCAGGCAGAAGGCTACTGCCGCTCCCACCACGAGTCGGCCGCGCGGCCGGGACCGGCGCGCGGCCAGCAGTGCCCCTGCCAGCGAACCGACGGCCATGATCGAGCCGAGCAGTCCGTAGGCTCCGGCTCCCTTGTCGAACACCTGAGTGGCCATCAGTGCGGTCGTCATCTGGAAGTTGAGCCCGAAGGTGCCGACGAAGAAAACGATCGCCAGCACCATCATCAGGTCGGGCCGGCTGCGGACGTAGCGCAGACCGTCCCGGATCGCACCGGGTCCGCGCGCGACCGGCGCCGACGGGTGCAGCCGGCTCGCGTCGAGCGCTCGCAGTGAGCCCACGACGGCGAGGTAGCTGATCGCGTTCAGCCCGATCACCCAGCCGGTGGCCTCCGGCCCGCCACCAAGCCATGCGATCAGCCCGCCGGCCAGTGCCGGCCCGACCACACGGGCGAGATTGAACGACGCGGAGTTCAACCCGACAGCGTTGGTCAGGTCGTCTTGACCGACCATCTCCACGACGAACGACTGCCGGGCGGGACCGTCGAACGCGGTGCCGACCCCGAACGACAGCGCCAGGACGTAGACGTGCCAGGGCTGGGCGAGTCCGGTGACCGCCAGCAGGCCCAGGACGCCGGCCGGCACCGCCATCGCCAGCTGCGTTCCGATCAGGACGGTGCGCTTGGGGAAGCGGTCGGCCACCACGCCGGCCACCGGGGAGAGCAGGAGGATCGGCAGGAACTGTAGGCCGGTGGTGATGCCGAGGGCGGCACCGCTGCCGCCGGTCAGCTGCAGCACCAACCAGTCCTGGCCCACTCGCTGCATCCAGGTGCCGGTGTTGGAGACCAGCGCACCGGTGGCGTACAGCCGGTAGTTGCGGATGCTCAGGGCCCGGAAGGTCCGCCTCATCGCGACCACGCGCACCCTAGGGAACGGTCGGCGGAACGAACGATCACGACTGCGCCAACTCACCCAGGAGCTGTGCGGCGCGACGCAGCAGGTCGCGCTGCTCGGAATCCAATTCCCGCAGCCGCTGGGCGAGCCAGGCGTCTCGTCGACGCCGTTCGGCGTCGAGGACCACGGCACCCTGCTCAGACAGGTGCAGCACCACCTGCCGGCCGTCGGTGTCGTGGGCCTCGCGTCGCACCATGCCGATCTCGGCCAGGCCGTTGACGGTGCGCGTCATGGAGGGTGGCTGGACCTTCTCGTACGCGGCCAGGGCGCCGGTCGACAGCGGACCGTGCCGGCGCAGGGTGCCCAGCGCGGAGAGCTGGGTCGCGGTCAGGTCCGAGTCGCGCTCCTGTCGCAGCCGGCGCGACAGCCGCGACACCGATACCGCGAGCACGCTGGCCAGACCAGCGTGGCTGCGTATGACACGAGCGACATCGGCAGGCACGACGGCCACCCTACCTCGTTAGCCTTGCTAAACAAGTTTCGGAGGGCCCGCCGGTCGCGGCCCACCCGGTGCGCGGTCGGCCGCCCCAGCGACCGGTTGCGGCCGTGACCTACCCTGACGGTGTGGACCAGCCGGACCCGCCCGAGTCCCGCCCCGGCGGAGGCCGTCGATCGAGCCCGCGGGCCCGGGTGCACGAGAAGGTCCAAGACCGGGTGGAGCAGCTGAGGGAGAGCGGCGAGCTGCTGAAGCCGGCGACTCCGCACGAGTTCGGACGCCCGGACGTCACCGAGCACGAGTTCGCCAACCGGACGTACCTGGTCGCCGAGGTGGAACCGCTGGACGTGGACGGGGTGCGGACCATCGGGTTCGGCGCCCTGCTCTGGCTGGTGGCGTTCGTCGCGCTGTTGCCGTTCTTCTCCGCCTTGCAGGACGCGGGACGGTTGTGGTGGCTGTGGACGTGCCTGGCGGGCTTCGGGCTGGGCCTGGTCGGCTGGGAATACTGCCGGCGCCGGCGGACGCACCTGCGCGGCCGGCGCGGCCGGCCAGCGGACGGTGACGCCGGACCCGCCGGCTGAGCCGGCACGAGATCCGGCAGGTGCTCCGCGCCGTGCTCGATCGCGCCAGAGCGGACGGGCCGCTGCTCAGTCCCAGCTGAGCGGTTCGTAGGCGACCGTGTCGACGACCGGCTCTGGCAGCCGCTGCTCGGTCCGCGCGGCCGGCATCCGTACGTCCGAGTGCCCCCCGCAGCCGTGATCGAGCGCGACCACCCCTCCGTCGTCCGCGACGTTCCCGTTGGCGCACACGCCGAAGAGCACGCCCAGCGGCCCACCGAGACGCAGCAGGAAGCCGCAGCTCACGCACCGGCCCGGCGCTCCCTCGGCCACGGCGGCGGCGGGTCCGCGGTCGCTGTCGTACCACCGCTCCGCGGCGGCATCGCGACCCGCTAGCGACAGCACGCGTTCACGGCCCAGCCCGACCTCGTCCGCAACCGATCGCACCGACGCGTCGTCGCGGAGCGGCTCGGTCGCCGGATCACCCGCGAACCAGCCGGGGACCAGCCGCGGGTCGTCGTCCTCGACCGGGAGCAGGTCGCCAGGCCCGATGTCGCCCGGCTGCAGCCGTTCGGACCAGGGCACCCAGGGCGGAGCCACGATCGCGTCCGGACCCGGGATCGGCACGACCTCGTTGACGGTGACGGTCCGCTGCCGGGAGGCCCGGCTGACCGTCACCGACCACTGCCAGCCGCGGTACCCGCGCTGCGTGTTCCCGAACAGATGGCTCACCACCCGGTCGCCCTCGACCCGATGGCCCTGGTGCTCACCGACGGCACCGGCGCCACCCACCTCGACCGCGGCGGCGCGTGCCTCCTCGACGGCCGTCACCAGGGCGGCATCGGCACGGTTTCGGACGGCACTCGGAGGGCTCGGCACGCCGCCGATCCTCACACACCGGGCTGGCCCCGGGACAGCGGACCCGGCTACGACCGGGGCCGGCGACGCCGCCCCGAGACCGGCGGTGGCGCGCGCTGGGCGTGCGCTCCGCGGTGTCGGGTGCGGCAGGATTGTCGGGTGCCGTCCACCGAGAACGACCCTGCGGGCCGGGAGAGCCCAGAGCCGTCGCAGCAACCGGGCGGCACCTCGGGTCCGGACCGGGCGGCGGCCACCGGCCAGACAGACGCCGCAGACCGTCGTGAGCGAGCCCGCCGGGCGCTCCGGGCGAGTGGGCGGGCCGCTCGGACGACGGGCCAGTCGACCGGGCGCGCAGCACGGGCCACCGGGCGACTCGCCGGCCGCACGGTTCGCGGGGCGCGGCGGCTGACCCATGCCCAGGGGGCCGGAGAGTCCGGCATGGCCCGGCTGCTGGAGATGCACGCCTTCTCCACGGCAGGGGACGCGGCGGTCGCGGTGGCCCTCGCCGGCACGCTGTTCTTCCAGGTGCCCACCGGCGAGGCGCGGGGGCAGGTCGCCCAGTTCCTGGCCCTCACGATGCTGCCGTTCGCGGTGGTTGCGCCGCTGATCGGCCCGTTCCTCGACCGCTACCGCCGGGGCCGGCGGTGGGCGATCGGCGGAACGATGGCGGTGCGTGCCGTCTGCGCCTTGACCCTGGTGGGGTCGGTCCAGACCAGCTCGCCCGCCCTGTTCCTCGGCGCACTCGGTGTTCTGGTCGCCTCCAAGGCCTACGGCGTCACCAAGGCCTCCGCCGTCCCGCGCGTCCTGCCGGGGGGGTTCACCCTCGTCGAGGGCAACTCCCGGCTCGGTCTGACCGGCACGGCGGCTGCGGCCGTCTCGGCACCGATCGCCGTCGCGTTCGCGCAACTCGGCCCCGAGTGGGCGCTGCGTTACGCGTTCGTCCTGTTCGCCGTCGCGACCGTGTTGGCGGTGCTGCTGCCGGCGCGGGTGGACTCCTCGACCGGTGAGGACCAGGTCGAGCTCGCCGACCTCGGCGGTGGTCGGCTCGCGCGGATCGCCGGCATCACGCCGATCGTGGTGGCCGGGTTGCGGTGCAACGCGGGGCTGCGCTTCCTGTCCGGGTTCCTCGTGATGTTCATGGCCTTCCTGTTGCGCGACCGACCGTTCCCCGGCTGGGAGGACCGGACGACGCTGCTGCTGGCGCTGGTGGTGGGCGCTGCCGGTCTCGGGAACACCATCGGGACCGGACTGGCAGCGGTGCTGCGCACCCGGCGCCCCGAGATCACCGTCGTGGTCGTTCTGCTCGCCGACGTGACGATGGTCGTGCTCGCCGCGCTGGCGTACTCGCTTCCGATCGCGATCGCCCTCGGCCTCACCGTCGGGATCTGTCAGGCGCTGGGCAAGCTGTCCCTCGACGCGCTGATCCAACGAGACGTGCCGGAGAACGTCAGGACGAGCGTCTTCGCGCGGGCCGAGACACTGATGCAGCTGTCGTGGGTGGTCGGTGGGTTCCTGGGGATCGCGCTGCCGCTGTCCCCCGCCCGGGTGAGCCTCGGCGTCGCCGCGGCGCTGCTGCTTGCCTGGACGACCTTCGTCATCCGCGCGACGGTGCGACTACGGGAGCGCGAGCGCCGGCCCCCTGCGCAGGTGTGACGCCGCCGCTCAGAGGTCGAGCTCGTCGGCGAGGGCGCGGAGCAGAGCGGCAGTGTTCTGCGCAGAGCGGCCCTCCGGGTGCCGGCCGTGCCGGTAGTCGTTGCCGAGCCGGTCGAGCAGCCGGATCAGATCCTCGACGATCACCGACATGTCCTCGGCCGGCTTGCGGCGGGCCCGGGAGACCGACGCCGGCGAGTCCAGGAGCCGGACCTGCAGCGCCTGGTCCCCCTTGCGCCCCTGCACAATGCCGAACTCGACCCGGCTCCCCGATCGCAGCGTCTCGGTGCCCGCGGGCAGCGCAGCGGACCGGACGAAGACGTCGCCGCCCTCGTCAGCGGTGAGGAAGCCGAAGCCCTTCTCGGCGTCATACCACTTGACCTTGCCCGTCGGCACCGTTGACCTCGCTGGAGTGGGGTTGCCCGTCAGGGCCTGCGCAGCAGCGTACGGGGCGGCGGACCCCGCACCAATCGGGTTGTCTCAGCGCCAGCGCTCCGGCTCCACGAGCAGTTCGTTCATCGAGCCGGAGCGGAATCCGCGCGGGTCCACCTCGACGAGGTCGAAACCGCAGTCGCGCACCGCCGCGTGGGCTGAGTGTGACGCGTCGACCGCCGGCACGGCGGCCGGGTCCACCTCGATCCGCGCACGATCGCCGAGGTCTCGGACCCGCACCTGCCGCACCTCGACGCCATCGGCATGCAGCACCGCGCGCAGCGCAGCCTCGGCCCGCTCCACCCGCTGCAGCCGCTCGCGGCTGACCTGGACGCCGTAGGCGATCCGCGAGCTGAGGCAGGCGGCGGCCGGCTTGTCCCAGGTGACGAGACCCCACTGCCGCGACACCGCCCGCACCTGCCGCTTGCCGAGTCCCGCGTCGAGCAGCGGCGTGACCGCCCCGCGGGCCGCCGCGGCCGCGATGCCGGGGCGGAAGCCGGCCACGACATCGTCCGCGTTCGTTCCGGTCGCCACCACCGCGAGGCCGAGCCGATCGGCGAGTGGCCGGAGCGTGTCCAGGAGCTCGGACTTGCAGAAGCGACACCGGTCACCCGCGTTGGCGCGATAGCCCTCCCGGTCCAGCTCGTCGGTCTCCGGGGTCACCTGGCGAACTCCGAGCCCGGCGCAGAACGCCGCCGCCGCCGCCCGCTCGGCAGTCGGCAGGGACGGGGAGTAGGCGGTGGCCGCCACCACCCGCGCGGAACCGAGCGCGCGCACCGCGGCCGCGAGCAGGAGGGCGGAGTCCGCCCCCCCGCTGAACGCCACCAGCATCGAGCCGTAGGCCCGCAACCGCGCGTCCAGGTCCGACACGAGGGGAGCGAGGTCGTCGGCCACCGGCATGGACCGATCGGGTGATGCTGGCGTCGACACCTGGTCCGTCACGGACCCACCCTAAGTGGACCGATCGGCGAATCGGGGGTACATGTCGCCGGCCCGATCCCGATACTGACACTGTGACCACCACGGGCCTGCATCCCGACGTCGACGAGTTCGACCGGTGGATCGACCGAGCCCAGGCCGGCGAGGCGGACGCGGTCGTCGCCGAGCTCGAGGACCTGCTCGCCGACCGCGCCGAGGACCCTCGCTGGTCGGCGCTGGCCCAGTACACCATCGCGATCGCCCACGACAGCGCCGGCCGGCTCCCGGCCGCGACCGACGCCGCCGGGCGCTGCCTGGAGGAGGCCCGCTCCGCCGGTTCGGCTGCCTTGACGGCCACGGCGCTGAGCATGCTGGCGAGTCTGGCCCGGAGCTCGGGCGAGCTGGTTCGCGGGCTGGACCTGCATCAGCAGGCGGAGCGACTGCTTGCCAGGGCCGGGGACCATGTCTTCGAGGACTCGGACTGGGTCACCGCGCTGATCGAGATGTGGGTCACCGCGACGATGCTCGGCCTCCGGCTGCGGGCACTCGAGCTCGGGCAACTGTGCCGCCGGCTGAACCCCGAGCTGACCACCGCGTTCGAGCGGTTCGTGATCGCGCAGGACACCGCGACCGACATCCTCCGCGAGGCTCTCCGGCACGCTCGGGTCGCGCCGTACGAGCCGGACGCCGGACAGCTCGAGCGAGCGTTCAGCCTCGCGGAGGATGCCGCCGCCTGCACCCCGGAGGGTGCCGTCGGGGTGATCCGTCTGGAGGTCTGGGCGGCCGTCGTCGCGGCCTGGACCGGCGATGCCGAGGCCGCCGTGGAGGAACTGGACCGTGTCCTCGACCGGGAGGATCTGACCCTGTTGCAGTCGCTGGAACCGATCCTGCGAGCGTCCCGGCTGCGCGCCCTGCAGCGTCTCGGTGCGGTGGAACGCGCGCGGAGGGTCTGTGTCGCCGAGCGGGAGGTCGTCGAGCGGATGGCCGTGGACGACGACTCGATGGCTGGCTATCTATGGGAGCGCGCTCGGTGCACGGTCCCCGGCGCCACCGACCCGACCTCCGACGTGGCCCGGCTCGCGTCCCGGTGGGAGGCCCGGCTGACCAGCCTCGACGAGGTGCTCCGCGGCGTGCTCGACCTGCACCTGAGCCAAGACGAGCTGCAGATCAGGCAGCGCGTGCTGGACGGACTGACCCGGCGAGACGAGCTCACCGGGCTGCTGAACCGGCGCGGACTGATGCCGCTGGTGGAGGCAGCGGCCCTCGACCCGGAGGGGCAGTGGGCGCTGCTGCTGGTCGACATCGACGGCTTCAAGTCGATCAACGACACGCTCGGGCACGTGGTCGCCGACGACCTGCTGCGGCTGGTCGCCCAGGGTCTGCAGGCGGCCAGCCGAGCCGACGACATGGTGGGAAGAATCGGGGGGGACGAGTTCGTCGTGCTCGCCGCGGTCCCGGGCCACGATCCCGAGCTCCTGCACGGGATCGGCGAGCGGGTGATCCACGCCGTCGCCGACCTGGACACCGGTGCGCGTCTGCGGCTGTCGGTGGGGGTGGCCGAGCGCTGTCACCCGGTCCAGCCGGCCGGCTGGATGCATCGCGCCGACCAGGCGATGTACGCAGCGAAGCGGGCCGGTGGCAACCGCGTGGTCGTGGCACCGCACGACGACTGACCGGTCCGTCCGCTCAGGCGAGCCGCTCCTCCAACTGCCCGGTGATCATGCGAGCCCGGGCGTGGGTGCGCCGGATCACCAGCGCGAGGCTGTCGTCACGTCGCTCCGCGCCGGCGAGCGCCCGCTCCACCAGCTCGCGGGCGTAATCCTCTGCCGGCAAATGGGACACCTCGCCGGCGTGCCGGATGAGCGAGTCCATCCCCTCCAGCACGTTCTTGCGGGCCTCGATCAGCCCGTCGGTGTAGAGCACCAGGGACTCCCCCACCGCCAGGTGGGCGGTGGCGACGTTGTCGCTGCCGACCCCCGGCCATCCGATCGCGCCACCGGTGGTCGCTAGCTGGGTGACGCGGCCACCGGACTGCACGACCAGCGCCGGAGGATGGCCGCCGGAGACCACCCTGAGCTCGCCGGTGGCCGGCTGGTAGCGGACCACGACGACAGTGGCCGCGAGGTCGGCGTCCTGCGCGGCGAGCAGCCGATCCGCCCGGCCGACGACGTCCTCGAGCGGCGTGCCGTCCATCGTGACGAAGCGCAGCGTCGAGATCACCGTGAGCGCCGCCTTCGTGGCCACCACCCCGTGTCCCAGCGCGTCCACGACCGCGACGTGCAGCTCCCCGGAGGGCAGCAGCCGCCAGTCGTAGAGGTCACCGCCGGTTGGTGCACTCGGGTCCGAGGCCAGGTAGGTCACGGCGATGTCGGTGCCGTCGACGTCGGGCGGGTCGGGGGCGACCGCGCGCTGCAGGTGCTCGACCACCAGCCGCTGCGCTGCCTGCGCCTCGACCAGCTGGCTGAACTGCCCGCGCAGCTCCTCGTACTCCTCGGCGGGGGTGATGTCCCTCGCGACGACGACGAAGGTGGCGTCGTCACCGTCGGCCTCGGTCGCCGGAGTGATCGAGCAGGACAGCCTCCGGCGTGACCCGTCCGCCGTGCTGACCAGGATGTCCCGGGGAAGGGCGGGATCGGCGGCCCAGCGGTTCAGGTCGATCGCCAGTCCACTGGCCGTCTGCGCCTCCAGCCGCCGCATCACGTCGGTGCGACCCATGACCTCGCCGGCGGGCAGCCCGGTGATCCGCTCGCAGGCGGGGTTCCAGCTCAGCAGGACCCCCTGGCTGCTGACCGTGAAGATGCCGTCGGAGGTGGTGCTGACGATCTGGTCCAGCTTGCGCCGCTCCTCGAGCACCGACTCCAGCAGCCGACCACGCGCGAGGGTGTGCGCGGTCTCCCGGGCCAGCGCCTCCAGCACGGCCAGGTCCGCGCGCGGCGTGCCCTCCAGGCCGGTCTGGTCGAACACCACCACCGACCCGATCCGCCGCCGCTCACCGACCAGGGGGGCGCACAGCAGGTCCCGCCAGCCGGCCTCCTCCAGCCGACCGCTCGTCGCCGTACCGTCGGTCGCGGTGACCCGCACGGCCACCTGCGCCTCGGCAAGCTCCCGCTCCAGCTGCGTCGACCGGCGCGGGGTCACGTGCGCGGGGGCGATCGGCTGCGCGGACCCCTTGTCGGCGACCAGCAGGTAGGTCTCGTGCTCCCCCGACTCGGTACGCAGCACCAGGGCAGCGGCCCGGCATTCGAAGCTGGTCACCACCTCGCGGAGGTAGTCGCCGATGGCCTCACGGGGGTGCAGCGGCTCGGAGAGAACGTGCGCCGCCTCCCGCAGCCCGGTCAGGCGGAGCCGGTCGACCCGGGCCGCGACGTAGCCGCGGTAGGCCAGGTGCAGCACCACCAGGGGGACCGGGAACAGCAGCGCCGCCGCCGGGTGACCGGCGAAAGCCGTCACGAACAGCAGCCCCATCAGCAGGTTGACCCCCCAGCCGGCGACCCAGCCGGGCAGGATGACCGGCGCCAGCCCGCGCAGCACCGATCCGAGCGACTGCCCGCTGCTCAGCACCAGGACAAGCGTGAACGCGACGTTGTTGACCACAGCGACCGCGGTCAGCGCGACCATGACGTAGCCCAGGGACTCCAGCGTGATCGCGACCGTGTTCGTGAGCAGGCCGAGGGTCACGCTGCCCACCGCCGCCGCGAGCGACCACATGGTGACGTTGAAGGCCGCCTTGACCCACTCGTTGCGCCGCCAGACCGCGGTCGCGGCCTGGGCCAGCGCGACCGTCACCACCACCTGGGGAGTGGGGAAGGTGACGATCACCGGCGCCAGCACGGCCTCGAACAGGGTGATCGCGTCGACGTCGTCACCGCGGCGGAACCGGACCCGCAGGAACTCGGCCGCCGCCAGCCCGACGCCGAGCACGGGCAACCATCCCCAGGCCGCGGACTGTGGCGGCTGGACGTCCAGCAGCACCCCGGTCAGGACGACGACGACCGTCGCGAGGGCTAGGACGAGGGTGTACCTGGCAACGCGCCTTTGCACGGCTCGCTCGTCCCGGTCAGCCCCGGCAGCGCGAGCCGGGGGTCACTCCCAGGAGTTACCGGACTGTTGGCCCCAGGAGCTTCCCGGTGCCTGGCGCTCCCACGAGTTTCCGGCAGCTGCCGAGGTGGCCGAGCCACCGACACTGAGCGCGACGCCCGCGGCCAGGGCAGCGGCAGCGGCGAGGGAGACGAGACGCTTCGCCATGATGTCCTCCAGGGCCGTGCGGGTCGGGTCGTCGAGGTGGCCAGTATGGACGACCCGGCCGCGATTTGGCATCCACCGGGCGCAGATTTGTGCGCGAGTGACCCGAAGGGCGGAGTTGGCCCACCCGAAAGGGTGAGGACAGAACCATACAAATCGGGCAACCTCGCGGGATCGCTCAGTGCCCCCCCGGCGACCGGTCCACCGGATCGGCATCGGCGCCCGCCGCGTCCAGCAGGTCGCTGGTGCGGACGAGCTTGACCCGGGGCCGAGCCTGCTGCATCCCGGCGCTGCGTTCGACTCGGTCGATAGCAGCCCAGCCGGTCCCGGTCACCAGGTCGGGCTGTCGATCCCGGAGCCATCGCTCGAGCCGCGCTGCCCGTCCCGGACAGCCCTCGCGGGGCGCGGCACCGAGGTCGGCCAGCAGGCGGGCGACGGTCTCGCGGGCGTCCTTCTTGTTGCTCCCGATCACTCCGGTGGGACCGCGCTTGATCCAGCCGACGACGTACTCCCGCTCATGTCCGACGACCCGCCCCTGCTCGTGCGGGATGTGGCCGGCGGACGCATCGAACGGCAGCCCGGCGATCGGCACGCCGAGGTAACCGACGGCGCGTACGACGAGGCCCGCCGAGACGGTCTCCCGCTGCCCGGTGTCCCGGGCCACCAGCCCTCCGGTCGCGCCGGCCACCAGCTGGTTGCGCGCCAGCTCGACCTGCTCGACGCGACGGTCACCGTGCAGCGCGACCGGGGAGCGCAGGAAGCGGAACCCCAGCCGGCGCACCCCCGAACGGGCCGGCCGCCCGGCGAGGGTGCGCAGCGCGGCCAGGTTGCGGCGCGCGGGTGCCGGGAGCCCTTCCTCGTCCACGTCGAGCACTCCAGGCGGGTCGACCCGCACGTCCACGTCGATCAGCTCGCCCAGCTCGCGAAGCTCCAACGTGGTCCACGTCGCCTGCACCGGCCCGCGGCGTCCGACCACCAGCACCTCCCGGATCGCGCTGTCGGACAGCACGCGCAACGCGTGGTCGGCGATGTCGGTGCGGCTCAGCTCGGCCGGTTCGGAGCACAGCATGCGGGCCACGTCGAGGGCCACGTTGCCGTTGCCGACCACGACTGCCCGCTCGCACCGGAGGGAGAGCTCGAGGTCCGGGTAGTGCGGGTGCCCGTTGTACCAACCGACCAGATCGGTGGCGGCGACGCTGCCCGGCAGATCCTCACCCGGCACTCCGAGGTGGCGATCGGTCTGCGACCCCAGCGCGTAGACGACCGCGTCGTAGGCCTGGAGCAGGTCCGCTCGGGTGACGTCCGTCCCGAGATCGATGTTGCCGAACCAACGGAAGCGCTCGTGGGCCGCAATCTCGACGAACGTATCGGCCACCGACTTGATCCTCGGATGGTCGGGCGCCACACCGGACCGGACGAGACCCCACGGCGTCGGCAGCCGCTCCAGCACGTCGACGTGCACGTCGGGCGATTCGACGGCGAGCAGCGCCGCCGCGGTGAAGAACCCGGACGGCCCCGACCCGACCACGGCAACGTGCAGGGGAGCCGACGACGGGGTGGTCTCCGGCTGGGTCACGCGCCGACCCTAACGCCGCCGGCCACCGCCACCGCCGGCTCACGGCGGGGCGGTGGCCGACCGCGTCAGCGAGAGGCGCCGACCTGGGCCTGATCGATCACCCGGTCATGCCGGATGGACGACCCGCTGGTCTCCTTGGCGAACGCCACCGCGACGATCGTGATCAGCGACGTGGCCACCAGGTACAGCGAGATGGACACCGTCGTCCCGGTCGAGTCGAGCAGCTTCAGCGCGATGATCGGTGCCAGCGCACCGGCGAACACCGACGCCAGCTGATAGCCGATCGAAGCACCGCTGTAGCGCACCGACGTCCCGAACAGCTCCGAGAAGAAGGCGGCCTGCGGGGCGTACATCAGCGAGTGGAACAGCAGCCCCACGGTGATCGCGACGACGATCAGCGGAGACCGCAGCGAGTCGATGAGCGGGAAGAACACGAAGCCCCACACACCGACCCCGATCGCGCCGGCCAGGTAGAGCGGCCGCCGGCCGATCCGGTCCGACAGCGAGCCGATCGCGGGGATCAGGAAGAACTGGATGCCGGACCCGATCAGCACCCCGTTCAACGCGGTCTGCTTGTCCAGGCCGGCGTAGTCGACGACATAGGTCAGCGAGATGACGGTGAAGATGTAGTAGGAGACGTTCTCCGCGAACCGCATTCCCATCGCGATGAGGACCTCCTTGGGGTAGGCCTTCACCACCTCGACCAGCGGCATGTGGCTGGACTCCTGGCGTTCGGCGACCTCGGCCTGCGCCTCGACGAACAGCGGAGACTCCTCCAGCGTCAGCCGGATCCAGAGCCCGATGAACACGAGCACGGCGCTGAGCAGGAACGGGATCCGCCAGCCCCACGCCTCGAAGTCGGCGTCGGACTGGAACGCGGCCAGCAAGAAGAGCACGAGGGTGGCCAGCAGGTTCCCCGCCGGGACCCCGGCCTGCGGCCAGCTGGCCCAGAAGCCCCGCCGGCGGTCGTCACCGTGCTCGGCGGCCATCAACACCGCACCGCCCCACTCGCCGCCGACGGCGAAACCCTGCAGCAGCCGGCACACGAGCAGCAGCAGTGGTGCCGCGAGACCGATGGAGGCGTAGGTGGGCAGCAGCCCGATCGCGAAGGTGGCGACCCCCATCAGCAGCAGGCTCGTGACGAGCATCTTCTTGCGTCCGACCTTGTCCCCGAAGTGGCCGAACACCAGCCCGCCGAGCGGGCGAGCCGCGAAGCCGAGGGCGTAGGTGCTGAAAGCCAGCAGGGTGGCGTTCACCGGGTCGGCCTCGGGGAAGAACAGCGTCCCGAACACCAGAGCGGCCGCCGAGCCGTACAGGAAGAAGTCGTACCACTCGATCGTGGTGCCGATCAGGCTGGCGGTCACCACCTTGACGATGCTGCTGCGCGGCGGTTGCGTACCCGCGGCGGAGGTCGTGCTGGCCATGCGGATGTCCTCTCGTCGGTTCGGCGGCACCGAACGCGGATCGGGTCGGGTCAGGCGGCGGTCCAGCCACCGTCGATGTCGACAGACGCCCCGGAGATCGAGTCGCTGCCGGGGCCGCACAGGTAGGCCACCGCGGCGGCGATCTCGTCCGGCTCCACCAGGCGCTTGATCGGCGTTCGGGCGAGCAGCACCTCATCGAGGACCTGGGACTCGTCGACGCCGTGCTGCGCTGCCTGGTCGGCGATCTGGTTCTCGACCAGGGGGGTGCGGACGTACCCGGGGCACACCGTGTTCGAGGTGACGCCGCGACCCGCCCCCTCGAGCGCGGCGACCTTGGACAGCCCCTCGAGGCCGTGCTTGGCGGCCACGTAGGCGACCTTGTACGGCGACGCGCGACGGCCGTGCACGCTCGACACGTGCACCAGCCGACCCCACCCGCGGGCGTACATGCCGGGCAGCACCGCGGCACACAGCCGGAACGGCGCCTCGAGCATCACCGTCTGGATCCGGCTGAACTGCTCGGGATCGAAGTCCTCGATGGCTGCCACGTGCTGGATGCCGGCGTTGTTGACGAGGATGTCCACGCCGGCGTCGGAGAGCCCCAGGTCGTCCAGCGCGCCCGCGACGGCGAGGTCCGCGACCAGCGTGCGCCCGCCGACGTCGGCGGCGACCTTCGCCAGCCCGTCGGCGTCCCGGTCCAGCAGCAGCAGCTCGGCGCCGTCGGCAGCCAGCCGAGCGGCGCAGGCCCGGCCGATGCCGGAGGCTGCGCCGGTCACCAGGGCACGACGGCCGGACAGATCGGTCACGACAGGGAACCGTAGGGCCCGCGCTCTTCTCCGACCATGTGTGCGGCGCACACATCGAAGGGAGGATTATGGGTATCCGCCCCACCTGATGTCGGTAGATGTCCGGTCAGTCCGCCGGGATCAACCGCTCTGCACGCAACCGGTGCACGCGCAGCGCGAGCTGGAGCTCCAACAGCCGCTCGGGCTCGCGCCACCCCGGGCCGAGCAGCTCGCCGACGCGCTCCAGTCGCTGGGCCACCGTGTTCGGGTGCACGTGCAGCCGGCGGCCGGCCTCGGCCAGGCCGGTCTCGCTGGCGCACCAGCCCTCCAGCGTCGCGACCAGCTGGGTCCCCCGCCTGGCGTCGTAGTGCACGACCGGCCCCAGCGTCCGGTCGAGGAAGGCGTCGAGCTCGGCGGGACCGGCGGCACCGAGCAGCAGTCGGGTCAACCCGAGCCCCGCCGGGTCGGCCACCTCACCCTCCCGGCCCAGAGCCAGCAGCGTGGCCAGGCACTGCCGCGCCTCGGTCCAGGCGCCGGAGTAGGCCGCGACCTCACACACCGGGCCGGCCGCTCCGACCGTGCCCCGGATGCCGAGCTCGGCGAGCCGAGCGTGCACCTGCCGTCCGAGACCAGCCGCATCCTCGCCCGGCAGGACCAGCGCGAGGTCGCCCTCCTGCCGCCCGGCGAGACCTCGGTGGTCCGCGGCCACCCGGTTCGCGACCGCGGTGGCCCGCTGCCGGTCCGCGTCGGCCGTCCGGATCACCAGGACCACGTGCGACCGGTCCAGGTCCGCTCCGTGCCGAAGACCGCGCTCGCGCAGAGCTGCCGGTTGCTGGGCCGCGCCGGCCAGCAGGTCCCCGAGCACCTCGCCCCGCACCCGGTCCTCGGCCTCGGTGACCGAGCGGCTGAACAGCACCACCAGCGCGGCGACCAGCGCCGCCCGCTCCAAGGTGCGCTGGTGCGCCGCCGGGAGCTCCTGGGGGCCGTGCAGGACCAGCGTGGCCAGCTGATCGGTGCCGGCACGGGCCGGCACCAGCCAGACCGAGCCGCCGTCCGCAGCCCGGGTGTGCACGGTTCGGCCGTCACCGTCGGCCCGGGACACCTCGCGCGCCAGGTCGGCGTCCAGCGGCAGACCGCGCTCAGCGGGACCCGCGACCGTCCGGCCGTCCGCGTCGAGCACCCACGTGCTGGCGTCGAGAACCTCCGCCACGACCGCGGCGACCCGGTGCAGCCCGCGGTCGCGGTCGGCCGCGTCCGCACCGGTGAGCAGGACCTCGGTCAGTCGGTCGTGAGCGTGCGCTGCCAGCTCGACGTCGCGCGAGTGCATCCGCATCTGCTCGCCGACCTGCCGGGTCTCCTCGAACATCCGGGCGTTGTCGAGCGCGATGGCTGCGTGCGCCGCGAACGACTGCAGCAACGCGACCTCGTCCGGCGGGAACGGTCGCGGGCTGCGGTGGGCCGCGCACAGGGTGCCGATGACCCGGTCGCCGAGCAGCAGCGGCACGCCGAGGATGGCACGGATGCCCTCCTCGGCCACGGCGTCGTCGACCACGTCGCGGTGCACGAACCGGTCGTCGCCGAAGTAGTCGTCGGTGGCGTACGGCAACCCGGTCTCCGCCACGAGGCCGAGCAGGCCGGTCCCGAGGGGCAGTCGGAGCCCCCGGAACGAGACGGACACCGCGCCGTCGGTGACCCGGATGAACGAGTCGCCCCGCTCGACGTCGTTCAGCGAGAGGTAGGTGATGTCCGCGCCTAGCAGGTGCCGGGCCCGGCGGGTGATCGCGAGCAGCACCGCATCGACGTCGCGGATCGCTGTCAGGTCGTGTGCCGTCTCGTACAGCGCGGACAGCTCGGCCTCCCGCCGGCGCAGCCGCTGCCACTGCTCGCGGACGCGCAGGGCGGTGTCCAGCTCAGCGCGCAGCGCGGCCAGCGTCGCCTCGTCCGCGCCTGCCTCCGCCGCGTCGCGGACCACCTGCTCGTACGCGTCCGGCGGTGCATCCGCGTACAGCAGCTCGACGAACCCGCGGCCCGGCATGCGCCGCAGCCTAGAGCGGGCCGGGGCTTACACGACGTCGACCGGCACCACCCGGGTGGCCAGGGGCTCGCGGGTGATCCAGTGCTCCCACTGCACCTGGATCGCGTACGTCCCGGGCGTGGGCGGGAACAGCAGCAGGTCGTAGCGCTCCGCCGACCCGAAGGCCAGGTGGTCGGTGAGCAGCCGGTGCCCGGTGTCGCGCAGCACCGGGCTCGGCCCGTTCGGGTCGCTCGTGTCCCGATACTCCCGTCCGTCGTGCCCGACCAGCTCGGCGAACGGGCTCGGCTGCCCATCCGGGCCGAAGAAGCGCATCCGGATCGGGAAGTAGTTCGCGTTCACCGTGCGGAGCAGCGTGGGGGCGGGCTGGCCCGGTTGCCGGCCCGGTTGCCCGTCCGGCTGCACGTTGGCCCGCAGCCGGTCCAGGCTCCACACCCCGCCGCGACGCGGACGGGCCAGCTCGCCGCCGAGCAGGTAGAAGTGCTCCGGCTCGAACCGGTTCAACCCGACGTCCTCCCCGGACAGCCCCGCGGCGTGGTCCAACCGGTGCCAGCGCGGGTCGACCGAGAACGGGATCAGCGCCGCCTCGGTGGCGACGTCGTACTCAGGGCCGTCGACGAAGGGCCGTCTGGTCAGCCCGGGCTGGACCGGGTAGTCCGGGTGCACCGCGGGGTCGATGACGACCGGGCCGAACATGCCCATCTGCACGTGCAGCACCGTGTTGACGTGGCAGTGGTAGAAGTACGTGCCCGCCGCCCCGATGTTCGGGTCGCCGGGGGCGCCTCTGCGGGCGATCCACTGGTAGGTGTAGCCCCCCGTCACCTCGAACGACGTGTGGCCCACCCCGTCGTTGCGCGGATCGGGCTCGATGCCGTGCCAGTGGATCGTGTGCGGCCCCTTGCCCGGCTTGATCCGGGCGTGGAAGATCTCGCCCTCGGTGACCCGCAGCGTGGGGGCGGGGAGACCGCGGCCCGAGGTCGGCGACTCGAAGCTCCAGATCTCGTGCCGTGCGCCGTCGTCGAACTCGAGCTCCCGGTTGAAGAACTGCAGCTCGACGGAGCGGTCCGGGTGCAGCAGGAACTCGGTCTCCGGGCTCCCCTCGTGCACCTGCTCGCTAGCGAAGTCCACCTGACTGGCGAACAGCGGGTGGTCGTGCTCACCGGAACTCATCCGATACCTCCGGACGTCGGTGCGGCCAGCTTCCAGTCCGCCACCATCCCCCCGGGGTACAGGCCACCGGCGGCCGTCTGGGACGGCTCGGCGTGGCAGTGCATGGGGAATGCCCAGTCACCGGCACGCGCGTCCCAGACCGGGTCGATCGCGTCCGGCGGACGCTCCAGCGGCAGCACGATCTCCTTGCGGTCCATCGGGTCGAGCTCGACCACGTCCTCCCACTGCTGCAGCAGCACGTGCCCCTCCTCGTCGATCCGGCCTATGCTCCGCGGGAAGTCATTGCCGTTGCGCCGGACGGTCCATACGTGGTTGCCGTGGAAGTGCATCTGGTGGGCGACGATCCCGGCGTTGACCATGCGGATCAGCTGACCGGCCCCGACGGTCCCCCTTCCGGTGCGGCGGCTGAAGTCCCGCACGTCGACGTGCCGGGCGGATCCCGACGGGTTCGTCTCCTCGTCCCGGTGGTGGTTCGCGTCCACGTCCGTGGAGACGGCGAGCGCCTGGAACCCGCTGCGTCCGTTGATGGTGAAGTAGCGCGGCACCGCCGGAGTGGTGGCGGGGACGACCGTTCTGCCGAGAGACGCGAGCCGTGCCCACCGCGGCTCGACGTCTCGGCACAGCCAGACCCACTGCCGCTCGAACTCCGTTCCGTTGTCGTCCAGGCGCCACTGGTCGCCGGGAGTCACCATGAGCACGCCCGCCAGCCCCAGCGTTCGCTCGACCGGGTCGTTGGTGGGGTCGCTGAACAGGTAGGTCCCCGGAGCCGGTGCGGGCAGCGTCAGCTCGCGCATCCGACCGGGTGGGATGTCGCCGGTCGTGGCGTCCGACCCGGCGCCTCCGACGCCGTGCACGGTGAGCCTGTGCGCCGAGGTCAGCGTGTTGTGCACCTGCAGCCGGATGGTGCTGCCGGCCTCGGCCACCAGCGTCGCCTCCGGCAGGAAGCTGCCCCAGTACCCGCGTCTGACGAGGTACTGGCCACGGTGCGCCGGATCCTGTCGGCGGGCGCGCGGACGGCCGAGCGGCGGTTCGGCGGCGCCGATCGGGTGCAGGTGGGTGGCCTCGACATCGCCGGCGGCGGTGAACACGTGCGGAGCGAGCGTGAGGCTTGGCGCGGGATCGGTCCGGCTGGTGGGCCGGTCACCGAAGCCGCGGTGATAGACCAGGGCGCCGTCCACCATCGGCAGGAAGCCCTCGTTGATGTAGACCGGCAGCACCCCACGAGCCGCCGCGGCGAGCTGGTCCGCCACCGCCGGCGCGCGGCCCACCCGGGCGGCGGACCTGCTCCGGGCGCCGGCGCTCATGACCCACTCCCGGGCATCCCGTGCCGGTGGCCCCCGTGGCCGCGGTTGCCGGCATGCTCGGAGTGGACATGAGGGCCGGCGCCCCTGGTCGACGGCGGCAGCACGAGCTGCAGCACCCGGTCTGCGTACGGGTCGCTGAGCACGGCCTGCAGCAGCGGAGTGCCCGACGGAGTGAGGTAGCGCACCCACAGCTGCTCGAGCACGCCCGCGCCGAGCGGACCGGGAGGCCGGGACGCGTACTCCGGGGTCACCCCCATCCCGGGGTCCCCCACCTGCAATCGCACCTGGCCCGGTGAGAACAGCACCGGCGCCGGTGTGCTGTTGTGCACCTCGAGCTGCAGGGCTACGCGGCCTGCCCAGGTGTGGTTGCCCGCCTCTCCGTGTGCGTCCAGGCCGTGGCCGCCGGCGGTGAGACCGGGTCGCCGGTCGCGAACCAGCTGCAGCACCCGGAGCGAACCGAAGCTGGTCGCGACCAGGCCGGCCGCTGCTGCCGTGCCGGTCGGTGCATCTCCACCGCCGACGGTCCTGCTGACCAGCCCGTCCGCGGTCACCGCCACCGCTCCGGCACACGCTGCGACCACCACCGCCCGCCGGGATACCACCCAGGTTTGCGCAGGAGCCTGGACGATCGACATCCCCGAACTCCCCTCATCGTAGACGAGGGCAGCGTCGGACGCCGGCGTGAAACCAGCGTGAAACCGCCGAGCCCGCGGCGAGCAGCGGGTCAGCGTCCGACGCGGACGGACTCGCAGCCGACGATGCTGTCGTGCGGGTCCCGGCCGTGGGCGTACCGGATCGTGTCTCGGCCCGGCCCGCAGCGGACCGCGTCCGGCACGGAGTCCCGGCCTAGGTCCACGACATCGCGACCCGGGCCGGCGTCGACCCGGTCGTGCCCGGACCCCGGCGCCAGGGTGTCGCGTCCGGCCCGACTGCGGAGGAGGTCGTCCCCGCGGCCGCCGTACATCCGGTCGCGCCCCGATCCGGCGTACAACTCGTCCGAACCCCCGAGCCCGAGCAGGGTGTTGTGGCCGGATCCGCTCCACAGCCGGTCCCTGCCGGGGGTGCCGCGCAGCACATCGTCCGACGGCGTGCCGTGCACGTTGTCGCGGAGGTCGATGTCGACCGCCGCGGCAGCCGGAGCGAGGGCGAGCAGGCAACAACCGACGACGCCCGCAGCGACCAGACCTCTGCGACGCCGCATCTGCCCCCCGGGTCCCGGCCTGCCAGCGCAGTCGCGGCACCTGGACGGCCTCGACTCGACCGTCAGCGTAGTGCACCCTCGACCTCGACCCGTGGACGAGGACACCGCGACGGAGCAGACCGGCGCGGTGCGCGCTGTCGGACACCGGCCCCCGGCCTGCTCTGCCCGGTACCCGATTGCGGCCAGGACATGCGCTTCGGCCAGGTGCCGGCTGCCCGAACGGGTGGTTGCGGGCCGGCGTCCCGTGTCCCTAGCCTGGCGGCGAGTGGTCCAGACAGACGCCACCTCGCACCCTGACCGTTGGTGGGGCTGGCATGGCTGCATCAACCCTCGACGTGGCGGCGACGCCCGGTGGGGATCGCGCCAGCCGGACGGCCGAGCTGCTCGTCCTGGCTCGCCGCGCGCCCGAGTGCGAGCGGCTACGGCTCCAGGACCAGGTGATCGAGCTGAACCTGCCGGTCGCGCGCTCCATCGCCCGCCGCTTCGCCGAGCGCGGACAGCCGCTGGACGATCTCGAGCAGGCCGCGTCGGTCGGGCTGGTCAAGGCGGTCCGCCGCTTCGACCCGGACCGCGGCAGCGACTTCCTCACGTTCGCGGTGCCCACCATCACCGGGGAGGTGAAGCGGCACTTCCGGGACTGCGCCTGGGCGGTCCGGCCACCACGACGGATCCAGGAGGCGCAGGGTCGGGTCGCCGCCGCCACCGAGGAGCTGACCACCAGGCTGCGTCGCTCGCCCACGGCTGCCGAGGTGGCTCGACACCTGGACCTGGACGACGAGGACGTCATCGAGGCGATGAGCTCGCGGGGCTGCTTCAGCCCGGCGTCGCTGGACGCCGAGTTGCTCGACGGCGACGGGACGGCGCTGCGCGAACGGCTCGGCGCCGAGGACGGCGCCTTCACCCTGACCGAGACCCTGCTCGCCCTCCAGCCGGCGCTGGAACGCCTCGACCCACGCGACCGACGGATCCTGCAGCTGCGGCTCCGGCTCGGCCGGACCCAGTCGCAGATCGCCGCCGAGCTCGGGGTCAGCCAGATGCAGGTGTCCCGCCTGCTCGCCCGGATCAGGGCCACCCTGCGCGGCTCGATCGCCTGACCGGGCGCGCGATCGGGTGGCGCGCGTCTGCCAGCATCGTCGGGTGACCGACGACTACCGCACCGTCAACCGGGCGAACTGGGACGACCGTGCGGCCGCCCACGCCGCGTCCGCGGACTACGGCATCGAGCGCTACGTCGAGGACCCCGGCTTCATCGGCGAGGTGGTGAGCTTCGACCGCGACCGGCTGGGCGCCATCGGCGGGCTGCGCGGGATCCACCTGCAGTGCCACATCGGCACCGACACCATCTCGCTGTCCCGGCTGGGCGCGACCATGACCGGGCTCGACTTCTCGACCGCGTCGTTGGAGCAGGCGCGTCGGCTGGCGTCGCGCACCGGCGACCCGGTCGAGTTCGTGCAGGCCGACGTCTACGACGCCGTCGACGTGCTGGGAGCCGGCGGCTTCGACCTCGTCTTCACCGGCGTCGGCGCCCTCTGCTGGCTCCCGGACATCCGCCGGTGGGCAGGCGTCGTGGCCGGGCTGCTTCGGCCGGGTGGCCGGCTGTTCCTCCGCGAGGGACACCCGATGCTCTGGTCGCTGGACGATCCGCGAGACGACGGACTGCTCACGGTCGGGCTTCCCTACTTCGAGCGGTCCGAGCCGACCGTGTGGGACGAGCCCGGCACCTACGTCGACACCGACGCGTCCTTCACCGCCAACGTGACGCACGAGTGGAATCACGGGCTCGGCGAGATCGTGACCGCGCTGCTCGACGCCGGCCTGCGGCTGACCGCGCTGGAGGAGCACGACAGCGTCCCGTGGGACGCCCTGCCGGGCTACCTGGAGCCGCACCCCGCGCACCCGACCGAGTGGCGGCTGCGGGACCGGCCGTGGCGGCTGCCGCACACGTACACCCTGCAGGCCGTCCGGGACGCCTGAGCCTGCCGCCAGGGTGCCGTCACGGCACCAGGTAGGCCGAGTCCCGAGCGTCGGTGACGGCCATGTGCCCGGGCAGGTGCCCGATGGCGAGCTCTGGACGCGAGGCCATCACGGCGGCCTGCGGAGTGACGCCGCAAGCCCAGAAGACCGGCAGCTCGCCCGGCTGGACCTCGACCCGGTCGCCGAAGTCGGGATCGTCCAGATCGTCGATCCCCAGCGCCCCCGGATCACCGACGTGCACCGGAGCCCCGTGCACCGCCGGGTAGCGCCCGGTGACCTGCACGGCCACCGGAACGAGGGCGGCCGGGATCGGGCGCATCGACACCACCAGCGGCCCGCTGAGCGTCCCGGCGGGCCGGCACGACAACGCGGTGCGGAACATCGGCACGTTGCAGTTCTGCTCCAGGTGCCGGACCGGGACCCCGGCATCCAACAGAGCGCGCTCGAAGGTGAAGCTGCAGCCGATGAGGAAGGCCACCAGGTCATCTCGCCAGATCCCCCGGACGTCGTCCGGGGTCTCGACCAGCTCGCCCCGGCGGTAGACGGTGTAGGCGGGGAGGTCGGTGCGCAAATTCCCGGCGTGCAGCCGGGTCTGCGACTCGCCCGGCTCCCCGACGTCGAGCACCGGGCAGGCCTGCGGGTTCCGCTGGGCGAACACCAACAGGTCGTACGCCAGCACGCGCGGCACCACGATCAGGTTGGCCTGCGTCCACCCGCTGCACCACCCCGCGGTCGGTGTCCGCAGGCCGGCGCGGAACAACCGGCGGGCGCCGTCCGGGGTCAGCGCCGCGGCGTCGGCGACCCGGCCGGCCGGTCGCGCGCTCACCGGGTCTCCCCGGGTGCGGACCGGAAGCGGAGCCGCTGTCCCGGCCGGGCCTGGCCGGCCAGTGGCAGGTCCACGGACAGGACCACGGCGATCACCGGATAGCCCCCGGTCACCGGGTGGTCGGCGAGGAACAGCACCGGCTGGCCACCCGGCGGGACCTGCACCGCGCCGGCCACCGTGCCCTCACTCGGCAACTCGTCGTCACGGGACCGGTCCAGGGTCGGGCCGTCGAGCCGCATCCCGACCCGGTTGCTGTCGCTCGCGACCACGAACGGCTCCTCCCGCAGCAGCCGGAGCGCGTCGCCGGTGAACCAGTCGTCGCGCGGCCCGAGCAGCACGCGGAGCTCGACGTCGCCCTCGGGCAGCGCGCGCACCGGCGCCACGTCCACGGCCGGAACCGGTCCCCTGGTCGCCGACCCGATCGGCAGCACGTCACCGTCCTCGAGAGGACGGCCCAGCCCGGCCAGCACGTCGGTGCTGCGGGAGCCGAGCACAGGCTCGGTCTCCACCCCACCGCGCACCGCGACGTAGCTGCGCAGCCCGGTGGGGGGCGGCCCGAACGTCACCGTCGCCCCGTCGGGGACGTCCACCGCGACGTGGGTGTCGACGGTCTGACCGGCCACCCTGACCGGTGCCATCGCACCGGTCACGGCGATCGTCAGCCGTCCCCGGGCACGCAGCTCCAGAGCGCCGAGGGTCAGCTCGAGCACCGCGGCTCCCTGCCGGTTCCCGACCAGCCGGTTCGCCAACCCGTACGCCTCGCGGTCGACCGCACCCGACGCCGAGACCCCCAGCGCGGCCCGTCCCGGTCGGCCTTCGTCCTGGATCGTCGTCAGCGGTCCGGTCCGGAGCAGCTCCACCGCACGGTCGGACGCCGCCATCAGTGCACCGCCTCGAAGCGGACCCTGGTCCCGGGCTGCAGCAGCGCCGGGGGGTCCCGGTCGACGTCCCACAGCCGAGCCGTGGTCCGGCCGATCAGCTGCCAGCCGCCCGGGGACTGTCGGGGATAGACCCCGGTGAACTCGCCCGCGAGCCCGACCGACCCGGCGGGCACGCTGGTACGCGACTGCGACCGACGCTCGACGTGCAGTCGATGATCACCCCCGACGAGGTAACCGAAGCCGGGCGCGAAGCCGATGAACGCCACGGTCCACACCGCTTCGGCGTGCAGTTCGACCACCTGGCGCTCCGAGAGGCCGGTCAGGTCCGCCACCTCCGCGAGGTCGGGCCCGTCGTAGGTCACCTTCAGCCGCACCGGCTCGTCGTCCGCGGCCCCGGGGCCCTCGCTCGGCCGGACCGAGCGCAGGTGCTCGGCCACCGCCGCGGCGGACACGTCGGCGGGGGCGAACCGCACCAGCAGGGTGCGCGCGGCCGGGACCAGGTCGACGACCCACGGCGGCGGGGACGCGGCGACCGCGGAGTGCAACGCCAAAACCTGATCGAGATCGTCCAGCTCGGCCAGCACGGCGGTGTCGCCGCAGCGCAGCAGCCTCACCGGCGACGCACCGCACTCACCGGCTCGGTGAACGGCGCGATCCGGACGCCGGACCGTTCCAGCTCGGTCCGTACCGCCCGGGCCATCTCCAGCGCACCCGGGGTGTCCCCGTGCACGCAGATCGACGCCGCGTGCACCGACAGCGTGCTGCCGTCGACCGCGTCGAGCTGGCTGTCGCGGACGATCCGGACGCAACGCTCGGCCACCGTCGCGGCGTCGGACAGCAGCGCGCCCGGTTCGCGGCGGGAGACCGGCGTGCCGTCCGGCTGGTAGGCCCGGTCCGCGAACGCCTCGGGCACCGGCCGCAGTCCGGCCCCGTCGGCCTGCCGAAGCCACGTCGACCCGGGCAACCCGAGGACCGGCAGGTCGGGGTCGAAGAGCCGGACCGCCGCGACGACGGCTGCGGCCTGGTCCTCATGGCCGACGATCGCGTTGTACAGGGCGCCGTGCGGTTTGACGTACGCAAGCCCGGTGCCGGCCATCGCGGCGAAACCGGCCAGCGCGCCGAGCTGGTAGACCACGTCGGCGGTGAGCTCGGCCGGCTCCACGTCCACGAAGCGGCGGCCGAAGCCGGCCAGGTCGCGATAGGACACCTGTGCGCCGATCGCGACGCCGCGCTCGGCCGCCCAGCCGCAGACCCGCTGCATCGTGACCGGGTCGCCGGCGTGGAACCCGCAGGCGACGTTCGCGCTGGTGACGACGTCGAGCAGCGCCTGGTCGTCCCCCAGCCGCCACACCCCGAAGCCCTCGCCGAGGTCGCTGTTCAGGTCAACGGTGAGTCCCGGGGCCGCGGTCGCTATCACAGGTCTCCGAGCGACGTGAGGGACTCGTAGCCGAGGTAGACCGCGAACAGCCAGGCGAGGATCCCGGCCACGATCAACCAGCGCGGATAGCGGTAGCCGTCCATCAGGTCGCGCCGCCGCGCCCCGACCCACAGCAGCAGTCCGAACCCGACCGGCAGGATCAGCCCGTTGAACGCCCCCGCGAAGATCAGCAGTCGCACCGGCTCGGCGCCGAGCGCCAGGAACCCGGCCAGGGAGACCAGGATGAACGCCACGACGACCCACCGCTCATAGGCGGTGACCCAGCGACCGAACACCTTGGCGAACGACACCGAGGTGTAGGAGGCGCCGATCACGGAGGTGATCGCCGCGGACCACATCACCACGCCGAACGACACCTCGCCGGCCGTGCCCAACGCAGCGTCGAACGCCGAGGCCGGGGACTCCGGGTCGACTCGGCCACCGGCCTCGATCACGCCGAGCACGGCCAGGAAGAGCAGCACCCGCATCAGGCCGGTGATCAGGATGCCGGTGATCGACGCCCGGGTGATCGCCGGCACGTTTTCCTTGCCCCGGATGCCGTTGTCGACCAGCCGGTGCGCCCCCGCGTACACGATGTAGCCGCCGACGGTTCCTCCGATCAGCGTGGTGATCACCAGGAAGTCGATGGTCTCAGGCGCGACGGTCTGGCGCAGGGTCTCGCCGAGCGGCGGCTCGTTCGCGATCGCCACGTACGTGGTCATCGCGATCATCACCGCGCCGAGAACGACCACGAGCCGGTCCATCGCCAGCCCGGCGCGGCGCACCAGGAAGACCGAGATCGCGACCACGACCGAGATGGTGGCGCCGATCCGGACGTCGAGTCCGAAGATCGCCGCGAGGCCGAGCGAGGTACCGGCGATGTTGCCGATGTTGAAGACCAGACCGCCGAACACGTCCAGCGCCGCCAACAGGTAGCCCGAGCCAGGCGCCGCCTGGTTGGCCAGGTCCTGCGCCCGCCGGCCGGACACCCCCACCACCCGCCAGACGTTCATCTGCACGGCGACGTCGATCAGGACGGAGGCGAGGATCGCGAAGGCGAATGCGGCCCGCAGCTCGGTGGTGAACGTCGTCGTCTGGGCGAGGAAGCCCGGCCCGATGGCCGACGTGGCCATGAGGAACATCGGGCCGAGGAAGCGGGAACGGCCGGTCGACTGGAGTGGGGTCGACTCGTCGGGGGGTGGCGTGGTGGCCGACGTGCGCTGCTGGGTCATCGGGGAGCTCCGAAACGGCAGAAAGCGGGCGAACCGGCCCAGGCTAGGGCGAGCGGCCACTCCCTGCCACCGCTACCACCCCCCTCGCCCCACGATCCGCGACCTTTGCAGCCCCCCCGCCCTCTCTCCCAACGATCCGCGACTTTTGCAGCCCCACCGCCGCCCCCAGAGGCGACCCACCGACCCCCTGAGTTGACCCGCCTCTACGCACCCCCGTAGCGTTACCTGCGGTTGCAGTTGTACTTCCGCTAGTGTTTTGAACGCCCGCGAAGTCTGACAGCGGGCGCTTTGTTTTCTCGGGCCTTGTCCGAGCGGGGCGCCTGGTTGCGACCCGGGGCCGCGACCTGCGGTTCCGACCAGCACACCCCAGAAGGAGAGCCTCGTGGCTCAGGGCACCGTGAAGTGGTTCAACGCCGAGAAGGGCTTCGGCTTCATCGCTCAGGACGGCGACGGTCCGGACGTGTTCGTGCACTACAGCGCGATCGACGCATCCGGCTACCGCTCGCTGGACGAAGGACAGCGTGTGGAGTTCACCCAGACCCAGGGCCAGAAGGGCCCGCAGGCGGAGAACGTCCGCCCGGTCTGACCTGCTCGGTCATACCCCACAAAGGTGGTTTCGGCTCCGGCCGGGACCACCTTTGTGCTGTCTCCGCCGCGCGCCGGCGGCAGAGCTGACGGATCGACGCCGCAGAACTGACGGATCGCGGGCGGGGAACTGACGGATCGCGGGCGGGGAAGTGACGGATCGCGGGAGGGTCAGGCGTCGCGGCGGACGAAGAGGACGGCGGCCAGGGCGAGCAGCGCGGCGGTGAAGACACCGAAGGTGATCCCGCCTCCCACCGGCCCCTGCGCCTGGAAGCCGAAGATCTCCAGCATCTGGTCCAGGTCGAGGAAGGTGAACATCTGCGCGCCGGCGTCGAAGGGCAGGTAGCCCGCGGCGTCCTGGATCGAGTCGAACGCCTCGGGGATGATCAGGATCAGCCGGATGATCGACTCACCGATCAGCGGGAACAGCAGCACCACCACGATCGCCGCGATCTGGTTGCGGAAGATGGCCGCGAGGGCGAGGCCGACCAGCGAGAACAGCGCCACGTACAGCGAGGCCCCGAACAACAGCCGGCCGACGACGTCCGCCGGCATCGCGATGTCGCCGAAGAAGACCCGCGCGGCGAGCAACCCGGCCCCGGTGCACGCCAGGGCGGTCAGCCCCGCCACCAGGGCGGTCAGCACGACCTTGGCCCCGAACACCGCGAGCCTGCCCGGCACCGCGGTCAGCGTGGCCCGGATCATCCCGTGCCGGTACTCGTGACCGAACGTCAACACCCCGAAGATGCTCATCACGTACGCGATCAGGAAGGGGGCGAAGCCCGCCCCGGCCCCCTGGGTCGCGATCGCGGCCAGCACGAAGTCGGCGCCCTCCTGCACCACCTCGACGTCTGAGAAGCCCCACGCGATCAGGCTCGAGAGCGCCACGGCGATCACGAGCGACGCCGCCACCAGCCAGTACGTCGAGCGCAGCGTCACCAGCCGACGCCACTCGTAGCGCAACGCGGCGGTCACCGGCCCGCCTCCGTCCCGGTCCCGGGAGCGCCGGTCAGCGCGCCCGCGTGCCCGATGAACTCCTCGCTCAGCCCGGTGGCCTCGAGGAACGCCTCCTCCAGGGTGGCCTCGCGAACGGTCAGCTCGTGCAGCCGGGCGCCGAGCGCGTGTGCGACGTCGCCGACCTCGTCCCGGTCCATCCCGGTCACCACGAACGAGCCGTCCGGCTGCCCCTGGACGAACGCCCCCCGGTCCGCCAGCGCCGGCCCGAGCCGCTCGATGTCGGGACTGCGCAGCAGCACGCCGGTGGCGCTGCTGGACCGGATGAAGTCGTCCACCTGCCCACTCGCGATCAGCCGGCCGCGGCCGATCACCACCAGCCGGTCGGCCATCAGCGCCATCTCGGCCAGCAGGTGGCTGGACACGAACACCGCCCGACCCTGACCGGCGAGGTCCTTGAGCAGCCGACGCAGCCACTGGATGCCCTGCGGGTCCAGCCCGTTGGCGGGCTCGTCGAGGATCAACGTGTGCGGGTCGCCGAGCAGCGCGGCGGCGATGCCGAGCCGCTGGCCCATCCCGAGGCTGAACTTCTTCGGCTTGCCGCGGGCGACCGAGGTCAGCCCGACCATCTCCAGCACCTCGTCCACCCGGCGGTCGGGGATCCGATTCGGAGCGGCGAGCAGCCGCAGGTGGTTGCGGGCGCTGCGGGTCGGGTGGAAGGGCTTGGCCTCCAGCAGCGCGCCGACGTGCCGCGCCGGATCGGGGAGGTCGCGAAACGACCGGCCGTCGAAGGTCGTGGTGCCGGCACCGTTGTCCAGGCCGAGCATCAACCGCATCGTCGTGGACTTGCCCGAGCCGTTCGGTCCCAGGAAGCCGGTGACGCTGCCCGGGTCGACCCGGAAGGACAGGTCGTCGACCGCCTGCTTGCTGCCGTACCGCTTGGCCAACCCCTCGGCAACGACGGTCGCCATCAGCATTCCTCCCGCGAGCCGATCCGCACGTCGCGGCCGGACCGCGGTGCTGGACGCCCCAGCCTGCCGTACCGACCCGCCCAGGGCACGTACCGTTGGTCCGATGGCCCGACCGAGTCCGACCGCGCCGGCTGCGCGCACCCTGGCCGACGCGCTGCGCGGCTGGGACGACGCTGCCCTCATCGCACTGGTCACCGCCCGCCCGGACCTGGCCCGCCCGGCGCCGGCCGACCTGGCCCAGCTGGCGGCGCGCGCGGCCGGTCGCGGTTCGGTCGCGATGGCGGTGGACCGGCTGGACACCGCGCACCTGTCGGTGCTGGAGGCGCTCGCCCTGCTGCCGGCGCCGGTGACCAGCACCGACGTGCAGCGGCTGGTGCACGCGGCGCCGGCCACCGTCACCACCGTGCTGGACCGGCTGCGCTCGCTCGCCCTGGTGTGGGGCGAATCCGACGACCTCCGGCTGGTACGCGCCGCGCACGACGTGGTCGGCCCCACTCCCGCCGGGCTGGGACCGAGCCTGTCGGCGCTGCTCGGCGGGGCACGACCAGCCCGGGTGCACACGCTGGCCGAGGACCTGGGGCTTGCGCCGGCCGGGGACCCGGGGCGGACCGCGGACCGGATCGCGGCGAGCTACCGGGACCCGGCCTGGGCGCAGGCCCGCATCGACGACGCCACCGCCGCCGCCGGCGACGACGTGCGCCAACTGCTCGACCGGCTCGCGGCGGGCCCGCCGAGCGGGCGACTCGGGGACGTCCCCCCCGACGTCGAGCTGGCCACCGCCCGCGGCGCCCTCCAGCACCTGCTCGGCCGGGGCCTGCTGGTGCGGGTGGACGACCGCACGGTGTGCCTGCCCCGCGAGGTCGGGCTGCACCTGCGGGGTGGCCGTACGACGACGTGGCCGGTCGACGCGGCACCGGCGCCGAACGTGCGCTCGGTTCGAGCGGACCGCGCGGACGCGATCGGCGCCGGCGCGGCGTACGACACGGTCCGGCGCGTCGACCTGCTGCTCGAGACGTGGGGCGCGGCGCCCGCACCCGTGCTGCGCTCCGGCGGCGTCGGGCGGCGGGATCTGCGGGCACTGGCCGCCGAGCTGGACGTGTCCGAGGAGGCCGCCGGCACCCTGCTCGAGGTGGCGTCGGCGGCGGGACTGCTCGCGGTCGGTGACGACCCGGAGCTGGAGGAGGCGTGGTTGCCGACGGAGGCGTTCGACGGATGGCGGGAGCGGCCGCTCGCCGAACGCTGGGTGGTGCTCGCCCAGGCCTGGCTGTTCAGTCCGCGGGCCATGGTGCTGGTGGGCGGGCGGGACGAGCGGGACCGGCCGGTGAACCCGCTGGCGCCCGACCTGGAGCGCGGCGGGGCGGCCGCGGTGCGCCGGGCGACGTTGCAGGTGCTGGCCGAGGCCGGGCCCGGCGCAGCGGTCGATGACGTGGAGCAGGTGGTCCGGGCCGTGGCCTGGTCCCGGCCGCGGCGGGTGGCGCTGCGAGACGCGCTGGTCCGGCGGACGCTGGTCGAGGGACACGCCCTCGGCGTGCTGGCCGACGGCGCGGCAACCGCCCACGGCCGGCTCCTGCTCACCGACCCCCCGGCCGCAGCCGACCGGCTCGCACCGCTGCTGCCGGAGCCGGTGGACCACGTCCTGCTGCAAGGCGATCTCACCGCGGTGGCCCCCGGCCCGCTGCACCCGGCCCTCGGTCACCGGTTGGCGCTGCTGGCCGACGTGGAGTCCCGAGGCGGGGCGACGGTCTACCGCTTCTCTGCCGACTCGGTGCGCCGCGCCATGGACGCCGGCTGGCCGGCCAGCGAGGTGCACGCGTTCTTGCAGGCACACTCCCGCACGCCGGTCCCGCAGCCGTTGACCTACCTGGTCGACGACACGGCCCGCCGGCACGGCCGGTTGCGCGTCGGTGCGGCCGAGGTCTACCTGCGCGCCGACGACCCCACCGAGCTGGACACCGTGCTGGCCGACCCTGCGCTTGCCTCGCTGAACCTGCGCCGGGTGGCGCCGACGGTGGCGCTGTCCGACCTGCCCGCCGACATCGTGCTGGCGCGGCTTCGCCGGGTCCATCAGGCCCCGCTGCTGGAGGGCCCGGACGGCCGGACGGTCGGTGCGATGGCGGACAGCCGCCGGGCCCGTCCTCGGCGGCGCCCGGTCACCGAGGTGCACCCGCTGGACGAGAGCCGGACGGCCGCCGTGGTGCAGGCGGTGCGGGCCGGCGAGCGAGCGCGCGCGGCACGTCCGGCCGGCACCCGGGTCACCGGTCCCACCAGTCTGGTCGCCGAGCTCCAGGCCGCAGCCGAGGACGCCCGCACGGTGTGGCTGGCCTACCTCGACGAGACCGGCACGGTGTCTGAGCGGGTCGTCGACCCGGTAGGGGTCGACGGTGGCCGGCTGACCGCGTACGACCACCGCAGCGCCCGCACCCGGACGTTCGCGCTGCACCGGATCAGCTCGGTGGCGGCCGGTTGAGCCTGCACATCCCCGCCGAACAGGCAGGATGACCGCATGACGGACATCTCGGGCGAGCGGACGGTCGGCGTCGAGGAGGAGCTGCTGCTGGTCGATCCGGCCACCGGGTGCCCCCGACCGCTCGGTGACGACGTGGTCGAGGCCGCGGGGGGCAGCGACACCGGTCCGGGCGGGGTGGAGCACGAGCTGAAGCGCGAACAGGTCGAGCTCGGCACCGACCCCGTCGACGACCTGTCCGCCGTGGACGCCTCCCTGCGCCGGTTGCGCGGACGGCTGGCAGCCGCTGCCGAGCGGCACGGGCTTCGGCTGGCCGCGCTGGCGACCAGCCCGGTGGAGGTCGCACCCACCGCCACGAGGGACGCCCGCTATGAGCGGCTCAACCGCGAGTACGGCATGACCGCGCGCGAGCTGCTGTGCAACGGCTGCCACGTGCACGTTGCGGTCGAGTCGTTGGACGAGGCGGTCGGCGTGATCGACCGGGTCCGACCCTGGCTCGCCGTGCTGACCGCGCTGTCCACCAACTCGCCGTACTGGCAGGGGCGGGACACCGGCTACGCCAGCTACCGGCAGCGGCTGTGGAGCCGGTGGCCGAGTGCGGGGCCGAGCGAGCTGTTCGGGACCGCGGCCGGCTACCGGGCGGCCGTCGACACCATGGTCGCCTGCGGGGGCGCGATGGACCACGGCATGGTCTACCTCGATGTCCGCGCCTCGCGGGAGTGGCCGACGGTCGAGGTCCGGGTGCTCGACGTCTGCCTCGACGTGGAGGACGCGGTGATGCTGACCGGGCTGGCGCGGGCGCTGGTGGAGACGGCGGCCCGGGACTGGCAGCGGTCGGTGCCCGCAACCCCGCTGCGGATCGAGGTGCTCCGCGCGGCCGCCTGGCGAGCCGCCCGCACGGGTCTCGGCGGCGACCTCGTGGACCCGGTGGCGGGAACGACGGTCCCGGCCCGAATCCAGGTGCAGCGGCTGCTCGACCACGCGCGACCGGCGCTGCGCCGGTACGGCGACGAGCAGCGGGTGAGCGACCGGGTGGAGGAGGTGCTCGCGAACGGAACCGGCGCCGACGTCCAGCGGGCGGCGTACGCGCAACGGAGCTGTCTGGTGGACGTGGTGACCGACGCCGTGCGCCGGACGGTCAGCGGCAGCTCTCTGGACCGGGCGCCGAGATGAACATCCGGTAACGGCTGCGAAATCCCGTGGGCCTGTCGGGAGGGCCTCGGTAGCGTCTCGCCTGACGGGTCGGACCGGGTGGAGGGCCCGGCACCGAGATCGCGGCCGGGGAGGGCAGCCACATGCACAGGCGGACCGCCGGGCTGGTGAGCGGCCGGGTGACGAAGTGGATGGTGCTTGCGTTCTGGGTGGCGGTCCTCGTGGTCGCCGGACCGCTGGCCTCGAAGCTCACCGGCGCCCAGGACAACCAGGCGGTCTCCTGGCTTCCCAGTGACGCCCAGTCGACCAAGGCCCTGGAGGCGCAGGCGGCCTTCCAGTCCCCCGACCTGATCCCGGCGGTCGTCGTCTACCAGCGCGACGGTGGCGTGACCGCCGAGGACCAGCAGGCGGCGAGGGCCGACGCCGACGACTTCGCCGACGTGCAGGGCATCGCGGGCGAGGTGCAGGGCCCGTTCCCGTCCGAGGACGGGGAGGCGCTGGAGACCATCGTGCCGATCGACCTCGGCCCGGACGGCTGGGAGCTGGCCGCCGACGTGGTCGAGGACATGCGGGTCACCGCAGCGGACGGGCCGGAGGGTCTGGCCACCCACATCACCGGCCCGGCGGGCAACGCCGCGGACTCCGCCGCCGCGTTCGAGGGTATCGACGGCACGCTGCTGTTCGCCGCGCTCGGCGTCGTCATCGTGATCCTGCTGCTCACCTACCGCAGCCCGGTGCTGTGGCTGCTGCCCGTGCTCAGCGCACTGGTCGCGCTGATGGCTGCGCAGGCGGTGATCTATCTGCTGATCCAGCACGCCGGGCTCACCGTCAACGCGCAGAGCGCCGGCATCCTCACCGTGCTGGTGATCGGCGCGGGCACCGACTACGCCCTGCTGCTGGTGGCCCGCTACCGCGAGGAGCTGCGGCTGCACGCGGACCGGCACGAGGCGATGGCCGAAGCGCTGCACCGCGCCGGCCCGGCCATCATCGCCAGCGCCGGCACCGTGGTGCTGGGCATGCTGTGCCTGCTCGCCGCGACGATGAACTCCACCCAGGGGCTCGGCCCGGTCGCCGCCATCGGCGTCGCGGTCGGCCTGCTGGTGATGATCACGCTGCTGCCCGCCCTGCTCGTGATCGTCGGTCGGTGGGTCTTCTGGCCGGTGCGACCGACCCTGGGCAGCGACGAGCCCACGGCGCGCGGGCTGTGGGCTCGGGTCGGCACCGCGATGCTGCCCCGCCCGCGACTGGTCTGGGTCGTGACCACGGTGCTGCTCGGCGGCGCGGCGCTCGGCATGCTCGGGTTGAACGCCAACGGGCTCACCCAGGCCGAGTCGTTCCGCGGCACTCCGGACTCGATCGAGGGCCAGGAGGTCGTCAACGCGCACTTCGCCGGTGGCGCCGGCAGCCCGGTCGCGGTGCTCAGCACCGCCGACGCGGCGGACCAGGTGCGGGCGACGGTCGAGCAGACCTCCGGCATCGCCTCGGCGACCGAGCCTCGGGTGGCCGGCGACACCGCCCTCGTCGAGGCCACCCTGACCGACTCGCCCGACAGCGACGAGGCCTACGCGACGATCAACCGGCTGCGCGACGCGGTTGCGGAGCTGCCCGACGCCGACGCTCTGGTCGGCGGGTTCACCGCGGTCAACCTGGACATCCAGAACGCCTCCCAGCGCGACAACGCAGTGGTCATCCCGCTCGTCCTGCTGGTGGTGTTCCTGATCCTGGCTGCTCTGCTGCGGGCGGTGGTGGCCCCACTGCTGCTCATCGGCACCGTGGTGCTCTCCTTCGGCGCAGCGCTGGGGCTGAGCGCGCTCGCCTTCGAGTACCTGTTCGGGGTCTCGGCAGCCGACAGCTCGTTCCCGCTCTTCGTGTTCGTCTTCCTGGTGGCGCTGGGCATCGACTACAACATCTTCTTGATGACGCGGATCCGGGAGGAGGCCCACGACCACGGCACCCGTCGCGGGGCGCTGGTCGGCCTGTCCGCCACCGGCGGCGTGATCACCTCGGCCGGGCTGGTGCTGGCTGGCACGTTCGCCGTCCTCGCGACCCTCCCGCTGACCTTCCTGACCCAGCTCGGCTACGCCGTGGCGCTGGGCGTGCTGCTCGACACCATCGTCGTCCGGTCGGTGCTGGTGACGGCGTTGACGCTGGACGTCGGCCCACGGATGTGGTGGCCGAGCGCGCTGTCTCGCCGACCGGAGCAGGCCGACGGCCCGGGCGCGGGACTGCCCGAGACCACCACGTCCGCGTCCGTGGGCGCCCCGACGGGACCGGCCCAGCGCTAGCCGGCCGCGAGGTCAGCCGATCAGGTCGGCGCTCACCGCGGCCAGATGGGGGCAGCCGGCCAGCCGCATCGCAGCGGTCAGTTCGGCGCCGAGCTCAGCCAGCAGCCGCTGCACGCCCGTGGCGCCGTCGACGGCGAGCGCCCACAGCGCAGGGCGACCGACGAGGACGGCGCGCGCGCCGAGGGCCAGCGCGGACAGCACGTGCTCGCCCCGCCGCAGGCCACCGTCGACGTACACCTCCACGGCACTGCCTGCCAGCGCGTCGGCCACCTCCGGCAGTGCCCGCGCCGGGGCGACCGCACCGTCCAGCTGACGACCGCCGTGGTTCGACACCACGACGGCGGCGGCACCTGCCTCAGCGCAGCGCCGGGCGTCGTCGGCGCGCAGCACCCCCTTGACCACCACCGGCAGACCGGTGATCTCGTGCAGCCAGCCGATCGTGTCCGGGGTCAGGTCGTCGGCCTTCTCCAGCGCCTCCTCGGTGCTCCCCGTGCCCAGGTTGGCGCGCAGCGCGCCCCGAGCGACGAGGTCCCAGGCGGTCGGCTCCCCGACCGGGTCCTCCTTGCGTCCGACCACTGGCGTGTCCGCCGTGAGCACGACCGCTCGCGCCCCAGCATGCACCGCCCGCTGCAGCAGGTCGACGGTCGAGGCACGGTCTCGCGTCACGTAGACCTGCAGCCACCATGGCATCCCCTCCGACCCGACGGCGGCGAAGGGCACGCCGGCGTTGGACGACACGCACGCCAGCGAGCCCGCCGCCCCGGCGCCCCGCACGGTGGCGGCGTCCCCGTCCGGGTGCAACGCCGCCTGCAGCGTGGTCGGCGCGACGAGCACCGGCAGGTCGACCGGAGTCCCGAGCACGGTGGTCGCGGTGCGGACCCGGGACACGTCGACGAGAACCCGCGGACGCAGCACGAGCTCCTGCCAGGCCGCCTCGGCCGCGAGCACGCTGCGCCCGGCGCCCGCTCCCTGCCGGACATAGCGGTGCAACGCCTCGTCCATCCGGTCGGCCGCGGCCGCCTCCAGGCTGTCGATCCACCGCACCGGGGCAGCCTGCCACGCTCCGGCCCGACTCGATTGCCCCCGGTAGGCTCCGAGTGTGGACTTCGTGCGGTACGCCGAGCGCGCCGCCCGGCTCGTCAACACCCCCCTGGCCGACCAGGACGAGCTGCCCGCGGCCCTCGCCGACGACGAGGAGCTGGTCCCTCGGCTGACCGACCGGGACCGGGCTGCGCTCACCCGTTTCACTCGCGACCTACGCCCGGTGTTCGAGGCGGCCGAGCGCGGGGACGCGGCCGCGGTGGTCGACCAGCTGAACGCGCTGCTCGCGCGGCACCCGGTGCGTCCGTACATCGCCGGCCACGACGGGCAGGCGTGGCACCTGCACGTGGGCGGCCGCGGCTCGTCGGTCGCCGAGCTGCTCATCGCCGAGGCTCTGATGGGTCTCAGCGGCATGGTGTGCGACCCGGGCGCGTCCCGCCTCGGGGTCTGCTCCGCCGACGGCTGCGCCGACGTCTTCGTCGACCTGTCTCCCAACCAGTCCCGTCGCTTCTGCTCGGACCGATGCGCGTCCCGGGCGCACGTCGCGGCCTACCGGGCCCGGCGCCGGGCCGAGAGCCAGCCCGAGGAGGTCGGGTGAGCGCCGGCCCGCTGATCGTCCAGTCTGACAAGACCCTGCTGCTCGAGGTCGACCATCCAGACGCCGCCGACTGCCGCCGCGAGATCGCACCGTTCGCCGAGCTGGAGCGCTCGCCGGAGCACGTGCACACCTACCGGTTGACGCCGCTGGGGTTGTGGAACGCCCGCGCAGCGGGTCACGACGCCGAACAGGTCGTCGACGTGCTGCTCCGGTTCAGCCGCTACCCCGTGCCGCACTCGCTGCTGGTGGACCTGGCCGAGACCATGTCCCGGTACGGCCGGCTTCGGCTCGACAAGCACCCGGTGCATCACCTCGTCCTGTCCAGCACCGACCGACCGGTGCTGGAGGAGGTGCTGCGGTCGAAGCGGCTCGCGCCGATGCTCGGTGCCCGCATCGACGAACCCGGCTACGACGCCGGTGCCGTGTCCGTGCACCCTTCGCAGCGCGGGGCGTTGAAGCAGGCGTTGTTGAAGCTCGGCTGGCCGGCGGAGGACTACGCCGGTTACGTCGACGGTGAGGCGCACCCGATCGCGCTGGACGAGTCGGAGTGGCAGCTGCGGCCGTACCAGCAGGAGGCGGCGGACTCGTTCTGGCACGGCGGGTCCGGGGTGGTGGTGCTTCCCTGCGGTGCGGGGAAGACCTTGGTGGGCGCGGCGGCGATGGCCCGAGCGGGGGCGACCACGCTGATCCTCGTCACCAACACCGTGGCGGCCCGACAGTGGCGCGACGAGCTGCTCCGCCGCACCTCGCTCACCGAGGACGAGATCGGTGAGTACACCGGCGCCCGCAAGCAGGTCAGGCCGGTCACCATCGCCACCTACCAGGTGCTGACCACCCGGCGGAAGGGCGTCTACGCCCACCTGGAGCTGTTCGACGCCCGGGACTGGGGCCTGGTGGTCTACGACGAGGTGCACCTGCTGCCCGCGCCGGTGTTCCGGATGACGGCCGACCTGCAGGCCCGGCGACGGTTGGGTCTGACCGCCACGCTGGTGCGGGAGGACGGCCGCGAGGGGGACGTCTTCAGCCTGATCGGCCCGAAGCGGTACGACGCCCCGTGGAAGGACATCGAGGCACAGGGCTACATCGCCCCCGCGGAGTGCATCGAGGTGCGGGTCAGCCTGAGCGACGCGGAGCGGATGACGTACGCGACCGCGGAGCCCGAGGACCGCTACCGGCTCGCGACCTCGGCGGGCGCCAAGCCGCTGGTGGTGGACGAGCTGGTGTCCCGGCACGACGGCGAGCCGACCCTGGTGATCGGGCAGTACCTCGACCAGCTCGAGGAGCTGGGCGAGCGGCTCGGCGCTCCGGTCATCACCGGACAGACCACGGTGGTGGAGCGGCAGCGGCTGTTCGACGCCTTCCGGACCGGCGAGGTGCGGCTGCTGGTGGTCAGCAAGGTGGCGAACTTCTCCATCGACCTCCCCGAGGCCGGAGTCGCGATCCAGGTGTCCGGGTCGTTCGGCTCTCGACAGGAGGAGGCGCAACGGCTCGGCCGGCTGCTGCGGCCGAAGGGGGACGGGCGAGCCGCCCGGTTCTACGCCGTGGTCGCCCGGGACACCGTCGACGCCGACTTCGCGCAGCACCGGCAGCGGTTCCTGGCCGAGCAGGGGTACGCGTACTCGATCGTCGACGCGGACGACCTGCTCGCCGGTCGCTGAGAGCCGCTCGGTCAGGGCAGGTGTCGCCGCAGCGACGTCGCCAGCCGGCAGTGGTCGTCCTCGGTGGTGAACACCTGGCTGCCTGGGCGCAGCCAGCCGCGTCCGCCCCAGGAGATGACCCCGACCTCGATGCCGTCTCGGCTGATCCGCTCGTACAGCGCCTCGGCGTCGGTTTCGGTGCCGCCCACCCCGGCGGGCAGCGGCACCAGCCGCATCGCCGGCGCCGGGTCCTGCGGCAGCCCGGCGAGCGACACCCCGATCTCGGCGGCCACGTGCTGCTGACCCCAGGCGGCCAGCTCGCGGTTGCGCCTCGTCATCGACCAGCCGCCGAGGGCCTCCCACAGGGTCAGCGCCTCCGGCACTGCCATCCACGCGGACAGGTCCGCCGTTCCGCGTGCGTCGAAGCAGTCCGGGAAGCGGGCGGTGGCCGACCAGCCGAGCACGAGCGGCCAGACCCGTCCGCGCCATTCCGGTGTCAGCCACAGCACCGCGGTGCCGCGCGCGGCGAACGCCCACTTGTGCAGGTTGCCCACCCACGCGTCGGCGCCGATGGCCTCGATGTCCACCGGCAGGTGCCCCGGCCCGTGTGCGGCATCCACCACGACCATCGCCTCGGTGCGCCGGGCGGCCGCCACCACCGCCGCCACCGGCATCGAGCGGGCCGTCGGCGAGGTGATCTGGTCCACCACGACGAGCCGGGTGCGCTTGCTCAGCTGCTCGGAGTATGCGGCGACCACGGCCGCGTCGTCGGCGTCCAGCGCCACCCGGGCCTCCCGGAGCACGACCCCGGCGCGGGCGCACCACGCCTCGGCCGCCACCTTGATCGCACCGTACCCGTGGTCGCTGAGGAGGATCTCGTCACCAGGTCGCAGATCGAGCGAGCCGAGCAGCGTGGAGATCGCCTCGGTGACGTTGACGACCAGCGCCAGCGAGTCGCGGGGCACCCCCAGCCAGTCCGCCGCGGCCTGCCGGCCCGTGCGGACGGCCGCCGGCAGCTCGTACTGGTGGAAGCGGTGCGGGTCCGCCTCGGCGCGTCGCCGCCACAACCGCTGGGTCTCCAGCACCGGCCGGGGGACCGCCCCGTAGGCGCCCGGGCTGAGATGCGTCCGCGTGGGGTCGAGGGCAAAGAGATCCCGGACGTCGTCGTCCACGCGTAACAATGCGGTCACAGGGCCCATCTTCCATGATTCGGCACCGGCCCTCACGTCGAGTGGTCGGCGTCGACGGTTTCTGCGGCGCGGTGGCGATCAGGCCAGCGGAGGGCGGGTGATCCGCAGGATCCCTGCGTCCGCGTCGAGGCGAGCCGGGACGCCTAGCGGCACCGGTCGGTTGTCGACCACGTGCCCGACCGGTGCGCCGGACACCATCGGGACGCCGAGCGGCCCGAGCCGGTCCAGCAGCACCGCGTCCAGGGCGGCCGCCGGCACCGTCGACCGGGCCGATCCCGGCGCATGCTCGTCGCGGGTGAACGCGCCGGCGACCACGGCCCGCACCCCGTCGAACCAGCCGTTGCGGAGCAACTGGGTGAGCATTGCGTCGATCCGGTACGGCGGCTCCGCGACGTCCTCCAGGACCACGATGCCCCCGCGACCGGCGCGGGACACCGACGTCCCCAGTCCCGCGGTGAGGACCCGGAGGTTGCCGCCCACCAGCACGCCCGCCGCCACACCGCCCACCAGCCGTCGCAGCCGCACGCCGGCGAACAGGTCCTCGACTCCCTCCGGTTCGAACAGCAGCCCGCGCAGCCGCTGCGCTCCTGCCGGCTCCAGATCACCGACCGAGGTCACGACCGGGCCGTGCAGGCTGACCGTCCCCAGCCGGGAGGCGACCGCCTCGTGCAGCGCGGTCACGTCGGAGAAGCCGACCAGGAGCCGGGGACCCGCGGCGGCCATCGCGGTGTAGTCCAGCGAGTCGACGATCCGGTGGCAGCCGTACCCGCCCCGGGCACACCAGACGGCGGCGACGTCCGGATCGGTCCAGGCCGCCTGGAGGTCGGCTGCGCGCTGCTCGTCCGTGGCGGCCAGGTGCGGGAGGCCCGGCTCCGCGTCGGCGACCGAGCCGATCACCCGGACGCGGAGCCCCCAGCCGCGGAGCACCGAGAGGCCGCGGTCGAGCCGTGCGGACGGGACCGGGCCGGCCGGCGCCACCACGGCCACCCTGCTGCCGCGGGTCAGCCGGGGAGGGCGCAGCAGCGCCTGGCCGGGCACCCGGCGACCGGGAGTCTCGTTCCGGCGCTGCCGGAGACCGGCCCGGCGCAACCGGTCGAGCAGCTCACGGCTGCTGACCGGCAGCGCCCCGGCGGCGACGATCGCGTCGTACGCCTCCGCCGGCACGTCGTAGTGGTCCCGGTCGAAGCCGCGCCGAGGCACCCCGATCCGGCCGGCGAACGCATGCAGCTCGCCCAGGGACTCGTCGCTGACCAGGTGTGACCAGAGCCGGCCGTGCGCCGGCCACGCGGGCGGGTCGACCAGGACGCTCACGCCGACCCGGCGGCGGGCCTGGACCGGATACGGTCCTGCTCGTCGTCGAGCAACAGCCGCCAGGACCGCACCAGGGCTGCGTCGGCGTGCGCCTTGGTCCATGAACGGTCGGGGCGAACCGCGCTGCCGAGGTGGATGCCCTGCACCCCGGCCCGAAGCAGCCACGGAACGTGCTCGGGCAGGACACCACCGGCAGCCAGCAGCAGTGCGGCCGTGGCCGGATCCTCCGCCACGGACAGCAACGCCTCGTGGCCGTGCCGGGCGTCGACGGCCGAGCCGGCCGACAAGACCCCATCCACGCCGGGCAGCCGCGCCACCCGACGCCACGAGCGCCGGTGGTCCAGAGTCCGGTCGATCGCCCGGGAGAACGTCCACGGGCAGCGCAGCTGGTCGGCGAACGCCTCCGCGAGCTCGACGTCGATCTCGAGCTGGTCGGTCACGAACCCTGCGACCACGCCCTCGGCTCCGGCGGCCAGATAGGACGCTGCCAGGCCGGACAGCCGGACCAGTCCCGCCCCGGTGGTGCTGTCCCCGCGGTCACCGTCCTCGGGCAGCCGCAGCAGGACCCGCACCGGCAGCGCGCTGGCGCGGGCCACCGCCGAGACCAGCGCCGGCTCCGGGGCGTGGGCGCGGGTCTGTCCCAGCGCGACCACGACCAGTCGGTCGGCACCACCCGCTTCGGCGGCCTCGGCGTCGGCGGGATGCAGCACCCGCACCTCGAGCAGCGAACCGGCCATGTCCTCCCGCCCCTCCTGACCCGGGCATTGTCGCGCACGGTGGCAGGATCGACGACGTGACACCACGGGAGGCGCTGCTGGATGCGCGGGCTCGGGTCCTGCACGACCTGCAGGCCCGCGGTTTCGCCGACGCGGGGTCGGTGTCGGTGCTGGAGGAGGCCCTGTCGCAGCGCGGCTGGTGGGTGGACCAGTGGGCCGACGGCGTGCCGTACGTGAGCGGCCTGGTCGCGCAGGACGTGCAGGACGCGCTGATGGACCGCACCACCCGCTGGCCGCGGTGCATCACCTGCGGGCTCGACGCCGAGCACTCCCTGCACGTCGAGCCGGAGCTCGGCGAGGATCCGCATTGGGTCTGCGAGGAGTCCGGCACGGTGGTGGCCCCGGTCGGGGGGCTCTGACCCGCACAACCCGGTGACGACGGCGGGCCCCGGTCAGCGGCGCAACAGCCGCCGCAGCACCAGCAGCAGCACCAGAGCCACCAGCACGGCCGGCCCGTACCGTCGCGCCAGCACCGGGAGCACCGTGGCCCCGAGATCGAGCTCCGCCTCCTCACCGGCCGGCTCCGCCACCCGGTGTCGGGCCGGTGTGGTCGGGGCGGCCGCCGGGGCGGTCTCGGTCGGCCGGGCGTCGACCTGACCGGCGTCCGCCGGTCGGGCACCGGTCGGCTCCGCACCGACGCGGGCAGCGGGCGGCTGCGCGACACCTTCGGCCGGCTCCTCGGGCTCGCCACCCGCGGAGGACAACCGCTCGGTCAGGCAGTCGACGAAGCGAGCCAGCAGCTTGTCGCTGACGTCCTGCATCAGGCCGCGCCCGAACTGGGCCGGCTTCCCGGTGACGGCGAGGTCGGTGCTCACCTCGACCGCGGTCCCCGACCCGTCGGGGCTGAGCACGGCCCGGACGGTCGCCGACGCGGTGCCGTTGCCGCGCTTGTCCTTGCCCTTCGCCTCGAACCGAGCGACGTGCGCGGCCTCGTCACGCTCAAGGAAGCGGCCGGCACCGCTGTACTGCAGCGACACCGGTCCGAGCTTGACCTTGACCGTGCCGGCGAACTCGTCGCCCTGCGCGGAGGTCAGCGCCGCCCCCGGGAAGCAGGGCGCGACCCGCTCCAGGTCGTTGAACAGCTGCCAGGTGGTGTCCACCGACGCCGGCACGGTGAATCGGTGCTTCAGCTCCATCTGCGGGTGACCGCGCGCTCAGCCGGCCGCGGCCAGGACGGCGCGCCGGGTGAGCACCGTCGCGAGGTGTCGCCGATAGTCCGCGTCACCGTTGGTGTCGGTGGGCGGAGAGGTGCCGTCCGCGGCCCGAGCCGCCGCGGCCCGCACCGACTCGTCGTTCGCGGCGGCGCCGACTAGAGCTTCCTCGACCGCGGTGGCGCGTACGGCGGTGGAGCCCATGTTGGTGAGGGCCACCCGCGCCTCGGCGATCGTGCCTGCCTCGGCCCGCACGGCTGCCGCGACCGCGACGATCGACCACTGCTGCGCGACCCGGGTGAACTTGGCGTAGTGCCCACCCCAGCCACGGTGACTGGGGATCCGGATCTCCGCGAGAAGCTCGTCCTCCGCCAGCGCCGTGGTGAACAGGTCCTCGAAGAAGTCGGCTGCCGACACGGTCCGCCGGCCCCCCGGGCCGACCACGACCAGCTCGCCACCGAGGGCCAGGACCGGCGCTGGCATGTCGCCCGCGGGGTCGGCGTGCGCGAGCGCGCCACCGAAGGTGCCCCGGTGCCGCACCTGCGGGTCGGCGACGGTGGCGGCCGCCTCGCCGAGCACCCGAGCGTGTTCCCGGATCGTCGAGTCGGTGGCGATCTCGTGGTGCGGGGTCATGGCGCCGATCGCCAGCACGTCGCCGTCCATCCGGATGCCGCGCAGCTCGTCGACCTTGCCGAGGTCGATGACGACCTCCGGGGCGGCGAGCCGTAGCCGGAGCACCGGGAGCAGGCTCTGCCCGCCGGCCAGCAGCTTGGCTTCGTCACCGGCCTCCGCGAGCAGCCGGACGGCCTCCTCCACGGTCGTCGGCGCGTGGTAGTCGAAGCTCGCGGGGATCATCGTCCTGCTCCGTCCTGCTCGGCACCGCCGGTGGGGATCTGTCCGCTCCCGGGCTGTGGGTCGGCCGCCTGCTCACCGCTCACCACCTGCGCTCGCGGAGCCTCGCTGATCGCGCGGCCCTGGATCGACTGCCACACCCGGTGCGGCGACAGCGGCATCGCGATGTCGTCCACGCCGAAGGGGCGCAGCGCGTCCACGACGGCGTTGACCACGGCAGGCGTGGACGCGATCGTGCCGGCCTCGCCGACCCCCTTGACCCCGAGCGGGTTGGTGGTGGACGGCGTCTCGGTGCGGTCGGTCACGAGGTTCGGCACATCGGCCGCACTCGGAACCAGATAGTCCACGAACGAGCCGGTGACCAAGGTTCCGGACTCGTCGTAGACCGCCTCCTCGTAGAGCGCCTGGGCGATTCCCTGCACCACTCCGCCGTGCACCTGTCCCTCCACGATCGTCGGGTTCACGACCTTGCCGACGTCGTCGACGCTGACGTACAGGCGGATGGTGGTGGCACCCGTCTCGGTATCCACCTCGACCGCGCACAAGTGAGTGCCGTGCGGGTAGGAGAAGGTGTCCGGGTCGAAGGTGGCGTCGGAGTCGAGACTCGGCTCCACGCCGTCCGGCAGGTCGTGCGCGGCGAAGACCGCGAACGCGACGTCACCGATTCCGGTGCCCTTGTCGGTTCCCTTGACGGTGAACCGGCCGGCCTCGAACTCCAGGTCGTCGGCACTGGCCTCCAGCATGTGCGCCGCCACGACCTTGGCCTTCTCGATCACCTTGTCGACGGCCTTGACGACGGCGATGCCGCCCACCACCAGCGAGCGGGAGCCGTAGGTGTCCATGCCCTTGGGCGCTATCTGGGTGTCGCCGTGCAGCACTTCGACGTCTTCGAACGGAACGCCGAGCCGATCGGCCACGATCTGGCTCCACGCGGTCTCGTGCCCCTGGCCGTGCGCGGAGGCGCCGGTGAGGACCTCCACCTTGCCGGTGGGCAGCACCCGGATCGAGGCGCTCTCCCACCCGCCGGCCGCGTAGGACAGCGCGCCGAGAATGCGCGACGGTGCCAGCCCGCACATCTCGGTGAAGGTCGACACCCCGATGCCCAGCTGGACCGGGTCCTGACGCTCGCGACGCTCTGCCTGCTCCCGACGCAGCTCGTCGTAGCCGAACAGCTCCTTGGCCTTCGCGGTGGCCGCCTCGTAGTTGCCGGAGTCGTACTCCAGCCCGGCGACCGTGGTGAACGGGAACTCCTCGTGCGTGATCCAGTTCTTCTCCCGCAGCTCGAACGGGTCCATGCCGAGCTCGGCGGCGAAGTCGTCCATCAGCCGCTCGATGGCGAAGGTCGCCTCCGGGCGTCCGGCGCCGCGGTAGGCGTCGGTCCACGCCTTGTTGGTGAAGGCCGTGCGCAGGTCGAAGCGGTAGTGGTCGAACTTGTAGATCGCGTTGAACATGAAGGCGCCGAGGGTGGGAGTGCCGCCGCCGAGCAGCGACAGGTACGCCCCCATGTCGGCGATCAGCTCGACCTTCAGCGCTGTCACGGTGCCGTCCCGCTTGCCCGCCAGCGTGAGCTTCTGGTGCTGGGCTCGACCGTGGTGGCCCACCATCACCGACTCGCTGCGGGTCTCGGTGTACTTGCACGGCTTGCCCAGCCGACGCGCCACCAGCACGGTGACGAACTCCTCGGGCGTGACCTGCAGCTTGCCCCCGAAACCGCCGCCGACGTCGGGAGCGATGACCCGCAGCTTGTTCTCCGGGATCCCCAGCGACAACGCCAGCAGCACGCGCAGGATGTGTGGGATCTGGGTCGCGCTCCACAGCACGGTCTGCTCGCCGGTCGGGTCGCACAGCATGGAGCGCGGCTCCATGAAGGCGGGGATCAACCGCTGCTGCTCGTACTCCCGCTCGAACACGATGCCGTCATCGGCGGCGCGGGCGGCCTCGATCGCTCCGTCGACGTCGGTGTCGAAGTCGAGGACCAGGTGGGCGCTCTCGTTGGTGCCGAGGTCGGGATGGATCAGCGTCTCGTCGCGCAGGGCGTCGCGGGTGTCGAGCACGACCGGCAGCTCGTCGTAGTCGACGTCGACCAGCTCCACGGCGTCCCGGGCCTCGGCGGCGGAGCGGGCCACGACGCAGGCGACGATCTCGCCGGCGAAGCGCACGGTGTCGACGGCCACCGACGGGTGCGGCGGGGTCTTCTGATCCGGGGTGATGGTCCAGACGTTCGGCAGCGTGCCCTGTTCGGCCGCGAAGTCGCTGCCGGCCAGCACGGTGACCACGCCCGGGGCGCGCTTCGCCTCCTCCAGGTCCACCGACGTGATGCGCGCGTGCGCGAACGGGCTGCGCACCATCGCCAGGTGCAGCATCCCCGGGGCGGTCAGGTTGTCGGTCCAGCGGGTGCGGCCGGTGAGCAGCCGCTGGTCCTCCTTGCGGTGGCGGGGGGAGCCCAGCTCGCCGGTCGCGGGCCGGTCCTCGACGGCGGTCATCGCGTGACTCCCTCGGCGGCGACCGTGCGGACCGCCTTGACGATGTTCTGGTAGCCGGTACAGCGGCACAGGTTGCCCTCGAGCCCGTCGCGGACCTCCTCCTCGCTCGGGTCCGGATTGTCCTCGAGCAGATCGATGGCCTGCATGATCATCCCCGGCGTGCAGTAGCCGCACTGCAGGGCGTGACACTCGTGGAAGGCCTGCTGCATGGGGTGCAGCCGACCCTCGGTGGCGAGGCCCTCGATGGTGGTCACCTCGTGCCCGTCCACCTGTACCGCGAGCACCGAGCAAGACTTCACGCTGCGCCCGTCGAGGTGCACCGTGCACGCGCCGCAGTTGCTGGTGTCACAGCCGACGACGGTCCCGGTCTTGCCCAGCCGCTCGCGCAGGTACTGCACCAGCAGCAGGCGCGGTTCGACCTCGTCGGAGTACGAGGCCCCGTCGACGTTGACGGTGATGCGGGTCATGGGCTGTCCACCTCTCGCCGTGGGTGTGATCGCCTGTCGGAGCGGTGGCCGTGGGCGACGCTGACCGATCGTGTTCTCAGCCAACATCGAAGTGACCGACGGCACAAGTGGACCGGAGTGCGGCGGGCCGACTCCCCGCCGACCGGCGGTCTCACACGGTGACGAGCACCGGACGGACCGTCAGTCGACGGCCTCCAGGTGCAGCAGCGCCTGCTTGGCCTCCGGCCCGCCGACGTACTGGCCGAGCGAACCGTCGCTGCGCACCACCCGGTGACAGGGCACCACCACCGGCAGGGGGTTGCGGGCGCACGCGGACCCGACCGCTCGGACGGCCGCGGGGCGCCCCGTCGCCGCGGCGACCGCCGCATACGTGGCCGTGCTGCCGAAGCCGATCCGGCACAGCTCCGCCAGTACGGACCGCCGGAACCCGGTGGCCAGCCGCAGGTCGAGCGGCAGGTCGAAGCCTCGCCGCAAGCCGGCGAAGTAGTCGGCGAGCTCGCGGGCGGCGCCGTCCAGCCGGGCTGGGGCATGCAAGACCCGGGGGCTGACCCGGTCGGCCAGCACGGTGAGCACGGCGTCGTGGTCCTCCCGGTCGTAGGCGACCCGCACCAGCCCCCGCTCGGTCGCGGCGAGCAGCAGCACGCCGACGGGGGTGTCGAGCGTCCGGTAGGCGACGTCCAGGGCACCGGTCCGCTCAGCCTGCACGGTGAGGCGGTGGTGCAACCGGTCGAGAGTGGCCGGCGAGGGATCGGTCCCGAGCAGCCTCAGCACGTCCGCGTCGGTCGGAGGAGTCGGTGTGGTCATGGGGTCATCTCCTGCTGGTACTGGGTCCGGAGAGCGGCGACGCCGTCGGCGGCGCTGCGCCGGGCCGCGGCCTCGCTGCTGTCGAGCAGGTCGCCGATCTCCCGGTAGGACAGCCCACCGAGGTAGCGGTAGGCGATCGCGGCACGCTGTTTGGTCGGCAGCGCCCGTACCCGCGCCCACAGCTGGTCCTCGGGCGGTTCCGGCAGCCCCAGCGAGGTGGCTCTCTCGGGCAGCGTGTCGGTGGGCACTGGGGCGCGGGCCACCGCCCGGTGCCGGTCCATCGCCTTGCGGTGGGCGATCGTGACCAGCCAGCCCCGGACGTTGCTGCCCGGGGCGAGCCGCGGGTAGGCCTGCAAGGCTGACAGGAACGTCTCCGACCAGGCGTCGTCGGCGTCCACCGAGGGCAGCAGCGCCCGGCAGACGCGAAGCACCGCAGCGCCGTGCTCGGCGACCACCTGCTCGAAGGGTTGCACGCTCACACCGATCCAACGCGTCGCGGCCTGGTTTCGTGAGGTCCCGCCCCCGACGGTCAGCCCGCCGGGTGGTGGCGGGCCAGGTCGCTCCCGTGGTGGATCGCGCCCGCGGTACCCGAGAGCCGCCTCCCACCGCCGCCCCAGCGCAGCGCGATGATCTCGGCGGCGATCGAGACCGCTGTCTCCTCCGGCGTCCGCGCACCGAGATCAAGGCCGATCGGGCTGGCCAGCCGGGCCAGCTCCGCGTCGGTGAGCCCGGCGGCGGCGAGCCGATCCAGCCGGTCCTCGTGGGTGTTCCGGGACCCCATCGCACCTACGTAGGCCACCTCGGGCAGCCGCAACGCGACCTCCAGCAGCGGCACGTCGAACTTCGGATCGTGCGTGAGCACGCAGATCACGCTGCGGGAGTCGATGTCGCCGCTCTCGGCGTGCCGGCGCAGATACCGGTGCGGCCACTCCACGACCACCTCGTCGGCCTCGGGGAAGCGAGCGGGGGTGGCGAAGACCGGCCGGGCGTCGCAGACGGTCACCCGGTAACCGAGGAAGGCGCCCACCCGGGCGACCGCCGCGGCGAAGTCGATCGCGCCGAAGACCAACATGCGCGGTCGGGGTGCGTAGGCGGCGCAGAACACCCGCATCCCCTCCCCCCGACGCTGACCGTCCGGACCGTACGTGAGCAACCTGCTGTGGCCCTGGGCCAGGAGACCACGCACGTCGTCCCCGACGGCAGCGTCCGCCCGCTCCGACCCCAGCCCGCCCTGGACGTCGGGATCGACGCCCTCGGGCCGCACCACCAGCCGCCGGCCGACCCGGTCGGCGTCGGGGTGCGCGACGACGGTGGCGACGGCGACCGGCCGCTCGGCGGCGAGGTCTGCGGCCACCTGCTCGAGCTCGGGAAAGGTCCGGCGGGAAACCGCCTCCACGAAGATGTCGAGCACGCCACCGCAGGTGAGCCCCACGGCGAACGCGTCCCCGTCGGAGACGCCGTACCGCTGCAGCACCGGGACACCGTCGGCGACGACCGACTGCGCCAGCTCGTAGACGGCGCCCTCGACACAACCGCCGGAGACCGAGCCCACGGCGGTGCCGTCCGGGCCGACGAGCATCGACGCGCCGGGCGGTCGAGGGGCCGACCGCCAGGTGGCCACCACGGTGCCGACGCCGACCTCCTCGCCGTCACGCCACCACTGGATCAGGTCCGCCAGCACGTCACGCACGCGCCACCACTCCCAACAGCTCCTCGAACGTCGCCAGCGAGTGCCCGGCCAGCAGATCGTCCAGCGCCGGGGCGACGGCCACGATTCCCCCTTGTACCGGCAGGTAGCCGGGCTTCCCGCGGTGCGGGTTCACCCAGATCAGGCGGTGAGCGAGCCGGCTCAGCCGGCGGGCCTGCTCGCCGAGGAGACCCGCGTCGCCGCGTTCCCAGCCGTCACTGAAGACCACCACCACCGCACCCCGGGCCATCCCGCGCCGGCCGTGCCGGTCGAGGAAGGCCTGGAACACCTCACCCAGCCGGGTGCCGCCCGACCAGTCTGGGATCGCGCTGCCGGCCGCGGTCAGCGCGGCCGTCGGCTCGCGGTGCCGCAGGCCGGCCGTGACGCGGGTCAAGCGCGTCCCGATGGTGAAGACCTCGGTGGACGCCGGCGCGCTCTGCACCATCCGGTGCGCGAGCCGCAACAGGTGGTCGGCGTAGGGCTGCATCGAGCCGGACACGTCGACCAGCAGCACCACGCGGCGGTGCCGGACGGCGCGTCCGCGGTGCCGCAGCCGGCCGGGCTCGCCGACCTGGCGGAGCTGGTCCCGCAGCGTGCGGCGGGGGTCCACCAGCCCACGGCGGGCTCGCTGCAGCCGGGCGCTGCTGCGCGTCGGGGGCCGGGCGTCCAGCGAGTCGAGCAGCTGGTCGAGGCGACGCCGCTCGGCAGGTCCGAGCTCGGCCACGTCCCGGTGCCGGAGCACCTCGACCGGGCTGGCGACGGCGCGCAACGTCAGCTGGTCGGTGCCGTCCGAACCGGTGCCATCCCCGGAATCGCTGCCGAGGTCGGGCTCCGACCGACGAGCCACCCGAGCCCGGCGGCCGCCCGGCTCGGGCATCCGAGCGGCGGCGAACCAGGACTCGAAGACCCGGTCGTAGCGCTGGACGTCGTCGTGGCTGGCGCACAGAGTCGCCCGGCCGGCCCAGTAGACCGGGTCCGGTCGTTGCACTCCGGTCAGCGCCGCGGCTCGGAGGAACTGCTGGGCGCGGTCCTGGGTGACGGCGACCCCGCCGGCGCGCAGGGCGGCCGCGAACGCCACCAGCACCTCGTCGGGCTCGCTCACCCCGCCAGCATTGCTCATCCCTGCGGAGAGGACACGCCTGCTGGCGGCCGGTGGCCGAGCGGTCCATGCTTCGAGCAATGTCCCCGATCGGCACCCGGCGCGGTGACCGGGCCACGCTGCGGCGGCTGGCCCGGTCGGCACTGTCGGTGTTCGCGCTGCTGACCGGCGTCGTCGGAACCGCCCCGCCCGTCGGCACCACGACGGCATCCGCCACCTACGAGGCGCCGCTGCGAACCGCCATCGCCGACCTGCCGGTCACCGACGAGGTCCGCACCGGCTACGACCGTGACCTGTTCCGGCACTGGGTGGACGCCGACGGCGACGGGTGCGACGCCAGGAACGAGGTGCTGATCGCGGAGGCGGACGATCCAACCAGCGTGGGACCCGGCTGCGCGCTGTCCGGCGGCCGCTGGTTCTCCTACTACGACCGGGTGTCGTGGACCGACACGGGTGACATCGACATCGACCACATGGTCCCGCTCGCCGAGGCGTGGGACTCCGGGGCACACGCCTGGACGCCCGAACAGCGTGAGGAATACGCCAACGACCTCGACGACTACCGCACGCTGGTCGGGGTGACCGACAACGTCAACCAGGCCAAAGGCGACCAGGACATCGCCGAGTGGTTGCCGACGCATGCGCACTGCCGTTACCTGCGCGAGTTCGTGGCGGTGAAGATCCGCTGGCGGCTCGCGGTGGACGCCGACGAGCACACCGCGATGACCGCCCTTGCCGACGGCTGCACGGACGCGACGGTGACGGTCACCCGCGCGCTCTGAACGGCGTCCGTCAGCCGGCGAGCACCTGGTCGAGCTGGTCCCGGACCCGGTCGACGTCCTCGCGGTACTTCACCACCGCACCCAGCGTCGCGGCCGCGCCCGCCAGGTCGAGACCGTCGCGGCCCAGCGTGTGCAGCGCGCGGACCCAGTCCAGCGTCTCCGCCACCCCCGGCGGCTTCAGCAGGTCCGCCTCGTCCCGCAGCCGGTGCACGGCGGTGGTCACCTGCTCGGCCAGCGCAGCGGACACCTCCGGCATCCGGGTGCGGACGATGTCGATCTCGCGGGCCAGGCCCGGGTGCTCGATCCAGTGGTAGAGGCAGCGCCGCTTCAGGGCGTCGTGCAGCTCTCGGGTGCGGTTGGAGGTGAGCACGACCACCGGTGGCGGGTCAGCAGTGATCGTCCCCAGCTCGGGGATCGACACCTGATAGGTCGACAGCACCTCGAGCAGGAAGGCCTCGAACTCGTCGTCGGCCCGGTCCACCTCGTCGACGAGCAGCACTGCGGGACTGCGCCGCAGCGCCCGGAGCACCGGACGGTCGACGAGGAAGCGCTCGTCGAACAGCGACTCCTCGACTGCCTCCGGATCCAGCTCGACGCCGACTGCGCGGGTGGCCTCGACCGTGCGCAGGTGCAGGATCTGCCGGGGGAAGTCCCAGTCGTACAACGCCTGGCTGACGTCGATGCCCTCGTAGCACTGCAGCCGCACCAGCGGGACTTCCAGCAGGCCGGCCAGCGCCTCGGCCAGGGCGGTCTTGCCGGTGCCGGGCTCGCCCTCGAGCAGCAGCGGTCGGCGCATCTGCAGGGCCAGCCAGGTGACGGTGGCCAGCCCCTCGTCGGTCAGGTAGCCGGCGTCGCGGAGGCCGGAGGTCAGCGCCTCGACGGTGGTCAGGGAGGAGGCCGGCACGCGACCAGCATCGCCCATCCGGGCGCCGATCACGAACGGTCGGGAGACTGCCCCGGCGGCCGGTCCACGTCCGCGCCGGACGCGAGGTCCCCGCATTCGATCAGCTCGACCTGCCGGTCGGCCAGGTAGTCGCGTGCACCCCGATCCCCGGCCAGCGAGTCCACGAGCGCGGACCAGTGCTGCCGCCCGAGCAACACCGGGTGGCCCGGCACCCCGGCATACCCGGCACGGGCCAGCACATCGGTCCCCGGCGTCCCCGACAGGCAGCGGGTCAGCACGTCGGTGCCCACGTCAGGAAGGTCGACCAGATGCACCAGTGCTGCGTTGGCGGCGGGTGCGCGCGCTGTCAGCTCGCGCAGGCCGGTTCGCAGCGAGGCGCCCATCCCCTCGGTCCAGTCCGGGGCAACAGCCAGCCGCACCGGCTCCTCGGCCAGGGCCGCGGCCGCCTGCTCAGCCCCGGCTCCCAGCACCACCACCACCGGCGCGCAACCGGCCGCGAGCAGTCGGCGAGCGCCGCTCAGCACCCACGGCACTTCGTCGGCGCCGGGGACCAGGGCTTTCGGCCTGCCCATCCGCTGCCCGGCCCCCGCTGCCAGCAGCAACCCGGCCACCGGCCGGTCGCTGCGCTGGTCGCTGGGTCGGTCACCGGGCTGGTCACCGGGCTGGTCACCGGGCTGGTCGCTGGGCTGGTCGCTGGGCTGGTCGCTGGGCCCGGCACCGGGGTGGTGGTCCACAGGCACCCAGCCTGCCCGAGCCGGCGACCGGCCGCGAGCGGGGCGGCGGCAGTCCGACCGGCTGGTGCGGTGCCGACCGGATCGGCGACGCGCCGCGGAGGGTGCCCGGCGACCGTCGCCACGGCGTGTAGACAAGGACGAGGCCCCTCCATGTATGAGATGGAGGGGCCTCGTGATTCGCGAGTGCCGCCACGTCGGGTTGTCGGCAGGCCGACCGCCCGAGGAGCCGGGGGATGACGCCCCCGCGAGAACCCGCCCATCCGGTCACCGAGGTGACCGGGATGCAAGCTCCCGCCGCACCGCCCGACCGAGTCCTCCGGACCCGACGCCTCATCATCGGCGCCGCCGCACGGGTTGCCCCGTCCGGTGTGGTCCGTCGGTGTCCCGACCGGCCGCCAGCGGTCCGAGACAGGTGCGCTGCCGGGTCTCCCCGACCGCTTCGCCGCCTTGTCTCGCTGGCGTGAGGAGGACTCTAGCGGCCCGAATCCGGCTCAGCACAAGGGTTTCCGCGAACTTGTCGACTCCTGCCGGTCCGGGTCGGCTCCCGCCCTGGGGACAGCGATGTGGACAGCCTGTGGACGACCGCGCCGTACTCTCGTGGTCGCTCAGCGGCACCGCAGGAACCTCCCGGGTTACCCTGACCCCCGGCTGTGGACAGGGCAGGTGCACACCCTGTGGACGGGGTCGCCGTCCGATCCTTCCGCCTGTCTCAACATCTGGACGCCGAGGGCCTCGACCCGCGAGCAAGACGCCGGTGGGGCGGGCCCCCGACCGGGAGCCCGCCCCACCGGCGGTGTCTGGCTGCGTTGAGCTGTCGTCCTGGGTCAGACGGACCTCAGAAGTCCATCCCGCCCATGTCCGGAGCGCCACCGGGAGCGGCCGCGGCCTTCTCCGGCTTGTCCGCGACGACTGCCTCGGTGGTGAGGAACAGCGCCGCGATCGAGGCGGCGTTCTGCAGCGCCGAGCGGGTCACCTTCGCCGGGTCGATGATCCCCTCGGAGATCATGTCGACGTAGTCACCGGTCGCGGCGTCGAGGCCGTGCCCGGGCTTCAGCCCGGCGACCTTCTCCGCCACGACGCCGCCCTCGAGGCCGGCGTTCACCGCGATCTGCTTCAGCGGGGCCGAGGTGGCCGAACGCACGATGTTCGCGCCGGTGGCCTCGTCCCCCTCGAGCTCGAGCTTCTCGAACGCGGCGCTGGTGGCCTGGACGAGGGCGACGCCACCACCGGCGACGATGCCCTCCTCGACGGCCGCCTTGGCGTTGCGCACGGCGTCCTCGATGCGGTGCTTGCGCTCCTTGAGCTCGACCTCGGTGGCGGCACCGACCTTGATCACCGCGACACCACCGGCCAGCTTGGCGAGCCGCTCCTGCAGCTTCTCGCGGTCGTAGTCGGAGTCGCTGTTCTCGATCTCGGCCCGGATCTGGTTGACCCGGCCCTGGATCTGGTCCGCGTCGCCCGAACCCTCGACGATGGTGGTCTCGTCCTTGGTGACCACCACCTTGCGGGCACGACCGAGCAGCTCGATCCCGACGTTGTCGAGCTTGAGCCCGACCTCCTCGCTGACGACCTGGCCACCGGTCAGGATCGCGATGTCCTGCAGCATGGCCTTGCGGCGGTCACCGAAGCCTGGCGCCTTCACGGCCACGGACTTGAAGGTCCCGCGCACCTTGTTGACGACCAGGGTCGCCAGCGCCTCGCCCTCGACGTCCTCGGCGATGATCGCCAGCGACTTGCCGGACTGCATGACCTTCTCGAGCACCGGCACGAGGTCCTTGACCGAGCTGATCTTGGAGTTCACGACGAGCAGGTAGGGGTCCTCGAGCACCGCCTCCATCCGCTCGGCGTCGGTCCAGAAGTACGGCGAGATGTAGCCCTTGTCGAAGCGCATGCCCTCGGTGAGCTCCAGCTCGAGCCCGAAGGTGTTGCTCTCCTCGACGGTGATGACGCCTTCCTTGCCGACCTTGTCCATGGCCTCGGCGATGATCTCGCCGACCTGGGTGTCGGCCGCCGAGATCGAGGCGGTGGAGGCGATCTGCTCCTTGGTCTCGACGTCCTTGGCCATCGAGAGCAGCTGCTCGCAGACCGCCTCGGTCGCCGCCTCGATGCCGCGCTTCAGCGACATCGGGTTGGCGCCGGCCGCGACGTTGCGCAGGCCCTCGCGCACGAGCGCCTGGGCCAGCACGGTGGCGGTGGTGGTCCCGTCGCCGGCGACGTCATCGGTCTTCTTGGCGACCTCCTTGACGAGCTCGGCGCCGATCTTCTCGTAGGGGTCCTCGAGCTCGATTTCCTTGGCGATGGAGACACCGTCGTTGGTGATGGTGGGGGCACCCCACTTCTTCTCCAGCACGACGTTGCGGCCCTTGGGGCCGAGAGTCACCTTCACGGCGTCTGCGAGCGTGTTCATCCCACGCTCGAGACCCCGCCGGGCGTCCTCGTTGAACGCAATGGTCTTGGGCATGTGTCCGCGAGTCCTCACGCGTAGACGGTCGGTCGGACCGGCTCGACGCCCGCGACGGACGGACGCACCCCGCCCGGTCACATCCCGGTCGGCGTACGGCCTCGTCAGGCCGATCTCGTTGTCACTCTCCCGTCGAGAGTGCCAGCGTCAGGTTTAGCACTCTGACCCGGGGAGTGCAAGCCCGTCGTTCCGGCCACGAACCGGTGTCAAAGTGGGTACGGTCGTCCCGGCTGCTCCGCCGGGTGCCGTGGTCGCGGGCTCCGCCTCCGGGACGGCCGCTCGAACCAGCGAGGAGGGCCCGACCCGATGCGACAGCGACCAGACCGGTTCGGCCAGGTCATGCCCCCGGACCGGGGCGTCACCGAGGCCGGCGCGGTCGCCGAGGTGACCAACCGCCGCGGTCCGGTCCGGCTGTACTCCCCACGTCCACACGTCCAGGCGGCGCTCACCCTCGCGCTCGGGGAGGAGCGGCTGGCCGGCCGGGTCCCGTCGGATGAGCTGTCCGACGTGCTCGACCAGGTGCTGCCCTCGATGTCGGCCGCGGAGGCCAGCGAGGTGATGGTCGTCCACGACAGCGACGGCCCGATCTGGATCGAGACTGCGGTCGCGGCGCGGCATCGGCTGGAGACAGCCTGGCTACCGCCGCTGTTGGCGGGACGGCAGATGGACACCTGGTTCCAGCCGATCGTGGACCTCCAGAGCGTGCGGGTGATCGGCCGTGAGGCGCTGGTGCGTGCGACGGTGGACGGGACGCTGCACTCCGGGCGGGACATCGTGGAGGCGGCGGCGGCGCACGGCCTGCTGTTCGCGCTCGACCAGCGGGCGCGCACCGACGCCATCCGGCACGCAGCGCCGTTGCTGAGGCCTCCGGAGATGCTGTTCCTGAACATCTCCCCGAGCGCCGTCGACGAGCCCGAGCTCTGCATGGCGCCGACCTGGGCCGCGGCCCGAGAGTGCGGCCTGGACGTCGAACGGCTGTGCTTCGAGCTGCTGTCCACCGACACCTGCCCGGACCGGGAGCTGCTCCGGCGCCTGCGTGCGCACTGCCGGGACATGGGAGCGCAGGTGGCGCTCGACGGCCTGGGTGCCGGCTGGGCCAGCATGCACTCGCTCCGCGAACTGCGGCCGGACCTGGTCAAGCTCGACCGGGCGCTGCTGCTCGGCCTGTCCTTCGACGCCTCCCGGCAGCGGCTCGTGAGCGCGCTGGTCGACTACGCCCACGAGCTCGGCGTCCGGGTGGTGGCGCACGGAGTCGAGGACGAGGACGACCTGTTCACGATCGCCTCGCTCGGCGTGGACTGCGCGCAGGGATACCTGCTCGGCACCCCGACCGCCTGGATGGACAGCCTCGCGATGACGGCCCAGGAGACCCTGCACCGGCTGCGCTGACCGCAGCCGCAGCCGCACCCGTCCCCGCCGGGCTGGGCCCGGCTCAGGCCAGCCCGGCCGCCTCGAACGCGTCGTACGAGGCCGGGATCGTCGCGGTCGGCCCGACCCGGTCCCCCACGGCGTCGAGGGTCTTGAGCCCGTCGCCGGTGTTCAGCAGGACGGTCTCGGCGTCCGGGTCGATCCGCCCCTCCACGAGCAGCTTGCGCAGCGTCGCCACGGTGACCCCGCCGGCGGTCTCGGCGAAGATCCCCTCCGTACGCGCCAGCAGGGCGATCCCGGCCCGGATCTCCTCGTCCTCGACCGCCTCCACCGCCCCACCGGTCCGCCGGACGCTGTCCAGCGCGTACGGCCCGTCGGCAGGGTTGCCGATCGCGAGTGACTTGGCGATCGTGTCGGGGCGCACCGGCCGGACCACGTCATGGCCGGCGCGGAAGGCCGCCGCCACCGGCGCGCAGCCCTCCGCCTGGGCACCGAACAGCGTGTACGGGGCGGGCTCGACCAGACCCCGGTCGGCCAGCTCGCGCAGTCCCTTGTCGACCTTCGTGAGCTGCGACCCGGACGCGACCGGCACCACCACCTGCCGGGGCACCCGCCAGCCCAGCTGCTCGGCGATCTCGAAGGCCAGGGTCTTGGACCCCTCGGCGTAGTAGGGCCGGACGTTGACGTTGACGAAGGCCCAGTCCTCCTGCTCGGCGGCGATCTGGGTCGCCAACCGGTTCACGTCGTCGTACGTCCCGTCGACGGCGACCAGCGTGCCGCCGTAAACGGCCGTGGTGAGGACCTTCGCCCGCTCCAGGTCGCGCGGGATCAGCACCACGCTGCGGATCCCGGCTCGGGCCGCGGCGGCGGCCACCGCGTTCGCGAGGTTGCCGGTCGAGGGGCAGGCCAGCACGGTGAAGCCGAGCTCGCGGGCGGCGGTCAGCGCGACCGCGACCACCCGGTCCTTGAACGAGTGCGTCGGGTTGCCCGAGTCGTCCTTGACCCACAGCCGGCGCATCCCGAGCTCGCGGCCGAGGTGGTGCGCCCGGACCAGCCGGGTGAGCCCGGGGTCGGTGCCGGGGAGGGTCGCGACGTCGGCCGGCACCGGGAGCAGCTGGTGGTAGCGCCACAGGTTCAGCGGCCCGGCCCCGATCTGCTCCCGGGTCACCCGGGCGTCGGGGTCGTAGCCGACCTCCAACGGACCGAAGCACTCGGGGCAGGCGTACTCGGCCCCGAGCGGGCGGGACGCACCACAGGCGCGACAGGTCAGCTCGACCGCGTTCCCGAACGCGCCGGCCCGCACCTGGTGGTCGGACGGCGCGAGCGAGGCAGGGCGTGGGGCGGGCGGGTCGGCGGTGAGGGTGCGCACGAGGCTCCTTCTCATCTTCCCCGCGTCGGCGTTCGCCGCGGGACGGAGTTGGCACCGTGGCAGCGAGCCTGGCCCCAGACAGGCTGGGCCGGGGGCACGCTGTGCGGTTGCCGGGGCTTCGTCGGGCCGGTCCCTCTGCCCCTCTGGATGAGCTCGCACCACCGTACGGGCGAGGGTGGCCGCACGGCGTCGACCATCCGCCAAGTGAGACAGTGTCTCACCTGTCGGTCAGGGCATCGGCTCCCGGTCGGTCACCGGCCGTCCTCACCCGGCGCCGGATCGGCGGCCGGGTCGACGGCCTCGTCGAGGGTGTCGGCCAGCGCATCGAGCCAGCTCACCAGGGCGGCCGGGGACTCCAGCAGCAGGTCGGCGCGGTCCTCCAGGTCGGTCCGTTCGGCAGCGTCCGTCGACTGTACGCAGACCAGCAGGCCGGCCCCCCCGATGGCGCGCAACCGGTCCACGGCGTCGAAGGCGGCGAGGTCGCCGAGGTCGTCACCCACGTACACCACGGTGTCGATGGCGGTCCCCTCCAGCAGCTGCTCGATCGCCGCCCCCTTGTCCATGCCGGGTGCGCGTAGCTCCAGGACCAGCTTGCCCGGCTCGACCGCCAGGTCGTTCCGGTCAGCCAGGTCCTGCACCGGGACGCGGAGCCGGTCGAGCGCCCGGTCCGGGTCGGGCAGCCGCCGCACGTGCAGCGCCAGGGCGCGGCCCTTGTCCTCGACGTGCACCTCGGACAGGCCGTGCCCGGCGAGCAGGTCGGGGAGAGCCCCTCGCGCCGCGTCCACCCCGGGGTGCATCGCGGGCGCGGTCACCTCGCCACTGCCCGCGTCCCACCGCTCCACGCCGTACTGACCGAGGATGTGCAGGGCGTCGAGTCCCTCGGCACCGGCAAGGCCACCGAGCCGTAGCGCCTCCTGCACCGGGCGACCGGTCACCACAGCCACGCCGGCCAACCGGCGGGCCAGCCGGCCGAGTGCCGCGACCGCGCCGGGTGCGGCGTAGGCCGCGCCGGGGTCATCGACGATTGGGGCGAGCGTGCCGTCGTAGTCGCTGGCGAGCAGCGTTCGGGCAGGCGTGGCCAACAGCCGGTCGAGACCTGTCCGTCCGGCCGCGGTGCCGGGCTGGTGCACGCTCATGGCCCTGACGGTACGACGCGGCCGGCCGGTCCCGTCCGGCCCCACCGGTCCGGCCGCGGAAGCACCCGGGAGCAGATCAGCCGGTCCCCGTCAGGATCACGGTCAGCCCATCGAAGCTCATCGGCGCGACCGCCGGCATCACCCGCTCGATCCCGAGGTCGTCGGCCAGCAGCTTGGCCTGACCCTCCATTCCGGCGGGCCGGTAGACCGTGTCCGCGGGGATCTCGCCGTACCAGTTGTCGGTGGCGACGACCTGCCAGCCCATGTCTTGCAGGGCGGCGGTTGTCTCGCCCGCGAGACCGGTGATGCCGGAGTTGTTGTAGACCTCGACGTAGGCGCTGCGCCGCTCGACCGGCTCCTGGGCCCGCTGCTTGTCGCGGGTCTTGTCCGCGCCGGAGCCGGCGCCCTCGCCCCGCCGGCCCTGGCCGGACCGCTGGCCGCCGTCCTTGTCGCCGGCGCTCTGCTCCGTCCCGCTCTGAGCCGTCGGGTCCGCCCCGTCCGCAGCCGTCACCTCGGGGTCGCGCTCGCCGGAGATACCGAAGCCGACCAGGGCCAGTGCCACCGCCGCGGCGCTGACTGCGACTGCCCAGCTCGGCAGCACCAACCCGCGCTCGTCTCGACGCGTCATCGACTCACGGCTCCATGCCCAACCGACGCGCCGACCGGGCCCGCTGCCGAGCCTGCCGCAGTCGGCGCAACCGCTTGACCAGGAGCGGGTCGTAGGCCAGGGCGGCAGGGGCGTCGATCAGGGCGTTCAGCACCTGGTAGTAACGAGTGGCCGACATGCCGAACCGTTCCCGGACCGCTTGTTCCTTGGCGCCGGCGAACTGCCACCACTGCCTTTCGAAGGCGAGGATCGCGCGGTCGCGCTCGGACAGCTCGCCGGCAGCCTGGGCGGCGGAGCCGGAGGTCACCACATCGGCGGCGTCCATGAAATGCGCTCCCGGGGTCGTGGTCGGGCCGAGCTCATCGTAGGCGACGAACCACAACGGTGTCATTCGCCCGGCCCGCGAGTCGCGCCGCTGTCCGGGACCGGCACACCGCAGCCGTCCTCCCCCGTGCCCGGCGACGTCGGCTGCGGCAGAGTGCGAGCGTGCCCGTTGCCGAGACCCGTCCCGATGCCGTCGGATTCGGCATCCTCGCGACCGGCGGCATCGCGACCGCGTTCGCCGCCGACCTGGCGCATGTGCCGGCCGCCCGGGTGACAGCGATCGGCTCCCGCAGCGGCGAGCGAGCCCGCGCGTTCGCCGACCGGCACGGCGTCGCGACGGCCCACGACTCGTACGACGCCGTTCTCGCGGACCCGGCGGTCGACGTGGTGTACGTCGCGACGCCACATGCGCTGCACGAGGAGAACGTCCTGGCCGCCCTCGGGGCCGGCAAGGCGGTGCTCTGTGAGAAGCCGCTCGGGCTCACCGCGCTCCAAACCGACCGGATGGTCGCCGCGGCCAGGGCTGCCGGCCTGTTCCTCGCCGAGGCGATGTGGATGCGCTGCAACCCGACCCTGCTCCGGATGGTCGCCGCCGTCCAGGACGGCTGGGTCGGCGACATCACCGGCCTGCGCGCCGACCTCGGCTTCGTCGCACCACCGGATCCGACCAGTCGGTTGCGGGACCCGGTCCTCGGGGCCAGCGCGCTGCTGGATGTGGGCATCTACCCGGTCGCCCTGGCCAGCTGGCTGCTCGGTGAGCCGGACACCGTGACCGGCGCGGCCGTCCTGGACGAGCGCGGGGTGGACGACTCGGCCGGACTGGTGCTCACCTACGCCTCGGGGGCGGTGGCGACGCTGTCCTGCTCTCAGCGGGGGTGGACCGACTGCACGGCCACGGTCGCCGGCAGCAGCGGCCGGATCGAGGTGGCACCGCGGCTGCACGCCCCGCCATCGGTCACGCGCTTCGGCCCGGGCTGGCCGGCGGTCGAGGGTGAGACGATCGCCGAGCCGCTGACCGGCTCCGGACTCGCCCACGAGGCGATCGAGGTGGTCCGCTGCGTCCGGGCCGGCGAGACCGAGAGCCCGCTGCTGCCGCTGGACGAGACGCGGCGGGTCGCCCGAGTCCTCGACCGCGCTCGCCGGGCGTGCGGGGTGCGGCTCGCGGTGGACGACACCGATCGCTGATCGGGCGTCGGCGGCTGTCTGGATGCCCGCCGTCAACCTGCACGGCGGTCATACGTCGGTAAGGTCGAGCCGATGTCCCCCTCCCGCCGCAGCAAGCCGCCGATGCCGAAGGCCGACCTGATCGTCGTCGCCAACCGGCTGCCGGTCGACCAGGTGGTCGAACCGGACGGTACGACCGCGTGGCGCTCGTCCCCCGGCGGGCTGGTGACCGCTCTGGAGCCCGTCATGCGGGACAACGACGGCGCCTGGATCGGCTGGCACGGCTCCCCGGACGAGACGCTCGAGCCGTTCGACCACCACGGCCTGGCGCTGGTGCCGGTGCCACTCACCGCCCCGGAGGTCGAGAACTACTACGAGGGGTTCTCGAACGGCACCTTGTGGCCGCTGTACCACGACGTTGTCGCGCCCCCCGAGTTCCACCGGACCTGGTGGGACGCCTACGTCACGGTCAACCAGCGCTTCGCCGACCGGGCAGCCGACGTCGCCGCCGAGGGGGCCGCCGTCTGGGTGCAGGACTACCAGCTGCAGCTGGTGCCGGCGATGCTGCGCCGGGCCCGTCCCGACCTCCGGATCGGCTTCTTCCTGCACATCCCGTTCCCGCCACCCGAGCTCTTCAGTCAGATCCCGTGGCGGCGGCAGCTGCTCGAGGGGCTGCTCGGCGCCGACCTGGTCGGCTTCCAGCTCCCCGGCGCGGCGGCCAACTTCGTCCGGCTGGTCCGGAACCAGGTGGGCTACAAGACGCACCGGGACGCAGTGCAGCACCCGGAGGGCCGGACCGTCCGGGCACGCTCCTTCCCCATCTCCATCGACACGGCCGGGTTCGAGGAGCTGGCGCGGCGGCCGGAGACCGAGAAGCGGGCCGCCGAGATCCGCAGCGACCTCGGCAACCCGCGGCATCTGCTGCTCGGGGTGGACCGGCTCGACTACACCAAGGGGCTGCGGCAGCGGCTGCGGGCGTTCGGCGAGCTGGTCGAGGACGGGATCATCGACATCGACGACGCCGTGTTCGTCCAGGTGGCCACCCCGTCGCGGGAGCGAGTCGAGCAGTACCGCGTGCTGCGCGACGACATCGACCGGCTGGTCGGCCGGATCAACGGCGACCTAGGCCGGATCGGCCCGCAGCCGCTGACGTACCTGCACTCCTCGTACCCGCGGGAGGAGATGGTGGCGCTCTACCGGGCCGCCGACGTGATGGTGGTGACCCCGCTCCGCGACGGCATGAACCTGGTCGCCAAGGAGTTCGTCGCCTGCCGCTACGACGACGAGGGTGCGCTGGTGCTCAGCGAGTTCGCCGGCGCGGCCGCCGAGCTCAAGACCGCCTACCAGGTGAACCCGTACGACATCAACGGGCTGAAGGCCGGGATGCTCGCCGCGATGCGCTCGGACCGGCGCGAGCTCACCCGCCGGATGCGGGCGATGCGCAGGCAGGTGCAGGACAACGACATCAACAAGTGGGCCGACGCCTTCCTCGACGCCCTCCGCACCTGACCGCCCCCTCCCCCCACGATCCGCGACTTTTGCAGCCCCCACCGCCACGATCCGCGACTTTTGCAGGCAGCTAGCCCTGCAAAAGTCGCGGATCGTGGACGGGGGGGTGGGGTTGGTTGGGGTTACAGCGGGTGGCCGCACTTCGCGCAGAAGTGCGCGTCACCTGTCGCGCGGGTCCCGCAGTTGGTGCAGAACACCCCCGCACCTGCCTCCGGCTCGGCGGGTGCCGCCGGAGCCTCGGGCGCCGGTGCGGGATCGATCGCCTGGAACCCGATCGGAGCGGTCGGCGGCTCGGGTGGGGCGGCCGAAACCGGCTGCGGTGCAGCGGGGGCGACCGGGCCTTCGGCCGGCGATGGGCCGACGGACGGGGCCGAGGGCGGCGCCGGCGGGGCGGCCGGCGGGGCGGCCGGCGGTGCGGCCGGCGGTGTGGCCTGTGCCGTCGGTGCCGCCATCGGTCCGGCGGTCATCGGCGGTGCCATCGGCTGAGCCGTGGGTCCCGGGGTCGACCAGCTCTGCGTGGCCTGCGGAGCCGCTCCCGCGGGAGCGGAGGGCTGGGCTCCGGCGGCGCTGCCGCCCTTGCCGCCCTTGCCGCGCCGGCTCATCAGCACGACGCCGACCAGGACGAGCAGCAGCAGGGCGCCACCACCGATGGCCACCGGAAGCACCGGGAACCCACCGCCGCTCTCGGCGGCGACCGGGTCCGGCAGGTCCTTGGCCTGGCTCAGGTAGTCCTGGGCGAACTCGTGCGACGGCTGGTCATCCACCACGGCCTGCAGCGAGGCGATGGCAGCCTCCTTGTCGCCGGCGAAGAAGGCGTCCAGCCCGGCCCGGTAGGCCTCGCTGATCTCGCCCAGCTCGTTCTCCACTCCGACGTCGGCCATCAGCTCGTTGACGATGTCGGTCGGACGGACGAAATTGAACTGCTGCGACTCCACCGAGCTGTCGATGCCGAAGCTGTTGAAGCCGACGACGTCACCGTCGAGGTTAACCGTCGGTCCACCACTCATCCCGCCGGAGACCGCGGCGGAGATCTCGTACACGGTGAGCAGACCACCCTGGATGGTCTTGGACGAGCTGACCGTGCCGTCCTTGAACGAGGGGGTGAACGACGCGTCGGTGACCAGGTCGACCGAGGCCGGGTACCCGATGGACACGATCTCGGTCCCGACCTCGAGCTCGGTCTCGTCGTCGAGCGCCATCGCGGGCAGCTCGGTCGCCTCCACCTTGAGCAGGGCACCGTCACCCTTGTCGAACGGCTGGAACTTCAGCACCCGCGCCTGGAAGGACTGGCCGGTGTCCACGCCGCCGGCGGACACGCCCCACGCGGCGGTGACCTTGCGGTCGGGCCCGCGGTTCTTGGTCTCGAGTCCCTCGACCCGGTAGTCGCCGAAACCGAGGATGTCGTTGACGCTCAGGGTGCCGTCGGCGTAGTAGCCAGTGCGCGCCGCCCACTCTGCGGCCTTCTGCTGCATCATCGCGATGATGTCGCCCTTGGGGTCGACGCAGTGGCCCGCAGTGGCGATGTAGCCGTCGGGGTTGACGACGTACCCGGTGCACTGGGTGTTGACGACGAAGGCCTTGCCGTCGTTCAGGTACGCCTTGTTGTAGGTGTCGTAGATGTAGCCCTTCCACTCCGTGCCGAGGTAGACGACGCTCGGCTGGACGTAGGCGCTGACCTTCTCCAGATCGGAGGTCGCCGCCTCATCGGTGGGGGTGGTCTCGTCGGCGACGGCCGCCGACATCGACAACGACAGGAGAACCCCGCTGCATGCCAGCGCGGCGGCGGTGAACAGGCGTCGCTTCATCAGGTGGCTCCTCGGCCGGGTGCATGAGCTCGGATGGGCTAGTTGTACGTGACGAAGGGTGCCGCCGAGTCGGACAAAGCGTGTGCGAATCGCCGCCATACCCCCCGAACGTGGCCCACGGAATGGTCCGAACGGGCTACCCGGGCGATCCGCCCCGACCGATGATGCATAAGCGTCGACCGAGCGACGGAAATGCGTCATCGCCGGTCGGGTGCGGGGCGGGTGCGCAGCACGTGCCGGGGGTCGGCCGCCGTGGTTGACTCCGACGGTGCGGATCGGACTCTTCGTCACCTGCCTCGGCGACACGCTCTTCCCGCAGGTCGGGCAGGCCACCGTCCGGCTGCTGGAGCGGCTCGGGCACGAGGTCGTGTTCCCCCCCGGCCAGACCTGCTGCGGCCAGATGCACATCAACACCGGTTACCAGCGCCAGGCCCTGCCGCTGGTCCGGCGCCACCTGGACGTGTTCGCCGACTGCGAGGTGGTGGTGGCGCCGTCCGGCTCGTGCGTGGGCTGCGTCCGGCACCAGCACCGGCTGGTCGCGGACAGGTACGGCGACGCGGCGCTGGTCGCCGCGGCCGAGCAGGCGGCAGCGCGAACCTACGAGCTGTCCGAGCTGCTGGTCGACGTACTCGGGGTCGAGGACGTCGGGGCGTCGTACCCCCACCGGGTGACCTACCACCCGACCTGCCACTCGCTGCGGCTGCTGCGCGTCGACGACAAGCCGCTGCGGCTGCTCCGGCAGGTACGGGGGCTGGACCTGGTCGAGCTGCCCGCGGCCGAGGAGTGCTGCGGGTTCGGCGGGACGTTCGCGGTGAAGAACCCCGACACGTCGACCGCGATGCTCGCGGACAAGATGCGGCACGTGCTCGACACCCGCGCCGACGTCGTCACCGCCGGTGACTCGTCCTGTCTGATGCACATCGGCGGCGGGCTGTCCCGGCTGCGGACCGGCACCCGACCGGTGCACCTGGCCGAGGTGCTGGCCTCCACCGCGGACCCGGTGGCGGCGTGACCACCTTCATCGGCATGCCCGCCCCGGTGACCGCCCCCCGCGGGGTGGGGAACCTGCGCGGCGAGGAGTCCTTCCCGGCTGCCGCCCGGGGCGCGGTCGCCGACGCCCAGCTGCGCCGCAACCTCGCGCACGCCACGGGGACCATCCGGACCAAGCGGGCCCGTGTCGTCGGCGAGCTCGACGACTGGGAGGAGCTGCGCCGCGCCGGCGCCGCCGTCAAGGCCGCGACGATGGCACGCCTCGACGAGCACCTGCTCAGGCTGGAGCGGGCAGTCACCGACCGGGGTGGGGTCGTGCACTGGGCCCGGGACGCAAACGAGGCGAACCGCATCGTCGCCGACCTCGTGCTGGCCACCGGCGAGCGCGAGGTGGTCAAGGTCAAGTCGATGGCCACCCAGGAGATCGGGCTCAACGAGGCGCTGGCCGACGCAGGCATCGTGGCTCACGAGACCGACCTGGCCGAGCTCATCGTGCAGCTTGGTGACGACCGGCCTTCGCACATCCTGGTCCCGGCGATCCACCGCAACCGGGCCGAGATCCGTGACCTCTTCCGGCAGCGGATGCCGGGGGTCGACCCCGACCTCACCGATGAGCCGCACGCGCTCGCGGAGGCCGCCCGCCGGCACCTGCGGGCCCGCTTCCTGTCCGCGAAGGTCGCGATCAGCGGGGTGAACTTCGCCATCGCCGACACCGGCACGTGCCTCGTGGTGGAGTCCGAGGGCAACGGACGGATGTGCCTGACGCTGCCGCAGACCCTGATCACCGTGATGGGGGTGGAGAAGGTGCTGCCCCGCTGGCAGGACCTCGAGGTCATGCTGCAGCTGCTGCCCCGGAGCTCCACCGGTGAGCGGATGAACCCGTACACCTCGGCGTGGACCGGGGTGACCCCCGGCGACGGGCCACAGACGTTCCACCTGGTGCTGCTGGACAACGGGCGCACCGCCGCGCTGTCGGACGCCACCGGCCGGGAGGCGCTGCACTGCATCCGCTGCTCGGCGTGCCTGAACGTCTGCCCGGTCTACGAGCGCACCGGCGGGCACGCGTACGGGTCGGTCTACCCCGGGCCGATCGGCGCGGTGCTGTCGCCGCAGCTCACCGGCGTCGAGGACAACGCCAGCCTGCCGTACGCGTCCAGTCTCTGTGGCGCCTGCTTCGACGCCTGCCCGGTGCGCATCGACATCCCCTCGCTGCTGGTCGACCTGCGCCGCCGACACGTGGAGGAACGATCCGCCGGCTCGGCGCTGCCCTCCCCGGAGCAGGTGGCGATGGCCGCCGCCGCCTGGACGATGGCCGACGCCGGTCGCTTTCGGCGGGCGGGACGGCTGGGGAGGGCCGGCCGCCGGCTGGCCGGCCGCCGCGGACTGACCGCATTGCCGCCCCCGCTGTCGGCCTGGACCACCAGCCGGGACGTGCCCACCCCACCGGCGGAGACCTTCCGGGACTGGTGGGCCCGGACCCGCACGGCCGGCGAGCACCGGTGATGACCGGACCCGGCGACGACGCCCGGCGAGACGTGCTGGCCCGGATCCGGCGGGCCAACCGAGCGGCCGGTGCGCGCGAGCCGCAGGTCCCCCGCGACTACGCCGACAGCGGCATGCACGCGGCCGGCTCGGACGAGGTGGTCGACCTGCTCGAGGATCGGCTGGTCGACTACAAGGCGACGGTCACCCGCTGCTATCAGGCCGGGGTGCCGGAGGCGGTCGCCGCCGCGCTCGACCGCGTCTCCGCCCGGCGGGTCGTGGTGCCCCCCGGCCTGCCAGCCGACTGGGTGGCGAGCCTGCGGGCGGACGCCGGCATCCAGGAGCTGATCGTCGACGACGGCGGTTGCACCGCCGAGCAGCTGGACGAGGTCGATGCGGTGGTCACCGCGGCCGCCGCTGTGGCGGCCGTGACCGGCACGATCGTGCTGGACGGGTCGCCGGACCAGGGCCGTCGGATCATCAGCCTGGTCCCGGACGTCCATGTCTGCGTCGTCGGCGCCGACCAGGTGGTGGAGTCAGTGCCGGAGCTGCTGCGACGGGTTGAACCGACTCGTCCCACCACCTTCATCAGCGGACCATCGGCAACCAGCGACATCGAGCTGGAGCGGGTCGAGGGGGTGCACGGCCCGCGCACGTTGCACGTGGTGCTCGTCATCGAGCCGGACGACGCGGCCTAGCCGCCGCACCGCTTACCGAGCGTCGTTGAGCAGTCGGGCGACGGCGGCCACCCCGTCGTGGGTGGCCAGATCCTCGACCGGCACCGGAAGCCGGAGCCGCCAGTTGTCCCGCTCGGTGGTGCCGGGCACGTTCGGCCGCCGAAGCTCGCCGACCGCGTCCTCCAGCGTCGCCGAGACCAGCATCGAGCCGGCGCCGGCGAGCCGGCGGTGCGCCGCACGCACCGCCTGGTCCGCCGTGGCCCCCGGCTCCAGACCGGCAGCGGGCGCCAGCCGCTCGAGGATCTCCTCCCGCCCGGCGGCGAGCGACTCCTCGGACCCGAGCCCCAGGTGAATCTGCTCCGCGACGTCGGCCCCGGTCCACAGGCCGGCCACCGTCGGCAGGTCGTGCGTCGTGATGGCGGCCATCGACAGGTCCGGCCAACTCGCCGGTTCCGCGTTCTCGAACCAGAGCACCTTGTACGACAGCACGGCGTGCTCGGCCAGCGCCTCGCGGACGCCGGGCTCCACCGTGCCGAGGTCCTCCCCCACGACGACCGCACCGGCCCGGTGGCTCTCCAGGGCGACGATGTCGAGCAGGTCGGCGCTGGGGTAGCGGACGTAGGCGCCGTCGGCCGGAGACCTGCCGGCCTGCACCCACCACAGCCGGAACAGCCCCATCACGTGGTCGATGCGGATCCCGCCGGACCCGGCGAGCGTGGCCCGAACCGACTGGATGAAGGGCTCGTACCCGGCGGCCCGCAGCCGCCAGGGCACCAGCGGCGGCGACCCCCAGTCCTGCCCAGCGGCGTTGAACACGTCCGGCGGCGCCCCGACGCGGATGTCCTCGGCCAGCACGTCCTGCCACGCCCAGGCGTCCGCGCCGGCTCCGCCGACGCCGATCGGAAGGTCCTGCAACACCGTCAGGTCCCCGCTGGCCGCCCTCAGCTGCAGGTCGAGCGCCCACTGCAACCAGGTGTGGAAGGCCACCTCGTCGGCCCGGTCGGCGGCTAACCGAGCGACCTCGTCGCTGTCCGGACGCCGCAGGGCCGGCGGCCAGTCGCGCCAGTCCGCCCCGTGCTCCTCGGCGAGCACGCACCAGGTGGCGAACTCGTCCAGGCCGCGGCCTTGGCCCCGACGCCAGCGGGCAGCGGCGTCGCCGCCGTCGTCGGCGCCGAACACTGCTCGCAGCGCGGCTCGCTTGAGCCGCCAGACCTCGTCACGGTCGACCAGGGATCCGGCGTTCAGCTCGCGGCCCCGGGCGGCGTACGGCTCGAGATCCACCTGGTCCGCGCCGGGGACCTCGTCCACCCGCAGGTAAAGCGGGCTGAGGAACCGCCGGGTGGCGGGGAGGTAGGGGCTGGTCTCCTGCGGGAACGTCGGCGCCACCGCGTGCAGCGGGTTGACCAGCAGGAAGCCCGCGCCGAGCGACTCCGACCACTCCCGCACCGCGCGCAGGTCGGCGAGGTCACCGATCCCCCACCCACCGTCGGACCGCAGCCCGTACAGCTGCACCGCCCACCCCCAGGTCCGACCGGCCGGCGGCAGCCAGCACCGTCCGGGGGAGACGATCAGCCGCCGCTCGGTTCCGTCGGCCGCGTGCAGGGTGTGATAGCCGAGCGGGAAGTCGGCTGGCAGCACGTCGGCGACCGCACGAACCGTCCCGTCCTCGCAGTGCACCTCGGCCGCGCCGGAGGTGTCGATCCGGCTGCCCGGACGGAGCACCAAGGGGGCACGCCTGGCCAGGTCGGCCGGCGGCGATCCGATCACCGATCGGAACACGTCGAGGGTCTCCTCCGGCACCCTGCGGACGAGCCCTTGGGCGTCCGTCCACGCGGTGAGCAGCCCCCACGCGTCGGGGTCCGGCTGCTGCTCGGCGGTCGGCTCGGCGGTCGGCTCGGCGGTCGGCTCGGCGGTCACGACCCGATCCTGCCCGCCCCGGCCCGGGCCGCTCACGGCAGGTCGAGCGCGCGGGCGATCGGCACCCCCGGTCGGTACGCCAGGTGCTGATGGCTGGGCGCCGCGAGCACGGTCAGGTCGGCACGGGCGCCGGGCGTCAACACGCCGACGTCGGGGCGGCGCAGGGCCCGCGCCCCGCCGGCGGTGGCCGCCCACACCGCCTGCGCAGGAGTCATCCGCATCTCGCGCACCGCGAGCGCGATCACGAACGGGATCGACGTGCTGTTGCAGGTGCCCGGGTTGCAGTCGGTGGCCAGCGCGACGGTCACGCCCGCGTCGAGCAGCCGCCGGGCGTCCGGGTAGGGCGAGCGGGTGGAGAACTCCACGCCGGGCAGCAGGGTGGCGATGGTGTCCCCACCGGCCAGCGCGTCCACGTCCGCCGAGGACAGGTAGGTGCAGTGGTCCACGCTGGCCGCGCCCAGCTCGACCGCCAGCCGTACGCCCGGCCCCTCCGCGAGCTGGTTGCCGTGCACCCGGAGGCCCAGCCCGGCGGCCCGGCCCGCCATCAGCACGGCCCACGACTCGTCGGCGTCGAACGCGTGCGGGCTGGCCGGTTCACAGAACACGTCCACCCACCGTGCGTGCGGCGCGCACCGCTGCACCATCTCGCCGGTGACCAGCTCGACGTAGGCTGCCCGTTCGACGCCGGGCGGCACCACGTGCGCGCCGAGGAACGTGGTCTCCGACGTCACCTCCGCGGCCAGCGCGAGCAGTCGAGCCTCCTGCTCGACGTCGAGTCCGTAGCCGCTCTTGATCTCGACCGTGGTCGTGCCCTGGGCCCTCATCTCGGCCACCCGGTCGGCGAGCAGGCTGCGCAGCAGATCCGAGGAAGCGGCCCGAGTGGCGTCGACGGTGGTGGCGATCCCACCGCCGTCGTACGGCTGGCCCGCCATCCGGGCGGTGAACTCGTCCGACCGGTCACCGGCGAAGACCAGATGCGCGTGCGAGTCGACGAAGCCCGGCAGCACCGCCCGCCCGCCCAGGTCGCGGCGCGCGTCGGCGGCCGGTGCCTCGGCGCCGGGTCCGATCCAGCCGACGAGCCCGTCGACGACGACGACCGCTGCGTCCGGCACCAGGCCGAGCGGGCCGGGACCCCGCTCCGGGTCGTTGGTCACCAGCTCGCCGATCCCGGTCACCAGCGTCGAGGTCATCGGTCCTCCCAGAGCGGCTCGATCGCGCGGCTCAGCTCGGCAGCGACGTCACCGAGCCGGTGCCGGCCGCCGGACACCACGACCCGCCCGTCCACCAGCACCGTGTCGACATCCGCGGCGGAGGCGGCGTGCACGACCTGGCCGGGCTCGATGCCGGCCGTCCGGACGGTGTCCAGCCGGACGGCGACGAGGTCGGCGCGGGCGCCGACCTCGATCCGACCGGCGTCGGCGACGCCGAGCGAGTCGTGCGCGGTCAGCGCGGCCACCAGGTCGGCGGAGGTGAACCGGCCGCGCCGAAGCGATGCCAGCCGCTCGTGCTGCTCCAGCGCGCGGGCCTCCTCCAGCAGATCGACCACGGAGTGCTGGTCGGAGCCCAGCGACAGCGGAGATCCCCCGTCCCGCAGCGCCCGCGCCGGTCCGATGCCGTCCGCCAGGTCGCGCTCGGTGGTGGGGCAGAGGCAGCAGGTCGTGCCACTGCCGCCGAGCAGCCTGACGTCGGCCCCGGTCAGGTGGGTCGCGTGCACCGCGGAGGTGCGCGGCCCGAGCGCACCGGCGTCGGCGAGCACGGCGGCCGGGGTGGCGCCGTAGACGGCCATCGAGGCCGCGTTCTCGGCCGGCTGCTCCGACAGGTGAACGTGCAGCGGGCCGCCCGCGGCGGCCGCCACCACGGTCGGCACCTGCGCTCGGGGCACGGCGCGGACCGAGTGGACCGCGGCGCCCAGCGTCACTCCCGCCGGAACGGACCAGGCGGCCACCCGCGCTGCCCAGGCATCGGCGTCACCGTCACCGAACCGCCGCTGCACCCCGTCCAGCGGTCGGGGCCCGTCGGCGTCCAGTCCGCCCGCGAGGTAGCAGGTGTCCAGCAGGGTGAGCCGGATGCCGGCGTCGGCGGCGGCCTGCGCGAGCGCATCGGCCATCACGTTGGGGTCGGCGTAGGGCGTCCCGTCCAGACCGTGGTGCAGGTAGTGGAACTCCCCCACCGCCGTGATCCCGGCCAGCGCCATCTCGGCGTACACCGCTCGCGCCAGCATCAGGTAGCGGTCCGGGTCGAGCCGCTCCGCCACGGCGTACATCGCCTGGCGCCAGGTCCAGAACGTCCCGTCACCGGCCTGGGTGCGACCGCGCAGCGCGCGGTGGAAGGCGTGGCTGTGCGCGTTGGCGAAGCCGGGCATCGCCACACCGGGCAACCGGTGCGCGGCGCCGGACCCGGCGCCGGCCGCGACCGCCGCGAACCGGCCGTGCCGCACCTCGATCCGCACGTCGCGTGCCGGCCCGGTGGGCAGCAGCGCGTGCTCGGCGAACCAGGCCGTCGGGTCGTTGCCGGGAGGTGGCATCCGGCTCAGCCCTCCCGCATCGGCACCCGGACTCCGCGCTCCGCTGCGACCTCGTCGGCTCGGGGATAGCCGGCGTCGACGTGGCGGATGACGCCCATGCCCGGGTCGTTGGTGAGCACCCGGGAGATCTTCTCGCCGGCCAGCGCGGTCCCGTCGGCGACGGTCACCTGGCCCGCGTGCAGCGAGCGGCCGATGCCGACGCCGCCCCCGTGGTGGATCGACACCCAGCTCGCCCCGCTCGCGGTGTTGACCAGGGCGTTCAGCAGCGGCCAGTCCGCAATGGCGTCGGAGCCGTCGGCCATGGCCTCCGTCTCGCGGTACGGCGACGCGACCGACCCGCAGTCCAGGTGGTCCCGACCGATCACCACCGGCGCGGACAGCGCACCGGAGGCGACCATGTCGTTGAACCGGACCCCGGCCCGGTCCCGCTCGCCGTAGCCGAGCCAGCAGATCCGGGCCGGCAGTCCCTGGAAGGCGACCCGCTCCTGCGCGGCGCGGATCCACCTGGCCAGGTGGTCGTCGTCGGGGAAGAGGTCGAGGACCGCCTCGTCGGTGGCCCGGATGTCGGCGGGGTCTCCGGACAGCGCCGCCCAGCGGAACGGGCCCTTGCCCTCGCAGAACAGCGGCCGGATGTAGGCGGGGACGAAGCCGGGAAAGGCGAAGGCCCGGTCGTACCCGCCCTGCCTGGCCTCGTCGCGAATCGAGTTGCCGTAGTCGAACACCTCGGCGCCGGCGTCCAGGAAGCCCACCATCGCCTCGACGTGCCGCGCCATGGACTCGCGCGCCCGGTCGGTGAACTCCTCCGGCTTGCGGCTCGCGTAGTCCCGCCAGTCCTCGACCTCCACCCCGACCGGGAGGTAGGCCAGCGGGTCGTGGGCGGACGTCTGATCGGTCACCACCTCGACCGACAGGCCGCGCCGGAGCAGCTCCGGCAGGATGCTCGCGCAGTTGCCCACCAGGCCGACCGAGAGCGCCCGCCGGTCCGCGCGGGCGCGCTCGCAGCGATCCACGGCGTCGTCCAGGTCGATGGCGAGCTCGTCGAGGTAGCGGTGGTCGACCCGGCGACGCAGCCGCGCGGCGTCCACGTCGACGACCAGGCAGACCCCGCCGTTCAGCGTGACCGCAAGCGGCTGGGCTCCCCCCATCCCGCCGCACCCCCCGGTCACCGTCAAGGTCCCCGCGAGCGTCCCGTCGAAGCGCTTGGCCGCCACCGCGGCGAACGTCTCGTACGTGCCCTGGAGGATGCCCTGGGTGCCGATGTAGATCCACGAGCCGGCCGTCATCTGGCCGTACATCGTGAGCCCCAGCTGTTCGAGCCGACGGAACTCCGGCCAGCTGGACCAGTCGCCGACCAGGTTCGCGTTGGCGATCAGCACCCGCGGCGCCCACTCGTGCGTGCGGAGCACGCCGACCGGGCGGCCGGACTGCACGAGCAGGGTCTCGTCGTCGCCCAGAGTGGTCAGCGTCCGCACGATCGCGTCGTACGACGCCCAGTCCCGGGCTGCCCGGCCGGTGCCGCCGTACACGACCAGGTCGTCCGGTCGCTCGGCGACGTCCGGGTCCAGGTTGTTCTGCAGCATCCGCAGCGGCGCCTCGGTCTGCCAGGACCGGGCGGTCAGCTGCGTGCCGCGGGCGGCGCGGACCGGTCGGGCGCCCTGCATGTCTGGCTCCTCGCGGATGGACGGCTACCGGCGCGACTGCCGGGGGAACGCGGGTCAGTCTGGCACCGGTGGCACCGGAACCGCCGGGGCCGCTCGCACCCGGCAGGCTGGAGCGCTGCCACCGGGGTAGCGTCCGGGGCGATGAAGATCACCGCCGTCCGGCTCGACCGGCTGCGCCTCGAGCTGGATCCCCCGTTCCGAGCCGCGTGGGACCCGGTGCCGCGCCGCCTGGTGGACGCGACCGTCGTGCGGGTCGAGACCGACGAGGGCGTCGTCGGGGTGGGGTCCGGTGACACGATGGCCGGCTTCGAGCCGTTCGCCGACCTGTTCGTCGGCACCGACCCGCTGCAGATCGGCCGGCACGTCCGCACCATCGAGTCGATCAACTTCCACGCCGGCCGGTTCTGGCCGCTGGAGGTCGCGCTGTGGGACGTGCTCGGGCAGGTGGCCGGCCTGCCGGTGGCCACCCTCCTCGGGGGGGCCGTCACCCGGCTGCCCGCGTACATGTCCACCGGCGCGCTGATGACTCCCGCAGAGCGGGTCCAGACCGCCCTGGCCGGGCGGGAGGTCGGGTTCCGGGCGATGAAGATCCGGATCGCCCGGGACGACCTCGAGACCGGGACGGCCACCGTCGCCGCGGTCCGGGAGGCGTTGGGCGACGACTTCACCGTGCTGGTGGATCTGAACCAGTCGTGGCGGATGGCCGGCGACGTCGACCCGGCCCTCGATGTCAAGGCAGTTCGGCGAACCGTCGACCGGTTGGCAGAGCTCGGGGTGCGCTGGGTGGAGGAGCCGCTGCCCTATGCCGACCTGTCCGGGCTGGCGCAGCTGCGCCGGTCGAGCGAGGTGGCGATCGCGGGCGGCGAGATGGTGGCGACGTACGACGACGCGCTGCGGCTGCTGGAGCACGACGCGTTCGACGTCTACCAGATGGACTGCGTGCTCTCGCTCGGCATGCACCGGGCCCGGACGTTCGCTGAGCTGGCCCAGCTGCGGCACCGGCAGTTCACGCCGCACACGTGGACCAACGGGATCGGCGTGCTGGCCAACCTGCACCTGTCGGCCGGGGTCGGCGGCGGACCGTGGTTCGAGTTCCCGTACGACCCGGGTGGGTGGACGCTCGAGCGGCGCGACTTCATGCTCGCCGAGCCGGTGCGGGTCGACTCCGACGGGCAGGTCACGGTGCCGGACCGGCCAGGGCTCGGAGTGCGGCTGGACGAGGAGGCGATGGAGCGGTGGCGACTGCGATGACCGGGCTGCTGGAGCGCGCGCACGACGATTGGGTGGCGGCCGCCCGCCGGCTGACTCCGGAGGGGCGGATGTTCGTCGACGGCGCGCACGTCGAGGCGGCGTCGGGCGCGACGTTCGAGTCCCGCTCGCCCCGCGACGGCAGCGTGGTGGCCGCGGTCGGACGTGGGGACCAGGCGGACGTGGACCGGGCGGTGCGGGCGGCGAGGGCCGCCTTCGAGGACGGACGGTGGCGGGCGCTGTCACCGCGGGCCCGCAAGCGGGTGCTGGCCCGATGGGCCGACCTCGTGGACGCGCACACCGAGGAGCTGGCGCTGCTCGAGACGCTCGACATGGGCAAGCCGATCACCGAGTCGGTGCGGGTCGACGTGGCCAGCGCGGCCGGGTGCATCCGGTGGTACGCCGAGGCGCTGGACAAGGTCTACGACGAGGTGGCGCCGACCGGCCCGGACGCGCTGGTCACGATCACTCGGGAACCGATCGGCGTCGTGGGCGCCGTCGTCCCGTGGAACTACCCGATGATCATCACCAGCTGGAAGCTTGCGCCGGCCCTCGCCACCGGCAACAGCGTCGTGCTGAAGCCGGCAGAGCAGTCGCCGCTCTCGGCCCTGCTGCTCGCCCGGCTGGCCACCGAGGCGGGGCTGCCGGACGGGGTCCTCAACGTGGTGACGGGCTTCGGCCCCGAGGCGGGTCAGGCCCTCGGGCGGCACCCGGACGTGGACGCGATCGCCTTCACCGGTTCGGCCGAGGTGGGCCGGATGTTCCAGTGCTACGCCGGGGAGTCCAACGGCAAGCGGGTCCAGCTCGAAGCCGGTGGCAAGTCGCCGCAGCTGGTGCTCGCCGACGCCGGAGACCTCGAGCCGGTCGCCCAGGCGATCGCCTGGGGGATCTGCTACAACGCCGGCCAGACCTGCAACGCCGGCTCCCGGCTGGTCGTCGACCGGGCGGTCAAGGACGACCTGCTGGCGCGGGTCGTGGAGCTCACGACGTCCTTCGTCATCGGTGACCCGCTCGACCCGGCGACGACCATGGGCGCGATCGTCGACGACCGCCAGCTGGACCGGGTGCTGGGCTACCTCCGAACCGGCCGGGACGAGGGAGCCCAGGTGACCGGCGGCAACCGGCTGCATGCCGACTCCGGTGGCTACTTCGTCGAGCCGGCCGTCCTCGACCGGGTGCGCAACGACAGCCGGGTGGCGCAGGAGGAGATCTTCGGGCCGGTGCTCTCGGTGATCGACTTCTCCGGCATCGACGAGGGTGTGCGGCTGGCCAACGCGACGACGTACGGCCTGGCGGCCGCGGTCTGGACCCGCGACGTGTCCCGGGCCCACCGGGTGGCCCGCGCTTTGCGGGCCGGCACCGTCTGGGTGAACACCTTCGACGCCACCGACGTCTTCGCTCCGTTCGGTGGGTTCAAGCAGTCCGGCTCCGGCCGGGACAAGTCCCTGCACGCGCTGCACGAGTACACGGGACTGAAGACGACGTGGATCGACCTGTCGTGAGCGCCGTCGCCGGCCTCGCCTCGGCGGCCTGGGACCTGCCGCCGACCGGACGTGTTCTCTTCGGTGTCGGGGTCGTCGCCCGGCTCCCGGAGGCGATCGCGGAGCTGGGATCGTCCCGCGCCTTCGTCGTCACCGACCCCGGGCTGCGGTCCGCCGGCATCGTCGACCGTGTCGTCGACCTGCTGACCGGTGCCGGGATCGAGACCACCGTGTACGACGCCGTCCCCCCCAACCCTGGCACCGAGGCCGTCGATCGCGCGGTCGAGGCGGCGCGCGGCTTCGGCACCTGCGTCGTGGTCGCCGTCGGTGGCGGGTCGTCGCTGGACGCGGCGAAGGCGATCGCCCTCCTGGCGACCAACCGCGGCAGCTGTCGCGACTATCTCGGCGGCCTGCTCCCGACCGAGCCCGGGCTGCCGGTGGTGGCCGTGCCCACGACGGCCGGCACCGGCGCGGAGACCAACGGCTTCGGCGTCTTCGAGGATCCGGACGCCCGGCGGAAGGTCTACCTCGGGGATCCGACGGTGCGACCCCGGTGCTCGGTCCTGGACCCGATGCTGACCACCGGCCTGCCGCCGCTGGCCACCGCGGCCACCGGCATGGACGCGTTGGTGCACGGCATCGAGTCGCTGGCCTCCCGCGGCAGCACACCGGTCTCGGCGGCTTACGCCACAGAGGCGATCCGGCTGGTCAGCGGCAGCCTGCCGACCGCGGTGTCGGACGGGACCGATCTCGAGGCGCGCGCTGCGCTGCTGATGGGCTCGCACCTGGCCGGCCTCGCGCTGTCGATCAGTGGGCTGGGCCTGGTGCACGGCATCGCGCACGCCGTCACCGCGCACACCGGGGCAGTGCACGGGCTGGCGTTGTCCGCTGTGCTGGACGAGGTGATGGGCCGGTCGCTCGAGGTCGCGCAGCCGGCGTACGGCCGGGTCGCGGAGGCGATGCGCGTGCCCGCCGGCGGATCCGGGGACACCCCCGACGCAGCAGAGGCTGCGGACGCGCGTGCGCGGTCCGCCATCATCGCGGTGCGTGGGCTGGCCGACAGGGTCCGCGCGCGGCTGCCGCTGGGCGAGCTCGGCCTCACCGAGGAGCAGGTGCCCGCGGTCGCTGCCGGTGCCCTGGTCGACCCCGTGAGCCGCAACCACCCCCGCGTGTTCGAGGCGGACGAAGTGACCGAGGTCCTGCTCAGCACCCGGTGACCGGAGCGCAACGACCGGCTGCCGCTCACGACGTCCGCACCAGCCCGCCGGTCCAGGCGCCGGCGATCATCGTGACCTGCACCCGGGGGTAGGCAGAGCCGAGGATGCAGCCGTAGTGCAACACGCAGTTCTGCACCTGGCGGACCTCGTCGACGTGGTACCAGGTCCGGTTCGTCCCTGGGACGAAGGCCGAGTCGTCCTCGCGGTAGTGCCCGACGTTGATCGAGGTCGTGTCGAGGTCGTAGATGTCCCAGTCGCGCAGCACGTCGAAGATGCGGGCGCGGCCCTCGGTCCACCAGCACCAACGGACGGTGAACCGCGTTCGGTACAGCGTGCCGTGGAAGACCAGCGACTCCTCCTCGAACCGCCACCACCGCGTCCGGCAGGCGAACGATCGGCCGTCGGGGCCGGCCCGCCCGGCGTGGTGCCGCACGTGGCCGCCGGTCCGGACCTGCCGCCGCGGGTGCCGGTAGCGCTGCGGCTGGGCGAGGTCGATCACCGGCCGCCGCTGCACCGCCCGCCGCTGTCGCGTGGTGTAGGCGTAGTCGAGCCGCTCACCGGGGCGGCCGGCCCGGTCATGGTGCGCCTGTCGGGCCATCCGCTGCGCCTTGTGCAGCACGTGGCACACGCGCTCGCTCTGCCACCGGCAGGACGTGGCGGCCAGAGCGGTGTCGGGGCCGGTGAGCAGGGGCAGCACGAGCAGCAGCGGAAGCAGGCGCGCGAGCCGGCGCGGCCCAGCCGTTCGGAGAGTGGACATCGGGACTCCTTCGCGGTCCTTTCCGACACGCTAGGAAGTGCTGCCGCACCTCGACGGCTGTGCCCGGCGCGGCTGTGGACGGGCCGAGCCGGCGGTGAGCGGAGCCGGCCAGGGCATCCGCCTCCACGCTGCAACCGCGCTGCAACCGCGCTGCAACCGTGCTGCAACCGTTCGCCGCCCGCATCCGTCCAAGCAGGCAGGGAGGCGCCATGACCGAGTTCCTGGACCAGCTCCGCGAGCGCGTTGCCTCGACGACACGTCAGCTGCTCGCCGCACGGGAGGCGGACGATCCGTACACCGCCGACATCATGGCGGCGTCCCTCGCTGACCTGCTCCGGCTGGCCGACGAGCACGGTCTGGTCGTCCCCCATGCCGCTGACGAGCCGGTGGCCTGACCCGCACACCCCCCGCCCTCACGATCCGCGACTTCTGCAGCGCCGGACGGGTGGCGGTACGTCCCGGATCTGCCGGACACGGGGCCGGTCGGCGGGCAGCACCGACCGCCGCGGACGCCGCCGGCCGAGCCCGATCGGCGGCTCGGGGCACTCCTGGTCGAGCGGCCGCGGTCGAGCGACCTATGATCGGGCACGGAAACGCGACGGCCACGGACGTGGTCGCCGCTCGCCGTCGGCCGCACCTGGGCGCGACGGCGACCAGCAGGTCGTGCCCGTCCAGCAGTCGGCGGCCGGCCCGAGCTGGGCGGGTGTCCCGGAGTCGGTTGCCCCGTCCCCGCGATCCGCTCCGCCTCTGCGAAGGGAACCACACATGGCAGGCAACGCGACGTACCGGTCATCGAACGCGGCCGTGTTGTCCGTGTGTGCGGTCGAAGCCCCCGTGGTGGTGACGTCGGACGAGCTCGACGAGCGCCTCGCCGGCACCTACCAACGGCTCGGCCTCCGCTCCGGGATGCTCGAGAAGCTGGCCGGCATCCGCGAGCGGCGCTGGTGGCCGAAGGACGTGACCTTCGCCGACGGTGCCGCGATGGCCGGCGAGAAGGCGCTCGCCGAGTCGGGGACCGATCGCGCAGACATCGGCCTGATGATCAACACGTCGGTCAGCCGCGCCCATCTGGAGCCCTCGACGGCGGTGTCGGTGCATCACGCGCTCGGCCTGTCGTCCGCCTGCCAGAACTTCGACCTGGCGAACGCCTGTCTGGGGTTCGTCAACGGCATGCAGCTGGCCGGCAGTCTGATCGACGCGGGACAGATCGACTACGCGCTCGTCGTCAACGGTGAGGACGCCCGGCCCGTGCAGGAGGCGACGATCGCGCGGCTCAGCCGCTCGGACAGCTCCAGCGACGTGATGTCCGAGTTCGCGACGCTGACGCTCGGCTCGGGCGCCGCGGCCATGGTCCTCGGGCGCGCCGACCGGCACCCGGAGGGCCACCGGATGGTCGGCGGCGTCAGCCGCGCCGGCACCGAGCACCACCAGATGTGCGTCGGCGACATCGAGATGATGCGCACCGACACCAAGGGGCTGCTCAACGCCGGCCTGGAGCTGTCAGCCGAGCTGTGGGAGGACGCGGCCCGGGAGTTCGACTGGGCCGACGGCATGGACCGGTACGTCATCCACCAGATCTCGCAGGTGCACACCAACGCGTTGTGCGGCCGGCTCGGCATCGACCCGACGCTGGTGCCGCGGACCTTCCCCACGTACGGCAACATCGGGCCGGCGTCGGTCCCGTTCACCCTGGCCGCGCAGGCTGACGAGCTCGAATCGGGAGACCGGGTGCTGCTCATGGGCATCGGATCGGGTCTGAACGCGTCGTGCACCGAGATCGTGTGGTGAGCTCCGGGGATCCTGCTGAACCTCCGGCCGGCCTGCCCGGACTCGACCCCTCCTGGTCCCGCACGATCGACGTCCCTGACGGTGCCGGTCGGCAGCACCGCTGGCACGTCCTCGACAGCGGCGCCGCCCCGACCGCCGGGACCCTGCTCTGCGTCCACGGCAACCCGACCTGGTCCTACCTCTGGCGCGGGCTGCTCGCGGCCGCCCCGACGGGTTGGCGGGTGGTGGCGCCCGACCAGCTCGGGATGGGCTACTCCGAGCGGCTGGACGCCCCTCGCTCGCTGGCCGAGCGGGTCGCCGACCTGGGGGACCTGACGGCAGCGCTGGACGTCACCGGCCCGGTCGTGGTCGTGGCGCACGACTGGGGTGGCCCGGTGTCCCTTGGCTGGGCCCTGGAGCACCGGCACCAGCTGCACGGCCTCGCGCTCACCAACACCGCCGTGCACCAGCCCGCCGGGTCCGCCGCGCCGGCGCTGATCCGGCTGGCCCGGCAGCCGGGTCTCCGGCAGCTCGCCTGCGTGCAGACACCGACGTTCGTCCGGGCCGCCGGCGCGCTGTCCCGACCCGCACTGGCCGGCGAGGTCCGTGCCGCGCTGGCCGCGCCGTATGCGGGTCCGAGCCGTCGCCGCGCGGTCGGCGACTTCGTCCACGACATCCCGCTGGACCCCGGACACCCGAGCGCACCGACACTCGATCGGATCGCGGCCGGGATCCGCGGACTGGACGTGCCCGCGCTGCTGCTCTGGGGACCACGTGACCCGGTCTTCGGCGAACAGCACCTGGCCGACCTGCTCGGCCGGCTGCCGCAGGCGAGCCTGCACCGGTACGAGGGCGCCTCCCATCTGGTGACCGAGGACGCCCCCCGGTACGCCGAGGCGGTCGCACAGTGGGTGGGCGAGCTCGGCACTGTGGTCGACGAGCCGGCCCGGCCGGCGGCCCCCGACCCGACCGGCCCCGGACGGCCACCGCTATGGGCGGCGCTGCGGGCGCGCGCCCAGGACCCGTCACCGGCGGTGCACGAGGCCGGCCGCCCCCCGGTGGGCTGGGACCTGCTCGCCCGCCGGGTGGAGCAGCTCGCCGCCGGCCTGGCCAGGCACGGGGTCGGACCCGGTGACCGGGTGGCGCTGCTCGTCCCACCGTCCGCGGACCTGACCGCCGCGGCGTACGCGGTCTGGCGAGCGGGCGCGGTGATCGTGGTCGCGGACAAGGGTCTCGGCGCGGCTCGGATGGGTCGCGCGCTGCGCAGCGCGCGGGTCGACCACGTCATCGGGTCCGCCGCCGGCCTCGCGCTGGCCCGGCTGGTGCGGCTGCCCGGGACCCGGATCGCGGCCGGGCCGATGAACCGCGCCGGCGTGCGCGCGCTCGGGGCTCGGCGGACGCTTGCCGATGTGGCCCGGCTCGGCCGGTCGTCCAGCGCTCGTCCGGAGCCCTCCCCGGACACCGAGTGTGCGGTGGTCTTCACCTCGGGCGCGACCGGTCCGCCGAAGGGCGTCGTCTACCGGCACCACCAGGTGCAGGCACAGCTCGAGCTGCTCCGCAGCACGTACGCACTGACCGACGACGATCGGTTCGTCGCCGCGTTCGCGCCGTTCGCTCTGCTGGGCCCGGCGCTCGGCATCGGCTCGGCCACCCCGGACGTCGACATCACCGCGCCGCAGACCCTGACCGCGGCGGCTCTCGCGGATGCCGTCGCGGCGGTCGACGGCACGGTGGTCTTCGCCTCGCCAGCGGCGCTGCGGGGCGTCCTGGCGTCGGCTGCGGATCTGACGCCGGCTCAGCGGACGGCGCTCGGCACGGTGCGCCTGCTGATCTCGGCGGGCGCGCCGGTGCCGGCGAGCCTGTTGCGTGCCCTGCGTGAGGTCCTGCCGACCGCGGCGGCACACACGCCGTACGGGATGACCGAGGCGATGCCGGTGACCGACCTCTCCCTGGAGCAGATCGAGTCGGCCGGCTCCGGCGACGGAGTCTGCGTGGGCCGGCCACTGGCCGGGGTGGAGGTGGCGGTCAGCCCGTTGACCGACCTGGGCACGGCCGACGCGCCCCCGACCGCCGTCACCGAGGTGACCGGCGAGGTGTGCGTGCGCGGCGCCCACGTCAAGGACCGCTACGACTCGTTGTGGGCGACCGAGCGGGCCAGCTCCCGCGACCGGGGTTGGCACCGCACCGGAGACGTCGGCCACCTCGACGACACGGGCCGGCTGTGGATCGAGGGCCGGCTCGTGCATCTGATCGTCACCGCCCACGGCGTCGTGGCACCGGTCGGGCCGGAGCAGCGGGTCCAGACGCTGCCGGACGTCCGCGCCGCAGCCGTCGTCGGCGTGGGTCCGGTCGGGAACCAGCAGGTCGTGGTGGTCGTCGTGCCCGAGGGCCCCGCACCCTCGCACCGAGCGCCGACCGCGGACCTCGCCCTGACCGATGCCGTCCGCGCGGTCGCGGGCGTGGAGGTCGCTGCGGTGCTGGTGGCCGCTGACCTTCCCGTCGACATCCGGCACGCCTCCAAGGTGGACCGCACCCGGCTGGCCGGCTGGGCCGAGAACGTGCTCGGCGGCGGCCGTGGGCACCGCCCGCCACGATGAGAGTGCTCGTCACCGGGGCCAGCGGGATGCTCGGGAGAAGCACCGCCGTCGCGCTGATCGCCCGCGGCGACGACGTGACCGTCATGCAGCGGGGCTCCGCCACCCTGCCGTGTCGCGAGGTCCGCGCCGACGTCGCCGACGCCGACGCCGCCCGCCGGGCCCTCGCTGGTCAGGATGCCGTCGTGCACCTGGCGGCGAAGGTGGACGTCACCGGGCCGTGGCAGGAGTACCAGCGGGCGAACGTGGACGGAACTCGCGGCATCGTGGCCGCCTGCCGGTCCGAGGGTGTCGGCCGGTTGGTGCACGTGTCCACACCCGCGGTCGCGCACAGTGGGTCAGCGATCGTGGGGGCGGGCGCGACACCGGCCGACCCTGCGGGTGCGCGGGGCCACTACGCCCGGTCGAAGGCCGTGGCCGAGGAGGAGGCGCTGGCGGCCGACTCCCCCGCACTCGCCGTCCTCGCGATCCGGCCGCACCTGGTCTGGGGCCCCGGAGACACCCAGCTCGTCGACCGGATCGTGGCCCGGGCACGGGCCGGCCGGCTGCCGCTGATCGGGTCCGGCGCCGCTCTGATCGACACGACGTACGTCGACAACGCCGTGGACGCGCTGGTCGCGGCCCTGGACCGCTGTGGACCGGTGCACGGCCGGGCCTTCGTCGTGTCCAACGGGGAGCCGCGCACCGTGGCCGAGGTGCTGGAGCGGATCTGCGCCGCCGCCGGCGCCGAAGCACCTCGGCGACGGTTGCCGGTGCCGGTGGCCCGCGGGGTGGGCGCCGCGGTCGACGGCGTCTGGGCGGGCCTCGGCCGCCGGGACACCCCGCCGCTGACCCGGTTCCTCGCCGAGCAGCTGTCCACCGCGCACTGGTTCGACCAGCGAGACGTCCGCGCGGCCCTCGGCTGGGAGCCGCGGGTCAGCCTGGACGAGGGCTTCGCCCGGCTGGCCCGGTGGTACGCCACCCCGCCCCCGCCACGATCCGCGACTTCTGCAGACCGGCGGACCTGACGTCGGTCGGCTGGCAGCGTGCTGACGGGGAGCCGGCGGGGGGACTCGAACCCCCAACCCCTTGTTTACAAGACAAGTGCGCTGCCAGTTGCGCCACGCCGGCGGGAGCTCCCCATCGTAGGCGCACCCGGCAGCGCGATCGGGGTCGTGGCCCGCTACCGCGGGTACCCGCCATACTGCGCGGATGGGTGACGGAGTCCGCGGCTCGGCCGGGTGGTGGGACGACCGCTACCACGAGTCGGCGATGCTCTGGACGCACGAGCCGAACCGGTTCGTGGTGGAGGAGACGGCCAACCTCGCGGCCGGCCGGGCGCTCGACCTGGCCTGCGGCGAGGGTCGCAACGCGCTGTGGCTGGCCACCCGTGGCTGGCAGGTGACCGCGGTCGACTTCAGCGGCGTCGCGCTGGACCGTGGCCGCCGACTGGCCACCGAGGCGGAGCTTGAGGTCGAGTGGATCGAGGCGGACGTGCTGTCGTGGCAGCCGGCGGAGGCCGCGTACGACCTCGTCCTGCTCGGCTACCTGCAGCTACCGCCGGCCGAGCGGCAGGCGGCGTTGTCCCTGGCCGCCTCGGCCGTCGCGCCGCAGGGTTCGCTGCTGGTGGTGGCCCACGACGCCCGCAACCTCGCGGAGGGGACCGGTGGCCCGCAGGACCCGACGCTGCTGTGGACGCCGGACGAGGTCGAGCGACCCGGTTTCGCCGCCGCGCGCGCGGAGACCGCTGAGCGCCCGGTCGACGACGAGATCGCCCTGGACACCGTGGTCCGTCTCGTCCGCACCGGCTGAGACGTCGCCGACGCCGCAGACCGGGGCGGGGCAGACTGACGCTGTGGCACTTCGCATCCTGGCCGCCCGGCCGACCAAGGAGCTGCTCGCGCTGCCCTGGCAGCGCCCGCTGGAGGAGTGGGACGAGTCGGTGCAGGTGCTGCTGGCGCGTGGCCTGTCCCGGCACGTCGTGCGGTTCGTCCGCGCCGACGCGCAGGTGTACGCGGTCAAGGAGACCCGCGAGGAGTGGGCCTGGCGGGAGTACCACCTGCTCCGCAACCTGCGCCGACTCGGGCTGCCGACTGTGGAGCCCACCGGGGTCGTCACCGGCCGGCAGACCCCCGACGGCACACCGCTCGAGCCCGCACTGCTGACGCGGCACCTCACCCACTCGCTGCCGTACCGCGCCCTGTTCAGCCGCCGGCTGCAGCCGGACACCACCCGGCGCGTCGTCGATGCGATGGTGGTGCTGCTGGTACGCCTGCACGTCGAGGGCTTCTGGTGGGGGGACTGCTCGCTCTCGAACACGCTGTTCCGCCGCAGCGCAGGTGAGTTCGCCGCGTACCTCGTGGACGCGGAGACCGGCGAGCTGCACCCGGAGCTGACCGACGGGCAGCGGGCGCACGACCTCGAGCTGGTCGCCATCAACGTCTTCGGCGAGCTGTGCGACCTGCAGGCCGGGGGGTTGATCGACGAGGACTGGGACCCGATGGTCATGGTCGATCGGGTGCAGGAGCGGTACGCCGCGCTGTGGCAGGCGCTGACCGGCGTGGAGGAGTTCGACACCGCCGAGACCTGGCGGATCGAGCAGCGGGTGGAGCAGCTGAACGCGCTCGGGTTCGACGTGGACGAGCTGGACATCGTCACCGACTTCGACGGCGCCACCGTCCGGATCCAGCCGCACGTGGTCGAGGCCGGCCACCACACCCGACGACTGCAGGGCCTGACCGGCCTCGACGTCGAGGAGCACCAGGCGCGCCGGCTGCTCAACGACCTCGCCGCGTTCACGGCCGCCTCCGACCTGCAGGGCGAGGACCCGGCGATCGTCGCGCACCGGTGGCTGACCGAGGTCTACGAGCCGCTGCGCGCCCTCGTACCGGCCCGGCTCCGCGACCGGCTGGAGATGGCGGAGCTCTTCCACGAGGTGCTCGAGCACCGGTGGTACCTGTCGGAGCGTGCCGGCCGGGAGTACGAGCTGTTCGAGGCGGCCCGGGACTACATCGGCACGGTGCTCCCGACCCTGCCGGAGGGGGGCACCACCCTCACGCTCGCCGACCGGGCCGACACCGAGCTGTCCGACTCCGTCACCGCAGAGGAGCCCGAGGACGAGGTCACACCCGCCGACGGCCCGGCACCCGGCAGGCCGGACTCCTGACCTCAGCGGCGCGGGCGTCAGCCGCCGGCCGCGCGGACGACGTCCCGCCCGATCACCATCCGCTGCACCTGGTTGGTCCCCTCGAAGATCTGGGTCACCTTCGCCTCGCGCATGTAGCGCTCGACCGGGTAGTCCCGGGTGTAGCCGTAACCGCCGAGCACCTGCACGGCGTCGGTGGTCACCCGCATGGCCGCGTCGCTGGCGGTGAGCTTGGCGACCGACGCCTGCCGGCTGTACGGCCTGCCAGCGTCCCGGAGCCGAGCCGCGTGCAGGTACGTGGCGCGGGCCTGGTCGACGGCGGCCGCCATGTCGGCCAGCAGGAACTGCAGACCCTGGAAGTCCGTGACCGGCCGGCCGAACTGCTCCCGGCCCACCGCGTACGTGCTGGCGGCGTCCAGCGCGGCCTGGGCCAGGCCGGTGGCGCAGGCGGCGATGCCGAGCCGACCGCCGTCGAGCGCTGCGAGCGCGACCCGCATCCCCTGGCCCTCGTCGCCGATCCGGTGCGTCACCGGCACCCGGACGCCGTCCAGCAGCACCTGAGTGGTGGTCGAGCCGGTCAGGCCCATCTTCCTCTCCGGGGCGCCGAAGCCGAGGCCGTCCAGTCCGGCCGGGACGTGGAACGTCGTGATCCCCTTGGTGCGGTCGTCGGACGTGCGGGCGAACACCAGGTAGAAGTCGGCCTCACCGCCGTGGGTGATCCATGACTTGGCGCCGGTCAGGACGTAGTCGTCACCGTCCCGCACGGCCTTGGTCCGCATCGCCGCCACGTCCGACCCGGCCTGCGGCTCGCTCAGGCAGTACGCCCCGAGCTGCTCGCCGCCGAGCATGTCCGGGAGCAGGGCCTTGCGCTGCTCGTCGGTGCCGAAGCCGCTGACCGCCCAGCAGGCCAGCGAGTGCACCGAGACGCCCACCCCGACCGTCATCCAGGCGGTCGCGATCTCCTCCAGCGCCTGCAGGTACACCTCGTACGGCTGCTCGCCGCCGCCGTACTCCTCGGCGTAGGGCAACGAGAGCAGGCCGGCCCGGCCGAGCAGCGTGAACACGTCCCGGGGGAACCGCTCCGCCGCCTCGTCCTCGGCCGCGCGCGGGGCCAGTTGCTCCTGCGCGATCTCCCGCACCAGCGTGAGCAGGTCGCGGCTCTCCTCGGTCGGTAGCAGACGGTCGACAGCCATGCCGTCAGGGTAGGCGCGCTCCGGCCGATGACGCATTCCGGTCGCCCCGGCGACGGGAATGCCTCATCGCTCGTTAGGGGCAGGCGCCGCGGGGTCAGTCGCTCCAGGGCGTCCGCGGCCGTTCCTGCCGTACGCCGTCCACCGTGAGGTCGAGCTTCTCGGTGTAGAAGGCGATCATGCCGCCGACCGGCACCGCGTCGGTGCGCGGCTCGAGGTAGGTCCAGGCCACGTCGAGCGAGCGGTCACCCCGCGGCACCGACCACCAGGTGGCCCGCCCCTTGTACGCGCACCAGGTGACCGACTCGCTCGGCGTCAGGACGGACAGGTCGACGTCGTCGGTGGGGAGGTACCACCGGATCGGCAGCCCGGTCTCGGACAGCATGCTCGGCCGCCTGCTCTCGGCCAGCAGCCGACCGGCATCCTCCACCCGGACGTGCCGGGTGCTCCGCACCACGTCGATCCGCTTGAACGGATCCCGCGGGTGCGCGACGACCTCATCCTCCTCCTCCAGCCAGCGGTCCAACGCCGCGAAGTCGAGGACCACGTAGCCGTCCAGATCCGGGTCGTCCAGCCGGTACGCCGCGCCGTGCTGGACGCCCGACGGCCCGCTCAGCATCAGCTCCTCGCCCGGCGTCGTGTGCAGCCGGAACCGGCCGGGCGGCAGCACCGGCCCGCCGTCGGGGTGGTCCCAGGTGATGTCCGGGGCATCCCCCTGCTCCGGCTCGGTCTCGGGCACCAACAGGCCCGGGGCCACGTCGTGCTCCGGCACCGCGTACTGCGGCACCACCCGCCGCGGCTCCCACAGCAGCACGGCGTCCTCGGTGTCCAGCATGGGTTGGCCGGCTCGCAGCCCGCGCAGCCGTCTGCCGAGCGGCTCGTAGCAGAGCTCACCCGTCCGGGACAGGAACACCGACATCGCACGGGTCGCCATTGGCCGACGATCCGCCCCGCCCGCCCGTCGGGTCAAGCCGTCCCGTCGGCGGCGGCATGCACCGGGACCGGTACGGGCGGACCGATGGAGCCGCCGCGATCTGGCCCCCACACGTTGTCGAAGGCGAGCAACCGCGGTCCGTCGCCGGTCTCGAGCACCCGGCCGGCGTACAGCGAGGCGTCGGTCAGCGGCACCGCCGCCGCCGCGTCGTACGGTCCGGCAGGGTCGACCCCGCGGACCACCCAGTGGCCGGTCGATCGGTGCCGCGCCCGGCGCCACCCGGCCAGCTGCGCCGGCAGGCAGGAGAACACCAGCCAGCATGTCTCGGCGACCGCGACCACCTGCGGCACCTCCAGCTGGCCGAACCCGGCGCCAGGCTCGGTGCGGGGCGGGCCGACCTCCCAGCAGTCGAGGTCAGCCGACCAGGCGTGGCCGAGCACCCCCAGGTCGGCGGCCTCCAGGTCGGGGTGCCGGTCCGTTCGGGCCCGCGCGGTGACCAGCATGTGCCAGCCGTCCCCACCGGGGTCGGCGAACACCCACGGGTCGCGCCAGTGCTCGTCCGGCCACGCCGGGCTGTCGCCGATCCGGGCGTACCACCGCGGGTCGGCGTCGACCGGAGCCATCGCCGGGTCCTTGCGCCAGGTCAACAGGTCGTCGCTGACCGCGCGCAGCACCCGTTGCACCTCCCCGCCGCTGACCGGGTCCCGGGACATCCCGGTGTAGTAGGTGTGCCAGCGGCCGTCCGGGGCGCGCAGCGTGCAGCCGGTCCACGTGGCCACCGCGTCCGCGGCTCCCGGCCCGCCCGGCCCGACCACGTCCGGCAGCCGGGTCCAGCCGACCAGGTCAGCGCTTGCCGCGTGGCCGATCCGCGCGTTCACATGGCGCAACTCCGGATCGGCCAGGGTACGGGGGGCGTGCAGGAAGAACAGGTGCCACGGGTGCTGCTCGTCGGCCGGCTCGTACAACGGCCAGCTGTCCCAGACCCAGGCGTCGTCCAGCCGGAGCACGGGGTCAGCCCCGGCGGCGAGCGATCTCATAGAGCGCGACACCGGCGGCGACGCCGGCGTTCAACGACTCCACCGCGGACGCCATCGGGATGGACACCGTCACGTCACACGCCTCACGCACCAGCCGGTGCATGCCGTGGCCCTCACCACCGACGACCAAAACGAGGGGGCCGTCGGCCACTTCCAGCTCACCGATCGCGAGCTCACCGTCGGCAGCCAGTCCCACCACCATCAGGCCGGCCTGCCGGTACGCCGCAAGCTGGCGGACCAGGTTCGTTGCCCGGGCCACCGGGACTCGGGCGGCCGCACCGGCGGAGGTCTTCCAGGCCCCGGCGGTCATGCCGGCCGACCGGCGCTCGGGGACCACGACCCCGTGCGCCCCGAATCCGGCCGCCGAACGGACGACCGCCCCAAGGTTGCGCGGGTCGGTGACCCCGTCCAAGGCGACCACGAGCGGTTCCTCACCCGCGTCCTGCGCCGCAGCGACCAGGTCGTCGGGATGGGCGTAGGCGTACGCAGGGACCCGGGCCGCGGTGCCCTGGTGCACGGCGCCGCCGGTCATCCGGTCGAGCTCGCCCTTGGACACCTCGAGGATGCCGGTGCCGTGCTCGGCGGCATGCCGGAACACCTCGCGGATCCGGTCGTCGCGCTCGGCCCCCTCGGCGACGTACAGCGTCTGCACCGGCACGCCGGCACGCAGCGCCTCGACCACGGCGTTTCTGCCAGCGACCCACTCGCTGTCGCCGCTGCGTCCGGGTCGGCTGCCGCCGGTCGGGCGACGCGAGCGACCGGCTCCGGTGCGCTCAGCCGCCTTGGCCGACTTCGCGGCCCGGTAGGCCTTGTGGTTCGGTCGCTCGGCGGCCTTGGGGGTCGGCCCCTTGCCCTCGAGCCCGCGTCGGACCCGGCCCCCAGACCCAGCCGGCGGGTTGCCCTTGCCGGTGCGCTTGATCGCGCCCCGACGCTTGCTGTTGCCCGGCACGTCAGCCGTGCCCGGTGGTGAGCGACCAGCGCGGTCCGGTCGGGGTGTCCTCGATCTCGACCCCGGCCGCCTTCAACCGGTCGCGGGCGGCGTCGGCAGCCGCCCAGTCCTTGCGTGCCCGGGCCTCGGCGCGCTCTGCGAGCACCGCTCCCACCAGCGACTCGAGGGCCGCGCGACCGGTGTCGGTGTCCCCGACCTCAGCGCCGGAGCCGGCACCGCTCCATACCGGGTCGAGTGGATCCAGACCGAGCAGGCCGAGCATCCGGCGGACCGACGCCAGCGTCCCGCGCAGTGCGGTCAGCGTCGCCGCCTGCCCTGCGGTCTCACCCTCGGTGTCGCCCTCGGTGTCGCCCTCGGTGTCACCCTCGGTGTCACCCTCGGCCCGCCCCCCGGCCAGGTCGGCCAGCAGCCGGTTGCCCTCCCGAGTCACCTCGTGCACCGCGGCGAGCGCAGCCGGGGTGCTGAGGTCGTCGTCCATCGCGGTCACGAAGTCAGCGCACGGCATCCCGAGGACCTCCTCCGGACCACTGTCGTCGGCGTGCAGCAGCTCGGTGGCCCGGGTCACGAAGCCCTCGAGCCGGCGGTACGCCGCCGCCGACTCGGCCAGCGCCTCGTCGGAGAACTCCACCGCGGAGCGGTAGTGCGGGGCCACCAGGTAGTACCGCAGCTCGACCGGACGGAACCGCTGCACGACCTCCGAGACCAGCGCCGAGTTGCCGAGTGACTTGCTCATCTTCTCGCCAGCCGTGGTGACCAGACCGTTGTGCATCCAGGAGCGGGCGAACCGCTGACCGGCCGCGCTGGACTGGGCCAGCTCGTTCTCGTGGTGCGGGAAGCGCAGATCGAGCCCCCCGCCGTGGATGTCGAACTCCTCGCCCAGATACTTCGCCGCCATCGCCGAGCACTCCAGGTGCCAGCCCGGACGGCCCCTGCCCCAGGGCGACGGCCACGAGGCGGTGCTGGGCTCCCCGGGCTTGGTCCCCTTCCACAGCGCGAAGTCACGCGGGTCGCGCTTGCCGCGTGGGTCGGCGTCCGGGGCGGCCTCCATGTCGTCGATCCGCTGCCGGGACAGCTCGCCGTAGGCCGGCCAGTTGCGCACGTCGAAGTACACGTCGCCGGAGCCGTCCGCCGCCGCGTACGCGTGCTCCTTGTCGATGAGCGTCGCGACCAGCTCGATCATCTCCGGGATGTGCCCGGTCGCCCGCGGCTCGTACGTCGGAGGAAGGCAACCGAGAACGGCGTACGCGTCGTGCAGGGCGCGCTCGTTGGCGTAGGCGTGCGCCCACCACTCGCGGCCCTGCTCGGCTGACTTCGCGAGGATCTTGTCGTCGATGTCGGTCAGGTTGGCGACCAGCGTGACCGCGAGGCCGGAGTGCTCGAGCCACCGGCGGAGGACGTCGAACACGACCTCCTTGCGGATGTGACCGACGTGCGGCGGTCCCTGGACGGTGAGCCCGCAGTGATAGATGCCGACCCGACCCGGGCGCACGGGAGCCAGCTCCCGGACCTCACGGGTGGCGGTGTCGTACAACCGGAGCGGCACCGCGCAAGCCTAACCGGGCCGCGCCACCCGCCCGACCAGACGGGCGATGACGCATTTCCGTCGCTCGAACGACGGAAATGCATCGTCGCTTCGTCCCCATGCCCGGAGTGCATCGTCGTCCGTCCACAGCAGCGCGTCCGCCGACCCGCCGGCCGTCCGGTATGCGGACCAGGGTCCGAGCATGGTCCCCGCTCATCTCCTGCTGTCCGACGTCGTCGCCACCCAGTCCGGGGTGCTGACCACCGGACAGGCGGAGCGGCTGTTCGGCGTCGCTGCCGTGCGAGCACAGCTGCGCGCCCAGCGCTGGCAGCGACCACACCACGGAGTGATCGTGCTGCACAACGGCCCACTCACGGCGGCACAGCGCCGATGGCTGGCGCTGCTGGTCGGCCAGCGGGGTGCGGCGCTGGCCGGCCTCACCGCGCTCGAGTTACACGGCATGACCGGGTTCGCGGCCGACGAGCTTCGGGTCGTGCTCCCGGAAGGCGCCAGGCGCCCACGGGTTCCGGGCGTCGTCTACCACTGGTCCACGCAGCTCGACGCCGTCGACGTGCACCCACTGCGGCTGCCGCGACGGACGCGGCCGGCCCGCAGCGCCATCGACGAAGCCAGCTGGTCGCGGCACGAGCGACGGGCGCGCGTCGTCGTGCTGGCCACCGCCCAGCAGGGGCTGGCCACTGCCGGCGAGCTGTACGCCGCGCTGGCCCGGCGGGGGACACCGCGCCACCGGGCGCTGATCCTGGAGTCGATACACGACGCGGGCGGCGGGATCCAGTCGCTGCCCGAGCGCGACATCGAGGTGATCCGCAGGCGGTGTCGGCTGCCGGAGCCGAGCCGGCAGTCCGTGCTGCGCCGCCGAGACGGCCGCTACTACCTCGACCTGGACTGGCGCCGGTATTCCGCCCGGTGCGAGGTGCACGGCATCCCGCACTCGTACGTCGCGGAGTGGGATGCCGACGTCGACCGGACCAACGAGATCACGTTGACCGGACCGCGGTTGCTTGTGTTCACCTCGTACGCGGTGCGCCGTCGCCAGGACCGGGTCGGCGACCAGCTGGTCCGGCTGCTGCGCCGCGGTGGCTGGGCGGGGCGCTGATCGGGACGGGCGATGATGCATTCCCGTCGCCGGGGCGACGGGAATGTATCGTCGGTGGTCGGGGTGGGCGTCCCGGTCGGCCGTACGGGGGATGGTCGAACCCGTCGCACCCGCATACGCTCTCGCCCCATGCGTCACATGCGCCTCAGTGCCCTGGGGGCGGCCGCACTCGCGATCACCTGCGTGGCCGGCCTCACCCTCCCGGCCCGGGCCACCCCACCGAGCGGTCCGCCGGGCGTTGTCCTCGCGGAGACGACCAACAGTCAGACCGCTCAGCGCCAACCGCTGCGAACCGACCTGCGGCGGTGGCGCTCCGCGCAGCAGCTGCGCCGGGGCAACGGCGCCGGCGTGGTCGTCAGGCGCGGTTCGCTGCGGATCGGGGACCCCATCGGGGTTCGCACGTGGACCGACCCCTACGGCGACGACCGACCGCACCGCTACGCCTTCGGCCGCTGGCGCTCGCCGTGGGCGCGGGCCGACAGCCCGTTCCGCGAGCTGGTCCCGAGCTGGAGCGCCACCACCCCGCGCGGCACCTGGCTGCAGGCGGAGGTCCGCGTGCGGACCACCTCCGGTCGCCGCGGAAGCTGGGACGTGGTGGGCCGCTGGGCGAGCGGAACGCTGCGCGGCTTCCACCGGACCAGCCAGGGGGCCCAGGACGACGACGTCGCCAGCGTCGCCACCGACACCGTGCGTGCGCACGCCGACGCCCGCGGCTGGCAGCTGCGCCTGGTGCTGCACCGACGGGTCGGCTCCGGCCGTACCCCGGTGGTCGATGCGACCGGCGCGACGACGTCGACGACCGCCCCGACCGATGCGCGCACCAGCCGACCGGGCCCAGCCCGCGGCACGGTGATCGGGGTCCCCCGCTACAGCCAGATGATCCATCAGGGTGACTACCCGCAGTGGGACAACGGCGGCGAGGCCTGGTGCTCGCCGACCTCGGTGGCGATGGTTCTCGCCTCCTGGGGCTCCGGCCCCACCCGCCGCCAGTACGGCTGGGTGCCCGACGGGCACCGGGATCCGTGGGTCGACCACGCCGCCCGGATGACCTACGACCACCGCTACCAAGGGACCGGCAACTGGTCGTTCTCCGCCGCGTACGCCGGCACGTTCGGGCTCGACTCGTTCGTCACCCGACTCCGCTCGCTGCGCGCCGCGGAACGCTACATCGCGGCCGGTATCCCGCTGGTGCTCTCGATCGCCTTCGGCGCCGGCGAGCTGGACGGATCGCCGCTGACCTCCACCGGTGGGCACCTGGTCGTGCTGCGGGGCTTCACCGCGCACGGCCGGCCGATCGTCAACGACCCCGCCGCCCCACGCGACCGCGGCGTCCGCCGGGTGTACGCCCGCGGCCAGCTGGAGGATGCTTGGCTGACCGCGAGCGCGGGGACGGCGTACGTGGTGCGGCCGAGCTCCCGTCTCCCCCGACACTGACGCAGCCCCGCGAGCCGGAGAGGTGCCCATGCAACGACACCGGGTCGGCCGCTGCGGACCTCCCTCGGCGGCGGCTCGGTGACGGGGTTGCGCGTCGGCACCGGCATCGACGTGCATCGGCTGGCCCCCGACCGGCCGATGTGGGTCGCCGGACTGCACTGGCCGGACGAGCCCGCCGGGCTGGACGGGCACTCCGATGCCGACGTGGTGGCCCACGCCGTCTGCGACGCGCTGCTGTCCGCTGCCGGGCTCGGCGACCTCGGCAGCCAGTACGGCACCGGCGACCCGCGATGGGCCGACGCCTCCGGGGTGGCGCTGCTCACCGAGACCACGGCCCGCGTGGTGGCGGCGGGCTGGCGGCCCAGCAACGTCGCGGTGCAGCTGGTCGGCAGCCGGCCCCGGCTCGGCAGCCGGCGAGCGGAGGCCGAGCGAGCGCTGTCCGACGCCGTGGGAGCCGCGGTCTCGGTGTCCGCGACCACCACCGACGGGCTCGGCCTCACCGGCCGCGGCGAGGGGGTCGCGGCGATCGCCACGGCGTTGGTCGAGCGCATCGACTGACGGCGCCGGGTGGCTGCCCCGTACGGGCGATGATGCATTTCCGTCGCCCGAGCAACCGGAAAGCATCGGCGCGGGTCCGGATCGCACCGGCCGAGGCTCAGCACGGCCCGCCCGGCGATGCATCTCGGTCGTCCGGGCGACGGGAATGCATCATCGCCGGGCCGCGGGGCGGCGGGCCAGCGCGGCGGCGGGCCAGCGCGGCGGCGGATCAGCGCCGGCCGCGGAGCAGGGCCTCGGCCAGCAGCAGATCGAGCGGGCCGGTCACCTTGAAGGCCAGGGGATCCCCCTCCACCACCACGACCCGGCCGCCGAGCCGCTCGACCAGCCCCGCGTCGTCGGTGGCCGGACCGGCTGTCCCCTGGGCCCCGGACGTCAGAGCGCGATACGCGGACTCGAGCACCGAACGGTGGAACCCCTGCGGCGTCTGCACCTGGCGCAGCGAATCCCGGTCCGGCGTGCTCAGCACCGCGTCACCGGACACCGCCTTGACCGTGTCGGCGACCGGGACCACCGGGACCACGGCGTCCGCGCCGGCCCGTACGGCGGTCAGCACCCGCTGCAGCACCGACGCCGGGACGAACGGCCGCGCCGCGTCGTGCACCAGCACGACATCGAACTCGGCGCCGAGCTCGGCCAGCGCCCGCCCGACCGACTCCTGCCGGGTGTCACCACCGGAGGTGACGCGCCACCGCGGCGACAGACCCGCGTCGCTGAGCAGCGACTCCACCCGCGAGCAGAGCTCCGGCGGAGCGGACACCACCCCGCCGTCGAGGAGCCCGCTGCCGTCGAGGGCCCGCAGCGTGTGCAGCAGCAGCGGTTCGCCGCCGAGCGGTCGCAACGCCTTCGGGTCACCGTCGCCCAGTCGCAGCCCTCGGCCGGCGGCCGGGACCAGCGCGGCGACTGGCGTCAGGAGGCGAGCACCTCGTCGAGAAGGGTCTCGGCCTTGTCCTCGTTGGTGTGCTCGGCGAGCGCGAGCTCGGAGACCAGGATCTGGCGGGCCTTGGCGAGCATCCGCTTCTCACCGGCGGACAGGCCGCGGTCCTTCTCCCGGCGCCACAGGTCGCGGACGACCTCGGCAACCTTCATCACGTCGCCGGAGTGCAGCTTCTCCAGGTTGGCCTTGTAGCGCCGCGACCAGTTGGTCGGCTCCTCGGTGTGCGGCAGGCGGAGCACGTCGAAGACACGCTCCAGGCCCTCCTTGTCCACCACGTCCCGGACGCCGACGAGATCAAGGTTGCAGGCCGGCACACGGACCACCAGGTCGCTCTGCGCCACGATCCGCAGCACGAGGTAGGTCTTGTCCTCGCCCTTGATCTGCCGGGTCTCGATGTCCTCGATGACGGCTGCCCCGTGATTGGGGTAGACAACCGTTTCGCCGACAGTGAAAGCCATGTAGGGACCCCTTCGTCAGTGACCAGTCTAACACGAGGTCGCTGACCCGCTCGGAGCGTCTGTGCAGGTCAGGACGGGGATTGCGGGTTGACATCACGGCGTTTTCATGGGAAGCGCTGGCTCCGCCATCCCCGGCGCCGCCGCCCTGGATAGGCTGTGCCCGCCGCCGGCGCCGCCACCGCGCCGGCCGCCGTCACCCGTCGCGAGCGCCGCCCCGAGGAGAGGACTTACGGTCGTGTCCCTGCCGCCCAGCCGGACCCGTCGCCGGACGGCGCGCATCGCTCGAGCGGGCTCGGTGGCGCTGGCCACCGTCGTGCTGACAAGCGGGTTGAGCGCGTGCGCCACCGGCTTCGACGCACAGACCGTGCAGGTCTACAACGCCCCGTCGGGCACCAACCTGTACGGCGGGGAGGTCAACGCCATGGGCAGCCTGCTCGTCACCGCCGACGGCGGCGGCGTCACCCTGGTCACCGGGCTGGTGGGACCGTTCGAGTCCGACGACGCGCTGACCGCGGCCCAGGTCACCGACTCAGAGGGCAACACGGTGCCCGCCACGATCGTGAACGGCACGCTGCCGATCCCGGCGGACACGCTGGTGCAGACCGCGGACGACGCAGCGGTGACCTTCGACACCGACAGCCTCGAGCCCGGTCGGCTGGTCACCCTCACGCTGGCCTTCGAGCGCAGCGCCACCGTGAGCGGACAGGTCCCGGTCGTCACCGCCGAGGGTCCGTACGCCGACGTGCCGCTCCCGGCGCGCGACCTGCCCGGCCGGACCACACCGGAGGGCGCGCCCGAGCCGACCGACACCAGCAGCTGACACCGGCGGCCGACTCAGACCTCGTACTTGTAGCCCAGCCCACGCACGGTCACGAGGTAGCGCGGCGTCGACGGGTCCGGCTCGATCTTGGCGCGCAGCCGCTTGACGTGAACGTCCAGGGTCTTGGTGTCGCCGACGTAGTCCGTGCCCCACACCCGGTCGATCAGCTGGCCGCGGGTCAGGACCCGACCGCTGTTGCGCAGGAACAGCTCGAGCAGCTCGAACTCCTTCAGCGGCAGCCGGATGTCGGCCCCGCCGACGGTCACGACGTGCCGCTCCACGTCCATCCGGACCGGTCCCTGCTCCAGCGTCGCCGGAGCCGACAGGTCGGCACCGTCGGAGCCACGACGCAGCACGGCGCGGATCCGTGCCACGAGCTCCCGCGGGCTGTACGGCTTGGTCACGTAGTCGTCGGCGCCCAACTCGAGTCCGACGACCTTGTCCACCTCGTCGTCCTTGGCGGTCACCATGATCACCGGCACCGCCGACCGCTGCCGCAGCTGGCGGCAGACCTCGGTGCCCGGGAGACCGGGGAGCATCAGGTCGAGCAGGACGATGTCGGCGCCCGCGCGGTCGAACTCGTCCAGCGCGGCCGGTCCGGTCGCGGCGACGGCGACCTCGAACCCCTCCTTGCGCAGCACGTACGACAGCGCGTCGCTGTAGCTCTCCTCGTCCTCGACCACCAGCACCCGGGTCATACCGTCGTCCCCTGCCGTCGCAGCGCCGGCCGCGGGTTCTGGCCGGACACCGCGTCGGGCGGTCCCGACGGGTCGGCCGCCGGCTCGTCGGTCCACGCCGGCAGCACCAGGGTGAACGAGGACCCGGCGCGGGGGACGCTCCAGACCCGCACCTCGCCACCGTGGCTCGCGACGACATGCTTCACGATCGACAGCCCGAGACCGGTCCCGCCGGTGGCCCGGGCCCGCGCCGGGTCCACCCGGTAGAACCGCTCGAAGATGCGTTCGAGCTCGTTCTCGGCGATCCCCACGCCCTGGTCGGCGACGGTGAGGTGCACGACGTCGTCGACCGCCTTGGCCGTCACCGACACCCGAGTGTGGTCGGCGCTGTATGCCACCGCGTTGTCGACGAGGTTGCCCAGCGCCACCTCGAGCTGCCCGGCGTTGCCGCGCACCGTGAGACCGGTGTCGGTCTGGCCGGTGAGCTGCACGGCCCGGGCGTCGGCGTCGGTCCGGCTGCGGTCGAGGGAGGCCGCCACCAACTCGTCCACGTCGACGCAGGAGGGCTCGTCGAGCAGCTGGTCGTCCTGTAGCCGGGACAGCTCGATCACCTGCTGCACGAGCCGGCCGAGCCGCTCGGCCTCGACCCGCATCCGCTGTGCGAAGCGCTGCACGGCCGCGGGGTCGTCGGCAGCCTCCTTGACCGCCTCGGCAAGCAGTGACAGGGCGCCGACTGGGGTCTTCAGCTCGTGGCTCACGTTCACGGTGAAGTCGCGGCGCACGGTCTCGACCCGGCGCTCCCGGGTCCGGTCCTCGACCAGCACCAGCAGCAGCCGCTCGCTCAGCGGGGCCACCCGGGCGACGACATGCCGGGAGGCGGCGCCCTGACCGCCGGCGAGCACCAGCTCGCTCTCCCGGATCGCCCCGTCACGTCGCACCGCCCGCACCATCTCGGCGAGCTGCGGCTCGACCAGCCGGTCGCCGCGGAGCAGTCCCATCTCGAACGCGGGAGCGCTTGCCTGGACGACGACGTCACCCGGGTCGACCAGTACGGCGGACGAACGCAGGGCGGACAGCACCGCCACCGCACCGTCCGGGACCACCTCCCCGCCCGAGCCGACGCCGAGCGGTGCGGTGGCGGCGGCACCGGCGGGGTGGCGCGGACGGCGGATCACGAGCAGCGCCGTCGTGGCTCCGACGAGCACACCGACGAGCACGCCGCCGAGCAGCACGACCCACGTGGTCACGCGCCGATCGTACGCAGGCTGCGGTCACCGGTCGCGCGTCGTCGGCCCGCCTGGCCGCGGCTTCGCCCACTGTTCAACACGCGTTCACGACGGCTGGCGCTCCTTCACCGCGCCGGGTGGCTACGGTGGCAGCATGCGTGATCTGTACAACCATCAGCTCGAGGAGATCGTCGCCGAGATGGTGTCGATGACACGGACGGTGCGCGCGGCCGTCAAGGAGGGGACCAAGGCCCTGCTCGAGGCCGACGCCGACGCCGCCGAGACGGTGATCGCCGGGGACAAGGTGATCGACGACTCGCGCGAGCGGGTGGAGGAGACCTGCTTCGAGCTGCTCGCCACCCAGCAGCCGGTGGCGGGCGACCTGCGGATGCTGGTGGCGACGCTGCGCATCGTCGCCGACCTCGAGCGGATGGGCGACCTCGCCGTGCACGTGGCCAAGATCGCCCGGATGCGGATGCCGGAGAAGGCCGTGCCGCCCGCCCTTCGGCCCACGATCGCGAACATGGCCGAGACCGCGGAGCGCATGGTCGGCGAGACCGCGCGCATCCTCGCCGACCGGGACGTGGACGCGGCGCTGTCGCTGGAAGCCGAGGACGAGGAGATGGACCGGCTGCGCCGGTCGATGTTCCGGATCCTGCTGGACGACGACTGGCCGCACGGGGTCGAGCCGGCGATCGACCTCGCCCTACTGGGCCGCTACTACGAGCGGATCGCCGACCACTCGGTGTCCATGGCCCGCCGGGTCGTCTACCTCGTGACCGGAGAGCACCCCGCACCGATGGAGTGAGCGACGCTCACCGACCCTGGCTGCGCACCGCCTCGATGGCGTCCGCCGCGGCCTCGGCGTCGAGGTACTCGCCGCCGCGGGTCGTGGGCCGCAGCTCCGGGTCCAGCTCGTACAGCAGCGGGATGCCGGTAGGGATGTTCAGCCCGACCACGGCGTCCTCGTCCATCCCGTCCAGGTGCTTCACCAGCGCGCGCAGCGAGTTGCCGTGCGCAACCACGAGCACCGTGCGACCGACCCGCAGGTCCGGGACGATGGCGTCGTACCAGTACGGCAGCATCCGGTCCAGGACGTCGGCGAGGCACTCGGTACGCGGGTGCAGCTCGTCCGGCAGGTCGGCGTACCGCGGGTCGCCGACCTGGCTCCACTCGTCGTCGTCGCCGATTCGCGGCGGCGGCTCGTCGTAGGAGCGGCGCCAGCGCATGAACTGCTCCTCGCCGTACTCCTCCAGCGTCGCCTTCTTGTCCTTGCCCTGGAGGGCGCCGTAGTGCCGCTCGTTCAGCCGCCAGCTGCGCCGAACCGGGATCCAGTGCCGGTCGATGCCGGCCAGGCACAGCTCAGCGGTGGTGATCGCACGGCGCAACAGCGAGGTGTGCAGCACGTCCGGGAACAGGTTCCGGTCCCGCAGCAGCTCCCCGCCGCGGACCGCCTCGGCCCGGCCCTTGTCGTCCAGCCCGACGTCGACCCAGCCGGTGAACAGGTTCTTGGCGTTCCACTCGGACTGTCCGTGCCGGAGCAGGACCAGGCGGTTGGCAGCGCTCATGGCGGCGACCCTACCCACGCTCGAGCAGGTGCCGGAAAGCCTCCAGGTTCCGGGTCGACTCGCCCCGCGCCAACCGCCACTCCCACTCGCGGCGGATCGAGCTGGCGAAGCCCAGCTCGAGAATGGTGTTGAACGACTCGTCGGCATACGTCGCCACCGAGCCGAGCAGCCGGTCCACCTCGTCGGCAGTCACCGCGTGCAGCGGGACCCTGCCGTCGAGGTAGATGTCGCCCGCGGCGTCGACCGCGAAAGCCACGCCGTACAGCCGCAGGTTGCGCTCCAGCAGCCAGCGGTAGACGGCCTCGTGGTTCTCGTCCGGCCGACGGGCCACGAACGCGTGCACCGCCAGGGCGTGGTCGCCGACGTCGAGGCGGACGCCGGTCTGCAGCTTGCGCTCACCCGGCAGGGTGACGTCGAAGACCCCGGCCGCGGGTTCGGTGACGTCGACACCGGCGTCGGCGAGCGCAGCACGCACGACGGACGCGGCGTGCCGCCGGTTGTCGGTCGTCACGAGCTGAGGGCCAGCGCGCCGGGCGCCGGCAGCAGCACCGCGTCGCGATAGACCCGAACGGTCTCCTCGGTGGTGCGGTCCCAGCCGAAGCGGGCGGCGTGCGCCAGCGCCGCACTGCCCATCTCCTGAAGTCGGGCCGGGTGGTCCGCCAGCTGCTCGATCCGTCCGGCCCAGCCCTCCGGGTCGTGCCCGTCGACGAGCACCCCGGAGACCCCGTCGTCGACGGCGACGGGCAGCCCGCCGACCCGGGCGGCGATGACCGGGGTGCCGCAGGCCTGCGCCTCCAGCGCCACCAGTCCGAACGACTCCGAATACGACGGCACCCCGAGGAGCGTCGCGGCGGCGTACCAGTCGGCGAGCTCGTCGTGCCCAGCAGGTGGTACGAAACGCACCACGTCGGCGATCCCGAGCTGGGTGACGAGCTTGGCCAACGCCTCAGGATGCTCGGTCCCGCGGCCGGACGGGCCACCGACAACGGGCACGACAAGTCGGCGGCGGAGGTCAGGACGGCGACCCACCAGGCTCGCCACGCTGCGCAGCAGCACGTCGGGGCCCTTGAGCGGCTGCAGCCGACCGACGAACAGCAGCACCAGTGCGTCTGCTGCGATCCCGAGCCGGCGCCGCGCGGCCGGGCGGCCGCCGAGGCGATCAGGATCGAAGACGTCGAGGTCCACGCCGGGGTGCACCACCGCGACCCGCTCCTCGGGTGCGTCGTAGAGGTCGATCAACTGACGTGCCTCGCCACCGGTGTTGGCCACGAGCACGTCGCTGGCGGCGACCAGCTGCTCCTCACCTACCAGCCGCGCTCGCGGTTCAGGTGCGTCCCCCTCGGCGAGCGAGGCGTTCTTGACCTTGGCCATGGTGTGCATCGCATGCACCAGTGGCACGCCCCATCGGTCGGCGAGCACGGTACCGACCTGCCCACTGAGCCAGTAGTGCGAGTGCACGAGGTCGTAGTGCCCGCGCGGGTACGACGCCTCGGTTCGCAGCACCTCCCGGACGAAGGGGCACAGCTGACCCGGCAGGTCTGACTTCGACAGCCCCTCGAAAGGTCCGGCGACGACCGAGCGCACCTGCACGCCCGGGGCCACTTCGACGACTGGGGGAACCATCGACGACGTCGCGCGGGTGTAGACGTCCACCTCGATGCCGCGTGCCGCGAGTCGTCGGGACAGCTCCAGCACGTACACGTTCATGCCACCGGCGTCACCCGTTCCCGGACGGTCGACCGGCGAGGTGTGCAGGGAGAGCATCGCCACTCGACGAAGAGGTCGTCCTACGACGCGCACGCCGGTCCCTTCTCGTCGCTCTCGACCCTGGATGGCCCCTGAAAGCAGTCAACCCGACCCGATCCTCGTGCATTCCGACGGGTCCAGCCCGTCCAGGACCATTACGCCCCGGCTGGCAGCATGACCACATGACTTCAGGACGGACCGCTGTCGTGACCGGTGCGAGCAGCGGGATCGGGGCCGCGACCGCCCGCGCCCTCGCCGCGGAGGGCTTCTCCGTGGTGTGTGCCGCGCGGCGGCAGGACCGGGTCGAGGCGCTCGCGGCGGAGATCGGCGGCCGCGCAGTGCGGTGTGACGTCACGGACGACAGCTCCGTGGCGGCGCTCGCCGAGGCCGTCGGCTCCCGGCTGAACGTGCTGGTGAACAACGCCGGTGGGGCAGTCGGGATGGAGCCGGTGGCCGACAGCCGGGTCGACGACTGGCGCTGGATGTACGAGGTGAACGTCCTCGGCGCGCTGCGCGTCACCAAGGCGCTGCTGCCGGCGCTGCTCGCGTCCGGCGACGGGCTGCTGGTCAGCATGGGTTCGACCGCCGGTCGCACCGCGTACGAGGGCGGGGGCGGTTACACCGCGGCCAAACACGGTCTGGCAGTGCTGACCGAGACGCTGCGGCTGGAACTGGTCGGTCAGCCGGTGCGGATCACCGAGATCGCACCGGGAATGGTCCGCACCGAGGAGTTCAGCCTGAAGCGCTTCGGCGGCGACGCCGACGCGGCCGACCAGGTCTATGCCGGCGTCGCCGAGCCCTTGGTCGCCGAGGACGTCGCCGACACCGTCGCCTGGGTGGCGACGCGTCCTCCTCACGTCAACGTCGACCTGCTGGTGGTCCGGCCGCGGGCGCAGGCCGCGCAGCACAAGGTGCACCGCGAGCAGTGACGGCCGCGAGGCGTGCCGCGGCGCGACGGTAACCTCCAGCACCATGCCCACACCCACCCGCTCGGACCTGCGCAACGTCGCCATCGTCGCGCACGTCGACCACGGCAAGACGACCCTGGTCGACGCGCTGCTATGGCAGTCCGGCGCGTTCCGGGTCAACCAGGACGTCGACGACCGAGTGATGGACTCGGGCGACCTGGAGCGGGAGAAGGGGATCACGATCCTCGCCAAGAACACCGCCGTGCGCTGGCAGGGACCGGACGCCCCCGACGGCGGGCTCACGATCAACATCGTCGACACCCCCGGGCACGCGGACTTCGGCGGTGAGGTGGAGCGCGGCCTGTCGATGGTCGACGGCGTCGTCCTGCTGGTGGACGCCTCCGAGGGGCCGCTGCCACAGACCCGGTTCGTGCTGCGCAAGACGCTGGAGGCACACCTGCCGGTCGTGTTGGTGGTCAACAAGGTGGACCGGCCCGACGCCCGGATCGCCGAGGTGGTCGACGAGGCCTACGAGCTGTTGCTCGATCTCGCCGACGACCACGCCCCGGACCACGACGAGCTGCTCGACCTCCCGGTCGTGTACGCCTCCGCCCGGGCGGGCCGGGCCTCGCTGAACCGCCCGGCCGACGGCAGCCAGCCCGATGCCCCCGACCTGGGCGCGCTGATCAAGGCGATCGTGGACACCGTGCCGGCGCCGCCGTACGAGCCGGCCGCACCGCTGCAGGCCCAGGTCACCAACCTGGACGCCTCCCCCTTCCTCGGCCGGCTGGCGCTGTGCCGAGTCCACGCCGGAACGCTGAGCCGCGGCGACACGGTCGCCTGGTGCCGGCGGGACGGATCGCAGCAGCGGGTCCGCATCTCCGAGCTGCTGATCACCGAGGCGCTGGAGCGGGTCCCCGGCAAGTCCGCCGGTCCGGGCGACATCGTGGCGATCGCCGGCATCCCGGAGATCACGATCGGTGACAGCCTGTGCGATCCCGAGGACGTCCGGCCGCTGCCCCCGATCCTGGTCGACGAGCCGGCCATCTCGATGCGGATCGGCACCAACACCTCGCCACTCGCCGGCCGGGAGAAGAAGACCCTGGTGACGGCCCGGCTGTTGCGGGAGCGACTCGAGCGGGAGCTGGTCGGCAACGTCTCGCTGCGGGTGTTGCCCACGGAGTCGCCGGACACCTGGGAGGTGCAAGGGCGCGGCGAGCTCGCGCTGGCGGTGCTGGTGGAGCAGATGCGGCGTGAGGGCTACGAGCTCACCGTCGGCAAGCCGCAGGTGGTGACCCGCGAGGTCGATGGCAAGGTGCACGAGCCGGTCGAGCGGCTCACGGTGGACTGCCCGGAGGAGTATCTCGGCACCGTCACCCAGCTGCTCGCCGTGCGCAAGGGCCGGATGGAGCAGATGGTCAACCACGGGACGGGTTGGATCCGGATGGAGTTCCTGGTGCCCGCGCGTGGCCTGATCGGCTTCCGGACCGAGTTCCTCACCGACACCCGCGGCACCGGCATCGCGCACCACGTCTTCGAGCGGTACGAGCCGTGGGCCGGTGAGCTGCGCACGCGAGCCAGCGGCTCGTTGGTCGCCGACCGAGCCGGCTCGGCCACGTCGTACGCGATGACGAACCTGCAGGAGCGCGGCACGCTCTTCGTCGAGCCCGCGACCGAGGTCTACGAGGGCATGATCGTCGGCGAGAACTCGCGCGAGGACGACATGGACGTCAACATCACCAAGGAGAAGAAGCTCACCAACGTGCGCTCCAACGCCGACAGCTTCGAGAAGCTCGTGCCGGCGCGCCGGCTCAGCCTCGAGCAGTCGCTGGAGTTCTGCCGTGACGACGAGTGCGTGGAGATCACCCCGGCGTCGATCCGGATGCGCAAGACGGTGCTCGCGGGGCAGGACCGGGCCAAGCAGCGCAGCGGCCGGCGCTGACCCCACCCGCAACGTCATCCGTACGGAGGGGTACCACCGGCGCGCCGTCTGACGTCCCGGCGGGGCCGCCCGCAACGTCATCCGTACGGAGGGGTACCACCGGCGCGTCGTATGACGTCCCGGCGGGGCCGCCCGGCGGTCAGCCCCGGTTGCGCCGGCGTGGGGGCGTCCCCCCTGCGGTGGCGTCGCGAGCGGTCTTCAGCGGACGCTCGGTCGCTCCCGACTTCCCCTCGACAACGAGGTGGTAGTCGTCCCCGTGCTGGCGGGTTCCGTGCACGACGGCACCGTCGATGATCTCCGCGCCGCGGCGTTCTCGAAGCACCATCGGGTCACGACGCAGATCCAGCATCAGCGCGACGCAGAGACCCACCATCACGACGACGAAGGGCACCGACGCGACGATGGTGATGTTCTGCAGACCCGTCAAGGCATTCGGCTTGCCGTCGCCGATAATGAGCATCACCGCGGCCACGGCGCCGGTGAGCACCCCCCAGAAGATCACCGTCCCGCGTCGCGGCTCGGTGTTGCCGCGCTCGGACAGCGTCCCCATGACCAGCGACGCGGCATCGGCACCCGACACGAAGAAGATCGCCACGAGCAGCATCACCAGGGCCGCGGTGATCGACGCGATCGGATACTCCTCCAGCAGCCCGAACAGCCGGGTCTCGAAGCCCAGCCGGTAGAGCTCGGCGCCACCGTCCTGTGCCTTGATCGCCGCCCCGCCGAAGACCGCGAACCACAGCAGGCTCACCACGCTGGGCACCAGCAACACCCCGGCGACGAACTGGCGGATGGTCCGACCGCGGCTGATCCGGGCGATGAACATCCCGACGAACGGCGTCCAGGAGATCCACCAGGCCCAGTAGAAGATCGTCCAACTGGACAGCCAATCCGCCATCGCCTGGTCACCGCTGGCGTCGGTGCGCGACGCCATCTCGAACGCCTGGTCGGCGTACGCCCCCAGCGCAGTCGGCAGGAGGTCCAAGACGAAGATCGTCGGGCCGACCACGAACACGAACGCCGCCAGCAGCACCGCGAGGACCATGTTGATGTTCGACAGCCACTGGATGCCGCGGGCGACTCCGGAGACCGCGGAGACGACGAACGCCACGGTCAGCCCGGCGATCACGACGACGAGCAGGGTCGTTCCGGCTGTGTCGAGCCACCCCTGCCGCTCCACCCCCGCACCGATCTGGAGCGCCCCGAGCCCCAGCGATGCTGCGGACCCGAACAGGGTGGCGAAGATGGCCAGGATGTCGATGACCCGTGCGGCCGGACCGTTCCCGTGCCGACCGAGAAGCGGGGCGAACGCCGCGCTGATCAGCTGCGGCCGGCCCATCCGGTACGAGCCGTAGGCGATCGCCAGACCCACCACCGCGTAGATGGCCCACGGGTGAAGGGTCCAGTGGAACAGCGTGGTGGCCATCGCGGTCTGGACCGCAACCGAGGTCCCGCCCTCGACGGTGCCGGGGGGCGGGGAGACGTAGTGCTCCAGCGGCTCCGCGACGCCATAGAACATCAGCCCGATGCCCATCCCGGCGCTGAACATCATGGCCACCCAGGACACGGTCCGGAACTCGGGCAGCTCGTCGTCGGCGCCGAGCGGAATCCGTCCGTACCGGCTGGCTGCGAGCCAGACCACGAAGACGACGAACAAGGACGCCAGCAGCACGAACCCCCAACCGGTGCTGGTGATCACCCACGCCAGGGCGTCCGCCGCGACCCGGCCGAGAGAGTCGGTGTTGACCAGTCCCCAGACGACGAAGCCGATCGCGGCAGCTCCGGTGACACCGAGCACGACCTTGTCGATGCCACGGGATTCCTCGACCACGTCGACGCCGTCGGTGTCGCGAGCCCGGAGGAGCTCGGGACCGTCGGAACCGTCGCCGGAGTGGTCGTCACTGGCTTCTGGGGACCTCGGTGTTGTCGTCACAGCGGGATAGCGTGGCAAGCAGGGGCGAAAGGCGCAATCTTTCGATCGGTCGGTCGAGCGGCGCGCGTGCCATTCAGAGATGCGTCGCCAGGACCGCCTCGGCATCCGCGCCGAAGGCCACGAACCGCACCACCTCGACGTCGGTGCGGGCGGCACGGACGGTCTGCACGGCGATCCGAGCGGCCTCGTCCAGGGGCCAGCCATAGACGCCGGCCGACACCAACGGCGCGGCCAGCGTGCGCGCGCCCAGACCGTCGGCCACCGCCAGTGCCTCCCGATAGCACGAGACGAGCAGATCAGGATCGGTCTGACCGGCGTGCCGGTTCGGACCGACGACGTGGATCACCCAGCGAGCCGGCAGGTCGCCGGCGACCGTCCAGCCCGCTCGACCGACCTCCAGCCCGTGCGGGAAGCGCTCGACGCAGCCGCGGAGCACGGCCGGTCCGCCGGCGCGGTGGATGGCGCCGTCCACGCCACCGCCGCCGCGCATATGAGGCGAGGCGGCGTTCAGCACGGCGTCGACCGCCTGGGTGGTGATGTCGCCTCGAACCAGCTCGACGATCGGAGAGCGGCTTTCCGGCACCCGACCCTCCGGTCAGCCGTACGGGCCGCGGTTGCCCCGACCGTGCATCGTGCGCAGCGCGGGCCGGGCGTCGGCGAGGTAGACGAAGGCAGCGACCGTTCCGATCAGGTTGAGGATCCCGATCGGCCGCCAGAACAGCATGTGCGCGGCGAGGAACAGGCCGAGGACCAGGACCCAGAACATCTTGGTCTGCTTGTCCGTGGCCACGTAGGCCTGAGCGGGGCGGCTGACCGCGTCCACGAACGCGAACGCCTTCACCAGGAAGAGCCCCAGCGACAGCGCCAGCTCGATGCTGTTGCGTACGTCGAAGAGAACGAGGCCCACGCCGGAATCCTAACCGGCGTGGGCCTCGTCTCGAGCCTTGCGGGCGGTCAGCTGCCGATCTTGCCGGCGGCGTCGGACGCTGCCCGCTTGGCCGCCGTCGCGGTCTTGCGGGCGCTCGTCGTGGTCGCCTTCGCCCGCGGCGCGGTAGCGCGGGTCGCCTTCTTGGTCGTCCGCTTCGCGGTACCGCTGGCGGTCTTGGCCTGCTTCTTGGCGGTGGTGGTGGCACCCTTGGCCTGCGCGGTGGTGGTCTTCGCCTGGGCGACGACGTCCTGGGTGGCCTGCTGGTTGCGGACCCGGGTGACCAGCTGCTCGCCGCGTTCGACCAGACCGGAGTAGGTGTCAACGGCGATGCCGAGAGCCTGTGCGAGGACCTGCTGTGCGGACGCCTGGGCGTGTTCCGGCAGCTCTCGCCAGTCCACCTTGCCGTCGCGAAGGTCCTTCAGGTCTGCCTTCAGATCGTCGATGTCGACGGAGGCAGCGGTGTGGCGGATGCGCTCGACGACGAGGTCGCCGGCACCCACCACAGCAAACAGCGGGGTGGGGGTCTTGGTGGTGCGTGCCATCAGTGGTCCTCCTCAGGACGGTTCGGTGTCAGGTCGGTGACCAGGTCGGTGGTCGGGGTGTGCGCGCCGGACTCGGCCCGGAACGCCGAGTAGATGTCCAGCAGGGCCTGCTTCTGCCGCTCGGACAGCCCGGAGTCAGCCAGCACGGAGAGCTCGACGGACCGCGATCCGTCTTCGTCGGGGTCGAGGATCCCCGCCCGGACGTACAGCGTCTCCGCGGAGATCCGCAGGGCTCGTGCCAACCCTTGCAGCACCTCGGCCGAGGGCTTGCGCAGTCCGCGCTCCACCTGGCTGAGGTACGGGTTGGACACGCCTGCGAGCTCGGCCGCCTGGCGAAGCGACAGCTTCGCCGAGGTGCGCTGCTCACGCAGGTAGTCGCCGACGGTGCCGACGGTCCTGCTGACGTCCAACCGGGCCATGCCCCCACTGTGCTAGCAGAGTGCTTGCTCGTGCAAGCGGAGGCGTGGTGACACCGCTCACGCCCGCCGGCCCGGCGGACCCAAACCAGCGATGACGCATTTCCGCTGCTCGAGCGACCGGAATGCATCAGCGGTCGTACGCGGCGGCGGGCTCGCCCAGCACGGCGCGAACCTCACCGACCCGCCGGCCACCCCCGAGCACCGGGAAGACCGCCTGCTCGTGCAGCACCGGGTGGTCGACCCCCAGGGCCAGCAGGGTCGCAGCCATCAGCACCGGTCGGGCGCGGGCCGAGCCGTCGGAGATCTTCAGCGACACCGCGGTCCCGTCCGGCAGTGCGACCGCGTAGCAGCCCTCCGCCCCGGCCTTGCCGATCGCACCCGGAAGCGCGGTCAGCAGCGCCGCCTCGTCCCTGCGCGACCCGCTGACCAGCTGCGGGTGCGCCCGGATCGCGACCGCGACCTGTCCCTCGGGCGTGTCCGCCCCCGCCGTCGCCAGACGACCGAACGCGAGGGCCAGCCCGACCAGGCTCGTGGACAGCAGCGGCGCTCCGCAGCCGTCCACCCCGGCCGCCGCCACCGGCTCGCCGGTGAGCTGGACGAAGCCACGGGCGATCGCCTGCTGGAGCGGGTGCTCGGGGTCGAGGTACGTGCCGGTGTCCCAGCCGTTGGCGACACAGGTGGCGAGCATCGCGGCGTGCTTGCCCGAGCAGTTCATCAGCACCGGCGCCCGGTCGACGCCCGCGCGCTGCGCCTCGGCCCGGGCCTCGTCGTCGAGCGGCCAGTCGGCCGGGGGCTGCAGCGCGGACTCGTCCAGCCCGGCGCCGGCCAGCAGCCGCCGCACCCCGTCCACGTGCATGGCCTCGCCGGAGTGCGAGGCGCAGGCCAGCGCGAGCAGGTCCGCCGGCAGCCGCAACCCGAGCCGCACCATGACCGCGGCCTGCAACGGCTTGTTGCACGAGCGGGGGAAGACCGGCTCCCGGACCGCGCCCCGCTCGAGCAGCGTGCGACCGTCGGCCGCCAGCGCCACCACGGCTCCGTGGTGGCGGCCCTCGACGAAGCCCGAACGCACCACCTCCGCGACGACCGGGTCGGGCGGCGAGGTGGAGGTCGGCACGGAGCCAGACGCTAGCGGTCGGCTCCAGCTCGGCTGCCGGCAGCGTCCGGCGCGGCCGCACCGGCTGGCATGATGCGCCGGATGCTGCAGTGGACCCCCAGCCAGCGCGAGCTGGACAACCTCGAGCTGGTGACGCTGGGAGCCGTCCCAGCAGACTCCCTGGACCTCGCGGCGCCGGCGGAGCTGGCAGCCCGGCTCGAGGACGCAGGGGGCGCGCTGGAGATCCTCGACCCGGAGGGCGTGCCGCTGGCCCGGTTCACGCCGGCCGACGGGCGGGTCGAACCGCTGGCGCACCCCGCGTTCGGCCCGTTCCGGCAGTACGTCGTGCCACCCGCGCAGGTGCGCGCCGAGCACCCGCACGCCTTCGTCGTGCCGGTGACCCGACCTCTCGGCCGGGAGGCACTCGCGACGGTCCGCGCCCACCAGCAGACGACCGGCCTCGAGCCGCTGCTGCTCGTGTGCACCGGAGTGGGGTCTCCGCAGGCGGTGTCCGGCCCCGGTCTGGTGCGGACTGCGCTCGCTGCGGCACTGGAGCTGCCGGGGTCCGTCGTCGTCACCGCACCGGTGACGGACGGGGCCTGGCGGCCGGTCGCGTCGGCATACGCCGACGACGTCCTCGAGCCACCGTCCGGCGGCGACCTGACCGCCGAGGTGCAGGCGGTCGTCGACCAGGACCGACCGCCCCGGGCCAGCCGAGGTCTGGTGCTGTTCTTCACCGGCCTGTCCGGCTCGGGCAAGTCCACCATCGCCCGGGGCGTCGTCGACCGGCTCCTGGAGCGCGGCGACCGCACGGTCACGAGTCTGGACGGAGACGTGGTCCGGCACCACCTGTCCAAGGGCCTCGGCTTCGGGCGCGAGGACCGCGAGACGAACATCCGGCGGATCGGCTGGGTGGCCGCGGAGATCAGCCGGCACCACGGCCTCGCGGTGTGCTCCCCGATCGCCCCCTTCGACGCCACCCGCAAGGAGGTCCGCGCGATGGCCGGGCGCGCGGGTGGCGGCTTCGTGCTGGTGCACGTGGCCACCCCGCTGGAGGAGTGCGAGCGGCGGGACCGCAAGGGCTTGTACGCCAAGGCGCGCCGCGGAGAGATCCCGGACTTCACCGGCATCTCGTCGCCGTACGAAGAGCCCACGGACGCCAGGCTGCGCATCGACACCACCGGGCGCGGGCTCGAGGAGTGCGTGGACGAGGTCCTGACCACCCTGCGGACGGACGACTGGCTCGGCTGAGCGGCCGCAGACGGCGCGGTTGTCCCGCGCCGTTGCCAGCCGCTGGTTTACTCGTCCGGTACCGCCCGTTGACGCCTCGGCCCGATCCCCACCACCGGGAGCCCCATGTTCCACACTGCGACGCTGCTGGCGTCCGACGCCCTCACGGTCGGCGGGATCGACCTCAAGGTGGTGACGGCGGCGTTCCTCGTCGGCGTCGTGGTCGGGATCACCGGCATGGGCGGTGGCGCCCTGATGACCCCCGCGCTCATCTTCCTCGGCGTCGGTGACGCGGCGACGGTCGTCACGGCCGACCTCACGGCGGCGGCGGTCTACAAGACCGGCGGGGCGATCGTGCACGGCCGGGAGGGGTCGCCGGACTACCGGCTGGCCGGCTGGCTGATCGTCGGCTCGGTTCCGATGGCGTTCCTCGGCCCGTTCATGGTCAGCTGGTTCGTCGACCCGGCCGAGCTGGACGACACCCTCAAGCTCGCGATCGGCTTCGCGCTGCTGCTCGCCGCCTCGACGTACGCACTGCGGCTCTACATCCAGCTGCGCCGGATCCGCAGCGGCACGCACGCGGGCGAGAGCGACCCCGTCGTCCGCCCGGTACCGACCATGCTGGTCGGGGCGCTCGGCGGCGCGCTGGTCGGCATCACCTCGGTCGGCTCCGGCTCGGTGATCATGATCGCGCTGCTCATGCTCTACCCGACCTTGTCGGCGATCCGGCTGGTGGGCACCGACCTGGTCCAGGCGGTGCCGCTGGTCCTGGCCGCAGCCATCGCCAACATCTTCGCGCACGGGCTGGACTGGGGCCTGCTCCTTCCGCTGGTGATCGGTTCGGTGCCCGGCACCATCATCGGCGCGAAGATCGCCCCGCGGGTGCCGGCCTCGGTCATCCGGCGCGGCATCGTGATCGTGCTGACGATGTCGGGCCTGGCGCTGCTCGACAAGGCTGGCTGGGGTCCGCTCGGTGCCGCCGAGGACGAGACGTATCCGCTGCTCATCGCGTTGGTCGGGATCGGCATGATCGTCGTGCTGCCGCTGGTATGGGGGGTCATCCGACGGACCCAGGGGCTGCCCATGTTCGGCACCCCCACCGTCGCCCAGCTCGAGGAGCCGGGCGGTTGGCGCCGCCGGGGCAACGGCAACGGGAAGGAGCCACGCGCCGGCGGTCGGCGCCCCCGGGAGCGGTCGAACCCGCCCGGGCAGAGCTGACCGGCAGCCCCGTCGCCGGTCGGACTCAGCGCTCACATCCAGAGCTGGCCTCCACCATGCAGCGGTCGTCCCCGTCGCCACCGGCTCCGGCGTCGGCGCCGCCGAGCCCGATCAGCAGGTCCGCGCCGTCCCCGCCGTAGAGACTGTTGTCGTGCCGGTCCCCTCGCAGCACGTCGGCAAGCACCGAGCCGATCACCGACTCGATCCCGGCCAGCGCGTCGTCGCCGAAGCCGGTCGCCGCCCCCGCCTGCAGGTCGACCAGGACACCGTGTCTGCGGGTGAGACCGGAGCCATCGGTGCCGAACGACCAGGTCACGAGATCGACTCCCGCGCCCCCGCTCACGACGTCGTCGGCCGTCTGCCCGATGCCGCTGTCCGGGGCGAGCTGGTCGGCTCCCCCACGGCCGGCGAGCCGATCCGCTCCGGCACCGCCGGAGAGGAGGTTGGCTCTGCCATCCCCGAGCAGGACGTCGGCACCGGATCCGGCGCGCACGTTCTCGACGGCTGACAGCCGGTCGCGCCCGGCGCCGACCGCAGTGCCGGCGATCAGATCGACCCAGACGCCGCGCGACCCGGGGAGGCTCGGGTAGTCGACCAGGTCCGCGCCCTCACCGCCGTCGATCCGGTCCGCACCGAGGCCTCCGTCCACCATGTCGTCGCCACCCCAACCGTCGACCACGTCCCTCCCCGCACCACCGGCCAGCTCATCACCCGACGGCCCTCCCACCAGCCGGTCGTCCCCGTCGCTGGGCGCGACCTCGTCGCGGTGCCCGCCGGCTCCAGCATCGGCGCCGGCCGCGCCGTCGACCAGCACGGTGTCGTCCCCCGGAGCGCCCGTGACCCGGTCGCCGTGCTCCGGCCCGTCCGCGCCCCCGTACGCGACGTCGTTGCCGGCGCCGAGGTTCAGCACGTCACCGCCCCTGCCACCGCACACCACGTCAGCGCCGGCACCGGCCCGGATGACGTCTCTGCCGCTCAGGCCGGCGATCACGTCTGCTCCCGCAGTTCCGACGAGCACGTCCGCCTGTGGTGTCCCCATGACGGTCACCACCCGCCCCGCGCACCGGGAACCCGGCTCGGGGACCCGCTCGGCCGGTGGGCCCGCCAGCGGCGCGGGGGTGACCCCGTCCCTCTCGCCCGGACCGAGCAGTCCGGCGAGGACGGCCGCGACCGCGAGGGCGGCCAGGAGCGCGCTGACGCTCCTGGGCAGGCGTCGCGGACCCGCCGAACGCATGGCATCCTCCCCCGCTACGCGTCGACGATCCCCGGCGTGGGCGCCGGCGGTCCAGCAATCCAAGCCGATCCGATCCGAATGGCGATTCGGAGGTAGTGGTCAGGTCTGGCTACGATGCGGAGTCGCTCGAATGACGAAGGAGCCCTCGCGCCCATGACTGACCAGACGGTCGCGCAGTCCGACAGGCACGCGAAACCGCCGAGCCCCCCGGCTCACGCCGACTACCGGATGAGCCAGCTCGACGAGCTCGAGGCGGAGTCCATCCACATCTTCCGCGAGGTCGCAGCGGAGTTCGAGAAGCCGGTGCTGATGTTCTCCGGCGGCAAGGACTCGATCTGCATGCTGCGGCTCGCCGAGAAGGCGTTCTTCCCGGCCAAGATCCCGTTCCCCGTCCTGCAGGTGGACACCGGGTACGACTTCGACGAAGTGCTGCAGACCCGGGACAACTGGGTGAGCCGGCTCGGCCTACGGCTGATCGTCGCCAGCGTCGAGGAGGCGATCGCGAACAAGGTCGTCGTCGACGACGGCAAGACCAGCCGCAACCGGCTGCAGATCGGCACTCTGCTGCACGCCATCGAGGAGGAGGGCTTCACCGCCGCCTTCGGCGGTGGCCGCCGCGACGAGGAGAAGGCCCGCGCCAAGGAGCGGGTCTACTCCCATCGCGACGAGTTCGGCCAGTGGGACCCGAAGATGCAGCGCCCCGAGCTGTGGGACCTCTACAACGGTCGCATCCGCGAAGGCGAGCACATGCGGATCTTCCCGCTGTCGAACTGGACTGAGCTCGACATCTGGAACTACATCGGCCAGGAGCAGATCGAGATCCCCTCGATCTACTTCTCGCACCAGCGGAGGGTGTTCACCCGGGACGGGATGCTCCTGTCCGAGAGCGAGCACAACCCGTTGCGGTCCGGCGAGACGGTCGAGGAGCGCACGGTGCGCTTCCGCACGGTGGGGGACCTGACGCTCACCGGCTGCGTGGAGTCGGAGGCCTCGACGATCGATGAGATCATCGAGGAGATCGCCGTGGCCCGCGTCACCGAGCGAGGCGCCACCCGTGGCGACGACCGCTTCAGTGAGGCCGCCATGGAGGACCGCAAGCGAGAGGGCTACTTCTGATGGCTGCGCTGTCGATGGACCTGCTGCGGTTCGCCACCGCCGGCTCGGTGGATGACGGCAAGTCGACCTTGATCGGTCGGCTGCTGCTCGACTCCAAGGCGATCTTCGAGGACCAGCTCGAAGCCGTCGAGCACACCAGCCAGTCCCGCGGGTACGACTACACCGACCTCGCCCTGCTGACCGACGGGCTGCGCTCCGAGCGCGAGCAGGGCATCACGATCGACGTCGCGTACCGCTACTTCGCCACGCCGAACCGCAAGTTCATCATCGCCGACACGCCCGGCCACGTGCAGTACACGCGGAACATGGTGACGGGCGCCTCGACCGCCGACCTCGGGTTGGTGCTGGTCGACGCCCGGCAGGGACTCACCGAGCAGTCCCGACGGCACGCCGTCATCTTGTCGCTGCTCCGAGTACCGCACCTCGTGCTCGCGGTGAACAAGATGGACCTGGTCGACTACGACCGCGACGTGTTCAACCGGATCCACGACGAGTTCACGTCGTTCGCCACCAAGCTCACCATCCCCGACCTCACGATCATCCCGATCTCCGCGCTCAAGGGCGACAACGTGGTGACCCGGTCGGAGCCGATGTCGTGGTACGACGGCCCCTCGCTGCTGCACCACCTGGAGAACGTGCACGTGGCCAGCGACCGGGACATGGTCGACACCCGGCTGCCGGTGCAGTGGGTGGTCCGCCCGAAGTCCGATGCGCACCACGACTACCGCGGCTACGCCGGCCGCGTTGCCGGCGGCGTGCTCAAGCCGGGCGACGAGGTGCTGGTGCTGCCGAGCGGGTTCACGTCCCGGATCGCCGGGATCGACCTGTTCGAGCGGGAGTTGGACGAGGCGTACCCCCCGATGTCGGTCACGGTCCGGCTGGAGGACGACCTCGACGTGTCCCGCGGCGACATGATCTGCCGGCCGCAGAACGCACCGAAGCCGAGCCAGGACATCGACGCGATGGTGTGCTGGATGACCAACGAGCCGCTCCGCCCCCGGCAGAAGCTCGTCATCAAGCACACCACCCGTACCGGCCGGGTGCTGGTCAAGTCGGTGCAGTACCGGCTGGACGTCAACACGTTGCACCGCGACCAGGAGACCGGCGAGCTCGGCTTGAACGAGATCGGCCGCGTGCAGCTGCGGACTCAGGTGCCGCTGCTGGCCGACCCGTACTCGAAGAACCGCGCCACCGGCTCCTTCATCCTGGTCGACGAGGCCAGCGGGGTGACCGTCGGCGCCGGCATGATCAACGACGTCGACTGAGCATGTCCGGCTGATCCCCCAGCCGAACCGTGGCGCGCACAGCGTCATCCGTACGGAGGCGCATCGACGGCGCGTCGTATGACGTCCCGCTGGAGGGTGTGGTCGGCCGCGTCGGCGAGGGCGGCGAGGCGGGTCCGCTCGGTCGAGTCGAAGTCCGGCGCCTCCAGCGAGCGGCGAAGCCGCGCCAACTGGTCGGCCACGGCCTCCCGCTGCGCCGGGTCCTTGGCGCACCAGCCGACCTCGCGGAGCAGCACGAGCAGGCGCTCGGCGACGACCGGGTCGGCGGCGCCGTAGTGACGCGGCTGCGCCAGCGCGACCTCGAGCAGGTCGGTGAAGTCGGGGCGCGCCAGCACCGCCCGCACCTCGTCGGCGTCGTCCCGCAGCAACCGGGGGCCGAGGTCCCGCCCAGTCAGCTCGCACAGCAGCGCAGCGGTGTGGCCGAGCGCGTGCACCGCCGTCGTCGGGTCGTTGATCCCCGGCGACAGCGCCTTGGTCGCTACGTCGGTGATCTGGCGGAGTCCGAAGCCCGGATCCTGCGCGGTGGTCCTTTCTGGGCCGGTGACCACCGCCGCCCCGACCAGGTCGCGGAGCCGAGCCGCCGTCTCACCGTCAAGCCGGCCACCGGCCCGCGGCCAGACCGCTCCCAGCGGGGTCCCGGCGACCAGCGAGCTGCCTGGGTACCGATCCACCAGGACGACGGCATCGGCGTCGACCGCAGCCGCGAGCAGTGCCTCCTCGTCCACACGCACCAGGAAACCCGAGCTGGTCGCCACCAGCGGGACTGCGTCGTCCGGCGCGGACGGGACCGCCAGCCGCGGCGCGGCATCCTCCCGCTCGGGCAGCAGTCGCCGGACCGTGCTGGTGGCCTCGGCGCTGACGTCGGAGAGCATCGTCTCCACCCGAATCTGCCGGGCCAGGTGGGCCAGGAACAGCACCAGCCCCAGGACGCTCGCCAGGGTGAGCAGGAACGCCAGTGTGACCGACAGCTGCGGCACGAACGCCGTCTGCCCGTCGCCACCGGTACGGACCGTGCGGAGCACGGTCAGCGAGTACGTGAACGTTGCGAGGAACAGCGCCAGGGTGGCCTGCACGAACAGGTCTCGGGCGAAGGTGCGCAGCAGCCGGGGCGAGAACTGGCTGCTGGCCAGCTGCAACGTCACCACCGTCAGCGAGAAGGTCAGCGAGGTGACCGTCATCAGCGACCCGGCGATGGCGGCCAGCACGGTGCGGGCAGCGCTGGCGTCGCCGCCGAACAGCAGGTCCTGCAGCCACGGTGGCAGGTCGTCGTCGACGCGGAGGTCCACGCTCGGCAGCCCGACCCCGAGCACGACCGCCAGCAGCAAGCCGAGCGTGGGGAGCGGCCAGAGCTGGGTGCGCAGGGCGTCACGCAAGGCGCTGAGTCCCGTGCCGATCCCCGGAAGCCGCATCAGACCGCTCGCTCCGCTCCGTGCTCGCAGGGGACCGGGACCGCTCCGACCGGCATGGCCGGCTCGCTGTGCCGGGCCTGCTCCGGGGTCGGCGCCGCGCCGCCGAGGTGTGCCGGGTGCCACCACGGCCTGGACGCGGTGTCGCCGGGCTGGTCGGGAGAGGTGCGCTGGGCCCGCTCGAGCAGCTCTGCGATGTGGCCGCCGAGTTCCAGAGTCTGGTCTCGTACGTCGCGGTCCGCCCGCACCTGCATCGGTGCTCCGATCAGCAGCCGCACCGGACGACCTCGGGTGACGTCGAACCGGTGGCCGACGGTGAGGATCCGCTGCGGACCCCAGATCGCCATCGGGATCAGCGGCGCCTGCGTCGCGGCGGCGAGCGCCACGGCTCCCGGCATCACCGATCGGACCCTGAACGAGGTGCTCACCCCCGCCTCGGGGAAGACACCGAGCACCTCCCCCCGGCGCAGCGCCGCCCGGCCGGCCAGCAACGCCGCAGCCGGCGCCGCCCGGTCCACCGGGATGTGCCGCATCGACCGCATCAGCGGCCCGGCCACGCGGTGGTCCCACACGTCGTGTCGGGCGAGGAAGCGCACGAGACGACCGGACCGGTGCCCGGCCAGACCCATGAAGGCGAAGTCGAGGAAGCTGCTGTGGTTCGCGGTGAGCACGGCCGGCCCCCGCTCCGGCACATGCTCGGCACCGGTGACGGTGATCCGCAGCCCCAGCACCCGGAACGCGCCCGCGATGGCGCGGATCACCGCGGGGTACACGTCCGGCATGACGCGAGAGTACGGGGGGCCGCGAGCCTGGTCGCCGGGATCAGGTTCAGAGCCGGGCCCGGACGTGCAGACCGACCTCTGGGTCGACCAACGTCTCCTGCCCGGCCGCCACACCGTCGGCCAGCAGGTCGGCTGCCTGGTCGGTCGAGCGCTTGACGAGGCCCAGCCCGATCGGGCCGAGCTCTTGGTGCCGGGCGGACGAACCGACCCGACCGACGGTGCGACCGTCGAGCACCAGGTCAGTGCCCACCTCCGGCAGCCGGTCGACCGAGCCGTCGAGGTGCAGCAGCACCAGCCGGCGGGGCGGGCGCCCCAACGTGTGCACCCGGGCCACCGTCTCCTGGCCGCGGTAGCAGCCCTTGTCCATGTGCACCGCGGACCCGATCCAGCCCACCTCGTTGGGGATGGTGCGAGCGTCGGTGTCGAGGCCGATCCGCGGCCGGCCGGCGGCGATCCGCAGCGCCTCGTGCGCCCAGGTGCCTGACGGGTCGCCCCACTGCGACGGGAGGTCGGCGAGCTCCGCCGTCGCGACGAACTGCACACCCGCCGCCCGATAGACCACCGCACGGTCGGTGGACAGCGCCAGGTCGACCCGCAGCATGAACCGCATCGAGGTGAGGAAGTCGACCAGTGCCGGCCCCGCGCCCGGCTCGGTGTGCACCGTCATCACCTCGCCGTCGTCGGCGCCTGCGAACTGGTGCTCCACGTGGCCGTGCGGGGACAGGATCAGCCCCTCGGTCCACTCGCCCGGCGCCAGCCGCTGCACATGCTGCGTGGTCATCGCGTGCAGCAGCGCGAGCCGGTCCGGACCGCCGATCGTGACGACGTCGCGGTGGCTGAGGTCGACCCACCCGCTGCCGGCCTCGAGCCGTCGCTGTTCGGCCACGGGCGCGCCGTAGTGCCAGGCCACACCGGCGTCGACACCGATGCCGTCGACGGCGCCCGGCAGCGACAGCAGCGGGCTGCTCACGCGCCACCGGCCCGACGCAGCCCGGCACAGTGTGCGCAACTGCCGAAGACCGTCAGATGTCCCATGTCGGTCTCGAACGCCAAGTCGGCCCTCAGCTGTTCCGCGAACGCGTCCGCCTTCCGGGTCGGGACCTCGGCCACCGCGCCGCAGTCGCGGCAGACCGCGTGGAAATGATCGGCCGCCCCGCCGAAGTGGTACGTCGGCGCGCCGTGGCCGAGGTGCGTGTGCCGGACCAGGCCGAGCTCCTCGAGCAGGTCGAGGGTGCGGTAGACGGTGGAGGCGTTCACACCGGTGACGGTGCGCTGGACGTGGGCCAGCACCTGGTCCGGGGTGGCGTGCCCGAGCTCTCGCACCGCGTCGAGGACGAGCTCGCGCTGCGGCGTCAGCCGATGGCCCCGGGCGCGCAGCTCGGCCCGCCAGTCGGAGCCGGCGCGCGCCTGTGATTCGGTCGCCACCCGACGAGTCTAGGTGTCCGACCCATCGGCCGGTCCCGACGGTCGACGCCGTAGCCGGCCCCAGAGGTGGGACTGCAGCGGGTGACCCTGCGCTGCCATGTCATAGGTCCAGAGCAGGTCACCATCGACCAGGCCGTACAGCCGGTGGCCCGCGGTGACTTCCTTGGCGGACTCGGTCCGGGCCACCAGGTCGGTCGCGAGCTCGAGCTTCGCGCCGGTCAGGTCGCCGTACCAGACCTCGGCGAAGCCGGTCGGGTGCGCGAGCACGAGCTCGCACCTGCTCTCCGGACGTGGGCGCAAGAAGCCGGTCTCGATGCCGCCGGGACGCACGGTGGCGCCCTCCTCGTCGACGATCCAGGCCCGGCTGAAGTAGTGCAGGAACGGTCGGCCGTCGTGCGCGAAGGCCACCTCCTGCCCGAACGAGAAGGCCTCGATGCTCGGGTAGTCACCGTGCCCCGATCCCTCCCACTGCCCCAGCAGCCACGCGTACGGCACCAGGTCGGGGTGCAGGTCGGCGGGGATCTCGAGCGGCACGGGCCGCGACCTAGCGCGACCCGGACAGGAGCCGGTGCAGCAGGCTGATCGTCCCCCAGCCGACTCCCACGGCACCGCCGACGAGCACGGTGACGAGCAGTGCCTCCAGCATGGCCGGCAGTCTAGCGACGCAGCTCACGCGGCCGGCCGGACCTGCAGCAGGTCGCGCGCCTGCGTGCTGTCCATCGCCGGCCGCTGGGCCACCTCGGCGAGCCGCACGACCCGCTCGACCAGCTCGGCGTTGTGGACCACCGGCCGACCACGGGAGAAGGTCACGGTGTCCTCCATCCCGACCCGCAGGTGCCCGCCTGCGCTGAGCGCCGCCAGCGCGACCGGCAGCGTGGTCCGCCCGATGCCCGTGGCGCTCCACGAGGTGGTCTGCTCGGGCAGCGCCTGGACCGCCGCGACCAGGGCCGCCGCCGTTCCCGGCATTCCGCCCGGCACCCCCATCACCAGGTCACAGTGCACCCGCCCGCCGTACGGCAGCCCGTGGGTGTCCAGCAGCCGGTGCAGCGACGCGACGTGGCCCAGGTCGAACAGCTCGAACTCGGGCACGACCTCGGCCTGCTGACTGGCCTGGTACAGGTCCACCACGAACGGCCACGGGTTGAGGAACACGTCGTCGCCGAAGTTGACCGTGCCCATCGTCAGCGAGCACGAGTCCGGCGCCGCCTGGAGGACCTTCAGCCGGTCATCGAGCGGGTCGTGCACCGAACCGCCGGTGGACAGCTGCACCACCAGGGAGGTGCGCTCGCGCAGCGCAGCCACGGTGTCGCTCAGGCGGGCCAACTCGAGTGTCGGTCGATGGTCGTCGTCGCGGATGTGCACGTGCACCATCGCCGCGCCGGCGGCCTCACAGCGCTGGGCGGTGTCGACCAGCTCCTCCAGCGTGGTGGGCAGCCCCGGGACGTCCGCCTTCGTCGACTCGGCGCCGGTGGGCGCGACGGTGACCAGGGTCCGGGGCGGTGGTGGCGGCGCGGCTGTCATGGCGCGCAGCCTGCCAGACTGCGCGCCGTGCGGGCGGTGGTGCAGCGGGCGACGGACGCGCAGGTCAGCGTGGGCGGGAATGTCGTCGGCGCCCTCCGCCGGCCGGGACTGGTGGTGCTGCTGGGGGTCACCCATGACGACCCGCCCGAAACGGCCGCCGAGTTGGCCCGCAAGGTGTGGGGCCTTCGCATCCTGCGCGGCGAGCGGTCCGCCTCTGACGTCGGCGCCCCCGTGCTCGTGGTCAGCCAGTTCACCCTCTACGGCGATGCCCGCAAGGGTCGCCGGCCGACCTGGACCGCGGCCGCTCCCGCGGCCGTCGCCGAGCCGCTCTACGAGGCGTTCTGCGCGGCGCTGGAGGCCGTTGGTGCCGAGGTGGTCCGCGGCGTCTTCGGCGCGGACATGGCGGTTTCCCTGGTCAACGACGGACCGGTGACGGTGCTGCTCGAACGCTGACCGAACCTCGCCGAACGCTTCGCGTCCGGGCCCTACCGGGGAACTTCTCGCGAGGGCTGCGCGTCGACGACTTGGTCGCCCACGTGGCCGTCCCGCACAATGGCACGGATCAGAGGAGCTGCATGAGCGACGACACGACGCCGAGCCGAGGCTCCGGGCCCGACGCCGAACGGTCGACCGAAGCCGCCGACGAGGACGCGTCTGGCGGTCATCCCGGCGGCCGGCGCAGGGCCGTCAGCCGCTGGACGCGCGGCGGGCGTCGCTGGGTGACCGGCCTGCTCGCCGGCCTGCTCGTGATCGTGCTGGCAGCCGGCGGTTGGCTCTACTACCTCAACCACCAGCTCGGCGACATCGACGCCTTCCTCAGTCCGGACGACTCCCTCGCCGAGGAGGACCGCCCCGAGCGCCCCGACAACGAGTCGATGAACATCCTGCTCGCGGGTGCCGACAACGGCGAGAACGACGGGGACGGGGTCAGCACGGAGCAGGCGCTGGACGCGGAGGAGTGGCAGCCCGGCCTGCTGCGCAGCGACACGATCATGTTCATCCACGTCCCGGCGAACCGGAAGGCCGCCTACCTGGTGTCGATCCCGCGGGACTCCTACGTCACGATCTACGACGAGAACGGCGAGCCCCAGGGCAAGGACAAGATCAACGCCGCGTTCTCCGCCTACGGACCGGCCGGTTACACCTCGACGATCGAGCACCTCACCGACCTCCGGATGGACCACCTGGCGGTGGTCGACTGGACCGGCTTCAAGGACATCTCCACCGCGCTCGGTGGGGTGGAGGTCTACATTCCCGACTCGTTCTACGACTCCAGCCAGGACATCCAGTGGGACCGGGGGTACGAGACCCTCGAAGGCGACACGGCGCTGGCCTACGTCCGCACCCGCTACGGGCTCGCCGGCGGCGACTTCGACCGCATCGCCCGACAGCAGAACTTCCTGCGGGCCATGATGACGAAGATGCTGGACCAGGGCGTGTTCACCGACATGTTCACGTTCAGCAACATGCTCAAGGCGGTCGTGCGCAACCTCAGCGTCGATGAGGGCTTTACCACCGGCGAGATCCGCGGCCTGGTGCTGTCGCTGCGCGGGATGACGAGTGATGACGTCACCTTCCTGACCGCGCCGCTCGGCAGCTACGACGAGACCGACTCCGGGTCGAGCATCGTCCGGCTGGACCCGCGTCAGTCCGAGGCGCTGTGGACGGCGGTCGCCGAGGAGGAGATCGACGACTACGTCGAGACCTACGGCGACGAGGCAGGCCAGCTCGACGGCGTCAAGGGCGTCAGCTGAGCGCGATGGACGCCGACGAGCGTCCGTGGGGGACGGTCACGGTCATCGACGGCGGCGTCGGGTACCAGGTCAAGCGGCTGTCGGTGCGGCCGCAGCGCCGGCTGTCCCTGCAGTCGCACCAGCACCGAAGCGAGCACTGGATCGTCGCGTCCGGCGTTGGACGCGCTGTGGTCGGCGACACGCAGGTCGACGTGGTCCCCGGTGCCAGCGTGGACATTCCGGCCGGGACCCGGCACCGACTGGCGAACGTCGGGGACGTCGACCTCGTGGTCCTCGAGATGGCGCGTGGGGATTACTTCGGCGAGGAGGACATCCACCGGTACGAGGACGACTTCGGCCGCTGCTGAGCGCGGGGGCTCGACGGGGCCACCCCCCGACTTCCCCGCGTAGCGGCCGGACGGTCAGGTCGCAGCCGGCTGCACGAGCACGGTTACCTGCGTGACCTCGCCGATCCTGACCCGGACGACCCGCTCACCGCTGACGTCTCCCGGCGCCAGCGCCCGCACCGTCCAGTCGCCCTCGGCCGTGAAGAACTGGAACTGACCGGTGGCCGACGTCGGCACCTCCGCGGTGAACTCACCGCTGCGGTCCAGCAGCCGGACGTACGCCCCGCCGACCGGGTCGCCGTCCCTGGTGACCACCCCCTGGATGACCGCCTGGCCGGACAGGTCGACGCCGTCGAGTGACGGTCCGTCACCAGTGGCACCGCACATCAGGCGTGACCCGGCTCGTCACCGACGGCGACGGGCACGCCGACGAGCGACCCGTACTCGGTCCACGATCCGTCGTAGTTCTTCACGTTCTGCTGCTCCAGCAACTCGTGCAGCACGAACCAGGTGTGCGCGCTCCGCTCACCGATCCGGCAGTAGGCGATGGTGTCCCTGCCGAAGTCCAGGCCCGCGTCGGTGTAGAGCTGCCGCAGCTCGTCGTCGGAACGGAACGTCCCGTCCTCGTTGGCCGCCTTGCTCCACGGCACGTTGTCCGCGGTGGGGATGTGCCCGCCGCGCTGGGCGGACTCCTGCGGCAGATGGGCCGGGGCGAGCAACCGACCCGCATACTCGTCCGGACTGCGGACGTCGATGAGGTTCCGGGTGCCGATCGCCTGCACCACCTCGTCCCGGAAGGCACGGATGGACAGGTCCGGCTCCTGGGCCCGATAGGTCGTCTCCCCACGCTTCGGTGCGTCCTCGGTGAGCTCGCGGCTCTCCAGCTCCCACTTCTTGCGCCCGCCGTCGAGGAGCTTGACGTCCCGGTGGCCGTAGAGCTTGAAGTACCAGTACGCATAGGCGGCGAACCAGTTGTTGTTGCCGCCGTACAGGACGACCGTGTCGTCGTTAGAGATCCCGCGGCTGCCGAGCAGCCGCTCGAACTGCTCGCGGTCGACGAAGTCACGACGCACGGGGTCCTGCAGGTCCTCCTTCCAGTCCAGCTTGACCGCGCCACGGATGTGGCTCCTGTCGTAGGCGGTGGTGTCCTCGTCGACCTCGACGAGGACCACGTCCGTGTCGTCCAGGTGCTGCTCGACCCAGGCGGCGTCGACGAGAGTTGTGCTTCGGCTCATGATGTCTCTCCCTTTCTGTTGGACGTCTTTGCAGTCTGCCCCTATCGGAGCGACCCGCACAGGGCTGTGGGTATTGGCAGCGCTGCTCCCCGACAGCCGCCGGACCTGGAACCGACAGGGGACGAGAGCCATGCGGACCGGCCAAGCGAGGACGGGCGGGGCGGTGCCGGCCGCCCGGCCGCCGCAACCGAGCGGCGGGCGGGCTCAGCAGCAGCGACAGAGCGCCGAGCTGACGCGGCAGTTGTCGACCGCGCGCCGACGGGTCAGCAGGGTCCGAGGTGCCACGTGCCATCCCTCCGGTGCGGTCCTGTTCCGTGCGAGAGCGACCAGCGTGCCACCGTCCGGAACGCCGTCTCACGATCCGGATGGCTGTTCGGTCGCCGGTGCGGCTGGTTTGGCATGTCGACGCAGGCTCTGCACCAGGCGCCGCGCGTCATCGCCGCGCGGGGTGCCGGTGAACCGGGCCACCTGCCGACCCACCCCGTCAAGCACCAGCACCGTCGGGGTCCGGCGAACGCCCAGCAACCGCACCAGCTCCAGATGCGACTCCGCGTCGATGTCCACGTGGCCGACGTCGGGCTCCTCAGCGGCAAGCCGACCGAGCACCTGTCGGGCGGTACGGCACGGCGCGCAGAAGGCGGAGGAGAACTGCACGAAGGTGACCACCGCACCCAGCGGTCGGCCGAGGTCGGACAGCCAACCCGCCTGGTGGGTGACGACCGCATCCTGGCCCGGGCCGGTCGGGGTGCTCGGATCCGCCGAGCGGATCCGGCTGGCGGTCCGTCGCCGGCGCCACGACAGCAGACCGGTGCCGAGCAGTGCGCAGGCGAGCACGACGGCACCGGGAAGCACGAGGCCAGCGTAGGCCGCGGCTCAGGTGAGGGCGTCCGCCAACCGGCCCACCAGGTGCACCGCGGGGCCGGCCAGCGCGAGCGGCACCGTCGACTGCAGCGCCAAGTGCTCCCGGGTGCCCGCCGACCACCAACTCGCCGCGGTCAGGGCGACCGCCCCAACCAGCGCCGCCGCACCCGCCAGCAGTGCTCCGGCCGGCGCTGCATACGGCCCGGACAGCACCGGCAGCAGGACCCAGCCGAGCCCGGCCGCCGCCGCGACCCCGACCGGTCCGAGCGCGCCGCGCGGACCCGGCACCGCCCATACCAAGGCATGCGTGCCGAGCCCGGCTGCGCCGGCGGTGACCAGCGTCGCGCCGTGCGGGAGGACCACCGTGACGGTCCAGGCCGCGGCCAGCACGGCGATCAGGGCGCCGCTGGCGGTCGTTGCGAGCGACTCGGTGAGCCCGGCGCGCCCGTCGCGACGAACCACCTCCCGCAGCATCGAGAGCAGCACGGCGGCCGCAGCCACGGGGGCCAGGGTGCCGAGGTCGACCACGGTGGCGTTCACGGCCGCCAGGCTGGCCGCGACCCCACTGGCCGCCACCACCAGCCAGGTCGCGGTGTGTTGGCTGCCGCCGGACCGCTGGGTCGGGACCGCCCCCGCGGACCCCGTCGCGGCGATCCCCGTGGCCAGCAGCAACTGAGCGCCGACCACCACGGCGACGACCGCCCAGGGAGCGGTCTGGGCGGCGAGGGCGAGGAGTCCGGCGAATGCGGCGGTGGCGAGCGCGGCCACTCAGCACCCGCCGGCGAACGGCGGCAGCAGGTCGACGGTCGCGCCGGGCGGCACGGTCACCTCGGCATGGTCGCGAGCCCCGACCGGCTGCTCGGCGACCAGCACCGAGCAGATGCTGAGCACCTTGGCGAACCGCTCTGAGTCCCGGTGTCGTTGCCGGGCGGCGTCGAGCACGTCGGTGAGCGTCCCGGCGGCGACCTGCTCGGTGTCGACCCCGGCGGCGGCGCGGAGCGCAGCCCAGTAGCGCAACCGGACCGGCTCGTCCCGGTCCGGCGTCCGGTCCCCACTCTGTTCCACGTGCCCTATCGTGGTGCACGCGACGAGGCCCGGGCGATTCGCCCTGGGCCTCTCGCGCTTTCGGACCGGCGTCGACGAAGGACGTTGCCATGGCCACTCTGCTGCTGCTGACCCCCGCGGCCACCGGCGGTGCAGCGCGTCCGGGTGCTGACGTCGCCGCCGACGTGCTGCCGGCGCTGGGCCTGCTGCCGCACCAGGTGAAGGTGCTGCCGGCCGAGACCGCTGCACTGCTGGACGCGCCCCCGGCGGACGCGGTGCTGGTGGACGGGCGCACCGACCTCGCCGTCGTCCGTGCCCTGACCCGGCTGGTGCGCACCACCGGGATCGAGGTCCCGCTGCTGCTCGTGCTCGGCGAAGGCGGCCTGGCCGTGGTGGCCGACGACTGGGGCATGGACGACGTCTTGCTCGCCGAGGCCGGCCCGGCCGAGGTGGAGGCACGGCTCCGGCTCGCCGCCGGTCGGCTGGCGCAGAGCCACGGCAGCGGCGATGACCGACACGTGATTCGGTCCGGCGGGTTGTCGATCGACGAGGTCGGTTACACCTGCCGCCTGGACGGCCGCGGGCTCGACCTGACGTTCAAGGAGTTCGAGCTGCTGAAGTTCCTCGCCCAGCACCCGGGCCGGGTCTTCACCCGGCAGCAGCTGCTGCAGGAGGTGTGGGGCTACGACTACTTCGGCGGCACCCGGACGGTGGACGTGCACGTACGCCGGCTCCGGGCCAAGCTCGGCCCCGAGCACGAGACGCTGATCGGCACGGTCCGCAACGTGGGCTACCGGTTCGTCGCCGCCGAGCGGCGGGACCGCCCGGCCCCGTCCGCCTCGCCCTCACCCCGCACCCCGTCCACCCAGCCCTCTACCCAGCCCCCCACCCGCTGAGAGTGACTTTTCTGCTGCGACACGCTGTGCACAAGCGCGCAAGAGTCACTCTCAGCGGAGCAGGGCGGGGGCGCGGGCGAGGATCGGCCGGCTATGGCTGAACGTCGATCCGGGTCGTCGGCCGGGGCGCGTACGGCGAGCCGGCCGTGCCGTGATCGGCGAGGTACTCCGCAAGCGCGTCGATGTCGAGCCCACCGCGGTACTTGTCCGTGGCCTGCGTGAACGCCGGGAAGTTGTCTCCGCCGTCGGAGAGAAACGAGTTGGCCACGACCGTGTAGTCAGCGCCTGGGTCGAGCGGCTGCCCTCCCACCTCGACCGTGCCGGCCAGCACCTTGTCGGCGCCGGTCTCGCTCCGGTCCCAGGTGTAGGTCAGTCCGGACACCTGCAGGATCCGCGGCTCCGCCGCGTTCGCCCCGGAGAACTGCTGCTGGAGCACGGTGAGCAGCTGCCCTCCGGTCATGGTCATGGAGTCCACGTAGTTGTTGAACGGCTGCACGGCGAAGGCCGCGCCGTACGTCACGTCGCCGTCCGGCTCGGGGACCAGGTCGTTCCGGATCCCGCCCGGGTTCATGAACGCCACGTCGGCCGGTGGCGCCTGGCCGGCCGGGAACGCACCATCGAACGCTCGTTGACTGTCCGCGATCAGGATGCCGAGCGGCGTCTCCCCGGACTCGTCGGCCGTGCGCTCGATCGTCGTGGTGACGTGGCCGATCACCTCATCGGCGATGTCTCGCACCAGGTCCTGGTAGGTGCTGATCAGTCGGGCGATCGCGGGCGCGTTCCTCGGGATGTCCCGGGTGACGATGTTGTTCTGCGCGTACGCCGCCCCCCGGACGACGTCACCGGTGAGCGGGTCGAGCAGCAGGTGGGCGTCGGTGACCACGCGGCCGAAGCTGGACGCGCTGGTGACCAGCCGCGGCGTCCCCCGCCGGTCCTGCAGCTCGCAGTTGTACGGCTGGTGGGTGTGACCGCTGATGACGGCGTCGATCTCGGGATGCAGCCGCTCGTTGATCGCCACCACCGGGCCGGAGATCCCGGGGCACGCGTCGTAGGCGGTCGGGTCGGCCGTGAAGCCTCCCTCGTGCAGCAGCACCACGATCGACTGGACCCCGCGCTCGCGGAGCCGGGGCACCAGCGCGTTCGCGGTGCGAACCTCGTCGGAGAAGGTCAGCCCCCGGATGCCGGCCTGGCTGACGATGCTGGGAGTGCCCTCGAGGGTCATCCCGATGAAGCCGACCTTGATGCCGTCCACCCGTTGCACCGACGTGGCCGGCAGGATCGTCCGGCCGGTCGAGTCGCGAACCACGTTGGCGGCGAGGTACTGGAACCGCGCCCCCGGGAAGGTGCGCCCGGCGGGACAGGAGTTCTGGTTGTCCGCCCCGTCCGGTCCGTCGTCGAGGCAGCCGCCGCGCTGGAGCCGGAGCAGCTCGCGGTAGCCCTCGTCGAACTCGTGGTTGCCCACGGCCGCGACGTCGAGGCGCATCCGGTTGAGCGCGTGAATGGTCGGCTCGTCGTGGAACGCGGCGGACAGCAGCGGTGACGCGCCGACCAGGTCGCCGGCGGCCACGGTCAGCGTGTGCCCCCCGGCGAGGTGCGCCTTCGTCCGCAGCCGCTTGAGGTGGGTGGCGAGGAACTCGGCCCCGCCGGCCGGGGTGTTGTTGATCCGACCACTCGAGCTGCTGGCGGGGATCTCCTCGAGGTTCCCGTGGAAGTCGTTGATCGCGAGCACGTCCAGCCTCACCAGGTCGCTGCGCGCCTGGGTCGCGGCTCGGTACGCGGCGCGCTGATCACCATCGCGGGTCGCCTGCGCGGAGGGTCCGAGGGTGGCGGCGGCCACGGCCAGGGTGGCCGCGCCGACGGCAGCGATCCGGGAGGCGCGGCGGACAGAAGACGTCATGATGGATAGATCCCCTATGCGAGTTTCGGGTGGTCTGCGGTGAATCTAGCCCCTGCTCACGCCTCCGGACAGGGGCGCCGCGGTTGCAGTCTGGTGAACTTCCTAGGCTCGGCGGCCGTGACGACTCTGGATCCGCCTCCGCTGCGCCGCACGCTGGTCCGGCACGATCTGGACCAGAACGAGGCGCTCGCGGTGACCGCGTTGGTGCAGCGGGCTCGAGCGGTGGACGGCAGCAGCGCCCTGAACGAGCAAGCGCTGCTGCACCTGCGCTCGGCAACCGGCCAGGTGCGGCACGTGCTGGCCTACGACGGGGAGCCGGGAACCGGCACGCTGGTCGGGTATGCCCATCTGGACCTTTCCGAGGCACGCGCCGGGGTGGCCGCCGAGACGGTGGTGGATCCGGACCACCGGCGGTCGGGCTGGGCCGCCGCCGTGGTTTCCCGGGCACTGGCGGAGTCCGACGGCGCGCCGGTCCTGCTCTGGTCACACGGTGACCACCCGGGCGCGGCCCGGCTCGCGGAGCGACTCGGGTTCCACCGCGTCCGCGACCTGTGGCAGCTCCGCCGTCGGCTGGGCCCGCACGCACCGCCGCTGCCGGACGTCGCCCTGCCGCCCGGCGTACAGGTGCGCACTTTCGTACCGGGCCAGGATGAGGCGGCCTGGCTCGACCTGAACGCGCGCGCGTTCACGGCGCATCCGGAGCAGGGCGCCATGACCGCCGACGACCTGGCCCAGCGGACCGGCTCGGACTGGTTCGACCCGGCGGGCTTTTTCCTCGCCGAGCGCAGCGGCCCGAACGGACCGCGACTGGTCGGCTTCCACTGGACCAAGGTGCACGCCGCCGCCGAGCCGGGCGGGCACGCCGCCGGGGAGGTGTACGTCGTCGGGGTCGAGCCGGATGAGCAGGGCAGCGGGCTGGGGTCGGCGCTGACCCTGATCGGTGTGCACCACCTGGCCGGGCGTGGGCTGGACGAGGTGCTGCTGTACGTCGAGGCGGACAACGCGGCGGCGCTGCGGGTGTACGAGCGACTCGGTTTCGCACACGTCGGAACGGACACGCAGTACCGGCACCCGGGGAGACGCGAGTCCTGACCTCGGTCGCCCGCGGGCGCCTGGACCCACCCTCGCGGCGATGATGCTTTCCCGTCGTCCGAGCGACGCACATGCGTCATCTCCAGTCAGTGAGTGGGCGTGGGACCATGGGCGGGTGACTGCAGACCTGGGGGCCCGTGGCCGCGCCCGAGCGGCGACCGGCAGCTTCGACCTCGAGCCCCCGTACGAGCCGTCCGGGGACGACCTGCCCGCCGACCGGTTCCTCGACCGGGAGCTGTCGTGGCTGGCGTTCAACGGACGGGTGCTCGAGCTGGCCGAGGATCCCGCCCTGCCGCTGCTCGAGCGGGTCCGGTTCCTGGCCATCTTCGCGAACAACCTGGACGAGTTCTTCATGGTTCGCGTGGCCGGGCTGAAGCGCCGGATCGCCGCGGGCGTCGCCGTCCGCGCGGCCAGCGGTCTGCGCCCGCGCGAGGTGCTGGACAACATCTGGCGGGAGAGCCGGCGGCTGATGTCGCGGCAGGCCGACACCTTCCACGGCCAGGTGCTGCCGGCCCTGCGCGAGCAGGGGATCGAGCTGCTCCGCTGGGACGACCTGTCCGAGACCGAGCGCAAGGCGATGGCCACTCTCTTCGCCGAGCGGGTCTTCCCCGTCCTGACCCCGCTCGCGGTCGACCCGGCCCACCCGTTCCCGTACATCTCCGGGCTGTCGCTCAACCTGGCGGTCGTGGTCCGCAATCCCGAGACCGACACCGAGCACTTCGCCCGGGTCAAGGTGCCGCCCAACTTCGCCCGTTGGCTGCCTCTTGACGACCAGCGTTTCGTGCCGCTCGAGGACGTCATCGCGGCGCACCTGGACATGCTGTTCCCGGGCATGGACATCGTCGGGCATCACACCTTTCGGGTCACCCGCAACGAGGACCTCGAGGTGGAGGAGGACGATGCGGAGAACCTGCTCCAGGCGCTGGAGAAGGAGCTGCTCCGGCGCCGGTTCGGCCCCCCCACGCGGCTGGAGGTGCAGGAGGACATCGACCCGCACGTCCTCGACCTGCTCGTCTCCGAGCTCGACGTCAACGAGGCGGAGGTGTTCCGGCTCGCCGGCCCGCTGGACCTCAAGGGGCTGGAGAGCGTCGCCCGGATCGACCGGGCCGAGCTCAAGGCCGAGCCGTTCGTGCCCGTCACCCACCCGGACCTGACGGAGGTCGAGACCGCCCAGCCCGCAGACATCTTCGGCGCCTTGCAGCGCCAAGATGTCCTCGTCCACCACCCGTACGACTCGTTCGCCACCAGCGTGCAGCGCTTCGTGGAGCAGGCGGCGACCGATCCGCATGTGTTGGCGATCAAGCAGACGCTCTACCGCACCTCAGGCGACAGCCCCATCATCGATGCCCTTGTCGACGCGGCAGAGGTGGGCAAGCAGGTGTTGGTGCTCGTGGAGATCAAGGCGCGCTTCGACGAGCAGGCCAACATCCGCTGGGCGCGCAAGCTGGAGCAGGCAGGCTGCCACGTCGTCTACGGGCTGCTCGGTCTCAAGACGCACGCGAAAGCGTGTCTGGTCGTCCGCGACGAACCTGACGGGCTGCGCCGCTACAGCCACATCGGCACCGGCAACTACAACCCCAAGACCGCCCGGTCCTACGAGGACCTGGGGCTGCTCACCGCCGACCCGGCGGTGGGCGACGACCTGCTGCACCTGTTCAACAACCTGTCCGGCTTCGCCCGCGGTGCGGGGTACCGCCGGTTGCTCGTGGCGCCGGCCGGGGTACGGACCGGCCTGATCGAGCGAATCGAGGCCGAGGTCGCCCACCACCGCGAGGGCCGGCCGGCCCGGGTGCGATTCAAGATGAACTCGCTGGTCGACGAACGGGTCATCGACGCGTTGTACCGAGCCGGACAGGCGGGCGTGCAGGTGGACCTGTCCACCCGCGGGATCTGTGCCCTCCGCCCGGGTGTGCCAGGGCTGTCGGACAACGTCCGGGTGCGCAGCACGCTCGGCCGCTTCTTGGAGCACAGCCGGGTCTTCTGGTTCGAGAACGGCGGCGAGCCCGCCGTGTGGATGGGCTCCGCCGACCTCATGCACCGAAACCTAGACCGACGCGTCGAGGTGCTCGTGCAGGTCTGCGACCAGCGTCATGTCACGGAGCTCGGCGGCATCCTGGACACCGTCTTCGACGACGAGACGTCGTCGTGGCATCTGACCAGCGACGGGGCCTGGGAGCGGCGGCACCTGGACGCCGACGGCAACCCGCTGCGGGACCTGCAGGAGGGGCTGATCGCGGCCGCCCGGCGACGCCGGCAGGACGTGAAGCGCCGTTCCGGCTGAGCGGCCGGCACCGGCCCGGAGCGTTCACCTGCGGTTCACCTACGGCGGGCCGTCGGTTCACCGGCGCCGCCTAGCGTCAGGGCGTCCGAGTATGCGGCTGCCCTGCGCGGCCCTCAGAGAGGCGACACCCTGTGAACCGACGTGCAGTGCGCACCGCCACGGTGGCCGTGGCCGCACTCCCACTGATTCTCACCGCCTGCGGCGGGCAGGCCGGCGGCTCCGCCGGCGGCGCCGTCTCCGGTGAGATCGCCATCGACGGCTCGTCCACCGTCGCCCCGCTCAGCGAGGCCACCCAGGAGCTCTTCGCTGCCGAGCAGCCCGGCGTCAGCGTCACCGTCGGCACCTCCGGGACCGGCGGTGGCTTCGAGGCGTTCTGCGCCGGTAAGACCGACATCTCCGACGCCTCCCGCCCGATCGAGCCCGACGAGGCGAAGCTGTGCGAGAAGAACGGCATCGAGTTCACCGAGCTGACCGTTGCCACCGATGCCCTCACGGTCGTCGCGAACCCCGACGTCCCGGTGGACTGCGTGACCACCGAGGACCTCGCGACGATCTGGAAGCCGAGCGCCGAGGGCGAGGTCACCAACTGGAGCCAGGTGAACCCCGAGTTCCCCGACCTGCCGCTGAAGCTGTTCGGACCGGGCACCGACTCCGGGACCTTCGACTACTTCACCGACGAGATCAACGGTGAGGAGGGCGCCTCGCGGGCGGACTACGAGGCCAGCGAGGACGACAACGTCGTCGTCGACGGGGTGAGCGGGACCCAGGGCGGTCTCGGCTACGTGGGCTACACCTACTACGAGCAGAACACCGACGCGCTGAAGGCGCTGGAGGTCGACAACGGCGACGGGTGCGTGGCCCCGTCCGTCGAGACCGCGCAGAGCGGCGAGTACAGCCCGCTGTCGCGGCCGCTGTTCGTCTACGTCAACGACGCGTCGTACGCGGACAAGGCGCAGGTGGCGGCGTTCGTCGACTACTACATCGCCAACCTGGCCGGCATCGTCGAGGCGGCGCAGTTCATCCCGCTGAACGACGAGCAGCTCGCCGAGACCGAGAGCGCGCTGGAGTCCCTCGGGGCATGATCGCGTCGGCAGCGACGTAGGCAAGACTGTGGGGAGGCGCCCGCCTCCCCACAGCTTCGCGGAGGGCATCTGGATGAGCACCAGCACCGGGACGCAGGGCTTCAGCGCCGCTGACCTGCGCCCCCGCCGCCGCCCGCAGGAGCGCGTCGTCCTGCTGCTCCTCCAGGTGTCCGCCTTGGCGTCCGTGCTGATCACGGTGGGCATCGTGGTCGCGCTGCTCCGCCCGGCGATCGACTTCTTCCGTGAGGTCTCGATCGTCGACTTCGTCACGGGGACGTCCTGGCGGCCGAACCTGGCACCCGTCGAGTACGGCGTGCTCCCCCTGGTGGCCGGCACCCTGATGACCACCGCCATCGCGCTGGCCCTCGCGGTCCCGCTGGGGCTGGGCGCGGCGATGTACCTGTCCGAGTACGCCAGCCCCCGGACCCGCCGTCGGCTGAAGCCGGTGCTGGAGTTGCTCGCGGGCGTCCCGTCGGTGGTCTACGGCTTCTTCGCGCTGCAGTTCATCACCCCGACGGTGCTGCGCGGCTGGCTCGGCATCGACGTGGGCTTCACCAACGCGCTGGCCGCCGGGATCATCCTCGGCGTCATGATCATCCCCACGGTGGCCTCGCTGTCCGAGGACGCGATGTCGGCGGTGCCACAGGCACTGCGCCAGGGGTCGCTCGCGATGGGCGCCAACCGGATGCAGACCACGCTGCGCGTGGTGGTCCCCGCGGCGATCTCGGGCATCTCCGCGGCGATCGTGCTCGGACTGTCCCGCGCGGTCGGGGAGACGATGATCGTCGCTCTGGCCTCCGGAGGCAGACCGAACCTGACGGCGGACCCCCGCGAGGGGATGCAGACGATGACCGGCTACATCGCGCAGACCGCCGGCGGCGAGAACATCGTCGGCTCCGTCTCGTACAACACGCTGTTCGCGGTCGGGCTGGCGCTGTTCGTCCTCACCCTGCTCATCAACATCATCAGCATCCGGCTGGTCCGCCGGGTCCGGGAGGTCTACTGATGGCCACGGTCACCCCGGACCTGTCGCCCGCCCGGGCCGGCCTCGCGCACGGACGCGGCCACGAGCGAAGCGTCGGCTCGATGGTCTTCCTCGGCGCGCTCTGGCTCTCACTCGTCTTCGGCATCATGGTGCTGGTCACCTTGATCGTCACCACCGCGATCGACGGCTCGGCACGCTTCGACTCGGCGCTGCTCACGAACTACGACTCGACGCTGAGCCCGGAGTCCGCCGGGGTCAAGGCCGCCTTCGTCGGCACCCTGTGGCTGATGCTCGCCACCGGGCTGATGGCCGTGCCGATCGGAGTCGCCGCAGCGGTCTACCTCGAGGAGTTCGCCGACAACGAGCGGTGGTACAACCGGCTGATCGAGGTGAACCTGCAGAACCTCGCCGCCGTCCCGTCGATCATCTACGGGATGCTGGCGGTGGCGATCGCCGCCCTGTTCGGCAGCTCGAAGACCAACATCGTGCTGGTCGGTGCGCTCGCGCTCGGGCTGCTGATCCTGCCGGTGGTGATCATCTCCACCCGGGAGGCGGTCCGCGCCGTCCCCCGGGAGATCCGGGAGGGGTCGCTGGCGCTCGGCGCGACACCGATCCAGACCACCTGGCGGCAGGTGCTGCCGTCGGCGGTGCCGGGAATCTCCACCGGGACGATCCTCGCGTTGTCCCGCGCGATCGGGGAGGCGGCGCCGCTGCTGCTGCTCGGCGTCGGCACCATCCTGTTCACCCCGAACGGCCTGTTGTCCGGCTTCACCGCCATGCCGGTGCAGATCTTCAGCTGGACATCGGAGTCCCAGGACGAGTACAAGGTCGCGGCCGCAGCAGCCATTATCGTCTTGATGGCGATGGTGCTGGCGCTCAACGGTCTTGCCATCTACATCCGCAACCACTTCCAGCGGCGCTGGTGAGGACGGCACCCATGACGAGTTCGGACACCCGCACCACCGGCACCGACGATCCGCCGGCCGGCGCCCCCGCAGCCGGGGCGGCCACCGCCCCCGACACGGAGCCGACCGTGACGATCGGCCACGTCGAGCGCCGGCAGGTGCCCGAGCGCCCGGTGCCGGTGATGGAGTGCGTCGACCTGGACGCCTACTACGGCGACTTCCTCGCCGTGCACGACGTGACCCTCGGGTTCGGGCGGCACGAGATCACCGCGCTGATCGGGCCCTCGGGGTGCGGGAAGTCCACGGTGCTGCGCTGCCTGAACCGGATGAACGACCTGATCCCGGACGCCCGGGTCGAGGGCAAGGTGCTCTACCACGACGTCGACATCTACAACAGCAAGGTGGACGCGATCGAGGTCCGGCGCCGGATCGGCATGGTGTTCCAGAAGCCCAACCCCTTCCCCAAGTCGATCTACGACAACGTCGCGTACGGGCCGCGGGTCACCGGGATGGACGTCGACGACATGGACCAGCACGTGGAGCAGGCGCTGCGCGACGCCGCCCTGTGGGACGAGGTCAAGGACAAGCTGAAGCACTCGGCCTACGGGCTGTCCGGTGGCCAGCAGCAGCGACTGTGCATCGCCCGGACCATCGCGACCAAGCCGGACGTGATCTTGATGGACGAGCCCGCGTCCGCCCTGGACCCGATCGCCACGGCGCGGATCGAGGACCTGATGATGGTGCTGCGGGAGGAGTACACGATCATCGTGGTCACCCACAACATGCAGCAGGCGGCGCGGGTGGCGGACCGCACCGCTTTCTTCACCGCCCGGCCGGACGAGACCACCGGCAACCGGACCGGACTGCTGGTGGAGTACGACCTGACCCGCAAGATGTTCAGCAACCCGGGCGACAAGCGCACCGAGGACTACATCTCCGGTCGCTTCGGCTGACCGGTCGCCGCTCAGGCCGGTGGTGAGGGCCGACCGCTGGTCGGGCAGCCGGCGAACAGCAGCCCGCCGGTGCCGAGGTCGGACAGCAGCTGCGCGTCACGGGTCGGGGCCCGCAGCCGCAGCGTCACCGTCGGACCCTCCGCGGCCGCTGCCGCCAGCGTGAACCGCTCCTCCCAGGTCCCGCCCTGTGCCGGCGCGTCGCCGACGGTGAGGGCGGCGCGGACCGCGAGCTGGTCGGCCGCCAGCGCCGCATCGGCGAAACGCATCACCACATCCAGCGTGCCGGCGGTGTCGGTCAGTCCGAGCGCCAGCCCGAGCGCCGCGTAGTCCGCCAGGCCACCGGCGGCCGCGGCGAGCCGATCACCGGTGGCACGGGTCGCGCGGTCCGCGTCGGAGAGCGACGTCACCCTGCACCCCCGCTCACCGGTGTGCAGCACCGCCACGGGAGCCCCGGACAGCCCGAGGGCGACTCGGGCGACGTCGGCGTCGGCGGCCAGCGACGGGACCGACCCGCGAACGGCCGCGACGGTTCGGGCGGCGTAGTCCGCCGCGTCGGAGGCGATCACCAATCCGTCGTCTGCGAGCACCGCGACGTAGCCCAGCTGCGGGGTGAGACCAGGGTCCGCGGTGGCGACGACGTCCGGTCCGCCACGCCAGATGCTCCCCGCATCGGCACCCTCGGCCGGCTCCGCATAGCCGGTCGAGGCCAGCCCGTCCAGCACGGTCTCGGCCGGGATGCCTCCCAGGGCCACGACGGCGACCGCACCCTCGCCGGACTGGGCATACGCCTCCCAGTCGGCGCTGGCGACGGACCAGCCGTACAACCGCTGCATCGGTTCCGCCGAGCCGACGAGCAGTGAGACGGCGGTCAGGTCGGTCGCGAAGCCCGCCCCGGCGAGGCGGCGCAGTCCCGCCGGGTCCCCGGCGGTCGCGGCGTTGAGATCAAGCTCGGCGCGGACCGCGGCCCAGTCGGTGACGCTGAGCGTGGCGGTCTCTGCGGGCACCGTCGCGACCGCCCGAGCGATCGGGCTGCGCGGGTCGGCTGTCGTGCGAGCGATCCAGACCGCTGTCACCACCACGGCCGCGAGCACGGTCAGGGCGAGCAGGCTCCGGCGCACGGCCGACATCATGCACGGCGCCCGCCGAACCGACACACTGTCCGAGTGACCGACGGACCAGTCCAGGCCGCGGGGGCTGTCGTTTGGCGGTCGGTGACCGACCGGCTGGAGGTGCTGCTGGTCCACCGGGTGCGGCATCAGGACTGGTCGTTGCCCAAGGGGAAGCTCGACCCGGGCGAGCACCTGCTCGCCGCCGCCGTGCGGGAGGTGGAGGAGGAGACCGGGGTGCCGGTGCGGGTCGGCCCGTTCCTGGCCCGGCACGAGTACCGACTGACCCGTCCCCCCGGTGGCATCAAGCAGGTGACGTACTGGTCGGCCCGACCGGTGGACGGCACCGCATCCCGGGCTGACGACTACACCCCGAACGACGAGGTGGACCACGTCTGGTGGGCGCCGCTCGACGTGGCGCGGACGACGCTCACCTACTCGCGCGACGTGGCCGTGCTGGACCGGCTGGAGCGGCTGCTGACAGCCGGCGCGCACACCAGCACCCCGCTGCTCGTGCTGCGGCACGCGGCCGCCGCCGCACGCGAGGAGTGGCAGCGCGCCGACCCGGACCGGCCACTGTCGGCCGAGGGCAGCGAGCAGGCGCGTCGGTTGCGTCCGCTGCTGGCCGCCTACGGCATCGACACCGTGCTCAGCAGCGACGCCCGGCGGTGCGTGGAGACCGTGCAGCCCTACGCCGATGCGCAAGGTTTGCACGTCCACGTCGATCCGGCGTGGAGCGAGGAGGCGGTGGACAGCGCGCAGCAGCGGGCCGCCGTGTCCGGCCTGCGCCACGACGAGCGGCGGATGGTGCTGTGCACCCACCGGCCGGTCCTCCCGGCGGTGCTCGCGGAATGGGGACTGGCCGAGACGAAGCTCGAGCCGGGTGAGGCTCTGGTCGTGCACCGCGGCGCGGGCACGGTCGTCGGCACCGAGCTGCTGTCGCCGTGACCGGCGGTCAGCGCAACCCGAGCAGGGTGTCGACCTCGTCCTGACTCAACGGTCCGTCATGCTCCGACGCAGCGATCATCAGGTCTCCGGTGAGCTGGATCTCGGCGATCACATCGTCGTCGTGCACGCGCCTGTCCACCGGCCTCTCCACGCCTGACACCTCCACCACCTTCCGTCAAGCATGCCGTACGGCTGATACCGACGCAGCCAACCGGTCACATTCCCGGTGGCAACCGTGCGTGGCCGGGCTGTCACGGAAAGAATCGCACCCCGCTGCCCCGACCGCTCGAGGTGCCCCCGTGACCAGCCCGTCCTCCCCCCGCTCCCGCCGACTCCCCGCCCTGCTCACGGCGGCCGCGCTGGCCCTGCTCGCCGGGCTCGGCGGTGCCGCGTCCACCGCTGGTGCGGTCGAGCCGGTCGGACCGGTCGCCGCCCGCCCGGGCGACGTCGGCCAGCGGGGTGGGCCGCCGGTGCCGTTCCCCGCCCACCCGCATGGGCTGCCCGCGCAGGCCGACTGGGGCAAGGAGATCGAGGCGTTCCCCGGCTACCAGCCGCAGCGTTCCTGCTCCGTCCGGGGGCTCCGCGGCACGATGGCCCTGCGGGCGCTTGTCCTGCGCACGTACCGGCCGGGATCGGACGCCGGGATGCTGCGCGGCTGCGCGGTCGGCGGCCAGTCCGAGCACAAGGAGGGCCGCGCCTGGGACTGGCACGTCGACGTCGGCGACCGCCCGGAGCGGCGCGCAGCCGCCGACTTCCTCGCCTGGCTCACCGCACCCGGTCGAGACGGGCAACCCGGGGCGATGGCCCGCCGGCTCGGCGTCATGTACGTGATCTACAACCGGAAGATCTGGAGCGGGTGGTCCGGCGGCTGGGCGACCTACTCCGGCGACAGCCCGCACACCGACCACGTCCACATCTCCCTGTCGTGGAACGGCGCACGCGGACGCACGTCGTTCTGGACCGGACAGGTATGGCCGACCGACCACGGCCCGTGCACGTACTTCGCAGACCAGCCGGCCGTGGTCGCGACGACCCGCTCTCGGCTCCGGCCATGTCCGGTGCCGGCGCCGACGCCGCGCGGGTCGAGCCAGCCGTTCGCCTGGTTGGGCAACGGCGGGGAGCACGTGCGCACCGCCCAGCGGCTGCTCGGCGTCCGAACCAGCGGCGTGCTCGACGCGGGCACGCGCAAACGGATCCTCGGCTACCAGCGCAACCACGACCTGCCGCGCACCGGCGCCCTGGACAAGCCGACGTGGGCCAGTCTGCAGCCCGCGACCCGGCAGCAGCACGCCCCGCGGTGGACTCCGCACGAGGCCGCCCGCTGGGCCCGGCAACAGGGCAGCCCGGTGCTGCGCCGGACCTCCGCGGGGACGGCGGTCTACGCGCTGCAGACCGCGCTACGGATGCCGGACCGGCTGCGGACCGGCTTCCTCGGGCCCCGGACCACCGACGAGCTCGTCGCCTTCCGACGCGACCACGGGCTCGGCACGAAACCCCGGACCGACGCGGAGGTGTGGGCGGCCCTGCCACGATGATGTAGTCACATAGTCACGGACAGTAGCCACACCTGTCCCGCACACTCTCACGCCTCCCCGGCGTTCGGTACTAGCCACGCACAGTGAATTAGGACACACTCAGCGTGCTAGGGGAGAACCGACAGGCCGCGCAAAGCGGTCATGAGGGGAGCGCGCATGTCCACAACGTCTCGCCGGCTGACGGCAGCTGCGGCAGCAGGGACGCTCGCGTTGGGACTGGCCACCGGGGTTGCCTCGGGGGTCGGAACGAACACCGCACGGGAGAAGGAGCGCGTCTCCCACGTCGCGGGCAAGGAGAAGGAGCGCACCCAGGGTCGGGAGAAGGAGCGCATCGTCCAGACCGGACGCGAGAAGGAGCGCACCCAGGGTCGCGAGAAGGAGCGCATCGTCCAGACCGGACGCGAGAAGGAGCGCACCCAGGGTCGCGAGAAGGAGCGCGTGGTCCGCGTCTGACCACATCACGGCGTCCGGCTGACGCCCACCGGCCTGCCCGATTGGGCCGGTGAGGCGTCGGCCGTCGCGACGTACGCTGCACTATGACCGCAGTCCGGCGCTGGTGCCTGGTGGCACTCGGCGTTCTCGCTGTCACGGTGCTCCCGGCAATGCCCCAGGTCTGGCCGGTGGACGACCCGGACGTTGACGCGGTCGACCTGCTCGAGCAGATTCGGGGCGCCGACGACCTGGCGTACTCGGGCTATGTCGAGTCCGTCGGCGGTCTCGCGCTGCCCGTGACCGACGAGTTCACCGAGGTCGCGGACCTGCTGGGGGACACGAACCGCCTCCGGGTCTGGTGGCGTGGTGCCGACGACTGGCGCGTGGATCGGCTCGGGACCGCCGGAGAGACCGACCTGTTCCACGACGGTCAACTGACGACTGCCTGGGACTACGAGGCGCTGCGCGCCACCCGGACCTCGGAGCTGTTCGCGTTCCTGCCGCGCACCGTTGACGTGCTCCCCCCGGTTCTCGCCCAGCGAGTGCTCAGCGGCGCGGCTCCGGATGAGGTGAGCCGGCTGCCCGCCGAGCGGATCGCGGGCCGGGTCGCGCCGGGGCTGCGGCTGGTGCCCTCCGAGCCGCAGGCCAGCGTGCACCACGTGGACGTGTGGGCGGACGAGGAGACTGGGCTGCCGCTGCGCGTCGAGGTGTGGGGGGATGTCGGCCCGGCGGCGATCAGCACGACGTTCGACGACGTGTCGACCGAGGCGCCCGACGCCGACCTCACCGTGTTCCAGCCGCCGCCGGGCGTCACGGTGTCGCTGGAGGGGCCGAAGACGGTCGCCGACCCCGGCACCGTCGACGTCCAGCTGCCGGCGAGCCTGGCCGGTCTGCCGGGCAGTGTGGTCCCCGACATCGAGGTCGGCCGCTACGGCGGCGGGGTCACCCAGCTCGCGGTGGCCCCGCTGGACGGTGACGTGGCCGGGCCGTTGCGTGAGCAGCTCGGCGAGACCGCCGGCGCCGTCGTCGACGAGACCGGCACCCGGCTCGCCTCCGGACCGCTGCGCGTGCTGCTCACTCCGTGTGGTGGGGAGACGGCACCGAGCTGGCTGCTCGTCGGCACCGTCACCGAGCGCACGATCACCCGGGCCGCCGAGCAGGTCATCGCGCTGCCGCCCGACCCCTTGCTCGCCGGAACCCCGTCGTGATCGGCACGGACCGGCTCACCAAGCGCTTCGGCTCGGTGCTGGCCGTGGACGCGGTGGACCTCGACGTGCACGAGGGGGACGTGTACGGCTTCCTCGGCGCCAACGGCTCCGGCAAGACCACCACGGTCCGGATGCTGCTCGGTCTGGTGTTGGCAACGTCCGGCGAGATCGAGCTCTTCGGCGAGCAGATGCCGCGCGCCGCACGGTGGGTGCTGCCGCACATCGGTGCGCTGGTCGAGGGCCCGGCTGCGTACGGGCACCTGACCGGCCCCGCCAACCTGGAGCTGATGGACGCGGCCGGTCCGGGCGGAGACCGGGCCAGCCGAGCCCGGCGCATCGACACGGTGCTGGAACAGGTTGGTCTGGCCGGCGTCCGCCGCCGCCCGGTGCGGGCGTACTCGCTCGGCATGCGGCAGCGGCTGGGTCTGGCGGCCGCGCTGCTGCGGACGCCACGGCTGCTGATCCTGGACGAGCCGACCAACGGCCTGGACCCGCAGGGGATCCGGGAGATCCGCCGGCTGCTGGTCGAGCTGAACCGGCGCGGCAGCACGATCTTCCTGTCCAGCCACCTGCTCGCCGAGGTCGAGCAGCTGTGCACCCGGGTGGGGGTGCTGGACCGGGGCCGGCTGGTGATCCAGGAGGAGCTGGCCACGCTGCAGGCGCCGACCGGCCGCACCGTCGTCCGCACGCCGGACGTCGAGGCGGCGCGCGCACTGCTGGACGGTCGCTCGGTGCTGCACGGCGACCGGCTGCTCGTCCGGGGTGCGGACGCGGCCGCGCTGAACGCCGAGCTGGTGCGAGCCGGTGTTCGCGTGGCCGAGCTCGGGCCCGAGCGGCGCACACTCGAGGAGGTCGTACTGGCGGCGACCGAACCGGACAGCGTCAGCCCGCGGGCAAGCGGCACCGTCCCCCAGGCGGGGGCGGGCGCGTGATTCTCGTCGAGCTGCGCAAGCTGGTACGGCGACCACGGACCTGGGTGACGATCGCCATGCTGGATGCGTTGCCGACTCTGGTCGCGGTGCTGCTGGCCATCACCGACCTCGGCCCCCGCCCCGGGACGGGGCCCGCCTTCCTGTCCGCCGTCCTGTCCGACGGGACGCTGTTCCCGCTGGCCGCGCTCGCGATCGTGCTTCCACTGTTCCTGCCGATCGCGGTCGCGATCGTCGCCGGCGACTCGGTGGCCGGTGAGGCGCAGGCAGGCACCCTGCGCTACCTGATCGCCCGGCCGGTCGGCCGGACCCGGCTGCTCGTGGCCAAGCTGGTCAGCGTGATCGCGTTCGTGGTGATCGCGGTGCTGGTGGTGGCGGGCACGGCCTACGTCACCGGCACGCTGCTGCTCGGCGACCAGCCGCTCGACACGACCAGCATCTCCGGCTCCGCGCTCACCCCCGTCGAGGTCGCGCAGCGCAGCGCGATGGCGATCGGCTACGTCATGTTCTCGATGCTCGGGGTCGCGTCGGTCGCGCTGTTCCTGTCCACGCTGACCGACAGCCCGTTGACCGCGGCACTCGGAGCACTCGCGCTGCTGATCGCCTCCACGCTGCTGCTGACGCTGGACGCGGCAGACAGCTTCGCGGCGTACCTCCCGACCCGGTACTGGCTGGCCTTCGTCGACCTGTTCCGCGACCCGATCCTGTGGCGCGACGTGCTGCGCGGCGTGCTGCAGCAGGGCGTCTACGTCGCGGTGTTCCTCGGCGCGGCATGGGCGAACTTCACCACCAAGGACATCACCAGCTGACGGCTCAGGCCGGACAGGTCGCGGGCGCCGCCGGCGCCTCGGCCGCGAGCGTGGCGCGCAGGATGGCGGCGACCGCCGGCTCGGCGGGCAGACCGCCGTGGTCCACCTGGGAGCCGGCGCACACGCTCTGGACGCTCAGGTTGAGCGCGCCGTCGAGGCTGGCGGAGTCTGGTGGGGTGACCACCTCGTCGAAGGCCGTCCACACCGCCACGTAGACGGGTCCCTCCGGGGTCTCGTCACCGGCATTCAGCCGGCGGATCAGCTCGCTGTTGACGGTGAGCTGCTGGCAGCCGGTCGGGCAGCTGTCCGGGGTGATGTCACTTGCGATCCCGGCGACGTCGGTGCCGTGGTTCGGCGTACCGAGCGTGACCACCCGACGCGCGGCACTCGCCCCGCCGAAGTCGCGCACCCACAACCGCGCGACCACCCCGCCGGCCGAGTAGCCGACCACGTCCACCGACTCGGCGCCGGTCTCGTCCAGCACCGTCCGCGCGACGTCGCCCAGCAGTTCGGCGGAGGCACTCAGGTCACCGGTCCCGTCACCCGCGAGGTCGACGACCCGGGCGTCACGACCGGCAGCCTCGAGCACGGCCACGATGGGCTGCACGCTGCTGACCGAGCCGCCGTATCCCGGGACCACCAGCACCGGGCCCGGCTGGTCCTGGGCCACCGGGTCCACCCCGGGCGCGGTCAGCTCGCGTACGACGAACGTGGCGGCGACCAGCACGACGACCACCGCCGCCGCGGCGACGATGGTGACCAGCCGCCGACGGACCGGCGACAACGCGGAGAGCACGGTCCATCGTGCGCCTGCGCCGGGCGGTCCGGCCAGCGGATCGGTCGACTGGCCTGAACGGGCCATTGCTGGCTGGCCCGGCGCGTCCTACGGTGTCGGCTTCCGGGCCTGCAGCGTCCGACGGCCGGGCTCGGTGACGCGAGCGGAGGTTGAGATGGACGCGCCGTACCAGGGAGCCGCAGACGTTCACGTCTTCCCGGCGAACCTGCCGATCCCAGGCGTGGGGGTCCTGCCGGTCAACGCCTACCTGCTGATGGCGGAGGAGCCGGTGCTCATCGACACCGGGATCGGCGTGGACGGAGACGACTTCGTCGCCGCGGTCAGCGACGTGATCGATCCGTTGGACCTGAAGTGGGTGTGGCTCACCCACGACGACGCGGACCACACCGGCAGCATCCGCCGGATCATGGAACTCGCGCCGAACGCCACGCTCGTCACCCACGGCTTCAGCGCCTTCCGGATGGCGACCTGGTGGCCGGTCCCCATGGACCGCGTGCACGCCATCCGGTTCGGCGACGAGCTGCACGTGGGGGACCGCACTCTCACCGCCATCGCGCCACCGCTGTTCGACAACCCGATGTCCACCGGGGTGCTCGACCGTTCCACCGGGTCGCTGTTCACGGTGGATGCCTTCGGCGCCATCCTCCCCGAAGCCACTCAGGACGCATCCGACGTACCACCGGAGGTCCTGGCCGGTGGCATGCTCGGCTGGGCGACGTCGGACTCGCCCTGGGCACACGTCACCGATCGCCGGATGTTCGGCGAGGTGCTCGACCGGGTCCGTCAGCTACAGCCCAGGCGGATCTTCTCCTCCCACCTGCCCGCCGCCAGCGGCGCCTCCTTGGAGGAGTTCCTCACCGTCTTGCAGGCGGTGCCGGACGCCGAGCCGTTCATGCCGCCGGACTCCGTCGAGTTCGCGCAGATGATCGACGCGATGACGCAGATGCAGCGCGCCGAGGGCGCCGCACTCGCCGAGTGAGCCCGGCGCCGTCCGTGGACCACGACAACGGATGCTGCGGCTTTGGTCGTCACACCTTGCCGCGGAGGATCCGGCGGAAGTAGGTGACCGGGAGCGCGTACCGGTCGAACAGCCACGTGAAACGACGTGGCTTGGTCAGGTCGAGGATCGGGACGGACGGGACCGGTCGGCCGGTGCGATCGACCTCGACGAGCATCAGCCGGCGGCGGCTGGTGGTGATCGGCATGACGGTGTAGCCGTCGTAGCGCTGCAGCGCAGCCCCACGCGCCGCGGCCGCGAGGTTGTGGGCGAGGATCTCGACCTGGTGCCTGAGGGCGCCCCCCGAGGGCCGGGTCTCGACGCTCGCGGCGTCGCCGAGAGCCCAGATCGCCTCGTGCCGGCGATGGCGCAGGGTGCCTGGGTCCACGTCCACCAGGCCCGGCGCCGACTCGGCAGCGAGGCCACTGTCCGCAATCCAGCGCGGGGCCCGGTAGTGCGGGACCACGTGCGCGAAGCCCACGTCGTCGAAGGTCCGCGATCCGGCCGGTGACGTGACCGTGACGCCGCGGGTGTCCCGGTCCACGCTCGCCACCCGCGCCTCTCGGAGCACCTCGACGCCGTACGAGGCGAACACCTGCTCCAGCCGCCCATCGGCCTTGGGCAGCCCCACGACGGAGGGTCCGGGCAGGACGAGCCGGACCTTGAGGTCGGGCAGGACACCCGTACGACGCCAGTGGTCACACGCCATGAGCAGCGGCTTGAGCGCGGTCGCGCCGCAGGGTGCCGGCTCCGGCGGCACGGTGAAGACCACGGACCCGCTCCGCAACGACGTCAGCCTCGACCAGACGTGCGGCGCCGCGCTGGGGACGAATGTGGAGCCCGCCCACCCCTCGGCGTACGCCGAGTGCAGTCCCGGGGTCGCGTCCCACTCCTCCACCAGACCGGGGCAGACGATGAGAGTCGAGTAGTGCAGCGTGCGGCCACCGCGGGTGTGCACGCTCGCGGCGGCCGGGTCGACCGCCTCGACGCTGTCGCAGATCCACGTGCATCCGTCCGGGATGACGTCCTGCATGGGGCGTTCGAGCGTCGCCATGCTGGCCTCACCAGCGCCGACGTAGTTGAGCAGCGGCCGGTAGCGGTGCACCAGCTGCCCGTCCACGATCGTGATGTCGGTGGCACCGTCGCGGAGCAACCGCGCCGCCAACGAGATCCCGGCGTTTCCGCCGCCGACGATCAGCACCCCGGGTCGCTCCATGTCCACCCTCCGCCGCGCGGCTCGACCGACGGAGCCCGTCCCTGGACGGTACCCGCAGCGGGTGCGATGGGCATTCGCAGTCACCGGGCGGCGCGCCGGCCCTGCGGACGATCGCCGCAGCCTGGGCCCGGATCGGCGTCGACGATGCTCGTCGGCATGGGCCTAGACTTCCCGCGATCCAGCGCCGCCCCTCGACGCTGGTGACCGCGTGCGACACCGTCGCCACCCAGGCTCCGCACGCCGCGGGCCCCTAGCTCAACTGGCAGAGCAGCGGACTTTTAATCCGCGGGTTGTGGGTTCGAGCCCCACGGGGCCCACCCGGCTGTGGGTCAGTCGTGACGTCGCTGCGCGCTCCGGAACAGCGGCGGCAGGAAGCGCACCATCAGCGCGGACCAGGTCAGGTGCGTCAGCACCGGTGCCTGCAGACCGCCGGAGGCCCGTCGCTGCAGGCTGAACAGCGTGCCCATCATTCCCGCCGCCAGAACCAGCGCCGGGTTCCGGGTCGCCACGGTCGCGGCGGTGTAGACGGTGGTGGAGACCGCGACCGCGTGCTCGGGGTCCAGCGCCGCGTGCATCGCACCGCGGAAGAACACCTCCTCACCGAGGCCGTTGGCCAGCGTCGTCGCGAGCACCATGGGCCGGCTGCCGGCCTCGGCGAAGGTGAGGACGTTGCCGATGGCACGGTCCAGAACCGGGATGTTGCGAGCAACGAGTGCACAGCCGTAGAAGAAGCCGAACGCCGCCACGCCGGTTGCGATGGGCGTCACGACCGGCCGGCGCAACCGCTCGTCGCGGCCCTGGATCCAGCCGAGGTGCAGCGGCCCGGACAGCACTCCCCCGGCGGTCCAGGTCGCAGCCACGGCGGTGGTGAGGGCGTAGAACTCCTTGGAGTTCGGCTTGGTGGACAACGACAGACCGAGCAGTCCGGTGCCGAGCACGGACACGGCCGACACCACGCGGCGCCTCCGCCTCAGCACCGCGGCCGACTCGCGGTGCTCGACCGGCACCACGTGCGTGATCGGGAGCGGCAGTCGAGACCCGACCCCGCTGCACAGTCGCTGCCAGCGATCGATCAGCCGGGGCAGGGTCACCGGGCCCGCTCCCGCTGCGCGTGCTCCTCGAGTGCGACCCGAACCGCCTCGTCGTAGCCCATCGGCTCGAACGGGACGACCGACCTGATGCTGTCGTCGTGCACCACGACCTCGTTGGCCATCGAGTCGACCAGCGACCGCCCGGTCTGGGTGTCCACGTCGGTGACGAGGGACAGCCAGCGCGACGACAGGCCCGGCGTGAGCAACGGCACCGGGACGATCACCAGCGGGCGGCGCTTGATGGCGGCCACCCGACGGAGCATGGACACGTACTCCAGCACCTCCGGCCCGCCGACCTCGAACACCCGGCCTAGCGCCCGCGGCTCATCGAGGACCCCGACCAGGTAGCGGATCACGTCCGCCACCGCGATCGGCTGGGTCCTGGTGCGGACCCAGCGAGGGGTGACCATGGCCGGTAGGTGGTCGACGAGCTGCCGCGTCATCTCCCACGAGATGCCGCCGCTGCCCACGATGATGCCGGCCCGGATCACGGTGACCGGTACGCCGGCGCTGCCGAGCAGGCTCTCGACCTCGCGCCGGCTGCGCAGATGTGACGAGAGGGTGTCGGTCTCGCTGCCCAGACCACCGAGGTAGATGATCTGCTGCACGCCTGCCTCGGCCGCTGCCTTGCCAAAGGCCAGCGCCGCGTCCGCGTCCAGACGCTCGAAGTCCTTCGACGCCAGCGAATGCACCAGGTAGTACGCCGCCCGGCACCCGCGCAGAGCCGCGGTCAGCGTCGCGGGGTCGTGCACGTCCCCGCGCACCGCGGCGCCGTCACCCCGGTAGCGATCGGGATGGCGGGTCATCGCCCTGACCTCGTGCCCCGCCGCGATGAGCTCGGGGCAGAGCCGCTGACCCACGAAGCCGGAGGCGCCGGCGACCAGCACCGGTCCCCGCGCGGTCATCGGTGCTCACCGGTCCGACGGTGTCGCCCGGCGGCCCTGCTTGGCTGCGGGCGCTGGTGGCCCAGCTCGCCACCGATCCGGCCGCCGTACGGGCGTCCGTGGTCGGCGTACTCCTCGCGGAAGAACGACATCCGCCACTCGTTCAGCTCGATCCCGGAGCCCGTCCGCAGCAGGGCGCTGTCCACCCGGGCGCCGTTCACCCGCGTGCTCCCCGGGCTGGCCACCCGCACCAGCACGAACTCGTCCATCCCGTCGTGCCGCACCTCGGCGTGCAACGGCTCGAGCCCGTCGAGGGTGATGTCGCAGTCGGGTGCACTCCCGATCGTCGTGACCTTGTCGCGCAGCGCAAAGACCTCCTGCGGATCTCCCAGTCTGGGGTAGGGACCCGGCGCCATGATCAGCCGCGGGTTGCCACCTCCGCGCGGATCGTGCGTCGTCGTCACCGGTCGGCGGCGGCGCCGCAGCATCGTGGGAGCGACCGGGAACAGGGTCGGCGGAGGCGCCAGCGCGGCTGCCGGAAGCGCGCCTCCGGCCGGCGCCGAGGCGCGTCCGCGGACGAGGGACCACAGCCCGGCTCCGCGCTCGATCCGAATGTGCCGCGAGCCGGTCAGCCGGCGCTGCAGCCACGACGTCCGCCCAGTGCCCAGCGTGACGAGGGGGCCGGACGACGTGTGCACGCTGAGCGAGAGGCCTCGGTCGGCCAGCAGGTCCGCCAGGCCACGGATCGCACCGGAGTCCGACCGCCCGGCGAACAGGAACGGGTCGCTGACCTGGAGATCCAGCTGTTTGCCGGACCCGGTCAACATCCCGGAGACAGTGCGCGCCCCCGGGATGTCGACCGAGAACTCGAGCTCGGCATCGATCGAGAGATCGGTGACCATCGGCTCAGGCGGCGCTGGCAGCGCTGCCGGCGGTGCTGTCGCTGGTGCCGTCGCTCGAACCGGCCGTGGAGCTGGCGTTGTCGCGGGTGGTGACCTGCAACGTGCCGTTCAGCTTCCAGGTCGCTCGCGGGGCCTCGGCGCCGGTGTCCCGGGGGACCTCGACGGCCATGTCGATGAACCGGTAGTTGATCGCGGCCTCGCGACCGGTCAGGAACGACCACATCTCTCGACCGAGGTCGGTCCAGTCGACGACGTCGCTGCGCTGTCCGGTGGTGGGGTTGGTGGTGTCGCTCATCCGGTGGCTCCTGTTCCAGGGAGAGAAAAGTTATACACTTTTCTCAACGGCTTGTTTAGGTTTACGATGCCCAGCATGCCCCCATCACCCAGCAGCACGCAACCCCAGGCCCCGACCATGGGGGCTTCGCCGTCGATGATGACGATCGGCGACCTCGCCGAACGAACCGGTCTGCAGCCCGCGACTCTGCGGATGTGGGAGACCCGGTACGGGTTCCCCAAGCCCGAACGCAGGGAGAGCGGACATCGGCGCTACGCCGAACGAGACGCCGACCTCGTGCTGCGCGTGCTCCGACGGCGCGACGACGGCGCCCGCCTGGAGGTGGCGATCGCGGAGGTCGCGCTCGCCCGAGCCGCTGTCGAGGATCCCCCGGGATCCCCGTCGGTCTACGCCACGGTCCGCCGACTGCACCCCCGGCTGCAGCCTCAGCGGTTGCGGAAGTCGAGCCTGATCGCGCTGTCCTGGGCCATCGAGGACGAGTGCTGCGCACGGGCCGAGCGACCGATCATCTTCGGCGCGTTCCAGGAGGAGCGCCATTTCCGGGCAGCTGAGGAGCGCTGGACCGAGCTGGCGCGAATCGCCCGCTCGACCACCGCCTTCGCCGACTTCGGCCACCAGGCGCCGGAACCGGTGAGCGGGACGACCCTCGTCCACCTGCCGGACGACGCGCCGATGCGGCGCGAGTGGGCAGTCGTCTGCGACGCGCCCGACCACCCCGCGATGCTCACCGCCTGGGAGCTGCCCGGGCAGTCGACCGTGCCCGACCGGCAGCGGCTCTTCGAGGCGATCTGGTCGGTCGACCCGGCCGCCGTCCGTGCCGCGGCCCGGATCTGCGCTCAGGTTGCACTGCAGTCGGGGCACCAGGAGGCGGCGCCGCTGCTGTACGAGCTCGCCGAGAACCCGCCCACCCCGCCCGCGGAGCTCCTGCAGGCGACATCGCTGCTGAACCGGGTCGTCGCCTACGTCGACCAGATGGCCTGACACCTCCGCCCGCGGTCTGTTCCGGCTGGTGGAGACTGCCCCCATGGACGACCAGCACTCCGCCGCACTCGACCGAGCTCACCGGCACGCGTCGGACTGGCTCGCGGCCCTGCCGGACCGGCTGGTCCCGCCGCAGGCCTCGATCGACCAGGTGCGAGCGGCGCTCGGCGTCGACCTGCCAGACGTCGGCTGCGAACCGGCAGCGGTCGTGGACCTGCTGGCCACCGCCTGCGAACCGGGGCTCACCGCGATGCCGGCCGGACGGTTCTTCGGCTTCGTCATCGGAGGCACCCACCCGGCCGCGCTCGCCGCCGACTGGCTGGTCAGCGCGTGGGACCAGAACGCCGGCCTGCGTCAGGTGACACCGGCGCACAGCGCGGTCGAGGACATCACGAGCAGCTGGGTGCTGGAGCTGCTCGCCCTGCCCGCTGACAGCGCCGTCGGCTTCGTGACCGGCGGCACGATGGCGAACTTCACCGGCCTGGCCGCCGGACGGGACACTCAGCTCCGCCGGGCCGGTTGGGAGGTGCGCGAACAGGGTCTCGCCGGTGGACCCCCGGTGCGGGTGATCGTCGGCGCCGAGCGACACGACACCGTCGACCTCGCGTTGCGCTATCTCGGGCTCGGGGCGCCGGAGCAGGTCCCGGTCGACGAACAGGGTCGTCTGGACGCCAGCGCGCTCGAAGCGGCACTCCAGGCCGGCGACGCCGGCCCGACGATCGTGGTGCTGCAGGCGGGGAACGTGCACTCCGGTGCGTTCGATCCCTTCGACGAGGCCATCGGCACCGCTCACGACCACGGCGCCTGGGTGCACGTCGACGGCGCGTTCGGGCTGTGGGCCGCCGCTTCACCTACCTACCGGCATCTGCTGACCGGCCACGACCATGCCGACTCCTGGGCGACCGACGCACACAAGACGCTGAACACCCCGTACGACTGCGGCCTGGCCATCGTGCGCGACCTCTCCTCGCTGCGGGCGGCGATGGGAGTCCAGGGTGCCTACCTGGTGCTCGACGAGGCCGGGGAGCCGTTGGACAAGGTTCCCGAGCTGTCCCGGCGAGCACGCGCGCTGCCGGTCTGGGCGGTGCTGCGGTCCCTCGGCCGGTCCGGGGTGGCCGAGCTGGTCGACCGGCTCTGTTGGCACGCGGCGTCGTTGGCCGCCGGCCTCGACCAGATTCCCGGCGCGACCGTGCTGAACGACGTCGACTTCACCCAGGTGTGCGTCTCGTTCGGCAGCGACGAGAAGACCCAGGAGGTGGTCCGCCGGATCCTGGCCGACGGGACCACCTGGATGTCCGGCTCCACCTGGCACGACCAACGCGTGCTCCGCATCTCCGTCAGCAACTGGTCCACCACCGAGAAGGACGTCGACCGAAGCCTGGCCGCCGTCCGTGCGGCCGTCGACGCCTGACGAGACGGGGCGGTCAGCGTCGCTTCCGCGGCCGCTTGGGCGGGAGTGACCGGGCGTAGTCGATCCCGTGGCGCACCCACCCACTGAGCTGGTCGTCGCTCTGCAGTCCCTCCGTGTCGACACGCAGCCAGCCGTCCATCTCCCGCCCGTGCATCTCGAAACGGCGCGCGTGCGGGTCGCCGACCAGTGACTCGGTCGCTTCCGGGTCGACGCGCAGCATCAGACCTCCCTGTCCGCTGGCGGCCACCGCCATGTGGCCGTTGATCAGGAAGGCGAGGCCGCCGAACATCTTCTGCTCGGTCAGTGCATCCTCGGCTGCGACGACCGCTCGGATCCGGTCTGCCAGGTCGGTGTCGTACGCCATGGCGCCCAGTCTGTCGCTGCGGCCCGTGGATGTCAGGAGCAGCGAGCCCCTCCGCCACGCCCGGTCGTCAGCGCAGCCGCGCAGGCGTTGTTAGCGTCTGCACCATGCCCTCCAGAACCGATGCGGTCGAGCGCGCCCTGGTGGTGACCGCGCACCCCGACGACGTCGACTTCGGCGCGGCCGGGACGGTCGCCGCTTGGACGGCTGAGGGCACTGCGGTGACGCTCCTGGTCTGCACCGACGGACAGGCCGGCGGCTTCGACGACGGCGTGGACCGCGCGGACATCCCGGCCATCCGGCGGCGCGAGCAGCGCGCGGCGGCCGCCGAGATCGGGGTTCACGACGTGCGGTTCCTCGGCGGGGTGGACGGTGAGCTCACGGTGTCACCGGACCTGGTCCGCGACATCGTCGCCACCATCCGCGAGGTCCGCCCGCAGCGGGTGCTGACGCAGAGCCCGGAGCGGGACTGGGCCCGGCTGCACCGCAGCCACCCGGACCACCTCGCCGCCGGCGAGGCGACCGTACAGGCGGTCTATCCCGCGGCCCGCAACCCGCACGCCCTCCCAGAGCTCGCCCAGCGTGGACTGGCCGCCTGGACGGTGCCCGAGCTGTGGCTGGTCGCCCACCCCGAGCCGAACCACGCAGTTGACGTCACCGAAACCTTCGACGCGAAGCTCCGGGCAGTGCTCGCGCACGAGAGTCAGCACCCCGACCCGGACACGCTGGCACCGAAGCTGCGTGCCGCCGCCGCCGCCGCGGCGCGGTCACACGGACTCGACCACGACCGGCTGGCCGAGGTTTTCCTCCGCACGCGCATCCCCTGACCGAGGGCCGTCGCCGCGGCGCCCGCTGGCCGGGCGACGGTCAGCCCAGATCCTCGCGGTCGTGCGGCGTGTACCAGGCGGCCGGGTCCGGTCCGGCAGGCACGATCCGGGTCGGATTGATCCGGTCATGAGTGACGTAGTAGTGCCGCTTGATGTGGTCGAAGTCGACGGTCTCGCCGAACCCCGGGGTCTGGAAGACGTCGCGTGCCCATCCCCACAACGCCGGCATCTCGGTGAGCTTGTTGCGGTTGCACTTGAAGTGCCCGTGGTAGACGGCGTCGAAGCGCACCATCGTGGTGAACAGCCGGACGTCCGCCTCGGTGATGGCATCCCCCATCAGGTAGCGGCGCCGCGTGAGGCGCTGCTCGAGCTGGTCGAGGCGCGCGAACAGCGCGGCGTACGCCTCGTCGTAGGCCTCCTGGCTACCGGCGAAACCGGCCCGGTAGACGCCGTTGTTCACGTCTCGGTAGACCTGCGCGTTCAGCTCGTCGATCTCACCGCGGAGGCGCATGGGGTAGAGATCGGGCGCATCGTCTCGGTGGTGCTCCCGCCACTGCGTCGACAGGTCCAAGGTGATCTGACCGAAGTCGTTGGTCACGACCTGCCCGCTCGCGATCTCGACGAGTGCCGGCACCGTGACCCTGCCCTCGTAGGTCGGATCGGTGGCCAGGTATGCCTCAGACAGGTGCGAGATGCCCAGCTCCGGGTCGCGCCCGTCGTCGTCGAGGCCGAACCGCCAGCCCCAGTCGTCGCGGATCGGGTCGACCGTGGCCAGCGAGATCGCGGCCTCCAGGCCGAGCAGGCCGAGCACGATCCGGGCTCGGTGCGCCCACGGGCAGGCCCGGCTCCACACCAGCCGGTAGCGACCCGAATCGACCGTCCAGCCGTCTGCCCCGTCGACGGTCACGCGGTCGGTGAAGCGGCTGGTCTGGCGGCGGAAGGCTCCCCCGGCGCCGGTCTCCCGGACGAACTGCGTTTCGCCGGCGGGCGGGTCGGTCGTCGTGCTCGTGCTGCTCACTCGTTCGACCGTACTGCCCATTTCGGAACAAGCCATCCGAACCGCTCGCCGGTCAAGTCCGGTCAGTCCGGTCAGCCGGGGCAGTCGGCCCCGGTCCACGCCACCTCGCGCGTGACGTCGTCGCGCTGCAGGACCGCGAACCCGCACACCGTCGCAACCTGCTCGTAGCGCGCTGCCAACGCCGACCGGAAGCCACCATCGGCGTCGAGACCCCACCACCCGACGTCGTGGACCTCGACCACCCAGTCCGGGGCGGCGGGACCCCGGACCGTTCGGGTCAGCAGGTCGAGGTCTGGGTCGTAGGTCCGGACGGCCAGGCTCCACAGGTACGGGTACGCCGGATCGAGCCCGGCCATGTGGACCACATTGGGCTGGCCGTAGGTGACGACGACCGTGTCGCCCGGTGCGGCGGATGCCCGCAGCCACGCGGACAGGGCCGCGATGTCGGAGGAGGGATACCCGGTCACCTGGTGCACCACCGCCCCGGCCAGCGCGGCGATCACGCCCGAGGCGACCACCAGGCCGACCAGCGCCTGCCGGACCCGGGTGGCGGTCACGGCCAGTGCCCCGCTGGCGAGCGCCGCCACCGGCAGGAACCCGAGCAGGTACTGCGACCAGAAGCCGGCTCCCAGGACCGTGCTGATCCCCGCCGTGACGACCATGGCCCAGACAGCCACGGCACACGGCGGTGACGCCCCGGACGGTCGGTGCCGAGCGTGCACCCAGCCGAGACCGGCCAGGACCGGCACGATGCCCGTGACCAGTGCCAGCGGCAGCAGCTGCTGCGCCCGCTCGAGCGGCGGATCGAGGTTCCACGAGAGGATCACGGCCAGCGCCTCGGACCGGAAGCCGTACAGCTCGGCGTACGCCACCCTCACCCCCGGGGTGAACGCCTGCGCCCACACCAGCAGCGCGACCAGCGGCACGAAAGCAGCGCCGACCATCACCGCCAGCAGGCGGATCGCGTACCGCACCGCCAGCCGCCGGGTGATCGCGTACCCCAGCACCAGCACGGCGGCGAAGATCACCCCGTCGACGACGTTCTGCTTCACCAGCATCGCGCTGCCACCGGCCAACCCGCTCAACGCCCCGAGCGCCACCGAGGAGCGACCGGTCTCATGCGCGAGTGCGGCCATCGCGGCGGCGCAGGCGAGCAGCACGAGGGGTGCGGCGAGCAGCTCCCCGTCCGCGGCCTGCCCGGCCACGAGCGGCGAGGCTGACAGCCCGCCCGCCGCGAGGGCCGCCCAGGCTGCGCCCCGGGAGCCGGCCAGCAGCCGTCCCACCCAGCCGGCCGCGAGCACCAACCCGGCCACCGCGACACACGCGAGCAGCCGCAGCGGGACCGGCCCGCCGAGCTCGGCGGCCAGTCGAAAGAACGCCAGCAGCAGCGGCGGCCGGTCCACCCACAGCTCGCCGTACACGTGCGGCCCGTCCGGGGTCCAGCGCTCCGCAACGAGCAGGTACCCACCCTCGTCGGGGTACAGCGGGTCGTCGAGGTAGGGCACCCGCAGCACCAGCGCCAGGACCACGGACGCGGCGACCACCCGACGCGAGGCACGCGGGACGGCTATGACCCCAGTCACACCACCAATCATCGCGCCACCGTGGTGCCGAAACCCCCGTGACAGTCACCCACCACCGAAGGACAGATGACCATGCGCCTCACCAAGAACTCCACCAAGATCGCCGGCCTCGCGGCCGCCGCGATGCTCGTACTCCCGCTGGCCGCCTGCGGTACCGACAACGACGCCGCCGCCAACGAGTCCGGCGACGCCAAGCCCGAGCCGGTCGCCCAGGTCGACAACCTGACCGGCGTCGACACCGCCGTTCAGCTCGACGCCGGTTTCGTCGACGCTCTGGAGAGCCTCAAGCTCACCCCCGGCGTGGTCGGCGACGCCGCCCTCACCGACGGTTCGCTGATCTTCCCGATCACCGGCGGAAACGTGACCTACTACGAGCCAGGCAGCATCGACCCGTACGTGCAGGGCGAGATCCAGCACGACGGCAGCGGCCTGTCCCTCACCGCGGGCAAGACGACGGTCGAGCTGACCGACTTCGTCGTCGACCCGGGTACGTCGCAGCTGTTCGGCGACGTCACGGTGAACGGCGAGGAGGCCGTGCAGGACGCGTACCTGTTCCAGCTGGACGGCCGGACCCTGCAGCCGCTGCAGACCGGCGCCGGCGACACCGCCATCCTCGAGGGCACCGAGGTCCTCATCTCCGAGGACGCGGCGCCGCTGCTGAACGACACGTTCGGCACCGACGGTGTGAAGGCCGGCCTGCTCGTCGGCACCGCGAAGATCACCATCAACACCAAGTGATCTCGTCCCGCTGAGGGCGAATGACACGAGCTCACCACGCTGGGCGCAGCACACGGACCACCCGGGTGCTGCGCCCAGCGCTCGTGTGTCCCGGGCCGGTGCGCGGGGACCCCATGACTGTGTGGTGACTGTCCTTGGGGCTCTCCGCGCACCTCGGGTGGGCGGTGACCGCCGTGCCGTGCCGCGGTTAGCGCGGGTCGGTGACCGGCTGTCGAACAGCGACGATGGGCAGCAACGCGCGCAGCTGCTGGTTCTCTGCCGGGTCGAGCACCGAGTGCTGAACGCAGGCGGGGACGACCCGGTCCAGCTCGGGATGGGCCATCGCGTAGACGCAGGACCGCAGCCGCTCCTGAGTGGCCCGGATCTGCGGATCGGTGGCCTCGACACCCTGCTCCATCAACGTCCACGCCGGAGCCACGTCGGCAGCATCCATGAACGTGTGCATGACGAACGTGATGGGCCGGATGCTGTGCCGGGCTCGGACCACCGTCCGCCAGCCGCCGGAGCGTCCCGCCGCCCGGATCAACCACCCGAGCCCGACCGGCCACAGCACCGGGTTGCCGAGCACCGCCCGCGCCAGCCGCACCACCAGGTGGCGACGTGCGGTCCCGGAGAGCCGGAGGCCACCGAGCCGGCCGAGGAACGCGTCCCGCATCGCCAGGTCGCGCGGGTCGGTGTCGTCCAACGCCGGGACGAAGCGGCCGTCGACGAGCCAGCCCCACGCGGTGCGGTTGCACCGCGGGTCCCCCATCTGCAGCGCCCGCCAGGGCAGTCGAGTGCCCATCCCGCGCTCCACCTCGGCCCAGACGGCGTCCGGGGTGACCTCGCGGAAGTTCTCCCGCCAGCGCCGGTCGTCGCCGACGAAAGCGGCCGGCTGGAACGACAACATGTCGAAGCCCATCGGCACCGTGGTGCGCACCGTCTCTGCCACCTCGCCGAGGTTGGCGGGCGTCACGGTCATGTTGTGGGCGAGGTACGAGGGGACGCCGTGCTCGGCCCGCAGGCGCTGGAACATGTCGACGAAGCGCTGCCGGTACGGCGCGAGCTCCACCTCGCTGCGTGGCCGAGGCAGCCCGCGCCGGCCACGCATCAGGGAGTCGAAGTGGGCCGCGAACGAAACCCGGGGCAGTCGCGGCCGACCGTCCGCGCCGAGCACCACCGCCGTCAGATAGTCGTCGTCGAAGTCCCCGTGCGTCATCGACATCGGCTCACGCCCGTGCCGCCGCATCGCCAGCAGCGCGTCCGCGTGCGCATCCGGATGAAGCAGGCTGACCTCGCCGCCGATCAGCTGCGCGTGGCCGTGTGGACCACGTGCCCGCTCGAGGTAGGCCAGCTGCGCCTCGACCTCGGCCACGGTGTGCGCGCCGTCCACCCGCACCTGGTTGGCATCTCGCGAGTGATAGCAGGGAGAGCAGGTCAGGTTGCACTTCGGGAACACGCCGTGCGTGCCCTCACACCCCAGTGCGTGTCTGCCGACGAGCTGGGCGGGCGTCCGCACCGACTCCGGCAGCTCGGTCCACCGGCGCGCCAGCGCCTGCTTGTGCAACCGAGAGACTGGGCGCGTCCGCTCCCACCACTCGCGCAACGTGATCTCACCTCCGGTCGCTCGGGTGCCGACGAAACCCCGCGAGCCTGAGCCGATCTTCCCCCCTGCCGTTATTCCGGGCCGCTGCGCGCCGGAAATGGTCACCAAGAACGGCACCTCTTCGCCGCGTTGCCGTGGACATCTCCCCCACCTACTGCGACCACTTCTTCGCCGGGGCCGAGCCGGATCACCCGGGGGCGACTCCGCTCGAACCCTCCGCCTGATCTGCCGCGGGGTCCGACGCGGGGCATGACGCGGGAACTGGCGTCTGTCCGGACGTCTGATCCTGCACCGGCCACACCGCCTCCGCGGGCACGACGACCCCGACGACGTCGCCGGGACGGATCGGGTCGGAGGCGGCCACCTCGGCCACCAGCCACACCCGGTCCCGGCCCACGCGAACGACCCGCCGCCCACCTCGCTGGCGGACCATCTCCACGGTGGCCACCAGCGAGGCGGCCGGGTCGTCGGCCGCGGTGAGCCGCAGCTGTTCGTGCCGTACCAGCAACAGGGCCTGCCCGGACGCCGGCGTTGCCCCCGCGGGCAGGCGGATCGCGCCGAGGGCCGAGTGGTGGACCCCACCGTCGACTCGGCCAGGCAGCTCGTTCACCCCGCCGAGCAGCCGGTGCACCTCCACGCCGGCCGGTCGCCGGTAGACGATGTCGACCGGGTCGTGCTGCACCAGCCGACCCCCGGTCAAGACGGCCACGTCGTCGGCCAGCGCCGATGCCTCCTCGTGGTCGTGGGTGACCAGCAGCACCGTCGGCTCGAGGACGGCACGCAGCTCCATCAGCAACTCGTGCATCTCCGCTCGCAACGACGGGTCCAGCGCCGCGAACGGCTCGTCGAGCAGCAGCGCCTTCGGTCGTGCCGCGAGTGCTCGAGCCAGCGCCACCCGCTGCTGCTGCCCCCCGGACAGCGCCCGCACGTCCCGGCCCGCCAGCTGCGGCAGGCCGACCAGGTGGAGAAAGCGCATCGCCTCCTCCCGAGCCTCTCGTCGTGACAGCCCGGTCGCGCGGCCCGGGAACGCGACGTTGTCGCGCACCGTCAGGTGCGGGAACAGCAGCGGGCGCTGGAAGACCATCGCCATGCTCCGTCGCTCGGGAGCCACCCCCGCCAGGTCCCGGCCGTCCAGCTGCACCGAGCCGGCGTCGACCGGATCAAGGCCCGCAGCAGCACGCAGCAGCGTGGTCTTGCCCGACCCGGAAGGGCCGAGTAGCGCGGTGCACGACCCCGTCGGCACGTGCAGGTTGACGTCGACGAGCGCGGCCGGCTGGTCCGGGGTGAAGCGGCGGGTGATGCCGGCCAGCGTGAGCCCGCCGGTCACGGCCGTGCCCCCGTCACGACCGGGGAGGCGCGGCGAGAGGTCACGCCGGATCTCGAGCCGGCCCGACCCCGCCGGCCGAGCATGCCCAGCGCGACCAGCAGTCCCAGCGGCGGCAGTGCCGCCAGCAGCGACATCACCGCCACCACCGGCTCGTTGCCCGTCCCGGCGGCGGCCGATGCGACCAGGACGGGCAGCGTGACCAGCAGCCCCCCACCGACGATGACGGTGACGACGTAGTCGCTCCACGCGACCAGCAGTGCGAGGAAGGCCGCCGCCGCGAGCCCCGGAGCCACCAACGGCAGCTGCACCCGGACCAGAGTCCGGAACGGTGACGCGCCGAGCGTGCGGGCCTCGTCCTCGTACGTGTCGTCGTGCGCCAGGTAGGTGATGTACATGACGTACGCGGTGTACGGCAGGGCCTGCACGACCAGGATGCTCACCACCCCCACCGCCGCAGGGACCTGGAGCCGGAGCAGCAGGACGTCCAGCCCGAGCACGACGGTGAGTGGGGGGACGACGGCCGGAAGCAGCAGCAGCGCCGCCGCCACTGCTCGCAGCCGGGGGCCGACCCGAAGCAGTCCGCGGGCCGCCATGGCCCCGGCCGGAGTCGCGAGCAGGGTCACCGCATTGGCGAGCAGCGCCGAACGCCACAGCGCGGCCGCCACCCCGGCAGCGGACGCCCCGCTCCATCCCCGTGGCCCCCAGTCGTCCGGGAGCGGCGTACCGGCGCTCCACCGATCGGCGACGGCCCACAGTCCGAGCGCGGCCAGCGGAGCCACGAACCACGCTGCCAGCAGCAGTCGGGTCAGGGCCGCCCGGGTCACGACCGCACCGTCTGCAGCCTGCGGGCAAGCAGCAGGCTCGCCGCCGCGGCACATCCGGCGACCAGCCCGGTCACCACCGACACCGCGGCCGCCTCGGGGCGGGCGGTGAGGTCGGCGGACGTGAACAGCCGGAACGCGAGCACCGGCAGGGGTTCTGGATAGGTCCGGCCGAGCAGCCACGCCACTTCGTAGGAGCCCACGACGTAGACGAACGAGATCGTGCTGGCGACCAGCAGCGCGGGTGTCGCCAGCGGCAACGTCACGTGCCACAGCCGGCGCCACCGACCGGCGCCGAGCAGTGCCGCGGTCTCGTCATAGCGGGCGATGCGGGTGACCAGCGCCGCGCCGACGACCAGCGCGACGAAGGCGGACTCCTTCCACGCGTACTCCAGCACCACGGCAAGCCACCAGGAGCCGGCCACCAGGTCGGGCCACTGCTCGGTCGACAGGCCGAACAGGCGGGGAAGCACGCCGCTGTCCGCCAGCAGCAGACCCACCGCGGCGGCCGCGACCACATGGGGCAGCGGCACCGTGGCCACCGCGCTCAGCCCCAGCAGCCGCCCCGAACGAGTCGACGAGGTCACCAGCAGGGCGGTCACCAGGCCGATCAGCGCGGCCAGCGCGGTGGCGGCGGAGGCGATCGCGAGGGTCAGACCGGTTCCGAGCACCAGATCCGGTGCCACCGACCGGAATGCGGCGTCCGTCATCCGGGGCTCACCCACGAGCGGCATCAGGCCGAGGCTCTGCAGCCCGAGCGTCGACACCGACGCGATCAGCACGAGCACCGTCGGCACCAGGGCGGGCAACAGCAGCAGGGCCGGGTGCCGGCGGGTCATGGGCCGGCCGCCAGGACGTCGCGTCGCCACCCCTCGTCCAGCGCGGCGACCCAGCCGGCGTCCAGCTCGCCGTGTGCGTTGCGCGACAGGACCTCGAACGGAGGGACGACCGGTGACCGCGGCAGCGCGGCCAATGCGGTTCGCTCCGGCGGTGGCAGCCGGGTGGCATCCAGCGCGGGGAACTGGCCCCACACCGCTGGGTCGGCCTTGACCACCTGCTGCGCGGGGGACAGCGCCAGGTCCGCCACCGCCATCGCTGCCTCCGGGACTCCCGACGCGGCCGGGATGGCCAGGAAGCTCGCGTTACCGACCGTCCCGTCGGTGAGAGGCAGCACCTCGGTCGACGGCGGGAAGGTGCCTTGCCGGACGAGCTTGGTCAAGGTGGCAGGGCCGTACGTCATCGTCATGTCCACCTCATCGTCGGCGAAGAGCCGGTCCAGCGCCGGCGCGTCCCGCGGATAGGTCACACCGCCCCGCCAGAGCGACGGAGCAAGCTCGACCAACCGCTGCCACAGGGCGGGCGCCAGCCGCTCGTAGGCCGACTCGTCGAATCGCACGGGCACCGAGTCGGCGCCGCCCGACACGCTCAGCAACACCTCGCGAACGAACACGGAGCCGGTGAAGTCCGGCGGTGCGGGATAGGTGAACCTGCCCGGGTGCTGCTCCGCCCAGGCCAGCACGCCGGCCATGGTGGTCGGTGGATCGGCGACGGCCTCGCTGTCGTAGACCAGGGTGAACTGCGCCTTGTGCCACGGCGACTCGCAGTCGTCCACCGCGGTGCCGAAGTCGCTCTCCAACAACGGGTCGTCGGGTGTCGTGTACCGCATGCTCGGCAGCTCGTCCGCCCAGCCGCAGAGCCAGGCACCGGCCTGCTGACCGGTGCGGAAGTTGTCACCGTTGACCCAGACCAGGTCGACGTTCCCGTCCTGGACCCCCGCCTGACGCTCCGCCAGCACCCGGGTGACCGCGTCCGCGGTGTCTGCCACCGGGACCCGCTCGAGCAAGACGCCCAGTTGGTCGCGGGCAGCCGGGGCGAGCACGTCGTCCACATAGTCGTTGCCCTGCTGGTCCCCTCCCCACATCCAGAGCCGGACGGTCTGACCGCGTGCCTGCTCCAGCACGGCCGACCACTCCTTCACCTCGGCTGCCTCCCCGGTGGATCCGGGTGCAGCACAGGCGGACAGGCCGAGGGCGACGCCAGCGGAGACACTGATCCAGCGAGGCAGGCTGGACGCGGGCTGGACGGGCATGCAGCCTCCAGGGAGCGGAGCCGGTCGTACCGGGAAACTCTGACCGGGAACACCGTCGGGTGCCCGCCGACTTCCCCCGGCAGCGAGCGACGAAGGGACGGCGAGATGGCGCTGACGCCACCGCGCGCGGTCTGGCTGCGCGTGACGCTGCTCACAATTCTCCTCGTCGGCGCCGTCGTGGTGGCTCTCATGATCGACCTGCCCCCGGTCGAGCGGCTTCGGGCGGCGGTCGCCTCCGCCGGCGTCCTCGGGCTGGCCGGCTTCGTGCTGCTGTACGTCGGTCTCGCGCTGGTGCCGGTCCCCAAGAACGTGGCCACTATCGCTGCCGGCGCGGCCTTCGGGCTCGGGACCGGCTTTGCGCTCGTCCTGGCCGCGGCGGTGCTCGGCGCCGTCGTCGCCTTCGGGTTGGCGCGGCTGTTGGGACGCGCGGCGGTCGAGAGCTACGGCGGCTCGCGGTTGGCTGGGGTCGACGCGGTGATCGAACGGAACGGCATCTTCGGGGTGGTGTTGCTCCGGATCGTCCCGCTGGTGCCCTATACCGCGCTGAACTACCTGGCTGGGCTCACCGCCCTGCGCCCGCATGCCTTCGTCGTCGGGAGCATCCTGGGGATGGCCCCCGGCACGGCGGCGATGGTCGGCCTGGGGGCCTACGGAAGCGAGCCCGCGTCGGCGCCGTTCGCCGCCGCGGCGGTCGCCCTGGTCGCCCTCACCGGACTCGGCGCAGCACTGGTCCGCGCCCAGTCACGGCGAGGTGGGAGCCGCCGGGAGCCGACCGGTGCTTGATCCCTACGCCCGGCGAGTCCTGCGCGGCCCGCTGGACCGGCTCGCCGCGAGCGTCGACGTGCGGGGGATCAGCCCGAACGGGATCACCGTCGTCGGGCTGATGCTGGGTCTCGGCAGCGCCGGAGCTGCCGCAGCCGCGCTGTGGATGCCGGCCCTTGCACTGTGGCTCGGCTCCAGGCTCGCCGACGGGGTGGACGGCCCGCTGGCCCGGCGGCGGGCGGCCCGATCGGGCGACGACCCGTCACCGGCCGGCGGATTCCTCGACATCGTGTCCGACTTCGCCGTCTACGGCGCGAGCGTCGTCGGGGTGGGCATCGGTGTCGGCGGGAGCACCTGGCCGTTCCTTGCGGTGTTGGGTGCCTACTACCTCAATGGCACCGCGTTCCTCGCCTTCTCATCGCTGGCCGAGCGGACCGGACGGACGCTGGACGACGGGCGTTCACTGTCGTTCGTCGGGGGGCTCGCGGAGGGCACGGAGACGGTCGTCGTGCACTCGATCTGGATGCTGCTGCCAGGCGCCGCCGGACCGGTCGCCGTGGGCTGGGCTGCGGTGGTCGGTCTGGGTGCGGCGCAGCGGATCTGGGTCGGCTACCGGCTGCTGCGCTAGCTAGCCGCCAGCAGGGGACGGTCGGTCGCGCAGATCCAGCCAGCGCCTCCGCGACCCTGCCAGCAGGGTGGTGACCCGCTGCGCCGAGGGCCGAGCGAGGCGCCGGCGAACGTCTGCGATAGCCGCATTCCAGACCCCGTCCGAATAGGTCGGGTACGGGTGGGTGGTGCCGGCCAGGTCCCGCGTCCGCATCCCGTGCCGGATCGCCAGCACCAGCTCGGTCAGCGCCTCGCCGGCGCGCGGACCCACGAGAGTCGCACCGACGAGCCGGCCTCTACGGTCGAGAACCAGCCGAGAGAAGCCCCGGGTGTCGCCCTCGACGACAGCCCGGTCGACCTCGTCGTGCCGCTGCGTGACGACGCTCAGACCGGGATGGTGGTCGGCGGCCGTGGCACTCACGCCGACCGCCGCGACCTCCGGGCTGGTATAGGCCACCCGCGGAACGGTCACCGTCTCGGCCTTCCGGCGCAGCCCGAGCACGGCATTGCTGGCGGCGACGCTGCCGTGCACCCCGGCCACGTGGGTGAACTGCGGATGCCCGGTCAGGTCACCAGCCGCCCAGACCCTTGGGTTCGTCGTGCGCAGCGTCCGGTCCACCCGGACGAAGCCGTGCGCGTCCACGTGGACGCCCGCCTCGCGCAGGCCGATGCCGCGGGTGCGTGGTTGCCGCCCGAGCGCGACCAGCAGCCCGTCGTGCCCGACCGTCCGGCCGTCGGTCGTGCGCACGGTTCCGTCGCCCCTGTCGCCCAGCACCTTGTCCACCCCGGCTCCGGTGCGGACAGCCACACCGTCGGCCAGCAGTGCCTCGGTCACCAGCGCCGAGGCGTCGGGATCCTCCGTCGGCAGCAACCGGTCAGCCTGTTCCAGCAGGGTGACCCGGGCACCGAGCCGAGCGAACGCCTGGCCCAGCTCGCAGCCGATGCTGCCCCCACCGACGACGGTCAATCGCTCCGGCAGCCGCTCGAGATCCCAGACCGTGTCGCTGGTCCACGGCTCGGCCGCTCGCAGACCGGGCAGGTCCGGCAACGCCGGCCCGGAGCCGGCCGCCAGGAGCACCTGCCGGGTACGGATCCTGCGGCCGGCCACCTCGACCCCGGTCCCGCCGGTGAGCCGCGCCCAGCCACTGAGCACCGCCACCCCGGCATCCTCGAGTGCTCCGGGCGAGTCCTCCGGTTCGATCGACGCGATGGCAGACCTGACGTGCGCCAGCACTGCCGGGAAGTCCACCCGGACGCCGTCCACGCGGATGCCGAGGGCACCAGCCGTACGGGCCGAAGCCGCCCGCTGCGCCGACGCGAGCAGCGCCTTGCTGGGCACGCACCCGGTCCACAGGCAGTCCCCTCCCGGCCGGTCTCCCTCGACCACGAGCACCCGGGCGCCGAGGCTCGCCGCCGTCCGGGAGCCGACCAGGCCAGCAGTGCCGGCGCCGACCACCACCAGATCCCACAACTGCTCGGCGGCCCGCTCGGCCGACACGGTCACGGCCGCTCCTCGACGACGATCCGGTCCATCGCCTGGTGCAGCCGGCGCACGGCCTCCGGGTCGGGGACAGTGCGACGGGTCCACCGATCGGCAACGACCCGGAGCACGCGGTGCTCCTCGACGACTGCGCCGCAGCGCTCGCAAACGGCCAGATGCTGTTCGAGCCGGCGCACCTCGTCGGCGGTCAACGGCAACCCTCGGTCGGCGTCCAGGTACCGCTGGATCCGCCGAGCCGACCAGTGACAGGCCCACATCGAGCGCAGCGTGGTGATCACGACTCTCCCCCTCCCGTCGAGTGAACCGTGAGCGCCCGGCGCAGCCGGTTCCGTGCCCGATGCAGTCGCGACATCACCGTGCCCACCGGGACGCCGAGCGTCTGTGCCGCCTCGGCGTAGCTGAGCTGGTCGACGTCGACCAGCAGCACCACCGCCCGGAACCGCGGATCAAGCTCCTGCACCGCCCGCTGCAGATCCGCCTCGAGCCGGCCCCACAGCGCCTCGTCCTCCGCCGGGGCCGGCGGGACGCCGAACGCGGGGCGCTGGTCGTCCATCACGACCCAGTCGTCCACCAGTCCGGGGCGCTGGCGCCGGTGCATGTTCGCGTTGGTGTTGCGCAGGATGGTCAACAGCCAGGCCCGTGGATGCCGCCCGTCGAACCGCTCGATCGCCCGGTAAGCGCGAACGAGGGTCTCCTGGACCAGGTCCTCGGCGTCGGGACCCGAGCGGGTCAGCGTCCGGGCGACCCGCAGCAGCACCTCGATCTCCGGCTCGACGTGCTGGCGGAAGGCGTGCGCGCGCACCTCCCGGTCCGTGAGCGGTCCGTCCTGCACGTCTGGGGCAACCGGTCCGACCGGTGCTGTTGTTCCCACCGTGCGCGCTCCCTCGCGTCCCCGACCGGCTCAGACCAGCGCGGCCAGGGCGTCCTCGATAGCGCGGTGAAAGGTGGGATAGGCGTAGATCATCGTTCGGAGTGTCTCGGTGGGGACCTCCGCGTGCACGGCCACCGACAGCGCGCCGAGGACCTCGCCCCCCGTCGGCCCTGCGCTGGTCGCCCCCACCAGGACGCCTCGCTCCGCGTCCTCCACCACGGTGATGAAGCCGGCGTTGCCCGCCTTGTGGATCCACCCCCGCGCCGAGGAAGGGACCTGCACCGTGCCCACCCGGACCCGCAGCCCCCGGTCCCGGGCCTGCGCCTCGGTCAGCCCGACCGCGCCCACCTCCGGATCGGAGAACGTCACCCGCGGCACGGCGTGATAGCGCGCCGCGGGACCGGGCTGGCCGAGGATGGAGCGGGCCGCGATCTTGGACTGGTACATCGCGACGTGGGTGAATGCGCCATGGCCGGTGAGGTCCCCGACCGCCCACAGTCCGTCGGCCACTCGCATCTGCTCGTCGGTCTTGAGCCACCGCGCCGAGCTGTCCACGCCGACCGCGTCGAGCCCGAGGCCGGCGAGGTCTGCCCGGCGACCGGTCGCGACGAGCAGCTGGTCCGCAACCACGGTCTCACCATCGAGCTGGACGTGGAACCTCCGCCCGTCGTGCTCGACGCCGGTCGCCGAGGTGTCGACCCGCACGTCCAGACCCTCGTGGCTCAGGACCTCGGCGATCAGCCGCCCGGCCGCCGGCTCCTCGGTGGGAAGCAGCCGACCGGTGGCCTCCAGCACCGTGACCTGAGAGCCGAAGCGAGCGAAGGCCTGGGCCAGCTCGACCCCGATGGCGCCGCCACCCAGCACGATCAGCGAGCCCGGCGGCTCCTTGGCCTCGACCGCCTCCCGGTTGGTCCAGTACGGCGTCTGCTCCAGCCCCGGGACCGGTGGGACGCTCGGGACGGTTCCCGTGGCGACGACCACGCCGCGTCGGGCGACGATGGTCTGCCCGGCGGCCGACACCTCGCGGTGGCCGGTGAGCCGTGCGCGCCCGCGGACGAACCGGCCTCCCTTTCCCACCAGCCGATCCACGGCGACCTGGTCGTTCCAGTCATCCGTCGCCTCGGCCCGGATCCGGTCCGCGACGGGTGCATAGTCCGGTCGGACCTGCACGTCCCCCGCCATCCCTGCGACTCGTCCAGCCTCGGCCAACAAGGTGGCGGCGCGGATCATCATCTTGGACGGGACACAGCCCCAGTACGGACACTCGCCGCCGACCAGCTGCTGCTCAACCCCGACCACGTCGAGCCCGGCCTCGGCGAGTCGTCCAGCGACATCCTCGCCACCCGGTCCGAGACCGACCACCACGACATCTGCGACGTCCGTCATGCCTACACCATCCTCACTGCGACCGGATCCCGACCGGGCCTCGCCGCGACTGCGCCGTCGCCCGCGTAACCCCGTGGCGCCGGTCGACACTTCCCGGTCGCCCCGGGGAATGCCCGCTCCCGATCCGGGGGTTCCCCAGGCGACAGCAGTGCACCGGCGGCAGGGAGGCAGTCGATGGGGGTGCTCGGACCGATCAGCGAGCGGCGGCGGGTGTCGACCGGTCTGCTGGGCTTCGTCATCGCCGCCCTGCTGCTGGCAGCCACCGGCTGCGGCAACGGGACGGACCCAGGCGACACGGGTGCGGGGGCCGCCCCGTCGGCAGCCGGCGAGTCGTCGACCGTCGACGCGCTTTCCTTCACCGCGCCGACCCTGACGGGGGCGACCCTGGACGCGGCCCGGCTCAGCGGGAGTCCGGTCGTGCTGTGGTTCTGGGCGCCGTGGTGCACGATCTGCCGGGCCGAGGCGCCGGACGTCGCTGCCGTCGCAGCCGACTACGAGGGCACGGTCACCTTCGTCGGAGTCCCCGGGCTCGGGCAGGCGGACGACATGCGTGCGTTCGTCGACGACACCGGCACGGAAGGCTTCGAGCACGCCATCGACTCCGACGGCTCGCTGTGGCAGCGCTTCGGCATCGTCTCGCAGCCGGCGTTCGCGTTCGTCTCTGCGGACGGCGCGGTGCGCACCTTCGCCGGCAGCCTAGGAGCCGACGAGCTTCGTCGGGCGACCGAGGAACTGGCCGCGGGATAGCCGTGACCACGGTGCCGGGCAGACGGTTCACCGCTCTCGTGGCGGCGGGCGGCCTGTTGCTCGCCGCCTGTGCCGGCGGATCAGGTGCCGGCTCCGGTGGGGACACCGGGTCCGGCGGCGGCGGCGCGGCGCCGCTCGCGCCGGTCGAGTCCGGTGCGCGGGAGGACGTCCCGTCGGCGCTGGACCAGATCGACGACCCTGCGCTGCCGGAACCGCTGGTCGCCCCCTCCCGGGTCACCTCCGGCGGACCACCCCCGGACGGCATCCCCGCGATCGACGAGCCGACGTTTCAGCCGGCATCGGACGTGGACTGGATCGCCGACGACGAGCCGGTGATCGCACTGGACCTCGGCGGAGAGCAGCGCGCCTACCCCGTCCAGGTGCTGATCTGGCACGAGATCGTCAACGACACCGTCGGTGACGTGCCGGTCGCGGTCACCTACTGCCCGCTGTGCAACTCGGCGCTGGCCTTCGAGCGGGAGGTCGGTGACCGGCTGCTGTCGTTCGGAACGTCCGGCCTGCTCTACCTGTCGGCCCTGGTGATGTACGACCGGCAGACCGAGTCTTTGTGGTCTCAGGTCGAGTCCCGGGCGATCGCCGGAGTCCTGACCGGCGAGGAGCTCACGACGATCCCGGTACAAACCGTGACGTGGCGGCAGTGGAGCACGCAGTTCCCGTCCGGCTGGGTGCTCAGCCGCGACACCGGCCACGAGCGCGACTACGGCAGCAACCCGTACGCCGGGTACGACAACCCAGACGGCAGCCCGTTCCTGTTCGACGAGGAGCCGGACCCCCGGCTCCCGCCGATGACCCGGGTGCTCGGGGTGGACTGGAACGACGAGTCGGTGGCGGTCGTGCTCGAAGAGCTCACCGAGGCAGGGGTCAGCCGGCTCACCCTCGGCGGCGAGCCGGTCACGGCCTGGTCCGTCCCGGGGCTTGCCTCGGCGCTGGACGCAGCGACGGTGGCCGACGGTTACTCCGTCGGCGCGACCGGGGTGTTCGACCCGCGTGTCGACGGACGGGAGCTGACGTTCGAGCCGGCCGAGGACGAGCAGTTCCGCGACGCGGAGACGGACTCGCGGTGGTCGCTCACCGGCCGGGCCGTGGCGGGGCCCCTGGAAGGCGAACAGCTTCGGTCCGTGCCGCACCTGGACACCTTCTGGTTCGCCTGGGCGGCCTCTCAGCCGGACACCACGATCGGTACGCCGTGAAGCGCCGGATCCGGCTCCGGATCGAGCTGACCGCGTCGTGACGGCGGCGCGCTGCGAGAGATGCCGCTAGCGGACTTCACCCACCCGGACCAGGACGTGCCCGCCCCGCATGTCGACGGCAGCGACCTCGGCCGTCCGTTGCGCCAGCAACGTGCCCGGGCGGCGACTCGGCTCGGAGCCGCCGAGCCGGCAGGCGAGTCTCGCCGCGGCACCGAGGAGCGGCCCCGGCGGTACCGCCAGGTCGACCACCGCGACCCGGCCACCCGGACGCACCGAGGACACCATCAGTTCGAGCGTGGTCTCCCACTCCGGCATCAGCGACAGCGCATAGGTGGCGATGGCGGCGTCGAACTCCGGCACCGGTGCGAGCGGTGACCGGCCGGCATCGGCGTGCATGAACCTGTCCCGCTCCCAGCCGGCGCGGGCGGCCTTGCGGCGAGCCACCGCCAGCATCGAGGCACTGGAGTCCACCCCCACAACCCGCCCGTGCGCCCCAATGCGGTCGTGGAGAGGGGCGAGGTTGAGGCCGGTCCCGCAGCCGACGTCGAGAACGATGTCACCGGACCGTAGGCCGAGAGCGCGCACCGCGGCCAGCCGCGGGGCGCGATACACGGGCCACTCCAGCGACACGATGTCGTACCACGGGGCCACCGCGGTGTAGCGAGCCGGACGAATCCTCACGCCCCCTCCGCTCAGAGCCGGCGACCGGGCCGCCGTCCGGCCCGGGGGGTCACGGTACGGCGGTGGCCGACGCCGGTCCGCGCAGGAGCCGGCCGGGCCGGGTCGGACGGGTGCGGCGTGACAGCATCGTCAGGGCGAGCGCACTGCCACCGAGCAGCAGCGTCACGCCCCCGGTGACCGGCGCCAGCCCCACCCCGACGAGGGCGACGGGCAGCGCCGCCGTCCCCGCCGCGGACCCCAGCGCCCGGCCGGCGGTCCCCCGGGCGAGGGCCCCCGTCACCGAACCGGTCGCACGAGCGGCCGTCGTCGTGTCGAGCAATCCCTCCAGGGTGGTCATGAACAGGCCGGACAGCAGCTGCGCCGCGCACAGCCAGGCCACGCTGAGCGACGCCAGCGGCCACAGCAGCACCATCCCGGTGGCGCAGAGCGTCCACGCCACAGGCCCGTTGCCGGCTCGGCGCTCCACCAGACCGGCCACGTACGGCGCGGTGAGAGACCCGATAGTGAAGGCCACCGCAGCGGGTGCGACCGCGGAGCGGCCGTGCAGGTCGGCGGCCAGCGCGACGGCGAGCAGCGTCGGCGCGGACGCGACCAGCATCAGGCTCACCCCAGCCACGAGCGGCAGCGTGGGACGGGCACGGACCGCCCGGGCGGTGGCGCGACCGGTCGCGACGATCGGCGACCCACCTGCCACGAGCATCGTCGGCGCGAGCGCCAGCACGTAGACCACCACGATGCCGAGTGCCACCGGCGTCGGCCCGTCCATCGCGGTCGACGGGATCAGCACCGCCGCCGCGGCCGCGCCCATGGCCTCCACCGCCGCCACGCCGGTCCCGTACCACGTGATGGCCTTCGGCCCAGGAGCGATGGCGGCGACCTCGGCCCGCATGCCGGCGTAGCCGGTCCAGGCGGTGATATTCATCGCCGCGATGCACAGCGCCAGCGGCCACACGCCGACGTCGAGGAACAACAGCCCGAAGACGCTGACCCGCAGCACGGCCTCGGCCGTCCCGGCCGTGCGCAGCAGATGCCTGCCACCGAGCCACACCGACAGCTGGCTGGCCACCGGCGCCGACATCGCGGTGCCGACCAGCATCGCCGCGCCGGCCACGCCGGCCGCCCGCAGCCCGTGCCGCTCGACGACCTCGAGCAGCAGCAGCGTCCAGGCGAAGGACAGGCACAGCGAGTCGATCCACCCGGCGACCATCAGCCAGCGGACGCGCTGCTGCACGGAGCGGGTCACCCCGAGGCCCCGGGCAGGACCCCCCTGACGGTGACGGCTTGCGGGGGTGGAAAGCCGTTGAACGACGAGGCATAGCTGAGCGTGTAGGCGCCTGCGGACGCCACGTAGAGACGGTCACCCTCGGCCATCGTGACCGGCAGCGCGGCCCCGTAGAACATGGTGTCCGCGCTGTCACAGGTCGGACCGGTGACGGTGAACGGCATGTGTGGGACCACCCCGTGGTCCGAACGCGACGACCACAGCGGGAACCGCCACTGCCCGACGGTCTGCTGGGTCTCCATCAGACCGTTGTAGGCACCGACATCGAGGTAGAGCCATTCCTCACCGGCTCGCTCCTCGCGACCGAGGACGGTCGCCGCCATCACCGCGGTCTCTGCGACCAGGTGCCGGCCGGGTTCCGCAGCGATCAGCGCTGGTCGGTACGGGAGCTGCTCGTCCAGGGCCCGCGTGACAGCCACACCGATCTGTTCGATGCTCGGCACCGGGTCGCCGTAACGCGCCGGGAACCCACCGCCGATGTCCAGCATCTCCAGCTCGATTCCGTCGCCGGCCAGCTGGCGCATCAGCCGACCGACGGACGCGATCGCCTGCACGTAGGACGCGGTGGTGGTGCACTGCGACCCGACGTGGAACGTGATCCCGTACGGCCGCAGGCCGAGGTCGCGCGCCACGTGCATGAGTGCTCGCGCGTCGTGGAACTCCGCACCGAACTTGCGTGACAGCGGGAAGACGCTGCTGCTGTCGTCCACCCGGACCCGCACGTAGACGGCGGACCCGGGGGCGTTCGAGGCCAGCTTGTGCAGCTCCCCCTCGGAGTCGAAGGAGAACCGCCAGAGCCCGGCTGCCGCGGCCTCGCGGATGTGCGACGCCGGCTTGATGGTGTTGCTGTAGAGCACGTTGGTGGCGTCGACCCCCAGATCGGTGATCATGCGCAGCTCTCCGAGCGACGCCACCTCGAAGCTCACCCCCACGTCACGCACCGTCGTGAGCACGTCCGGGACCGAGCTGCACTTGACCGCGTAGAACGGCTCCACCCCGGGCAGCGCGCGCTGGAAGCGGCCGATGCGCTCGAGAAGGTGCTGCAGGTCGCAGGCGAGGAACGGCGTCGGCAGGTCCAGCCGGTCGAGCACCTCGGGGCGAAGGGTCTCCGGCCAGTGGGCAGGCAGGCGAAGCACGGCACCGAGGTCGCGCATCGTCACCGTCATGGTTGCTCCTTGTCGAGGGTTCGGGACCGCCGCATCGCCGTCATGAGGCCGGCGCGCTCTGGTCGCGGATGAGGCTGAGCTGGGTCTGCTCGGCGAAAAGGTCCTGCAACTGGTCTGGCGGGAGCGGGGGGGCGAAGTGGTACCCCTGACCGGTCGTGCACCCTTGCCGCCTCAGCATGAGCATCTCGTCGGGCCGCTCGATCCCCTCGGCGACCGTCTCGAGGTGCATGGTGTGGCCGAGGCGGACGATGGTGCTGACGAGCTCACCGTCCCCGCCGTTCGACATCCGCTCGATGAAGCTTCGGTCGATCTTCAGCACGTCGACGGGGAAGCGGTGCAGGTAGCTCAACGAGGAGTAGCCGGTGCCGAAGTCGTCGATGGCGAGCCGCACACCCAGCGACCGGATCGCCCGAAGCGTTGCCAGCGTGTCCCCGGTGTCGCCCATCAGGACGCTCTCGGTCATCTCCAGCGTGAGGCTCTGCGCGGCGAGTCCACTGTCCTCAAGCGCGCTGGAGACGAGTCGGACCAAGGAGTCGTCGTCGAGCTGCCGAGCGGAGACGTTGACGCTGACCTTGAGGTCCGAGAGCGCCGGGTGCTGCCGCTGCCACGCCGCCGCCTGGCGGCAGGACTGCCGGAGGACCCACTCCCCGAGCGGACGGATGAGGCCGGTGGACTCGGCGAGCGGGATGAACTCGTCGGGTGGCACCAGACCACGTTCGGCGTGTGGCCAGCGCACCAGGGCCTCGACCCCACTGATCCGTCCGGTGCGCATGTTCATCAACGGTTGGTAGTAGACGAGCAGTTCCTGGCGTTCGATGGCCGTCCGCAGATCGGACTCGAGGCGAACCCGCTCGACGAGGCCGGCGTGCATGCTCGGGTCGTACAGCGCGTAACCGCCGGCTGCGGCGCCCTTCGCCTGGTACATAGCCAGATCCGCGTTGCGGAGCAGCTGCTCGGCGTCTCGTGCGTGCTCCCCGCTGTGCGCGATTCCGATGCTCGCGCTCACGTACACCGCCGTGCCGGCCAGCTGGTACGGCTCGGCCACGACAGTGTTGATCCGCTCCGCCAACGTGATCGTGTAGGCCGGGTCGGAGAGGTCCTCGGCCAGGACGGCGAACTCGTCACCACCGAAACGGGCCACGGTGTCGCTGGGCCGCACCTGGGTGCGCAACCGCTGAGCCACCTGGACGAGGAGCTGGTCGCCCGTGCTGTGGCCCAGCGTGTCGTTGACCTCCTTGAAGCCGTCCAGGTCCAGGAAGAGCACCGCCAGGGACCCCGTGGTGAGGTCGCGACGGGTCAGGGCGTGCTCCAGCCGGTTCTTGAACATGGCGCGGTTGGACAGGGTGGTCAGAGAGTCGTGGAACGCCTGATGCAGCAGCTGCTCCTCGAGGATCGTCCGGTCGGTGACGTCCCGGCTGTTCAGGACCAGACCCTGCACGTCCTCGTTGCACAGCAGGTTGGTGATGGTGACCTCGAGGTGGCACTCGCTACCGTCGGCGCGGCGCCAGACGTTGTGCACCGTCTGCATGCGCAGGGACTCCTCGGCGGCGGAGCCGATGCCCTCCCGAAGCAGCGCCGCCTGGTCCTCGTCCATGAAGTCCCAGACCGGTCGGTCGAGCATCGACTCGGCGGTCCGCTCGAGAACGCGCAAGCAGGACTCGCTCTGGTAGGTGATCGTCCCGGTGCGGTCGATCACGGTGACCACGTCCGAGCTGTGCTGCACGAGCGCCGCGAACCGCTGCCGGCTCGACTCCAGCTCTGAGGTCCTCGCCTCGACGCGCTGCTCCAGCGTCCGGGTCAAGGCCCAGTTCTCCCGCAGGGTGAGGATCTGTCGGGCGACCAGGAAGCCCATCAGTGCGGTGCGTGTCCAGGACACGAAGATGTCCGCCTGACCACTGCGATAGATCTCGATCGCCGAGGTCAGCAGCGCGACGGTGACAGCCGTGTACGGGAGGAACGTCCCCAGCTGGCTCCCCAATCCGTCGTCATCCGCCGCCTTCTCGGCCTTCCGCGCCGGGGTGAGCGCGGCGATGAGGATGAGGGCGAAGCCGGTGAACCAGCCCAGGTCGATCCAGTCGCCGGAGTTGTAGGTCCCCGCCGTGGTCAGGTAGACGAAGCCGGAGTCGGCGACGGCGAAGCACACCAGCCCGGTCCCCACCAGCGGCAGGGACAGCGGCAGCCGGGTGTGCGACTGCCGCGCGCGCAGCCAGGTGTAGATCACGAGGGTGATCAGCACGGTGTCGCCGACCGGGTAGGCGAACGAGATCGCCTGCGAGATGGCGCTCTCCCCGCCCGCCCGGACCAGCGGTCCCAACACCAGGATCCAGGTCACGAGCAGCATCGAGGCCGCGACCATCAGCCCGTCGAGGATGGTCCGCACCCGCCCGGCCAGAGTGGTCGCGGCGAGCGGGAGCCCGAGCAGGGCGGCGGCCGCCAGCGGTGGCATCCCGAGGTACCCCACGTCGGCGGGGGACGGGAACGGGACCTCGACTCCGAGAACCGACTCGAAAGTCGTCCACACCGCCTGTCCGAGCGACCACGACAACGCGGCGAGGCCGATCAGCCGCCAGAAGCGGGGCAGGGAGTCACCGGCGCGGGAGCGCATCAGCGCCGTGACACCGGCGAGCAGGGCGATGGTGGCCAGGCCGAAGTTCGACGTCAGCTGCGCCGCGCCGTCGATCCCCCGGTGGGTGAGCAGCAACAGCACGACACACCACGTGACCGTGCCCCCCGCGACGAGGTACACGGACGTGGGAGTACCACGCATCACTGCTCTCTGTTGCATCCGATTACGGTGAGTCACCAGAGCCGTCTCGGGAAAGCCACTCCCGTCGATCCGGCCGGTACGGCCACCGAGCCTCGGCCGATCGGCCGAGCGCTGTGACCGACGGGACGGCTGGGACGAGCCCGAAGGGCGGAATGCACGCGGTGGCTGATGGGTTTCCCGTCCAGCGCGTCGACAGGTTCGTCGACAACCCAGCAGCGCGGGGAGACACTGAAGCGATGGCACCAACCGCCCGCAGCAGCCTGACCAGCGTGATCCACCCCGCGGTCGACCCGCGGCCGGGAACCGCACCGGGCACGGTCGCCATGGCCGGGCTCCGGATCCTCGTCGGCCTGCTGTGGCTGTACAACGTCGCGTGGAAACAGCCGCCGGACTTCGGCAAGGACAGCGGCAGCGGCCTTTACGGCTTCACCAGCGACGCGGTCGACCATCCCGTGTTCCCCCCGTACAGCTGGGTGGTCGAGAACCTGGTCCTGCCCCACTTCACGGCCTTCGGCTGGATGGTCCTCGCCGTCGAAACCGCGCTGGCCGTGCTGCTGCTGACCGGGACGCTGGTCCGGCTGGCCGCCCTCGTCGGGGTCGGCCAGGCCACCGCGATCGGGCTGTCCGTGGCGGAGACGCCGGGAGAGTGGCCGTGGGCGTACTGGATGATGATCGGCATCCATGTGGCGCTGCTGTTCACCGCCTCCGGAGGGTTCGCAGCGGTCGACCGGGTCCGCGCCGAGGCCGGCCGGGGCGACGGACGGCCGGCGGCCCGTCGGCTGCTGCGGGGCTGGGGCGCCCTCGTGGGGCTCACCGGCGTGGTCGCCCTGCTGCTATCGGCAGACGACGACCCGTTCGCGAGCACCGGCTCCCGGCTCGGCGGCCCCGACCTGTCGATCTCCCTCGGCAGCTACAACCTCGCCGGCACGGTGGTCCTGCTGGCGGTCGCGTCGTTGATGCTGCTGGCCGTGGCGCTGAGTCGGCCGGCGCTGGCGCTGGCAGGCGCCGGACTTGCCGTGCTGGCCGCGCTGTCCGTCTACGTGCAGCTCAGTCGGACCGACGTCTGGCTCGGCGGCTCCAACACGTCCGCGGCGTTCTACCTGTCCGCCGCCGTCGTGAGCGGCGCCTGCGCCACGGTGCTGCGCGGGTCGGGGCTACGGAGCTCGCCCGGCGGCTGAGGCGGCACTGCGCTCGTTCGAGACCGATCAGCCCTGCTGACGCGACGCGAGGTAGCGGAGCGCAGCGGCGTAGCCCTCCACCCCGAGCCCGGCCACCACACCGGTCGCCACCGGTGAGACGTACGACTGGCGGCGGAACTCCTCGCGGGCGTGCACGTTGCTCAGGTGCACCTCGACCACTGGGGCGCCGATCTGCGCGCACGCGTCCCGGACCGCGACCGACGTGTGCGTCCAGCCTCCCGGGTTGACGACGACGGCCGCGCCGGCGTCCGCAGCGGCGTGCAGCCAGCCGATCAGCTCGTGCTCGGCGTCGGTCTGCCGGACGAGCACCTGCAGGCCGCACTCGTCGGCGACCCGCTCGCAGGTGGCGACCAGGTCGGCGTACGTGGCGTGTCCGTACACCTCCGGCTCACGACCGCCGAGGCGGCCGAGGTTCGGGCCGTTCAAGACGTGGACGAGCACCGTGAGAGCTCCCCTTCGAGGGTGAACCGGCCGGTCGGCGCAGGCGGCACGAGCATAGCGACGCGCCCCGCGCCTGCCGCCCGGACGCGGCCGCGCGTGGCAGGCTGTGTGCGGTGCCGACCGGGTCGGCCGCTACTGGGGAGGCAGGAGGTGGCGGGCGTGCAGCATGCCGTGCGCCTGCGCCCCGAGCCGCAGTCGGCCGGCATCGCCCGGGCATGGGTCGGCGACCTGCTGACCCGGATGGGGCGCCTGGATCTCGTCGACTCGGCAACGCTGGCCATCTCCGAGCTCGTGACGAACGCCGTTCTGCACGCCCGCACCGGCATCACCGTGGCCCTGCGGGACGACGACGAGGGCGAGGTCGTCATCGAGGTGGCGGACACCAGCAAGGGTCGGTTGCAGCTCGGGCTCACCGACGGCGGTCCAGACGCCGCCCCGACGACCACGGGCAACGGCCTGCACATCATCGGGGCGCTGGCGAGCCGGTGGGGCGTGCGGGAGAGCCTACGCCGCGGCGACGTCGGCAAGACCGTGTGGTTCGTTCCGGCCCGGTCGGGAGAGCTGGAGAAGTCGGCGGAGATCGACCCTCCCATCGTCGTCACGGATCCCGCTGAGCCGGACGAGACGGGCGAGGTCGAGGTGACCGTCTGCGATGTGCCGGTGCAACTGCTGTGGCGCACCAGGTTCCGCATCAGGGACGTGCGCCGAGAGATGCTGCTGCTCGGCGTGCACTCCGAGGGGGTGCACGCGGCGCCGCACCGGCTCGCCGACCTGGCCAACGAGGTCGAGCGGCTGCGGCTGGCGGTCCTCGCCGAGGACGAGCGCTTCGAGGCGGCGGTCCAGCGCGACGAGAAGACGGTCACGCTGAACTACGCCGTCCCCCGCTCGGCCGGGAAGGTGTGTGCGCGGTTCGCCGACGTGCTCGACGAGACCGACGAGTACTGCCGATCGGCCCGGCTGCTGGCGCTGTCCGCAACCCCGGAGGAGCGCGCCATGCGCCGCTGGTTCCTCGGGGAGTTCGACCGGCAGGTCCACGGTCGACCGCCGTCACCGTGGCCGGAACCGGGGGCTCAAGCGTAGCCGAGCTCGTGCAGCCGGTCGTCGTCGATGCCGAAGTGGTGCGCGATCTCGTGCACCACGGTGATCGCCACCTCGTCGCGGACGTCGTCGTGTGTGTCGCAGATGGCCAGCGTCGGTCGCAGATAGATGGAGATCCGGTCCGGCAGCACCCCGCCGTAGCCGGTGTCCCGCTCGGTCAGCGGCACCCCGTCGTACAGGCCGAGCAGGTCGGGGTCGTCGGCGGGGGCATCGTCCTCGACAACCAGCACCAGGTTGGTGACGAGGTCCATCAGCTCGTCCGGAACCTCGTCGAGCGCCTCGACCACGAGCGCCTCGAACCGATCGCGCGACATCTCCAGCACGCTCCCATTGTGCGGTGTCCGCCGGCGCGGCCGACCACCGTTTTGGTGGCTCCTCGGCGGCGGCCTATGCTGTGCCGGTCTCCAGCGGTCACGAGCCGGTGACCTCGCCCTCATCGTCTAGAGGCCTAGGACACCGCCCTTTCAAGGCGGCAGCACGGGTTCGAATCCCGTTGGGGGCACGGCGGATCCGGTGCGCTAGCATCGACTCCGCCAATCACCAGGCCCCGTAGCGCAGTTGGTTAGCGCGCCGCCCTGTCACGGCGGAGGCCGCGGGTTCGAGTCCCGTCGGGGTCGCCACTGCACCCTCCCCCCACGCCCACCCCCGCACGCCCACCCCCACACGCCCACCCCCACACGCCCACCCACGATCCGCGACTTTTGCTGCCGCCCACCCCTCCTCACGATCCGCGACTTTTTCAGCCGGTCCGCCCGGACGACCTCCCCGGAGTCGCCCACGGGGCTGAGGTAGGGTTTGTCGCGCTCCATGGGCAGGTAGCTCAGTTGGTACGAGCGTCCGCCTGAAAAGCGGAAGGTCGGCGGTTCGACCCCGCCCCTGCCCACCTCGGTTGACCGCGGAAGCGCCCTGGCCTGTGATCAGGACCGGAGCGGTGGATCAGACAGCTCCTCAATCCCGTCCCGTGCCGCCACGGTCCGAGCCGGCGACTAGCGCGGGCACCACCGCCAGGAACCAGGCCGTGCCGATGCCGAGGATCGGGATCATGTCGGCGAAGTCGCCACCGCCCCTCAGCACGACCGCGGTGCCGAGCCAGATCGCAGCCCAGATGATCGCCGAGGCCCTGATGGAGCGGCTCGAGATGGTGCGTGGACGCGCACGACGAGACGCCTTCATGGTCTACCTCCAGCAGACTCGTGATTCCCCAGCGTTGACCCCCCTGGAGGCTGTTTCTTAGAGGCGAACGTCCCACTGTGCAGGTGAGGGGGACGGCGTTCGAAGCGGCCTGGGCGCCCGGCTCGACTGGAGCGCCGATGCACCTGCCGCGGCCACCGAACGCAGGCCGCAACGTCATCCGTACCACGGCGTATCACCGGCGCGCCGAATGACGCTTAGCTGGGCATTTGCGACCAAGAGAATCAGCAATCACAGGTTGACGCTTAGTGATTGTTTCGCGTTCGGGTCACTGCGCCCCGCGGCTCGGTGTACCAACGAGGCAGGAACCCGTCGAGCAGGGTGCCCCACCGCCTCGCCTCTGGGAGAGACTACGTGTCGTCCGACGATCTGGTCGAGATCCGGCTGCTGGGGCCACTGCGCGTGCGGCGGGTGGACGGTTCGTGGGTGGACGGGGCGGAGTGGCGGACCCGCAAGACCCAGGACCTGCTCCGCATCCTGGCGCTTGAGGCGGGTCAGCGCGTCTCCACCGATCAGCTGGTCGACGTGCTGTGGCCGGAAGGAGACGTGGAGCGAGGCAAGGTCAGCCTGCGAACCGCCGCGTCACACCTCCGTCGCGTCCTTGGCCCTGACTGCCTGACCCGCAGTCGCGGCGGCCTGGTCCTCAGCGACGTGTGGGTCGATACCCAGAAGTTCCAGACCCTGGCGCACGACTGTCATCAGGCATTCTCCCGGGGCGACTTCGCGGCCGCTCTGGTCTCGGCCGAGGCTGCCGACAGCCTGTACATCCGTGACCTAGAACCTGCCGCCGACGGAACGGCATGGTGGGTGGGCCAGGCCCAGCAACTGCGCACGGCTCGCGCCGGGTTGCTGGTGGAGGCAGCGGCGAGCGCCATCTCACTGCACCTGGTGCGCGATGCGGCCGACTATGCAGAACGAGCAGTAGCGACTGATGCCTATTCCGAGCGCGCCTGTCGTGTTGCCATGCTCGCGTTCCGCGGCATCGGCGAGATCTCGCGCGCGATGAACGTTTACAACGAATGCCGCACCCGCCTGTCCGAAGAGCTGGGGGTCGATCCGACCCCCGAGACGCAGGAGGTGTACCTGCAGCTGCTCCGGTCGGATCCTCCGGTCGTCGTAGAACCTCCCTTCGTGGGTTTCGAAGCGGAGACAGAACAGTTGCGGCGGGAGATCGTCGACACCATCGAGGCGGGAACGAATCGGTGCATCGTCATCATCGGATCCCCGCGCTCCGGCACCTCGCGTTGGCTCACCAACACCGTGTCACAGCTTGCAGTGCCGGTTCGACGGCTCGATGATGCTCCAGACGGCGGTCACCTCTCCAGCATGCTCACCGGCGCCGTCCTGCTGTCTGACGACACCAGGTCGTGGCCACGGGACCGCCTGCGGGCGATGGTGACCCCGTCGGCGGCCCCTGCAGGGCCGGGCATGGGTTCGGTGCTCCTCACCGCCCAACGCACTGGGATCGACGAGGCTGCCGACGCCGATCTCGCCGACCTGGTCGCTATGGGTGTCGTGCAGACCGTCGCCGTACCCGAGCTGACGCTCCAGGAGATGGACCTTCTGATCGAGCAACTCACCGGTGTGCCACCGACTCCCGAACTGCGGGACAAGATCGGTCGGCTGAGCGGACGGCAGGCCGGCCTGGTGGTGGACATCGTCACCGGATGGTTGTCCGAGGGTCGGCTGGTGCACAGCCCCCGCGGGGTCGAGCTCGGCGCCCCGGCCGCAGCCGATGCCAACGGAGCCAGGGCCCGCGAGCAGTTAGCCGGCTTGCTCGATCGGTTGGACGCACTCGAGCTGGAAGTTCTCGAAGTCGTCGCGGTAGCCCGCGGTGCCACGGTCCCGGCGATCGCCACCGTGCTCAGCGAGCCTGGCCATCCGGACTTCGACGAAACCACGGGTGACGGCGCCGCCTTGTCGAGCGCCGGACGCGATTCACCGGCTGGACCAGCGCACCGGGACCCAGCCGAGGTCAAGGCAGTCGTGTCGAGACTGGAGCAGTTGGCCGTGCTCACCGTCGACGATCCCGGCGTCTACCAGCTGCGGACGCCGCAACTGCGGGATGCGTTTCGCGCCTGGATGCGTCCTGGAGTCCATCGGCGGCTGCACCGGCGAATGTCGCTGCGGCTGGCGATGCCGTCACCCGACCGCGTGTGGCACTGGATTGAGGCTGGCGAGCCGCAGCTCGCTTGTGCGGCTGCACTCGAAGCGGCCGCAGCAGCCATGACCACCAGTGACTTTGCCACAGCCTATCGATGCCTGATCCAGGTGCAGGATCTGATGGACCCCGACACAGCCTCGCCCAGGGACCGGATCGAGCTGTTGCAGAGACTGGCCACCTGCGCCGAGCGGCTGGGATCCGCACAGGAGGCCGACGCGGCAGGCACCGCGGCACGCTCGCTCGCACGTGAACAAGGGGTCGCCGTGCTGAGACTGGCTTCCGACGAGGTCTGGTCCCTGCCCGCATCCGTGACCCGGTCACCGGGCCGCTTGACCGTCGAGTCCCGGTCACTCGAGTCCCAGGCGCCGGAGCCACAACGACATCAACTGCCGCTCTTGCGCCGGTTGGGCATCACGTTGAATACCGGGCCGAGCAACGAGGTGGAGATCCTGCTGCGCGACGCTCTCCTCCGCGCGGAGGCCCGCGGCGACACCGAGGGTGAGGTCGAGGCGACACTGCTGCTTGTCGGCCTTGTCCTCACCCCCCGGCGCCTGTTCGCCGAAACCCAACGTGCGCTCGATCGCGTCGACCCAGCGGCCGCGCAGGCCTACCGCCGCATGCTGCAGCTCACCCGCTTCGAGAAGGATGTCCTTCTGGGTGACCCCGGTCTCGACCTCGCTGAGCTGGAGGAGCTCGCCGGCGGAGCGCCGCTGGTCGGGCTGACGTCGGGACTGTCGCCGCGGATCCTGCGAGCGATCGCCCGACACGACCGCGGTCACCAGGCCAGCGACGAGGCAATCGCCGACGCCATCCACGAGGCGGAAGAGACCCGGCTCGGCGGACCGTGGCGTTGGGTGCTCGCCCGGACGCTCGTCCAGCGTGGACAGGTGGAGCGCGCCCGGGATCTGACCGGGGCGACACCGTGGCAAATCGGCAGCCCGACAGCTCAGCTCCTGGCGGTTATGGGCCGGGCCGAGCTGATGTTCGCCGACGGCGATCGCAGCGGCGCGGCCGCAGCGTTGTCGCGAGGAGTCGAGGTCGCGGAGCGTACAGGTGCCTTGCTGCTGCTTCCCGAGGTCGCCTCTCGTCTGGTGATCCTCCGCGAGGAGAGCGACCGGGAGAGTGCGCACGAGTTCCTCGACCTCGCCGAGGTCGCCATCGGGGAGTCGACCTCGGGTCGGGAGCGGGTCGTGGTGATGCTCGGTCGTGCGGCGGTCCGTGCGATCGCGGGACGGGCGCTGTCCGCTGCGGTCATTGCCGGAGGGGCCGCCACGCTCGCCACATCGCTTGGCCTGGAGCACACCGCCGCCGAGGCGACGGCGTTCCGCACCGACTTCATCGTCGCGGCAGCGGAAGTCGAGCCGGATGGGGAGCGCCGCAAGGGGGAGCGGCGCCAGAGCACGACACAGATCGGCCCCGAAATGTTGCCGAACCCCGGCGGGATGTGGTCGGCGGGTCGTCCATCAGACCACTCGGCCCACGACCTCTGAGGCCGGCACCGCCCCGTAGGCACGGGAGTCAATCGATTCGGCTCGGTTGTCGCCCATGACGAACACCGACCCACTCCCGACGGTGACGGGTCCGAAGTAGGTCGCGTCTACACTCGCGTGATCCACGTACGGCTCACAGACTCGGCTCCGGTTCACCAACAGGACTCCGTCCTTGATGGCCACCCGGTCACCGGCCACGGCGACGACCCGCTTCACCGTCAGCTCCTCCGACCCCGGTGCGTGAAGCGCGACCAGCTCACCCCGGTCCGGGAGACGGAAGTGGTAGCTCAGCTTGTCCAGCACAACCCGCTGGCCGGTCTCGAGTGTCGGCGACATGCTGCCCGATCCGATCGTCACCGGCTCCGCCATGAGCAACAAGCCGTACAGAACGACGGATACCAGCAACAGCGGTAGCAACCAGCGGAGCCTGTCCCGCCCAGCGTCCTTCTTCCGGCTTTCCGACGTCGTGGTACTCACCGCGGCCGAACCTCACGTCGAGTTATCCGAGGACCCAGACCAGACCCAGCAGCCAGACCAGCACGCCACACCCGAAGAGCATGTCGACGGCTCGGCGTCGGTACGCGGCCGGCAGCAGCACGAGCAGGGCGACGACGGTCACCAGCTCCAGCACCGACGCACCGACGTCCAACACCCCTGCCGGCTCCGGAACCCCGACGGCATGCGCGCCATAGCCGCCTCTACCCGGGTCACCGAGCCCAGCAGTCATGTCCGTGACCGGAGGTCCTACGGGAAGGCCGACCGTACGACTGACCACCCAAACGACGATCACGAGGACGTTTCCGCCCAGCGCCATGGCCAAGTACGCCGGCAGCGGCCGCCACAACACGGCCGCCGCCGTCAGCACCTGACCGGCCGCCACCGTCACGAAGAAGGCAGCGAACACCCACCACTCGGTGAGATGTTCCGGCACGACGACCAGATGGACGGCCGCGGCCAGCAAGGACGCTTGGACAGCGACCACCGCGGCCGTCGTGGATTGGCCACGCCAAGCCCGGTCCCTGGCGGTGACCGGCGCGATCTTGGTGGCCACGAGCTCAATCCCAGAACGCCGGATCGGCGGCAATGGGGTCGTCGCCGCCAGTGCCGACCTCGAACTGGCCCATCATGTCGTGATCCTCGTGGACCAGGTTGTGGCAGTGCATCATGTACCGCCCACGGTGGTGGGGCCTGAACCCGATGAGCAGCCGGACCGACTCGTTCTCGCCCACGTAGACGACGTCCTTGGCGCCGCGTTCGTGCGGCATCGGCGGACCGCCGTTGCGCGACAGCACCTGAAAGTCGATCAGGTGGATGTGCAGGGGGTGGTGCCAGCCCCCGGAGGCGTTCTGGATCTCCCAGAGCTCGACAGTGTCTGGCTCAGGGTTCGCCAGAGTCGCGGTGAAGCCGGACTTCACCACGTCGTCCCACGTCTTGCCGTTGATCGTCCACTGACCGTGCTCGCGGATGAGCTGGAAGGTGCGTGTGTGACTCACCATCGATTCATTGAGGTTCATCGTCCAGTCATCGGGGTCGAGAACCGGCGGAATGGAGTTGAACTTCTTGCTCGTCGCCTCCGAGGTGACGTCGAAGGCCATCACGTTCCGAGTGGTCGGGAAGTTGATGACGTTGGGATTGCTGAGGTTCTGCAGGACCACCCGCTTGCCGATGGGGTACTTCGCGAAGTCGATGATCACCTCGTAGCGCTCCGCCACCCCGTGCCGGAACCGCTTGACCGGCTGTGGCGTCGCCGTGAAGCCGGCGTCGGTGCCGATCACGACCAGAGGCCTGCCCGAGTCCAACTGCCAGCGGTACGAGCGTGTGACGCTCGCGTTGAGGATGCGGAACCGGTACTTGCGCCTCTCCACCTGCATAACCGGCCACGGCCGGCCGTTCACCAGGATGATGTCCCCATAGATCCCTGACTCGTCGTGATCGTTCCACAGCCGCACACCGTCCGCATCCAGCGTCACGTCCTGAACGATCAGCGGGACGTCGTACCTGCCGCGAGGGATCGGCAATGAATCTTCGAGCTCGTCCTGCAACCAGTACTGTCCGGCCAACCCCATGTACACGTTCGGCGCGGTGTGCATGACGCCGTGGTCGTGGTACCACAGGGTGCGAGCCGGCTGACTGTTCGGATAGCGATAGTTCTTCGACTGACCCGGCAGGGTGATATCGCTGGCGTAGCCGTCGTACTGGGGCAGGGATTCCGACCCGTGCAGGTGCACCGACGTCCACGGCTGGTAGCCGAGCTGCGGATGGCTGGCGGGCAGCCGGTTCGAGTGGGTCACCACCGCGCGGCGACCCCTGCGGTTGAGGATGGTGGGACCCGGCGAGATGCCGTCGTAGCCCCAGCCCGGAGTGTCAAGCCCGGGCACGATCTGCGTCGTGAAGGGCTCCATCCGCATGGCGTAGTAGTCGGTGGTGGCGTCGGAGTAGTACGGCGTCGCCACCGGCGGCACGGCGAACGGTGTCGTGAACGGTTCCGGCAGCGCGCTTTGCGGCAGCGCATTCGGTGTCGAGGCGCTGGCCACGCGCATCATCGGAAACGCCATCGTTCCCGCTCCGAAGACAGCGAGTTTCATCACGTCACGGCGTGACATGTCCACCATGCCCACACCCCCACGTCCGTTGATTCCGGTTGCTGCTTTCCCACCACGGTCATTGACAGTGGTGACGGAAACGCGAAGTCGCTGATTTCGCGTCCTTATCAGATCGGTGCGCGACGGTCTGTTCAGCTCGCCGCGCCCTGCGCCGAGTCGCCGTACGGCGCTGGACTGCCGCCCGGCAGTACGCCGGACAAGGGACGACGCCATGTCATTGTCAGTACCGGGAGCCCGATCCAGCAGTACGGTGACGATCGCCGGATCGATGCTGCGAACAGGTGTGACGACCGCGGTCAGTGTGGCGATGCTCGTCGTCCCAGGCACGACGACGCCGGCCACCGCGGCTGTCCCACAGGCCGCCGCTCCGGTCGGACAGGGCTTCACCGTCACTTCGTCCGACCTTGCCTTCATCCTCAAGCAGATCAAGATCTCCGAGGAGCACGCCGCCACGCTCACGGCGGCCAAGCCGTGCGTCACGCTGGTAGCCCAGCCGGGGGACGGCATCCCGGACAACCTGCAGCTGCCGGACCGGTTGACCTCGTACGGGCTCCGTACCGTCGACGGATCGTGCAACAACCTCTTCCCCGGCCGTGAGAACTTCGCCGCGGCAGACCAGGTGTTCCCGCGTCTGACCACCCCCGAGTTCCGGCCCGCGGAGCAGAGTCCGGCCGAATTCGGACCACCCCGGCCAACCTCGTACGCCCAGAAGAGGGGCAGCGTCTTCGACTCTCAGCCACGACTGATCAGCAATCTCATCGTCGATCAGACGTCGACCAATCCCGCTGCGGTGGCGGCTGCGGCGTTCCCGGTGCGCACCCAAGGCAACCCGGGCCTCTTTCCGTGCGCGACCGATCCTCAGCCCGACGCGGTCCCACCGGTCCCCGGTGACCCGGAGAACTGCGTGCCGTCACACCAGACGCTGTTCATTCCCAACGTCACCACTGACGTGGGGCTGTCTCCGCCGTACAACTCGATGTTCACCTTCTTCGGCCAGTTCTTTGACCACGGGATCGACCAGACGGTCAAGGGTGGCGGCACCGTGTTCGTTCCACTGCGTGCCGACGACCCGTTGATCGCCGGCCCGGATCACGTCCTCGGCAACGCGGACGACCTGCCGGCCGACCAGCGGTTCATGGTGTTGACGCGGGCGAAGAACCAGCCCGGCCCGGACGGTGTGCTGGGTGACGACCCCTCGACGCCGACAGACGAGAGCGCCGACGACGTCCAGGACGCACTCAACACCGACTCTCCATGGGTGGACCAGAGTCAGACCTACACCTCGCACTCGTCACACCAGGTCTTCCTGCGTGAGTACACGATGAACTCGTCCGGTCTCCCGGTCTCCACCGGCAAGCTGCTCGGCGGGCTCGGTCCCGACGGCACCTACCCCGGCTCGCCGGATGGGACGACCGGCATGGCGACGTGGGCGTCTGTCAAGGAGCAGGCGGCGACCCTGCTCGGGCTGAAGCTCGTCGACCGCGACGTCACCAACATCCCCATGATCGCGGCCGACCCATACGGCAAGTTCATCCCCGGCCCGAACGGGCTGCCGCAGTATGTGACCACGACCGGTCTCGTCGAGGGCAACCTGGCCAACCCGGTGCCGGTCCCAGCCAACGTGCGCCATTTCGAGACCCCGTTCCTGACCGACATCGCGCACAACGCAGACCCGAGCCCGCAGGACACCGACCACAACCCGGGGACACCTCCGGTGGCACCCGTTCCGGATGCCGACGACGTGCCGTCGGCAGACTTTGCCAACCAGCCGCCGGGCACCTACGACGACGAGATGCTGGCCGCCCACTTCTGCGCCGGCGACGGTCGGGTCAACGAGAACATCGCCCTGACCACCATCCACCAGGTCTTCCACTCCGAGCACGACCGGCTGGTCGACGACATCAAGAACGTTCTGACCGACGACACGTCCGCCACCGGTGTGCAGGCGCTCACGCAGTGGCAGTCCGCGAACGGGACGCCTGATGGATGGAACGGTGAACGGCTTTTCCAAGCCGCCCGCTTCATCACCGAGATGGAGTACCAGCACCTCGTCTTCGAGGAGTTCGGACGCAAGATCCAGCCCGGCATCAGGCCGTTCCACGTGTACCACCCCGACATCAATCCGGCCATCCAGGCGGAGTTCGCTCACGCCGTCTACCGATTCGGGCACTCGATGCTGGACGACACGGTTGCCCGGACGAATCTCGACGGGTCCGACAACTCGCTCCCGCTGCTCGAGGCGTTCCTCAACCCACCGGAGTACTTCAACGACGGAGCCGGCGGCACACTCACGCCGGAACAGGCTGCCGGCAGCATCGTGATGGGCTCCTCGGACCAGATCGGCAACGAGCTGGACGAGTTCGTCACCGAGACGCTGCGCAACAACCTGCTCGGGCTCCCGCTCGACCTGGCGACGTTGAACCTGACCCGGGCCCGGGACGCCGGGGTCCCACCGCTCAATTCGGTGCGCCGCCAGATCTTCGAGGCGACGAACGACGGACAACTGGCCCCTTACACGAGCTGGGCGGACTTCGGGCAGAACATCAAGCACCCCGAGTCCCTGATCAACTTCGTGGCCGCCTACGGCACACACCCGACCATTACCAGCCAGACCTCGCTGGCCGACCGGCGCGCCGCGGCCAAGGCAATCATCGACCCGAGCTCCGGCACACCGACGGATCCCGCCGACATCCCGGAGGACGCTGCCGACTTCATGTACGGCTCGGGCGCCTGGGCGAACACGGCCAACGGTCGGAGCACCACCGGTGTGGAGAGCGTCGACCTGTGGGTCGGCGGACTGGCGGAGCTCACCAACCTCAACGGTGGCCTCCTGGGCAGCACTTTCAACTACGTGTTCCAGAGCCAGATGGAGGCGTTGCAGGAGGGAGACCGGTTCTACTACCTGTTGCGGACCCCGGGCATGAACCTGCGGACGCAGCTCGAGGGCAACTCATTCGCGGAGCTGATCCAGCGCAACACCGACGGCACCAACACATTGAAGGCTGACGTGTTCGCGACCGCCGACTGCAAGTTCCAGCTCGCCCACCTGGACGGAACTGCAGCCGGTTACGCCCAGTTCGGGGCGACGGTCGCTGACGATCCCACGACGGACTGTGACGAAACCGCGCTCCTGCTCCGCAAGCCGGATGGCACCATCCAGTACCGGCAGCGCAACTCCGTCGACCCTCCCGGCATCAACGGCCAAGCTGTCTACAACGGCACGGCCGGTGTCGACCGGGTGTGGGGCGGTAACGACAACGACACCTTCTGGGGTGGCGACGGCCGTGACGTGATCGAGGGCAACGGCGGTGACGACGTCGCGCTCGGGGGCGACGGCGACGACATCATCACCGACCTTTCCGGCGCCGACGTGCAAAAGGGCGGTCCCGGCGACGACGCCACCGACGGTGGCATCGGCGATGACCTCTTCATGGGCGGGGACGGACAGGACTTCATCAATGGCGGGGCGAACGATAACGAGGCCTTCGGTGGCCCCGGCAACGACTTCATCATCGGGGGCACCGGTGCCGACGCGGTCTTCGGTGACGGCGGCGACGACTGGATCCAGGGTGGGTCCGGGCAGGATCTGCTGATCGGTGACCACGGCGCACCCTTCTTCGACGACCCCGGTCAGACCGCTCCGGGCAACGACGTCTTCGTCGGCCAGGTCGGCGAGAACGACTACGACGCCGAAGGTGGCGACGACATCATGTCGCAGAACGCCGCCGTCGACCGCAATGCCGGCTCGGGCGGGTTCGACTGGGCGATCCACCAGTTCGACACCGTCGGGGCCGACGACGACATGGCGATCAACAACTTCCTCGTGGGGCTGCCCCTGCCGGTGGTCGTGAACCGGGACCGCTGGCAGGAGACCGAGGCCGACTCGGGTTCCGCCTTCGACGACGTGATCCGCGGCGACGACCGAGTGCCGAGCGCTGTGGGCGGCGGCGGGTTCACCGGCTGCAACGTGCTCGACCAAGCGGGCTTGAACCGGATCGACGGGCTGGCCGCCCTGCTGCCCCCGCTGACCGGCGACCCGGATCCGGTTGTGGCCAACTCGGCAGCTGGGTTCTGCCCGACCAACGGCCCGATCTGGGGCGATGGCAACATCCTGCTGGGTGGCGCCGGGAGCGACACGATCGAGGGACGCGGCGCCGACGACATCATCGACGGCGACCGGTATTTGTCAGTGCGGATCAGCGTGCGCACGAACCCGGCCGACCCGTCGACCGAGATCGGCAGCACGGACCTGATGGAGAACAAGTACCTGCGCGACGCGTCGGGCGCTCTCACCGGTCCAACCCTCCAGGCGGCGGTGTTCGCCGGGACGGTGGACCCGGGTAACCTCGTGATCGTGCGAGAGATCCGGTCCAATCCGGGTGCCGGTGATGTGGACACGGCCGTGTTCTCCGGCCCACGGGCGGACTACGACATCACCTTCCTGCCCGGTCGGGTGCTGGTGTCACACACCAGGGGGGCGGCGACCGACGGAACGGACACCGTCCGCAACGTCGAGCGGCTGCGCTTCGCCGACACCACGGTCGTTCTCTCCCCACCGGCCGCGCCGGTGATCGGGACCGCCACCGCCGGTGACGGCTCGGCGACCGTGAACTGGACCGCGCCTCCGTCCGACGGCAGCCCGGCCGTGAGCAGCTACGAGATCGTGGTCAGCGACGGCCGAGTGATCACCGGGATCCCCAGCGCCGTGACCAGCCGGGTCGTGAGCGGGCTCACCAACGGGACCGCGTACACCTTCCAGGTCAGGGCGGTGAACGTCATCGGTGCCGGTCCGCTATCCGCAGCGTCGAATGCGGTCACGCCGTCCGCTCCGGTAGGCCCGCAGATCACCTCTCGGGTGCCTGAAGCCGGGGCCACCGGGGTGCCGGTCGGCACCAACGTGGACGCCGTCTTCGATCAAGCCATGATTGGCGCGGGGTTCACGACGGCGACTGTGATCCTGCGGAACCCGGCTGGCCAGCAGATCGCCGCCACAGTCGGCTACAACGGCAACCTGCGTCGCGTCCGACTGAACCCGAACGTCGACCTGGCGGCCGGCACGGTGTACACCGTCACCCTCACTGGGGGGGCGAACGCAATCCGCAGCACCGCCGGAGTGCCGCTCGCCACCACGAGCTGGAGCTTCACGACCGCAGGTCCTGCCTCGCCAACGGTGACGGCGACGAGCCCTGTGGCCGACGCGACAGGGGTGGCACGCGGAGCCAACGTCACGGCGAACTTCAGCGAGCCTGTCGTCGGTGTGAACGGCAGCAACGTCGTGCTTCGCGACGCCACCACCAATGCGGTGGTCGCCGCCGCGGTCACCACGAACGCGGCCGGCACCCGGGTCCTGCTCAACCCGAACGCCAACCTGGCCAGGAACCGTCTGTACACGGTGACGCTCACAGGAGGCACGGCGGCGATCAGGTCGGCATCCACGGGCATCGGCCTGGTCACCAGAAGCTGGTCGTTCACGACGGCCCCCTGACCCGTCGGCACGTCCGCCGGACGCGCGGCAGTGCGCACTCTCCCCCCTGCTGAGTGCGCACTGCCGCCGCATCACCCCTGCACCTTCCCCCGCCATCCGCCTGACGAGGACCGTGATGGAGTCGGGTCACCAGCACAGCCGCTCGTTGACCCGAGCGTTCGACCCCGGACGTCATCCGTATCGAGCTAAATCGGCGGCGCGTCGCATGACATGCCGGGCAGCCCCGCAAGACGTCATGCCTCTGGAGGTGTATACACGGCTCGTTGAATGACGTCCCGGATCTCGCAGCGGCTCGTCGCTACATCGCGACCGCTCGCTGGCAGTATGCCCGGACGATGCCTCAGTGGCCGCACGAGTACACGGTGAAGGCGTGGCGACCCGACCTGGCCGACGAGTTCGAGAAGCTGTGCCGGCTGATTGCGCGCCGAGGAGTCCAGGAGCCGTGGCCATCGCCCCCAGCGGTGGCCCGCTACCACAACCGCTACCTCATGCTTGACGGCAAGAAGTATTGGGCGATGGGACCGCGCGGGGACTCCGATCCGCCGGAGAAGATGACCGTGATCAACCGCGCCGAGCCGTAGCCCGGGCGGGACCGCAAGACGTCATACGTCCGGAGGCGTATCCACGGCGTGTTGTATGACGTCCCGGGGGGTGTCGCGGCGGGTACGGGTTGCCGCACCTCGTCCCGGCGGAGACGATCACCTCCCATGATCTTCATCGCGGCCAAGTTCCGGGTCCTCCCCGAGCACGCAGACCGGTTCCCCGAGATCGCGGCGGACTTCACCCGCGCGACCCGGGAGGAACCGGGCTGCCTGTGGTTCGAGTGGTCCCGAAGCCTCGAGGACCCGACGGAGTACGTCCTGGTGGAGGCGTTCCGCGACGGCGATGCCGGTGCCGCACACGTGCGGTCCGCCCACTTCCGGGCCGCCCAGGACGAGCTGCCACCACATCTGGCGGCGACGCCTCGCGTCGTGAACGCCACGCTGGATCAGGACGACTGGTCCCTGCTCGGCGAGATGGCAGTGGACCGGGGCTGACCCTCCGTCAGAACCCGCCGACGTCCAGCAGACGCTCCTTGGTGCTGTCACCGTCGTCGGTGTTGTTCCAGTCGAGGGTGCCGGCGCTCTGCAGTGCCGACTTGACCGCGGCGGGCGTCGCCGTGGGGTGCGTCGCGGCATACAGCGCAGCCCCGCCGGCGACGTGCGGGCTGGCCATCGACGTGCCCGAGATCGTGTTGTAGCCGCCGAGCATCCAGGTCGAGTTGATGCACACACCGGGAGCGATCAGGTCGACGTCGGCGCCGTAGTTGGAGAAGTTCGCGAACGTGTCGTCCACGTCGGATCGGCAGGTGGACGGCGCTCCACCACCGGGCTGGCCATTGAAGTCGGCGAGGGCGCTGACGGTGATGACCTCGTCGTACGCCGCGGGCGTCGAGTTGGCGGCATTCTCCGAGTCGTTGCCGGCGGCGACGACGTAGGTGACTCCGGCTGCGACGGACGTGCAGATCGCCTGGTGCATGGCGTCGTCGTTGCTGTTGCCGCAATTCTGGTCGTCGGAGCCACCACCGCCGAGGCTCATGTTCACGATCTCGATCGACGACGCGTTCGCGGTCACGTAGTCGATCCCGCAGATCACGTCGGAGTTGAGGCCGGTGCCCGCGTCGGTCAGCACCTTGACCGGCCAGATCCTGGCTCCCGGCGCCATCCCCACCACGCCGGCTCCGTTGTCCAGCGCGCCGATCGTGCCGGAGACGTGGGTGCCGTGCCCGTGCATGTCGTTGGCGTTCACCGCACCGATGGAGCAGTTCTTGGCACCGGCGCGGTAGATGTTGAGGTCCGGGTGCGTCAGGTCGGCACCGGTGTCCAGCACAGCAACGTCGACGTCGACCCGCTGGTCGACACCATCGATCGCAGCGGTCGGGCTCGCGTCCGCGTTGGCCCGGTCGATGCCGGTCGGCGTGGTCTGCGCGTCGACCGACACCGCTCGGTCTCGCTGGACCCAGCGCACCGATGGCGTGGCCTCCACGGCGGCGGCGACAGCCGGGGACATCGTCGTCGAGTAGCCCTGCAGAGCCGAGCTGTAGACGTGTCCCACCTCGACGCCGAACCGCGCGCCGTGCGCCAAGGCCACGGACCGCGCGTCGGCGCCGTCCTTGAGCACCACGATGTAGGGAGCGGAGTCGACGGACTCGCCCGCCGGCACTTGCGCCGCTCGGGCGCTCAGGGCTGTCGCTCCGAGAGCGACGACGGTGGAGGCTGTCAGTGCGATCGCGGCGATCCGGCGCATCGATACCTGGCTTTCTCTCGCAGGGAGCCACCCGGAAAGGTGCCCCTCGGTTCCGACGCGGCTCCCGTTGAGCGGTGTCGGTCAAACGTCCCTTTTATCTATCTTGCCCAGGAATGTACGAAGCGTAAACACCCGGCGCCGCTGCCCGGGCAGGCCCCGATCGTCCGTTTCCGACTTGGCGAGGTCCCGATCGTCGGTGTGCAACGCTCTGGCCGAAGGGGGTGAGGCGATGCCGGACGGACCGACCGAGTACCGGCTGTACGGCGACCTGGCCGGCTGGTGGCCCCTGATCTCGCCGCCGGAGGAGTACGTCGAGGAGGCGGCCTTCGTGGCCACCGCGCTCACGGAAGCGGCCATCCCGGTGCGGGAGGTGCTGGAGCTCGGCAGCGGGGGCGGGCACGTTGCCGTGCACCTGAGGGCGGCGCACGCGATGACGCTGGTCGACCTGTCCGAGCCGATGCTGGAGGTGTCGCGACGCCTCAACCCGGCCTGCGCGCATCACCGGGCCGACATGCGCACGGTCCGGCTCGACCGGACCTTCGATGGCGTCCTCGTGCACGATGCGATCGACTACATGACGACCGCAACGGAGCTCGGCCAGGCCATCGAAACGGCGTTCGTCCACTGCCGGCCAGGCGGCATCGCGCTGTTCCTGCCCGACCACACGGCGGAGACCTTCGAGCCGGGCAGCGGACACGGCGGCAGTGACGGGCCGGACGGCAGCGGTGCGCGCTACCTCGAGTGGTCCCGGGACCCGGACCCGACCGACTCATGGATCGAGACCGACTACGCATTCCTGTTGCGGGACACCGGCTCCCCGGTGCGGGTGGTGCACGAGACCCACCGCACCGGGCTGTTCAGCCACGACGACTGGCTGCGCCTCCTGGCCGCTGGAGGCTTCGAACCGGGCGTGGTCCCCGAGGTGACGAACCGAGCCCCGCGGAGCTTGTTCGTCGGGCACCGGCCCAGAAGGAGCCCTCATGACCTCTGAAATCGGGATCGACGTCTCCCGGGTGGAGGCGGCCGACGTCGACCGCGCCGCCGCCCTGTTCGCCTCCTACCGCGAGTTCTACGGGCACCCGTACGACGAGACCTTGGCGACCGCGTTCCTGCGGGACCGGCTGCGGCAAGGCCAGTCGGTGGTGCTGGTGGCCCGGCTCGATGCCGGCGATCCAGTCGGCTTCACCCAGCTGTACCCGGGCTTCTCATCGGTGGCCGCGGCGCCCGCATGGGTGCTCAACGACCTGTACGTCCGACCCTCCGCCCGCGGTCGAGGAGTGGCCGAGGCGTTGATGGTCCACGGCGAGCGGCTGGCCCTGGAGGCCGGGGCCGTCACCGTCCACCTGGAGACCGGCCGGGACAACGCCGTGGCCCGGCGTCTCTACGAGCGTCGCGGGTATCGCGTCGAGGCGAGCTACGTGCACTACGAGAAGAAGCTGACCTGACCGCGCGGAAACTCACATGTCCATCGGCACCAACTCGAGAATCTCGATGCTGAACCGCCCCTTACCCTCGGAGAGGAACGGGTGACCGTCGGTCAACGCGCGGGCACCGTCGAGGTCGTTGGCCTCGACGATCGTGTAGCCGGTCAGATCGATCGGCTCCCCCGTTGTGCCGTCGTCCACGACCGACGTCCGGGCACCGTGCGGGGCTCCGGGGTCGGCCAGCGCTGACCCCACCCGACCCATCCACGCGACCCAGGCCTGCATGGTCTCCGAGACCTGCTCCGGCGCCATCTCCTCGGGCGGGGTGGCGGGACCTCGGTACAGCAACATGAACTTGCTCATCACAACTCCTTGCACCACAGGGCGCACCCGGTGCGCGCCTCACCTGTTCGACGAACGGCACCGGCGCGGATCGACAGCCCCCGGTGACCGCCTTCGGCCGACGCTGCCCGCAGCTCCAGCATGGACCTGATCCCCGGCCGGCACCCCTGCCCAAAGCTCCGATCGCTGCGCCGACCGGGTCCTGGCCGCAAGACCGTTGCCGGCCACGCGCCGGGGTAGCGTGCGGTGATGGCGCGCCTGGCAGGAGAACTGGTCCGATGAACGCTCACGCGGCCCCGGCTCGCCCTGGACCCGTAGCGCTGTCGGAGCAGCGGGCGCGGCGGCTGCGGATCGGCAACCTCGTCGTCGGACTCGCCCACGCCGCCCAGGTGGTGCTGCTGCTGGCGCTGAGCACCGACTTCACGCTGCCACTGACGCAGAACTACGCGCAGGGCCCGCCGGGCACGGTTCCGCCGGCACCGGACGTCGTCTACGACCTGCCGCTCGGTCCGGCCGTCGCGGCCTTTCTCGCGCTCGCTGCGGTGGACCACCTCGTCGTCGCCGCCCCGCGAACCCATCGCTGGTACGAGCGGCAGATCCGGTCCGGGATCAACCCGGCCCGCTGGCTCGAGTACTCCGTCAGCGCCTCCCTGATGGTCGGCCTGATCGCGATGCTCACCGGCCTGGTCAACATCGTGGCTCTCGTCCCGCTGCTCGGCGCCAACGCGGCGATGATCCTGTTCGGCTGGCTGATGGAGCGGGTGAACCCGCCGGAGCGGACGCGCACCGACTGGCTGCCGTACGTCTTCGGGTGCATCGCGGGCCTCGTGCCCTGGATCGCCATCGCCGTCAGCCTGGGTGGGGCAGAGGTGAGCTCCGACGGCCAGGTCCCCACCTTCGTGTTCGGGATCTTCGTCTCGTTGTTCGTCTTGTTCAGCTCGTTCGCCGTGAACCAACTGCTGCAGTACCGCCGGGTCGGACGCTGGGCCGACTACGTCTACGGCGAGTGGGTCTACCTCGTCCTCAGCCTGACCGCGAAGACCGCCCTGGCGTGGCAGGTCTTCGCCAACGTGCTCGTCGGCTGATCAGGTTCGGGACGGGAAGATCCCGGTCAGTGCGATGCAGTAGTTCATCGCCAGGTACGGCTGCACGTTGGTGTGCGGCTGACCGCCCCCGGTGGGCACGATCGTCTCCGCGGCCATTACGGCACCATTGCCGCTGGCGGCATAGACGTCGCCAGCGGAGGCACGACCAGGCACTCGTCCGTTCGGCCCGGGGCGGTTGCTCTGCCGACCGTTCGCCGCAACCGGGTGGCTGTGGGTCGGCATCTCGTTCACCCCCAGCGTCACCGCCTCCGTGCCGCCGGACTGACCGAGCGTGTAGTCGCTGAGGCCGGGTCCTTGCCCGGACGAGAGCGGGACCCGGCCACGCAGGTCTGGGAGCGCGAAGGTGACGCGACCGTCCCCGCCGTAGGTCGTCCCGAGCAGCGAGAACAGCGCCTGGTTCTGGTTGATCGGCAGCAGTTGACCCTGGCAGAACGCCCACCCCCGGGGAGCGAAGTTGTACGGAAACAGCCGCACCTCGCCGAGGAACGGTTCAGACATATCGACCTCCCACATCGCGCCGGACGGGCGTCCGACGATGCTGGTGCTCTGCAGGTGATGGTGGCGCCCTGGCCGGTCGATGGGCACCACGAACTGGCCGGGCAGCGCTGTCGAGCTGGAGCGGGCAGCGCCATCAGGCGTCCCGCCGGCCAAGGACCTACGCTGTCGGCGTGCAGCACCCGGTGACACCGGACGGCCGGTACATCGTCGTTCGAGGCCGGCTGTGGAGGCGCGCCGACCCCTCCCTCGACCCCGAGCGGCGGGCCGAGCTCGTCCGCGAGTTGATGGCGGCCCGCCGCGCCAAGCAGACCGCCCGCAAGGCGAGCGACGAGACCGCGGTCGGCGTGGCGAGGGCCGCGGTCGATGCCGCCAAGCAGGCGCTGGGCGAGCGCGGACCGGTGTGGTGGGCCGACGGGGCCCCCGACCTGAACCGGCGGATGGCGCGCACCACCGAGTACGCCGAGTGGTACCGCACCCAGGCAACGAGACCGGACTCGCCGCCGGCCGGCTAGCCCGCTCGAAAAGGTACGGACAAGTCCTTGCCCTGGACGGACCGGCCCCTTAGGTTCTACCCCTGTCTCAACGGTCTCGGCGCCCGGCTAGGGGTGCCACGGGAGGTGCGCGGTGCGGTACGGGTTCGCCCTGGACCAGCGGACGTGCATCGGGTGCCATGCATGCACGGTCGCCTGCAAGACCGAGCACCAGGTACCCGTCGGCCAGTTCCGGACCTGGGTCAAGTACGTCGACAAGGGTGAGTACCCGTCGACCACGCGTGAGTTCGGTGTTCTGCGGTGCAACCACTGTACCGACGCACCCTGCGTGAAGATCTGTCCGACCCAGGCACTGTTCAAGCGCGACGACGGGATCGTCGACTTCGACGGCGACCGCTGCATCGGCTGCAAGGCGTGCATGCAGGGGTGCCCGTACGACGCGATCTACATCGACAAGGACACGTCGACCGCCGCCAAGTGCAACTTCTGCGCGCACCGCGTGGACGAGGGCCTCGAACCCGCCTGCGTGGTGGTCTGCCCCACCGAGTCGATCTGGGTCGGCGACCTCGACGACCCAACCAGCGCGATCGCGCAGCTGGTCTCTACCCGGGAGACCGCGGTCCGTGCCCCGGAGCAGAACACCGGACCGAACGTCTTCTACCTCGGCGCCGACCGGGCGGTCCTGGAGCCGCTGGAGGCGCCCCCGAGCGAGAGCTACGTGTGGGCGAACCCCGACGAGCACCGGCTGGACGTCGCCCGGGACCTCCCGGTCGACCCGACCACGAAGGCCAGGACGACGCTGAACACCGCGCACCCCCGACCGTGGGGCTGGCGGGTCACGACCTACCTGTGGACCAAGGCGTTCGGTGCCGGCGCGTTGATGCTGGCTGCGGTCGCGCTCGCGCTCGGCATCGAGCTGGGCACGGTCGGCGAGGTGGTGGCCCCGGTGGTCGCCCTGGTCGGCACCGGCGTCACCGGCGTGCTGCTGGTCTGGGATCTCAAGCGACCAGAGCGCTTCCTCTACATCTTCCTCAAGCCCAACCCCACCTCGTGGGTCTTCCTCGGTGCGGTGGTCCTCGCCGCGTACTCGGGGCTTGCCAGCCTGTGGCTGCTCGCGGGGTTACTGGGCGAGACCGGCTGGATCGAGTTGCTGGCGGCCCCGGCGGGCCTCGCCGGACTGCTCACCGCCGCCTACACCGGCTTCCTCTTCGGCCAGGCCGAGGGTCGGGATCTCTGGCAGTCCCCGCTGCTGTTCTGGCACCTCGTGGTGCAGGCCGTCATGGTGGGCGCCGGTGTGCTCGTGCTCGCCGAGCCGTTCCTCGAGATGTCCGCCGCGGGGCAGGAGTTCCTGGTCCGGGCCTTCGTCTTGGGGGCGGTCGGGCACCTAGCGATGTTGGCCGTCGAGTATGCCGGGCAACATGCGACCAGGGCCGCCGCCACCGCCGCCCACATGATCACGCACGGCCGCTACGCGATGCTGTTCTGGACCGGCGCGGTGGCCGCGTGCGCGATCGCCGCACTCGTAGCCGCGCTGGACTGGTCCGGTGGCATCACCGGCTTCGCCCTGATCGCCGCCCTGGTCGCCCAGGGATCCCTGCTTGCCTACGAGAGCGTGTTCGTCCGCGCCGGCCAGGACGTCCCACTGTCGTGACCGCTCAAGACTGCTCGGAACCGGTCGCTCACCTGCTGAGCCGACGAGAGGACCAGCCGCGATGACCCCGCACGACGCAGTGAGCCCGGTGACCGACGCCTCGCCGGCCACCGAGCCGGCCACCGAGCCGGATGCTCCGCACGCCCCACCGCGGTCCCGGCCCGACTCGGATCTCCCCGGGCTGCGCACCCGGTGGGGCCTGCGGAACTATCCGCCGGTCGAGGAGTGGGACCATCACGTTCAAAACGACGCCCGGGCGCACCCGCGCAAGGTGCCGCGCGAGTACATGCTGGTCCCCACGACCTGCTTCAACTGCGAGTCCGCCTGCGGCCTGTTGGCGTACGTGGACAAGGAGGATCTGTCGATCCGCAAGGTCGAGGGCAACCCGGCGCACCCGGGGTCGCGCGGTCGCAACTGCGCGAAGGGCCCCGCCACGATCAACCAGATCGACGACCCGGAGCGGATCCTCCACCCGTTGCGCCGCAAGGGCGCCCGGGGTGGCGGCGACTGGGAGCGGGTCTCGTGGGACGAGGCGCTGGACGACATCGCCGGCCGGATCCGTGCGGCGATCGAGCAGGACCGACACAACGAGGTGATGTACCACGTCGGCCGGCCCGGTGAGGACGGCTTCGCCGAGCGGTTCCTGCTCGCCTGGGGGGTGGACGGGCACAACACGCACACCAACATCTGCTCGGCAGGCGCTCGACTGGGGCTGTCACTGTGGGGCGGCTACGACCGGCCGTCCCCGGACCACGCCAACGCCCGCGTGATCCTGCTGCTGTCCAGCCACCTGGAGACCGGCCACTACTTCAACCCGCACGCCCAGCGCATCATGGAGGGCAAGTCCAAGGGCGCGAAGCTGGTCGTCGTCGACCCACGGCTGTCCAACACGGCCGCGCACGCCGACGTGTGGGTGACCCCGTGGCCAGGCAGCGAGGCGGCGATCCTGCTCGCGGTGGCCTCGCACCTGCTGCGCACGCGCCGGATCGATGCCGACTACATCCGCCGATGGGTGAACTGGCGGACCTACATGCAAAACGTCCACCCGGACGCGGCCGAGGACTTCGCGACCTTCCTGGACTGTCTCGAGGCGGACTACGCCCAGTACACCTTCGAGTTCGCTGCGGAGGAGGCGCAGATCCCGGTCGAGCAGGTCGCCAAGCTGGCCGAGATCGTCGCCGAGGCAGAGGGTCGGCTGTCTGCGCACGTGTGGCGCTCGGCGGCCGCGGGCAACTACGGCGGCTGGATGGTGGCGCGGGCACTGTTCTTCCTCGTGGTGCTCACCGGCAGCGTCGGCACCGAGGGTGGCACGAGCCCGAACGGCTGGGACAAGTTCATTCCGCACGGGCCGGACATGCCCGGCGGACACGACCGCTGGAACGAGCTGCTGTGGCCGCGGGAATACCCGCTGGCCACCAACGAGCTGTCCATCCTGCTGCCGCACTTCCTGCAGGACGACCGGGGCCGGCTGGAGGTGTACTTCTCCCGCGTCTACAACCCGATCTGGACCAACCCGGATGGCTTCAGCTGGATGGAGGCCCTCACCGACGAGGACCGGGTGGGCTGCCACGTCGCACTGACTCCGACCTGGTCGGAAACCGCGGAGTTCGCCGACTACGTGCTGCCGATGGGCCATTCCACCGAGCGGCACGACACCCACTCGTACGAGACGCACGCGGGCAAGTGGCTCGGCTTCCGCCAGCCGGTGCGTCGGGTGGCGATGGAGAAGATGGGCCGGGTCTTCGCCGACACGAGGGACATCAACCCCGGCGAGGTGTGGGAGGAGAACGAGTTCTGGTTCGAGCTGTCCTGGCGGATCGACCCGGACGGCTCGCTCGGGATCCGACGCTACTTCGAGTCCCCCTACCGGCCAGGTGAGAAGGTCACCGTCGACGAGTACTACCGCTACATCTTCGAGAACAACGTGCCCGGACTGCCGGAGAAGGCCGAGGAGCTGGGTCTGACCCCGCTGGAGTACATGCGCAAGTTCGGCGTCGTCGAGGTGCAGAGCGACGTCTACCGGGTGGACGAGCGCGAGCTGTCCGAGGGGGAGACCGAGGGCGCCACCCCGGACGAGCAGGGGGTGCTGCGCAAGCCGGTCGGGATGGACACCCAGGTGCCGCTGGTCGGTGAGGCCGGGGCGGTCGGTCTGCAGCACGAGGACGGAACCCGGACGTTCGGCTGGCTCACTCCGTCCCGCAAGCTGGAGCTGTACTCACCGGCGATGAGGGACTGGGGCTGGGGCGAGTACGCCACCCCGGGTTACATCGAGTCCCACGTCAGCCGACGCAAGATCGACCTCGAGGGCGGCGAGCTCGTCCTGGTGCCCACGTTCCGGCTGCCGACGCTGATCCACACCCGGTCCGGCAACGCCAAGTACCTCAACGAGCTGAGCAACTCCCACCCGCTGTGGCTGAACAGCGACGACGCTGCCCGGCACGGCGTGACGACCGGAGAGCTGGTTCGGATCAACACCCGGATCGGCTACTTCGTCGCCCGGGTGTGGGTGACCGAGGGGATCCGGCCCGGCGTGTGCGCGCTGTCGCACCACATGGGTCGCTGGCGTCTGCGCGACGGCGAGGGCAGCCGCTGGGTGACCGGCCGCGTGGACCTCAGCCACCCGGACGGGAACCGCAGCTGGTTCATGCGCTACGTGTCGGGCGTCAAGTCCTTCGCCTCCTCCGACCCCGACAGCGGTCGGATCTTCTGGGACGACCCCGGCGTGCATCAGAACCTCACCTTCCCGGTGCAGCCGGACCCCTGGTCCGGGATGCACTGCTGGCTGCAGCAGGTCCGGATGGAGCGAGCGCACTCGGACGACGAGTACGGCGACGTCTACGTCGACACCGCCCGATCCCGCGAGGTGTATCAGGAGTGGCTCGCCCAGACCCGCGCCACCCTCGGCCCCGGGGGGCAGCGCCGGCCCGAGTTCATGATGCGACCGGTCATGCCGCTGCGTAGCGCCTACCGGGTATCGGACCCGGCGTGAGCGTCCGTACGCTGCGGGACTCGCTGCGCGGGCGGGACCGGGGAGCGCCGGACGAGACGACGCTGCGCGCCGCAGTGGGCGCCGTCCTCGAGCCGCACCTGATGCTGACGCTGGCGGAGGCCGAGCTGGTCCAGTCGGTGGACGCACCCGCCCGCGGGCCCGTACGGGTGTCGATCACCCTGCCGGCGCCGGACGGGCCGGAACGCTCGGTGTTGGACACCCGGGTCCGGGAAGCCGTGCAGACGATCTGGCCCGACCGCGAGGTCCTCGTGGTCGCGACCCCGATGGACGAGCCCGGCCGGATGGCTCTCGGCCAGCGGTTACGGTCCCGGGTCGACAGCAGCGGGCTCGGCGGGTCCAGGAGGGTCTACGCGATCGCCTCCGGCAAGGGCGGTGTCGGCAAGTCCAGCGTGACCGCGAACCTGGCCGTGTCGCTGGCCGGTCAGGGCCTGCGGGTAGGCGTATTGGACGCCGACGTCTGGGGCTACTCCGTCCCGCAGCTGTTCGGCGTACGGCACCCTCCGGTTGCCATCGCGGGGATGATGCTGCCGCTCTGGGCGCACGGCGTGCAGCTGATGAGCGTCGGCTTCTTCGTTCAAGACGACGAGCCGGTGATGTGGCGTGGCCCGATGCTGCACAAGGCGATCGAGCAGTTCGTGCACGACGTCGCCTGGGGTGAGCTCGACGTCCTGCTGGTCGACCTGCCGCCGGGCACCGGGGACGTCCAGCTGTCCTTGCTGGAGCAACTGCCGGACGCTGCCTTCGTGGTGGTGACCACCCCGCAGGCGGCCGCGGTCGAGGTGGCTGCTCGGGTCGGCCGGATGGCGCTGGACGCCCGGCTGCCGATCGCCGGTGTGGTCGAGAACATGGCTGGCGTCGCGTGCTCGTGCTGCGGATCGGTGACCGACGTCTTCGGCACCGACGGCGGCACCGAGCTCGCGCAACGCCTGGACAGCACGCTGCTGGGCAGCGTGCCGCTGGACCGGCAGCTGCGCTCCGCGGGCGACGACGGGGTCCCGGTGGTGCTCGGGGCGCCGGACGCGCCGGCCGCGGTCGCGCTCGCGCAGGTCGCCGCCGGCCTGCCGGTGGTCCGCCGCAGCCTCGTCGGCCGGTCCCTCCCGCTGAGCGTCGTCTGACCCCCCCAGCCCACGATCCGCGACTTCTGCAGAGCGGCGAGCCGCCCCCGAGACGTCAGACGACGCGCCGCCGATACACCTCCGTACGCATGACGTCGAGCCACGCCGCCCGAGACGTCAGACGACGCGCCGCCGATACACCTCCGTACGCATGACGTCCCGCCACCCCCCCAAGACGTCAGCCGACGCGCCGCCAATACACCTCCGTACGCATGACGTCCCGCCACCCCCCCCAAGACGTCAGACGACGCGCCGCCAATACACCCCCGTACGCATGACGTCCCGCCACGGGAGGTCGGTCAGACGCCGAGGACCAGCGCCGAGAGGCTCACCGTCACGACGAACGCGGTCAGCAGGAGCAACTGTCCCCGCTGCACCGGGGACCAACCGCGGGGGAGCCGCCGATGCAGCGCTCGGTGCCGCAGCGGTGTCACCACGAGGATGAGCAGCACGCCAACGGCCATCACGACGACACCGAGGACGAGCAGGACGCCGACCTGCCGACTGTCACCCGCGTGCACGAGCAGCGCGCCCACCGTGCTGGCGCCGAACCCGGTCCGCTCCCAGGCAAGCGCCGTCCGCTCGAGGGCTGCGACCCGCCCGTCCGAGCCCGACATCGACGTCACAGCAGGGCCAGCACGAGGACGAGCAACGCGCAGGCGGCCACGCCCCCAGACACGATGCGCAGCAGGGAGGGCGGGGGCAGCGACTGCCCGGTACGCAGAGCCAGCTCGGCTCGCTCCCAGCGCCGGAAGCTGACCCCTGCGACGACGCTGGCGAGCAACAGCAGCAGGATCCCGACCGCGTGGCGCGACCACGACGGCCCGAACTCTGGCACCAGCGTGAGCACCGCGACACCTCCCGCGATGATCGCCAGCGACGTCCGGATCCACGCAAGGAACGTGCGCTCGTTGGCCAGGCTGAACCGATAGTCGGGATCACTGCCGACGTCGGTCAGGTTCCGTGTACCCCAGCGCACCAGCTCCGCGCCTCCTTCGCATCGAGCCCACCACCCCGGCTGCACGATCCGCGACTTCTTCCGCCTGCACAAGTCGCGGATCGTGGGAGGTCGGAGCGCGGGGGGCTGAGAAAGTCGCGGATCGTGGACCCGGGGGTGGAGGCGCTATCGTCACCTGACCGGTTGTCCGGACCGGTGCCTCGGTCCGAGCCTAACGGGGAGAGTGGCATGAGTCGTCGACGGGTACGGATCACCCCACCCCGACGCGGAGACCTCGTCGCCGGGGTGAGCGTGGCGCTCGTCCTCATCCCGCAGTCGCTCGCCTACGCCACGCTGGCCGGGGTGCCGGCCGTGCACGGCCTCTACGCCGCCGTGGCCTCGACCCTGGCCGCGGGTCTGATCGGCTCCTCCCCCTATCTCCAGACCGGTCCGGTCGCGCTGACCAGCCTGCTGACCCTGGGCGCGCTCGCGACCACCGTCGAGCCGGGCTCCGCCGACTTCGCGGCACACGCGGCGTTGCTGGCGTTGGTCGTCGGCGCCGTCCGCATCCTGCTGGGAGTACTGCGGCTGGGAGTGGTCGCCTACCTGATGAGTCAGCCGGTGGTGGCCGCTTTCACGGTGGCGGCGGCCTTGCTGATCGTGGCGTCCCAGGCTCCGGCGCTGGTCGGCACCGAGTCGGGGGACACCAACCCCGTGATCGCCGCCGCCCAGGCAGTCCAGGACGCAACGGACTGGAACTGGTGGGGCATCGGCATCGGCCTCACCGTCCTCGGCGTCACCCTGCTGAGCAGGCGGATCCACCCGCTGCTGCCCGGGGCGCTGATCGGGTCGCTGGCAGCACTCGCCGTCTCTGCCACGGGCTCGGTCGACGTAGCCGTCGTCGGTGACATCCCGGACGGACTGCCGCCGCTGTCTGTGGATCTCCCCTGGGGCTCGCTCGGGTCACTGATCGTGCCGGGGGTGGTGATCGCGTTGATCGGTTTCGCGGAGCCTGCGAGCATCGCCCGCCGGTACGCGACAGAGGACCGGACACCGTGGGATCCGGACCGCGAGTTCATCGGCCAGGGTCTGGCCAACGTCGGCGCGGGGCTGTTCAGCGGATACCCGGTCGGCGGGTCGTTCTCCCGCTCGTCGCTGAACCGGCTCTCCGGCGCCCGCACCCGTTGGAGCGGTGTGGTGACGGGCCTGGTCGTGCTCGCCGTCCTGCCGGTCGTGTCGGTGCTCTCCGAGCTGCCCTCGGCTGCACTGGCCGGCCTGGTGATGGCAGCCGTCCTTCCTCTGCTGGGGATCCGGCCGATGACGCGGGCGTGGCGGGTGTCCCGACCACAGTTCGTCGTCACGATCGTCACGTTCGTGGTGACTGTGGTGGCGGCCCCCCGGGTCGAGTGGGGTGTCGTGGTCGGCGTGGCGCTCGCCCTCGCTGTTCACCTGTGGCGCGAGCTGCACCTGGAGATGGAGGTGTGGACCGAGGGCAGCGTCCTGCACGTGCAGCCGCAGGGCGTCTTGTACTTCGGGTCGGCGCCGGAGCTCGAGGCGCGGGTGCTGGCGGTGCTGGCCGAGAACCATGAGATCCAGGAAGTGTCGATTCACCTCGACCAGCTCGGACGGGTGGACCTGACCGGGGTGCTGGTGCTGAACTCGCTGATCGAAGACATGCATGGTGCCGACATCGAGGTTCGCTTGCTCGATGCCCAGCCACAGGCCCGCCGGGTTCTCGACGCTGTCTTCGAGAACCGGCTGCCTGGATACGCTGAGATGGCAGCTGGTGACGACCGCGGCAAAGAGGAGGTCCCCGATGCCCGACCGGCGTCCGAGGGGACGACGACTGGACCGAGCTGACGCCCTCCCGCTCTGGGCGCAGTTGCGCGACGACCTCATGGCGAGGCTGTCGCTGGGCGAGTTCGCGGAGCGATTCCCCGGTGAGATCGAGCTCGCCCAGACCTACGACGTCAGCCGGCACACCGTCCGCGAGGCCCTGCGGCGGCTCCGTCAGGACGGCGTCGTGCAGTCCTCCCGTGGCCGGGTGTCGACCGCTCGCCAGCAGATGATCTCCCAGCCGCTGGGATCGCTGTACTCGCTGTTCCAGGAGCTGGAGACCCTAGGCATCGAGCAGCGCAGCGAGATCCTGGCAGCCGACCGTCGAGAGGACCCGGTGGTCGCCGTGGCGCTGGGGCTCCCCGACGCGGCGCCGCTGATCTTCGTCGAGCGACTGCGACTGGCCGACGGCGAACCCCTCGCGTGGGACCGCACCTGGCTCCCGGAGGACATCGGCGGTCGGCTGCTGGAGACCGACCTGACCCATACCGGCCTGTACGAGGAGCTGGAGCGGCTCGGAGGCGTCCGCCTCACCGGCGGCCAGGAGCACATCACCGCCGTTGTGCCCACCCCTGCCCAGCGCAACCTGCTCGGCCTGCGCCGCGGCATAGCCGCGCTGTCCATCGAGCGGACCGGCTGCCTGCACCGACGTCCGGTGGAGTGGCGGAAGACCCTGGTCCGCGGGGACCGGTTCGGCTTCGCGACCGAGTGGTCGCCCCGGAGCGGCTTCCAGGTCGGCATCCGCGGAGGTCGCCCGGACTGAGCTCAGCCGGCCGGATCGGCCCGCCGCGTCCGCGCCAGCCGCACCGGTAGCGCCTCCACGGCATGGGGCACTGAGGAGTGCACCCGCCCGTTGGCCTCGAGCCCTCGCCCGAGGTCGGTGCGAGCAAGCAGGTCACGCACCGGTCCGCGGGCCGCCGCGAGGTGCAGCTGGACGCCGGCCGCATCCAGGTCACTGGCCAGCTCGCTCAACAGCTCAAGACCGGTGTAGTCGGCGTCGCTGATGGCCGAGCAGTCCAGCACCACGTACCGCACGGCTGCTCTCTCGCCGACGATGTCGCTGACCGTGTCGGTGACTCCCCGCGCGTTCGCGAAGTACAGCGGCGCGTCGACCCGGAGGACCACCAGCTCAGGGTCGGTCAGGACGTCGTTCCGGCCGATGTTGCGGAACATCGGCTGCCCAGGCACCTGTCCCAACTCGGGCATGTGTGGGCGGGCGCTGGTGCGGAGGAAGAGCGCGAGGCTGGCCGCCACGCCGACGCCGAGCCCCATCGCCGGGCCGAGGACGAGGGTGGCCGTCGCGGTGACCAGCAGGGCCACCAGATCCGTCGGCCGCACCCGACCGATGGCGACCGCACCGCGGAGGTCCACCAGCCCGGCGACCGCAGCCACGATCACCCCGGCGAGCGCCACCTTGGGCAGTTGCTCCAGCAGTGGGGTGATCGTGAAGAGCGCGACGACGATCACAGCGGCGGCGATGACGCCGGACATCGGGGTACGCGCCCCGGCGCCGAAGTTCACCGCACCGCGCGAGAACCCGCCCGCGACCGGAAGACCGCGGAACAGGCCGGCGGCCACGTTCGCCATGCCAACCGCGACCAGCTCCTGGTCCGGCCGCACCCGGGTCCGGGTTCTGCGGGCGAACACCGATCCCGTGCTGATCGACTCCATATAGGAGATCAGGGCCACCGCGGCGGCAGCCGGCAACAGCGCGGAGACGTCCTCCAGACCGACCGCTGGGATCGTGGGGGTCGGCAGGCCGGAGGGGACGTCGCCCAACAGGGCGACCAGGCCACCCCAGTCCGCCACCACGACGAAGGCGGTGCTGGCGGCGATCACCAACAGCGGCCCGGGAAGCGACGGCGCCCAGCGGCGAAGGGCCCACAGCGCGACCAGCACGGCCGCACCGAGCGCGACCGCATAGGGATCGACGTCACCCAACGTGGGCGCCAGCCCGCGTAAGGCGTCGACGAACGTGCTCGCGGTGCCGTCCACCTCGACGCCGAGGAGGTCCTTGAACTGACTGGCGGCGATGGTCAACGCCGCGGCGGATGTGAAGCCGCTGAGGACGGGGACGGACAGGAAGCTCACCAGCCCGCCCAGCCGGAGCAACCCGGCGCCGACCTGTAGCACGCCGACGAGGACGGCCAGCAGGCTGGCCAGCGCCACGTAGCGGCCGGTGTCACCGTCGGCGAGCGGGGCCACCGCCGCCGCCGTCAGCAGCGAGTCGATGGCGACCGGACCCACCGAGATGAAGCGGCTGGTCCCCAGGACGGCGTAGACCACGAGCGAGATCGTGGCCGCGTAGAGTCCCGCGATCGGTGGGACGCCGGCGAGTGCGGCATAGGCCATCGCCTGCGGGATGACCAGGACGGCGACCGTCAAGCCGGCGCGCAGGTCCCCGGTGATGTCGGCGCGACTGTACGGACGGAGCCAGGCAAGGGCGGGCAGCAGCCGCTCAGGGGCCGGCAGGCGAGGAGCCCGGCTCACCGGCCGAGCACCGGACGGCTCACCGGCTCAGGCGCTTGACGGCCTCGTCGATGTCGCTCTTCGAGCCGCGGTTGTAGGGCAGCTTGCCGAGCGCCGTGCCCATCGCACAGGTGTTACTGACGGCAGCGAAGACCAGTCCGGCGCCCACTCCGCCGGCGAGAAACTTGGCCTTCGGGACGGCGATGCTCGCCAGCACAGAGCCGGCGACCAACGCTCCTGCGGCCAGCCGGACCTGACGCTCGAGGCTCCAGTGCTGCCGCTCGGCCCGCTCGACCGGCGCGGCGGCCTGCTGCCAGGCGTTCATCCCGCCGTCCAGAACCGCCAGGTCGGTCAGCCCGGCAGACTGCAGCTTCTCCGCCGCCTGCGCGGACCGAACGCCGCTCTGGCAGACCACGACCAGCGTTCCCTCGCCCGCGTCAACGATCTCGGGCAGCCGCCCGTCCAGGCGGTCCAGGGGGATGTTCACCGCGTCCGGGATGTGCGCGCCGTCGAACTCACCCGGCGTGCGGACGTCCAGGACGCCACGCGCCCCGTTGCTGAGCAGGGCCTGAGCCTTGGCGACGTCGATGTTCTGGCCGGGGTGCACGGTCGTCACGATGAGAATGTCCTCTCCTGCGGGGTCGGTCGGGGCGACCCGTCGGGTGCCTTCGACGCGGGAACGCGGCAACTGCCGCTATACCCACGCGGGTATCAATGTACGGAGCGCTGAGGTGGTGTCAAGCCGGCCCGACCCCGGATGACCGACGTCACGCTCGTCCGATCAGGCCGATCTCCCTCCGAGATGTGGGCGCCGCCCACCCCGGGGCAACATCCTGCGGCGGTGCGGTGGCGATCGGAGAAGCAACGCCGGGACCTGGTCGGTGAGCTGCAGCGCAGCCACCACGCGCTGCTCGCGGTGCTGACAGCCCTGCTCGTGGTCACCATGGGGTCGTCCGGCTATCTGCTGCTGGTCAGCCAGCCGCGGGTGATGCAGTACACCGACCTCGCCCGGCAGGCCCGAGTCGGCCATGAGGGGATGCTCGACCAGGAGAGCGGACTGCGGGGCTGGTTGGCCACCGGTGACGAGGTGTTCCTCGAGTCGTACGACGACGGCCTGCGGGCCTCGGAGGAGGCAGTCGACGAGCTGGTGACAGGCTCGGCCGAGGCGCCCATGGTGAACTTGGACGTCATCGACATGATGCTCGCCCGGCAGACGTGGGAGCAGTGGGCTGACCGGGCGGCCGCCATGCGTGTCTCGGAGACCCAGCGGGTCAACGGTCGGCTGAGTGAGTTCCTGCTGGAGGGCAAGCGACTGTTCGACGTCTACCGGGCCGCACACGAGGCGAGCATCGAGGAGATCGTGCAGCACCGGGACCAGGCCCTCTCCACGCAGTGGCAGGCCCTGGTCGCCGTGTTGATCACCCACCTCCTCGTCCTCGGGGGGGCGGGCACGCTCGCGGCACTGCGCCGGCGGCGGCTCGACCGCTCGGTCCTGCAACCAGTGCGGCAAGTGCTGAGCACGATCGACGCGCTGCGCTCCGGAGATCTCGCCGCGCGCTCTGCGCCGACGGGACTGGCCGAGCTGGACGCGATGGGGTCGGCGCTGGAGGCGTTCGCCGCCGACCTGGAGCAAGCCGGTGAGCTGGCCACCGCGCGGGAGGCCCGACTCGGCCTGCTCGCCGCCCGACTGGAGACAGTGATCAGGGTGGCCCGTGAGACCTCCGGGAGCCTGAGCATCAGATACGTCTCCGAGGCGGTCACCGACGCGGCAGCGGACCTGATCGGTACGCCGACCACGCTATGGGTGCGCAGCGAGGACGGTCAGTTCCGCGCCGCCCGCCGCAGCAGCGACCCGCACGGCGCGGTCCCACCCTCGGACCTGCCGAGTCGGCCGGTGGTGACCGCCGCGGCCGCGGACGCACGAATGTGCTCCGACGGCCAGTCCTATGCCTACCCGATGGTGCTCGCTGGGAGTGTCGTCGGCGTGCTCGAGGTGGAGGCGACGACCGTCGACGCGGACACCGAGCACGTGCTCGAGGCGCTGGTGTCCACCGGTGCGGCCGCCCTCGAGTCCGCCCAGCTGCACAGCTCGGCACGAGAGCTCGCCGAGGTGGATGCCCTCACCCGGCTTCCCAACCGGCGTCGGCTCGAAGCCGACCTGCAGGTTGAGTGGGAGCGCTGCCGCCGGTACGACCGGCCGCTCAGCCTGGCGATGGTGGATCTCGACAACTTCAAGCAGCTGAACGACACCCACGGACACCTGGTGGGTGACGCCGCGCTGCGCGCGGCTGCCGACGCCGTCGCGGCCACACTTCGGAGCACCGACACCGCCTATCGCTACGGCGGCGAGGAGATCACCGTTGTGTTGCGCGAGACCTCACTGGACGAGGCTGCCGAGGTCGCCGAGCGGCTGCGCGGCGGGATCGCCGCGGTGGCGCTGCCCGGCTCAGGGGTCGTCGTGACCGCCTCGATCGGCGTGGCGGAGCGTGGACCTCAGACGCTCGACCACGCCGCGCTGATGGAGTCGGCTGACGCCGCGCTGTACGAGGCGAAGCAGGCGGGGCGCAACCGGGTCGCCCTGGCTCGACCGGCCCTCGACCTGGCCTGAGCTCCACACCGGCCGCCCTGCCCGTTGGCCAGCATCGTGCGAGGATCGGAGTACCCGCGCGGAGCAAATGCGGCCCGACGCCTGACCACCGACCGGACCGATCCGGAGTGGGTCCGGGGTGTCCGGCAGGTGACTCCTACCGTCGCGGGACCAACCGACACCGAGAAGAGGACCCCTTGACAGACGTGACCAACGACCCGTCGCCGCAGGGCGAGGACCGTCCGGTCCTGACCGACCGTCAGGGCCACCCGGTCTACGACAACCAGAACCAGCGCACGGTGGGTGCTCGCGGCCCGGCCACGCTGGAGAACTACCACTTCCTGGAGAAGATCAGCCACTTCGGCCGGGAACGCATCCCCGAGCGGGTGGTGCACGCGCGCGGCGCGGTGGCGTACGGCCACTTCGAGGCCACCGGCACGTGGGGTGACGAGCCGATCGCGCGCTACACCCGGGCGAAGCTGTTCTCCGAGGCCGGCAAGCGCACCGACGTCGCGATCCGGTTCTCCACGGTCATTGGCGGCCGCGACTCGTCGGAGGCCGCCCGCGACCCGCGTGGGTTCGCGGTGAAGTTCTACACCGAGGACGGCAACTGGGACCTGGTGGGCAACAACCTCGCGGTGTTCTTCATCCGGGACGCGATCAAGTTCCCCGACGTGATCCACTCGCTGAAGCCGGACCCGGTCACCTTCCGGCAGGAACCGGGGCGGATCTTCGACTTCATGTCGCAGACCCCCGAGTCGATGCACATGCTGGTCAACCTGTTCAGCCCGCGCGGCATCCCGGCCGACTACCGGCACATGCAGGGCTTCGGGGTGAACACGTACAAGTGGGTCAACGCCGAAGGTGACACCCACCTGGTGAAGTACACCTGGATGCCGCACCAGGGAGTCCGCAGCCTGACCGAGACGGACGCCGCCAACATCCAGGCAGGCGACCTCGGCCACGCCTCCAAGGACCTGTACGACGCGATCGAGCGCGGCGAGCATCCGAAGTGGGACCTGCTGGTGCAGGTGATGAGCGACGACGACCACCCCGAGCTGGACTTCGACCCGCTCGACGACACCAAGACCTGGCCGGAGCAGGACTTCCCACCGCGGCTGGTCGGCACCATGACGCTCACGTCGAACGTCAACGACCACCACCAGGAGAACGAGCAGATCGCCTTCGGCACCGGGGTGCTGGTGGACGGCCTGGACTTCTCCGACGACAAGATGCTGGTCGGCCGGACCTTCAGCTACAGCGACACCCAGCGGTACCGGGTCGGCCCCAACTACCTGCAGCTTCCGGTCAACTCCGCGAAGAACGCGGGCGTCGCCACCAACCAGCGCGGGGGGCAGATGTCGTACGGGGTGGACCTCGGCGAGGGACAGAACCCGCACGTCAACTACGAGCCGTCTATCACCGGTGGGCTCCGCGAGGCGGCGTACCCGACCCACGAGGAGCAGGGGCCGGAGCTGGTGGGCCGGCTGACCCGGAAGCGCCTCCCGGGCACGAACGACTATCAGCAGGCCGGCCAGCGCTACCAGCTGCTCGAGCAGTGGGAGCGAGACGACCTGGTGCACAACTTCGTGACGCTGATCGGCCAGGCGGCCCGGGAGGTCCAGGAGCGGATGGTCTGGCACCTCCTGATGGTCGACGACGACCTGGGGGCGAGGGTGGGTCAGGGCCTGGACATCAGCGCGGACGACGTCCGGCACCTGGAGCCGCTGGGTACGCAGGCGCTCAGCGACGAGGAGCAGCAGCGGCTGAGCAACCTGGGCAAGAACGGCCCCCGGGACGTGACCGGCCTGACGATGACGCACTGCGTCCCGAACGAGCACGTCACCGTCGAGCGCTGACGAGGGCGTCGTCGGGCGGGGCAGCCAGGCCGAGCAAACGGGCCGCCTCGCTCGACGACGTCATGCCCGACGACAAAGGCCCCGTCCGAGCAGGTCGGATCGGAGCCCCGTCTCACCGGGCGCGCAGCGCCCGACGGTGGTTCAGGAGTCGGCTGGGTCGCGCATCTCGGGGATGCCGCCGCCACTGCCCGCGAGCAGGGCCCGGACCTCGGACTCCCGGTATCGGCGATGCCCCCCCAGGGTGCGGATCGAGCTGAGCTTGCCGGCCTTTGCCCAGCGGGTGACCGTCTTCGGGTCCACGCGGAACAAGGACGCGACCTCGGACGGAGTGAGCAACGACTCCGACTGTGCGGCGGGACGCGCGTTCATGGGGGTCCTTCCCTCGACGCCCCCACTGCTGGAGGCGTTCTGCGGTGCGTGATTTCGAGTGTGCCACGTTCGCGGCGGCGGGACCCGAAAACGGCGAATTCCGGCATCATGACCACCCGTTCGGTCGTCGGGCGATACCGGTTCAGATGGTGCGGCATCGACCCAACGGCCCGCCGGTACTGCTGGTCTCCGGTGCGTACCAGCAGACAGCGGTCGGCCGGAGAACCTGGGCCGGTGCCCCGAGCGGTCGATGCGCGGCTCAGCGGGCCGCGGACTCCTCGCCTGCGTAGCCGTGTCGGGATGTCGCAGCGTCCGGGTCGGCGTCGTCGGCCTCCGCGTCGTCCGACGACAAAGCAGCGCCGCGGTCCCCGTCACTCCCGTGCAGCTCACGCTGCAGCTCGGAGAAGTCGGTCTCCATCGTGCGGTACTTCAGGTCCCGGGCGACCTTCGTCTGCTTAGCCTTCGCTCGGCCGCGCCCCATATGGGTCGACCCCCTCGCACAGGTCGAGCCGAGAACCCCTGATCAGGGCCTCGGACATGTCCAGTCAGCCTTCAGGCCTCAACAGTACCCGGCTCCCCGAGGATTCCGCACGCCGGTCGAAGAAGTCGCCGCCCGCGCGCGTGCCCGACCCGTTCAGGCACCGGTCGCGGGGTGGGCTCCCTGCAGAGCGACCGCTCCGCCGGGGACGTCGAGCACCTCACCGCACAGCCAGGACGGGATCCCGCGTTCGACGAGCAACCGGATCGCCGCGTCCGCGTCGTCGGGGGCGACGACCGCGACCATCCCCACGCCCATGTTCAGCGTGCCCTCGAGCTCGTCGACCGGCACCCCACCGACCTGAGCCACCAGTCCGAAGACCGGCGGCGGGGTCCAGGAGCTGCGGTCGACGGTGGCGGCGACACGGTCCGGGAGCACCCGGGCCAGGTTGGCGGCCAGCCCACCGCCGGTGACGTGTGCCATCGCGCGGACCGTCACCGCACCGGTCAGGGCCAGACAGTCCCGAGCGTAGACGCGGGTCGGCTCCAGCAGCTCCTCGCCGAGAGGCCGGGCGAGCTCGGGCACCTCGCGGTCCAGACTCCAGCCGGCTTGGTCGAGCAGCGTGTGCCGGACCAGCGAGTACCCGTTGCTGTGCAGACCGGAGGCAGCCATAGCGACGAGCGCGTCACCCGGGCGGACCCGCTCGGGCCCGAGCAGGGCGGCCGCCTCCACCACTCCGGTGGTGGCGCCGGCCAGGTCGTACTCGTCCGGGTCCAGCAGCCCCGGGTGCTCCGCGGTCTCGCCGCCGAGCAGCGCGCAACCGGCCACCACGCAGGCCTGCGCCACCCCGCTGACGATCGCCGCGACGCGTTCCGGCACCACCCGGCCACAGGCGATGTAGTCGGTGACGTAGATCGGCTCCGCCCCGCAGACCACGAGGTCGTCGACGAGCATCCCGACGAGGTCGAACCCGATCGTGTCGTGCCGGTCCATCGCCTGGGCGATCGCGACCTTGGTGCCCACCCCGTCGGCCGACGTCGCCAGCAGCGGACGGTCGTACCCCTTGAGCGCGGAGGCGTCGAACAGACCGGCGAAGCCACCGATCCCGCCGACCACCTCGGGCCGTCGAGTCTTGTCCACCTCGGCGCGCATCAGCGCGACGGCGCGGTCACCCGCCTCGATCGAGACGCCGGCGCTGGCATAGCTGGTCACCTGCGTGCTCCTCGTCGCCCGGTCACGGCCGCCGCAGAGCGTCGGCGGCGCCCTCGCCGTAGGTGAGGGTGGGCAGCCCGTCCACGTCGGTGCTGGCGGTGCTGGCGGTGCTGGCAGTGCTGGCGGTGCTGGCGGTGACGCTGGCCAGGTCGTCGTCCGGGCTGGGGTCCATCCCGTCGCCGGTCGCCGTCTCGACGGCGTCCAGCTCCAGCAGATGCTTGCCGAGCCGCTCGGCGTCCGGCAGCTCGACCGGATAGACGCCGTCGAAACAGGCCCGGCACAGGTTGTCCTTGGGCACCGAGGTGGCCGCCACCAGGCCGTCGAGGTCGATGTAGCCGAGCGAGTCCGCGCCGATGGAGCGGCAGATCTCGTCAGTGCCGAGCCCGGTCGCGATCAGCTCGGCCCGGCTGGCGAAGTCGATGCCGTAGAAGCACGGCCACTTCACCGGGGGGCTGGAGATCCGCACGTGCACCTCGATGGCGCCGGCCTCCCGGAGCATCCGGACCAGGGCACGCTGGGTGTTGCCGCGCACGATCGAGTCGTCCACCACGACCAGCCGCTTGCCGGCGATGACGTCGCGCAGCGGGTTCAGCTTGAGCCGGATGCCGAGCTGCCGGATGGTCTGGCTGGGCTGGATGAACGTGCGACCGACATAGGAGTTCTTGACCAGCCCCTGGCCGTACGGGATGCCGGACGCCTCGGCATAGCCGATGGCCGCCGGGGTCCCGGACTCGGGCACCGGGATCACCAGGTCGGCGTCGGCCGGGTGCTCGTGGGCCAGCCGGCGGCCGACCTCGACCCGCACGGAGTGCACCCGCTGGTCGGAGATCTTGGTGTCCGGTCGGGCCAGGTAGACGAACTCGAACAGGCAGCCCTTCGGCGCCGCCGGGGCGAACCGCCGGGTCCGCAGTCCGTGCTCGTCGACGGCCACCAGCTCGCCGGGCTCGATCTCACGGACGTACGAGGCGCCCACGATGTCCAGCGCAGCGGTTTCGCTGGCGACCACCCAGCCGCGCTCGAGCCGGCCGAGGACCAGCGGGCGGATGCCCTGGGGGTCGCGCGCGGCGTACAGGGTCGCCTCGTCCATCCAGACCAGCGAGAACGCCCCCCGCATCTCGCGCAGCACCTCGACCGCCGCCTCCTCCAGCGACCGGTCCGGGTAGGAGGCAAGCAGCGCGCTCACCACGCCGGTGTCGGTCGTCTCGGCGGCGCCGGGCCGGCTCGGGGCGAGCTCGCCGGACTGCTCGGCCCGGTCCGCCAGCAGCTGGACCAGGTCGGAGGTGTTGATGAGGTTGCCGTTGTGCGCGAGCGCGAGGGCACCGCCCGCGGTCGGCCGGAAGGTGGGTTGGGCGTTCTGCCAGTTGCTCGCACCGGTGGTGGAGTAACGGCTGTGGCCCACCGAGAGGTGACCCTTGAGCGACTCCAGCGTCGGCTCGTCGAACACCTGGGACACCAGGCCCATGTCCTTGTAGACCAGGATCTGCCGGCCGTTGCTGACCGCGATGCCGGCGGACTCCTGGCCGCGGTGCTGCAGCGCGTACAGGCCGAAGTAGGTGAGCTTGGCGACGTCCTCGCCGGGCGCCCAGACGCCGAAGACACCGCAGGCATCCTGAGGTCCGAGGTCGTGTGGGTCGAGCGCGTGGGTCAGGCGACCGTCTCGACGGGGCACGGGCGCCATCGTACGGGTCGGCTCCGCTCACCTCGCCGCTGCCGCCCCGGGGGGCGCGGCGACTCTTTCACGGGGTACCCCGCGAAAGTCGCGCTGCCCAAGGGTCTTGAGTCTCGGGCAGCGGCACTTTCACGGGGTACCCCGTGAAAGCTGCAGCCGGGTCAGCCGGCGAGGCGGTCGAGCAGCAGCGCCTCGGCGAGGCAGACCCGCTCGAACTCGGCCAGGTGCAGGCCCTCGTTGGCTCCGTGCGCCCGCGTGTCCGGGTCCTCGACCCCGGTCACCAGCATCGCCGCGTCCGGGAACGCGGCGGCGAACTCGGCGATGAACGGGATCGACCCGCCGACCCCGATGTCGACCGGCGCGGTCCCGTCCCAGGCATCGGTGAACGCCGACCGCGCGGCGTCGTACGCGGGTCCGCTGGCCTCGATGGCGTACGGCTGCCCCAGGTCCGGCGAGTCCACGCTCACCTCCGCCCCCCAAGGCGCCCGCTGCATCAGGTGCTCGGTCAGCGCCGCCAGCGCCGCCCGGGCGTCGTCACCCGGCGCCACCCGCATGCTGACCCGGGCCCGGGCCGAAGCCAGCAACGTGTTCGACGCGTGCTCGCTGGGCGGGGCGTCCAGCCCGGTGATCGCGATCGCCGGCCGGGTCCACAGCCGCTCGACGACCGAGCCGGAGCCGATCAGCTCGACCCCGTCCAGCACCGACGACTCGGCTCGAACCCGGTCCTCGGGGTAGTCGAGCTCGCTGGCCGACGTCGACACCAGGCCGGCCACCGCGACGTTGCCGTCCTCGTCGTGCAGCGTGGCGAGCAGCCGGACCAACGCGGTCAGCGCGTCCGGGACCACCCCACCCCACATTCCCGAGTGCACCGCGTGATCGAGCGTCCGCACCCGAACCTGCACGTTGACCAGCCCGCGCAGCGAGGTGGTGAGCGCCGGGACGCCGACGTCCCAGTTGGTCGAGTCGGCGATGACGAACACGTCGGCTGCCAGCCGGTCGCGGTGCCGGGCGAGGATGGTGGGCAACGACTCCGACCCGGACTCCTCCTCACCCTCCACGAAGACCGTCACCCCGACCGGCGGCCGGCCACCGTGGGCCAGATACGCCGCCAGGTGGGCCGCGATGCCGGCCTTGTCATCGGCGGCACCTCGCCCGTACAGCCGTCCGGCTCGCTCGGTGGGTTCGAACGGGGGGCTGTCCCAGTCCGCGTCGTCGCCGGGCGGCTGCACGTCGTGGTGGGCGTACAGGAGGACGGTCGGGGCTCCCGCGGGGGCCGGGTGCCGGGCGAGCACCGCCGGTCGGCCGCCCTCCGCCAACACCTCCACCTCGGGGAAGCCGGCGGTGTCCAGGATCCGCGCCACCGCGTCGGCGCTGCGGCGGACCTCCGGCGCGTCTCCGTCGACGTCGCTGACCGAGGGAATCCGCACCAGCTCGTCCAGCCAGGCCCGCACCTGTGGCAGCGCCGCCTTGGTCGCCGCCCGCAGGTCCTCGACTCGCCCGCTTCGGTCCGTCTGCTGCGACATGGCGCGACCCTAGTCGCGGTCTGCGGGCGCCGGGGTCAGCGGGAGCAGCGGGGACAGGTCGGACCGCTCCCCCGACGCCAGCAGCAGCCCACCCGCCGACGCCTGCTGCCACGTCAGCTCACCGGTCGCCAGGGCGATCCAGGTCTGCGGGGCGGTCTCCACGGCGGCCGGCGGCGTCCCGCGGGTGTGCCGGGCGCCGGCGATGCACTGCACCACCGCGTACGGCGGCACGCGAACCTCGACGCTTGCGCCCGGGTGGTCGCGCGCCAGCACCGCGAGCAGGTGCCGGACCAGCAACCGCTCGTCTCCGGCGTTCGCGACCGCTCGCTGCCGTCGCTCGAGCGCGGCGGCGACGTCGGCGTCGGGGGCCGGGCGCAGGCGTACGGGCACGACCCTCAGCGTAGGCATCGGTGCTGATGCATTCCCGTCGTCCTGGCAACCGAAATGCGTCATCGCTCGGTCCCGGCGTGGTCCCAACTGTCCCACCCGCATCATCCGATCGGTCCATTCCGGGCATGTTGTGCTGGTCCTGGAGCGCTGGGCACCTACCGTCGCCTGGTGCGCATGCGACGACTTCCCCCCGCCCTGATCGCCGCCCCGGCCACCGCCGCGTTGCTGGTGCTCCCGCTCGCCCCCGCGTCCGGATCGGCGGTCGGCGGGCAGAGCGCCACCGCGCCCGGCGCCCGGGTCGGCGTTGCGGCCGCGACGCCAGCCGCCGCGCCGGTCGCCGCGCCGCGCGGACCCAAGATGATCCGGACCCCGCGCTCGTTCACCGGCTTCGGGTTCGACCGGTGTGTCACCCCGAGCAGCGCGGCGATGGACACCTGGCGTCGGACCTCGCCGTTCTCCGCGGTGGGCATCTACATCAGCGGGTCCGGTCGTGCCTGTCCGGAGAGCGCGCAGCCGTACCTCGACCCGGCCTGGGTGCGCCGCCAGCACAGCCGCGGCTGGCGGATCCTGCCCATCCACGTCGGCCTGCAGGCACCCTGTTTCCAGCAGGGCGATCCGACCCCCTCCAAGCCGCGGATGTCCGCCCGCCCGCACAAGGCGCACCGGCAGGGCACCTGGGCGGCCGACGCGTCGGTCGCCAAGGCGCGACACTTCGGCATCGGGCCCGGCAGCACGCTGTACCTCGACATCGAGTGGTACGAGCGCACCAACTCCCGGTGCAACAAGGCGGTCCTCACCCACGTGGACGCCTGGACCGAGCGGCTGCACAAGCTCGGCTACCGCTCCGGCCTCTACTCCAGCGCCTCCGCCGCGATCCAGGCAGTGGACGTGGCCAGGCACCGCAACGGGGACCGCTGGACGTGGCCGGACCAGCTGTGGTTCGCCTGGGGCAACGGGCGGGCAGACCTCCAGGGCGAGCCGTACCTGTCGGGGGACTTCTGGCGGGGCAGCAAGCGCCTGCACCAGTACCAACTCGACGTCACGGCGACCTACGGCGGCCTGGGCATGGCCATCGACCGCAACTGGCTCAGTGTCGGCAAGGGCTCCCGCGCCCGACCGCAGACCGGCACCTGCGACCGCCGGTTGACCTTCCCGTCGTACCCGGTGCTGGAGCGCGGACACAAGGGACCCCGAGTGGCCGCCGCCCGATGCCTGCTGCGCCGCGGCGGCTGGACGAAGGCAGCGGTGAGCGAGCGGTTCGACCAGCCGATGGCGCGAGCGCTCAAGCGACTGCAGGTGGCGCGTGACCTGCCGGTCAGCGGGCGGCTGACCACCCGGTCGTGGCTGGTCTTGCTCTCGAACGGGCGGCACCCGCTGCTCAAGGTCGGCTCGGACGCGCAGGCGGTCTGGCGGCTGCAGCGGGCGCTGCGAGCCGCCGGACGGACGGTGCCCCGGACCGGGGTGTTCACGGTGGCGACCGCGGCGGCGGTGCGGGCGTACGAGCGGGCCGTGGGCCTGCCAGACAACGGCGTCGTCGACCGAGACCTCTGGCGGGCGCTGGGTAACGGGCGGGTTGGCCGCGGCTGACACCCGAGCACCCCTGGTCACGATCCGCGATCCGCAAGACCCCTGGTCACGATCCGCGATCCGCAAAGACCCCTGGTCACGATCCGCGACTTTCGCAGAGCCGTGACCTGCAAAAGTCGCGGATCGTGACCAGGGCGGGCGGGGGGTCAGGGGCCGAGCGCGGCGGGAAGCGTCGAGGACCACGCCGCCCGCAGCTCGTCCAGCGACAGGTCGAAGAGCCCGTCGACGCGCACGCCGGGCGTCGCGTCGGTAACGCCAAGCCGTGCGCACGCGACCCCGCGCTCGGTCGCCATAGCCAGGAACGCCTGCTCGGTCTCCGCGGGGACCGACACCAGCGCACGACCGGCCGACTCGCTGAACAGCGTGACGAACGGGTCGACACCGCCCGGCAGGCGGACCCGAGCACCGACGCCGTGCCGCAGGCAGCACTCGACCAGCGCCTGGCTCAGCCCACCGTCGGACAGGTCGTGCGCGGACTCGACCAACCCGGCGGTCACCGCGGCGCGCATCAGCTCCGCCAGCGCCCGCTCGCCCGACAGGTCCACCGCAGGCGGCCGGCCGCCGAGGTGCCCGTGCACCACGTGCGCCCACTCCGAGCCGGACAGCTCCTCCCGGGTCTCGCCGAGCAGCAGGATCGACCGGCCCGGAGCGGCGAAGCCGTGCGGCACCCGGCGTCGCACGTCGTCGAGCACGCCAAGGACCGCGACCACCGGCGTCGGAAGGATCGCCACCGCTCCGGTCTGGTTGTAGAAGCTCACGTTACCGCCGGTCACCGGCAACCCCAGCTCGCGACAGCCGTCGACCAGCCCGGCCACCGTCCGCTCGAACTGCCACATCACCTCGGGATCCTCCGGCGACCCGAAGTTGAGGCAGTCGCTGACCGCGAGCGGCTGGGCCCCGACCACCGCGACGTTGCGATACGCCTCGGCCAGCGCGAGCTGTGCCCCGCGGTACGGGTCGAGGCGGCAGAACCGACCGTTGCAGTCCGTGGCCACGGCCACCCCCAGCCCGGTCTCCTCGTCCACCCGGACGACGCCGGCGTCCTCCGGCTGCGCGAGCACGGTGTTGCCCCGGACGTACCGGTCGTACTGGTCGGTGACCCAGGACCGGTCGGCGAGGTTCGGCGCGGCCGCCAACCGCAGCACCGTCTCCCGAAGCTCCGCGCCCGTACCGGGGCGGACTAGCCGTTCCGCCCCGTCGGCCTCCCGGGCGTCCTGGTCGGCGGGGCGGGCGTACGGCCGCTCGTAGACCGGCCCCTCGTGCGCCACCGTCCGCGGCGGCACATCCACGACGGTCTCGCCATGCCACTCGACCACCAGCCGACCACCCCGCGCGCGGTCTGCGTCGGTGACCGTCGTGACCGCGCCGACCACGTGCGCCTCGACCTCCCAGCGGGCGCAGATGGCGAGGAAGTCGTCGACGTGCCGCGGCTCGACGACGGCCATCATCCGTTCCTGGCTCTCGCTCATCAAGATCTCCTCGGGCGCGAGCGAGGAGTCCCGCAGCGGCACCCGGTCGAGCCAGACGTGCATGCCGCCGTCCCCCGCGCTGGCCAGCTCCGAAGTGGCGCAGGACAACCCAGCACCGCCGAGGTCCTGGATGCCGCTGACGAGTCCGGCGGCGAACAGCTCGAGCGTGCACTCGATGAGCAGCTTCTCCATGAACGGGTCGCCGACCTGGACGCTCGGCCGCTTGACCGGCCCGCCGCCACCGTCGGCGTCGCTGAACGTCTCGCTGGCGAGCACCGACACGCCACCGATGCCGTCACCACCGGTCCGCGCTCCGTACAGGATCACCGCGTTGCCGGTGCCCGACGCGTTGGCCAGGTGCAGGTCCTCGTGCCGCAGGACGCCCACGCACAGGGCGTTGACCAGCGGGTTGCCCGCGTACGATGGGTCGAAGACGACCTCGCCACCGACATTGGGCAGGCCGAGGCAGTTGCCGTAGCCACCGACTCCGGCGACCACGCCGGGCAGCACGCGCGCCGTGTCCGGCGCGTCCAGCGGGCCGAACCGCAGCGGGTCCATGACGGCCACCGGGCGTGCGCCCATCGCGAGGATGTCGCGGACGATCCCGCCGACACCGGTGGCCGCGCCCTGGTACGGCTCGACGTAGCTCGGGTGGTTGTGGGACTCGATCTTGAACGTCACCGCGTAACCGTGGCCGATGTCGAGCACACCGGCGTTCTCGCCGATCCCGGCCAGCAGTCGGCCGACCGGCGTGCTCGGCGGGAGCTCGCCGAAGCGGCTCAGGTGCACCTTGCTGGACTTGTACGAGCAGTGCTCGGACCACATCACCGAGTACATGGCCAGCTCGGAGCTGGTCGGCCGGCGACCGAGGATGGTGCGGATCCGGTCGTACTCGTCGGCGCGCAGGCCGAGCTCGGCCCAGGGCTGCTCGTGCTCGGGCGTGTCCGCCGCGTGCTGCACGGTGTCGACGGGCAGCCGGGTCGGGACGCTCGTCGGGGCAGCGTCGGTCACCCGGCGAACCCTACCCACGCCCCCCACCCCCGCTGGTAGTGACCGTTTCGCGGCGGCACGCCGTGCAGAACCGCGGGCAAGCGTCACGCTCAGCGCGGGGTGGGCCTACCGCGGCGACGCGGCCGGACCGGGGCCGTGCGGTGCCGGCACCACCTCCGGGTCGGCATCGGCGGTCTGTCCTCGTACAGTCCCGGCGTGGTCGTCGTGCTCTCGCTGGGTTGTGCGCTGGCGTACGGGCTGTCGGACTTCTTCGCCGGCCTGCTCTCCCGTCAGACCAGCCCGTGGGCGGTGGCGGTGGCGTCGCAGTCCACCGCCACCGTGTTGACGCTCGGCCTCGCTGTCACCGTCGGCGGCGACCCGACCGTGAGCGACTGGGTCTGGTCGGCGCTCGCGGGCGTCGGGAGTGGAGCCGGGGCCGGCTTCCTCTACCGCGGCCTCGCCGGCGGCACGATGACGGTGGTGGCCCCGGTGTCGGCACTGCTCTCCGCGCTGGTTCCGGTCGCCGTCGGCGTCCTGACCGGAGACCGGCCGTCGACCGTGACCTGGGCCGGTGTGGCCTGTGCGCTGCCGGCGATCTGGCTGGTGTCGCTCGTCCCCGAGGATGCGGACCGGCCGGCGCACCTGCGGTCGCACAACGCCGGGCTGGTGGACGGGATGCTTGCCGGTCTCGGCTTCGGGGTGCTGTTCTCCAGCCTCGCCCAGGTGCCCGACAGCGCCGGCTTCGGACCGCTGACGCTCACCCAGGCGATGGCCGTGCTGGCGACCGCGGCGCTGGCCGCGGTACTGCGCAGCGACTGGCTGCCGCGGGACCGGGCCGCCAGCCTCGGCATCGGCGTGGGAGTGCTCGGGACCGCCGCGACCGTGCTCTTCCTGCTGGCCACCCAGACCGGGCTGCTCACCGTCGCGGCGGTGCTGTCGTCGCTGTACCCCGGCGCCACTGTGCTGCTCGCGGCCCTGGTGCTGCGCGAGCGGATCAGCCGACCGCAGACCGCCGGGCTGCTGCTGGCCGGACTCGCGGTGGGGCTGGTGGCGTCCGGCTGAGCGCCGAGCCGGCGGGCGCCCCCCGATCGAGCTATCTCCGATAGTCACGCTGAGTCATTTCCCCCCTCTGATCCAGTTACCCCGTCGGAGGGATGGTGGTGAGGGCTACCGTGCCGCTGGCTCGATCCGAGCCGAACAGCCCGTCACGAGGGGATCCCCATGAAGCGTCTCGTCGCCGCGTCTATCGGCCTCACGCTGTCCGCCGCGCTGGTCGGAGCCGCCGGCGCTCCCGCGTCCGCCGCGCCCGGCAACCTGCTCCGCAACGGCGGGTTCGAGCAGGGTGACAACGGCGCCTGGTCCGGCAACCCCGAGGACAGCCTGACCACCTCGGACCCGCACAGCGGCGCCTGGATCGCCTGGATGGGCGGCAACGGCACCCCGCACTCCGACACGCTGGCCCAGCGCGTGTCCATCCCGAACGGCACCGCCGCCCGGTTGACGTTCTGGCTGAAGACCTCGTCCGAGGAGCCGGCCGGCAACACCGACGACACGTTCAAGGTGCGGGTCACCCGCAACGGCATCACCCAAACCGTCCGGACGCTGTCCAGCGCCGACGCCACCGGCACGTACGTCAAGTACACGGTGGCCATGAACCGGTACCTCGGCCGCACCATCACGCTGCGGTTCGTGGCCACGGAAGACCAGAGCAACCGGACCGACTTCCAGCTCGACGACGTCGCACTGCGCAGCAGTTGAGCGGGCGTCCGCCGCCGGCGCGTCGGCTCAGCTGCGGACCAGGCGGTGCAGCACCGAGGTGAAGAAACCGAGGCCGTCGGTGCCGGGGCCGCACAGCGGCTCGACCGCGTGTTCGGGGTGAGGCATCAACCCGACCACGGTGCCCGTCTCGTTGCTGATGCCGGCGATGTCGCGCGCAGACCCGTTCGGGTTGTCCCCGACGTAGCGGGCTACCACCTGCCCGTCGCCCTCGAGCCGGTCCAGCGTCGCCCGGTCGGCGACGAACCCGCCCTCGCCGTTCTTCAGCGGCACCACGATCTCCTCACCGGTGCCGTAGGCCGACGTCCACACCGTGTCGGCGTTCTCGATCCGCAGCCGCTGGTCGCGGCAGACGAACTTGCGATGGTCGTTGCGGATCAGGGCGCCGGGGAGCAGGTGCGACTCGCAGAGCACCTGGAACCCGTTGCAGATGCCGAGCACCGGCAGCCCGCCGCGGGCGGCGTCGGCCAGCTCGGTCATCACCGGGGCGAACCGGGCGATCGCCCCGCAGCGCAGGTAGTCGCCGTACGAGAACCCGCCGGGCAGCACCACCGCGTCGACCCCGCGGAGGTCGTGGTCACCGTGCCACAGCGGCACCGGCTCGCCGCCGGCCAGCCCGACCGCACGGGCCGCGTCGACGTCGTCGAGCGACCCGGGGAAGGTGACCACTCCGACCCTCACGCTGCCGACTCCCCGTCCACGCGCACCGCGAAGTCCTCGATCACCGGGTTGGACAGCAGTGTCGCCGCCATCGCGCGGACCTGCTCGAGCCGCTCCGGCGTCAGCTCACCGTCCAGCTCGAGCTCGAAGCGCTTGCCCTGACGGACGTCGGTGACGCCCTCGAAGCCGAGCCGGGGCAGCGCACCGTGCACGGCCTTGCCCTGGGGGTCGAGGATCTCGGGCTTGAGCATCACGTCGACGACGACGCGGGCCATGCGAACTCCTCGGGCGTACGGGGGAGGCTCGGGACGCGACGAGCCTAGACGAGGGCGTCCCGCGGGTGTGCTCAGGCGAGCTCGCGCTTGAGGATCTTGCCGGTCGCCGTCATCGGCAGCGCGTCGCGGAACTCGATGCTGCGCGGGTACTTGTACCCGGCCATCTGCTCCTTGGCCCACTCCACCAGCTCGGTCTCACTCGTGGTGTCGCCCTCGGCGCGGATCACGTACGCCTTGACCTCCTCGCCGTGCGACTCGTGCGGGACGCCGACCACCGCCGCGAGCGAGACGGCGGGGTGGGTCAGCAGCACCTCCTCGACCTCTCGCGGGTAGACGTTGAACCCACCGCGGATGATCATGTCCTTGGCGCGGTCGACGATGTAGTAGTAGCCGTCGGCGTCCCGACGGGCGAGGTCCCCGCTGCGGAACCAGCCGTCCCGCATCACCTCGGCCGTCTCGTCCAGCCGGTTGTAGTAGCCCTTCATGATGTTGTAGCCGCGGATCGCGATCTCGCCGACCTCGTCCTCGCCGGTGATCTCCTTCCACTCCGAGTCGATGAGCTTGCACTCGATTCCCCAGATGGGCTTGCCGATCGAGCCCGGCACCGGCTCGGCTCCCATCGGCTGGAAGGTCGCCACCGGCGACGTCTCGGACAGGCCGTAGCCCTCCTGGATCTGGACGTGGAACCGTTCCCGGACGTTCTTGATGATCTCCACCGGGAGAGACGAGCCGCCAGAGACGGCAACGCGCAGGTTGGCGGCGATCCGGTGCACGTCGACCGAGTCGTCCAGCGCGCCGAGCAGACCCCAGTACATCGTCGGGACACCGGCGAAGAAGGTGATCTCCTCGGACTGCATCAGCCCCAGTGCCGCCTTCGCGTCGAAGCGCGGCAGCAGGACCAGCGTCCCGGCGAAGCACAGTCCGGCGTTCATCATCACCGTCTGGCCGAAGGAGTGGAACAGCGGCAGCGTCACCAGGTAGGTGTCCCAGCCGCGCTCGTGGGTGCCGAAGAGCCGGACCTGGTTGGCGGCGTTCAGGGTCATGTTCGCGTGGGTGAGCTCGGCGCCCTTGGGTTGCCCGGTAGTGCCGGAGGTGTAGAGGATCACCGCGGTGTCGGTCGCCTCGGTGACGCGGGTCTCGAAGGTCGGTGACTGCCCCCCGATGGCCCGCCCGAACGTCTCCGCGCCGTCGATCGGCGAGGTTGCCGCGGGGTCGGCGGTGAGCAGGAAGAAGTCCCGGCACGAGTCAGTGCCGCCGTACGCCTTCCAGCCCTCCGCGCCTATCGGCAGGTCCTCGGTGCCCTCGAAGCAGAAGTACGCCGCCGCGTCGGAGTCGGCCAGGTGGTAGGCCACCTCGCGCGCCTTCATCAACACGTTCAGCGGGACGACCACCGCGCCGGCCTTGAGGATCCCGTAGTAGACGATCGGGAAGAACGGCAGGTTGGGACAGGTGAGCGCGACCTTGTCCCCGGGCTGGACGCCACGCTCCACCAGCAGGTTGGCCACCTGCCCGGCGGCCGCGTTGACCTGCGCGTAGCTGAGCCGAGTGTCACCGAGAACCACCGCGTCCCGGTCCGGCGCGACGCGGGCGCTGTCCTCCAGCATCACGGCCATGTTCAGCACGGGGAACCTCCGGGGTCGGGGACGCGGTCTCCCGGGGAGTAGACCCCGGCTCGGCCGGGTTCGCAAGACGCCCGGTCAGCCGAACCGCTCGCCGGTGAGCCGCTCGTAGGCCTCGACGTAGCGCCCGCGGGTCGCCGCCACCACCTCGTCCGGCAGCGCTGGTGGCGGGGCCCCGCTGTGCCGGTCCCACCCGGATGCGGGCGAGGTGAGCCAGTCGCGCACGTACTGCTTGTCGAACGACGGCTGGGATCGACCCGGCCGCCACTCGTCGGCCGGCCAGAAGCGGGACGAGTCGGGGGTCAACACCTCGTCGGCCAGCACGATGGTGCCGTCCCCGCGGGCCCCGAGCTCGAGCTTGGTGTCGGCGAGCAGGATCCCCCGCTCTCGGGCGATGGCCTCCGCTCGCGCGTAGACGGCCAGGGTCAGCCGGCGCAGCTCGGCGGCAACGTCGTCGCCGACGGTCGCGGCCACCGCCGGGTACGACACGTTCTCGTCGTGCTCGCCGAGAGCGGCCTTGGTGGCGGGAGTGAAGATCGGCTCGGGCAGCCGCGAGCCGTCCTCGAGCCCGGTTGGCAACGGCACTCCGCAGACCGCGCCGCTGGCGCGGTAGTCCACCAGCCCCGAACCGGCGAGGTACCCGCGCGCGACGCACTCGACCGGGAACATCGCTAGCCGCTCGACGACCAGTGCGCGGCCGGTCCACTCGGCCGGGCACCCGTCCGGCAGCGTGCGGGACAGCACATGGTGGGGGACCAGGTCGGTCAACTGGTCGAACCACCACAGCGACAGCTGGGTCAACACCCGGCCCTTGTCCGGGACCGGCGAGTCCAGCACGAAGTCGTAGGCGGAGATGCGGTCGCTGGCCACCATCACCAGCCGGTCGTCCCCGAGGGCGTACAGGTCGCGGACCTTGCCGGAGTGCAGGTGGGTCAGCCCCGGCGGGATCACCGGGGTTGACTCGCGGGGCGTGCGCACCGGTCGATCCTAGGGATCGGACAGCGGTACCAGCGAGTGATACTCCGGCGGCAGGGTCAGCTCCGGGCCCTGTCCGACCCAGCTGCTGGTCGCCCCGAGGACGCTGCCGTCGGCCGCGTACAGCGTCACCCGGAACGGCCTGGTCGCCATCGGCTCCCCGGATCCGGTGCCGGGCTCCAACACGTCCACGGCGGCGTTGAAGACCACGAAGCCGTCGACCGTCCGGCGCGTCAGCGTCGGCCCGCCGCGGAACCGCACCTCGACCCGGTGCACGTCGGTGGGGTAGCGGTCGGTCCAGGTGAACCCGTCCGGGCCGAAGCCGAAGCCGCTCATCTCTGCCCTGGGCTGAGCCGGCTCGGGGTCGACGTCCATCGGGTAGGTCTCCGAGTACCCGTTGAACTCGGCGCGGGGGTAGTCGAACAGCCCGCACTGCGCCCAGACGTCCGCCTGGTCGGCGACAATCACCGCCTGCAGCCGATCGCCCGCCACCTCGGAAACCAGGACGCGGGATCCGGCGCCGAAATCGGCCGGCAGCATGCTGCTGTTGTCGGCCCGCACGCAGCGCTGCACGATCTCGGCGTTGCTCAGCTCGGCCAGCGCCACTTCGCCCGCCGCCGCCACCGGCGGAGGCGCACTGTCGGTGGCCGGGTCGGCCGGCCAGGCGGCCGTCACCCCGGCGACCGCGGCCACAGTGAGCCCGCACCCGGCGAGGCCGGCGACCACCCGTCGCGCCCGCAGCCGCCGGCGGCCCCTGTTCAGTGCGTCCGTGCTGGACAGCCGCGGCGCCGGCTGGTCGGCGACGAGCTGTCCGAGCCGCCGCTGGAGCTCGTGCTCGTTCATGATCGGTTTCCCGTTCTGCTGGTGTCCGGGTGGAGGCTGGGTCTGCTGTCCTCGGCCACCGCGAGCACCTCGCGCAGCCGGGCCAGCCCTCGGGCGCTCTGGCTCTTTACCGTCCCGGCGGAGATCCGCAGGTCGACGGCGGTCTCCTCGACCGACTGGCCGAGCCAGTACCGCAGCACGACGACCTTGCGCTGCCCCTCCGGCAGGGCGGCGAGCGCCTGGCGGAGGGCGTCTCGTTCCTCGGTGTCGACCCGCCCGGCGGCGGGCAGGTCGACGTGGTCCGGGAGGTGTGTCTCCGGTCTGCGTGACCGCCACCGCCACTCGTCGGTGTGGGTGTTGACGAGGATGCGACGTACGTACGCGTCCTCCTCGCCCTGGCGCCGCAGTCGCGGCCAGGCGAGGTAAAGCTTGATCATCGCCTGCTGCACCAGGTCCTCGGCCCGGTGCCAGTCACCGCACAGCAGGTACGCCGTGCGCACGAAGGCGACCCGGCGCGCGTCGACGAACGCGACGTACGCCGCGTCCAGCTGGGCCCGCTGTGGCCGCCGCATAGGGCTCTCCGTCCTCGCGACCGGGTCGGTCGCCGTCGTCGCCGCCGCTGTCACCGTCACACCAGGAGAACGACGTCGGCGGGCAACAGGTTGTCAGTGTCTGGCCATCGGGTCGGACGCAGCGCACAGGTGCTGCAAAAGTCGCGGATCGTGGGTGGGGAGCGTTGGCGGGGCGGTCAGAGGATGTCGTCGGGCCGGTATGCGGCAGCCTCCGGGTGCCGGGCCACCACCGTCTCCACCCGGGCCACCACGGCGTCCACCTGGTCGGTCGCGGCGCCGGTGAACGACAGAGGCGCGGCGACCGCACCGACGAGCGCCTCCCGGGACAGCCCGAGCCGGGCGTCGGCGGCGAGCCGGTCCAGCAGGTCGTTGCGCTCCGTCCCCTGCTCCCGCATGGCCAGCGCGACCGCGACCGCGTGCTCCTTGACCACTGCATGCGCCTGCTCACGCCCGACGCCGTTGCGCACCGCGTGCATCAAGACCTTGGTCGTGGCGAGGAACGGCAGGTAGCGGTCCAGCTCACGGGCCACCACCGCCGGGAAGACGCCGAACTCGTCGAGCACCGTCAGCAGCGTCTCGAACAGCCCGTCAGTGGCGAAGAAGGCGTCGGGCAGGGCGATCCTGCGCACGACCGAGTCCGACACGTCGCCCTCGTTCCACTGGCTGCCGGCGAGCTCACCGAGCATGCCGACGCTGCCGCGGACCACCACGGCGAGGCCGTTCACCCGTTCGCAGGAGCGGGTGTTCATCTTGTGCGGCATGGCCGACGAGCCCACCTGGCCGGGCCGGAAGCCCTCGGTGACCAGTTCGTTGCCGGCCATCAGCCGGATCGACGTGGCCAGGTTGGAGGGGCCCGCGACCAGCTGCGCCAGCGCGGTGACGGCGTCCAGGTCGATTGAGCGCGGGTAGATCTGGCCGACGCTGGTCAGCACCCGGGTGAAACCGAGGTGCTCGGCCACCCGACGCTCCAACGCGGCCAACCGGTTCGGGTCGCCGTCCAGCAGGTCGAGCATGTCCTGCGCGGTGCCGACCGGGCCCTTGATGCCGCGGAGCGGATAACGCGCGACCAGCTCCTCGACCCGCTCCAGCGCCACGAGCACCTCGTCGGCGACGGTCGCGAACCTCTTGCCCAGGGTGGTGGCCTGGGCCGGGACGTTGTGGCTGCGCCCGGCCAGCACCGTCTCACGGTGCTCCACCGCCAGCCGGGCCAGCCGGGCCAACGTCGCGACCGCCCGGTCCCGGACGAGCAGCAGCGAGTCGCGTACCTGCAGCTGCTCGACGTTCTCGGTGAGGTCGCGGGACGTCATGCCCTTGTGCACGTGCTCGTGCCCGGCGAGGGCGTTGAACTCCTCGATCCGCGCCTTCACGTCGTGACGGGTGACCCGCTCGCGCGCTGCGATGGAGCCCAGGTCCACCTTGTCGACGGCTGCCTCGTACGCCTGCAGCACGCCGTCGGGAACGGGCACACCGAGGTCGCGCTGCGCCGTCAGCACCGCGAGCCACAGCCGGCGCTCCACCACGACCTTGTGCTCGGGCGACCACAGCTCGGCCATGGCCGCGGAGGCGTACCGGTGCGCCAGGACGTTCGGGATCACGCTCACGGCTGCATTCTCCCGTACCGCGGGTTCGGCTCAGCCGTCGACCGAGGCCACGGAGCCGAGCACCCCGATATCGGTGCGGTGGTGCCCCCCGTCCAGCCGGATCCGGTGCACCCCCGCATATGCCCGGGTGTGAGCCTCGTCGACATCCGCACCCACGCCGGTCACCGACAGCACCCGGCCGCCGGCCGCGACCAGTCGGTCGCCGTCGCGGCGGGTCCCGGCCTGGACGACGTGTACCCCGTCGACCGACTCGGCGTCCTCCACCCCGGCAACGGTGTCACCGGACCGCGGTGGACCGGGGTAACCGTCCGCGGCCAGCACCACCGTCACCGCCGCTCCGTCCCGCCACCGCAGGGTCCCGATGTCGGCGAGCCGACCGGTCGCGGCGGCCAGAAGCAGGGTGCCCAGCGACGACTCCAGCAGCGGCAGCACCACCTGCGTCTCCGGGTCACCGAACCGCACGTTGAACTCGACCACCCGGATGCCCCGGCCGGTCAGGGACAGCCCCGCGTAGAGCAGCCCGGCGAACGGCTGGCCGCGCCGGGACATCTCGTCCACGGTCGGCTGCAGCACCCGCCGGGTGACGTCGTCCACCAGGTCGGCCGGCACCCAGGACAGCGGGGCGTAGGCCCCCATCCCTCCGGTGTTCGGCCCGGTGTCGCCGTCACCGACTCGTTTGAAGTCCTGGGCGGGCAGCAGCGGCAGCACCGTCGTGCCGTCGCACACCGCGAACAGCGACACCTCCGGGCCGTCGAGGTACTCCTCGACCACCAGCGACCCGCCAGCGTCGAGACAACCGGCGGCGTGTGCGAGCGCCTCCTCTCGGTCCCGTGTCACCACGACGCCCTTGCCGGCGGCCAGGCCGTCGTCCTTGACCACGTACGGGGCACCGAACGCGTCCAACGCGGCGGTGACCTCGTCCAGCCGGGTGCACAGGTGCGCCATCGCGGTCGGCACCCCGGCGGCAGCCATCACCTCCTTGGCAAACGCCTTCGACCCCTCCAGCCGGGCCGCCTCCCGGGACGGGCCGAAGCAGGGGATCCCCGCCGCGCGGACGTCGTCCGCGACGCCGGCGACCAGTGGGCCCTCGGGCCCGATCACGACCAGGTCGACCGCGAGCCGCGTTGCCAGGTCCGCCACCGCGGGACCGTCGGCCGGGTCGACCGGGTGCGACCGCGCGAGTGTCGCGGTGCCGGGGTTGCCCGGCGCCGCGTGCACCGAGTCGACGGCGTCGTCGGCGGCGAGCGCCCGCACCAGCGCGTGCTCGCGGCCACCGGAACCGATCACCAGGACGTCCACGGCCGAGCAGCGTACGCCGAGCGCGGCGCGGTCAGTCAGAGCAGGTCGTGCAGGACGACCGACTCCTCCCGGCCGGGACCGACGCCGACCACCGAGATCCGCCGGCCGATCATCTCCTCCACCGCGCGGACGTACGCCTGGGCGTTGGCGGGCAGGTCGCCCATGGTCCTGGCGAAGCTGATGTCCTCCTGCCAGCCGGGCAGGTGCTCGTAGACCGGCTGGGCGTGGTGGAAGTCGGTCTGCGTCATCGGCATCTCGTCGTGCCGCACGCCGTCGACCTCGTAGCCCACGCACACGGGGACCCGCTCGAGACCGGTGAGCACGTCCAGCTTGGTGAGCACGAAGTCGGTGACGCCGTTGACCCGCGCGGCGTAGCGGCCGATGACCGCGTCGAACCAGCCACAGCGACGCGGTCGGCCGGTGGTGGTGCCGTACTCGTGCCCGGTCTCGCGCAGGTGCTCTCCGGCGGCGTCCAGCAGCTCGCTCGGGAACGGCCCCTCACCGACCCTGGTGGTGTAGGCCTTCAGGATCCCGACGACCCGGTCGATCCGTGTCGGCGGGATGCCCGACCCGGTGCAGGCTCCACCGGATGTCGCCGACGACGAGGTCACGAACGGGTAGGTGCCGTGGTCGACGTCGAGCAGCGTGGCTTGCCCGGCTTCGAGCAGGACCGTGCCGCCAGCGTCGAGCGCCCTCTCCAGCAGCAACGACGTGTCGGCGACCATCGGGCGCACCCGGTCGGTGAACGCCAGCAGCTCGTCGACCGCCTCGGCCGGCTCGACGGCACGGCGGTTGTAGACCTTGGCGAGCAGCTGGTTCTTGAGCTCGAGAGCGCCCTCGACCTTCTGCAGCAGGATCTTCTCGTCGAACAGGTCCTGCACCCGGATGCCGACCCGGTTCATCTTGTCGGCGTACGTCGGGCCGATGCCCCGGCCGGTGGTGCCGATGCGACGCGAGCCGAGGAACCGCTCGGTGACCTTGTCCAGCACCCGGTTGTACGGCGCGATCAGGTGCGCGTTGGCGCTGAGCACGAGCCGCGAGGTGTCCACTCCGCGCGCCGCCAGGGCGTCGATCTCCTCGAACAGCACCGACAGGTCGACGACCACGCCGTTGCCGATCACCGGGACGACTCCGGGGGTGAGGATCCCGCTCGGCAGCAGGTGCAGTGCGTACGTCTCCCCGCCGATCACCACCGTGTGGCCGGCGTTGTTGCCACCGTTGAACTTCACGACGTGGTCGACGCGGCTGCCGAGCTGGTCGGTCGCCTTGCCCTTGCCCTCGTCGCCCCACTGGGCGCCGACGATCACGATCGCGGGCATGCGGAACCCTCCGGGACGACTGAGCCGGTCGGCTCACACACTGGTGCGGTGCGGAGCCGTCGAGCGCCGCACACGCTATCCGACCCAGCCGCCAACCCCGCATTCGTCGGCACCGGACGACGAGCGCCGCCCCGATCCGATCGGTAGCGTCCCGCCGTGAACCGGATCCTGGTGGTCACCAACGCGGAGGCGGGCAGCTCGGACGAGCAGGCGGTGTCCGCCGCGGTCGAGGAGCTGCGGACGGCCGCCGACGTCGAGGTCGTCGCGACTGAGTCCGTGTCCGACCTGCGAGACGCGCTGCGCGACCTCGGCGAGCGCACCGTCGTCGTCGCCGGTGGCGACGGCAGCCTGCACGCTGTCGTTGCCGTGCTGTACGAGCTGGGTGGCCTGGCCGACGCGGTGATCGGGCTGGTGCCGCTCGGCACCGGCAACGACTTCGCCCGCGGTGTCGGCATCCCGCTCGACCCGGTGCGGGCCGCCCGGCTGCTGCTGACCGCCGACCGGCGGCGGCTCGACCTCGTGCTCGACGACCGGGACCAGGTCGTCGTCAACGCGGTGCATGTGGGGGTCGGTGTGGACGCGGCGGAGGAGGCGCGTGCGCTCAAGCCGCGCTTCGGCCGATTCGGCTATCTCCTGGGGGCGGTGCGTACGGGCTTCACCAGCCCGGGCAAGCGGCTCCGCGTCAGCGTCGACGACGAGGTGGTCTCCGACGGGCACCGGCACGTGCTGCAGGTGGCCGTGGGCAACGGCCGCTTCGTGGGCGGCGGCACGGCGCTGATGCCGGAGGCGGTGGCCGACGACGGGCTCGTCGACGTGGTGGTCAGCTTCGCGGTGTCCACCCCACGCCGGATGGCCTACGCGCTACGGGTGCGGCTGGGCCAGCACCCGCGCAGCCAGGACGTCCGGCAGCATCGCGGTCGCGAGGTAGTGGTGGAGGCACAGGGCGGCGGCTTCCGCTGGAACGTCGACGGAGAACTCGAAGGACCATCCGGCCGGCGCAGCTGGCGGGTGGTCCCGGCGTCGTGGACGATGCTGGCGCCCCCGGCGGAGCCCACCTGACCCGCGCTCAGATCCAGCCGCGGCGGGCCGCCTCCACGCCAGCACCGAACCGGGAGGTCGCGCCGAGCTCCTCCATGACGGCGGCGATCCGGCGGCGGACGGTCCGCACCGACACGCCGCTCGCCCGCGCGATCTGCTGGTCGATGGCCCCCTCGCGCATCAGCACGAGGAGCTGGCGACGCTCGTCGTCGACGCCACCGATGCCGTCGGGGGCCAGCTCCGGCGGCACGACCGCCCGCGCCCAGAGCGCATCGAAGTAGGCCTGCAGGGCACGGACCAGGCCCGGTTGCCGAATCGCCAGCCGGTTGCCCGTCGGGCGCTCCCACAGCTCGGTGGTCACCGCGGCGGTGGTGCCGAAGATGGCCAGCCGAGCCGTGAGCTCGGGAAGCACGCGGACCTGCTCCCCCGCCTCGGTGCGGGCACGTACCGGGTCGGGGACGTCGTCGAGCACATGCACGGGATAGATCGCCCGGGAGACCCGGCCGGCGGCAACCTGCTCCACCACCAGCTCGTCGACCGCGGCCGAGGTGTCTCCCATCCACTGGTCGGCGCGGAGGAAGGACAGGTCGCCGTCGGTTCGCAGGCACAGGTCGGCCAGTGTGCGGATGCCCTCGACTCCCGCCAGCGTCTGCAGCCCGTGCTCCTCGGCCAGAGCCGGAGTGGTGGCACGGAACTCGGCCACGAGGTCCGGGACCGCCAGCCGCGCCTGGGACAGTGCCGTCTGCGCATCGACCAGCCGGGCGGACTCGGCCTGCAGCAGGTCCCGCAACGCGAGTTCCGGCGGCTCGGCCTGCACCGCGCCGGCGCTGACCCGTACCAGCCGGAGGGCGGTCAGCTGCTGCAGTTGTCTGCGAACTGCGCTCGCAGACCAGCCCAGCTCGGCGGCAAGCGCGCCGACGCTGCGCCCCGGTGCGGCAAGCACGCGGCGGTAGACGTCCTCGCTGCGCGGATCGACGCCGAGCGGGCCGAGCATCCGGGCCAGCGTGGGTGGGTTGCCCGCCGGGATCGTGGCCACGATTGGCAGGTTAGTGCCACTGTCCACTCGTGGCCATTCTGGCTGGTGACCCTGCTGACACAATCCGTCACGGCGGTGTCGGAATCGCAGCAGGGGACGATTCCGGCACCGCTCCCCCACCGGCACCCCGGGACGTCATACGACGCGCCGTCGATACGCCACCGGACGTATGACGTCCCGGCCTCACCCGGGCCTGCCCCGGCGGTCCGCTCCGGGCCACTGCGGGCAGGATGGGGTCATGGCGCATGAGAATCTGCTCGGTGGCCCCCCGGACACGCTGCTGCCGGCCGACCCGGCCACCGCGCTGATCGATGCCGGCACCGCACCGGCCGAAGTGGCGCGGGCGCACCCCACTTCGAGCCTCGCCTGGGCGGTGCTCGCCGAGCAGGCGCTGGACGCCGGCGAGGAGGTGCGTGCGTACGCCTACGCCCGGACCGGCTATCACCGCGGTCTGGACGCGCTGCGCCGCTCCGGGTGGCGCGGGCACGGACCGGTGCCCTGGGCGCATCAGCCCAACCGAGGGTTTCTGCGCGCGCTGGCGGCGTTGGCCCGTGCCGCGGCCGAGATCGAGGAGACTGGTGAGGCGGAGCGCTGCCGGACCTTCCTCGCCGACTCGTCCCAGGAGGCGGCAGCCGAGTTGCTCGGCTGAGCGGCGCCCGTACTAGCCGGCCCGCTACGACGTCATCCGTACGGTGGCCGATCGACGGCGCGTTGTATGACGTCCCGAGGCCGGCGGTCAGCGCAGTGCGGTCCCCGCCGAGCGCAGGTTCTCGCAGGCCTCGACCACCCGTGCGGCCATCGACTGCTCCGCGGCCTTCCCGTACGAGCGGGGGTCGTACGCCTTCTTGTCGCCCACCTCACCGTCGATCCTGAGCACGCCGTCGTAGTGGCTGAACATGTGGCCGGCCACCGCGCGGGTGAAGGCGTACTGGGTGTCGGTGTCGACGTTCATCTTCACCACACCGAAGTCGACGGCGTCGCTGATCTCCTGCGCCGTCGAGCCGGAGCCGCCGTGGAACACCAGGTCGAACGGGTGCGCGTCTTCGCCGAGGTCGAACTTCTGCGCCACCACCTGCTGCGCCTCCTTGAGGATCTCCGGCCGCAGCTTGACGTTGCCCGGCTTGTAGACGCCGTGCACGTTGCCGAAGGTCAGCGCCAGCAGGTACCTCCCCTGCTCGCCCAGCCCGAGCTGCTCGGCGGTCCGGACCGCGTCACCGGGCGCGGAGTAGAGCTTCTCGTCCATCTCGCCGACGATCCCGTCCTCCTCGCCCCCCACGACGCCGACCTCGACCTCGAGCACGATGTGCGCCGCCGCCGCCTGCTCCAGCAGCTCCTGCGCGATGCTCAGGTTCTCCTCCAGCTCGACCGCGGACCCGTCCCACATGTGCGACTGGAACAGCGGCTCCTCGCCGCCCGCAACCCGCTCCTTGGACAGCGCGAGCAACGGCCGGACGAACCCGTCCAGCTTGTCCTTCGGGCAGTGGTCGGTGTGCAGGGCGATGTTGACCGGGTAGTTCTTGGCAACTTCACGGGCGTATGCGGCAAACGCCACCGACCCGGTCACCATGTCCTTGACCGTGGCTCCGGACAGGAACTCGGCTCCGCCGGTCGACACCTGCACGATGCCATCGCTGTCCGCCTCGGCGAAACCGCGCAGCGCCGCGTGCAGGGTCTGCGACGACGTCACGTTGATGGCCGGATAGGCGAACGACCCCTCCTTGGCGGCGTCGAGCATCTGGCGGTACGTGTCCGGGCTGGCGATGGGCATCGGGCTCTCCCTGTCGGCGGGCAGCGGTCGGCGGGCAGCGGTCGGCGGGCAGCGGTCGGCGGGTCTCGCTCGGCGCTCGGCCCGTCGGGCGTCGAGACGTCCGACGGTCGTGCCTCGCAGTATGCCGCGCTCGGCGCGGTGCACCCAGCCGGGCGTCCGCCGATCAGTCCAGCTTCGGCAGCAGTGCGCGGGCCGCGACCTGCACCGGGTCCCACACAGCGGAGAACGGCGGGGCGTACGCGAGGTCGAGATCGACAAGGTCCTGCACGGTCATCCCGGCCCAGAGCGCGGTCGCGCAGGTGTCGATGCGGATGGCCGAGCCCTCGCGACCGACGATCTGCGCGCCCAGCAGGCGGCCGCCGACCCGTTCCGCGGTCAGCCGGACCGTCATCGGCTGGGCACCCGGGAAGTAGCCCGCCTTCGTCGTCGTCTCCACGGTCGCCGACGCCACGTCCCGCCCGAGGCTGCGGGCCCGCCGGTCGGTGAGACCGGTGCAGCCGACCTCCAGGTCGCAGACCTTGGTCACGGCGGTCCCGACCACGCCCGGGAAGGTCGCCTCCCCGCCGGTGACGTTCAGGCCGACCACCCGGCCCTGCTTGTTTGCATGCGTGCCCAGCGGGACGTGCCGGTGCTCACCGGCGACGCGGTCCCACACCTCGACGCAGTCTCCGGCCGCCCACACGCCTTCCTGCCCAGGGACGCGCATGGAGGGCTCGACCCGCATTCCGCGGTGGTCACCGAGCGGCAGCCCCGCGTCGGCGGCCAGCCGGGACCGCGGGCGGACGCCGATCCCGAGCACGACCACGTCGGCCGGGTAGGTCACGTCACCGGCGACCACGGCGGTGACCCGACCGGACCGGTCGGTCTCGCACCCGGACACCTCGGCACCGGTCACCACATCGATGCCCAGATCCTCCATGGCGGTCCGCACGTGGGCTCCGAGGTCCGGGTCGATCGTGGTCAGCGGCTCGTCGGCGAGGTCGACGATCGTGGTGTCCAGGCCGCGGCGCAGGCAGGCCTCCGCCATCTCGACGCCGATGTACCCGGCTCCGACCACCACGGCTCGCCGCACGTCGCGCTTCCCGAGCGAGTCGAGCAGGCGGCAGCCGTCGTCCAGTGTCTGGACGCCGTGCACCCCGCTGGCGTCGGCGCCGGGCACGTCGGGCCGTATCGGCTCGGCTCCGGTTGCGAGCACCAGCTGGTCGAAGCCGATGCTGCTCTCAGCATCGCCGTCTCTCGCTCGGACGGTCACCGTCCGGGCGGACACGTCGACAGCTAACGCCTCGACGCCGGTGCGCACGTCCAGCCCACGCTCGCGGTGCTGCTCCGGCGAGCGCACGACGAGCCCGGCGGGGCCGTCGACGTCGCCCGCGACCCAGTACGGGATCCCGCAGGCCGAGTACGAGGTCCAGTCGGTGCGTTCCACCACGACGACGTCCAGGCTGTCGTCGGCGCGACGGCGTGCCGTCGCCGCAGCGGACATGCCGGCGGCATCACCGCCGACCACGACCAGCCGCTCGACCACCGGCTCAACCTAGACGGCGCCGGCCCGGCCCGCGCGACCTGCCCGCGCGACATGCCCGCGCGAGAGTCCGGGGCCGGTGGGTCAGCCGTCACCGCCGGGCCAAGCAACGGAGAGGTCGGCGTGCGTACGGATCCACGCGTGCATCGCCACCGCTGCCGCGGCACCCGCGTTGATCGACCGGGTGGAGCCGAACTGGGCAATCGACACCCTCATCGCACACGCCTCTCGGGCGGCCACCGTGAGGCCGGGACCCTCCTGGCCGAACAGCAGCACGCAGGCAGCCGGCAGGACCGTGTCCTCGATCCGGGAGGAGCCCGGCTGATTGTCCACTCCCACGAGCGGGAGCCGCCGCGCCGTCGCCCACTCGGCGAGCGCCGCGACGTCCGGATGGTGCCGAACGTGCTGGTAGCGATCGGTGACCATCGCCCCGCGCTTGTTCCACCGTCGACGCCCGACGACGTGCACCTCCGCGGCGAGGAAGGCGTTCGCGGTCCGGACGACCGAGCCGATGTTCAGATCGTGCTGCCAGTTCTCGATCGCCACGTGGAAGCGGTGCCGACGCCGGTCCAGGTCGGCGACGATCGCGTCGTGCCGCCAGTAGCGGTACGCATCGACCACGTTGCGCCGGTCGCCTGCCCGCAGCAGCTCGGGATCCAGGCGATCGGCGTCGGCCGAACCGGGAACGGGCCAGGACCCCTCCCAGGGGCCGACCCCGACCTGCGTCCGGTCGTCCACGGTCGCCGACCCTAGACCGCCGGCCGGCTCCGCCGCCGCCGGTAGGCTCACCGCCGTGACCGTGACCGCTGCCGCCGAGGCCCTGGGGCCGAGCTGGCTCGACCCGGGCGAGCTGATCGGCACCTTCGGCCTGATCGGTGTGCTGGTGATCGTCTTCGCCGAGTGCGGGTTGCTGCTGGGCTTCTTCCTGCCGGGTGACTCCCTGCTGTTCACCGCCGGTCTGCTGGTCACGACCGGCGTGATCGACCAGCCGTTGTGGCTGGTGTGCGTGCTGATCGTCGTCGCGGCGGTCGCCGGCAACCTGACCGGCTACCTGATCGGCCGCAAGGCCGGTCCCACGGTCTTCGAGCGGCCGGACTCCCGCTGGTTCAAGCAGGAGCACGTGGACCGGACCTACGCGTTCTTCGACCGGTACGGCAACCGGGCCATCGTGCTGGGCCGGTTCGTGCCGATCGTGCGCACCTTCATCACGGTGATGGCGGGGGTCGGGCGGATGGACTTCCGCCGGTACGCGACGTACTCGACCGTGGGCGGGGTGCTCTGGGGTGCGGGCGTGACCGTGCTCGGCTACTACCTCGGCAGCGTGGACCTGGTACGCGAGCACATCGAGGCCATGCTGTTGGCAATCATCGCGCTGTCGCTGGTGCCGGTGGCGGTCGAGTTGCTGCGAGCCCGGTCGAGGAGCCGGGACCGGCGCTACGACGAGCCGCACGAGCGGCAGCGGGTGATCGACGACCTCCGCGACCGCGACTGACCCCCTCCCCGGCCCCCCGGCGGCTCACGATCCGCGACTTTTGCAGGAGAGCGGCCAACCCGGCGCTGCAAAAGTCGCGGATCGTGGACAGGGGGCGGGGGGCGGGGGACAGGGGGGGTCAGGTGAGCCCGAGGTCGGCGGGACCGTACGCGAACCGGTACGCCAGTCCGGCCTCCTCGATCCGCCGCCCGGCGCCGGTGTCCCGGTCCACGATCACCGCGACCGCGACCACCTCGGCGCCCGCCTCCCACAGCGCCTGCACCGCGGTCAGCACCGACCCGCCGGTCGTCGAGGTGTCCTCGACCGCGAGCACCCGGCGACCGCCCACGTCGGGCCCCTCGATCCGCCGCTGCAGCCCGTGTCGCTTCTCCTCCTTGCGCACCACGAAGGCGTCGAGCCGCCGCCCGGCGGCGGCCGCGGCGTGCAGCATGGCGGTGGCGACCGGGTCGGCCCCGAGGGTCAACCCTCCGACGGCGTCGAAGTCGAGGTCCTCGGTCAGCGCGAGCATCACCCGCCCGACCAGCGGCGCCGCGTCGGCGTCCAGCGTGATCCGGCGCAGGTCCACGTAGTGGTCGGCCTCCCGACCCGAGGACAGCGTCACCCGCTCGTGCACGACCGCCTTGTCGGTGACCTGCCGGCGAAGGGACTCGCGCGCCTGATCGAGATCGGGGCCGGTGCTCACGTTCATGTCGCGCACCCTATGGGGGCACCTGGTTAGGGTCGGCGCATGCCTCCCGCCGCAGCCGGGTCCACCGCTCCGGAGCGCGCCTTCGCACAGCGCGTCCGCGGGCTGGGAACCACGATCTTCGCCGAGATGTCGGACCGAGCGCGGCAGACCGGCGCGATCAACCTGGGGCAGGGCTTCCCCGACACCGACGGTCCCACCGTGGTGATCGAGGCCGCCGTCGACGCGCTGCGCTCAGGTCACAACCAGTACCCGCCCGGCCCGGGCATCCCTCCCCTGCGGGCGGCGATCGCCGCGCACCAGCAGCGGCACTACGGGATCGAGCTCGACCCGGATCGCGAGGTGGTCGTGACGACCGGCGCGACCGAGGGTGTCGCCGCGGCGCTGCTCGGCCTGGTCGATCCCGGGGACGAGGTGCTCGTCCTCGAGCCGTACTACGACTCGTACGTCGCCGGCATCCAGATGGCCGGCGGAGTGCGCCGACCGGTCACGCTGCGGGCACCGGACTTCCGGCTCGACCTCGACGAGCTCCGCGCCGCGGTGACGCCGCGGACCCGGTTGCTGTTGCTGAACTCCCCGCACAACCCGACCGGGACGGTGCTGACCCGCACCGAACTGGAAGCCGTCGCCGAGGTCGCCGTCCGGCACGACCTGGTCGTCGTCACCGACGAGGTCTACGAACACCTGACCTTCGACCAGGTGCCTCACATCCCCGTCGCCAGCCTTCCCGGCATGGCCGAGCGGACCCTGTCGGTGAGCAGTGCCGGCAAGACGTACTCCTTCACCGGGTGGAAGGTCGGGTGGGCGACCGGCCCCGCTCACCTCGTGGGTGCGCTGCTGGCGGCCAAGCAGTTCCTGACCTTCACCTCCGGCGCACCGCTGCAGCCGGCCGTGGCGCTGGCGCTCGGCTTGCCCGACCGGTTGCTCACCGAGCTCGGCGCCGACCTCCAACGCCGCCGCGACCTGCTCTGCGCCGGCCTGTCCGACCTGGGGTTGACGGTCTACCTCCCGCAGGGCACGTACTTCGCCACCACCGATGTCCGACCGCTCGGCTATGCCGACGGCGTGGACTTCTGCCGCGACCTGCCCACCAAGGCCGGCGTCGTCGCGATCCCGCACCGGGTGTTCTACGACGACGTCGACGCGGGACGGCCCCTGGTGCGGTGGGCCTTCTGCAAGCAGGACCACGTGCTCGAGGAAGCGCTCGACCGGCTCGGCCACGCGTTCGGGTGACGCCCTCGAACTGACCGGCACGCAGCGACGGCTGCTGTGCCGGTGGCCCCAGGCCTCGTCAGACGGCGCCGGCCTTCTTGCCGGCGAACCAGGAGCCGGCCTCGCCCAGGAACATCAACAGCAGGACGGCCGCCGCCGGGATCACCCAGATGATGCCGATGACGGCGGTGACGGTGAAGAACAGCCCGATCAGCAGCGTCACGACCGCCGCGATGGTCACCAGCACCCGCGCCACCTGTGACCCGCGCAGCAGGAACACCGCCGGAATGATGGCGAGCAGCATCAGCGCGCCGATCGCGAGGCTGATCGCCCCGCTCACGTCGACGTAGCGGATGATGTCGTCCGGCGTCAGGCCGCTGCCCTCGAGCGCGTCGCGACCCTCCTGGCTCTCCAGGTAGTCGCGGATCTGCGTCTCGTTGGCCACGAGCATCCCGACGCCGATCAGTCCCCAGAAGCCGCCGGTGAGTGCCGACATCACCATCGTGATCACCGCAGCCGCGGTGACCGTTCCCGGACGCCGGGCGGGATAGGGAGCGGGACCGCCGTAGCCGACGTGCCCGTACTGCTGCTGGCCGTACTGGGCAGGCGGGCCGTACTGCTGGCCGTACTGCTGCTGGCCGTACTGGCCCGGCTGACCGCCGTACTGACCGGTTTGGCCGTACGGCTGCTGGGCGGTCTGCTCACCCGGCTGGCCGTACGGAGCCGCGGGCGGCGGCTGCCCGTACGGGGAGGCGGGCGGCTGCACCTGACCCGGCTGTCCATAGCCGGGGCTCGCCGGCGGGCGCGCCTCGCCGGAGCCGTCGTCCGGGGGCTGGGGACCAGTGCTGGACATGCGATCTCCTCCGTGGCTGATGCCGCCAGTGTGCCGGGTGGGCGCCGCCGTCGTCGCGGCGGCGGGTGGCGTGGCGGCGTACCACGCACGCGCCGACGGCATCCACAGCAGCACCACACAGCCGACGGCAACAACCGCGGGGACCAGGCCGACCACCCCGCCGAGCGCGAACACCAGTCCGCCGGCAACGGCCAGGACCGACAGCGCCATGCGGGAAACGCGGTCACCCCGGCCCGCGAACACTGCGAAGACGACGACGGGGACGCTGCCCACCGCCAGCCCGGTCAGCACCCAGCGAACCACCTCGTGCAGCGTCTGCGCCGAGATGCCGCCCGGGATGGTGCCGTCGGCGAGCGCCCGATCGATCTCTGCCCGGACCTCGGGCTCGTCCAGCGCGGCGACGAGAGCCACCGACCACACCAGGATCAGCACCGCCCCCAGACCGAGCGTCGTGCAGGCGACCGAGACTCCCCGCGGCCGCGACGGGCGGCTCGGCTTGGACGTCACCGCGGACACCGAACGACCCTATCGACCCGCTGATCGAGTCAGACCACGCGGACGTCCAGCGCGTCACCGGCGCCGCCGTCCACCTCGACGGTGGCACCGTCGCGGACGGTCCCGTCCAGGAGACCACGGGCGAGCCGGTCGCCGATCGCGGACTGGACCAACCGACGCAGCGGCCGGGCACCGTAGACCGGGTCGAACCCGGTCAGCGCCAGCCACTCGCGAGCCGCGTCGGTCACCTCGAGCGTGATCCGTCGCGGCTCCAGGCGACGCGCGAGCGCGGCGATCTGCAGGTCGACGATCGCTGTGAGCTCCTCGGTGCCGAGCTGGTCGAACATGACCACGTCGTCCAGCCGGTTTAGGAACTCCGGCTTGAACGACCGGCGCACGACGTCCATCACCGCCTGCTTGCGGGCGTCCATGTCGAGCGTCGGGTCGGCCAGATAGGTCGATCCCAGGTTCGACGTGAGAACGAGGATCACGTTGCGGAAGTCGACCGTGCGCCCCTGCCCATCCGTCAGCCGGCCGTCGTCGAGCACCTGCAGCAGCACGTCGAACACCTCGGGGTGCGCCTTCTCGACCTCGTCCAGCAGCACCACGCCGTACGGCCGCCGGCGAACCGCCTCGGTCAGCTGGCCGCCCTCCTCGTGCCCGATGTAGCCGGGCGGTGCGCCGACCAGCCGGGCCACCGTGTGCTTCTCGCCGTACTCGCTCATGTCGATGCGGACCATGGCCCGCTCGTCGTCGAAGAGGAAGTCAGCGAGCGCCTTGGCCAGCTCGGTCTTGCCGACACCGGTGGGTCCGAGGAACAGGAACGAGCCGGTCGGCCGGTCCGGGTCGGACAGCCCGACCCGCGCGCGACGGACGGCGTCGGACACAGCGACGACGGCCCGGCGCTGTCCGATGACGCGGTGCGCCAGCTCCTCCTCCATCCGCAGCAGCTTGCCCGCCTCGCCCTCGAGCAGCCGGCCAGCCGGGATGCCGGTCCAGGCCGACACCACCTCTGCCACCTCGTCGGCGCCGACCTCCTCACGGACCATCAGGTCGGTGTCGTCGAGCTGGGCCGCCTGGGACTGTGCGGTCGCCAGCTCCCGTTCCAGGGCCGGGATCTCGCCGTACGCCAGCCGGCTGGCGCTCTCCAGGTCGTTGATCCGCTGCGCCCGCTCGAGCTGCACCCGCAGATCGTCGATCCGCTCCTTTATCTCGCCGACCCGGTTCAGCCCCTGCTTCTCCGCCTCCCACCGCGCTTCCAGGCCGCGCAGCTGCTCCTGCTTGTCGGCGAGCTCGGCGCGGAGCTTGAGCAACCGCTCCTCGCTGGCCTCGTCGGTCTCGTTGGCCAGATGCAGCTCCTCCATCAGCAACCGGTCCACCTGGCGGCGCAGCTCGTCGATCTCCACCGGGGAGGAGTCGATCTCCATCCGCAGCCGGCTGCTCGCCTCGTCCACCAGGTCGATCGCCTTGTCCGGCAGCTGCCGACCGGGGATGTAGCGGTCGCTGAGGCTGGCGGCCGCGACGAGGGCGGCGTCCGACACGGCCACCTTGTGGTGCGCCTCGTAGCGCTCCTTCAGGCCGCGGAGAATGGCGATCGTGTCCTCCACGCTGGGCTCGCCGACGAACACCTGCTGGAAGCGACGCTCGAGGGCAGGGTCCTTCTCGATCCGCTCGCGGTACTCGTCCAGCGTGGTGGCGCCGATCATCCGCAGCTCACCGCGGGCCAGCATCGGCTTGAGCATGTTGCCCGCGTCCATCGCACCCTCGCCGGACGCCCCGGCGCCGACGACCGTGTGCAGCTCGTCGATGAAGGTGATGGTCTGCCCGCCGGAGTCCTTGATCTCGCCGAGCACCGCGGTCAGCCGCTCCTCGAACTCGCCGCGGTACTTCGCGCCGGCGACCATCGCGCTCAGGTCGAGCGAGACCAGGCGTCGGTCGCGCAGCGACTCCGGGACGTCACCGGCGACGATCCGCTGCGCCAGCCCCTCGACGACGGCGGTCTTGCCGACGCCGGGGTCACCGATGAGGACCGGGTTGTTCTTCGTCCGGCGGCTCAGCACCTGCACCACCCGGCGGATCTCGGCATCCCGGCCGATCACCGGGTCGAGCCGGCCCTCCCGCGCCTGCGCGGTCAGGTCGATGCCGTACTTCTCCAGAGCCTGATACGTCGCCTCCGGGTCCGGGCTGGTGACCCGGCGACTGCCCCGCACGGCGGCGAACGCCTCCTGCAGTACGGCCGCGGTCGCGCCCACGCCGTCCAGCGCCTCGCGGGCAGGGCCGGCGACGGTGGCGACGCCGACCAGCAGGTGCTCGGTGGACACGTACTCGTCCCCGAGCTCCCCGGCGAGATCCCCGGCCCGCTGCAGCACCTCCAGGGTTCCGCGTCCGAGGGAGGGGGCGGCCACGCTGCTGCCGCGCGCGCTCGGCAGCACGCCGAGCGCCTCCTCGACGCGGGCCATCAACGCGGGCGGCTGCACGCCCGCGGCGCGGACCAGCGCGAGCGGAGTGCCGTCGGTCGGGGTCAGCAGGGCGGCGAGCAGATGCACCGGCTCCACCTGGGCATGTCCGCCGGCGGCGGCACGCTGCACGGCGCTACTCATCGCCTCCTGGCTTCGCCGGGTGAGTGTCGATGCGTCCATGAGTCGGCTGTCCCTCCAGCTCAGATCGGTTCCTGCCAGGAGCAACGCCGGCAGGGTTGAGTCGATTCCACGCAACTTTGCGGACCGACGCTCGGGTGCAGTTGGACGTCCCTGGTGCGGGACCGGCTCAGCGTCGGATGACCTGCACCTGGCAGGTGAGCTGGTCGCCACCGGGCGCCGGAAGCCGGCGTAGCACCAGGTCGACCGAGTCCCCGGCGGCCAGACCGCGGATCCGCTGCCGACCTGCCTGGGCGGTGTCCTGCTCCGGTCCGGCGATGGCCACCGTGACCACGAAGTCGGCCGGCTCGCCGGTCGTGTTGGTCAGCGTCGCCGAGGCCGACCAGGCGCCGCTGGGCCGCTGCCCACAGTCCAGATCGCTCAGTGCTCCGGCGTCGGGGATCCCGCGCCCGCCGGAGTCCGCCTGCTCGCCCTCGCTGGCCGTCGGCGAGGTGACAACCGGCTCGGCACCACCGGCACCAGCCGACCCGGCCGAGACGTCTGCGCCGCACCCGGTCAGCGTCAGCACCCCGCCGACGAGACCGGCGGCGACCGCGGGGCCGGTACCGAAGCGCACGGCTCCGATCTCACCACGCGTCGCTCCTCGACCGGGTCAGCCGCGCCGCCAGACCACGACCTGGCTGGTCCGCGGCTGCACCGGGACGGGCAGGTTGCCGTGGCCGATGAGGGCCTGCCGCGCGGCCTCGAGCTCGGCTTCCAGCGCCTCGACCTGCTCGGCGAGCCGCTGCACCTGCTGTTGGAGGGCGAGCACTCGCCGCACCCCCTCGAGACCGAGCCCCTCGGCCGTCAGCCTGGCCACCACCCGCAACGCGTCCAGGTCCCGCAGCGAGTACCGGCGCCCACCGCCACCGGTACGTCCCGGGGTCACCAGACCGAGCCGGTCATAGGTCCGCAGCGTCTGTGGGTGCATGCCGGTCAGCTCGGCGGCAACGCTGATCACGAACACCGGCACGTCCGGGCCGGGCGTGCCCGCGCCGGCGAGAGGCAGCCCCGGCCCGGTCACGACTGCACCCCCGGCCGTGCCGCCGCGGCGCGTGGGTCGGCGCCGCCGCGGGCGGCCCGCATGGCCTCCACCGCGGCTCGCTCGTCGTCGTTCAGCGTGCGTGGGACCTGGACCTCGACGGTGACCAGCAGGTCCCCGAGCGTCCCGTCCCGTCGCCGGGCACCCTTGCCGCGGGCACGGAAGGTGCGCCCGGAGGGCGTGCCCGGCGGCACCTTGAGCGACACCGTCCCGCCGTCCAGCGTGGGCACGGAGATGGTGGCTCCGAGCGCCGCCTCGTCGAACGTGATCGGCACCGTCACGGTGAGGTTGTCCCCGCGCCGGCCGAAGACCCGGTGCGCTGCCACGTGCACGGTGACGTACAGGTCACCGGACGGACCGCCCCGCTCACCGGAGGCGCCCTTGCCGCGGAGCCGGATCCGCTGTCCGTCCCGGACTCCGGCCGGGATCCGCACCTGCATGGTGCTGGACGACTGCCCGCGGCCCGACCCGTGACAGGTGGGACAGGGGTCGTCGACGACCATGCCGCGACCCCGGCACGTCGTGCACGGCTCGGTCATCGCGAACAGGCCGCCGGCGGCGCTGGTCAGCATCCCGGTGCCCTCGCAGTCGGGGCAGACCCGAGGGACGGTGCCCGCCCGGGCACCGGTTCCCCGGCAGTCCCGGCAGGCGGCGTCACTGGTCGTGCGCAGCGGCAGCGTCACGCCCTCGACCGCCTGTTCGAAGCTGATGCTCGCCTCGGTCTCCACGTCGGCACCGCGTCGGGGGGCGGCGCCCGCCGTGCGTGGCCGGCTGCCGCCGCCTCCGAAGAGCCCGCCCAGCAGGTCGGAGATGTCGAAGCCGCCGGCACCGGCGGGTCCGCCGGGTCCGCCACCGGCCGGGAAGCGAAAACCGCCCGGGCCGCCGGTGCCGGAGCCGAACAGCGCTCGCTGCTCGTCGTACTCCTTGCGCTTGTCCGGCGAGGAAAGCACGGAGTACGCCTCGGAGATCTGCTTGAAACGGTCCTCCGCAGCGCCGTCGCCCGGCTTGGAGTCGGGGTGGTGGGTGCGCGCCAGCTTGCGGTACGCCTTCTTGATCTCCTCGGCGGAGGCGTTCTTGGACACACCGAGCGTCTGGTAGAAGTCCTTGCCGCGCCAGTCACTGGTCATCGCACACACCTCCTCCTCGATCAGTCGGTACGGGACCCCGCGTCACCATCGGGGACGTCGGCACCGTCGCCGATGGCGACACCATCGGTGGAGCCGCCCTGCCGCTCGGACCCGGGAGGATCCGGCCGCGGCTCGACGACCGCCACCCGCGCCGGCCGCAACACCCGCTCCCCGACCCGGTAACCGGGCTGCAGGATGGTCCGCACGGTCGGCCCGTCGACGACGTCGTCGTCGTGATCGTGCATCAGCGCCTCGTGGACCTGAGGATCGAACGGCTCACCGGTCTCTCCGAATCGTTCCAACCCGAGCCCCTCGAGCGTGCGCTCCAACGAGTCGGCGACCGCCTTGAAGCCACCGGTCAGCTCGCCGTGCTCACGGGCCCGGTCGAGATCGTCGAGCACGCTCAGCAACCCGGTGAGTACATTCGCCCGCGCAGTCTCCCGCACCACGTCGCGATCGCGGTCCACGCGGCGCTTGTAGTTGACGTACTCGGCCTGCAGCCGCTGCAGGTCGGCGGTGCGCTCATCGAGCTCGCGAACCAGCTCGGCCGTCACGTCCTGTTCCGGCGCACCCGGCTCGGGGTCCGGCTCGGCGGCGGGACCGTCGATGTCGGAGCCGGCCTCGGCCGGGCTGCCGGGCCCCTCCTGTGGAGAGGCCTCGGCGGCCGGACCGTCCTGCTCGTGCGCGGATTCGCTCACCGGGCACCCTCGCTGCTGTCGGTCGAGGAGTTCCCGGAGCCGTCGGACGACTCGGGGTCGTCCACGATCTCGGCGTCGACCACGTCGTCGGCGGCAGCGTCCGTCCCGTCGGCTCCGTCCGCCCCCGCGCCGGTGCCTGCGGTCTCCGCCTGCGCGGCGTACATCGCCGCGCCCATCTTCTGGCTGGACTCGCCGAGCTTGGTGGTCGCGGACCGGACCTCGTCCAGGTCGTCGCCGTCCAGCGCCTTCTTCAGCGCGTCGACGTCGGCCTGCACCTCGGCGCGGAGCTCCTCGTCCACCTTGTCGGCGTTGTCGGCGAGGAACTTCTCGGTCGAGTAGACGAGACCGTCGGCCTGGTTGCGGGTCTCGACCTGCTCCCGGCGCTGGCGGTCCTCGTCGGCGTACTGCTCAGCCTCCCGGACCATGCGGTCGATGTCGTCCTTGGACAGGGCCGACCCTCCGGTGATCGTCATCGACTGCTCCTTGCCCGTGCCGCGGTCCTTGGCCGACACGTGCACGATGCCGTTGGCGTCGATGTCGAAGGTGACCTCGATCTGAGGAACTCCGCGCGGCGCGGGCGGCAGCCCGGTGAGCTCGAAGTTGCCCAGCGGCTGGTTGGCCGACCACATCTCTCGCTCGCCCTGAGCCACCTTGATCTCGACCGACGGCTGGTTGTCGTCGGCTGTGGTGAACACCTCGGAGCGCTTGGTCGGGATCGTGGTGTTGCGCTCGATCAGCTTGGTCATGACGCCGCCCTTGGTCTCGATGCCCAGCGACAGCGGCGTGACGTCGAGGAGCAGCACGTCCTTGACCTCGCCCTTGAGCACGCCGGCCTGGAGCGCGGCGCCGACGGCGACGACCTCGTCGGGGTTGACACCCTTGTTCGGCTCCTTGCCGCCGGTCATCTCGCGCACCAGATCGGTGACGGCGGGCATCCGGGTCGAACCACCCACCAGCACCACGTGGTCGATCTTGCTGACGTCGATGCCCGCGTCCTTCATCACGTGCCGGAAGGGCGCCTTGGTGCGCTCGAGCAGGTCGGCGGTGATCCGCTGGAAGTCCGAGCGGGTCAGCGTCTCGTCGAGGAACAGCGGGTTCTTGTCCGCGTCGACGGTGATGTAGGGCAGATTGATCGACGTCTGCTGGCTGCTGGAGAGCTCGATCTTGGCCTTCTCCGCCGCCTCGCGGACGCGCTGCATGGCCATCTTGTCCTTGGTCAGGTCGATGCCGTGCCCGGACTTGAAGCGCTCGGCCAGCCAGTCGACGACCTTCTGGTCCCAGTCGTCACCGCCGAGGTGGTTGTCCCCGGAGGTCGCCTTGACCTCCACGACGCCCTCACCGATCTCGAGCAGTGACACGTCGAACGTGCCTCCGCCGAGGTCGAAGACCAAGATGGTCTGGTCGATCTCACCCTTGTCCAGGCCGTACGCCAGCGCGGCCGCGGTGGGCTCGTTGACGATGCGCTGCACGGTGAGGCCGGCGATCTCGCCCGCCTCCTTGGTTGCCTGACGCTGGGCGTCGGAGAAGTACGCGGGCACGGTGATCACCGCGTCGGTGACCGGCTCGCCGAGGTAGCTCTCCGCGTCCCGCTTCAGCTTCTGCAGCACGAAGGCCGAGATCTGCTGCGGGGTGAAGGCCTTGTCGTCGATGGTCTCCGACCAGTCGGTCCCCATCTGCCGCTTGACCGACCGGATGGTGCGGTCGACGTTGGTGACCGCCTGCCGCTTGGCGACCTCGCCGACGAGGACCTCGCCGTTCTTGGCGAAGGCCACCACCGACGGGGTGGTGCGCTGGCCCTCCGCATTCGCGATGACGGTGGCCTCGCCGCCCTCGAGGACGGCGACGACGGAGTTGGTGGTGCCGAGGTCGATGCCGACCGCTCGAGCCATGGGAGTTCCTCCTGGAAGATCGGGTCAGGGCTCCCGTCCGGAGCCTTGAGTCTGCCAGGCTCAACTCTAGTGAGTCTGCTGCTGTTCCCCAAAATCGGAACCACCGAGGATCGCGACCGCGGCCGGCTCCAGCCGCAACCGTACGGACCCGCGCACCGCTCCAGGCCAGGCGCCTGGCGTCCACACCCGCAGACCGCTCAGCCGCTCGGCCAGGTCCCCGCCGGCGGCGGGGAGCCAGCACGGGTGCACCTCGAGACTGGTGCCGGCCCGGGTGAGGTGCCGCGACACGACGACGGCCTCGAGCGGGCCGGCAGGGTCGACCACCAGCGACTCCGGCCGGAGCCCGAGCACGGCATCGCCGGTGACGCCGGGGGGTGTGCCGGCGGCCAGGCCGGCAGCCGGCACGAACCAGCGGTAGCCGAGGAAGCGAGCGACCACCTCGTCGGCCGGGTGGCGCCACAGCTCGTGCGGTGCCGCGGTCTGCAGCAACCGGCCCGCCACCATCACCGCCACCCGGTCCGCGACGGTGAAGGCCTCGTCATGGTCGTGAGTCACGTAGAGCGCGGTCGTCCCGGTCCGGCGCAGGATCTGCTGCAGGTCGGTGCCGAGCCGGTCGCGCAACGAGCGGTCCAGCGCCGACAGCGGCTCGTCGAGCAGCAGCAGCCTGGGGCGGGGGGCGAGCGAGCGGGCCAGCGCCACCCGTTGCTGCTCACCGCCGGACAGGGTCGCGACCGGCCGGCCGGCCGCGCCGGTGAGGCCGACGAGGTCGAGCAGCTCCTCGACCCGGCTCGCCCGGTCGGTCCGCGGCACTCGGGCCATGTGCAGCCCGAAGGCGACGTTCCCGGCCACGTCGCGGTGCGGGAACAACTGGCCGTCCTGGAACATCAGACCGAAGCCGCGGCGGTGCACGGGGACCGTGGCCAGGTCCTGGCCGGCCCAGGCCACCGTTCCGGGAGGTGCCGGCTCCAGCCCGGCCACGGTGCGGAGCAGGGTGGACTTCCCGCACCCGGACGGGCCGAGGAGGGCGAGCACCTCGCCCGGCGCCACCACCAGGCTCACCTCGTCGACCGCCCGGGTGGGACCGAAGCTCACCGTGAGTCGGTGCACCCGCAGTCCGGCTGGCCCGCCGGCGGCGGCGCTCACAGCTCGGCTCCCGCCGACTGCAGCCGCATCCGCTCGGCGACGCCGATCACCACGGTCGTGACCGCGGCGAGGACCACCGAGGCGGCCAGCGCCATGCCCAGGTTGTCCCCGCCGGGCCGGCCGATGAGCCGGAAGATGACCACCGGCAGCGTGGGCCGGTCGGGTCTGGCCAGGAAGCTGGTGGCGCCGAACTCGCCGAGGCTCACCGCGAAGCAGAAGCCGACCGCCAGGCCCAGCGACCGGCCGAGCACCGGCAGGTCGACGACCGCGAACATCCGCCCCGGCCCGGCGCCGAGCACGGCGGCCGCCTCGCGCAGCCGCGGGTCGATCGAGCGCAGCACGGGGAGCAGAGTGCGGATCACCAGCGGCACGGCGACGACTGCCTGCGCGATCGGGATCAGCACGATGGAGGAGCGCAGGTCCAGCGGTGGACGGTTCAGCGTGATGAGGAAACCGAAGCCGACGGTCACCGCGGACACGCCGAGCGGCAGCATGAAGACCCCGTCGAGGACGCCCAGCAGCCGGCGGGAGGTAGGGCGTCGCGGCCGGCGGGACAAGACCAGGCAGATCGACACCCCGACGAGCATCGCGATCCAGGTGGCGTCGACCGCCACCCGCAGCGAGTTGAGGGCGGCGTCCCACACCGAGACTTCGAGCGCCCCGCGGGTGCCCCGGCCGCTGAGGTTGGCGTAGTTGTCCAGCCCCCAGCCCTCCGGTGTCCGCAGCGAGCCCACCAGCAGTGACACCAGGGGCGTGAGCAGCAGCCCACCGACCACGACAGCGGTGACGCCGGCGGCGGCCAGGTCCTCGCGACGCAGCGGGTGGTCGGTCGCCTGCTCCGCCTGCACCCGCAGTGCCGTCTCCCGGCGCCGGCGGGCCCGAGCCGCCAGTAGCAGGCTCGCGGCCACCACGCCGAGCTGGACGAGCGAGAGGACCGCGGCGGTGCGCAAGTCGAGGAACTGCGTCGTCTGCACCCAGATCTCGGTCTCCACCGTCCCGTACGACGGCCCGCCGAGGACCAGCACGGTCCCGAACGACGTGGCGCAGAACAGGAAGACCAACGAGGCCGCCGCGGCGATGGCCGGCGTGAGGGCCGGCAGCGTCACCGCACGGAAGGCCTGCCACGGCGTGGCTCCGAGCGAGCGGGCCGCCTGCTCGGGGCGAGGGTCGAGATGCGACCACATTGACCCGACCGTGCGGACGACCACCGCGTAGTTGAAGAACACCAGCGCGGCCACCACCGCACCGAACGTCTGGTCGGCGTGCAGGAACCCGAGCGGACCACCAGGCACGAGGAGCCCGCGGAAGGCGACTCCGACCACGACCGTCGGCAGGACGAACGGAACCGTCACGAGCGCACGGACGGCGGTGCGGCCGCGGAAGCGGCAGCGGTACAGCACGTACGCGCCCGGCAGCCCGAGCAGGACCGCGAGCGAGGTTCCGACCACCGACTGGGCCAGCGTCTGGCCGATCACCCGCCAGGTGCGGTCGGTCCCGAACACCTCGGCGAACCCACCGAGGTCGAGCCCGCCGCCACTCACCAGCCCGCGCTGCACGATCGCTGCCACCGGCCAGGCGAAGAACACACCCAGGAAGGCCAGCGGCACCGCTGCCGTCAACAGCAGCGCCAGCGCGGGCCCGGCCGGTGGAAACCGGCCGGTGCTCAGCCGACGACGACCTCGGTCCACTGGTCGATCCACTGCTCGCGGTTGGCGCCGATGTCGTCCGCCGGGATGGCGAACGGGTCCTCGGAGAGCGGACCGAACCGAGCCCAGGTGCGGGGCAGGTCGGCCCGCTTCAGCACCGGGTACATGTACATCTTCACCGGGATGGTCTGCTGGAAACGGGTGGTCAGCATGAAGTCGATCAGCTCTTGGGCCCCCTCGGGGTTCGCTGCCCCCGCCAGCACGCCGGCGTACTCGACCTGCCGGAAGCAGGTGTCCAGCAGGGCTCGGGTCGGCGGCTGGATGTTCCGGCCGGACACCTCGGCCGGCGGCGAGCTCGCGTAGGACAGGACGATCGGACGCGGACCCTCGCCCTGCGAGCCGGAGAAGTCGACGAAGTAGGCGTCCGACCAGCTGTCCGCGACCTTGACTCCGTTGTCGACGAGCTCGGCCCAGTACCGCTGCCAGCCGTCCTCGCCGAAGGCGGCGACGGTCGTCAGCAGGAACGACAGCCCAGGCGACGAGGTGGCCGGATTGGTCACCACCAGCAGGTCCTCGTAGGTCGGATCGGCCAGATCCTCGAGGGTGCGCGGCTCGGCCAGGTCGCGCTCGGCGAACCAGGTGCGGTCCACGTTGATGCACACGTCGCCGTAGTCGATGGCGGTCAACCGGTCGGTGTCGTCGAGGGCGAAGCGGTCCGCCGCGGGCGGCGTCAGCGGCGAGGTGTAAGCCGCCAGGATCCCGGCGTCCAACGCCCGGGACGCGAACGCGTTGTCGATGCCGAAGACCGCGTCGCCGAGCGGAGCGTCCTCGGTGAGGACCAGTTGGTTGACCAGCGTCCCCGCGTCGCCGGGCGCGGTGATCCGCACGTCCAGGCCGGTGCGGCGCTCGAAGGTGGCGAGCAGCTGCCGGTCCACGGCAAACGAGTCGTGGGTGACCAGGACGACCGTGTCGGTCCCGGTTGTGCCGGCTGGGTCGTCCGAGTCGGCTCCGCCCAGCGTCGAGCAGGCGGCTAACACCGCCGTGGCGAGCAGCGCGGATCCGATCCGGGCGGTGCGCCGGACGGCGGGGCGATCGGCGGGGCGATCGGCGGGGCGATCGGCGGGACGATCGGCGGGACGATCGGTGTTGCCCGTCATCTGTGATGCCCTCCTCAAGATGCAGGAGGGGGCCGTTCCCGGCGTCGTGGCTGCCCGCGACGCGGCGAACGGCAAGAGGATCCCGACTCCCTATCGCCGGTGCTAACCGGATCAGGTTCGAGGGTCTGCGGTTGGGTCCGCACTCTCAGCGCCCGCGGGCGCTCCCCTGTCGTACGTCGCTCAGCCTACCCCTCGCCGCCACGACGTGCCCCTGGGCTCAGGCCCGCAGCAATGCGGTGAGCCCGTCCAGCGCCTCCGGCACAGCGCGGTACCACGTCCAGCGGCCGCGCCGCTCGCCGCGGACCAGGCCGACCGAGACCAGCCGCCCGAGGTGGTGGGTCACGGTGGGCTGGGACAGCCCGAGCGGGCCGACCAGGTCACAGGTGCACACCCCCTGGCCGTCCGCGGCAAGCAGCAGGGACAGCACGCGCAGCCGCGCCGGGTCGGCGAGCACCTTCAGCCGGCGGGCCAGCTCACCTGCCTGGTCGGCGTCCAGCGGGCCGGCAGCGAGCGGCTCGCAGCAGGTCAGATCGCCCGGTGCGGCGGCCGCCGGTTCGAGGAGGGGGAGCGTTCGGGGCATGCCGCCATCGTGACCGACGAGTCGATCCGGATCAATCATTGATCTTCGTCGATGAGTTGCCTATCCTCCTCATCACATAGATCAACGTCGATGGGCGAACCGTCGCCCCGAAGCCCGAGGAGGACGACCATGTCCCGTCTTCAGCTCGCACTCGCCGTCGAGGACGTCGAGACTGCGACCCGCTTCTACACCGCACTGTTCGGCGAGCAGCCCGCCAAGCGACGGCCGGGCTACGCGAACTTCGTCGTGGCCGACCCCCCGCTGAAGCTGGTGCTGATCGAGCAGGCCGGGACGAGCGGAGGGGTGGACCACCTCGGGGTGGAGGTGGAGACGACCACCGACGTCGACATGTGGCAGCGGCGCCTCAGCGAGCGCGGACTGGTCAGCCAGGACGAGCGTGACACGGTCTGCTGCTACGCCCGACAGGACAAGTTCTGGGTGCACGGTGACCCGCACGACCTCGAGTGGGAGGTCTACACGGTCCTCGACCCGGCCCCGGAGGGGGCGACGAGACAGGCGGACGACGTCGCCTGCTGCACGCCCGCGCAGGTCACGCCCGCGTAGGTCACGCCGGCGCCGGTCAGCCGGTCAGCCGGTCAGCCGGTCAGCCGGACAGCAGGGAGGTCAGAGCCGTGGTCAGCGCGGTCACGCCGGCCTCGCAGTCCGCCGGCTCGGCACGCTCGGCGGGGGAGTGCGAGACGCCGGTCGGGTTGCGGACGAAGATCATCGCCGACGGCACCCCGGCAGCGGCCAACACACCGGCGTCGTGCCCGGCGCCGGTCGCCAGCACCGGCGCGCCGCCCAGCAGCCCGGCAAGGTCGTCGCGCAGCGGCGCGGCGAACTCCACCCGGCCGCTGACCGCCTCGGCCTCGACCGCGAACCCGGTCCCGTCCCGGGCGGCGCGCTCGCTCGCCTGCTGCGCGATGGTCCGGACCAGCCGCTGCAGCGTCTCGTCGTCCGCGGCCCTCGCGTCCAGCCAGGCCCGGACGCTAGACGGGATCGCGTTGGTCCCGCCCGGGTGCACCTCGACCCGGCCGACCGTGGCACGAGCGCCGGCGATCCGGGCCTGCTTGTTCGCGGCCAGCGCCGTCATCGCGTAGGTGAGCATCGGGTCCTGCCGGTCGTCCATCGCGGTCGTCCCGGCGTGGTCGGCCCGGCCGGTGAACTCCAGCCGCCAGCGGCCGTGCGGCCAGATCGCCGACGCGACCCCGACGGGCGCGTCGCGGTGCACCAGGTCGCGGCCCTGCTCGACGTGCAACTCCACGAAGACCGCCGGGTCCCGGAGCAGATCGGAACGACCGGGCGTCTCCGGCGTCTCCCGCTCGGCCAGCACGTCGTCGAGCCGGCGGTCGGCGCGATCCCGCAGCGCGACGGCCCGGTCGGCGGGCAGTGCGCCGGTGAGCAGCCGGGAGCCCAGACAGGGGATGCCGAACCGCGAACCCTCCTCCTCGGCGAAGACCACCACACCGAGCGGCCGGGCCGGGTGCACCCCCGCGGCGCGCATCCGGTCGACCGCTGCCAGCGCGGACACCACGCCGAGCGGCCCGTCGAAGGCACCGCCGTCGGGCACGGAGTCGAGGTGGCTGCCGGTGAGCACCCCGCCCGGCCCCGGGGTGCCCCACCACGCGACCAGGTTGCCGTTGCCGTCCGTCTCCACCGCGAGACCGCGGGCCCCTGCCTGCTCGAGAAACCACCGCCGGCAGTCCTGCTCGGCCTCCGACCAGCCGGGCCGGCGATAGCCGCCGGTCCGGGCGTCCCGCCCGATCACGGCGAGGTCGCGCCACATCACGTCGAAGTCGTCTGGGTGCACGCGTCAACATTGCCGTATGGAGTTCACAACGGTGGTTCGCCGCCGCCGCATGGTCCGCTCGTACACCTCCGACCCGGTCGACCCCGCCGTTGTGCACCGGGTGCTGGACGCGGGCAACCGCGGGCCCAGCGCGGGGTTCAGCCAGGGGTGGGCCTTCCTGCTGCTCGACACGCCGGCCGACGTGGCTCGGTTCTGGTCGGCGAGCACCCCCGTCGGGCGTGGCGGTGACGCCTGGTCGCGGGGCATGCGGGCAGCGCCGGTGGTGGTGGTGCCGCTGTCGTGCAAGCGTGCCTACCTCGACCGGTACGCGGAGCCGGACAAGGGATGGACCGACCGGGACGAGGCCCGCTGGCCGGCGCCGTACTGGGACATCGACACCGGCATGGCGGCGCTGCTGGTCCTGCTGGCCGCGGTCGACGAGGGACTGGGCGCCTGCTTCTTCGGCGTCCCACCGGACCGGATCGAGCCGCTCCGGAACGCGTTCGGCGTCCCGGCTGACCACCACCCGATCGGGGCCGTCACCCTCGGCCACCCGGCCGGCGACACCGTCCGCGGCTCGGCCGGTCGCGGCCGGCGTCCCCTGGACGAGGTGGTGCACCGCGGGCGCTGGAGGAGCTGAGCGTCGCGGGCTGCAGCGGATCACGCCAACGTGCCGACCACGCTCTCCGCCGCGTCGACGACGGCGCCGGTGCGCACCAGGTCGGTCACCGCTGAGATCTCGGGCGACAGCTGGCGGTCCGGCCCCGGCCCGGGGACACGCACCCGCAGCAGGGCCCGAACCGCCTCGGTGGCCGGCGCGGGGGCCAGCGGAGCGCGCAGGTCGAGCCCGCGCGCAGCCGTCAGCAGCTCGATTGCCAGCACCTGTTGCAGCCCCTCCACCGCCCGGCGGAGCTTGCGACCCGCGGCCCAGCCCATCGACACGTGGTCCTCCTGCATCGCGCTGCTGGGGATCGAGTCCACGCTCGACGGCACCGCCAACCGCTTCAGCTCGGCCACCACCCCGGCGGCGGCGTACTGCGCGATCATCAGCCCGGAGTCGACTCCTGCGTCGTGGGCGAGGAACGGCGGCAGCCCCTGGCTCCGCGCGACGTCCAGGAACCGGTCGGTCCGCCGCTCCGACATGCTGGCCAGGTCGGCGACGGGGATCGCGAGCATGTCCAGCGCATAGCCCAGCGGCGCCCCGTGGAAGTTGCCGTTGGACTCCACCCGGCCGTCCGGCAGCACCACCGGGTTGTCGATCGCCGCCTGCAGCTCGCGGTCTGCGACGTCCGCGGCGAAGCCGGTGACGTCGCGGGCCGCGCCGTGCACCTGCGGCGCACAGCGCAGCGAGTAGGCATCCTGCACCCGCGTGCACTCGGGTCCGCGGTGGCTGGCCACGATCGGGGACCCCTCGAGCAGCATCCGCAGGTTCGCCGCGCTCAGCGCCTGGCCGGGCTGCGGCCGCAGGCCGGCCAGGTCGGCGGCGAACACCCGGTCGGTCCCGAGCAGCCCCTCGACGCTCATGGCGGCCGCGACATCGGCGGTGCGCAGCGCCAGCCGCAGGTCGTGCAGCGCCAACACGAGCATGCCGAGCATGCCGTCGGTGCCGTTGATCAGCGCCAGGCCCTCCTTCTCCGCCAGCTCGACCGGGCGCAGGCCGGCTGCCTGCAGAGCCTCGGCGGCCGGCCGGAGCATTCCGTCCCGGTCGCGGACGTGGCCCTCCCCCATCAGCGCCAGCGCGCAATGCGCGAGCGGAGCCAGATCGCCGGAGCAGCCGAGGCTGCCGTACTCGTGCACGACCGGGGTGAGCCCCGCGTCGAGCAGGGCGGCGTAGGCGTCGGCGGTGCCGACCCGCACCCCGGTACGGCCGGTGGCCAGCGTGGACAGGCGGAGCAGCATCAGCGCGCGCACCACCTCGGGCTCCACCTCGGGACCGGTCCCGGCCGCGTGCGAACGGATCAGGCTGCGCTGCAGCGCGGCCCGCCGCTCGACCGGGATGTGCGTGGTGGCCAGCGCGCCGAAGCCGGTGGAGACCCCGTAGTGCGGCAGGGCGTCGGCGGCCAGGGCCTCGACCGCCTCCCGGGCATGCCGCATCGCGGTCGCGGCGGCCTCGTCGATCGCGACCCCGGCTCCGTCACGGGCCACGGCCACGACGTCGGCCGCGGACACCGGTCCGATGCCGACCCGGACGACCTCCGGCGCCGCCATCGACGAGGGATGAGGCATTCCTGGCGTGTCCACAACAGAAATGTCTCATCACCCGTCGGGGTGCGGGTCGGCCGGCGGTGGTCCCGGCGGGTGGGTCTCGTACATGCGGACGGCGACGAGCAGACCGGACCCGGCGGTCAGGGCCGCCACCAGCCAGACCGCGCCGCGCAGCCCCCACGCATCGGCCGCGAGACCGGCGGCCAGGGCGCCGACGGCGAACCCGCCGTCCCGGCAGGTCCGGTAGACCCCGACGGCGCGACCGCGCCAGGCGGGGTGCGCGACGTCACCGATGGACGCCAGCAGGGTGGGGTACACCATCGCGGTCCCGGCACCCAGCAGCAGCATCGCGCCGGCCCACGCGGCGAAGGACGAGGCCAGCGCGATCACCACCAGCGCGACCGCCTGGAGCAGCATCCCGGCCGTGATCATGCCCTTGCGGCCGACCCGGTCCGAGATGGCACCGGTGACCAGCTGGCCGAGTCCCCAGACGGCGGGATACAGGGCGGCGAGGACGCCGACGCGACTCACGGACAGGCCGGCGGACGCGAACAGCACCGGGAACAGCCCCCAGGCCAGGCCGTCGTTCAGGTTGTTGACCAGGCCGGCCTGGCTGGCGGAGGACAGCGCCGGCTCGCGCACGGTGGTCTGGAGCACGACCTCCCGATTCGACAGGTCGGAACGCTGGGCGGCGGCGCCCGCCGGCTGCCCCGGCTGCCCCGGCGGCCCGGGTCGACGGACCGCGGTCTCGGCCTCCAGCTCGGCGTGCGGGCGGGTCTCCCGGACGAACGCGGTGGACAGCCCCAGACCGAGTGCGGCGAACGCCACGCCGAGGAAGAACGGCTCTGGCCGAAGGCCGTAGCGGGAGCCGATGTACCCACTCGCCAGCGCTGCCCCGGCGACCGCGCCATAGCCGGCTGCCTCGTTCAACCCCATCGCCAGACCACGCGCGGCCGGACCAACCAGGTCGATCTTCATGATCACGGTCGTTGACCAGGTCAGGCCCTGGCTGACTCCGAGCACGACGTTCGCGGCCACCACCCAACCCCAGCTGGGCGCCCACATCAGCAGGAGTGGCACCGGGATGGCGATCAGCCACCCCAGGACGAGCACCGGCTTGCGCCCGTACCGGTCCCCCCAGACGCCGGCGAGGTAGTTCGTGACGGCCTTCGCGATCCCGAACGCGACGATGAAGGTCAGCGACGCGGTGTACGCCGTCAGCCCGTACTCGCGTTCCGCGAGGAGGGGCAACACGGTGCGCTCCTGCCCGAGCATGCCGCCGACGAGCGCGTTGACAGCAACCAGGAGGGTGAACTGGGCCGCGTTCGCCCGTAGCCCGAGCCGCACCGGACGCCCCCGGGAGAGCGCCGGCTCGTCTTCCTCCGGAGCGGACCCACGGCGCGACCGGGAGCCGTCGGCTCCCGGTGGTTCGACATCGCGCTCGTCCACCCCCCTACTCTGCCGCGCCCGCGCCGCACAGATGGGTAGGGTCAGGACGACTCGAGCCACTCCTCCCGGACCCGTTGCCCGGCCGGGACGAGCCCCCCGCCTCGGCATCGGCAGTGACAGGAGCCCGGATGCAGGTCGCCACCATCGTCGTCTGCCTCGCGGTCACGGCCGTGGCGATCGGGCTGTTCGCCCGGGCGGCGGCCCAGATCGTCGCCGTGGTCCGCCTCGGCCAGCCGGCCGCCGGTCGGACCGACCAGCCGCGGACGCGCACCGTGACCATGCTCAAGGAGACGCTCGGGCACACCCGGATGCTGCAGTGGACGCTGGTCGGCGCGGTGCACTGGGTGGTGTTCATCGGTTTCGGCTTCCTGTTCTTCACCCTGGTCACGGCGTACGGGCAACTGTTCGACCCGACGTTCGCTCTCCCGCTGATCGGGCACTGGCAGCCGTTCGAGTGGTTCACCGAGCTGATCGCTTGGGCGATGCTGGGCTCGATCGCGACCCTGACCGCGATCCGCGTGGGCAACCGGCCCCAGGCACGCGGTCGCCGGAGCCGGCTGTTCGGCTCGACCATGTGGCAGGGCTACTTCGTCGAGGCCGTCATCGCCACGGTCGGGGTCTGCATCGTGGCCCTGCGCGCGCTGGAGTACGCCCTCGGCGCCCGGCTCGGCGAGGACTGGTCCACCGCCTCCCACTTCCCCCTGACGGCATGGATCGGCGGCGGCCTCGACGGGATCTCGGCGGGCACGCTGGAGGCGTCGATCGTCGCCGTGGCCGCGCTCAAGATCCTGGTCTCGATGGCCTGGGCAATCGTGCTCGGGCTGAACACGACGATGGGCGTGGCCTGGCACCGCTTCACCGCCTGGCCGAACATCTGGTTCAAACGGGACGCGTCGGGCCGCACCGCTCTCGGCGGGCTGCGCCCGATCACGGTGGCCGGGCAGCCGATCGACTTCGAGAACATCGAGGAGCTGGACGAGGACGCGCCTCTCGGCGTCGGCAAGGTGGAGGACTTCACCTGGAAGGGGCTCCTGGACTTCACCACCTGCACCGAGTGCGGCCGCTGCCAGAGCCAGTGCCCGGCCTGGAACACCGACAAGCCACTGTCACCGAAGCTGCTGGTGACGGCGCTGCGCGACCACGCCTACGCCAAGGCGCCCTACCTGCAGGCGGCCGAGGACCAGCGTGCCGCGCTGCCCGAGCAGGCGACCAGGCAGGCCGACCGACCGCTCATCGGTGACGAGGCGGCCTACGGCGTGATCGACCCGGACGTGCTGTGGAGCTGCACCTCGTGCGGCGCCTGCGTGCAGCAGTGCCCGGTGGACATCGAGCACGTCGACCACATCATGGACATGCGCCGCTACCAAGTGCTCGTCGAGAGCAACTTCCCGACCCAGCTGAACCAGCTCTTCAAGGGTCTGGAGAACAAGGGGAACCCCTGGAACATGCCGCCGTCGGCCCGGATGGACTGGGCCAAGGATCTCCCGTTCGCGGTCAAGCAGGTCGGCTCCGATGTCGCGGACCTCGGCGAGGTGGAGTGGCTGTTCTGGGTGGGTTGCGCGGGCGCGTACGAGGACCGGGCGAAGAAGACCACGCGGGCGGTGGCCGAGCTGCTGCACACCGCCGGCGTCGACTTCGCGGTGCTCGGTGACGGGGAGACCTGCAGCGGCGACCCGGCCCGGCGGGCGGGCAACGAGTTCGTCTTCCAGATGCTGGCGATGCAGAACGCCGAGGTGCTCAAGGAGGCTGGAGCCACCAAGGTGGTGGCTACCTGCGCGCACTGCTTCAACACCCTCAAGAACGAGTACGGACAGCTCGGCGTCGAGCTCGAGGTCGTCCACCACACCCAGCTGCTGAACCGGCTGGTCCGCGACGGCCGGCTGACCCCGGTGGCAGCGCCGGCCGGATCCGTCGGCGGCACCACGGTGACCTATCACGACCCATGCTTCCTCGGCCGGCACAACCAGGTCTACGAGCCGCCGCGCGAGCTGCTGGCCGTCCTCCCCGGCGCCACCCTCGCCGAGATGCCACGCAACTCGGAACGGTCGTTCTGCTGCGGCGCCGGTGGGGCGCAGATGTGGATGGAGGAGACGATCGGGGAGCGGATCAACGCCAACCGCACGGCGGAGGCGGTGGCGACCGGCGCCGACCAGATCGCGGTGGCATGCCCGTTCTGCCGGGTGATGCTGTCCGACGGGCTGACCGCCCAGCAGGCCGCGGGAGCGGCCCGCGAGGAGGTGCAGGTCCTCGATGTCGCCCAGATGCTGCTGGCGGCGGTGCAGCGGGACCCGGCCGCGGCGGCATCGGGCGCTACCGCGGCGGAGCCAGACGCAGCAGACGCAGGTGCGCCGGGCAGCGTCAGCACCACCACGGAGGTGGGCTCGCTCGCCGGCACCAGCCAGGCCGAAGCCGCCGACGCGGCCGCCGACGTGGCGACCGGCACCGCCGACGAGCCCGCCACCGATGCGGACCCGACTGCTGCGGACCGCACGCGGGGGAGCTACCGACCCGACGCCTGAGCCGCGGACCCGCTGGGGCAGACCCGCTGGGGCGGACCCGCTGGGGCGGACCCGGAGCGGCTGGGCCCGATCGGGGCTGCTCAGCCTCGGCGGTGACCGCCGTCATCGCGGTCGCGTTGCCGCCGTCCGCCCGGCCGGTCGACGTCCGGGTCGATCTCGTCTGCTTCGTGCAGCCGGCTGTGCTGCTCGTCCCGCGCCGCCGCGGCTTCGTGGCTGCGGCCCTCCGCCCGGGCCTCGAGCTTCTCGGCCTCCGCCCGCTTCGCGTCGGCCTCGGCGCGGGCCCGACGGGCGTGCGCGTCGGTCTCGGCCGCCTCCGCCTCCCGGCCGCGGACCGAGGCCTCGCGCTCGCCCACCTCGCGGCGGACCTGCCCGGCCTGGTGCCGGCGACGCTCGTGCCGGCGCTGCTTGGCCTTGCCGGACATCGCCATGACCAGCGCCAGCACGACGATGACCACGACAGCCGCGACGACGATCCAGATGACGGTGCTGCCGTCCATGGCCGCCTCCCTCAGTAGTAGATGTCCCCACGGTCTCACCGCCGGTCGAATCCGCCACCGATGCCCCCCGTCGGCGTGCGGTGACGTCGGACTGGCAGCAGGCTGACACTTGTCATGACGTCATTGTGGTGCCATAGTGACGTCATGGAGCTGTCGCCCTACATCGACCGGCTGCGCGCGGACCTGGCAACGGTGGCCGAGGCGGCCGACCCGGACACGAGGGCCACCGCCGAACGACTCGTCGGCGCGCTGGACGCCGCGGTGCGGATGACGCTGCTGGAGGCGCTGTCCGACGCTGCCGCCGAGATCACCGCCGACCTGCCCGCCGGCACCGTCGAGGTGCGGATGAAGGGCCGCGAGCCGCAACTCGTGGTCAGCCCCGATGCTCCGGTCACCGAGCCGGGAACCGCACGACCGGTGCCGGAGCCGGACGAGGAAGGCGACGACGACGACGCCGTGGCCCGCATCACGGTCCGAGTGCCCGAGTCGCTCAAGGCGCGGGCCGAGGAGATCGCGTCCGGGCGCGGCCAGTCGCTCAACGGCTGGATCGTGCAGGCGCTCCGGATGGCCACCCGAGAGGGCTCGGTCAACGTCGACATCGACGTGTCGTCGTTGCCGTTCGGTCCGAGCGGCCTCGGATTCGGCGGCCGGCGCACCCGCCGCGTCCAGGGCTGGGTGCGCTGATGTCCGCGCCGATCGCGCACCTCACGAATCTGCGCCCGGAGGCGTTAGCCGGGCATGACCCCCGCCCCGACGCCCGCCGCGCAGCTCATGGCCGACCCGACTGCCACCGGTCCGTTCCCTTCGAGAGGCTGCACCATGTCTGACCACGACACCGACCCGGACGTCCTCGTCCGGGAGTTCGCGACCCCCACACCCGTACGGCTGCAGGTGCGGGCCGGGGCCGGCCGCGTCCAGATCGACGCCGCCGACACCAGCGAGACCCAGGCGGAGGTCCGTCCCACCCGGCCCGGTGACGACGCGGCGCGGGACCTGGTCACCAGGACGACGGTCGAGCAGCGCGGCGACCAGGTGGTGGTGGAGGTGCCCCGTCGCGGGGCCGGCTTCCTCCGCCGCAGTCCGGAGCTGGTGATCTCGGTCCAGGTCCCGATGGGTTCGAGCCTGGAGGTGACGACCGAGTCCGCCGATGTACGGACCTCGGGCGCGCTCGACCGGGTGCACAGCCGGACCGGTTCCGGCGACCTGGTCGTGCAGCGCGCCGGCGAGGCACACGTCCAGACCGGCTCAGGCGACACCGACCTCGACCTCGTGGACGGCTCGGTCCGCGTGCAGACCGGTTCGGGGGACGTGGTCGCCCGATCGGTCGGCGACGGCTGCTCGGTGGAGAGCGGGTCCGGCGACGTTCGGGTGCTGCACGTGTCCGGGCCGCTGCAGGTAAACACCGGCTCCGGAGACGTCAGCGTCGACGACGCCGACGACGACGTGACCGTCAACACCGCCTCCGGCGACCCGGTCATCGGCCGGGTCCACCGGGGTGACATCCGGGTCAACTCGGCCTCCGGTGACATCTCCGTCGGTGTCGTGGGCGGCACCCCCGTGTGGCTCGACGTCACCAGCCTGACCGGCAGCGTGCACTCCGCCCTCACCGGCGGCGACCCGCCGGAGGAGGGCGAGGACTCGGTCGCCCTGCGCGTGAACACCGTGTCCGGCGACGTCTCGCTGTCCCGAGCCTGACCCGCAGACCTCAGGAAGGAACTCCCATGGACGAGCTCACCCACTACGCCATCCGACAGCAGCAGCTCGAGGCCGGCCGGCCGGCTCGGCGGCACCACATCCCACTGGCTGCGCCGCCACATCCCACCCGCCGCCGGGCCGCCCGCCGGCTGCGGCGGATCGCCGACGCCCTCGACGGCGGCGACTGACCCCAGGCCGCGCTCAGGTGCGGGTGCGGTGGAAGTTCGCGTACGACCGGGACGGAGTGGGTCCCCGCTGGTTCTGGTAGCGCGACCCGTACACCGACGAGCCGTACGGGTGCTCGCTCGGCGAGCTCAGCCGGAAGAAGCAGAGCTGTCCGATCTTCATCCCCGGCCACAGTTTGATCGGCAGCGTGGCGACGTTGCTGAGCTCGAGCGTCACGTGACCGGAGAAGCCGGGGTCGATGAAGCCGGCCGTGGCGTGGGTCAGCAGCCCGAGGCGGCCGAGGCTGCTCTTGCCCTCCACCCTGGCGGCGATGTCATCGGGCAGCGTGACCTGCTCGAAGGTCGAGCCGAGCACGAACTCGCCGGGATGCAGGATGAACGGCTCGTCGGTGAGTGGTTCCACCTCGCGGGTCAGCTCCGGCTGCTCCTCGGCGGGGTCGATATGCGGGTAGCGATGGTTCTCGAAAACACGGAAGGTCCGGTCCATCCGCATGTCGACGCTGGACGGCTGCACCATCCGGGGCTCGTACGGGTCGAGGACGACGCGACCGGACTCGATCTCGGCCTTGATGTCCCGGTCGGAGAGCAGCACGGGCGCAACCTAGCGCAGCGGTCCCGGCCGCTCGCCGCCGTCCGGACGCGGCGTCGCCCGTAGTATCGTGCCGGTCGCTCGGGCCGCAGTCCCGACGCCCGCGGGTGTAGTTCAATGGCAGAACATCAGCTTCCCAAGCTGACAGTGCGGGTTCGATTCCCGTCACCCGCTCCACCACGACGGCCGCGATGGCGGCGGGCGCGCTGCCTCCCGGCCGCTCCCCCGCTCACTCACAGCCCAGCGGTCGAGTCGTGCGCGGCCAGACCTCCACCTCGTCGGTCGTGCCCACGAACGCCCGCCCGTCGTCCGGTGCGAGCCAGAGGTGCTCGCCGTCGCGCTCGAAGCCGGTGTCGACGGCGCCGGGCGGCAGTGTCGCGTGCGGACGGTACGGCTCGGCGAAGAAGTCGGCGAGGTCCGGCTGCGGGTCGCGGACGTAGGTCGACCGCCCCAGCGAGAGGAACGTCATCGACTGCCAGTCGCAGTGCTCGGGGCCGAGCCAGGACTCGATGGTCGTCGTGGGCACCGGGCGTCCGGACGAGTCCGACCAGATCTGCAACCCGATCGAGTCCGCGAACGAGTCCGGCAGCTCTGAGTAGTCGCAGTGCGCCCAGGACTCCACGTACCAGCCGTGCCCACCGGCACCTTCGGTCGCCGGTCCGTCGCGCACGATGACCGCCTGCTTGCGGACTCCGCCGACCTCGAGCACGTACAGCACCCGGTCCGACTCCTCCTTGGCCACCGTCAGACCGTCCTGCACCCCGCCGAAGATGCCCTCGCTGCGGGCGACCGCGAGTGCCTGCTCGGCAGTCCCGGCAGTGGCGCCGGACCCGTAGATCTCCTCGTCGCTGAAGCCGCCGGCCCCCCAAACCTGGCAGTCGACGATGTCACCGGCGGCACCGGCGCCCGCGTGCCGAGCCTCCTCACCCGGCACGTACAGCGAACCGTCGTAGGACCGGTCGGGCTCGGCGCTCGCACCGTCGGCCGTCCCGCATCCACCCACCAACAGCGTCGCGGCGACCACGAGACAAGCTGCGTCATGTCCTCGCACGGCCTTGTGACGCAACCGACCGCGCCCCGGTTCCAGCCGACCCTCGGCCCCGACCAGCCCGCTGAGGCGGCGTCGGCCGGGCGGACCGCGGGGTGAGCCGGCTCAGCCCTGCGGCGGCACCAGCACCAGCTTTCCGACGAACCCCTTCTCCGCGAAGTCGGCCTGAGCTCGCCCGATCTCCCGCAGCGGATAGGTCGCGTGCACCAGTGGCCGGATCTCACCGCGCTCGATGTAGCCGACGAGGTTCTCGAAGACCACCGGCTCCTGGTACGTGGCTCCCAGCAGGGTGAGGTCCTTCAGGTAGAGGGTGCGCACGTCGAGCTCGACCAGTGGTCCGGCGATCGCACCGGACGTCACGTACCGGCCGCCGCGCCGGAGCACGTCCAGCAGCGACGGCCACTGCGGTCCTGCCACCAGGTCCACCACCACGTCCATCGACTCGGCACCCAACGTGGCGACCAGGTCGCTCCCCCGTGCCACCACGGTGTCGGCGCCGATGGCGCGGACCGCGTCGGCCTTGCCCGGCCCGGCCACGGCGGTGACGTGCGCTCCGCGACGCCGAGCCAGCTGAACCGCGGCCGAACCGACACCTCCGGACGCCCCGGTGATCAGCACCCGCTCCCCTTCGACCAGCCCGACCCGGTGCACCATGTTCTCCGCGGTGGAGTACGCACACGGGATGGACGCCAGCTCCACGTCGGACCAGTCACAGGCAACGGCGTGCGTCTCGACCGACCTGGCGACGAGGTACTGCGCGAACGCGCCGTCCAGCTCCGACCCCAGCGTCACGGCGCGAAACGGCGCGTCGCCCCACCCGCGCTGCATCGTGGCCACGAGCACCCGCTCACCGAGCCGCGCGGAGCTGACGTCGGAACCGACCTGGACGATGTGCCCGCAGGCGTCTGCGCCCTGGATGCGCGGGAAGGCCAGCGGGTCACCCGCCCAGCCACCGGCGGCCTCGGCGCCCACCGGCTCGGCTCCACCGGTGCCGGAGGTGACCGACTTGGCGTACCACCCGACCCTGGTGTTGATGTCGGTGTTGTTCACCCCGGCCGCGGCCACCCTGATCAACACCTCATCCGGACCGGGGACCGGTACCCGGACGTCGTCGCGGTACTGCAGCGCGTCCGGACCGCCGTGCCCGGTGAGCAGCACCGCGCACATCGTCTCCGGGACCGTCTCGGCTGTCATCGGTGCAGGATGCACCCCGGTCAGTCCGAGTCGTCGAGCGGCCAGGACGCCGGCGGGGTGTCGTCGATGTCCTGCCGGACGATCCACTGCACGAACGCCCGTGCCTGACTGCTCAGTTCGGGCGACTGCTGCGGCCGGAGCAGGTAGTGCGCCTGCCGCATCGGCACCATGCGGTCGTGCGCGACCACGAGCCGCCCGCCCCGGACAGCCGCGCGCGCGAAGCGTTCGGGCACCAGGGCGCAGTACAGCCCGCTCGCGGCGAACTCGGTCGCGGCGATCGCCGTGTCCACGGTGACACTGCTCCCCGCGGCCGGCTGCTGCCCCCCAGACGCCGGGAACAACCGGAGCCAGAGGTCGTCGTAGCCGAGGACATGCACCCGGGGGCGGCCGGCGAGACCGTCGGCGTCGGCGATCGGTCCGTACCGGTCGAGGTGGTCAGGACTGGCCACCACCACGGCGCGGTCGTCGTGCAGCAACTCGGCGGCGAGGCCCGGCCAGCGGCCGCCGCCCTGGCGGATCTCGAGGTCCACTTCGTGCGGCGGCAGGGCGTCGGCCCAGATGGCACCGATGATGCGCAGGTCGATGTGGGGATGGGTGTCACAGAAGTCCTGCAGGCGGGGCGCCAGCCAGGTCGTGGCGTACGACACCGGAACTCGGACGGTCAGCCGCTGCCTACTCGTGGATCCGAATAGTGCGGTGGTCGCCACGGCCAGGTCGTCGAAGGTCGCCCGGACCGACGGCAGATACGCCTGCCCCATCTCGGTCAACTGCACGCTGCGGGGCAGCCGATCGAACAGCGCAGTGCCGAGGTGGGCCTCCAGCGAGCGGACCCGCTGGCTCACCGCCGAAGGGGACAGGTGCAGCTCGTCGGCAGCGCTGACGAAACTGCCGAGGCGCGCCACCGCCTCGTAGGCGAGCAGGCCGGGCAGCGGGGGGACGGTCTGCCGCACCGTTCGGACGCTAGTCGGCAACGGCGCCGCGAGCAACACATCTGCACGGTCTCGGCAGCGCGACCGTGCGTTTGGCTGCGTCTCAACGGTCCGCCTCTTCCCGGGCATCGCCGCCTGCTTCCCGTCGACGCCGTCCGCCGAGACCGATCGCCGGGGGGAGGATGCACCGACCGGAGAACGCTGCTAGCGTGTCGAGCATACCCCCCCGGGTAAAGGAGAGATGGAATGGACGTAGACGCCCAGGAGCTCAGGTCCGTGGTGACCCGGCTGAAGCGCGTGCAGGGCCAGATCGGCGGCATCGTCCGCATGATCGAGGAGGGTCGCGACTGCAGTGACGTCGTCACCCAGCTCGCCGCCGCCGCCCGGGCACTCGACCGCGCAGGCTTCAAGATCATCGCCACCGGCATGCGGCAGTGCCTGATCGAGACCGACGAGGGCGTCCGTCACATCGACGAGGCCGAGCTCGAGCGACTGTTCCTGTCGCTCGCCTGACACCTCCGACCCCGTCAGACCACCGTAAGAGCACCGGCAGAGCACGCACGAATAGAGAAAGAGGGAATGACACCATGATCCGCATCGAGAAGATCGAGACCCCCGGACTCGGCGACCGCAGCTACGTCGTCAGCGACGGCGAGGCTGTGATCGTCATCGACCCGCAGCGTGACATCGACCGCGTGCTCGAGCTCGCCGATCGGCTCGGGGGACGCATCACCCACGTGCTCGAGACCCACATCCACAACGACTACGTCACCGGTGGGCTCGAGCTGGCCGGGAAGGTCGACGCCGCCTACGTCGTCTCGGCCGACGACGACGTGTCGTTCGAGCGGCAGGGCATCCGGGACGGTGACGTCATCAGCACCGGCAGCATGCGGATCCGCGCCCTGCACACCCCCGGGCACACCTACCACCACCTCAGCTATGCGCTGGAGGACGCGGACGGCGACGTCCAGGGCGTCTTCACCGGCGGGTCGATGCTGTACGGGACGACCGGACGCACCGACCTGCTCGGTCCCGAGCACACCGAGACCCTGACGCACAAGCAGTTCGGCTCGGTCCGGCACCTGGCCGACACGCTGCCGCCGGAGACCCGCGTCTACCCCACGCACGGCTTCGGCAGCTTCTGCTCGGCCACCCCTGCCAGCGGGGACGACTCCACCATCGAGCAGGAGCGCTCCGCGAACCCGGCACTCACCCTCGAGGAGCAGGAGTACGTCGACAACCTGATGGCCGGGCTCGGCGCCTACCCCACCTACTACGCCCGGATGGCTCCGGTGAACAGCGCCGGACCCGAGCCGGTGGACCTGGCCCTGCCCGAGGAGGTCGACCCCGCAGAGCTCCGCCGTCGGATCGAGGCCGGTGAGTGGGTCGTCGACCTTCGCGACCGCACCGCCTTCGCTGCCGGCCACCTGCCCGGCTCCCTGGGCTTCGAGCTGTCCACCAACTTCGTCACCTACCTCGGGTGGCTGTACCGCTGGGGGACTCCGCTGACCTTGATCGGCGAGTCCGTCGACCAGATCGCCGAGGCCCGCCGCGAGCTGGTCCGCATCGGGATCGACGCGATCGCCGGGATCGCGGCCGGCGACATCGCCGCGCTCGCGGACGGTGGCGACATCCGGTCGTACCAGGTCAGCGACTTCGCCGGCCTGGCCAAGATCCGGACCGAGCGGGACGTGCATGTCCTCGACGCCCGCCGGGACGACGAGCGGGCCGAGGGCGCCGTCGAGCGCTCCCTGCACATCCCGCTGCACGAGCTGAACGACCGGCTCGACGAGGTCCCGGACGGCGAGGTCTGGGTCTACTGCGGCTCCGGCTACCGGGCCGCCATCGCGGCCTCCGTGCTGGACCGTCCGGGTCGTGACGTCGTGCTGATCAACGACATGTACGACGCCGCGACCGAGGCCGGCCTGGAGGGCTGACCCTCGGGCCGGGGCACCGACGCTAGGCTGCCCGGGACATCCGCCGGGTGCCGCACGGCACCGTACGGGGGCGGCGTCCCTCCGACCGCCATCGCAGGTGCCGCATGCACAGGGCCCCTTGATGATCGCCCCCCGGCCTCCCGTCGACGTGGGCTTCGAGCACGCGATCATCGGGATGTCCACCGCCACCGTGCACGGCGAGCTGGTCTCGGTGAACGCGGCGCTGACGACCTCGTTGCCCGGCGCAGCGCCGGGGCGTCCGCTCCGGAACCTGTTCCGGGCAGCGGACCGCGCCGCGGTCGCCCGCACCGTTACCGACGCGGCCCGGGGCGAGGTGACCCCGGTCGTCGTCGCCTCAGAGGCGGGTCGCGACACGCTGCTCGTCGTCAGCCCGATCACCGAGGACGAGTCGATCTCGTACCTACTCGTCCAGACGCTGGACGTGAACGAGCGACAGCGCCTGACCGTGCAGGTGGAGGAGCTGCTGCGCACCACCCGGGACGGCGTCTTCGGCACCGACGACCGAGGTCGGGTGACGCTGTGGAACGCCGCAGCCGAGGCGCACTTCGGGGTGTCGGCCGAGGCGATGATCGGCCGGCCCCTGGACGAGATGCTCCCGCTGGCGGGTCCCGGGAAGTCGCTGCGCCAGATCGAGCCGGACGCGACGTGGCCCGACCTGCTGTCGGTCCCTGCGTTCCGTGCGGACGGCTCACGGTTCGAGGCGGAGGTGGCCCTGTCGGTGTCCCGTATCGGATCGGCGCTCGGCCTGATCGGCATCGTCCGGGACGTGACCGCGCGCAGTGAGCTGCTCACCCGGTTGACCGACCAGACCCGCCGCCTCGGCGCGGCGGAACAGCTCGCGCGCGTAGGCAGCTTCGAGTGGGACGTCGCCAGTGACACCGTCGCCTGGAGCGACGGACTCTTCGCCATCTACGGACTCGAGCCGGAGACGTTCGCCGGCACCTGGCGGGCGTTTCTCGATCTGGTCCACCCCGCGGACCGCGAGGCCGTCGTGGAAGCGGTCAGCGTGGCGGTGGAGTCAGGGGACGGGTGGCAACTGGACGAGCGGATCCGCCGACCGGACGGGACCGAACGGGTCGTGGCCACCACGGGGTCCGCCGTCCGCGACTCCGCCGGCAGGGTCGTGCGCCTGCAGGGCGTCTGCCACGACGTCACCGAGCAACGCGCCGCCGAGGCAGCGCTGCGGCTCAGCGAGCAGTCGTTCCGGCACGGCTTCGACGACGCTCCCACCGGCATCGCCCTCGTCCGGTCCGTGGCCGGGAGGTGGCAGATCATCCGGTGCAACCGGGCCCTCGCCCGACTCCTGGACCGTCCACGCGAGGAGCTCGCCGGCCGGACGATCACCGACTTCACCACGGGGCCGGAGGCCGAGCTGCTGGCCAGCTCCTGGTCCGAGCTGGTCGCGAGCCCGGACGGCCGGACGTCGAGCGAGGTGCGCGTGCGGCGGCGAGACGGGGAGGTCCGCACCGTCGTGGCGGCCGCCTCGCGGATGTCCCTCGACGGCGGGCCCGACGACCCCGTCATCGTGCACCTGGAGGACATCACAGCCCGCAAGGTCGCCGAGGCCGAGCTGCGGCACCGGGCACTGCACGACGCCCTGACCGGGCTACCGAACCGCGCGCTGCTGCTCGACCGGCTGGACAGCGCCCTCGACCGCGCCGGTCGCTCGGGACGCGTCGTCGGCGTCTTGTTCTGCGACGTCGACGGGTTCACGCGGATCAACGACTCGCTGGGGCACGATGCCGGCGACCGGCTCCTGACCACCCTCGCGAGTCGGTTGCGGCAGTTCACGAAGTCCGGCGACACGGTGGCGAGGCTCGCCGCGGACGAGTTCGTCCTCGTCCTCGACGACCTTCCCGATCTCGATGCGCTAGCCCCGGTCGTCGGCCGCGTGCACGCGCTGCTGGAGCTGCCCGTCCAGCTGCCCGGCGGCGAGGTGCGGACGACGTCGAGCATCGGCGTGTCGGTGGGCAGCGGTCCCCAGGACCGAGCCGCCGAGCTCGTTCGTGACGCCGACACGGCGATGCACCGGGCGAAGCTGCGGGGCACCAACCAGTACGAGATGTTCGACGCCGCGCTTCGGGACAGCGCCCTTCAGCGACTCGCCGTCGAGCAGCAGCTGCGGGTCGCCTGCGCGGAGGACCAGCTCGTCGTCCACTACCAGCCGGTGGCCGACATCGGCTCCGGCTCGCTGGTCGGGTTCGAGGCCCTGGTGCGGTGGCAACACCCGACACGTGGACTGCTGCCGCCGGCCGAGTTCTTCCCCGTCATCGAGGGCACCGACATGGTGCACTCCGTCGGCCGGCACGTGCTGGACGTGGCCTGCAGGCAGCTGGCCGCGTGGCGGCGCGATCACCCCGAGCTGAGGATGGCCGTCAACGTATCGGGGCGGCAGCTGGACGGCAGCTTCGCCGCCACGGTGACAGACGCGCTGGCGTCAACCGGTCTCACCCCCCGCGCGCTCGACCTCGAGGTCACCGAGACCGTGCTCCTGGACATGAGCGACGGCACCGCCGACGAGGTCCGGAGCCTGGACCGGCTCGGCGTCGGCCTCGGCATCGACGACTTCGGCACCGGCTACTCCTCGATGTCCTACCTCAAGCGGTTGCCGGTCCGGTTCATCAAGGTGGACCGGTCGTTCGTGCACGGGATGACGGCCAACAGCGAGGACGCAGCCATCGTGGCGGCGGTGGTCGGCCTGGGGGCCGCCCTCTCCCTGTCGGTCACCGCGGAGGGAGTGGAGTCGCGCGAGCAGCTGGCATCCCTCACCCGCCTCGGCTGCACGCGCGCGCAGGGCTTCTTCTTCGCGGAGCCGTGCGACGCCGAGAGCGCCACCGCGCTGATCGAGCACTGGGCTGCGGGCTGACCGCCGGCTCCGGGACGGCTCAGGAACGACTCCACCCCCTGCGACCTGGGCAAAGGGGGATGTGCAGCCGAGCGGGAGGCAGTACTGTCCCCCCTGCTCCGGCGGTCGGGGGACGGGTGTCGCCCCTCATCAGTCCGCCCCGTCTCCGTTCGAGGAGTTCCATGTCCCGCACCTCCCTGGCCCTGGTCACCGCTGCCGCGGTGGCGGCGGCCCTCCTGCCCGCGGCCGGCGCTGCCACTGCGGCTCCGTCCGCCCCGCCCGCGCCGGGCAAACCGGCCGCGGACTCGACCTCACCCGAGGGCTCGTTCGCCCTTCGCGGCCGCGCGGCCGCGGGCTACCGACTGCCCGCCGACGTGCGGGAGGTGTGGAGCGCCACCTACCGCGGTGGCGGCACGCAGACCCGCTACCAGCAGGTGGTCGCCGGCGCCGAGGTGCTCGGCGGCCAGGTCACCGTGCTGTCGAATGCGGCCGGCCGGACCACGGCTGTCGTCGGCGCGCACTTCCCGAGCCTGCAGCCGGCGAACACGGTGCGGCTGAGCCCCGCCGACGTCCGGCAGAAGGCCGCCCGGACGGTGGGTGAGGCGGGTGAGCGCTCGGCGACCCTGAAGCTCGACCCGCGCGACGGGCGGCTGTACTACGAGGTGGAGACCCGCCGCTTCGCGCACCGCTGGGTGCAGTGGATCGACGCCACCACCGGCAGCATCGACAAGACCTACGACGCCATCGCCCACGGCGAGGGCGTGGGCGTCAAGGGGGACACCAAGACCATCGACACCACCTTCGGCGGCGGCAACTGGCGGCTGCTGTCCGGCGACCGGCGGCAGAAGACCTACGACGCGCGCAACACCACCACGCACCCGGGTGACTTGATGCTCGACTCCGACGACGTCTGGGACCTGCAGATCCCCGGCAACGCCAGCCCGAGCCAGCCGGCCGGGGTGGACGCGCACTACTACGGCAACCTGGTCGACGACTTCTACGCCGACCGGTTCAGCCGCAACAGCATCGACGACGCCGGGATGCAGATCGTCTCGACCGTGCACTACGACGTCGGCTACTGCAACGCGTTCTGGAACGGCGTGCAGATGACCTACGGCGACGGTGACGGCCACCACCTGCCTGCCGCTGTCCGGCGGGCTGGACGTGGTCGGGCACGAGCTCACCCACGGCGTCACCGAGTTCACCTCCGGCCTGATCTACGAGAACGAGTCCGGCGCGCTGAACGAGGCCTTCAGCGACATGATGGGCAACACGTCGGAGTTCTACGCCGAGCGGAACAACCTGGACCCGGCCGCGGAGCCGGACTGGCGCATCGGGGAGGACGTCATCCCGCCACGACCCGCGGCTTCCGCAACATGGGGGACCCGCAGGAGTCGACGATCCGGACCACTACTCCGAGCGCTACACCGGCACCAGCGATAACGGCGGGGTGCACACCAACAGCGGGATCCCCAACCACGCCTACTACCTGGCCGTCAACGGCGGACGCAACGCAGGGTGCGGGACGGGCAGCTCGAGCGGCCACACGCACGCCAACGGCTGCCGGATCCGGGTGCCGGCCATCGGCCTTAACCAGACGTCGCGGATCTTCTACCGCGGCTTCACCAGCCTGCCCGAGTACGCCAACTTCTGCGACGCCCGGCGGGCGACGGTTGCCGTGTCCGGGACCAGGGCGGGGACGATCAAGAAGGCCTGGGCCGCCGTCGGCGTCCGGGGTGGCTGCACCCCGGCCACGCCGCCGCCGCCGCCGTGCGTCGGTGACCCGACCGCGTCCATCCCGTTCGAGTCGCCGCACCCCTACGGCAACAACGGCGACTGCACCTGGACCTACGACAACGGCACTGGCGGCTTCGCGTTCCACTTCGACCAGCTGGAGACCGAGGCCGGCTTCGACTACGTGATCATCCGCAACGCCAAGGGCCGCGAGCTGGCCCGCTACGACGGCACCCACCCGCTCGGGCAGACCTCCCCGTGCATCGGCAGCCGACGTGGGTCGGTGCAGCTGCTCACCGACCAGTCGGTGGTCGACCAGGGCTTCCACGTCGACGAGGTGGTGCCGTGTTGACCGGCTGACGGCGCCGCGGCGCTGATCCGGCGAGGGCCGGGAACCTCCGGGTTCCCGGCCCTCGCCGCGTCTCCCGCCCACCCGCTGCTGTTTGTCCATGTTTCGTGCGATTTATTCCTGGGTACCCTCCCGCGTGCTCCGGCGGTTCGTGGCAGGCACCCCTGCGCGCTGCCGCCACGTCTTCCGCCTGAGGAGTTCCTGCATGGCACGCACGACCCTGGCTCTCATCTCCGCCACCGCGGTGACAGCCGTTCTGCTTCCCACCACCAGCGCCGCCGACGCGGCCACCTCGGCACCAACTGCCTCTCCCGTCGCCGTGACCGGCGACCAGGCTGCCCCGGACGGCTCGTTCACCCTGCGGGGGGCGGCCGCCGTGGACTACCGCATCCCAAGAGACGTCCGTCGGGAGTGGAGCTCGACCTACTCCGACGGAACCACGCAGACCCGCTACCAGCAGGTCGTGGCCGGCGCCGAGGTGCTCGGCGGACAGATCACCGTCCTTCGCGACCGGACCGGCGCGACCACCGCGGTCATCGGTGCGCACTTCCCGTTCCTCCAGCCACGCAACACGGTGCGGCTGAGCGCCACCGACGTCCGGCAGAAGGCCGCCCGGACGGTGGGCGACGCGGGTGAGCGCTCGGCGACGCTGAAGCTCGACCCGCGCGACGGGCGGCTGTACTACGAGGTGGAGACCCGCCGCTTCGCACACCGCTGGGTGCAGTGGATCGACGCCAGCTCCGGCAAGATCGACAAGACCTACGACGCCATCGCCGAGGGTGAAGGCGTCGGTCTGAAGGGTGACCGCAAGACCATCGACACCACTCGCCTGGGCGACTCGTGGCGGCTGGTGTCGAGTGACCGCCGTCAGGAGACCTACGACGCGCAGAACACCACGACGCACCCCGGCGTGATGATGACCGACTCCGACGACGAGTGGGATCTCCAACTGCCGGGCAACACCAGCCCGAGCCAGCCCGCTGGGGTGGACGCGCACTACTACGGCAACCTGGTCGACGACTTCTACGCCGACATCTTCGGCCGCAACAGCATCGACGACGCCGGCATGCCGATCATCTCGACCGTGCACTACGACGTCGGCTACTGCAACGCGTTCTGGAACGGCGAGCAGATGACCTACGGCGACGGCGACGGCGCCGCGTGCAAGCCGCTGTCCGGCGGGCTGGACGTCGTCGGCCACGAGCTCACCCACGGCGTCACGGAGTTCACCTCCGGCCTGATCTACGAGAACGAGTCAGGCGCGCTGAACGAGGCGTTCAGCGACATGATGGGAAACACGGTCGAGTTCTACGCCGAGCAGCGCAACCTCGACCCGGCCGCCGAGCCGGACTGGCTGATCGGCGAGGACGTCATCCCGGCCGGGCCGCCGTACGGCGGCACCACCGCCGGTTTCCGCAACATGGGCGACCCGAGGGACGACGGCGATCCGGACCACTACTCCGAGCGCTACACCGGCACCAGCGACAACGGCGGGGTGCACACCAACAGCGGGATCCCGAACCACGCCTACTACCTGGCGGTCAACGGCGGCACCAACGCAGGCTGCGACAGCACCGGCTCCGGTGGCCATCTGCACGCCGTCGACTGCGGTGTGCGCGTTCCCGCGATCGGGCTCGACCGGGCGGAGCAGATCTTCTACCAGGGCTTCACCAGCCTGACCGAGTACGCCAACTTCTGCGACGCCCGCGCCGCGACACTGGCGGTCGCCGGTGGCAGCCGGAAGGCGATCAACAAGGCCTGGGCCGCCGTCGGCGTGCGCGGTGGCTGCACTCCGGCTGTCCCGCCGCCGCCGCCGTGCGTCGGTGACCCGACCGCTTCCATCCCGTTCGAGTCACCGCACCCGTACGGCAACAACGGCGACTGCACCTGGACGTTCGACAACGGCACCGCCGGGTTCGCGTTCCACTTCGACCAGCTCGAGACCGAGGCCGGCTACGACTACGTCATCGTCTACGACGGCAACGGCAAGGAGCTCGCACGGTACGACGGCCCGCACCCGCTGGGTCAGACGTCACCGTGCATCAGCACTCAGGTCGGCTCGGTCCGGCTGATCACCGACCCGGCCGTGGTGGACCAGGGCTTCCACGTCGACGCGGTGCAGGACTGCTGACCCGCTGAGCGGGTATGCCAGACCGAGGGCCGGGAACCGTCAGGTTCCCGGCTCTCGGTGGTTGGCTCAGAGCCGGTCCAGGACCCGCTTTATCTCCCGCTCCGCCTCGTCGCCGAGCCGCTTGAACGGCAGATTGAGCAGCGGGAGCGAGAAGAGCGGCTGGACCCGGCCGAGGACCCCCTTGAAGTCGAACTGGGCGTGGTAGCGCAGCTTGGTGCCGCTGCCCATCGGGGTGAAGGTCATGGTGTCGGTCAGCGTCACGCTGTCGTTCTCACCACGCAGCTGGAGCACCGTGGGCGAGTGGGACTCGACGACGGTGTAGATCACCTGCACCTCCCGGCCGGCGAAGCGTGACGTGTTCTCGTAGGTCGTGCCGACGCCTCCGGTGCCCGCGATCCGGACGGTCCGGACGGTGCCGGGGTCCCACTCGTCGGTGTTGGTGAAGTCAGACATGTAGTCCCAGACCGCCTGGGGATCGGCGGTCGTGGTGACGGTGCGGTCGATGGTGGGCATGTGCCGACGCTACGTGGACGTCCCCGCTATGCAAGCCGGCAGGGTCGTCCGTGCGACCGGTGGGACCGGCCAACCCGGTCCCCACGCCGCGGCTGACGATGACGCATGCCCGTCGTCCGGGCGACGGGAATGCCTCATCGCCCGTCCCCGGATCAGCGTCCCGCCCACGAGGTGGGCGTCAGTGCGGCGCCCAGGCGTCGTCGGCCTGGGTGAGCCGCTCCACCTCGGCCGGCAGCCGACCCTCGGCCAGGTCTCGGATCGTGACGGTCTCGAAGACTGCGCGCAGACTGCTGCGGGCCGCCACCCACACCTGGCGAAGCCGATCCGCGGACGCGTTGTAGCGCACCGCCTCAGGACGCAGGCCGGCGACGTTGACCAGCGGCCCGTCGACCGCCCGGATCACGTCCGCCACGCTGACCTCGGCAGCCGGCTGATCCAACCGCCAGCCGCCGGACTGGCCTCGCTGACTCTGCACGACGCCGGCCCGGCGGAGGTCGGCGAGGATGCCCTGCAGGAACCCGCGCGGAATCTCCTGTAGTCGGCCGATCTCCTCAGCGGAGACCGGGGCCTCGTCCACCCGGCGGGCGATCTCGATCAGCGCCCGAAGCGCATAGTCCGACTTGGCGGAGACGCGCATCGGGCAAGTCTGTCAGACCGACCATGCGGTGCGGTGGAACCGGACGGCACCGTCAGCCCGCGGGCGCGAGCAGCTCGACGTCCGCGAGGGCGCGCGACCGGCGCTCGGCGCGAACGGCGACGACCAGCAGCTGCAGCCAGATCAGCGCCCATCCGGCCAACACGATCAGGCTGGTGGACCCGCCGGCTCCCAGCGCCTCCGCGATCGTCTTCACGTTGGTGAGCACGATGATCCCGCCGGCCGCCACGCCCAGGATCCGCGCCGGCAGCCGGCGGACGAGCCAGGCGGCCAGCGGAGCGGCCAACACGCCTCCGGTGAGCAGGGCGAGAGCGATGTCCCAGCGGATGCCCCCGCTGCCCAGCGCCAGCAGGAAGCCGAGCGAGCCACCAACGGCCACCACGAACTCGGACGTGTCGATCGAGCCGATCACCTTGCGCGGCTCGAGGCGTCCGGATGACAGCAGCGCGGTGGTGCCCACGGGACCCCACCCGCCGCCGCCGAGCGCGTCCATCGCCCCGCCCACCGTGCCAAGCGGCACGAGGAACCGAGCGGACGGGCGAGGCTTGAACTGTGGACGGCGGCCACCGAGCACAAGGAAGCGGTGCAGGACGTAGACCCCGAGCCCGAGCAGCAGCCCGGCGACCCACGGCTTGGCAGCCGCGCCGTCGAGCCCGGACAAGACCGTGGCGCCGACGAAGGCGCCGATGCCACCGGGCAGCGCGAGGATGCCGACGGTGCGCCAGTCGACGTTCCCCAGCTTCCAGTGCGAGAAACCGGACACCAACGTCGTGCCGATCTCGGAGAAGTGCACCGCCGCCGATGCGGCGGCGGGCGCGATCCCGGTGGCGAGCAGCAGCGAGGAGGAGGTCACCCCATAGGCCATGCCGAGCGACCCGTCGATCAGTTGGGCGACCAGGCCGACGGCGGCGAGGACGATCAGGCTTCTCATTCCGGCTCCAGTGTCGATAGGGATCGGCTTTGTATAGTAAGTCGATTTACTAAATTTTCGCCAGCGACTCGCCGATTGCCTCGAACTGGTTGCGCCGCTCCCTCGACCTGCCCATACTCTTGTTACTTACTGGTCAGTAACCAGCCGCGGGAGGTGCCGCGGCCCGGCACGAGGGATGGCCGATGAGCCACTACCGGTCCAACATCCGCGACATCGAGTTCAACCTGTTCGAGGTGTTCGACCGCGACCGGGTGCTCGGCACCGGCCCGTTCGCCGACCTGGACGGCGAGACGACCCGGTCGATCCTCGCCGAGGTGGACCGGCTGGCCGGCCGGGAGCTGGCGGCCTCGTTCGAGGTCGCCGATCGGGAGCCGCCGGTCTACGACCCGGTGGAGCGCACCGTCCGGCTCCCGGAGGCGTTTCGGCGCAGCTACCGGGCGTGGATGGATGCCGAGTGGTTCCGGTTGCAGGTCCCTGCCGAGCTCGGTGGTCAGCCCGCACCGCCCTCCGTCGTGTGGTCGGTGGCCGAACTGGTGCTGGGGGCCAACCCGGCGGTCTGGATGTACGCCGCCGGTCCGCACTTCGCCAGCGTGGTTCATCGCAACGGGAACCAGCGGGACAAGCGGATCGCGGCACACATGGTTGAGCGCCAGTGGGGCTCGACCATGGTGCTCACCGAGCCGGACGCCGGATCCGACGTCGGCGCCGGCCGTACCCGGGCGAGGCGGCAGCCAGACGGCAGCTGGCACCTCGAGGGCGTCAAGCGCTTCATCACCTCGGGCGAGCACGACCTGAGCGAGAACATCATCCATCTCGTCCTCGCCCGGCCGGTCGGCGTCGACGGCGCCGGTGGGCCCGGGACCAAGGGGCTCTCACTGTTCATCGTTCCCAAGCACCACTTCGACCTGGACACGGGCGAGCTGACCGGCGAACGCAACGGGGTCTTCGTCACGGGAGTCGAGAACAAGATGGGCATCAAGGTGTCCACCACCTGCGAGGTGACGTTCGGCGACGACGCACCCGCCCGCGGCTGGCTGCTCGGCGAGGTGCACGACGGCATCGCGCAGATGTTCCAGGTGATCGAGAGCGCACGGATGATGGTGGGGACCAAGGCAATCGCCACCTTGTCGACCGGGTATCTGAACGCGCTCGAGTACGCCAGGTCCCGCGTCCAGGGCACGGACCTGACCCGTGCATCGGACAAGGCCGCGCCGCGGGTACCGATCCTCAGCCACCCCGACGTGCGGCGCTCCCTGATGACGCAGAAGGCGCACGCGGAGGCGCTTCGAGCGCTCGTGCTCTACACCGCCACCTGGCAGGACCGGGTCGTGCTGGCCGAGCACACCGGCGACCGCGACGAGCTGGCCGAGCGAGTGAACGACCTCCTTCTTCCGATCGTCAAGGGCTACGGCTCGGAACGCTCCTGGGTGTTGTTGGGGACCGAGTCGCTGCAGACCTTCGGCGGCTCCGGCTTCCTGCAGGACTACCCGGTCGAGCAGTATGTCCGCGACGCAAAGATCGACACGTTGTACGAGGGCACCACCGCCATCCAGGGGATGGACCTGTTCTTCCGCAAGATCGTCCGGGACCAGGCGCGAGCGTTCGGGCACCTCACGGACGAGGTCCGGCAGTTCGTGCAGTCCGAGGCGGGCAACGGACGGCTGAAGGAGGAGCGCGCTCACCTCGCCCGCGCGCTGGACGATGCTCAGGGCATCGTCGGCGCGATGGTCGGACAGCTGATGGAGGCCGATCCACGGTCCGAGGGCGGGAACGAGCACAACGTCTACAAGGTTGGCCTGAACACCACGCGGCTGCTGATGGCCCTGGGCGACGTGGTCTGTGGCTGGCTGCTGCTCCGGCAGGCGGAGGTCGCGCTGCAGAAGCTCGACCTGGGCGCCGTCGGGCGCGACCGGACGTTCTACGAGGGCAAGATCGCCGCGGCGTCGTTCTTCGCCCGGACGGTGCTCCCCCGGCTGACCGCCGAGCGGTCGATCGCCGAGGCGACCGATCTGTCGTTGATGGACCTGGCCGACGACGCCTTCTGACGCCACGCCGGTGCACGTGGCCGGGCCACGCCAGCCCTGCCGCTACGGTCTCCGCAGCGCCGCGAACCCCGTGGCGACGACGAACGGAGCGGCCATGGGCATCGGCGTAGGCGTCATCCTCATCGTCCTCGGCGCCATCTTCGCGTTCGCGTTGGACTTCGACGTCGCGGGTGTCGAGGAGTACGTACTCGGCTGGATCCTCATCCTCGGCGGCATCCTCGCCATCGTTTTGTCGCTGGTGCAGACCCAGGCCCGCAACCGTCGGCACACCACGGTCGAAGAACGGCGCTACGACGACCCGCCAGCGACACGCTGACCCCGCAGACAGCGGTCAGTTGACCGTACGGGGATCCCACCGGAAGACCGTGTTGGACGTCGGATCCACCCGCAGCGCGATCCAGTGGTCGACGTCGGCGCCGTAGGTCTCCAACCGGGTCAGGTTCTCGACCCCTGCATAGCCCCGCTCCGCCTCGAACGCGTGCTCGTCGCCGTGCACCAGCAGCACCGGCCGGCCGAAGTCCCGCGCGTGCTGCTTGATCGAGCGGCGCTCGGCGCGGTAGCCGCGCTCGGGAACCGGCTCGGCGTGCTGCAGCAGCAGCACTCCGGCGGCATCGCCCCGGGTGGCTCGACGGAACGCGGCGTCGATCCACGCGAGGTTGGCCGCCCGCCGGCTCTCGAACTCCGCCTCCCGCTGGACTGGCCGGTCACCCGCGGGGAGACCGGACCACGGCTGCAGGTCGTTCCGGCTCCCGACGACGTGCAGCGTCGCGAAGACGACCGACGCCCGGCGGAAGCGCACGTTCTCGACGTACTCCCAGTACCGCGGAGCGGCGTCCTGGGCCTGGGACTGCACCGTCATCGGGCGCTCACCGAGGGTCCGCCCGGCGATCGGGTACAGCCGCTCGCGCAACGCCGCGAGCCGGTCGAGCGGGGCGTATCGACCGGCCTCCGGTTGATGGCAGTCGGTCCACTCGTTGTCACCGGGGACGTAGACCAGCGGGTCGTCGAAGCTGGAATCCGCTGCCCGCATGTGGTCGAGCCAGCCACCGGCGCACGGCGTCGAGCCACTCTTGACGTCACCGGCGTGCAGCACCAGATCGGGCGCGGGCGCGTCGTTGATGTCTGCCACCAGTCGGGGAAACGCCGCGGTCTGCTCGTCGCCGTACGGCGTGTCGCCGATGACGGCCACCGAGAGCGTGTGCTGCCGCCCGGTCTCCGCCTGCTGCGGCGCGGCCGACACGGGGTCCGGGGCAGTCGGTCCGTGCGGCGCGGCCAGCGCCGGGAGGACCAGCACGCACGGGATCCAGGCACGCAGCGGCATTCGGCACACCCCTCCCAGCTGGTCCGCCGACCCTACCCGGGGGTGGTCACTCCGGTGTCCGGGACCGGGGGGTGGACACCCAGCGTCGCCAGCCGCTCGAGCAGGAAGGTGCGCTCCGCACCGGCAGCGATGCCGGCGAGGGCCACTCGGTAGGCCTCGACAGCCTCGGCGTCGCGGCCGAGCCGGCGCAGCAGCTCGGCCCGGGTGGAGTGTAGGTAGCGATAGCCAGTGAGAACCGGCTCCTGCTCGAGCCGGCTCACCTCGGCCAACCCGGCCGCCGGCCCGTCGACCATGGCGACGGCGACCGCCCGGTTGAGCGCGACCACCGGACTCGGCCAGGCGGCGAGCAGCAGGTCGTAGAGGCCGACGATCTGCCGCCAGTCGGTATCGGCCCAGCGGAACGCCTCGGCGTGCACCGCGGCGATGGCGGCCTGCAGGGCGAACCGACCCGGCCGGCCGCCACGCAACGCGGTCCGGACCAGCGACTGTCCCTCGCGGATCGAGTCGGCGTCCCAGCGCGAACGGTCCTGGTCCTCGAGCAGGATCAACCGACCGCCCTCCCCCTGCCGGGCGGCCCTGCGGGCGTCGGTGAGCAGGATCAGCGCGAGCAGTCCCTGCGCCTCCCGCTCGTCTGGCATCAACGCGGTGAGGGTGCGGGCGAGGTCGACCGACCTGTCCACCAGGTCGGAGCGCACCAGGCTCGCCCCGGTCGCGGCCGTGTGGCCGGTCGTGAACAGCAGGTGCACGACGGTCAGGACGGCGTCCAACCGCTCGGGCAGCTCGGCGGACGACGGCACGCGGTAGGGGATCCGAGCCGAGGCGATCTTCTTCTTCGCCCTGGTCACCCGAGCCGCCGTGGTGGACTCGCTGACCAGGAACGCGTGCGCGATCTCGGCGGTGCTGACGCCGCAGACCAGCCGCAGCGTCAGCGCCACCTGCGCCTCGCGGGCCAATGCCGGGTGGCAGCAGGTGAACACCAGCCGCAACCGGTCGTCCGGGATCTCGCTGCCCTCGTCGAGCGGACCGGCTGCCGGGTCGTCCCCAGCGCTGCTCACCGGCTCCACCAGCAACGGCAGCTTGGTGCGCAGCACCCGCTGGCGCCGGACGGCGTCCAGCGCCCGGTGCCGGGCGGTGGTGGTGAGCCAGCCGCCGGGTGAGCGCGGGATGCCGTCGCGACGCCAGGCCTCGAGCGCGACGGCGAACGCGTCGGCGGTGCACTCCTCGGCCAGGTCGAGGTCGCGGGTGACTCGAGCCGTTGCGGCGAGGACGTAACCCCACTCCTCACGGAACGTCGCCGCGACAGCGCGGCCGACATCGTCGGCCACGCCGTCCGGGTCACCGGCGACCGGCTGAGGCACCACGACCGGCTCAGTCGAACACCATCACCGGCCGCACCTCGACGCCGCCGAACGGGGCGGGGCACAGCTTGGCGATGGCCAGCGCGTGGTCGAGGTCGTTCGCCTCCACCAGGTAGTAGCCGCCGAGCGCTTCCTTGGTCTCGGCGAACGGGCCGTCGGTGACGACGTCGCCGCGCACGGTGGTCGCACTCGAGGTGGGCTGGAGCCCGTTTCCGCCGACGAGGGTGCCCCCCTGCTCGGCGACCTGCTCGGCGAAGCGGCCGTGCGCCTTCATCGCCGCATCCATCACGCCGGCGTCACCGGAGGCGTACGCCTGCTCGTCCTCATAGATCAGGATCAGATACTCCGCCATCGTGCACTCCTCCACTGCCGGGCGGCCGTGTCTGACCGCCTCCTGGACTGACATCTCTACGACGAACGGGACGAGCCCGGATCGACAGCCGGCCGTCAGCCCATTGTGGTGGACCGGCGTCCGCGGGTCAGGTGGGTCAGACCGCCCAGACCCGGCGATACCGCCGCACCAGCCGCCACTGGACGGCGACGATCAGCACCGTGAGGGCGAGCATCACCACGGTCGCAGCCGCCGCGTAGCCATAGCGCAGGTACTCGAAGCCGTTGCGGTAGACGAACAGCGACAGATAGGTGGTGGCGAACGGCGGCGGTCCGCCGTCGGTCACCACGAGGGCGGGCACGAAGTTCAGCTGCAGGCTCAGGATCGTGTCCCGCAACAGCAGCAGGACGAGCACCGGCATCAGCAACGGGAGGGTGACCCGGCGGAACACGTCCCACCCGGTGGCGTCCTCGACAGCCGCCAGCTCGTAGACCTCCTGCGGCAGGGCCTGCCGCGCGGTGAGCAGGACGAAGAACAGCTCGCCGATGGTGAAGACGCTCATCACCACGATCGCCGCGCGGGCGGAGTTCGGGTCGGTCAACCAAGCCGGTGGCGTGCGGCCCAGCAGGGTCAACCCATCCTCGCCGCCGAGCGTGAGCAGCCGGTTGACCGGTCCGTAGATCGGATTGAGCAGCCACAGCCAGAGCAGGCCGTAGGCGATCTCCGGCACGGCCGTCGGCAGCATCACCGTCGTGCGGGCCAGACCGACCCCGCGTGCCCGCCGGTGCAGCAGCAGGGCCAGCGCGAGGGCGGTGAGCACCCGCAGCGGCGTGGCGACCAAAGCGAACACCACGGTGTTGGTCAGCGCCGTCCCGAAGATGTCGTCGTCGGCCAGCGCGGTGAAGTTGTCCAACCCGACCCACCGGGCGCTGCCGATCAGGTCGTAGTCGCTGAGCGACACCAGCACCGTGACGGTCGCGGGCACCAGCACCAGGACGACCAGGCCGGCGACGTACGGCGCCAGCATGGCGGCGGTCTGCCAGTCGTCCCGGCGGTCGGCCGGCACCCGACGGCCGATCACCCCCGCACCCGCGAACCGGTGGCCGCGTCGAAGCTGTGCAGCGCATTCGGGTCGACGCGCACGTGCACCCCGTCGCCGGCGCGCGGGCTGACGGCGGTCGGCACCCGGGCGACCAGGTCGTCGCCGTCGACCTGCACGTGCACGTAGGCGTCGGCGCCCACCTGCTCTATGTGACGCACCGTGGCCGGCAGCCCCTCCGTGCCGAGCAGCACGGCGTCCGGACGGACGCCCACCTGGAGGGAGTCGGGGGGCCGGTCGACGGGACCGCCCGCTCGCAGCCGGTTGGCGGGGCCGAGCAGGTTCATCGTCGGGGACCCGACGAAGCGGGCGACGAACAGCGTCGCCGGGCTCGACCAGATCTCCGCGGGCGTGCCGACCTGCTCGAGCCTGCCGTCTCGGAGCACCGCGACCCGGTCCCCGAGAACGAGGGCCTCGGTCTGGTCGTGGGTGACGTGCAGCATCGTCCCGCCCACACGCTCGTGCAGCTTCCGGAGCTCGGTACGGGTCTGCACCCGGAGCTCCGCGTCCAGGTTGGAGAGCGGCTCGTCCAGGAGGTAGGCATCCGGCTCTCGGGCCAGCGCGCGTGCCAGGGCCACCCGCTGTCGCTCACCGCCGGACAACTCACCCGGCCGTCGGTCCAGGAGGTCGGCGCAGCCCGCCGTCTCGGCCGCCTGCCGCGCGCGAGCGGCCGCCTGGCCCCGGCGGACATCTCGCACCTCAAGCCCGAAGGTGATGTTGGCCAGCACGGTCAGGTGCGGGAACAGCGCATAGCTCTGGAACACCATCGAGACATTTCGTCGCCCCGGCCGCAGCCGGGTGATGTCGCGGCCGGCCAGCCGAACCGTGCCCGCGGTCGCAGGTTCCAGCCCGGCGACCACCCGCAGCAGCGTCGACTTGCCCGACCCGGAGGGGCCTAGCACCACCAGCATCTCCCCGGCCGGGACGGACAGGTCGATGCCCCGGAGCACCTCGTGCGAGCCGTACGCCGCGCGCACGCCTGCCAGCACGAGACCCGTCACGGCGCCTCGGCCCGGGCGAACGCGTCGCGGGTCTCCTCGTCCAGTCGGCGGATGACCTCGTCGACCGGCATCCCCTTGTACATGGCGTCCTCGAGGATGGCGGTGGTCACGTCCTCGATCTCCGGCCAGGTGGAGATCGTGGGTGTCCGGCGCATGGTGTCGATCGCGTCGAGGAACACCTGCGAGCGGCTGGGGGGCGCGTCCTGGTCGAGGAAGTCGTCCGAGCGGGACACCGCGATGTTGGACGGGACGGTGCGACCAGTCCCCACCAGTGCCCGCTGTCCCTCGGCGCTGAGCGCGTACTCGACGAACTCCCAGGCCTCGTCGGGCCGCGACGACTTGGCCGGGATGCAGAAGGCGTCCGAGTGCAGGATGCCCACCTGGCGCTGGTAGACGGGAAGCGGTGCAACGTCCCATTCGAAATCGTCGATCGCTCGGAAGGTCGTGGTCGCCCGCCGGGAGGAGAGCAACATCGCCAGCTGACCGTTCGCGAACCGGGTCTCGTCGTCCTGCGCCTCGACCTCGGCGTCGGTCGGGATCACACCGTAGGCAAGCCTCAGCTCGAGGAAGTTGCGCAGCGCCTCCCGTGCCGCCGCGGTGTCGAAGGTGAACCGGCTCGGTGCCCGCGGGTCGTCAACCACCTCGCCCCCGTTGGACCACACGAACGGCGCCACCCGGATGATCGACGGCTCCACGCCCAGGCCGTAGACGTCCACCGGGGGGGCGGTGCCCTCCGACTCGGTGCCGACCACCTGGTTGCCGGCCGCGTCCCGCGTGAGCGTCACCGCGGTCGTCACGAGCTCGTTCCACGTCCACCGTTCCGGCGGCTCGGGTACGCCGTACCGCTCGAACAGATCCTTGTTGTAGTACACGGCCAGGCTGGAGATGTTCTGTGGCAGGCAGAGCTGCTCGCCCTGCCACTGGAAGGCCTCCATCGCCACCGGGTAGAAGTCGTCGGCGGACAACCGGGCCGACGAAGCGATCCGCTCGTCCAGCGAGAGGATCGAGCCGCTGGCCGCGAACTGCCCGTAGTAGCGATAGTTCAACAAGAACACGTCCGGCGGCGAACCGCCGGCGATCGAGGTGGACAGCCGGGCGATCAGGTCGTCCCGGTCGCTCGCCTCGATCAGCTCGACCTCGACGGAGGACTGGGCCTCGAAGTCGTCCACCAGCGCCCGGTAGGCGACCAGCTCCTCAGGATCGCCGAACAGCAGCACCGAGACGGCGTCCGGCTCGGTGGCGTTGCTGCAGGACGCCGGCACCAGCCCCAGAGTCAGGACCAGCAACAGCACCAGCAGCCGGCCTGGGCCGGCGGTCGCGGACACCGTCACCGGCCCAACCATCCCGGCCCGCGGTACTGGTGCAGGAAGCGCCGCTGCGCGACGCCGAAAAGCAGCAGGGCGGGGATGCTGGCGAGGACGGCCGCCGCCAGGAACACGGGATAGTCGGACGCATCGATGGTCGAGAGCGACCGTAGCGCCAGCGGCACCGTGAACAGATCCCGGTCGTAGACGAAGACGAGCGGCTCCAGGAAGCTGCTCCAGGTCAGCACGAAGACCAGCGCCGAGACGGCGACCGTCACCGGCCGGACCAGCGGCATGGCCACCCGCCACCACATCCGCACCGGGGACACGTCGGCGAGCAACCCCGCGTCGTAGAGGTCCCGCGGCACCGCGCGGAACGCCACGAAGTAGACCAGCACGTAGAACGGCGACGTGGCCACCAGCGCCGGGAGCATCAACGGGACGAGCGTGTCGGTGAGACCCAGCAGCCGGTAGAGGACGAACCGGGGCACCAGCAACGCCGTCACCGGCACCATCATCGCCACCAGCGAAGCCCCCACGAGCAGCGCCGACAGCCGACGGGAGAGCCGGGTCATCGCGAAGCCGGCCCAGGAGGCGACGAGGACGCTGACCGGCACGACGACCGCCGCGACCAGCAGCGACACCAGCGTGGCCCGGCCGATCCCGGCCAGGCCGACCGCCTCGGCATAGCTGCCGGTCGACAACGGGTCGGGGACCAGTTCAGGTGTCGGACGGGGCGGGGAGCCGGCGGGGCGCAGCGAGCCGGACACGAGCAACACCAACGGCAGCGCGAACAGCGTGCCGGCGGCCAGCGCCCCCAAGGAACGCCAGCCGCCGGCCCTACCGCGCACGCCGCCTGACGCTCACAGGTCCAGTCGCCACGCGCTCAACCCGTGCGAGGCCGCGTAGAGGATCCGCTCGTCTGGCAGGATCGTCAGGCCGGCCACCTCGACGCGCGGCATCCCCGGGGCCGCCAGGACCCACGACGAACTGCCCTGCGGCCGGCGAAGGACGCCGAAGTCGCTGGCGGCGTAGAGGTCGCCGGTCTGGTCATCACGCACCAGGTCGGTGATCGGCAGATCCTCCAGGTCCCCAGAGAGGTCGGTCCAGACCGCCCGCGAGCCGTTGTAGCGGACCCGGAACACATGCCCCGGCGTCGACGGGGTGGTCGCGCTGTAGCCGCTGTAGGACACGAACGCGACGTTCGGGCGCTGCGGGTGGATGTCGATGCTGCTGACGAACCGGTTCGGGTCGTTGCGAGCGTCGGTGTCGAGCCGGCGCCAGGTCACCCGCCGGGGGTCGTCGGTCCCGACGTTGGTCGAGATGAACAGCCGGCCGGTGGTGGTCGCCGCCCAGGCGGTGGACCGGTCGCTCGTCGCGCGCTCGACCGCGGCCACCGCGCCGCCCTCCCGGTCGCCGAAGGTGGCACTCGTGAGCGGCACCAGACCGGTCTGCTCCCAGTCCCCGCACTGCGCCTCGAACGTCCCGTCCCAGGTGTTGCAGACCCGCTGCGCCTCGGCCATCGACCGATCCCCGAGGCCGTACGTCGTGGTCCGGAACACCGAGATCCCGGTGCCGGCGAACATCGTCCCGGGCACCACCGGGTCGCTGATCACCGGCGCGTAGAACTGCGTGCCCGGCTGGCCGAACAGTGGGTCCGCGGTCCAGATCCAGTCGTCGATGTCACCGTTGTCGAAGTTCACCTCGGGGGTGGCGTCGAAGAAGTTGTGGAAGCGGAAGTCACGCCGGCCGGCGTCGAACCCGGACTGGCCACCGTCACCGATCATGATGTTGCGCCAGGTGACCCGGTTGCCGTTGGTCTGCCAGGTGCCGTTGTCCTGGGTGCCACCGTTCAGCAGGTCCGAGTCGAACGGGCTGACCGACAGGCTCTGGAACTGCAGCGTGTTCAGTCCGTGGTTCATCCCGATCAGCTTGTCGGGCACCCGGGACAGCAGCTGGCGGCAGCGGCTGAGCGCCGGCTCGGACAGCCCGCGGTCGTCGCACCACTGCGCGACGTTGCTGAAGCGCGCGTTGGAGCGCATCACGCCGCCGTCGTTGACCTCGAAGAACAACATCGGCTTGTCCGGATGGGTCACCAGCGCGTGCTGGTCCGGGTGCAGCCCGTTCGGGTGCTCCGGGTCGGTGCCGTCCATGGTCATGTCGGTGCCGCTCTCGCCGGCGTCGGTGGACAGCACCACGCCGCGGCCGTTCGAGATGCCACCGGTCTCACCGTAGGAGTACGACCCGCCGGTGTAGACGACGTTGGGGTGTCCGTCGGGTGTGTAGACGAACAGGTCGTACCAGCACTGCCCGCCGCACTGGTTGTAGGTCGCGTAGCCGTCGTCGGCGGGATTGGCGCTGGTCAGGTCGGCGAAGACCGGGGCGCCGGTGGCGACGTCGTCGCTACGGAACAACCGGGAGTAGGGCTGCCCGATGTTTCCCTCGTGCACGTACATCCGGGTGTCACCGTTGCGCAGCGCCGTCACGTCGAACGCCGGCCTGGACGTGATCTGGGCCGGGTTCAGCGACTCCTTGATCTGCTCCCACGTCTTGCCGCGGTCGCTGGACCTCCAGATGCCACGGGCGTAGGAGCCGGCGTACAGCGTGTTCGGGTCGCTGGGGTCGATCTCGAAGGCCCGCACGCCCCGCGGGGAGCAGGGCTCGAGGTTGCTGTACTGCTCGACGGACCCGGTGCACTGGTTCTCCCGGGCGGTGCCGTTGTGGATCATCCGCCAGGTCTGGCCGGAGTCGATCGACTTGTAGAGGCCCCACTGTGCGGCTCCCGGCACGGGGCGGCTGGCTCCCGAGCAGCAGACCGAGGAGTGCCCGCGCAGCGCGGTGGTCGTCGCGGCGTAGACGATCCCGTTGTCGCGCGGGTCGACCGAGATCTCGCCGATGCCCTTGCCGTCGAGCCAGCGGCTGCCGAGCGGCCCGGTGAAGGTGTCACCGCCGTCGACCGACCGGTAGATGCCGACGCCTGCCACACAACCGCTGCCGCAGACGTTCGCCTCACCGGTGCCGACCCAGATCGTGTTCCCGCTGGGGTCGTTCGGGTCGATGGTGACGGAGCCGGCCGCGTTGATGCCGAGCGGGCCGCCGAGGTAGGTCCAGTCCACCGGCCGGGCCAGCGCGTCGTCGGTGCGCCACACGCCCCCGCCCGCCGGGGTGATGTACATCCGGCAGTCACCGCGCACGCAGGTGTCGGCGATCGCCACGTCGGTGGTGCGGCCGCCGGCGACGTAGCGGTGGGGCACGTAGTTGGTCGAGTTGCGCCGTTCGGTGAAGGGATAGAGCGCGTTGCTCGGGCCGAACTCCTCCCAGGCGCCGGGCAGCAGCTCGCGCGCCTCGGCGCGCCGGGTGGTGGCCAGCACTGCGCGGAAGGTCGCGCGCGACGCCTCCACCTTGGCCATCGAGATCGTGTCCGCCGGGAAGGCCCGCTGCTCGAACGCGGCGTCGGCGGCCGATCCCGGCCCCTCCTCCACCTCTGCCCCGCCGGGGGCGGCCCGCATCAGCTCCTCCAGATGTCCGCCGAGCGCACCGGGCATCTCCTCCCCGGCAGCAGCCGGGGGGGCGGGTGCGGTGCCGGAGGAGTGCACCGCGGCGACCGCGGCGGCGGCGACCACCGCGGCGGAGGTGACGGCGACGAGCGACTGACGAAGCCTGCGGTTCATGGACACGCCCCAACCATCTGCCGCCTGTCACCTGCCCGGGATCGCCGGGGGCCCAGCGGTGCGGGCATACCGTTACACGCCCCCGCCGGTCGTGACAAGGCTCACAACTGGGTGGGTCAGACCGGTCCGCCCCGCGGCGGGCGGCGGTTCCGGTTCGCCCACAGCCGGACGTAGGCCGCGACCCGGTGCACGTCTTGCACCTGCGGCGCGGTCCAGTGCCGACGGTCGGTGTAGCCCGCGAAATCGACCGCGACGACGATCGTGCCGTGCGCGCTCGAGGCCGCCCCCCACCTCCCGCGCACCCGGACGTCGACGACGGTCCACAGCAGGATCTGCACCGGGTCGGCCGTCGCCGCCTGCTCCCGGATCAGCCACCGGTGCGTGGTCAGCGTGTGCCGGCCGTCGGTCCAGACCTGCTGCTCGACGGTCGGCAGGTCCGGCGGCTGCACCGGCGCCTGGGTCCCGAACGGGCCGGTGTGGACGTGCTCGGTCCACACCCGCCCGTCCCAGAACCGCTGCTCCCAGTCGCCGGTCGGGTCGGGGTACCAGCCGGCTGCGATGTCAGGCGGCGACGGCCTCACCCTGCAGCTTGCGGTAGGCGTAGCCCTGGGCGATGTAGATGACCGGGACGGCGACCAGCAACCCGATCCCGCACAGGATGGCGCCGACGACGTAGGCGACGATCGCGGCGAGGAAGAAGCCGATCATCGTGCCGAGGTTCTGGTTCACCAGCGCGAAGCTCGCCTTGACCGCGTCCATCGGCCCCATCTGCTTGTCCACGATGAACCACACGTAGAACTGGGAGAAGAAGATGACGATCAGGCCGGGCACGAAGCACAGAAGAGTGCCCACACCGGCCGCGACGCCGACGATCAGGCTGGCCACGATCACGGCCCCGATGTTGTCGAACTTGAACATCGTGCCGACACTGATCGGCCGGCCGTAGGTGATGCCGAGAACCCCGCGGGCGATGCCGGCCTGCATGACGGCGGACAGCACGGTGATCAGCAGCGCGAACAGCGCGCCGACGACCAGGAGCATCGCGAACCCGCCGCCGCTGGTCTCGTAGCCGACGACGACGCCGTCCTGTGTGATCGGCTCGGTCGAGGCGGTCGCCAGCCCACCGATCGTGAAGAAGAAGATGATCTCGATCAGCGCGATGATCGCGATGTAGGCCAGCGCCGCCAGCAGGATCGTGCCGACGTTGGCCTGGAACTTCTGCCAGCCGTAGTTGAAGGCGTCGCCGACGCTGAACGGGCCGCTGCCCTGCGCCGGCGGGTAGCCGCCACCGGGCCCACCGGGGCCGGCGGGCGGGTAGCCACCACCGGCGCCCGGCGGTGGCGGCGGCGGTGTGCCCCCGCCGTAGGCGGGCGGCGGCGCGTCCGAGCTGTGGGCGGGGGGCTGCTCCGGCGTCGAGCCATAGGCGGGCGGCGGTGACTCCGAGCCGTACGACGGCGGCTGAGCGCCGCCGGGCTCGGACGGCTGCGGGTCCTGACCCTCAGGCGGTCGGTCGTAGCTCATGGGACACCCCTGCTTCGGGACACCTCGGACGAGGTGTGGCGGCTCTGGTCGCGGACATGCTGGCAGAACGGGTGGGTCCCATGTGGCCCACGACACGTTTGTGGCCGAACGGCCGATCCGCCCGACGCTGGGGTGGTGCGGGAGAATGGGGCGGTGCCGACCTCCCGTCCCGTCCAGCGCCTAGCGGGTCCGGCGGTGTTCGCAGCGCTCGGTCTGACGGCCGCCGCGGGACTCACGCTGCTCGGGCCGCAGCGGATGGTGCCGCTGCAGTGCCCGTTCCTGGCCCTCACCGGGCTCGACTGCCCGCTTTGTGGCGGCACCCGGTCCACGGCGGCCCTCGTCCGCGGTGACCTGGCCGCGGCGGTCGACCTCAACGTGCTCACCACCGTCGCCGTCGTGATGCTCGCCGGCGTGTGGGCGGCCTGGCTGGTAGCCCGCACCCGCGGCCGGAGCCTGGACTGGGTGCCGTCGGCCACGGCCTGGCGGGTGGTGCTCGTCGTCACCGTCGTGTTCACGGTGCTGCGGAACCTGCCCGGCCCCTCGGCAGTCCTCGCCCCGTGACCGCAGCCCGCGCGCTCCGTACGATCGAGGGCGTGGATCTGCTCGGCACCTACGTCGCTGCGTGGCGCGAGTCCTGCGAGCGGGTGCTCGCCCTGTGCGCGCGGCTCCAGCCGGACGACTGGCAGCGTCCGACCGACCTTCCCGGCTGGTCGGTACACGACGTGCTGGCGCACCTCGCCGACGTCGAGACCCGGCTGGCCGGCGCGGACCCGGCCGCGGTGCACGACTCCCCGGCCGACGGGAGCGGCCGCGAGGTCCCTCCGGAGTGGACCCAGCGCGGTGTCGACGCCCGACGCGGCACGCCCGATCACGCTCTGGTCCGGGAGCTCGCCGACGCGGTGCAGCGACGGGCGCACCGGCTGGCCTCCGGACCGCGGCCGGAGCCGACCGACCGGCCGGCCGCCACCCCGGCCGGGCTGGACTGGGACTGGCAGACCCTGCTGCGCAATCGCGCCATCGATGTCTGGGTGCACGAGCAGGACATCCGGCGGGCCGTGGCCGCCCCCGGAGGCATCACCCCGTCCGCGGCGGCCGTCACCGTGCGGTCCTTCGGCGCCGCCCTGCCGTACGTGCTGGGCAAGCGGGTGGCTCCACCCGCCGGGACCGTCGTGGCCTGGGACGTGCACGGCCCGGCCCCGCTCGAGCTGGTGCTCACCGTCGACGAGGACGGCCGCGCCCGCCCACTGGACGCCCCGCCGTCGGGCGCCACCCGGCTCCGGATGGACACCGAGACGTTCGCCCTGCTCGGGGCGGGGCGACGAGCGGTGGACGCGGTTGCGCTGGACATCGTCGGTGATCCGACGCTCGGCCGCCGGGTCGCCGCGGCGATGGCGGTGACCCCGTGACCTGGTCACCGGACGACATCCCGGACCTCACCGGCCGATGGGCCCTGGTCACGGGAGCCAGCAGCGGCCTCGGCCATCACGTGACGAAGGAGCTTGCCCGGGCCGGCGCCGGCGTGCTGATGGCCGGGCGCGACCCGGCCCGCCTGGCGGCGAGTACGGCGGCCGTGCGCGGTCAGGTCCCGCACGCCGAGTTGCGCGAGGTCCAGCTCGACCTGGCCGACCTGGCCGACGTCCGCCGCTGCGCGGAGGTCGTGCTGGACGCGCACGAGCACCTGGACCTGATGGTCGCCAACGCCGGGGTGATGGCGACGCCGCACCGGCATACGGCCGACGGCTTCGAGCTGCAGATCGGCACGAACCACGTGGGGCACTTCGCGCTGACCGGCCTGCTGTTGCCGGCCCTGCTCGCGTCACCGCACGGCGCCCGGGTGGTGGTGACCTCCTCCGTCGGCCACCGGATGGTGCGCGGCCTCGACCTGCGCAGCCTGGTGCCCGGTGCCGACGACCGCCCCTACCGACGGTGGCGGGCCTATGGGGAGTCGAAGCTCGCCAACCTGCTGTTCATGCTCGAGCTGGAGCGACGGTCGGCGGCCGCCGACCTGGCGCTGGTCAGCGTGGCCGCGCACCCCGGTTATGCGTCCACCGACCTGCAGTCCACCGGCCCGGAGCTCGGCGGGGCCACGCTCGGGTCGCGGCTGATGGCGGTGACGAACCGGTTCGTCGCGCAGTCCGCCGAGCGCGGGGCGTGGCCGCTGCTGCTGGCCACCACCCAGCCCGGACTGCCGGGGGGGTCCTACGTCGGGCCGGGCGGGCCGGCCGAGGCGTGGGGGCGCCCCCGCCTGGTGGGGATGTCGGCGGCGGCGAGCGACCCCGCCCTGGCGCGGGCACTGTGGGAGGCCAGCGAGTCCGCCACCGGCGTCACCTGGCCCTGACCCCGCCCCGCCCCCACCCCCACTCCCCACGATCCGCGACTTTTGCAGATGCCAGCCGGGGCTGTCGGAGCCGGACGCCGGGTCAGATCGGGCGGCGGGACTGCACGATGCGGAACCGGCTGGCCACGTAGGCGCCGTCGGTGTAGGACGCGGTCGCGGCCGGGTTCGCCCCGGTGCCGTGGAAGTCGCTGAACGCTGCGGACTGGTTGACGAACACCGACCCGGTCAGGTTCTCGCTCAGCGCCACCCCCGCGTCCAACGCGGCCGAACGGGCGACCGCCAGCAGGTCCGGGTCGGTGGAGTAGACCGCAGCGGTCATCGCGCCACCGGCCTGGACCGTCCGCACGAACATCTGCAGCGATTCCGCTGTGGTCTCCGTTCCGATGACGTACGACACCGGGCCGAAGCACTCCTCGGCGTAGACCGCCTGGTCCGCCACCGACAGCCCCAGCAGCAGCGGAGTCCGCACCCGAGCCTCCGGCCAGGCAGGATGGGCCACCGATCGGGAGGCCACCAGCACCCGACCACGCTCCGCAGCCCGCCCGAGTCGCTCCAGCACCCGGTCGTCGACGACCGCGCCGAGAATCTCCACGGCCCGCTTGTCGTCACCGAGCAACGAGTCAAGGGCTGCACCGATCCCGGCCGCGACTTCGTCGTAAGACTTGTGACCCTGGTCGGTGCCGATGCCGTCCCGCGGGACGAACAGATTCTGCGGCGCGGTGCACATCTGCCCGGTGTAGAGGGCCAGCGAGAACGCCAGGTTCCCGCACATGCCGGCGAAATCGTCGGTGGAGTCGATGACCACCGTGTTGACGCCGGTCTTCTCGGTGAACACGGTCGCCTGGGTCGCGTGCTGCTCGAGCCACTCCCCGAAGACGCTGGACCCGGTGAAGTCCACCAATCGGACCTCCGGCCGCACCGCGAGGTCGGCCGCCAGCCGGTCACCGTCGGCCTCGGCGGCCAGCAGCGCGAGGTCGGCATCGAAGCCCGCCTCGGTGAGCACCTCCCGGCAGGCCTCGACCGTCATCGCCAGCGGCAGCACCGCCCCGGGGTGCGGCTTCACCACGACCGGGTTCCCGCAGACCAGCGAGGCGAACAGGCCCGGCCACGAGTTCCAGGTCGGGAAGGTGTGGCAGCCGATCACGAGCGCGACCCCCCGCGGCACCGCAGTGAAGGTCTTCTCCATCCGCACCGGATCGCCACGGCCAGGCTTCTCCCACAGAGCGGTCGCCGGGTGACGCGTCATCTCGTCGTAGCTGTAGGCGAGCGCCTCCAGCGCCCGGTCCAGGGCGTGGGTGCCGCCGGCCTGGAAGGCCATCACGAACGCCTGGCCGCTGGTGTGCTGGACCGCGTGCGCGAGCTCGAACACGCGAGCGTGCAACCGGGCGAGCACCTCCTGGCAGACCGCGACCCGCACCTCCGGCCCGGCGTCTCGCCAGTCCCGCAGGCCGCGCCCGCTCGCCGCCAGCAGTTCGTCCAGCCCGTCGGTTGTGACGCGGGGGTAGGCGATGTCGAGGGCCAGGCCGAACGGGGACCGCTCGGTCGCGACCGTGCCGGTGGCTCCTGGCGTCCGCCCCGCCCAGGGCGCACCCAGCCGGGCCCGGAACGCCTGCTCGCCGGCGGCGGCCGCGTCCTCGCCGTACACCCGCGGGCTTGGCGACTCGGGGTAGGCCGACCAGTGACCGCGCTTGCGGATCGCAGCGAGCGCCTGCTCGAGCGTCTCGCGGTGCCGGTCGGCGTACTGCGTCGTCATGGCGGGGTCGTGAGGCATCGGCGCTCTCCCGTGCTGGGTCGGTCAACCGCCCATCCTGGCACGGGCCGACCGGCCGGCGGGAAGCCGGTGGCGTGCCAAGATGCCCGCGTGCCGACCCGCTACGAGCTGCGCCCGCTGCGCGTCGAGGACCCCGTGGAGGTGCAGGCGGTCCTGACCCTGAACAACGCGGCGGTCCCGGCCGTCAACGCGCTCACCGCCGACCGCCTTGGGGCGCTCGCCGAGATGGCCGCGCACGCCGAGGTGGTGATCGCAGACGAGACGACACTGGCAGGCCTCGTCGTCGTGCTCCCGGCCGGGGCGCCGTATGACAGCCCGCTGTTCGGCTGGTTCGCCGAGCGCTACCAGCGGTACCTCTACCTGGATCGGATCGTGGTGCACCCGGACTTCCGTCGCCAGGGGGTGGGGCGGTTCGTCTACGACCGGATGGAGCAGCGGGCCGCGTCGCAGGGACGGCTGCTGTGCGAGGTGAACCTGGACCCGCCGAACCCGGAGTCGCAGGCCTTCCACGCGGCGCGAGGTTACGTCGAGGTCGGCCGGCTCGTGGTGCCCGGTTCGGGAACCGCGGACAAGGAGTGCCGGATGCTCGCCAAGGAGCTCGAGTGACCGCCCAGGACCGAGCGGGCCCGGCGGAGGCGGAGGCGCTGGCTCGGACCTGTGCCGAGGCGATGTGGGCCGAGGATCTGGCGAGCCGACAGCTCGGCATGCGACTTGATCGACGTCGGACCGGGCCGAGCCGTGCTCAGCATGCCGGTGCGAGACGACATGCTGAACGGGCACGCGATCGCGCACGGCGGCTTCGTGTTCGCCCTGGCCGACAGCGCCTTCGCGTTCGCCTGCAACAGTCGCAACGTCCGCTCGGTCGCCTACGTCTGCAGCATCACCTTCCTGGCGCCGGTGGGATCGACCGACGAACTGGTGGCCACGGCGACCGAGCGGTCGCTGGCCGGCCGCACGGGCACGTACGACGTCACCGTGACGGCCGAGGACCGCGTGGTGGCCGAGTTCCGCGGCACCTCACGGAGCATCGGCGGCTCCCTGGTTCCCACCGCGGGCTAGTCGCGGCCCGGACCGGCGGCGGGAGGTCGGTCGAACGTGCCGCCCGCGGGTCAACCGTCCGGGCATGGATCCGGCCGGATGTCACGAAATGCGCCCAAAGCCCCCGGCTGCACGGCAGACTGCTTGCCGGCGCCGGGAGGACCCGGGGTCGGCCGCTCCCCGATTCTCTGGAGAACGACCCGTGTCGCGAGCTCCGCTTCCCCGCATCCTTGCCGTCGCCGCAGTCACCTTGGCGTTGGTGGTCTCCGCGCTCGGCGCGGTGGCACCGGCCACCGCCGAGGAGACCGAGGGAACCGAAGCGACCGGGGAGGTGGGTCTGCGCCGCCCCGCCGTCATCAAGATCAACGTGGGTCGCCGAGCGGGCAAGGTCGATTCCTCGCTGCTCGGCATCAACCACCGCTACACGCGCAATGGCTACGGGTTGTGGGACGAGGCGCAGAACCGCCCGGACCCCACGGTGGTCCGGCACATCCGGCGGGCCGGGGTCACCTCGCTGCGCTACCCGGGCGGCACGACGGCGACGATGTACCACTGGAAGGACGCCATCGGACCGGTCAAGAACCGGGACTGCCAGATCGAGGGGCACGGGCACCACGCCACCGAGGGCTTCAAGTCGCTGCGCAAGAAGCTGGCGTACGGACCGGACGAGTTCATGCGGGTGATCGACGCGACCGGTGCGGCACCGTTGATCATGATGCCGTTCGTGACCCAGGACCCGAAGGACGCCGCCGACTGGGTGGAGTACATGAACGCGCGTGTCGGCACCAACCCAGGCGGGGGCACGGCCTGGGCGCGGGTCCGCGCACGCAACGGGCACCGCGCTCCGTACAACGTCAGGCGCTGGGAGGTCGGCAACGAGTCACATGTCGCACCGACCCGGTACGGCTTCTCGCCGAACCCGTACAAGGCGGTGCAGCAGTACGCCAACGGGGGGCTGCGCAGCATCCGCGGCGAGGCGCTGGGCAGGCGCTGCGCGCACCCCGGCAAGGGAGTCCCGAGCAACGGCCGGAAGAACCAGGAGTTCGAGGTGATCTTCACCCCGGCCAAGATCCGGCAGGTCACCGTCGCCGGCCGCAGGTGGCGCGAGGTCGGCAACGTCGACAACTTCGGACCGCTGGCCAAGGTGTACTCCGTCCGCGGCAAGTCCGGTGTCGTCACCTTCGGAGACGGACATCGTCGTCCCAACGGGACGCTGGTCGGCCACGGGAAGGTCCCGGCCAAGGGCACCACGGTCCGTGCCGACTACCGCAACCCCTACTCCGGCTTCTTCGACTTCGCCCGCAAGATGCACCGGGTCGACAAGTCCATCAAGGTGTGCGCCACCTGGGGCACGCCGCTGTTCGCCGACGCCGCCAGGGCGCGCCGCTACGACTGCCAGAGCGCGCACCCGCTGACGAACTTCTCCTCTCGGCCGGTGCACGAGTGGAAGAACGCCCTCGAGGGACACGACCGGATGATGCTCGGCCTCGGCCACCGGCAGGCGGACGTCAAGGCGATCATGCGCGGTCTACCGCCACGGACACCGCTGCTGTTGACCGAGTTCCAGGCGATCCACGGGTACGCCCGCGCCTTCCCGGGCTGGTCGGCGTCGGTCAGCAACGCGGTCTACATGGCCAGCCAGTGGGCCACCTGGCTGCGCCTCGGTCTGCGCTGGGGCAACGGCGGTGACCTGCTCGGCCGCGGCATCGGCTCGGTGTTCGGTTCGCCGCAGAAGTACGCCTTCTCGGTGGAGGCAGCGGCCCGGGAGGCGATCCGCCCGATGTTCCGGTCCGGTGGCCGGGTGGTCTCCACCCAGGTCCGCCGCAACCCGAAGCGCGCCCCGCAGCTGGCCAACGCCGGTGCCTACAAGGCGCTCACGGTCGTGGCCTCCCGCGGCAAGCGCGGTGAGCTGTGGCTGTTCGTGGTGAACAAGCTGCCGCGCACCCGGGTCCGCGCCCAGGTCCAGATCCACGGCATGCGGGTGCAGCGCAAGGCCGCCGTGCGCCGGGTGGTCGGCGGAAGCTTCCGTGAGTACAACCCCCCCGGGCAGCCGCCGCGGGTGCGGATGCTGACCAGCTCGCGACGGGTCGGCAAGGCCGGCTTCGCCGCCACCTTCCCGGCGCACTCGGTGACCGTGCTCCGGATGCCACGGCGCTGACCGAGCCGGGGCCGGCCGCGTCGCACTGAGTCAGTGCAGCAGGGCCTGCGCCGGGTCCTCGACGATCGCCGCCACGTCGGCGAGGAAGCGGCTGCCCTGCTCGCCGTCGACGATGCGGTGGTCGAAGCTCAGCGCCAGCGTGGTCACCCACCGCGGCTTGATCCGATTGCCGATCACCCAGGGTCGCTTGGCGATGGCACCGATGCAGAGGATGCCGGCCTCTCCGGGGTTGAGGATGGGGGTCCCCGCGTCGACGCCGAAGACGCCGACGTTGGTGATGGTGAAGGTGCCGCCGGCCATCTCGGCCGGCTGAGTCCGACCAGCCCGGGCGGTGGCGGTGAGCTCGGCCAACGCCGCTGCGAGCTCGACCAGCCGCATCCGGTCCGCCGCCTTGACGTTCGGGACGACGAGCCCGCGCGGGGTGGCCGCGGCGATGCCCAGGTTGACGTCGTGCTTGAGCACGATCTCCTGCGCCGCGTCGTCCCAGCTGGCGTTGACCTCGGGCGTGCGACGGACCGCCAGGCAGACCGCGCGAGCCACCACCAACAACGGGGACACCCGGACGTCCCGGAAGTCGCGATGCTCCTTCAGCCGCTCGACCAGCCGCACCGTCCGGGTCGCGTCGATGGTGACCCACTCGGTGACGTGCGGGGCGGTGAAGGCGCTGTTCACCATCGCCTGCGCCGTCATCCGGCGCACCCCCTTGATGGGAACGCGGGTCTCGCCCCCGGCGGCGGTCGCCAGAGGAGCCGGTGCGCTCGTCTCGGACGCGGGACCTGCGTCCGCGTACGCCTCCACGTCGGCCCGGGTGATCACGTCCCCGCTGCCGCTCGCCTGCACGTCGCGCAGGTCGACGCCAAGGTCCTTGGCCAGCTTGCGGACCGGCGGCTTCGCCAGCACGCGGACCGCACCGCCGGAGGCCGGCGGTGCGAACCGACGGGTCGGCACCTGGGGAACCGCCGGCTCCGCCTGCTCGATCGGCAGCTCCGGCGTCTGCTGGTCGGCGTCGGTGGAGAAGGCCGTCTGAACGCCGCGCTGCGCCGCCGCGGGGGAGGCTCCCGCGGGCACCGCCTTGCGCGGCCGGCGCTTGGCCTCGGTCGTACGCGGGCCGTAGCCGACGAGGACCGACGTCCGACCGCCGGGAGCGGGCCCGCCGATCAGGCCGGGCTCGACCGCACCCTCGGCCGGCGGGGTGTCGACCTCGTCGGCGACGGCCGGCTGCTCCGGCTGCTCCGGCTGCTCCGGCTCGGCGGCGGAACCGCCCGCGCCGGTTGCCACCGCGATGATGGGCGTTCCGACCGCGACGGTCTCCCCCTCAGGCACCAGCAGGTCCGCCACGGTGCCGGCAAACGGGACCGGCAGCTCCACCAGGGACTTGGCGGTCTCGATCTCGACGACGATGTCGTTGACCTCGACGCTGTCGCCCGGCTTGACCTTCCAGCTGACGATCTCCGCCTCGGTCAGCCCCTCGCCGACGTCGGGGAGCTTGAACTGCTTGGTGTCGCTCATCGTGGATCTCCGATCCGGCTCAGAAGGCGAGCGCACGGTCGACGGCGTCGAGCACCCGGTCCAGGTCGGGGAGGTACTCCTCCTCGATCCGCGAGGGCGGGTAGGGCGTGTCGAAACCCCCGACGCGGAGCACCGGCGCCTCCAGCGCGTAGAACGCCTGCTCGGCGACGCGGGCGGCGACCTCGGCCCCGATCCCGAGGTTGACGGTCGCCTCGTGCACCACCACGGCGCGCCCGGTCTTGCGGACCGACTGCAGCACCGGACCCATGTCCAGCGGCGACAGCGAGCGCAGGTCGAGGACCTCGATGCTCTTGCCCTCCTCGCTCGCGGCGATGGCCGCCTCGAGGGCGGTCTTCACCATCGGACCGTACGCGAGGACGGTCGCGTCGGTCCCCTCGCGCACCACCCGGGCGCTGTGCAACAAGACGGGCTCCGCCTGCTCGTCCACCTCAGCCTTCTCCCAGTACCGGCGCTTCGGCTCGAAGAAGACCACCGGGTCGTCGGAGGTGATCGACTGCTGGATCATCCAGTAGGCGTCGGCCGGGTTCGAGCAGGCCACCACCTTGAGCCCCGCGGTGTGCGCGAACTGCGCCTCCGGACTCTCGCTGTGGTGCTCGACGGCGCCGATACCGCCGCCGAACGGAATCCGGATCACGATCGGCATCGGCAGCTTGCCGAGGCTGCGGAAGCGCATCTTCGCGACCTGGCTGACGATCTGGTCGTACGCCGGGTAGACGAAGCCATCGAACTGGATCTCGCACACGGGGCGGTAGCCGCACAGCGCCAGCCCGACCGCGGTGCCGATGATCCCGGACTCGGCCAGCGGGGTGTCGATCACCCGGTCCTCGCCGAAGTCCTTCTGCAGGCCGTCGGTGACCCGGAAGACGCCGCCGAGCTTGCCGACGTCCTCCCCCATCACGAGCACCTTGGGGTCGTCCTCCATGGCCCGGCGCATGCCGTTGGTCAGGGCCTTGGCCAGCGTCATCTGCGTCATGCCGAGGCTCCCTCGTGGCTGGCCTCGAACGAGGCGAGGTAGGTGGCGAACTGTTCCTTCTGTACCGCGAGCTCCTCGGTCTGCTCGGCGTACACCTGGTCGAAGATGTCCAGCACCTGTGGGTCCGGCATCGCCAAGCAGCCCTCCCTCAGGTGCGCCGCGACCTGGTTGGACTCAGCCTCCACCTCGGCGAAGAAGGACTCGTCGACACCCGCCCCGCCGCGAGTGAGGTAGGCCCGCACCCGGGCGATCGGGTCCTTCAGCTTCCAGTGCTCGAGGTCCTCGGACAGCCGGTACCTGGTCGGGTCGTCGGAGGTGGTGTGCGCCCCCATCCGGTAGGTGTAGGCCTCGACGAACGTGGGGCCCCCGCCGTCGCGGGCGCGCTGCAGCGCCTCGGTGGTGACGGCGTGGCAGGCAAGCACGTCGTTGCCGTCCACCCGAACGCCGGGGAAGCCGAAGCCGAGCGCCCGCTGGTACAGCGGGATCCGGGTCTGTCGCTCGATCGGCTCCGAGATGGCCCACTGATTGTTCTGGCAGAAGAACACGACCGGCGCGTTGAAGACGCTGGCGTAGATGAACGCCTCATTGACATCACCCTGGCTGCTGGCGCCGTCACCGAAGTAGGCGATCACCGCGCTGTCCCGCTCCGCGTCGCCAGTGCCGACCGCCCCGTCGCGCTGCAGGCCCATCGCGTAACCGGTCGCGTGCAGCGTCTGCGCGCCGATCACGATCGTATAGAGGCCGAAGCCGAGCTCGCGCGGATCCCAGCCACCCTGGTCGACTCCGCGGAACAGCCCGAGCAACCGCAGCGGGTCGACCCCGCGACACCAGGCGACGCCGTGCTCGCGGTAGGTGGGGAACACGAAGTCCTGGCTGCGCAGGGCGCGGCCCGAGCCGACCTGGGCGGCCTCCTGGCCGAGCAGCGAGGCCCAGATGCCCAGCTCACCCTGCCGCTGCAGCGCGGTCGCCTCCGTGTCGATCCGCCGGGACAGCACCAGGTCGCGGTAGAGCCCCTTGATCGCGTCGTCGTCCAGGTCGCAGGCGTAGTCGGGGTGCTCTCGCCGCTCCCCTTCGGGCGTCAGCAGCTGGACCAGATCGGTCGCCGTGTCCGGGACAGTCGCCATCGGCTTGGCGGTCACATGCACTCCTTCGCCGTTGTCGGCCTCGGGGTCGCCGCGGCCCGCCAGCACGGGATTGCACCGTCGGCCGGCGGGGTGCGCCGGCTCACGGTAGCGCCCACAGGCTAGCCGCCCCGGTCTCGACTCGGATGTCCGGTTCGGGCTCCCGCTGCCTCGCGGCGGAGTCGCTCGCCGGTGCCGTGTCACGGGAGCGGAGCCGTTCCGCGCGAGCAGGGCATCGCGGCTCGGGGGGCGGTGTCCGCAGGCCGGCACCAGCCGGTGGCTGGTCGATGACTACGGACGGTCGCCTCCGGCTCACCGGATCGGCCCTGGCCGACGCCTCCCCGTCGCGCGAGACTGGCCCGGCCGAAAGGAGCCCATCATGGGTCAGGTCGCCATTCGCATGAGCCGTCGCACGCTCGCCGCACTCGCCACCGGGGCGCTCGCCATCGGAGCACTCGCCGGGGGCGGAGTCGGGCTCGTGCCCGCGGCCTCGGCGGCGGGGGCATCTGACAGCGATCGCGAGCCGGTGGTTGTCGCCCGGGGACTCGACAACCCCCGACAGATGGCCTTCGGACCGCGTGGCGCGCTCTACGTCGCCGAGGCGGGCGTCGGCGGTGACGGGCCCTGCGTGCAACTGCCCCCCGGTGAGCACTGCTACGGCCGAACCGGTGCGGTCACGCGCATCTCGCCGGAAGGGGTGCAAAAGCGCATCCTGACCCGGCTGCCGTCGCTGGCCGAGCCCGGCGGCTCGGCCGCGCTCGGCCCGTCCGACATCTCGCTGCGGGGGCGCAAGATCAGCGTGAGCATCGGCCTCGGCGGTGACCCGGCGGTCCGGGACCAGCTGCCTCCGGCCGGGCAGCTGCACGGACACATCGTGCGCCGCGCCCTCCGCGGGGCGGCGCTGAAGGACATCGCAGACGTCGCTGGCTTCGAGGCCACCGACAACCCCGACGGGCGCGAGGAGGACAGCAATCCGAACTCGCTGAAGCGCACGCCGCACGGTTACGTCGTCGCGGACGCCGGCGCCAACGCGTTGCTGCGGGTCGGCAGCACGGGCCACGTCGAGGTGCTGGCGGTCTTCGACTTCCTCGACCTGCCCGGTGTCGGCTTCCCCGTCGCCCCGGTGCCGACATCGGTGACCAGGGGCCCCGACGGCGCCTTCTACGTCGGCCAGCTCACCGGTTTCCCGTTCGTCGAAGGCGCGGCCAATATCTTGCGGGTCAGCCGCGGTGGCAACGTCACGGTTCACGCCAGCGGCCTGACCAACGTGGTCGACCTCGCGTTCCACGGCGACACGCTGTACGTCGTCGAGCTGGCCGAGACCGGCCTGCTCAACGGGCCGGTGGGCCAGTTGCTGGCAATCGCCCCCGACGGCACCCAGACCACGATCGCCGGCGGCCTGTTCGCGCCGTTCGGCCTGGCCCTGCATGACGACGCGGCCTATGTGTCGACGTGCGCGGTCTGCCCAGACGCGGGACAGGTGGTCCGCATCCCAATCGGCTGAGCGCGAGGAGCGGCCGCTCCCGGCTCCGGCCCACGGCTGTCGCCGCGCAAGCGTCAGATCCTCGGCGCTGCCGGGATCCTCGCGACGGTCAGCCAGCAGGACGCCGGGGGAAATCGGCTGCGACCTGCAGGAACAGGTCGTTGGCGGCCGGCTCCGCGACCGTCACGCGGACCCCGTGCCCGGCGAAGGGCCGGACGGCGACGCCGGCGGAGTCGGCGGCGGCGGAGAACGCCTCGGCGGCGCCATCGTCGGACAGCGCCAGCCAGACGAAGTTCGCCTGCGTCTCGGGGACCTCCCAACCGGACGCGCCCAGCGCGGCGACGACCCGGTCCCGCTCGACGACCAGGGCGGCGACGCGCTCCAGCAGCTCGGCCTCGGCGGCGGGCTGCAGTGACGCCACGGCCGCCGCCTGGGCGATGCCCGACACCCCGAACGGCAGCGCGACCTTGCGGATCGCCGCCGCCACCGGCCCCGGGGCGGCGGCGTAGCCCACCCTGAGCCCGGCCAACCCGTATGCCTTGGAGAAGGTGCGGAGCACGGCCACGTTGTCACGCGATCGGTAGGCGGCCAGCCCGTCGGCAGCGTCGGGATCGCGCACGAACTCGACGTACGCCTCGTCGACGACGACCAGGACGTCGGACGGGACCGCGTCCAGCAGCCGGTCGAGCTCGTCGGCATGCACCACCGGGCCCGTCGGGTTGTTCGGGGTGCACACCAGCAGCACCCGGGTCCGGTCGGTGACGGCCGCCACCATCGCGTCCAGGTCGTGGCGCGCACCGGGACCCAGCGGCACCTGCACCGGGGAAGCCCCGCAGGCGGCGATGCCGATCGGGTACGCCTCGAAGGAGCGCCACGCGTGCACCACCTCGTCACCGGGCTCGCACAGCGCCTGGATCAGGTGGTAGAGCACCGCGACCGAACCGGTGCCCGCGGCCAGGTCGGCCGCCGGCAGGTCGAAGCGTTCGGAGATCGCGGCGTAGAGCGCCGCGCAGCTCATGTCCGGGTATCGGTTCACCCGAGCCGCCTCGGCGTCGATCACCTCCCGAACGCTGGGCAACGGGTGATAGGGCGTCTCGTTGCTGCTCAGCTTGTAGCCACCGGCACCGCCGGCCGCCGGCCGTCCCGGCGTGTAGGCGGGGATCGCCGACAGCGCCGCGCGCACCCGGGGTCCGGTCATGCCGGGAGACTAGCCAGCACCGTCCCTGGCTAGGGTCACCCGGTGCCAGCCGAGCGTCGCCTCCTCGTCGCCTACGCGATGGTGCTGACCGCGGCGGTCTGCTTCGTTCTCAACGCCGGCGTGTCCCGGGTGGTGCTGCGGGCCGGAGTGGACCCAGCGACGCTGACCACCATCAGGGTGACCGGTGCCGTCGTGGTGCTGGTGCTCTGGGCCAGCACCCTGCTGCCGAGCCGGCTCCGCCCGCCCCGTGGCAGGCAGCTGCTGCTGGTGCTCGTCATGGGCGTGGTCGGTGTGGCCGGCCTGCAGTGGACGTACTTCGTGGCGATCGACCGGTTGCCGGTGGGGCTGGCTCTGCTGCTGGAGTACACCGCGCCGATCCTGGTCGCCGTCTACGTCCGCGTGGTCCGCCGTGAAGACGTCCGTCCGCGTGCGTGGCTGGCTCTCGGCCTGTCGATGATCGGCCTGGCCCTGGTCGCGCAGGTGTGGCAGGGCCTGTCGGTCGACGGGATCGGCGTGCTCGGCGGTCTCGGCGCCGCGGTCTGCTTCGCGACGTACTTCCTGCTCGGCGAGTCCGGCGTCAGCGAGGAGGACCCGCTGACCGTCGTGCTCTGGTCGTTCGTCGTCGCCGCCGTCTTGATGAACCTCACGTCCCCGCTGTCCGCGCTGGACCCGGAGCGGCTGACCACGGTCACCGACCTGCTCGGCGGGCTGTCGCAGTGGTCCGCGCCGCTGTGGGCGCTGCTGGCCTGGGTGGTGGTGCTGGGCACGGTGACGCCGTTCGCCCTGGAGCTGTACGCGCTGCAGACGCTGCCGGCGACCATCGTGGTCGGCGTGGCGATGTTCGAGCCGGTCGGCGTGACCGTGCTGGGGTGGGCCTGGTTCGGGGAGGCGCTCAGCCCGGTCCAGCTGGCGGGCTCGGCGGCGGTGGTCGTCGGGATCCTGCTCGCCCAGACCGCCCGCCGAGCGCCGGTCGTCGACCCGCCTCCGCTGGGCTGATCACCAGCTCACCATGCCGTTCCCGGACCGACCCGGGTCGCGCCCTCAGCGAGGAAGCACCAGCTCCCCACCCGGCAGGGCCGGCACGTCGCGACCGACGACCACGTCCAGCGGGTTGGTCAGGCAGCGCACCGACCCCCCGCCCTTGTGCAGCTCGGTCACGTCCACGAGCACCACCTCGAAGCCCCACGCCTCCAGCTGCGACCGGACCCGCGGCGGACACGCCGGCATCACGACGGTGCGGCCGACCACCACCGAGTTCGCACCGAAGCTCAACGCCTCCTCGACCGTGAGCACCAGCGGCTCGGGCACCAGCTCCAGCGCCGCCCGGGCGCCGGTCTCGTCGAACGCATCGGGGCAGACCATCGCGCGGCGGCTGTCCAGCGGGCAGAACGCCAGGTCGAGGTGGTACATCGCCGGGTGCACGAGTCGCAACCCGCGGACCCGGACGCCGAGCTCGATTGCCAGGGACTTGAGGCCGATCTCGTCGCTGCGCGGTCCGTATCCGACCACCAACCCGTCCCCGAAGCAGAACGCGTCCCCTGCTTCGAGGTGCCCACCGACACCGTCCCGACCGACCCAGGACGGAGAGAAACCGAGGTCGGCGAGCCACGGGGCGGCCGTCAACTGCTCCATCCGCCGCTCGGGGTAGCGCATGTGCGACAGCACCGCCCGCGGGCGCCCGTCGACGGTCGCGGCGAGCGCGAGGTTCATCGCGTAGACCATGTCGGGAGCGTCCGGTCGCTGGGGCAACACGTCGACCCGGGCGCCGAGGTCCCCCAGGACGGTGATCAGCGCGTCCCACTGGGTCCGCGCTCGAGCTTGGTGCGGCTGGTCGAGCAGGTCCATGAACGGGTTGATCTCGTAGGCGACCCGGAAGTGGTCCGGTCGTACGGCGGCGTACCGCCACCCCCACTGGAGCACGTCGCCCATCGCATGTCCCTCCCTTGCTCGCCCGTGCGAGCCGCCGTCCTCAGTGTCGTCAGATTGTCTGACAATCTGACTGTGGGACCATGATGCCTGCCGGCGTCCCTCCGGGCAAGCGGGACGCCGGGATGCCGGGACGCAGGACCGGCCCGAGCCGAGCCGGCGGCGTTGGCCGGGAGGAGGAGCGCGTGTACGAGTCGCTCGCGCTGCAGCACTCATCGACCGTCGACCGGGTCGCCGGGGAGCTGCGCCGGGCCATGTTCGCCGGCGAGCTGGAGCCGGGGACGCCGCTGCGCGAGGTGGCGCTGGCGGACTCGCTCGGCGTCGCCCGCAGCACGGTGCGGGAAGCGATGGCACTGCTGGCCGCCGAGCAGTTGGTGACCCGGCTGCCGAACCGCGGCGTCGTGGTCACCGACCTCGACCCCGATGCCCTCGGGGACGTCTTCCGTGCCCGGACGGTGCTGGAGGAAGCCGGAGCGCGCGCCTGGGACGAGGCGGCCCCGGAGCTGCGCGACGCGGTCCGGGACGCGATGGCCGCCTACGTTCGGCTGGCCGAATCCGGTGCCGCACCGGAGCGGATCGCGCGCGCACACACCGACGTGCACCGCACGATCGCGGCGCTCGCCGGCAGCGAACGGTTGGTGGCGCTCGCCGACGCGCTGCACGGTGAGATCCGGCTGACGCTGTCGCACGTGGAACGAGCCCGTGGCAACGTGTTGCAGCAGGTGGCGGTGCACCGGGATCTGCTGGACCGGCTCGAGCGTGGGGAGACCGAAGCGGTCGTCAGCGCGCTCCGGGACCACCTCGGGGGGGCCCGCGAATCGCTGGGCGACGCACTCCGAGCATCTGCGACGATGCGGGAGTGAAGCGTGCGCTGATCACGGTGGCGGCCAACGCCCTCGCGCTGGCCGTAGCCGCCGCGTTGTTCGACGGGATCCGCATCGGCACGGCCTCGACCAGCACCGGGGAGGACACCGTCACGCTGCTGCTCGTGGGCCTCGTCCTCGGCGTGATCAACGCGGTGATCGGGCCCGTGGTCAAGCTGTTGTCACTGCCGTTCATCATCGTGACGCTCGGGCTGTTCCTGCTCCTGGTGAACGCGGCGATGCTGTGGCTGACGGCCGAGCTGGCCGACCTGCTCGGTCTCGCCTTCGGCGTGCAGGGCTTCTGGACCTACGTGTTCGGGGCCCTGGTGATCGCCCTCGTCGGGATGGCGGTGCAGGCCGCCCTCGACGACTCCTGACCCGACCGCGCACGGGCCAGGTCGCCCCTCCCTTCCGCTCGGAGGCCCACGTGCAGCTGCCGCCCCCTTCCGATTCCTCCCGCCCGTACGCGATCGCGGTCGTGTGCCTGGGCAACATCTGCCGCTCGCCGACGGCCCAGGTGGTGCTCGACCGGCAGCTGGCCGCCGCCGGACTGCATGGACGGGTCCGGGTGAGCTCCGCCGGCACCGGGGACTGGCACGTCGGCGAGCCGATGGACCCGCGGGCGGCCGCCGAGCTCCGCGCGGCCGGGTACGACCCGAGCCGGCACCGGGCGCGGCAGGTCGACGTCGGCTGGTTCGGCGCGCACGACCTGTTGCTGGCCATGGACCTGGCCAACCACGCCGACCTGCTGGCGCTGGCGCCGACCGCCGAGGGCAAGCACCGGGTCGCGATGTTCCGCGCCTGGGACCCTGAGCACGACCCGGCGGCGGAGGTGCCCGACCCCTGGTACGGCGGGCCGGACGGCTTCGCCGAGGTCCTGACCATGGTGGAGCGCACCGCTGCGGTGCTGGTCACGGCACTCGCCGAGCACGTGCGGCGGTCCGGAGCCGCCGTCGACGAGGAGCCGACGGCCTAGGGTGCGGTGGCATGGCGCGGATGGGCACGATCGCGAGCCGGGTCACCGAGCTGCTCGACCGGGCGGTCGTGGCAACCGTTCCGGTGCCCGGCGGTGACATCTGCACCGCCACCAGGGTCCGGCTGACCGACGGGTCCAGCGTGCTGGTGAAGAGCCGCCCGCACCCACCGGCGGGGTTCTTCGCGGCCGAGGCGGCCGGGTTGCGCTGGCTCGCCGAGGCCACCGACCGCGGCGGCTTCCCGGTGCCGGAGGTGCACGCGGTGGCGGACGACTGCCTGGTCCTCGACTGGATCGAGCCCGGCCGCCCGTCGGCGGACGCCGCCGAGCGCCTGGGCCGCGAGCTGGCCGCAACGCATGCCGCCGGACCTGCCCAGTTCGGCCACAGCGGTGGTGGCAGCACCTGGATCGGCACCGCGCCGCTGCCGCAGGCGCCGGCCTCGGCCTGGCCGGAGTTCTTCGCCGAGCGCCGGCTCAGCCCGTACGTGAAACCGGCCCGAGACCGCGGCGCGCTGTCCGACGCCGACGCGGACGCGGTCCAGCGGGTCGTCGACAGGATCACCGACCTCGCCGGCCCTCCCGAGCCGCCGGCCCGCATCCACGGCGACCTGTGGTCGGGCAACATCGTCTGGTCGGGCGGCAACCGGGCGTACGTGGTGGACCCGGCAGCGCACGGCGGGCACCGCGAGACCGATCTGGCCATGCTGGCCCTGTTCGGGGTGCCGCAGCTGGAGCGGGTGCTCGCGGCGTACACCGAGGCGAACCCGCTGGCCGACGGCTGGCAGCAGCGGGTCCCGATGCACCAGCTGCACCCCTTGCTCGTGCACGCGGCCCTGTTCGGCGGCTCGTACGGCGCCCGCGCCGGGGCGGCCGCCCGGCTGGCGCTGGACCCGGCGACGGCCTGACCGCGCCGACCGTCGGGGCGAGGTCTCAGCCTGGTCTCAGACCGGGCTGGCACGCTAGGTCGACATGGCGGGCAAGCGCATCCTCGTGGTCGACGACGACCGGGCGGTACGGGACTCCCTGCGCCGCTCGCTGCAGTTCAACGGCTACGAGGTGGAGACCGCCGCGGACGGAGCCGAGGCGCTGGCTCGGGTCCCGGCGGTCCGACCGGACGCGATCGTCATGGACGTGATGATGCCGCGACTGGACGGGTTGGAGGCCACCCGTGCCCTGCGTGGGGCGGGCAACGAGCTGCCGATCCTGGTGCTCACGGCCAGGGACGCGGTCGGCGACCGGGTGGACGGGCTCGACGCCGGCGCGGACGACTACCTGACCAAGCCGTTCGCGCTGGAAGAACTGCTGGCCCGGCTGCGTGCCCTGCTCCGCCGGTCCACCCGTGCCGATGACGACGAGGACAGCACGCTGGCGTTCGCCGACCTGCGCCTCGACACCGCAACCCGCGACGTGCATCGAGGCGACCGCGCGCTCACGCTGACACGCACCGAGTTCGCCCTGCTCGAGCTGTTCCTGCGCCGGCCGCGGCGGGTGCTGGAGCGGGCGTTCATCCTGGAGGAGGTGTGGGGGTACGACTTCCCCACCACCGCCAACTCGCTCGAGGTGTACGTCGGCTACCTGCGCCGGAAGACCGAGGCGGACGGGGAGCCCCGGCTGCTGCACACGGTGCGGGGCGTCGGCTACGTCCTGCGCGAGACCCCGCTGTGAGCCGGTCCCTGCTCAGCCGAGAGCGCATCTCGGAGCGGGTGACGCTGGCCGCGCGGGTCACCCTGCTCACCTCGCTCGCGGTCGGCGTGACCCTGGCGGTGGCCAGCGTGGCGGTCTATCTGACGCTGCGGATGCAGCTCGAGGAGACGCTCGACGAGTCGCTGCTCGAGCGAGCGGAGGCGACGGCGCAGACTCCGCTGGTCCAGACCGCCCTAGCCGGCAACATCCCCACCGAGTACGTCACCGCGTCCGACGTGCGGCTGGCCGTGCTGACGCCCGACGGCAGAGCCCGCGGTGAGTCAGAGCTGGTGTCGGCACTCTCCCGGGACGAGCTCGCCGTCGCCACCGGCGCCGGCCAGCGCTCGCTGCGGACGACGGTGATCGACGGCGAGCGCTATCGGGTCGCGGCGGTGGCCGACCCCGGCGGCCCGGCCATCGTCATCGCCCAGTCGATGGAGCCGACCTACCGGTCGCTGGAACGGCTGGCGGTGGTCGCCTGGGCGGTCGGGGTCGCCGGTGTGCTGCTGGCCGGGCTGGCGGGGTGGGCGGTTGCCACCAACGGTCTGCGGCCGGTGCGCCGGCTCACCCAGGCTGCCGAGCGCGTCGCCCGCACCGACGACCTCACACCGATCAGCGTCACCGGGACCGACGAGCTGGCCCGGCTGACGTCGGCCTTCAACACGATGCTCGCCGCGCTGGCCGCCTCCCGGCAGCGGCAGAACCAGCTGGTCGCGGACGCCGGGCATGAGCTCCGCACCCCGCTCACCAGCCTGCGCACCAACATCGAGCTGCTCGCCCAGGCAGACGGCCGTGAGGGGCTGCCCGCGCAGGCACGAACCGAGTTGCTCGCCGACGTCGCAGCGCAGGTGGACGAGCTGAGCACCCTGGTCGGCGACCTGGTCGAGCTCGCTCGGGACGAGCCGGTCCGCTACCACCCCGAGCCCACCGATCTGGTCGACGTCGTGGAGGCCGCCGTCACCCGGGTGCGCCGGCGCGCGACCGGCGTCCGGATCGAGACCGCGGTCGAGCAGTGGCTGGTGCTCGGCGAGCCGGCGCTGCTGGAGCGCGCGGTCACCAATCTCATCGACAACGCGGTCAAGTGGAGCCCACCGGGCGGAGTCGTGGACGTGCGGCTCGAAGGCGGCGTCCTGACCGTGCGCGACCACGGCCCGGGCATCGACGCCGCGGATCTGCCCTACGTGTTCGACCGGTTCTACCGCGCGGTCGACGCGCGTCCCCTGGCCGGCTCCGGCCTGGGCCTGGCGATCGTCCGGCGGACCGCCGACCGGCACGGCGGGCACGTCGCCGCGGCCAACGCTCCCGACGGTGGAGCGGTCCTCACCCTGACGCTGCCGGGACACGGTGTCCGCGGCCAGGTGCACGCCTAGCGGACCGGACTGCCAGCGGAGTCTCATCCCCGACTTGGCCCGGTCTCAGGAAGCCGACGCATGCTGGAGCGCATGAGCCAGTACGGACCCCCCGAGCACGATCCCGTCCCCCCGGCATCACCGCCGGTCGGCGCCTACCGGCCGTACGGGCCGTACGGGCCGTACGGGCCGCGGCACCCCGACGGGGACACCGCCGTCCTCGACGCGGGGACTCCGCCAGCCGCACCGCGGCGGCGCCGGCCCGGCCTGGTGTTGGGTGCGGTGCTGCTGTCCGGACTGCTCGGCGGGGTGGCCGGGGCGGCCGGCTACGCGGCGTTGGCCGACGACGCCAGCGGCTCGGACCCCGGGACCGCGACGTCCACCTCCGACACCCTCGCCGCCGACACGTCCAGCCGCTCCGCGGCCCGGCCCGGCTCGGTCCAGGACGTCGCCGCCGCGGTGTTGCCCTCGGTGGTCAAGATCGACGTCGTCACCGCGCAGGGCGTGGGGAGTGGCTCGGGCATCGTCTTGTCGTCGGACGGGCAGATCCTGACCAACGAGCACGTGGTCGGCAGCGCCACCAGTGACGGACTCACCGTGGGGTTCGACGACGGCAGCACCGCACCGGCCACGGTCGTGGGCACGGACCCGCTGCTGGACCTCGCGGTGATCCAGGCCGAAGGGGTCTCCGGCCTGGACAGCGCGACGCTCGGCAGCTCCGACCAGCTCTCGGTCGGCCAGGAGGTGGTCGCCGTCGGTTCGCCGTTCGGGCTGGAGAGCACGGTCACCAGCGGCATCGTGAGCGCCCTGGACCGGCCGATCAGCGCGGGCACGGTCCCCGGTGGCGCGGTCTTCCCCGCCATCCAGACCGACGCGGCCATCAACCCGGGCAACTCCGGTGGCGCTCTGGTCGACGCGGCCGGCCAGGTGGTCGGCATCAACTCCGCGATCCGCACCGACGCCAGCTCAGGCACCAGCCCGGGCGGGTCGATCGGCCTCGGCTTCGCGATCCCGATCGACGAGGCCAAGCCGATCGTCGACCAGCTCAGCCAGGGCGAGACGGCCACACACGCCCGCCTCGGGGTCACCGTCGGCGACGCGACCGACGACAACGGCGTGGTCAACGGCGCGGGGGTCGAGGAGGTCACCCCAGGCAGCGCGGGCGCCGAGGCCGGACTGGAACCCGGCGACATCGTCACCAGCGTGGACGACGAGCTCATCACCAGCTCGGACGACCTGGTGGCCACCATCCGCAGCCACCGGCCGGGCGACCAGGTCACCCTCGGGTACGTCCGCGACGGGGAGCGGGCGACCGTCGACGCGACGCTGGACAGCGACGAGGGGTCCCCGACCAGCTGACGGCCACCGCGGGCGGCCAGCCGGAGACGGCACTGCGCGCAGCGTCAGCCGGCCCGGCCGAGGGCGGTCCGCAGCCGGTCCAGCTTGAGCCGGGTCTCGGCGTACTCCGACTCGGCGTCGCTCAGCACCGTGACACCGCCGCCGGTGCCGGCGGTCCACGACCGGCCCACGTGTACCCAGGAGCGGATCACCATGCCCAGGTCGGCGGCGTGCGGCTCGAGCCAGCCGAACGCGCCGGAGTAGATCCCCCGGGGTGAGTCCTCGACCCCGGCGATGACCTGCATCGTGCGAAGCTTCGGCGCGCCGGTCATCGAGCCACCCGGCAGCAGCGCGCGCAGCACGTCGACGGCAGTGACCCCGTCGGCCAGTCGGCCGCGCACGGTGGAGACGAGCTGGTGCAGCCCCGGGTAGGTCTCCACCGCGAGCAGCTCCGGCACCTGCACGCTGCCCGGCCGACTGACAGTGGCCACGTCGTTGCGGAGCAGGTCGCACACGATCAGGTTCTCGGCCCGGGTCCGTGGCTGGTCCGCCAGCTGCTGCACCCGGCGACGGTCCTCGACCGGGTCGGCGGACCGGGCCACCGTCCCCTTGACCGGGCGGGTGTCGACGATCCCGTCGTGGACGGCGGCGAACCGCTCGGGGGAGGCGGCGAGCAGGCTGGCGCCGCGGTGGTGCAGGAAGCCCGCGTACGGAGCGGTGCTCAGCCGGCGCAGCCGGCGGTATGCCGCCCAGGCCTGCTGCACGCCCGCCGGGCCGGTCACCCGGTGCCGGTAGGTCAGGTTGACCTCGTAGGTGTCCCCCGCGCGCAGCGCCTCTTGCACCGTGTCGAACGCGACGGTGTAGCGGTCGAGTGTCCAGTCCGCCTCGACCCGGAATCCCGCCGGCCGCGCCAACGCGACGGCTGACGAAGCCGGCACGTCGACCCTCAGGTCGACCGGGAACCGGCGGACCTCGCCGCTGTCGTGGTCGACCTCGATCCAGCGCAGGGCCGGCATCCAGCAGCCGTCCGGAGCGGCCGCCGATGTGTCCACGCGAGCCGACAGGTCGGACCGCGAGGCGTAGCCGGCCCAGCCGTACCACCGGCTCCCGCTCCCGGCAGCGCCGATCCGGCCACGCAGCACCTCGAACAGGTCGTCGCCGACCGCCGTGGCGGCATCGCCGCGGTGCTCGACGACCAGCCGCCGGGCCGCGTCGTAGGTGAGGCTCGGCTCGTCGTCGTGCAGCCAGCCCAGCAGCGAGACTCGACCGCTCCAGGCCCGGCCGGCGGCTCCGTCCAGCCACCACACCCGGTCGTGTCGCCGCAGCAGCTGCTCCACCACCGATTCCACCCAGGCGTCGACGGGGCCGTCCACCCGGTCCGGCCGGCCGGCCCCGGGAGGCCCACTCATCGCCGCCCGGCGAGGAACGCCGCCACCAGGTCCCGGCCGTGCCGCGACAGGATCGACTCGGGGTGGAACTGCACGCCGCTCACCGGCAGCGCCCGGTGCCGCACGGCCATGACGGTGCCGTCCCGGCCGCGGGCGGTCACCTCCAGCGCCGGCGGGACCACGGTGGCCGCCAGGGAGTGGTAGCGCACCACCGGGAACCGCTGGGGCAGCCCGGTGAACAGCCCGTCCCCGGTGTGCGTCACCTCGTCGACCAGGCCGTGCGCCGGGTCGACCCGCTCGACGCTGCCGCCGTGCCCGGTGACGATGCCCTGCATCCCGAGGCAGACCCCGAGCAGCGGCACCTGCGGCTCCGCGACCAGCGCCCGGCCGACGGCGAAGTCCGCCGGCTCCGCCGGGTGCCCCGGCCCCGGCGACAAGACGACATGCGTCGCCCGGTCCGCTCCGCACCGCCAGACGTCGTCGACCGTGACCTCGTCGTGCTGCACCATCCGGGGCAGCTCGCCGGTGACCTCGGCGACCAGGTGCGCCAGGATCGTCGCGTACGAGTCGTGGTGGTCCACCAGCACCACCCGGACGTCGGCGGCGGTCACCGGCTCACTCCTCGCTGAGCACGGCGACGACCAGCTCGCGCAGCACGTCGATGCCGTGCTGGGTCAAGATGGACTCCGCGTGGAACTGGACCCCCCGGAACCGCGACCCGGCCAGCAGGTGCACGTCCCCGGTCGCGGAGTCGGTCTCCACCCGCACCCCCGGCGGCAGGCCGCCCGCCGGCACGCGGGCGACGAACGTGTTGTAGAAGCCGACCACCTCGTCCCGCCCGAGGACGGACAGCCGGGTCTGGGTCCCCTGGAAGACGATGTCCTTGTACTCCAGGTCCAACCCGAGGGCGCCGGCGAGCACCTGATGCCCCAGGCACACCGCCAGGAAGGGGCGGCGGGCGGCGAGCCGATCGTCCACGACCGCCCGCAGGTTACGGATCTTCGGCTCGTCGATCAGCCGCGGGTCCCCCGGGCCGGGTCCGACCACGACCAGGTCGTGTCCGTCCGCGAGACCCGGTCGCCAGGCGTCGTGCCGCACGACGTCGGTCACCATCCCGAGCACCCCGAGGACGTGCGACAGCATGTTGACGAAGTCGTCCTCGCCGTCCACCACGAGGACCCGGCGGCCGGCCAGGTTCGGGTGCGGCGGGGTTCCGGACTGGTCGGTGAGCCAGAACGGCGCGAGCCGCTGGTTGCGAGAGCCGAGCGCGATGCGGACGTCCTCGTCGGCGGCCAGCGCACCGACCTCACCCGTGACCGGCTCGGGCGGATCCACCAGTCCGAAACCGGTGAGCACGCCCGCCGCCTTCGCCCTCGTCTCCGCCGTCTCCTGCGCGGGATCGGAGTCCCGGACGAGGGTGGCGCCCGCCGTGACGGCCACGCCGCCGTCGAGACCGACGTCGGCGGTCCGGATCAGGATCGGAGCGTCCAGGGTGGCGCCGCCGTCGGCGCCCCGCCCGAGCAGTGCCAGCACCGAGCCGTAGTAGCCGCGTCCGTGCGGCTCGTACCGGGCGATCAACCGACAGGCGTTCTCGACCGGGCTGCCGGTCACGGTCGCCGCCATCAGCGAGTCGCGCAGCACCTGCCGTGGGTCGCGCGAGGTGCGGCCGGCGAGCAGGTACTCGGTGTGGACCAGGTGGGTCATCTGCTTCAGGTACGGGCCGAGCACCAGACCACCCTCGGAGCAGATGTCGCACATCATCTTCAGCTCCTCGTCCACGACCATGAACAGCTCGTAGATCTCCTTCTCGTCCTCGAGGAACTCCAGCAGCGCGTGCTTGCGCGCCGCCGCGGTGGTCAGGCCGCGGAGCCGGAAGGTCCCCGAGATCGGGTTCATCCGGACCTGACCGTGCTCGAGGCTGACGTGCCGCTCCGGGCTGGCACCGATCAGCCAGCGGTCCCCGGTGAAGCAGCAGAACGTCCAGTAGGCGCCCTGCTCCCGCTCGAGCAGCCGGCGCCACACGGTCAGCGCCTCGGCGTGCCCCCACCGCTCGGCGCGGGCCTGCCAGGTGCGACCGATCACCAGGTTGGCACCAGCGCCGTTGCCGATCTCGTCCCGGATGACCGCCGCCACCACCTCCTCGTACGCCGCGTCGGAGGTGTCGAAGCCACCTCGGTCGGCGAACTCCGGGGGCTGGTCCGGCAGCATCGCGAGGACGTCCGGCATCGGCACCCGGCGCTGGTCGTCGACCTCGAGCACCGACAGCGGAGTGCCGTCGTCGACGGCGGCGAAACCGCGCTCACGCACCTGCCGGTACGGCACGAGGACGAGCCGGTCGAACCGGTGCTCGTCCGCGGCGAGGCCCTCCGGGACGCCGTCGGTCAACGGCACGTCTGCCAGCCGGTCGACGTCGCGGCGCTTGCCCGCCAGCAGCGTGACGGCGTCCTCGTCCCGGAAGCGGATCAGTGCGTAGGCGGACCGGCTGATGATGTCGTCGACGTCGGTCACGCCTCACCGCCCACCCGGCGAGACTAACCCCGTTGCGTCATGCGGCGCGCCGCCGATACACCTCCGTACGTATGACGTCCGGCGGGCGCGCCCGGGACGTCATACGGCGCGCCGCCGATACACCTCCGTACGTATGACGTCCGGCGGGCGCGCCCGGGACGTCAGACGACGCGCCGCCGATACACCTCCGTACGTATGACGTCCGGCGGGGCGATCACTCCACCCGCCGGGGGGACAGCACCAGGGCCTGGTACGGCTGCACCGCGATCGAGCCGTCGATGTCGATGTCGACCGGCTGCAGTCCACGAGGACGGCCATTGTCGAAGGTCACCAGCGTCAGCTGTGCCGGGCGGCGCAGCGCGCTGCCCAGCGCGAAGGCGTACGCCGCCCCACCGGTGGTGCCGTTCGTGTACGTCGTGGTGGTCCGGCCGTCGAAGGCGGTGACCCGGTCGGGCCCGACCTGGCGGTGCAGGTGCCCGGACAGCACGAGGTCGACACAGCCGGACTCGGCCACCGGCAGCCCGATCGTCGGGCTGTGCACGAGCACCGTGCTCACCCGCTCGTCCGCGCACGCCGGCTCGACCAAGTTCGCGGCGACGTCGTCGAAGGGAAGGGCTCCCGCAGCAGCCCCGGCACCGAAACCACTGATCCGCGGGTCGGGGACCCCGATGAACCAGATGCCCGCGACCTCGACCGGCTTCCCGTCCAACACGGTGAACCCGGCCTGTTCCATCTCGTCGGCGACCAGGCCGCCCGCGTCGTGGTTCCCGGTGGCAGCCACCACCTCGTAGTCCTCGAAGGTCGCCGCCAGCGAGTCGATACTGAAATCCTCCCAGCCGGCCCCGGACGCCGTGTCGTCCCCGGCGTCCAGAAGCACGGTGGCGCCGGCGGCGTCGCCGATGGCGCGGGCCACTCGGTCCATGCCCACGTTGTCGTGCCGGTCGGAGACCAGCACCGCAACCACCTCGCCGTCCTCCGGAACGCGGAAGTCGTCGGAGATCGTCGCCACCCGCTCGGCCAGCGCGTCGTAGTAGCCGATCGACTCCTGGTAGGTGGCGATCGCGCCCCGGATCAGGTCGACGCCGGTGGTCGTCGCGGTGCCGTCCGCGACCTCGATGGCGGCCAGCTCGGGATCGAGCCGAGCCTCCGGGACCAGCTCCCCGATCGGGGTCCAGCGCTCCTCCGGGACCGACACGCGGGGGGCGACGGCCACCGCCGCCGCGACCAACCCCACCGTCGCCACCAATGCAAGCGCCGGCGCCGACCGGAGCAGGGAGCGGGCACGTACCGGGCCCGGCCGGCGGGCGGGGCGACCGCCCGGCCAGCGCCGCCAGGCCCGCGCGAGCTCGCGGCGACGCCGCGGGCCCACGACCCACCACAAGACGGTCACCGCCAGGCCGGCGACCGCGCCGACCGCGGCGCCGCGCAGCACGCTCACCGCAGCCAGGTCGATGAGAGCGGCCCGGACCCTCGCGACCTCACCCTCCGGCGCGGCGGCGATCACGGCGTCGCGCTGCACCATCGTGTCCAGACTGTCGGCCTCGGTCCCGACGACCCGGACCTCGACGCCGAGCCCCAGCGGCAGTCCGCTCTCCACCCGCAGCGACGGGACCAGCCCACCGACCACGAGCGTTGCCTGCCCGTCGAGCGTCGGCGAGGTCGTGGCGGTGTGCGCACCGATCCGTACGGGCGCCTGCCCGGTCACGAAGGCATGCGCCGACACCGGCACGGCGACCAGCAACACGATCGCGAGGACGGCGCTCACGCGCGCCCGGCGGGTCCGCATGCAGCCTCCGCTCGGGTTCTGAACCGGGACCGCTCACCGTACCCGCGGGCGCGAACCGCCCCGGTCCGGCCAGGTACCAGATCGGACACGAAGGCGGCGGTCGGGTTCTGCCGCGCCGTCATGGTTGGTTGGGTCTTCCTATGAGGTCCGCGCTCCTGACGTCGTCTGTGGTCGCCTTGTTGACCGTGGCCGCATTCGGCTTCGCTGGACGGCAGTCCGCCACGCTCTCGACCGTGGCGATCGGGACAGAGGGTTGGGAGGTGCTCCCCGTGGTCCTGGCCGCGATCGGCGCCTGGATCCTGGCCGCGACGTTGGTCTTCGCCCGCTCTACCGCGCTGGGATTCGGCCGCTCCTTTCGCCGGGCCCTGCTGATCAATGTGCTGCTGGTCGGATTCACGGTGCTGTTGTTCGTCCGGACCTCGTGGCTGGCCAGGGGCTTCGGGTCGCGGGGCTACCCACGCGCCGAAGACCTCGAGGACCGCTGGTCACTACAGCTGGACGTCCCCGTTCTGCGCCATCTGCCGATCGTCCTGCTTGCCCTGCTGGCGCTGGTCCTGGCCGCCGCCCTCGTCACTGGACTCGGCCTGCTGGTGTGGTGGCTGCTTCCCGATGGGATGCGACGGGACTGGCGGGTCCGCGCGATGGGCGTCGGTCTGGTCGGCCTCGGGCGGCGGGTCTCTGCCTCTCCCGAGACAGCCCTGAGGACCATCGAGCGGGTGCGCGACGCGCTGCACACCGGAGACGAGCCCCGTCGGGCCATCATCGCTGCCTACGCAGCGATGGAGCACGCCGTCCAGGCGCAGGGGGTGGAGCGCCGGGCCACGCAGACCCCGGCCGAGTTCCTTCTCCGTGCCCTGGCTGACGACCTGATCCAGCACCGGGATGCGGCCGAGCAGCTGCTCGACCTGTTCGAGCTGGCCCGGTTCTCCACGCTGCCACTTCCGGCCGACGCCGTAGCCGTCGCCGACCGCGCGCTCGGTGTGCTCGAGGCCGACCTGCACCACCGGCTCGACCTGGTGCCGCGATGAGACGCGCGCCGGCGCTGCATCGGGGGGTGTTCGTGCTGGCCTGGCTGCTGGCGATGGTCGGGGGCACTGCCGGCGTGCTGGTGGTGACCGGCGCGCTCACCGTCGTCCAGCTCGTGTTGTGGCGAATCGACCTGGCGCAGTTCGACCAGCTCCGTCGGCCGATGCGCCGCGAGCCACGGCCGGCCGGATCCGTCCCGTCGTACGAGAAGGTGCGCAACGCCGTGTCGGGGGCGACGCACAGCCCACGCGAGTTCGACCTCGTGATGCGGGGACCGCTGCAGCGGATCGCGAGCACCCGGCTAGCCCACCGGCACGGGGTCGACCTGCACCGCGACCCGGTCGCCGCGAGCCGGCTGCTCGGGCCCGACCTCTGGGAGCTGCTCGATCCACGCCGCAGCACCAGCAGCGAGATCACCGGCCCGGGAGTCAGCCGACAGTTCCTGGCCCACATCGTCGACCGACTGGAGCGACTGTGACCGAGACGACCGTGCTGGAGCCCGCGCAGACGTACCAGCTCAGCCAGCAGATCCTGGACGAGGTCGAGCGGGTGATCTACGGCAAGCGAGACGCCCTCGAGCTGGTGCTGATGGGCGTCCTCGCCCGCGGGCACGTGCTGCTCGAGGACCTGCCCGGGCTCGGCAAGACGATGCTCGCCCGGGCGTTCGCGCAGACGTTGGGCCTGCGTTTCGGTCGGGTGCAGTTCACGCCCGACCTGCTGCCGCAGGATCTCAGCGGCGCGGTCGTCCTCGACCCCCGGACGCGCGAGTTCGTCTTCCGACCGGGCCCGGTGTTCGCCCAGCTGGTGCTGGCCGACGAGATCAACCGGACGCCTCCCAAGACCCAGGCGGCACTGCTGGAGGCGATGGCCGAGCACCAGGTCACCGCCGACGGAGTCAGCCACCCCCTACCCGAGCCGTTCGTCGTTCTCGCCACCCAGAACCCGATCGAGTACGAGGGCACGTACGCGCTGCCGGAGGCTCAGTTGGACCGTTTCGTACTGCGGCTGTCGATGGGCTACCTCGGCGAGGACGAGGAGGCCGCCATGGTGCGCCGCAAGCTCGACCACGGAGGGGTCGAGATCGCGCTGCGTGAGGTGTGCGGCGCGGACCTGCTGCTGGCGATGATGGAGTCGCTCGAGTCGGTCGAGGTGCATCCCGACGTCCTGCACTACGTCGTGGCGATCGTGCACGCCACCCGTCAGCATCGCCAGACTCTGGTCGGCGCCAGCCCGCGCGGCAGCCTGGCGGTGGTCCAGCTGGCGCGGGCGGCGGCGGTGCTGGCCGGGCGGAGTCACGTCACCCCCGACGACGTGAAGCGGGTCGCCGTCGCCGCCCTGGGGCACCGGTTGGTGCTCCGTCCGGAGCTCTGGATCGCCCACATCGGCGGCGACGACGTCGTCCTCGAGGTCCTGGGTGAGGTCGCGACACCGGTGGTCGACCCGGCCACGGCCCCGGCCCGGCCACCGGGATGAGCCAGCCGCGGTGGGGTGACGACGCGCGGCAGACGTCGTCCACGGTGACTCTGGACTGGGTGCCTGCACCGCTCGCCCGCCGGCTCGCCTCGGTTGCGGTGCTGGCCCTGGGGGCGGCGGCGCTGGCGCACAACCCGTTGCTGGTCGTCTTCTGCACCCCCTTCCTGGTCGCACTGGCGTGCTGGCTGCGCCAACCGCGGCCCGGTACCGCGGAGGTCGGTCTCCTCCTCGCGCAGCCGCGAACGACCGAGCGCACGCCGGTCGACCTCGCCACCACGCTCGCAGCCGATGGTGACCTCGGGTCGTGGCGGGTGCGGCTACAGCCGAGCGCCTTCGTCGAGTCCGACGGCGCCGTCCTGGTCACCCTCGACACGCGGGCCGCGGGATCCTGGCGCGTCACACCGACCCGGTGGGGCTGGTGGTCGACCGGGCGGTTGGTCGCGACCGCGCTGTCACCGCACCGCACCTGGCAGGCGGCGCTGGCAGCCGAGGCGCCCGAGATAACGGTCTACCCGCCCAGCGCCGCCGCAGCCCGGGTGCCGGCCCCCCCGCACCTGCGGGCCCGGCTCGGGCCACACGTGTCGCGGGTGCCCGGCGCGGGGGTGGAGTTCGCCGGGATCCGCGACTACCAGCCCGGTGACCCGCTGCGCCGGGTGAACTGGCTGGCGAGCAGTCGCGGTGAGACCCTGCTGCTCAACGAGTTCGCGCAGGAGCGGATGGCCGACGTCGTCGTGCTGATCGACGCGATCCACGACCTGGGCGAGCCGGGCCGTTCGACCGTCGATGAGTCGGTGCGCGGCGCCACCACCGTCGTCCAGTCGTACCTGCTGACGGCCGACCGGGTCGGCGTGGTGGCCTTCGGCAGCTCGCTGCGCTGGCTGACTCCGACCACCGGCACCCGGCACTTCTACCGGATCGTGGAGACGCTGCTTCAGGCCCGGCAGGCCAGGACGTTCGTGCACCCCAGCGTGGATCGGCTGCCGCTCACCGCCCTGCCCAGCGGGGCGCTGGTCGTGTGTTTCAGTCCACTGGTCGACGATCTCGCCATCCGGGCGCTACGGGAGCTGCGGGAACGGGCCCATCCGGTGGTGGTGGTCGACGTGCTCTCCGAGGAGGCAGTGCGGCCGGCGCGGTCGGTCGACGATGAGCTGGCGCTGCGGATCTGGCGGCTCGGACGAGCCTCGGTGCGCACCTCCCTGGAGCGGATCGGGGTGCGTGTGGTGCCATACCGCGACGTCGCCGAGGGGACCCTGGGTTGGCTGCGGCTGGCCGGCGAGCACACCGCGGTGCGCCGGTGAGCCCCCGCATCGTGTCCCTGGCCGCCGCCACGGCGTGCTCCTGGACGGCGCTGTTGCTGGTGACCTCGACGTCGGCGGCCCCGTCGGCGATCGGCGTGGCGGCGGCCGGGTCGACGTTGGGCGTCTGGCACCGGTTGGGCCGGCCGCTCTCGATCCTGCCGGCGCTGGCCTGCGTGGTGATGGTGGTGGCGGGAACGTCGGTGACGGCCGCCGGTGCTGCGGGCGTCCTGGTGCTCGTGCACATCGTGCTGGTCGACCTAGCCGACGATGCTCACGGCTCGACCGGTCCCGAGGTGGCGGTTGCGGTGCGGCGGCTGGTCCCCGGCGCCGTCGCCGGCGTGGTCGCTACCGTCGCGGTTGCGGCGGGCGCGGTGATCGGCGGAGCGGTTCCGGACGGGCCGCTGTCGGTGCCCCTGCTGCTGGCCGCGCCACTGCTGCTGTTGTCGGCGTTCCTGTTGACGCTGGGCCTGGCCACCCGCAGGGCGTTCTGGGGCCGGACGGCGAGCCCGGCCAAGATCTCCGCCGTAACCAGGCGCTATCTCGCGCGGGCCGGGTTGCGCCCCTAGCCTTCGGCCCCCGCTCCGCGGAGAGTGCCGCTGCAGGGCTGTTCAAACGGGTGTCGTCGACAGAACCGTCACTCTCAGCGGGAGGTGGCGGACCACAGCCACGGCTCGGTCAGGTCGATGAAGGTCGGCTCGCCCTCGTGCACGGCCATCTCCTCCTCCATCAAGGCCTTCAGCGCCTCCGGTGGCTTCTTGCCCTCGCCCTCCCGAGCGGCCTGCTCGGAGGTGAAGTAGACCGCGTTGGTGTACCCGCCGTCGCTGTGCATCGCAACGACACCGCCGATGACGTCGGGCCGGTAGTCCGGGGCGAGGGACTGAAACTCGTCGTTGATCGTGCGCATCCGCTGCACATCGTTGACCCTGCCCTCGATCACCTGCACGAAGCCGGCGTCATCGGACCCCCCGGCGCCCATCAGGAGCACCTCGTCGCAGTCGCGGAACTCCGGATCACCGTCGAACAACTTCGCGGTGTCCTCCCACCAGGCACCCTGCTCGGCTCGCTCACTGTTGCGTCGGGCCGCCTCGGCGGACTCGAACCGCGCCAGCGCGACGAATGTGCCGTCGTCGGCGACGCCGGCGGTGGTGCCGAGCCAGCCGCGCGCGTCCTGCCCGGCCTGCTTGCTCCACACGTCCAGCCGGTCCCGCATGCCGGCGGCATCGGTGACTCGTCCCTTGATGACCTGGATGAACATCGCGACCTCCCGCTGCGAGCGCACGGCACCCCCGGCCGCGTCTGCTGGCCACGCTACGACCGGCGAGCAGCCCCGTCGAGAGACAATCCGGACGTTGCGACCTGCGCCGCCATGGGCCCGCCGGTCAGACGTCGACGGTGCCGCCGATGCGCCAGTACCGGCCGTCCTCGCGGTCGAGGAACTGCTCGTCGACCAGATAGCGGCGCAGCGCGGCCACGTCGTCGTGGAACGCCCGCAGCAGGGCGTTCACCTCGGCCTCGGAGTACGTCTGGCCGGGCTCGAACCGCTGCGCCGCGACGTCCAGCAGCACCAGGCGCTTGGACCGCTTGGCCGGGATGCGCGACCACCGACCGTCAGCCCCGACGAAGGCCCGGAGCACCACGTCCTGGTCCATGCGGCCCCCGGGAAGCGGTGACCCCATCAACCGGCCACCCGGTCGAGCCAGCGCCGGGTCGTGCCCACGGTCACGAGTTGCTGGGTGGCCCGCGTGAGCACGACATAGAACGTGCGCCAGCCGGCCTCGGACTCGGCGATGATCTCGTCCGGCTCGACCACCACCACGGCGTCGAACTCGAGACCCTTGGTGTCCAGCGGCTCCAGCAGCCGGACCCGGGGGGCCGAGGCCAGCACCGGCGCGAGCTCGTCAGCGGCGGCCGACCGCCGCTGCCGGGGGACGACCACGGCGACCGTCCCCTCCACCTCGTCCACAGCGGTTGCCACCGCGGCGCGCACGGCGTCGGCCCGGGCGGTGGCGGTGACGACCTGGTGCTCGGGCTCCCGACCGGTGCGGCGTACCGCGTCGGGGAGGTCAGGGTGCGCGACGGCCACCCGGACGACCCGGGCGGCCAGGGCGAAGACCTCGGCCGAGTTGCGATAGTTCGTCGACAGCCGGAAGGCGTGCTCCGCCTTGGACTCCAGCGCCTCCGCACGGGCTGCGGCGGCCTCGTCAGGCAGTGGCCAGGACGACTGCGCTGGGTCGCCGACGATGGTCCAGCTCGCATAGCGGCCGCGCCGGCCGAGCATCCGCCACTGCATCGGGGACAGATCCTGTGCCTCGTCGACCAGCACGTGGGCGTACCCGTCGTCCTCGGTACGCCGGGTGGACCGCAACCGGCGCTGCTCGGCGTCGTCCCGCTCGAAGCTCATCAGCTGGCGGGGGTTGTCGTCGTCGGCGCCTTGCTGGTCGACCGGCTGGTCACCCAGGAGGTACCGCAGCTCGTCGATCAGCGGGACGTCCTCGATGCTCGGGTCGGTGCGGTCCGAACCGTTCCAGGAGGCCAGCAGCAGGTCCACCTCGGCCGGTTCGAAGAGCCCGGCCGTGTAGCTGCGGAGCCGCTCGGGCTGATGCAGCCAGCGCCACACCTCGACGGCGTCCAGAGCCGGCCACCACGCCTGCGCGAACGCGCCGACCGGTCCGTCGTCGCCGAGCTCGTCGGCGAACGCCTCACGACCACGGTCGAGGGCCCGATCGCCACGGACCCGGGCCCAGAGCAGGTCCAGCAGTGCCTGCTCGACCCGCGTGACGGAACGGTTCCGCCGCTGGCCGCCGGCCAGCAGCTGCCGGCGGACGGTGGCCAGGTCGGTCGCGGTGAGGGTGAGCATCTCGTCGCGCCAGAACGTCCGGAACTCGGTCGGCACCCCCGGCGCGTCGTCTCGTGCCGCTCGCGCCAGCAGTCGGCGCACCCGGGTGGAGCCCTTCAGCGCCGCCACCTCCGCGCCGTCGTGCCGGCTCGCGGTCACCCCGTCCACGACCTCACCGAGCGCCCGCAGGGTCACGGTGGTCTCGCCGAGGCTGGGCAGCACCCGCTCGATGTAGCCCATGAACACGTGCGACGGGCCGACCACCAGCACGCCGCCGGACTCGAACCGGCGCCGGTCGGTGTACAGCAGATAGGCGGCTCGGTGCAGCGCCACCACCGTCTTGCCGGTGCCCGGGCCGCCGGCGATCGTCGTGACGCCACGACTGGGCGCGCGGATCGCCTCGTCCTGCTCCTTCTGGATCGTCGCCACGACCGAGTGCATGTAGGCATCGCGCGCCCGGGACAGCTGTGCCAGCAGGGCGCCGTCGCCGACCACGGCCATCCCCTCGGGCGCCGCCTCGGCGTCCAGCAGCTCGTCCTCGACACCGACGACATGCTTGCCCTTGCTCCGCAGCACCCGGCGACGTACGACACCGGCCGGATCCTGGGCCGTCGCCTGGTAGAACACCGCGGCCGCGGGCGCCCGCCAGTCGACCAGCATCACCTCGCGGTCGGCATCCCGGAGCCCGATCCGGCCGATGTAGCGCGGTCCCTCGGCGCCCGGAGCCGCGAGGTCCAGCCGACCGAACACCAGACCCTCGTGTGCCGCGTCCAGGGCGGCGATCCGCCGCGCGGCCTGGAACACCATGGCGTCGCGCTCCACCAGGCCACCCTCGTGACCGAGCCTGGCCCGGCCGTGTCCCTCCCGGGCCAGCTCCTGAGCCGCCGTGGCGGCCTCGTCCAGCCGGTCGTACACCTGATCGACGTACGCCTGCTCGGCGGCGACTTCACGCCGCACGACTGAGTCGTTGTGCTCGGTCACCGGTCTCCCTCGTGCCCCCAGGCCAGCCCATGATGCGAACGATCAAGTCTACGCTGCGAGGGTGAGTGGGCGGCAGCGGATCGGGTCCGGCTCGCCGTTCGAGGCAAGCGTGGGCTTCAGCCGTGCGGTCCGGGTCGGGCCGCACGTGTTCGTCGCCGGCACCGCCCCCATCTGGCCCGACGGTGAAGTGGATCCCCACCCGCTCGCGCAGGCCCGGCGGTGCTGGGAGATCGCCCTGACCGCGCTCGAGCAGGCGGGTGGGACGGCGCGGGACGTGGTCCGGACCCGGAGCTACCTCACCGACCCGGCCCACCAGGGGGCGGCGGCACAGGCGCATGCCGAGCACTTCGCGGACGTACGCCCGGCCAGCACCATGCTGGTGGTCGCCGCGCTGCTCGACCCGCGCTGGCTGGTCGAGGTCGAGCTGGACGCTCACCTGCCCTGACGCCACCGCCCCCGGCAGGACCCGGTCAGCGGCCGCGGTCGAGGAACGCCCGCATCGCGTCCCGGGCCTCGTCGGAGGCGAACAGCTCGGCCGACCGGCGCGCCATCCCCTCGCCCTGCTCATCGATCCTGGCCAGCAGCGGTGCGTTCAGCAGCGTCTTGGTCTCCCGCAGCCCCTGCCGGGTGGCCAGCCGAAGCTCGGCCACCACCTCGGCGACGGCGCGGTCCACCGCCTCGGCCGGCACGGCGCGGGTCACCAAGCCGAAACCGACCGCCTCGTACGCGTCGAAGCCGCCGCCCGAAAGGGCGGTCAAGGCGGCGCCGCGTGCGGTCATGCGCGGCAGCACGGTCAGCGAGATCACCGCCGGGGCCAGCCCGAGCCGTGCCTCGGTGAGGGCGAACGACACCGTGTCGGCGGCCACCACCACGTCCGCCGCGCCCACGATGCCGAGCCCCCCGGCGCGCACCGAGCCGTCCAGCCGGACCACCACGGGAACGGGCAGCGAGACGATCTGCCGCTGCAGGTCGACCAGCGCCCGGGCGCCCGCCTGCATACCGTCTGCGACCGCCTCGCGCATGTCCGCCCCCGAGCAGAACACCCGGCCGGACGAGGCGATCACGACCACCCGCACCGACTCGTCGTCGCCCGCCGCGGCCAGCTGCCGCTGCAGGTCGGCCACCAACCGGCGGCTGAGAGCGTTTCGGTTGTCCGGGCTGTCCAGCGTCACCGTCGCGACGGCGTCGGAAACGTCGAGGTGCACCAGCTCGTCGGTCACGAAGGCCCTCCTATCCGCGGGTCAGGGTCGCGGACATCATGTTGGCCCCGCAGGCGGCGGAACACCGCACCCCCCGCCGGTGTTCGGCTTTGCGTGGAGGCGGCCGACGTCGTGCGGATGGGAACGGCCCGCGGCCGCTGGGTGCTCGCGGCCACCATCCTGGCCAGCGGCATGGCCATGCTGGACGGCACCGTGGTCAACGTCGCGCTGCGCGTCATCGGCACCGACCTGGGGGCGGATCTTGCCGACCTGCAGTGGGTGGTCAACGCCTACATGCTGACGCTGGCCAGCCTGATCCTGGTCGCGGGCTCGCTGGGCGACCTGCTGGGGCGGCGTCGGGTGTTTCTCGTCGGCGTGCTCTGGTTCGCCGCTGCCTCAGTGCTGTGCGGACTGGCGCAAGACCCGGTGATGCTCATCGTCTCCCGGGCGCTGCAGGGCATCGGCGGGGCGCTGCTCACCCCGGGCAGCCTGGCGATCTTGCACGCGACCTTCGCCCGCGACGACCGGGCCCGGGCCATCGGCGCCTGGGCGGGCCTCGGCGGGATCGCGGCGGCCGTCGGACCCTTCCTCGGCGGCTGGCTGGTCCAGGAGGCTTCGTGGCGCTACATCTTCTGGCTGAACGTGCCGCTGGCGGTCGGCGTCGTCGCGATCACCCTGCGCCACGTACCGGAGAGCAGCGACACCGTCGCGTCCGGTCAACACGTCGACGCGACCGGGGCGACGCTTGGCGCCGTCGGCCTGGCCGGGATCACGTACGCCCTGATCGAGGCCGGGAGTGGACCGTCGGTTCCGGTGCTCACGAGCGCCGGTGCCGGGGTGGCCGCACTGGTGGGTTTCGTCGTGCACCAGCGTCGGGTCCGCCTCCCGATGATCCCGCCGACCCTCTTCAGCTCGCGCACGTTCACCACCAGCAACCTGCTGACGCTGGTCGTGTACGCCGCACTCGGCTCGATGATGTTCTTCGTCGTCCTGCAACTTCAGGTGGGCGTCGGCTACACCCCGCTCGAGGCGGGGATCTCCCTGCTCCCGGTCACCGCACTGATGCTGCTGTTCTCCGCCCGATCGGGAGCATTGGCCGCCCGGCTGGGTCCGCGACTACAGATGACCGTGGGCCCGCTGGTCTGCGCAGCCGGCGTGCTGCTGCTGCTGGGTGTGGGTCCCGGCAGCAGCTATCTCGCCGACGTGCTGCCGGGGGTCACCGTGTTCGCCGTGGGGCTCACGCTTCTCGTGGCTCCGCTGACAGCGACGGTGCTGGCGGCCGCGCCGGACCGCTACGCCGGCGTCGCCAGCGGCGTGAGCAACGCGGTGGCACGCTCCGGCAGTCTGCTGGCCGTGGCGGCGCTGCCGGTCGTCGTCGGCCTGGGAGGCGCCGACTACACCGATCCGGTGGCGTTCGGCGCCGGTTACCAGCGGGCGATGGTCATCAGCGCGATCCTGCTGGTCGCCGGTGGGCTTACGGCGTTGGTGGGCCTCGCCAGCACGGGCCGGGAGACGCTGACCTCCGGAGAGCCGGCCGAGCCGGACACCCAGGGGCAGGCCGAGCATGGCAGCGAATGTGTCTGCGAGTTCCCGTACTGCCCAGCGCAGGCGCCGGCCACCCGCTGACCGGCCGGCCGGGGACGGCTCACCGCGAGCAGCCGGCGGTCACATCAGCCTGCGGACCTGAGCGAGTGGGGCGTGCCGCATGGCCGGCACGACGAGCCGCCACGGCCAGCCCGGCACCACGGCCTCCTCGACCTCCCGCTCGATGGCGTCGACCATGGCCCGGCACCCGGTCTCGGTGTCGGCCATGAACCTGACCGCGTGCGCCACCCGCTCGTTCATCTCCGACCGGATGTAGCCCGGGTACAGCGTCGTCACCCGGATCGGCCGGCCGACCTGGTCGGCCCTGATCCCCTCGGCCAGCGCGGCGATCCCGGCCTTCGTCGCGGCGTACGTGGTCATCGCCCCGGGCATCCCGCGAGCGGCGGACACCGACGAGACGACCACCAGGTGGCCGGACCCGGCCGCGGTGAAGCACTCCATCGCTGCCTCACACTGGGCCAGCGCCGAGACGAAGTTCGTCATCGCGGTCTGCCGGTTGGCGTCGAACCGCCCCGACCCGACCCGGGCGCCCTTGCCGAGCCCGGCATTGACAATGACGCGGTCGAGTCCGCCGAGCGCGTCGCGGCAGTCGCGGAACACCGCGAACACCTCGTCGTGTTCGTCCACGTCGAGCCGTCGGGTCACGACGTCGATGTCGGGATGCGCGCCGACCAGATCGGACCGCAACGCGTCCAGGCGATCCGTGCGCCGCGCGGTCAGCGCCAGGTCACGGCCGCGGGCGGCGAACAACCGGGCCATCCCGGCCCCGAGACCGGAGCTTGCGCCGGTGATGAGGATCCTGCGGCGGAGGCGGCGGCGGGGCACGCCGTGACCCTAGACCGCCGATGCCTATCCTCACCTGCATGGCGGGAGACGAGCCGACCGCCCGGCCACAGCTGCCCACCGGGATCCCAGGCCGGACCGCCGCGGCGCGGATGGGAGCGGCCGGCGCCGCCGTGCTGCTGTTCCTGCTGGCGCTCAGCGACTTCGTCACAGATCGCCGGATGGACGAGACGATGATCACCTGTGCCGCTGGCCTGGTGATCATCGGCACGCTGACCCGACTGTTGCCCTGGCACCGGCTGTCCTCCCGCTGGACCCTGCTGTGGCCGGTGCTGGTGCTGGTCGCACTGCTCGTCGCCGCCCTGACCGAGGACGAGTTGGCCCGACAGCTGATCGGCTTCGCCGGGCTGGCCTTCCTCTACGTGGGCGTCACGCAGCCCCCGATGGCCGAGCTGCCGCTGCTCGCGATCGCGATGCCGGCCTGGTGGTTCGCGATGGATCTCGCACCGGGCGAGTCGATCGTGCGACTGACCGTGACGGTCGTGGTGTGGGTGCTGATCGCAGAGATCCCCGCCCGCCTGCTACGCCGACTCCGGGTGGCACAGGCGCTGCTGTCGGTCCGAGCGCGTACCGACGCGCTGACCGGTCTCGCGAACCGACACGACCTGGCGGCGGCGCTCGGCGCGCTGCTCGACGGGGACACCATCGTCCTGATCGACATGGACCACTTCAAGGCCTTCAACGACGAGCACGGCCACCAGGCGGGCGACGCCGTGTTGGCCGGTGTCGGCCGGATGCTCGAGCAGGGGATCCGGACCACGGACCTGGCGTTCCGCTACGGCGGTGAGGAGTTCCTGCTGCTGTTGAGCCAGGTATCGGCCGAGCACGCCCAGCGGATGGTCGAACGGATCGCCGCGGCGTGGGCCGAGGAGTCCGCGCTCACCTTCAGCGCCGGCATCGCCACGGTCTCCGACCGGGGTGCGGACACGACGCTGGCCCGTGCGGACGCCGCCCTCTACGCGGCGAAGGCCGCCGGACGGAACACCACCCGGGTACACGACCCGGTGTGATGCCCGCCCGGCGGCCCTGACGCCTGCTGCCGGCGCAACCGCTCAGGCTCAGGCCTGAGGCGGCATCAGCACCTCATCGATCAGGTAGACGGTGGCGTTCGCGGTCTGGACACCGCCGCAGATCACGTTGGCACCGTTGACCTGCAGGTTGTCACCCGAGCCTGTCACCTTCACCGGCGTCTTGATCGCGGTCTCCTGGGAGCCGGTGATCTGGTCCGGGCTCAGCTGGCCGGGAATCACGTGATACTGCAGCACGGTGCTCAGCGTCTCCGCACCCTTGGGGCTGGCGAGAGCCGTCAGCGTGGACTTGGGGAGCTGGGCGAACGCGTCGTCGACGGGGGCGAAGACGGTGAACTCACCGCCGTTGAGGGTGTCCACGAGGTCGACCTTGGGGTTGACCCCACCGGAGACCGCCGCGGTGAGCGTCTTCAGCAGCGGGTTGTTGCTCGCCGCCACGGCAACCGGATCCTGGGCCATGCCCGACACGGATCCGGCGCCGTCAGGAACGGCCTTGGCGTAGTCGTCGCAGCCGGGGCCGACGAGGGTGCTCGCCGGCTCGGCCGGCTCCTCGGAGGTGGGCTCGGGGGCGGAATCCTCGGTCGTCGACGACGTGTCGGAGCTGTCAGCGGCACTCGTGTCGCCGGTGTCGTCGCTGCTGCCACAGGCGGACAGGGTGACGGCCATCGAGACCGCGGCGGCTGCCAGTCCCGTCCGCCGCAGGGTGCGGGAAACGCGCATGATCGGTCCTCTCGATTGGGGCGAGGTGTGTTCTCGGCCTCGGGTGGAGTTCGCCACGGACACACCCCCGGATTGGCCGTTCTCTGCCCGGCCACATGGCCGCCGACGGACAGCGGCGGCGTCTGCGCGGCGGCGCCGGACGGGTCGGCGTGAGCCAGCGACGCGGTCAGTCGACGGTGACGGCGACGCTGTGCCAGCCGGTGGCGCCGTCGGGGCGAGGAGGAACGCGCTCGGCGGTCTGGGTCTCACCGGCACCGTCGGTCGCGCGCACCTCGACGGTGTGGCTTCCGGTGTCGGCGTCCCACTCCCAGACCCACTGCCGCCAGGTGTCGATCCCGTCCGCGGCTGCCAGCCGAGCCTGCTCCCAAGGACCCTCGTCGACGCGCACCTCGACCGTCTCGACGCCGCGCGTCTGGGCCCAGGCCACGCCGGCGACCGTGACCGGTCCCGCCGCCAAGGTGGCGAACGACGCCGGAACGTCGATACGGGAAGCCACCTTGATCGGAGCCTGCTCGGCCCAGCCGCGGTCGGTCCAGTAGGCGGAGAAGTCGGCGAAGCTGGCGACCTCGATGTCAGTCAGCCACTTGGTCGCGGACACGTAGCCGTACAGGCCGGGGACCACCATCCGGGCCGGGAACCCGTGCTCGATCGGCAGCGGCTCGCCGTTCATCGCGACGGCCACCATCGCGTCCCGGCCGTCTGTCAGGGCGGACAGTGGTGTTCCGGCCGTGAACCCGTCGGCGCTGGTCGACAAGACGGCGTCCGCGCCGGCCTGGACGCCGACCTCGTCCAACAGGTCCTTGAGCAGCACGCCGGTCCAACTGGCGTTCCCAGCCAGCTCACCGCCGACCTGGTTGGACACGCAGGTCAGGGTCACCCTGCGCTCCACCAGTCGACGCTCCAGCAGGTCGGCGAAGCTCAGCTCGAGCTCTTGGTCCACCGCACCGTGGATCCGCAGCGACCAGGTGTCCGCGGGCACGTCCGGCGGGGTCAGGGCGGTGTCGATGCGATAGAAGTCGGCGTTCGAGGTGAGGTACGGCGTGATCCCCCGGACCGGCAGCGCGGTTCCCGGCGGGATCGGCCCGGCGCCGGACGAGACCGCGGGGATCACGACCTTCGCGCGGGAGGCGATGGCGGCGGCCTGCCCGAACATCCGGGCGCCCACCCCGCCGATCACGACGACCGCGCCGGTGGCAAGGACGGCCTCGAGGAAACGGCGCCGGTCGAAGTCCGCACCGACGTCGTCACCGGGGTGCGGCTGCCCCCACGGCGCGGACTCGGCCCCCTGACGGCGCGCCAGCGTGGACAGCAACCAGAACAGCGTGCCGAGGCTGACAACCAGGGCCACCACGGCCGGGAGGATCGTCACAGGCGTCGCGGCCAGCGAGGTCCGGTCGGTCGCCGCCGCCAGCAGCGCGAGCAGGCCGAGCCCGGCGGTGATGGCCAGGGCCAACCGCGGGTGGCGCAACCCGACGATGCCGGCAGCGGCCGCCGCCAGAGCGATGGCGGTGAAGATCCCGCCCAGCAGGATGGGCTTGTCCGCGGTGCCGAACTGCTCGACCGCGAAGTCCTTCAGCGCCGGCGGCGCCAGGTCGATGGCGGCGTTCCCGACCGACAGCACGGGCGAGGGGACGCCGCTGAGGAAGGCGGCCACGACGGAGGCAGACGCCACCCCCGCTGCCGCGGCGAGCAAACCGGAGGCGGCGGCGGCCAGTCGGGTCCGTTTCCGGTAGCTGCTCACATCCAGGGTTCGGTCCTGTCGGCGGCCGAGATTGCTCCCGTACCGTTGCGGAGGTGGAACGCTCCGGTCCCGTGTTCGACCTGCTGGCGGGCCGGGTGGTTCCGCTCAGCCCGCGCCGCCCGCACCGTCCCATGGTCGCAGGCGTGGACGGTGAGTCGACCGCGCCCAACGACACCGTGGTCACCCGGCTGCTGCCGCAGCGGGAGCGCCGCACGGTCGGGGCCTGGTGCTTCGTCGACCACTACGGTCCGGACGACGTCCGCGACAGCGCCGGCATGCAGGTCGCCCCGCACCCGCATACGGGTCTGCAGACCGTGAGCTGGCTGTTTGAGGGTGACGTCCGGCACCGGGACACCTTGGGCAGCGACGCCCTGCTGCAGCCGGACGTCCTGGGTCTGATGACGGCCGGCCGCGGCATCGCCCACTCCGAGCGCTCCCCGCGCCGTCGGGCGGCGCGCCTGCACGGGGTGCAGCTGTGGGTGGCACTGCCAGACGGCGCACGGGACGTGGCCCCCGCGTTCGAGCTGCACCGAGACCTTCCGGTGCTCACACCGACGGCGGGGGCCCGGGTGCGCGTCATGTTCGGGGAGCTCGGCGGGGTCCGCTCCCCCGCGGCGACGTTCTCCCCGATCGTGGGGGCCGACCTCGATCTCGACCGGGGGGTCAGCGTCACGCTGCCGCTCGACCCGACCCACGAGCACGCTCTTGTCGTCGCCACCGGGGGGGTACGTGTTCGCGGCGCCTCGGCGGCAGCCGGCGGGGTGGCACCCGGCGTGCTGGCCTACCTCGGCGAGGGTCGCGCCGAGGTCACGCTGACGGCTAACCGGACGAGCGGAGCCCGCGTGCTGCTGCTGGGGGGTCAACCGTTCGAGGAGCGGCTGGTGATGTGGTGGAACTTCATCGGCCGCAGCCAGTCCGACATCGAGCTGGCCCGCAAGGCGTGGAACGACGAGGACACCGCGCGGGAGGTCTTCGGATCGGTCCGGGCGGACACCGGGCCGCGGATGCTGGCGCCGCCGATGCCCAGGGTGGCGCTGCGCCCGCGCGGTCGTACCGGGTGACCCTGCGGGCCTCTCCTGCGCGGCCAGGCGCCCGGGTCACCCCCCGATCGCCGCTGCGTACACGTCATGGGTGCGGCGGGCGACGGTGTCCCAGCTGAAGGAGCGCTCCGCACGGGCCCGGCCGGCCCGGCCCATCGCGGCGGCCCGATCCGGGTCGGTGACGACGGCGCTGAGGGCCGCGGCGAGGTCGGCCTCGAAACGGCTCGGGTCCAGCGGCGAGCCGGAGCCGTCCGTCGCCTGCTCCAGAGCCACCAACAGCCCGGTCTCCTCGTGCACGATGACCTCGGGGATCCCACCGGTGGCGGTGGCCACCACCGCGGTCTCACACGCCATCGCCTCAAGGTTCACGATGCCGAGCGGCTCGTACACCGACGGACAGCAGAAGACCGTGGCCGCGGTGAGCAGGGCCACCACGTCCTCGCGGGGCAGCATGCTGGGGATCCACACCAGCCCGTCCCGCTGCGTCCGCAGGTCCGCAACCAGGGCGTCTACCTCGGCACCTATCTCGGCGGTGTCCGGGGCGCCGGCGCACAGGACCAGCTGGACCTCCGGCGGCAGCGCGGCCGCCGCCCGCAGCAGGTGCGGCAGCCCCTTCTGCCGGGTGACGCGTCCGACGAAGACGACGCTCGGCCGGTCCGGGTCGACGCCGAGCGCCCGGACCCGGTCCGGGTCGTGGACCGGCCGCCACTCGTCGGTGTCGATGCCGTTGTGCACCACGTGCACGCGGTCCGGGTCGACGCCGGGATAGCTGCGCAGCACGTCCGTGCGCATGGCCTGACTGACACCGATGACCGCAGCCGCCCCCTCGACCGCGGTGCGCTCCGCCCAGGCGCTGACGGCGTAGCCACCGCCGAGCTGTTCGGCCTTCCACGGCCGCAGCGGCTCGAGGCTGTGGGCCGTGAGCACGTGCGGGGTTCCGTGCAGCAGGCCGGCGAGGTGCCCGGCCATCGCGACGTACCAGGTATGGGAGTGCAGCAGCTGGCTGCCGGCGCACCCGGCGACCATTGACAGGTCCACGCCGAGCGACTGCAGCGCCGGGTTGGCGGCCTGCAGCGTCTCCGGCACCGGATACGCCGTGGTGCCGGGCTCGTTGCGCCCGGCGCCGAAGCAGTGCACTCGGACGTCGAGATCGTCCAACCGGCGCAGCGCGCGGACGAGCTCCGCGACGTGCACCCCCGCGCCGCCGTAGACGTCCGGGGGGTACTCGCGGGTCAACACGTCAGCTCGCACCAGCCGACCCTAGTACCGGCCGCTGGGCACGCCCTAGGGTCGCGGCATGACGCTGCGCGGACGAGGTCCCAAGGTTCTGGCCGTCGTCATGGCGGGCGGCGAGGGGAAACGGCTGCTGCCGTTGACCGCCGACCGGGCCAAACCCGCCGTCCCCTACGGCGGGATCTACCGGTTGATCGACTTCGCCCTGTCGAACGTCGTGAACTCCGGGTACCTCAAGGTCGTCGTCCTCACCCAGTACAAGAGCCACAGCCTCGACCGGCACGTGACGCAGACCTGGCGGATGTCCGCCCTGCTCGGCAACTACGTGGCACCGGTCCCGGCGCAGCAGCGGGTCGGCAAGCGCTGGTACCTCGGCAGCGGGGACGCGATCTTCCAGAGTCTCAACCTGGTTCGCGACGAGCGGCCGGACATCATCGTGGTCGTCGGAGCCGACCACGTGTACCGGATGGACTTCTCCCAGATGGTGCAGGCCCACCTCGAGTCGGGGGCCGCAGCCACGGTGGCCGCGATCCGCCAGCCGATCGGGTTGGCGGACCAGTTCGGCGTCATCGACGTCGAACCGTCCGACGTCGGGCGGATCCGCGAGTTCCTGGAGAAGCCCTCGGCGCCACAGGGCCTTCCGGACGCGCCAGGGGAGGTCCTTGCCTCGATGGGCAACTACGTGTTCGACAGCGATGCGCTGGTCGAGGCCGTCTCCGCCGACGCCGACGACGAGTCCAGCCGGCACGACATGGGTGGCGACATCGTGCCCGCCTTCGTCCGGCAGGGGGAGGCGGCCGTCTATGACTTCAAGGACAACGACGTCCCCGGCGTCACCGACCGGGACCGGGCGTACTGGCGTGACGTCGGAACGATCGGCAGCTACCACGACGCGCACCTCGACCTGGTGAGCGAGCTGCCGATCTTCAACCTCTACAACGAGTCCTGGCCGATCTACACCGACTACGGCCCCCTGGCGCCGGCGAAGCTCGTGCACGGCGCCGACGGCCGGACCGCCGACGTCGACCAGGCACTGCTGTCACCGGGGGTGGTGGTGGCCGGCGGAACGGTCCGGCGCTCGGTGCTCTCCCCGCGCGCCTACGTCGACGCGGGAGCGACGGTTACCGACTCGGTGCTGCTGCACGGGGTGCGCGTGGGTGCCCGCGCCGAAGTGCGCCGCGCCATCATCGACAAGAACGTCGAGGTGCCGCCGGGCGTTCGGATCGGGGTGGATGCCGACGAGGATCGGGACCGCGGGTTGACCGTCCAGGACGGTCTGGTGGTCCTCGGCAAGGGAGAGATCGTTCCCCGCTGACCGTCCGTCGCGGACCTTCCCCTGCCTCGCGCCCGGGTCTAGCGTCGAGCCCAGGCGCCCGAGAGACTCCCGGTGCGCACTGTGGAGGTGGAACGGATGCACGGACGCGTGATGCACTTCGAGGTGCCGTTCGACGACGGTGACCGGGCTCGGGCCTTCTACCGGGACGTGTTCGGGTGGAACCTGATGGAGATGCCGGAGCTGAGCTACACGATGGCGGCGTCCGGTCCGACCTCGGACCAGGGCATGCCGGAGGAGCCCGGCTTCATCAACGGCGGAATGATGCGGCGCGACGAGGGCCCCGCCGACGGGCCGGTGCTGGTGGTCGGAGTCGACAGCATCGACACCGCGCTGGAGCACGTAGAGAAGCTTGGCGGCAGCACCGTGCTGCCCCGCCAGGCGGTCTCGGACATGGGTTTCGTCGCCTACTTCAAGGACCCCGAGGGCAACCTGCTCGGGATGTGGGAGAACGCCCCCGACAGCTGACCAGGTGTCAGGGTTGTGGGGACGGGACGGCAACCACCGCGGCGGCGTCGCTGGGCGTGATCGTCTCGTCGTAGCCACCGGCGACAAGGACGCGGCCACCGGCGATCCCAGTCGCGGTCGAGAAGAGCGTGGCGGGACCGAGGACGCCGCCACCGCCCGGAACCGGTCGGAGGGTGCCGGCCCGCGGGTCGAGGACGAGCAGCCGCGGCCCACCCGCGACCGCGACCCGACCGTCGACGAGCGTCGCCACCGCGTCGGCGATCTTGTACCGACCGTCGGGCAGAGCTGGTCCGGGCACCGACCGCCCGGTGTCCAAGGACAGCAGCTCGGTGTCGCGGAATCGCGTCCTGCTCTCGGTGTCCGGCGCCCCACCGACCACCCAGACCCGACCCCCCGGGAGCAGTACGGCGGCGTGCTTGACCCGCGCTCGGTCGAGGTCCGGGCCGGGTGACCACTTCCCGGTCGCCACGCACCACAGTGTCGTGGAGCTGGTGGCCGCGTCCCGGGCGCCGGTCCCGCCAACGAGCAGGACGCAGGGACCGGTGTCGACAGCGGTGTGACCAGTGCGAGGGGCGGCCAGAGGTGCGGCCGCAACCGTCGTACCGGCCACGGGGTCGACGATCTCCACGCTGCGCAGGGCATCGCCGTCGACGCCCCGACCACCGGCGACGAGAACCCGACCATCGGGCAGCAGCGTCGCGGTGTGGTCGGCGCGCGGATCCAGCAGCTCGCCCCCGGCCGAGAACGAGGCGGTGCCAGGGTCGTAGAGCTCCAAGGAGGCGGTGGGTGGCGCGCCCTCGCCCGGGTACCCACCGGCGACCAGCACTCGACCGTCGGGCAGCAGCGTCGCGGTGTGGCTGAGCCGCGGCTGCGCCATCGTCCCGCCCGGCGAGACGTCACCTGCGGCGCCGACCACCACGGCACGGGCGGCCACGTCGGTGCCGGCGCACCCGGCCGTCGAGCAGCCGCCGGTCAACAGGACCGAGCCGTCGTCGAGGGCGGTCGCCCGGTGCACGGCTCGCGGCGCACCGACGTCCAGGACCGTCGACTGCTCGTCGACCGCAGGGACGTCCGACCGGCCGGACCCGGGATCCGGCCCGGGATCGTCGGTGCATCCGGCGGTCGCGAGCAGCAGCACGAGCAGACCGGCAGCGACGCGGCTCGAAACGGCCATGTCCCAGTGTGCCCGGAGCCGCCGCCGCCCGGTCAGCGGAACGTGCCGCCCGCCTCGGCCAGGGCGACGAGCGACTCGCTCGGGGTGAACCGCTCCCCGGCCGTCGGGTGCATCCGGGCGGTCGGGTCGCGGCGCTGCTGGGTCATCAGTCCGCGGTGACGGCTCGGTCCAGCAGGCCCGCCGTTGGGAGCGAGGTCATGTCAGCCTCTCGATCACGGTCGCGACGCCCATCCCACCGCCGACGCAGAGCGTCACCAGTCCGTACCTCTGGTCACGTCGGTCCAACTCGTCGACCAGGGTGCCGAGCAGCATCGCCCCGGTGGCGCCGAGCGGGTGACCCATCGCGATCGCGCCGCCGTTCACGTTGGTCAGGTCGTGCGGGACGGACAGGTCGTGCATGAAGCGCTTGACCACGGCGGCGAACGCCTCGTTCATCTCGAACAGGTCGATGTCGGCCAGCTCGAGCCCGGCCTTGGCCAGTGCCTTGCGGCTGGCCGGCGCCGGGCCGGTCAGCATGATCGTCGGCTCCGCGCCACTCACCGCGGTGGAGGTGATCCGAGCCCGCGGGGTCAGGCCGTGCCGTCGACCGGCGTCCTCGCTGCCCACCAGCACCAGCGCGGCGCCGTCCACGATGCCCGAGGAGTTCCCGGCGTGGTGGACGTGATCGATCCGCTCCACCCGGTGGTACTTCTCCAGCGCCACGGCGTCGAAGCCGCCCTGCCCGCCGAGGACGGCGAAGCTCGGCCGCAGCGCTGCCAGACCCTCCACCGTGGTGTCCGGACGGACCAGCTCGTCGTGGTCGAGGACGGTCAACCCGTTGCGGTCACGCACCGGAACGAGGGAGCGGCCGAACCGCCCGTCGGCCGTCGCCTTCGCCGCGCGAGCTTGGGACTCCGCTGCGTAGGAGTCGCAGGCCGTCCGGTCCCAGCCGTGCAGGGTGGCGATCAGGTCGGCACTGATCCCCTGCGGCACGAAGCCGGTCGCGGAGGCGGTCATCGGGTCGCTCGCCCAGACGCCACCGTCGCTGCCCATCGGCACCCGGCTCATCGACTCGACGCCGCCCGCGACGATCAGCTCCTCCCAGCCGGACCGGACCCGCTGCGCGGCCTGATTGACCGCTTCCAGTCCGCTGGCGCAGAACCGGTTCAGCTGCACCCCACCGGTCGTGAACGGCAGCCCGGCGGCCAGCGCGGACACCTTGGCGATGTCGGCTCCCTGATCGCCGACCGGGGTGACGCAGCCCAAGACGACGTCCTCGATGCCCTCGGGGTCAAGCGCGGGCTGTCGGCGCTGCAGCTCGTGCAGCAACCCGACCACCAGATCCACCGGTTTGACCTCGTACAGCGCACCGGTCGGCTTGCCCCGCCCGCGAGGTGTGCGGATCGCGTCATAGACGAACGCGTCAGGTGCCTCGGCCATGCTCCGGATCGTGACACGGCCATTGCCACGACGTCAGGGGCGCTGAGTGTGGCGCTGGTTACTTGTGGGTAGGTCGGGGACGCCGGTCGGGCCGGTCCGGACCGGTCGACACCGTGGACCGCGACTGCCAACCTTCTCGGCCATGACCGTGCTGGTGACCGGCGCATCGGGCTTCCTCGGCGCGCACACGATCCCGCGACTGCTCGACGACGGACATCGCGTGCGGGCCTACGTCCGCTCGCCGGACCGGCTGGCTGCCGCGCTGGCTCCTCAGGGCGTCGACCCCGCCACCGACGACCGGGTCGAGGTCGCGCTCGGCGACATGACCGACCAGGCCGCGATCCGGGCGGCGGTACGCGGCTGTCGGACGGTCCTGCACGCGGCCGCGACGTACAGCCTGCGACGGAAGGACGCGGCGATCATGACCCGCGCCAACGTCGCCGGCACCCGGGCGGTGCTGACCGCCGCGGTGGACGAGGGCTGCTCGGCGGTGGTGCACGTGTCCAGCACGGTGGCGCTGAACCGTCCCGGTGGCAGCACCCTGCGACCGGGGATGCCCCTCGGCCCCGGCCTCGGCCCGTACAGCACCAGCAAGGTGGCGAGCGAGCGGGTCGCGCGCGAACTGCAGGCGGCCGGCGCTCCCGTCGTCGTGGTGAACCCGGGTGTGGTGATCGGACCGCAGGACCCTCGCTTGGGGGCGAGCAACGCGATCCTCGTTGCGGCGCTGTCGGGTCGGATGCCCGCACTGCCACGCGGCGGGCTGCACTACGTCGACGTCCGTGACACCGCGGCCGTCCTGGCCGCGCTGGCCGGTGACTGCGGGGGGCAGCGGCCGGGCCACCACCTCGTCCCCGGCGAGTTCCTGCCGGCCCCGCACGGCCTGCTGGAACAGGTCACCGGGCGCCGGCTCCGGGTGCGGCGGGTCCCGACCGCGGTGGCGGTGGCAGCCGCCCAGCTGGGCTACTGGACCGGGTTGCCCTTCCTGCCCGGCGAGCCGGAGGGCGCGCGCATCCTCGCCTGCGCCAACCCGGGAGACGCCAGCGCGACGGTGCAGTCGCTCGGTGTCGAGCCGCGGCCGCTCGAGGACGTGTTCGCCGACACCGTGCGCTGGCTGGTCGAGGCCGCGCACCTTCCCCCGGCGGCCGCTGGGCGGCTGGGAACCGGCTGACGCTCGCTGCCAGTGCCGCCGGTTCCTGACACGATGGCCCGATGACCACCAGCCTGACCTGCCCCAAGTGCGCCGGCGAGATGCGCAACTACGAGCGCAACGGCATCACCGTGGACCAGTGCAGCGACTGCCGCGGGATCTTCCTCGACCGCGGTGAGCTGGAACACCTGATCGCCGCCGACTCGCGTGCGCACACCTCCGCTCCGGCGGCGGCCGCGCCACCCCGCTCGGAGTCACACGACCACCACCGCGAGCACGACACCCACCGGGGCTCGTCCGGCTCGTACTCGTCCAAGCGGAAGAAGCACTGGGTCGAGGAGCTGTTCGGCTGACGGACCGCAGGCTCAGAGCTCAGCCGCCCGCCGGCCGAGTGGCGTAGGCACCGGTCGGCGCCGGACCCGGTCCGTCCACCTGGACGACCGCGCCGGAGGCCAGCAGGCCGTCGACATCGGCGATCCCCCAGTCCGACAGCGCGGTCCGGGTGTCGGCGCCCGCTGCCCGCGGTGGGGGGGTTGTTAGCGCGGCCGGCGTCCGCGAGAAGCGCGGGGCCGGCGCTGGCTGCCGCACACCGGCGTGCTCGACGTACGTGCTCCTGGCGGCCAGGTGCGGGTCCCCGGGCGCCTCACCGAGCGAGCGAACCGCCGACACGCAGGCATCAGTGCCCGCGAAGACGGTGAGCCACTCGTCCCGGGTCCGGGTGCCGATCCGGTCGGCGAGCGCGGCGCGCAGCCGACCCCAGGCCGGGGAGTCGTCCCGGTCGGGCAGCGTCGGGTCGTCGGCGAGGCCGAGCCCGTCGAGGAACTGCCGGTAGAACTGCGGCTCCAGCGGCGCGACGGCGATGTCGAGGCCGTCCGCGCAGGTGTAGGTGGTGTAGAACGGCGCGCTCCCGTCGAGCAGGTTCGCGCCGCGGCGGTCCCGCCACCATCCGGCCGCCAGTTGTCCGGCCACCATCGTGGTCAGGTGCGCCACTCCGTCCACGACCGCGGCGTCCACGACCTGGCCGCGATGGGATCGGCGTGCCTCCAGCAGCGCCGCGAGCACACCGACGACGAGATACAGCGCGCCACCACCGAAGTCACCGAGCAGGTTGAGCGGCGGTCGGGGCGGGCGGTCCGGTTCGCCGGTGGCGTGCAGCGCTCCGGTGACCGCGAGGTAGGTGAGGTCGTGACCGGCCGCGGTGGCGAGCGGTCCGTCCTGCCCCCAGCCGGTCATCCGGCCGTACACCAGCGCCGGGTTGACGGCCCGGCAGTCCTCGGGGCCGACGCCGAGACGCTCGGCGACCCCCGGCCTGAACCCCTCGATGAGGACGTCGGCGCGCTCGGCTAGGGCCAGCACCACCCGAACACCGTCAGGGTGTTTGAGATCCACGGCCACGGACGGCCGGCCACGGTTGAGCAGGTCGTGCGCCGGCGGCGCCGGGGCGAGCGCGTTGCCACCCGGCCGGTCCACGCGGATCACCTCGGCACCCAGGTCGGCGAGCAGCATCGCGGCGAACGGGCCGGGGCCGATGCCGGCGAGTTCGACAACCCGAACGCCGGTCAGCGGCCCGCCGGCCGGGTCCGTGGGGGCGGCCGGATCGGTGGGGGCGGCCGGATCGGTGGGGGCGGCCGGGTCGGTGCCGGCGGCCGGGGGCCGGGCCGGGGGCCGGGCCGGGCGAGCTGGTTCACCGCTTGGCTCGGGCATGGCGGCGATTGTGACAGCAGCGACGGCTGCGGCCCTTCGGCCAGGTCGCGGCGCGTCACGATCCGGCCGCATCCGCGGGGCCGGTGTGGAAATGCAGGATCTGCGCGGGGCCGGGCACTACCGTCGACGGCCTCGACACCGGTATCGAGGGTCGGAGGAGCCGTGCCACGGCGAACGCTTCGCACCCGCGGGCTCGGGTCGGTCTACACCCGATCCGGTCGCGGTGAGCCGCTGGTGCTCGTGCACGGGATCGGACACCGGCGGCAGGCCTGGGACCCGGTGCTGCCGGGCTTGGTCCGGCACCGCGAGGTGATCGCCGTGGATCTGCCGGGCTTCGGCGATTCGCCGCCGCTGCCGGCCGGGGCCGCGTACACGGTGGCGGAGTCGGTCGAGCGGTTCGCGGAGTTCTTCGACGAGCTCGGCGTGGCCCGGCCGCATGTGGCAGGCAACTCGCTCGGCGGCGCGCTGGCCCTGGAGCTGGCCGCTCGGGACCTGGTGTCGACAGCGACCGCACTCGCGCCGGCCGGCTTCTGGTCGCCGCTCGAGCGCCGCTGGGCGCTGGCGCTGCTCACCACGACACGAATGTCCGCCCGGGTGCCCGACCTGGTGCTGCGCCGGGTGGCGGCCGACGCCGAGATGCGCAGCTCGATGGTCCGCCTGCTGTACGCGCATCCGGAGCGGCAGGACGCCGAGACGTTTCTCGGTGACGCCCGGGCGCTGAAGGCGGCCGCCGGGTTCGGACCGACGGCGAGGCTCGGCCGGTCCTATCTCTGCACGGCGGAGCCAGCGGTGCCGACGACCATCGCATGGGGCACCCGGGACCGGGTGCTGCCGCCTCTGCAGGCGGCCCGGGCACGTCGCCGGCTGCCGGATGCGACCCACCTGGCCTTGCGCGGCTGCGGTCACGTACCGATGCTCGACGACCCCAGCCTGGTCAGCCGGGTGTTGCTGGCGGGGTCCGCCGCCGGCCTGGCCGCGTCCGCCGCCTGACCCTGACCCCCGCTCACGATCCGCGACTTCTGCAGGCCGCCCCCACCCACCCCGGTTCACGATCCGCGACTTCTGCAGGCCGCACCCACCCACCCCGGTTCACGATCCGCGACTTCTGCAGGCCGCACCCGTCCGGCCGGTCGCGGTAGGGGGCCGGCCGAACCGGCAAAAGTCGCGGATCGTGGGAAGAGGCGCGGGGGCCAGACCGGCAAAAGTCGCGGATCGTGGGAAGAGGGGGAGGGGGTTAGCCGGCGCGGAAGCGGCTGAGGTACGCGGCGGTCCGTTCCCGCCGTGGAGCGCCAAGCACCTGAGCGGCCGGTCCCTCCTCGTGCACCACACCCTCGTGCAGGTAGGCCACCCGGTCGGCGACGTCCCGAGCGAACGCGAGCTCGTGTGTCGCGATCAGCATGGTCATCCCGTCGGCCCGCAGCTCGGCGACCATGTCGAGCACCTCACCCACCAGCTCGGGGTCGAGCGCCGAGGTGACCTCGTCGAGCAGCAGCAGCCGCGGACCGGTGGCGACCGCCCGCACCAGCGCCACCCGCTGCTGCTGACCGCCGGACAGGCTGTCCGGGTATGCGTCCGCCTTGTCCGCCAGGCCGAACCGGTCGAGCAGTCGCGCCGCCTCCGCGCCGGCCACCGCCCGGCCACGGCGCTGGACCACCCGCGGGGCGAGCGTCACGTTCTCCCGCACGGTCAGGTGCGGGAACAGGTTGTAGGCCTGGAACACCACGCCGATCTCCCGGCGCACCCGGTCGGCATTGACGCTCGGGTCGGTCACGTCCCGCCCGTCCAGCCGGATGGTGCCGTCGTCGACCGGCTCCAGCAGGTCAACACAGCGCAGCAGCGTGGACTTGCCGGACCCGCTGGCACCGATCAGGCAGACCACCTCGCCGGCGCCGATGCGCAGGTCGATGCCGCGCAGCACGTCGTGGCTGCCGTACCGGCGCCGCAGCCGCTCGATCTCGAGCACCGTCACGTCCGCCTGACCCGACCCGGTCACGAGAGACCCTGCTCGCGTCGCACCTGGCGCAGCGCGAGCCAGTCGGTCAGCCGGGCGATCGGCACGGTGACCGCGATGAAGAACGCCGCCGTCACGACGTACGGGGTGAAGTCGAAGTTCGCCTTCGCCTGGATGTCGGCCGCTCTCAGCGCCTCGACCAGGCCGACCGACGCAAGCAGCGCCGTGTCCTTCTGCAGCGACACGAAGTCGTTCAGCAACGGCGGCAGCACCCGGCGCATCGCCTGCGGCAGCACCACCCGGCGCATGGACTGCCCGTAGGTCAGCCCGAGCGCACGAGCACTCAACGCCTGGCTCGGATGCACCGACACGATCCCGGCCCGCACCACCTCGGCCACGTACGCGCCGTACGACAGCGTGAGCGCGATGACACCCAGCCAGAACAGGCTGCTCGGCACCCCTTGCAGCTCCAGCGCCGGGAAGCCGAAGGCGACCAGGTAGACCACGAGCAGCGTCGGGGTGCCGCGGAAGATGTCGGTGTAGGCCACAGCCAGCAGCCGCAGGGGCGCCATGGCCGGCGCCGGCACCACTCGCACCAGCGCGACCAACACCGCGACGGCGAGGATCAGCACCTCCGCGACGAGGAAGAGCCGGATGTTGAGCCAGAACGCTGCGGCGACCTCAGGCAGCGCAGTCCGCGCCTCGGCCGGGTCGAGATAGCGCACCTGCACCGCGGTCCAGCCGGGTGCGTGGGTGATCAACCAGCCGAGCACCCCGAGCACGACGATCGTGGACGCCGCGGCCACCAGGCCGCGCTGCAGCGACCGGCGGCGGCGGTACCGCTCCCGCGCCCGCTGGGTCTCGCTGACGACCCAGCGCTCGTCGGCCGGCGCCGGGCCGGCGACGGTCAGGACAGCTCCGGCGCGTCGGCGGCTTCGGACAGCCAGCGCTTCTCCAGCTCGGCCAGCGTGCCGTCAGCCTCCAGGGCGTCCAGCGCCTCGTTCACACAGTCGACGAGCGGGTTGCCCTGCTCGAACAGCAACCCGAACTGCTCGGTCTCCCCGCTGGTCGGCTGGAACTGACCGACGATGACACCGTCGTCGAGCTGGGCAGCGGTGATGAAGAAGGCGCTCGGCAGGTCAGCGACGATCGCGTCGACCTGCCCGTTCTGTAGCGCGTTGGTGGCCGCGTTCGTGTCGTCGAAGACCGACGGCTCCTGACTCGGCTGGATCACGTCGGTGACTGCGGTGAGCGACGTGGTGCCGACCTGGGCACCGATCTTCGCGGCGGCGAGGTCGGCGAGGCTGGTCGCATCGGCGAACTCGGAGTTCGCCTCGGTGATCACCGCCTGCGCCGCGGTGTAGTAGCCGTCCGAGAAGGTCACCGACTCCGCCCGTTTCGCGGTGATCGAGATCTGGTTGATGTCGAAGTCGAACTTCTTGGCGCCCGGCTGGTAGCTGGCGTTGAACGGCACGGTCACCCAGTCGACCTGGTCCTCGGCGAAGCCGAGCTCCTCGGCCACCGCGTAGGCCACCGCGGACTCGTACCCCTTGCCGTTGGTCGGGTCGTCGTTGACGAACCACGGCGGGTACGCCGGGGCGTCGGTCGCGATCGTGAGCCGGCCGTCGGCGTACGTCGGCAGCTCCTCGGTGCTGCAGACCGGCCCCGCGTCGGCCGTCCCGTCGGCACCACCGGTGGCGGCGTCCTCCGCCGAGTCGGACTCGTCCACCGGCGCGCAGCCACTCAGAGCGAGGACGGCGGCGGAGGCGACGGCGAATGCGGTGAGAACAGACCGGGGCAGCACAGACATGCGGTGATCGTAGGTGTCCGGTCCCGGCTGCGTCCGCCGTCTCGCCAACGGGCCGGGCCGGGCCGGCCGAGACAGGATGGCGACATGGCGTCCGACCCCGGCGGCCTCGGCCACGACCTCGACGCTCGGCTGGTGCGGCTGCTCGGCACCCGACCGTTCGGTGTGCTCGTGACCCTCAAGCGGGACGGGCGGCCGCAGCTGTCCAACGTCTTGCACGCCTGGGACGACACCGAGCGCACGCTGCGCATCTCGGTCACCGACAGCCGGGCGAAGGTGGCCAACCTGCGGCGCGACCCCCGAGCCGGCTACCACGTGAGCACGCCGGCCGGTTGGTCGTACACGGTGGCCGAGGGACTGGCCGAGCTCGGTCCGGTGACCCAGGCGCCCGACGACGCCGCCGCCGACGACCTGGTCGCCCTCTACCGCGACCTACAGGGCGAGCACCCGGACTGGGCGGAGTTCCGCGCCGCGATGGTCGCCGAGCAGCGGTTGGTGCTGCGAGTGGTCGTGCACCGGGTCTACGGGAGCGCGCGCGACTGACGCTCACGATCCGTGACTGGACCGTCGCGGTCGGGCAGGATGCACCGATGTTGCGCCGCTTCCTCGCCGCTACCGCCGCCGCGGCGGCGGTCGCCGGCGGCTGGAGCGCCGCCCCGGCCTCGTCGGCCGCCACGCTCCCGCCCCAGCCGGCGGTCCACCGCGACACCGTGCGCCTCGGCGGCGTCACGGCGCAGGTTCGTCCCGGCACCCGGCAGGTGCTCACCGTCAATCACCGCACCGGCTGGCACGCCACGGTGCGGCTGTGGCGGTCGACCGGTACCGGCTGGCGCCGGGTCGCCACCGCCCGGGACGGCCGGACCGGGTACGGCGGGCTGGTGCCAGGTGACGACCGGGAGCAGGGCAGCGGCACGACCCCGCTCGGCTCGTACCGGGTCAGCGAGACCTTCGGGCTGGCCCGACGGCCGGTCGGCACCGAGCTGGACTTCCACCGGGTGCGAGCTGGGGACTACTGGGTGCAGGACAACGGGTCCCGCTGGTACAACACCCTGCGCAACCGGCACCAGGGCGGCTTTCGGTGGTGGCTCGACGGCTACAACGGGTCGGAACGGCTGCGCGACTACGCCGGGCAGTACCGGTGGTCGATCGTCATCGACTTCAACCGCCCCGATCCGGTCCGACACCGGGGCTCGGGGATCTTCCTGCACGTGAACGGGGCGGGCGCGACGGCGGGCTGCGTCTCGACGCCGCGCCGGTTCGTGCGAACGGCGATGCAGCGGCTCGACCCCGGCAAGCGTCCCATCATCGCCATCGGTCGCTGACCGGCCGGTTGCCCGGCACCGCGCACCGCGCCACGCTGAGCAGGTGCACGAGCCCGGCGCCGAGATGGCCACCCGACTGGGCACCGCCTGGTCGGACGTGGTGGCAACGCTGACGGACGTCTCGGAAGCCGACGCCTGGGCGCCGACCGGTTGCGCGGGCTGGTCGATCCGCGACCTCACCTTCCACCTGCTGCTGGACGCGCAGCGCGCGCTCGTCGCTCTCGGCACGCCGAGTCCGGCCGCGCCGGACACCGACGCGGTCTCGTACTGGCGGGACTGGCGGCCGGACAGCGACCGGGCGCAGAACAACTTGCGGATGACCAGGATCGCGGCCAGCGTGTACCCCTCGTTCGGCGCCCTCCGCGACGAGTACGTCGAGACCAGCCGGGCAGCGGCGCACCTGGCGGCCGGGGCAGCGCCGACCAGCGCGGTCGGGACGCAGGGCCACGTGCTCCGGGTCGATGACCTGCTGGCGACCATGGTCGTGGAGGCCGGCGTGCACCACCTCGATCTGGTGGTCGGTCACACCAGCGGGGGACCCCGCGCGGCCACCCTGGCGGTGGTCCGGGACACCTTGGACGGGTTGCTGGGCGAGCCGGTGCCGCTGGAGTGGGACCTCGACACCTACGCGCAATCCGGCACCGGACGGCGGGAGCTCACCACCGACGAGCGAGCCCTCCTCGGTCCGCTCGCGGAACGGTTTCCGCTCTTCGGCTGACCGCCCGCTCGGCTCAGCCCGGGGCGAAGGTGGCCCGCCGCGCCGCCCGGCGCAGCACCGCCAGGACGGCGGGGCCGAGCACGACGATCCCCAGCACGGTGGTGACCGCCCGGCCGAGGTCCCAGCCGAGCGTCGACGTGACCAGCGTGAAGGTGGCGAACCGCTCCAGGTTGGCGGCCAGCGGGTCGCCGGCGACGAACGACAGCGCGGTGTCCTGCCCGATCGAGAACGGCCAGAACCAGAGGTTCAGCAGCGCACCGTAGGCGAGCGCGGCGACGGCTCCGTACGCCGCGAGCATCGCCACCTCCCAGCGCCCGCTGATCCGGCGCGGCAGCAGGCCGGCCCCCAATCCGACCCAGGCCGACGCCATCATCTGGAACGGCAGCCACGGGCCGACGCCGGCCGTGAGCAGTGCCGAGGCGAGCATCGACAGGCAGCCGAGGGCGAATCCGAAACCGGGCCCGAACACCCGCCCGCCCAGCACCAGCAGGAAGAAGACCAGCTCGATCCCTCCCACCCCGGCCCCCAGCGGCCGCAGCGCCGCGTCCACGGCGGACAGCACGCCGAGCATCGCGAGCGCGCGGGAGTTGATGCCCTCGTCCGCGAGCTCGGCCAGCACCACCGCCAGCACGATCGGCAGGAGCAGCACGAACGCGAGCGGTGCGTCGGTGGTGTGCCCGACGGTTCCGGCGGGCACCTCCACCAGCAGCGGCCAGCAGAACATCGCCAGCCCGGCCAGGCTCGCCAGGGTCAGCACCAGCCGGGTCCGCGGCCGCCGCGCGACGGCGACCTGTGGCGCGGCGACGTGCAACGCGGTCTCAGCCATGGCCCGCCGCCTGCCGTGGCTCCAGGTGCGGCGCGAGTTGGTCGACGGTCAGCCACGGCGGGCCGAGCACCTTTGCCACCTGTGGCGCGAGGGTCGGCGACGGCGACACGACGTCGGCGGTCGGCCCGTCCGCGACTATCTCGCCGTCGGCCAGCAGCACGACGCGGTGCGCCGCCTGTGCCACCAGCTCGACGTCGTGCGACGCGACGACGACGACATGTCCGGCAGCGGCTAGCTCGCGCAGGACGCAGACCAGCCGGTGCTTGGCCGCGTAGTCCAGCCCACGGGTGGGTTCGTCCAGCAGCACCACCGGCGGGGCGGCGGTCAGCTGGATGGCCAGCACCAGCCCGAGCTGCTGCCCGGCCGACAGGTCCCGGGGGTGCCGGCCGGGGTCGACCGCTCCGAGCAGTTGGCCGACCAGCGCGGCACAGCTCTCGGCCGGTGCGCCGGACTCGGCGTCCGCCTGGGCGCATTCGTCGGCGACGGTCTCGAGATAGAGCAGGTCGCCGGCGGTCTGTGGCACCAGCCCGACCCGCTTCCGACGCTCCGCCGAGGAGAGGCGGGCGACGTCGGCGCCGTGCACCCGCACGACGCCTGCTGACGGTGGGGACGCCCCGGCAAGCGTCCACAGCAACGACGACTTGCCGGCACCGTTGCGGCCCATCACCGCCACGACCTCACCGGCCTGGACGGTCAGGTCGACGTCTCGTACCGCCACGGTCGCGCCGTGCCGGACGACCACACCGCGGGCATGAACAGCCGGGTCGACTCGGTGGCCGCCGTTCCCTCGAGCCGTGCTGCTCGGCTCCCGCCGCGCCACCGTGACGGCGGCGCCTGGCCGCCAGGGCAGCGGCTGCGCCGCCGCGCACCGGCGGGCGCTGCGCACCGATAGCGGGACCGGGGACCACCCGGCCAGCCGGGCGAGCTCGACCACGGGAGGCGCAACCGGCGAGTCGACCATCGCGGCGGCCGGTTCGGCGGTCCGCACGGTCCCGTCCGATGCGACGGTCAGCACCCGGTCGGCGTACTCGACGACCCGTTCCAGCCGGTGTTCCGCAACCAGGCAGGTGACGCCGATGTCGTGGACCAGCCGCAGCAGCGCTCCGAGCACCTCCTCCGCCGCGCCGGGGTCGAGCGCGGACGTCGGCTCGTCCAGCACGAGCACCCGCGGCCCGGCGGTGAGCACGGCGCCGATCGCCACCCGTTGCTGTTCACCGCCCGACAGCGTGCCGAGCGCGCGATGCCGCAGGTCGGCGATGCCGAGCAGGTCGAGCGTGTGCTCCACCCGGGTCCGCATCACCGGCGGGGGTACCGCGAGTTGTTCCATCGCGTACGCCAGCTCCTCCTCCACGGTCCCGGTGACGAAGGTCGCGGCCGGGTCCTGACCGACCTGGCCGACCACATGAGCGAGCTCGCGCGGCGGGTTGTCCCGTGTGTCCAGGCCGGCGACGCGGACCCGACCCGACAAGCGCCCACCGGTCGCGTGCGGCACCGAACCGTTCACCGCCCCGAGCAGGGTGGACTTTCCGGCGCCGGTGGGCCCGACGACCAACGCCAGCTCACCCTCGGGGATCACCAGGTCGACGTCACACAACACCGGTCGGTCCGTGCCGGCGTAGCCGAAGCCGACGTGCTCGAAGCTGATCACGGCCGGCTCCCGGATCCCACCGCTACGGAACCGGACGGCGAGCGCCCATCGGCGGGCGGCTGCGGGTCACCCGGCACGGGTGGGGTGAGCACGGCGGGAACGAGGCCGGCCAGCAGCCCGACCAGCGGGAGCAGGGACACCGTCGGCCAGCTGGGCGGTGACAGCACCGGGTTCGCGACCAGCGGGTCGATCGCAGCCGTGACGAGGAGCGCCACCGCCACCGCGACCCCGGAGGCGACCGTGATCAGCTCCGGAGCCTGCCACCGATCCGGCCGGTAGCGGGTGCGCTGCACCCGGCGTCCGGCGAGCGTCAGCCCGACCACGGCGGCCACGACACCGGACACCAGCAGCGGCATCCCGAGCACCCGGGGGGTGGTGGTGTCGAGCAGCGCGTACACGCCGACGAGGAGGCCGAGCAGCCCGCCGAGCAGGAGGCTCGCGACGAGCAGCCGAGAGCGGCTCGACACCGCGGCCCGCCGTCCGTAGCCGCGGGAGTCCATCGAGGCCGCCAGCGCCAGGCTCCGCTCCACCGCGTCCTCAAGGACCGGGACGACGACGGCCCGGAGCCGGTCGCGGCGCCGGTTGGTCGCGCCGCGGAGCCGACGGGCCCGGCGGACCCGGAGCACGGACTCACCCAGCTCGGGGAGGATCGACACCGCGACCACGGTCGCGGCGCCGACCTCGTGCAGGGCGGGCGGCACCGACTTCAGCAGCCGGCGCGGGTCGGCGAGCGAGTTCGCTGCCCCGACGCACACCAGCATCGTGGCCAGCCGCAGCCCGTCGGTGACCGACGCCAGCAGCGCCGACCCGGTCACGTCACCGAGCAGCGTCGGCGCGCCGGCCCACGGCGGCGTGTACGCCGGCAGCGGCAGCAGGACGGTCTCGTCCGACGCGGCGCCGCCGCCGAGCAGCACGCGGAAGACGACGCGGACCGCGACCACCAGCAGCCCGGCGAGCAGGTACCAGCGGAACGCCCGGGCATACGCCGACCGGCCCTTGCGGGCGGCCACCACGACGCCGGCGACCGTGAGCAGCGACGCCAGCAGCAGCGGGTTCGTGGTCTGCGCGGCCGCCACCGCGAGGCCCAGCGCCCACCCCCACCAGGCGAGCGGGTGCAGGCCGCGCGGCAGCAACCACCTCACGGACCCGGCGCTCCCCGTCCCCGTCGCCACGCGACCGCAGCGGCCAGCGCGGCCAGTACGGCGAGCACCCCCGCGCCGGCGAGCGTCGACATCGGCGGGCCGGAGCCTTCGGCCGTGGCGTCGGCCGGGATCTCGCCGGTGATGGTCGGACCGGGCTCCGAGGTCTCGGCCGGCTGCTGATCGGCCGGCTTGTCGGCGGGGCCGGACCGGTCGCCGCCGCGGCCGTCGTCACCACGGCCACCGTCACCGCCTCCGTCACCGCGACCGCCTCCCGGACCGGCTCCGGCACCGTCACCCCCGGCGCCGTCCGAGCCGGGTCCATCCGCGGCACCGGGTCCACCGCCGGCCGGCCCGCCCCCGGCCGGAGGTTGGGTGCCGTCGTCGCCGGCCTGCGCCGGAGGGGTGCTTGACGGCGGTGCGCCGGTCGGATCGCTGCCGGGTCCACCACCCGTGCCACCACCCGTACCGCCACCCGTGCCACCACCCGTACCGCCACCCGTGCCGCCACCCGTGCCGCCACCCGTGCCGCCACCCGAGGGCGGGCCGGTCGGTCCGTCGCCGGGACCACCGCCCGACCCGCCGCCACCGTTGCCCCCACCTCCGCCGCCGTACGGCGCGTTCGGGTTGTCCGGCGTGACCCGCGGCGGCGGGGCGGCCGACGAGCTCCGGTTGAGCGAGAACGACCAGCCTTCGAAGCCGCCTGGGATGGTGGTGCGGTTGCCGGGTCCGGACGACGAGTACTGCCAGCGGCCGCCCTCCCGCGCGTACCAGTAGGACCAGTACGCCGCGGTCGGCGGCGCGGTGACGCAGCGCTCGACGTAGTCCTCGTCGCCCTGCACCGGGATCTGCTCACCGGCCGCCGGCCGGGTTCCGGTCGAGCTGGACAGCCGGCAGACCATTCCTGGTTGCCGGTCCGGCATGACGTAGCTGATGCCGGCATCGGACAGTGCGTCGAGCCCGGTGTGACCGCTTCCTGCCGGACCGTCGGCGCAACGGACCAGGACACCGGCACCTGGATCGAGGTCACGCAGGTCGACGACGACGGTCACGCCCTCCCCGTCGGTGCAGTAGCCCGCAGCGCGCGCGGTCTCGGCGGCGACCGAGGCGAGTCCGGACCCCGAGCCTGCGGCCGGCGGGCCCGGCAACAACACCGGACCGGCTCCGGCGGCCGCCGACAGCGCGACGACCGCCACCGCTCGGGCGAGCAGCCCGATACCGCTGGTCACGATACGGACAGCCGGGTGAGCGGCACGGGGGCGAACGCGAACAGCGCCTGCGGGGTGGACCGGCGCCAGGTGTCCCGGGTGGTCGAGTCGATGCCCTCCTGCCGGGCCCGCCTGAAGTCGGCGCGGTTGTAGGCGATCGCACCGAGGTCCCTGCGGGCGGGAGTTCCGCTGGCGTTCCGGCGGGTCAGCTGCAGGTCGGCGATCCAGCCGGCCGCCTTGTCGACGGCTGCGTCCCGGCCGACCAGCGCGAGCGCTTGGGCCGCCAGCCCGGTGCTGTTGGTGTTGGCTCCTGTTGTTGGGCCCTGGCCGGAGAAGGACCCGTTCCGGGCCTGAGCGCGGGTCAGCCAGCGTGCGGTGTCACGGATCGCACCGGTCGGGAGGTCCACGCCCTCGTTGCGGGCACGAACCAGCGCCTGCAGGGCGAACGCGGTCGCGTCCACGTCGGCCTTGCCGGCGCCGCGGCCGCACTGGCGGGCGGACATGCCCAACCGGAAGAAGCCTGGGTCGCACTGCTGCCGGGTGAGGAAGTCTGCGGTGCTCGGCCGCAGCCGGCCGGTGCGTGCCAACGCGAGAACGGCGAACGACTGACTGATCGTGTTGCTGAAGTCGTCGCTCCCCGAGTCCTGGACCCGGCCGGACGGGGCGATCATCCGGGTCAGCCGGGCACGCAGGTTGAGCCGGCCGACCGTGGCGTCTCGACCTGCGACCTCCCGGGCGAGGAGGAGCTTGGCGACCGGGCCGGCGAAGTAGTCACCCTGGAAGGCGACGTACTCCCGGGCGTTCTCGCTGACGGTGCGCAGCACGCTTCGGGCCACCTTCGGCCGGTTGGCCGCGGCCACCAGCGCGAAGTAGGTGTCCACCGTCAGGCCCCAGTCGGTGAAGTCGAAGGCGATGTTGTGGATGCGCCCGTCGGTGAGCTGGGTGGCCTGCCAGGCGGCCGCGCGGTCGGCCCGCTCGGCGTTCGGCGCGGCGGCCACCGGGGCGGCAGGGAGCAACGGCAGCACCAGGCCGGCGGCCATCGCTGCCACGGCGGTGCGGAGGGAGAGCTGGCGCATGGAGTGGGAACCCTTCGGCGAGCGGTCCTCAGGAGATGCCCTGGGCGCCGAGCCGGAGAAGCACCGGACCGGGCTCCACCTGCAGACCTCGACAGTTGTCAGGAGCCGCTCACTCCCAGGCCAGGCATTCCGACTCGTGGCACCCGGGACGGGTGACCACCTACGGCTGCGGGTCAGTGCCGGACTTGGACCGGCTTCCCCTGCCTGGGAGATCTTGGCGCGGGCGGTAGCCCGCAGCCGGACAGTACCAGCGCCACCCCCCTCCCCACGATCCGCGACTTTTGCCGCCACCCCCGAGCCCCCTCCCCACGATCCGCGACTTTTGCCGCCACCCCCGAGCCCCCTCCCCACGATCCGCGACTTTGCCGCCACCCCCGAGCCCCCTCCACACGGTCCGCGACTTTGCCGCCACCCCCGAGCCCCCTCCCCACGATCCGCGACTTCTGAAGATCTCCGCGCGAGGCAGGTCGGCCCAGCGCACCGAAGGTCGGGTCGAGGAAGCGGATGACAGGGGACGGGACGAAGGGCGAGTCGGCAAAAGTCGCGGATCGTGGGGATGGGGGTGGGGGTCAGGGGGTGGGGGTCAGGGGGTGGGGGTCAGGGGGTGGGGGTCAGGGGGTGGGGCGCAGATTCAGGCCGTACGGGAGCTCGAGCCGGTGCGCGCTCATCAGCACCTCGTCGGCGAGCAGTTCATGGGTCGGCCCGTCCGCCACCACGGCCCCCCCGTCCAGCAGCACCGCGCGGCTGCACAGCTGCAGCGCGTACGGCAGGTCGTGGGTCACCATCAGCACCGACACCGGCAGCGACTCCAGGATGTCGGCCAGCTCACGCCGGCTGGCCGGGTCGAGGTTGCTGGACGGCTCGTCGAGCACGAGCACCTCGGGCCGCATCGCCAACACCGTGGCGACGGCCACCTTGCGCCGCTGGCCGTAGGACAGGTGGTGTGGCGGCCGGTCGGCGTGCTCGGTCATCCCGACGCTGCCGAGCGCCTCCGCCACCCGAGCACGCAGCTCGTCACCGCGCAGCCCGAGGTTCGCCGGCCCGAAGGCGACGTCCTCGGCCACCGTCGGCATGAACAGCTGGTCATCCGGGTCCTGGAACACGATGCCGACCCGCCGGCGGACTTCCTGCAGCGTTGACGGCCCGACCCGGAGTCCGGCGACGGAGACCGACCCGCGACCGGGCGTCAGGATCCCGTTCAGATGCAGAATCAGCGTGGTCTTGCCGGCACCATTGGGTCCGAGCAGCGCGACCCGCTCCCCCGGCTCCACCCGGAGGTCGACGCCGAAGAGGACCTGCCGGCCGTCCGGGTAGGCGAAGGCGAGGTCGCGGACGTCCAGCGACAACGGCAGCGAGCCGCCCGTGGTCATGCCGCGACCGGCACCCGCAGCGGTGGCGCGGCGGCAACCGCGACGGGCGCCTCGGTGACTGCGCTCAGGTCCGGCAGTGCGCCGCTGTAGCCGCGGCTCAGCATGGCGACGTGCACCCGCTCCCCGCGCTCGTACGACCGGATGAACAGCGCCGCGGCCGCCTGCGCGAGCGTGCGCGCCTGCCGCAGGTCGCGGGCCCGGAAGCAGCGCGCGTCGCGAGCCAGCCGCATCCGCCGCATCTCACCGAGAACGACCTCCACATAGCGCAGCGCGAAGCCCGCGATCTGCACCAGCACGCCGGGCACCCGCAGCCGCTCGAGACCACGCAGCAGCGCGACCGGCCGTTGGGTCGCCGCCAGCAGGATCGAGGTCCAGACACCGAGCGTGGCACGGGCCAGCAGCGTGGCGCCGTCGGACAGGCCGCTGCTCGACAGCGACAGGCCGAGCACGTCGACCTGCGGCCCGGTGGCGACGAACGGCAAGAGCAGGGCGAAGGTCACGAACGGCAGCTCGACCACCGAGCGCCGGGCCACGAGCCGGTACGGCACCCCCGCCACGGCGGTGAGCACCGCCAGCAGAGCGGCGAAGGCGGCGTAGGACCACCACTGCGCCGGAGCGACCACGACGGCCAGCACCAGCAGCACCGCGCCCACAAGCGCCACCGGCGCCGGCAGCCGGTGCAACGTCGACCTCCCCGGCACGTACAGCGCCTCGGCGACCGATCCGCCGCCGCGGACAGGGCCGGCGCTCATCGCCGCTCCTTGGCGGACTCGGTCGGTCGCTCGGGCGAGCGCCGGCGGACGGCCAGCACGAGCCCGGCCGCCGCGAGGAAGGTCAGGCCGACGCCGGCGACGCCCGCCACCCCCGTCGACAGCCAGCCGTCGTCCACGCCTTCGGTCTCGTATCCCGCCACCGGCGACCCGTCGAGGTCGTGCTGGCGCTCGTCGTCGGCGAAGCCCTGCTCCGCGGCCACCGAGTTCAGCCCGTCCGGCGCGGCGCTGGCGAAGTAGCTCACGCCGCCGCCGAGGAGCAGGCACACGGCGAGCCCCACCGCCACGAACGACGTGGTACGCCGGCTCAGCATCGGCCCGGCTCCGTCCCGGTCGCCACCGACGCTCCGCCGCCCGAGGCTGTGACCAGCGCGGCGCCGGCGGGCCGCAGGTGCCGGGCACCGCGGACGAGGTCGGGGCGGACCTGGAGGACGCTGCTGACGGTGGCCGCGGTGATCAGGCCCTCCCCGATGCCGATCAGCAGGTGCACCCCGAGCATCGCGGCGGTGAGCGTGCCGAGCGGGACCGCGGCGGTGCCGCCGACGGCGTACAGGCCCACGAACACCGCGGCCGCGGCGGGCACGGAGAGTGCGGCTCCGACGAAGGCGGCAGCGACCACGCCGCCCCGGGTCCGCGGCAGCAGCCGGGTCAGCAGCGCGAAGACGCCGTAGCCGACCACCACCGTGGTCACGGCCATCAGGTCGACGTTGGTCCCGAGCGCGGTGAGCCCACCGTCGGCGAAGAGGAGTGCCTGGATGCCGAGCACGACGGCGACGCAGAGCGCCCCCGTGAACGGTCCGACCAGGATGGCCGCGAGCGCCCCGCCGAGCAGATGTCCCGATGTCCCGGCCCCGATCGGGAAGGTGAGCATCTGCGCCGCGAACACGAACGCCGCCACCAGCCCGGCCATCGGCGCGGTGCGCTCGTCGAGCTCACGCCGGGCGCCGCGGACGCAGACCGCGACCGCACCGGCGGCGGCGGCCGCCGTCAGCGCCGAGGTCGGCGCGTCCAGGAACCCGTCGGGCACGTGCACGTTGCGGCCTCCCGTGGCGCATGCGGTGAGTCAGCGGACCTTTTCCATCGTGTCGCGCCATCCTCGTTGTTGCAACTCGTTCGCAACTGGACCTGCGGTGGATGGGTGCCTCAACGGGCGAGTTCGGCATGCATCTCCCACACCAGCACCTCGGCCGGCGCCCTGGCGGACAGCCGTTGCCCGCCGGAGCCGGTGATCCGCACCGCGTCGCCGTCGTGCAGGACTCCGGTCCGCTCCAGGTCGACCGAGCCCGAGGCGAGATAGGCATGCAGGTACGGCGCGATCGGCAGCAGCAGCTCCTGCCCGGGCCCCAGCCGGGTGACGTGCAGCGCGGCGTCCCGCTGGTGAAGCCGGACACCGGTCCCGCCGGCGTGCCGGCGCAGGCCGCTCGCGACCGTGCACCAGGCGCCGTCCAGCTCGCTCAGGGCGAGCTCGCGCTGCTCGTAGCCCGGCCGCACCGACGGCTCGTCGGGCTGCACCTGCATCTGCACGAAGCGCAGCGGACGGTCCGCCGCGGCGTTGCGCTCGGAGTGCACGATCCCGGTGCCGGCGCTGATCCGCTGGGCCGAGCCCGGGTGGAGCACCCCGCGGCGCCCGGTGGAGTCCTCGTGCGCCAGCGAACCCTCGAGCACCCAGGTCACAATCTCGACGTCCCGGTGCGGGTGGGCGGCGAACCCCGCTCCCGGCGCGACCAGGTCGTCGTTGCTGACCAGCAGCAGGCCGAACGAGGTGTTCGCCGGATCGTAGTGCCGGCCGAACGCGAACGAGTGCCGTGACTCGAGCCACTCGGTACGGGTGGCGCGGCGCTGGTCCGAGCGACGGACATCGACCGACTCGGCCCGCCCCGGCCGGTCCGTGCTGGTCATGCGGAGATCAACGGCGGGCAGGCGGGGCGCTGTTCCCCCGCCGCCGGCTCAGTCGTCGACGAACTCGCCGTGACTGGCCTCGTACCGGAACCTGCGCACGGCCCGCTCCGCCGCCGCCTGGCTGGGATAGCCCACCGCCGAGACCGCGAGCATCGTGCCGCCTGCACAGGTCAGCAACCGCCACCGGTGCCGCCCGTCCTCGTCGGTGAACGTCTCGGCGGGCGCGGTGGCCGCGCAGACGCGCACCCGGAAGGTGTCACGGACAGCCTGGTCCGAGGTCGGCACCGGCTGCGGAGCGGTCGCGACCGGGGAACCGCCACCTCGCCGGGTGAGCCACCAGCGCCAGCCTTTCCGGTGCCCGCGGCGCAGAACGTAGGCGGCCAACGGCGCCGACGGTGCCGGGGTGCCGGGCTCGCCGCCTCGCTCGCCCGCCGACGCGCCGCGCGCGCCGCGTCCGGGCGGCATGGGCAGCAGGGACATGGCGGCTCCAGCGTCGGCGACTCACCTCCACCTTGGAGGCGTCCCGGCGATCGCGCACGTCGAGACCCGGTGCCGATCGGCAGCGTCCGCGACCGCCGGGCGCGCGACGACGTCGGGACCGGCCGCCACCCCGCAGGGGGCCGCCGGTCCCGACGACGGAGTCCGACGTCGCCTCAGACCGTCAGAGGACGAGGATCAGTACGACGACGACGGCTATGACCAGAGCAGCGATCGCGATCGTGCGGGTGTCCATGCGGGCTCCTTGCGTTCTGCGGTGAGCTCGGTGCGAACTCGGGTGGGACCGCGTGGCGATGGTGATGGTCTCTCCCGGCCGGCGCAAGTCGGGCGGGTGCGCGTCGCACGACCGGCACGGCTGCCGCGGACTCAGAGACCGTAGGACTCCAGCAACCGCAACCAAACCTCGCTGATGGTCGGGTAAGACGGCACCGCGTGCCACAACCGGTCCAGGGGCACCTCACCCACCACCGCCACGGTGGCCGCGTGCACCAGCTCGGTCACCGCCGGGCCGACGAACGACGCGCCCACCACGATCTGCCGGTCCTCGTCCACGACCAACCCGGCCCACCCCTGGTAGCCGTCGGCGTACAGGGCCGCTCCGGCGATGGCGCCGAGATCCTGCTCGACCAGCCGAACCCGCAAACCTGCTTCGCGGGCCTGTGCATGGGTGAGACCGACCGAGGCGGCGGGCGGGTCGCTGAACACCACCTGCGGCACCGCCGCGTGGTCCGCCGTGGCGGCCATGGCACCCCACCGCCCGGTCGCGGTCGGCTTCCCGTTCGCCCGGGCCGCGATCACGTCGCCGCACACCCGGGCCTGGTACTTGCCCATGTGGGTGAGCTGAGCGCGACCGGTGCAGTCACCCGCCGCGTACAGCCAGCCGCCGTCAACCCCGTCCACCCGCATGCTGTCGTCGGTCTTCAGCACCTGCCCGGGCTCCAGCCCGACGACGTCCAGCCCGATGTCGTCGGTGCGCGGCGTCCGGCCGACCGCCACCAGCACCTCGTCACCGGTGATCTCAGCGCCGCCGCCGAGGGTCACCGTCACCGCGCCGTCGGCCTGCTCCCTCCGCACCGCCGTGACCTCGGTCCCGGTCCGCACCTCCACCCCGGCCGCGGCCAGCGACTCGTGCACCTGCGCACCGACCTGCGGCTCCATCCGCTCCAGCAGCCGCTCGCCCCGGACGAGCATGGTCACGCCGCTGCCGAGAGCGGCCCAGGCGGTCGCCAACTCCACACCGACCACGCCGCCGCCGACCACGACCAGTCGGGCAGGAGGCGCGGCCGCGCTGGTCGCGTCCCGGGAGTCCCAGGCGCCGACGGCGTCGAGACCGTCGATGGGCGGTGTGAGCGCGGCGCTTCCGACGCAGACCGCGACGGCATGCCGGGCGTTCAGTCGGGCCCGATCGCCGTCGGCCCCCTCCACCTCGACCTGACGGGCACCGACGATCCGGGCGTGACCGCGCACCAGCGAGATCCCTTCCCCGTCGAGCCACCGGACCTGGCTGCTGTCGTCCCACCCACTGGTGAACGAGTCCCGTCGCTCGAGCACCTTCCTGGCGTCCAGGTCACCGCTGACGGCCTGCCGGCTGCCGTCGATCGCCCGTGCGTCGGACAGCGCCTCGACCGGTCGGAGCAGCGCCTTGCTGGGCATGCAGGCCCAGTACGAGCACTCGCCGCCGACGAGCTCTGCCTCGATGGCGAGCACGGAGAGTCCGCCCGCACGGGCCCGGCCGGCCACGTTCTCACCGGTCGAACCGGCGCCGAGCACGATGAGGTCGAAGGTGTCGGTGTCGAGGTCGGTGGGGCGGTGACCCGCGGGCGGGCTGGGCAGGCGGTCGTGGGCGGTCATGCCCGCCATGCTGCCGTCCCTGGAGCCGGGGCGCAGGGCGCCTGGCTCGACTTACCCCATGGGGGTATCCTGCCGGGTATGGCTGACACCACCGGCACTGCGGCCCCGGCGCCGTACGGCTACATCCACTGCAAGCAGGACTACCTCAAGCGGCTCCGGCGGATCGAGGGGCAGGCGAGGGGGCTGCAGCGCATGGTCGAGGAGGAGTCGTACTGCATCGACATCCTCACCCAGGTGTCGGCCATGACGAAGGCCCTCCAGTCGGTCGCCCTCGGCCTCGTCGAGGAACACCTCAGCCACTGCGTCGTCGACGCGGCCCGAGCTGGGGGCCCTGAGGCCGACCAGAAGGTGCGCGAGGCGGCTGATGCGATCGCTCGGCTGGTGCGGTCATGACCCGCACGACGTACGCGGTCACCGGTATGACCTGCGCGCACTGCGAGCGCGCGGTGGCTGACGAGGTCGGCCGGCTGTCGGGAGTGGACACCGTCGAGGTCGACCTCGGCGCCGGCACAGTGACCGTCAGCGGCCACCAGCCGCCGGACCTGGCGGCGGTCCGTGCGGCAGTGCTCGAGGCCGGCTACGAGCTGGCGGAGCCGGCCCCGTGACGATGCAGACGCAACAGGACGAGGGGACCGCGTCCCAGGACCGTGTCGACCTGGCCATCGGCGGGATGACCTGCGCCTCCTGCGCGGCGCGCGTCGAGAAGCGGCTGAACCGGCTGGACGGCGTCGAGGCCACGGTGAACTACGCCACCGAGAGGGCGGCGGTTCGGTACACGGCTCCGCTGTCGCCGGACGACCTGGTCGCCGAGGTGGGCCGCGCCGGCTACACCGCCACCCTGCCGACCGCGCCGGCTCGGGAGCCGAGGTCGGGCACGGGCGTGAATGCGGACCGGACCGAGCACGATGCCGAGCCGGTGACCGCACTGCGGACCCGGTTGCTGGTGAGCAGCCTGCTGACCGCGCCCGTGATCGCGTTCGCCATGGTGCCGGTCTGGCAGTTCGACTACTGGCAGTGGCTCTCCCTGCTGCTGGCCACACCGGTGGTGCTGTGGGGCGGGTTGCCGTTCCACCGAGCCACCCTCGGCACCCTGCGCCACGGCAGCGCGACGATGGACACCCTGATCACGCTCGGGACGGGAGCGGCGTACGGCTGGTCGGTCTACGCCCTGGTGTGGGGTGAGGCGGGGACCGTCGGCATGCGACACCCGTTCGCGCTGACCGCGGCCGGGTCGACCGGCTCCAGCGCGATCTACTTCGAGGTGGCCGCTGGCGTCACCACCTTCCTGCTGCTCGGCCGATCCATCGAGGAACGCTCGAAGCGTCGCGCGGGAGCCGCCCTGAGGGCACTGCTGGAGCTCGGCGTCAAGGACGTGGCGGTGCTCCGCACCGGTCCCGATGGCCCGAGCGAGCAACGGATCCCGGTCGGTCGGCTCCTCGTGGGGGACCGTTTCGTCGTCCGTCCGGGCGAGAAGGTCGCGACCGACGGCACCGTCGTCGACGGGGCCTCCACGGTCGACCAGAGCATGTTGACCGGGGAGTCGGTGCCGGTGGAGGTGGGCGTCGGCGACGCGGTGGTCGGCGGAACCGTCAACGCCGGCGGCCGGCTCGTCGTCGAGGCGACGCGGGTCGGCCAGGACACCCGGCTCGCCCAGCTCGCACGGCTGGTGGAGGAGGCGCAGTCCGGCAAGGCGGAGGTGCAGCGACTGGCGGACCGGGTCTCGGCGGTGTTCGTCCCCGTGGTGATCGCGCTGGCGCTGGCGACGCTGGTGACCTGGATCGTGATCGGAGGCGAGATCTCCCCGGCGCTCACCGCCGCCGTGGCCGTGCTGATCGTCGCCTGTCCCTGCGCCCTCGGACTGGCCACCCCGACAGCGCTGCTCGTCGGGACCGGGCGAGGTGCGCAGCTCGGCATCGTGATCAAGGGGCCCGAGGTGCTGGAGTCGACCCGCCGGGTGGACACCGTCGTGCTGGACAAGACCGGGACCCTGACCAGCGGGCAGATGACGCTCGTCGAGGCGGTCCCGGCCGTCGGGACCACCGTCGAGGAGCTGCTGCGGCTGGCCGGCGCGGTGGAGGACGCGTCGGAGCACCCGGTGGCCCGGGCGGTCGCCGACGCCTCTCGGGCGCGGGTCGGCGACCTGCCGTCCGTCACGGAGTTTGCCGGGCTGCCCGGCCTCGGGGTCCGGGGCACGGTCGACGGGCGAGCCGTCGTGGTGGGTCGGGTGCGAGCCCTGCCACCGGAGGTGGCTCAGCCGCTGCCGGCCGAGCTGACCGGCGCGCTGGACGACGCGGCTGAGGCCGGCCGGACGGCTGTCGTCGCTGCGTGGGACGGAGCCGCCCGCGGCGTGCTGATCGTCGCGGACACGGTGAAGCCCTCGTCCGCCGAGGCGGTGTCGATGCTGCGCACCCTCGGGCTGCATCCGGTGCTGCTGACCGGTGACCAGACCGCGGTCGCGCGAGCGGTGGCCGCCGAGGTGGGGATCGACCCCGCCGCCGTGCATGCCGAGGTGCTGCCGGCGGACAAGGTCTCCGTGGTGGCCGGGCTGCAGGAGGAGGGCCGGGTGGTGGCCATGGTCGGGGACGGGGTCAACGACGCCGCGGCGCTGGTCCGGGCCGACCTCGGCCTGGCGCTGGGAACGGGGACCGACGTCGCCATCGAAGCGGGCGACCTGACGCTCGTCCGTGGCGACCTGCGGGTCGCCGCCGATGCCATCCGTCTGTCCCGCCGGACTCTGTCCACCATCAAGGGCAACCTGTTCTGGGCGTTCGCGTACAACGTGGCGGCGCTCCCGCTCGCCGCGGCCGGACTGCTCAACCCGATGCTTGCCGGTGCGGCGATGGCCGCGTCGTCGGTCTTCGTGGTGACCAACAGCCTGCGACTGCGCCGGTTCCGCCCCTGGGCACCCGGCTGACCGGCGTCCCCGGGCGCGGCTGCACGGGGCCGACGATCGGTAGCCTCGCCCGGTGATCGTCCACCCGCTCGTCGACGCCCTCGACGAGCCCGGGGTTCGCGACGCTGACCCGGACGCGGTCTTCGACGCGTTCTCGACGTGGGCGACCGGCCGTGGCCTCCAACCGTACCCAGCGCAGGTCGACGCGCTGCTCGGCATCGTGACCGGCGGCAACGTGGTGCTCTCGACGCCGACGGGCTCGGGCAAGTCCCTGGTCGCGCTCGGTGCGCACTTCGCCGCGCTTGCGGGCGGCCGGCGCAGCTACTACACCGCACCGATCAAGGCACTGGTGAGCGAGAAGTTCTTCGCGCTGTGCGAGGTGCTGGGAGCCGAGCGCGTCGGCATGCTCACCGGAGACGCGAGCGTGAACGCCCGGGCCCCGGTCATCTGCTGTACCGCCGAAGTGCTGGCCAACCAGGCGCTGCGCGAGGGAGCAGCGGCAGACATCGGCGTGGTGGTGATGGACGAGTTCCACTACTACGGCGACCCGGATCGGGGCTGGGCCTGGCAGGTCCCGCTGCTCGAGCTGCCGCAGGCCCAGTTCCTGTTGATGTCCGCGACCCTCGGCGACATGACGTTCCTGGCCGACGACCTGTCCCGCAGGACCGGCCGGGAGACCACGGTGGTCACCTCCGTGGAGCGGCCGGTTCCGCTGCACCACTACTACGAGCGCACCCCCCTGCAGGAGACGCTGACCGACTTGCTCGGGGCCGGGCAGGCGCCGATCTACGTCGTGCACTTCACCCAGGCTTCGGCACTGGAGCGAGCGCAGGCTCTCAGCAGCGTGGGCGTCGCCAGCCGGGCCCAGCGAGACGCCGTCGCCGACGCGATCGGCGACTTCCGGTTCGCTGCCGGCTTCGGCCGCACGCTGTCCCGCCTGGTGCGGCACGGCATCGGCGTGCACCACGCCGGAATGCTGCCGCGGTACCGCCGTCTCGTCGAGACCCTCGCCCAGCAAGGGCTGCTCGCCGTCATCTGTGGCACGGACACGCTCGGCGTCGGGATCAACGTGCCGATCCGTACCGTCGTGTTCACCGCCCTGTCCAAGTACGACGGCGTGAAGCAGCGGCAGCTGCAGGCCCGTGAGTTCCACCAGATCGCCGGCCGGGCCGGCCGAGCCGGCTACGACACCGCCGGCACCGTCGTCGTCCAGGCGCCCGAGCACGAGGTGGAGAACGCCAAGGCACTGGCCAAGGCGGGTGACGACGTCAAGAAGCAGCGCAAGGTGGTGCGGAAGAAGCCGCCGCCCGGGTTCGTCAGCTGGAGCAGCGCCACGCACGAACGGTTGGTGTCGGCCGACCCCGAGCCCTTGACCAGCAACTTCCGAGTCAGCCACTCCATGCTCCTCAACGTGATCGCGCGGCCGGGGGACCCGTTCACGGCGATGCGACGGCTGCTGAGGGACAACCACGAGCCGCCGGGCGCACAGCGCCGGCACGTGCGGACCGCTGTCGCCGCCTATCGGGCGCTGCTGGCCGGGGGGGTGGTCGAGCGGTTGACCGAGCCGGCGCCGGACGGCCGGACGGTGCGGCTGACGGTGGACCTGCCCCCGGACTTCGCCCTGAACCAGCCGCTGTCCACCTTCGCCCTGGCGGCGATCGACCTGCTCGACCCCGAGTCGCCCACGTACGTGCTGGACATCATCTCGGCGCTCGAGGCCACCCTCGAGGACCCGCGACCGGTGCTGTCGGCGCAGCGGCACGCGGCCCGCGGCGTCGCGGTCGCGGAGATGAAGGCCGACGGCATCGAGTACGACGAGCGGATGGAGCTGCTGGAGGAGGTCACCCACCCGCAGCCGCTGGCCGAGCTGCTCGATGCCGCGTACGAGATGTACCGCCGCGGTCACCCCTGGGTCGCCGACCACCAGCTGTCCCCGAAGTCTGTGGTGCGGGACATGTGGGAGCGGGCGATGACCTTCGGCGAGTACGTCGCGCTGTATTCGCTGACGCGCTCAGAGGGGGTGCTGCTGCGTTACCTCGGTGACGCGTTCCGTGCCCTGCGCACCGGGGTGCCGGCGACGGCGCGGACCGAGGCGCTCGACGACGTCGTCGAGTGGCTCGGCGAGCTGGTACGCCAGACCGACTCCAGCCTGCTGGACGAGTGGGAGCAGCTCACCTCCCCCGACCTCGCCGGGACCGGTGCCGGCCCGGCCGTGCGTCCTGAGCCGGCGGACCGACCGGTGACCGCAAACGTTCGCGCCTTCCGGGTGCTGGTGCGCAACGCACTGTTTCGCCGGGTGGAGCTGGCGGCGCGGCGGCGCTGGGACTCCCTCGGTGAGCTGGACGGGCACAGCGGCTGGGACGCCGGCGCCTGGGAGCAGGCGCTGGCCGGCTACTACGCCGAGCACGACCGGCTCGGGGATGGCGCCGACGCGCGCGGCCCGCACCTTCTGGTGGTCACCGAGGAGCCCGGCCGCTGGACCGTGCGGCAGATCTTCGACGACCCCGCCGGCCACCACGACTGGGGCATCTCGGCTGTGGTCGACCTGGCGGCCAGCGACGAGGCCGGGGCGGCCGTGGTCGAGGTGACGCTGGTGGACCAGCTGTGACCCTCCCGCCCGAGCGGTCGCAGGACGCGGCGGTCCGCCTGCCGGTCCGGTTGATCGACGCCGTCTCCGTGGCCCGGCACCGATCCACGTCCGAGCGCCCGGCCGTCGTCGCCGTGGACGGTCCGGCCGGCTCGGGCAAGACCACCATCGCGGCGGTGCTGGCCGGCTTGCTCGGCGACGCCCGCCATCCGGCGCCGGTCGTGCACATGGACGATCTCTACCCCGGATGGGACGGGCTGGCCGACGCGGTCCCGCTGCTGGTGGACCAGGTGCTCGAGCCACTCGCGACCGGAGGCCCCGCGCGGTGGCGACGCTACGACTGGGTCGAGGGCCGATACGCCGAGGAACACCAACTGCCGGTGACGCCGGCGGTCGTCGTGGAGGGCGTCGCCTGCGGGTCGCTGCCCTGTGCGCCGTACCTCGCCCTGCTGGTCTGGGTGGACGCCCCCCACGACCTGCGCCTCAGCCGCGGGCTGGCCCGCGACGGCGAGACCTTCCGCCCGCACTGGGAGCGCTGGGCCGCGCAGGAGCGCGCGCACTTCGCCGCACACCGCACCCGCGAGCGGGCGGACCTGCGGCTGGAGACCGGCACCGGAAGCCCGGAGCTGGTCCACTGAGCTCCGCCGCACCGCTCCCCTCCGACCGGCGATGACGCATTTCCGTCGCCCGAGCGACGGGAAAGCATCGTTCTCCGTCCTAGAACACGTGTTCGAATCCGGAGTAGGATCGGCGCATGCCGGTCGTGCTCCAGCCGTCGCTGCTCGACACCGAGGTCACCGAGCCGGGGCCGCTGTCCGCGCGGATGCAGCGAACCTCACTCGCGGACGGAGCCTGGGTCGACCTGCGTCCGGGTTGGCTCACCGGCGCGGACCGGCTGTTCGAGCGGCTGGTGGATGCGGTCCCGTGGCGCGCCGAACGCCGGCAGATGTACGAGCACGTGGTCGACGTGCCCCGGCTGGTCTGCTTCTACGACGAGCAGGCCACCCTGCCCGACCCGGTACTGGACGACGCCCGCGCGGCCCTGAGCACGCACTACCGAGCCGAGCTGGGCGAGCCGTTCCGGACCGCCGGGCTCTGCTACTACCGCGACGGCAAGGACAGCGTGGCTTGGCACGGCGACCGGATCGGTCGCAGCCGGCACAGCGACACCATGGTGGCGATACTCGCGCTCGGCACCCCGCGACCGTTGATGTTGCGGCCGCGCGGCGGTGGCGCCGCCCTGCGTTTCCCGATCGGCCACGGCGACCTGCTGGTGATGGGCGGCTCGTGCCAGCGGACCTGGGAGCACGCGATCCCGAAGACGTCCCGACCGGTCGGCCCGAGGATCAGCGTGCAGTTCCGCCCCCGCGGCGTCCGCTGAGCACCACCTCCGGGCGTCTCAGCCCTGCCCGCCCCAGTCCCGCCCGCCCCCCAGCGGGGGCGGTGGGTGTCAGGTCAGCTGGGTGGCGGTGTGGATCAGCAGCCCCGCCAGCGCACCGACCAGCGTCCCGTTGATCCGGATGAACTGCAGGTCCCGACCGACGTGCAGTTCGATCCGGCGAGCCGCCTCCGCGCCGTCCCACCGCTCGATGGTGTCGGTGATGACGGTCGTCATCTCCACGCCGTACGACGTCACCACGTATGCGGCGAAGTCGGCCGCCCAACCGTCCAGCCGCTCGCGCAGCGGCTCATCGACCGCCAACCGCTGACCGAACTCGGCCAGCGCGGTGACCGCACGCGTCCGCAGCACGCTGTCCGGGTCGTCGAACGTGGTCAACAAGGCGCGCCGGAGGACCGTCCAGAGTGACGTCGCCGTCGTCAGGGCCTGCGGGGACTCGAGCAGGCGACGCTTCAGCGCCTCGGCCCGCTGCATCGTGTCCGGATCGGACTGCAGGTCGCGGGCCAGGTCGGCGAGCAGCCGGTCGAACGCGACCCGGGCCGGGTGCGCCGGGTCGTCCCGGATGTCCTTGACCCAGGCCACCGCCTCGAGGTGCACCCGCTGGGCGACCCTCTCGTCCAGCCAGATCGGGGTCCACCAGGGGGCCCGCTCCCCCACGACCTCGGCGACCGTCTCCGCGTTGCCGACCAGCCACCGGTGCGCTTCGATCAGGGCAAGGTCGACGAGGCCGTGATGGGCACCGTCGCTGACCACCTCGTGCAACAACCGGCCGGTGACCTCGCTCAGCGGCTCGTCGGCGAGCCGGGGAACCAGTTCCTCGCCCACCAGCGCCGCCACGTCCTCGTCTCGGATCCGGGCCAATCCTTGCCGGAGCATCCGGGTGGTCTCGCGGACCACCCGGTCCCCGTGTTGTTCGTCGGCCAGCCAACGGCCGAGCCGCCTGCTGACCTCGGCCCGGTGCACCCGGTCGCGGACCACGTCCTCGGCCAGGAAGTTCTCGGTGACGAAGTCCTGCAGGCCACGGGCGAGCATGTTCTTGCGCGTGGGGATGATCGCGGTGTGCGGGATCGGCAACCCCAACGGGTGCCGGAAGAGCGCGGTGACCGCGAACCAGTCCGCGATCGCGCCCACCATGGCTGCCTCCGCCGCGGCGTGCACGTACGTCCAGCCACCGGTGCGGTCCAGGGTCAGTACGTACACCAGCGCCGCCAGCAGCAGCAGCGACAGCGCGACGACTCGCATCCGGCGCAGCCCGGCGCGGCGTAGGTCGTCGGCGGCGCTGGTCGCGGACAGCAACGCGGTGTCACTCACCGCCGCAGCATGCCAGCCGGTGTTGCACCCGGAGCGAGGCGCCGGGCCGCTGCCGCCACCCTCAGGGGGCTGGGTTGCCAACCGGTGGGGCCGGGATGGAGCATCGGACCAGGCCGTTCGGCCCGGCAACCCCCCGACTCCTCGAGGAGACCGCCCATGCCCGTCAGGTCCCGCCTGTGACATCCGACCCGCGATCGACGCCGGTGGACACGGTCGTCCTCGATGTGGACGGCACCCTCGTCGACACCAACTATCACCACGCGGTCGCCTGGTTCCGGGCGTTCCAGCAGCACGGAGTCACAGCGTCGCTCTGGCAGATCCACCGTGCCATCGGGATGGGCGGCGACCGGTTGGTCGCCGAGGTCGCCGGCGACGACGTCGAGGATCGAGCGGGGGACGAGATCCGGGCCGCGTGGGAGGCGGCGTACCAGCCGATGCTGCAGGAGGTGGCTCTGCTCGCCGGTGCGCGGGATCTGCTAGAGCACCTGCACGAACGCGGGTGCACGGTCGTGCTGGCCAGCTCGGGCAAGCCCGAGCACGTCGAGCACTACCTCGACCTGCTCGACGGCCGGAAGTTCGCGCAGACGTGGACGACCGCTGAGGACGCGGAACAGACCAAACCCGCCCCGGACCTGATCGGCGCAGCGCTGGAACGGGTCGACCACCGCAGGGCGGTCATGGTCGGCGACTCGATCTGGGACGTGGTCGCGGCTCGGAAGCTCGACCTCGACACGCACTGCGTCCGCACCGGGGGCTTCTCCGACGAGGAGCTGCGCAATGCGGGGGCGGTCGCGGTGTACGACGACCTGCGCGGGCTGCGGTCGGCGCTGGACGAGCTGGTGGTCTCATGACGCCGCACTTCGTGGAGCACCTGGTCCCGGCCGGTGGAGTGGTGGTCGGCTACGACGGGTCACCGGAGTCCGAGCGGGCGCTGCAGTTCGCCGTCGAGGAGGCGGGGCGGCGAAGCACCAACCTGCACGTGATTCGCGCCTGGAGCCTGACCAACGCGGTACGCCCCGACGACGTCCCCCGCGGGATCGTCCCGTCGTACGAGGAGTTCGAGGCCGCCACTGCCGCCGCCACCCGGGAGCACGTCGACCGGCTGGTCCCGGACTGCCCGGTGCCGGTCGAGGTCCATGCTGTGCACGGACCGGGCAGCCGAGTCCTGATCGAAGCCTCGACCGGGGCGGACGTGCTCGTCCTCGGGCGCCGGGGCCGCGGCGGGTTCAGCGGGCTGTTGCTGGGCTCGGTCGCCGACCAGTGCGTCTCGCACGCGTCCTCGCCAGTGGTCATCGTCGGCTGACCGGGCGGCCGTCCGACGCTGGCTGTCGTTGCCCCTGTGCCGACGGTGCGGGGCCGCCGGTGCGGGGCCGCCGGTGCGGGGCCGCCGGTGCGGGGCCGACGGTGCGGGGCCGACAGGCTGCAGGCGTGGTCAGGTGCAGCGGAACACGGACCGGCCCTGAGCGCCGGCCGTGGTCTGCACCTCCACCACGTCGCGCATGACGTCGAGGACGTGTGACAGGGGCAGCGGCGCGTCGGCGACCTTCAGGTGGCGGTTGGTCACCGCGACCGGGTGCCACCAGGCTCCGTCGGCGGTCAGCGTGGGCTCCGGCTCCACCGAGTCCAGGCTGATGGGGACGCCCTCGTCGGCGAAGCCCTCCTTGGCAACCGGACGGATCAGCCGATCCTCCTCGGCGACACCGAGCTGTTCCAGGAAGCCGTGCAGGTCACCCGCGCCGGCCGCGTCCTGCGGAAGGTACGTCGCCGCGACCCGGACCCGGAAGTCCAGCTCTCGCGCCAGCCGGATCCCGGCGAGGGCCTTGGCGTGCGACCCCGCACCGCGTTGCCGGTCGTGCAGCTCGGGGCCGGCCGAGTCGAGGCTGATCTGCAGCGTCACCGCCTCCCGGTCGAGCGACTCGAGCATCTCGCGGCGACGGCCCCGGCTGAACACCATCGCGTTGGTCAGCAGCGTGACCGGCACCTGGGCGGACGTGGCGGCGACGAGAGCGTCGAGCTGGGGATGCAGGAACGGCTCACCACCGGTGACCAGCAGCTCCCGCCCACCCTGCGCCACGAACTCCGTGGCTGCCGAGGTCGCCATCTCGACCGGCATCAGCCGGGCGTCCGCCCGGGGCGAGGACCCGGCGCAGCAGTAGCTGCAGGCGAGGTTGCAGTGGAAGTTGGAGTACAACCAGAGCCGGCTGCCCAGCGGCGCCGGAGCACCGGAGGTGTACTCGGTGTTCGGGTCGAGCGCCACGGCCCTGACCCGGCTGCGACCGCGTTGGATCAGCAGCTGCCACGGCCCGGCCCCGCCGCCGCCTCCGTCGGCGACGTCCAGCAGCGCATGGCCGGCGAGCCGCGCCCAGGCGGGAAGGTCGGCCAGCACCGACGGCTCGCGGGTGTGCAGGAGCAGCACCTCACCCTCGTCGATGCTCCGCATCCGGGTGGTGATGGCCAGCAGCAGCCCGCTGCCACAGTCCATGTCCCCACCGTCGTACTCAAGCGCGGGCACCACGTCCGCTGCCGGACCGCCCGTCGTCGTCACCGGTCAGAACGACAGCGACGAGGCGCCGTCGGCGAGCAGCGCCACCAGCGTGGCACCACCGACGATGGAGGCACCGTCGATGAGCTCGTCCTCTCCGATGCCGCGCTTCTTCGCGCACGGGCTGCACACCAGGAACTTGCCGCCGGCGGCGACGTAGGATGAGACCAGCTCGCTCATCGGCGCGAAGCCGTCCTCGTGCAGCTCGTCGGCGACACCTTTGGCCGCCAGCCTGGTGCCTTCCGAGGACAGGAAGACGGTCGTCGGCTGGTCCGAGGCGACCGACGCACCAGCGACCACCATGGCCACGCTGGAGCGGTCGGGGTCGTCGACCGAGCGGGTGAGGTTGATGACGAGACCATTCATAACGCTGATTCCTCTCGGTTCGACGCCTACTGCTGCTGCAGACGCCACGGCTGGTGCGGGTTGGTTTCGCGGGGAGTGCGGGCGGTGCTGAGGTCGTAGGACGGGCGGCCGTCGTCGTGCACTCCCCGGCCGAGGAAGCCGTGGCCGGTCAGGTGGCACCACGCCGGCAGATCGATCGCGGCAGCCGGATCGGTGGCGATGAGCCTGATCACCGAACCCGGTGGCAGGGTCCGCGCCTGCGCCGCGAGCACCAAGAGCAGCTCGCCGCAAGCGCGGTCTCCGCCGTCGACCACCTCGATCTCGCCCACTCACCCTGACGATACGTCACGCTCGCGCTGGACGCGACGGTCCGCCCTCCCCCGCCGATCCGTCACGTCCGCCCCGCCCATCCGTCATTTCCGCCCCGCCCATCCGTCACGTCCGCCCCGCCCATCCGTCACTTCCGCCCCGCCCATCCGTCACGTCCGCCCCGCCCATCCATCACTTTCTGGTAGGCGCCGAGACGCTCTCCCACGTCAACAGCCCAGCCAAGGCGGTCGCCATCCGAAGCTGACGCACCGTGCACACGCAACTGACGGACCGCGCGACCGAAACCGACGGACCGCGCAACCGAAACCGACGGACCGCGCAACCGAAACCGACGGACCGCGCAACCGAAACTGACGGATCGTGTGGCATTGCCCGGGAGGTGGCTAGTCGCGGGAGCGTCTACGGAACGCCCGGACCGCCAGCGGCGCGAACACCGCGGTCATGATCCCGCACCAGGCGACCGTGACCGGTAGGGCGTGCTGCAGCGGCCACGCTGCGTCGGCTGGCGCGGGCAGACCATTGCCCCACAGGTCGCGACAGGCCTGCACCAGCGAGGAGATCGGGTTCCACTCGGCCACGACCCGCAGCCACGAGGGCATGTTCTCGGTCGGAGCGAACGTGTTGGCCAGGAAGGTCAACGGGAACATGACGGTGAACATCAGCCCCTGAACGGCCTCCACCGACCGCATCAGCGAGCCAACCAGGATGCCGGCCCAGATCATCGCGAATCCGAACAACAGCATCAGCGCGAACGCGAGCACCGCGTCGAACACCCCGTCACGCACCCGCCAGCCGACCAGCAGGCCGGTCAGGGCCATCACGGTGATGCCGATGCTGGAGTGGATCAGGCTCGAGACGCTGCGTCCGACCAGGATCGAGGCCCGGTGGATCGGCAGCGACTTCAACCGGTCGACGATCCCCTTGTTCAAGTCGCTGGTCAGCCCGATCGCCACGATGAAGGACGAGAAGGCGATCGTCTGCGCCATGATCCCCGGCACCAGGAACTCACGGTAGTTGGACCCGGGAACAGAGATCGAGCCACCGAAGACGTAGGCGAACAGCAGGACGAACATCACCGGCTGGATGGTCACGTCGAGCAGCAGCTCCGGCATCCGCTTGATGTGGATCAGGTTGCGGCGGACGACAACGAGGGAGGACTCCAGCAAGGAGAGCGACTTCAGCTCGGGTCGGGCGGCGGTCGGTGCCGCGGGTGCCTCAATCAGTGTGCTGGTCATCAGTTTGCCCCCTCCAGCTCTGCGTCGGGTGCCGGCTCATGACCCGAAGCTCCGTCCTCAGCCCGGTGACCGGTGATGTGCAGGAACACGTCGTCGAGGCTCGGCCGCTTGAGCCCGAGGTCGTCGACGGCGATGCCCGCGTCCGCGATGAGACCCCCGATCGAGGTCATCTGGGCGATGCCCTCGGCGGGGATGGTGAGCCTCCGAGCCGCCGGCTCGGCGTACACCTCCGCGCAGACGCCGCGCACCAGGTCCTCCGCCCGAGCCAGCTCCGCCGGGTCCGCCACGGTGAGAACCACCGAGGCGCTGCCCGCCTGGTCCTTGAGCTGGGTCGGGGTGCCGGAGGCGATCACCGCCCCCCTGTCGACGACGACGATGTCGTCGCACAGATGGTCGGCCTCCTCGAGGTACTGCGTGGTCAGCACCAGCGTCGTACCGTCACGCACGAGGCCGCGCAACACCTCCCACAGCTCGTTGCGGCTGCGTGGGTCCAGGCCCGTCGTCGGTTCGTCCAGGAACAGCACCGGTGGCGCCGCGATCAGGCTGACGGCGAGGTCGAGGCGCCGGCGCATGCCTCCGGAGTACGTCTTGACGGCGCGGTCGGCGGCGTCAGCGAGCTGGAACCGCTCCAACAGGTCGCCCCCGGCCGGTCGGATCGTTCGCGGCGGCAGTCCCGCGAGCCGTCCGATCAGCCACAGGTTCTCCCGCCCGGTCAGCAGCTCGTCGACCGTGGCGGCCTGACCGGTGAGTCCCATGTTGCGACGGACCAGCTCAGGCTCGCGGACCACGTCGTGCCCGGCGACGCGGGCCGAGCCGCTGGTCGGGACCGACAAGGTGGTGAGCATCCGGACCGTGGTGGTCTTCCCCGCCCCGTTCGGGCCGAGCAGCCCCAGGACGGTGCCGCGAGGGACGGTGAAACTGACCCCGTCCACGGCCGTAGTCTCCCCGAACCGCTTGACGAGCTGCACCGCCTCGACGGCCGGCTCGTCAGATCGATCAGTCATCTGCTAATCCCCCTTGTGTCTCCGACAGTTCCGTGCGATTCCTCGTCCGACGGATCACGCCGGCGCGTACCGCAGGTGCAGCACGCCGGTGCCGAGCGCCGCGCTGGACAGCAGCTCGAGCGGTTGAGTCGGGCTGTCCGCGAACAATCGGCGACCCGATCCGACGGCGATGGGGTGCACGAGCAGGTTCAGCTCGTCGAGCAGACCCTGCGAGAGCAGCCACCGTACGGTGGTGGCGCTCCCAGACATCGCGATGTCACCGTCGGTGCTGTCCTTCAGCGCCTGCACACCAGCAGCTACGTCGCCGGAGATGACCGAGGTGTTCTGCCACGACGTCTCGCTCAGCGTGCTGGTCAGCACGTACTTCGGGATCGTGTTGATGAACTCCGAGAAGGGCACCTCGGGGCCTTGAGCGGGCCAGTACTCGGACCACTCCCCGTACAAGGTCCGTCCCATCAGGAGCGCTGCAGACCTCTCTATCCCCGCCTCCACGATCGCACCCATGGCGTCGTCGAAGTACGGAAAGTGCCACTTGTCCGGCGACTCCACGACCCCGTCCAGGGAGATGAAGAAGTTCGAGACGATCCTGGCCATGCGTGCGCTCCTCGCGTTGCGGCGTAACCGGTCGTGGACATAGACCCCGTGCACGGTCGAAACTCATCGGTCCAGCGGCGTCGCTGCAGTCGACTCACGTGACGCCTGGCCGCCGCGCTCGCGCCGAAGCCACGCCGTCGCACCGTGCGTTGCGCCGGAGTGGCCAGGGCACCTAGCGTTTCGTCGATGACAGTGCATGTCGACGCACTCTGCGTCGACGCCCATCAGCCCCTCCTTCTGGCGAGCTTCTGGGCCGGCGTCTTGGGCTGGCGGCTCGACGATACCTCTGGCGCCGTCGCGCTGCTGCCGAGCGACGACATCCGGTTCAAAATCCGGTTCTTGCCCACTCGGGAGCCGAAGACCGGTCCGAACCAGATGCACGTCGATCTGACAAGCGTGACGCTGAACGACCAGCAGCAGACGGTGGCCACGTCGCTGCGGCTCGGTGGTCAGCACATCGACATCGGGCAGCGCCCGGAGGACGGTCACGTCGTGCTGGCCGACCCCGAGGGCAACGAGTTCTGCGTCATCGAGCCCGCGAACAGCTTCCTCGCCGACTGCGGCTTCATCGGAGCCCTCGCGTGCGACGGTTCCCAAGAGGTGGGGTACTTCTGGAGCGACGCGTTGGGATGGCCGTTGGTCTGGGACCAGGACCAGGAGACCGCGATCCGTTCACCGCGCGGTGGTCCCAAGGTCACCTGGGGTGGTCCGCCGGTCAGGCAGAAGCCCGCCAAGAATCGGTTGCACGTCGACCTCAGACCGGCTGCTGACAGTGATCAACAATCGGAGGCCGACCGTCTCGTCGGTCTCGGGGCGAGACGCATCGACATCGGCCAGGGGGAGGTCGACTGGATGGTCATGGCCGATCCCGATGGCAATGAGTTCTGCCTGTTGCCGCCCGAAGCTCGGTAAGGCCCGCCGTCTTCTCTTGCAGTGACCAGGGACACCGGCGTCGGCGGGCTCAGGGTGCTTGTCGGCGGGCGGATCGGACGATTCGCTGAGCCTTGGCCCGGACCGACGAGGCGAGAGAGATGTCGGCGGCAAGAAGGCGTCGCGCAGCCGGAACGTCGAGCTGTGTGACGTACTGGGCGACCGACACGGCGTGCTCGGGTCGGGACAGCACCTGGATCTCGTCGCCGGCCGAGATCGTGCCGGTCTCGATCACCCGACACATGGCCCCTACCCGACCACTGGCGTTGAACTCGAGATGGAAGTCGTCGATCTCCATCCGCATCGCCAGGTTGCGGCACGGTGTCCTCGGTTTGCGCACCTCGAGAACGACCTCGCCGACCGACCACCGTTCGCCCAGCAGGGCGCCACTCACGTCCAGGCCAGCGGTTCGGACGTTGTCGCCGAGCAGACCGGGTGGCACCGCGCGACCGAGTCTCGCCGCCCAGTGCGCGGCATCCTCCGCCGCATACACGTACACCGCCGCGTCGCGACCCCCGTGGCTGGAGTCGACCTGGCGGTCACCGTCGAGACCGAGCTCCCCGACGCGGAGCGGTCCGGACACGGGTCGCTTGTCGATGGCGGTGTCGTGGTAGTAGCCCGGCCGGACCCGGTGGACGACGCAAACGGCTTCGACGACCCCGCCGGGCGCGGGCGAGCGACGTCCGGATCGTGGCTCAGTCATCGTCACTCCGGCACTGCGTCCGTCCGCCGGCTGCTCACGGTGCCGACCCTAGGCCGACATCCGGACTGACGGATGAGCGGAGCGGAACTGACGGACGAGCGGAGGGGAACTGACGGACGAGCGGAGGGGAAGTGACGGATGAGCGGTGGGGTGGTCAGGCGTGCTGCATGTCGACGAAGCGGGAGTAGTGCCCCTGGAACGCCACGACGACGGTGGAGGTCGGGCCGGCCCGGTGCTTGGCGACGATCACGTCGGCCTCGCCGGGCCGGGTCGACTCGCGCTCGTAGAGGTCGTCTCGGTGCAGCAGGATCACCATGTCCGCATCCTGCTCGAGGCTGCCGGACTCGCGCAGGTCGCTCAGCATCGGGCGCTTGTCGGTGCGCTGCTCGGCGCCGCGGTTCAGTTGGCTGACAGCGACCACCGGGACCTCGAGCTCCTTGGCCAGCAGCTTCATCTGCCGCGAGAACTCCGAGACCTCGACCTGCCGGCTCTCCACCCGCTTGCCCGAACTCATCAGCTGCAGGTAGTCGACGACGATCAGCCGCAGGTCGTGTCGTTGCTTGAGCCGCCGGGCCTTCGCCCGGATCTCCATCATCGTCATGTTCGGGCTGTCGTCGATGAACAGCGGCGCCTCGGACACCTCCGCCATCCGGCGGGCCAGCCGGGACCAGTCGTCCTCGCTCATCTTCCCGTTCCGCATGTGGTGCAAGGGGATCCGCGCTTCGGCCGAGAGCAGCCGCATTGTGATCTCGGTGCGGTTCATCTCCAGCGAGAAGATCACGCTTGCCATGCCGTTCCGCAGCGACGCCGACCGGCACATGTCCAGCGCGAGCGTCGACTTCCCGGTCGCGGGTCGGGCGGCGACGATGATCATCTGGCCCGGGTGCAGCCCGTTGGTCAGCCCGTCGAGATCGGCGAACCCCGTGGGCACGCCGACGAGGGTGCCGTCGTGGCTCTCGATCGCCTCGATCTCCTCCAGCGTGCCCGGGATGATGGCGGACAGCGGCGCGTAGTCCTCGCTGGCCCGCTTCTCGGTCACCGCGTAGACCTCGGCCTGGGCTCGGTCGACGACGTCGTCCACCTGACCCTCGCCGCCGTACCCCAGCTGGACGATCCGGGTGCCGACGTCGACCAGCCGGCGCAGGATCGCCTTCTCGCGGACGATCTCGGCGTAGTAGCCGGCGTTGGCCGCGATCGGGACACCGGCGACCAGAGTGTGCAGGTACGGCGCGCCGCCGACCCGCGCGAGCTCGCCCCGGCGCTGCAACTCGGCGGAGACCGTCACCGGGTCGGCTGGCTCACCCCGGCCATACAGGTCCAGGATCGAGTCGAAGACGGTCTCGTGGGCGGGACGGTAGAAGTCGGTGCCGCGGACCGTCTCGACCACGTCGGCGATCGCGTCCTTGGACAGCAGCATCGCCCCGAGGACGCTCTGCTCGGCGGCGTTGTCCTGCGGGGGGGTGCGGTCCCCGCCCCCCCACTGCTCCGAACCGGGCTCGTCGGATTCGGACCGGCCAGCGGTGCGGAACTGCGTCACGCTCATCGTCGCGGGGGCCCCTCAACTGGTCCGGCGCCACCGGGGGCGGCGCTCGTCGTTGGTCAGAACCTAGGCTCCGGCACCGACAGTCCGGCACGCTACGCACCCGACTCCCCTGGACGGAAGCCAGCCGTCCACACGGGGTGTGGACAGTGCCGACAATCCTGTGGACAGAGCCGGATATCGGTGTGCACAGCCTGTGCAGAGTTCTGTGGACGAGGGCGGTCCCGTCGCACGCGCGTGCCCTCTGACCTGCGAACTTGTCCCGGGGACGGTGTGCAGTCGAAATTGTCGCGACTTTTTCTCGGACTTCGGCACACGGGTCGCTCCGTGCCCTAGGGTCCTCCTAGTCTGGCCGGCGGAGTCTTGCCACCCTCCCCTCGGCGTCAGCCCCTTTCCCGCCGGGTGCGCCTTACCCGACCTCCCGGGAGCCGCGTGCGTGCACCTCGCCTGCAGGCCGAGGACCGGACCATGCTGCGACTGGCGGTCCCTACCTTCGTCGCGCTGGTCAGCGAACCGCTGTTCCTGCTGGCCGACACCGCCGTCGTCGGATACCTCGGGACCGAACCGCTGGCGGCGCTCTCGGTGGCCGCCACCGTGCTGCAGACCGTGGTCGGGCTCTGCGTGTTCCTCGCGTACGCGACGACGGCGAGCGTCAGCCGGCGCGTCGGTGCCGGAGACCGGCGAGGCGCGCTCACCGACGGGGTCTCCGGTCTGTGGCTGGGCCTGAGCCTCGGGGTGGTGCTTGCCGCCCTGACCGCGACCGGGGCCGCCCGCGTCATCGGCGCGTTCGACGTCACCGAGGGGGTGGCCGGCCAGGCCACTGACTACCTGCGCGTCTCCGCGCTCGGAGTGCCGGGAATGCTGCTGGTCCTCGCCGCCACCGGGGTGCTCCGCGGCCTGCTGGACACCCGGACCCCGCTGCTGGTCGTCGTGCTGGCGAACCTCGCCAACATCGGGTTGGACGTCTGGCTGGTCTACGGCTTGGACATGGGTCTGGTCGGGTCGGCACTCGGGACCGTGATCGCGCAGACCGCGGCGGCCGTCGCCCTGGTCGCTGTCGTGCTGCGGAGCGCCCGCAGGCACCGCGCTCGCCGTCGCCCCCACCCCCGCGGCCTGCTGGCGGCGGCGGGGTCCGGCACCCCGCTGTTCGTTCGCACGCTGACCCTGCGCGCGGTGCTGGTCCTCGCCACGGTGGTGGCAGCGACCCTCCCCGACGCATCCCTCGCGGCTCAGCAGATCGCCGTCACGGTGGTGTCGGTGCTCGCGTACGGGCTGGACGCGGTGGCGATCGCCGCGCAGGCGATCATCGGCCGGCACCTGGGGGCGGGTGCGGTCGAGGCGGCCCGGCGCAGCACCCGGCGGATGGTGGCGTGGGGCGCCGTGGGGGGGACCCTTGCCGGCCTGGTGGTGCTCGCGACCGCGAGCTGGCTGCCGGTGCTGTTCACCGGTGACCGGGACGTGCGCGCCGCGGCCGCCACCGCCCTGATGGTCGTCGCCCTGGTGCAGCCGGTCTCCGGCGTCGTGTTCGTGCTGGACGGCGCCCTCATCGGCGCCGGAGACGGTCGGTACCTGGCCGTGGCGGGGCTGCTCACGACGGTGGCCTACGTCCCCGCCGTTGCGGTCGTGCTCGCGGCCGACGGGGGGATCGGCGCCCTGTGGCTCGCGTATGGCGTGTGGATGCTCGCCCGAGCCGGGACGCTCGTACACCGGGCACGCGGCAGCTCGTGGCTGCGGATCGGGCCGGCGCTGTCGCGGCCAGCGCCCGCGGGAGGCCCCCCGACTGCTGGCTAGGGTGCCGAGGTGCCACCCCTCGCCGTCGCCGGTCTCGGCTGGATCCTCGTGATCCTCGGCGTCCAGCCGGCGGGCGGCGGCTGGGACGTCACGCTGGACGCCACCGGCTGGAGCCTGGTGGCTTACGGTTGGCACCGGCTGGTGCCGCTCGAGGCGACCTTCGGGCCGGCGCGGACGGTCGCGACGGTGGCCACGGCGGTCGCGCTGGTCCGGCTGATCCCTCTGCCGGAGCCGGTACTCACGCTCGTGTACGTCGGGTCCCTGCTGCTGGTGGTGGCGAGCCTGGCCCTGGGCGCCACCGCGGTGCTGGCGGTCGCCCGAGCCGGACGCTCCGCCCTGGTGGTCGGTCAGGCGTCGTTCCTGCGCTGGGCGGGAGTGGCGTTGCTGGCGACCGAAGCGGGGGCGGCGCTCGGCTACCTCGTCCTCCCGGTGCTCGGTGACCTGTTGTTGGCAGCCGCCTTCGTCGGGCTCGCCTTCAGCGCCTGGTTCACCCTGCTCCAGCTGCTGAGCGCCGGCCGGGCCTGGGCCCGGCCGGTAAAGCAGGACTGAGCGACCTGCTCAGCCTGCGTGCACCTCGACGGTGACCTGGGCCGCCACGTCGTCGGACACCCGGACGGTGACGTCGTGGCTGCCGATCGACTTGATCGGCTGCCCGACGTCGATCCGGCGCTTGTCCACCTGAGGGCCGCCGGCCGACGTGATCGCCGCGGCGATGTCCGACACGGTCACCGCGCCGAACAGTCGACCGGTCTCCCCAGCCCGCACGGGCAGCAGCACCCTGAGCTCCTCGAGCTGCGCCTTGATCTGCTCGGCGTGCGTGTGGTCACGGACCTCGCGGACCTCACGCGCCTTCTTCAGGCTGTCGATCTGCTTGGCGGCGCCCTTGGTCCAGACCACTGCGTACCCGCGGGGGACCAGGTAGTTCCGGCCGTAGCCGTGCTTGACCTCGACGATGTCACCGGGCGCACCGAGCGCCGGCACCTCGTGGGTGAGGATGAGCTTCATCGCGGTGCCTCCTCTCAGCGGGTGGTCGACGTGTACGGCAGCAGCGCCATCTCGCGTGCGTTCTTGATCGCGGTGGCGATCTGCCGCTGCTCCTGGACGCTCACACCGGTCACCCGGCGGGCGCGGATCTTGCCCCGGTCGGAGATGAACTTCCGCAGCAACGCGGTGTCCTTGTAGTCGATGTAGGTGATGTCCGCGGCCTTGAGCGGGTTCTGCTTCTTCTTCGGCTTACGGACGATGGGCTTGGCCATTGTGGTGCTCCCTTCAGAGCCCGGCTCTCACCGGAATGAGCCGATGGATTGGTATCGGATGTCGGATCGGGTCAGAACGGCGGGTCGTCGGCGCCGGCGGTGGGGGCGCTGGCCCAGGGGTCGCTGCCGCCCGAGGCGGCACCGCCGGACGGAGCGCTGGTGGCCCACGGGTCGCTGCCGCCCTGCTGCCCACCGGCTGGCTGCCCACCGCCCTGGCCGCTCCCCCCGCCGCCGAAACCACCACCGGACCCGGAACGGGAGGTCTTCGCGACCTTGGCGGTCGCGCTGCGCAGGCTCGGCCCGACCTCGTCGACGTCGACCTCGAAGACGGTGCGCTTCTCCCCCTCGCGGGTCTCGTACGACCGCTGCTTCAGCCGGCCCTGCACGATGACGCGCATCCCCTTCTGCAGCGACTCGGCAACATTCTCCGCCGCCTGCCGCCACACCGAGCAGGTGAGGAACAGGCTCTCCCCGTCCTTCCACTCGCCGGACTGGCGGTCATAGGTGCGCGGGGTCGACGCCAGCCGGAAGTTCGCCACCGCGGCACCCGACGGGGTGAAGCGCAGCTCCGGGTCGTCGACGAGGTTACCGACGAGGGTGATCACGGTCTCGCCTGCCATGAGATCTCCTGCGAGGTGGTCGGGAAGGGTCCTACCGGGCCGGGCGTGGCCGGCCGCGGGATCGAGTCAAGCGCACGGCGCCGACAGTGCTAAGTGAGCGGTCGGCTCCGCCACGGCTCAGTGCGCCTCGGGCCGTACGACCTTGGTACGCAGCACCGACTCGTTCAGGGTCAGCTGGCGGTCCAGCTCCTTGACGGTGGCCGGCTCGGCGTGCAGGTCCACGACGGCGTAGATGCCCTCGGCGCGCTTCTTGATCTCGTAGGCCATCCGGCGCCGACCCCAGATGTCAACGTTGTCGACGGTGCCGCCGTCCTTGGTGACCAGTGACAGGTAGCGGTCGAGCGACGGGGCGACCGTTCGCTCCTCGAGGTCGGGGTCGAGGATGACCATCAGCTCGTAGTGACGCACAGCGTCTCCACCTCCTACGGACTCAGCGGTCACGGTCTCTCCGTGACAGGAGGATGCGTGCATCGGTTCCGTCCAGCAGCCACCGGGCGGTGACGGGGAGGGAACCGCGGTCCGGGCGGGCCGGACCGAGCAATGATCCTAGCCCGGCCCGGACGCGAGGAGCCAATCCGCCCGCCGCGCTGTTTGGTTTGACCGTGCCGGCCGCGCACGATGGGAACGTGCCGTTCCCCTCGCTGGTCGCCACCGCTGCCGTCTCGCTCGCGCTGGCGCTCGGGGTGGCGGGCTGCGGCGCGGCGACCGACGAGTCGGCTCCCCCAGCCGCCTCTCCCAGTGCCGACGGCCAGGGCGCAGTCGGCCCGGACTCCGGCGGCCAGAAGCCGGACGAGACCCCGGATGATGCAGCCGGCCACGACGACGGGCCCACCGCCGGTGGCGGCCAGCCGGCAACCGTCCCCGAGGTGCTGCGGTTCGAGGCCGAGCAGGTCTCCGGCGAGGGCTTCGACGCCACCAGCCTGGCGGGCACCGACACCGTCTTGTGGTTCTGGGCGCCGTGGTGCACCGAGTGCGCCGCCGCCGCACCGGAGGTGCAGGCGGCGGCCGACGCGGCCCCGGACGTCGAGTTCGTGGGGGTTTCCGGGCTCAGCTCGGACGTCGCCGACATGCAGGCGTTCGTGGACCGGCACGGCCTGACCTTCACCCAGCTCGCCGACACCGACGGCGGCATCTACACCCGCTTCGGCATCATCCAGCAGGACGTGTTCGTGCTGGTGTCCGAGGACGGTGCCGTCGAGCAGGTGGACGCCTACTCCGGCGACGTCGACCTGCAGCAGCTGGTGGACGAGAGCTTCGGCTGAGCCGATGATCGAGGGTCCGTACGCGCTGGCGCTGGCCGCCGGTCTGGTCGCCGCGTTCAACCCATGCGGCTTCGCCCTGCTGCCGGCGTACCTGGCGCTGGTCGTGGCCGACGGCGACGCGAGCGCCGCTCCGGGTCAGGCCCTCGGCCGGGCGCTGCGGATGACGGCGGCGATGAGCGCCGGCTTCGTCGGGGTCTTCGGGGTGTTCGGCGCGGTCGTCGTCCCGCTGACGCTGTCGCTCGAGCGCTACCTGCCCTGGGCCACGATCGTGATCGGAATCGCCCTCGCGGTGGGCGGGGTCTGGCTGCTCGCCGGCCGCGATCTGACGCTGCCCGTGCCGCGGCTGCGCGGCCACGCACCGACCGGATCGACCGCGTCGATGGTCGGCTACGGCGCCGCCTACGCGATCGCGTCGCTGTCGTGCACGGTCGGCCCCTTCCTGGCGATTCTCGCCACCACCAGCCGGACCGGCGGATTTGCGCAGGGCCTGCTCGTCGTCGGCACCTACGGCCTCGGGATGGGGCTCGTGGTCGGCGCGCTCGCGGTCTCCATCGCGCTCGCCCAGCAGGCGGTGGTGGCCAGGGCGCGCCGGATGATGCCGTACGTGAACCGGCTCAGCGGGCTGCTGCTCGTGATAGCCGGGAGCTACGTCGCCTACTACGGCTGGTACGAGATCCGGGTGTTCGGCGGCTCGGGGGCGGACGACCCGGTGATCCGGGCGGCCGGTGAGGTGCAGGGCGCGCTGGCCCGCGCGGTCGGGGACGCCGGAGCGACGACCTGGCTGGTGGTCCTGGCGCTGCTCGTGCTCGCGGGCAGCGCGGCGGGGTTGCGCCGCCGTCGCCGGCTGACGCAACGCCCGTTCGCCCGCTGACGACCACCGCGTCACGGGCATTTCACGTTCCGTTGACGACCGCTGGTCACCCTTTCGCCGAGTCATCCGGACTCGAGCCGCCCTACGGGGGCCGCTTCATCGACAGGGGAGGGCGACATGTCCCGACGCGCACGAAATTCTCAACCACAGCCAGCCCGCCGCCGGTGGGCCGGCACGGCCGTACTCGGTTCTGCGGTGCTCGCGGTGTCCGCGGTGTCGGCGATGTCGCCGGCAGCGAACGCCGTGCCCGGCACCACGGTGCTGGACCCGACGGTCGAGATCGGGGTGTCGGTCCCAGGCGGCGCGGTCTGGATCGGTGACCACGTGTGGGTGGCCGACCACCTCCAGGGGCTTTGCCGGCTGGACGTGGACGGCGCTGGTGTCGGGAGCATCAACCAGTCCACCTGCCTGGACGGCCTGGACGGGCAGCCGAGCGTGGCGCCCGACGGGGTGAGCGTCTACAGCACGTCGCGGGCCGGGGTTCACGCACTGACGTTCGACGCGGGCACGCAGACGCTCAGCGACAACGGCACCCTGGCCGGCACCGACACCGTCGACTTCACCGAGCTGCGGCCGGTCGCGACCGCCGTCGACGGCAACGGGACCCTCCACATCGGCACCATCCGCAGCGCCGACCTCTACGCCTACGACGCGTCGGGCCCCGCGCCCGGTCCGGTGGACGTCGGGGACACCTCCGACGGCGGCGGCATCGCCTCGCTTGCCGCGGTCGGCACCGACCTGTTTCTCGCCGAGGAGACCGGCCTGTCGACGATCGCGGCACCGTCGACAGCCACGCCCACGCTCGGCGCGACCGTGCTCCCGGGGCTGGTGACCGCCCCGCTGGGACTCACCGCCGACCCGGTCAGCCGTAAGCTCTACGTGACCGAGACGCCGAAGGAGCAGTCCTTCGTCGTGCGCCACGACATCGACACCGGCGCGGAGGACGTGTTCGCCGACATCGACCCGCCTGGCACCACCGACCCCGCCGCCACCAGCGGGACCGCGATGTACTTCGCCAGCGGACTCGCCGTCGACTCGAGCACCGGTGACCTCTACGTCGCCGACGACCCGGGCCTGGTCGGCGGTGCCGAGCTGCCGTTCGAGGGCCGGGTCTTCCAGGTCCCCGCGGCCCATCTCGCGGTAGCCGACGGCACCACCATCCCGGCCCCGCCCGGCGCCGTGGTCGCCTCCCTGGTGGCCGACCGGGCCACCGCACCGGAGGGCATCGTCAAGGTTGGCAACCGGACCTGGATCGCCGATCACGTCCAGGGAATCTGCCGGCTCGCCAACGGTCGGGTGCTGGGCTCCTCCTGCGTCGCCCTCAACGGCGGCGGCCAGCTGGCCTACAAGGCGCCCTACCTTTACGTCGCCGAGGGCGGCTCCAAGGGCCGCGGCGTGGTCCGGCTGCGCTACGACTCCGCCACGGGCACCTTCGGTTCACCCTTGGTCCTGCGCAACCAGGTCGACGCCACGGGCCAGTCCCTCGCCGGCGCCCGCATCGGATCCCTGGTCCAGGGAGTCGACGGTCACCTGTACCTGGGCGGGCTGCGCGGCGACGAGGTCTACCGGCTCACCGACCCGCACAAGGGCCGGAGCGCCCAAACGCTGTCGGTCATCGGGCGGACGTCCGACGGCGGCGGCGTGAGCAACCTGGCGGTGCAGGGCCGGGCCCTGTGGGTCGCCGAGGGCGCCGCGGTCACCCGGATCCAGAAGGCCACCTTCACCGCCTCCGGCGGTGGGAACGGGGTCTGCGCCGGAGCGTGCGTGGCCAGCCTCCCGGCGGTGCCGGTGGACGTGGTGGCTCCGACGGCGCTGGTCAGCCAGAGCGGCCAGCTCTACGTCGCCGACACTCCGACCGCGGCGTCGACGGTGGTCCGCTACACCGTGCGCACCGGCGTCCAGCAGGTGTGGGCGAGCGCGGGCCGGACCTCGCCGACGGCCACGCCGGACACGCTGACCAACGTGTCCGCGTTGATCATCGGCGCCAGGGCGACGGCGACCAACCCGGGGCAGCTGCTGATCGGAGACGACCCGACCGCCGGTGACCTGGTCGCCAACGGCCGGATCTGGGCGGCCTCGCTGACTCCGTAACCCCGGGCGACTGCGTCGCTCCCCGACCTGCACAACTCGCGGATCGTGGGGTCTGTCCGCTGGACCCATCCCCCCTGCCACGATCCGCGAGTTGTGCAGCCCGACCCCCCGCCGCCGGCGCCCGGCGGGGGGTCACTCGGCGCCGATGGCTTCGAGCACGTCCAGCCGGGCCGCCCGACGAGCGGGCAGCACGGCCGCGACGACGCCGACAACGGCCGCCACCGCCACGAACACCAGCAGCTGAACCCAGGGCACCTGCAGCACCTCGATCCCCTGGTCGGCGATCGCCCGCTGCAGCACCACGCCGAACACGATTCCCATGACCACGCCGAGCAGCGCGCCCAGCAGCGAGATCGCCACCGACTCCAGCCGCACCATCCGGCGCAGCTGCCGGCGCTGCATCCCGATGGCGCGGAGCAGTCCCACCTCGCGGGTGCGTTCGATCACCGACAGCGCCAGCGTGTTGATGATCCCCAGCACGGCGATCACGATCGCCAAGGCCAGCAGCGCGTAGATGATGGCCAGGAACTGGTCGATCTGGCCGCGGATCTCGTCCGCGAACTGGGTCTGGTTCTTGACCGACACCAGCGGCAGGTCGGCGACCTGTTCCTCCAGCGCCGCCTGGACCGCGGCTGGGGACGCCGCATCCTCGAGCGTGACGTAGACGTAGTTGTCCTGCGCTCGCAGGCCGCCGTCGACGAAGGCGCTCAACGTGAACAGGTACGGCGTGTCCACGATCGGGTTCTGCTCGAAGACGGCCGCCACCTCGATCTCCTGCTCGCCGTCCGGCAGCCCCAGCGTGACGGAGTCGCCGGGCTCGACGCCGAGCTCAGCGGCGCGGTCCTCCTCCACCACGACGGTGCCGTCGGTGAAGTCGGCGATGTCGCCCGCCGCGGCCCTCAAGCTGACGACCTCGGTGAACGGCTCCGGGTCGGTCGCCGCCACCGCGAACTCGTCCTTGCCCTCCACGGTCGCCGGCGTGTAGCGGTAGGGAGCCACCGAGGCGACCCCGTCGGTCTCGGCCGCCTGCTCGGCCACGGCGGGGGAGAACGGCTGCCCGATGGAGTTCGACACCACGATGTCTGCGGCCAGCTGCTCGTTGACCAGGCGGTCGGTGCTTGCCTTGGTGGACTGCCCCAGGACCGACATGGTCGCCACCAGGGCGAGACCGATCATCAGCGCGGAGGCGGTCGCGGCGGTGCGCCGCGGGTTGCGAAGGGCGTTCTCGGCGGACAGTTGCCCGATCGCCCCGAACATCCGCCGGTACGCGGAGCGCAGGCCGACCAGGACGGGATGGCCGAGCACCGGGCTGGCGAGGGACACACCGATCAGCACGCCGAGGATGCCGCCACCCACGAGGGCCGCGCCGGTGCCGCCCGCACCCACCAGACCGGCGGCGATGACGCCCGCTCCGAGCGCGGCGACACCCATGCCCACGAGCAGCCGCACCCGCAGCGTCGAGGTGGGCAGCGCCACCCCGTCGCGGAGCACAGCGACCGGCGCGATCCGGCCGGATCGGCGAGCCGGCAGGTAGGCGGCCACGAGGGTGACCAGCATGCCGACCGCGTACGACACCAGCAGGGTCCGCGGCCGGAACACCAGGTCCGTGCCACTGAGGTCCAGACCGATCAGCGCGAAGATGGCCTTGAGCGCGAGGGCCAGCAAGAAGCCGACCCCGATGCCCGCGGTGGAACCGATCAGGCCGACGGCCGCCGCCTCGAAGAGCACCAGCCGGGTCACCTGCAGCCTGGAGGCGCCGAGCGCCCGCAGCAGGGCCAGCTCCCGACTGCGCTGGGCCACCAGGATCGAGAAGGTGTTGATGATCAGGAACGTTCCGACCACGAGCGAGACGACGGCGAAGACCAGCAGGAAGATGTTCAGGAACTGCAGGCCCTCGCCGATGGCATCGGTCTGCTCCTGCGCGGCACTCGCTCCGGTGACCGCCTCGAATCCGGGCGGCAGCTCGGCCTGGACCGCGTCGGCCAGCTCCGCCTGATTCGTGGACCCGTCACTGGTCACCCAGATGTCGGTGAACACGTCGGCACCGTCGAAGAAGACCGCGCGCATGTCCTCGGTGTCGAAGGCGACCAGCGAGGCGCCGATCAACGCGGTGCCGAAGTCGATGGTGCCCACCAGCTCGCGCTCCAGCCGTGGCTGGTCACCGACCGAGACCATCGGCACGGTGTCGCCGACCGCGTAACCCGCGGTGTCCGCCGTGCCGGCGTCGAGCGCCACCTCGCCCGGCTGGTCCGGCCAGTCGCCGTCGGCGATCTCGGCCACCGTCCGACCTGCCGCGTTGGGCGCGTCGTTGTAGTTGATCGCGATGCCGGGTGCGCCCTGGCCCCCGATCAGCTCGCCGTCCTGGTCGAGGACGAAGACACCGGTGACGGTCACGTTCCCGTCCACCCGCTCGGCGCCGGGGACCCCGGCGAGGTCGTCGACGACAGCGGCGGGAACGGTACGGCCGTCAAGACCCTGGAAGGTGGCGTCACCGCTACCGGTGGTCTCCGGCCGGACGATCACGTCTCCGACACTGGCGTCGACGATCGCGTCGAAGGACTCGTCCAGCGTGTCGGTGAAGACGTACGACCCGGCGACGAAGGCGACGCCGAGGACGATCGCGAAGGCACTCAGCAGCAGGCGCAGCTTGCGGGCGAGCAGGTTCCGGACCGCGGCGCGGAGCACCGTGTCAGCCCTGTCTCGCCGGCCCGCCGGCCAGGGCAGGCGTGAGCGTCTTCATCCGCTCGAGCACCGCGTCCGCCGTCGGGTTCCGCAGCTCGTCGACGACACGGCCGTCGTCGAGGAAGACCACCCGGTCGGTGTAGGCCGCGGCGCCGGCGTCGTGCGTCACCATCACCACCGTCTGGTCGAACTCATCGACGCTGCGGCGCAGGAAGCCGAGCACCTCGGCGCTGGAGCTGGAGTCGAGATTGCCGGTCGGCTCGTCGGCGAACACGATGTCCGGCCGGCTCATCAGCGCCCGCGCACAGGCCACCCGCTGCTGCTGGCCACCGGACAGCTCGGTCGGCTTGTGATGCAGCCGGTCGCGCAGCCCGACCGCGTCGACGACGGTGTCGTACCACCCCTCGTCGGGCTGCCGGCCGGCGATCGCCAGCGGCAGCACGACGTTCTCGTGCGCGGTCAGTGTGGGCACCAGGTTGAACTGCTGGAAGACGAAGCCGATCCGGTCCCGTCGCAGCGCGGTCAGCTCCTTGTCCGACAACCCGGTCAGGCTCTGCTCGCCGATCAGGACCTCTCCCCCGGTGCTGTCGTCCAGCGCGGCCATGCAGTGCAGCAGGGTGGACTTCCCGGAGCCGGAAGGCCCCATCACGGCGGTGAACCACCCCGGCTCGAAGGTCACCGTCACCCCGTCCAGGGCACGCACCGCTGTCGGACCCTTTCCGAACACCTTCGTGAGGTTCCGTGCGGTGGCGCCGGAGCCCGTTCGCCCCCGCTCGGTCCGCACGTCGGGGTGCGGTCGGGATCGCTTCCACATCGTGCCCTCCCGTGGCGACGTCACTGGAGAGGCCCCGCACCTCCGCACTCAACGTAGCGCCTCGGGTCGCGACACCTAGGCTGGCCGGCATGCCCGCAGCCCTCCGCATCGGTGCGCACGTAGACCAGGCCGACCCGGTCGCCGAGGCCTCCGCCCGGCGTGCCGACCTGTCCCAGCATTTCCTGGGGGACCCGCAGGGATGGAAGAAGCCGACGGTGGCCTACGTCGGCGGCGCCGACGGGCTGCGGTCAGCGGCCGAGGCGGCCGGCGTGGACTTGTACGTGCACGCGCCGTACGTGCTGAACGTGGCCACCACGAACAACCGGATCCGGATCCCCAGCCGCAAGCTGCTGCAGCAGACCGTCGACCTGGCGGCGCAGATCGGCGCGCAGGGCGTGATCGTGCACGGCGGACACGTGCTCAAGGACGCCGACCCCGAGGCCGGCTTCGAGAACTGGACGAAGTGCGTCGAGCGGACCGACCTGAAGGTCCCGCTGTTGATCGAGAACACCGCCGGTGGTGACAACGCGATGGCTCGTCGGCTGGAGCGCATCGCCCGGCTCTGGGAGGCGGTGCACGCGGCAGCCGGCGACCCGGCCGAGGCCGGGAAGGTGGGCTTCTGTCTCGACACCTGCCACGCGCACGCCGGTGGCATCGAGCTCGGCACCGTCGTCGAGCGGGTGGTCGCGATCACCGGCGGGATCGACCTGCTGCACTGCAACGACAGCCGGGACGGCTTCGACTCCGGCGCCGACCGGCATGCCAACCTGGGCCAGGGCCGCATCGACCCTGACGAGCTGGTCGACGTGGTGCGTGCCGCCGGGGCGCCGGTGGTGTGCGAGACGCCGGGTGGTCCAGACGGTCAGGGAGCCGACATCGGCTGGCTTCGCGGCCGACTGGGGTGACCGCTCCGCTAGCCTCGCGGACCGTGACCCCGTCGTCAGTCCGGACCCTCGAGGTGCGTCCGATCGACGCCGCCCAGCATCTGGCGCACCTGCGGTCCTCCCCGTCGGCGAGCTTCCTCCAGACCCCTGCCTGGGGCCGGGTCAAGACCGAGTGGCGCACCGAGTCGCTCGGCTGGTTCGCCGGCCCGGACCTGGTCGGCGTGGCCCTGGTGCTGCACCGGTCGATCCCCCGCCTGGCCCGCACCCTGGCGTACCTGCCGGAGGGTCCGGTCATCGACTGGTCCGAGGCGACCGAGGCCGGCGGGCTCGCCGGCTGGCTGGACCCCCTGGTCGCGCACCTTCGGGCCGAGGGGGCGTTCGCCGTGCGGATGGGTCCGCCGGTGGTCACCCGGCGCTGGCAGGCGGCGACGGTCAAGAACGCCGTGGCCGACCCGGTGCTGTCCCGACTCGGCGCGGTGCCGGCGGACGCCAGCGACCCGGTGGGCGAGGCGGTGGTCGCCTCGCTGCGCTCGGGGGGATGGCGACCGGTCACCTCCGCCGGCGGGTTCACCGCCGGGCAGCCGCAGTACGTCTTCCAGGTCCCGCTCGGTGGGCGGGACGAGGATGCCCTGCTCAAGGGCATGAACCAGCAGTGGCGGCGGAACATCAAGAAGGCGGCGAAGTCCGGCGTCGAGGTGCGCCAAGGCAACCGCGACGACCTGCCCGCCTTCCACGCGCTGTACGTCGAGACCGCCGGCCGGGACGGCTTCACACCGCGGCCGCTGACGTACTTCAGCACCATGTGGGACGAGCTCACCGCCGAGGACCCCGACCGGCTGCGCCTGTACCTGGCCGAGCACGAGGGTGACCTGGTGGCGGCCACCACACTGGTCCGGGTCGGCGGCCACGCCTGGTACTCCTACGGCGCCTCCAGCACCAGCAAGCGCGAGGTGCGCGGCTCCAACGCCGTCCAGTGGCAGATGATGCGCGACGCGGCGGCCGCCGGGGCCACCGTCTACGACCTCCGCGGCATCACCGACACCCTGGACCCCGACGACCCGCACATCGGGCTGGTGCAGTTCAAGGTAGGCACCGGCGGGGAGGCGGTGGAATACGTCGGCGAGTGGGACCTGCCGGTCAACCGGCTGCTGTACCGCGCCTTCGACCTGATGCTGCGGGTGCGTAGGTGATGAGGGCGAGGGCGAACCGGTGCCGCTGACACTACGCGTCGAGGGTCAGCGCTGGCGCGACCATCTGCGCCGCACCGCCGCCGCCTACGCCGGTGCTGGTCGTGCCGACCATGAGGCGGGCGGCGACCCCACCGGTGGGCACGGCATCGTCCCGGTGACCAAGGGCAACGGCTACGGTTTCGGGCTGGCCGGGCTGGCGCGCCGCGCGGAGTGGCTGCGCACCGGCGCGGGCAGCGGACACGGGGTGGACACGGTGGCGGCCGGGACGTACGACGAGGTCCCCGGCCTGCTGGCCAGGTTCGGGGGCGACGTCTTGGTGCTCTCGCCGTGGCGACCGTTCCTGCCCGAGCTCCCCACCGACGACCGGGTGCTGCACACGGTGGGGCGCCTGACGGACCTGGCGGAGCTGGGCAGCCGGCAACCCGGCTGCCGGGTGATCGTGGAGGGGTTGACCTCGATGTCGCGGCACGGGCTGACCCGGCACGAGCTCGCCTCCGCCGCCGCGGCGATCCGGACCGGCCGCCTGCGGCTGGAGGGACTGGCCCTGCACCTGCCGCTGGCCGGCGAGCACGAGGAGGAGGCCGAGGAGTGGGCGGCCGTGCTCGAGGCATCCCGGCTGGAGACCGACACGCTGTGGGTGTCGCATCTGGGGCCGGCCGGGCTGGCCCGGCTCCGGGTGGCCCGGCCGCGGCTGAGCGTGCGCCCAAGGGTCGGGACCGCGCTGTGGCTCGGCGACCGGGGCGCGCTGCGCACCACGGCCACGGTGCTGGACCGGCACTGGGTGTCCAGCGGTGAGCGGGTCGGCTACCGGCAGCGCGCGCTCCCGCGCTCGGGCGCGATGCTGGTGGTGGCCGGCGGGACCGCGCACGGCATCGGGCTGGAGGCCCCAACGGCGGCCGAGACGGTGCGACAGCGCGCGATCTCGGTGGCCCGCGGCGGGCTGGGGGCGATGGGGATGGCCCTGTCGCCGTACACCGTGGGTGGCCGGCAGCGGTGGTTCGTCGAGCCGCCGCACATGCAGGTGTCCCTCGTGTACCTGCCCGGCGGCGCCCCGGTGCCGGAGGTGGGCGACGAGATCGACGTGGACGTCCGGTTCACCACCACGACGTTCGACCGGATCGTCATCGACTGAGCGCTCCCGCGGCCGCCAGGTCGGGCTCGGCCAGCACCCCGCCGGCGGGATCGTCGGTCACCAGGTCGGCACGCACCGGGTCGTGCTCGGGCCGGAGCACGTCGCGCAGCACCACCCCGGCCAGCCACAGCTCGGCCGCCACCCGCAACGCGATCGCGGCGGCGTACGGCTTGTCGACGCCACCGGCGTCTCCCGTGGCACCGGACAGGGTCCACCAGATGGCCAGGAAGTACAGCACCTCGCCCGCCTGCCAGATCAGCAGGTCGCGCCACCGCGGGCGGGCCAGCACGGCGAAGGGCAGCAGCCACAAGACGTACTGCGGTGAGTAGACCGGCCACACCAGCAGGCCGCCGACGAGGAGCAGGAACACCACCTGGGGCAGCCGCGGCCGCCGACCGGCGCGCAGCACCAGCAGCGTGACCAGCACGGCGACGAGCCCGACACCGACCGCGACGGTCCACACCAGCACTCCCGGCGACACCGTCACTCCGTACGTTGCCGCCAGCCTCCACAGCGAGCCGTAGCCGATCTGTCCCTGCAGGGTGTGGTTGACGGTGTCCACCCACGAGCCGCCGCCCCGCACGAGCACCGGCAGCTGCCACAGCGCCCAGACCCCGGTGCCGACGCCAGCGAGGGTGCCCAGCGCTCGCAGCTGGCGGGATCGGAGGGCGAGGGCCGCGGTCGCGGCGAGCAGGGCGACCGGCCAGACCGCGGCGGCAACGGCGCTGCCGAGCAGCACGCCGGAAGCGGCAGGCCGGTCCCGCGACCAGGCGTGCAGCGCCGCGACGGTCAGCGCCACCCCGACGAGGTCCCACCCGATGGTCGCGGCGAGCACCAGCACCGGTGCGATCGCGAACGCGGCCGCGTCCCACCGCCGCCGCCCGGACACGCCGACCAGCAGAGTGCCGATGGTCAGCATTGCTCCCACCATCAACAGGGCGTACAGCGCGTAGAAGGTCACGGCCTCCTGCTGGATCTCCGGCTCGGCGGCCAGCCGGCGCACGCTCAGGCCGGACCGATCCGGCAGGTCACCGTCGTCGGTCACCAGCCGCGCGACCGATCCGGTCAGCAGCGCCAGCGCGGCGACCGGGGCGGGGTCCGTGCTGGCCGGGTAGCGGCCGGCGGTGTCCGCGGAGAGGAGCAGCCCTTCGACGTGCCCGGCCGAGACGTAGGACAGCGGGACGTCGCTGTAGCAGAGGTCGGCATACGCCTGACCGTCCCACCAGGCCCCCGACTGGCACGGGGCGGTGTGCGCCAGGTTGAGGACCCCGGCCAGTGTGACCAGCGCCAGCACCACCCGCAGCGGCGACCAGAACGGGTGCGCGGCCGCGTGTCGGCCCACCGGCCCCCCCACGGCGACGCTCCCGGCGGCGACCAGCGGGTCATCCCTGGTGGGGGCGATCACCGGCCGTGCCTGCGCACCGCGCCGCTCCCCGGGGGAATCCACATGGGCAGGCTACGGACGCGAAGCGGGCGCGGTCATCCGCCGCCCCCGCCTCCTGGGCCCCCGGTCGGTGGGCTGGTCGGCCCGGTCGGCACCGTGGTCGGCGGCTGCGTGGTCGGCGGCTGCGTCGTCGTCGGCGGCTTGGTCGTCGTGGTGGTCGGCGGCTCGGTCGTCGTGGTGGTCGGCGGCTCGGTGGTGGTGGTCGTAGTGGTCGGCGGCGTCGTCGTGGTCGTGGTCGGCGGCTGGGTGGTCGTCGCCGGCGGCGCGGTCGTGCTCGGAGGCGCCGAGGTGGGTGGCGTCCCGCTGACGAATGCGGGCTCGGGGAACGGCACGCACTCCTCGCCCTCCAACGCGGACTGGGTGTAGGCCGCCCAGGTCCTGGCCGGGTACTCACCGCCGTAGAACGTGGGCAAGAACCCCTCGAGCTGGTCGTTGCCGTCCCCGCGGACGTACATCACCGCGGTGGACAGGTTGGGGGTGAAGCCGACGAACCATGAGGACGACACCTCACCCTCGGCACCCGTGGCCGTCCCGGTCTTGCCGGCCGCGGGGCAGGTGACGACTCCGGCGTTGGTGCCGGTGCCCTGCTCGACGACCTGCTGCAGGGCATAGGAGACATCGCTCGCGATGTCGGCGGAGAAGGCCCGCTCGGCCGTCGCCTTGGCCGTGTAGACGGTCTCGCCGTCGGCGTCGAGGACCTCCTCGACGACGTACCAGTCCGCCCGCCGGCCCTGTGCGGCGAACGTGGCGTAGGCGTTGGCCATGTCGATGGTCGGCACCGGCGCGTACCCGAGCGGGACCACCGGCACCGGCGCGAGCTCCTTGGTGGCGGACTTCGGGATGCCGGCCAGCTCGGCCGCCTCGATCACCTTCTCGCCACCGTCCACCATCGACAAGGTGAGGTCGACGTAGGCGGTGTTGATCGACTCCACGGTGGCGGTGAGCAGGGACACCGTTCCGAACGACCCCCCGCCGGAGTCGCCCTGGTTCTCGACGTCCTCGCCGGTTCCCTCGATCAGGTACGGCGAGTTGCCGTTGAAGGTGTCGTTCAGGCTGAACCCGTCCCGCAGCCCGGCCAGCAGTGCGAACGGCTTGAACGACGAGCCGGGCTGGGCTCCGGCGAGCGCCCAGTTGTAGTCGCTGGCCACGTAGTCCGGTCCGCCGTACAGCGCCCGCACCGCACCGCTGCCGGGCTCGACCGACGCGAGGGCGACGTGCAGCGCCTTGAGGTTGCCGAGCTCCTGGGCCCGGATGGCATCCTTCGCCGCGGTCATCGCCTGCTTGTCGAAGGTGGTGGTGACCTGCAACCCGCCGCCGTTTATCTCCGACTCGGTGAAGCCGATCTCGCGCAGCTCGTCTTCCACCATCGCGACCAGGAAGCCCTCCGGCCCACCGAGGGAGTCCTGCGAGGAGGGCGCCTGGGTCCGCGGCAGCTTCCGGGCCAGCCGGTCGGCCTTCTCCTCGGTCAGGACGCCGGACTCCGCCATGCCGTCCAGGACGTACCGGTAGCGCACCAGTGAGGCGCGCTCGGCGGCCTTGCCCTCCCGCGGGTCCAGCGTGCCCGGTGAGTTGAGCACGGTGGCGAGCAGGGCGGACTCCCGAACGGTCACGTCCGCGATGTCCTTGTCGAAGTACACCTGCGCGGCCGCCTGGACGCCGTAGGCGCCACGGCCGAAGTAGATCGTGTTCAGGTAGCCCTGCAGGATCTCGTTCTTGGCCAGCTCGCGCTGGACCTTCAGCGCCAGGATCCCCTCCCGCACCTTGCGTGTGTAGGACTGCTCCTGGGACAGGTAGAGGATCTTCACGTACTGCTGCGTGATGGTGGACGCGCCCTGGGTGGAGTCGCCCTGCAGGTTGTTCCAGGCGGCCCGGACGATGCCCTTCACGTCGATCCCGGCGTTGTCGTAGAAGGTGCGGTCCTCGGCCGCGATGACGGCGTCCTGCATGTGCTGTGGGATGTCATCGAGAGTGACGAGCTGCCGGTTCTGCACCGCGAACGATCCCAGCTCCGCCTTGCCGTCCGAGTAGTAGACGAAGCTCGTCTCCGCCTGGAAGTCCTCGTTGGGGTCGGGGATGTCGATGGTCAGATAGGCGATGAAGAAGGCCACCAGTCCGAGCGTGAGCAGGACCGCGCCCACGAGCACCAGCTTGGTGAGCACCCGCTGCCACAGCGGTCGCGAGGCGGCCTTCTTCTTGGTCACGGGCTCGCCCGGAGCGGCAGCGCCCCTGCCCGTGCCCTTGCCCGTGCCCTTGCCTGCGCCGGGGCTCTCGGGCGAAGAGTCGCCTGCTCTGTTCTTGTGCCTCACTCGCTGCGTCTTCCCGTTCGACCGAATCGGTGCTCACGTGCCCGGACAGTGTGACCAAGCCGCGGCCACCGGGGAAATCGAGACCGGTCTCACCGGGCTGGCCCCACGGACCCGTCGATGCGATGTATCGTTGCGATACATCACAGTGCAACGCTCCGTTGATGGACGCGTGCGGCGGCCGCTCGGGAGCGGACGCCCGAGAGGACGACGGTGACTGGTCGCGGCAAGGCGCTGGAGATGGCCGTGCTCGGCCTGCTCTCCGACGCAGCGATGCACGGCTACGAGCTGCGCAAGCAGTTGATCGGCCTGCTCGGCTGGGGCCGGGTGCTCTCCTACGGCACGCTGTACCCCTGCCTCAAGGCGCTGGTCCGGAACGGCTACCTCGACGCCGATCCGGAGCCGGGCCCGGCCGGGGCCGGTCGCAACCGGATCGTCTACACGCTCACCGCCGAGGGCAAGGAGCACTTCCGCACCCTCGTCGCGGAGGCGGGTCCGTCGGCCTGGGACGACGAGAACTTCGGCGTGCACTTCGCCTTCTTCGCCCGGGCCGACAGTCAGACCCGCGTCCGCATCCTGGAGGGCCGGCGCAGCCGGCTGGAGGAACGCTTGGACCGATTGCGCGACTCTGTGCACCGCTCCCGGCAACGCTGGGACGCCTACACCCTCGAGCTCCAGCGCTACGGGCTGGAGTCGGCCGAGCGTGAGGTGCGCTGGCTGACCGACCTGATCGACATCGAGCGCGCCGGCGCGGCACCCGGACCCCCGGTTGCCACCGGCACCGGCACCGGCACGAGCAGCAGCACCACCACCAGCAGCAGCACCACCACCAGCACGACGACGAAGGAGACCAGCTGATGGGCAAGGTCCGTGTGGCGATCGTGGGCGTGGGCAACTGCGCCACGTCCCTCATTCAGGGAGTGCAGTACTACCGGGACGCCGATGCCGAGGCGACCGTGCCCGGGCTCATGCACGTGCGGTTCGGCGACTATCACGTCCGCGACATCGAGTTCGTCGCCGCCTTCGACGTCGACGCCAAGAAGGTCGGCTTCGACCTGGCCGAGGCGACCCGGGCGAGTGAGAACAACACGATCAGCATCTGCGACGTCCCGCCGATGGGGGTCAGCGTGCAGCGCGGTCCCACGCTGGACGGGCTCGGTCGCTACTACCGGGAGACGATCGACGAGTCGGACCACGAGCCGGTCGACGTCGTCGCAGCGCTTCGCGAGTGTGACGCCGACGTGCTGGTGTCCTACCTCCCGGTCGGCAGTGAGCGCGCGGACAAGTTCTACGCCCAGTGCGCCCTCGACGCCCGGGTCGCGTTCGTCAACGCGCTGCCAGTGTTCATCGCCTCCGACCCGGAGTGGGCCGACAAGTTCACCGCTGCCGGCGTGCCGATCGTCGGGGACGACATCAAGAGCCAGGTGGGCGCCACGATCACGCACCGGGTGCTGGCTCGGCTGTTCGAGGACCGCGGCGTGGTTCTGGACCGGACCTACCAGCTCAACGTCGGCGGCAACATGGACTTCAAGAACATGCTCGAGCGGGACCGGCTGGAGTCGAAGAAGATCTCCAAGACACAGGCAGTGACGAGCAACCTGCGCCACGACCTCGGTGCCCGTAACGTGCACATCGGCCCCAGCGACTACGTGCAGTGGCTGGACGACCGGAAGTGGGCCTACGTCCGGCTGGAGGGTCGCGCGTTCGGCGACGTGCCGCTGAACATGGAGTACAAGCTCGAGGTCTGGGACTCCCCGAACTCCGCGGGCATCATCATCGACGCGATCCGGGCGGCCAAGATCGCCCAGGACCGGGGTCAGGGTGGCCCGGTGCACGCCGCGTCCACCTACTTCATGAAGTCGCCGCCCGTGCAGCGACCCGACGACGAGGGCAAGCAGGGGTTGGAGGCGTTCATCCGCGGCGACGCGGAGGCCTGAGCCTGGTCGCCGCCGACGGGCCGACGCCGTTGCTGCGACAATCGACCGTGCGTGTGCTGCGCGACCTGCGCCGACTGCTTCCCCTCGCGGCGTTCCGCCGCCTGCTCGGGTTGCGGCTCGTCGGGCAGTGCGCGGACGGCGTCTTCCAGGTCGTGCTCGCTTCGTACCTGTTCTTCTCCCCGGAGCGGCAGACCAGCCCAGCGGCCATCGCCGCCGTGACCGCGGCGATGCTGCTGCCGTTCAGCGTGGTGGGTCCGGTCGCCGGTGTGCTGCTCGACCGCTGGTCTCGGCGGGACGTGTTGACGGCGGTGCCGGCGCTTCGAGCGGTGCTCGCCGTCGCGGTCGGCCTGGTGGTGACGGTCGGCGGTGCCGGACGCGGAGAGGACGCCGCGCTGTTCGTCCTGGTGGTCGTCAGCTTCGCGGCCAACCGGTTCGGGCTGTCCGCGCTGTCGGCCGCGGTGCCGCACACAGTGGCGGAAGCGGACCTGCTGCCGGCGAACGCGGTGCTGCCCACCGCCGGGACGATCGCATTCACGGTCGGCCTCGGGCTCGGCGGGCTGTGGCAGGGGCTGCTCGGCGGACCGGGTGACGCGACCGGCCGGACCCTCGCGCTCGCGGTCGGGCTCTGGCTGGTCACCGCGGGGCTGGCGGGCCGCTTCGGGCGGCAGGCACTCGGCCCCGATCGCGCCGCCTTCGCCACCCCCCCGCCCCCCACGTCCACGATCCGCGACTTTTGCTCGGGGGTGGCGCACCTGCGGGAGCGACCGGCAGCGGCGGCCGCGGTCCTGCTCGTCGGCGCCCACCGAATGCTCGCCGGGACGGTGCTGGTCGCGGCCATCCTGCTGTTCCGCGGCCCCTTTGCCGCCCCCGGTGACCCCGCGTCCGGCCTGAACGGCCTCAGCCTGGTGGTGCTCGCGGTCGGGACCGGGATCGTGACCGCCGCGCTCGCCGTCCCCGCGGCGGTCGGACGATGGTCGCTGCGTCGGACGATGGCCGCCCTGCTGCTCGGCGCCGCAGCGCTGCAGCTGGCGTTCGCCCTGACCGGCGCCGAGGCGGTGCTGATCGCGACCACGTTCACCCTCGGCCTGAGCGGTCACGGCCTGAAGATCGGAGCGGACACGCTGGTCCAGCAACAGGTCAGGGACGACCATCTCGGCCGGGTGTTCTCGCTCTACGACCTCGTCTTCAACGTGGGGCTGGTGTCCGCCGCCGCGCTGGCGGCCCTGGTGCTCCCGTCCGACGGCGAGGCCCCGGTGGCGATGATGGCGGTCGCGGTCGCCCTCGCCGCAGTAGCGGGGCTGGCGCTGCGCGCGCTGCCGGGCACGGTGCCCGCCCGCGCTCCGGTCGGGGTATGAGCGCTCAGGAGCGGGCCGCCCACCAGGCGTGCAGCTCCTCGATGGCGCGCTCCTCGCCGAGCGGGCCGTGCTCGACCCGCAGATCCAGCAGGTAGCGGTAGGCCTGCCCCACCAACGGACCGGGCGGCAGGTCCAGCAGCGTCATGATCTGGTTGCCGTCCAGGTCCGGGCGCATCGCCTCGAGCTGCTCCTCCTCGGCCAGCCGGGCGATGCGCTCCTCGATGTGGTCGTACGTCCGCTGCAACCGGGCCGCCTTCCGGGCGTTGCGCGTGGTGCAGTCCGCCCGGGTCAAGACATGCAGGTGCTCCAGCTGCGGGCCGGCGTCCCGGACGTAGCGCCGCACGGCAGAGTCGCTCCACTCCCCGCTGCCGTAGCCGTGGAAGCGCAGGTGCAGCTCCACCAGCCGGGCGACCGCGTCGATCACGTCGTTCGGGAAGCGCAGTGCCTTCAGCCGACGCCGGGTCAGCTTGGCCCCCACCACGTCGTGGTGATGGAAGGTGACCGTCCCGTCGCCGCCGAACCGGCGGGTGCGGGGCTTGCCGATGTCGTGCAGCAGCGCCGCCAGCCGGGCCACCAGGTCCGGACCGCTCCCGGGCAGCCGGGGCTCCAACACGATCGTCTGTTCCAGCACGGTCAGCGTGTGCTCATAGACGTCCTTGTGCCGGTGGTGCTCGTCCCGCTCGAGCCGCAGCGCCGGCAGCTCCGGCAGCACCTCGTCGGCCAGGCCGGTGGTCACCAGCAGGGCCAAGCCCCGCCGCGGCTGCGGTGCACAGACGAGCTTGACCAGCTCGTCTCGCACGCGCTCCGCAGACACGATCGCCAACCGGTCGGACATGTCCCTGGTCGCTGCGACCACGTCGTCGGTGGCCTCGAACCCCAACTGGGCGGCCAGCCGCGCCGCCCGCATCATCCGGAGCGGGTCGTCGGTGAAGGACTGGACCGCCGTTCCGGGCGTCCGAAGTCGGCCGGCAGCCAGGTCTTCCAGCCCTCCGAAGGGATCGACGAAGGTCTGGGACGGGAGCTGCACCGCCATCGCGTTGACGGTGAAGTCCCGGCGGGACAGGTCACCCTCGAGGGTGTCGCCGTAGTCCACGTTCGGCTTGCGCGAAGACGGCAGGTAGCGGTCCGCGCGGTAGGTGGTGATCTCGATCTGCGCGTCGCCCTTGCGCGCACCGATGGTGCCGAAGGCACGACCGACGTCCCACACGGCGTCAGCCCAGCCCGCCAGCAGCTTCTCGGTGACCTCCGGCCGGGCGGACGTGGTGAAATCCCAGTCAGCGCCCAAACGGCCGAGCAACGCGTCGCGGACGGTCCCGCCGACGAGAGCCAGCGTCTCGCCCGCCTCGTCGAACCGACGGGCGAGCGGCTCGACGACCGGGGCCATCCGCAACAGCTCGGCCACCGCATGCTGCTGCAACTCGGTGAGCGGCCGACTCGGCTCGGAGTGGGCGGAGGGCTCGGACACGGGTGCTCATCGTACGCAGCCCGGCGCCGCGGGCCTGCGGCTGAGTCGACGACCCGGCCTCTAGCATGACCGCGTGACCGCCGGACCCGACCGGGGTCGGTCGCACGCCGTCGTGGCGGCTTCGTCCCTCGCCGTTCTGTTGGCCGTGCTGTCGAGCCTCCTGCCGCCTGCCAGCGCGGCGGCCGTGGCGGCGACAGCGCCGGTCACCGAAAGGGCCGGAACGCCCACGGCCGAGGAGGACCTCCAGCCGGGGCTGTCGGCGAGCCTCACCTCGCTGACCCCGTCCACGCTGCGACCGGGCGACCCGGTCGAGATGAACGGCCGGGTGGTGAACACAGACACCGAGGAGTGGCAGAACGTCAACGTCTACCTGGTGATCTCCCCGAGCCCCCTGACCACTCGCGACGAGGTCGGGGCCACGGCCGACAGCGCCCCGGAGTCGTACTTCGGCGACCGGGTCACCGAGTTCGGCCGTTTCGACATCCTCGGCGACCTGTCCCCCGGCGAGTTCGCTCCGTTCCGCGTCAAGGTGCCGTGGGACCTGCTGCCGATCTCGGGCGACGACGGGGTCTACACCGTCGGGGTGCACATCCTCGCGACCGATGTGGACGGCGCGCGGGTGACGGCCGCGCGGGCGCGCACGTTCACCCCCCTGGCCGAGGCAGAGGACCGGGCGAAGGTCCGGCTCGGGCTGGTCTGGCCGATCAGCAGCCCGGTGCTGCGCCGCGGTGACGGAACGTATGCCCGACAGGCGAAGCTGGTCCGGTCGATGGAGCCCGGTGGTCGACTGCGCCGGATCGTCGACCTCGGCCAGACCGCCGGTGAGGTGCCGCTGACCGTGGTTCCCGACCCCGCCGTGTTGGACGCCGCGCAGGACATCGGCAGCGGCGACCTCGGGCCGCCGGGCGGGTTGGTCGAACGGGTGGGCGCCGGCCCCGACGGCGCAGCCCCGGAGCAGAACACCGGCAACGGCTCGGAGGAGGAGTCCGCTGGCGCCGGTACCGGCGCCAGCTCCGGCGTGACCGCGGTGCAGTCGTGGTTCGACGACGCACTGGGGCTCGCGACCGCCGGAACGCCCTGGACCACCGCCTACGGAGAGCCGTCGACGACGACGCTGGCGACCAGCCCGTTCACCGGGTTGTCGAACAGCGTCGACGCGGCCACCCGCGGGGCGCAGCGCCGGCTCTTCGACCGGCTGGCCCGGGTGTTGACGCTGCCCGTGGGTGGCGTCGTGGACCCGGAGACGTTGGCGGACCTGCGCTGGGCGGACGGCGTCGGCGCTGCGGCCCTGGCGCCGCGGATGCTCCCCGGCTGGGACCGGCTCGACGGCGTCGGCCAGCAGGTCGCCACCGAGCTCGGACCGCTCGACGTCCTCGTGGTCGATCCCGCCCTTGCCGGAGGCGGACCGACTCCCGGCGACCCCTTGTCCGCGCTGCAGGTCCGACAGCGGCTGCTCGCCGAGACCGCGCTGCTCAGCGCGGAGGGAGCGGCCGCCGGCCGGCGCTCGGTCAGTGCCGCGTTCGTCGCCCCGCCGAGGTGGGACCCCGGTGCGGACTGGCCCAGCACCGGCTTCTTCTCCGGCCTGACCGTTCCCTGGCTGCGTCCCGTCCCGGTGGACGACCTGCTCGCCCAGCCGCGGTCGTACGACGGACCCACCGGGGCTCCCGGCACCGACGAGGTCGACGAGGTGCTGCCCGAGGAGCTGACCACCGCCGCCGCCCAGCTGCACCGGCGGGCGCGGTTGCTCGTCCAGCTGGTCGACGGGTCCCTGGCCCTGCGCCGCTGGTACGACGCGGGGGTGGCGCTGGGCGTCTCCCGGTCTGCCGACGACGACCTGCTGCTTCGCCAGCAGCTGACCGAGCGGGCGGCAGCTTCGGTACGCCACATCCTGCGCGGCGTGACCCTGACGGGTCCGGAGTTCGTCACCCTGTCCAGCACCCGCGGGCCGTTCCCCCTCACCATCACCAACGAGCTGGACCGCGCGGTCACAGTGTCCGTCGCGGTCGAGACGGCGGCTGGCGAGGAACAAGCCCGGACCCGTTTCGAGACCGGGTCCCAACTGACCATCGGGCCCGGACAGCGGGAGACCGTCACCGTCGACACGCGAGTGGGCGAGGTCGGCGTGACCACGGCGGAGGCGTACGTCGTCACCGAGTCGGGCAGACGGGTCGGCACCCCGCTCGTCTTCAGCCTGCGCACCAGCGTCGTCGGCCGGGTGATCTGGGCGATCATGGGCGTGGCGTGCGCCGTGCTCGTCTTCGCCATCGGCCGCCGGATCTGGCGTCGGGGCCGCCGGTGAACGGCGACGACCGGTCCCGGCTGCTGTCGGCCGGCGCGTGGATGGCCGCCGGAACGGTGGTGTCCCGGCTCACCGGCTTCGTCCGCGGTGCGTTGCTGCTGGCCGTGCTCGGCAAGTCGCTGGACGCGGACCTGTTCACGCAGGCCAACACGCTTCCGAACTCCCTGTACATCCTGGTCGCCGGCGGCATCTTCAACGTGGTCCTGGTGCCGCAGCTGGTGCGCGCGATGCGCCAGGACGAGGACGGCGGAGAGGCCTTCGCCCAACGGCTGCTGAGCGTCGGGGTGCTGGTGCTCGCCGGAGCCACCGCCATGCTGGTCGCGCTGGTGCCGGTGCTGGCGTTCCTGGCGTTCGACTCCGCTCTGTTCACCCCGGAGCTGGCCGCCCAGCGAGAGTCCGCCTACGACCTGATGCGTTGGTGCATGCCCCAGGTCTTCTTCTACGGCACGTTCGTGCTCGTCGGACAGATCCTCAACGCGCGCGAGCGGTTCGGCCCGATGATGTGGGCACCGATCGTCAACAACGTCGTCGCCTGCCTGGTGCTCGGCACCTACGCGTTCGCGTACGGCACCTCCGACGCCAGCAACGGATTCAGCACCGCCCAGGAGGCGCTGCTCGGTGCCGGCGCGACGCTCGGCATCGCGGTGCAGGCGCTGGTGCTGGTGCCGTACGCCCGCGCGGCCGGCTTCCGATTCCGGTTCCGCCGGGACCTGCGCGGAGTCGGGCTCGGCCGCACCTTCCGCCTCGGCGCCTGGACGATCGCATTCGTGGTGGCCAATCAGGTGTCCTTCTTCGTGGTCACCCGGATCGCGACCGGGTCGAGCACCGAGGCGGCGCTGACCGGCAGCGAGGCGAGCGGCGTGGCCGCGTACCAGAACGCGTTCCTGGTGGCCCAGGTCCCGCACGCGGTGATCACCGTCTCCCTGGTCACCGCCACGATGCCGCTTCTCAGCCGGCTCGCCGTCGACGGCCGGCTGAGCGACGTCCGCGACGAGATCGCGTCCACGTTGCGGCTGGTGCTGGTCGCGATCGCGCCGGTCGCCACCGCGGTCGCCTGCCTCGGCGGCGTGCTCGCGGCGGTCCTGTTCTCCTACGGCGCCCTGGACGGCAACACCGCGAGCCTCGGCAACACGCTGGCGGCCTTCGCGCCCGGCCTGGTGCTGTTCACCGTGCACTACCTGGTGCTGCGCGGCTTCTACGCCCAGGAGGACACCCGGACCCCGTTCCTCCTCCAACTCGTCGTCAGCGGGGGCAACATCGTCGCCGCCGTCCTGCTCGCGCTGAACGCGCCCACCGAACAGGTGGCCACCAGGCTGGCGCTGGCGTACGGCATCGCCTACCTCGCCGGCGCCACGGTCTCGATCACCGTCCTCGGTCGCCGGCTCGACGCCGAGGGCGGCTTGGTGAACCGGGCCTTCGCCGCCTTCACCGCCCGGCTGGTGCTGGCCTGTGCCGTGGCCGCGGCCGTCATGCTCTCGCTGGTGCTCGCCGTCGACCGGATCCCCGGCGCCCCGACCGGGGATGCGGCTGCCGTGCTGGCGCTGGCGGTGGCCGGCCCCGGCGGCGCCCTGTCGTACCTGCTGGCCGCACGGCTGCTCCGCCTCACCGAGGTCGGCGCGCTCCTCCGCGCCGTGACCCGGCGCTGATCCGCGCCGTCCTCCCTTCGGCCGCAACCGGTCGACGGCAGGGTGATGGGCTTCGGCGCTGCGCACGACGTCTCCGGCCGCACCTCTTAGCATGGGCAGCAGCCGTCAGGGGTCCACCTCGGCGGCCGGGGACGACACGGCGAGGACGGGTGCACGCGCAGACCTTGAGCGCCGGCGTACGACTCGCCGGGCGCTACCGGATCGAAGACCTCGTCGGCGAGACGCCGAGGTCGCAGACGTGGCGCGCCGTCGACCACGTGCTGAACCGCTCGGTCAGCGTCCAGGTGGTGCCCAGCTCCGACCACACCGCCGAGCCGTTCCTCACCGCCGCCCGGCGGGCCACCGCGGTCGAGGACCCACGGTTCCTGCGGGTGCTGGACGCGTCACACGAGGAGGGCTTCGCCTACGTCGTCCGGGAGTGGGCCTCCGGAGTCTCTTTGGACAACGTGCTCCGGCAGGGACCGCTGAGCGCGCCGCGGGCCGCCGAGGTGATGCGCGAGGTGGCCGAGGCGGTGGCCGCGGCGCACCGCGCCGACGTCCAGCACCGCCGGCTCGACCCCGCCCGGATCATCATCAAGCACAACGGCGCGGTCCGGATGCTCGGCTTGGCGACCGACCAGGCCCTGCACGCCCCCGACGAGGACACCGAGGCGACGTCGGTCGCCGGTGAGCAGGCCGACGTCAAGGCGCTCGGCCGGCTGCTCTACGCCTGCCTGGTGGCCCGGTGGCCAGGCAGCCGCGACCTCGGGCTGCCGGCCGCCCCGACCGAGCACGGGCGGCTGCTTCGGCCCCGTCAGGTGCGGGCCGGGGTGGACCCGGCGATCGACGCCGTCTGCGACCGCATCCTCGGCAACGGCACCCGTCAGGGACCGCACCTGCGGACCGCGCAGCAGGTGGCCCGCGAGCTCGCCGTCCTCGCGCTCGGCGACGACCTGACCACCACGTTCTCGGTCGACGACGAGGATGACGAGACCGTCCCCCGGGGGGTCATCCCGCTGGCCCCGGACCCCAGCGGGCCGCCCCCGGCGGTGAACCTGGTGCCCCCGCCCCGGGCGCTGGCGGAGTCGGGACCGCAGCAACCCGATCCGCCGGTGGACCGGCGGCAGACCGGCGGTCGGGCCCCGGTATGGCTCGCCGTCCTGCTGCTGATCGCCCTCGCCGGCGCGGTGACCTACTTGATCCTCGACTCCTCCGGTGGCGGCGACCCCACCTCCAGCCCGGAAGCCGGGGGCGCGGACACCAGCCCGCCGACCCGGGAGCTGGACATCGAGTCCGTGGCCGACTTCGATCCGCAGGGCACCGACGGCGGGGAGAACCCGGAGACAGCCGGCTTCGCCATTGACGGCGACGCCTCGACGACCTGGACCACCTCGTCGTACTTCGGCTCCGCCGAGCTCGGCAACCTCAAGGACGGCGTCGGCCTGCTGCTCGATCTGGGCAAGGCGCAGGACGTCAGCAGCGTCACGCTCCGCCTCGACGGGGGACCGACGTCGGTGCAGGTCTACGCCGCGCCCGAGGACGCGGGGCGGCCCAGCACCGTGGACGACCTCGAACTGCTCGGGGAGGCGCGCGACGCCGGGGCCGACCTCACCCTGCGCCCACCGGAGCCGCTCACCACGCGCCGGATCGTCGTCTGGCTGACCGAGCTGCCGCCGGTCGGCGGCGACACCTTCAAGGGCGCCATCGCCGAGATCTCCGTCCGCGGATGAGCCCGGCCGACGACCGCACCCTGCTGCAGCGGCACGTCGACGGCGACCCGGACGCGTTCGGCGAGCTGGTCCGCCGACATCGTGACCGGCTCTGGGCGGTCGCGCTGCGCACCCTGCGCGACCCCGAGGAGGCCGCCGACGCGCTGCAGGACGCGCTGGTGTCGGCGTTCAGGCGGGCGGAGGCGTACCGGGGCGACGCAGCGGTGACCACCTGGCTGCACCGGATCGTCGTCAACGCCTGCCTCGACCGGGCCCGGCGGCAGGCGGTCCGGCGAGCCGAGCCGCTGCCCGAGGACGACGACCATGCCCCGCCGACCGCCGCCGACGCCGTGGCGGAGGTGGCCGAGCAGACCGCGCGGCGGGACGCCGTGCTGGCGGCGCTGCAGGAGCTGCCCCCCGAGCAACGGGCCGCCCTGATCCTCGTCGACATGGAGGGTTACCCGGTCGACGAGGTGGCCGTCATGCTCGACTGCGCCCCCGGCACGGTGAAGAGCCGGTGCTCGCGCGGGCGAGCTCGGCTGCTGCCGCTGCTGGCGGAATGGGCGCCGGGGGCGTCCCCGGACGAACCCGAAGAACCGGCCGAGCCGGCCGAGCCGGCCGAACCGGTCACCGTGACGGAACCGTTACCTGCCGGTGTGCGTCCCATCCCCGCAGCCCGGCGCCGGCCTCCCGACAGCCCCCCCACACCGAGCAGGAGGTGACCGATGCCCGCCCGTGATCCGCACGTGAGCAGCGAGCAGCTGGCCGACCTCGTCGCCGGGGTGTTGCCGGACAGCGACGCCGACGCCGCGGCTGCCCACGTCGCCGTGTGCGCGCGGTGCGCCGCGGTCCAGGACCGGCTGGTGAGGCTCCCGAGCCTGCTCGCCACCGGCCCCGCGCCCACGATGCCCCCCGATGTCGCAGACCGGTTGGACGCCGCGCTCGCGGCAGAGTCACTGCGCCGGTCATCAGACGCGCCCGCGGAGAGCGCCGCGGAGAGCGCCGGCGCGGCGGAGGGCGGCGACGTCGTGGTCCCGATCAGCAGCCGTCGCCGGAGCAGGGCCCGCCAGTGGTTCGCCGGCGCCGCGACGGTCGCCGCCGCGCTAGTGGCGGTCAGCGTCGCCGCCGACGTCATCGACCTCGGCACCGGCGGGTCGGCGGACAGCGCGTCGTCCGGAGCGGCGGATTCGGCGCCGGAAGCCGCCCGCGAGTCCGGGGGCGACGCCATCTCAGGGGAGACGGAGCCGGACAACGGCGACCGGAACGGACTCGACCGTGGACGGGTGGCGCTCCCGGTGATCGCGGTCGCCGCGTTCGGGCCGGAGGTCGAGCGGCTGTACGACGAGGGCGACTCCCGCTTCCAGGTGCTGGGCGACGGTCGGAGTCCGGAGGGGGCCGGGGGTGACCCGCCGCCCGGCCTCGGGCCCTCGGACGTGGGGGACGCCGACCTCCTCCGCAGCGACGACCGGTGCGGGGACCGCGCGTTGCGGGCAGCGGGCGTGCAGGGGGACCTGGGGCCCTTCGTCCGGCTGGACGAGTCCGTCGTACGACTGGTGGCCAGCGGACCGCTGTCGGCCCGGACCGTGCAGGCCTACTCCTGTGATCGCGCGGCCGTGGTGGCCAGCGCGGTCCTCGATCTGAGCCGCTGACGGGCACCGCCGGCCCCGCCCGGCCGGAATCCCCAGCCCTTACCATGCGTTGATGCACCAGGCGGCAGCACTGCCGCGCTTGCCTCATTCCCCACGAACAGGACGAGTTCGACGTGACCGACCAGACCACGCCCGCCGACGGGGCGGTAGCCCCGACGGTGCGCGACGTCATCATCATCGGATCCGGCCCGGCCGGCTACACCGCCGCGCTCTACGCGGCGCGGGCGCAGTTGCAGCCACTGGTGTTCGAGGGCTCGGTGACCGCCGGCGGCGCTCTGATGACCACCACCGAGGTGGAGAACTTCCCGGGCTTCCGGGACGGGATCATGGGTCCGGCGCTGATGGACGAGATGCGCGCGCAGGCCGAGCGGTTCGGCGCCGAACTGGTCCCGGACGACGTCACCGGCGTCGACCTGACCGGCGAGCTGAAGACCGTTCGCGTCAGCGACGGGACCGAGCACCGCGCCCGTACGGTGATCCTCGCGATGGGGTCGGGCTATCGAAAGCTCGGCCTCCCCGACGAGGACCGGCTGTCCGGCCACGGCGTGAGCTGGTGTGCAACCTGTGACGGCTTCTTCTTCCGGGACCAGGAGATCGTGGTCGTCGGTGGCGGGGACACCGCCGTCGAGGAGGCCACCTTCCTCACCCGGTTCGCCAGCAAGGTGACGATGCTGGTCCGCCGAGACGAGTTGCGGGCCAGCAAGATCATGGCCGAGCGTGCCCTGAACGATCCCAAGATCGAGATCGCGTGGAACTCCGCGGTGGACGAGATCCACGGGGAGGACCAGCTGACCGGCCTGACCGTGCGCGACACCCGGACCGGTGAGACCCGCGAGCTCGCGGCGACCGGGCTGTTCATCGCCATCGGGCACGACCCGCGCTCCGAGCTGGTCAAGGGACAGGTGGACCTCGACGCCGAAGGGTACGTGCTGGCCCAGGCGCCGACGACGTACACCAGCCTGCCCGGCGTCTTCGCCGCCGGGGACCTGGTGGATCACCGCTACCGGCAGGCGGCCACCGCCGCCGGTACCGGGTGCGCGGCGGCGATCGACGCTGAGCGCTGGCTCGCCGACCTCGACGCCGCCCACTGACCCCCCGCCACCGCCCCACCCCCCCACCCGCGATCCGTCAGTTCCCTACCAGCGATCCGTCACTTCCCAGCGGCGATCCGTCACTTCTGCACCAGCCATCTGTCACTTCTCGGCGGCGATGCGTCACTTCCGAGGGACATGCGGGTCTGCAAGTGACGGATGGGCCGCCCGAAAGTGTCGGACGGGCGGGTCGCAACTGACGGATCGCGGGTCGGGGGGTGGGAATCGGGGCCGGCGGGGTGGCGTTGTCCCCCGTGTAGGCCACACTCGTGCCCTGCCTTTGCACCTCGCACCCAATCCTCGAGGAGAGACCGTGGGAAACACCCAGGCCGTCACCGATGCCGACTTCGCGCAGACCGTGCTCGCGGCGGACAAGCCCGTCGTCGTGGACTTCTGGGCCGAGTGGTGCGGTCCCTGCCGCCAGGTCAGCCCGATCCTCGATGAGATCGCTGCCGAGCACAGTGACTCGATCACCGTGGTCAAGATGAACATCGACGAGAACCCGCAGACCCCCGCGCAGTACCGGGTCACCGGGATCCCCACGATCAACGTCTACTCCGGCGGCGAGGTCGTGAAGTCGATCGTCGGCGCCAAGCCGAAGGCCGTCATCCTCTCCGACCTGGACGAGTTCCTCAGCCGCTGACGGCGGTCAGCGCGCCGGGCTGTCCCCGCGGCGCTGCGTGGTCAGCGCCGGCCCGGGAGCGGGCTCGGGACGCACCACGCCTCGCAGCCGCCCCCAGGCCAGCTCGACCGCCTCCTCGACCTCGACCCGCAGCGTCGCCAACACGCGTGCGTCAAGCCGCACCCGTGGGGTGAGCGGGTGTTCGCGGACGACCGTGAACCCGCAGGCGAGCCAGAAGTCCAACGGCACCAGGCAGGACACCCCCGGTGAGCGCTGCGCCAGTGCCTCCACCGCACGGACCCGGGGTCGGCGCAGCGCCTCCCGGGCGACCTGGTGCACCAGCGCCCGGCCGAGACCGGAGCCGCGCCTGTCCTCGGCCACGTGCAGCGCGAGCACGGTGAGGGCGTCGTCCCCCGCGCGGACCGGCAGCGCGTACGTCACGTACGCAGCCACCGGGGCGGAACCGTCCGTGCCCGCACCGATGCCACCGGCGGTGGGCACCCCGTTCGCGGTCGGCGCCCGTACGACCAGCCCACCCACCGGGCCGGTGGACAAGCCCTCCACCCACCAGCGCCGCTTCACCCGCGTGGCGACCCCGCCGCGCGAGCCCCCGCGGTCGGCCGAGCCGACGTCGGATTCAGTGCTCTCCGCCCGAGCCAGCGCGCCCACGTCGGCATAGCGCTCCCAGCGCAGGCACGACGCGCACCTGCCGGGCAGGCGCTCGACGTCGTCCGGGACGAGGACGCTGCTGCGGCGCGGCCCGTGCACGCCACCACCTCCGAACGCTCCCGCCGGGCGGGCCGACGCGTCGGCCGCCCCTCCGTACGGCATCGTAGGACCGCAGGCGCCCCGCGACGAGGGTGCAGACCGACCGGCAGGGGGTGGGACGGCGATGAACGAGCACTCCCCCGCGCAGCCCGCTCACCCCGCGCACCACACCCGGCTGGACAGCTACGTCGATCGGTACGCCACCCGCACCCGCGGCATGACCGCCTCGGAGATCCGGGCCCTGTTCGCCGTCGCCAGCCGACCGGAGGTGGTGTCCCTGGCGGGCGGCATGCCGTCGATCTCCGGACTGCCCCTGGACGCGGTGGCCGACTCGGTCTCCCGGCTCGTCGCCCAGCGCGGCATGGCCGCGCTGCAGTACGGGTCCGGGCAAGGCGACCCGGCGCTGCGAGAGCAGATCTGCACGGTGATGGCGGCCGAGGGGATCGACGCCCACCCCGACGACGTCGTGGTCACCGTCGGCAGCCAGCAGGGCCTGGACCTGGTCACTCGCATCTTCTGCGACCCCGGGGACGTGGTCGTCTGCGAGGCACCGAGCTACGTCGGGGCGCTCGGCGTCTTCCGCGCGTACGAGTGCGGCGTGGTGCACGTGGAGATGGACGACGACGGACTGGTGCCGGAGGCGCTGCGCCAGGCGCTGGTCGCCGCCCGCGCCCGAGGCGACCGGGTGAAGTTCGTCTACACCGTCCCGACGTTCCACAACCCGGCCGGCGTCACACTCACCGAGGCCCGGCGGGCGGAGGTGCTGTCCATCTGCGCCGAGCACGACGTCTTGTTGGTCGAGGACAACCCGTACGGGTTGCTCGGGTTCTCCGCCGAGCCGCTGCGCGCGATGCGCGCCGACGAGTCCGAGCGGGTGGTCTACCTCGGCTCGTTCTCCAAGACCTTTGCCCCGGGGCTGCGGGTCGGCTGGGTGCTGGCCCCGCACGCCGTCCGGGAGAAGCTGGTCCTCGCGCAGGAGTCGGCCACGCTGTGCCCGCCGTCGTTCTCCCAGGCGGTGGTCTCGACCTACCTCGCCGAGCACGACTGGCGCGGGCAGGTGAAGGTCTTCCGCGAGATGTACCGCGAACGGCGCGACGCGATGCTGGGCGCGCTGACCGAGCACCTGGCGGGAACCGTGCGCTGGACGAGGCCGGACGGAGGCTTCTACGTGTGGGCGACGCTGCCGGAGGGGTTGGACGCCAAGGCGATGCTCCCCCGGGCGGTCACGGCGCGGGTCGCGTACGTGCCGGGCACCGCGTTCTACGCCGACGGTTTCGGCACCCGCTGCCTGCGCTTGTCGTACTGCCATCCCACACCGGAGCGGATCCGGGAGGGCGTGCGCCGGTTCGCCGGCGTCCTCGAGGCCGAGCTCGACCTGCGCGAGACGTTCGGCGCCACCACGGCCGCGCCGGCCATCGCCAGCCGGTACGAGACGCCGCGACCGGATGCGTCGTGACCCCGCCCGGCGTGGCAGGACCCCGGTGAACGCCGGAGCGACGGCCGGCCGAGTGGTGGTGCTGGCCGGCGGGCTGTCACACGAGCGTGACGTGTCCCTGCGGTCCGGGCGGCGGGTGAGCCAGGCGCTGCGGCGGCACGGCCTGGAGGTGGACGAGCTGGATGTGGGCGCGGACCTGCTCCCGGCGCTGAAGGCCGACCCGCCCGACTGCGTCATCCCCTTGCTGCACGGGGTCGCCGGTGAGGACGGTGCGCTGCGCGCTGTCCTGGAACTCGTCGGGGTGCCGTACGTGGGAGCCCGCCCAGCCGCCTGCAGGCTGGCCTTCGACAAGTCGGTGGCCAAGACGCTGGTCGGGCGGGCTGGCGTGTCCTCGCCAGCTGCGGTGGCCCTGCCGGCGGAGACGTTCAAGGAGATGGGCGCCAAGACCGTGATGGACGCGCTGCTCGACCGGGTGGGGTTGCCGTTGGTGGTGAAGCCCACCCGGGGCGGCTCGGCGCTCGGCTGCACCGTCGTTCGTACCCCGGACGACCTGCCCGCGGCGATGGTCGCCTGCTTCGCCTACGATGAGGTGGCGCTGGTCGAGCGCATGGTCACCGGAACCGAGGTAGCGGTCACCGTCCTGGCCACCCCGGAACCGACAACTGCGCGGGGCGACTCGCCGCGCGCCCTGCCGCCGGTCGAGATCCGGCCGGACAGCGGGGTCTACGACTACGCCGCTCGCTACACCGCGGGCGCCACCGAGTTCGTCGCGCCCGCCGAGCTGCCGGAGTCCGCGCTGGCCGCGTGCGCACGGGTGGCGGTCACCGCGCACCAGACGCTCGGCCTGCGGCACCTGTCCCGCAGCGACCTCGTGGTGGACACGGACGGGGTCCCGTGGTTCCTCGAGGTGAACGTCGCGCCCGGCGTGACCGACACGTCGCTCGTGCCGCTGGCGATCGAGGCGGCCGGACTCGACCTCGGGACGGTCTACGCCGAACTGGCCGCCACAGCCAGCGGCTCGTCACCACATCACTGAGTCGACCCGTCGCTCCAGCACTTCGACGATCTAGCTCTTCGGCGATCTGTCGACAAAGCGCTCAATTGATCAGTCGCTGAGGTGCTGCATCGCCAGCGGTGGTTTCGCAGGATCCATCATGTCGACGATCCGCTCCAAGTCGTCCAGCGATGCGAACTCCACCACGATCCGTCCCTTGCGCTTGCCGAGATCGACCTTGACCCGGGTGTCGTAGCGCTCGGACAACCGGTGCGCCAGGTCCTGCAGCCGCGGCGCCACCACGCTGCCGGACCGGACCGCCACCGGCGCCGCGGTGGGATCGGCAGTGGATGCGCCGCCGCCGGTGGCGACGACCTCCTCGAGCGCGCGCACGGACAGCTGCTCGGCGACGGTCCGGGCAGCGAGGTGCTCCTGGACGGCGGGATCCTCCACCGCCACCAGCGCGCGGGCATGCCCGGCGGTCAGCACTCCCGCGGCGACCCGGCGCTGAACGGCCGGCGTCAAGCGGAGCAGGCGCAGGGTGTTGGTGATCTGAGGCCGGGACCGCCCAATCCGACTGGCGAGCTCCTCGTGCGTGCAGCCGAAGTCGTCCAGCAGTTGGTGGTAGGCCGCGGCCTCTTCCAGCGGGTTGAGCTGCGACCGGTGCAGGTTCTCGAGCAGGGCGTCGCGGAGCATGACGTCGTCGCCGGTGTCCCGCACGATGGCCGGGATGGCGGGCAACCCGGCGGCCTGAGCGGCCCGCCACCGACGTTCCCCCATCACCAGCTCGTACCGCTGACCGGCGCCTCCGCCCGCGGTGGGGCGAACGACGACCGGCTGCAGCAGCCCGACCTCGGCGATCGAATGCACGAGCTCGGCCTGAGCGTCCTCGTCGAACACCTGCCGGGGCTGCCGTGGGTTGGGCGAGATCGCGTCCATCGGGATCTCGGCGAAGTGTGCTCCGTGCACCGCCACGGGGTCCCCGGCATCCGGGCCGCCGGTGGCGGGCGCTTCGGCAGCCGACGCGTCCGCGGGCACCGCTGAACCGGTCAGCACGTCCGCGGGCCGGCCGTCCAGCGAGCCGACGGACGGCATCGGCGCAGGTGGGGGGGCAGTCGGGATCAGGGCACCAAGCCCGCGGCCGAGTCCTCGGGGTGTGTTCATACCGCTCCTAGCTGGGGTCGCCGGTGACTACATCGCTCCGCTCGGCGATCTCCCGCGCCGCCTCCTGGTACGACAGCGCCCCGGCAGAACCGGGGTCGTACGTCATGACGGTCTGCTGGTAGCTCGGCGCCTCCGAGATCCGGACCGAACGGGGGATCGCCGTGCGGAGCACTTGGGTGGGGAAATGCGCCCGGACCTCGTCGGCCACGCCTGCGGACAGGCGGGTCCGAGCATCGTGCATGGTGAGAACGATCGTGCTCACCGCAAGCTGCGGGTTCAGGTGAGCGCGGACCATCTCGACGGTCCGCATCAACTGTCCGATCCCCTCCAGGGCGTAGTACTCACACTGGACCGGCACGAGGATCTCCTCGGCAGCCACCAGCGCGTTCACCGTGAGCAGGCCGAGTGACGGCGGGCAATCGATGAAGACCTCATCGAAGCGACGTCCGGCGGCGGACTCCTCCTCCACATACACGCTCAGCGCCCGACGCAGCCGAGTCTCCCGCGCTACCAAGGACACGAGATCGATCTCGGCTCCGGCCAGGTCGATCGACGCCGGTACGACCGTCAGCCCAGCGACGGTGCTGCTGTCCTGCACCACGTCACGGACCGGGACGGCGTCCACGATCACCTCGTAGGCGCCCTGGGTGCCCTCCGCGTGCTTGATCGCGAGCGCCGTGGACGCGTTGCCCTGGGGGTCCAGGTCGACCACCAGAACGCGGTGACCGGACTGTGCCAGAGCGGCGGCGATGTTGACGACCGTCGTGGTCTTGCCGACTCCACCCTTCTGGTTGGCGACCGCGAAGATTCTGGTCTGGGCCGGAGTCGGCAGCGGGCCGGCGGGTCCGCGCTCGCGCACCAGCAGGAGGTCTTGCTCGGTCTGCTCGGCGATCGGGGCGCGCGATGCCGCGGCGTTCGGCTCGAGGTCGGCGCCTCCCTCCGGCTCGCCCTGCTCCGGCCCACCCAGCTCCGGCCCGCCCTGCTCCGGCCCGCCGGTGCCCGCCGGCTGTGCGCCAGTCTCAGCCTCGGTTTCACGGGAAACATCGGTGGGCGACAGCGGTTCGGCGTCCAGGGCGCTCGCGCCTGCGCCCGGGCCGCCGACCTGGTCCGGCCAGCCCAACCCCGCCGACATCTGTTCGCCGGGACCGGATGGCGGTGACGAGGTGCTCGGCCACCCCAGACGGGCCAGCACGGATGCCGGCCTGCCCTCCTCGCTCATCACAGGCCTCCTCGCGCGACGGTCCCGGTGCGAACCTGCACGACCCGGGTGGGGGGGTCCAAGACACCCTCACCGTACGCGGCAACGATGCCCGAGAGCGCTCCGGCACGCTGGAGCTGTGGATCAGCCTGCGCGAGTTCACGCGCGGCGGACTCGCCCTTGAGCGCCCAGAAGGAGCCCCCGGGCCGCACCAGCGGCAGACACCAGGTGACGAGCCGGTGCAACGGCGCCACCGCCCGAGCCGTCACCAGATCAGCGCTGATCTGGCCGACCACGTCCTCGGCCCGGGCACGACGCACCTGAACAGTCGGGAGATCGAGGTCCTGGATCGCCCGCTCCAGAAACTTCGCTCGCCGCAGCAACGGCTCCACCAGCGTGATCTGCAGATCCGGGCGTAGCACCGCCCACACCAGCCCGGGGAGTCCCGCGCCGCTGCCGACATCGATGACGTCGGCACCGGGAGGAATCGCGCCAGCCACCGCTGCGCAGTTCAGCAGGTGCCGTTCCCACAACCGTGCGGGCTCGCGCGGACCGATCAGTCCCTGCTCGACCCCGGCCCCCGCCAGCATGCGTGCGTAGGGCACCAGGCGGTCGGCGTCGGTGCCGAGAAGCGCCGTCGCCGCCTCGGGCACGCGGGGGGCGGCGTTCACGGCTCGCTGCGTGCACGTTTCACGTGGAACCGGCGCTTCGCCGCCCTCCGTCACGCACCGGGTAGCACGACAACCCGGCGGTTCGGCTCGTCCCCCTCGGACTCACTGCTCAGACCGGCGGCGGCCACCGCATCGTGGACGACCTTGCGCTCGAACGGATTCATCGGCGCCATCCGCACCGGCTCTCTGTTCCCGTTGACCCGCTCGATGGCCTCGGCTGCGACCTGCTCGAGCTCGGCGCGCCGACGAGCACGGTGGCCGCTCACATCCAGCATCAACCGGCTGCGCTCACCGGTCTCTTGCAGCACGGCCAGCCGGGTGAGCTCCTGCAACGCGTCCAGCACCTGGCCGTCCGGACCGACGAGCTGCTGCAGGTCGGCCCCGACAACGGACACGGTTGCCCGATCGCCCTCGACGTCCAGGTCGATGTCGCCATCGAGGTCGACGATGTCCAGGAGCTCCTCCAGGAAGTCCGCTGCGGCGTCCCCCTCGGCCTCGAGCCGCTTCACCCGGTTCGACGGCGACAGGTCCGGGTCCGGCTTCGACTCGGACCGGGACTCCGGGTCGCGATCGCTCCCGTTCTCGGCATCTGCGCCGGTCAGTGGCTCGGTGGCGACGTTGTCGTCGTCAGGCATGTCTCTCCTGTGGGTGCGGGGGACGGCGATGCCGACGGCCGCGGTCATCGGCCGCCGCGTCGTTGGCTGCGGGTGGTCTTCTTCGGCTGCTGCCGCTTCGGGGGCGGTGGCGGCTTCGGCTCGGTGGCGGTCTGCGTCGCGGCCGTCCCGTTCGCGGCCGGGAGCTTGCCCTTGCGGGTGTCCCGGGCGACCTTTGCGTCGAATGCCGGAGTGCCGGGCGCCGGGTTGTTGCGGATGACGTAGAACTGCTGAGCCATGGTCCACAGATTCGACGTCGTCCAGTACAGCAGCACCCCGACCGGGAACAGGATGCCGCCGACCCCGAAGGCCACCGGCAGGATGTACAGCAGCATCTTCTGCTGCTGGGCATAGGGCCCGGTCAGCGCGCTCTCGGGCATGTTCTTGCGCATCAGCTGGCGTTGAGTGGTGAAGGTGGTCGCCGTCATCAGCAGCACCAGGGTGGCGGTGAGCACCTGGACCTGCCAGCTGCTCGCCCCGAGGAACGTGTCCGCGATCCGGGCGCCGAGGAGAGTCGCTTCCTCGAGCTGGGTGGCGTCAGCCGCAGTCAGCACGCCCAGCGGGTTGTCCTTGGTGGCCTGGTCGATCACCCGGAACAGAGACAGGAAGATCGGCATCTGAGCCAGGATCGGCAGGCAGGAGGCGAATGGGTTCGTGCCGGCGTCCTTGTAGAGCGCCATCGTCTCCTGGGCGAGCCGCTCCCGGTCGTGTCCGTACTTCTTCTGCAGCTCCTTCACCTTGGGCTGCAGCATCTGCATGTTGCGGCTGGACTTGATCTGCTTGACGAACAGCGGAATCAGCGCCGCCCGCACCATCACGGTCAGCCCGATGATCGACAGTGCCCATGTCCAGCCGGACGAGCCCGGCAGGATCAGGTCGAAGACCCAGTGCCAGCCCATCAGCACCGACGACACCGCCCAGTACAGCGGCGCCATGACGGTGTTGAAGAAGTCAACCATGCAGCACTCCTCGCCCGGTCCGTGCTGGTCGTGGCCCTGCTCGGTCCGACCCCGACGACGCCGGTGGCACCGGATCGACACCACCGGCAGCCCACGGGTGGCACCGGCCAACCCGGCGCACCGCCAGCCAACTGCCCCGCCCGGCACCGTGCCGGCGGACCGCCTCCAGCGCGTACGCCGAGCAGGACGGGTAATAGCGGCAGACGTCGCCGTACAGCGGACTGATCGCCGCGCGGTAGGCCCGAAGCAGGCCGATCAGGACCGACCTCACGAGCCCGTCCCCGAGGTGCCGAGCAGGCGATCGAGGCAACCGGTCAGATCCGTGCCCAGCCGGGGAGAGTCGGCGTCCGCAGCCGCGGGTAGGGCACGCACCACCACGATCGCAGCTGCGGGAAGCTCCGGGAGCCGGTCGAGCATCAGGTGCCGCAGGCGGCGGCGGATCCGGTTGCGGGTGACCGCCGGTCCGCAGGCACGGCTGACCACGAACCCCACCCGGGCCGGGAGCGGAACCGGGGACCGCGACGGCTGGGCCCCGCCAGCGGGTTGGGCGAGATGGACCACCAGGGTCGCCGAGCCGGCGCGTCGGCCGCGGCGGGTGGCCACCGCGAAGTCCCGCCGGTGGCGGAGTCGATGGGTCGCCGGCAGCACGGTCAGGGTCTTCGGGGTCTCGTCGGCCGGCAGCGGCCGGGCGCTGATGTCGATGGCGAGCGGGAGGTAGGCGTGGCGGCCGTCAGGCGGCGAGCCGGTCGCGGCCCTTGCGGCGCCGGGCGGCCAGGATCGCGCGACCGGCTCGCGTGCGCATGCGCAGGCGGAAACCGTGCGTCTTGTGCCGACGCCGGTTGTTCGGCTGGAAGGTCCTCTTGGTCACGGCTGCTCCGGTGCTCTCGGCGATGCTGGGCGTGCTCGATCTGCGCAGGTCAAGCGGTCGACCGACCGGGACGACCGACGGACGGGCTCCGGCGGGCTGGCCCAGCGGGCGCGCGCCTGTGGTGTCCGCGGTCTCGTCGCCGGGGTCGGGCCGCACCACGGTACGCGCACCGGTCGGACAGGGTCAAACCTACGCCGAGCCCGGCCCCGATGCTGATCCGACCCGGGCGCATGGGCTGTGCACAACTGCTTGCTGCGCTTCGCTCGGCGTTGTTACGGTCGCGCCCTACTCCCTTTCGGGTCTCCTCGGCTGCTCACAGGCTGTGGACAACTGTGTGGACGGACTAGGCAGTCGCCGGTCATAGCCCGCCGAAAACGGGACAAACCGCCGAGGAGGCTCCTGTGACCGACGAGGTCCCACGCACCGATGACCCGACCCGAACGGCCCCCGGTGACGACCAGGCGCTGACCCGGGCTTGGCAGCGCACCATCTCCGAGCTGGCGCCGAGCCAGAAGGGGTTCCTCCGGGGTTCGCAGGCGCTCACTCTGCACGGCTCCACGCTGATCATCGCGGTGCCCGACGAGTTCACCCGCACCCAGCTGGAGAGTCGGATGCGCGAGCAGGTGGAGGCACTGCTGGGCGGTGTTCTCGGCCACGAAGTGCGGCTCGCCGTCACGGTCGACCCCGCGCTGCTCGGGTCGGACGACGCCCGACCGGCCACTGTCGACGAGTCGCTGCAGCGATCTGGCGATTTGTCGACTGATCCATCTGGCGAGCGGTTCGGATCCGCCGGCTTCGACGACCCGCGCGGGCGACATGCCGCCGACATGGCCGCTCTGACCAGTCCATTCGGCTCCGGGCTGGGGGCGAACCGTAGCTTCGGCGGTCTCGGCAGTGGTCCCAGCGGCGGATCCATCTCCGGGGCCAACCCGCTCGCGCCGACCAGCGCCACCGTGGAGGCTCGGCTCAACCCGAAGTACCTGTTCGAGAGCTTCGTGATCGGCTCGTCCAACCGATTCGCGCACGCCGCCGCCGTCGCCTGCGCGGAGGCGCCCGGCAAGGCGTACAACCCACTGTTGATCTACGGCGAGTCGGGCCTGGGCAAGACGCATCTGCTGCACGCCATCGGTCACTACGTCCGCAGCCTCTTCGACGGTGCTCGGGTGCGCTACGTCAGCTCTGAGGAGTTCACCAACGACTTCATCAATGCCATCCGGGACGACCGGGCAGCCTCTTTCCAGCGCCGCTACCGGGAGGTGGAGGTGCTGCTCATCGACGACATCCAGTTCCTCGAGGGCAAGATCCAGACGCAGGAGGAGTTCTTCCACACCTTCAACACCCTGCACAACGCGAACAAGCAGATCGTGATCACCTCCGACCGACCGCCCAAGCGCTTGGAGGCGCTCGAGGACCGGCTCCGCAACCGGTTCGAGTGGGGCCTGATCACCGACGTGCAACCGCCCGACCTGGAGACCCGGATCGCGATCCTCCGGAAGAAGGCGGCGATGGAGAAGCTCACCGCGCCGCCGGACGTGCTGGAGTTCATCGCCAGCAAGATTCAGACCAACATCCGCGAGCTCGAGGGCGCGCTGATCCGGGCCACCGCGTTCGCCAGCCTGAACCGGCAGCCGGTGGACCTGACGCTCGCCGAGATCGTGCTGAAGGACCTGATCCCGGAGGGTGGGGAGCCGGAGATCAGCGCCGGGCTGATCATCGGCCAGACCGCGGCGTACTTCGGGCTCACCATCGATGACCTCACCAGCTCCAGCCGCAGCCGGGTCCTGGTGACGGCCCGCCAGATCGCGATGTACCTGTGCCGCGAGCTCACCGAGCTCTCCCTGCCCAAGATCGGCCAGCAGTTCGGCCGCGACCACACCACCGTGATGCACGCCGACCGCAAGGTCCGGCATCTGCTCGGGGAGCGACGCACCATCTACAACCAGGTCGCCGAGCTCACCAACCGGATCAAGCAGGCCGCCCAGGCGACCTGACGGCCGGGCCGACGCGCCGACGGACGCACATCGGGCGGTGCCCGAAACCAGGGATTCCGCCCGATTCGCACACACTGGGGACAAGGCTGTGCGCCACCTCCCCGGTCCCCCACCCCGCGCTGCGGACGCCTGTGCACAACCCCGGGCGACCGCCGGCCGGTGCACCCTGATGCACCGACACACCACCCTTGTCCACAGCTCGCCGCCGGCCGGATATTCCCACTGACCTGCAGATAGCTCGGTTATCCACAGCATGCACAACTGCGATGACTGCGATGAGACAGAACAGGAATCATCGGCCAGGACCACTCGGAGATCGTCAGCCTGGGGACAACCCGGTCAGGACCCGGTGCCACCCGTCCCGCCAGCGTGGCAGGATGCGACTCCCGGCTCTCAGCGAGCCTGCACTCGTCCCGCCAGCGCCGTACGGATCCCGCCGGACCCATGGCGCGACCGAACGCGTTCCCCCGCACCCGTCGCAGGAGGCCCGTCGCCGTGAAGTTCCGTGTCGATCGTGACTTGCTCGCGGAGTCGGTGGCCTGGGCGGCGCGCAGCCTGCCCACCCGCCCGAGCGTGCCGGTGCTGGCCGGCCTGCTGCTCGAGGCCGACTCCGGTGGGCTGAGCCTGTCCGGCTTCGACTACGAGACGTCGGCCCGGGCGACCCTGCCCGCCGAGGTGGCCGACGAGGGCAAGGCGTTGGTGTCGGGCCGGCTGCTCGCCGACATCTGCCGTAGCCTCCCGGCGCACACGGTCGAGGTCACCCTGGAGGGGCAGCGCGCCACCCTCACCTGCGGCAGCTCCCGGTTCACCCTGCAGACCATGCCGGTGGAGGACTATCCGGCCCTGCCCGCGATGCCGGACAGCAGCGGCACCGTCGCGGCCGACGCGTTCGCGGCGGCGGTCGCCCAGGCGGTGTCGGCGGCGGGCCGGGACGACATGTTGCCGCTGCTGACCGGAGTGCGGATCGAGATCTCCGGGGACCAGATGGTGCTGATGGCCACCGACCGGTTCCGGGCCAGCCTGGTGGAGCTCGGCTGGTCGCCGGGTGCGGCCGACGCCGAGGGGGTCGCGCTGGTCCCGGCCCGGGTGCTGGCGGAGACCGCCCGGTCGCTGACGGCCGGCAGCGAGCTTGAGGTCGCGCTCACCGGCGGCGGCTCCGGGGAAGGGCTGATCGGCTTCGAGGGCACCAGCGCCGGTGGCAGCAGGCGGACCACCACCCGGCTGCTGGACGGGGAGTTCCCCCGGGTCCGGCAGCTTTTCGCCGCCGAGGCCACGTCCACGGTATGGCTGGAGACCGCCCCGTTCGTCGAGTCGCTGCGCCGGGTCTCGCTCGTGGCCGAGCGCAACACACCGGTGCGGCTGGCGTTCGAGTCCGACCAGGTGGTGCTGGAGGCCGGTAGTGGTGACGAGGCGCAGGCGGTCGAGTCACTGCCCGCGCACCTGTCCGGCGAGCCGCTCTCGATCGGGTTCAACCCGTCGTACCTGCTCGACGGGCTCGGTGTGGTGTCCGCGCCCTGGTGCCACCTGGCGTTCACCCAGCCCACCCGTCCGGTGTCGATCGCCGGTTGCGCCGAGGAACAGGGGGAGCCGAACCTGGCCTTCCGCTACCTGCTGATGCCGCTTCGGCTGCAGGGTTGAGGGGACGCGTCGTGCAGCTGGGAATCGTCGGGCTGGGCAAGATGGGCGACAACATGCGCGAGCGGCTGCGCCGCGCCGGCCACACCGTCGTCGGGTATGACCGGTCGCCGGACAAGCGCGACGTGGACTCGCTGGCCGACCTGGTCGGGACCTTGGAGAGCCCGCGGGTGGTATGGGTGATGGTGCCGTCCGGCGCACCGACCCGCGAGACCGTGGAAGCGCTGGGTGAGCTGCTCGGCGAGGGTGACGTCGTGGTGGACGGCGGCAACTCGCGGTGGACCGACGACCAGGCGCACGCCGCCCTGCTCGACGCGAAGGGGGTCGGATTCGTCGACTGCGGCGTCAGCGGTGGAGTCTGGGGCCTGGACAACGGGTACGCGCTGATGTGCGGCGGTCACGCGGACCACGTCGCGCTGCTCCGTCCGGTCTTCGACGCGCTGAAGCCGGAGGGTGACTTCGGCTTCGTCCACGCCGGTCCGGTCGGCGCCGGCCACTTCTCCAAGATGGTGCACAACGGCATCGAGTACGCCGTCATGCAGGCCTACGCCGAGGGCTACGAGCTGCTCCAGGCGGCCGCGGTGGTGCAGGACGTGACCGAGGTGCTCCGGTCGTGGCGGGAGGGCACGGTGATCCGCTCCTGGCTGCTCGACCTGCTCGTTGCCGCGCTCGACCAGGACGAGGCGCTGTCGAAGATCGCCGGCTACGCCGAGGACTCCGGTGAGGGGAGATGGACGGTCGAGGCCGCGATCGACCACGCCGTCCCGCTGCCGGCGATCACCGCCGCGCTGTTCGCCCGGTTCGCCTCACGGCAGGAGGAGTCCACCGCGATGAAGGCGGTCGCCGCGATGCGGAACCAGTTCGGAGGGCACGCGATCCGTGCCGGCGGCGGCGAGCAGCAGACGCCGGGCGCCGATGTGAGCGACCCGGCGAGCTGACCGGCGCCGTGCACGTCGCGCACCTGTCGCTGCAGGACTTCCGCTCGTACGCGGAGGTCGCCGTGGACCTCGAGGCCGGCGCCACCGCCTTCGTGGGACCCAACGGGCAGGGCAAGACCAACCTCGTGGAGGCGGTGGACTACGTCGCCACCCTGGCCAGCCACCGGGTTGCCACCGACACCCCGTTGGTGCGCGCCGGCGCGGAGCGCGCGGTGGTGCGCGCTCGCGTGCTGCGCCAGGGGCGCGAGGCGCTCGCCGAGGTGGAGATCGTCCCCGGGGGCGCCAACCGAGCGCGGCTGAACCGGGCCCCGCTGCCCCGGACCCGCGAGCTCCTGGGCCTGCTGCGCACGGTGTTGTTCTCCCCGGAGGACCTGGCGCTGGTCAAGGGCGACCCGTCCGAGCGCCGGCGCTTCCTCGACCAGCTTCTCGTGGCCAGGGCCCCTCGGTTGGCCGGTGTGCGGGCCGACTACGACCGCGTGCTGCGCCAGCGCAACACGCTGCTCAAGACCGCCGGCGGCGCCCGTCGTGGCGGCGGCAATCCCGGCGCCCTGCGCACGTTGGACTCGTGGGACGAGCACCTGGCCCGTACCGGCGCGGAGTTGCTCGTGGAGCGGCTCCGGCTGGTGCACGCGCTCGACCCCCTGGTCGCCCGGCGGTATGCCGACGTCGCCGCCGCCACTGGACCCGACCGGACCGCGGTCCGCATGCGCTACGCCTGCTCCTTCGAGCTGCCTGGGCCGGACGACCAGCCGGACCGGGAGCTCCTGCAGGCCGCGTTGGTGGCCGAGGTCGCGCGCCGGCGGGACGACGAGCTCGACCGGGGCGTGACGCTGGTCGGGCCGCACCGCGACGAGCTGGCGCTGACCCTCGGGGAGCTGCCGGCCCGGGGCTACGCCAGCCACGGCGAGTCCTGGTCGCTGGCGTTGAGTCTGCGGCTCGGTGCCTACGACCTGTTGCGGGCCGACGGGGACGACCCGGTGCTGGTGCTCGACGACGTCTTCGCCGAGCTCGACCAGGACCGCCGGGACCATCTGGCGAAGTCGGTGGCCGGGGCGGAACAGGTGCTGGTGACCGCGGCGGTGCCCGCCGACGTCCCCGAGTCGCTGGTCGGCGCCCGGTTCGACGTCATGGAGGGGGAGGTGCGCCGTGTCCGATGACGCGTCGGGCGCTGAGCCGACCCCGCCGGACCCGACTCACCGCGATCCGCTCGGCCACGACCCCTCCGGCGCCGACCTGGCGCGCAGCATCGCCCGGTCCTACCGGGACGCCGGGGTGCGCGGCCGGTCCCGGGCGGCGGGCCGACCGTCGGGCGCCGGGCGGGGCGCGGGCCCCTTCGTCGGCGCACTGTCCGGCTCTCGGGCGGACGAGCGCGACCCGCAGCCGTTGGACCGGTTGCTGGACCGGCTGGTCGCCGAGCGCGGCTGGGCCGAGGACGTCGCCGTGCACGGTCTGTTCTCCCGCTGGGACACCATCGTCGGCAAAGACGTGGCCCAGCACTGTCGGCCCGAGCAGTTCGTCGACGGGCGACTGGCGGTTCGGGCGGACTCGACGGCCTGGGCCACCCAGATGCGGCTGCTGGCCCCCACGGTGCTGCAGCGGCTGCACGACGAGCTGGGCCCGGAGACCGTGCAGCGGATCGACGTACGCCCGCCGCAGGCACCGTCGTGGCGGCACGGCCGGTTCACCGTGCGCGACGGCCGGGGGCCGCGGGACACCTACGGCTGAGCGGCGGTGTTCCGCGCCCGACCGGAGCGGCTCCGGCGCGGTCCCGCGACGCCCCGTAGCCGGTTGCAGCCGCGATGGGCGTGAGGGGGACCCGGATCGACGGACGGGAGACCGCCTGACCGGCGGTCTCGTGCCGCAGAACGGCACCCGGCGACTTCTGTGGCACGGTCGCACACGTGGTGCACACGCTCAGCGGCGCTTCCGGGTAGACTGACGACATCGGGACCGCCCGGCACCGCAGCCGCCACGGCAGGGTGCAGGACCGGTCCTCCATCTCGTCCGGCGCGCCGTCGGACCAGCGCGCCGGCACCCCAGCGCCGGCCTGTGTCGAGCCCCGGAGGCAACCGAGCGTGACCGCGGATCTGACCACATCATCTGGCTCCTCCGCACCCGTCCCTCCTCCCGACCCGGTGACCTACGACGCGAGCGCGATCCAGGTGCTCGAGGGACTGGACGCGGTGCGCAAGCGCCCCGGCATGTACATCGGCTCGACGGGGGAGCGCGGACTGCACCACCTCGTCTACGAGGTGGTCGACAACTCCGTCGACGAGGCTCTCGCCGGGCACTGCAGCCGCATCGTCATCACGCTGCAGGCCGACGGTGGGGTCCGGGTGGAGGACGACGGGCGCGGCATCCCCACCGGCATCCACCCGGTCGAGGGCATCCCGGCGGTGACCCTGGTCCTCACCGCGCTGCACGCAGGCGGCAAGTTCGGCGGCGGTGGCTACAAGGTGTCCGGTGGCCTGCACGGCGTCGGCGTCTCGGTCGTGAACGCGTTGGCGTCGCGACTGGAGGTCGAGGTCCGCAACGAGGGCTATCGCTGGCGGCAGACCTTCCGGCTCGGGGTGCCCGACGCGCCGCTCGAGCGGCTGGAGGAGACCGACGAGACCGGTACGACGATCGTCTACTGGGCCAGCGAGGACATCTTCGACACCACGGAGTACTCCTTCGAGACGCTGGTCGGCAGGTTCCGGGAGATGGCCTTCCTCAACAAGGGACTGGAGATCATCGTCCGGGACGAGCGTCCAGGCGCCGACGAGGTGGTCGACGCCGTCGCGGACATCACCGTCGCCCCCGAGGTGGACGGCGGTGCCGACGGCGTGCACCGCGCCGACGCGGGCGGGATGGAGCGCACGTTCCGGTACGACGGTGGCCTGGTGGACTTCGTCACCCACCTGAACGGGCCGAAGGACCCGGTGCACCGCAGCATCGTCGCCTTCGAGGCCGAGAACACCGACGCCGGCTCGACCGCGGGGCTGTCACTCGAGGTGGCCATGCAGTGGAACACCTCGTTCACCGAGTCGGTGCACACCTTCGCCAACACGATCAACACCCACGAGGGCGGCACCCACGAGGAGGGCTTCCGCGCCGCTCTCACCACCACGGTCAATCGCTGGGGGGAGGAGTGGGGGCTGATCAAGAAGCCGGCCGACCGGGTGTCCGGAGACGACGTCCGGGAGGGTCTCACCGCGATCGTGTCGATCAAGCTCGCCGAGCCGCAGTTCGAGGGGCAGACCAAGACCAAGCTGGGCAACACCGAGGCCAAGTCCTTCGTCCAGCGCACCGTCAACGACCACCTCGGCGCCTGGCTCGAGCAGAACCCCGCCGAGGGCAAGGACATCGTCCGCAAGGCGATCGCCGCGGCGACAGCGCGGATCGCCGCACGGAAGGCTCGCGACCTGGCCCGCAACCGCAAGGGCCTGCTCGGCGGCGGGGGTCTCCCGGGCAAGCTCGCCGACTGCCAGTCCCGCAACCCCGACGAGTGCGAGGTCTTCGTGGTCGAGGGCAACTCGGCTGGCGGGTCGGCCAAGGGTGGGCGGGACCCGCGCACACAGGCGATCCTGCCGATCCGCGGAAAGATCCTCAACGTCGAGAAGGCCCGCATCGACCGGGTGCTGGCCAACATCGAGGTGCAGTCGATCATCTCGGCGCTCGGCACCGGGATCCACGAGGACTTCGACCGCGACAAGCTCCGCTACGGCAAGGTCATCTTGATGGCCGACGCCGACGTCGACGGCCAGCACATCACCACGCTGCTGCTCACGCTGCTGTTCCGCTTCATGCGGCCGCTCATCGAGGGCGGCAACGTCTACCTGGCCCAGCCGCCGCTGTTCAAGATCAAGTGGAGCAACGCGCCGCATGAGCTGGCGTACTCCGACCGGGAGCGGGACGGCCTGCTCGCGGCCGGAGCCGAGGCGGGTCGCCGGCTGCCCCGGGAGGGGGCCATCCAGCGCTACAAGGGTCTCGGCGAGATGAATGCCAAGGAACTCTGGGAGACCACGATGGACCCCGACGGCCGGGTCCTGCTGCAGGTGTCGCTCGACGACGCCGCCAACGCCGACGAGCTGTTCAGCATCCTGATGGGCGAGGACGTCGACCAGCGTCGATCGTTCATCCAACGCAACGCCAAGGACGTCCGCTTCCTCGACATCTGAGCGATTCCCGGTCCCACCGGGCGCTCACCCCGCTCGAGCCCGCCGCCCGACGAAGGACGAACGCGTGCCAGACGACACGACCACCACCACCGACGAGCAGCCTGAGCCGAACCACCAGATCCAGCCGGTGGAGCTGCAGCAGGAGATGCGGCGCAGCTACCTCGACTACGCGATGAGCGTGATCGTCGGGCGCGCGTTGCCGGATGTCCGCGACGGGCTCAAGCCGGTGCACCGCCGGACGCTGTATGCGATGTACGACGGCGGTTACCGGCCGGAGCGAGGCTTCTCCAAGTGCGCCCGCGTCGTCGGTGAGGTGATGGGCCAGTACCACCCGCACGGGGACACCGCGCTCTACGACACCTTGGTGCGGCTGGCGCAGCCGTGGGTGATGCGGGCGCCACTGGTGCAGGGGCAGGGCAACTTCGGCTCACCGGGCAACGACCCGGCCGCGGCGATGCGCTACACCGAGTGTCGGATGGCGCCGCTGGCCATGGAGATGGTCCGCGACATCGAGCAGGAGACCGTCGACTTCCGGCCCAACTACGACGGCCGCGGCGCGGAGCCGGTGCTGCTGCCGAGTCGGTTCCCGAACCTGCTGGTCAACGGGTCGGCCGGTATCGCCGTCGGCATGGCGACCAACATCCCGCCGCACAACCTGCGCGAGGTTGCGGCCGGCGTGCAGTGGGCGCTGGCGCATCCGGACGCCTCCCGCGAGGACCTGCTCGAGGTGCTGCTCGCGCAGGTGAAGGGCCCGGACTTCCCGACCGGGGCGCTGATCGTGGGAACCGCCGGGATCGAGCAGATGTACCGCACCGGCCGTGGGTCGGTGACCATGCGCGCGATCGTGACCGTGGACGAGGACGCCGCCGGGCGGACCTGCCTCGTGATCACCGACCTGCCGTACCAGGTGAACCCGGACAACCTGGCGCTGAAGATCGCCGAGCTGGCCGACTCGGGCCGGGTGCAGGGCATCGCCGACGTGCGCGACGACTCGTCCGACCGCACCGGCCGCCGGCTGGTGATCGTGCTCAAGCGCGACGCCGTCGCCCGGGTGGTGCTGAACAACCTCTACAAGCACACCCAGCTGCAGGACAACTTCTCCGCCAACATGCTTGCCCTGGTGGACGACGTCCCACGGACGCTGTCGCTGGACGCCTTCGTCCTGCACTGGATCACCCACCAGGTCGAGGTCATCCAGCGGCGGACGCGGTTCCGGCTGCGCAAGGCCGAGGAGGAGGCGCACGTCTACCGCGGGCTGGTCAAGGCCCTCGACGCGCTGGACGACGTGATCGCCCTGATCCGGCGCAGCCAGACCACCGAGGAGGCACGGGAGGGACTCAAGGGGCTGCTCGAGATCGACGATGTGCAGGCCCAGGCCATCCTGGACATGCAGCTGCGCCGGCTGGCGGCGCTGGAGCGGCAGAAGATCATCGACCGGCTGGCCGACCTGGAGACCGTGATCGCCGATCTCGAGGACATCCTTGCCAACCCGGTGCGGCAGCGGCAGATCGTGTCCGACGAGCTGGCCACCATCGTCGACAAGTACGGCGACGAGCGGCGCAGCCAGATCATCCCTGCCGACGGTGACCTGTCGATGGAGGACCTGATCCCGGACGAGGACGTGATCGTCACGATCACCCGCGGCGGGTACGCAAAGCGCACCCGCACCGACGCGTACCGGGTGCAGCGGCGCGGGGGCAAGGGAGTGCGCGGCGCCGCGCTGCGCGGGGACGACGTCGTCCGGCATCTGTTCGCGACCACCACCCACCACTGGATCCTGGTGTTCACCGACAAGGGCCGGGTCTACCGGACCAAGGCCTACAACCTCCCCGAAGCGAGCCGGGACGCCAAGGGCGGCCATGTCGCCGGGCTGCTCAGCTTCCGCCCCGACGAGCAGATCGCCGAGGTGTTGGCGATCCGGGACTACGAGCAGGCGCCCTACCTCGTGCTCACCACCCGGCTCGGCCACGTCAAGAAGACCCGGCTCACCGAGTACGACTCGCCCCGCCAGGCAGGTCTGATCGCGCTGAACCTGCGCCCCGACGACGACCTGATCGGCGCCGACCTGGTGTCGGCCGAGGACGAGGTCCTGCTGGTGTCCAAGCAGGGTCAGGCGGTCCGGTTCGTCGCCGCCGACGAGGACTTCCGCCCGATCGGCCGGGCCAGCGCCGGCGTGATCGGGATGAAGTTCCGGGGCGCGGACGAGGTGCTCGCGATGGCCGTGATCCGGGCCGGTGAGGAGCACTCCGGCCAGTACGTCTTCCTCGCCACCGACCGGGGGTTCGCCAAGCGCACGCCGGTCGCCGACTACCGGCTGACGCGCCGGGCCGTCCTCGGGGTGAAGGCGATGAAGCTCGGCGACGGCCGGGGCGTCCTGGTCGGCGCGGTCGTGGTCGGCGAGGGCGACGAGGTGCTGGCCATCCGCGCCACGGGCCAGGTGACGCGCAGCACGGTCGCCGAGGTCCCGGTGCACGGGCGTGCGACGATGGGGGTGAAGTTCGTTGACGTGACGGCTGGGGACGAAGTGGTCGCCATCGCTCGCAACGACGAGACGGACGTCGCCGACGGCGACCCCGGCGGTGAGGCGGCAGAACCCGGGGGGCCCGACGACGACGGACCCGATGATGCAGGGCAGGAGACCGCATGAGCGACCGACCCGACCAGGGCCAGCCGCTGTTCCCACGGCGCTCGCTGACCGGTCCCGCGACCGAGGAACAGGCACCCCCCGAGACCCGTGAGCAGCGCCGGTCCCGGTGGCTGCGCGGGTCCACCGCCCAGCGCGACCGAGACGGGGGACCCGAGACCGCGGCGATGCCTCGGGTGGACGAGACGGAGCGGGAGGACCGGCACTCGACGCCGGGGTCCGTCCCGGCGGGTCGGCCTGCGGCCTCCGAAACACAGCAGCGGGAGGCAGCAGCCACCACCGCGCCACATCCGGCGGGCGCCCCGGCCGCGGCAGCCGCCGAGAGCGGCACGCCGGACGCTGCGAACCGTGGCACCGGCCCAGCCAAGGCGACGGGCAGGGGCTCCGGCAGAGGGCCGGCGAAGGGTCCGCGGAAGGCCCGGCTGCGGATCGTCCGGCTCGACCCGTGGTCGGTGATGAAGATGGCCTTCGCGCTGTCGATTGCGCTGGCCATAGTCACCGTGATCGCCGTAGCGATCGTCTGGTCGGTCCTGGACACCGCCGGTGTCTGGGAGGCCATCAACACCAGCGTCGACACGCTGGTCAACTCCCGCGCCGGAAGCAGGTTCGACGTGCAGGAGTACGTCGGGCTGAGCCGGGTCATGGGGCTGACCATCGTCGTGGCGGCGGCGAACATCGTGCTGATCACCGCGCTGGCGACCCTCGGAGCGTTCCTCTACAACCTGGCGGCGGCTCTGCTCGGTGGCTTCGAGGTCACACTGGCCGAGGACCGCTGACAGCTCGCCCGACCGGTTCGCACCGGCTCGGCGGCATCGGCTAGCCTTCCCAGGCCGCTCGGCGGCACCCTTGGGGCCTGTAGCTCAGCCCGGTTAGAGCGCTTCCCTGATAAGGAAGAGGTCGCTGGTTCAAGTCCAGCCAGGCCCACTCCCGCCCAGCCAGGAGGTCCGGATGAAGAAGTTGCTCGCGCTGGCCGCGGCCGCAGTCGGGGCGGTGTGGGTGGTCAAGCGGACACGCGCCGACCAGGCCGAGGCAGACTTGTGGGCGGAGGCGACCGATTCCGTCGGTTCCGCCGGGGCCCGGCGCTCCTGACCTGTCCCGGTCGCGAACGCGGCCCCCGGGGACGTAGCTCAACTGGCAGAGCACCGCCTTTGCAAGGCGGGGGTTGAGGGTTCGAGTCCCTTCGTCTCCACCACACCGTGGTAGGTGAAGCCTGTGCCGGACGGTCGGAAGTCGGTCGCGGGCAACCAAGGGGAGCCACCGGACGTCCAAGCCTCAGCCGGACAAGAGGATGGTGGCCACGATGCCGGGAGCGACGGGTGCACGGCGACTTCGCCGCTGTGGCGTGGCAGGCGGTCTGGCGGCGCTACTGCTGGCACCCTCGGGCGGCGTCTCGGCGAGCTGCGCAGCGCCCTCCTTGCAGGTGGACGGCGGCGGGCGACCCACGCTGGATAGCAGCGGAGTGGTCACCGTCGAAGGCCGCGCCTTCGTGCGGGGCTGTGACGACGGTGCAGGCCAGAGCGTGGTCTGGGGCTGCGCGGTGTCCTCGAGCGAGGAAGGGGAACAGACTCCCATGTCCGACATCGTGCTGTCTGTTCGGCAGGGCGCACGGACGTTCGACGTTGCGGTCCAAGACGCCGGCCTTGCCGCGGACGACACCCTAGGACAGGTGACGTGGACGTTCACGGTGCCCGACGAGGTGCGGCCCGGACCGGCGGTCCTCGTCGCCGACACGGCACGGCTACCGGTGGTGATCCGCGACTCAGCGTGACCCTTGCCCGCCGCGACGGGACGGGCCGAACCGGACCCGCCCTCAGGACCAGTTCACCACCAGCTGCGGCTTGTTGGTGGCGTTGTTCTGGCTGCGGTACGTCTGTAGCTGGGCCGTCGCCGCGCTCTCGGTGCGGTCGCGCAGCACGAAGCCGTTGTTGGTGGTGTACATCGCCTGCACGTGAGCGGTGACCGTCCACGACTGGGTACCCGCCGTAGCGGTCGTGGTGCTACCCACCGCCGTGCCGGTCGTCGCGGGCTGGGTGTTCCAGGTGACGGTGCTCGCGGTGAACGCGGCGGCGGCTCGGTACACGTCGATCGTCCGGCCCGTCGTCGGGGTGGCGTTGTACACCTGCAGCGTCGCCGAGCTCACCGCGCAGTTGGCCGGGACCGTGGGCAAGGTGAACTGAAGCAGCGCCCGTGCGTTGCCGTTCGTGGTCCTGGAGCGGACCAGCAGGTTGGTGTTGGTGCTGTAGTTCGTGGTTGCGGCGGTCTGGTCGACGTAGGTGTCGGCGGTGGCGATCACCGTGCTGCTGCCGGGGCTGGTGCAGAAGTTCGCGCTGGTGGTGAACGCGTTCGAGCCCACCGCCACCTGGTCGGTCAGGACGGCCAGCACCCCGGTGGTCGCCCACAGGACACAGGTGCCGGTCAGCGGGACCAGCAGCAAGAGCAGCCGGTTACGCCGCCACATGATCGGGCCGAGGCAGAACCGGGGTCGGGGGCCTGGGGGAGCCGGGCCGCCGACGCGGCTTCGCCCAGATGGCCTGCAGCTGCAGCCACAGCAGGACGGTCGCGGGCAGCGCGACCACCGCGGTCCAGCCGACCGGAGTGCGCACGAACGCCAGCGCGTAGCCGACGTAGGGGACGATCAGCACCGGCGTCATCGTGGTTCCGCTGAGCACGTACGGCAGCGGGTCCGGCTTGGGATTGGCGTCACCCTTGGTGCGGAGCACCACCTCGCCGCCCCGCTCCACCCGGCGGGAGATGACTCGGTGCAGCACCCCCGGTGCGGTGATCCCGGCGGTCTCCGCTCGGACCAGGATCACGTCGTCGACCCGGACCTGGTCCGGCTCGAGCGACCGGGTCACCACGGCGCTGCCGATCGGGGCGGTGCCCTCCATGCTGCCGCTGTGGACGGTGAGGACGCCGTACCCCAGCGCGGCCGGGACACTCGCCAGCGCCGGCACTGCGATCAGTGCCAGGAGCAGGCCGAAGCCGAGGCGGCGCGCCCACCGGCTCCGCGGCGACCGCCCCCTCCCGCCAGGGGAACGGGAGGGGGCGGCCGCCGGGGTGTCCGTCATCGTCACGGGTTGTTGGTCGTCTGCTCGGCGTCGAAGGTGAAGGTCGCGGTGCTACTGGCGCTCTTGAACGCGTTGCCGGTGGACAGCGGCAGGGAGACCCGGAAGCACAGCGTCTCGCTCCCGGACACCGCCAGGTTGCGGTCGCCGGCCTGCGCGCCCTGAGCCGCGTCTCCGATGATCTTGCCGGCGGTCGAGTCCAGGTCACCGGTGTAGAGCTGGGTGCCGTCGAAGTTGTCACACGGGGTCGCCGGCGTCGTCACGTCGATGGTCTTGACGGTCATCACCAGCTGGTCCTTGAGGCCCTTGCTGTCGGTGTTGGTGGCGACCGACGAGACGGCATAGCGCAATGCGGCGCTGCCGGCGGCGTTCGTGATCACCAGGCTGTTGGTCACCTGGTCGCCGGGCACCATGTTGCTGAACGACACCAGAGCGCTGGTCGGCGTTGTGGTGATGTCGATCGTGCCGGTGGAGAAGGCGTTCGCGCCCACCGTCTCGGTGTCGGTGAACACGGCGAGCACACCGACGCTGATCAGCGAGGCGAAGCAGGTCAGTGCGAGCCCGGTCGCCAGGAGGCGACGGGTGCGACCACTGCGGTCGACCTCGACGTCAGGCTCGAGGCCAGGCTCGAGGTCAGACTGGTGGGTGTCGGTCATCGTTCTCGGTCCTCTCGGGGCAGCGGCGCGTCATGAGACCGCCGCCGTTGAAGGACCGTAGGAACAAGGCGTCCGCCGGGGGAAGCGCACAAGCCCTCAGCTCGGCCGAACGGCGCGCCGATCCGCCCGCACGGTCAGCCCACGCCCACCGACCCGGCGGTGGTCGCCGCGCTAGCTGGTCGCGGTCGCCAACCGCTCCCGACCGACCCGGACGTGCAGCGCGGCAAGCCGGTCCCGCTGGTCCGCCGCTCGCTCGAGCAGGCCGTCCACCCGCCCCGGGTCGAGCCGCGGCTCCAGCTCGCAGACGGAGCGCAGCAGTTCCCAGCCGGAGGTCTTCGCCAGCACCGCCACCCGCATCCCCTCCAGCTCCACGATGTCAGTCAGGGGCGAGCGGGTCAGGAGTGTTCCGTTCGGCTTCAGCCGCCCCAGCCTCTCGGCCACGTGGCCGGCGAGCACGCGGACCTGGCTGGGCGTGACGCCGAGGTCGGCCATGATCGCCAACAGCGTCTGGCGGTCCTCGGCCACCTCGTGCGCGAGCTGGTGCAGCTCCGCGCCCAGCTCGCTGCCGCGGTGCGATCCGGCAGCCCGGTGGAAGAGGTCGACTCCCGCGGTGGCGCCCAGCAGGTGGTCGTTCAGGTACGTCGCCAGCAGCTGCTGCAGATCGGGCACCGGACCACCGTAGCGAGCACTGCCGGCAACGGGGTCTACGACCAAGGTCCACTACCTGGGGCCGCCCGTTGAGTCCATGCTGGGACGGAGGCCCCCGCGGCTCGGGAGGCGAACGCCATGGTCACACCGACGCGTACGGATCATGGGGGGCGACTGGGGCGGCGCGCGCCTGGCGCGCTCGTCGTGCTCGCCATCGTGGCCGCTGGGCTGGTGGGGGGCTACGCCGCCGGCGCGACGACGGCCCCCACCTTCCTGCGGGCCGACCATCAGCAGCTCGGCAACAACCACGTCGTCGCGGACTTCAACGGTGACGGCCGGCCCGACGTGGCCGGGCAGGGCGCCCAGTCGGTCGCGGTGCTGCTCAACCAGGGCGGCGGCGCGTTCGGCGCCCGGGTGGAGTACCCGGTCGCGGACTGGACGCAGGACCTGGCCGCGGCGGACTTCAACCGGGACGGACGGATCGACCTGGCCGTCACCATCAACAGCCCGCAGACCAGTCTCTCGCTGCTGATGGGCCGCGGGGACGGGAGCTTCGAGGCGGCCGTGAACGTCGCGAACACGACCGGGCTGGACTCGCCGGCCGTGGTCGCCACCGATCTCGACCACGACACTCGGCCCGACCTTCTGGTCGCCCACTCGATCGCTTGCTTCACCGCACCGTGCGTCACCGGGACGACGATGTCGGTGCTGCTGGGCAACGGCGACGGCACCTTCCAACCCCCGCGCGAGGTGGAGGTCGGCCGGGGGATGGCGAAGATCGCCGTCGGCGACTTCGACCGGGACGGCCACAAGGACCTCGCCGTCGGCGGGGACTCGTCCCGGCTGTACCTGCTCCGTGGCCACGGGGACGGGACGTTCACCCAGCAACCGACGATCACGCTGACCGCGGACACGTTCGGGGTGAACGGCACTGATGTCGATGTCGGCGACTTCGACCGGGACGGGCTGGTCGACCTCGTGGTGGCGCTGCCGCACAACGGCAGCCGGACCGCCGTCCTGATCGGCAACGGTGACGGCACCTTCCGGCCTCCGTTGATCCTCACCGACCCGGGACAGCGGTTCCCGCAGTTCCAGGCGGTCGCCGACTACAACGGGGACGGGTTCCAGGACCTTGCGATCACCCTCGGCGACGGAACCGCGGGGCTCCTGCAGGTGCGCAACGGCAATGGGGACGGCACGTTCCAGTCGCCGGTGATGTACCTGGCCCCGCCGCCCAAGTCGAGCCTCGGTGGCTTCGCGATCGAGGCCGCGGACCTCAACGGCGACGCCAAGCCGGACCTCACCCTCGGCGTGGTCGGCGCCGCCCCGTCCTTCGCGGTGCTGCTCAACTCCACCGGCGCTGCACCCCCGACGACGCCGGGGACGCCGACGTTGCTCAGTCCCGTGCAGGACGGGACCCCGGCGCAGCCGGTGTCGCTGGATTGGACGGACACCGCAGGCGCGAGCACGTATCGCGTGCAGGTCGACGACTCGAGCACCTTCGGGTCTCCCTTCGTCGTCGACCAGGTCGTGACGACCTCCCAGCTCGCCCTCCCCACCCTCGCCGCGCGTCGACACTGGTGGCGGGTGCGCGGGATCAGCGCCGCCGGGACGGCGGGCCCGTGGTCGACGGTCCGCCGGTTCACCCCGCAGGCGGTGGCCACCGCGCCCGCCCTGACGACGATCACGCTCGGTCCGACCACGGTCGCGGGCGGCAACGGCGCCCAGGGAACCGTGGCGCTCAGCGCACCGGCGCCGACCGGTGGGGCGACGGTCCCCCTGTCGTCCAGCTCGCCCGCTGCCACCGTCCCGACCAGCGTGACGATCGCAGCCGGTGCCACCACCGCGGTCTTCTCGGTGAGCACCGTCGCGGTCAGCACGTCCACGGCGGCGACCATCAGCGGCTCGTACGGCGGTGCCACCCGCAGCGCGGCGCTGACCGTGGCACCGACAGGCGAACCCACTCCGTCGGCGACTCTGACCGTGACGGCCACCGGACGCTCCGGGGAGCGGGTGACCTCGAGCCCCACCGGCATCAACGTCGCCGTGGGCGGCACCGGGGCGGCGTCGTTCGCTCTCGGCACGTCGGTGACTCTGAGCGTGTCGAACGGCCGCGACGCGGTGTGGTCCGGTGCCTGTTCGAGCGGCGGCAACAAGGCGCGGACGTGCACGTTCACCCTCGGTGGCAAAGCGGCGGTCAGCGCGAATGTGCAGTGACGACAGGGGTCGAGGTGCGCCGGCCCCTCGGCCGGTCAGGTCCGGCGGAGCTCCGGCAGCACCTCGTCTCGCCACAGCCGCATGAACCCGGCGTAGTGCGGGCCCATGTTCGCCACGTAGACCTCGTCGTAACCGGCGCCGAGGTAGGTCCGCGCCTGCTCGACGTGGGCCGCGACGTCCGGCCCGCAGACCACCGAGTCCCGCGTCATCTGCTCGGTCACCAGTTGTGACACCTGCTCGAAGTGCCGGGGTGAAGGCAACACCTGGGCCAGCTCGCCCGGGACCCCGCTGTTCGCCCACAACCGGTGCGCGATCTCCACGCCGGTGTCCCGGTCGTCGGCGAAGCAGACCTTGAACCCGCCCTGAGCCGGCTTGCCGGCGCCACCGGCCGCGCGGAACCTCTCGATCAGGTCCGCGTCCGGGGAGGTGCCGACGTACCCGTCACCGATCCGGCCCGCCACCTCGACCGCCTTGGGGCCGAACGCGGAGACGTACACCGGGGGCGGCTCGTCGGGCAGCGTGTAGATCCGGGCGTGGTCCACCGTGTAGTGCCGGCCACGACGGCTGACGAAGCCGCCCTGCCACAGCTGGCGCATCACGTCGACGGCCTCCTCCAGCATCTCCAGCCGGGTGTCGATGGACGGCCAGGGATCGCCGAGGATGTGCTCGTTCAGCGCTTCGCCGGTGCCGACCCCGAGCACGAACCGGCCGTTGTGCATGACCGCGCTGGTCGCCGCGGCCTGAGCGATCACCGCGGGATGGGTGCGGACCGTGGGACAGGTGACCGCGGTCGTCACGGGCAGGTCACACACCTGGGCCAGCGCGCCCACCACCGACCAGACGAACGGGCTCTGACCCTGCTCGTCGTTCCACGGGTGGTAGTGGTCACTGATCCACAGCGCCTCGAAGCCTGCGTCCTGCGCCATCCGAGCCTGCTCCAGCAGCTCCGCGGGGGTGTACTCCTCGCAGGACAGGAAGTAGCCGATCCGCATCCGGTGCCCCTTCTGCTTCGCGAACCCCGCACCTGCAGCGGCGGGAGGGTGTGCCGTGTGGCTACCCCCTGCCCCGGTCACCAAACATCCGGCGGCCGGCTAGGCATACCTAGGGCGGCAGCCCGGCCGGCTAGGCAGTCCCACCGAAAAAAGATAGGTAACGGCTACCGATGGCAGGAGCCCATTACCGAAGCAGGATGGATCGCGTCCACCAACAACCCGAGAGGAAGCGATCCAGATGCTGTCACCAGACCTGGCAGTCCAGCTGGCACAGGACCGTCACCAAGAGCTGATCGACGAGGCTGACCAGCGCCGGCGGCTCACCGCCGCGAGGCGCCGGCCGACCACCGCCCAGCCCGGCAGGCGTTGGTCGGGGCTGCGGTTCGGCCTGCGGTCCGGCGATACATTGATCCGGTGGGGAGATCGCGCGGCGGCGCCGCCCCGGTGATGGTCGGGAGGGACGGCGAGCTCCGGCTCCTGAGCCGGCTCGTCGCCTCCCGCCGCCCACAGGTGGCCGTGGTGGCCGGTGAGCCCGGGATCGGCAAGACCCGGTTGATCCGTGAGCTGCTCGCCACCGTCGGCGACGACCCGGTGGTACTCGTCGGCCACGCCGAGCCCGGATCGCTGGCGCGCCCGTACGAGGTGCTGCTGGACGCCGTGGACGGGCGCTTCGACATCCCCGAAGACCGGCTCGCCGCGCTCGTGGACCCCGCCCGGAACCCGGTCGAGCGGTTGCACACCGGGCTGTCGATCGTGGACGACCTGCTGGGGGACCGGCCGGCCGTCATCGTCATCGAGGACCTGCACTGGGCCGACTCGGAGAGCGCGGCGCTGTTCGAACGGCTCGCGGAGCACCCCGGCCCCCGGCTGCTCGTGGCCAGCTATCGGCCCGAGCAGGTGAGCAGCCGGCGCCCCGTGGCAGCCCTGCTGGAGCGGCTGGAGCGCCAGCACGACGTCACCCACGTCAGCCTGCAGCGGCTCAGTGAGGCGGATACCGCCGCGCTGCTGGCCGCTCTCACCGGCGCGCCGGCGCCGTACCGGGCGGTTGCCGCGCTGCACCAGCGCACCGGCGGCAACCCGTTCTTCCTGGAGGAGCTGGTCCGCGGTCAGGAGGCCACCGACCTGGAGACGCTCTGCGAGAACCCGCTGCCGTGGAACCTCGCCGAGCTGCTGCGTCGGCAGGTCGACGATCTCGACCCCGAGGCCAGGCGGGTCGTCGAGGCGGCGGCAGTGCTCGGCCACCGGGTGCCGTTCGACCTGCTCGCGGCGGTGACCGACACGTCCGAGGAGGAGCTGATAGCGGTGCTGCGGGCCCTCGTCACCGGCGGTGTGCTGGTGGAGTCCGGGGACGACGAGCTCAGCTTCCGGCACGCGCTTGTCCGGGAGGCGATCGCCGACCAGCTGCTCGGTCGACAGCGTCGGCGGCTGCACGAGGCCGCCCTCGACACCCTGCTGGCCGGCGGCGGCTCCGACCCGGCGATGGTGGCCCGGCACGCGCACGCCGCGGGCAGGTACGACGACATGCTCGACGCCGCCCGCCGGGGTGCCGCGCTGTACCTGTCCATCGGGTCCGCCTACCAGGCGCTCCAGTTGGCGGAGCTGGGGCTGACCGAGGCGGGGGACGACGTCGAGCTGCTCTCCGCGGCGGCCCGAGCCGCCTGGCTGGCGGGACTGGTCGACGACGCCGTGGGCTACGCCTGCTCCTGGCGGGACCGGGCTCCGACGGCCAGCGAGCGCGCGGACGCGCTGTACCTGCTGATCCGGCTGGCCTGGGAGCTGGACGACACCGAGCAGATGCGTGCGCTGACCGTGGAGGTCGAACAGCTCATCGCGGAACTGAGCCCGGGCGCCGACCAGGCCCGGGCGATGACCGCGGTGGCACAGGCGTGCTGGCTCAGTGACGACGTCGACGAGGCGCTGGAGTGGGCCGACCGCGCGCTGGTCCTGGCCGACGAGCTCGACCTGCCGCGGGTACGGCTGGCCGCCCAGGTCGAGAAGGGTGGGGCACTGACCGAGCGGGCGGCGACGAGCGACGAGGGCCGCGCGTTGCTCGCGGACGTCGTCACCGAGGCGGAGGCGCTCGGGGAGTGGGTGCTGGCGGCGCGGGCGTTGCACGTGCTGGCGACGCAGGCACCGCCGACCTCTCCTGCCGAACATGCCGAGATGCTGGAGCGGATGCGCACCGACGCGGAGCGGGCGGGGTTCGAGTCGCTGTCGGTCGCGGCGTACTTCCAGGGAAGCGCCCGGCTGGCGCTGCGCCAGGGGGACCTGGCGGCTGCGACCGCGGCGCTGGAGCGCGGCCGGGAGCGGGAGCAGAGCTACCTGCGCCGGGGCCGCCGGGCCGACTACCACTCGGTCTTCCTCGCCGGGCTCTATCTCGAGGCGAACCGGCTCGACGAGGCCGCCGGGATCATCGACGACCTCCGAGCGCAGGCCCGGATCGCCGGGGTCGGGGTGCCGGGCCTGGCCTTCCACCTCGCCTGCCGGCGTGGGGACCCCGACGAGGCCGACCGGCTCCTCGACGAGATCCTCGCCGGCCTGGCCGGGCAGTCGTGGCGCAGCGAGTCACAGGCCCACGACCTGGTGTCCGCCGCCCTGTTCGCTGGACTGCCGGCGGACCGGTTGCGCGAGATGGGCCGCGAGCTGCTGGACGAGCACGCGACACCGGAGTACCGCGCTCTCGTGGACGCGCAGCTCTCCGAGGTGCGGGGGGAGGCGGAGGCGGCCGGCGAGGGTTACGCACTGGTGGCCGAGGCGGTCGAGATGTTGCCCTCGGTGCGCGGCACCGCGCACGTGGGTGCCGGCCGCTGCCTGCTGGCGGCCGGACGCTCACCCGCCGCGGCCGAGCATGCCGCCGCCGCCGGGGACCTGCTGGCCCGCTGGCGTGGCTGGCGGGTGGATCAGCTGAAGGAGCTGCGGTCACGCCTGGGGCTGGAGACCGTCGCCGGCGGCCGGGCGGCCACCGGCCCGGCGGCGCTGACGCGGCGCGAGCGTGAGGTGGCGGTCCTGGTCGCCGACGGGCTGACCAACGCCGAACTCGCCCGGCGCCTGTTCATCTCGCCCAAGACCGCTGCGGTCCACGTGTCCAACATCCTGCACAAGCTCGGCGTCGCCTCACGAACCGACGTCGTCGACGCGCTGGGTGACCAGCGAGCGGGCTGAAATCCGCACCTGCCCTGCGCTGTCCTGCCTTAGACTGCGCGAGCGTGGGGCCGGCTCCCTGGCCCCGGTGATACGGGGAGGTCATGCCAGATGCGATCCACCTACCGAGCGCTGGCCGGACTGGTTGCTGTCGGAGTCGTCCTGCAGGCGGCGTTCATCGCCTTCGCCTGGTTCGACGTGCTGTCCGCGGTCGACGGCGGGGAGGTCTTCGACGAGAACTCCGAGGGCAACATCGGCCACATGCTGCACGGCATCGTGGGGATGATGGGCATTCCGCTGGTCTGCATCGCGCTGCTCATCGTGTCGTTCTTCGCCAGGATCCCGGGTGGGGTCAGGTGGGCCGCGATCGTGCTGGCGGTGGCGGTGGTCCAGGTGCTGCTTGCCTTCGCCTCGTTCGAGGCGCCCGTGCTCGGCCTTCTGCACGGCGCCAACGCCCTGGTGCTGGCGATCGTCGCGGGGCGGGCCGCCCGGCAGGCCGGCGTGGGTGAGCCGGCTTCCGGGCCGGCGCCGTCGCGCGCGGGCGCCTCCGCCTGACGGGGTGACGGCGAACCGCGAACGTCGGGGCTGGCTGCGCCGGCACCTTCGCGTCCTGGTCGCTGCCGCGGCCTCTGCGGCGTTGCTGGCGCCGCTGGGCTGGCTGTGGTGGGCGAGCCTGGTCCCGGACACCTACAGCGTCATGGACATGGGTGTCGTGGACCTCGGGGGTGGGCCCGGGATGAGGCAGGGCATGGCGGACGGACGGGACGTGTCCACGCTGACCGGACCGCGGCGTGGCCAGCCGGACGTCGCGGCCACCGTGGTCGCGCGCGCCGAGCAGATCACGCTCGTCGACGGTCCGGCCGTCGACGGCTACACGCTGAACGGCAGCTCCCCCGGGCCGGAGATCCGCGCCACCCAGGGTGACCTGGTCCAGGTGACGCTGGTCAACGAGTCGGTGCCCGACGGCGTCACCCTGCACTGGCACGGAGTGGACCTGCCCAACGCGGAGGACGGCGTGGCCGGCGTCACCCAGGACGCGGTTGCCCCCGGGGCCGAGCACGTCTACCGCTTCGTTGTGGAGGACGCCGGGACCTACTGGTTCCACTCGCACCAGGTCTCCCACGAGCAGGTCCGGCGCGGCATGTTCGGCACGCTGGTCGTCGAGCCGCCGCCGGACGACGCAGCGCACCCGCAGCCGGACGTCGACGTCGTCGCCGCGGTGCACACCTACGACGGGAACCGGACGGTCAACGGCGTGGCGGGCCAGGCGGAGGCGCCGGCCAGTCCCGGCGACACCGCCCGGGTCCGGGTGGTGAACACCGACAACGGTCCGCTGCGGACCTGGGTCGACGGCGCGCCGTTCCGGGTGGTCGCGGTCGACGGGATCGACCTGAACGCCCCCACCGAGCTCGAGCAGGTGGCTGTGACGGTGACCGCCGGCGGCCGGGTGGACCTCGAGCTGACGCTCCCCGCTGACGGCGCCGCCGTCCGCATCGGCACCGGTGCGGACACCGCCCTCGTTGTCGGTCCGGAAGGCGCGGAGGTGCCGGCGGGACCGGAGCCGGAGGCAGAGCTCGACCTGCTGGCCTACGGCTCGCCGGCGCCGGTCGGCTTCGCTACGGACCGGTTCGACCGGTCCTTCGACTACCGCATCGGCCGGCGGCCGGGCTTCCTCGACGGCCGGCCCGGGCTGTGGTGGACGGTCAACGGGCGGATGTTCCCCGACGTGCCGATGTTCCTGGTCACCGAGGGTGACGTGGTCCGGATGACCATCGCCAACGACAGCGGCGAGGTGCACCCGATGCACCTGCACGGCCACCACGCGGTGGTGCTGAGTCGGGACGGGGTCGCGTCCACTGGCAGTCCGTGGTGGGTCGACTCGCTCAACGTCGAGGACGGTGCGACCTACGAGATCGCCTTCGTCGCCGACAACCCCGGCGTGTGGATGGACCACTGCCACAACCTGCCGCACGCCGCGGAGGGCCTGCTGGCGCACCTGATGTACGACGGGGTGACCACCTCCTACGTCGTCGGAGGCGACACCGACAACAGCCCGGAGTGATCAACCCCGGCCAGCCTGTGACGCCCGGCGTGATTGACCCGGCTGATGCCACCCATAGCGGGCCGTCGTGTGGTGTGCTGGGAGCACCGGTCCGCGCGCCGCCCGGCACCTGACGTGTCGCCGGCCGACCGGCCGGGGAGGGAGCATCATGAAGTCTGTCTGGATCGTCGCCGCCAGCACGACCGTGCTCGCGCTGGTCGCCACCTCGAGTCCCACCCTGGCCCACCAACAGGTGTCCACGCCGGGCAGCGGCGGGTTCGTCGCTGTCCCGCCGGCGCAGGGTGACGGGGAGCCAGGCTGGCCAGATCGCGGGCGGGTCGGACCGCGCCCCACCGCGCAGCTGGGCCAGTCCTCGTACCCGATCGGAAACCCGTACCTTGCGCTGCTACCGGACGGTGACGCGGTGGACTGGAACTACTGGCAGCGGTACGCCGCCCAGGCGAGCGCGCGCCAGGCCGGCGAGGGACGGCTGGACGAGCCGCTGCTCTACACCGAGCAGGAGCCGGAGCGGTTGCTCGGCGCCAACGACCGTCCGGCGACCGCCGAGCCGATCGCCGGCTTCGGCACCGGTGCAGGCGACCTGCCGGGCGTGACCGTTCTCGGGCACCAGGCCCGCGACGAGGTGCGGCTGGGCAAGCGGGACAAGTCGGCCGAGGACAACGGGTCCATCCCGCTGGCCCAGGCCACCGGCATCGTCGGGAAGCGGCCGGGGATCCGGACGGTCGGCCGGATCGGCGACGGCCCACACGGAGCGGCGGGCAGCGGCTCGGGTGACTTCGACTACTACCGGGTCCGCGTGCCGCAGGGTCGGCAGATCGTCGCCGAGGTGAACGCCCGGGACGGCAGCGACCTCGAGCCCCTGGTCGCCGTCTGGGGGGAGAAGGGCGCGCTGAAGGACGTCGCGTTCCCGCGACGGGACCGGGCGCGGCTGGTGCTCCCGCTCCGCGCCGGGACGTACTTCGTGATGGTGGGCGGTTGTTGCACCTATCCCCGGAACCGCTTCAACAGCGGCAGCGGGACCGGCGCCGAGAGCGAGGGCAGCTACCGGTTCTCCGTGGCGGTGAACCGGCCCGACCGGGACTTCTTCGCCGTGGACCTGGCGGCCGGGGACGTGCTCGGCGGGACACTGGACGGGGCTCGGTCGCTGGCGGTCTACGACCCCGACGGCACCAAGGTCTTCGGCTCGTTCTTCGATGCCAGCTTCATCTACCCGGCCTCGACGCCGCTGCCGGGCGGTGGCCGAGCGGTGGTGGACCACGTTGCCGCCACCTCGGGTCGGTACACGGTCGAGGTGACCCGCGGTCCCGGTGACTACCGGGCAGACCTGGAGGCGTACCGCCCTGGGCTTGCCACCGCGGGCGCCGGCGCGCGGCAGACGCTGTTCCTCGACTTCGACGGCGCCCGGCTGAACACCGGGATCTTCGGGGGGAGCGGCGTGAGTGAGCTGAGTCCGCTGTCGGCCTTCCTCGGGCGGTGGGGGCTGCGCCGCAACCAGGAGGACGCCGTGATCGATGCGGTCGTCGCCTCGGTCCGGGAGAGCGTTCGGCGCGACCTCGCTGCGCAGGGTTTGAACGACGATTTCGGTGTGCGCATCCGCAACAGTCGTGACCACCCCGACACGTGGGGTCAGGACAACGTCAGCCGCGTGATCGTGGGTGGGACCATCCCGGAGTCAGGCGTGTTCACCATCGGGATCGCCCAGTCGATCGATCCGGGGAACTTCGACCAGGAGGAGACGGCGCTGCTGCTGCTGGACCTGCTCTCCGGGTCTCCGCGGGACGAGTTCTCGATCAACCACTACCTGGAGCCTCAGAGCGACCGGGTGCGGTTCGTCGGGCAGGTGCTGGGCAACCTGGTGTCCCACGAGGCGGGCCACTACCTCGGCAACTGGCACGTCGACCAGTTCGACGGCCGGCCCAACCTGATGGATCAGGGGGGGAACGCCCGCGCGATCTTCGGGCCCGGTCCGGACGGGGTAGGCGGCACCGCCGACGACCGCGACGTGGACTTCGGCGTGAACCGGCTCAACCCGTTCGAGGGCTTCCAGGGCCTCGAGGACACCCTCAACCGGACGGCGTTCGGGTTGACCGTCGGCTGAGTCACGGCTCGGGTGGCTCACCCCCCGCTGAGGTGATGCGATGGACGGCTTCGAGGCCTACGGGGCCACGCACCGGGTCGTCGTCGGCCTGGGCGTCGTCGGAGCGGTGGTGCTCATCCTGCTCGGGCGCTCCCTGCGCGGTCGCGTTGGCCAGATGCGAACGAGCAGGATGTTCGCCGGCGCTATCGTCGTCTTCACCGTGCCGCTGCAGGTCTTGTCCTGGTGGCGTTTCGACGGTGACTGGGTGCACGCACTGCCGCTGCAGCTGTGTGACCTGGCGGCGCTGGCTGCCGCCTACGCGCTGTGGACGCTGCGCCCCTGGGCGGTCGGGTTGACGTACTACTGGGGGCTGACGCTCACCACCCAGGCCGTCGTCACGCCCGACCTGTCACACGACTTCCCCGACCCGGTGTTCATCACGTTCTGGGGGATGCACCTGCTGGTGGTCTGGGCCGCCTGCTATCTCACCTGGGGTCTCGGGCAGACACCGAGCTGGCGGGCGTACGCGAACTCGGTCCTGGTGACCGCCGGGTGGGCCGCCACCCTGTTCGCCTTCAACACCACGACCGGCACCAACTACGGCTACCTGAACGCGAAGCCGGCGGCGGCGTCTGTCCTCGACCTGCTCGGTGACTGGCCGTGGTACGTGCTGGCTGAGGTGCTGGTCGTGCTGTCGGTCTGGGCGCTGCTGACCTGGCCGTGGGTGCAGCTCGAGCGGCGGAGCCTCAGTCCCACGACGCAGCCAGCCTCTCCCGCTCCGCGTCGCTGACCCGGGGGCAGGTCGGGCAGGCAGCGACGCCGTCCAGCCGGTAGAGGAAGCAGCAGCCGTGCCGGCGCCGCGTCCAGTGCTGGCGTCCGCCGCTGTCGGTCAGCTGGTGCAGCGTCGACCAGCCGGCGCCACGCTGCCAGCATCGGTCGGGCCCGGCTCCCAGCACGCGCGCGGCATCCGCCGCGGCCGCCACGGGGTCCTCGCTGACCCAGCCGGCGGTGAGGAACGCGGTGTCCATGGCGTCGGTGACCGCCGCCCAGGTGGAGCGGCGGCCGAACCGGGTCAGCGGTGCGTACGCTGCCAGGAACGCCCGCGCGTGCGCCCGCAGCTGGCCGGCCATCGCATCGGCGTCCGGGGCCGCGGTGGCCGGCTCGACGGACAGCAGCGCGGTCGCCGCCACCGGCGACCCGGGCGGTCCGGGGAGCAGCGCCACCCGGTCCGGGGCGAGGTCCGGCACCACCCCGCCGAGCGAGAACGCCGTGGCGGCCGGCAGGGTCACGGCGGCGAGGTACCAGTCGAGGACGAGACCCGCCGCGGTGATCGTGGGATCGGCGGTCCCGTCGCCGTACGCGGCGGCGGTGTCGTCCTGCCAGCGTCGCAGCCGGTCCGGGTCGCCGGTGAGATCGGCACACGACAGCCAGCCGGCGCGCGCGTCCACGCCGATCCGGACCTGCGCCCAGGAGATCTTTTCGTCGGTGTCCGCAACGGCGGCCGCGAGTCGGCTCGCGCCCGACGCCCCGGACTGCGTGACCACCATGACCGCAGGCTAGGCGCTGGTCCGCCGACGTTCAGCGTCTCGACAGGGCAGGCCCTCGATCGTGAACCCACGGACTCGGCGACGACGTCGAGGCACGAAGGGAGCAGATCATGACCACCACCACACTCCGCCGCTCGCTGCTGGCGGGCACGGCGGCCGCGATGCTGGCGTCACTTGCCGGTGCGACCTGGGTCAACGGCGCGGACGCCGCCCCCGGGTCGGCAGCCACCGCCGACCAGCGTGGGCACACCCGCTGTGCGCAGCCCGGCCCCTACGACCTTCCGCACGGGGCGCAGCCGGTCGACCTGGACCCGGCCGACTTCAGCACCACGATCGACAACCCGTACTGGCCGATGCAGCCGGGCACGACGTGGACCTTCAAGGAGACCGACGCCCAGGGTGCCCAGCAGCGAATCGAGGTGCGGGTCACGCACCGGACCAAGATGATCCGCGGCATCGAGGCACGGGTCGTGCACGACGTCGTCACCGAGCGCGGCGAGCTGGTCGAGAACACGTTCGACTGGTACGCCCAGGACTCGGGCGGCAGCATCTGGTACCTCGGGGAGTTCACCCGTGAGTACGAGAACGGTGAGGTGGTCAGCACCGCCGGGTCGTTCGAGTACGGCGTCGACGGCGCCCAGGCCGGCGTCGCGGTGCCGGCGGCGCCGATGGCGGGCTGCGGCTACCGCCAGGAGTACTACCAGGGAGAGGCCGAGGACCGGGCACGGATCCTCACGACCAAGGACGACATCCAGGTGCGTGGGGAGAAGTACCGCAAGGTCCTGACCACGAGCGACCGCGTCCCGATCGAGCCGTTCGTGCTGGAGCACAAGTTCTACGCCCGGGGGGTGGGACCGGTGCTGGCGGTGGGCATCTCCCCGAACGCCGCCCGCGAGGTGCTGCTGGACGTGAGCGGTCCGGGCAACCGCTGACCGGAGCGTGACGTCGACCGGACTGGCTCGTTGGCCACGGCATGCGCCTGTCCCGCCTGTTGACCACGGCCGTGACCGGCTGTGCGCTGGCCTTCGGGTCGGTGCCGGTCGGCGCCGCCTCCGGCGCGCCGCGATCCGAGACAGGGTCGGGCACGGAGACCGAGACCTACGAGGTGCACTACGTGCCCACGGTCGGCGATGCGGTGATCCGGGTGGAGATCTGGCGGGACACCGCGTTCGACGAGTCCGGCCAACCGGTGATCTTCACCTACTCGCCCTACAACTCGCTCGGTGAGCCGGAGCCGGCCCGCGACTCCGTCGGGGAGCGGTACGTGCCGGAGGGTTACGCCCGGGCGGTGGCCGACGTGTTGGGCACGCGCGGCTCCACCGGCTGCTGGGACTACGGCGGCGCGGCCGAGACCCGCTCCGGCGTGGACGTGGTGCACTGGCTCGCCGACCAGGAGTGGTCCAGCGGCAAGGTGGCGATGATCGGCGGCTCGTACAACGGCACGACCGCCTCGATGGTGGCGGCGCGCGGCGCCGAGGTCCCCGAGCTGAAGGCGATCGTCCCCATCTCGGCGATCAGCCGCTGGTACGGCTACGCCTACGGCGACGGCACCCGCTACTTCCTGAACTCCGAGGTGCCGACGGACGAAGGGTTCGACACCCCGCTCGCGTTCGACGTGGGCTTCGGCAAGACCGTGGCGGCCGACCCGATGGGACAGCACTTCGCGGACACCGCCCGCTCACGGGCGGGTGAGTGTGACGCGACGGCTCACACCGAGGAGGGCTACTCCCGCAACCCCGACTACGACCGGTTTTGGGTGCAGCGTGACTACCGCCGGCGCGCGGAGGACTTCCGGGCCGCCGTGCTGCTCGCCCATGGGTGGCAGGACTACAACGTCAAGCAGCAGGAGGCGACCGAGCTGTTTCGTGCCCTGCCGGTCGACGACTCCAGCACCCAGCGGGTCGAAGGGGTGCCGTTCAAGCTGATGTACCTCACCCAGGGCAGCCACTCCGGCGGCACGGACGGCCGCCGTTGGCTGCCGCTGCTCGACCGCTTTCTCGCGCATACCCTGAAAGGCGCGGTCAACGGCATCCAGGGGGCGGGGCCGGTCATCACCCGTGGAGCTTCCAGCACCGGTCCGACCCGCTTTCGGGTGCATGGCGACTATCCGCTGCGCAGCACGGTGCCGACCACGCTGTGGCTGCGCCGAGACGCCGAGAGCGGCGTCCTCGGCAGCCGCCCGGATCGTCGTGGCCGCACCAACACGGGCTCGTACGTCGAGACGGGAACCTCTACCGAGGAGGCCGGCACGCTGGGCGGGCTGGAGTACCGCTCGGCCGCGCTCACCCGCGCGACCCGGCTGGTGGGCTCGGCACGGCTGCACGCCGTCGTCCGGATGCAGCGCTCGACGATGCACCTGACCCCGGTCCTGGTCGACATCGCCCCGGCCGGCAGCGCTCGGACCGTCGAGCGCGGCTTCCTGCACGTGGACTACCGCAACGGCCTGGACCACGCCGACCCGGCGCCCGGCTCGTGGGTCCGGGCGACCGTACGGATGCTGCCGCAGGACTACACGTTCGCCGCCGGGCACCGGGTCGGTCTGTGGCTGCGCAGCTCGAACACCGTCTGGGCGGTGCCTGGCAACCCGGGAGCGGTGGACGTCGCGGAGGGGCGGGTGGGCGCGGTCACCGCGACCGGCTCCCGCCTGGTGCTGCCGACGGTCGGACGGCCGGCGCTGCTCGACCGCCGCTGACCCGGCGCGGCCGGCCCCCGCGGTGGCCGCCTCCGCGGCCGCCGCCTAGCGTCTACGGGTAGCCGCCGCAACAGCCAGGAGGACCACGCATGCCGCACACCGTCCGTGGAGTCATCGCCCGCAGCGTGGGCGCCCCGGTGACCGTCGAGGAGGTGCACGTCCCGGACCCGGGTCCGGGTGAGGCGCTGGTCCAGGTCCAGTCCTGCGGGGTGTGCCACACCGACCTGCATTACCGCGAGGGTGCGATCAACGACGAGTTCCCGTTCCTGCTCGGACACGAGGCCGCCGGACTCGTCGAGGCGGTGGGTGAGGGGGTGACCGGCGTCGCGCCCGGAGACTTCGTCGTCCTGAACTGGCGGGCCGTGTGCGGCACCTGTCGCGCCTGCCGGCGTGGCCGGCCGTGGTACTGCTTCTCGACCCACAACGCCGCCTCCCCGATGACGTTGGCCGACGGCACCCCGCTGTCGGCGGCCCTCGGCATCGGTGCGTTCGCCGAGAAGACCCTGGTGCATGCCGGGCAGTGCACCAAGGTGGACCCAGCCGCCTCCCCGGCCGCGGTGGGACTGCTCGGCTGCGGCGTGATGGCCGGTCTCGGCGCCGCCATCAACACCGGCGGCGTCACCCGTGGCGACAGCGTCGCCGTGATCGGCTGCGGCGGGGTGGGCAGCGCCGCCATCGCCGGCGCCCGGCTGGCCGGAGCCTCGACGATCATCGCCGTCGACATCGACCCGAAGAAGCTGGCCTGGGCGGAGGGTCTGGGTGCCACCGCGACCGTCGACGCCTCCGCCGCGGACGTGGTGGAGTCCGTCCAGGAGCTCACCGGCGGGTTCGGTGCCGATGTCGTCATCGACGCCGTCGGCCGCCCCGAAACCTGGCAGCAGGCCTTCTACGCCCGGGACCTCGCCGGCACGGTGGTTCTGGTCGGCGTCCCCTCGCCGCAGATGCGGCTCGAGCTCCCGCTGCTCGACGTCTTCGGCCGCGGTGGTGCGCTCAAGTCCAGCTGGTACGGCGACTGCCTGCCCGAGCGGGACTTCCCGATGCTGGTGGACCTGTACCAGCAGGGGCGGCTCGACCTGGACGCGTTCGTTTCGGAGACCATCGCCCTCGATGACGTGGAGGCGGCCTTCGACAAGATGCACCGCGGTGAGGTGCTCCGGTCGGTGGTGCTCTTCTGACCTCCGGCGGACCCGCTGCCGTCCGCAGCGGTGAGCGACTGGTCGCGGTCGACGCGGCCCGCGGTGTCGCGTTGCTCGGCATGATGGCCGTACACGTCCTGCCGGCCGTCGACCCCGACGGATCCCTGGCCCTGACCGACGCGATCGCCCGGGGCCGGTCGGCGGCGGCGTTCGCGGTGCTGGCGGGCGTCTCCCTGGCCCTCGCCAACGGCGGCACCCGCCCGTTGCGTGGGCGGGCCTGGGCGGCCGGGGCGGTGGGGCTGCTGGTTCGAGCCGGGCTGATCGGCGTCATCGGGCTGACCCTGGGCGGCCTGGGCTCCGGTGTCGCGGTGATCCTCGTCTACTACGCGCTGCTGTTCGTCGGCGCGGCGGCGCTGTTGGCCGCGCCGGTCCGGGTGCTGGCGCCGGCGGCCGTGGTGGCGTGCCTCGCCACTCCGGTCTTGTCCCACCTGCTCCGTCAGGACCTGCCGGCCAAGCGTGGCTCCAGCCCCTCCTGGGCCGACCTGTCCGACCTCGGGACGCTGCTGACCGAGATCACGCTGACCGGCTACTACCCGCTGTTGGCCTGGACCACCTACCTGCTGGCCGGGATGGCCGTCGGCCGGCTCGCGCTGGCCTCCCGGCGGGTTGCCTGGACACTGCTCGTGCTCGGTGCGGGGACGGCGGTCGCGAGCACGCTCGCCGCCGACGCACTGGTCGCGTCGGGGGTCGCCGCCGGAGCGCTGCCGGAGGAGGCCGCCGACATGCTGGTCACCGGCACCACGCCGACCGGCACCTGGTGGTGGCTGGTCGTCGACTCGCCGCACGCGAGCACGGCGCTGGACCTCGCCCACACCACCGGCACCGCGCTCGCGCTGCTGGGCGGCCTGCTGCTGCTGGAGCCGGTGCTCGGCAGGGTGCTGCTGCCCCTGGCCTGGGTCGGCGGGATGACGCTGACCCTGTACACGCTGCATGTTGTCGCGCTCGCGTCCGGTGTGGGCCCCGTCGACCGGGAGGAGCTCTACCTCGTGCACGTGCTGGTGGCGTTCGCGCTCGCCGCCGCCTGGCGGGCGGGGGCGCGCCGCGGCCCGCTCGAGCAGCTGGTCGCCTGGCCGGCACACGGCGCCGCCCGGCGAGTCGCGTCCCGCTGATCCCCCCCGGGGGGGGGGGGGTCACGATCCGCGACTTTTGCAGCCCGTCCCGTCTCGTCCCGACCGGACGTCGCTGACCCGGGTGGGGAGCGACCCAGGGGGATAGCGTGGCTTCATGCCTGCTCAGGAGTCCGCATCCCACCCCGCCGTGCGGGTGGACAAGGTCGTCACGTCCGGGACCTTCACGCTCGACGGGGAGACCTTCGACGTGGACAACAACGTCTGGCTGGTGGGTGATGATCGCGAGGTCGTCGTCATCGACGCCGCGCACGACTCTGCGCCGATCCTGACGGCGGTCGGCCACCGCAGGGTGCTGGCCGTCCTGCTGACGCACGCACACGACGATCACATCAGCGCGGTCGCCGAGCTGCGCGCGGCCACCGGTGCACCGGTCTGGCTGCATCCGGCGGACCGGATGCTCTGGGATGTGCTGCACAGCAGCGCGCCGGACCACGAGCTCGCAGACGGGAGCGAGGTCTCCGTCGCCGGGCTGACGCTGACCGCACTGCACACCCCGGGCCACTCGCCGGGAAGCACCTGCTTCTCCGCCCCGGCGCTGGGCGCCGTCTTCACCGGCGACACGCTCTTCGACGGTGGCCCCGGCGCCACCGGCCGCTCCTACTCAGACCGGCCCACGATCGAGCGCTCCATCCGCGAGCGGCTGCTGACCCTGCCGCCGGACACCGTCGTGCACACCGGGCACGGTGGGGACACGACCGTGGCGGCCGAGTCCGGACGGGAGCCGTTCGCCTGACGGGACCGCTCTTGCCAAGGGTGAGAGCATGACGCCGTACGCCTGCCCGCCCATCCGGAGGCACCAGTGACCCGTCTGCCCGACGCCCTGCACGAGCAGTCGCTCGCCGAGTTCGACCCAGAGGTGGCGCGTGCCATCGACGCCGAGCTGCACCGGCAGCAGACCACGCTGGAGATGATCGCCAGCGAGAACTTCGCCCCGACCGCGGTGCTCCAGGCGCAGGGCAGCGTGATGACGAACAAGTACGCCGAGGGCTACCCGGGTCGGCGCTACTACGGCGGTTGCGAGCACGTCGACGTGACGGAGACGCTGGCGATCGAGCGGGTCAAGGCGCTGTTCGGGGCCTCCTACGCCAACGTCCAGCCGCACTCCGGCGCGCAGGCCAACGCGGCCGCGATGCACGCGCTGATAACGCCGGGAGACACCATCCTCGGGCTCGACCTGGCGCATGGCGGGCACCTCACCCACGGCATGCGGCTGAACTTCTCCGGCAAGCTCTACCGGGTCGTCGCCTACCACGTCCGGCAGGACACCTCGACGGTCGACATGGACGAGGTGCTGTCGCTGGCGAAGGAGCACCAGCCCGCGTTGATCATCGCCGGCTGGTCGGCCTACCCCCGCCAGCTCGACTTCGCCGCGTTCCGGGCGGTTGCCGACGAGGTGGGCGCGGCGCTGATGGTCGACATGGCGCACTTCGCCGGGCTCGTCGCCGCCGGGCTGCACCCCAGTCCGCTCCCGTATGCCGACGTGGTGACGTCGACGACGCACAAGACGCTGTGCGGTCCGCGTGGCGGCATCATCCTCACCAACCGGGACGACCTCGCCAAGAAGTTCCAGTCCGGGGTCTTCCCCGGCCAGCAGGGCGGACCGCTCGAGCACGTCATCGCCGCCAAGGCGGTGGCGTTCAAAGCCGCGGCCAGCGAGGAGTTCCGCGACCGGCAGCGCCGCACGCTGGAGGGAGCACGGCTGCTCGCCGAGCGGCTCGGCGCCGAGGACATGGAGCGGGCCGGGGTGTCGGTCCTCACCGGTGGAACCGACGTGCACCTCGTCCTGGTCGACCTGCGGGACAGCGAACTCGACGGCCAGCAGGCGGAGGACCGGCTGCACGAGATCGGGATCACGGTCAACCGCAACGCCGTCCCCTTCGACCCGCGACCGCCGATGGTGACGTCCGGGCTGCGCATCGGGACGCCCGCGCTGGCGACCCGTGGCTTCGGGGCGGACGAGTTCACCGAGGTGGCCGACATCATCGCAGCGGCCCTGGTGCCGGACCTTTCCGAGGACGACGCGGCCGAACTGCGGGCCCGCGTCGCCAAGCTCGCCGCCTCGTGCCCGCTCTACGCCGACCTGACACCGTTCACCGGATGAGCTGCCCCGAGGTGACCTGAGTGACCATCAGCGTCTTCGACCTCTTCTCGATCGGGATCGGACCTTCGAGTTCGCACACGGTCGGCCCGATGCGGGCGGCCGGGATGTTCGTCACGGCTCTCGACGAGACGGGCGACCTCGACCGGGTGCAGCGGGTCCATATCGAGCTGTTCGGCTCCCTGGGCGCGACCGGGCACGGGCACGGCAGCCCGAAGGCGGTGCTGCTCGGGCTCGAGGGCGAGCGGTGCGAGACGGTCGACACCCGCGGGGCGGAGACCCGCGTCGAGCGGGTCCGGCGGGACCACCGGTTGCTGCTCGCGGGGCGCCGGGAGATCGACTTCGACCCGGATGAGGACCTGGTCATGCACCGCCGCAAAGCGCTGCCCTACCACCCCAACGGCATGACCTTCGCTGCGTACGACGCAGCGGGCGGAGCCCTCGCCGAGCGCACCTACTACTCCGTCGGCGGCGGGTTCGTCGTCGACCCGGACGCCACCGGAGACGCCGGCCAGCGGATCGTCCCGGACACCACCGAGGTGCCGTATCCGTTCACCACCGGCGCCGAGCTGCTGGCCCACGCCGAGAGCACCGGGTTGCCGATCAGCGAGCTGATGATGCGCAACGAGATGGTGCGTCGGCCTCGGGAGGAGATCGAGGACCGGCTGCTGAGCATCTGGCAGGTGATGCAGGAGTGCGTGACCACCGGGTGCAGCACCGGAGGCGTGCTTCCCGGAGGCCTACGGGTGCCACGGCGGGCGCCGGACTTGTGCGCCCAGCTGCTGGCCGACGCGCCCGAGGGCGAGGTGACCGGGTCGGACCCGTTGCGCGGGATGGACTGGGTCAACCTGTACGCCCTCGCGGTCAACGAGGAGAACGCCGCCGGAGGTCGAGTGGTCACCGCCCCGACGAACGGCGCCGCGGGGATCGTGCCCGCCGTGCTGCACTTCCTGGTCCGGTGGACCGAGCACCGCAGCGACGACGACGTGGTGCGCTTCCTGCTCACGGCCGCCGCCATCGGCGTGCTGTACAAGGAGAATGCCTCCATCTCGGGCGCCGAGGTCGGGTGCCAGGGCGAGGTGGGATCGGCGTGCTCGATGGCCGCCGGTGGCCTGGCCGAGGTGCTCGGCGGCAGCCCGCGGCAGGTGGAGAACGCGGCCGAGATCGCCATGGAGCACAACCTCGGCCTCACCTGTGATCCGGTCGGCGGCCTGGTGCAGATCCCGTGCATCGAGCGCAACGCGGTGGCCTCGGTCAAGGCGATCACTGCCGCCCGGATGGCGCTGCACGGCGACGGCAGCCATGTGGTCAGCCTGGACAAGGTCATCAAGACCATGCGCGACACCGGCCGGGACATGAAGGTGAAGTACAAGGAGACCGCGCGCGGTGGCCTGGCGGTGAACGTCGTTGAGTGCTGACCCAGCACCCGACCGGCCACCCGCTCCACCCGCTGCCTCCGCAGTCACCGTCCTCCGCGAACCCGGAATGCTCGCGCTGCACGCGCTCGCCCTCGCGGTGCTCCTCGGGACGGCGCTGATGGGGTGGTGGCAACTGGACGTATGGCGCTCGGCGCAGTCCGACGACGTCGCCACCCGGCTAGCCCGCCCGCCGACCCCGCTCGCGGAGGTCCTCGGCCCCGACGACGCGCTGACCGGGGAGGACGTCGGAGTCCCGGTGGCCGTCGAAGGGCGCTATGGCCCGGCCGACCAGCAGTTCCTCGTGTCGGGGCGCCGGCAGGCTGGGTTGGACGGCTTCTGGGTGCTGAGCCCGCTGCGCGTGGACGCTACCGGGTCCAGCCTGCTGGTCGTCCGCGGTTGGACCCCGACCGGAACCGCGCTGCCCCCCGTCCCGCGTGGGCAGGTCCGGGAGACCGGGGTGCTGCAGCCAGGGGAGGAGGGCTCCGGGGCGATGTCGGCTGGGCGGGTGGTCCCCGCGATCCGCATCCCCAGCCTGGTGGCGGAGGTCGACCGCGACCTCTACGGCGGTTATCTGCTGCGGACCGGAGGCGCTGCCGCGGCCTCGGCGGGCTTGCGCGCCGTGCCGGTACCGGAGCCGGAGGGGTCCTGGGGGGTCGGCCTCCGCAACCTGGCCTATGCGGCCCAGTGGTGGCTGTTCGGTGCCTTCGCGGTCTTCCTCTGGTGGCGGATCTGCGTCGACAGGGTGGCCGCCGGCCGGGCCAGCGCGGCCACAGGGCCGCGGGCCACCGCACCTGCCGGGCGTGGGTAGCCTCGCCGTATGAGCGCCGCCCTCCTCCGCTACCGCGTCATGGCCTACGTGGTGGGGAGCCTGCTGATCGTCTTGGTGTTGGTCGGCGTGCCGCTGAAGTACCTGACCGACGACGGCAGCCGGTCGCACGACGTCGGCGAGTGGATCACCAGCTACCTCGGGGTTGCCCACGGCTGGCTGTACATGGTCTTCCTGGTCACCGCGGCGCTGCTTGCTCGCCGGGCGCGCTGGGACATCGGCTTCACCATCGGCACCCTGTTGCTCGGCACCGTCCCGGTGGCGAGCTTCTGGGCCGAGCGCCGCGCCACGGCGCGCACGCGGGCGCAGACGAGGGCCGAGCCCGCGCTCGACTGAGCGCAGGCCCGGGGTGGCTGGTGGGACAGCGTCAGTCGCTGTCCTTCTTGGGCTGTGACGTGGCCGCGGCACCCTCATCGGAATGCGCGTCGGAACCCTCGTCGGAACCCGCGTCGGCGGCCGGGTCGGCGTCGCCGTCGGCCTTGGCTGCCACCAGCGGGTCGGTGGTCGGGTCCACCTCCGCACCCTCGGCATGCCGTGGTGGGACCGGTGCCGGCGTCGCCGCCGGGGTCTGTGCCCGCGGAGTGGGCGTGGTCGGGACCCGCACCGGCGGCGCGGTGTCGCCATTTCGTGCCTTGTTGGCAACCCAGGCCACGGCACCCGCCAACCCGGCGGTGACGGCGATGCGACGGAACCAGTGCTTCTTCGGCTTCTCCCGACGGACGGTCGCCTGCGCCCGGCGGGCGACCTCACGGCTGCGCTTCTTCGCCTGCTTGCGGGACTTCCGGGTCGCCTTCTCGGCCTGCTGGGTGCGGTCGCGCACCTCCTCACGGGCCGCGTCGGCCGCGGCGGTCGCGGCCGCGGCCACGGTGCCGGCGGCCGCGGTGAGGGCGGGCTGCACGTCGTGCCGGAGCTTCTGGCCGGCCTTCCGGCTGGCCTCCTGCGCGGCGGGGACGACCCTCGTCTGGGCCTGCTCGTTGAGCTGTTGGGCGGCCTCGCTGGCTCTCGCGCTCAGATCCTTCGCCGTGTCTCGGGCGGTGTCCATCGCGCGCTCGGAGCGCGAGGTCTTGCGGCGGACGTGCATGAGGTGGGCCTCCAGCAGGTGGCGTCGGTAGCGGGTCGGCCGGAGCCCTCGGCCCGGCCTCGGAGGCCCATGCTCGCGCGCTTGGCGCCGTCTGTCATCTCGGGGGTGATCCGCGCCCCCTAGACTCGGCACCTCACGCCGGTACGCCACCGGTACTCCCCCGCATCCCACCGAGAGGAATCCGTCGTGTCCGAGTCCGTGTCCGCCACCCTGCACACGAATCGGGGCGACGTCGTCGTCCGGCTGTTCCCCGACCACGCGCCGACCACGGTGCAGAACTTCGTCGGCCTCGCCGAGGGAACCAAGGAGTGGACCGACCCGCGCACCGGGGAGAAGCGCAGCGAGCGGTTCTACGATGGGCTGGGCTTCCACCGGGTCATCGACAGCTTCATGATCCAGGGCGGCTGCCCGCTCGGGACCGGCACCGGCGGGCCCGGCTACACGTTCAAGGACGAGTTCCACCCCGAGCTCGGCTTCGACCGGCCGTACCTACTGGCGATGGCCAACGCCGGGCCGGGAACCAACGGGTCCCAGTTCTTCATCACCGTGCAGCCGACCTCGTGGCTGAACTTCAAGCACACGATCTTCGGCGCCGTCGAGGACGAGTCCAGCCAGGCGATCGTCGACGCGATCGCGACGACGGCGACCGACGGCCGGGACCGCCCGGTCGAGCCGGTGGTCATCGAGAGCGTCGAGATCGACCGGCACCAGGCCTGACCCCGCGTGACAGAGCCTCTCGCCGCGCCGGGTGCCGGCAGCACCGCCCCGCGCTGCTACCGGCACCCGGACCGGGAGACCTGGATCCGCTGCCAGCGCTGCGACCGGCCGATCTGCCCGGACTGCATGCGGCCCGCTGCGGTGGGCTTTCAGTGCCCGGACTGTGTCGCCGAGGGGCAGCGCAGCCAGCGACAGGCCCGCACCGCGGTCGGCGGACGGATTCCGACCCAGCCCGGCCGTGCCACCCTCGCGCTGATCGGGCTCAACGTCGGCGTCTTCCTGCTCGTGCAGGGCACCGGCGGGGCGTCCGGCCGGCTCTACCAGGAGATGTTCCTACTCACCTCGTCCCGGCCGCTGTTCGGACTCACCGGCGTCGACGACGGTGCCTGGTGGCGGCTGCTGACCTCCGCGTTCTTGCACCTTCAGGTGCTGCACATCGCGTTCAACATGATCGCGCTGTACGCCCTGGGGCCGCCGCTGGAGCGGCTGGTGGGTCAGACCCGGCTGGTGGCGATCTACCTGACCACGGCGATGGCCGGCTCGGTGACGGTGGTATGGCTCGCAGACCCACGGATCCCCACCCTCGGGGCGTCCGGAGCGGTCTTCGGCATCTTCGGCGCCGCCATCGTGCTGATGCGCTCGCGCGGCTACGACATCACCGCCTGGCTGGTACTCCTGGCGATCAACCTGGTCATCACCTTCACGCTGCCGAACATCAGCTGGCAGGCCCACGTCGGCGGGCTGCTCGCCGGCGCGCTGATCGGCGCAGTGCTGGCCTACACGCCGCGACAGCACCGACGGCTGGTGCACCCGCTGCTGTTCAGCGGTCTGTGGGTGCTGATGATCGGCGCGGTGGCCGCGCACGCGCTGGTCTAGCCGGCGCGAACGGGTTGTCCACATTGGGGACAACTACTGTGCATAACTACAGCGGTGTAATCCGGCTCACTCCCACTGGGTGGCGAACACGAACCCGACTGCGATCAGGCCCATGCCCAGCAGCAGGTTCCAGTTGCCGAGGTCACGCATGCCGGGGATCTCGGTACCGGCGATGTAGAACACGACGACCCAGGCCAGCCCGACCAGCCAACAGGTGAGCATCGCCGGCGCGGCGAACCGCTTGATCAGCCCGGGGCGGCGGGGCGCGTCCTTGGCGGGGCGGGACGAGTCGCGCTGCTTGCGCTGTCGTGACGGGGGCACGGGCACCTCGGCTCGGTCGGGTCGGTCGATGCGCATCCGGTCCCGGCTAGCCTAGACGAGGTCACCGGCCGCGGGCACCGCCCAGCACCGCCATCACGTCCCGTCCCGAGAGCAGGTCATGTCCGCAGCGCCGTCTCCGCCCCGCCGTCGACTAGGGCGCTGGCAGCTGGCGGTCCCGGTCGTCGCGGCGCTGGCCGGCGGCCTGTTCGTCGCCAGTGCGGTGAGCAGCGGGGGGACCGACCTGCGCGCGAGCGGGACGGATCTCGAGACCGTCGTCGACCAGCGCGCCGCCGACGTGGACGCCCTGCGCAGCGAGGTCGAGCGGCTGCAGGCCGAGGTCGACCTGCTCGGCGGGATGGTCGACGACGACGCCGTCCGCACCGTTCGCGAGCGGGTCGCCGAGGCGAGCCCCGTGGCCGGGCTGACACCGGTTTCCGGGGCCGGCCTGGTCGTGACCCTCGACGACTCCCCGCTCGACGAGCCACCGGAGGGGGTCGACGCCAACGCGCTCGTGGTGCACCAGCAGGACATCCAGGCGTTCGTCAATGCCATGTGGGCCGGCGGGGCGGTCGGGGTCAGCCTGCAGGGCCAGCGGCTCGTCTCCACCACCGGCATCAAGTGCGTCGGCAACACCGTGATACTGGAAGGGGTGCCGTACGCCCCGCCGTACCGGATCGAGGCGGTCGGCGACACTGATCAGCTCTTCGCCGTCCTGGAGAGCACCCACTACGTCGACATCTACCGCCAGTACGTCGAGGCCTACGACCTCGGTCTCGAGCTGGAGGTGTCCGAGCAGATCGACCTCGCCGCCTACGACGGCCGCCCGGTGATGGAGTACGCCGAGCCGCTCTGAGCCGTCAGCGCAACCGGCCCCGGTTCCCGGGATTGGTCGTGGTCTGCCCGGTGGGTGGCTGCGTCGTGGTGGTGGGTGGCTGCGTCGTGGTGGTGGGTGGCTCGGTGGTGGTGGTCGGCGGCTCGGTCGTCTCGGTGGTCTCGGTCGTCTCGGTGGTCTCGGTGGTCTCGTCCGGACGGCGGGACACGACGATCGTCACCTGGTCACCGGGCTCAGCCGGCGTGTTGGCGCCCGGGCTCTGCTCGGTGACGATCCCGGCCTCGACGTCGGCGTCCGGGTCGAACGTGACGAACGGCTCGAGGTCGGCCGCGCGGATCAGTCGCTCAGCCCGCCGCTGGGTCTCCCCGACGACGCTCGGGACCAGGACCGGGCCGTCACTCAGCACCAGCGTGACCGCGGAGCCGGGGGCCACCTCGGTGCCGGACTCGGGATCGGTGGCCAACACCTCGTTGCGCGGCTCGCTGCTCGCCTCGTAGCTGAAGTCCGCCTCGAGGTCGGCCTGCTCCAACCGGTCCACCGCCTCGGACCGCGATACCCCGACCAGCCCGGTCGGCACCGCCACCGCTTCGGCGCCGGAGCTGACGGTGAGCGAGATGACCGTGTCCTCGGCCTCGAACTCACCCGCCCCGGGGTCCTGGGCGGTCACGACGCCCTTCGGCTGGTCGTCGCTCGGTTCCCGGGTCGTCTCGACGCCGAAACCGGCGTCCTCCAGCGCGGTCGTGGCCTCCGCGACCGGGTCGCCGACCACGTCGGGGACCTCCAGGGTCGACTCGTCGCCGCCTCCACCGCTGAGCAGCCACGCCGCCGCCGCGATCAGGCCCACCAACAGCAGGGCGAGGGCGACCCACAGCCATCGCCGCCGCCGGCGCGCGGTCTCGGCCGGCTGGTCCGGCTCTGGTTCCTCGTCCGTGGCCGGAGCGAACACGCTCGTGCTCTCGGCGTCCGAGGGCAACGCCGTCGTCGGCGGGACCACCACCGCGGCGGGGGCCTCGACGCTCTGCCCGGCCAGCGCCCGCTCGATGTCCGCGCGCATCTGGGCGGCGGACTGATAGCGCTCGGCGACCTTCTTGGCCAGCGCCTTGGCGACGATCGCGTCGATCGCCGGGGTCACATCCGGGGCCAGGCTGGACGGCGCCGGTGGCTCCTCACGCACGTGCTGGTAGGCCACCGACACCGGGCTGTCGCCCACGAACGGCGGCCGCCCGGTCAGCAGCTCGAAGAGCAGGCAGCCGGTGGAGTAGATGTCGCTGCGGGCGTCCACCTGCTCGCCCCGGGCCTGCTCGGGCGACAGGTACTGTGCCGTCCCGACCACCGCGGCCGTCGCCGTCATGGACGACGACGAGTCCGCGATCGCCCGGGCGATCCCGAAGTCCATGACCTTGACCCGGCCGGTCGGCGTCAGCATCACGTTGGCCGGTTTGATGTCGCGGTGCACGATCCCGGCCCGGTGGGAGTAGTCCAGCGCGGACAGCACGTCGGCGCTGATCTCCAGGGCTCGCTCGGGGAGGATCTTGCGGCCCTGGCGGAGGATCTCGCGCAGCGTCTGCCCGTCGACGTACTCCATCACGATGAAGGGGACGTGGCTGCCGTCGGCGACCACCTCGTCGCCGGTGTCGTAGACCGCCACGATGGCGGGGTGGTTGAGAGAGGCGGCCGACTGGGCCTCGCGGCGGAACCGCGCCTGGAACGTCGGGTCACTGGCGAGATCCGGGCGCAGCCGCTTGATCGCCACCGTGCGGCCGAGCCGGGAGTCATGCCCGGCGCGGACGTCGGCCATCCCGCCGCGGCCGATCAGGGCGCCGACCTCGTAGCGGTCACCAAGGACGGACCCAGTGACGCCGTCGCTCGGTCCCGGCCCGTCACCGGGAGGTCGCTCGGTCACGTGGACGCCCTCCCCTGGCCGTTGCCCTCGCCCTGGCTGTTGCCCTCACTGGTCCCCTGACCGTTTCCAGGCGGGTCTTCGGGCGGATTGTCGGGCGGGTTGTTCGAGCCGCCGCCGTTGTCCTCACCCTGGCCGGGCTTCTCGTCGGACTCGTCCGGCAGCTTGTAGACACCCACCGTGACCGTCGACTCGGGCTCCAGCGTGCCGGTCGGCGACACCGACAGCACCGCCTCGTCGACGGTGCCCGGCTCGATGGAATCGACGATCGCGCTCAGCTCAGAGCTGGACTGCACGGTCTCGTCATCCAGGTCCGCCTTCTCCGGGTCGAGCCCGAGCGACTTCAGCTGGGTCTCCACGTCCTTCCACTCCCGGCCGACGTAGTCGTCGGCGACGACCTCGACGCCCGCGGGCTCGGTGGTGGCTTCGGTGGTGGCCTCGGTGGTGGGCTCGGCCGTCGTCTCCTCCTGCGTCGGCTCGGTCGTCGGCTCTGGCGTCGTCTGGTCGGGCGTGGGCTCGGTGGTGGCGTCCGGCGTGGCGGTGTCCGACGTGTCGTCGGGTTGCAGGGCGAAGGCGAGGGCGATCCCGCCAGCCAGCAGCAACACGATGGCGACCGCCGCCAGCACCGGTCCAGGCCGACGCCACCAGGGCCGCCCGGCAGGGGCAGGGGGTGCCGTCGGCGCCGTGTCCGGCGGCGGAAGCACGCTGGTGCCGGGTGCGTCGGCCGCCAGCACGCTGGTCGCCGGCACCGCGGCCGGTGCCGCAGCAGTCGGCCCCGGTCCGTACCGGAGCTCGTGCGCCATCTCGGCCGCGCTCGCGTACCGCGCCGCCGGGTCCTTGGCCATCGCGCGGTCGACGATCCGGCGCAGCCCGGAGGGCACGTCCTCGGACAGGGCCGGCGGTTCGTCACGTACGTGGGCCAGGGCGGTCGCCACCGGGCTGTCGTGGTCGAAGGGACGGCTGCCGGACAGCGCCTCGTGCAGCACGACGCCCAACGAGTAGATGTCGCTCGCGGCCGTGACGTCGCGTCCCGACGCCTGCTCCGGGGACAGGTAGTGCGGCGTGCCCACCACCATGCCGGTCGCCGTGACCGGAACCGCCCCGGCCGCCTTGGCGATGCCGAAGTCGGTGATCTTGACCGCGCCGCTGTCGGTCACGAGCAGGTTGCCCGGCTTGACGTCTCGGTGCACGATGCCGTGGTCGTGCGCCGCCTGCAGCGCGTCCGCTGCCAGCGCCACGACGCGCGCCGCCTCGGCCGCAGACAGCGTCCGACCGTGCCCGATGAGGTCGGACAGCGGGGCGCCGCGCACCAGTTCCATCACCAGGAACGGCCGGTGCTCGCCGCCGGCGTCGTCGACGCTGTCGCCGAAGTCGTAGACCTGGGCGACGCCCGGATGGTCCAGCACCGCAGCGTGCCGCGCCTCGGACAGGAACCGCTGCCGGAACGCGGCGTCGCCGGCGAACTCCGGCTTCAGCACCTTGACGGCCACCGTGCGGTGCAGCACGGAGTCTTCGGCCCGCCACACCTCACCCATGCCGCCGACCGCGATCCGCTCCTCGAGCCGGTAGCGGCCCCCCATCTGCGGACGCTCGTCAGTCACTGCGCGATCACCGCCTGCATGACCTGCCGGGCGATCGGGCCGGCGAGACCGCCGCCGGAGATCTCCTCGCGGGGCACATCGGCGTTCTCGACGAACACCGCGACCGCCACCTCCGGGTCGTCGGCTGGAGCGAAGGACACGAACCACGCGTACGGCGGGAGCTCCTCGGTTCGCTCCGCGGTGCCGGTCTTGGCCGCCACCGCCACCCCAGGGATGGCCGCCTCGTCGGCGGTGCCCTGGTCGACGACCGTGACCATCATCTGGGTGAGCTCCTCGGCGACACCGGACGAGACCGCCTCGCTCAGCTCCTCGGGCTCGGTGCGCTCGAGCAGGTCGACGTCGGGGGAGCGAACCTCGTCTACGATGTACGGCTTCATCACCGCACCGTCGTTGGCGATGCCGGCGACGACCATCGCCATCTGCACCGGAGTCGCGGCCACGTCGAACTGCCCGATCGCGTTGTAGGCCGGGAATGGCCCCTCCGCCTCTTCCGGGTAGGCGCTCGGCACCAGCCGCAGGTCGTCCATGGCGGAGGACGAGTTGAAGCCGAAGGCCTCCGCCTGCTCGAGCAGCACGTCGTTGCCCAGGTCCAGGCCGACGGCGCCGAAGGACACGTTGCACGAATAGGCCAGCGCGAGCGTCAGCGTGATGTTGCCGCTGCCGCAGGAGGAGACATCGTTGGTGAGGTCCTGGTCGGTCTGCGGCAGGTCGAGGGACGGCCCACCGGGGACCTGGCTGTCTGGTTCGTATTCGCCGCTCTCCAGCGCGGCCGCGGCGGTGACCAGCTTGAAGGTGGACCCGGGCGAGTAGGTGTTCTCCCGGCTCCGGTCCAGCAGTGGCTCGTCGTCGTCGCGGGTGAGCTGGCGGTAGGCGTCGTCGGCCTTGCCGAAGTCATGGTCGGCCAGCAGGTTGGGGTCATACGTTGGCTGCGAGACCATCGCCAGCACAGCACCGCTGGCCGGGTCGAGCGCCACCACGGCTCCGCGCGGGTCGCCCGGCAGGGCTTCCAGGCCGTCGAGGGCAGCCTGCTGTGCCGCGGGGTCGATCGTGAGCTGCACACTGCCACCGCTCGGCTGCTGGCCACCGATCAGGTCGACCACCCGGTTGACGAACAGCGCCTCGTCGCTGCCCGAGAGCACGGGGTTGGCGGTGGCTTCGACGTCGGTCGCGCCGTAGACGTAAGAGTAGAAGCCGGTCAGGTGCGCGTACAGCTTCGACTGCGTGTAGACCCGCTGATAGTCGAACTCGTCGTCGGTGGCGACGCTGCGGGCCACCGGCCGGCCACGGACCAGGATGGGGCCGCGATCACGGGAGAACTCCTCGTCGATGACCCGGCGGTTGCCCTGCTTGGCGTTCAGGTCGCCCGCGTCCACGAACTGCACATAGTTGACGTTGAGCAGCAGGGCGAGGAACAGCAGACCGCAGAAGACGGCGAGCACGCGGATCGGACGGTTCACGGCAGCTTCACCACCTGGGTGGCGTCGTCCATCTGCAGCGGCGCCACCGCTGGCGCCGGCCGCCGGGTGACGTGGCTGATCCGAAGCAGCAGCCCAATGATCACCCAGTTGGCCACCAGCGACGAGCCGCCGTAGGACAGGAACGGCGTCGTCAGGCCGGTGAGCGGGATCAGGCGGGTCACCCCGCCCACGACCACGAAGACCTGGAGCGCGAAGGTCACGGCGAGGCCGGTCGCGACCAGCTTGCCGAAGGCGTCCCGGCAGAGCAACGCGATCCGCAGGCCGCGCTCCACGATCAGGCCGTAGACCACCAGCACCGCCATCAGGCCGGCGAGCCCGAGCTCCTCGCCCAGCGACGTGACGATGAAGTCGGAGTAGGAGAACGGTGTCAGAGTCGGGTCGCCCTGGCCGAGGCCGGTGCCCAGCATGCCGCCGAACGCCAGGCCGTACAGCCCCTGCACGATCTGGAAGTACGCGTCCGTGTCGCTGAACGGGTCCAGCCAGCCGGTGACCCGGTCCTGAACGTGCGAGAAGGTGAGGTAGCCGAACCAGGCCCCCGCGCCGAAGAGCAGGGCGCCGACGACGATCCAGCCGACCCGCTCCGTGGCGACGTACAGCAACACGACGAAGAGGCCGAAGAACAGCAGCGAGCTGCCGAGATCCCGCTGGAAGACGAGCACGCCCAGGCTGACCAGCCAGGCAGCCAGGATCGGGCCGAGGTCGCGCCCGCGGGGTAGGTCGATGCCGACGAGCCGGCGGCCGGCGAGCGCGAGCGCGTCCCGCTTCACGACGAGATATCCGGCGAAGAACACGACGAGGAAGATCTTGGCGACCTCGCCCGGTTGGAAGCCGACCGGACCGAGACGGATCCAGATCCGGGCGCCGTTGATCTCTCGGCCGAGGACCGGCATCAGCGGCAGCAGCAGCAGCACGATCGCGGCTAGACCGAGGGTGTAGGTGTAGGCCTGCAGCCGACGGTGGTCGCGGACCAGCGCGAGCACCGCGACGAACCCGATGACACCGATGGCGGTCCACAGCACCTGTTGGCCGGCGAACGGGCCCTCATCCCGGTTGTCGGCCAGCAGGTCGAGGTCGATCCGGTTGATCATCGCCAGACCGAGGCCGTTCAGCATTACCACCAGCGGCAGCAGCACCGGGTCGGCGTACGGGGCGAGGAAGCGCACCCCGACGTGCGCCACCAGCGCCAGCGCCACGAATCCACCGGCGACCGTGACCAGGTTGTCCGGTACCTCGCCGTTGTAGCCGATCTCGGCGGTGACGTAGGCGCCGATACCGACGACGAGCGCCGCCACCAGCAGGATCAGCTCGGTGCCTCTACGCTTGCGGGGAACCAGCTGCGGGCGGTCCGGGACCGCGCTGACCGCCGGGGCGCTCATCCGCCGCCGCCGCTGCCACCGCCACCACCGCTTCCGTCACCGCTGCCGCCGCCGCCACCGCCGCCGCCCCCGGTGCCGCCACCGGTGCCGCCACCGCTTCCGCCACCGCTGCCGCCGCCGCCGACCGGTGTCTCGGTCGGCTCGGGCGTGGGCGTCGTGGTGGTCCCGTCGGCGGAGCACTCGGCCGAGCCACGGCCGCCGGAGCGGCAGTCCGCGGCCAGGCTGCGAAGCTCGGCGACCGTGTCCTGAGCGCCGTCGAGGTCACCGGAGACAATGCCGTCGCGTACCCGTTCCTGGCTGTACTCCGGGAGGTCCGCCACCGGCAGGCCGGTGTCCTCGAACAGCTCGGAGAGGGTGACTCCGGGCAGGTCCTGTGAGATGCCCTGGAAGATCGCCACGTTGCCGTCCGACTCGGCCACGTAGTAGCGGGACTGGCTCCAGTCGTAGGCCCAGTTCAGCCCGAGGGCGACCAGCACCACGACGGCTGCCAGCAGCACCAGCCGGAGCAGCCAGCGGCGCCGACCCTTGTCCCGCGGGGCATAGCGCAACTCCTCGAGGTCGACGTCGTCGTCGACGTAGTCGTCGTCCCCTGCGGTGTCCGCGCCGGCTCCCGCGGCGCCGGGTGCCGGCTGCGGCCGGGTCTGCTCGGCCGCAGAGCCGACCAGCACCGGAGCACCGTCGAGGTCGGGGTCGTCTGCCAGCACCTCTGCGATGACACAGGTGACGTTGTCGGTGGTGCGGGCGTCGAGGGCGAGTCGGACCAGCTCAGCCGCCGCGGCCTCGATGCTGCCCGTCCCGAGCGCGGTGGCGATGACATCCGGCTCGACGTAGTCGCTGAGTCCGTCGCTGCACAGCAGCAACCGGTCACCCGGCTGGACGTCGAGCGTGAACAGGTCAGGGTCGACGCTGTGTCCGCCCTGCAGCGCCTTCAGGATGAGGGACCGGTGCGGGTGGTGCCTGGCCTCGGCCGCGGAGATGCGGCCCTCGTCGACCAGCGACTGCACGAAGGTGTGGTCGGCGGTCAGCTGCCGCAGGTCGCCGTCGCGAAGTAGGTACGCCCGGGAGTCGCCGACGTGGGCGATGGCGAGCCGGTCGGCACCTCCGTCGGCGGCCTCGAACACCATCGCGATCAGCGTGGTGCCCATGCCCTCCCTGCTCGGGTCCTCCTCGACCAGCTCGCTGAGCCGGTCGTTCGCACGGTGAGTGGCGCCGGCGAGGGCCTCCAGCACGTCTCCCTCGGGCGGCGTGTCCAGCCGGCGTACCGTCTGCACGGTCACCGCCGAGGCGAGGTCCCCGGCCGCCTGACCGCCCATGCCGTCGGCGAGGACGAGCAGCCGAGGGCTGGCGTAGCCGGAGTCCTGGTTGTTCTTGCGGTTCGGTCCGACGTCGGTGAGGGCGGTGTAGCGCAGCGAGGTCATCGTCACCGCCGCAGCTCGAGGACCGACTTGCCGATGCGGATCGGGGTGCCCATCGCGATCGGCGTGGGTGCGGTCACCCGCTGGCTGCCGACGTAGGTTCCGTTCGTCGATCCGAGGTCCTCGACGAACCACTCCTCCCCGTTGGTCGCCACCCGGGCGTGCCGCGTCGACACGTAGTCGTCGTCCAGCCGGATCGCCGCGTCGGTGCCCCGGCCGATCAACAGCGGCTCGGCTCCGAGCGGCACCGACTGCCCACGGTCCGGACCGTCGGCGACGACCAGCTGGCGCGGCTCGTTGCGGCTGTCGCGCCGCCGCTGGCGCGGCTCCTTCGCCGGTTTCGGCGTCTTCGCGGGTTTGGGAGCCCGCGTGCTGTCCACCCGGGCGCCGAACATGTCCGAGCGGATCACCGACACCGCGGAGAGCACGAACAGCCAGAGCACGGCGAGGAAGCCGAGCCGGATCAGCGTCAACGTCAGTTCGGACACGTCAGCCGCCCGTCGCTCGAGGGTCACGAACGATCACCGTGGTGTTGCCGATCACGATCTGGGTGCCGTCGCGCAGCATCGCCTGCTGCACGCGACGGCCGTCGACCTGGGTTCCGTTCGTGGACCCGAGGTCCACCACGCTCACCGTCATCTGGTCCCCCGAGGTGCTGATCCGGATCTCGGCGTGCCGGCGGGAGACGCCGGGGTCGTTGATGCGCAGGTCCGCCTCCTCACCCCGGCCGAGCACGAGGCCGGTCTCGGGCACGGCGTGCTTGGCCCCGTTGACCTCGATCACGACGGGGGCACGGCGCAGGCCGGTGTCGCTCGGCGGCGGTCCGGACGCTTGCGACACCGCGGCGCTGGCTCGGCTGGTGACGAGGAACCGGCCCATCGTCAGGTCCTCGCGGCGGCTCAGCTCGATGGCGACCGGCCCGGCGAGGGTGTAGTGCTGCTCCTGCACATGGTCGCGCACCATCCGGTCGAGCTCGCCGGACAGCGTGCTCCCGTACGGGGAGAGGCGGTCGTAGTCACCCGGGGACAGCTCCACCTGGAAGGCGTTCGGGACCAACACCCGGTCTCTCGACAGCACCTGGGTGGAGTTGTCGATCTCGCGGGTCAGCGACGCGGCGATCTCGACCGGCTGGACGGCGCTGCGGAAGGCGCGGGCGAACGCCCCGCTCACGGCTCGCTCGAGGCGCTGCTCGAACCGCTGCAGGACACCCACGTGGGCCGCGCTCCCTTCCGCTGTGTGTGCTGGTGACAGGACGTGTGGCGACGCTCCGGCGACGCTCCCGGACATGAGCCGGGGACCCGACGGGCCGCGCCACCGTGGATCGTAGCGAGGGTGCCGGTCGGGGGCTCACGGCGGCGACCGGGGACCCCGCTCTGCGTGCTAGTCTCATCGATCGGTCGGCGGGCGTGGTGCGCCGTCGGCTGGTGCCCTTTTCAGGGGCGCGCGCGAGTGGCGGAATAGGCAGACGCGCACGGTTCAGGTCCGTGTGCCCGAAAGGGCGTGGGGGTTCAACTCCCCCCTCGCGCACCACACAGCCCGAGCATCGCCACGCGCCCCACACCCCGCCCACGATCCGCGACTTCTGCAGGTTGGAACCTCGTCGCCGCTGGGTGGCTCGCTGAGCTTTCAGGGTCAGCGCTTCGGCGTGCGCCTGGTCACGCAGGTGGATGCCGCCTGGTGCGACCGGTTCGACTAGCACGTCGGTGACTCGTCAGTCAGCACGGTTGGCGGCCATGCGGCGTCCGTCGCGGGTTCTCGAACCCGAGATGGGGACGTTAGTCCCCTCACACAGGACGTCCGCCCGGTGCGCGCCCGGCGACGACCCGGCAAGGGTGGACGGACGAGGACCAGTGGTCGGGAGCCAACATGCATGTCGCACGCGTCGTGACTGGCGCAGCACTGTCCATCCTGCTCGGCGTGGCCGGCTGCGGGACCGGGGTCGAGGAGGGGTCCGCCGGTGACGCGGAGTTCGTCGGCCGAATGGTGGTGCAGCACGATCAGGCCGCAGAGATGGCCGGCCTGGCTCGGGACCGGGCCGACAGCCCGCAGGTTCGCCGCCTGGCCGACACCCTGATGGCCGATCAGTTGGCCGAGCGTGCACGCCTCGCGGGTTGGCTTCGCGACCACGACTCGCCGATGCCGTTCACCGGCCGGCCCGGTGACCCGGACGGCATGATGCACGACGGATGGGGCGAGATGATGGATGCGCCCTTCCCGGGGATGATGAGTGATGCGGACATCGGCCGGCTGCAGGCGATGTCGGGCCCGAGGTTCGACCGGTCCTTCGTCCAGCTGATGCTGCGACACCATCGGGGATCGCTGCAGCTGGCGAGGGCCGAGCGAGCCGAGGGAAGCGACCCCGACGCGGTGGCGCTGGCTCGGCGGGTCTGCCGTGAGCAGCGCGGACAGATGGTCATGATGCGGGACCTGCTCCGGTCGCTGCCTCGACGATGACCCCCCCGCACCACGCACCCGCTGCCCACGATCCGCGACTTTTGCAGGCAGAAAGTCGCGGATCGTGGCGGGGTGTGCCGGTGGTCAGCCTTCCCGGTCGGTGATGTCGGCGACGGTGGCACCGAGCGCCGGTAGCAGCGCTGCGGCGTTGACTCCGATGGCGACCCCGTGTGCGCCTGCGCCGAGCGAGACCCACCCACGCACGCGTTCGTCCGCCACGACGGGCCAGGCAGGCTCGGCGCCGAGCGGCGTGATCGTGCCGCGCTCGTACCCGGTGGCTTGGTATGCCGCCGCGGCGTCCGGCAGGGAGACCCGGTTCACCCCGAGCAGCTCACGAAGGCGCGGCCAGGCGATCTGCCGGTCACCCGGCACCAGCACCAGCCGGAAGTCGTCGTCGGTCAGCCGCACGACCAGCGTCTTGATCACCTGTGCCGGCTCGACCCCGCGGGCGGCCGCCGCCTCCGCGAGGGACCGGACCGGCGGGTGCCGGACCACCTCGTAGGCCAGTCCGAGCTGGTCGGCTGCTGCAAGGGCGCGGCTCTCCCCGTCGCCTTGCTGGTCCGTCTCCATCGCGCCAGTTCAGCAGAAGTCGCGGGTCAAGGGCGGGCGCAGGCGGCGGGACGGGGGGCTGCAGAAGTCGCGGATCGTGGGCGGAGGGGTGGGCGGAGGGGTGGGCGGGGGGGGGCGGGGGGGGGTTAGCGGTCGCGCAGCTTGGCGGCGCGGGGGGCGGGTTCGCGTCCGGCCGGCTGGGTCGGGCGGGGGAACATCGGGACCCGCCGCTCGAGGGCGAGGGTGACCGGCTTGTCCGGCAGCACCTCGATCTCCTCGCCCACGTGCCGCAACGTGACCGACGACCCGGGGTCACAGTCCACTGAATAGGTCACCTGCCGGGTCTCGACCGTGACGTGCAGCCGGGCGGCGTGCCAGCGCAGCGAGAACCGCAGTCGGGCGATGCCCTCGGGCAGCGCCGGGTCGAAGGACAGCATCCCGCCGTGGTCCCGCATGCCGCCGAAGCCGGCCACCAGCGCGCTCCACGCCCCGGCCAGTGATGCCATGTGCAGTCCGTCGCGGGTGTTGCGGTGCAGGTCGCGCAGGTCGACCATCACCGCTTCGTATGCGTAGTCGTAGGCCAGGTCGAGGTGGCCCACTTCGGCGGCCATCACCGCCTGAGTGCAGGCCGACAGCGACGAGTCGCGGACGGTGCGCCGCTCGTAGTAGTCGACGTTGCGCGCCTTGTCCTCGGCGCTGAACGAGTCGCCACACCAGTGCATCGCGAGCAGCAGGTCGGCCTGCTTGCACACCTGCTTGCGGTACATGTCGAAGTACGGTGCGCTCAGCAGCAGCGGGTAGCGGTCGCGGTAACCGGCGAAGTCCCACTCCTGCAGCCGGGTGAAGCCCTCCGACTGCTCGTGCACACCGAGCTCGTCGTCGTACGGGATGTGCACGTCGGCCGCGGCGTCCCGCCAGGTCGCGGCCTCCTCCAAGTCGACGCCGAGTTGGGCTGCGATACGCGGGTTGCGCGTCACCGCGTCGGCCGCGGCGAGCAGGTTGCGGGTGGCCATCAGGTTGGTGAAGACGTTGTCGTTCGCGATCGCGCTGTACTCGTCCGGCCCGGTCACCCCGTCGAGGTGCCAGCGGCCGTGCGCGTCGTGGTGGCCGAGCGAGGCCCACAGCCGGGCGGTCTCGACCAGGAGCTCGAGGCCGACCTCCTCCTCCAGCGTCTCGTCGCCGGTGGCCAGCCGGTAGCGCTCGACGGCCGCCGCGATGTCGGCGTTGACGTGGAAGGCCGCCGTGCCGGCCGGCCAGTAGCCGGAGCACTCCTGGCCGCGGATCGTCCGCCACGGGAAGCAGGCGCCCCGCAGACCGAGCGTGTCCGCGCGCTCCTTGGCCAGCTCGAGCGTGGTGTGCCGCCAGCGCAGCGCGTCCCCGGCCGCCTCCGGAAGCGCATACGTGAGCAGCGGCAGCACGAAGCCCTCGGTGTCCCAGAAGGTGTGCCCGTCGTAGCCCGGCCCGGTGAGCCCCTTGGCCGGGATGAACCGGCGCTCGGCGCGGGCGCTCGACTGCAGGACGTGGAACAGACCGAACCGGACCGCCTGCTGCATCTCGGCGTCGCCGTCGATCTCGACGTCGGCCGCGTCCCAGAAGTCGTCCAGGAAGGTGCGCTGCTCGGCGAGCAGCCCGTCGAAGCCGGTGTAGCGCGCCCCGATCAGGCCGGCGGCCACCTGGTCGCGCAGCGACGGCGACGAGCGCAGGCTGGACCAGCCGTAGGCGAGCAGCTTGACCACGCGCAGCCGCTGGCCGGGCTCGAGTGGGCAGACGACGACCGTCCGCGCCCAGTGCGGCCGGGCGTCCACGTCGACCGTGACCCGGCCGGGTCCGTCCACCACGTGGTCCATCCCGGCGGCCATCATCAGGTCGCTCTCGCGGGTGCGGTGCAACAGCGTCGCCCCGTCACCGAGGATGTCGTGCTCGACCGCCTCCAGCGGGTTGTCGAGCATGGCGGAGACGCGGGGGTCGTTGGACAGGTGCGGCATGGTCTCGTTGGCCACCAGCTCGGACAGCACGATCATCCGCGACGCCTCGTCCACCGGTTCGACGACGTACTCGATCGCCGCCACCGCCCGTTGTGTCAGCGACACCAGCCGGCGGGAGCGGACCTTGACCCGCTTGCCGGCCGGCGAGGTCCAGTCCGCGGTCCGGGTCAAGGTCCCGCTGCGCATGTCGAAGGTGCGGACGTGGCTGTGCAGGGTGCCGTAGCGCACGTCGAACGGCGAGTCGTCCACCAGCAGCCGGATCAGCTTGCCGTTGGTGACGTTGACGACGGTCTGGCCGGACTCCGGGTAGCCGTACCCGGCCTCGGCGTGCGGGAGCGGACGCAGCTCGTAGAACGCGTTGAGGTACGTGCCGGGGATGCCGTGCGGCTCACCCTCGTCCAGGTTGCCGCGCAGCCCGATGTGACCGTTGGACAGCGCGAACAATGACTCGCTCTGCGCCAGCACGTCGGTGTCGAGGCGGGTCTCGGTCAGACACCACGGGTCCACGCCGAAGACGGACTGGTCGATCATCGGTCTGCCTCCAACAGCTCTGCGAGGTCCTCGACGACCACGTCCGCGCCGTGCTCGCGCAACGCGTCCGCGTGCCCCACCCGGTCCACCCCGACGACGACGCCGAACCGTCCTGCCCGCCCCGCCTGGACGCCGGAGACGGCGTCCTCGAACACCGCCGCCTGGTCCGGACTGACCCCGAACAGGTCGGCGGCGCGCAGGAACGCGTCCGGCGCCGGCTTCCCCCGAAGGCCTTCGGACTTCACCGTCACCCCGTCGACCCGCTCCTCGATCAGGTGCGCCAACCCGGTCACCTCCAGCACGTCCGCGGTGTTGGCGCTGGACGACACGACGGCGCGCCGGAGTCCCGCCGACCGCGCGGCTTCGAGGTAGCGGCGGGACCCCTCGAAGACCGTGACCCCGTCCTCGCGGATGCGGCGGAGCAGCTCGGCGTTCTTCCGGTTGCCCAGTCCCACGACGGTGTCGGCCTCCGGCGGGTCGTCAGGGGACCCCTCCGGCAGCTCGATGCCGCGGCTGGCGAGGAAGTCGCGGACCCCGTCCGCGCGCGGCTTCCCGTCGACATAGCGGGGATAGTCCTTCTTGGGGTCGAACGGGACGAACTCGTCACCCCTTGACGCGGCCCGGGCCCGCAGGAAGTCGTCGAACGCCAGCGTCCACGCTGCGTTGTGGACGGCCGCGGTGTCGGTGAGCACCCCGTCGAGATCGAACAGGCAGGCCCGCACCCGCTCGGGCAGACCCAGCGCGTGCCCAGCATGCATCTCGGGGGCCTCCTGTCGACGGGGATCACAGTGTGCGTCGAGTCTGCGCCCGCACGCTCGGTGACGGAAGGCTCCGGCGTGTCGCGTGCGTCCACTAGGACGCGGTGACCAGCCGGACCAGCTCGGCGGTGACCGCATCGGTCGAGGCGGTGCCGCCGAGGTCCGGCGTGCGAGTCGCCGGGTCGCGCAGCGAGCACTCCACCGCCCGCAACACGCTCGCCGCCGCCTGCTGGTGGCCCAGATGCTCCAACAGCAGGGCGGCGGACCAGACCGCGCCGAGCGGGTTGGCCAGCCCCTGGCCGGCGATGTCGGGGGCGGAGCCGTGCACCGGCTCGAACATCGAGGGGTAGGTCCGGGTGGGGTCGAGGTTGGCCGACGGGGCGATCCCGATCGACCCGGCCACCGCCGCCGTCAGGTCGCTGAGGATGTCACCGAACAGGTTGCTGGCGACGATCACGTCGTAGCGATCCGGGTGCAGCACGACCTTGGCCGCCAGCGCGTCGATGTGCTCGCTGCCCCAGCGCACGTCGGGGTAGTCGCCCGCCACGCCCGCCACCACCTCGTCCCAGAACGGCAGCGTGTGCACGATGCCGTTGGACTTCGTCGCCGACGTCAGCCGACTCCTCCGGGTCCGAGCGAGCTCGAATGCGTGCCGGGCGATCCGCTCGACGCCGACCCTGGTGAAGACCGACTCCTGTACGGCCATCTCGTCGGCGAAGCCACGATTGAGCCGGCCGCCGATCTCGCTGTACTCGCCCTCGACGTTCTCCCGCACCACCACCAGGTCGACCTCGCCGGGTCGGGCTGTGCGCAGCGGGCTTGGCACCCCCTCGAGGACCCGGACCGGCCGGACGTTGGCGTACTGGCGGAAGGCCCGCCGGATGGGGATGAGAAGTCCCCACAGCGACACGTGGTCCGGCACTCCGGGCCAGCCGACCGCGCCCAGCAGCACCGCGTCGTAGGGCCGCAGCGTCTCGATCGCGTCCACGGGCATCATGGCGCCGGTGTCGGCGTACCGGCGGCACGACCAGTCGAACTCGTCGTAGCTCAGGTCGAGAGCGTGCGCAGCGGTGACGGCGTCGAGCACCGACCGTGCCGCTGAGGTGACCTCGACGCCGATGCCGTCGCCGGGGATGACCGCGATCCGCCCGGACGGCACCGGTCAGAGCCCGACGACGGGCACGAGCAGCGGGAGCAGGATCAGGACGAGCAGGCCACCCAGCAGGTCGAAGCTGACCCCGGAGCGGATCATCTTGGTGATCGGCACCACCCCGGAGCCGTAGACGATGGCGTTCTGCGGCGTCGAGACCGGGAGCATGAAGCCGAACGACGCCGCGAACGTCGCCGCGAGCGCGGGGGTCAGCGGGTCGACGCCGGCCGCCGCTGCCAGCGGCAGGATGATCGGCACCACCACCGCCGCCGAAGCAGTGTTCGACGTCGTCTCGGACACCGTGATGGCCAGCACCACGGCGAACGCGGTGATCGCCAGCGCGGTGCCGAAGCCGAGCGCGTCGAAGGCGCCCTCACCGATGGTCGCGGCGAGACCGGTCGACTCCAGCAGTGAGCCGAAGATGATGCCGGTCCCGAACAACATGATCGTGCCCCAGTCGATCTTCGCCGCGTCGCCCCAGGTCATCGTGTACTCGCGCTTGCCCCAGTCGGTGGGCAGCAGGAACAGCAGGGCGGCGCCGACGATGGCCACGACGCCTTCGTCGAGCCGGTTGCCGGCCGCCTCGTAGAGGCTGGAGTCGGTCCCGGCGACCAGCGCGATCACGCCGGGAACGATCCACAGCGTGACGGTGAGGCCGAACGCGAACAGCGTGTTCCGCTCCGCCCGGCTCAGCCGGCCCATCCGGTCCCGCTCACGCTTGACGTACTCCTCGACCCCGGTCAGCTCCTTGATCTCCGGCTTGTTCAACAGCAGCAGGATCACGGCGAGCGCGACGAACATCAGCGCGCACATCGGCAGCGCCATCCCCATCCATGCCGCGAACGAGATCGACTCACCGGTCTGCTGCTCGATCAGGTCCCTGCCGATCAGGTTCGGCGGGCTGCCGACCGGCGTCAGCAGGCCGCCGACGCTCGCGCCGTAGGCCAGCATCAGCATCAGCGCGACCCCGACGCGCAGCCGGGTGGGATCGAAGGAGCCCTCGACCACACCGCGCTCCTGCATCAGCTTGGCGATGACGGTGAGGATCCCGAGCGCGGTCGGCAGCAGCATCGCGACCGTGGCCGTGTTCGACACGAACGCGGACAGCACACAGGTGATGCCGCCGAAGGCGATGATGACCTTGGTGGTGCTGCGTCCCACCCCGGGCAGGGCGAGGATGCGGAAGGCGAACCGGCGGGCCAGGCCGTGGTGCAGCATCGCCTGGGCCAGGATGAAGGCCCCGATGAACGTGAAGACGGTGGAGCTTCCGAACGGCGCCAGGGCGTCGTCCACCGGCACCGCGCCGAGCATCACGATCGCGGCCACGCCAATGAAGCCGCCGACCGGGATCGGCACCGGCTCGGTCATCCAGAGCACCACGACACCGAGCAGGACGGCGGCCAGCGTCTGCTGCGTGGCGTCGAGGTCCAGCGGCAGGAAGTAGAAGACGGCCGTCACCAGCGGAGCGAGGAACAACCCGGTCGTCCGGCGCCGTCGCTCGAACCGCTCTTCGGCCGGCGACAGCTCCTGCTCGGCGATGCCTCGGTAGGTGGAGCCGCCGAGGAGCGCCTGCTCCACGTCGACGGTGCCCTTCTGGTTGCTGTTGTCCGCGGTGGTCGTCATGGCAGCACCGATGGCCCTTCGTCCGATTCGCGCAGGTACGTTAGCCCCGCTTGGCTCTCCGCGCACCTCCTCGGGTGTCGCGCCGTAGGGTCGCGACCGTGCTGGACCCCGCCGAGCAACCGGTGCCACCCGTCGCGGCGGCGGTGGCGGCTCTCGGCCGGCGGGCGTCCGGATCCGGCCGCTTCCTGCTCGGTCTGGTCGGGCCACCCGGCGTGGGCAAGTCCACGGTGGCCGACGCGCTGGCCGCGGCCTGGCCGACCGGTGACGCGGTGGTGGTGGGGATGGACGGCTTCCACCTGGCCGACGGCGAGCTGGCCGCCCGGGGACTCGCGCACGTGAAGGGTGCACCGGAGACCTTCGACGCGGACGGTTTCGTCGCGCTGCTGCGCCGCTTGCGCGACCCCGGCGCCGACCCCGTCGGCGCGCCGGGCTTCGACCGGGTGCGCGAACGGACCGTCGATGACGCGGTCGCGATCCCGCGGGGGACCGGTTTGGTGCTGGTGGAGGGCAACTACCTGTTGCTCGACGGGTCCTGGCGCCCGGTCCGGGACCTGCTCGACGAGATCTGGTATCTCGACCTCCCGACAGCGGTACGCCGGCAGCGGTTGGTCGCCCGGCACGTCGCCTGCGGTCGTACGCCGGTCGACGCGGTGGACTGGGTGCAACGGAGCGATGAGCCGAACGCCGCGCTGATCGACGCCACCCGCCACCTGGCCGATGCCGTGCTCGACGTCACCACGGGACGGGTCACCGCCGCGTGACAGCATCGGCGACCGTGCTCTGGTCCTGGCTGTCGCGCTGGTGGCGACCCGACGCCGCCCGCACCTGGCCCCCGGCGCGACCTCAGCAGCCCGTCGTGCGCGTCGTCACCTGGAACATCCACCACGGCGCGGACGCCTGGGAGCACCTCGACCTGGAGGCGATTGCTGCGCGGCTGGACGACTGTGACGCGGATGTCGTGGCGCTGCAGGAGGTGGACCGGCACTGGAGCGAGCGCAGTGCCGAGGTGGACCAGGCCGGCTGGTTGGCTCGCCGGCTGCGCATGCAGGCGGTGCACGGGGCGACGGTGCGCAAGCCGCGCCGCCATGGACCGGAGGAGGGGAGCTACGGGAACGCCTTGCTGTCCCGTCATCCGTGGATCTCTCGACGGGTCACCTCGTTCGACCCGGTCCCGCGGCTCGAGCCGCGGGGAGTGGTCACCGCGACCACCCGGACCCCGGTCGGCATGGTGCGGGTTGCCAGCACCCACCTGTCCACCCGGCACCCGAGCCTTCGTGCCGCCGAGGTCGGCCAGCTGTTGGCGGCTGTCGCCGCCGACCGCGCGGCGGACGTGACGGCACCGGTCGTGGTGGCCGGCGACTTCAACGCCGAGCCGCGGGACGCCGAGCTCGGCGGTCTCGCCGACACGCTGACCGACGCCTGGCGGTCGGCCGGCAGCGGGCTGGGCGACACCCACCCGGCGGGGCGGCCGTGGCGCCGCATCGACCAGGTGTGGGTCGGCGGCCTGCGGCCGGTGAGCGCGAGCGTGCTGTCGTCCGAGGCCTCGGACCACCTCCCGGTCGTGGTCGACCTGGCCCGTCCCGCCGTCGACGGCACGGACTCGGGTGCCCGGCCCAGCACCGGACAGGCCCCCGAGCCCGGCTAGCCGCAGGTGTCGTCGATGATCCGCAGCACCCGCAGCTGGGTGCCGCTGTCCGGCTCGAGGGCGAGGTGCTGCAGGCGTCCGTCACCGAGTCGGACGTAGACGCTCAGCAGGAACGTCTGCTTGCTCTCTCCGCGGGTGTGCGGGTCGCAGCGGCCGGTCGACGCCATCTCGATCGGCAGCCGGACGCTGCCCCGTGCAGGCGGCATCCGCACCAGCGGACCTGCCGGTCTGGGCCTCCCGGCCGGCCGGAAGTCCACCAGCACGCTGCCGTCGATGCCCGGCACCGTGATCGGGGGACCGGGCCGGGCAGCGGGTGGACGCCGGAAGAGCACGGTGCCGCGCAGCACCGGCTGACCACCGGGATCCACACCGCGCCGGAAGCCGGCGACGTAGCGCACCTGGACGGACCTGCCCAACTCGACCAGCGCGCATTCGCCGCGGACGAGCCGGCGCAGCAGCGCGTGCCCGCGCCGGTCGATGGTGACCGGTACGACCTCGGTCGATCCGCCGTGCCGGGCCAGGACCTCGGCCCGCACCGACACGTCGCCGTCGGCCATCGAGTGCCGGCACCGGGGGCTGCCGTATCGGGTGGACAGGTCGATCGTCTGTCCCTGCACGTAGGTCGTGTCCTTGGCCGTTGCGGGCAGCGGTTGCAGCGCGGGGGACCGCAGCCGTACGCCGACCAGCCGCACCGGCTCCGGACCGACACTGGTGAGCTGGACCGCGAGCCGCCGGCTGCCGACATCGGGGCGGTACTGGACGAGCGTCCCGGTCAGCTGCACCGGCGCGACCTTCCCCCCGCCGTCCGTGCCGTCCATGCCGTCCGTGCCGTCCTGCCGCGCCGGCTCGTCGTTCCCGGTGCACCCGGCGAGCAGCACGAGACCGGCCAGGACGACCGAGCCGAGCCGCGACCTCATCACCGCACCCTCGCACGACGGGGCGCATGGTGAGGCCGCTTAGCCGGTCAGCGGATGTCCCAGCACGGCCATCCAGGCGGACTGCACGAGGATCAGGTACACGTTCGCCACGACCGAGATGATCGACCCGAACACGATCATCTCCCGCCAGCGGAGCTCGGCCGCCTGCACGGCGATGAGAACAGCCACCGCGGAGATCGGGACGAACACCGCGAAGTTCAGGGCGTTGGTGAGGATCAGCGAGAAGGGCAGCACGTTGAAGCCGAGTTCGCCGGCCAGTCCGATGATGAGTGGGACGAAGGCCGCGGCCATGGCGCCGCCGCTGAGGATTCCGGCGCGGGCCACGTGCAGGGCGAAGGCGAGGATGAACAGGATGAGGACGCCGTTGGTGATGCCCGACCGCTCGATCGGCCCGACGAGGAACTCGGCCAGCCAGCTGACGGCGCCACTCGAGAACAGCACGTTCCCCAACGAGATCGCACCTCCGATGAGGAAGAGCATCTCCCACATCATCTTGTCGGCGTAGTTGGCGAACCGCAGACCACCCCAGGGCATGAAGAGCAGGCCGATCATGATCAGTGCGGCCATGCCGGTGGTGATGCCGTGCAGCGACTCGGTCACCCAGAGGCCGAAGCCGATGGCGATGCAGACCAGTGTCCAGATCTCGCCGCGCGAGATCGGCCCGAGGTCGGCGCGGGCGGCCGGGAGCACCTGGGCCGCGTTGGGCAGGTCGACCGGCCCGAGCTTGAACCACCAGCGCACCATGAAGAACAAGATGGGGATCAGACCCCAGAGCGGCAGGTTGTAGATCAACCAGTCGAGCCAGGTGATGTTGATGCCCTGGCTGTCCTCGAGCAGGCCGGCGAGTACGAGGTTGGGGACACCGGCGGTGAGGAAGAAGACGCCCGCGAACAGCGGGACCAGTCCGGTGACGGCGAGGATCATCGCCTGGTTGGCGCGCTGGAGAGCGACCGACGGCTGCTGGCCCTCCGACAGCTCACCGAGGCAGCGGGAGATCGGCAGGAAGAGAGCGGTTTCGCTGACCGTGGGCAGGATGGCGTGCAGCGCTGTGCCGGCACCCATCAGCGCCGCCATGATCCGGGTGGCCCGGGTGGAGCGCACCAGACCCACGAGGAACAAGGCCGCCCGCTTGCCGAGGCCGGTGCCGATCATGACGGCGACGAGCACGAACGCCCCGAGGATGAGAAAGAAGATGTCGTTGCTGTACGCGTTGAACGCGTCAGCCACCTCGGCCCCGTTCAGCAGCACCACCAGCAGCGGGGCCCCCACCCCGACCACGATCTGGGGCAGCGCCTCGGCGGCGAGCAGGATGATGAACCAGACGAAGATCCCGAGCACCGTCTGCGCCTGCGGCTCCAGGCCCGGCATCGGCGGGGCCAGGTGCGCCACGCCCAGGACGGCGAAGGCCACCGCGAGTGCGATGAGCTTCCAGACGGAGAGGGCCTCCAGCCATCCCTGCTGCGGTGGCGCGGCAGTGGCATCCGGCCGGGTGGTCGTGGTGGTCACGGGGCGCGTCTCCTCGCGTCGTGGGCGGTGGCCGTCGGGGCGGTGGTGTGGCCAGCGTCACCACGAGGACGCGTCCAGCGGCAATAGGCAGGCCGCACAACTTCGCTATGCAGCCCGGCGTCGGGTCGCCGCTCTGCCTGCAGCCAGGGGTCCGGCAAAGCCGCCTGACCAGGGCGGATGCGTTCCGCGAGGGTGCCGTCAGCGACTGGTCTCGACGGCACGCGCGCTGGCGGGCACACTGACCCCGGCCCGTTTTGACCGCATCGGGTGAACCTTCGCTCGCCCGGGCCCCGAGGACGGTGAGGATCGTGCGTCTCGCGACCGACGACCATCGCGAGGAGGGCCTCGCCGCTGCAACGGCCGTCAACACGATGCCGCGTCGGTCGTGGCGAGTCCCTCCGACACAGGGCTCGTTGCGGCTGGAGCAGGTGCTGGTCCTGCCCCGTGCGCTGGTGGGGGTCGGCGTGGCGGTCATGGCCTGGCTGGTGCCCGACACCTCCCCCGTCGGCCTGCTCGTCTGCGCCGCCTACTTCGTGGCCGTGTCCGCGTGGGCTCACCGCGCGCTGGCCGATGCCCCCGACGATCGCCGGCCGTTCCTGTGGACGTCGGTGGCGGACGCGATCGGCTGCCTGGCCGTGTTCGCGCTGCTGGCGCCGAGCCCGGAGGCTCCGGCCGTCATCTTGTTCCCGCTGCTCGCCTTCGAGCTCGGGCTGAAGTACTGCGTCCGCGGCACGGCGGCGGCGTTGGTGCTGCTGGCGGGCTCGATGGCGATCCGGTCCGCCTACCGTGCCGACGAGTTCGGCATGACGCCCCGCGTCTGGCTCATCTTCGTGATGATCGCCGTGACCGGTGCCCTGCTCGGGCTCGCGGGCGTCCTGCGCAGCCAGGACCGGGCCTGGCGACAGGCAGAGGAGGACCGACGCCGGCTGGCCGACCTGCTGCGGGGGACGGTCCAGGCAACGCTGGACGAGGTCGAGATCAGCACGTCGCCACAGCAGCGCGCCGACCTGCTCGCCCTCGTCGAGCAGGCGTGCGCTCGCCCCGAGCTGGGCAGCGAGATCACCCGGCGGCTGGCGAAGGCCCTCGTCCCGGCGTCCGACACCGGCCCACTGTCGGCGCGGGAGACGGAGATCCTCGAACTGGTCGCGAGCGGTCGATCCGACCGCGACATCGCGGGTCGGCTCTTCCTGTCGCGGGGGACCGTACGCGTCCACGTCTCGAACATCGTGCGGAAGCTCGAGGTGTCCGACCGGGCCGCGGCGGTGGCCTGGTACCACGAGCGACACCCGGAAGTGGCACCGTCGGACGGGTGATGGACCGGGCGGGCCGCGCTGCCCGGCCCGGAAGTGCCCGTTCAGCCAGGCTTGAACGCCGCATCCCTTGACCTGAACCCCCGGTCGTGGGCCAGGCTGCCTCTCGTACGTGTCCGGACATTCGGATCGTCCAGCGGCCCGCGGCATGACCGCCCGGCCGCCCCACCCGGCAGACGGAAGGGCCTCATGCTCGACACCAAGACGCTCGCCCCCGGGACCACCCGGGTCGATGTGCTGACCGCGCCGACCACCCTGGAGGTCCTGCAGATCTCCACCCCCGGTCTCGGCGACCACAGCTACCTACTCTCCGACGGGTCCACGGCTGCGGCCGTCGACCCCCAGCGCGACCTCGACCGCTTCGAGGCCGGGCTGGACGCTCTGGGGGTGCCGCTGACGAGCGTCTTCGAGACGCACGTGCACAACGACTACGTCAGCGGTGGCCGCCCACTGGCCGCCCGGCACGGCGCCGAGCACGTGCTCCCTGCCGACGCCGGCTACCGCTTCGACCACCGGGCTGTCCGCGAGGGTGACGAGATCCGCCTCGGTGACCTCACGATCCGCGCGTTGCACACGCCCGGCCACACCCCGCACCACACCAGCTACGCCGTCCTCGCCGGGGACGAGATCGTGCTGGTGTTCTCCGGCGGCTGCGTGCTCGTCGGCGCCTGCGGCCGGACCGACCTGGTCTCCAGCGAGACGACCGAGCCCCTCACCCGGGCGCAGTACCGCTCCGCGAGCCGGCTGCTCGCGCTGGCCGACCCCACGGCCATCGGCCCGACGCACGGGCAGGGGTCGTTCTGCTCGGCCTCGGCCGCCAGCACCGAGACCTACACCAGCGTGCGGCTGGAGAAGACCAGGAACCCGGCCGCGCTGGCCGCCGACGAGGATGCGTTCGTCCAGCAGCAGCTGGGCGGGCTGCTGGCCTACCCGGCGTACTACGCGCAGATGGCCGGGCTCAACGTCGAGGGCGCGCAGGCGTGGGAGCCGGTGCCGGTGCCCGCGCTGTCGGTCGAGGAGGTGAGCGACGCGATGCGTGACGGGGCAGTCCTCGTGGACGGACGCGACCGGACGTCGTACGCGGCCGGCCACATCCCGGGGTCGGTGAACGTGGAGCTGGACGACAGCCTGTCCACCTATCTCGGCTGGCTGTTCCCCTTCGGCACCCGGTTCGTCCTCGTGCTGGACGAGAACGAGGACCCCGATACGCAGGCGACCAGCGTCACGCGGCAGTGCGCCCGGCTGGGGATCGAGACCATCGTCGGCCGGCTCGACGGCGGCGCGGCGGCCTGGGAGCGAGCGGGGCGCCCGTTGCAGTCGTACGAGGTCACCGACGTGGACGGCCTGGGGCGGGCGCTCGAGGACGGCGCGATCCGCGTGCTCGACGTCCGGCAGGACCTCGAGTGGTCGGAGGGTCGGGTTCCCGGGTCCGTGCACATCCACATCCCCGAGCTGCCGCGGCGGGTGCAGGAGCTCGCGGGCTCCGACGATCCCGTCTTCGTCATCTGCCGGACCGGCCACCGCGCCGCCATGGGCGCCAGCCTGCTGGCGGCTGCGGACATCCCTGCGGTCCTCGTCGACGGCGGGCTGCCGGACTGGGTCGACCGCGGTCACCCGGTGGAGCGGTGAGAGCGGCCATGGATGTCGTCACCAGCAGGAGGGTGAGCCCATGCCGTACCGCGTGATCTTCCAGGTCAGTGACCCGGACCCCAAGACACACGAGACCGCACTGCGGAACATCCGCAACACCGCGGCAGACCTGGGCGACGACGCCTCGGTCGCGGTGGTCGCGCACGGACCCGGGATCGGTCTGCTCACCGGCGCGACCGGCTTCGACGACCAGGTCGGCGAGATCGTCAAGTCCGGGGTCGAGGTGCTCGCCTGTCGAAACACCCTCAACCGGCTGTCGATATCGGTCGAGGAGCTGCTGCCCGGGGTCGAGGTCGTCTCCGCGGGCATCGGCGAGATCGTCCGGCGCCAGCACGAGGGGTGGGCCTATGTCCGCCCCTAGCGACCTCACCACCGAGGTGGTGGACCTGACGGTCCCGCCGATGGACCAGGTGGTGGACCTGCACGGCGATCCGCTGACCTCGGAGCTGACGCTGTTCATGAACGGCAACCAGTTCATGGTGATGGACGAGTGCGTCGCGGCTTTCCAGCAGGCGCACCCGGAGGTCCACGAGGTGTTCTTCGAGACCATCCCTCCCGGCAAGCTGCTGGAACAGCTCCGGGTCGGAGTGCTGCAGATGGGGGCGCTGCGGCTCAGCGTGCGGCCCGACGTGGTCGCGGCCGGTCCACGGTCCCTGCAGCCGCTGGTGGACGACGGCGTGCTGGAGCAGCCGACGGTCTACGCGGCCAACGACCTGGCGATCCTCGTCGCAGCCGGCAACCCGCAGGGCATCACCGGACTGGCCGATCTGGCCCGTCCGGGACTGCGCGTGGCCATGCCGAACCTCCGGTACGAGGGAGTGGCGCAGCTGATCGGCCAAGCGCTCGAGCGTGCCGGAGGAGCCGAGCTGCGGACGGCGGTGATGGAGCACAAGTCGGCCAACGGGGAGACGCGATGGACCGACATCCATCACCGTGAGAGCGCCCAGTGGCTGGCCGACGGTGTCGTCGACGCCTGCCCGCTGTGGAGCACCGAGGCGCGGTACCACTGCGTCGATCTCGGCCGTCCCATGCAGACGGTGCCGATCCCGGATGAGCACAACGTCACGGGGGACTACGCGGTCGCCAGGGTCCGGGACTGTCCGCACCCGGTGGCAGCGGACGCGTTCATCCAGTTCCTCCGCGGTGATGGTCGCCAGATCTACGCTCGGTACGGCTTCGCCGGTCCGGGCGACTGAGGGCCGTCAGCCGAGCAGTGCCGCGAGGGCCATCCGGGCCAGCAGGTCACGCATGCGTTGCTCGGACAGCCGGGCGCTGTGCGGGGTGGAGTTGAGCAGCCCGAAGACCGCCTGGCAGGACGCCCGGGCGGTCGGTCGGTCCAGTGCCGGGCGCACCCGGCGTACCACCTCGACCCACTGGTCGATGTAGCGCAGCTGCAGGGTGCGGACCCGGTCCCGGGTGTCGACCGGAAGCGAGGCCCAGTCGCGCTCCTGCACGACGATCAGGTCGCGGTGCCGGAGCGCGAACTCGACGTGCCACGCCACCAGCGCTGCCAGCGCAGCGCGGTCGTCGTCGGCCATGGCAACGCGGCGCCGGCCCTCGGCGAGCAGTCGTTCGCTGATCCCGACGAGCAGCTCGGCCAGCACGGCGTCCTTGCTGGGGAAGTGCCGGTACAGCGCCGGACCGCTGATCCCGCAGGCGGCGCCGAGGTCACCCACCGAGACGCCGTGGTAGCCCCGCTCGGCGAACAGCGCCGCGGCGGTGGTGAGGATCTGTCCGCGCCGGGACGAGACCTGGGGCACCGGCTCAGCCTAGCGCCGTGATGTGAACGATCGCTAACATCGGCGGACATGGGCACCGGACTGCGCGAGCTCACTGCCGACCTGCGGTCACGACTGGCGCTGGTCCGGGAGGGCGGCTCCGCCAAGGCGCGGGACAAGCACCTGGCCCGCGGGAAGCTGTTGGTGCGGGAACGGGTGGACCGGCTGCTGGATCCCGGGTCCCCCTTCCTCGAGCTCAGTCCGCTCGCGGCCACCGGCATGTACGACGACGCCGTCCCCGCGGCGGGGGTGGTGACGGGGATCGGCCGGGTCGAGGGACGCGAGTGCGTCGTGGTCGCCAACGACGCCACCGTCAAGGGCGGCACCTACTACCCGATCACGGTCAAGAAGCACCTGCGGGCCCAGGCGGTCGCCCTGGAGAACCGGCTGCCGTGCCTCTATCTCGTCGACTCCGGCGGCGCCTTCCTGCCGATGCAGGACGAGGTGTTCCCCGACCGTGAGCACTTCGGCCGGATCTTCTACAACCAGGCCCAACTGTCCGCCCGCGGCATCCCTCAGCTGGCCGCCGTGCTCGGCTCGTGCACCGCGGGTGGGGCGTACGTCCCGGCGATGTCCGACGAGACGGTCATCGTGCGGAACCAGGCGACGATCTTCCTCGGCGGGCCGCCGCTGGTGAAGGCGGCCACCGGGGAGGTGGTCAGCGCGGAGGACCTCGGCGGAGGCGACGTGCACGCCCGCCGCTCGGGTGTCGTAGACCACCTGGCCGATGACGACGACGAGGCGCTCGCCGTGCTCCGCTCGGCCGTCGGCACGCTGGAGGGCACGCACGGCCCGTTCGCGTCGCCCAGCCTCGTCCCACATCCGGTCGAGGAGCCGGCCGAGGACCCCGACGAGCTGTACGACGTCGTCCCGACCGACTCCCGCGTCCCCTACGACGTCCGCGAGGTCATTCGCCGCGTCGTCGACGGCTCGCGGCTGCACGAGTTCAAGGCCCTCTATGGCGACACCCTGGTGTGCGGCTTCGCCCGGATCTGGGGCTACCCGGTGGCCGTCGTGGCCAACAACGGCATCCTGTTCAGCGAGTCGGCGCTCAAGGGCGCGCACTTCATCGAGCTCGCCAACCAGCGCGGGGTGCCACTGGTCTTCCTGCAGAACATCACCGGCTTCATGGTCGGCCGGGAGTACGAGAACGGCGGCATCGCCAAGGACGGCGCCAAGCTGGTCACCGCCGTCGCCTGCTCGGTGGTGCCGAAGTTCACCGTCGTCATCGGCGGCTCGTTCGGCGCCGGCAACTACGGCATGTGCGGCCGGGCGTACGACCCGCGGTTCCTCTGGACCTGGCCGAACGCCCGGATCTCCGTGATGGGCGGCGAGCAGGCGGCCGCGGTGCTGGCGACGGTGCGACGGGACGGGATCGAGGCCGGTGGCGGGACCTGGTCCGAGGCCGACGAGGAGGCCTTCAAGGAGCCGATCCGCCAGCAGTACGAGCACCAGGGCTCGCCGTGGTACGCCACCGCCAGGCTCTGGGACGACGGGGTGATCGACCCGGTCGACACCCGGCGGGTGCTCGGCCTCGGCCTCGCCGCCGCCGCCCACGCCCCGGTGCCGGAGCCCTCCTACGGCGTCTTCCGGATGTGACCGGCGTGACCTCGACAGGCGCCACGACGACGACCGGTGCAGGGCTGCACGCCCGACCGTTCGGCACGCTGCTCGTCGCCAACCGCGGGGAGATCGCGCTGCGGGTGCTGCGGGCCGCTCGTCGCGCCGGTCTGCGCACGGTGGCGGTCTACTCCGACGTGGACCGTCGGGCCCGGCACGTCGAGGAGGCGGACACGGCGGTGCGGCTCGGCCCCGCCCCGGCGATGGAGTCCTACCTCTCGGTGCCGGCGCTGTTGCGGGCGGCGGCGGAGACCGGGGCGGAGGCGGTGCACCCCGGCTACGGCTTCCTGTCCGAGCGGGCCGAGTTCGCCCGGGCGGTGACCGACGCCGGGCTGGTCTGGGTCGGACCGCCGGCGGACGTCATCGACCTGATGGGGCGCAAGGACCGGGCCCGCGAGGTCGCGGTGGCTGCCGGAGTGCCGGTGATCCCCTCGACCGACCTGGGCGCAGCGCTTGCCGCGGGCGGCGTCCCTGACCTGCCCTTCCCGGTCCTGGTCAAGGCAGCGGCCGGTGGTGGCGGCAAGGGCATGCGGGTGGTCCGGCAGCCCGACCAGCTGGCCGCCGCCGCGGCCGCGGCCCGCCGGGAAGCGGCGAGCGCCTTCGGTGACGACACTCTGCTGCTCGAGCGCTACGTCGAGTCCGGCCGGCACGTCGAGGTGCAGGTCATGGCCGACTCCCACGGGACCGTGCTGCACGCCTTCGAGCGCGATTGCTCCGTGCAACGCCGGCACCAGAAGGTGGTCGAGGAGGCGCCGGCGCCGACGGTGTCCCCGACGCTGCGGACCCGACTGTGCGACGCGGCGGTGGCGCTGGCCGGACAGGTGGGCTACGTCGGAGCGGGCACGGTCGAGTTCCTCGTGGCCGGCGACGACTTCTACTTCCTGGAGATGAACACCCGGCTCCAGGTCGAGCACCCGGTCACCGAGGCCGTCACCGGGCTGGACCTGGTCCGGCTGCAGCTGACCGTGGCTGCTGGCGAGCGGCTCCCCCTGAGCCAGGAGGAGATCACCCTCGACGGGCACGCGGTGGAGGCCAGGGTCTACGCCGAGGACCCGTACTCCGGCTTCCTCCCGCAGGCCGGGCGGGTGCTGCTGGTCCGGTGGCCGACCGAGCTCGCGCGGGTGGACGCCGCGCTGCGTTCCGGCGAGGACGTGCCCACCGCCTACGACCCGATGCTCGGGAAGGTGGTGGCGCACGCGGCGACCCGGCACGCTGCCCTGGACAGCCTCGCCGCGGCCCTCGACCACACGGTCCTGCTCGGCATCCCGACCAACGTCGGCTTCGTGCGCGAGCTGGTCGCCGGGCCGGAGATCGCCCGGGCCGAGGTCGACACCGGCTGGCTGGACAGCCCCGCCGCCGATCGCTACCTGCGCCGGCCGCAGGTGCCGGAGGCGGCGTGGGGCCAGGCCGCACGGGCCGTGCTGGCCGGGCAGCCGTCCGGGCCCGACGCCGCGGCCGACCATCCGTTCGGCAGCGCGGACGGCTGGCGGCTCGGTGCCGACCCCGTGCCCGCCCGAGTGCTGCTGCGTACCGCCGAGCACACCCGCTTCGTCGCCGCCGCGGACGCCGAGGACCCGGCGTTCGAGGCGTTCGTGGCCGCCGACGCCGTGCAGGTCGTGCACCGCGGACAGGTGCACCGCCTCACCCGTCCGGACGCGTTCGGTGCGGCCGGCCGGCACGGTGGCCCCACCGACAGTGACGTCGCGGCCCCGATGCCGGGAACGGTGTTGGCAGGTGGTGGTGCAACCGGGGGAGACGGTCGCTGCCGGCCAGCCGCTGGGGGTCCTCGAGGCGATGAAGATGGAGCTCAGCCTGGTGGCGCCATTCGCCGGCACGGTGTCACTGGTCGGCGCGGCGCCCGGTGAGCAGGTGCCGATCGGGCAGGTGCTGTTCCGGGTCGACCCCGCCGACGCGGCGGCTGGGTGACGGGAGGCTGATGATGACCGAGCAGTTGCGCAGGCCTCAGGTGGTCCGCGACGAGACGCTGCCCGACCGGGTGACGATCTGGGAGGTCGGCCCCCGCGACGGGCTGCAGAACGAGCAGGCGGTCGTCCCGGTCGAGGTCAAGGCCGAGCTCGTGCAGCGGCTGGTGCGGGCTGGACTCCCGGTGGTGGAGGCGACCAGCTTCGTGCACCCGCGCTGGGTGCCGCAGCTCGCCGACGCCGCCGAGCTGGTGGACCGGCTGGTCGCCGTCGGCCTGCTGCCGGGGTCGGTGCCGTTGCCCGTGCTGGTGCCGAACGAACGCGGTCTGGACCGAGCGCTCGCGGCGGGGGTGACCTCGGTGGCGGTCTTCCTCAGCGCGACCGAGACGTTCGCGCGGCGCAATCTCAACCGCGGCCTGGACGACCAGTACGCCATGGTCGAGCCCGTGCTCGGCCGGGCGCGGGCGGCCGGGCTGCACGTCCGGGCGTACCTGTCGATGTGCTTCGGCGACCCCTGGGAGGGAGACGTGCCGATCGACCAGGTCGTCACCGCGGGCCGCCGGCTGCTGGACCTCGGCGCCTCCCAGCTCAGCCTCGGGGACACCATCGGCGTCGGCACGGTCGGTCACGTGGACGCGCTGCTGCACGCCTTCGCCGAGGCGGGCACCGGCCCGGAGCTGCTGGCGATGCACTTCCACGACACCTACGGGCAGGCGCTGGCCAACACGCTGGCCGCGATGCGCGCCGGGGTGACCACCTTCGACGCCAGCGCCGGTGGTCTCGGCGGCTGCCCGTACGCACGCAGCGCCACCGGCAACCTGGCCACCGAGGACCTGGTGTGGATGCTCGACGGGCTGGGGGTGCAGACGGGGGTGGACCTGGCGGCTCTGGTCGCGACCAGCAGCTGGCTCGCCGGCCATCTCGGGCGTCCGAGCCCGTCGCGAGTGGTGCGGGCGCTGGCCGGCTGACCGGGCGTTAGCCTGCGCGCCCATGGGGTCGGTGCGGCAGGTGTTCGTGCACATCGGCCCCTACAAGAGCGGCACGACCTACCTCCAGAACATCCTCTGGGGCAACGAGGCACTGCTGGCCGAGGCCGGCGTGCGTCTGCCCCGGAACGACTGGCGTGGGCAGCGGCGGGCGGTGGCCGCGCTGCTGCGACGTGACCCGGCAGACCGCGGGGGCGGGGCGGACCGGTGGGACGCCCTGGCCCGCGAGGTGGCCGACGTCGAGGACGCGGAGGTCGCGGTGCTCTCGGTCGAGCGGCTCTGCGAGGCCGACCCGGCCGCGGTCGGCGCGCTGGTCTCGTCCCTCGCGCCGGCCACGGTCGACGTGATCTACACCGCCCGGAGCCTGGCGCGCGCGGTGCCCGGTGACTGGCAGACCCGGATCCGCAACCGCAGCGCCCCCACCTGGGCGGCCTACCTCGCCTCGGTCCGAGACCCGGGGGACGCCGAGTCCCACGGAGGCCGCTTCTGGCGGCAGCAGGATCCGGCACAGTCGCTGCCACCCTGGCTCGAGCACGTGCCGGTGGAGCGGGTGCACGTCGTCACCGTGCCGCCGCCCGGGTCGGCGCCGGAGCTGCTGTGGCGACGGTTCTGCGTGGTCCTCGGCCTCCAGCCGGACGGCTACGACCTGGCCGTCCCCCGGGCGAACGTCTCGCTCGGCGGAGTCGAGGCCGAGGCACTGCGCCGGCTCACCGCCCGGGTCGCCGACCGGCTCCCCCTGCGGGCCTACGTCGACGTCGTGAACCACTTCGTCGCGCGCGACGTGCTGGAGCGGCGGGAGCAGTCGTTCCGGCTGGTGCTGCCCGCCGGTGAGCTGGACTGGCTGCAGCCCCGCTCGGCTGCCGTGGTCGACTTCCTGCGCACCGGAGGCTTCCCCGTGGTCGGTGACCTCGCCGACCTCGTCCCCCGTCCCGAGCCCAGCGAGCGGGCCCCCGACGAGGTGCACCCCGCCGAGGTGGCGGCGGTGCTGGCCGACGTGCTCGCGGAGACGGCCATGGAGCTGGGCCGACGGCAGCAGCCGGCCCGATGACGGCCGTCGAGCGGGTACACCTGCACATCGGTCCGCCGAAGACCGGAACCACCTTCGTGCAGGGGGTGCTGCGACTCAACGCCGACCGGCTGGCCGAGCAGGGCTTCCTGCTGCCCCGCGCCGGCCGGCAGCACCGGTCGGTCCGGCGGTTGCTGGCCGATAGCGACCCGGCTGTCGACCGGGCCGCCGGGCGATCGGCCGACGCGTGGGAGCGGCTGGTCGGCGAGCTCGACCGGTCCGACGCGCGGGACGCGATCGTGTCGGTGGAGAGTCTCAGCCGGGCCGAGCCGGTCGCGGTGGCGGTGATGGTGCAGGCACTGGCCCCAGCCGAGGTGCACGTCGTCTACGCCGCGCGCGACCTGGCCCGGGTCATCCCGGCGTACTGGCAGTCGCGGCTGCGCAACGGCGTCGCGCCGACGTGGTCCGAGCTGGTGTCGGCGGTGCGGGGGGCGGACCCGGCCGACCCGCTGGCCGATCGGTTCTGGCGGCAGTACGACCCCGGCCGGGCGCTGGGGCCGTGGCTCGAACACGTGCCGGCGCAACGGGTGCACGTCGTCACGGTGCCGCCGCCCGGGTCGGCGCCGCGGACGTTGTGGGAGCGGTTCTGCCACGCCGTCGGGCTGGAGCCCGCGGGGTTCGATCTGTCCGTGCCGCGGACGAACTCGTCCCTCGGCGGCGTCGAGGCCGAGGTGCTGCGTCGGCTGACCAGCCAGGTGGCCGACCGGATGTCGGCTGCGGTCTACGGCGAGGTGGTGAGGGGCTTCGTGGCCCGCGAGGTGCTGGAGCCGCGGCCGCAGTCCTTCCGGCTGGTGCTGCCGGAGGCGGAGCAGGGGTGGCTGGCGGCACCGGCCGCCGCGGCCACGGACTGGTATCGGCGGGCGGGGATCACCGTCGAGGGCGATCTGGCCGACCTCGAGCCGGCCGTCGAACCGGGCACCCGGCGTCCGGACGACGTCGGCGAGGAGGAGGTGCTGGAGTTGCTGGAGGAGGTGCTCGCCGCAGCGGTGCTGGAGCTCGCGAGACGAGGCCGGGTCACGGCCGGGCGGTGACGCCCCCCCTCGGCCGCAGCTCGCGCTCGGCGTACCGGCCGGCGCGATAGGTCGACCACCCGTCCCCCAGCGCGCCGACACCACCGCCCAGCAACGGGATCCGCCGCCCAACCGTGGCCACCACCCGGCGGCCGCCGATCCGGCCCAGGAGCTCGGTGGTGACCTCCTGCGCCAGCCTCCGGTCGAGCTCCGCGTCATGCACCGGCGACGTCGCCAACCCCATCGGGGTGGCCGGCAGCGTGCCCCGCTGGACCAGAGCCGAGACGGTGTCCTCGCCCAGCAGGCAGGCGAGGACGGCGTTGCGGACCCGGCCGTCGGCCAGGTCGTAGCCGTGCAGGGAGCCGATACCGGCCACCAGGTGGCACTGCAGCAGGGCCAGTCCGGAGACGTTGGCCGGCAGCGCGACCGCTGCGGTGACAGCACCTCCGAGGTTTGTCAGGAAGCCCTGCACACCGGCGGCGCGGACGTGCCCGTCTATCAGCGCCGAGACGGCGATGGCGCGGTCGCCGTCGGCGGCCTGCAGCCGACGCTCGGCGTTCGCAGCAGCGCCGCGGAAGGGACCGGCACCGTCGATGGCTCGCTCCAGGACCTCGCGAACGAACGCCGAGCTGAGCTGAGGGGCCAGCCGCATCCCGACCGGGACCAGCGCCATCGCCGCGGTCCGGGCCGCGCCTCGTGCGATGCCCATCCGAGCCCCTCTCCGGTCTCGCCGTTTCCCGCTTCAGCCTACGGGCGCTGCCACGATGGGGTGGTGCCGACGCCGCTGCCGCCTCCGCGCTGGGGCTTCGATCCGGCGTCCTGGCCTCCGGACGACGCCGTCGCCGTGGGTGCCGACCTCGAGCCGGCCACGTTGCTGGCGGCGTACCGCGCCGGTGCCTTCCCGATGCCGCTGGACGATGTCGCACCGATGGTGTGGTGGTCACCGGAGCGTCGGGGCGTGCTGTTCCCCGAGCGGTTCCACCACTCTCGCTCGCTGGCCCGTTCCCGCCGACGGCTGGAGACCCGGGTGGACACGGCCTTCGACCAGGTGGTGCGGGCCTGCGCCGACCCGCGCCGCGAGGGGGCGTGGATCAGCGCGGACATCCGGCGTGCGTACTCCCGGTTGCACGACCTCGGCTGGGCGCACTCGGTCGAGACCTACGACCGCGACGGCCGGCTGGTCGGCGGGCTGTACGGCATCGCCGTCGGCGGGCTGTTCGCCGGCGAGTCGATGTTCCACCACGCGACCGACGCGTCCAAGGCCGCGCTGGCCGCGCTGGTCGAGCTGCTCACCGATGAGCACGTGGGCCGGCGGCTCATCGACGTGCAGTGGTGCACCCCGCACCTGGCGTCGCTCGGTGTGCAGGAGATCGACCGCGTCGACTACCTGGCGCGGCTCCCGGACCTCGTCGAGGTACCGCTGCCGGCGGCGTTCACCGGCGGCTGACCGGACCCGGCGTGCTCGATCGCCAGCCCGTCGCGGCCCGCGTGGGGCAGACTGGCGGGGTGCCCGAGCTGCCTGAGGTCGAGGCGCTTGTCGCCGATCTGCGCCACCGGCTGAGCGGTCGTGCGGTCCACCGGGTGGACGTCGCCGCCTTCAGCGCGCTGAAGACCTTCGACCCGCCGGTCGACGCCGTCGCCGGGGCGTTCGTCGACGGGGTGCACCGGCACGGCAAGTTCCTCGACATCGAGGTCGGGGGTCTGCACCTGGTGGTGCATCTGGCCCGCGCCGGGTGGCTGCGCTGGCGCGACGAGCAGCCCGCGACCCCGCCCCGACCCGGGAAGGGCCCGCTGGCCCTGCGGGTGCTCCTCGACGACGACAGCGGCTTCGATCTCACCGAGGCCGGCACCCGCAAGAGCCTGGCCGTCTACCTGGTCCGGGACCCGGCCGAGGTCCCGGGGATCGCCCGGCTCGGACCCGACCCGCTGTGCGACGACTTCACCGCCGACACACTGGCCGGCATCCTCGCCTCCGCCGGCCGGTCCCAGGTGAAGGGTGTCCTGCGCGATCAGTCCGTCGTCGCCGGTATCGGCAACGCCTACTCCGACGAGATCCTGCACGTGGCCCGGATGTCTCCGTTCAAGCCCGCCTCGAGCATCACCGGTGACGACCTGGCCACCCTCTACCGCGCCGTTCGGGTGACGCTGCGGGAGGCGGTCGCACGGGCCGAGGGGTTGGCGGCAGCCGAGCTCAAGCGTGAGAAGAAGACCAACCTGCGGGTGCACGGGCGCACCGGCGAGGCCTGCCCGGTCTGCGCCGACACCGTCGCGGAGGTCAGCTTCGCCGACTCCTCACTGCAGTACTGCCCGACCTGCCAGACCGGCGGGAAGCCGCTGGCGGACCGGCGGATGTCGCGCCTGTTGCGCTGACACCGACCGGCGTCGTCCACCGGTGGCTGGCGCGCCACGGCGTCCGCCTCGGGTATCCGCCACGAGTACGCTCCCGGGGTGGGTGCGACGGGGACGGGGTCCGCCGCCGGGTCGCTACCCGGCCGCACCGGCGAGCGCCACGGCTGGGCGGTCGGCCCCGACCGCCGGGTGCTCACCGCCGCCACCTGGATCACCGCCGTGCGGACTCTCGCCGCCGTCGGGTTGGCGCTCGGTGCGGCGACCGCCGATGACCGGAGCACCACGCTGCGGCTGCTGGTCGCGTCGCTCGCGGTCTACTGGGTCGGCGACGTCCTGGACGGCGCGGTGGCCCGTTGGCGCGACCAGGAGACCCGGTTCGGCGCGGTGTTCGACATCGTCTGCGATCGGGCCTGCGCGCTGTGCTTCTACGCCGGGGTGGTCTGGTTCCTTCCGGCCCTGGCACTCCCGGTCGGGGTCTACGTCTTGGAGTTCGCGGTCGTCGACACCGTGCTGTCGCTGGCGTTCCTGGCGTGGCCGCTGCTGAGCCCGAACTACTTCGACCTGGTCGACCGCACCGTCTGGCTCTGGAACTGGTCGGTGCCGGCGAAGGCGGTGAACTCGTCGGTGTTCGCCCTGTTGCTGCTCTGGACCGAGAGCGTGCTGGTGTGTACGCCTATCGCCGTCGCGCTGCTCGTGCTCAAGACCGTCTCCCTGGTTCGCCTGGTCCGGCTCGGCGTCCCGGTGCCGGCGACGCGGCCGACGGCATGATGCCGGCATGACGGGATGAGGGCCCGGTGACGGTGCTCGCGGCCACCCTCGGGGTCTGTCTGGTCTCCGCCTGGGTGCCGGTGGTCAACGCCGAGGCCTACCTCGGGGCGGTGGCCACCCAGGAGGTCGTGGCGTGGTGGGCGCTCGCCCTGGCCGCGGCCGCCGGCCAGATGCTCGGCAAGGTGGGCTTCTTCCTGCTCGGTCGCCAGTCGCTGTCCTGGGGCTGGCTCACTCGGAAGATGGCTCGAGCGCGCGTGGACCGCTGGGTGGACCGAATGACCCGCGCGGCCGACGCCCGGCCGACCGCGGCGTGGGCGGTGGTGCTGACCTCTGCCGCGGTCGGGCTCCCACCGTTCGCGGTGATCAGCTTCCTGGCCGGGCAGGTGAGGGTGTCGCTGACCGCGTTCGTGCTGCTCGGGACCGTCGGCCGCTTCGCCCGCTTCGCGGGCATCGTGCTCGGCGTGGAGAGCCTGGCCGACCTGTTCTGAGCCCCGCCGCGGGGCGGCAGCGCGCTGTCCTCAGTCTCCGGTCGGCGGCGCACCGGTCTCGCTGACCACCGGTCGACCGGCCGCCGCCCACTCGTGCATGCCTCCGGCCAGGTTGACCGCGTCGACCCCGTTCTGCGCGAGGAACGCGGTGGCGCGGGCCGAACGTCCGCCGAGGTGGCAGACGACGAGGAGCCGTCCGTCCCCGGCCGCGGCGGCCACCTCGGCGTGCCGCTCGGCCAGCTGGCCGAGCGGCACGTGCAGCGCGCCCGGTGCGTGTCCGGCCACCCATTCGTGGTCTTCGCGGACGTCCAAGACGGTGACGTCCGGCGGCAGCGACGCGGGCAGGTCGGCGACGGTCGTCTCGGGCAGTGCGGAGGAGGCGGAGTCCATGCGCTCATCCAACCAGCCGACGCGGCGACACGCGCTAGCGGTCGCTACCGCAATCTACGGTCGCGGCTAGACAGCGGCATAGAGTCCGATCGTGGATCCGGTCCGCAATCCGTACGCGCCCGGAGCCGGCCAACGCCCGCCGGAGCTGGCCGGCCGGGATCGGCAGCGCCGGCAGTTCGACGTGACGCTGGAGCGGGTCGCGGCCGGCCGGCCCGAGCGGTCGATGGTGCTGTCTGGCCTGCGCGGGGTCGGCAAGACCGTGCTTCTGAACGCCCTTCGCGGGCAGGCGGTCGCTCGAGCCTGGGGCACCGGCAAGCTCGAGGCGCGACCCGAGCAGGACCTGCGGCTGGCGCTGGTGCACGCCGTGCACGCGGCCGTCCGTGAGCTCGCGCACCGGCACCGCGACCCGGACCGGGTGCAGTCGGTGCTCGCTGTGCTGGCCGCGTTCGCGCAGCGTGCCCCCGCGGCCGCCCGCGGTCGCGGAGGCGACGGGCGGCCGACGCGGTGGCGACTGCCGGTCGACGTGCCCGCCGCCCGCGGCCGGGCCGACTCCGGCGACCTCGAGCTGGACCTGGTGGAGATGCTCGGTGACGTCGGCGAGCTCGCCCGGGACCTGGGCGTCGGGGCGGCGGTGTTCGTCGACGAGATGCAGGACGTGTCCGTCCCCGACCTCGCGGCGCTGTGCGGTGCGTTCCACGAGATCAGCCAGCGGGGTGCACCGGTGCTCATCGTCGGGGCCGGCCTGCCGCATCTGCCCACCGTGCTGTCGACGAGCAAGTCCTACGCGGAGCGGTTGTTCCGTTACGTTGCCGTGGACCGGCTCGACCGCAACGAGGCGGACCGCGCGCTCGAGGTGCCGGCCGCGGTCGAACAGGTGACGTTCAGCCCGGAGGCACTCGACACCCTGCACCGGCTCACCGACGGCTACCCGTACTTCATCCAGGCATACGGCAAGGCCACCTGGGATCTCGCGGCCGGCTCACCGGTCCAAACCGAGGACGTCCTCGCGGCGGCGCCGGAGGCCGAGGACGAGCTGGCGGTCGGCTTCTTCGGCGCCCGGTACGAGCGGGCCACGCCGGCCGAGCGGGACTATCTGCACGCCATGGCCGAGGCCGCGCCCGGCGACGGCCCGGTGTCCACCGCCGCCGTCGCGTCCGTGTCGGGTCGCCGTCCGCAGAGTCTGTCGCCCGCTCGGGACGCGCTGATCAAGAAGGGGCTGGTCTACGCGGCCGAGCGCGGGCGGGTCGCATTCACCGTGCCGCACTTCGGCGCCTACCTGCGGGCCCGCCCGGCCTGAGACACGCCCGTCCACGCCGGCCCGGACCGGGACCCGCGGCCGGTAGTCTCGGCGGCGGCTGCCCGTGCGTCACTCACGACGGAGGTGCCGGTGGCAGCAGCGGCCGAACGGCCCGCACGTCCACAGGTGGTCGCCCATCGCGGGGCCAGCGAGGACCATGCGGAGCACACCCGCCGCGCCTTCGCACGGGCCCTCGAGGCCGGTGCCGAGGCCCTCGAGTGCGACGTCCGGCTCACCGCGGACGGACATCTGGTGTGCGTGCACGACCGCAGGATCGACCGGACGAGCAGCGGGCGGGGTCTGGTCTCCACCCGGCCGCTCGCCGAGCTGGAGCGGGAGGACTTCGCCTCCTGGAAACAGCCGTGGGCCGACCTCGACGACGAGCGTGAGGATGACGACCCGGCCAGCGTGATGACCCTGCAGGCGGTGTTCGACCTGGTTCGCGACTGGGACCGACCGGTGCAGCTGGCGGTGGAGACCAAGCACCCGACGCGTTACGCGGGCCTGGTCGAGCAGCGGCTCGTCGAGCTGTTGCGCCGGTACGGCTGGGCGCACACCGTGCACGGTGAGGAGGCGCGGGTCCGGGTGATGAGCTTCTCCTGGATGTCGCTGCGCCGGGTCCGGGAGTGGGCGCCCGCGGTGCCGACGGTGTTCTTGATGGACCGGGTGCCGCTCCGGTTCCGCGACGGATCGCTGCCGCTCGGCAGCCGGATCGCCGGCCCCGGGATGGACATCGTCCGCGCCCACCCGTCGTACGTGCAGCGGGCGCGCGAGAGCGGACATCGGGTGCACGTGTGGGTGGTGAACGACGATGCGGACCTCGAGCTGTGCCACCGGCTCGGCGTGGATGCCGTGATCACCGACCGGCCGGCGCATGCACTGCGGCTGTTCGCCGAGCTGGCAGGCGCCGCCCCCTGACCGCAACCGTTTCGGATCCGCCCGGATCGGGAAGAACTAGTACGAGGAGGGTCATTCTGTTCGGGAGTATGGACGCTGCACGGGATACGGGCGCCACGGTGACCGCACGCGGTCAGACGTCGCGCCGCGTGGTGCTGCCCTCATCCGTGACCTCGGTGCGGACCGCGCGCACCCAGCTCGCGGGCTTCCTGCGTGAGTCCGGCGTCGCCGACTCGGCGATCGACGACGCGGTCGTGATCCTGTCCGAGCTGGTGACCAACGCGGTGCGGCACGCGCGGCACGGTCCGGGAGCGACGCTGCGGGTGGAGTGGTCCCTCAAGCAGCGGCGACTGCGGCTGCAGGTGACCGACGCCGGCCGGGCAGGTCGCAGCCGGCCCCTGCACGACAGCGGGGCGGTCGGCGGGCGTGGGCTGTCCATCGTCGCAGCGCTGGCGGACTCCTGGACGTTGGAGCGGGCCGAGCAGGGGACGACTGTCACGGCCTACCTGACCGTGCCCTAGGGTCGCCCGGTGGGCAAGAAGGCCAGGCTGAGGCAGCGCGACGCCACGCCGGCCGCGGACGGGTCCGTGCCGCCGGGCGAGGTGGGTCCGCGGCAGCCCTGTCCCTGTGGCTCCGGCCGGCGCTTCAAGCACTGTCACGGTCGCGAGGGCGGGGCTGTCCCCTACGTGGCGCGCACGTTCGAGGGGCTTCCCGGCGAGTGCGACCTGGTGGCCCTGCGCGAGATCGTCCCGGCGGCGACCGCTCCGCTGCCGCTGCGGGCCGGCCTCGCCGACGGTCGCGAGGTGACGGTCTGCACGTTGTTGCCGATGGCCACCCCCGCGGTGGTCCGGGCCGACGGTTCGGTGTGGCTCGGTCTCCAGGTGCGAGCGAACTTCGGTGACATCAGCCGCGACCTGGCGCACACCCTCGAGCTCGCGTTGGCCGCCGAGCCGGGCAGCCAGATCGGACTCGAGGCGCCACCGCCGCCCGGGCCGCGACTGCAGGATCTGGTCGACCCGGCCGGCGCACTGCCGGTCACCGTCCACGACGGCTTCGACTTCTGGATCGCCGGCGCCGAGGACCCCGGGGGAGAGCTGGCGGCCGCGTTGCAGTCGGCCAACGACGCCGCGGCACCGACCAGCCGGCTGACCTCGGTCGAGGCGGCGTACTGGACCCGGATGGGGAACCACGAGTTCGTCCGCTGGGTACTGCCGCACGAGGAGGGGCGGGTGCTGGACGCCCTGGCCCGGATGCACGCGGCCGGGGAGGACCGGCTGGGCGAGGACGGCCGGCTGCTGGGGATGTTCCGCTCGCACGGACTGGTCGCCCCGGTGTGGGAGCTCCCCGTCGGAGCCGGGCCGGAGGAGTTCGACCGGCGTCTCGGCGAGGCCGCGGGCCGGCTGGATGCGGCGCTGGCCGACGAGGCGCCGCTGACCGCGGAGCAGCGGGCCGCGCGGAACGGCCTGGCCACCCGCCAGCTCACCATCCGTTAGCGGGCGACTCCTGCGCGTGCAACTGGTCTGCCCAGCCGGTGCCGGCGGGCTTGCCCTTACGGGCAGTCGCGGTTTGCCTCTGTGTGGATCGCATTGCGGAGGGCTGACCCGCGGCCTACGCTGAAAGTCGCCCGGTCGTCGTTGTTTCCCCCGTCAGCGACGGCCGGGCCTCATGCTGTCCGGACCGGGTGCCGAACGCCGAGGTGCTGACTGGTGAGTCAGCTGGTGAGAGCGTCCCGGCTGACGGGGCAGGACATGCACCGGGGCCCGCCGCGACCGGAGCCCAGCTCCGAGCCGGAGATCGCGATCACCTCGATCCCCGCCTTCTCCAACCGCTCGTTGGTCTCCACGTTTCGCTCGTAGGCCACCGTGAGACGGGGGGCCACGGCGAGGGTGTTGTTCCCGTCGTCCCACTGCTCGCGCTCGGCGGTCACCGGGTCGAGACCGGTGTCGATGCGGTGCATCCGGTCGATGCCCATCGCCGCGGCAGCCGCCTCCAGGAACGGCGCCGGTGGCGCCACCTGCAGCGCCACGGCGGCCGGGTCGTCGGCGGCTGCCTGCGGCCCCGGGCCGTCCTCGGCCGCCGTGACCGCATAGGCGAGCAGGTTGTCGGCGATGTTGGGGTACATCACCACCTTGTCGACGTCGACCATCGTCACGACCGTGTCCAGGTGCATGGTCGCCCGCTCCTGGGTGATCGGGACGGCGAGCACGGTGTGTGCCAACCCGGCGCCGAGGACCTGGCGGGCGAACCGCTCGGCACCGGCGGGCGTGGTGCGCTCCCCGACCCCGACCGCGACCACACCGGCGGACAGCAGCAGCACGTCGCCGCCCTCCACGTGCTCCAGGTGCCAGCCGTGCATCCGGTCCGCGTCGGCGAAGCGGGGGTGAGAGGTGTAGACCAGCTCGGTGAGCTGCGTCTCCCGCTCCCTCGCCGGCATGGCGAGGCTGGTGACGGCGACGCGGCCGGGCAGCCAGACCGACGAGTCCCGGGTGAACAGCAGGTTCGGCAACGGGTCGATGAGGAAGTCGTCGTGGGCGAGCAGGCTCGTCACCAGGCTCTGGCCGACCCGCACCTCGTCGTTGCGCAGCCCCGCGGTCAGCGTCTGGGCCAGGGTGTGCGGCGCCTGCTCGTGCAGCGCGATGCGCAGGTGGCGGCGCAGCGAGTCGCCCAGGCGCAGGCTGTGCGTGACCTGGCGGATCGCGACGTCTCGGGCCTGCTCGTCGGCCAGCGTCTCGGTGAGCAGCTCGCTGAGGTACAGCACCTCGACGCCGTGCCCGCGCAGTGCGTCGGCGAAGGCGTCGTGCTCCTCCTGCGCCCGCCCGACCCAGGGGATCCCGTCGAACAGCAGTGAGTCGTTGTTGCGAGGTGTGAGGCGGCGCAGCTCGTTGCCGGGCCGGTGCAGCAGCACCGTGCGGAGCGGGCCGACCTCGCTGGCGGCACCGAGCGGCGCGGAGGTGGTCATGGACGCGGAGCGTAGCGAGCCGTCCGGCGGTCAGCCCGCCAGCACCTCGTAGGTCGTGAGGCTGGCGAGCAGCAGGCAGACGCCCGCGCCCGCATAGTGCAGCGTCGACAGTCGGAGCCGCCGCAGCAGCAGCCGGCCGGCCCCGGCCGCCAGCCCGGACACCGTGAGCAACGCCACCCAGGCCCCGGCGAAGACGGACACAGGATCGAAGTGCTGGACCAGGCTGACCGTCAGCAGCTGGGAAAGGTCGCCCCACTCCGCGGCGAAGATCACCACGAAGGACAACCATCCCGCGGCCGCGAAGCCCCGCTGCCCCTGCGCGCGGCGCGCGTACGCCGCCTCCTGGGACCGCTCCGCGGCGTCGGCGTTCGGGGCGGCGCGAAGCAGCAGGACCGCGCCGAGCGCGAAGATGCCGGCCGCGGCCAGCTGCACCGGCTCCGTCGGGAGCTGGGCCAGCGCTCGTCCGGCGAGGACCGCGACCGCGGTCTGGACGCCGAAGGCCAACCCGACGCCCAGCCAGACCGCCAGCGGCCGGTACCTGGTGGACAGCACCAGGGTGGCGACGAAGGTCTTGTCCGGCAGCTCGACGACGAAGATGGTGGCGAACGTCGTGATCAGGGCACCGAGGTCGATCATCCGCCGAGGCCGGCCGACGACGGGCTCACTGCTCGAGGGCCCGGGCGAGGGCAGCCGCTTCGGCGAGCACGGCCTTGACCGGTCTGTTGGTCTGCCGGGCCACCGCGGCGACGTCCTCGTACTCCGGCTGGAGGTTCAGCAGCCGGCCGTCTCGGGCGGCGGTCTTGACCCGCACCGGGTGCCCCTCGACTCGGACCACGAGCTCGCCGCGGTCCAGTGCGACCTTGTCGACCTCGTGGACGCGGAGGCCGATCGTGGTGGTCTCGGCGAACGCCACCTGCTCGACGGCCGCGCGGACCTCTGGCCGGACGAGCACCGACAGCGTGTGCGCCGGCCTGCCCTTCTTCATCAGGATCGGGGTCAGCCAGGCGTCGGACGCGCCGGCCTCGAGCAGCCGGGCGAGCACGTTCGGCCAGAGCCGCGGGTCGAGGTCGTCCACGTTGGTCTGGAGCAACAGCGGACGGGAGCCGGAGGCGGCCGCCGCCGGGGGCTGCGCCGGCCTGGTGGCCCGGCCCACGAGCAGCCGGACGACGTTCGGATGCCCGCCGTGGTCCCGGCCACCGGCCCCGATCCCGACCTGCTCGACGGTCATCGCCGGCTGCGGACCGAAGTCGTCGGCGGCCGCGGTCACCAGGGCGGCACCGGTCGGGGTGGCCAGCTCGGCGTCCACCGGCCCACCCACGGTCGGGATCCCGGTGAGCAACGCGGTGACGGCGGGAGTCGGCACCGGCAGCCGGCCGTGAGCGGCGTCGACGTGACCACCGCCGACGGCGATCGGGGACCCGACGAGTCGGTCCAGCCGGAGGTGGACCAGCCCGGCGCAGACGCCGACCACGTCGGCGATCGCGTCGAGGGCTCCCACCTCGTGGAACTGCACCTCGTCGGGAGCTGCACCGTGCACCGCCGCCTCCGCCTGCGCCAGCCGGCGGAACGCATCGGTGGCCAGCGCGTGCACCCGCTCGTCCAGGCTCGCCCGGTCCAGGAGGGCGCGCACATCGGACCAGCTTCGGTGCCGGGGTGATCCCTGCCGGTCGGGGCCGTCGGCCGCTGCGCCCTCCGCGGTCCGCACGTGCACCCGCAGTGCCCGCAGCCCCGCCCGCTGCACCTGCTCGGCCTGGAGCGTCAGCGGCTCCGGGCTCACCGCGTCCACGGCCGCCTGCAGCACTTCGAGCGGAACGCCGGCGTCGGCGAGCGCACCGAGCAGCATGTCGCCGCTGACCCCGGAGGAGGCGTCCACCCACCCGACCGAGCCGGAACTCTCGGCCACGGTCGCGGCAGGCTCGCTCGGGGCGGTCTGCGGCTCGACGGCACCGCGGTCGGTCCCGTCGTGCGCCGACGGGGCGGCGGGCTGCCCGGCCGGGTTCGGTCGTGCCGGCTGGCCCTGCTGTGCCGGCTGCCCCTGCTGTGCCTGCTGGCCGCCGGCTGCGACCGCCCGGGCGACGCGGGCGGCGAAGACCCCCGCGCCGAAGCCGTTGTCGATGTTCACGACGGTGACCCCGGGCGCGCAGGAGTTCAGCATGCCGAGCAACGCGGCCACCCCGCCGAAGCTCGCGCCGTACCCGACGCTGGTCGGTACCGCGACCAGCGGCGCACCGACCAGTCCGCCGACGACGCTGGGCAGCGCTCCCTCCATGCCGGCCACGACCACCAGGCAGTCGGCCTCAGCCAGGATGGGGCGGGCCTCCAGAACCCGGTGCAGTCCCGCCACCCCGACGTCGGTGACCAGCCGGACCCGGGCGCCGAACACCTCAGCGGTCAGCACCGCCTCGCGGGCGACGGGCAGGTCCGACGTGCCGGCGCAGACCACGCACACCGTGCCCCGCGGTGCCGGCCCCGAGCCCCGGAGCGGCCCGAGGGTGGCCGCCCGGGCGACCGGGTCGATCCGTGCGGCCGGCAGCCGCTCGGTCACGGCGGCCCGGGTCGGCTCGTCCAGGCGGGTGGCCAGGACGGCGCGGTCCGGGTGCGCCTCGGCGAGCGAGCCGAGGATCTCCACCACCTGGTCCGGCGTCTTGCCACTCCCGAGAACCACCTCGGGGTCCCCGGTCCGCCGGTGCCGGTCCACGTCCAGCCGGGCGTAGCCGAGATTCAGGACGGCGTCGCCGTTGACGAGCCCGTCCACCGTGGTGGCCGCGACGTCGTCGCTCGCGATGTGCGGCCTGTCGAACCCTTCCTCCACGGCCGCGAATGTAGCCCTACGCTGGCCCGATGCCCGGAGTCCCTCCTGCCCGCTACGCCTACCTGGGACCGGCGGGCACCTTCACCGAGCAGGCGCTGCGCGCTCTGCCGGCCGCTCGGACCGCCCGGGCGGAGCCATACCTCGGGGTCACCGAGGCACTCGACGCGGTGCGGGAGGGCGCCGCCGACGGTGCGGTCGTCCCGCTGGAGAACTCCGTCGAGGGGGCGGTGTCGGTCACGCTCGACGAGTTGGCGGTGGGCGATCCGCTGGTCATCACCCGGGAGGTGACCGTCCCGGTGGAGCTGGCGCTGCTCAGCCGGCCGGGCCGCGACCTGTACGCGGTGCGGACGGTGGCCACCCACCCGCACGCGGCCGCGCAGTGCCGCGGCTGGCTGGCGCGGCACCTGCCCGGCGTGGAGGTGGTGCCGGTCGGGTCGACCGCCCAGGCCGCGGCGTCGGTCGCCGGACCGGACGCGGTCTACGACGCGGCGATCGCGGCACCGATCGCCGCCGAGCATTACCGGCTCGCGGTGCTCGCGCACCGGATCGGCGACAACCCGGACGCCGTCACCCGGTTCGTCCTGGTGTCCCGGCCCGGGGGCCTGCCGCCACGGACCGGCGCGGACAAGACCAGCGTGGTCGCGTTCATCCGGGATGACCACCCGGGCGCTCTGATGGAAGTGCTGGACCAGTTCGCGCTGCGTGGGGTCAACCTGACCCGGATCGAGTCCCGGCCGACCGGGACCGCGCTGGGCCGGTACTGCTTCTCCATCGACTGCGAGGGGCATGTGGCCGAGGCCCGGGTGGGCGAGGCCCTGATGGGACTGCGCCGGGTGTGCGCCGACGTCCGCTTCTTGGGCTCGTACCCGCGCCTGGACGGGGTGGAGACCCCGGTGCGCGCGGGCACGGGCGACACCGACTTCGCCGATGCGGTGTCCTGGCTGGCGCGGCTACGCGAAGGACGCTGAAGCTGCGCATAGGGTCTGGCCCGTGAGCGAAGACGTCGCAGCCGTGACCGGCATCCTCGCCCTGGCCGTCGCGGTCACCGCCCTGGTCGTCGCCGTGATCGCCCTGCGCCGGTCCGCCGCGTCTGCGCGCCGCCGCGCACGACGGGCGGTGCCGCCGGACCTGGACGCGGTCGCCCGGGCGGTCAGCGAGCTCCGGGTCGAGGCCGCCCGGGCGTTGCGGCACCTGGCGGTGGTGCGTTACGACGCGTTCGGCGACATGGGCGGACACCTGTCCTGGTCGCTGGCCGTCGTCGACGACGAGGGGGACGGCGTCGTGCTCACCGCGATCCACGGCCGGTCGGACACCCGCACGTACGCCAAGAACATCGCCGGCTGGACCAGCAGCACCCAGCTGTCGCCGGAGGAGACCGAGGCGGTAGCCCTCGCTCGACGCTGACGAGCCGGTGCGGACCGAACGTCAGCGCGCTACCCGGACGAGCAGCGTGCCGGCCAGGACCTGGCACCGCAGCTCGCGACCCTCGCCGACCGAGTCACCGTCGAGCTGGCGGGCCTGCGGCTGACCGGTGCGCACCACCACGGAGGTCCCGGTCATCCGGGCCAGCCGGGCGTCAGTCGTGCGACCGCGGCGCAGCACCCGCACCACGACGGTGAACCAGCCCCACCAGCGCTGCGGGGCGACCACCACGACGTCGAGCCGGCCGTCGTCGAAGCGGGCGTCTGGGAGCAGCGGGATCCCCGCCTGGAGCAGCCCGACGTTGCCGACGACGACGGTGCGCGCCCGGTGTCGCACGTACGGACCGCCGTCGACCGACACTTCCACCCGCCGGGCCGGATAGCGCAGGTTGCGCAGGCCGGAGACCACGTAGGCCCGCCAGCCCATCCGTGCCTTCAGCGCCTCGGAGGCGCCCGCCATGATCGCGGCATCCAGCCCGAGCCCGCCCATCACCGTGAAGCAGGTCTCCGGCAACGAGTCTCCGCGGACCTGCACGACGTCGATCGCTCGGTCCTGCCCGGACAGGGCCACCTCGATGGCGTCGGCGATCCGGAGCGGCAGCGCAAGGTTGCGGGCCAGCAGGTTCCCTGTGCCCAGAGGGACGATGCCGACCGCGACGCCGGTGCGCGCCAGCTCGGAGCACACCACCCTGACGGTGCCGTCCCCGCCGGCCGCGATCACCACGTCGGTGCCGGCCGCGAGCGCCGCCTCGCTCATCGCCACCCCGGGGTCGTCCGGGGTGGTCTCGTAGAACGTCGGCGGGTGCCAGCCGTGCCGGGCGGCCGCATCAACGATCATGGTGCGGAACGCCGCGACGTCGGCGACCTTCGTCGGGTTCAGCACGACCGCCAGCCGGGACGGCCGGGCCAGTGTGGACGTGACCGCCGGCCCGGTCTCGGCCACCGCCCATGGCACGACCAGGGCGGCGAGCAGCAGGGTCAGCCCCCCACCGAGTGCCCAGCCGGCGAGCACGTCACTGACGTAGTGCACCCCGAGCAGGATCCGGTCCAGGCCCACCAGCAGCCCCAACGTCACCCAGCCGGCGTCGAGCAACCGCCGCCGGCCGCGCCGCTGCACCGACATCCGCGTCAGCAGGACGGCGGCCGCCACCGCGAATCCGGCCGCGGTCGCGTGACCGGACGGGTATGCGAAGCTGTTCTCCACCGCCAGCGGCTCGGTCCACACCGGCCGCGGCCGGTCGAAGACGTCCTTGAGCACCGGCGAGGCGATCGCGGTGACCGCGGTGGACAGCCCGATCCAGGCACCCACCCGGCTCCGACCCCGCAGCACGGCGTAGACCGCCACCAGCAACAAGACGATGTGCAGCACGAGACTCGACCCGGCGGCGGCGACGAAGCGGAGCAGTCGCAACAGGAGGTCGCGGCCGACCACTCCGTCGTACGCCGCGCGGGCCACCTCGCTGTCCAGGTCGCGCAGCGGTCCCCACCGTGCCTCGACCAGGACGGTGAGGACGGTGGCGGCGAGCAGCAGCCCGATCCCGACGCCGAGCACCGCGCGGCGGTGGCCCGCGGGCGCGCTCACAGCGAAGGACACGGCTCTCCTCGGGTCGGCCGGCGGGCGTGTCACGCCGGGGCACACGGTCCCGAGCCAGTGACCCGGTGGCCGCCTAGCCTAGATGTCCACCGCTGAGCGCCGCGCCGGTGCACCAAGCGTCGAGAAGCCCCGTCCGGCGAAAACCGGTGCCCCCCGCCGCCCCGCGCCTCGTTAGGCTGCCGACGTGATCGACCCGCGGCTGCTGCGAGACGACCCCGACCGCATCCGGGCGGCACAGCGCCGGCGGGGCGAGTCCGAGGCCGTCGTCGACGACCTGCGGGCCGCCGACGAGGACCGGCGGCGGGCGATCGTCGCCTTCGAGCAGCTCCGAGCCGAGCAGAAGCAGCTGGGCAAGCAGGTTGCGCAGGCGTCGGGGGAGGAGCGGGGCGTGCTGCTCGCCGGGACCAAGGAGCTTGCCGGCCGGGTCAAGGCCGCCGAGGCGGCTCAGACGGAGGCGGACGCGACGTTCCAGCGGCTGATGACGATGCTGCCCAACGTCGCCGACGAGCGAGCACCGGCCGGCGGCGAGGACGACTATGTCGTGCTCGAGACCCACGGCACCATCCGCGACTTCGCCGCCGAGGGGTTCGCCCCCCGCGATCACCTGGACATCGGGGTGGCCCTCCGGGCGATCGACGTCGAGCGCGGCGCCAAGGTGTCCGGCGCCCGCTTCTACTTCCTCACCGGCGTTGGCGCGATGCTGGAGTTCGCCCTGGTGCAGATGGCGATGCAGCGGGCCGCGTCCTGGGGCTTCACCCCGGTGGTGCCGCCCGCCCTGGTCAAGCCGCGGGCGATGGACGGCACCGGCTTCCTCGGCCAGGCGGCCGACGACGTCTACCACCTGCCCAAGGACGACCTTTACCTGGTCGGCACGTCCGAGGTGCCGCTCGCGGCGTACCACAGCGACGAGATCCTCGACGCCGGCTCACTGCCCCGCCGGTACGCCGCGTTCAGCCCGTGCTTCCGCCGGGAGGCCGGCTCGTACGGCAAGGACACCCGCGGCATCATCCGGGTGCACTGGTTCGACAAGGTGGAGATGTTCACCTACACCACCGTCGAGGAGTCCTACGCCGAGCACGAGCGGCTGCTCGGCTTCGAGCGCGAGTGGCTGACGGAGCTGGAGCTGCCGTTCCGCGTCATCGACGTGGCAGCCGGGGACCTCGGCCTGTCGGCGGTCCGCAAATTCGACTGCGAGGCGTGGCTGCCCAGCCAGGACCGCTACCTCGAGCTGACCTCGACGTCCAACTGCACCCAGTTCCAGGCCCGCCGGTTGGACACCCGGGTGCGGACCGGAACCGCCGGCGGAGCAGGCACCGAGCCGGCCGCCACCCTCAACGGCACGCTGTGCGCCGTGCCGCGGACCATCGTGGCCCTGCTCGAGAACCATCAGCAGGCGGACGGGTCGGTGCGGGTGCCGCAGGCGCTGCAGCCGTACCTGCAGGGACGAGACGTCCTTACGCCCGCGGGGTCCGGCGAGTGAGACGACGGCCGGCCGGCTGGACCCCCAAGGTGGTGGCTCTCGACGTCGACGGAACGCTGCTCGACTGGGTGGACGGGTACGAGCTGATGTCCGGCGCGGTCGTCGACGCCGTGCGAAAGGCGCACGCCGCCGGCGCGTACGTCGTGGTGTCCACCGGCCGGTCGGTGCCGGGCGTGCTCTCCGCAGTCGAGATGCTCGGGCTCGAGGGCGGGCTTGCGGTGGCCAGCAACGGGGCCGTGGTCTTCGACCACCCGCCGCTGGAGCTCGTGCACGTGGTGACCTTCGACGCCGCGCGGGTGGTCGCCCAGCTGCTCCAGCACGTGCCGGACGCTGCGGTCGCCGTGGAGGAGATCGGCGTGGGCTACCGGATCAACAAGGCGTTCCCGGACGGTGAGATCCAGGGCGAGATGGTGCTGCAGTCGGTCGAGGAGCTCGTGGCCGAGCCGGTCACCCGGGTGATCATCCGCAGCCCGGACGCGTCCGCCGAGGAGTTCGCGGACCTGGCCGTCCAGCTCGGGCTGCACGGCACCAACTACTACGTCGGCTACACGGCCTGGCTCGACCTCGCCCCCACCGGGGTCTCCAAGGCGTCCGGGCTGCAGGTGGTCGTGAACCGGCTCGGCGTCACCGCCGATGACGTGCTGGCCATCGGGGACGGCAACAACGACATCGAGATGCTGCGCTGGGCCGGGCGTGGGGTGGCGATGGGGCAGGCCGACCTTGCCGTGCAGGAGGCCGCCGACGACGTCACCGAGACGGTCGAGAGAGACGGCGTGGCGCTCGAGCTCTCCCGCTGGTTCTGACGGGGCGGGGCGGCAGACTGGCGGGCATGAGTCTCGATCCCGTCGTCACCAACCCGGACCACTACTCGGTCGTCTTCGAGAACGAGCGCGTACGCGTGCTCGAGTACCGGGACCAGCCCGGGGATCGGACCACGCCGCACGAGCACCCGGACAGCGTGATGTGCACCCTGAGCTCGTTTCGCCGCCGACTGCACGCGGGGGGAGCGCGTCGCGACGTCGAGATGACGGCCGGCAGCGCGCACTGGCTGCCGGCCCAGCAGCACGCCGGCGAGAACACCGGCGACGACCCGACGCACGTCTTGTTCGTCGAGCTGAAGGAGCCCCTGACGGCTCCGAGCCCGCCGGAGGACTCCGGCGGGCTCGGCCCCCGCTGAGGGCGCACCGGCCGCGGTCGGCCGGCGCGCCGTCGCCTACGGCAGTGCCGTCACCGTGGTGGCGGCCGCGGCCGGCGGCGAGAACGTCAGCGCTCCCGCGAACTGCGCCTGGTTGAGGATCACCGTGCCCGGTGCGGTGGTCCGCCGGACCCGGGTGGTCAGCGAGATCGTGTCCGTCTCGTTGACCGCGACCGTGCCCACGTCCCACGTGACCGTGCGTGCGTCCAGCACCGAGCTTCCGGTCGCCGACACGAACCGCAGTCCGGCGGGCAGCCGGTCGGTGACGGTGGCCTGCTCCGAAGGGTTCGGCCCCAGGTTCGTGTACGTCAGGTCGTAGGTGATCCGGTCGCCCGGCGCTGCGGTGGCCGGACCGACCATGGTCATGGCGACGACGGGGTCGCCCGGAGGCCGGGTGCTGGAGTCGAAGGGAAAGACCTCCAGCTCCGCGGCCCGGACCGACTCGTCCCGGGTGGAGCCGGTCTTGCAGTCGGTGTTGTTCAGTGGGTCGTCGTCCTGGTCCCCGGCGAAGCCGTCGAAACCGGTGCACTGGTTCTCCAGGGCGACCAGCCGCACGTGGGTGGCCATCGTGTCCGGGACGTCGAACCGGTCCAGCAGCAGGTCCGGCGCCAACGGACGCGGCGCGATGCTGGGGAACGCGTTCGCCGGGCTGGTGTAGATCCGGGTGTAGGAGTCCCCGGCCCCGGCCGGAGCCGTCGACGAGCAGTCGCTGGTCGCGCTCTGGGTGCACGTCTCGATGGCGAACTGACGCAGCGCGGTGAACCGGCTGCCGGCGTCCCTGTCGGGCTGGTTCGGGTCCTCGTCCTGAGCCGGGTCCCTCGGCCGGAGCAGCGCACTGACCTGGACCGAGCGCACCGGCTGCGCCTCGTCACCGGCGAGGTCGACGTTCACGAACGGGTTGCTGGCGTCGACGCTCACGCCGGCGCTGATCCCTGCCCAGTTGGTCGCCTCGGTGTCGTCGATCAGCCTCGTCGTGTTCAGGCTGCTCGCGGGGAAGAAGCCGTCGACTGTCGCACCCGAGCTGGTGGAGGCCAGGTTGGGCGCGAGGTGCAGGTTGCGGGTGTTGGTCTCACCCGCCCTGACCTGGCGACGGAACCGGGTCAGTCCGTATCCCTCGGCCTGGAAGACGAAGTCGTACCTGCCCGGCACCATCCGGACTGAGGACGGCAGCGGGGTGCTCGGGTCAGTGTCGGCCACCGGACTGATCCGGGCCTCGAATCGGCTGGCATACAGCGTCCCCTCGACCGGCTGACCGCTGGCACCGAAGTCGGTGGCGGTGATCCGGAGCGTCCCCTCCTGCTCCAGCGGCGACCGGTAGCCGGGGGTGGGCTGGTCGTCCTCGGTGCTGGCGGTGGAGGCGTCCTCGCCGAAGCCGTTGTTGGCGAACTCGCGCCACAGCAACCGCTGGTTGGCGCCACCGAATCGCATCACGTCCGCGGCGAGCATCGCGTCCCGCGCGTCCAGCATGCTGGTGGCGGGCTGCTGCAGCAGGAACGAGTCGAACATCAGCTGCACCCAGCGCCGGTTGCCCGGGCACTGGTCGGCCGACAGCGGCGCCGCCGGTGGCTCCGCCGAGGTCTCGCCCTGGGCGCAGCGGCGCTGCAGTGCGGCGTCCGAGGCGGGGAAGGCAGCGTTGTACTTGCGCACCATCGCCTGTCGGATGTCGATGTTCACCGCGCTCCACGGCTCACCGTCGGCGTGCACCTCCGGTCCGGTGACGTCGTAGCCGAGGTCGCCGAACTGGAGCGGGTTGCGGTCCAGCCGGTAGTTCCGAATCCCGGTCCGCGTGTTCCCGGTGACGTAGGCGCCCTCGACGAACGGGCTGACTCCCGGCGAGTAGTCGTGCGCCAGCAGGTACTCCGCGGCGACCTGGTCGCTCCACGACTCACCCATCGACCCGGCCTGGAAGCCGCTCAGCCCGGAGTCCGGCCCGCCGACCATCCGGTTCGAGATCGCATGGGTGTACTCGTGTCCGACCACACCGAAGTCGTAGTCGCCGTCGACGCACGGGGCGTAGAAGGCGCCGGCGATCGGCTGGAAGAGGTACTGGTTGGTGATGCCGGGGATGCCGTCCTGGAGGGTGATCTGGTTGGCGTTGTCCCGGCCGCCGAACAGCGGCGGACCACCGGTCAGCGCCCCGGACTGCACGTTGCCGACCTCGGGGTCACCCTCGCGGCCCTGCAGGCCGAAGTTGACGTCCTGCAGGTTGTAGTTCGCCTCGGTGAAGCCGAGGAAGTACGAGAAGTCGTGCATCCGGTTGTGCGACGCGAACAGGTGCGTCACCGACGGCAGGATGTCGTTGCCGCCGGGGGTCAGTGTCGTCGGGTTGCAGCGCTCGTTGTTCCACACGTCCTCGAAGGGCTGGGTGTAGTCGCGCTCGATCGAGAACGGCTGCTGGCCGAAGGCGCCCGGTGTGAGGTTGCCGAACTGCACGGTCGGCGGGTTCGCCCACGCCTCCGCCGTGAAGGCGGCGTTGCCGATCGTCTTGAACGTGGGGGTGTTGGTGCGGAAGTTGTAGTCCCACGGTGCGCGCGCAGCCAGATTCTTCAGGTCGCTCGGCGGGTCGTCACAGTCCGCCACCGGAGCGCCGCCGACCGCGCTCTCCCAGCAACCGGTCCGCCGGTTGTCAGCGGTGTGCGTGGAGCTGAAGTTGAGCACCGGGTTGGCCAGGAAGTACGTCCACTTCGGCGGGTACGAGATTCCGCTCGCCGACTGCTCGCTGGCGGTGAAGGTGCCCTCGTAGGCGCCGGAGCCGGTCGGGTCCTCGTCCTGGAACGCGCAGACCTCCACCTCGTAGTCACCGGCGACGATGGGTCCGGAGTAGACCTGGGCCTCGGGGCTGGTCCCGGTGTCCTGGCTCGACACGACGGTGCCGCTCGGGTCGTACAGCTTGATGGTGATGTCGTTGGCGAGCACCACCGCGCTCGCGCTGTACACGATCGTCTTCGTCTGGTCGTCGACCGTGAACGGGTGACGGGGGCCGCAGGGGTCGGCCGCGGTGTATGCGCCGGAGAAGGTGTCGGTGTAGTCGCTGGCCGGAAGTCCGCCGCCGGCGAAGTGATCCACCCGGTTCTGCCGGACCACGACCTGGCCGGAGCCCGCGTCCACGAACGACGTCACGCCGAGAGCGTCACCGGCGATCGAGTTGACCACGTTGGTCTCCCAGACGCGGCGGGTGTTCCCGTCCGGCGACGGCAGGGCACGCAGCCGCGCCCGCTGCGGCTGTGCGAAGCCCTCGACGTCGAAGACCGTCCATCCGTCTGTGCGGCGGACGTTGACCACGTCACCGGCGGTCACGTCCTCGCCGACGTCGCTGGCCGCCCGCCGCCAGGCCTGGGTCGCAGTCAGCTGCTCGGTGCCGAGCGCATCGCTGTCCCCGGCGATCGACGACGAGACGAACGCGATCCGGTCACGTACGACGCCGACCGTGACCATGCCGTCGACAGCGGCCGGCAGCCCACCGAGGCGCTGGCGGAAAAGCACCGCGTGCCCCGCGCTGTCCTGCATCCGCTGGTCGCCGACCAGCTCCAGCCGGTTGACCTCCCGATCGGTGAGCCGGAACAGCGTGTTGTGCCCGCGCAGCCATGCCTTGGCGTCCGCGACCGCACCGCCCTCGACGCCGGAGCCCAGGTAGCCGCCGTGGTTCACCACGGTCTGCGGGGTGCCGAAGTCGTTCCAGCGCGCTGTCGCGCCGAGGTTGCGCACCTCGGTCAGCTGAGCGGCGGTCGGCGCCACCCGTCCGGGCCGGCGGTCCACATCCCCGTGCTCCGGTGGCGCGCCCAAGAAGGGGGACAGCTCGGAGTCCGAGCCGAGGATGTCGGCGGCCGGTGCGCCGGCGCCGGGCTGCGCACCGCCTGGAGCCGCCATCGCGGTGACCAACAGGCCGAGCGCGGCGACGAGGACGACGGAGGCGCGGCGAGCGCGCTTGGGGACGGCTGAGGGCATGGGTGGCGCCCTTTCTGGTGACCGGACAAAGGCGGGAATCGCACGGTAAGCGGCGATTTGTCGAAAGTCCATGCCCGTACGCGAACCGGTTCGCGGTCGCGACGCGCTGGCTGACAGCCGCTCAGGTGTGACAGGGGGCACAACGGGCGAACCGGGAAAGAGTTACGGCGCGAGCGGGCGACCACTATCCGACGTAAGCCGATTTCGCTATCTTCGCCGACCGTGACTGGCCCGCACCTCTTCGCCCGGCGGTTCGCGGTCGCGTTGCTCGCGGTCGCAGCGACCGCGCTGCCGGCGACGGCGACCGCGACCGCCACCGCGACGGTGGAACGTACCGGCGGTGGGAGCGGGACGACCGACGCACCGGACGTGTTCGTCGCCCTGGACCAGGTCGACCCGACGATCCTGCACGACATCCGGTACGCCGGCCGGCACAACTTCGTGGGGCGCCGCATCCACGGCTATCGCGACCCCATCTGCGTGCTGACCCGGCCGGCGGCGGAGGCGCTGTCGGCCGCGCAGACCGAGCTGCGCGCTCGGGGTTACTCGCTCAAGGTCTATGACTGCTACCGCCCGCAGACGGCCGTGGACGATTTCGTCGGCTGGGCGAGGCGCCTGCACGACGACCGGATGAAGCGCGAGTTCTACCCGCGCGTCGACAAGTCCCAGCTGTTCGCCGACGGCTACATCGCGGCCCGTTCCGGGCACAGCCGGGGCAGCACCGTCGACCTCACCCTGGTCGAGTTGCCGGCCGCACCCCAGCCTGCCTGGCAGCCGAGCATGGGGCTGGTGCCGTGTTTCGCGCCCTACGACCGGCGGTTCCCGGACAACACGGTCGACATGGGCACGGGGTACGACTGCTTCGACACGCTGTCACACACGCTCGACCCGCGCATCGACGGTGAGGCGCGGCGCAATCGCCTGCTGCTCAAGCGCGTGCTGGAGGCTGCGGGCTTCAGCAACTATCCGAACGAGTGGTGGCACTACACCCTCGACGGCGAGCCGTTCCCGAACCGGTACTTCGACTTCCCGGTCGCCCGTCGCGCGCTCGACTGACCTCGCCGCGCGGCGCGAGGGCTAGAGGTACATCCCGCCGCCGTGGCCGGGCCGGTCCGCCTGGCCGTCCTGGCCGTGGCCCTGCTCGTGCGGCGGCATTCCCGGCATCGCTCCACCGGGGCCACTCGGCAGCGCGCGTCGCATCTGCTCCAGCTGGGCCCGGGCAGCCATCTGCTGGGCGTAGATCGCGGTCTGGATGCCGTGGAACAACCCTTCCAGCCAGCCGACCAGCTGGGCCTGGGCGATCCGCAGCTCGGAGTCCGACGGCGTCCCGGTCCCGAACGGCAGGCTCAACCGCTCCAGCTCCTCGACGAGCTCGGGCGCGAGGCCGTCCTCCAGCTCCCTGATAGACGAGTGGTGGATGTCCCGGAGCCGGGCCCGGCTCGCCTCGTCCAGCGGCGCGGCCTTCACCTCCTCGAGCAGCTGGCGGATCATGCCGCCGATCCGCATCACCTTGGCCGGCTGCTCCACCAGGTCGGTGAGGGGGCGTTGACCCTCGCCGTCCGCCTTGTCACCGGTCTGGTCGTCCGGCACCGCGGTGCCGTCGGGGCCGATCACCGCATACCGGACGTCGGACCGCCCGCCGGACTCGTCACCAGCCGTACCGCTCTGGCCGGTCGCGGCGGGCTCGTGGGCGTCCTCAGGTCGCTGCTCGTTCATGTTCTGAGCCTACGGACTCGAACCGACGGTGTTCAGTCCAGGACCAGCAGCACCTTGCCGACGACCTCGCCGCTGTCCATCAGCCGGTGTGCCGCACCGGCCTGCTCGAGCGGAAGCCGGGCATGCACGACCGGCCGAACCGTGCCCGCCTCGACGAGGGGCCAGACGTTCTCGCGGACCGACGCGACGATCGCAGCCTTCTCGGCGACCGGTCGCGACCGCAGCGTCGTGGCCAGCAGCGCAGCGCGCTTGGTCAGCATCGCTCCGAGATCGAGCTCGCCCTTGGAGCCACCCTGCAGGCCGATCACCACCAGCCGTCCGGAGGTGGCGAGGACCGAGATGTTGCGCATCAGATAGCCGGCGCCGAGCACGTCCAGGACCACGTCCGCGCCGTGCCCGTCGGTCGCCGTCCGGACCGCTTCGACGAAGTCCTGCTCGTGGTGGTCGACGAGGATCGACGCGCCGTACGACGCGCACCGCTCCAGCCGCGGCGCAGAGCCGGCGGTGACCGCCACCGTGGCACCGAGCGCGGCCCCGAGCTGGGTCGCCATCGTGCCGATGCCGCCGGCCCCGCCGTGGACGAGCAAGACCTCGTCGGGCTGCAGGCCGGCCAGCATGAACACGTTGGACCAGACCGTGGCGGTGACCTCCGGCAGCGCGGCGGCGTCGACGAGGTCGATGCCTCGCGGGAGCGGGAGCACCTGTCCGGCCGGCACGGCGACCAGCTCGGCGTACCCCCCACCAGCGAGCAGCGCGCACACCTCGTCGCCCACCTGCCAGTCGGCGACCTCGGCGCCGACCGCCTCCACGACCCCCGAGCACTCCAGCCCGAGCACCTCCGACGTCCCCGGCGGCGGTGGGTAGTGGCCCTCGCGCTGCAGCAGGTCGGCTCGGTTCACGCCCGCCGCACGCACCCGCACCAGGACGTCGCCAGGACCGGCCTGGGGATCGTCGACGGTGCCAACGCCGAGGACGTCCGGGCCGCCGGCGCCGGCGCAGCGAACCGCCCGCACGTCAGCCTCGCTCGGTGGGACGTCCCGACGCGCCGTCCGAGACGTCGGACTCGTCCGCCTCGGGCGGGGGGAGCAGGGCGAGCACCCGGTCGGCAAGCGGTCCGAGCTCGGCGCCACCTCGGCCCAGTGCGATCCCGAGCAGGAAGGTGGTCACCGGCGCCGCTGGACGGGCCACCCTGTGCGCCGACTCACGGGCCACGTCGAGGACCAGGCGAACGTCGACGTCCGGGTCGAGGTCCAGCTCCTCGGTCAGCCGGCGTATCCATGCGTTCATCGGGGCGGGCTCGTTCACGCGTGCTCCTCGGGATCCGACTCGGGCTGCCCGGACGGGCGCCGCGGCACCCGAGTCTGGCACCGGTCCTCCCGGCGGGGCAGCATGGCTCCATGAGCAGTACGCAGCAGATCGCGGCGCCGGTGCAGGTCGCCCTGGTGCAGACGGCGGCGGTGCCGGACTCCGAGCAGCAGCGCAAGACCGTCCGGAGCTGGTGTGACCTGCTGGCCGAGGCGCCGGGACCCGCTCCGGACCTGGTGGTCTTCCCCGAGGGGGTCATGCACGACTTCGGCCCCCCGGACCACGACCTCGCCGCGGCGGCCGAGCCGTTGGACGGTCCGTTCGTCGCCCTGCTCTCCGAGCAGGCGCGCCGGCTCGGGTCGGTCGTCGTGGCCGGCATGTTCGAGCGCGGCGACGACCACCGGCTGCCGTACAACACGCTGGCAGCGGTCGGGGCCGACGGCACCCTGCTGGGCGCGAGTCGCAAGCTGCACCTCTACGACTCGTTCGGCTACCGCGAGTCGGACCGGCTGCGGGGCGGGCCGCTGGAGCCGGTGACCGTCCCGGTCGGGCCGCTGACCGTCGGGCTGATGACCTGCTACGACCTGCGCTTCCCCGAGTACGCCAGGCTGCTGGTCGACGCGGGGACCGACGCGCTGTGCGTACCGGCGGCGTGGGTGCGCGGGCCGTTGAAGGAGGACCACTGGGTCACGCTGCTACGGGCCCGGGCGATCGAGAACACTGTCTACGCTCTCGGCGCGGCTCAGTGCGGCGCCACCTACTGCGGGCACACCCAGATCGTGGACCCGCTGGGGATCGCGGTGGCAGCGGCCGGCGACGAGGAGACCGTCGTGCGGGCGGAGCTCGATCCGGACCGCCTCGCCGCGGCCCGCGACCGCAACCCGGCGCTCACCCACCGCCGGATCCGCGTGGGCTGACCAGCGCGCCCGTCGGCGTGGGATACTCGGTGGTCCGCCGAATCGAGCAACCCCGAGGTGTCGTGTCCGCTCAGGACCTCCGAGGCCGGCCTCGCGCCGGTCGCCGCGCGGCCGAGGTCGGGGCGTCCGCGCCGTGGCACGCGACTGCGCCCGCCGGTGGGCTGGCCCGCCGGGTCGCGCGCGGCACCGGGGTCACCGCCTGGCTGCTGGCGTGGACGGCGGCGGTGGCCGCGTCGGCGACCGTGCTCGTCGAGGCCGACGTTCCCGGCTGGGTGGCCCCGGCCGGTGCCGGCGCGCTGACCGTGCTGCACACGGTTCTGCTGAGCCGTCGTGCCGGCGGTCGGGTGGCCGGCTGGGGACTGCTCGTACTGGTCCTGGTGGTCGTGGGGCTGGTCTGGGCCGAGCCGTGGGCGCTGTCCGCGGTGGCCGTGCTCTGCGCGCTGACCGCGGCCGTCGCCGCCGTGCTGGTGACCCGACCCGCCGCGACCTTCCCGAGCGCGGCGCTCGAGCTCGTCCTCGCCGTCGCGGTCGCGTCCGCGGGCGGCGTCGGCGTGGCCGCTGTCGGCGCTCCGCTCGAGCCGCAGCGCTTTGCCCTGCTGGTGGTCGGGGCCGCGCTCGCCCTGACGATCGCGGTGGTCTGGAATCTCGGCGCCGGCCTACACGGGCTGGGCCGTCGCGGGCTGTTGCTCATCGTCGGCGGAGCGGCACTGGTCACCGCGCTCGTCGTCTACACCGAGGTGCTGAGCCGCTACGGCGCGTCGGTCCTGGTGGACCCGTTCGAGCGGGCGGCCGACTGGTCGGGAGACAACCTCGGCGGGGTGCCTCGCCCGGTGGAGGCGGTGCTCGGGTTCCCGGCTCTGCTCTGGGGAGTGGCAACCCGCTCGGAGCGCCGGCAGGGCTGGTGGATCTGCGCCTTCGGTGTCCTCGGCACCGCGGCCGTCGCGACCACCCTGGCGGCCCCGCGCCTCGACCCCGCGTACGCCGGGATCTCACTCGGTTACTCGGCCGCCATCGGGCTGGTGCTGGGACTGGTGGTGCTGCGGATCGACCGGGCACTGGCCGGCTCGAACCGGTCCGGCCGACGGGCGGCCCGGACGGCATCAGCCGTCGGCACCAGGCCGGAACCGGCGCGGAGCCACCCGCTGCGCTGAGGTGTAGCGTCGGGCCGCCGCCTGAGCGTGAGACTCACGGCACCGACCGCGCGGAGGGAGTCGTCCAGTGGCCAACGGCAGCGGCGCCGACCGTGGCACCGAGATCGTCGCGGAGATGGTGGCGAACGTCTGGAAGGTCGTGGCCAGCCAGGGCCAGCAGCTGGAGGCCGGGGACACGGTGGTGATTCTCGAGTCGATGAAGATGGAGATCCCGGTCCTGACCGAGTTCGCCGGCACCGTGCTGGAGGTCCGCGTCGACGAGGGCGACGTGGTGCAGGAGGGGGACGTGCTCGCCGTCGTCCGCTGATGCGAGAATCCCGGCACCCCGGAGGGGTGCCGGAGTGGCCTATCGGAACCGCCTTGAAAGCGGTCGCTGGCAGCGATGTCAGCCGCGGGTTCGAATCCCGCCCCCTCTGCCACGGATCGCCCGGACTGCTCCGGGCGGCAGCCACGGACGGATCCCAGGAGGCGGTGTGCCCGCGAGCGGCGCTACCGGGGTGACCGACTTTCACCTCGCCCGCGCCCAGGCGGTCGCGGTGCTCGGGCGAGTCGCCGTGCTCGCCGGGCTGGCCGTGTTCGCTGTTGTCGTCTCGGTGACGATGCTGGACGCCGGGCCGTGGCGCTCGGCTGCCGGATGGGGCTTCGGTGCCCTGGGCGTCACGGCCGCAGCCCTGACGGTGCTGGCCGCTGTCCGCGTGCTGCGTCCCCCGGTGCTGGTGCGCCTCGACGCTGCCGGCCTGCAGGTGCGTCTGCTTCGCGGCTGGAGTGCCCGGACTCTCGCCTGGCCGGACGTTCGTACCGTCCGTCGGGAGCGACCAGCGGGCGGGGCGTGCCTGGTGGTGGAGCACGTGGACGGCGGCCGGACGGTCCTGCCGGAACGGATGATCGCCGAGGGGGGAGCGGCGCTGGCAGCCGCTCTCGGCACCCGGCTCGACGGCGCGCACCGGCAGCGGCGGCTGGGTCGGGACGCCATTGCGGGCGATGGCGGAGGTGGCGGGATTTGAACCCGCGAGAGGGGATGAACCCTCAACCCGCTTAGCAGGCGGGCGCCATAGACCGGACTAGGCGACACCTCCACGTCGCCCGCCCCATCGGCGTGCAACGAGGCGTCACGGTACCCGTGTGACCGACGCGCCAGCAAAGCGGTCCCGCAATGGGCCGTTCGGACCATGTCGCTCAGCCAGACGGGTGATTGTCCGGTCGAGATGCGCCGATGCGGCGCTGTGTCGCTTCTGTCCTGCCTAGCCTCGGAGTTGTGCGGAGCGGAAATGGTCGCCTCCCCCGCGCGGGTGTGCGAATCGCAGTCTGGTCGGGCCTCCTCGTCGGGGCCTTCCTCGTCATGCTCCCGGTCGCTTCGCCGGCGGCGGCTGACTTCAGCTGTTCCAGCGGCAACCCGCCCCGGGGTGCGGTCGAGTCTCGCTCGTCGCACTTCGGCGCAGGCACCGGCGACGCGGTGCGGCCACGGCTCGATCTGGCGGACCCGACCACGCCGTTGAACGGGGCTGTCGGCCCCACCCAGGATCCGACCCAGGATCCGACCCAGGACCCGACCGAGGGTCCCTCCGACGAGCCGACCGACGGTCCCACCGACACACCGCCCGGTGACTCCTCCGACCTCCCGTCCGACACCTCCAACACCGGACCGCTGGGCGACGTGCTGTCCGACCTGTCCCTCGACGTCACCTCCAGCCCCGCCACAGTGACGCAGGGCGAGGTCGTGACGATCGCGATCGTGGTGCACAACGCCGGGCCCGACACCGACCCGGGCGTCCAGGTCACGCAGGCGATCCCGGCGGGCGCGGTCCCCCAGTCGCCGGTCGATGGTCTGAACCCGGCGACCGGGTTGCTCGACCTCGGACCGGTCCAGGTCGGCGAGACCGTCACCGTCGAGATCCCGGTGATGCTGCCCGAGGCGGACGGCGGAGTCGTGACGACGCCGACGGTGCTGGGGGAGGCTTCGGACGGGTATGAGCTCGACGACCAGGCATGCACGCTCGTCACCGTCGTTCCCGTGACCGGGCCGGCCCACAACGGCGGCGGGGCGGGCGCCACTCCCGACCCGGACGGGGTGATCGCGCCCGACTACGACGGCGGGAACGAGCCGGGCACCGGCTCGGGCGACGAGCCGGGCGCCGGGTCGGACGGAGCCGGGAGCTCGGGGGCCGACGGCACCCCGACGCAACCGGACTCGGACGGTCCCGGCGGCTCCGCGGACGGCGAAGGTCCCTCGGGTGACGGCTCCTCGGGCGGAGTCGGCGACGCCGATGGCGGTCAGGGCGGCGACGGCGGCGGCGGCGAGGGCGGCGGGTCGACCGATGACGGCGCCGGGCCCGTCGTGCCTGGACAGCCGGACCGCGGCAAGTCACCGGCTGACACCGACAGCACGGTGACGAGCGAGCCGGCCACCGGGTTCGGCCCACCGAACCCCAGGGACGTCCTGGCCCTCACCGGGTGGCTGCTGCTGGGTGCCGGCGTGGTGGTCCTCGCCGTGGGCGACGCGCGGCACCGGCGCCGCTGGCGCTGAGCTGTCTCAGCCGCCGAGCCGGGCGCGCAGGCCGTCGAGCTCGGTCCAGAGCACGGCCGGCAGCTTGTCGCCGATCTTCTCGAACCACTCCGTGATCAGCGGCAGCTCCTTGCGCCACTCCTCCACATCCACCTCGAGCACGCCGCGGAGGTCCGCCTCGTCGGCGTCCAGCCCGTCGGTGTCCAGGCTCTCGTACGTGGGCACGTAGCCGATCGGAGTCTCTACCGCGTCCGCGCGCCCCTCGATCCGGTCGACGACCCACTTCAGCACCCGGCCGTTCTCACCGAAGCCGGGCCAGAGGAAGCCGCCGTCCTCGTCGCGACGGAACCAGTTGACGTAGAAGATCCGCGGCAGCTTGGCGGCATCGTGGGTCTTGCCGGTCTCGATCCAGTGCCCGAGGTAGTCGCCCGCGTGGTAGCCGATGAACGGCAGCATCGCCATCGGGTCGCGCCGCACCACCCCGACCGCACCGGTGGCGGCGGCGGTGGTCTCCGACGACAGGGTCGCGCCCATGAAGGTGCCGTGCGTCCAGTCCCGGGCCTCGGTGACCAGCGGGACGGTGTCCTTGCGCCGACCGCCGAAGAGGATCGCGTCGATCGGGACGCCCTTGGGGTCGTCGTACTCGGGCGCGAGGATCGGGCACTGCTTGATCGGCGTGCAGTAGCGGCTGTTCGGGTGGCTCGACGGCTCGTCGGAGTCCGGCGTCCAGTCCTTCTTCTTCCACGAGGTGGCGTGGTCGGGCATGCCTTCCATGCCCTCCCACCAGATGTCGCCGTCGTCAGTCAGGGCGACATTGGTGAACACCGAGTTGCCGCGGTCGAGGGTGCGGACGGCGTTCGGGTTGGTCTTGTGGTTCGTGCCCGGGGCGACGCCGAAGAAGCCGTACTCGGGGTTGATCGCGTACAGCCGGCCGTCCTCACCGAAGCGCATCCAGGCGATGTCGTCGCCGAGCGTCTCGACCTTCCAGTCCTTGAGAGTGGGCTGGAGCATGGCCAGGTTGGTCTTGCCGCAGGCGCTCGGGAAGGCGGCGGCGATGTACTTGACCACGCCGTCGGGGGAGGTGAGCTTGAGGATGAGCATGTGTTCGGCGAGCCAGCCCTCGTCGCGGGCGATCGCGGAGGCGATCCGCAGCGCGTAGCACTTCTTGCCGAGCAGCGAGTTGCCGCCGTAGCCCGAGCCGAACGACCAGATCGCGCGCTCGTCGGGGAAGTGGCTGATGTACTTGGTGTCGTTGCACGGCCATGGGACGTCGGCCTGGCCCGGTTCCAGCGGGGCGCCCACCGAGTGCAGGCAGGGCACGAACGGCGCCTCCAGCTCCTCGATCCGGTTGAGGATCGCGCTGCCCATCCGGGCCATCACCCGCATCGAGGCGACCACGTACGCGGAGTCGGTGATCTCGACGCCGAACTTCGGCTCCTCGGCCTCGAGGTGGCCCATGACGAACGGGATCACGAACATGGTCCGGCCGCGCATGCACCCGCGGTACAGCTCGGTCATCGTGGCCTTCATCTCGGCCGGATCCATCCAGTTGTTGGTGGGTCCGGCGTCGGCCTCGTCTGCCGAGCAGATGTAGGTGCGGTCCTCGACCCGGGCGACGTCGGTGGGGTCGGTCGCGGCCCAGAACGAGTTCGGCTTCTTGGCCGGGTTGAGCTGGGTGAACGTGCCGCTCGCGACCAGCGCCCCGGTGAGCGTGGTCCACTCCTCGTCGGAGCCGTCGCACCAGTGCACCCGGTCCGGCTGCGTCAGCGCCGCCACCTCGTCGACCCAGGCCTGCAGCCCCGGGTGGGAGCTGCGGGAGTTGCTCTGCGGCTGGCCGGCCGCCTCCGTGGTCCCGGCGGGCTTGCTGCCCGTGCCGGTGGCGGTCTCGGCGGTCATCCCTGCTCGTCCCCTTCGCAGCCCGCGGCGCTGGGCGGGGTCTCCAGCTGAGGAGACCGGCCCGCGCTCGCGGCTCTAGGTCGACTCCGTGCACGTGACGGACTGTTGAGGGTCACCGTAGACCTGCCAGATGGAGCGGGGCGAGTTGGTGGCTGGTGAACATGCTCACAAGCGGTGCCGCGGGATCGTGTGTCGGAGCCGTCCGCCAGTCGCGCTAGAGTGCGAGGCCGGTCAGCCCGACCAGCGCTCGTAGCTCAACGGATAGAGCATCTGACTACGGATCAGAAGGTTGGGGGTTCGAATCCCTCCGAGCGCGCCAGCCGACCTGCTCACGTCTGCGGCTACGCCGGTTCGTAGTCGAGCTGTACGACGCCGGTGACCGACTGGATGCAGCGGGTCAGACGCAGCGGCCGCGGCTGCGGCAGGTCTCGGAAGAGCCGCTTGCCGGTGCCGAGCAGGAGTGGGTGAACGAACAGCCGGAAGCCGTCCACGAGGTCTCGGCGCAGCAGCTCCGACACCAGCATGCCGCTGCCCAGCACCACGATGTTGCCCTCGCCGTGCCGCTTCAGATCCCGTACGGCCGGCTCGAGGTCCGCCGCAAGCACCGTGGCGTTGGACCAGTCGAGCGCGGTCAGCGTCCGCGAAGCCACGTGCTTCGGAGTTGCGTTGAGATGTGCGGCCATCGGGTTGGTGTCCGGCTGGGTCGGCCAGAAGCCGTGCAGCTTCTGGTAGGTCTTGCGTCCGAACAGGTAAGCGGAGGTGGACGTCAGGCTTTCCAGGGCATCTCGCTGCTGGTCGGCACTGGCGTAGGGCGCCGCCCAGCCACCATGCTCGAAGCCGCCCTCGCGGTCCTCGTCGGCCGAGCCCAGGCCCTGCATGACTCCGTCGAGAGTCACGAACTCGACGATGACCAGCTTGCGCACCTGCTCGCTCCTCCTCGACAGCCGGTCACCCGCCCCGGCAGCGCTCGGGTGCGACCCCGACCGATCGGGCTGAGCCGCCCGGTGCAGGGTCCCATGGCGCGGAGGGCGGTGTGGTGGGCTGTGGTTATCGGTCCGGTGCTGGGCCGGGGCACAGCGGCCCTAGAGATGGTCGACGGCCTCGCAGCTTTGGGCGATCCGGTCGGCGCCGTCGGCCATCGCACGATCGTGACCGTTCCCGCAGAGCACGAAGTCGGCGCCCGTACCGCCCCGGAGCCGGTCGTTCCCGTCCCCGCCCCACAGCCGGTCGGCTCCCTGCCCGCCGTGGACCTTGTCGCGGCCCTCGACGGCGACGACGTCGTCGTTACCGGCACCGCCCATCACGACGTCGTTGCCGAGCCCCGGGCGGATCCAGTCGTTGCCGCCACCACCCCAGACGCGGTCGCGACCGGAGTAGCCGTTGAAGAAGTCGGGACCCGCCCCGAAGCGGGCGACGTCGTGGCCCTTGTCGCCCAACACGGTCACGGCGAACGTGGCGGGCAGGGTGGAGACGTCGGTGTAGTCGTTGCCCAGCCGCGGCCAGATCTCGATCAGCAGCGGCCGGCGCTCGCTGATGTCGCCGGGCACACGGCACACCGCGGCGATCCCCACCTTGACCCGCTTCCGCTGGCAGGCGGGCGAGCGTCGCTTGAACGACTCGGTGCCGGTGTCGACGAAGCGGAGCTTGCCGTTCACCAGGGTCACCTCGAGGTGGCTGTCCTGCTGACCGGTGCGGAACAGGTACCCGAGCCGGGTCCGGGTGAGCATGGCCTTGTCCTTCAGTGGGATGAAGGTGCCCTGACCCATCAGCTCCGTGGTGAAGTTGTACGGCGGCCCGGCGTTGGCGCCGGCCGGACCGCCGCCGCCGCTGGCGGCCCCGACGCCTCCGGCGGCCAGGGCGGCCGTTGCGAGCAGGGCGAGGGCTGGGCGGGTGATCCGTCGCATCACGGTGTTCTCCTCGCGCGCCTGCTCCGGCGCTTCGAAAGATGATCCTCTGTAATCGAGCAGTAACGGAGGGTTATACACCTCCTCGCGCGATGACTCAAAGTGATCGAAGGTTGCACACGGTCATCTAGCCGAGGCGGGTGAGCCAAGGGCTGACCTCGACTAGGCCGTTCGGCTGAGTCGCCACCCACGCCACGAGAGGCGGCGAGACCCGGACCACCGCCGCCCGGATCACCGGCTGTCCGTCGGTTCCGACCGAGGTCTCGGCCTCGTAGACACCCCACGTCGTTGTGGCGTCGTCGAGCGCGCGCCGCGCCGCTCGGATCTGGTGGGCGGTGTACCGGCTGCGGACCAGACACAGCCGGTCGCCGTACAGCGCGGTCAACACCGGGGCGACGGCTTCGGGGTCCACTGCGGCGACCACTGCCACCAGCTGCCTCGCGGCCGGCCGGAAGACGGCCATGCTGGTCACCGCTCCGCCGGCGAGCAGGTCCGCCGGAGGTGCGGGCAGCGGGTCGTCGCCGGTCGGCCAGCCCCCGGTCGGCGGCGGGCAGGGCGGACGCGTCGGCAACCGGACGCCGTCCGGGCCGGCGGCCGGCGGGAGCCGGAGCAGCTCCCGTACGTGCACGGCCTCGTCCTGCCACACGCCCACCACTCGCACCCGGGGTGCCGAGCCGACGTCGACGCCCCTCAAGCGGACCCCGAAGCGCGGCCGCACGCCCGCGTCCGAGCCGCCGACCGGCACGGGCAGCGTCGGCGCGAGCCACCAGCCGTCGGCACCGGCGGCCACCCGCCCGTCGGCGGCCACCGCGTCGCCGTCGCGGAGAACGGTTCGAGACAGGTCCACCCGGGCAGTCTGCCCGCCTGTGCTGACTTTGCACTAAGTGACGCTTTGACTACCTCTTGTCATATTTCGTCCGCCGGTCCAGACTCCTCGATGGCTCGGGGGGCCACCACGACAGACCTGCTGCACCTCGCGGCGACATCCCGAGTCGGGCCCTCCGACCGGTGGGCTCACCCATCGACGAAGGGACACCCCCGTGAGGTCGACACCGCTGTCACCGCGCCGCGCCGCCACGGCCGTCGCCATCACCGCCCTGACCGGCGCCGCCCTGCTCACCGCACCCCAGGTGAGCGCGGCACCGGTCGGACCCTCGGCCAAGGCCGACGAGTCGCGCGTGAGTGCCAAGGAGGCCACCGCGTTGTCCCGCCAGCTGGGCTCGCGCTCGGCCGGCGTGTACCGGGATCGCGCTACCGGTCGGATGGTGGTAGCGGTCACCGGCCGCGCCGCCGCGGAGCGGGTCCGTGATGCCGGGGCCGTGGCCAGGGTGGTCGAGCACAGCGCCGCCGAGCTCGCCCGCGTCCGTCGCGCTCTGGACCGGCGGGCCTCGATCACCGGGACCGCGTGGGCGACCAACCCGACCACGAACCGGGTGGTCGTCGCCGCCGACCGCACGGTGAGTCGCGCCGAGCTTGCCCGGGTCCGCGCCGTGGCCTCTCGCTTCGGCGACGCGGCCACGGTGCGCCGGGTGGACGGTCGCTACCGGACCACCATCTCCGGCGGCGAGGCGATCTACGGCGGCGGCAGCCGCTGCTCGCTGGGCTTCAACGTGCGTAGCTCCAGCGGCACGCAGTACTTCCTCACCGCGGGCCACTGCACCAACCTGTCGTCGTCGTGGTCCAGCGCCACGACCTACCTCGGCCCGCGCGCCGGGACCAGCTTCCCGGGCAACGACTACGGCATCGTCCGGTACGACAGCGCCGTGTCCCGGCCGGGGAACGTGTACCTCTACAACGGCACGTACCGAGACATCACCAGCGCGGGTAACGCCTACGTCGGCCAGTCGGTGACCCGCAGCGGCAGCACGACCGGGGTGCGCAGCGGCACGGTCCAGGCGCTGAACGCGACCGTGAACTACCCGCAGGGCACGGTCTACGGACTGATCAAGACCACCGTCTGCGCCGAGGGTGGCGACAGCGGCGGCTCGCTGTTCGCCGGCAGCACCGCGCTCGGTCTGACCTCCGGCGGGAACGGCAACTGCTCGGTCGGCGGCACGACGTACTTCCAGCCGGTGACCGAGGCGCTCAGCGTCTACGGCGTCAGCGTCTACTGACCCCCCAACACGACGCGTCCACGATCCGCGACTTTTGCAGGCAAGCCGGTCTGCAAAAGTCGCGGATCGTGGGCTGTTTGGGGGCTGGGGTGCTGCAGAAGTCGCGGATCGTGGGGTGTTTTGGGGGGAAGGAGGTCAGTCGAGGCGCAGGCAGTGCAACAGCCGCTGGGCCGCGCTCCCGGCCCGCTCCTCGGCGATCCCTAGCGCGGTGCTGACGTCCAGGTCGTCCAGCAGCGCGTCGAGCATCGCGTCGCCGGCCGCGTCGGAGCCGGTGGACCGGCCCGCCGCCACCCGCAGCCGCTCCAGCCGGTCCGCCGCGGCTCGCAACTCGTACGGCGAGTAGTCCCACGGCTGGTCCCACCGCCGGTCGATCAGCATCAGCCGCACGGCCTGTGCGGAGTGCTCGTGCAGCAGCTCGTCGACCAGCACCAGGTTCTGCGTGCTCTTGGCCATCTTCGTGCCGCCGACGCTGACGGTGCCGACGTTCAGGTGTGCCCGGGCCAGCGGCACGCCGCTGACCGCGGCCACCATCGCCTCCTGGTACGCGTGGTGCGGGAACGCGAGGTCCGCCCCGCCGGCCAGCAGGTCGATCCGGGCGCCGAGCGTCGCCACCGTCATCGCCGAGCACTCGGCGTGCCACCCCGGCCGGCCCCAGCCCCACGGGCTCGGCCAGGCCGGGTCGTCCGGACCGGAACGCTGCCAGACCGGCACGTCGAAGGCGCCGTCGTACCCGTCGTGGTCCGGCACTCCGCCGAACTCGCGCAGCAGCCGCCGCGCCTCGTCCGGCCCGACACCGGCCGCCTCCGGCACGGCGTCGCCGCGGAAGATCACCGATCCGTCCCGCTCATAGGCCGCGCCGCTGGCCAGCAGCGCCGCGGCCAGCGCGACCACGTGCTCGACGTGCCGGGCCGCTCGCGGGGTGTGGTCCGGCTCGCGCACCCGCAGCGCCGCCAGGTCGTGTCCGAACTGGTACTCGTGCACCGCGGCGAACCGGTCGTAGCGCTGGCCGGACTCCGCGGCCGCCCGCGTCAGCACGTCGTCGACGTCGGTGACGTTGCGTGCGGTCACCACCTCGGCGCCGGCCAACCGCATCACCGCCGCTGCCACGTCGGCCCAGACCAGGGTCGCGGCGTGCCCGAGATGCGTCACGTCGTACGGCGTGATGCCGCAGACGTACATCCGGGTCGGGCGGAGTAGCGGCAGCGGCCGTCCACCCAGGCGCAGCAGGGCGCTCTGCAGCGGCCCACGGTCGGTGATCGGCGGCCGGGCGATCGCGTCCATGTCACCATCATGCCGTGGCGTCCTGCACATCCTCGACGGTGTGAGGCGCGACCTTCCGTGGGAGGCCAGATGACCGGTTCAGGTACGGCGCAGCGGATCGCAGTCCTCGGCACCGGCTCGGTCGGCAGCACGCTGGCCCCGCGCTCGCCGGCGCCGGCCACGACGTCGTCGTCGGGACGCGTGACCCCGACGCCGTGGACGGCGGCCGACGGGAGGCGCTGACCCCGCTCCCGCTGGCGTCGTTTCGCGAGGCGGTCGACGGGGCCGACGTCGTCGTCGACGCGCTGAGTGGCGAGCACGCCGTCGGGGTGTTCGCCGACCTGGGTGACGCACTCGATGGCGTCGTCGTGATGGACGTGGCGAACCCGCTGGACTTCTCCGCCGGCATGCCGCCCACGCTGCGGGTCAAGGACACCGACTCGCTCGCAGAGCAGATCCAACGAGCCTGTCCGCGCGCCCGGGTGGTCAAGACGCTGAACACCGTGACCGCCGCGGTGATGGTCGACCCGGCCGCCGTCGGTGCGGGCGACACCACCGTGTTCGTGGCCGGGAACGACCCCGCTGCCCGGGACGTCGTGGCCGGGCTGCTCGGCCAGCTCGGTTGGCGGGACGTGCTGGACCTGGGCGACCTGACCGCGGCCCGCGGCCTGGAGATGTGGCTGCCGCTGTGGGTCCGGCTGATGCAGACGCTGGGCACGCCCCAGTTCAACCTGCGCGTCGTCCGCTGAGGCGGCCGGAGCGCCGGCTGCCCCCTGCCGGATGACCGGCTCGTGACCACTGGCTGGGGGACCGGTCCGGCACTGCGACGATGAGGCCATGTCGTTCCTGCTGCGCGTGGGCTTCCCGGACGTCCCGGGCTCGCTCGGCGCGCTGGCCGCGACGCTGGGCGCCGCGCGCGCCGACATCCAGGCGATCGAGATCGTCGAGCACCGGTCGACCGGGAACGCCGTCGACGACGTGCTGCTGGACCTGCCCAGCACGGTGCTGCCCGACGCGCTGGTGTCGGCCTGCAACCAGCTGGAGAACGTCCGGGTGCTGTGGATCTCCCGGTACACCGCCGGCGCCAGCCTGCGGATGGACCTGGAGCTGGTCGAGGCGATGACGCAGGACCCGTCTCGTGCGGTGGAACGCCTGGTCGAGCTGCTGCCGCAGACGCTGCGCTGTGACTGGGCGATGGTGGTGCGCGCGGACATCCGGCAGACCGAGGTCGACGGGGCGGACCGGCCCTCCAACGAGGTCGCCGCCGCGGCCGTCGTCGTGGCGACCGCGAGCGCTCCTGACCTCCCCGCCGACGTCGGCGGCTGGTTCGGCGTCACCCGGACCCGGCGGCTCGCGGAGCACTCCGCGTGGGAGGGAACGGTGCTCGCCGCGGCCCCGCTGGCCGACGACGTGGCATTGGTGTTCGGCCGGCGGGGCGGGCCGGAGATCCTGGACTCCGAGCTTGCCCGCCTCGGGCATCTCGGCGGCCTGGCCGGCTCGATCCGTGCCGGGGTCGCGCCGCCCGGGCGGGTCTGACCCGTACCTGACCCGACCCGGGCCTGCCCGACTGGGGGCCCGGCCCGAACGTGCTCCACTGGCGCCGGCCGACACACTGAGCGCATGAGCGAGCAGACCGACCAGGTGTCGGCCACCTTCGACCCGGCGGCGTGGCGCGAGGTGCCCGGCTTCGAGGGGCTGACCGACCTCACCTATCACCGGGCGATCGGCTCCGGGCCGGTCGCCGGCACGGTGCGGGTCGCCTTCGACCGGCCCGAGGTGCGCAACGCCTTCCGCCCGCAGACCGTGGACGAGCTGCGCGGCGTCCTCGAGCACGCCCGCGCGTCGTCCGACGTGGGCTGCGTGCTGATGACCGGCAACGGCCCGTCACCGAAGGACGGCGGATGGGCGTTCTGCTCCGGCGGTGACCAGCGCATCCGCGGCCGGACCGGGTACAAGTACGCCGAGGGTGCGCCAGCCGGCCCGGCGGCCGCACCCGTGGACCGGGCGAAGCTGGGCCGGCTGCACATCCTGGAGTGTCAGCGGCTGATCCGGTTCATGCCCAAGGTGGTGATCGCGGTCGTGGCCGGCTGGGCCGCCGGCGGCGGGCACAGCCTGCACGTCGTGTGCGACCTGACCCTCGCGACGGCCGAGCACGCCCGGTTCAAGCAGACCGACGCCGACGTGGCGAGCTTCGACGGCGGCTACGGCTCGGCGTTCCTCGCCCGGCAGGTCGGGCAGAAGCGCGCGCGCGAGATCTTCTTCCTCGGTCGGACGTACGACGCCGAGCAGGCGTACGAGATGGGGATGGTCAACGCCGTCGTGCCGCACGCCGAGCTCGAGGCCACCGCGCTCGAGTGGGCGGCCGCGATCAACTCCAAGAGCCCCACCGCGCAGCGGATGCTGAAGTACGCGTTCAACCTGCCCGACGACGGCATGGTCGGCCAGCAGCTGTTCGCCGGTGAAGCGACCCGCCTCGCCTACGGCACCGACGAGGCGGCGGAGGGCCGCGACGCGTTCCTCGAGAAGCGCGAGCCGAACTGTCGGGCTTTCCCTGGCACTACTGACCCCCAACACCCCTCCCTCGCGCCACCCCACCCCCACCTCACCCCAACCCCACCCCAACCCCACCCCACCCCCACCTCACCCCACCCCCACCCCACGATCCGCGACTTTTGCAGGGGTCGCTCGGCTCGGCGGCGGTGCATGGGCTGCAGAAGTCGCGGGTCGTGCGAGGGGGGTGCGCGCGGGGGGCTGCAGAAGTCGCGGATCGTGGGAGAAGGGGGGGCGCGGGGGGCTGCAGAAGTCGCGGATCGCGGGAGAACGAGGGGGCGCGGGGGGCTGCAGAAGTCGCGGATCGTGGGAGGGGGCGGGGCGTGTCCGTGCGCCTGGCCGCGGCCGCGGCCTAGGGTGCCCTTTCGTGAGAGTCGCCGTGGTTGCGGAGTCCCTGGAGGGCGAGTCACGGGTCGCGCTCGTCCCCGACGGCGCACGCAAGCTGGTCGACCTCGGCTACGAGGTCGCGGTCGACGGGGGCCGGGCGGGCCGCCGAGATCGACGACGACGAGTACGAGGACGCCGGCGCCACGCTCACCGACGACCCGTTGCCCGGGGCCACCGTGGTCCTGTCGGTGCAGCCGCTGGCGCGCGACCGGATCCGTCAGCTGCACGCCGGCGCGTCCCTGGTGTCGTTCCTGCCGACGGCGCAGGCGCTCGACCAGGTGCGCGACATGCGCGACTGCGGGCTCACCGCCTACTCGCTGGAGCAGGTCCCCCGCATCTCGCGCGCGCAGTCGATGGACGCGCTCAGCTCGCAGGCGCTGGTGGCGGGCTACCGCAGCGCGATCGTGGCGGCCGGGATACTGCGCGCTTCTTCCCCCTGAACATGACCGCGGCCGGCACCGTACGGCCGGCAGAGGTGCTGGTGCTGGGCGCCGGCGTCGCCGGTCTCCAGGCCATCGCCACCGCCGACGGCTCGGAGCCGTCGTCAAGGGCTACGACGTCCGGGCGGCAGCCGCCGAGGAGATCGCGTCCCTCGGCGCCACCCCCGTCGACCTCGACCTGCCCACCCTCGACGGCGCCGGCGGCTACGCCCGGGAGATGACCGAGGAGCGCGCCCAGCGTCAGCGCGAGCTGCTGACCCCCTCACGTCGCCGCGGCGGACGCCCTGATCACGACCGCGGCGGTGCCCGGTCGGCGGGCACCGATGCTGGTGACCCGGACGATGGTGGCCGGGATGCGACCAGGCTCGGTGGTGGTCGACCTCGCCGCGGACACTGGCGGCAACGTCGAGGGGTCGCTGCCGGGCGGCGACGGTGCCCATCGGCGAGGCCCAGGTCTGGGGTGGTCGCAACGTGCCCAGCCAGATGCCCGTGCCTGCCAGCCGCCTGTACGCCGCGAACGTGGTCAACGTGGTGCCGCTGATGACCGCCGGCGACACGGCGCCATCTTCGCCCCCGACTTCGCCGACGAGGTCGTGGCCGGCCTGCTGCGTCACCTACGCGGCGGGTCCGGCAGCCCCGACCCGCCAGCTGTCGACGAGGATGTCTGACCCCCGCGCATGAGCAGCCATCGTCTGGCTGACCATCTTCGTGCTGGCGTGTTCGTCGGCATCGAGGTGATCTCCAAGGTGTCGTCGACGCTGCACACCCCGCTGATGTCCGGCGCGAACGCGATCCACGGCGTCATCCTGGTCGGCGCGATGCTGGTCACCGGCACGGCCGAGCGGTCCGGCTCTGACCCTCGGCCTGGTCGCGGTGGTGCTGGCGACGATCAACATGGCCGGCGGGTTCGTGGTCACCGACCGGATGCTGCAGATGTTCGTCGCGCGAAGCCGACCGCAGCCGGCCGCGGACCGGTCCGACGAGCGGGGACGGCGCGTGATCCCGACCTGGGTGCAGCTCGGCGTACCTGGTGGCCGCGGTCTGCTTCATCCTCGCGCTCAAGGGGCTGTCCAGCCCGCGCACCGCCCGCCGCGGGAACCTGATCGGTGCCGCCGGCGCGGTGATCGCCACCGTGGTCGTGTTCTGCGGAGCGGGAGCTCGACCACCTGCTGCCGATCCTCGCCGCCATCGCGGTCGGCGGCGCGATCGGCGTCGGCTGGGCGCGCACCGGGTGCAGATGACGCAGATGCCGCAGCTGGTGGCCCTGTTCAACGGCGTCGGCGGCGGCGCCGCGGCGATCGTCGCGCTGCTCGAGCTCACACGAGATCGAGCGCCGCCGGGCGGTCGTCGACATCGCCGAGTTCGACCTGGCGGCGACCGCGTTCACCGTCCTGGTCGGCTCGGTCAGCTTCGCCGGCTCGATGGTGACCTTCGCCAAGCTGCAGGAGCTGATGACGACCCGCCCGGTGGTGTTCCCCGGGCTGCCGGTCGGCGTTCGGCGGCTCGTGCTGGCAGCCGTCGGCGTTGTCGGTGGTGCTGGTCGTCGAGCCCGCGATGTGGCCGGGCGTCGCTGATCGCCGTGCTCGGGCTCGCCGGCGGGGTGCTGCTGGTGCTGCCGGTCGGTGGCGCGGACGTCCCGATCGTGATCTCGCTGCTGAACGCGTTCACCGGCCTGACCGTGGCGGCCAGCGGCTACGTGCTCGACAACACGCTGCTGCTGGTCGCCGGCACCCTGGTCGGCGCGTCCGGCACCTTCCTCACCCGGATGATGGCCGCCGCGATGGGCCGGTCGCTGCTGAACACCCTGTTCGGCGCGCTGAAGGGCGGCTCCACCCTCGGCGCCGGGGGGGTCAGCGACCGGCCGGTGCGGTCCAGCCGGCCCGGACGACGTGGCGATCCTGCTCGGCTACGCGCACCGGGTGCTCATCGTCCCCGGTTACGGCCTGGCGGTGGCGCAGGCCCAGCACACGCTGCGCGAGCTGGTCGACGTGCTGGGCGAGCGCGGCGTCCAGGTCGACTACGCCATCCATCCGGTCGCCGGCCGGATGCCCGGGCACATGAACGTGCTGCTCGCCGAGGCGCAGGTCCCGTACGAGCAGCTCAAGGAGATGGAGCGAGATCAACGGCGAGTTCAAGCAGGCCGACGTGGCGCTCGTGGTCGGCGCCAACGACGTGGTCAACCCGGCCGCGCGGACCACGCCGGGTGCCCCGATCTACGGCATGCCGATCCTGAACGCCGACCAGGCCGGCCAGGTGATCTTCATGAAGCGGTCGATGCGGCCAGGCTTCGCCGGCATCGAGAACGAGCTGCTCTTCGACCCGCGCACCACGCTGCTGTTCGGCGACGCCAAGCAGACGATGAGCAAGCTGCTGAACGCGGTGAAGTCGCTGTGAGCTGACCGTCCGAGCCGGGCGCGAGCAGGATCACACCGGCACGACGAGGCCGGGCGCTCCCGGTTGGCGTACTCTCGGTATGTCAATTGCTGAGAGCGAGGAGTTCATGGACAAGCGCACGTACGACCAGCCCGAGGATCGCGAGGAGACCCGCAGCCGCGCCGGCACGTTCGTCTTGCTGGCGGTGCTCGCCGCGGTCGTGTTGGTCGCGATCGCGACCGGCCAGGTGAGCTGGCGCTGAGCCGTGGCGGTGCCGGGTGGGTGGTCAGCCCGCGACCCCGTACAGCCGGTCGCCGGCGTCGCCCAGGCCCGGCACGATGTAGCCGTGGTCGTCCAGCCGCTCGTCCACGGCGGCGGTGACCAGCGTGACCGGCACCCGGACGTCGCGCGCTCGAGGTCGCGCTCCACCCGCTCGATCCCCTCCGGTGCGGCGAGCAGGCATACCGCGGTGATGTCGTCGGCGCCACGGCGCACCAGGAAGTCGATCGCGGCCGCGAGCGTGCCGCCGGTGGCGAGCATCGGGTCCAGGACGTAGCACTGCCGCCCGGCCAGGTCGGCCGGCAGCCGCTCGGCGTACGTCGAGGCGAGCAGCGTCTCCTCGTCGCGGATCATGCCGAGGAAGCCGACCTCCGCGGTGGGCAGCAGCCGCTGCATGCCGTCGAGCATGCCCAGCCCGGCCCGGAGGATCGGCACCACCAGCGGGCGCGGCGACGACAGCCGCACGCCCGCCGCCTCGGCCACCGGGGTCCGCACCGTGCGCGGCTCGGTGCGCACGTCCCGGGTCGCCTCATAGGCCAGCAGCGTCACCAGCTCGTCGGCGAGGCGCCGAAACGTCGGCGACTCGGTCCGCTCGTCGCGCAACAGGCTGAGCTTGTGGGCCACCAACGGGTGGTCGGCGACGTGGATCCGCATGCGCGGCACGCTAGTGGATCGGCCCGACCCCTCTTGCCGGCGCGGTCCGGGCCTTCCGGTGCGGCTCCCGCTCTGCCACGATCGCCGAGTGGCTTACCCGGGCCACCGGTGGACGTGCGGGCGGAGGCGGTGGCGCACGACGATGTCGATTTCGTCGTGGCCGCCTACCGCGAGGAGGGCCGGTGGCAGGTGCAGCCGCTGCCGACCCGGGTCGCGGACGGTCTCGAGGCGCTCGTCGCGTCGCTGCGGCCGCTGCCGAGCGAGAGCGGGTCGGTCGGCATGGTCTCGGTCGACGAGGACTTCTTCGTGCTGGTCCGCGTCCTCGGGCCGATGTCCACGTGCTGCTGTCCGACGTGACCGCCGCCGCCGACTGGCCGCTCGCCGCGGAGGTGGTCGATCGGTTGGAGCTGCCCGAGCCGGACGACGAGGACGACCCACAGCCCGCCGGCGAGCTGGCGACGTTCGCCGACCTCGGTCTGAGCGCGATGGACATGGCGGTGCTCTGCGACGACTCCGACCTCTACCCGACGAGATGCTGTCCGACGTCGCCCAGCGGCTGGGTTTCGGCAGTCAGTTCGAGGACGCGATCGAGAGGGCAGCGGTCTGAGCCCTGGAGCGGGGGCCGCCGGCCGCTGGCACACGCCGATGGGGGCTGCCCTCGAGGTCGCGGGTCGGCGCTGGCGTCCGGCGACGTCCCGGTCGGGGCGGTCGTCGTCGACGGGGACGACCGCGTCATCGGGACCGGGCACAACATCCGGGAGCGCGACGACGACCCGACCGGCCACGCCGAGGTGGTGGCGCTGCGCGAGGCCGCGCGGGGCCGGGGCAGCTGGCGGTTGGACGGTTGCACGCTCGTGGTGACGCTGGAGCCGTGCACGATGTGCGCCGGCGCCCTCGTCCTGGCCCGGGTCGCGCGTCTGGTGTTCGGCGCCTACGACCCCAAGGCCGGCGCCGTCGGCTCGCTGTGGGACGTCGTCCGCGACCGCCGGCTGAACCACCGGCCCGAGGTCGTTCCCGACGTCCGTGCCGACGAGGCCACCGCCCTGCTGACGGCGTTCTTTGACGGGCAGCGCGGTTCCGACCCGACGGTGCCGCTGACGTCGATCCCGGCCGGTCACCGGGTGGGATGCCAGGAGCGACGCCGGCGTCCTGACCGCTGACCGGGGTCAGTTACCCTGCTCCGCGGTGGCGTGTCCGAGCGGCCTAAGGAGCACGCCTCGAAAGCGTGTGAGGGTTCGCGCCCTCCGTGGGTTCAAATCCCACCGCCACCGCCAGCCAACTGAGCGGCCTCCAGTCGAGATCTGGAGGCCGAGAGACGAAGGTTCCGACGACGCCGTCTCGTGGCCCGGGAACGCGATTCGCGGGTCGGCGTTGGTGCGTTGCGGTCCGAGCCCTCCCCGTGCACGTCCCCTCTGGTCAGTGCCCTGCCTGATCCAGGGTGAGCTTCATGCCGACATGAGTCGCGGCGAAACCCAACGCCTGGTAGGTGCGGTGGGCGTCGGGTCGGGTCGCGTCGGTCGTCAGTTGGACGACTCCGCAGCCACGCTGGCGTGCCTCCTGTATGGCCCATCCGAGGAGCGCCGCCCCAGCCCGACGCCACGACGGGTGAGAGCGCGACGCGCACCGCCCGATCCGGGCGCGCTCGGAGCCCGCGCGGACCAGATGCGGCAGGAAGGACAGCTGCAGGGTCGCCGCGATCTCACCATCGTCGATGACCACGAGCCGGTGCCGGGGGTCAGTTCGAATCGCCTCGAACGCGGTCCAGTATGAGGCGGGCAGCGGGTCGACGACCCGCTCCCGTTCCTGGCCGAGGAGGTCGTCGGCGTAGAGGGCGACGACGGCGGGCACGTCGCCCGCGTGGGCGTCCCGGATCTTGCTGGTCCAGTGAGTCTCGCTGATGTCTCATCCTTCCAGCCGGGCGGGACACGATCGACCTCCGGCGGCGCTACCCCGATCAGGCGGACGGCTGCCAATCGAGCACGGCGTCCCGCAGCTTTTCGCGGGTCAGCGCACCATCCAGTCGCAGCACCGGTTGGTCGAGGCCGCGCAGCCACGCCTCGTGAGTGACTCGACTCCGGCCCTCGAAGGTCGGGTCGTCATAGCGTTGCGCCCACTGCAGGAACGCCTGCCAGGCTGCCGTATCCACGTCACGGCCCTCCTGCCGGACGGTTTCGCGGGTTTGCAGTCGACTCAGCCGCTCCTCAGGGTCGAGCGTCATGAACACCACGGCATCGCACAGAGCAACGACGCTCTCGCCCCAACCCAGCATCGATCCGGACAGCACCCAAGCTTCGCGCGGCAGGAACACATTCCCCATCAGCGTGATCCGATCCGCCTCGGGTCGCTTCTCAGCAAACGGCGGCGTGCTGGGCACCCAGAAGTAGTCGTCAGCGTCGGCATGGGGAACGGACCAGTAGTCGGCCACCGCTCGAGCAAGAGTCGTTGTGCCGGCACCACTGGCACCCGTCACGTGCAGCCGTCCGCGTTGCATGCAGACATCGTGCATTGCCGGCCTGGCAGGTCGATGGACGTTCGCGGCACAAGCCAGCCGGTAGCACTCGATCAGCGGACGTCGGGGTCGTGGGCAGCCTGTGCGAGGAGCGATCGAAGGCAGCGCCGATCCGGAGGTAGACGTCGGGTGATGGCGAGAGCCTAGAGCGATGATCCGATCGTGCCGGGGAGGACGTTCGCGCACCCTGGGTGACCGGTGGTTGACCGTCGGCTGAAGACTTTTGCGATCGCCTGAAATCGGCGTAAAGGACTTCTAGCGTCGCTTCCAGCGACCCCCCCGCGGTCGCCGCAAGGAGGCACCGCCATGTCGATCCCGGACGTCTACCTGATCGGGGCTCCCAAGGCGGGGACAACGTCACTGTCCCGGTGGCTCAGCTCGCACCCGCAGGTGTACGTCTCCGACCCGAAGGAGACCTACTACTGGGCGGGGGACTATCCGCGGCTGCGTGCCCACCACGGCTACGACACCCGAGCCGCGTACGAGGCGCTGTTCGCCTCCCCGGCGGCGCAGGCGGCTCGGCGGCGGGTCGACGGGTCGACGATGTACGTGTATTCGCAGACCGCGATCGCCACCATCCTCGCGGAGGTCCCCGACGCGCGCTTCGTGGTCGCGATCCGCAACCCCGTCGACCTGCTCGTCTCCTACCACCGGTCGCAGGTCTTCACCTTGAACGAGCAGGAGCGGGACTTCCGCACCGCCTGGCGGCGGGCCCTGGCCGGTCGTAGCTGCGAGACGGCGCTCGACCCGAAGCTGGTCGACTACCCCCTCGTCGGTTCCCTGGGCGCGGCCCTCCAGCGGGTGGCGGACCTGGTCCCGCGCGACCGGCTGCACGTCGTGCTGCTGGACGACCTGGTGACCGATCCGCTCGCCGTCTGGGTGCGGCTGACCCGCTTCCTGGACATCGACAGCGGCTCGCTTCCGGACTTCCGGGCCTTCAACGTCAGCCAGAAGGCAAACCGGTACCCGAGGTTGTGGCGACTGGTGCAGCGCCCACCGAGCGTGCTGGAGAAGCCGATCCATCAGCTCAGGGTCCGCTCCCGCGGTTGGCGCAACCCGACGGCCGTCGCGCTGCGGAAGCGGCTGCTGTGGCGCCCAGACGAGAAGCCGCAGGTCTCCGCGGAGACCAAGGCAGAGTTGCGGGCGTACTTCCGCCCCGACGTCCAGCTGCTCGAGCAGCTCGTCGGCCGCCCGCTCCCCGGGTGGACCAGCCCTGCCAAGCTCCCGGCGCAGCGCGACCACACCGCACGAGACGCCGGACGCCCCGGCGCGGTGCGGCCCGGCTGAGCGGCCCGCCACGCCGCTCGGCGCTCAGGCCCCGCCCGGATCATCGACCCGGTCGCCGGCGTGGCTCGGGCAGTCCGGGTTCGGGCAGTAGGCCACCGCCTCGTCGACCACGTCCGGCGCGGGACCGGTCGTGGCCCCCGGACCGGCGTCGCGCTGGGCGTCGCTGACCCGTACCCCGGTGGAGCCGAAGTCGTAGGGCGTGCCGCAGATCGGGCACACCGTCGGCACGTCGTCGTTCACTCCGACACTCATGCCCGCCACGCTAGCGGGATCAGTCGTCCCCGCAGTCCCACTAGTCTGGGCGGGCGCACCAGGCGGGAGGCGACGCGTGCAGGGTGACGAGATCGGCGTCCTCCTGCTGGTGGGCGCGGCCGTTCTGCTGGCCGCGATCCTCGCCGTCCGGGTCAGTGTCGGCGCCGGTCTGCCCAGCCTGCTGCTCTACCTGCTCATCGGCCTCGTGCTCGGCGAGTCGGTCATCGGGATCGACTTCGAGGACGCCGACCTGGCGTACGTGCTCGCGATCGTGGGCTTGGTGCTGATCCTCGCCGAGGGTGGGTTGACCACCCGGTGGTCGCAGGTTCGCCCGGTGATGCCGCTCGGTGTGCTGCTCAGCACGCTCGGGATCGCTGTCGGCATCACCGTGATGGCGCTGTTCGGCAGGTACGTGCTGGACCTGAACTGGCAGCTCGCGCTGCTGCTCGGGGCGGTCACCGCTCCCACCGACGCAGCCGCGGTCTTCTCGGTGCTGCGCCGGCTGCCGTTGCGCAGCCGGGTCCGCGGATCGCTGGAGGCCGAGTCCGGGCTGAACGACGCCCCGACGTTGCTGCTGGTCACGATGGTGAGCACCGGCGAGGCGGCGGAGCACGCGTGGTACGTCGTTCTGGCCATCGTCGCCGGCGAGCTCGTGCTCGGCGGCGTGATCGGCGTGCTGCTCGGCTGGGCCGGGGCCCGCGGTCTGGCGAAGGCCGCCCTGCCGGCCTCCGGTCTGTATCCGCTGGCGATCCTGTCGCTCTGCGTGGTCTCGTACGGCGCAGCCGTGGTCGCCCACGGGAGCGGCTTCGCGGCGGTCTACGCCGCCGCGCTCGTGCTCGGCAACGCCGACCTGCCGCACCGGGCGGCGACGAAGTCCTTCGCCGAGGGTGTGGGTTGGCTGGCACAGATCGGGTTGTTCGTGATGCTCGGGCTGCTGGCGTCGCCGGGTCGCCTGGACTGGTGGCACGTGTGGGCCGGCCTGCTCGCCGGCGCGGTGCTCGTCCTCGTGGCCCGGCCGCTGTCCGTGGTGGTCTGCGCGACGCCGCTGGGGGTGCCGGGGCGGGAACAGGCCTTCCTGTCCTGGGCCGGGCTGCGCGGCGCGGTGCCGATCGTCCTCACCACCATCCCGCTGGCCGAGGCGGTCCCAGGTGCCGCCGACCTGTTCGACCTGGTGCTGGTGCTCGTGCTCGTCTACACCTTCGTCCAGGGGCCCACTCTGCCCTGGGCCGCCGACCGGCTGGGGGTCTCCACGCACGGCCAGCCGCAGGTGCTGGACGTGGAGGCGGCGCCGCTGGACGGGATCGCCGCCGACCTGCTGCACGTCCGCGTGCTGGACGACTCGCGGCTGCACGGCGTCGAGGTCGGCGAGCTAAGACTGCCGGCCGGGGCGTCGGTCTCGCTGATCGTGCGCGCCGGCCAGTCGTTCGTCCCCGGTCGGACCACCCGGCTCGTCCACGGTGACGAGGTCCTCGTCGTCACCCCGCGCGGGGCGCGCCCAGACACCGAAGCGCGGCTGCACGCGGTGGCCGAACGCGGCCGGCTAGCCGGCTGGACGACCCCGTCCGCGCCCCGGCCGCTCCGCCGCCGGCTGCTGTGAGCGGTCAGCGTCGATCGGGCAGGCAGACGTCCTCTGCCGACGACAGCTGCAGGGCCGTCTTCGCGCCGCGCTCGATGCCGCGGAAGCCGCTGCCCACGACGACGTCCACGCCCTCGGCGATGTCCGGCTTGCGCAGGACGCGGACCGTGCCGGTGAACTGCCGCCGCACCAGGGTCACCTCGGCCGACCGAGGCTCGGAGTCGTAGATCGCCACCCGGTCGACGCTGATCCTCGTGGGGGCGTTCTCCGCGGTCCCGGAGCGGAAGCCGCGGCGCTGCAGCCGCTGCATGGTCTGGCCGGCCAGGTTGTCACGGTTGCCGGCGTTGTAGACGTTCACGGTCACCTGCCGCGCCTTGAGCCGGGTGCCCTTGGCGAGCGACTCGTCGACACAGCCCGACGAGTCGCCGAACAGGTCGTCGTACGGTTCGTTGAACTGCTCCCAGCCGTACCAGCCGGCCCCGACCACGAAGGCGAGCAACACCAGCAGCGTGACCGGTGTGCGCGCCTTCATCCCGGCCTCATGTCGGTGAGCCTGCCACCGTGTGCACTCGTGCGTGCAGCACCGTGCGCTGCTGCAGCGCTGCCCGCAGCGCCCGATGCAAGCCGTCCTCGAGGTAGAGCTCGTCCTGCCACTGCACGACGTGGGCGAACAGGTCGCCGAAGAAGGTGGACTCGGCGTCCAGCAGCGTCGCGAGGTCGAGGGTGACCTTGGTCGTGACCAGCTGGTCCAGACGGATCTGCTGCGGCGGCAGCGCGGCCCACTCCCGCTGGCTCAGCCCGTGGTCGGGGTAGGGGCGACCGTCGCCCACCCGCCGGAAGATCATGCGCCGATAGTAGGAGAGACCGGACGTCCCCCCGGCGGGTGTCCGGACGCCTGCCGGTCCTGGCGCAGGCAGTTCGCAACTCCCGTGCCGTGACCGCCACGCCTGCCGTCCGCGTGGCGCTCACGCGGAGCAGACGGACTCAGCGATCGGTGGATCACCACATCCGGGGGAAATAGCAGTGGCGCCAGCATCGATATCGGAAAGAAAATCAGCGGATGATCTCGCGCGCGGTTCACCACCGTGTACATCTGTCCCACATCGACCACACTGCAGGGGAACGCTCACTCCATCAACCCGGTGGGTGAACCACGAGCCGACAATCGAACCCGACCGGAATCAGGTACCGATCTGTGGCACTTTTCCCCACTCAGCGTGAGCGTCCGAAGCGTGAGTGTGCGCGATGAGTGTCGGGCATCGATGCGGCCGGCCGCTCACTGTGGCAGCTGTCGTCGCGACAATCGTCGCTGTCGGCTGCACGAACGACCAATTGCGAGAAGACACTGGGTCAACTGCCTTGAAAGAGCTCCCCGCCTTCGGGTCACGGACATGCAAGGCAGTTGGCACGGTGTTCACTGAGGGATTGCTCGTCCTGTCCAACACCTCCGCTCCGGATGCCGATGTCACGCTGGAGTCTGTCGAGCAGGAGATCGACGGCGGGTCGCTGGAGCCTCTGGGCGTCGTCATAGCGGGGCCGGATAGGCGATTCGTCGGCACGCAGTTTGCGGTGGACTTTCCACCCACGAAGAAGATGTTCGGCGAGATGTCCGCAGTATCAGGGTTCCACATCCCCGCAGGAGGGTGGGGGGAGAGACGGGGAGCCGAGGTCTTATTCGGGTATCGGGTTGTCTCCGAGGGACAGGCGAAGCGCCAACTGGTCGACGTCAACTACACAGTCGACGGCGAGGCGCAGAGCGTGACCTATCGAGCCAAGTTGGCCGTGCGGACTCCCTCGGAAGCCGATCGCTCGAGTTGCCGATAAGCGATCATCGCGTGCGCTCACCCCGCACCGCCCCGTCTCCGGGGTGGTCGCCCCCTGCGGCGGGGCCGACGTGCTGCTCGGACGCTGACGTGTCCCGAGTCGACGTCCCCCCGGCGGGTGACCGGACGCCTGCCGGTCCTGGCGGAGGATGCGGGATTCGAACCCGCGAGGGCGTTAACCCAACCCGCTTTCCAAGCGAGCGCCATAGGCCACTAGGCGAATCCTCCGCCGAGCAGGGTACCGGCCCCGGAACCGGCCGCCGGACCGTCCCTCTACGATGGCGGCAGCCCCTCGCGCGGCGGCATCCCGCCCAACTCCCCCAGGGCCGGAAGGCAGCAAGGGTCAGCAGGCTCTGCCGGGTGCGCGAGGGGTCCTTGGCGTCTCGGACCGGGGCCAGAGGGACGCCCGGTCGGCTGTCCGAGCCGCCACTAGGGTGCGCACGTGGACGCCCCGCTGGCCTTGTATCGCCGCTACCGGCCGGAGACCTTCGCCGAGGTCCTCGGCCAGGACCACGTGACCGGGCCGCTGCGGCAGGCGCTGGCGAACAACCGGGTGCATCACGCCTATCTGTTCTCCGGACCGCGCGGCTGCGGCAAGACGACCAGCGCCCGCATCCTGGCCCGCACGCTGAACTGCGAGAGGTTCCCGGTCCCGGAGCCGTGCGGCGAGTGTCAGAGCTGCCGGGACCTGTCTCGCGGCGGCCCCGGGAGCCTCGACGTCATCGAGATCGACGCCGCCAGCCACGGTGGCGTGGACGACACCCGCGAGCTGCGCGAGCGGGCGTCCTTCGCGCCGATGAGCAGCCGGTTCAAGGTCTACGTCATCGACGAGGCGCACATGGTCTCGCCGCAGGGCTTCAACGCCCTGCTCAAGGTGGTCGAGGAACCACCGCCGCACGTCAAGTTCGTGTTCGCGACCACCGAGCCGGACAAGGTCATCGGCACCATCCGGTCCCGCACCCACCACTACCCGTTCCGGCTGCTGCCGCCCCGGCTGATGGCGGACTACCTGTCCGACATCTGCCGGCGTGAGGGCGTCACGATCAGCCCGGAGGCGCTGCCGCTGGTGGTGCGCGCCGGCGGCGGTTCCGCCCGCGACTCGTTGAGCACGCTGGACCAGCTGATCGGCGGCGCCGGCGCGGACGGGGTGACCTACGACCTCGCCACCGCGCTGCTCGGCTACACCCCCGAGACGCTGATCGACGCGGTGGTGGACGCGTTCGCGGCGGCCGACGGGGCGGGGGTCTTCAGCCTGGTCGACCAGGTGGTCGAGGGTGGCCGGGAGCCGCGGCGGTTCGTCGAGGACCTGCTGCAGCGGCTGCGCGACCTGCTCGTCCTCGCGCACGTGCCCGATGCCGGCCAGACCCTGCTCGACGTCACGGTCGACCAGGCGGAGCGGCTGGCCGGGCAGGCGGCCCGGTTCGGCGCGGCGGACCTGGTCCGCGCCGCGGAGGTCGTGGCCGGGACCTTGGCCGACCTGCGTGGGCCGACCGCGCCGCGGCTGCTGCTGGAGATCATGTGTGCGCGGGTCCTGCTGCCGGCAGCCGACGACTCGACCGCCGGCGTCCAGGCACGCCTGGACCGGCTGGAGCGGCGGCTGACGGTCGGCGTGATCCCCGCCGGCGCCGGATCAGGCGCCGGCCCGTCCGTGCCCGCACCGCCGCCACCTGCCTCCGCGCCGGTCGCCGTACCGGCCCATGAGCCGGTCAGCGAGCCGGTCGCCGAGCCGGTGGCGGCGCCGGTCGCCGAGCCGGTCGCCGAGCCGGTCAGCGAGCCGGTGCCGGCGTCGGCCCCCGAGCCTGCTGCGGAGCCAGCGGTCGGCGGTGCCGCCGTGGGCAACGAGCTGCACCAGGTGCGGACCCTGTGGCCGGACGTGCTGAACGCGCTGAAGCCGTCCCGGTACGTCTGGTCGCTGGTCACTCAGCAGGCGCAGGTCGTCGCCGCCTCGGCGGGTGTCGTGACGCTCGGTGTGAAGACCCAGGGAAACCTGGACAACCTGCGGGAGCCGGAACGGCTCGCCACCGTGGCGGCCGCCCTCGGCACCGTGCTCGGGGGCGAGTGGCAGGTCGAGCTCGTCATCGACCCGTCGTCGCGTGCAGCGGGCGGCGGCCCCGCCGGCGCGGGGTCCGGCGAGGGTGGCGTCGCGGCGCGGCCTCCGGCCCCCGCCCGCGGCGGCGCGGCGGAGTCCCGCCGGGAATCGTCCCGATCCGCCGCGCAGCCGGCCCAGCCTGCCGCGCACCCGGCCGCTCACGGTGAATCGCTGGCCGGCGGGGCGTCCGCGGACGACCCCGACGTCGACACCGCCGGTGACACCCACGAGCTGCTGACCCGCGAGCTCGGGGCCACGGTCATCGAGGAGATCCCGCACGAACGGTGACCGGTGCCGGCTGCTCTAGGCTCGACCGAGCGGCCGGAGTCGAGCGATCCGTCCGCCTGCCCCGGCCGACCGGTCGGTGCCCCGCTTCCGAGGAGGCCCCGTGGTGTCAGGTGACGCACCGGACATGTCCGCGCTGCTCGCCCAGGCCCAGCAGCTGCAGCAGCAGCTGATGGCCGCGAAGGACCGGCTGGCCGAGACCCAGGTGACCGGATCGGCGGCCAACGGTCTGGTGACGGCGACCGTCACCGGCACCGGTGACCTGGTGTCGGTGACGATCAAGCCGGAGGCCTGTGATCCGGACGACGCCGAGACCCTCGGCGACATGGTGGTGGCCGCGGTTCGCGACGCCAGCGAGCAGGCCGAGCGCCTCGCGGCCGAGCAGTTCGGGCCGATGGCCGGTGGCCTCGAGGGCCTGGGCGGCGGGTCCGGCGGCGGGTCCGGCGGGCTTCCGGCCGGCTTCTGAGGACGAGCGAGCCGCCGTGTACGAAGGAGTCGTCCAGGACCTCATCGACGAGCTCGCCCGGCTGCCGGGCGTGGGGCCCAAGGGTGCGCAGCGGATCGCCTTCCACCTGCTCGACGCGGACCCGGTCGACGTCAAGCGGCTGGCCCAGGTGCTCACCGAGGTCAAGGACAAGGTCCGGTTCTGCTCGATCTGCGGGAACGTCGCCGAGGACGAGCAGTGCCGGGTCTGCCGCGACCCGCGGCGGGACCTGTCCCTGCTGTGCGTGGTGGAGGAGTCCAAGGACGTGGTGGCGATCGAGCGCACCCGCGAGTTTCGCGGGCGCTATCACGTGCTGGGTGGGGCGATCTCCCCGATCGAGGGCATCGGGCCCGAAGCTGCGGGTCCGCGAGCTGATGGCCCGGCTGGCCGCCGAGGAGGTCACGGAGGTCATCCTCGCCACCGACCCGAACCTCGAGGGCGAGGCCACCGCGACGTACCTCACCCGGTTGTTGCGGCCGATGGGCTTGCGCGTGACGCGGCTGGCTAGTGGACTTCCGGTGGGCGGTGACCTGGAGTATGCCGACGAGGTCACCTTGGGCAGGGCGTTCGAGGGGAGGCGGAGTGTCGATGGCTGACAACGGTGACCTGACCACCGCGGGTCCCGCGCCCGCGACGCTGCACCCGGGGAACGTCGACGGGGACATGGAGGACCTGGCGCAGGCCGTCGCCGACCAGGTCGCGTCCTTCCTGCTGGCGGTGCGCGAGCTCGCCAACCGGGGCAAGTCGGCGACGACCGTCCCGCTCCTGCTGCTGGAGGTCAGCCAGCTGCTGCTCGCCGGCGCCCGGCTGGGCGTGATGACCGACCTCGTCCCGCAGGAGCAGTTCGAGGCCGAGACTGGCCCCGACCCGGACCTCGACCGGATCCGCGAGGAGCTCGCCGGCCTGCTCGGACCGGCCGACGAGTACATCGAGGTCTTCGACCCGTACGCCGAGCCGCCCGAGCTGGTGCCCGGCCGGATCTCCGACGACGTCGCCGCGATCGCCGAGCGGCTGGCGCACGGGCTGGCCCACCACCGGGCCGGCCGGATCGACGAGGCGCTGTGGTGGTGGCAGTTCAGCTACGTCTCGTCGTGGGGGGCCGAGGCCAGCGCGGTGCTGCGGGCGCTGCAGGCGGTGGTCGCGCACGACCGGTTCGACGAGGACCGGTTGGAGACCATCGAGCTGGAGCGGATCGCGGCCGCCGAGCGGCTCGCGGACGGGTCCGGCTGACCAGGGCCGCGCGTCGATAGACTCGCCGGGACCGTCCCCGACCGGTACGGACCGAGGAGGACAGCCGTGGGCCTGGTCGTCCCAGAAGTACGGCGGCTCCTCCGTCGCCGACGCGACCGGGATCAAGCGCGTCGCCCAGCGGATCGCGGCCACCCGCAAGGCGGGGGACGACGTCGTGGTCGTCGTGTCCGCGATGGGGGACACCACCGACGAGCTGCTGGATCTCGCGCACGACGTCGCGCCGCTGCCACCCGGCCGCGAGTTGGACATGCTGCTGACCGCGGGCGAGCGGATCGCGATGGCGCTGCTGGCGATGGCGATCGGAAACCTGGGACACGAGGCCAGGTCGTTCACCGGCTCGCAGGCCGGTGTGATCACCGACTCGTCGCACGGCAAGGCCAAGATCATCGACGTGACCCCGGGCCGCATCGAGCGAGCGCTGGCCGAGGGCGCGATCGCCATCGTCGCCGGGTTCCAGGGGGTCAGCCAGGACAGCAAGGACATCACCACCCTGGGCCGGGGCGGGTCGGACACCACCGCGGTGGCCCTCGCCGCCGCGCTCGGCGCCGACGCCTGCGAGATCTACACCGACGTCGACGGCGTCTTCACCGCCGACCCGCGGATCGTGCCGACCGCGCGGCGGCTGACCACGCTGTCGTCGGAGGAGATGCTGGAGATGGCCGCCTCGGGCGCCAAGATCCTCCATCTGCGCTGTGTGGAGTACGCCCGGCGGCACGACCTGCCGATCCACGTCCGGTCGAGCTTCTCCACCCGGGCGGGAACCTGGGTCACCGACCGACCCGAGCAGACCTCAGGAGGCGCTGTGGAACAGCCGATCATCGCCGGTGTCGCCCACGACCGGAGCGAGGCCAAGGTGACCGTGGTCGGGGTGCCCGACAAGGTCGGCGAGGCCGCCCGCATCTTCGACGCCCTCGCCACCGCCCAGATCAATCTCGACATGATCGTGCAGAACGTGTCCGCGGCGTCGACCGGGCGGACCGACATCTCGTTCACCCTGCCGCGCTCGGACGGGCAGACCGCGATGACCGCGCTGGCCCGGCTGCGGGACGAGGTGGGCTACGACCAGTTGCTCTTCGACGACCGGATCGGCAAGGTGTCGCTGGTCGGCGCCGGGATGCGTACCCACCCGGGTGTGACGGCACGCTTCTTCACCGCGCTGGCCACCGCCGGAGTGAACATCGAGATGATCTCGACCTCGGAGATCCGGATCTCGGTCGTCGTCGACGAGGGCCAGGTGGACGACGCGGTCGCCGCCGCGCACGCGGCCTTCGAGCTGGACGCCGACGAGGTGGAGGCCGTGGTCTACGGCGGGAGCGGCCGGTGAGCGCGGCGCAGCGCGGGCTCTCCGTCGGCGTCGTCGGGGCGACCGGCCAGGTCGGCACCGTGATGCGGCGGTTGCTCGCCGACTGGGACGTGCCGCTGGCCGGCGTGCGGTTCTACGCGTCCGCCCGGTCGGCCGGGAGCCGGCTGCCCTGGCGCGGCGGGCAGGTCGAGGTCGAGGACACGGCCACCGCCGATCCGTCCGGGCTCGACCTGGCGTTGTTCTCCGCCGGCGCCGACACTTCGCGGGTGCAGGCACCCCGCTTCGCCGCCGCCGGGGTGGTGGTCGTCGACAACTCCTCCGCCTGGCGGATGGACCCGTCCGTACCGCTGGTGGTGAGCGAGGTCAACCCCGGCGCGCTGGACCTGGCGCTGGCCCCCGGTGGCTCGCGGATCGTCGCCAACCCCAACTGCACCACGATGGCCGCGATGCCGGTGCTGAAGCCGCTGCACGACGAGGCCGGGCTGGTCCGGGTGGTCGCGTCGACCTATCAGGCGGTCTCCGGCAGCGGGCTGGCCGGCGTGGACGAGCTCGACAAGCAGGTCCGTCAGGTGGTGGACCGGGCCAGCGAGCTCACCCACGACGGCACGGCGGTCTCCTTCCCGGAGCCGTCGGCCTATGTCGCGCCGATCGCCTTCAACGTGCTGCCGATGGCCGGGGCGGTGGTCGACGACGGGTCGGCGGAGACCGGTGAGGAGCAGAAGCTGCGGAACGAGTCTCGCAAGATCCTGGACCTGCCCGCGCTGCGGGTGTCCGGCACCTGCGTGCGGGTGCCGGTGTTCACCGGGCACTCGCTGTCGCTCAACATCGAGTTCGAGCGGTCACTGACACCGGAGCGGGCCACCGAGCTGCTCGCCGGGGCGCCGGGGGTGCAGCTCTCCGAGGCGCCGACGCCGCTGCAGGCGGCCGGTCGCGACCCCAGCTTCGTCGGTCGGATCCGGCGTGACCCGGGCGTGGACGGGGACCGCGGGCTGGCCCTGTTCGTTAGCAACGACAACCTGCGCAAGGGTGCGGCCCTGAACACCGTGCAGATCGCGGAGCTGGTGGCCGGCCGGCTCTGACTGCTCAGCGGCGGGCGTAGGTCGCGAACGCGTCCAGCGACTCGGGGTTCGCCAGCGCCCCCTTGGCGGCTGCGTCGTCGACGGCGGCACCGCGCAGGATCTTCTTCACCGGCACCTCCAGCTTCTTGCCCGACAGCGTCTTCGGCAGCGCCGGCACGGCGTGCAGGGCGTCCGGGACGTGCCGCGGCGACAAATGCGTCCGCAGCTCGCGGGCGATGTCGCGGCGAAGCGCGTCGTCGAGCTCGACCCCTTCCGCGAGCACGACGAAGAGCAGCAGCTCGCCCGCGCCGCCCTCGGTGTCCTCCAGATGCACCACCAGGCTGTCCGCCACCTGTGGCATCGCCTCGACCACCGAGTAGAACTCCGCGGTCCCGAGCCGGACGCCGCCCCGGTTCAGCGTGGCGTCGCTGCGGCCGGACAGCACGCACGAGCCGTCCGCGTCGATCGTGATCCAGTCACCGTGCCGCCACACCCCGGGGAAGTCCTCGAAGTAGGCGGCGCGGTATCGGGACCCGTCCTCGTCCCCCCAGAAGCCGACCGGCATCGAGGGCATCGGGGCGGTGATGACGAGCTCGCCCTGCTCACCCACCACCGACCGGCCCTCCGGGTCGTACGCCTCCACCGCACAGCCCAGGCAGCGCCCGGCGATCCGGCCGGCGCGCACGGGCAGCAGCGAAGCACCGCCGAGGAAACCCGAGCACACATCGGTGCCGCCGGAGAAGCTGGACAGCACCAGGTCCGAGCCGACCGCGTCGTAGACCCAGCGGAAGCCCTCCGCGGGCAGCGGCGCGCCGGTGGAGCCGACCCCGCGGATCCGGGCCAGGTCGGCGACCTCCCGGGGGACCAGGCCCTGCTTGCGGCAAGCCAGCAGGAACGGGGCGCTGGTGCCGAAGTAGGTGGTGCCGGTCTCCTCGGCCAACCGCCACAGGGCGGTCAGGTCCGGCCAGGCCGGGTTGCCGTCGAACAACACCACCGCGGCTCCCACGCCGAGGCCGGAGACCAGGTAGTCCCACATCATCCAGCCGGTGGTGGAGAACCAGAAGAACCGGTCGGCGGGTCCAAGATCCATCTGCAGGGCGAGCGCCTTCAGGTGCTCCAGGGTGATCCCGCCGTGGCCGTGCACGATCGGCTTCGGCAGCCCGGTCGTGCCGGAGGAGTAGAGCACGTACAGCGGGGCGTCGAACGGCAGCCGCTCATAGGCCGGCTCGGCCGGCTCGGCGACCAGGTCCGCCCAGGTCGTCGCGTCGGGAACGGCCGGTGCCTCCGGGTCGAGGTACGGGACGTGGACGACGTGACGCAGGCTGGGCAGCGCCGCGACGATCGCGGCCACTTCGTCGCGCCGGTCGACCGGCTTGTCGCCATAGCGGTAGCCGTCGACGGCGACGAGCAGCACCGGCTCGATCTGGCTCCACCGGTCGACGACGCTGCGGGTGCCGAACTCGGGCGCACAGGAGGAGAACACCGCGCCCAGGCTGGCGGTGGCCATCAGCAGCACCAGCGCCTCGGGCACGTTCGGCAGGTACGCCGCCACCCGGTCGCCGCGCTGCACGCCGAGGCGGACCAGGCCCGCCCGAGCCCGGGCCACCTGGTCGCGCAGCTCGGCCGCGGTGAGGTCGTGCGGCGGACCGCTCTGGCTGCGGCCCAGGACCATCACGTCGTCGTCGGCGCGGCCGGGCATCGCCAGCATGGCCTCGGCGTAGTTGAGTCGGATCTCGGGGAACCACCGGGCTCCCGGCATCCGGCGGTCGGGGAGCACGGTGGCCGCGTCCCCGTCGTGGGGCACCGCGAAGTGCTCCAGCACCGCACCCCAGAAGCCCTCGAGGTCCTCCACCGACCACTGCCAGAGCTCGGCGTAGTCCGAGAACGAACGACCGGTGGCACGCTCGACCTGTGCGAGGAACCGCCCGATCCGGGTGGCCGCGCGCGCGTCTGCCGCCGGGGCCCACAGCAGATCGCTCATCGTTCGACTCCGTCGGTGGATTCGCCGACGCGGACCAGATATGCCGAGGTGACGAAGCAGCCGGCGCCGACCAGCGGCATGACCGCCCACATCCAGGTCGAGAAGGCCGACTCGACGAGGAGGGCCAGCACCACGACGACCATCAGGCAGACGCCGAGGAAGCTCACCGTCCCGGGGCTGTCCGCACCCACCAGCCGCAGCAGCGCGGCGGCGCCGAGCCCGACCAACACCATGATCAGCAGCAGCAGCGGGTAGCCGCTGCCACCGCAGGACGGTGCGCCGCGGACCGCCTCACAGCCGAGCAGCCCGAGACCCACCAGCAGGACGGCGCCGAGACCGGCCATGATCCCGGTCGCAGTCGCGGCCACCCACAACGGCACGTCCGGCAGGGCGAGGCCGGGCGGCCGGCGCTTCCGCCGCCCTGGCTCGACCGGGTCCGCCCGCTCGACGGCAGGGTCGGCGACGGCGGGGTCACCGCTGCGGTCGCGCTGCTCGTCCATGGCCCCGCATCCTGCCGCACCGCGCGGTTCCCGCGACGAGAACCCCGTGCCGTCAGTGCACGGGGTCCTCGTCACATGTGTCGGGCTGACAGGATTTGAACCTGCGGCCTCCTCGTCCCGAACGAGGCGCGCTACCAAGCTGCGCCACAGCCCGAACGGGAGCCACAGCGTACACGGACGCGACGGTCAGGCCGCGTCCGGAGGGGCCTCAAGTGTCAGCAGCGATGCCTCGGGCCGACAGGCGAACCGCACCGGGGCGAACGGCGAGGTTCCGAGCCCGGCGGAGACGTGCAGGCAGGCGGTCTTCCCGCCCGCGGAGTGCGTGCTCAGCCCCCGGCAGCGGGCTGCGTCCAGGTCGCAGTTGGTGACCAGCGCGCCGACGCCGGGGACGCGCAACTGCCCCCCGTGGGTGTGCCCGGCCAGCAGCAGCGGCCAGCCGTCGGTGGTGAACCGGTCCAGCACCCGCAGGTACGGCGCATGCGCGACCGCGATGGCGAGGTGGGCTCCCGGGTCGGGAGGCCCGCCTGCCGCCTCCAGGTCGTCGTAGCCCAGGTGCGGGTCGTCGACTCCCGCCAGCGACACCGTGCGGTCTCCGACCCGCAGCTGCGCCCGCCGGTTGTCGAGGTCGACCCAGCCGCGCTCCGTGAGGCCGGTGACCAGGTCTCGCCAGGGCAGCAGGTCGCCGACCCGGCTCCGGTTCTGGCCACCGGGGAGCAGGTAGCGGGCCGGGTTCTTCAGCACGGGGGCGTAGTAGTCGTTGGACCCGAGCACGAAGGCGCCGGGCAGGTCGAGGAGAGCGTCCAGGCAGGCCAGTGCCGGCCCGACCGCCCGCCGGTGCGCAAGGAGATCGCCGGTCACCACCACCAGGTCCGGCTGCAGGTCGGCGAGCCCGCGGACGAAGGCCTGCTTGCGGGCCTGGCTCGGGGTGAGGTGCAGGTCCGACACGTGCAGCAGCCGCAACGGCGGCTGCCCGGCAGGCAGCACCGGCACCCTCGCGGTCCTCAGCACGAACGAGCGCGTCTCCGCGACGGAGTAGGCCATGGTGGCGAGCCCGAGCGCCGCTGTGCCGGCCAGAAGCCGGAGCAGCGGGTGGGCGATGCGGAGGTCGTCGGCGGGAGAAAGCACCCGCACAGGCTGTCAGACTGGTGGCATGGCGGAGCTCAAGCACCGGCTGCGCGCCGACCTGACGTCGGCGATGAAGGCACGGGACGGGCTGCGCGCCTCCACCCTGCGGATGGCTCTGACGGCCGTCACCAATAAGGAGGTCGCCGGCCGGCAGGCGCGCGAGCTCGAGGACGAGGAGGTGACCGCAGTGCTGGTCGCGGAGTCGAAGATGCGCCGCGAGGCCGCTGCGGCCTACGACCGCGCGGGCCGCCGCGAGCTGGCCGACAAGGAACGGGCCGAGGCTGAGGTGCTCGCCGGCTACCTGCCCGCCCCGCTCGACCACGACGACCTGGTGGCGCTGGTCGCCGCCACCGTCGACGAGCTGGGAGTCGCGGGTCAGGGGATGCAGGCGATGGGGACGGTCATGGGCCGGCTCAAGCCCCAGGTCACCGGCCGTGCCGACGGGGCGGTCGTGGCGGCCGAGGTCCGCCGTCAGCTGACCGGGTAGCTCGACCGGCCGGCGATGGCGGGTCAGCCGCCGTTGCCGTTGCCGTTCCCGTTGTTCCCGTTGCCGTTCCCGCCGCCGTTGGTGCCCGGGCCGCCGCCGTTGCCGTTGCCGCCGTCTCCGGGAGCGTCCCCACCACCGCCACCGGGGTTGCCGTCACCGGGCTCCTGCGGCGTCTGCGGTGGATCCGGGGGGCTGCTCGGCGGGCTGCTGGGGGGGCTGCTCGGCGGGCTGCTCGGCGGGCTGCTCGGGGGGCTGCTCGGCGGCGAGGAGGTGGTCGGCGGCACGTACGGTGTGCCGTCGGAGATGTAGAGGTAGATCTGCTGGCCGGAGACCGCCTCGCCCCCGGCGCCGGGAGAGGTATAGGCCACCGTGCCGTAGGCATAGCTGGAGTCGACCGTCGACGACACGACGGGGACCAGTCCGCGGTCACGCATCGCCTCGGACGCCTCGGGAACCGACATGCCCGCCACCGCCGGCACGCTCACTGCGGCGCCACCGATCTTGGTCTCGTCGACCGGCATGAAGTTCTGGTTCGGCAGCCATCGCTGCACGACCCCCATCGCCCGCTTCCACATCGGACCTGCCAGCGCGGAGCCGGCGACGGCGTCGAAGCTGAGCACGGTGCCGCCGACGGACCGTCCGACCAGGCTCTGCGGGCTGCCCGCCTCGTTGGCCCCGGCGATCATCGCCGCCGTCGACAGGTTCGGGGTGTAGCCGGCGTACCACACGGCCTGGTTGTTCTGCGTGGTTCCGGTCTTGGCCGCCGACGCCTGCTCGAGCTGCAGGCCGTTGCTGTAGCCGAAGCCGCCGGGCTCCTGAACGCCGCGCAGCACGTCGTTGACCGCGTCACCGACGGCTCGCTTGAAGACCCGCTTGCACGAGGGGTCCGGCACCTCCACCGAGTCACCGTCCCGGTCCTCGATCTCGAGGATCGGGTTCGGCGCGCAGTACTGTCCGCGCCCGGCGAAGCTGGCGTAGACCGAGGCCATCGTCAGTGGGTCGATGTCGGTGACGCCGAGCGTGAACGGCGGCACCTCCTGGTCGTCCAGAACCGTCACGCCCATCTCGCGGGCCAGGGTGACCGGCGGGCACACGCCGGTCAGCCGCTCCAGCTGGGCGAAGTAGGTGTTCACCGAGAGCTGGGTGCCCTCGTACATGTCGAAGTAGCCGGAGTTCGTCGAGTTGCTCGGCGTCCACGCCTCCGCGTTGAAGCCGTCACACGTCCGCACCGACCCGGCTCCGATGGTGATCGTCGGCGGCGCGTTGAAGCTGGTGTCCAGCGGCAGCCCCTGCTTCAGCGCGGACGCGAGCACGAACGCCTTGAACGTCGAGCCACCGGAGAAGCCGCGGGCGCCGCCGAACTTCTTCGGGACCAGGTAGTTGAGGTAGGTCTCGCCGGCACGGACGTCGCCGCCCATCGGCCGGGACTGAGCGAGCGCGCGCACCTCGCCGGTGCCTGGCTCGACCATCGCCATCCCGCCGATCGCCTGGTCGGTGGCGTTCACGCGGTCGCGCACCGCAGCGTCGGCCGCCTTCTGCATCCGCAGGTCGATGGTGGTGCTGATGGTCAGTCCGCCGGTGTTCAGCCGGGCCTCGCGCGCGGAACGGGTGGGGCCGAGCATGTCGCTGCTGAGCAGGTAGCTGCGGACGAAGTCGCAGAAGAAGGGGGCCACCGTGTTGACGCAGCCGTTCGGCGTGTCGGTGACGTCCAGCCGCATCTCGGACCGGACCGCCTTCTTGACCCGCTTCTGCTTGACGATGTCCAGCTCGGCCATCCGGCGGAGCACGAGGTTGCGACGCTCGCGGGCGTCCTCCGGGTTGTCGGTGGGGTCGTAGGTGGTCGGGTTCTGCACCAGGCCGGCCAGGGTGGCCGCCTGGCGCAGGCTGAGCTCGCTCGGCTCGACGGAGAAGAAGTGTCGCGACGCGGCCGCCACTCCGTACGCCCCGTCGCCGAAGAAGGCGATGTTCAGGTACGACTCGAGGATCTCGTTCTTGGTGTGGTCCTGCTCGTAGGCCATCGCGTACTGCAATTCCTGCAGCTTGCGGGCGATGGTCGGCTCGATCGCCGCCTCGTACTCGGCGTCGGAGTCTGCCTGGGAGACCAGGATCTGCTTGACCAGCTGCTGGGTGATGCTCGAACCACCCTGGAGCGGCTGGCCGAGCGCGTTGTTGACGAACGCCCGGACGGTGCCCTGGATGTCCAGCGCTCCGTGCTCGTAGAAGCGGGAGTCCTCGATCGCCAGGATCGCCCGCTTCATCACCGGTGCGACGTCCCTCAGGGGGACGTCCACGCGGTTCTCGTCGAAGAAGTACGCGATCGGGGTCCCGTCCGAGGCGAGCACGGTGGTCCGCTGCGGAATCGGCACCTGGTCCAGCTCGGCCGGCAGGTTCTCGATGCCGTTGGCGACGTTGCGCGCCGCGAAACCGGTCAGACCGGCGAGCGGCAGGACCAGCCCGGCGACGAGCACCCCAGCGAGTGCGCTGACCAGGACGAGGGCCGCGATACGGCGCAGCGCCGCTACGCCGGCGGCCACACGGGGGTCGGACATGACCTTCAGGGTACGGCAGGTCCGGGTCTGCTCAGGTCCATGCCCGGCGCGGGCGACTACCAGCAGTAACCGGTCGACGCCCCTGGCAATGGCCCGAAATGACTAGGTGGGTTTCACCCGTTCGACTCTGACGCGTCGGCCACCAGGATCCGTACCGTCGTCGAGACGGCGCGGACTGCCAGGCGGTCGGCCGGCGTGGGGTCACGGGGACGAGAAACGGGGAGAAGTGGCATGACGTGGATCGAGGACTGGGCCGCGGTGGCCGCGTGTCAGGCGAGCCGGCCTGACGAGCTGTTCGTCCGGGGGGCCGAGCAGCACCGGGCCAAGCAGGTCTGCCTGGGCTGCCCGGTCCGGACCGAGTGCCTGGCTGAGGCACTGGACAACGGGATCGAGTGGGGTGTCTGGGGAGGCATGACCGAGCGGGAGCGTCGGGCGCTCCTGCGCCGGCGGCCGAACGTGCGGTCCTGGCGTCGGCTGCTGGAGGCGGCGCAGGCCGAGCACCGGCGCGTGACCGCGCCGGCGACGCCGGCCGAGACCGAGGTGACCGCCGCCGTCGCGGTGTGACGCCGAGAGCCGGGGAAGGGGACAGTTCCCTGTCGACGAGGCAACCGACCGCACGGTCGGGACGTCTGTACGGGTGACGAGGGGAACGAACAGGGGGTCGGGACGGCGGGCGACGAGTCCGTCGTCCTTCCTGTTCCGGCCTCCTGTGCCGAGCGAGCCAGTCGTCCGGGCCGGTCAGCCGGCGACGAGCAGCTCACCGACCTGGCGCAGGCCGTCCAGGTCGTGCACATCGCCCGGCAGCGCCAGCACGTCCACGGTCGGCACCTCGGGATGCGCACCCGCGAACGCCTTGCGCAACCGGTCCTGCCGGTGCCGGACCCGGGAACGTTCGGCGTGTACCCGCAGCACCCCGGCCACCGCCTCGTGCTCGCCGGGGTGGTGCTCGCCCAGCCACTGGGCGCCCTGCTCCGCGAGCACCGCGCCGAGGGCGGGCAGCTGGTCGGCCTGGACCCGGTTCACCACCAGCCCGGCCAACGGCATCCGGTCGGCGCTGAGCCGCTCCACGAAGAAGGTGGCCTCCCGCAGCGCGTCCGGCTCCGGGGTGGCGACCACCACGAAGGCGGTCCCCGACGCCTGCAACAGCGCGTAGGTCCGCTCAGCCCGCTGGCGGAAGCCGCCGAAGAGCGTGTCCAGGGCGGCGACGAACGTCTGCACGTCGGTCAACACCTGCGCGCCGAGGATCTTGTTCAGCGCCGCCGTCACCACTCCGAATCCGGCGGTGAGCAGCCGCGCGGGGCCGCGAGCGGGCGCGAGCAGCAGCCGGATGAACCTGCCGTCCAGAAGCGAGGAGAGGTTCTCCGGGGCGTCCAGGAAGTCCAGGGCGGAGCGAGACGGTGGGGTGTCGACCACGATCAGGTCCCAGCCGTCGTCGGTGTCGGCGGCGTGGGCGTGCAGCTGTCCCAGCTTCTCCATCGCCATGTACTCCTGGGTGCCGGCGAACGAGCTGGACAGCGCGACGTAGAAGGGGTTGTCGAGGATCTGCCGTGCCTTCGCCGGGCTCGCGTGCGTCTCGACCACCTCGTCGAACGTCCGCTTCATGTCCAGCATCATCGCGTCCATCCGACCGGTGCCCCCGGTGTCGGCGACCGGGCGGGGGGTGTTGTCCAGCTCGCTCAGCCCCAGGGCCTGGGCCAGCCGGCGAGCCGGGTCGATCGTCAACACCACGACCGAGCGGCCCCGCTCCGCGGCACGCAGCCCCAGCGCCGCCGCCGTCGTCGTCTTGCCCACCCCGCCCGAGCCGCAGCACACGATGATCCGCGTCGCGGGGTCGTCGATCAGGCCGTCCACGTCGAGAGCCGGGGCGCGGGCGGACCGCTTGCGGGTGCTTCCGCGCGGCGGGTCGTGCGGTCGCCGGCCGCGGCTGGCGGCGGCGCGTCGCGAGCCGCCGCGGGTGGCCGAGCGGCCGGCGGCGCTCACCACGCCCCCTGCTCGTGCAGCGCGTCCGCGAACTCGTACAGGACCCCCAGGTCGATGCCCTCGCTGGCGTAGGGCAGCTGGTAGACCGGCCGGTCCAGCTCCTCCACCTCGGCGAGCAGCTGCTCCTCCAGGTCCAGTCGCTCGACGTGCTCGGCGGCCGCGGCCAGCAGGGCCTCGACGACCACGTCGTCGTCGGTGACGTGGTCGAGCCGCTCCGCGTCCAGGCCGGCGGCCACGATCCCGGGGCGCAGGTCGGCGGCAGTCAGGGTGCCCGCGGCGACCGCCTTGCGGGTGGTGGCGTCGAGCGGCGAGCGGCGGACCTGGTTCACCACGACGCCTCCGACCGGCAGCTCGGCGCCGGACAGCTCCTCGATCGCATCGGCCGTCTCCTGGACCGGCATGTCCTCCAGCAGGGTGACCAGGTGCACGGCGGTCCCGCGGGAGCGCAGCACGGACATGATCCCGTCCGCCTGCTTGCGAATCGGGCCGACCTTGGCCAACCCTGCGACCTCGCTGTTGACGTTCAGGAAGCGGGTGATCCGGCCGGTCGGCGGGGCGTCCAGCACGATCGCGTCGTACACGTGCTCCCCGTCCTTGCCTCGGCGCTGGAAGGCCTCGAAGACCTTCCCGGTCAGCAGCACGTCGCGCACTCCTGGGGCGATGGTGGTAGCGAAGTCGATGACGCCGAAGTGGTCCAGGATCCGCCCCGCCCGGCCGAGCCGGTAGTACATCGAGAGGTACTCCATCAACGCCGCCTCGGTGTCGATCGCGAGCGCGAAGACCTCGCCGTCACCGGGTGCCACGGCGATCGGGCACTCCTCGTACGGAAGCGGGGCGACGTCGAAGAGCCGGGCGATTCCCTGCCGTCCCTCCGCTTCGCAGAGCAACACCCGACCTCCGTCGCGGGCCAGTGCGAGTGCGAGCGAGGCAGCCACCGTCGTCTTGCCGGTGCCGCCCTTGCCGGTCACGACGTGCAACCGCACCCGCCGCCAGTCACTCACCCGGCCGAGCCTAGTGGCGGGGTGGAGGTGCCTCACCGTCACCGGGTGAGTGCCGCACGCACGGCAGGCCACGCCCCGGACGTGGGGTCGATCAGCGCGAAGTGGTCGGTGGCCGGCAGCAGCCGCACCACCAGGGCCGGGACGTCGCGGCCGAGGGCGGCGGTGTGGCCGGCCGGCACCTGGACGTCGTCCTCGCCGTGCAGCGCGACCAGCTCCACCTCGCGCGGAAGCTCGCCGGCCCGCAGCCTGGCGGCGGGGTCGGCACCGGTCGCCGCCGCCCGCGGCGGCCGGTCCTCGCCGGACGCCGGCCCGATCAGGGCGTCGACAGCCCCCTCGCCGAGGCCCTCGGCGCGCGCTCGCGCCAGGTCGGCCACCGGGGCCAGCGCGACCACCCGCGAGGGGACGCTGGTCGGATCCCCCTCCGCCACGGCGTCCATGGCCCACCACAGCACCAGCTGGCCGCCCGCCGAGTGGCCGAGCAGCACCGGCCGGTCGGTGGTCACCCGCCCGGGTGCCACCTCGGCCAGCAGGCCGGGCACGCGGCGGCGGACCGTCCGCAGGTCCTCGGCCAGCACCGGCCAGAGCCCGGTGTCGCCGTCTGCTGCTCCGGCCGCCCGTGGGCCGCCCACCCGGGCGTACTCCGGCACGACGACCGCCCAGCCGAGCGCGCAGAGGGCTCCGGCCAGCGGCCGCAGGTGCCGGCGGTCATACCCCTGCTCCCAGAAGCCGCCGTGTACCGCGTACACCAGCGGCGCCGGCCGCGGCCGCGTCTCCCCGACCCGCCGGACGGGCAGCCATACATCCGCGAGGCCGTCGTCGTGGTCGGCCCACCGCAGCACGATGTCGGGGCCCTCGGCCGGGCGGTCGAGGATGTCGCGATGGTCGACCACGCGGTCACGGTAGTGCCGGCTCAGGCTTGAGCCGGCCCGGCTAGCATCGCGGCCATGACCGCCTGGGAGTACGCCACCGTCCCGTTGCTCATCCACGCCACCAAGCAGATCCTGGACACCTGGGGAGAGGACGGCTGGGAGCTGGTGACGGTCCTCCCCGGCGCCAACCCGGAGAACCTGGTCGCCTACCTCAAGCGGCCGCGGAGCGCCTGATGGCTTCCGACCTGACCGGAGCACCGGAGCAGCGGTTGGCCACGCTCGGGTTGGAGCTGCCGGAATCCCCGCCGCCGGTGGCCGCCTACGTCCCCGCCGTCTCCGCCGGGTCACTGGTGTTCACCGCGGGGCAGCTGCCCCGCAGGGCCGGTGAGCTGATCGCCGAGGGCCAGGTCGGCAGCAGCGTGACCGTCGAGGAGGCGGTCTTGTGCGCCCAGCAGTGCGCGTTGAACGCGATCGCCGCGGTCAAGGCGGAGGTCGGCGACCTCGACCGGGTACGTCGGGTGGTCAAGGTCGTCGTGTTCGTGTCCAGCACGGCGGACTTCACCGGCCAGCCCCAGGTAGCCGATGGCGCCAGCCAGCTGCTGGGCGACGTTTTCGGCGACGCCGGTCAGCATGCCCGCAGTGCGGTCGGGGTGGCGGCGCTGCCGATGGGGGCCCCGGTCGAGGTCGAGCTGGTCGTCGAGGTCGGCTGAGCGGTGCACCAGGTGCCCGGGGCCGACACCCCGCCCGAGCGGGTGCCGCTGCCGTCCTCGCTGCGGGAGGTCGCCGAGCAGTTCGCGACCGGGCAACGGAGTCCGGTGCCGCCGCGGGACGCCGCGACCGTCGTTCTGCTGCGCGACCCGCAGGGCCCGCGGACGGCCCTCGGTGCCGGTCCCGAGGTCTACCTGCTGCGGCGGCATTCTCGGATGGACTTCGCCCCCCGGATGGCGGTCTTCCCCGGCGGCGGCGTGGACGAGCGGGACCGGGAGGCCGCGTTCGTCACGGACGCCTGGGTCGGCCCGGACCCGACCCGCTGGGCCGAGCGGTTGCGCTGTGACGTGGCCACCGCACGGGGGCTGGTCTGCGCGGCGGTCCGGGAGACGTTCGAGGAGTCCGGGGTGCTGCTCGCCGGCGCCGACCCGCACTCCGTGGTCGCGGACACGACCGGTCCGGACTGGGAAGCCGACCGGTTGGCGTTGGTCGGCAAGGACGTCTCGCTGGCCGAGGTGCTCGCCCGGCGGGGCCTGCGGCTACGCACCGACCTGATGGCCGCGTGGGCGCACTGGGTGACGCCGGACTTCGAGCCGCGCCGCTATGACACCCGGTTCTTCGTCGCGGTGCTGCCGCCGGGCCAGCGGACCCGGGACGTGTCCACCGAGTCCGACGCGGTGACCTGGCTGCCCGCTGCCGATGCCGTAGCCGCCCACGAGCGCGGGACCCTGGACATGCTGCCGCCGACGGTGCACACCTGCGCGGAGCTGGCCGCGCTGGGACGGGCGGCCGACGCCCTCCCCGCGGCCGGCCGCCGGAGCATCGTGCGGGTGGAGCCCCGACTGGTCCTCGACGGGGACCAGCTGTGGCTCGAGACCGCGGGTCGGGGGGCTGGGTGACGACCGGCGGATCCTGGTCCGGCGGTCCGGTGGGGGCGTACGCGACCTGCGTGCTGGCGCCCAACCCGGGGCCGATGACGCTGGACGGGACCAACACCTGGGTGTTGCGGTCCGCATCGGGGTCGCGGTCGGTGGTGGTGGACCCCGGCCCGTTGCATCCCGGTCATCTGGCCGCCGTGCGCGAGCTGGCCGGCGACGTGGCCGTCGTGCTGCTGACGCATGGACACGTCGACCACTCGGAGGCGGCCGTGACCTTCGCGAGCGACGTGGCCTGCCCGGTCCGCGCGCTTGATCCCGAGCACCGGCTCGGCGCCGACGGCCTGGCCGACGGGGACGTGGTCGAAGTCGACGGGCTCGAGGTGCGGGTCGTCGGCACGCCCGGGCACACCTCGGACTCGCTGTCGTTCGTGCTGCCCGCGGACGGGTCGGTGCTCACCGGTGACACGGTCCTCGGGCGCGGGACCACCGTGGTGGCCCACCCGGACGGACAGCTGGGGGCGTACCTCGCCTCGTTGCGGCGGCTGCACGACCTGGCGCGGTCGGCCGTGGTGCGGCGGGTGCTGCCGGGTCACGGCCCGCCCCTCGACGACGCCGCCGGAGCGGTGGCGGGTTACCTGGCGCACCGGCGGGAGCGGCTGGAGCAGGTGCGCGAGGCGGTGGCGGCCGGTGCGACCACCCCGCGCGAGGTGGTGCAGCGGGTGTACGCCGACGTCGACCGCGCGGTATGGCCGGCCGCCGAGCTGTCGGTGGCGGCTCAGTTGGCCTACCTGCGCGACGCGCCCTGACGCCCGCTCGCCGGCGGCAGCCCGGTCAGCGGGCCCGGCGGCGGAGCCGCTCGGCGTCCACGAGCACCACCGAGCGCGGCTCGAGCCGCAGCCAGCCACGGTTCGCGAAGTCCGCCAGCGCCTTGTTGACCGTCTCCCGGGAGGCGCCGACCAGCTGGGCCAGCTCCTCCTGGGTGAGGTCGTGGTGCACGTGGATGCCGTCGTCGGCCTGGCGACCGAAGCGCGTCGACAGGTCGAGCAGCGCCTTGGCGACCCGGCCAGGAACGTCGGAGAAGACCAGGTCGGCGACCACCTCGTTGGTGCGGCGGAGCCGGTTGGCGAGCTGGAACAGCAGCCCGCGGGCGACGTCCGGACGGTCGACGAGCCAGCGCTGCAGCTCGGTGTGGCCGAGGCTCGCGAGCCCGCAGTCGGTGACCGCGGTGGCCGTCGCCGACCGGGGGCCGGGGTCGAACAGGGACAGCTCGCCGAACATCTGGCCGGGACCGAGCACCGCGAGCAGATTCTCCCGGCCGTCGGCCGAGCTGCGGCCGAGCTTCATCTTGCCCTCGGTGACGACGTACAGCCGGTCGCCGGAGTCGCCCTCACGGAACAGCACCTCGCTCCGGTCGAGGTGGGTCTCGCTCATCGACGTCGCCAGCGACTCGGTCGCCTCGTCGTCGAGGCCCGAGAACAACGGGGTCTGGCGCAGCACGTCGGTGTTCACGCGCGCAGCGTAGCGCCGCCCCACGTTCGACGAGCGATGATGCATTTCCGTCGCTCCGGCGACGGGAATGCATCATCCCCGGCCGGGGCGGGGCTCTGTACGCGGCCGTACGCTGGCGAGCGTGCCAGCCGCTGCGTCCTCCCGGGCATCCGCCGTGGCCGCGAACCCGTCGCCGACGGCGCCGCCGACCGCGCTGGTGCGCCGGGCACGCAAGATCGACCGCGTCCTCGCGCAGACCTATCCCGACGCCCGCTGCGAGCTTGACTTCGACGGCCCGTTCCAGCTGCTGGTGGTCACGGTGCTGTCCGCGCAGACCACCGACCGTCGGGTGAACGCGGTCCGGCCGGCGTTGTTCGCGGCCTACCCGGACGCCGCGGCGATGGCCGCCGCCGACCGGGCCGAGCTCGAGGCGCTGATCCAGTCGACCGGCTTCTTCCGGGCCAAGACCGATGCGCTGCTCAAGCTCTCCGCCGCACTGCTCGAGCGGTTCGGCGGTGAGGTGCCGGGCCGGCTCGACGACCTCGTCACGCTGCCCGGGGTCGGCCGCAAGACCGCCAACGTCGTGCTCGGCAACGCCTTCGACGTCCCCGGCATCACGGTTGACACTCATTTCGGCCGGCTCGCCCGCCGGTTCGGCTGGACCGCCCTCGACGACCCGGTCAGGGTGGAGCACGCGATCGGCGCCCTGTTCCCCCGGCGGGACTGGACCATGCTCAGCCACCACCTGATCTGGCACGGGCGGCGGGTCTGCCACGCCCGCAAGCCGGCGTGCGGGGCCTGCACCGTCGCGCGCTGGTGTCCGGCGTTCGGCGAGGGCCCCACCGACCCGGTCGAGGCGGCCGCGCTGGTCCGCGACGGCGGACGGGCATGACCGGCTCGCCGCGTACGGCCGCGGCGCTGCTGGGCCTGCTCGCAGTGGTCGCCCTGGCCGCCGGCTGCTCGGACGGCGCAGACGCGCCGCCGTCCCCGTTCGGTGCTGGGGCCGGAGACGTGGACGTGGACACCGCCCGGCTGCAGCAGCTCCGCGAGGAGGCCGGCATCCCGGTGTGCCCAGCCGGCCTCCGCACCGAGCCCGGCGCCGTCGACGGGGGACTTCCCGCGACCACGCTGCCCTGTCTCGGTGGCGGCCCTGCCCTCGACCTCTCCACCCTGCGCGGTCCGCTGGTGGTCAACCTGTGGGCACAGTGGTGCCTGCCGTGCCGGGCCGAGCTGCCGTACTTCGCCCGGTTGCACAAGGCCGGCGTCGACGTCCTCGGTGTCGACTTCCAGGACACCCAGCCCGAGCTCGCGCTGTCGTTGGCCGCCGACAGCGGAGTTGGCTACCCGTCGGTCGCCGACGTGGAGGGCAGCCTGCGGGCCCCGCTGCGGGTGGTGGGCATGCCGACCACGCTGTTCGTCGACGCGGACGGGCGGGTCACCGCCCGGCTGGCGCAGGAGTTCACCTCCTACGCCGAGCTCGCCGACGCAGTCCGGGAGCACCTGGGGGTCAGGGCGTGACGACGGCACCCGCATGGCTCCGGCACATCGTCGAGGCCACCCAGGACCTCACCGCCGGCCAGTTGTCGCGGTTGCTGCACCCGCCCCCGGACTCCGCCCGGCGCTCGGCGGTGCTCGTGCTGTTCGGGGAGGGGACGACCGGACCCGACCTGACCTTGATCGAGCGAGCCCACGACCTGCGCTCGCACGCCGGCCAGCTGGCCTTCCCCGGCGGTGGCGCGGACGACGGCGAGGACGCCGTACAGACCGCGCTGCGCGAGTCGCGGGAGGAGATCGGCCTCGACCCCGACGGGGTGGAGGTGCTCGGCGAGCTGCCGGCGCTGTGGCTGCCGCCCACGAACTTCGCCGTCACCTGCGTGCTGGCGTGGTGGCGGGAGGAGTCTCCGATCGGCGTCGTCGACCCGGTGGAGGTCGCCTCGGTGCTCCGGGTCCCGCTGGCGGACCTCGTCGACCCGGAGCGGCGGGTCACGGTGGTGCACCCGACGGGTTACCGCGGCCCCGGTTTCCTGGTCGGGGCGCGGGTGCTGTGGGGGTTCACCGCCGGAGTCGTCGACCGGATCCTCGAGCACGCCGCGCTGACCCGGCCCTGGGATCCCGCCCGCACCGTCCCGGCGCCGGGCACCGGGACGGAGGATCGGGCGTGAACGTCCTCGACCTCGTGCTGTTGGCGCTGCTGCTCGGCTACGCCCTGTCCGGCTACTGGCAGGGCTTCCTGGTCGGGGTCTCGTCCACCGTGGGGCTGCTCGGTGGAGGGCTCGCCGGCATCCTGCTGGCCCCGCGGCTGCTCGACGGGGTGGAGGGCTCCCTCACGGTCAGTCTCGGGGCGCTGGTGGCGGTGCTGCTGCTGGCCTCCGTCGGCCAGGTGCTCGGCGGGTGGCTCGGCTCGCTGTTGCGCTCGTACGTGACCTGGCGGCCGGCGCGGGCCGTGGACGCCGTCGGCGGGGCCGCCCTGTCGGTCGTCGCGTCGCTGCTGGTGATGTGGGCGCTGGGGTACGCCGCCAGCGGGGCGAGAATCCCCTGGCTCGGCAACCAGGTGCGCGGTTCCAGCGTGCTGTCGGCTGTCGACACGGTGGTCCCGCGCGCGCTGACCGACGTGCTGGGCAGCTTCGACGACGTCGTGGGGTCGGATCTGTTCCCGCGCTTCCTCGAGCCGTTCGTCCCCGAGCAGATCGTGCCCGTGGCTCCCCCCGACGCGAAGGTCCTGCGGGACCCCGACGTGGTCCGGGCCGGCTCGAGCGTCGTGAAGATCACCGGCGAGGCGGTGGCGTGCAACCGCGGGCTGGAGGGCTCGGGGTTCGTGTACGCCCCCGGCCGGGTGATGACCAATGCGCACGTGGTCGCCGGCGTCTCGGACGTGCTCGTCGAGGTGGATGGGGACCAGCTGCCCGCCACCGTCGTCGTCTTCGACAGCGACCTGGACGTGGCCGTGCTGGCCGTCGACGGGCTCGGCGCCGAGGCGCTCAGGTTCGACCGCTCGGGCGGATCCGGTGACCCCGCCGCCGTGCTCGGCTACCCGCAGAGCGGGCCGTTCTCGGCCGTACCCGCGCGGATCAGGGCCGAGCAGCGGCTGCGCAGCCCGGACATCTACGCCGAGGACACGTCGGTGCGGGAGGTGTTCTCGGTGCGGTCCGAGGTGCTGCCGGGCAACTCCGGCGGACCGCTGGTGTCCCGGTCCGGGCGGGTCTACGGCGTCGTCTTCGCCGCGTCTGTGGCCGACGCGTCCACCGGGTACGCACTCACCGCGGACCAGGTGTCCAGGCTGGCCGCCCGGGGCCGAGGCGCCACCCAGGAGGTGTCCACGCAGGGCTGCGCCTGACCGCCCGTCGCCGAGCCTCAGCGCCGCTTGAGGGCTGCCACCGTCTCCTTGGTGGTGTCGATGGTCCGTTGCGGCGCGGACACCTTCTTGAACCGGCTGACTGCGAGCAGCATCAGCACGAGGGCCACCAGCAGGTAGGCACCGAACACGATCAGGAACGCCCAGTCGGCACCGATGTCGAACCACCGCACCAGGGCGAAGGCGAACGCGGCCGACAGCATGATCACGCCGAGCACCAGCAGGAAGACGGCCACCGCCAACAACGCGGCACCGATGCCGCCGGCCTTGACGCTGACCTTCAGCTCCGACTTCGCCAGCTCGATCTCGGATCGGACCAGCGTCGATACGTGCTTGCTGGAGTCGGCGACCAGGCGGCCGATCGTCGGTTCCTCGGCGTCGACCGCCGCGCGGTGCTGGCCGGTCGCCGCCGCTGTCGGCCGAGTGTCTCGGTCGTCGGTGGGGCCACTGGACGAGCCACTGGGCTGGGCAGACATCGGGTTCCCTTCGCCGTCTGGTGCCGGTCCGCCAACCCTAGAGGGTGTCCGGCTTGTCCGCCTCGGGCCGGTCGGACCTCTGGTACACGTCCGGCACCCCGTCCCGGTCCTCGTCTCGCTCCTCCTCGGCGCACAGCGCCTGATGCACCGCCTGTCGGCGCCGGAGCAGGGCGGTGGCCAGCAGCGCGGCGAGGACCGAGGCGAACAGGACGGCCGCCTTCGCGGTCTCGGCGCCGGCCGGGTCGTCGGCAAACGACAGGTCGGCCAGCAGCAGGGACACGGTGAACCCGATGCCTGCCAGCAGACCGACGCCGACGATGTCGGACCAGGCCAGCTGGGGGCTCAGCTCGGCCCGGGTCAGCCGGGCGGTGAGCCAGGCGCCGCCCGCGACGCCGAGCACCTTGCCGACCACCAGCCCGGCGGTGATGCCGACGGCGATCGGTGAGGTCACCAGCCCGGTCAGGGCGGAGGTGGACAGCTCGACGCCGGCGGCGAGCAGCGCGAACACCGGGACGCACAGCGACGCCGACAGCGGGCGGAGCCGGTGCTCGAGGACCTCGGCCGGTGAGTCGTCCTCGCCGGTGTCACGCCGCACCCGCGTCAGGAGCCCGACGGCGACGCCCGCCACGGTGGCGTGCACCCCCGCCTCGTGCACGAAGAACCAGACCGCAAGCGCGATCGGGAGGTAGATCCACCAAGCCTGGAGCCGTCGGTGCTGGAGAGCCGCGTAGAGGCCCAGCAGCGCGGCCGCCGCCGCCAGCGCGCCGAGGGCCAGCCCGTCGGTGAAGAAGATCGCGATCACGGTGATGGCAAGCAGGTCGTCGACGACCGCGAGGGACAGCAGGAACGCTCGCAGCGCGGTCGGGAGTCGCTCGCCGACGAGCGCGAGGACGGCCAGCGCGAAGGCGATGTCGGTCGCGACCGGCACCGCCCAGCCGCCGGGCCGGCCGTCGACACCGAGGTTGATCAGCACGTAGACCAGCGCGGGTACCAGCATTCCCGCGACAGCCGCGACGACAGGCAGCACGGCCTCGCGCCGGTCCGACAGGTCGCCGACCAGGAACTCGCGCTTGAGCTCGAGCCCGGCCACGCAGAAGAACACCGCCAGCAGGCCCTCACCCGCCCAGTGCTCCAGGTCCAGCTCGATCAGACCGGGCACGGCCACGGTGGTCGTGCGCAGGGAGTCATACGCCGAGGCCAGTGGGGAGTTGGCCCAGACCAGGGCCACCGCGGTCGCCACCAGCAGCAGGAACCCGCCGGTGGTCTCACGCCGCAGTTCGTCGGTGACCGTCGTGAACTCGGCCTGGGACAGCCGGTGGAAGGCGCTGCGGGCAGGGCTGGGAGCGGGGCTGGGGGCGGGCACGGTCACGTGCACCTCCGGAGGTCGGCGTGGCTCGGAACGCCGACCAGGCTTCCCGGCACACCGGTGAGCAGCCTAGCCAGCGTCCGCGAGGCGGCAGCGTCGTGGTCGGGCGTCACGGGCCAGGCCAGGGTCAGGCGAGGGCGAAGTAGCGCAGGTAGAGGTACGGCCAGGACAGTGTGACCGTGATCAGGGTGACCACCAACCCGTACCGGGTGAACCGCCAGAAGGAGATCGGGTAGCCGTTGCGGGCGGCGATCCCGGTGACCACCACGTTCGCGCTGGCGCCGATGGCGGTGCTATTGCCGCCCAGGTCGGCGCCGATGGCAAGCGCCCACCACAGCGAGTTGGCCTGGGTTGATCCTCCACCGGAGTCGACGAGGTCTGCGACCAGCGGCGACATGGTGGCGACGTACGGGATGTTGTCGACGATCCCGGACAGCACCGCCGATCCGAACAGCAGCCCGGTGACCGCGAGCAGGTAGCGACCGCCGACGGCGTCCACGGCCTTCTCGCCGAGGAACTCGATCACCCCGATGTTCACCAGCGCGCCGACCATGATGAACAGGCCGGCGAAGAACACCAGCGTCTCCCACTCCACGTCCTCCAAGAACTCGGCGCTGGTGAGCCTGGACACGAGCACCAGGGCTCCGGCGCCGAGCAGGGCCACCACGCTGGGGTCGACGTGCAGCAGCGTGTGCAGGCTGAAGAAGACCAGGATCAGGGCGAGCACGACGAGGCTGCGGACCAGCAGTTGCGGGTCCTTGATCGCTCGTCGCTCGTCCAGGTCCATCACCGCTGCCGCGCGCAGGGCGTCGTAGGTGAACGAGGCGCGGAACAGCCACCGGATGAGCAGCAGGAAGACCCCCATCAGCACGACGACGAGCGGTGCCAGGTTGATCAGGAAGTCGTTGAACGACAGGTCCGCGCGGCTGGCGATGATGATGTTGGGCGGGTCGCCGATCAGCGTCGCCGTCCCGCCGATGTTGGAGGCCATCGCCTCGGCGATGAGGAAGCCCTCCGGGCGGACGCCGATGCGGTCGCACACCAGCAGCGTCACCGGGGCGATCAGCAGCACGGTGGTGACGTTGTCCAGCGCGGCCGAGGCGACCGCGGTGATCAGGCAGAGCAGCACCAGGACGCGGTACGGCCGGCCGCGGGCGCGCTTGGCGGCCCACACCGCGATGTACTCGAACAAGCCGGTCTGCTTGACGACGCTGACCACGACCATCATCCCGAACAGCAGGAAGATGACGTTCCAGTCGACACCGGCCTCCTCGCTGAAGAACGCGACCTCGCCGTTGCTGGCCCCGATGACCAGCATGAGCGCGGCGCCGACCAGCGCCGCCTTGACCCGGTGGACGAACTCCGTCGCGATCGCCACGTAGGCGCCGACGAAGACGACGATCGCGGCGACGACCTGCCAGGCTTCGGCGCTCACGACTGACGCAGCGCTGCGCCGAGCAGGCGGTGCACGGTGATCACTCCGACCACTGCCTGCTGCTCGTCCACGACGGCGACGACCGGCGAGTGCTGCCGTGTCATCTGGGTGGCGACCTCGATCAGCGTGTCGTCGGTGCGGACCACCGGCCGGTCACCCTCCCGGTGCGGCAGGTACTGCTTGCTGGGCATCAGCTCGCGGACCGTCCGGCCCTCGAGGGCACGGCAGAACGCGTCCGCCTCCTGCTCGCCGTACATGCTCGCGAGTCTGGGGTCCTCCTCGATGTACTCCGGAAGCGCGAAGCGCAGCACCTGGGAGGCGGGCAGGACCACGAGCGGCCCGCCGTCGTCGTCCACGACGACGAGTCCGGGCAAACCCTGGTCCGCGAGCATCCGGGTGGCCGGCAGCGCGTCGTCGTCGAGGTGGACGACCGGGAACGGCTCGGCGAGGTCGGCGGCGTGCATGACCGGAGCCTACGACCGCCCCCGCCCCCCCGCGCCGACGGCCACGATCCGCGACTTTTGCAGGGGGTCTCGCTGCGCGGATGGTGGGCGTTGGGGGCTGCAAAAGTCGCGGATCGTGGGGTGGGGGGGGGGGGGGTGGGGGTTACTCGTCGTCGGCGCCGCCGGAGTCGATGCCGGTGCGGATCTGGTCCATCACGGTCGAGTCGGTGAGCGTCGTGACGTCGCCCATCTCCCGGTTCTCCGCGACGTCGCGGAGCAGCCGGCGCATGATCTTGCCGGACCGCGTCTTGGGCAGCTCGGGGACGACCATGATCTGCCGCGGGCTGGCGATGGCACCGATCTCCTTGCGGACATGCGCCCTGAGCTCCTGCACCACGTCCGGACCGCCGTCACCGGCCCGCTCGCGCAGGATCACGAACGCGACCACGGCCTGTCCGGTGGTCTCATCGGTCGCGCCGACCACGGCCGCCTCGGCCACCTTCTCGTGCGACACCAGCGCGGACTCGATCTCGGTCGTCGACAGCCGGTGCCCCGAGACGTTCATGACGTCGTCCACCCGGCCGAGCAGCCAGATGTCGCCGTCGTCGTCCTTCTTCGCCCCGTCGCCGGCGAAGTACCGGCCGGGGAAGCGCGACCAGTACGTGTCCTTGTACCGCTCGTCATCGCCCCAGAGCGTGCGCAGCATCGCCGGCCACGGCTCGGTGAGCACGAGGTAGCCGCCGGACCCGTTCGGCACCGGCTCCCCAGCGTCGTCCACCACCTCCGCACTCACACCCGGCAGCGCCTTCATCGCCGACCCGGGCTTGCCGGCGGTGACACCCGGCAGCGGGCTGATCATCATCGCCCCGGTCTCGGTCTGCCACCAGGTGTCCACGACGGGCGTCCGATCGCCACCGATGTGGTGCCGGTACCAGACGTACGCCTCGGGGTTGATCGGCTCACCGACCGACCCGAGGATGCGCAGGCTGGACATGTCGAACTCGGCCGGGATCTGCGACCCCCACTTCATGAAGGTCCGGATCGCGGTCGGCGCGGTGTAGAGCAGCGTGACGCCGTAGTCCTGCACGATCTCCCACCAGCGGCCCTTGTGCGGGGTGTCCGGCGTCCCCTCGTACATCACCGAGGTGGCGCCGTTGGCGAGCGGGCCGTAGACGATGTAGCTGTGGCCGGTGACCCAGCCGATGTCCGCCGAGCACCAGTAGACGTCGGTCTCCGGCTTGAGGTCGAACACCGACCAGTGCGAGTACGCCGCCTGGGTCAGGTACCCGCCGGTCGTGTGCAGGATGCCCTTCGGCTTGCCGGTTGAGCCGGAGGTGTACATCACGTACAGCGGGTGCTCGGCGTCGAACTGCTCCGGCTGGTGCTCGGTCGACTGCTCGTCCACCGCCTCGTGCCACCAGCGGTCCCGGTCGGCGTCCCAGGCCACCTCCTCACCGGTGCGCCGCACCACCAGGACCGTCCGGACGCCAGGGCAGCGCTTCACCGCGTCGTCCACGGCGGGCTTCAGCGCCGACGGCTTCCCGCGCCGATAGCCGCCGTCGGCGGTGATCACGACCTCGCAGCCGAGGTCGTCGATCCGGTCGGCCAGGGCGTCGGAGGAGAAGCCGCCGAAGACGACGGTGTGCGGAGCCCCGATCCGGGCGCAGGCCAGCATCGCCACGACCGTCTCGGGGATCATCGGCAGGTAGATCGCCACCCGGTCACCCGTGCTGACCCCGAGGTCGGTGAGCGCGTTCGCCGCCTTGCAGACCTGGTCCTTCAGATCGGAGTACGTGATCGTCCGAGTGTCGTCGGCGGGCTCGCCGACCCAGTGCAGGGCGACCCGGTCACCGAGGCCCGCCTCGACATGCCGGTCGACGCAGTTGACCGACGCGTTCAGCGTGCCGCCGACGAACCACTTGGCGAACGGCGGTTCCCACTCGAGGACCGAGTCCCACCGGCTCCCCCAGCTGAGTCGCTCCGCCTGCTGCTCCCAGAAGCCCAGCCGGTCCGCGGCGGCCTGCTCGTAGGTCTCGGCGGTGGCGTTCGCCGCCGCCGCCAGCTCCTCGGGCGGCTCGAACCGGCGGTTCTCCCGCAGCAGGTTCGACAGGCCGTGCTCGGCGCCGTCGTCGGTACCGGTGTCGCTGGTCGCCCGCTCGCTCACGAGGACTCCTTCGTGTCGACTCGTCGTCGTTCTGGCTGAGGTCCTACCGGCACCCAACCGTCGAGCGCGACCCGCCGCAAGGGGAGCCGCTGAGGCTGGGCCGGTGCGGGTGGACACCACCGCAGGCCCGGCGGGCTGGGGCCGGGCCTGCGGTGGGTGATCGGCGAGCGGTGCCGGTCAGTGGTGCACGGCGGTCTCGGCGCCGGCTCCGGTGAGCGACCGGACCTCCAGCTCGGGGTAGCGGTCCTCCGACGTTCGCTCGCGGGCGGTGATCGTGCCCAGCCACCCCATGAAGAACCCGAACGGGATGGACACGATGCCCGGGTTGCTCAGCGGGAAGTACGCCCAGTCACTGCCGGTGAACAGCGCGGTCTCGCTGCCCGACACGACCGGGCTGAAGAACACCAGCCCGACGCACATCACCAGACCGCCGTAGATGCCCCAGGTCGCGCCTCGGGTGTTGAAGCGGCGCCAGAACAGGTTGTACAGCAGCGACGGCAGGTTGGCCGAGGCGGCGACGGCGAACGCCAGGGCCACCAGGAAGGCGATGTTGAGGCTCTGCGCCGGGATCGCGAGCGCGATCGCGATCGCGCCGATGACGAAGGCCGCGACGCGGGCGACCTTCACCTCCTCGTCACCGGTCGCCTCGCCCTTGCGCATCACGTTGCCGTAGAGGTCGTGCGCCACCGACGAGGCCGAGGTGAGGGTGAGGCCCGCCACCACTGCGAGGATGGTCGCGAACGCCACCGCGGAGATCAGCGCCAGCAGGACCGCGCCACCGGTGCTGCCCTCGCCGCCTCCGACCGCCTCGGCCAGCAGCGGCGAGGCCAGGTTGCCCGTGCTCGCCACCACCTGACTGTCCGGCCCGGTGTCCACCAGCGCGGCGGCGCCGAAGCCGAGGACCAGCGTCATCAGGTAGAAGCTGCCGATCAGGCCGATCGCCCACAGCACCGACGTCCGCGCGTCCTTGGACGTCGGCACGGTGTAGAAGCGGATCAGGATGTGCGGCAGGCCCGCGGTGCCGAGAACCAGCGCCAACCCGAGCGACAGGAAGTCGATCTTGGCGGTCAGGTCGGTGCCGTACCGGAGCCCGGGCTCGAGGAAGGCCTCGCCCTTGCCCGACTCGGTGGCGGCCTCGCCGAGCAGGTCGGACAGGTTGAAGCCGAACTTGCCGAGCACCAGGACGGTGATCAGCACGGTGCCGGTCATCAGCAGCACCGCCTTGACGATCTGGACCCAGGTCGTGCCCTTCATCCCGCCGAAGACGACGTAGAAGATCATCAGCACGCCGACCGCGGCGATGGTGAGGTTCTTCAGCGCGTCGCTGTCCACGCCGAGCAGCAGGGCGACCAGAGTGCCCGCGCCCACCATCTGCGCGAGCAGGTAGAAGATCGACACGACGACCGTCGAGGTGGCCGCGGCGGTGCGGACCGGCCGCTGCCGCATCCGGTACGCCAACTGGTCGGCCATGGTGTAGCGGCCGGAGTTCCGCAGCAGCTCGGCGACCAGCAGCAGGGCGATCAGCCACGCCACGAGAAAACCGATGGAGTACAGGAAGCCGTCATAGCCGTACAGGGCGATCAGCCCGGAGATGCCGAGGAACGAGGCGGCCGACATGTAGTCACCGGAGATCGCGAGGCCGTTCTGGAAGCCGGTGATGTTGCGGCCGGCGGCGTAGTAGTCGGTGGCGCCCTTGGTGTGCCTGCTGGCCCAGACCGTGATTCCGATCGTCAGCCCGACGACCGCCACGAACAGCCCGGTGGTCAGCCCCTGGGTAGCGCTCTCCGACAGCGCCACGACGCTGCCCTGCACGGCGCTCATCGGCCGGCCACGCTGTCGTAGTCGCGCTGCAGCTTGCTGGCGATCGGATCCAGCTCGCGGTTGGCGTAGCCCGCGTACATCCACGCGATGACGAAGGTGGACACGAACTGCAGCAGCCCGAACACCAGCGCGACGTTGATGTTGCCGACCAGCTTGGTGCCCATGAAGTCAGCGGCGAACGTCGACATCAGGACGTAGAGCAGGTACCACGACATGAAGGCAGCGGTCGCGATGAAGGCCCAGCCGCGAAACCGCCGGCGCAGGATGCCGAAGTCCTCGCTGGCGTGGAGCCGGAGATATGCCTCGTGCTGGGCGGTCGAGATCTTCTCCACCGTGCGCTCACCTCAGTCGGTCGCCCGGCCGGAGCCGGATCGGGGCGTGACGGGCGTCACCTGTGCTGCGTCCAGGAGAGTACGAACTGTCCGGCTTGCGAGGCGAGGTCTCCGGCAGCGACGTGCGGCGGGCGAGCTCACGCGTGCGGCGGACGGTCCGGCCGCAGTGGTCGCCGCGCGCCGAGCGGTCGGTTCCGCGCGCCGAACGGCGCGGCGGTCGCTGCGCCACCCGCGGTCAGCGGGGCTGCCAGGATCCGCGGTCGAGGTCCAGCGACTCGGGCGCGTGCAGCCGCACCATCGTCCGGGTCACCCCGTGAGCCACCCGCCTCGGTGTGAGCAGCGACACGGCGATCATGACGGCGAAGGCGGTGGGCACCGCCCAGGCGGCCGGCTGGGCAAGCAGCGTGCCGCTCCAGCCGGTCCGGTCCGGATCGAGGATGACCAGCGTCACCGCACCGCCCGAGGCCAGTCCACCGGTCAGCAGCCCCGCCACCGCGCCGTGGTCGGTCAGCCGTGGCCACCAGATGCCGAGCACGAGCAGCGGACAGAACGTCGACGCGGCGACGGCGAAGGCGAGTCCGACCGAGCTCGCCACCGCCAGCCGCTGGGTCGCCAGCGCGATGGTCAGCGGCACGACGAGGGCGAGGACCGCCGCCAGCCGGAACGCCGCCACCCCGCCGAGCCGGCGACCGGCGCGCAGCGGCAGCCGGGTCAGCACGTCCTGGCTCAGCGCCCCGGCCACCGAGACCGCCAGCCCGGAGGCGGTGGACAGGAACGCGGCGAAGGCCCCCGCGGTGAGCAGCGCGCCGAGCAGGTCACCGGCCACGCCGTCGAGCATCCGCCCGGGGAGCTCCAGCACCACGGCGTCGCTCCGGCCGCTCCGCACCAGGTCGGCCGCATAGATCCGCCCCAGCACGCCGTACACCGGGGGCAGCAGGTAGAAGCCGGCCAGCAGCGCCAGCACGATCACGGTGGTGCGGCGAGCCGCGCGCCCGTCGGGGTTGGTGTAGAAGCGCACCAGCACGTGCGGCAGCCCCATCGTTCCGAGGAAGGTCGCGACCATCAGCGAGCAGGTGCGGTAGAGGTCCTGCGGGCGGCTGCCGTCCAGCGGCAGCAACCAGGCACGGCCCGTCTCCCCGGCGTCGGTGGGGGACGGTGAGCCGTCGGCCCGCCAGACGGTCAGCAGAACCACCAGCGGCACGAGCAGGGCGGTCAGCTTGAGCCAGTACTGGAACGCCTGCACGAACGTGATGCTCCGCATGCCGCCCGCCACGACGTTCAGCACCACCACGCCGGCGACCAGCACCGCCCCCGCCCAGCCCGGGGCGCCGGTCACGGTGCGCAGCGTCAACCCGGCCCCCTGCAGCTGCGGCAGCAGGTAGAGCCAGCCGACGACGACGACGAGCGCGCTGGCCACGGAGCGGACCGTGCGGGACTCCAGCCGGGCCTCGGCGAAGTCCGGGATCGTGTACGCGCCGGAGCGTCGCAGCGGCGCGGCGACCAGCACGAGCAGCACGAGGTAGCCGGTCGCGAAGCCGACCGGGAACCAGAGCATGTCCGCACCGAAGGCCAGCACCAGACCCGCGACGCCGAGGAACGACGCCGCCGACAGGTACTCGCCGCCGATCGCGGACGCGTTCCAGAGCGGCTGCACGGAGCGGGAGGCGACGAAGAAGTCCGACGTCGTCCGGCTGATCCGGAGCCCGAAGGCGCCGATGCCCAGCGTGACCACTGCCACCACGATGACCGCCGTCCAGCCCGTGGCCGGGTTCACGACCGCTCCACCAGCTCGGTGAACTGGAGCTCCGCCTGCTCGGCCCGCCTCGCGTACCACCAACCGGCGGACACCAGCAGCGGGTGCACCGCGACGCCGAGCAGCAGCCAGGGCAGCGGCACCCCGGCGATGGTGACGGCCCGCACCTGCGGCGCCAGCGCGAACACCCAGGGCAGCGTGGCCAGCGGGCCTATCACGACGGCCAGCACCGTCAGCGACAGGCGCAGCTGGGTCCGCAGCAGCGAGCGCATGTAGACCTCGCCCAGCTTGGTCTGCGCGTCGATCTCGTGCGTTCCGGGGGTCGGTCGCGAGGCGCGGGCCGACGTTCGCGGGCTGGTGACGCGTACCCGCTGCGGGGGGTCCTCCACGCGCGGCACCGTACTGCGCGGGCAGCCGCCCGCTCAGCCGTCGGGGGCCGGAGTCGGGTCAGCCCTCGGTGGCGAAGCCGCGCTGTTCGACCGCGGCGGCGCAGACCGCCTCGTCCTGGTCGCCGGTCCCACCGCTGGCACCGACCGCGCCCAGCAGGGTGCCGTCGCGGTAGACCGGGACCGCCCCGGTCTGCGGGGTGTAGCGGCCGTCGGTCATCCCCACCAGCGCGGTCGCGAAGTTCGGCAGCGCCTCCATCTTCTGCCGCTGGGCGTGGCTGGGTGCGCCGTACGCGGCCGCCGTCCACGCCTTTCCCTGGGCCACGTCGGCGCTGATCCACGGCGCCCCGTCCATCCGGGTCAGCGCGAGCAGATGCCCACCGGCGTCCATGACGGCGACCGACATGGGAACGCCGGTGTCCTCCGCGGCGGTGCGGGCGGCGGCGCAGAGGCCGAGCGCGTCATCGAGAGTCAGCATGGCGCTCATCTTGCCGTCACCTCCGGCGAGCTGCTCAGCCGCGACCTCGCCGCAGCAGCAGCGCGCGGAGGTCACGGGCGTGACGCCGCGCGACCTGGAGCGGGACCGGCCCGCCAGGCCCGGGAACCAGCACACTGGTCCGGCCGGCCAGGGTGCGGACCTCGAGCACCCGGTGCGCATCGACCAGCAGGCTGCGGTGGATGCGCACGAACCCGGCGGCGGCCCACCGCTCCTCCAGCGCGGACAGGGGGACCCGTACCAGGTGGCTGCCGGCCTCGGTGTGCAGTCGGGCGTAGTCACCGTGCGCCTCGACCCAGACCACGTCACCGCGCCGCACGAACCTGGTGACGCCCGCGCGCTCGACGACGATGACCTCGTCGTCTCGGGAGGCCGGGTCCGAAGCGTCGGCGGCCGTCGGACTCGGGACGGCGAATCCGGGGCCGGCCCGTTCGGTGACGAGCCGGCGCACCGCCTCGGTGAGCCGGTCGGTGCTGACCGGCTTGAGCAGATAGTCGACAGCGTGCAGGTCGAACGCATCGACCGCGAACCCGTCGTGGGCTGTGACGAAGACGATCCCCGGCGGGGACCGGAACCGGGCCAGCACCCGGGCCACGTCCACGCCCGTCAGGTCGGGCATCGCGACGTCGAGGAAGACGGCGTCGACGTCCGTCGTCTCCAGCACCCGCAGCGCCTCCGCGCCGCAGTCGGCGGTGTCCACCCGCTCGATCCGGTGGTCGCCGCCGAGCAGGTACGCGAGCTCCTCGCGGGCGGGCTGCTCGTCGTCCACGACGAGCACGTGCAGCCCTGGCCCCAGGGGGCCCGCGGCAGCGGTCACCGGGTCACCAGCTCGCGTGCACGGGCCGGCCCTCGTTGAACCCGGACCCGCTCTGCAGCCCGATCACGGCCTGCTCGTGCAGCTCGCCGACCGTCCGGGCGCCCGCGTACGTCGCCGCGGACCGGACACCGGCGGTGATCGCGTCCAGCAGGTCCTCCACCCCCGGTCGCTCGGGGTCGAGGAACATCCGGGCCGATGAGATGCCCTCCTCGAACAGCGCCATCCGGGCCCGGTCGAAACCGGCCGCGTCCCGGGTGCGGGAGCTGACCGCCCGCGCCGAGGCCATCCCGAACGACTCCTTGTACGGGGTTCCCTCGGCGGTCAGCGACAGGTCCCCCGGACTCTCGTGCGTACCGGCGAACCAGGATCCGACCATTACGCTGGAGGCGCCGGCGGCCAGCGCGAGGGCGACGTCGCGCGGGTGCCGGACGCCGCCGTCGGCCCACACGTGCGCACCCAGGTCGGTGGCCGCCTCGGCACACGCGAGCACAGCGGAGAACTGTGGACGCCCGACCCCCGTCATCATCCGGGTGGTGCACATCGCCCCCGGCCCGACCCCGACCTTGACGATGTCGGCACCGGCGGCCACCAGATCGCGGGTGCCCTCGGCGGTCACCACGTTGCCGGCGACCACCCGGGGGGTGCGGCCGGTGGCGGCGCTCGCCGAGGCTCGGGTCTCGGCCACCGCCGCGACCGCCGCGACCGCCGCGACCGCCGCGACCGCCTCGAGCATCCGGTCCTGGTGGCCGTGCGCGGTGTCCACCACCAGCACGTCGGCCCCGTGCGCGAGCGCGGCCTCCGCCTTGCTGCCGACGTCGCCGTTGATGCCGATGGCGACCCCGACCAGCAGCCGGCCGGCCCGATCGAGGGCGGGGCGGTAGACGGCCGCCCGCAGGGCGCCGGTCCGGGTCAGCACGCCGACCAGCCGGTCACCGTCGACGACCGGCGCCAAGGCCAGGTGCCGCGAGGCCAGGACGTCGAACGCCGCCGCCGGCTCGATGCCCGCGGCCAGCGTCACCGGTTCGGCCGTCATCACCTCGTGCACCTGTGCGAACCTGTCCACGCCGGTCCCGTCGTGCTCGGTCATCACTCCCACCGGTGTCCCGCCGTCCAGCACCACGACGGCCCGATGCGCGCGCTTGGGCATCAGGCTCAGCGCCTCGCCCACGGTGGTGGTGGGGCCCACCGTGATCGGCGTCTCGTACACCGGATGCGCAGCCTTGACCGCGCCGATCGCCCGGCCGACGACCTCCATCGGGATGTCCTGCGGCAACACCGCCACCGCACCGCGCCTGGCGACGGTCTCGGCCATCCGGCGGCCCGACACCGCCGTCATGTTCGACGCGATGACCGGGAGGGTGGTCCCGACGCGGTCCGGCGGGGTGAGGTCCACGTCGAAGCGGGAGGTCACCGCCGAGCGCGACGGCACCATGAAGACGTCGTCGTAGGTGAGGTCGTACGCCGGCGCGCGGCCGTCCAGGAATCGCACGTCAGCGCACGCTACCCGCCGGCCGTCGGGTCAGCGCCGGCGTCCTTCGGTCGCCATTGGTTCGCGCGCTCTCCCCGCTGGGCCAGCTCGGAGGTCTCGGTCACCCGCCGCTCCCGGGTCACCGGCCGCTTGGCTTGCGCGATCCACTCCAGGATCCCGCGCCGCACCGACCGCGGGAACGCGTCGAACCGCTCGGCGGCGGGTGGTCGCGCCGCCAGGGCGGCCGCGAGGTCGGCCGGGACCACCAGGTCCTCGACGTCGTCCAGCAGCGTCCAGCTGCCGTCCGCCTTCGCCCGGTCGATCACGGCGCGGCCGGCTGCCGTCATCAGGCCGGCCGCCTCCAGCGCCTGGACCCGGCGCTTGTTCGGTCGCGCCCAACCGCTGCCCGGTCGCCGGGGCGTGAACCGCAGCATCGTCCGCTGCTCGTCCAGTCGTCGCGCGACGCTGTCGACCCAGCCGACGCAGAGCGCCTCCTCGACCAGCTCGTCGTACGAGGGCGCCGGTCGGCCCGCGGACTTTCGCCAGGTCACCGCCCAGGCGCCGGTCTGCGCCGCGGAACCCGCCTGCAGCCAGTCGCGCCACTGCTGCCGTGTCTCGACGTGCACCCTCGGGTCCTTGTCACCGGGGCGGGGTCGTTGCGCCATCGGTCCATGGTGCCGATCAGGAGCTCACGCCGGGGGCGAACTTCGGGACCCGGACCGTGACCTTCGTGCCGGCGCCGACGGCGGTCTCGACCACCAGCCCGTACTCGTCGCCGAACACCGTCCGCAGCCGCTGGTCGACGTTGCCGAGCCCCACGGAGTCGTCCCCGGCCTCGCCGGCCAGGATCAGCCGCATCCGCTCCGGGTCCTCACCGACCCCGTCGTCCTCGATGGTGATCACCGCGTCGGTGCGGTCGTCCTCCGCGGTGATCGTGACGTGGCCGAGACCCGCCTTGCGTTCGAGCCCGTGCCGGACTGCGTTCTCCACCAGCGGCTGGACCGAGAGGAACGGCAGCTGCACGGTCAGCACCTCGGGGGCGACCCGCAGGGTGACCACGAGTCGCTCCCCGAACCGGGCCTGCTCGAGCACCAGATAGCGCCGGATCGACCGCAGCTCCTCGGCCAGTGTGGTGAAGTCCCCGTGCCGGCGGAACGAGTAGCGGGTGAAGTCGGCGAACTCCACCAGCAGCTCGCGGGCGCGCTCGGGGTCGGTTCGCACGAACGACGCGATGGCGGTCAGCGAGTTGTAGACGAAGTGCGGCGAGATCTGGGCCCGCAGGGCGCGGACCTCGGCCTCGACCAGGGCGGTGCGGGAACGGTCCAGCTCCGCCAGCTCCAGCTGCGCCGAGACCCAGCGGGCCACCTCGGTGGCCGCCCGGACCAGCCCCGCCGAGGTGGTCTCGGTGAGCGCGACGAGCGTCCCCACCACCCGGTCCTCGACCACCAGGGGGGCGACCACGGCGCCCCGCAGCTCACAGCCGGCGCGCGGGCAGCCGACCTCACCGGCACCGTGCGCGTGCGTGCGCCCGGACTCGAGGGTCCGACGGGACAGCTCGAGCAGCTGGTCGGCGTGGTGGTGCGCGCCGCCGTCCCAGGCGAGCACCCGCTGGTCGTCGGCGAGCGCCACGGCCGGCGTCCCGAGCAGGGCCCGCAGGTGTCGCACCGCGCGCTCCGCGCTGCCGGCGTTCAGCCCGGCGCGCAGGGGCGGCGAGGCGAGCGAGGCGGCGTGCAGCGTGGCGAAGGTGGCCCGGTCGGCGGGGGTCCCGAGGTCGCGGCGGTGCCGGAGCAACCAGGCCGTGAGGGCCACGGCTGCCGACGCTCCCACGAGGACGCCGATGACCTGCAGCTCGTCCACGTCGGCCGTCCGTTAGCGCGGCAGGCGGGTGGTGCGCAGGCAGTGGGTGACGTAGGGCATCTGCAGGCCGATCGCGTCGCCTCGCCGCTGGTCGTACAGCTCGCCCACCCGGGCCAGCACCTGCTCACGCTCGGTCGGGTCGAGCACGGCGACGTACGACCGGGAGGCGACGAGGTCCAGCAGCCGGCTCCGGCCCAGCGGCTGGTACATCCGGTAGCGCTGCCACTCCACCGGGCCGAAAGCGCCGGACAGGCCCAGCGTGCCGCTGGGATCGGGCAGCTCCGCGTCGTGGCCGATGATCTCCGACAGCCGCCGGACCCAGGGCACCGACTCGTCCCGGATGTTCCAGACCATCGCCAGCACGCCACCGGGTCGCAGCACCCGAGCCAGCTCGGGGACCGCGAGGTCGGGGTCGAACCAGTGGTAGGCGGCCCCGATCGTGACCGCATCCACGGCGGCCACCCGGAGCGGGAGCTGCTCGGCGGTGGCCGCGATCGCGGCCAGGGTGGTGGTCTCGGAGCGGCGCACCAGGTGCGCGAGCATCGCCGGCAGCGGGTCGGCGGCGAGCACCACGTGCCCGGCCGCAAGCAGCGGCCGGGTGAGCGCCCCGGTCCCGGCAGCCAGGTCGAGCACCCGGCGCGCGGTGTCCCCGACCATCCAGCGGACCGCCTCGTCCGGGTAGCCGGGTCGACCGCGGTCGTAGGCGTCGGCGACCGACCCGAACACTCGGGCGTGCTCGACCCGCCGCCGCTCCTCCACCGGCGCGAGGCTAACGGGTTACGCTGCGCCGGTGCCCGCCCCGGACCGGTCGCCGGTCCCGCCGGGCCCCTCCGCCGGCCGTGACCCGCTTGCGGTGCTGGCCCGGCGCGAGGGCGTCCCCTCCGCGATGGCTGCCGCGCGGGACGCGGTGGACGCGCTGCTGCGCGACCGCGGACTGAGGCGGAGCACGGCCGCCGACACCGTGGAGTCGCTGCTGCGCGGCGCAGCCGCGAGCGCCCGGCTGGAGGGCAGCGGTTCCAGCCTGGAGGACCTGCGAGCCGGGCACGTCGACCCGCCGGCCGCGGCGGCGCTTCGGGTGTCCACCGAGCTGGTGGGCCTGCTGCCGGTGTGGCAGCACAGCCCGGTGCAGGCGCTGGCCCGGCTGCACGCCCTCGCCGCCGACGAGGACGACGAGGGGCGCGGCCGGCCGCGGTCGGTGGCCGGGGCGGAGCGGCTGACCGCGGTCGGCGACCTGGTGCGGACCGGCACGTCGGCGCCGGCGATGGTGCTCGCCGCGGTGGTGCACGCCGAGATCGTCAGCGCCGCCGCCTTCGGATCCCGGGACGGTGTGGTGGCCCGCGCGGCGGAGCGGCTGGTGCTGGTCGACTCCGGTGTCGACCCGGCGGCGGTCACGGTGCCGGAGGCAGGACACGCCCGCTCGGTCGAGGCGTACGGCCGGGCGCTGGCCGGCTACCGCGACGGCGGCACGGCCGGCGTCGTGGGCTGGCTGCTGCACGCGGCGGCCGCGTACGCGTACGGGGTCGAGGACAGCCCGCTCAGCTGAGCGGTCCGGACGTGCGAACGGCGTCACCGCGAGGGTGACACCGTTCGCTGGCACGGCGCACTGGGCTACCAGGCGTGCATTCTCGTAACCGTCGCCTCGGGAGTGTCCCGGTGACGACTGCCCTGTAGGAAGGGTGGATCGCCGCGTGGGTACCCGTGCGCCGTGTCGGTCTGGAGTTGTGGTTCCTTTGTACAGCGGTCACCGCATCAGCGGAAGGGCCATTCGGCGTGTCCACGCCTGTCGGCGTTGGGCGCGCCGCCTCCACGCCCACACCGTCAGCGTCACCGTCGCCACCCCCACGCCGACCACGGCCAGTGACGTCGGGCGGCCGCTCAGCCCGACTCGGGCACGCAGACCGACCGGGGTGCTGAACCTCAGCACCGGCCAGTCCCGCTGGGCGGCGACCCGGCGCAGCGCGCGGTCCGGGTTCACCACGTGCGGGTGGCCGACCAGCTCCAGCATAGGCAGGTCGGTCTCGGAGTCCGAGTAGGCGTACGACGCCGCGAGGTCGTAGCCGTGCCGGTCGGCGAGCTCGCGCATCGCCGTCGCCTTGTGCGGGCCGTACGCGTAGAAGCCGATCTCACCGGTGTAGCGGCCGCCCTCGACCACCATCCGGGTCGCGACCACGTGGTCGACGCCGAGCATCTCGCCGATCGGCTCGACCACCTCCGAGCCGGACGTGGACACGATGATCACGTCGCAGCCGGCCTCGGTGTGCTCCTCGATCAACTGCACAGCCTCGTCGTAGACCATCGGGTCGACGATCGCGTGCAGCGTCTCGGCGACGATGTCGCGGACCGTCTGGACGTCCCACCCCGCGCTGAGTGACGACAGGTAGGCCCGCATCCGTTCCATCTGGGCGTGGTCCACCCCGGAGCGTCCGAACATCAGCTGCGCGTAGGCGCCGCGCAGGGCGGAGCGGCGGGAGATCAACCCGCCCTCGAAGAACGCCCGGCTGAACGCCAGCGTGCTCGACCGGGCGATGATCGTCTTGTCCAGGTCGAAGAAGGCCGCCGGCCGGCCGGGGGAGCGCGTGACGTCGGCGTCGCTCACCTGGGTGACCCTAACCGCGCCGGGGCCGGCCGGGGTGGAAGCGCGGGCTGGTCGTCCACAACCGGCCGTGGTAGCGAGGCCGTCCCCAGCCGGCCGGCGCTGGTCGGCGGAGCGTCGGCCGAACGGCACAGGTTGTCCCCGTGCCCCCTACCCCCGACCCCCCTCCCCACCCCCCTCCCCACCCCCGTCCCGACCCCCCTCCCCACGATCCGCGACTTTTGTCCGACCTCGTCTCGGCGGGTCGCGGCCACCCCGCCCTGCTCAGCCCGCACCGGCCAGCCCTCCTCAGTCACGATCCGCGACTTCTGTCCGAGGTCCGCCGCCTCGCCGCCGCCGGTGGCGCCGATCCCCAGGTCGCTGCCGACGTTGCTGCTGTGCGGTCGGCCTGGTCCGGCACTGGAGTGGTGCTGGTCGGAGCCGACCGAGCGGCGGAACTTGCCGCGCTTGCGCTGCCGCGCCGCGACGGCGTCGTCGTCGTCGTGCCGGACGAGATCGCTCCGGACACCTGGCGAAGCGCGGTCGCGGTCGGAGCGGAAGCAGTGCTGTCGGCTGCGGACGACGGGGACCGGATCGTCGACCTGCTCGAGTCCAACCAGGGTGGTCCCGCCGCCGGTGTCCTGTTGGGCGTCCTGGGGGCGTGTGGAGGGGCGGGAGCCTCCGTCTTCGCGGCCGCGCTCGCCGCTGCCGCGTGCGCCTCCGACGTTCCCAGCCTGCTGGTGGACGCGGATCCGTGGGGTGGTGGTGCGGACGTCCTGCTCGGCGGTGAGGACGCGCCCGGCCTGCGCTGGGCGGATCTGGCCGGCACCACCGGCCGGGTCAGCGCTGCGTCGCTGCGCGACGTGCTGCCGGTCGTGGACGGGGTGTCGGTGCTGTCCTGGAGCCGCGACCCGCCCGTGCCGCTGCCGGCGGAGTCGATGCGCAGCGTGCTCACCGCAGCCCGCCGCGGGTTCGGTCTGGTGGTCGTCGACATCCCCCGGCGGGAGGACGATGCGGCCCTGGCGGCCCTCGCGATGGCGGAGCGGGTCGTGTGGGTGCTGCCGGACCAGCTACGCGCGGTGGCCGCCGCTCGTGCCCGCCTGCAATGGCTGCGCCGAGCCAGCACCGACGTCGCGGTGGTGGTGCGCGAGCTCGGCGGGCGTGCCTTCGCCCCGGACGCCGCGGCCGACTCCCTCGGCCTGCCCCTGCTCGCGAGCATGCGGTCCGAGCGCCGACTTCCCGCCTGGCTGGACGAGGGCTTCGGACCGCGGCGGCGGTCGCGGGGTTCGCTGGCCCGGGCCTGCACGGCCACCCTCGACGCCTGTGGTGTCGGCACGCGGCGCGTCCCGGCATGAGCGGCCCGGACGGAGCATTGCTCGAGCACGTCCGGTCCGCGCTGGCCGCCAGCGGCGCCCGCCTCGATGCCGTCGAGGTCGCGAGGGTGCTGCGGGCCGAGGGGCGGGTGGTCAGTGAGGCCGGAGTGACAGCGCTCGTCGAAGCGCTCGACCGGGAGAGCGCGGGCGCCGGCCCGTTGGACGTGCTGCTGTGCGAGCCCGGTGTTACCGACGTGCTGGTCAACGGGCCCGAGCAGGTCCTCGTCGATCGAGGCCATGGCCTCGAGCTGACGTCGGTGCGGTTCGGATCGGACGCGGCAGTACGCCGGCTGGCTCAACGGCTGGCCGCGGTCGGCGGACGCCGGCTCGACGACGCCAGCCCGTTCGTCGATGTGCGGCTGCGCGACGGGACACGCCTGCACGCTGCGCTGGCGCCGGTGGCCAGGCCGGGCACGTTGTTGAGCCTGCGGGTGCCGGCCCGCCAGGTGTTCAGCCTCGACCAGCTCGTGCGGGCAGGAACACTCGACGGTGCGGGCGCTCGCGTGCTCGCCGACCTGGTGGCTTCTCGTACGGCGTTCCTCGTCACCGGAGGCACCGGCTCGGGCAAGACAACGCTGCTCGCAGCGCTGCTGTCCCTCGTGCCGACCGCGGAGCGGATCGTTCTGGTGGAGGACTCGGCCGAGTTGCGGCCCGAGCATCCGCACGTCGTTGCCCTCGAAGCCCGGCCGCCGAACGTCGAGGGAGCCGGTGGCATCAGCCTGCGCGACCTGGTTCGCCAGGCCCTACGGATGCGGCCCGACCGGCTCGTCGTGGGCGAAGTCCGCGGGGCGGAGGTGGTCGACCTGTTGGCGGCACTGAACACCGGACACGAGGGCGGGTGCAGCACCCTGCACGCCAACGCACCCTCCGACGTGCCGGCGCGGCTCGAGTCCTTGGGCGTCACGGCGGGCCTCGGCCGCGCCGCGGTGCAGGCCCAGGTCCTGGCGGGGTTGCGCGTGGTGGTGCACCTGCGCCGAGCGGACCGGCTTCGCCGGCTTGCGGAGGTGGCGGTGCTGTCACCGAAGTCGGGGGGTCTGGTGTGCGAATCCGCGCTGCGGCTCGAGCCGTCGGGCAGGCTCGCGCCGGGGCCGGCGGCGCCCGGTCTGGAGCGGCTGTTGTACGGGCCGGCGCCGTGATCGGCGCACCACCCGTGCCGGGTGCGCTGGTGCTGACGGCCGCCCTGGGTGCCGCCGGTGCCGGCTGGTTGTTGGTGCGGGCAGGTAGCACTGCGAGGGCGTCCCGACTGTGCCCGAGCGCCACCAGCCGCTTCACCGGCTGGCGGCCCACGACCACCGAGCGCGGGCTCGCCCTCGGATGGCTCGCGCTGCCCACCCTCGTCGTGCTGTCCGGAACGGTGGTGGTGGCCGGGCCGAGGGTGGAGGTGACGGCGCCGCTGGCCGTGGCCGCGCTCATCGCAGCCGGCACCGCGGCGGCGTTGGTGCGTCGCAGCCGCGCTCGGAGGCACGCGCGGGCAGTCGGGGCGGAGGTGGTGGAGGGCTGTGAGGCACTCGCGTCCGGTCTCCGCGCAGGTCTCGCGCCCGAGCGGGTGCTCGTCAGGGTGGGTGCCGACCTGCCGCTGTTCCAACCGGTCGCCAGCACCGCGCGCCTGGGCGGAGACGTGGCCGCGGCTTGCAGGGTGAGCGCCTCGTCCGCGCCCGGGGCCGAGCGGCTGCACCTGCTGGGGGCGGCCTGGGAGGTGGCCGACCGGACCGGGGCTGGACTGGCGGGCACCGTTGCGCGGATCGCACAGCGCGTCCGCGCGGACGAGGCTCGCTGCCGGAAGGTGGACGCTGCCGTCGCTGGCGCACGGGCCACCGCCCGGTTGTTCGCCGTGCTGCCGGTGCTCGGAATCGCACTGGGACAGGGCATGGACGCCGACCCGCTGGTCGTGATGACGTCGACACCGGCGGGGGCGTGGTGCCTGCTCGTCGGCACCGCCCTGGCATGCCTCGGGCTGGTCTGGGTGGAGCGACTGGCCGAGGGGGCGATGCCGTGAGCGTCGCCGGACGGCGCCTCCAAGCCCTGGCGGGGCACGACCGCAGCCGGGGCCGGCCACTGCGAAGTGGCGGTTCCACCGCTGTCGCCAGGATCGCGGTCGGGCTGCTGCTGGGCTGGCAGGCGGGGTGGCTGCTCGGCGGTCTGCCCGGGATTCTCGGCGCGGTCGGTGTCGCGGCCGTGGTGCCGCGCTGGCTGTCCCGACGGGAGCGTGACCGCGATCGCCGCCGCCGGCAGAAGGTAGCCGCCGACCTACCGCTGGCGATCGACCTGCTCGTCGTCGCGCTGCGGGCCGGGCGACCGGTCGGGCCGGCGATGGCCGTGGTGGCGGAGGCGGTCGGTGGCCCGCTGGGTGCCGACCTCGGCCGCCGGGCCGCGCGGCTAGCCCTCGGTACGGACGCAGTGGCGGTCTGGTCGGAGGTCGCCTCCCATTCCGTGCTGGGTCCCATGGGTCGGGCAGTGGTCCGGGCGTCCGACCTCGGCGCGCCGCTCGCAGACGCCTTGGAACGGGTGGTCGACGACCTGTACCTGGCCGCCGGCACGGACGCCGACGGGGTCGCCCACCGGGTCGAGGTGCGCTCGGCGGGCCCGCTGGGACTGTGCTTCCTGCCGGCCTTCGTGCTGATCGGCGTCGCGCCGACAGTGTTGAGCGCGTTCACGACCGTCTTGGCGTGACGAGGGGCGACGGGACCGGGGCCGGCTCTGGGCCGGCTCTCGGGTCGACGTCGTGCACAGGTACCGGGCCCGCCCCTCGCTGTACACAGGCAGCCCACCGCTCCTCCTCGAGGCCGCCGGCAGCAGACCAGGGTGCAGACGTCCGTCACGTTTCGCCCGGCAGGGGCGCTGTCTCCCGGAGGCCACACATGCCCACCCCCCCGACCCCTTCGTTCGCCCGCTTCCGACGGGGGGCCCACGCCGGCTGCGTCGGGTTGCCACCCCGCCGTGACGAGCGGGGCATGACCACGTCGGAGTACGCGGTCGGCACCGTCGGCGCCTGCGGCGTGGCCGGGGTGCTGTACCAGCTCGCCAACTCCGGCTTCTTCACCTCGCTGTTCACCGATGTGATCGGCGGGGTCGTGGACCTGCTGCCGTTCTGACCATCCCGTCCTCCCAGAGGGGGCTCCCCCCGGCCCCCTCTGGGAGCTCCTCGCGATCGGACCTGTCGTGCCCTCAGCCAGGCTCGCCTCGACAGCCTCAGCGCCCGCCACCACCGCCGGCGGCCATGAGAGCGGGGGCCTTCTGGTCCGGGCTCGTGCACGGCCTTCACACCGTGGTGGCCGGAGGGGGAACGGGGGGACCGGCGTGACCCCGCGGAGCAGGCGTGGGCGCGGGTGGTCGGCCGGTGACCGGGGGATGGTGACGGCCGAGGCGGCGCTGGTGCTCCCGGTCCTGGTCGTCGTCGCCGTAGCGCTCGCGTGGCTGGTGCTGGTGGGCGCCGCACAGGTGGGCTGTCTCGACGCGGCTCGGGAGGCGGCGCGGCTCACTGCCCGCGGCGAGCCACCCGACACCGTTGACGCGGTTGTCTCCCAGCTGGCGCCGGGTTCGGCGGACTGGGAGGTCGGCGAACACGGCGGGGTCGTCACCGCCTCGGTCACCACGAGGGTCGGACCACGGTTGCCGCTGATCGGCTCCGTCGGGCAGATCGAGCTGACGGCGGACGCCGTCGCGGCGCGGGAGCCGCAGTGATTCACAGGGGTCGGCGGCGCGACGATTGCGGCGTCGCGACCGTGCTCGCCTTGGGGATGACCGTGATCCTGTTGTCCACCGCGGTGGTCGGTGTCGGCGTCGTTCGCGTGGTCGCCGCGCGGCACGCGGCGGCCGCGGCGGCTGACCTCGGTGCGCTGGCGGGCGCCTCAGCGCTCGCTGCCGGCGCCGATCCCTGTACCGCGGCCGCTCGGGTCGTCGCGGCGAACGACGCCGGTCTGGTGCAGTGCGTCGCTGCAGGTGCCGACGTCCTGGTCGCGACGCGGGTGCGGACCGCACCGCTGTTGGGGGGCAGCTGGGCGCCTGCTGCCCGGGCACGTGCCGGTCCGGCACCGTGATGCGGATGTGCTCCGCCCACCGCGCGGGGCGGTCGGTCTGGCTGCAGCCGATGACCGGTCCGGATCAGTCCCGTGGGACCGCCCTGAAGTGCTCGCCCTCGTCGTCGCCACCGCGGCGACGGGGCGGATGGGACTCGCCGGGCGCCGGTGGTGGGGCGTTCCGCCCGGTTCCCGGGCGATGCTCCTCAGCCGGTCCGGGTTCGCCACCCGCTCCTGGCTGCGGCCCGGCGTCACGCCGCAGCTGCCGGACCTCCTTGCGCCGTTTGGTGCCCCTCCGGACCCCGCCGAGCAGCAGGACCAGGCCGAGCAGCCCCAACGCGCTGCTTCCGGCCCCGACCCCGAAGACACCCGCGGCAGTGGTGTCGATGCTGAATCCGGGCAGCTCCAGCATCACCGGATCGCCACCTTGGCCGATCACGGTCACCGCCACGACGGCGACCACGATCAACAAGATCACGCCGAGAACAGCCATGGGTCCTCCTGTCGTGGGGCGGAGCCCCGTTGCTATCAGGGTGCATCGTGACCGCTCAGCCCGCCAGCAGCATGTCGAGCAGCTGAACGGCGCCCTGCTTGTGCAGGGGCTCGTTCCCGTTGCCACACTTGGGAGACTGGACGCACGACGGGCAGCCTCCCGTGCATTCGCAACTCGCGATCGCCGCCCGGGTAGTTCGGAGCCACTGCTCGGCGACCGCGAAGCCACGCTCAGCGAAGCCGGCGCCGCCAGGATGCCCGTCGTACACGAAGACCGTGAGTCGGCCCGTGTCGCGGTGCACGGCGGTCGAGACGCCGCCGATGTCCCACCGGTCGCAGGTGGCGAACAACGGCAGCAGGCCGATGGCCGCGTGCTCCGCGGCGTGCGCCGCCCCGGGAACGTCCCGCGAATCCACTCCGCTGGCGGCGACTTGGGCGTCGTCCAGCGTCCACCAGACTGCCGTGGTGGTGAGGTGTCGGGGCGGGAGGTCCAGCGGTTCCTCCCCCAGCACCTCCCCGGTGAGGACCCTCCGGCGGAGGTAGCCGACGACCTGGTTGGTCACCTGCACGCTTCCGAGCACGACCTCGGCCGGCCCCCAGACCTGTCGACGCCCCGCGGCCAGGACTTCGATGTCGGTGATGTCGCGGGCCGTGGTGGTCCAGTCGGGGTCGGCACGGTCCACCAGCGCGACGGCGGCATCGAGGTCGAGATCGTGGACGAGGTAGGTGCGGCCCTGGTGCAGGTACACCGCCCCCTCGTGCACGCTGGTGTGTGCCGATGCCGCGTCGACGGTGCCGAGCACCCGACCGTCCGGCCGCTCGACCACCTGCACCGGCGACCCGCCACTGGAACGGATGTCGGCCAGGTCGCAGGCCCGGTCGCGACGGGTCCAGAACCAGCCGCGCGGTCGGCGCCGCAGCACCCCGTCGGCGGCCAGCGCCTCCACCCCCTCGCGAGCGCGGGGGCCGAAAAGGGTCAGGTCGTCGTCGGTCAGCGGCAGCTCCTGCGCCGCGGCGCACAGGTGCGGGCCGAGTACGTACGGGTTGTCCGGGTCACTGACGGTCGCCTCCAGCGGGGCGCCCAGCAGCGCCTCCGGATGCCGCACCAGGTAGGTGTCCAGCGGGTCGTCCCGGGCCACCAGGACGCCCACTGACGAACGGCTCCGCCGCCCGGCCCGCCCGACCTGTTGCCACAGTGCCGCCCGAGTGCCCGGGAAACCGGCCACCAGGACGGCGTCCAGCCCGACCAGGTCGATGCCCAACTCGAGGGCGTTCGTCGCGGCCGCACCGAGCAGCCGACCGGACCGCAGGTCCGCCTCGAGCGCGCGCCGGTCCTCCGGCAGGTAACCACCGCGGTAGGCGGCCACGGTGTCCGCGAGGGCAGGGTCCACGTCGGCCAGCTGTCGCTGGGCGGTCAGCGCGACGGTCTCCGCCCCCCGGCGGGACCGGACGAACGCCAGCGTGCGCAGCCCGTCCAGCACCAAGTCGGTGAGCAGGTCGGCGGTCTCAGCGGTCGCCGAGCGTCGGGTCGGGGCGCCGTGCTCCCCGTCCACCTCGGTGAGCGGCGGCTCCCACAGCGCCAGCGCACCCGGCCCGCGCGGGGATCCGTCGTCGGTGACCGCCTTCACCGGCAACCCGGTGAGCGTCGACGCACAGCCTTCCGGGTCGGCGATGGTGGCCGATGCGAGGACGAACGTCGGTCGCGCGCCGTAGTGCGCCGCCAGGCGGCGGAGTCGGCGCAACACGTGCGCCACGTGCGAGCCGAACATCCCCCGGTAGTGGTGGCACTCGTCCACCACCACGTACGTCAGCCCACCGAGCAGCCGGGCCCAGCGGCTGTGCGAGGGCAGCACGGACCGGTGCAGCATGTCCGGGTTGGTGACCACCCAGGTCGCGTGGTCGCGGGCCCAGTCCCGCTCGGAGCGCGGGGCGTCCCCGTCCACTGCGACGGCGCGCAGCCCTCGAATCCCCTCGGTGGGCCCGCCTGCGATCCCGCGCACCACGGCCAACTGGTCATGGGCGAGTGCCTTCGTCGGTGCGACGTAGAGCACGGTCGGCGTTCGGTCCCGTGCCCGTGCGGGCGCCTCGGCGCTGAGCACCGTGCTGATCCCGGGCAACAGGTAGCCCAGCGACTTGCCGGAGGCGGTTCCGGTGGCGACCACGACGTGTCGACCGGCCCATGCCCGTTCGGCGGTCTCGACCTGGTGACTCCAGGGCCACTCCACGCCGGTCGCGCGCAGCCGCTCCACCAGCTCCGAGGGGGCCCACGTCGGCCATCCGGTCGGCCGTGCCGCCCTCGGCGGCAGCCGTTCGAGGTGGGTCAGCCGGCCCTCGCGGCCGGCTTGGCCGGCGAGCCGCTCCAGCAGCGCCACCGGATCCGGGCCGCCGGACAGGGAGTGCGATGTCAGCGCCTGCGTCGGCATGATGCTGTGAGTCTGGCACGCGGCTGGCCGACTGCTGCCCGGCCGTTTTAGCGCGCAGCGGACTGGGGCCGGACAAGCCCACCCGGAGCACGGCAGCGTCACTCGACCGGTCTGCGTTTCGCGTCAGGGAGGGTGGGAGCGTCCGTGGGATAGAGGCCGGCCACGAACCCGTACGCCTGGTCGCCGGACCGGGGGATCTGGGCGAACCGGCGGGCAACCTCCTGGACCTCCGCCCAGAAGTTCCGCACCTCCTCGATCGGCACGCGGGCATGCACGAGCAGGCACCGCAGCTCGTCGGCCGCGTGGGCCGCAGCCGATTCCGCGGCCGCCTCCGCGAGCCCGTTGATGGCGGCGGCGATCTGCTTGTCCTCCGGGCGGTTCAGCGCGCCGATGTAGATCGTGCGGGCAACCCGGCCGTAGTACCGCTCCTCGATCGCACGTACCCGCCGGGTACGGACCACGCGCAGCAGGCCGACCTCGACGAGAAGGTTGACGTGATAGGCGACCGTGCTCTTGGGGCGGTCCACCGCGTGCGCCAACTCACTGACCGTGGCGGCCCGCTCGAGCAGGAGCTCCAGCACGGCGGCGCGGAGCGGATCGGCCAGTGCGCGCAGCTGCTCGGGTGCCGTGACCACGACCATCTCGTCGAGGTCGTAGTCGGGGATCCTCTCATTGACCGGCATCTCTGGACCATTCTAGTATTCTGGATCGTTCTACCATCGTCGTCCAATGAAGGAGTGTAGAGATGGCCGAGGTTGTGCTGTTCCATCACGTGCAGGGACTGACCGACGGGGTGCGTGCGTTCGCCGAGGAGCTGCGCGTCGGCGGGCACATCGTGCACACGCCGGACCTGTTCGACGGCGAACGACCGCGCACCGTCGAGGACGGTGTGGCGCACCTGCGCAGCATCGGCGACGAGGTGCTCAGCGAGCGCGCCGTCCAGAGCCTGGCCGACCTGCCCGCCGAACTGGTGTACGCCGGCTTCTCCTGGGGTGCCGGCACGGCACAGCAGTTCGCCCAGACCCGGCCCGGCGCCCGCGGGGCGCTGCTCTACGAGGCCTGCATCCCGATCACCGGTGACTGGGCCTTCGGGCCCTGGCCCGACGGGGTGTCGGTGCAGATCCACGGCATGGACCGGGACCCGTTCTTCGGGCTTGAGGGCGACATCGACGCCGCCCGTGAGCTGGTCGAGTCGGTCGGCTCCGGGCGCGCCGAGCTGTTCGTCTACCCCGGCGACCGGCACCTGTTCACAGACATCTCACTGCCGTCGTACGACGCGGACGCCACGGCCCAGGTGCGGCAGCGGTCACGAGAGTTCCTCGACCGGCTGGGCTGACTCGCGCGGGTGACCCGGCCTGACGACGGTCGGCTGTGCTGCTGCGAGGCTGGCACGCGGCTGGACGACTTCTGCCCTGCCGGCATGGGGTCGTGGTTTACTGCGGAGCGGACGGAGGCGTCCGGATCGGCCGGGGGTCGAGACGGTCGTCGCCCGGGACGACGAGGAGACGTTGTGGACCTGTCGCTGGACACGCGCAACGAGGGGGAGTGGACGGTCATCGCCGTCCGGGGCGAGATCGACGTCTACACGGCGCCCAAGCTGCGTGAAGCACTGGTGGATCTGGTGAACGCCGGGCGCTACCACATCGTGGTCGACGTCGAGGCGGTCGACTTCCTGGACTCGACCGGGCTGGGCGTGCTGGTCGGCGGGCTGAAGCGGGTCCGCGCCAACGACGGCAACCTGCGTGTGGTCTGCACGCAGGAACGATTGCTCAAGATCTTCCGCATCACCGGGCTCACCAAGGTGTTCGCGATCCACGACTCCGTCGCCGCGGCGACGGACGCCTGACCGGCTCCCATGCCGCAGGTCCGCATCGAGGTGGTGCCGGATGCCGCACATGTGCGTGTCGTACGCCTCGTCGCGGTCTCGCTGGCCCGGCTGAACGGTGTGAACGAGGACGTGGTGGAGGACGTGCGCCTCGCTGTCGGTGAGGCGTGCGGCCGGGCCGTGGCCGCGCACCGGCGACACGGTCTGGAGGAGCCGGTCCAGCTCGGCTTCGACGGCGGGCCCGGGTTGTGGGTCACGGTCGTCGACGCGGTTGCGCTGCCGGAAGCGAGCGGTGACGACGCAGTACGGCTGCTGCTCGCCGGCCCGGACGGCCAGTCGCCGGAGTCCGACATCGACGCGGCACCGGCCGTGATGGCTCTGCTGGAAGGACTCGCGGAGCGAGTGTCGGTGCGCACCGGCCAGCACGGGACGCGCATCGAGCTCGGCTGGGGCACCGAGAACTGACCCGCCGCGCCCCGGTACGGTGCGTCCACCCACGCGTCGGCGTGGGACACAACATCTGCTGGAGGAGTACGCAATGTCGCGGGTACCCCTCGCCGCTTCCGGCGTGGACGTCACCCTCGATGGCGGCAACACCTCCGTCGTGATCGTCGTCGCCGTGATCGCGCTCATCGCGCTGGTCATGGCCTCGGTGTTCCGGCGGCAGGTCTTGGCCGCCGACGAGGGCACCGAGAGCATGAAGACCATCGCGCTGGCAGTGCAGGAGGGGGCGTCGGCGTACCTCACCCGCCAGTTCCGCACTCTGGCCGTGTTCGCCGTGGTGGCGTTCGTGGCGCTGTTCGCGCTGCCAGGTGACCTCGAGATCCGGATCGGTCGCTCGCTGTTCTTCCTGATCGGTGCGGGCTTCTCCGCGGCGATCGGCTACCTCGGCATGTGGCTCGCGGTCCGGGCCAACGTGCGGGTGGCAGCGGCGGCGCGTGGCGATGACCGCGACGCCGCGATGCGCATCGCCTTCCGCACCGGTGGCGTCGTCGGCATGGCGACGGTCGGTCTCGGTCTGCTCGGCGCGGCCGTCGTCGTGCTGCTCTACGGCGGCGACGCCCCCAGCGTGCTCGAGGGCTTCGGCTTCGGCGCCGCGCTGCTCGCGATGTTCATGCGAGTCGGCGGTGGCATCTTCACCAAGGCGGCCGACGTCGGCGCCGACCTGGTCGGCAAGGTGGAGCAGAACATCCCCGAGGACGACCCGCGCAACGCCGCCACGATCGCCGACAACGTCGGCGACAACGTCGGCGACTGCGCGGGCATGGCGGCCGACCTGTTCGAGTCGTACGCGGTGACGCTGGTGGCCGCCCTGATCCTCGGCTCGGCGGCGTTCGGCTCGTCTGGCCTGGTCTACCCGCTGATCGTGCCGGCCATCGGTGCGCTCACCGCGATCCTCGGCGTGTACATCACCAAGCCGCGCGCCGGCGAGGGCGGGCTGACCACCATCAACCGCGCCTTCTACATCTCGGCGGCCGTGTCTGCGGTGCTGTGCACGATCGCCGCGTTCGTCTACCTGCCCACCTCGTTCGCCGACCTCGACGGCGGCCTCGACGGTGAGGGCAGCCCGGCTGTGATCGCCGTCATCGCCGTGCTGCTCGGCATCGTGCTCGCGGCGATCATCTTGTCCCTCACGGGTTACTACACCGGCACCGAGCACCGCCCGGTCAAGGACGTGGGCAAGACCGCACTGACCGGGCCGGCCACAGTGATCCTGTCCGGCCTCGCGGTCGGCTTCGAGTCCGCCGTCTACACCGCTCTGGTCATCGGCGCCGCGGTCTTCGGCGCGTTCCTGCTCGGCGGCGCCTCCGTGACGGTGTCGCTGTTTGCGGTCGCGCTCGCCGGCACCGGCCTGCTGACCACGGTCGGCGTCATCGTCGCGATGGACACCTTCGGCCCGGTCAGCGACAACGCGCAGGGCATCGCGGAGATGTCCGGCGACGTGGACGGCAACGGCGCCCAGATCCTCACCGAGCTGGACGCCGTCGGCAACACCACCAAGGCGGTCACCAAGGGGATTGCGATCGCCACCGCGGTGCTCGCCGCCACGGCGCTGTTCGGCTCGTACACGGACGCGATCGCGATCGCCGTGCTCGAGTCCGGCGCCGACACAAGCGGCGTGAACGCCTTCGCCACCCAGGTGTTCAGCCCGAACGTTCTGGTCGGCCTGCTCATTGGCGCCGCGGTCGTGTTCTTGTTCTCCGGGCTGGCGATCAACGCCGTGTCGCGGGCGGCCGGGGCCGTGGTGTTCGAGGTGCGCCGACAGTTCCGCGAGATCCCCGGCATCATGGAGGGCACCGGGCGCCCCGAGTACGGGCGCGTGGTCGACATCTGCACCCGGGACTCGCTGCGCGAGCTGGCGACCCCGGGCCTGCTCGCCATCCTGGCGCCGGTCGCGGTCGGGTTCGGTCTGGGGGTCGGCCCGCTGGCCGGCTATCTGGCCGGCGCGATCGGTACCGGGACCCTGATGGCGGTGTTCCTCGCCAACTCCGGTGGCGCGTGGGACAACTCCAAGAAGCTGGTCGAGGACGGCGTCCACGGCGGCAAGGGGTCGCCGGCGCACGAGGCGACGATCATCGGCGACACCGTCGGCGACCCGTTCAAGGACACCGCCGGTCCGGCGATCAACCCGCTGCTCAAGGTGATGAACCTGGTGTCGCTGCTGATCGCCCCTGCGATCGTCCAGCTGTCGATCGGGGAGGACGCCAGCGATGTGTTGCGCATCAGCATCGCCCTGGTGGCAGCCGGCATCATCGCCGGCGCGCTGTGGGTCACCAAGCGGCGCCCGGTCGCGTTCGAGGAGACCGCGAGCGGCGACAGTGCCTCGGTGAGCACCACCGCCTGACCGCAGCAACCCCCCAAACCCGCGATCCGTCAGTTTCGACCTCCCCATCCGTCAGTTTCGGTGTACCCATCCGTCAGTCTCGGCCGGACCGTCCGTCACTCGTGAACGTGTGATGCGCCGGTTCCGACCAGGAGGTGACGGCGCAAACTGACGGATCGCGGGGGCGCAACTGACGGATCGTCGGGGTGGAACTGACGGATCGTCGGGGTGGAAGTGACGGATCGCGGGGGTGGTTTAGGCCGCGGGGGGGCGGCGAGGGAGCAGCCGGCGTACGGCGCGCCGCCACCCCCCGGTGAGTCGCGACGACGCGGACGCCGCCAGCCGCCCCCCGCGTCGGCGGCGGGCCGCCTGGTCGACCAGCAGTTCGGCCAGCGCCCACGCGGCCGCGTCGCCGACCGCCTCGGGCGCCGGCACCGCCACGGCCCCAGGCTCGCCGTACTCCGGGCGCAGCTCGGACAGGTCGCCGACGACGTCGTAGCCGCCCCGTCGCAGGTCGTCGATCATCCGTTCTGCGGCGTCATCGAACCAGTCGCGCAGCTCGTCGGGCACCCTGGCCCGGCCGCTTCCGGGCCGAGCGGCCAGCCGCTCCGCGAGCCCACCCTTCACGAGGGCGGCGAAGTCTGGCCACTCGAGCCGGTCGTCCAAGGCGCCGTTGACCAGCCGGACCACCTCCGCCTCGGCGAGGCCGAGTGACACGTTGCTGCGCCGCACCTGCGCGTCGTACGCCGCGGGGTCGACGCCAAGCACCGAGCAGAACCGCTCCCACAGCAGTGACGACCGGGCCCCGGTGGGCGGCACCGTGACCAGGTGCAGCCTCTCGGCCGGCAGCCGCTCTCCCCAGCGGGCCAGCACCGCGACCGTGTCCTGCTGGCGCCAGAACACGTTCGCCCCGCGCCCCTGCCGGGCGCCGGTCACCTGGGCCAGATACCTGGCGTATGGCAGCGTCTGGCTGTTCTTGACCATCTCCTGCCAGACCGCCGGGACCTGCCGGCCCAGGTCGCGTGCGGTGAGCAGCACGTGTACCTCGGCCGGCCCCAGGTCCGCGAGCAGCTCGTCGATCGTCTCGGGCCGGGATCCGGCGAGCAGCTCGTGCGACACGACGGCGACCGGGCCGTCCCAGTCCCGGATCCGGCGCCGCAGGTGCTGCCAGGCCCCGCGCACAGCGGGGTCGTCGTAGCCGCCGAACGTCAGCCCGCGCAGATCGAGCGTGGCGCGAAAGTGCGCGTCCGCGGTGTCCCCGGGGTAGAGCACGCCGGCCGCCCGCAGTCGGGCGCGATTCTGGAACAGCACGGCCTGCAGGTAGGTGGTGCCGGTCTTCGGAGCCCCGATGTGCAGGTAGACGCGCTCGGTCAACAGGCTCCTCCGGACGGGATGCGGCGTCGGGAGCGTATCGGAGCAGCGCCTCGGCTCAGGCCGGCACGCGGCGGTACAGCCTGGTCCGAGTCAGCCCCTGCACCACGCTCGGAACGCTTGCGGCCGGTCGGTGTACAGGCCCTGCACGCCGGTGCGCGCGATCCGGGTCCAGTACTCCTCCTGGGTCAGGCCCGCCGGCCGCTTGCCTCGGCGCGCCCAGACCGGGAAGCCGCCTTCGTTGACCCGACGCACGATGGCGCGGGACAACCGGTCCGGCAGCACGAGCGCGGCGTCGGCCGACCGGTGCTGCACCTCCTCGGCGGTCACGTCGTCGTTCCGGTCGGGACGCCAGTACGTCCGCATCCGCGGGGCCGCGTCCGCCATCGCCCCCACCACGCCGTAACCGCCGAAATGCACCCGCCCGACCATCTGCTCGCTGCGCACCTGACGCGCGACCTGACGCAGCCGGCGCGGCGACCAATAGGCGTTGTACTGCTTGATCTCGACGACCAGCCGGGTGCCGGACGCAGCCGCTGCCGAGACCACCTGCGCCCAGGTCGGCACCCGGTCGCCGTGCGGCTCGGTGCGCAGCGACGAGATGTAGCGCCACGACCGCCGGTGAACGTATCCCGTGCCGTTGGTGGTGCGGTTCAGCTTGGCGTCGTGCATGAGGATGAACCGGTGGTCGCGGGTCAGCCGCAGGTCGACCTCCGCCCGCCGCACGGCGGTGATCGCACCGATCGTGTTCTCGTCGTGCCTTCGATGCTCGCCGCGGTGCACGATCGGGTACACCGAGCATCCGCCGGACCCGCGGTCTTCTGCTCCCGTCCCGGACGCTGCGACGCCGGACGGCGCGAGCGTGATCGCGAGAACGGCGGCCACCGCTGCGCTCAACCAGATGGTCAGAATCCGTGTCCCCGAGCGCGACGTCGTCATGATGCTGACCACGGTACGGACCGGCCAGACCCCGGGTCCGCGGAACGCCCGAGGTTGTTCACGGCGAGAATGACCGGTGCACCCTGACCGGGGGCGGCGGAGCGGGGCGGTCGGTCAGAGGCGTTACCGTGTGCGGCGTTCGGTGCCGGCCCGACGCACCGAGGGCGAGCCCGATCAGGGCTAAACCGGGCAGAACGGCACAACTCATCTCATCCTCATCACCCGCAGGAGAACCGTGGCTGACGCAGCAACCGGCACCCGGCTCGTCATCGTCGAGTCGCCGGCCAAAGCGCGCACCATCGCGGGCTACCTGGGCAGCGGCTACGTCGTGGAGAGCTCGATCGGCCACATCCGCGACCTGCCGCAGGGGGCGGCAGAGGTGCCGGCCAAGTACAAGGGCCAGCCGTGGGCCCGGCTCGGCGTCGACGTCGACAACGGCTTCTCGCCGGTCTACGTCGTGCCCCAGGACAAGAAGAGCCAGATCGCCAAGCTCCGCAAGCTGCTCAAGGACGCCGACGAGCTCTACCTCGCGACGGACGAGGACCGCGAGGGAGAGGCGATCGCCTGGCACCTCTACGACGAGCTGAAGCCGCGGATCCCGGTGCGCCGGATGGTCTTCCACGAGATCACACCCGCGGCGATCCGGGCCGCGGTGGAGAGCCCGCGCGAGATCGACAAGTCGCTGGTCGACGCCCAGGAGACCCGGCGCATCCTCGACCGGCTGTACGGCTACGAAGTCAGCCCGGTGCTGTGGAAGAAGGTGATGTCCGGGCTGTCCGCGGGCCGGGTGCAGTCGGTCGCGACCCGGCTGGTGGTCGACCGGGAGCGGGAGCGGATGGCGTTCCGCTCCGCGTCGTACTGGGACCTGCAGGCCACGATGGACGCCGACCCGGACGGCAGCCGGGACAAGGTGCCACCGCAGTTCCCCGCCCGGCTGGTGGCTCTGGACGGCACTCGGGTGGCGGCCGGGCGGGACTTCACGCCCGGCGGTCAGCTCGCGGCCGGCCGCGACGTGGTGCACCTCGACGAGGCCCGCACCGGTGCGTTGGCGGAGGCACTGCGGGACCGCAGCTTCACCGTCCGGTCGGTGGAGGCGAAGCCCTACACCCGCAAGCCGTACGCGCCGTTTCGGACCACCACCCTGCAGCAGGAGGCGAGCCGCAAGCTCGGCTTCGGCGCCTCGGTGACGATGCAGCTCGCCCAGCGGCTGTACGAGAACGGCTTCATCACCTACATGCGCACCGACTCGGTGACACTGTCCGGGGCGGCGGTCGCCGCGGCCCGCGACCAGGTCCGGGAGCTGTACGGCGGGGAGTACCTCCCCGACAGCCCGCGCACGTACAGCTCCAAGGTCAAGAACGCCCAGGAGGCGCACGAGGCGATCCGGCCCTCCGGCGAGCAGTTCCGGACCCCCGGCCAGACCGGCCTGACCGGTGACCAGTACCGGCTCTACGAGCTGATCTGGATGCGCACGGTCGCGTCGCAGATGCGGGACGCGCAGGGCCGGTCGGTCCAGGTGCGGCTCGGGGCGACCACCGCCGACGGTGTGGACGCCGAGCTGGCCGCCTCCGGCCGCGTCATCACCTTCCACGGTTTCCTCCGGGCCTATGTGGAGAGTCACGACGACCCGGACGCCGAGCGGGACGACCGCGAGACCCGGCTGCCCGACCTGGCCGAGGGCGAGTCGGTTGCGGTGGCCCGGATGGATGCGGAGGGTCACGACACCCGCCCGCCGGCCCGGTTCACCGAGGCGTCGTTGGTGCGCGAGCTGGAGGAGCGGGAGATCGGACGGCCGTCCACCTACGCGTCGATCATCCGCACCATCCTGGATCGCGGGTACGTCTACAAGAAGGGGACCGCCCTGGTCCCCAGTTGGCTGGCGTTCTCGGTCACCCGGCTGTTGGAGGGACACTTCGCCCGGCTGGTCGACTACGACTTCACCGCCCGGCTCGAGGACGTCCTGGACGCCGTCGCCGGCGGTCGCGAGGACGCCCAGCGGGTGCTCGGCCGGTTCTGGTTCGGCGACGGCGACGGGGCCGACGCCGGGACCGGGCTCAAGCACCTGGTCGGCGAGCTCGGTGACATCGACGCCCGGCAGCTGGCCACCTTCCAGGTCCGCGACGACGCCGGGGAAGAAACCGGCATCGTGCTGCGGGTCGGCCGGTACGGCCCGTACGTCGAGGACGACGAGGGCAACCGCGGCAACGTGCCCGAGGACCTGCCACCGGACGAGCTGACCCTGGACGTCGCGCGCCAGCTGCTGGCCAACCCGGCCGGCGCCGAGCGGCAGCTGGGCACCGACCCGGACGGCGGGCACACGATCGTCGCCAAGAACGGCCGCTACGGCCCATACGTCACCGAGCTGCTGCCGGAGGACGCCCCCAAGACGGCCAAGCCGCGCACCGGCAGCCTGTTCAAGGACATGACGCTCGACACGGTGACCCTGGAGGATGCGCTCCGCTTGCTGTCGCTGCCGCGCACCGTCGGCACCGACCCCGAGTCCGGGGACCCGATCACGGCGCAGAACGGCCGCTATGGGCCGTACCTCAAGAAGGGCACCGACTCCCGCTCGCTGGAGTCCGAGGAGCAGCTGTTCACGCTCACCCTGGAGCAGGCACTGGCGATCTACGCCCAGCCCAAGCAGCGTGGCCGGCAGGCGGCCCAGGCACCGCTGCGCGAGCTCGGCGCCGACCCCGGCTCGGGCAAGCCGGTGACCGTCAAGGACGGCCGTTTCGGGCCGTACGTCACCGACGGGGAGACCAACGCCACGCTGCGCAAGGGCGACGACCCGCAGTCGGTGACGATCGAGCGGGCGGCCGAGCTGCTGGCCGAGAAGCGGGCGCGCGGCCCGGCGCCGAAGAAGCGCGCCGCCAAGAAGACCGCCGGGCGGAAGGCACCGGCGAAGAAGGCCGCCTCGAAGACGAAGAAGGCCGCGGCCAAGAAGACCGCGACCGCGAAGGCGGCGGCGAAGAACGGATGACCAGGCCCGGCGGGTCCGGCGGCGACGGGATCACCGCCCCGCCGGACAGTGTCGCCGCGGTGCTGACGCTGCCCGGCGTCCGCCGGTTCTGGGCCGCGCTCGGCCTGTCCAGCCTGGGTGACTGGGTCGGGCTGCTCGCGCTCACCGCTCTGGCGAACGAGCTGGCCGGCGCGAACTATGCCGACCGGAACTTCGCCATCGCCGGTGTGCTCTTCCTGCGGGTGCTGCCGGCACTGGTGATCGGCCCGCTCGGCGGCTACCTGGCCGACCACCTCGACCGCCGCCTCGTCCTGATCGTCGGCGACGTGCTGCGGGCGGGCATCTTCGTCAGCATCCCGCTCGTCGGCACGCTGACCTGGCTGCTGGTGGCGACCGTCCTGGTGGAGGTCGTGAACGTGGTCTGGCTGCCGACCAAGGACGCGACCATCCCCGACCTCGTCCCGCCGGCTCGGTTGGAGGCGGCCAACCGGCTGATGCTCGCGACGACCTACGGCTCGGCACTGCCGGCAGCCGTCCTGTTCACCGGCCTGTCTCTCGGCACCGATGCGCTGGCCTCGACGGTCGGCTGGCATCCGGGCGCGAGCGCCGAGCTCGCGCTGTACGCCAACGGGCTGAGCTTCGCGGTGTCGGCCGCCCTGTTGCTGAGCATCCGCGCGGTGCTGCCGCCCGGACCCGCACTGGGCGGGGACGACCGGGTCGGGGTGTTCCGAGCGGTGTTGGACGGCTGGGCGTATGCGGTGCGCACGCCGCTGGTGCGCGGGCTGGTCGCAGGCATCGTCGGCGCCTTCGCCGCCGGTGGCGTCGTGATCGGCCTGGCCCGGGTCTACGTCGCCGAGATGGGTGCGGGCGACCCCGGCTACGGCGTGCTGTTCGGCGCGGTCTTCGCCGGGTTGGGCGCGGGCATGTGGCGCGGCCCGCGACTGCTGCGCGCGGTGACGCGACGCCGGCTCTTCGGGCTCGCACTGGTCGGCGCCGGTGTGGTGCTGCTGGTGATCTCCCTGGTCTCGGACATGGTGCTGGCTGCGCTGCTCAGCGCGACGCTCGGCTTCGCGGCCGGGGTCGCCTGGATCACCGGCTACACGCTGCTCGGGCTGGAGGTGGCCGAGGAGGTGCGCGGTCGCACGTTCGCGCTGGTGCAGTCACTGGTCCGGCTGGTGCTCTCCCTGTCGCTGGCGCTGGCGCCACTCGCCGCCGGCCTGGTGGGCCGGCACCGGGTCCGGATCAGCGAGGGCGTCGCGGTCACCTTCGGCGGCGTTCAACTCGCCTTTCTCGTCGCCGGACTGCTGGCTGTGGCGGTCGGGGTGGCATCCTTCCGGACGATGAACGACCGACCCGGTGTTTCCGTGGCGGCCGAGCTGCGCGAGCAGCTTCGGGCGCACGGCGTCTACGCCCCGCGCGGGCTCTTCGTCGCACTCGAGGGTGGGGAAGGGGCCGGCAAGTCCACCCAGGCGCGGCTGCTGGCCGAGGCACTGGGAGCGCAGGGAGTCGAGGTGGTGCTGACCCGGGAGCCGGGTGCCACCGACGTGGGCCGGGCGGTGCGCGACATCGTCCTCGACCCGGGCACCGGCGAGCTGTCCGCGCGCACCGAGGCGCTGCTGTACGCCGCCGACAAGGCCGAGCACGTCGCCCAGGTGGTGCGGCCCGCGCTGGAGCGCGGCGCTGTCGTGATCACCGACCGGTACGTCGACTCCACGCTGGCCTACCAGGGCGCCGGCCGGGCGCTGACCGTCGGCGAGGTCGAGCAGGTCGCGCGCTGGGCGACCGAGCAGCTGCGACCACACCTGACCGTGGTGCTCGACCTGCCCGCCGACCAGGGACTGGTCCGAGCCGGGAGCCCGGACCGGATCGAGCAGGAGCCGCTGGACTTCCACGAGCGCGTCCGTGGACACTTCCTGGCCCGGGCGGAGGCGGATCCGGAGCACTACCTGGTGCTCGACGCGACGCAGCCACGCGACGAGGTGCACGCCCGGCTGGTCGCGCGGGTCAGGGCAGTGCTTGCCGCAACGCCGGTGACGCCGTGACCGCTCCCGCGGCGCAGGCCCCGGCCCGGCTCCCGCTCGGCGTACCGGGAGCGGCCGACGTCTGGTCGAAGCTGGTCGGGCAGCAGCCGCTGGTCGACGTGCTCCGCCCCGCGGTGGCCGCCGCCGACGGTTGGCGGCGCGGGGTTGCCGGGTCCGGGATGACGCACGCCTGGCTGTTCACCGGCCCCCCCGGGTCGGGCCGCTCGACCGCGGCGCGGGCCTTCGCCGCGGCGCTGCAGTGTTCGGGCGCGGGCTGCGGTGGTTGTGACGCCTGCCGCCAGGTTGTGGCCGGTTCGCATCCGGACGTGACGGTGGTCGACACCGAGGGGCTGTCGATCGGGGTGGACGACGTCCGCGAGCTGGTGCTGAAGGCGGCGATGGCGCCGAGCGTCGGGCACTGGTCGGTGATCATCGTGGAGGACGCCGACCGGCTCACCGATCAGGCGGGCAACGCGATGCTCAAGAGCATCGAGGAGCCGCCCGACCGGACCCTCTGGCTGCTGTGCGCCCCGACGAGCGACGACGTGATGCCGACCATCCGGTCCCGGTCCCGCCAGGTGTCGCTGCGGACCCCGCCGGCGGCCGCTGTGACCGCCTCGCTGGAGGCGGCCGGAGTGCAGCCGGCGCTGGCGGCCTTCGCCGCCCGGGCGTCCCAGGGCCACATCGGCCGGGCCCGGGCACTGGCCAGGGACGAAGCGGTCCGCAACCGCCGGCACGAGGTGCTCGCCCTGCCGCAGCTGCTCCGCGACCCCGGTGACTGCGTGCGGGCGGCGGCGAACGTGCACGAGGCGGCCAAGGAGGAGTCCGAGGCGGTCGCCTCCGGATTGGAGCAGCGGGAGCTGGCTGCGCACGGCTCCGAGTGGGGGACCGGCACCCGCGGGGCCAAGGCCCGCGGCGAGCAGGCGGCGCTGAAGGCGCTGAAGGAGATGCACCGGCGTCGCCGCACTCGGATGGTGCGCGACTCGGTGGACCGGGCGTTGTTGGACCTGCTGAGCGTGCAGCGCGACGTGCTCCGGCTGCAGAGCGACCCGGACGTCGGCTTGGTCAACGAGGAGATGCGCACCGATCTGGCCGGGGTGGCGGCTCGCAGCGACCCGGCCCGGACACTCCGGCGGATCGAGGCGCTGCTCGCCTGCCGTGAGGCGATGACGCTGAACGTGCCGCCGCTGCTGGCTCTGGAGCAGGCGTTCCTCCGGCTTGCGCGCGCCTGAGCGGTCCCGCCGCTTACCCTGACCCGGTGACGATGGTGATGGCGGTGTGGTTCGCCCAGTACGGGCGACTGCACTACCTCGACGCCGGCGACCTGGACGCCCAGGTGGGGGACAAGGTGCTGGTCCCCACCGACGACGGTCCCGAGGTGGCCGAGTGCGTCTGGGCGCCGCAGTACGTCAGCGACACCGTCGACGGCCTGCCGGCGTGCGCCGGCCGCGCGAGCGAGGCCGACGTGCGGCGGGACGAGGCAAACCGCGCGATCCGGGCTCGCGCCCGGGTGACCGCCCGGCGGCTGATCCGCCAGCACGAGCTGCCGATGAAGGTGCTCGGCGTCGACTACCTCGATCGGCGCCCGGACGTGGATCGGCTGGTGCGGATCTGGTTCAGCGCACCGGGACGGGTCGACTTCCGCGCGCTGGTGCGTGAGCTCGCCAGGTCGCTGCATGCCCGGATCGACCTGCGTCAGGTCGGTCCGCGAGAGGAGGCCCGGCTGGTCGGCGGAATCGGCAGCTGCGGACGCGAGCTGTGCTGCAGCACGTTCCTCAAGGACTTCGAGCCGGTCTCGGTGCGGATGGCGCACACCCAGCAGCTGCCCAACAACCCGTTGCGGATCTCCGGGGCGTGCGGCCGGTTGATGTGCTGCCTGAAGTACGAGCACCCGCTGTACGAGGACTTCGCCGCATCGGCGCCGGGGATCGGCTGTGCCGTGGACACCCCCGAGGGCGCCGGAACCGTTGTGGACCACAAGGTGCCGGCCGACCAGGTCGTGGTCCGCCTCGACGGGTCCGGCGCGGTGAGCGCGTGCAACCGGGCCGACACCTGCGCGTCCCGGGCGGCGCACGACGACGCGTACGGCAGCGGCGGGACCGGTCGGCGCAGCACCAGGCGCACCGGCCGGACGGACCGCGGCACCGAGGCATGACCCGTGACCCAGGGGGACCCCGCCAGATGACGACACCGCGCGCCCGGACGACCCGTCGGGGACGGCGTGCCGTCGCCGTCGTCGCCGTTCTGGCTCTGGCCCTGACCGGCTGCACCGCCGACGAGCCCAGCGACGACCCCAGCGACGAGGCGACCTCCGCGGCGACGTCGGAGTCGCCGACGACGACAGCGCCCTCTGCGTCCGAGGCTGGGGGCGGCCTGGACCGGTTCTACAGCCAGCAGGTCGACTGGCAACCGTGTGACGGTGACTTCGAGTGCGGCACCGTCGAGGTGCCGGTCGACTACAACGAGCCGAGCGGCAAGACACTCCGCTTGGCGGTCAACCGGTTGCCCGCGGAGGGCGGCTCGGCGACCGGCGCGTTGGTGGTGAACCCCGGCGGGCCGGGCGCCTCCGGCGTCGAGTACGCGCCGCAGGCGGCCGCGCAGTTCGGGCCAGAGGTGCTGGCCGCCTACGACGTGGTCGGCTTCGACCCGCGCGGGGTCGGGGCGAGCGAGCCGGTGGAGTGCCTCGACGAGGCCGGTGTGGACCGGCTGCTAGCCACCGACCCCGACCCGGACACGGCGCGGGAGGCGTCGGACACCGAGGACCTGCTGGAGGAGTTCGCCTCCGGCTGCGTCGACGACGCGGGTGCCCTGCTGCCACACCTGGCGACCACCGACGTCGCGCGCGACCTCGACGTGCTGCGCGCGGTGCTCGGCGACGAGCAGCTGACCTACTACGGCGCCTCCTACGGCACCTACATCGGCGCGGTGTACGCCGAGCTGTTCCCCGAGCAGGTGGGCCGGCTGGTTCTCGACGGCGCCGTCGACCCGTCGCTGGACTCCCAGGAGCTGAACCAGCAGCAGGCGGCCGGCTTCGAGACCGCGTTGCGCGCGTACGTTTCGAACTGCGTGGCTCAGCCGGACTGCCCGCTCGGCTCCGACGTGGAGCGCGGGGTGCGGCGGGTCCAGGACTTCCTGGCCGAGCTGGACGCCGACCCGCTGCCGACCGGGACCGAGCGGGAGCTCACCGAGGCGCTCGGGCTCTACGGCATCGCGCTGCCGCTCTACGTGAAGAGCTACTGGTCGCTGCTCGACCAGGCGCTGACCCAGGCGTTCGACGGGAACGGGGCCACCCTGCTCGCGCTGGCGGACGCCTACTGGCGGCGGACCGACTCGGGTTACACCGGCAACATGGCCCAGGCGATCTATGCGGTGAACTGCCTCGACCATCCCGTGCGCACCACCGGCGCGGAGATCCGGAGCTCGATCCCGGAGTACGAGGAGGCGGCGCCCACCTTCGGCCGGAGCTTCGCCTGGTCGGTCCTGGCGTGCGCGCTCTGGCCGGTGGACGCAGCGGACCCGGTGCCGGAGGTCGACGGCGAGGGGGCAGCCCCGATCCTCGTGGTCGGAACGACCCGGGATCCGGCCACCCCGTACCGGTGGGCGCAGGCGATGGCCAAGCAGCTGGAGTCCGGCGTGCTGCTGACCCGGGACGGGGACGGGCACACCGGCTACGCCCAGGGAAACGACTGCGTCGACAGCACCGTGGACGCCTATCTGGTGGACGGCGAGGTGCCCGCCGACGGCAAGCAGTGCTGACCTCCGGGGGCTCGATCGCCCGGTCAGGGGACGGTCGCCCGTCGCTATACTTCCCCGGTCGCCGCGGCCCGGATCCGGCCCGCGGCGGTTCGCCGCCTTAGCTCAGTTGGCCAGAGCAACGCACTCGTAATGCGTAGGTCGTCGGTTCGATTCCGACAGGCGGCTCCCACGTCGTTGCACATCGTCCGGACGGGATCGTGCGTTGCAGCGCCCGCAGAAGACCCACTGCCAGAACGATTAGGCGCGTGCCTACGTACGTTCTACTCGAGTGTTGTTCATATTGACGGGTCAATCCGAGTTGCCGGCATCGGGCGACGGCGCCGAACATCCGGTTCGAGACGCAGGTGACGTCCGTCGACAACCCGTGCCGCGTCTGGGCAGACGATGACGCCGCGTTCACTCGTGTCGACTGACCGACTCCCGCCGGGAAATCGGTTTCGACGGCTCTGTGCGCGCCTTAGCCTTTGGCCTTGTGGACATCCGAACGCTTGACGAGACGGCCTTGGCTGACGACGTGGTGATGCGCGACTTCTACGATCTCAACCGACGCGCGGAACTTTGCGGCCGGCCGGAGGCGCCGTTCTGGGAGTTCGGGGAGTTTCTGGGTGCGTTCCGCTCGGCCGACAGCGGTGAGCGGCAGGATGTGTTCGCGGCCTACGACGGCGAGCGGATGATCGGCAACGCCGTGCTGTGGTCGATGCTGCTCGACAACACCGACAAGGCCTTCTTCCGGCTCAGCGTGGATGTGCCCGAGCGGCGTCGCGGCATCGGCCGGGCGCTGGTTCAGCGGCTCGAGCGGACTGCCAAAGACGACGACCGGTCGCTGATCCTGGCCGGCGCCGTCCTGCCCTTCGACGACCGCGAGGCTCACCCCTACCAGCGATTCGCCGAGGCCTGTGGCTATGAGCTCTTCAACTACGAGGTAGTCCGTCACCTCACCCTTCCGGTGCCCGACGAGCAGATCCGGGCAGTGGATCGAGGAGGCCGCGCCGCACCACGGGGGCTATGTGCTCGAGACGTTCGTCGGGGCGGTGCCCGACGACCTCGTCGAGTCGCTGTGCGTGCTGCTCGGCCAGCTCGCGGTCGATGCCCCGAGCGGCGCTGTCGACTTCGAGGAAGAGTTGGTCACCCCGCAGCGGTACGCCGAGATGGTGGCGACCACGGCCGCGATGGGCCGCGCCCGCTACGAGACGGTCGCACTGACCCCTGGCCGGCAGGTGGTGGCGCAGTCGACGCTCGCCATGTCGCTGGAGGAGAGCACCGAGGTCTATCAGTGGGGCACCTTCGTGCACCGCGAGCACCGTGGCCACAGGCTCGGCCTGGCGACGAAGGCGGTCAACCTGCGCGCCGTTCAGGCTGTGCGCGGCGACCTGACTCGAGTCACGACCCAGAACGCCGAGACAAACGACTACATGGTCTCCATCAACGAGCGGATGGGGTTCCGGCCGATCGAGGTAGCGGCCGAGTACGTCAAGCGCCTGTGACCCCGTCGTTCCGATCGGCGTGAGATTCAACCTTGCAAGTTCGGGCCCGTCGTGCGCCGAGCGGACATCGCGCTCGAGGACATCGGGCACTTTTCGATGGACACCAGCAAGCGGCCGGCATGGGACGTCTACCTCGACGGTGGCGGCGTCTGGGCAGCCGGGCTGGACGGCTCCGACGTCCGCCCAAGCCGGTAGCTCGCTTCTCCCGGCCGGCCGGCGGCTACCGGGTCAAGTTGAACACCAGGACCGACCCGCCGCCGCGGAGGTCAAAGACGGTCAACGAACCAGCTGCCGTGTTGTACCGGCCGGTGCCACCGGTCACGGGGAGGGTGGAGTCGTGGCGGTCGAACAGTGTCCCCGCGATGCGAATCTTGCCCTTGCCATTGATCTTGACCGTGGCTTCGCAGGTGAACGTCCGAATGCCCACTTCGCAGCGCCCAGAGTCCTCGCCGACCCGATTCGCGTTCCTGTTGAACACGGCCTCCTCGAAGATGAAGAAGTCACCGGGAGAGAAACCCCTCGGTGGGACGTCGACGTCGGCATCGCGCAACGGACGTGTGACGAGGGTCAACGTGCGCCCCTGCGCGGCGGACGAGGCCGCAAGGCGCTCGCCCGCTGCGACAGAATTCACCGTCCTGACCGGCCAGTTCCCCATGGACATGGCCTGCTCGAGCCGAGGTGAGGCACTGTCCTCACCCATAGTCGCACCTGCCACCCCGACCCACGCGGCAGTGGCCGCCACGGCGATTGCTGCGCTCATCCCAACGATCCTGCGACCATTCATGGCAGTTCCTCTCCTGCGCGCCTCAGGCGACGCATCGAGTTTGGTGCGGGCCGGTGTTGCAACGCCTGGGTAGCCGTCCGACACTCAACGGATCGGGGGAGATCCCCAATAGGGGCGCCACAGAAGGGACGCCGGTCCCGCCTCCCCGACCATCCTCTGGAGCTGTTGCAGCCCACAAGGGGTTGAGACCAACACGTTCCGTCACCACGGGCGCGACCAGGTCGTCCAACGTGAACCGAGTACACAGAGGCTTGCCGGACCAGGAAGGTTGCTCGAGTGGCCGGCAAGGTTGCGCCTCGCACAGATGGAAACGATCCTCCTGACCATGATCGATCGTCGGGCCCTGGTGGTGGTTGCAGGCGCGCAGCTGGTCACCCAACTGACTGGTCTGACCATCGCGCTTCGTCGCCGACTTGCCTACGACGTCAAGATCGTCGGCATGCGTGGGGAGCCGGACGCGGTGGGCCGGGACGCCTGGGACAAGGGGACTGCCCTGTCGGCCCCGATCACCATGCTGAGCCTGCAAGCCGTGGCGCTCGCCCGGCTCGCCACCAGTGGCGGGGCCCTCGCGCCCGCAGTTCTGGGCAGTCTCGGCGCGGTGAACGTCGGCGGTTACCTCGGCGAACGCATCGTCCGCGAGCGTCTGAGTCCGGGTGGGTGGGACCCGGTCGAGACTCCCGTGGCGGCGATAGGTCTGACGCTCGCCGCAACGATGGGCATCCTCGGGCTCCGTCGACGCGCGCGAGCGTGACTTTATGCCGGCCTGGCAGTGGTGAGTTCGCTGTGACCGACCTTGCCGCTGTGCAAGCGTGCAACCAGTGGGCCCAGGACGTCTAAGCGGGTACGTTCAACCGGACCGGAGGACGGTGGGCACATGCCGGGGAGAATCGGGTACTTGCGACTCCGGCGCTGCGCCTTGGCGGGCGGCCTCGCAGGGTTCTTGCTGGCACCTTTGGGCGGCGTCTCGGCCAGCTGTCGGCGCCGTACCTGCAGATGCACGACGACCGTGAGCGGCCGAGGCTGTATGCCACCGGTGCCGTGACTGTCGAAGGACGAGCCTTCGTCGACGGTTGTAGCGACGGTGAGACCCAGAGCGTGGTGTGGGGCTGCTCCGCCTCCTCCAGCGAGGGGGACGAAGAAGTCCCGATGTCCGACATCGTGTTGTCCATCCGGCAAGGCGCCCGCACGTTTGACGTTGCCGTCGAAGACGCTGGCGTCGCCGCGAATAACACGCTCGGACGGTCACCTGGACCTTCACGGTCCCGGACGAGGTGAAGCCCGGGTCAGCGGTCCTTGTCGCCGACACTGCCCGCCTTCGGTGGTGATCCAACGCTGACCGTGGCTCTCGCCCGCCACGGGCACACCCCGGGAAGCCCGCCGGTCCGCTCACCCGCCGGTCGAACCAGATCTGTCCGTCATCGTTGGCTTCGTACGTGTTGCGGCTTCCCCGGAATCTGCACGACCACCTCACAGCGTCCGTCGCGGTGCATGCGGGTGCGATCGTCGACGTCGTCTGCTGCCATCCGGGCACGCTAACTGCCGGTCGCCGCGCGCGGTGAGCCGCCCGGCGGTTTGCACTAGGGTCGGAACGTGATCGGGCCTCGATCCATCACGAGGTGCAGCCTGCTCGCCCTGTGCCTGCTCGGCGTGACCGCGGCCGCCGGATGCACGGACGACTCGGAGCCGGCGGCCGAGACCGTCGTCGAACCGGCGACCGGCGACCGCATGGAGTTGGACGTCCTCGTCTACAACGTCGAGTACGGCGGGGACGCCTCGACGGACCGGGTGATGCGGTCGCTCGACGCAGACATCGTCGGCGTGCTCGAGTCGTACAACCGGCTCCCGGAGATCGCCAGGAAGGCGGGCTACCCCTACTACAACGTCGGGCTGCAGATGCTGTCGAAGTATCCGATCCACGAACCATCGGGCGCCGACGGCCTCTACGCACTGATCGAGGTGCAGCCCGGCTTCGCAGTGGCGTTCTTCAACACCCACCTCGACTACGTCGCCTACGGCCCGAGGCTGCTGGCGAACGGAATGTCCGTCCGGGAGGTCGTCGCCTCGGAGAACGACGTTCGTACGTCGTCGATGGAGATCCTGTTGCCATCCCTGCGCGCGGCCGCCGATGCCGGCTATCCGACGATCCTGACCGGTGACTTCAACGAACCCTCCAGTCTCGACTACACCGCCGAGACGATCGGGACCCGCGCGGGCGTCGACGAGGTCGTGCCGTGGCCGGTCAGCGAGCGGCTGTTCGGTATCGGCCTTGCCGACACCTTCCGGGAGGTCCACCCCGACCCGGTGGCCAACCCCGGCCTGACGCACGACAACCCGGACTTCAGGCAGGGCGGGGGCGGCGACCGGATCGACTACGTCTACGCCGGTGGTCCGGTCGAGACGCTGGACAGCCGGCTGGTCGGCGAGACGGGCGGCCCCGACGTCGACATCGGGTTCGAGCCGTGGACCTCCGACCACCGCGCCGTCTTGTCGACGCTCGAGCTGGAACCGACGGCGCTGCCCACCACGGTGTCGCTGGACCGACGGCTGCTCACCGTAGGGGAGCGTCTCAAGGTCTCGCCGCATGCGCCCGGACGCTCGCCGGACACCGTCGCGGTGGTGCCGGAGGGTGACGATGCCTCGGACGCCTTGATGTCGCGGCCGGCCGACGACACCGGCTCGGTGTCGGTCGACACCGGTGAGCTCGCGCCGGGCGGCTACGACGTCGTGCTGCTCGACCAGGCCGGCGAGGAGGTCGCCCGCAATGCGTTCTGGGTCCGCTCCCGCGAGGCCGGCGTCCAGCTCAGCACCGACCGCTCGACGTACCAGGTGGGTGAGCCCGTCCAGGTGCGCTGGGAGGACGGGCCGGCCAACCGCTGGGACTGGATCGGGCTGTACCGCGCCGGATCGGCGGACCCAGAGGTCGACGACTACCTGCTCTGGGGGTACACCGGCGGTCATGAGTCGGGCGCGCTCCCGCCGTCGGTGCGCGGCGAGATGACGCTGGACGGCTCCGCCCAGGGCCGGCCGTGGCCGCTGCCACCGGGCGACTACGTCGTGCACTACCTGCTGACCGATCAGTACGAGTCGGTGGGGAGCGTGCAGTTCACCGTCGAGCGGTGAGCCTCCATGCCGGCGCGACCGAGCATGGACGGTCAAGCGGAACTGCCCGCCCACCGAGCCCGCACCTGGCGTGTGCCCGCGATGTTCGGCAGAGTCTGCCTGGGACGACGTCGGGAGGGAGTGCGGCTTTGCCGGATGTGAGCAGCCGTGCCCGGGGACTTCGCGCCGGGACCGAGCACTCCGAGACCGAACCGCGAGACTGGACCCGGAAAGGGACCTCATGAAGAAGCTGATCAACGACCCCAACAACGTCGTCACCGAGGCACTGCTCGGCATCGAAGCTGCCCATGGCGACCTCAAGGTCGACCACGCCAACAGGATCATCTACCGAGCCGACGCCCCGCGGAGCGGCAAGGTCGGCATCATCTCCGGCGGCGGATCGGGACACGAGCCACTGCATGGGGGCTTCGTCGGCCCCGGCATGCTCGATGCCGCGTGCGCCGGGGAGATGTTCACGTCCCCGGTGCCGGACCAGATGCTGGCGGCCACCAAGCTGGTCGACGGCGGTGCGGGCGTGCTGCACGTGGTGAAGAACTACACCGGCGACGTGATGAACTTCGAGATGGCTGCCGAGCTGGCGGCGGCCGAGACGGGGAGCCGGGTCGAAGCCGTCGTGACCGACGACGACGTCGCCGTCCAGGACAGCACCTACACGGCGGGACGCCGGGGCGTCGGCGTCACCGTACTGCTGGAGAAGATCGCCGGAGCGGCTGCCGAGCAGGGGCGCGACCTCGACCAGGTGGCCGAGGTGGCTCGCACCGTCAACGCGAACGGCCGCAGCATGGGGGTCGCCCTGACCTCCTGCACCGTGCCGGCCGCCGGCAAGCCGACGTTCGAGCTCGCCGAGAACGAGATGGAGCTCGGGGTGGGGATCCACGGCGAGCCGGGCCGGGAGCGGCTGCCGCTGGCGCCGGCGAAGGAGGTCGCGGCGCTGCTGGTCGAGCCGATCCTCGCCGACCTCCCCTTCGCCTCGGGGGACTCCGTCATCGCGTTCGTCAACGGACTCGGCGGCACGCCGATGATCGAGCTGTACGTCATGTACAACGAGGTGCAGCAGATCCTCGCCAGCCATGGCGTGCAGGTGGCCCGCTCCCTGGTCGGCTCGTACATCACCTCGCTGGAGATGGCGGGCTCGTCCGTCACCCTGCTCAAGGTCGACGACGACCTGCTCTCCCTCTGGGACGCGCCGGTCCGTACCCCCGGACTCCGTTGGGGCATCTGACCCATGGACGAGTCCGTGACCACCGCTGCGCTGGACGACTGGGTGCGCAGGTTCGCCGTCCTGGTCACCGAGAACCGTGACTACCTGACCGAGCTGGACGCGGCGATCGGGGACGCCGACCACGGGTCGAACATGGAGCGGGGCATGAAGGCGGTGGTGACCGCGCTGGACGAGACCCCGCCGGCAACGCCGGGTGCCTTGCTCAAACAGGTGGCGATGACGTTGATCTCCACCGTGGGGGGCGCCAGCGGCCCGCTGTTCGGGACGTTGTTCCTGCGGATGAGCACCACCTTCGGCGACACCGACGCCGGCTCCGCACGAGATCTGGCAACCGCGCTCCGTGCCGGGCTCGACGGAGTGGTGGCTCGGGGCAAGGCCGAGGCCGAGGACAAGACCATGTACGACGCGCTCGCCCCGGCCATCGACGCCCTGGACGCCGCCCTCGGCTCCGACTCGACGCTCGCGGCCGCGTTGGAGTCGGCCACAGACGCGGCGCGGGCCGGCCGGGACGCGACCATACCGATGCTGGCGCGCAAGGGTCGGGCCAGCTACCTCGGCGAACGCAGCGTGGGGCACCAGGACCCCGGTGCGACCACGGTGGCCCTGCTCTTCGAGGCCGCGACGCTGACGCAGACCTGATGGCAGGCGACACTTCGACCGCTCTTGGCACGCAGCCCGCGGGCGATCTCGTCGGCCTGGTCGTCGTCTCGCACAGTCGCGACCTCGCCCGCGCCGCGGTGGAGCTCGCGGGGGAGATGCTGCACGGCCGTCCGGTGACCATCGAGATCGCCGCCGGATTGGACGACACGACCTTCGGCACCGACGCCGTCAGCATCAAGGACGCCATCGAGCGGGCCGACGGCCAGGCCGGCGTCGTGGTCCTGATGGATCTGGGCAGCGCGGTCCTCAGCGCCGAGCTCGCGCTGGACCTGCTGGCGGAACCATCGGTACGTGACCGGGTGACGCTCTCCCCGGCCCCGATCGTGGAGGGCCTCATCGTCGCCGCCGTCGCCGCGGCCGGTGGAGCCGGCCGGGCCGAGGTCGCCGCCGAGGCGCGGGAAGCGCTGCTGGGCAAGAGCGGGCACCTGTCGTCGCCCGAGCCGGACGAGCAGTCCGGCGTGACACCGGCGTCCGGGGACGAGGTCGTGGGGACGATGTCGATCACCAACCCGCACGGTCTGCACGCGCGGCCGGCGGCGCGACTGGTCGGTGAGGTGCGCGGGCTCGACGCGTCCGTCCAGCTTCGGAACCTGACCACCGGCACCGGGCCCGTCCCCGCCAGCAGTCTCAGCCGGGTTGCGACCCTCGCCGCGCTGGCGGGGCACGAGGTCGAGGTGCGCGCCTCCGGCCCGCAGGCCGACGAAGCGGTCGCGCAGCTGATCGCCCTGGCCGGTCGCCGCTTCGACGAACCGCTCGATGCGCCCCCGGAGCCGGCGGCTCCCCCAGCGGGTCAGCTGGACGGGCCGCTGCCGGCGAGTCCCGGCATCGGGATCGGGCCGGCTCGGCGGCTCGCGACCGCTCCGGTCGACCTCGCCGAGGTGGAGGTCGGTGAGCCGGCGACGGAGTGGCGTCGGATCGTGGAGTCGATCGCGGCGGTACGGGTGCAGATCGAGCAGGCGCGGGCAGTCACCGCGCGGGAGGTGGGCATCGAGGAGGCGAGCATCTTCGACGCCCACCTGTCGCTGCTCTCGGACGCGGAGATGCTCGCCGACGTCGAGGCGCGCATCGGCGCCGGCGACGGCGCGGCAGTCGCCTGGGCTGGCATCGTCGCCGACGTCGAGAGCGAGTGGGCGAACCTGCCCGACCCGTACCTGCGCGAGCGGGCCGCGGACGTGCGAGCCGTCGGTGACCAGGTGCTGCACACCCTGACCGGCACCCCGGCCCGGCAGACGATGGCCGAAGGCGTGCTCGTTGCCCGCGACCTCACTCCCGCCGAGGTGGCCGGGCTCGACCCGCGGCTGGTGACAGGGATCGTGCTGTCGAACGGCAGCCCGACGGCGCACGCAGCGATCCTGGCGCGCGCTCGTGACATCCCGATGGTCGTGGCCGCCGGCACGGCCGTCCTGGACACTGCGGAGGGCACGACGGTCGTCCTCGACGGCCGCTCGGGCGAGCTGCACATCGACCCCGTCGCCGGGGTGCTGGACGAGTTCACCGCCCGCGCCGCGGACCTGGCCGAGCGGACCAGTCGCCAGCTCGCGCACGCGGATGAGCCGGCGGTGTCCCGCGACGGGACCGTCGTCGCCGTGGCAGCGAACGTGGGTTCGGTGGCCGATACCCGGGCCGCTCGAGCCGCCGGTGCGGACGAGATCGGACTTGTACGCACCGAGTTCCTGTTCCTGGGACGGGACGACGCACCCACCCTCGAGGAGCAGCGGGCCGACTACGTCGCGATGACCGAGGCCATGACCGGTCGCCGGGTGACCGTGCGAACGCTCGACGTCGGCGGGGACAAGCCGCTGCCGTACCTGCCGATGCCGGTCGAGGCCAACCCGTTCCTCGGCAGCCGCGGAATCAGGCTCAGCCTCGGACACCGGGACCTCCTGCGCACCCAGCTGGCCGCGATCTGCGAGGCCGCGCGGCAATCCCCGATCAGCGTGATGTTCCCGATGATTTCAACGGTCGCAGAGCTGATCGAGGCCCGAGAGGTGCTGACCGAGGCGGCGGGCCCGGCCGGTCTTCCGGCCGACCTGCGCGTCGGCATGATGGTCGAGGTTCCCGCGGCCGCGCTCAAGATCGAGACCTTCCTGCCGCACCTCGACTTCGTCAGCATCGGCACCAACGACCTGACGCAGTACGTGCTGGCGGCCGAGCGAGGGAACGGCGCGGTCGCGAGCCTGTCCGACCCGCTCGACCCGGGGGTCCTGCAGCTGATCGACCGGGTGGGTAGCGCGGCCGCCGGTCGGGTCGGCGTGGCGGTGTGCGGCGAGACGGCCTCGGACGACCTCGCCGTCCCGATCCTCGTCGGACTCGGCGTCCGGGAGCTCAGCGTCTCCCCGTCCGCCGTGCCGCGGGTCAAGGCCGTCGTCCGGGAGCTCGATGTCGACCACTGTGCACAGCTCGCGCAACAGGCCCTCGCCCTGCCCGGCGCCGACGAGGTGCGGGCGCTGGTGCTGGCGCAGACGGTGCCGACAGCGGGCTGACCGGCCCCGACTCCGCTGGGAGTGACGTTTTCTGCCCCGGAACGCCGTGCACACATGCACAAGCGTCACTCGACGCGAGGGGGCCGAGTTGCCTACTGCGGCTGGCCGATGTTGACCATCCAGGCGACGCCGAACCGGTCCACGCACATGCCGAACTCGTCACCCCACATCTGCCTCTCCATCGGCACGGCGACCGTTCCACCGTCGGAGAGCTTGTCCCAGTAGCCGAGCAACTCGTCGTGGTCGTCGCCGCTGACGCTGACGGTGATGTTGTTGCCGGGATTGAAGTCGTTCCCGGGTGGGGTGTCGGCGCCCATGAGCGTGAACCCACCGTCGGTCTCGAGCGAGCCGTGCATGATGTTGTCGGCGCCGGGGGCGTCGGGGTCCCCGTACTCGCCGAAGGTGTTCAGCGTCAGCGAGCCGCCGAACACACCGTGGTAGAACTCCATCGCCTGTCGCGCGTCGCCGGCGAAGGTGATGTACGGGTTGAGTCGCGATGCCATCGGGTGCTCCTGTTCGTGGGGTCGACTGCCTGGGCCGGTGGACCGTCTGAGCCTGCCGAACTCATCGGTTCCCCGCCACCGTGGGCGTGACATTCGCGTGCCGACACGTCGGGGTGTTCGAGCGGATGCGTCACTCCCGATGGACCACCCCGTGTCCAGCCGTTCCGGGCATCTGCGGCCGCAGAGAGGCCGCATCGGTGGGGTAGGGTCCGCCGACGGAGCCGTCGGCCCGGTCGCCTGACACGGAGCGATGGATGTCGTCCGATGACAGGAGGATGCAGATGGCCGAGGTCGTGCTGTTTCACCACGTGCAGGGTCTCACCGAGGGGGTGCAGGCCTTCGCCGAGGAGCTTCGGGCCGGAGGGCACACCGTGCACACGCCGGACCTGTTCGACGGCGAGCGGCCCGCGACGATCGACGACGGTGTCGCCCTCATTCAGAGCATCGGCGGTGAGGTGCTGAGCGAGCGCGCGGACCGGATCGTGGCCAGCCTCCCCGAGAGTCTTGTCTACGCGGGGTTCTCCTGGGGAGCTGGCAAGGCCCAGCAGTACGCCCAGACCCGGCCCGGCGCGCGGGGGGCACTGCTGTACGAGGCCTGTCTGCCGATCACGGGCGAGTGGGCGGTCGGGCCCTGGCCCAGCGGGGTTCCGGTCCAGGTCCACGGCATGGACCAGGACCCGTTCTTCGCGTTGGAGGGCGACCTCGACGCCGCTCGCGAGCTGACCGAGTCGGTCGGACCGGAGCTGGCAGAGCTCTTCGTCTATCCCGGAGACCAGCACCTGTTCACCGACAGCTCGCTCCCCTCGTTCGACCTGGACGCGGCGGCTTTGGTACTGCGGCGCACGCGGGACTTCCTCGACCGGCTGGGCTGAGCGGCGTCCGGCGCCGCGGTGCTACCATAGTTGATATACCCCCCGGGGGTGTTTGAGATGGCCGGCCACGCAGGCGTCCAGGCGCCGGAGCAGAGGACAGCGAATGAGTCGAGCTCGGACCGTCGTCGCCGCCGCCGCGGTCGCATTGCTGACGCTGGGTGCATGCGCGGACGAGGCGGGCGACCACAACGACGCCGACGTCAGCTTCGCCCAGGAGATGATCCCGCACCACGCTCAGGCGGTGACGATGAGCAGCATGCTGTTGGACGCGGACGAGGTTCACCCCGAGGTCGTCGACCTGGCCGAACAGATCAAGCAGGCACAGGCACCCGAGATCGACACCATGACCGGGTGGCTGCGGGAGTGGGACGAGGACGTTCCCGACACCGACGGAATGGACGAGATGGCGGGGATGTCCGGTGACGGGATGATGTCGGCCGGGGAGATGCGGGCGCTCGACGAGGCCGATGGGGACGCCGCAAGCCGGATGTTCCTCAACGGCATGACCGTGCACCACGAGGGAGCGATCGAGATGGCCGAGCGCGAGATCGAGGCAGGCGAGTCCCCGCAGGCCGTCGAGCTCGCCACCACCATCGTCGAGACCCAGCAGGCCGAGATCGACCGTATGCGGGAGCTGCTCGACTCGCTGTGAGTTCAGCGGGCCGTGGGGGCACCGGTCACGCTGACGGCGTCTCCGCGCGAATCCACGTCAGCAAGGTGTCCAGCAGCTGCCGCGTGTGCGGCTCGTCGAAGACCTCGCTGATCCAGGCTGCGGAGTCAGCCCGGTCCGGTGAGCGCACGTTCGGCGCCAGCCAGTCGGTGGCGGCGATCTCGGTGATGTGGCCGAGCTGCGCGATGAGCATGGAGAAGTGTCCGTGAGAGCCGACCCTCGCCGGCCCTCCCGCCGCCTGGTAGGCGTCGGTGAGCGCCCGGGCACGGCCCACGTCTGTGCGGCCGAACTCGAACAGCACGTACCCGAGCTCCTGGCTCGGGTCGGCCGGGCCGCTGTTCTCCCAGTCGAGGACGCACACGCCGCCGCCCGCGGTCGGCAGCAGGTTGTCGGCCCACAGGTCACGGTGGCACGTCCGCAGAGTGTCGGGCGGCTCGATCCACGACTCCAGCGCGACCAGCTCGTCGCGCAGGTCGGCGAGCCGGCCGGCGAAAGGCGCTCCCGCCGCGGTCAGTCGATCGACGAGCTCGTCCCAGCGGTCCGCGCCGACCGGTTCGCGATACCACGGGTCGAGCGTGCCGGAATCGCCACTCGGGTCGGGCACGCGATGGCAGGCGGCCACGACAGCGCCGACCAGTGCGGGGTCGAGGCCCGGATCGGGTGGGTGCAGGTCGACCCACTCGTACACCCGGAGCTGGTGGCCCTCCACGTTGGCGAACACGCAGCCCTCGGCGGTTCGCCGCACCTGCGGCGTCGGCACCCCGGCGCGGTGCGCCTCCTCCTGGAAGGTGGTCGCCAACGCCACCTCGCGCTCGTCGGTCGGAGTGAAGGGCTGCTTCACCGCCCACCGGCCGTCCGCGGTCTCCAACCGCCAGATGACGCCCTGCTTGCCGCGCGCGACCGGCCCGTCCGAGACTCTCGCTGCACCGCCAAGTGCGAACCGGTCGGCAAGGGCAGTGGCGTCCATCCGGACACTCCAGCACAGCCGACGGGGTCGGTGCGTGGAATCGTGGCCGGTGCCGGTCGGCGTGCCGGTGGCGAGACGGGGAGGTGACGGCCGTGGCAGCACCCGGTTGCTTCCGGCTTGCCGTGAGCTCGGAGATGGTGTTCGTGGACCTGCCACACGTGGAGCGGGTCCGGCGGCTACACGAGCTCGGTTTCGCCGTCGAGATCTGGGACTGGACCGGGAAGAACCTCGACGCCCTGGTCGACACCGGAGCCACCTTCACCTCGATGACCGGATACGTGACCGGCCGGCTGGCCGACCCGGAGGGCGCCGACGAGCTGCTGCGCACCGCGGAGCAATCGGTCGCGGTCGCCCACCGGCTGGGCGATCCGCTGCTCAACCTGCACGGGACTGGGCTGGACGCCCGCGGGCTGCCGGTCGTGCCGGCGTACGAGATCACAGGCGCGATGTGGCTGCACGCGGAGAAGACGCTGACGCGGATCGCGGCGCTGGGTGAGCGCGAGGGGGTCACGTTCGTCCTGGAGAACCTCAACCGCGAGGTCGACCACCCCGGGGTTCCCTTCGGTCGCGCCGCCGACGTGCTGACGTTGGTGGGGTCGGTCGGGAGCCCGCACCTGCGGATGATGCTGGACCTGTATCACGCCCAGATCGGCGAGGGGAACCTGATCGAACTGGTCCGCCGGGCGGGTGACCTGATCGGCGAGGTCCAGGTGGCCGACGTGCCCGGTCGCTGCGAGCCCGGCACCGGTGAGATCAACTACCCGGTGATCGCCCGAGTGCTCGCCGACGGCGGGTACCGCGGCACGGTCGGTCTCGAGGCCTGGGCCAGCGGCTCGACCGAGCGCGCCCTGCAACGGTTCCGGGAGGCCTTCGACATCGCGGGAGAAGTCAGTCCGGACCTACCTCGGTGAGCGTCCCCGTGGCGACGTCGAAGACGAACCCGCGGACCGAGTCGGTCACCGGGACGAACGGGCTGTCAGAGATGCGGGCCACCGACGCCCGCACATCGTCCTCCACCGAGGTGAAGGTCTGCGCCTGCCACGGCGGGCGCTCACCGGCGGCTTCCTCGAGCTTGTCCGCGAACTCACCATCGGTGAAGGTCAGCATCCCGCAGTCGGTGTGGTGAATGAGCACCACCTCCTTGGTTCCGAGCAGGTGCTGGCTGATCGCGAGCGACCGGATCACGTCGGCGGTCACCACCCCGCCGGCGTTGCGGATCACGTGTGCCTCGCCCTCGCGGATGCCGAGGACGTCGTAGACGTTGATCCGCGCGTCCATGCAGGCAAGGACCGCGATCTGCTTGGCCGGTGGCAGCGGCAACGGGCCGGAGAAGCTCGCGGCGTACGCCTCGTTGTTCTTCAGGTACTCGTCGGTGACGGTCATCGGCGACTCTCCTCGAGGACGCAGGTGGGCGTGGGCACGTCCAGAACGGTCTCAGAACGGTCACCGTAGGCGCCCAGCCAGTCGCCCGCGGCCGTCTCACGATGTGACTGCCCGCGTGGGCTGGTGGTCATATCGAGCCATTGACGGTGCCAGCGAGCTGCAGACAGCCTGTCAAGGATCGATCGGCCGGCCCGGCCGACATGACCCTGGTGGTGTGACATGCCCGCAACCCGCGTGACGACAATGACCGCGACCGCAGCCGCCGGCCTCGCCCTCGCGCTTGTCGCCGGCATGAGTCCGAGCACGGCGAAGCCGCTGGCCGGTGGCACCATTCATGAGGAGTTCTCCGAGGTCCTCCGGAAGTTCTGTGACGTTCGAGGTCTGACCGTCCACCGCGACGTCACCGTCGACGGCCGGTTCAGGATCGGGTCTCGTGGTCCGGACCAGCTGCCGTACTACCGGGAAAACGTCTCGACCGTGCTGGTCGACACCAACCTGGCGACCGGGCGGTCGGTCCGCACTGTGGAGCGCGTGCTGGACAAGGACCACCGGGTGACCGACAACGGTGACGGCACGTCCACGATCCTGGTGCTAGCGACCGGAAACTCGACGACCTACGACGGGAGCGGCAAGGCCATCGCCCGGAACCCCGGCCAGGTGCGTTTCCGCATCCTGATCGACAACGGGGGGACTCCGCAGGACCCGGCCGACGACGAGTTCCTCGAGTTCCTCGGGCTGGTCAAGGGCTCCACCGGCCGCTCGGACGACTTCTGCGCGGCCGCCGTGCCCGCCCTCAGCTGACCCGGGTCGGGAGAGGAGCGCGAGGGTCGGGTCAGGTCTGGGTGGCCAGCACGAGCGGGTGTACGGACAGTGCGCCGGCGCGTCGCAGCAGCCGTGCCGTGACGGCGAGCGTCCATCCGGTGACCACCTGGTCGTCCAGCAGCAGCACCCGCCGGCCGGACACCGCCTCCGGGTCCAGTAGCGAGTAGCGGCTCGCGACAACGGCCAGCCGCTGCGCGGAGTTCATCGCTCCCGCACCCGGCGGCGCGCCACCGGTCACCGCGAGCCGGGTGAGCACCGGCAGCCCGGTGAAGCGAGCCATCCCGTCCACCAGATGGCCGGTCAGTAGCGGGTGGCTGCTGGAGTCGATGCCGACGATGCCGTCCGGCCGCTCGACCGGGTCCAGGTCCCAGGCTGACAGCACCTCGGCGAGGGCGTGCCGCAGCGGCACCGGCACCTCCGAGTCGGGCCCGTTGAACAGGGCGCGCAGTTGCTGTCCCCAGCCCAGGTCGGTCAGCCGGGCGACTGCGCGTCCGGGCTGCGCCTGGTCGTCGGCGTCGATCCGGCCGCGCAGGTCGACGCCGAGATTGGTCATCGCGGTCGGCCACATCCGTCGGGGCTCGACGGTCACCCCCGGTCGGCCGAGCCGGGCGCTCGCCTCCTCGACCGCCGCCTGGCCGGCGCTGCCGTCCAGCACCAGCCCGCCGCACCGGTCACACCGCCCACAGGGGCCCGCCTCCGGGTCGTCCAGCGCCTCGCGCAGGAACTGCAGCCGGCAACGGGCGCCGTCCGCGTACGCGATCATCGCCTGCTGCTCGGCCGCGCGGGTCTCGGCGACCCGGGCGAACCGGTCCGCGTCGTAGGTCCACTCCCGGCCGGTGGCCTCCCACCCGCCGCGCACCCGCCGGACGGCCCCGTCGACGTCGAGAACCTTCAGCATCGCCTCCAGCCGGGTGCGCCGCAGCGGCACGTACGTCTCCAGCGCGGCTGTGGACATCGGCGCGCCGTGGTCGGTCAGCACGCGCAGCGCCTGGCGCACGTCACCGGCGGGCGGGAACGCCAGCGAGGCGAAGTAGTTCCAGATATCCCGGTCCTCGCGGCCGGGCAACAGGACGACGGTCGCCGAGGACATCCCGCGACCGGCCCGGCCCACCTGCTGGTAGTACGCGATCGGGCTCGGTGGCGCGCCGAGGTGCACGACGAACCCGAGGTCGGGCTTGTCGAACCCCATCCCCAGTGCGGAGGTGGCCACCAGCGCCTTCACCCGGTTCCGGAGCAGGTCGTCCTCGGCGGCGAGCCGTTCGGCCTGGTCGGTCTGGCCCGAGTAGGCCACCACCCGGTGTCCGCGTGCCCGCAGGTGGTCGGCCACGGTCTGGGTCGCGGCCACCGTCAGGCAGTAGACGATCCCCGAGCCCGGCAGCTCCTCCAGGTGCTCGGCCAGCCAGGCCAGCCTGGCCGGCTGCGACGGCAGGTCGACCACTCCGAGGTGCAGTGACTCACGGTCGAGGCTCCCCCGAAGGACCAGCACATCGGTGAGCGTGCGGTCACCCGATACCGACAGCTGCTCGGCCACGTCCGCGGTGACCCGGGCGTTCGCCGTGGCGGTGGTGGCCAGCACCGGGACACCCTCCGGCAGCTCGGCGAGCAGCGTACGGATCCGGCGGTAGTCGGGCCGGAAGTCGTGGCCCCAGTCCGAGATGCAGTGCGCCTCGTCCACCACGACGAGACCGGCGCCGCGGGCGAGGTCCGGCAGGACCTGGTCCCGGAACTCTGGGTTGTTGAGCCGCTCAGGACTGACCAGCAGCACGTCCACCTCGCCCCGGCCGATGGCCGCGTACGTCTCCCGCCAGGCCTCCGGGTTCGTGGAGTTGATCGTGACCGCGTGGATCCCGGCACGCTCGGCGGCGGCCACCTGGTTGCGCATCAGCGCGAGCAGCGGCGAGACGATGACCGTGGGACCCGCAGGTGTGCCTTCCGCCGGCTGGCGCAGCAGCGCGGTGGCGACGAAGTAGACCGCCGACTTCCCCCAGCCGGTGCGCTGGACCACCAACGCGCGGCGTCGTCCCGTCACCAGCGCGTCGATCGCCGTCCACTGGTCGTCTCGCAGCACGGCGTCGTCCCGGCCGACCAGGGCCCGCAGGTGTCCCTCGGCCTCGACGCGGCGACCAGCGAGCATCCCGCGATGCTACGAGCCGCGGCGCGTCCGCAAACCCGCGGCACGATCGTCCGCCGGTCCATACGCTGCGGCCATGCCGTCGAGCGCGCGTGGACCCCTGGTGCCGGTCCAGAGACCGGTCCGGTGACCGGTCCGGAGGCGCCCCCGGGGCGTTGGACGACGGCGCAGCGGCTCAGCCTGGCTGCTGCCTGTGTCGCGCCGCTGCTCAGCTCGGTCGACGTCCTCGCGATGGCGGTCGCCCTGCCCGCGGTCCAGCAGGGTCTCGATCTCGACCGCAGCGGCCTGATGTGGACGGTGAACGGGTACGCCCTCTGCTACGGGCTGTTCGTCCTGGTCTCCGGCCGGGTCGCGGACCTGTACGGGCACCGGCGCACCTACCTGGCCGGCCTCGGCCTGTTCACGCTCGGCTCCGCGCTCGCCGCGGTCGCGCCGAGCGGGACGACCTTCCTGCTCGCTCGGCTGGTGCAGGGCACCGGGGCGTCGTTCGCGGTGACGTCCAGCCTCGCCGTCGTGGCGAGCACGTTTCCGTCCGGCAGCCGGGCCCGGGCGGTCGGGTGGTGGGGGACCTGCGCCGGCGTCGGGCTGGGGCTCGGGCCGGTCCTCGGCGGCTGGCTGGTGCAGGCGCAGAGCTGGCGGCTGATCTTCGCGCTCAACCTGCCGTTCTGCGTCGCCGGCCTGATCCTGGCCGCCCGCTTCGTGGCCGGCTCCCGGCCCGACCGGGCGGGCCAGCGGCTGGACGTACCCGGTGCCGTGCTGCTGTCGGCCGCGTTGGCGTGCTTCACCTTCGCCCTGCTCGAGGGCCCGGAGTGGGGTTGGGGCTCACCCTCCTTCCTGCTCGTCCTGTCCGCGTCCGCCCTGCTTATGGCCGGTTTCGTGTCGGTCGAGCGCCGGGTGCGCAGCCCGCTGGCGAACCTCGGGCTGTTCCGGATCCGGACGTTCAGCGGCGCCGCCGTGCTCGCGGTGCTGATCCTCGGGATCACCTATCCGTTCGTGGTCTGGTTCTCGCTGTACTTCCAGCAGCTGCGCGGCTACGGCGCGCTGGGGGCGGGCCTGGCCTTCCTGCCGTTCACGGTGGCCTTCTTCTTCAGCTCGCGGCGCGCCGGGGCGATGACCGCCAGCCGGGGACCGTACGTTCCGTTGCTCACCGGCTCGGTGCTGTGTGTGGCTGCCTTCGCTGCCCTGCTCCCGCTGGGATCCCGGACGCCGCTGCCGGCCGTGCTTGTCGTGTTCGCGCTCGTCGGGGTCGGGATCCCGTTCGTCTGGACTCCGGTCGGCGCCGTGGCGCTGGCCGCGGCTCCCGCGACGGAGAGCGGTGCTGCCGCCGGGCTCAACCTGACCTGCCGGCTGCTGGGTGGCAACGCCGGTCTGGCCGTGGCCGGGGTGCTCGCGTCCACCCAGACCGGGCTGCTGGCGGAGGTGCGTGTCGTGGTGGGTTTCCTGCTGCTGCTCAGCGTCGGCTGCCTGCTGGTCGTCCTCCTGGTGATCCGGCCGGTGCGCCCGTCAACTCAAGCGCTCGCGCGGGGCGTCCCGGTCACCGGCGCGCACTGACCGCTGCACCTGTGGACTGGAGGACGCCCGCCCGGCATCGTGTCGGCATGGCGAGCGAGGACGACGTACGGCGGATCTGCCTGGACCTGCCCGGTGTGGCCGAACGACCGAGCTGGGGCCGGCCGGCCTGGTTCGCGCGCACGTTGATGGCACGAATCTGGGAAGACGGGGTGGTGACGGTCAAGACGGACGAGCGAGAAGCCCTCGCCGGGACCGATCCGAACACCTACTACTGGACCCCGCACCACGAGCGGTCGCCGATGCTGGTGCTGGCCCGGCTGGACCGGCTGACCCTCGACGAGCTCGACGAACTGCTGCGCGAGTCGTACCGGCTCGCCGGTGCGCCACCAGGCCCCGCGACGAGCGGCTCAGCGGAGGAGCCGCGCAGAACGCATCGTTGATAGGGCACCGGCTCGATAACGTCTCGTCATGACCTACCCCGACCCGACGTACCTCGGCACCGGCGGTGAGCGCACGGCCCGGTTCCGCCCCGCCGACACGCCGCCCGAGCTCCCGCGACCGGGCGGCGCTGCCAGCTACCTCGCCACCGGCGCCGGCACCTCAGGTCGGTTCGGGCTGTACCGCTGGGACATGGGGCCGCAACCCGCGGTTGCGGAGCCGCACTTCCATCGGACCTTCAGCGAGTCGTTCTTCGTGCTGTCCGGCGCCGTCCAGCTGTACGACGGGTCCGGCTGGTTCGACGCGCACCCGGGTGACTTCGACTACGTACCCGAAGGCGGGGTGCACGGCTTCCGCAACGAGTCCGGAGCGCCGGTCTCGCTCCTGATCCTGTTCGCACCAGGGGCTCCGCGCGAGGCGTACTTCGAGGGCCTCGTCGAGATGGCCGAAGGCCGGTGGACGCCGAGCCCGGAGGAGCGGCAGGCGTTCTTCGAGGAGCACGACAACATCTACCTCTAGCCGACACCGGCCGCACCCGTCGTCGAGAGTGACGCTGCCGCGACACAACGCGGCGTGTCGGCGCAGAACGGTCACTCCCAGCGCGGCGCGGAGGGCGGAGGAGGGGGACCGGACGGACGGTGAGCGGGCTTGAACGGACCTTGGTCGTAGCCCCATCGGCCACTGACCCGCAGCGCCGTGCTCACCAATACTCGAGGGATGACGGCTGACGCGACGGGCCCATGAGGATCACCGTTGTCGGCGTCGGCTACCTCGGCGCCACGCACGCGGCGTGCATGGCGCGCCTGGGTCACGACGTGGTCGGGCTGGACGTCGACCCGGACCGCGTTGCGGCGCTCGCTGCCGGCGACCTGCCGTTCCACGAGCCGCGCCTGACCGAGGTGCTACGGGAAGGCATCGCGGCCGGCCGGCTTCGATTCACCGCGTCCGCGGCCGAGGCGGGACAGCACGCTGACGTGGCCTTCGTCTGCGTCGGCACCCCCCAGCAAAGCGACGGAGACGCAGCCGACCTGACCCATCTGCGGCAGGCCGTGGACACCGTCGTCCCCCACCTGCGCCGCGGCTCACTGCTGGTCGGCAAATCGACCGTCCCGGTCGGGACCGCACAACAGTTGGTCCAGCGGCTGCACCAGCTGCGCCCGTCACCGGACGCGACCAACCCGACCATCGAGGTGGCATGGAACCCCGAGTTCCTGCGCGAGGGACACGCGGTCGAGGACACCCTGGCTCCGAACCGGCTGGTGTTCGGTGTCGAGTCCACTGCGGCCGAGAAGGTGCTCCGCGAGGTGTACCGCGACTGTCTCGACGCAGGGACGCCGCTCGTGGTGTGCGACCTACCCACCGCAGAGCTGGTCAAGATGTCGGCGAACGCCTTCCTGGCAACGAAGATCTCGTTCGTCAACGCCATGGCGCAGATGTGTGAGGCGTCCGGGGCAGACGTCGCGCTGCTCGTGGATGCACTCGGCTACGACGCGAGGATCGGGAGCCAGTTCCTCGGCGCCGGCCTCGGTTTCGGGGGCGGCTGCCTGCCCAAGGACATCCGCGGGTTCATCGCCCGTGCCGGCGAGCTCGGCGCCGACCACACCGCCGCACTGCTCCGCGAGGTCGACGCGATCAACGTGGGGCAGCGCCGCCGGCTGGTGGAGCTGGCCGTCGCCGACTGCGGCGGGGACATTCGTCGCCGCCGGATCGCTGTCCTCGGCGCCGCCTTCAAACCCAACTCCGATGACGTCCGGGACTCACCGGCGCTCGCGGTGGCAACCGAGCTGGAACGCCGGGGAGCGCAGGTCCGCGTCCACGACCCCGAGGCCATGCCGAACGCTCGCCGGGTGCAGCCCAGGCTCACGTACGCGACCAGCCTGGCCGACGGCGTACGCGGAGCCGACCTGGTGCTGCACCTGACCGAGTGGCCGTTGTACCGCGAGGCGGACCCGGTCGAGCTGGGATCGCTGGTCGCACGTCGGTCGGTCCTGGACGGGCGCAACTGCCTTGACGTCACCCGCTGGCGTGGAGCCGGCTGGACCTACCGCGCGATCGGCAGGCCCGCACAGCCATGACGCATGCGGCGTCGCCGTCCACCGAGATGCACCGCCACCTCGACGTGATGCGACGGCGACAGCTGCCGGGATGGCTGCTCGACGCCGTCGACCCCGAGCAGTGCGCCGCGGCGCTGGGTGAGCGGATCGGTGACCTGGTGCCCGGGGCCGAGGCCCTGCGTCGGGTCACGGTCGAGTCCGCACGGGCCCGGAGCTGGCGATGGGCGATGCGCTACTCCGCGGACGTCACCACCGACGACGGCGAACGGCAGGTGTCGCTGGTCGCGGAGCTGCAGCCGCCGGGCCGGGCGCCGGACCGGCCGACAACCGTCACCGGCCCGGCGATCACGCTGCCCGGGATCGGTCTGACGGTGCAGGCCGTCGGGACGGATCCCGGCCTGCCTGCCCTGCCGGCGTTGGCCGATCCCGCCAGCGCCCGGGTGCGGCTGGAACATGCGCTGCGCGGTCCGACCCGCCCCGGCCTGCGGCTGGTGGACGTGCGGCCGCGCGTGTCCCGGTACAAGCCCGGTCATCGCGCCACGCTGGTCTACCAACTGCAGTATCCGGCCGGCGCCGACCCAACCTGGCCTCGCGCCGTGGTCGCCAAGACCTATCGCGGGGAGGAGGGCGCCGCCACGTTCGCGGCCATGCGGGCGTTGTGGTCAAGCCCCCTGGGTGGTGTCGCGGCAACACCGCGGCTGGCCGAGCCGCTCGCCTACCTGCCGGATGCGCGGACCCTCCTGCAGGGGATGGTGCCCGGCGACCGGACACTGACCGAGGTGGCCCAACGCGTAGCCGGCGCCGACCGGGATGGGTCGGGACCAGGCGTGGCGCGGCAGGCAGCCGCCCGCCTGGAGGCGGCCCTGCTCCAGACGGCAGCCGGGCTAGCTGCCCTGCACGGGTGCGGTGCGCAGGTGTGCGTTGCACGCGACCTGCCGGCTGAGGTGTCGGCCGTCCGCCGGTTGCTCGCGCGCGTTGCGCCGACCCTGCCCGATGACACAGCGACGGCGGTCGGCAGGCTGCTCGACGCGCTCGCCAAGCGCGGGTGCCGGGAAGACGCGCCGGAGCCGGGTGTGGTGCACGGCGCCTTCCGGCCGGCGCAGGTCCTGCTGGACGGTCCGAGCGTGGGGTTCATCGACTTCGACAGTGCCGGCATAGGCGAGGCTGCCCTCGATATCGGCCGGTTCACCGCCCGGTTCGGCGAGCTGTGGCTGGTGGCGTCGCCGGCAGGCGACGGTGAGGCGCTGGAACGCCAACGTGCGCTCGCCGGGATGTTCGTGCAGCAGTACCGAGAGCACGCGCCGCTGTCCGCCGCACGGGCCACAACCTGGCAGTGCCTGGATCTTGTCGGCAGCGTGGTCCGTAGCTGGGCTCGGGTGCAGCCGGCGAGAGCCGAGGTGCTGCTCGACCTCCTCGAGGTCACCTTGCCGGACGCTGCCTGACGGACGGCGGGGTCAGAACTGACGGATCGCGGGGTCAGAACTGACGGATCGCGGGGTTGGGTGGGGTGGGGTGGGGTGGGGTTAGAGGGGCTCGACGCGATCGGATGGCTCCAACCGGTGTCGGGTGTCCAGCACCAGCATTGCCCGCTCGGCCACCATCGGCCAGTCGAAGGCGTCGTGGTCGGTCAGCACCACGACGAGATCGGCCGCGTCCACCTCATCGACGCTGCACGCGACCCGGGACACCCGATGGTCGGCTCGCCCGTCCGGCACGTGCGGATCCGCCAGCCGCACCTCCGCGCCCAGGTCGAGCAACCGGTTGACCACGATCGACGCCGGCGACTGCCGGGCATCGCCGACGTTCTTCTTGTACGCCAGCCCGAGGACGAGCACCCGGCTGCCGTGCACCGGCTTGCGGTGCCGGTTCAACGCCAGGGTGAGCCGGCGGACCACGTAGTCGGGCATGTGGTCGTTGACGTCGTTGGCGAGCTCCACGAAACGGAAGCTGTGCCCCAGGGCCCGCTTGACCCGCCAGGACAGGTAGCTGGGGTCGATCGGCAGGCAGTGGCCGCCGACGCCGGGACCCGGGGTGAAACGCATGAAGCCGAAGGGCTTGGACGAGGCTGCCTCGATCGTCTCCCACACGTCGATGCCGAGGTCGGCGGCGAACATCGCCAGCTCGTTGACCAGCGCGATGTTGACGTGCCGGTAGGTGTTCTCGAGCAGCTTCGCCAGCTCGGCCTCCCGGGGGGAGCTCACCGGGACCGTGCGCTCGACCAGGTCGTCGTAGAAGCCCTGGACCGCAGCCAGCGAGGCGGCGTCCACCCCGGAGACCACCTTCGGCGTGTTGACGAACGACCAGGTCGGGTTGCCGGGATCGATCCGCTCGGGACTGAAGCCGAGCGAGAAGTCCGTCCCCATCCGCAGCCCGGATCCCTGCTCGAGCGCCTGCCCGAACAGGCCCTCCGTGGTCCCCGGATAGGTGGTGGACTCCAGCACGACCAGCGCTCCGGGTCGCAGGTACCGCGCCAGCGTGCGCGCCGCCTCCTCGATGAAGCTCAGGTCCGGGGCGCCGTCTCGCAGCGGGGTGGGGACGGTGACGACCGCGATGTCCATGCCGGCGCACAGCCGGGCCTCGCTGGTCGGGGTGAACCGGCCCGACGTCAGCGCGCCGGCCAGGGCGTCGTCAGGGACGTCTTCGACGTACGAGCGGCCCTCGGTCAGCCGCTGGACCCGGCTCTCGTCGATCTCCAGGCCGATCACGGTGTGCCCGACCTCGACGGCCCGCATCGCCAGCGGCAGGCCGACGTAGCCCTGACCGACGACGACAACGCGGCTGCCCGGGGACACGCTTCATGCTGGCAGACCCAGCCCGCTCTCGCCCGCACTACGCTGCGAGCGTGCAGGAGTCGGCGCCCGAGCCGGTCTTTCCGGCCGTGGAACCGGCCTCCGCGGTCTACCACCGGCTGGTCGAGCTGCGCGACATCATCGCCCGCGACCCGGGGCTGCGCGGCGGATCCGAGGTCCGGGCTGAGCTGCTTCCCCGTCGCCGCGCCGACGGCTCCGTCGCGGTGCGCAGGTTCTACTGGTCCGCCCGCCGGACCGACGGACGGCTCCCGCTCGGTTTCACGGCACGAACCCTGTACCTGCACGAGAAGGCGCCCGAACCCCGGGCGTACGACTTCCCCGAGGAACCGGTGATGCAGTGGCTCGCGGAGCCGTCCGGCCCGCTGCGCTCACACGGCAGCCGGGCCCGGCTCGAGGTGCTGCGCTACATCCCGTTGCGCCGGGTGACCTTCCGGCTGTACGGGGGAGATGGACTGCCGACACCGGTGATCGCCAAGACGAAGCGGGAGTCCAGCCTGCGGCGAGCCGCCCGCATCCTGGTGGCCACGCAGCGTGCGGTCGCGAGGGCGGACATCCACACCTTCCGCGTCCCGCGACCGGTCGGGCTCGACATCGGGCGCCGGTTGCTCTACCTGGACCAGCTGTCCGGCGAGCCGCTCTCCGAGGTCCTGGACGAGATGGCGGACGGCCCGTCGTTGAACCGGCTCGGCTCGATCCAGCGCGAGCTGCACGAGCTCGTGGTGACGGGTGCCGGCGTCCGGACCTGTGCCGACTGGTTGTCCGCGGCGCGGGTCGCGACCGACCAGATCGCCCTGCTGGCACCGTCGGCGACCGCGCAACTGCGGCCGCTCGAGGCAGAGCTCGCCGCCGGCTGTCCGGCCGACGACCAGCTGGCGTTCTGTCAGGGTGACTTCGTTCCCTCCCAGATCCTGTGCGGGCCGGACCGTTGGGCGGTCCTCGACCTGGACGACGGCCACTACGCCGACCCGCACGCCGAGGTCGCCGCGCTGTATGCGGCGCTGCCGCGGGAGCTGTCCGTGCCGGAGGGTGCCCGTGCCGAGTCCCTGCGAGCGGCTTACCTGGAGGGATACCTGCGCCGTGCGGGCAGGGACCTGGACCCGGTGCGCTGGCGCTGGTTCCTGACCGTCGCCATCCTTCGCTACCTGGCCCGGCGGCTGGTCAAGGGCAGAGCGCAGCCCGGCGAGGTCGCCGCGGTCCTTGCCGCCCTGCCGTGACCGCACCGGTGAGAGCGGTCCCTGAGCCTCAGGGCAGCAGCTCCGTCATCAGCCCGGGTGCGGCCCGGTCGTGCGCCGCGAGCAGCTCGGCGAGCTCGGAGATGTCGGCCAGATCCTCCGCCCTGGCTTCGGCGTGGTGCAGCATCACCCCCACGGCCGCCGGGGGGACCGCTTCGTCGCCTCGGGCAATGCACGAGCTCACCGCGGCCGCGAGCAGCTCACCGCGACCGGTGCGGTCGACCGCACCGCCGCCGCGGCGCTTCGCGAACCAGTCGACGGTGACCGGCAGCTCTCGGAGTCCGGGGACGCCGGCAGTCCCGGCGCTGACGTCGCGAGACAGCGCCGTGAAGCCGAGCTCGTGCACCAGCTGCGCGGTCTGGCTGGTGCAGCGGTTCCACGGCGGAACGAAGATCCGGCCCGAGTCCGGGCCGAACGCGTCGGCCATGACGACCCGCCCGCTCACCAGGTCGGTCAGCTGCTCGGAGCGCTGACGAGCCGATCCGAACTCGCACTTGCGGCCGGCCGGCTCGTGATTGCGGTGCGTCCAGCCGTGCTGGTGCACGTCCAGCAGGCGCCGGCCGTCGGCGACCTCCTCCCGCCGGCGGTTGAGTCCGGTGATCAGCGCCGGTCCGGCCGCCGCCGGAATCACCGCGACGTCCACCGGCACGTGGGCTGCCCGCAGCCGGTCCAGCAGCGGCCACAGCGCCGCGTCCCCCCAACCGGCGTCGTCGTCGCGGATGAAGAACGGAACCGGCCGGTCGGCCCTGTCCAGGGCGTCGGTGAGCGGGTCGAGCCATCCGCTCATCGCGCCGCCGCCCGGTCTCGTCGCGGCCGGGCGCACACGGCGTCGACCAGCTCGGCCGTTCGCTGCGCCCCATCGAGCTCCAGCCGGCACGGGGCTGCGGGGCGAGCGAGCGCAGCCCGCACCGCCCGCGCGAGGGTGGGTCCGGACAGCGAGTCCGAGTCCAGGACGTCCAACAGGCCGAGGCGCTGCAGCCGCTGCGCCCGACGTGTCTGCTCGTCCTCCCGCCCCTCCGCGTACGGCACGACGACGGCCGGGGTCCCGGCCGTGAGCAGGTCCATGGTGGTGTTGTAACCGCACTGGCTGACCGACACCGCCGACTCGGCGATGGCTGCCGCCAGGTCGGGGACGAAGTCGACCACCTGCACGGGCGCGTTCCGGTCGGTCGCCCGGCGGAGGAGGGCGGCTCGCGACTCGGCGGGGAGGAACGGCCCGGTCACGATGGTGGTGTGCAGGCCCGCCCCGGCCAGCAGCGCCGGTGCCGCGTCCACCGCCGCGGCGAACAGGGGCTGGCCGACGAGACCGCCGCCCGCGGAGACCAGCACCCGTGACCGGCTCGCTCCTCTCCCCTTCGGGACTGGTCCTGCACCGCGGCGGACGAAGCCGGTGTAGTGGATCGGGACAGTCAGCGGTGTGGTCGGCGCGAACGACTCCTCGAACCGGGCGAACCGTGGGTCGGCGTGCACCAGGACCGCGTCGAAGTAGCGGTTGGCGACCTGGCTCGCGGTCTCGTCGTGCCGCAGCTGGTCCCGACGGGACTGGACCAGGATGTCGCGCACACTGCAGACGACCGCGGGAGGGTTGCTCCGGCCGGTCGCCGTGTCGAGGAGAGGGAGCAGCTCGAAGGCGAACTTGCGTCGGCCGAACGGGTAGAGCTCGATCAGCAGCACCTGCGGGTCCACCGTCTGCAGGGACTCCAGCAGCAGTCGAACCCGCTCACGCTGGGCCTGCTCTACCGTCCATCCGCCCGTCCGGGTGACCAAGGAGTAGTCCGCCGCCAGCCCCAGCGGTGGCAACGGCACCAGCCGCACGCCGTCCGGCACCGACAGCTCCGCCGGGAACTCACCGCCGCTGACGAGGACAACGTCGAACCGCTCGGCCAGGGCTTCGGCCAGCACCAGCGACCGCACCAGGTGGCCCATGCCGACCGAGTGCTGGCAGTAGAAGAGCAGCGGTGGGCGCCCGGCTCTCATCGCGGGTCCGTCCCGGCGCTCAGCGGTTCGCCGACGAGTCGGGTCGCCGCAGCCAGGAGCGCATCCAGGTGAGGCAGGGCGTCGGACAGCACCCGGTTGACCGCGCGCTGGGCACGCTCGGCGAGCAGGGCGGCGACGACGTGCCAGCGCAGCTCGTCCTCGCCCACCCGGCCGCCGGCACCTGCGTAGGCGGTCAGCAGCGCCTCGCCCAGCAGCTGCTCGTCGGACGGGGCGAGCCGGCCCGCCACCCGAGCGTGCAGCAGTGCGGCAAGCAGGCTGCCGAGGTCTGCCGCGGGGTGCCCGGCGCCGGTCTGGTCCAGGTCCAGCAGGCCCAGCCGGTCGTCCGCCAGCAGGGCGTTCTTGAGGTGCAGGTCGCCGTGGATCAGCACCGTTCGCGGCGGCGGTGGGTCGGCGCAGAGGCGGGCGGCCAGGTGGGCCACGACCGCACCGACGTCCGGCCGGACCGCGGCCACGACCTTCGCGGCGGCGCGCAGCCGGTCCGGTGCCAGCCGGGTGGTGACCGGCAGCCCAGCGGGTGGCAGCCGGTGCACCGCCGCGAGGCTGCGCCCCAGCGCGGCCAGTCCGGCACCGAGCCGAGCCGGGGCGAGCGCGTCCAGCCGGGTGCCCGGCAAGGCCTGCAGCAGCACCGTGCGGTCGGTCACCGACACACCGAGCACCGCCGGCACTTGGGTGTGCGCCTCGTCGACGGTCACCGCGGCGGCGCGCGACAGCGCGCCGGCCAGCGCGGCCTCGTCGGCGTAGACCTTCGCGTAGCCGACGGTCTCGCCATCGGCACCGTGCAGTCGGGCGGTGGCCGCCCGTTCCGGCACGTACGCGACGAGCTCGCTGCCCACCCATCCCGGCACCAGCCGGCGGACGTCCGGGTGCGGCGAGGACAGCCGGTCCAGGGTGTGGATCTTGCGGTCGCGCGGAAAGAGCCACGACACCGCCCCGAGCTCCGGGTCGAAGCCCACCTGCCGGGGCCTGCCGTCGCGACACCCGACACCGGCCCGAGCGGCCAGCCGCAGGGCACGGTCCGGTGCTGCCATCCGGGTGGACACCAGGGCGACGCCGTCCCGGGTCGGCACCCGGTGCAGCACGCGCAGGCTCTGACCGGGGCGATACTTCGCGCGTACCCGCACGGCGGTGGCGGCGCCGGCATCGGCGGGCAGGTCGAGCACCTCGCGCAGCCGCGGTCCGACCGTGCCGGCGTCCAGCAGCAGGTCGCGGGCCGGCAGTGCCGGGTCGAACGCCAGAGTCGCGCCTCCGCTCATGTGAACGACCGCCAGCCGCCACCGGCGTCACTGGTCACCGGTGCGGGGTCGCGCCCGCACCAGGCGTGTTCGCGCACGTCGTAGGCCAGCAGCCGAGCTCGCCGGCCGCCGTCGTCGGTGCGCAGCCAGCCGACCCGTGCGGTCAGCTGCCAGGCCCCGAGCCGCATCGACGTCGGGTCGGCCGACCAGCACAGGTGGTCCACCTGCGTCCCGCCTGCACCGACGCCGGTGACGAGGACGGCTCGTGACCGTCCTCCGGCGGTGCACCGCAGCCGTGGGGCCGGACGATGCGCCTCCGGGTCCGGGAACGGGTACAGCACCGTCACGAACCGCGCCACCGCCGCTCCGCTGCGCCGCACGGTCACTGCGGGCGCCGGCCTCCGCACGCCGTACTGCGGGGCGAGCCACCCCTGCTGCAGCTGCGGCCGCTCGGTCGCGGGGTAGACCAGCGCAAGACCCGGAGCCCGGACCGCCACGTCGTCGTGTCGGTTGTGGACTCGGGTGCGTTGCCAGGCCGCGCTGTCCAGCTGCATGCGCTGCACGTAGTCGTGCGGTTGCTCGTCCTCGAGGTCGTCGACCACCACCCAGTACTCGTCGGCCACGAACAGCACCTCGCGGGTGTGCACTGCGGCGTACTGCGTGCTGGTGACCTGGGCACGGATCAGATCCAGGCCGTCGGTGCGGTGGCGGTCCAACAACCGAGCCGTGGCGGTGGTCTGCTTGCGCGGCTTCCCGCGCCGGTACGGCGTCTGGTCCAGCCCGTCCACCGTGACGGTGCTGTGCGCCGCCGTCCCCTTGAACCAGTGCCGCCAGTTCCGCTCGCCCGGCGGCCCGATCTCGGCGTAGGTGAAGCGGCCGGGGTCCACGAGCAGCGGCCGGCCGTGGGCGTACGCCTCGATCGCGAGCATGTCGTAGTGGCCGTGCCCACCGTCGCCGATCGGACCCGAGTCCAGGATCAGGAAGCGTTCGTCCGCGTAGGCGGTCTCGCGCTCCCCCCAGCCGCTGCGCTGCACGTGGTACCCCCCGACCGGGAAGTCCACCGCGCGCTCGGGCGGCGGTGCCCCCGCCGTGCCGGACGTGGCGACCCAGCGCAGCGCGGGATCGTCGAGCAGCCGGTCCGCCAGCAGCAGCAGCCCGCGATGGTCACCGCTGTCGGCGTCGGACAGCGCCGGCAGCTGGCCATCCGGCCGGTGCGCGTGCATGGCGAACCGGCAGGCGAGTCGCAGCCGGTCGTCGTAACCCGCGGGCACTGGCAGGCCGAAGCGGCGCGCGTTCTCCCGGGCGCCGAGGAAGGACCGCAGCGCGATCAGGTGGTAGTGCGTGGAGCACTCGCGGTGCACGCCGTCCGGCCACACGTCGCGGCGCAGGTTGTCGTCGAGCTGGTGCCAGGCGTAGCGGCACAGCTCACCGGTCGGATCGAGGGCGGGGAGAGCCAGCGCGACGACCAGCAGGGCGTAGAGCTCCAGCGTCCGGTGGTTGCGCTCCGGGGTCAGTGTGGTCCGCAGGTGCCGCACCTGCTCGTCGATGCTGCGCACGAGCAGGTCGGTGGTCGCCCGGCTCAGCCCTCGGTGCAGGCCGGCGCCAGGGGCGGCGAACCCCTGCCAGGCGTACACCCAGTTCTGCAGCCGGCGGCCGATCACGTCCGCCGGGTCGGCGTCGGCGGGCACCTGCGTCGCCCACGAGACGACCAGCTCCTCCCAGGTGCGCAGGTAGGCGGGGTCGCCGGTCGCCCGGTACGCCGCGGCCAGGTCGAGACCGAAGTAGAACTTGCTCCACTCGATCCGCCACTCCTCGTCCGTGCCGAGCCCGTCGCGGCGCCAGTCCGGCTGCGGACCGAGCGAGAGCCGCACGCCGGCGTTGGTGAACCGTCCGGCGACGGCGTCGTCCGCGACGGCCCGGTCGCGGTACAGGTGCTCGATCACGCAGAACACCGGCCTCGGGCCCGACGAGGCCTCGGGAGCGGCGGCAGTGTCCGGACCGACCGGCTCGTGGGCCAGCCCCGCCTGCCCGGTCATCGGACCGGCTCCGCGTGCCGAGCCGGGCCGCGGGCTCGGGCGGGCAGGCCACCGAGGCGCGGCGCGAACAGCGCCGCCAGCGCGGTGGCCGACGCGGTCCCGTCGAAGCGGCTGACCACGGTCTCGCGCCCCGCGGTGCCGAGACGGCGGGCGAGGGCGGGATCGTCGGCCAGCCGCAGCCATGCGCCGGCCAGGGCCTCGGGGTCGTCCGGGTGCACGAGCAGGCCGTTCTCACCGTTGCGGACGAGCTCGGGGATTCCCGACACGTCGGTGCTCACCACCGGCACGGCACAGGCCATCGCCTCGACCAGCACGTTGGGGATGCCGTCGCGATCCCCGTTGTCCGTGACCCGGCAGGCGAGCGAGAAGACGTCGGCAAGGCGGTAGAGGCCGGCGAGCTCCGCCGGGGTCCGGGTCCCGAGCAGCCGCACGTGCTGGGTGAGCCCGAGCTCCGCCACGAGGGCCCGGACCACCGGGCCGTGTTCGCCCGGCTCACCGGCGATCTCGGCCCGGAACGCGACCCCGGTGGCCCGTAGCACAGCGCAGGCGCGGACGAACGTGTCGAAGCCCTTCTTCGGGACCAGTCGGCCAACGCCCAGCAGCCGCAGGGGTGCAGTCCCGGTCGCCCGGTCAGCGGCTTCGACCGTGACCTGATCGGCGAAGTCGACGCTCAGTCCGTGGTGCACCACGTGCACCGCGGCACCGCTCTCGACGGTGGCCAGGTGCCGGGCGTTCGCCTGCGTGCAGGTGACCACGAACGATGCCGCGCGCAGCTTGCGGCCGAGCAACCCGGCGGGGTTCAGCTCGGTCGCGTAGATGTCCTTCGCGTGTCCGGTGAACGAGAACGGCAACCCGGTGATGGTCGCGGTGAGCCAGGCGACCGTGGTGCACCCGTGCGCGAAGTGTGCATGCAGGTGCCGGACCGACGGGGTGCGCCGCAGCCGGTCGGCGAGGGCGACCGCGTACAGGAACTCCTTGAGGTAGATCGTGCGCGGAAGGCCGAAGCGGCGCCGGCGGGCCCGGACCGCCTGTGCGGCGGCGCGACCCGCGGCCCGGGCCAGACCGGCCGGTCGCCACCGGGCGACAGCGACCAGGCCGGGGAGGAAGGGGCGGAGGTTGCGGGCCAGCCAGCGCGGGGCGGTGGTCCCGGTCAGGGAGGTCGTCGGCGGCAGGTAGTCCGGGACCGCGGTGATCCGGTCCACGACGGGGTGGCGGGTGGGCTCGTCGGGCGGCTTGAGGACGAACAGCCGCAACGGGACCCCCAGCTGCTCGAGCCGGAACACCTCGCTGGCGATGAACGTCTCGGAGATGCGGGGGAAGCCTTTGAGCAGGTACGCCACCTCGGCGGCCGGCCTGGTCCGGTCCGTGGTGTGCTCAGCCATAGCTCGCCGCCAGCCGCCGGCAGAGCCGGTCGGTGCAGCGGGCCAGGTCGTATCGCTCGACCACCCGTTCCCGGGCAGCCGCGCCGAGCGCGATGCGCAGGCCGGCGTCGTCCCGCAGCCGGCGAAGCGCGGACGCCAGCGCATCTGCGTCTCCCGGCGGCACGAGCAGGCCGCTGACACCGTCCTCGACCGCGTCGCCGACCGCGGCCACGTCGCTCGCGATCACCGGCCGACCGCTGGCCATGGCTTCGAGCAGCACGTTGGGAAGCCCGTCGCGGTCACCGGCGGAGTCGACCACGCTGGGCACGACGACGACCTCCGCCGTCTCGTACTCGGCCGGCAGCTCGGCATGGGTGCGCGCCCCGGCGAGCTCGACCCGGCCGCCCAGCGCGTCGGCTTCCGCGCGGAGGGGGCCGTCCAGCGGCCCCGTGCCGAGCAGGCGTGCGGTGACACCGTCGACCCGGTGCAGCGCTCGCAGCAGCACTGCGAACCCCTTCTTCTCGACCAACCGGCCGACTGCGAGTACCCGCATCCCCTGCCCGGCGACGTCCGGGGTCGACCGGCCGCTCGGTGCGAAGCGGGACAGGTCCACCCCGTGCGGAAGCACGATGGGCTCGACGCCGGCGGCGCGCAGGTCGGCGGCCGTCTCGCGATTGCAGGTGAGCACCGTCCGGGCGGCGCGTGCCCGCTCGAGCAGGATCCGGCGCGGCGTCCGGCGCACGTCCACCGCGTGCGCGCCGAACCCGAACGGGACGCGGAGCCGGGCCGCCGCCCGCGCGGCAACCGCAGCGGGCTGGTGGGCGAAGTACCCGTGCACGGCACTGATGCGCCGGCCGTTCAACACGCCGACCAGTGCGGCGGCCTGCTCGTCGGCGTCCCCTGTCGGCAGGTGCGTCACCAGGCCGTCGAGCCCGCCCACCTGGGGCTGGACCGCGGAACGGTCTCCGGCCTTGGTGGCGAAGATCCCTGCCAGCATCCCGCGCTCGTGCATCGCGACGAGCTCGTTCAGCGCGAAGGTCTCCGACATCCGGGGGAAGCCGCTGGTCACCACCGCCACCTGAACGGTCATGCCACTCGCCCGCCCGCCTGCACGGACCGGACCCAGGCGAACTCGGCGGCGAGACCGGTGTCCAGGTCCACCCGGGGCCGCCAGCCGAGATCGGTCCGGGCGGCCGTCGTGTCCGCGGCGGTGCGCCGCACGTCACCCCGCTGCTCGTGCACCCGGCCGGCTCGCAGCCGCCGCCCGGCCAGCACCTCGACCCGGTCGACCACCTGGGCCAGGGTGGTCTCGGTTCCACCGCCGATGTTGTAGATCGGCTGCGGGGCGTCGGCGACGGCCGCTCGCAGGGTCGCGTCGCAGGCGTCACTGACGTAGGTGAAGTCACGCGACTGCAGCCCGTCGCCGTAGACCTCGAACGGCGCGCCGGTGAACGCCGCCTCGCACAGCCTGCGCATCGCCATGTCCGGGCGCTGGCGCGGTCCGTACACGGTGAAGTAGCGCAGTCCCACGGTCGACAGGCCGAGGCGGGCGTAAACGCGGGCCAGGTCCTCGCAGGCCCGCTTCGTGACGCCGTACGGAGAGCGCGGTCTGGTCGGGCCGTCCTCGCGGCTGGGATAGTCGGGGGCGTCTCCGTACACCGACGACGAGGACGCCCACACCACCCGGCGACAGTTCGCGGTGTGCGCCGCCTCCAGCACCTGCTGGGTCGCCAACAGGTTGTCCCGTGCGTACCGCGCGAATCCGGTCCCGAAGCTGCCGCGAACCCCCGGTTGCGCGGCCAGATGGAACACGACCGCACCCGGGGACACGGCGGCCTGCCAGCTCCCGCCGACCAGGTCGGCCTCGACCAGGCTGAACGCGGCCTCGCCCGCGAGCCCGGTGAGGTTCTGCTGCTTGGCGGCACGGGGGTAGTAGTCGGTGAAGGCGTCCACGCCCCGAACCCGCCAGCCCTCGGCCACGAGCAGCTCACACAGGTGCGAGCCGACGAACCCGGCGGCACCGGTGACGACGGCTGTGCCTCGCGGGGGGCTCACGACGCCCCCCTGAGGGGGGGCCGGCCGGTGTGCAACCGGATCGGCTCGGCCGCCGGGAGGGGCGGGTCCTGCGGGTCGATGTCGTCCGACCGCTGAGAGGCGGACCACAACAGCCCGAAGACGGACTGCCGCGCCAGCAGCTCGTCCGGGGCACCGACCTCGGTCACCCGCCCCCCGGCCAGTACGACGACCAGATCGGCGCTCCGGGCCAAGGGCATGGAGTGCGTCACGACCAGCGTCGTCCGCCCGCGCATCAGCGAGAAGATGCCGTCCAGGACACGACGCTCGCTCTCGGCGTCCAGGCCGGTGGTGGGCTCGTCGAGCACGAGGATGGGCGGGTCGCGCAGCAACACCCGGGCGATGCCGATGCGTTGACGCTGACCTCCGGACAGACCCATCCCACCCGGGCCGAGGGGGGTGTCGTAACCCTGCGGCAGCTCGGCGATGAACTCCGCCGCGCTGGCCCGTGCTGCGGCCTCCGCCACTCGGGCCGAAGACAGCGGTCGTCCGTACGCGATGTTCTCGGCCACGGTCCCGCTGAAGAGGATGGTCTCCTGCAACAGCACGCCGACCTGCCCGCGCAGCCACGGCAGAGAGCAGTCCCGCGCGTCCCGCCCGTCGATGGTGATCCGGCCGGAGGTCGGGTCGTAGAAGCGGGCCACCAGGGCGCCGACGGTGGACTTGCCCGCACCGGACGCCCCGACGACGGCCACCCTCCGGCCGGCGGGCACGTACAGGTTGACGTCGCGAAGCGCCCACCGGTCGGTGCCGTAACGGAAGGAGACCCGTTCGAGCCGGATGTCACGGCCGGCCAGGTCTCTCGCCGGCCGCCGGCGTCGTTGCCGGCGTCGTCGCCGGCGTCCTCGCCGGCGTAGTGTCCGCGCTCCTCGAGCACCTCGTCGCAGTGCAGGATCTCGCCGATCCGCTCGAGCCGGGCCATGGTCCGGGCGAGCCGGGTGGACTGGCGGGCGACGTCGCGCAATGGCTTGTAGAGCTTGACGCTGTAGGCCGCGAAGACGACGAGGGTGCCGGGGGTGATCCGGCCGGCGGCGACGCTGACCACGCCGAGTCCCAGGATCAGGGCCGTGGACAGTGCGCCGATCATGTCCACCAGGCCGCCGAAGCGCGCCTCCAGCCGGACCGCCTCCACCCCCACCAGCAGCCGCTCCTCGCTGCTGCGCTGCACCCGGTCGTGCTCGAAGCGCTCCGTGCCGAACGCCTTCACGACCGGCATCGCGGCCAGAGCCTCGGTGGCCAGCGAGGCGATCTCGCCCTCCTTCATCCGTTGTCGCCGAGCGGCCTCCTTGACCGCGCCCTGGTAGTAGCGGATGACGAGGTAGAGCGGTGGCGTGAGCACGAACACCGCCAGGGCGAGCAGCGGGTCGAGCACGACGCACACCACGAACATGCCGCCGAGCATCAGCACAGCGGAGACCAACGTGCCCAACGTCTCGGCGAACAGGTAACCGACGGCGTTGACGTCGCCGGTCACCCGGGTGACCAGGTCGCCCTTCTGGCGGCGGGAGTGGAAGGCGAGCGACAGTCGCTGCAGCTGGGCGTAGGTCGCCACCCGGAGAGCGTGCACGATGCGCTCGCCGGCTCGGTTGAGCCAGTACTCGGAGTAGTACGACGAAGCCGCGTCCACGGCGGCGATGACGAGCACCAGCGTCACGACGCCGACGAGCATCAGCCAGTCGTCCCGCGTCAGCGTGAACGAACCCGAACCGGCCCGCTCGGTGATGTGGTCGATGGCGAGCTTCAACGGCCACGGCGTGGCCAGGCTGGCGGCCGTCATCGTGACCGTGAGCAGCATCGCCCCGGCCAGCGTGCGCCAGTGCTGCAGCAGGAAGGGGCGCAGCAGGCGCCAGGTGCCACGCCGGCCGGCGGGGTCCGCACCGAGTGCGGGCGACGCGCCAGGAACGGACCGTCGGCTCATCGCCGGCTCCGCTCCCGGGCCAGCTCGACCAGCAGCGAGGCCGCGTTGTCGGCCCCGTTCAGCGCGATGCCGGCGCGAGACAGCTCGCCGGGCGCCAGGTCGCGGTCCCGGTCCAGCAGCCAGGCCACCTCTCCGGCGGCGGCACCTTCGTCGACGACGTCCGCGAGCCCGAGACTGGCCAGCCGCGAGGCGCGGATTGCCTGCTCTCTTCGCGGGCTGCGCCGGGGGACCAGGATCGGCCGGCGTCCGGCGGCCAGTGCCTCGACGGTCGAGTTGTAGCCCGCCATGCAGAGCACGGCGGCGGCGCGTGCGAACAGCGCGCCGCAGGACGACGGACGGTCGAGGACGAGGAGCCTGCCTCCGTTGCGCTTGTCCAGGTCGGGGGGCCGGTCGGCGTACGGGCCGGGGGCGAGCACTCCCCGCCAGTCGGCTCGCAGCCGGACCAGGTCGCGGCCCAACGTGAAGACCGGGTTGCCGTCCCCGCCGCCGCCGGCGGCGATGGCGAGCAGCGAGCGCTCGGGCGACCGGGCCGGCACCGGCTGCACCACCCAGCCGCAGTAGTGCGGCTCGACGGGCAGCCGGTACTCCGCGACGTGGTCCACCACGTGCGCGGCGCCATAGACGAGCGTCCGGTCGTACAGCTCGGCGACACCCTCCCAACCGTGGCCGGCGGTCTCCTCGACCACGACGTCCGGCTCGTCGAGGACGTCACGCAGGCCGAGCACGAGCTTGGTGCCGCGGTCGTGCGCCACGTGTAGTCCGGGAAGCAGCTCGCCGGCGGTGCCGTAAGGGTGCCGGTCGACGACCACGACGTCCGGTGGTGACACGACGATCTGCTCGAGGAATCTGCTCGCGCGGGTGCCGAGGGCCTGTTCGAACGGCACACCGGTGCTGCGGTAGCTGCCTGAGGAGTCCTTCAGCAGCGGCGGCACCCGCACGACCTCGACCCGTGGGTCGTCGCCGATCCAGTCCAGCCGGCGGGCGACGCCGGTGACGAGCACGACGCTGGCGTCGGGCTCACGGGCCAGGACCGCGCGGGCGATCAACGTGTTGCGTCGCACGTGGCCGAGCCCGAAGCCGTCGTGGGAGAAGAACAGGTACCTGCTCACACCGGCCGCCACCCGACCGCCGGCGTTCCGCGTCTGGTATCCACCTCTGCATTGTCAAACGTTCACCTTCCCGACCACCATTGCGCGTAGGTCGTAGTACCGGCGCCGCTGTCAGGTCGGACCGGTCGAGGTGGCCGCGTCCACCACCGCCGCAACGGCCGGGAACCGGTTCAGCTCGCGGGCCAGCTCCTGCTGCCAGCCGGCCACGGGTCGGCGCAGGTGCCGGTAGCAGCGGTTGAGGAACTCCGCCGCGGCATAGGACCGCATCAGCCCGGGATCCAGGAGCAGCCCGGTCGCGGCGTAAGTGGTGCACAGCGTCACGAGGACCCGACGCACCGTGTCCGCCGGAAGATCCTGCAGGCACAGGTCCACGGCGAACTCGGCCAGATCGATCTCAGGGTCGCCGTGCACCATCTCGTCCAGGTCGAGCAGCACCGGGCCACTGGGTGGGTCGAGGAACTGCTGTACGTGGAAGTCCCCGTGCAGCGGCCGCGCCCGCCCGCGGTCGACGGCGACACCGAGGTCTGAGGCGTGCACGGCTTTGGCGGCAGCGGCAGCGGCGGCGCTGAGCCCGGGCTGGGACCGGCTCACCTTGGCCGCCTTCTTCTCGGCCTCGGCCGCGACGGCGGCGTGGGTCGTGGTCCGGCCGGGTCGGAGCGCGCTCGAGTGCAGTGCCGCCAGGGCGGCTGCGACCGAGGTCGCCGCCTGCGTGGTCTGGGCCGGGGAGCCCGTGCGCAGCCGGTCGAGCAGGGGTGGCCCCGCGACCGCCCTGGTCCAGAGCACGGCGCCTGCCTCGTCGGCCCCGAGCGGCTCGGCGACCCGCAGCGGACCGGGTGCGGTCGCGTACAGCCGTTGTTGGGCGTCTTCGATCGAGGGAGCCCGCCGGTCGGCAAGGACCTTCGCGTACAGCTCCGCCGACGAGGCCCGGTGATCGAGCCGGACCCGGAGGGTGGCGCTCGCGCCGGGCTGCCAGCGCACGCAGTCCACCTGCAGGTCGTACGCCGCATCGGGGTCGAGGCCGGCCCGCTCGTACGGAACCTGTTGTCTCGCGGTGTCGGGGTCGACCAGCCCACGCAGGGCGGGGAGGTCCGGGTCGGCGGGGAAGCGCCAGACCAACAGCGGCAGCCCGGGCACCCGTCTTCCGCCGCGTGCTCCTGAGGGCACCGAGTCGGTCCACCCCGCGAGCAGCAGGACGACAGCGGCGTCCCGGTCGGCGCCGTGGCCGCTCCACACCCGCACCGTCGCCCAGCCGTGGCAGCGCGAGGACGCCGGCTTGTGCGGGTTGCTGATCCGGACGTCGAGGACCTCGACCCGTGTCGGCGGCGCGGGCAGCCCCAGCTGTTGGTGGTGGCTGCGCAGCACGGTCGTCACCCACGCGGTGTCAGCCAGCTCCGGCACCCACATCTGCGTGCCTCAACCGGCGCCGCGCTCGGCAGCCGCGAGCGCCCGTGCGGCCCGGTCGGCACCGTCGAGTCGGAGGGAGCGCGCGTATCGAACCACCCTGCCCAGCCGTCGCAGGGTGCGATACCGAGCCAACCGGTCGGCGTCGAGCGGGCCGTAGGCGTCCTGGTATCCGGTGGCGAAAGCGGACTCCACGCCCGCCGCGTCGAGCCCCGGGTGGTTGATGGCCTCGACGTGGGCGAGGAAGCAGGCGACGTCGTGCTCGGGGTCGCCTAGCGCGCACCGGTCGAAGTCGAGCAGACCCGGGGGCAGGTCGCCCTCGGGCTCGACGACCAGCCACTGCGACGGGTCCGGCGAGCCGTGCACCACCGTGGTCGGAGCGGGGTCCGGCGAGGATCGTTCCGCGCGGAGCCGGTCGAGCAGCTGGTCGACCCGCTGCACGAGCGCGGGTACGAGGAGGCTCAGGTCGGCCGCCCCCCGCTGCACCCGGGTGAACAGATCCGCCTCCGTCAGTCGCCGCGGCGGGCATAGCCCGCTGTGCGGCAAGGATCCCAGCGCCGCGCCCAGCCGCCGGGCCAGCTCCGGCCCAGAGCTGCCCGAGAGCAGTGCGTTGCCGGGCTCGCCGGGCAAGGCGTGCTGCCACATGGCGAACCGTTCGCCGTCGTAGTGGGCGGGTCGAGGCACCCGGAAGTGCAGCCGACCGTCCTCGGCGGCGGCGTAGAGCTGTTCGGCGAGCCGGTGTCGCGCTCGGCCGCGGTCGTCACTGAACACCTTGGCGTACCGCACCGACTCCTCCGCGCAGCCCGGGCGCGGACCGATCCGGACCGTGGCCCGCTTGTTCGGGTGGTAGCGGACCAGCGCGACCGGTCCCCCGCCGTCCAGCCGGTCGGCGGTTGCCACGACTGGATCCGCGGTGACCGGCCAGGCCCCGAGCCAGCCGAGGTCGGGCAGCTGCACGAGGTACGGCGCCTCGGTCGAGGGGCGAGCCGGCCACAGGGAGACGTGCACCGCATCCCGGGGTCGCGGGCCGACCGCGATCACCAGCGTCGCCAGCAGGTCTGGGTCGGCACTCAGGCCGGCGCGCAGGACGCGGGGCCGCTCGGTGACCGCGGCTCCGAGCTGCACTGCCGCCTCGGTCACGGCGCTCAGGTGCCCTCCGGCTGCCAGCACGGCCAGCCGCGACCGGTACCGCTGGTGCGCGGACCCGTCCATGCCGCCGACCGTACGACAGCGGGCGTGCCCGCGCTGGGACTGCGGTGGGTGGGCGGCGGGGTGGGGGAGTCAGCGGACGATGGCTACGGGGCAGTGCGCCCGGTGCAGCACGTCCTGGCTCACCGAGCCGAGCAGCAGCCCGGAGAAGGCCCCGCGACCGCGGGAGCCGAGCACGACGAGTGCCGCGCGGTCGGAAGCGTCGGTCAGCGCTCGTGCGGGGGGCACCGGGACGGCCTCGGAGGACACCTGCACGTCGGGGTACTTCTCCGACCAGCCGGCGACGACCTCGGCCAGCAGCCGCTCCCCGACAGCGATCTCGTCGACCAGGCCGCGGTAGGCGGTCACCCCGACCTCACCGGGCGGCAGGACGTGCGGCCGGAAACCGTACACGACCTGCAGGGCAGCGGCGGTACGACTGGCGTGGTCGAAGGCGAAGGCGACCGCCGCGCTGCTGTCTGCCGACCCGTCCACCCCGACCACGACGCGCGTGGACTCCGGGGTGTGCTGGTGGCGGACCACGACGACGGGACAGGGCGCGTGCCGGCTGACGTGCTGGCTGACCGAGCCCACCAGGGCTCCCGTGATCCGGCCGTGGCCCTGGGCGCCGAGGACGATCATGCTGGCGCCCTCGGCGGCCTGGAGCAGGGCGGGTGCCGCCGCTGCGGCGGAGATCGCGGTCGAGGTGCCGGTTCCCAGAGCGGCTGTCACCACCTGTTCGGCCTCCCGCTCCAGCCCGGCGATTCGCTGCGCGTACGTGCCCTGTTGCTCCGGCGGCAGGTGCGACCCGCTGCCCCCTGCGATGAGGACATGGAGCGGCAAGCGGCGCTGCCGGGTGGCCTCCACCGCCCAGTCGAGTGCCCGGCGGCCGTCCGGGGACCCGTCGTAGCCGACCAGGATGGCGTGCTCAGATGTCGTCATGGCTCCAGCCTCGACAACGAACCGGCCTATCGGTCAGAGGCATAGGTCCCGAGCGGCCGGTCGGTCCGACCGGGGCACTTGGCCCGCGACCGCGGGACGTACGGCACTCGCGCCCGGGCCTGGTGTGGCCGGACCGTGGACCCGGAGGTGGTTCCGGTGAGCAACGGTGCGCACGGATCTCGCAAGCAGGTGGTCGTGGGGGTGGACGGCTCCGCGGACTCGCTGCGGGCGGTGGAGTTCGCCGTGCAGGAGGCGATCCGTGCCCAGTGCGGGATCCGCATCGTCCATGCACGGCACGTGCCCCGGTCGCCGATGACCTCCTTGGTGAGCAGCCGGTCGCTGGATCACGCCGGCACCCGCATCATCAGCGAGGCGGTCGCAGCGGCACAGCGGTCCACGGACGCGCCGCTCGAGATCCAGTCGGTCGTGCACGCCGGTGCCACGGTCCCGACGCTGGTCGAGGCCGCCGCCGACGCCCGGATGCTGGTGCTCGGTCACCGCGATCTGAACGTGCTGGGACGCATCGCGTCCAGCTCCACCGCCGCGGGCGTCGCGTCCCGCGCCGACTGTCTGGTCGTGAGCGTCTCCGAGGCCTGGCAGCCCCGCCAGTGGTGGGGTGTGGTGATCGCTGCCGTCGACGGCTCGCCGTCCTCACCCGCGGTGTTGGCCGCCGCCTTCTCCGCCGCCGGCGCACGCGGCTCGTCGCTGCGGGTGGTGCACGCCTGGCGGCCGCCGCTCGCGTACGACGACCTGCTGGAGCCGGTGGGCGCGGAGGAGCACTGGCGCAGTCGGTCCCTCCCCCTGATGGCCGAGATCCTGGCGGGCTGGCGGACGGACTACCCGGATGTGCCGGTCGAGGTCGACCTGCGCTACGAGCGGGCCCAGGACGCGCTCGTCCACGCGTCGGACGCCGCGGACCTGCTCGTCGTGGGTCGTCGCGGTCACGGGACCGGGGCCGCGGGTCGCGCCTCGCGGGGGGTCGGGTCGATGGCGCGCACGATGATTCAGCACGCCCGCTGCCCGGTCGAGATCGCGCCGGACCTCGTCGACAGCGAACCGCCGACGGCCGCCGAGGGCAGGTCGCGGCCGATGCTGGCGCCGCTCTACTGACGCATCGTCGACGCCGCTCCGGAGCGGGTAGCTCCGCTGCGCGACTAGCATGCGGCGGATGCGGCTCGCGGGAGTGCTGGCGTGCCTCTCGTTGCTGGCCGTCGGGTGCGGGGATGACCCCTCGGCAGACGCCGGCAGCGACTCGACGCAGCCGACCGGCTCGAGCGCCACCGGCCCGCTGCCGGGCGCCGGCGACGCCGTAGACCTCGAGACGGCCAGGATCCGGGGCACGCGGATCCCGACCGGGGATACCCCTGTCGGGTTGTCGATCGTGGCGGACCAGCCCTGGGTGACCCTGGTGGGTGACAACGCGATCCAGCCGGTCGTAGTGGGAGGTGAGGCCGTCGAGGTCGGGTCGGTGCCGTTGCGCTTGCAGGAGCTCGACGGTGACCTCTGGGTCAGCCTGTTCGGGGACGGTCGAGTCGCCCGGGTGGACCCAGAAGGTGGCGAGGTCGTCGAGTCGGTACGTCTCGGCCGTGAGCCAGAGGGGCTGGCCGTCGCTGCCGGTGACCTGTGGGTGGTCGACCAGGCAGGTGGGGCGCTGCTGCGGGTCGAGCAGGGGACGGTGACCGACCGTGTGCCGGTGGGGTTCGGTCCCCGGCTGGCCGTCGATGCCGAGTTGCCGGACGGCTCGGACGGTCTCTGGGTCGGCGTGTACGACGAGGACCGGGTCGTGCGGGTCGACCCAGGGGACGCCGGCGTGGCTGCGGCCGCGGACGTCTGCGCCGGGCCGCAGGGAATGGCCCTACAGGGTGACGTCCTCTGGGTGGCGTGCACCCTGAGCGGAGACCTGCTGGGGCTGGACGCGTCCACTCTGGAGCCGGTGGGTCAGGTCGTGGGGCTGCGGGCACCGGACGCCGTGGTGGCCGGCCGGGAGGGGACCGTGCTCGTGGCCGAGCAAGCCGGCCCCGCGGTCGTGGTCGTCGACGTGTCCGACCCCGCCGCGCCGGTACCTGCCCTGCGGGTCGCGGTCGACGACCTGTCCGGAGTCAAGGACACCAACGTGGACGTGGTGACGGATCCGGCGGGGGTGTGGCTGTCCTCACCGGACCGCGACGAGGTGGTCCGCATCCCCTGGCGCGAGCTCTCCGCGGGCTGAACCCCGATCGCGTGCGCGGGGTCTGGACGGGGTCAGGGTGCGGTGGCGCGACGCGCGGCGTGGGCGGCCAGCTCGCGGCCGAACCCAGCCGGGGACAGATCGTCCTGCACCGCCCGCCACAGCAGTTCCGCCTGGGTCTCCGGTGCCAGCCCCTCGATCGGTTGGTCTCGGTCGAGGTTGGTGGGGAAGCCGTAGCCCTCCGCTGCCGCGGCCACCACGTTGCGCAGGTCCTCGTCCGGGACGCCGGCGGCCCGACGCTTCGTCAACACCGGGAACACCGCCGCTGACACCCGCACCCGGTCGACACTCTCCATCGCCCGGCCGAAGGCGGAGGAAACCTGCAGCAGGTTCGCCATCCGTTTGATGTCGCTGGATCGGTTGTGTCCGGCCCCGTGCAGCACAGCCGGGTTGAAGAAGGCGGCATCGCCTACGCTCAGCGGCAGCTGCACGTGGTGCCGGTCGAAGTAGTCGGCGAACTCCGGTCGTCGCCAGGCCAGATACCCGGGGCCGTACTGGTGCGAGTACGGCAGGTACATCGTCGGCCCGCTGTCCACGGGCATGTTCGAGTGCGCGACCGCGCCTTGCAGCGTCAGCGCCGGAGACAGCCGGTGCACGTGGGCGGGGTAGCGAGCCGCCTGCTCGTCGGTCATGAACCCCAGGTGGTAGTCGCGGTGGGGGCTCTGCGCCGCCCCGCCGGGATTCACGACGTTGACCTGTGACGTGACTTGGTACGCCGGCCCCAGCCAGGCGGTCGCCACCAGGGCGAGGATGTCGTTGGCGTAGTAGTCGGCGAAGACGTCTGGCGCGTCGACGGCGAGCTTCTCGAGCGCGTTCCAGACCCGGTCGTTGGCACCGGGCTTGGCGAAGTGGTCTCCCGCGCCGACCCCGGTGCGGCGCTCGCGGCTGATGATGCCCTCGAAGACGGCGGTCGCGCGGTCCACCACCTCCCGGTCGGCGAACGCCCGTTGGAACACGAGCACTCCCGGACCGTCGGTCAGGGCTCGGACCAGCTCTGCCTGGACGTCCCGGCGTCCCGCCGGCGTACGCAGGTGCGCGCGCAGTCCGGGGCAGTCGTAGACCAGCACGTTCTCGGCGACCGAGGCGGCCAACGGGTAGTCCGCCAGTCGGGTGTCTTGCTCGGCCAGGGGAGCGAACTCGTCGAGGCGGCAGTCGTCCTCGGTCCACCACTGCAGGCGGGCGGTGCTACTGATGGATGCAGACACGGCCGGTCCTCTCGTTGCGGCGTCGGCAGCCTCAGCCTAGGGAGTGGCGTCGGCACCGTCGTTCCTGCGCCGAGTCGACGGGGTCAGCCGATGATGCGCAGCGCGCCCGTCCTGCCCCGCTGCCAGCTCCGCGCGAAGGCCGGTACCGCCTCGGGAGAGATCGGCCGGCTGATCCAGAAGCCTTGGGCGCTGTCACAGCCCAGCTCCCGGAGCCGGTCGTAGGCCGCCTCGGTCTCGACGCCCTCGGCGACGACGTGCCGACCGAGCCGGTGACCGAGGTCGATGATCGCCGCGACCACTGTGTCGGCCGCGTGTCCGGGCATCGCCCGGAGGAAGGTCCGGTCGATCTTCACCTCCTGCACTGGCAGCCGTTGCAGGTAGGCGAGCGACGAGTAGCCGGTGCCGAGGTCATCGACCGCCAGCCGGACGCCGAGCATGCGCAGCCGGTCCAGCGCCTCGATCGCCCGTTCCGGTTCCGCCATCAGGCTGTTCTCGGTGATCTCCAGCGTCAGCGCGGCGGCGGGGACGGCGGCCGACCCCAGGGCGTGGGCGACTTCGTCGACAAAGCTCGGGTCGAGCAGTGAGCGCGGGGAGATGTTCACCGCGACTCCGAACTCGGGGTCGACGCTGCGCCACCGCTGGCACTGGTCCAGGGCCGCGTGCAGCACCAGCATCGTCAGCGGGGTGATGAGGCCGCCGTGCTCGGCCAGCGGGATGAACTCGTCCGGTCCGACCGGCCCGTGCCGCGGGTGGTTCCATCGCACCAGGGCCTCGACGCCGTGGACCCGGCCGTCGCCGACGGACACCTTCGGCTGGTAGGCCACCGTGAGCGTCCGCGTGGCGACCGCGTCTCGGAGGTCGGCGAGCAGCCCGACCCGAGAGGGGTCGTAGCTGTCGAGGTCCGGCCGGTAGACCTCGACTCCCCGGCGGTTCGACTTGGCCGCGTACATCGCGACGTCGGCCCACCGCACGACGGTCACCGGGTCGATTCCCCGCCCGGCCACGGCGATCCCGACGCTGGCGTCGGCCGAGACCGCGAGACCGCCGAGGTCGAAGGGACGGGCGAGTGCCGCGGTGATCAGCGAGGCGCAGGCGAGCGCTCCTGGTCGGTCCTCGCCGGGTAGCAGGATGGCGAACTCGTCCCCGCCGAAGCGAGCCACCAACGCCTCGCCGGGGACCACGCTGCTCAGCCGCTGGGCGACCAGACAGAGCAGGTCGTCACCGGTCTGGTGTCCCAAGGTGTCGTTGATCTCCTTGAACCGGTCGAGGTCCAGCAGGAGCACGCAGGCCGGGGAGCCCTGGAGGGTCTCATCCAGCGCGTCGCCGAACCGCCGTCGGTTCGCCAGTCCGGTGAGCTCGTCGTGCGTGGCCTGGTACTCGCGCTCCGCTGCCTGCCGGCTCACCTGGTCTGCCCGTCCGGCGTTGGCGAGGGCGACGCCGGCGTGGTTGGCCAGTGCCTGGACCTGCCGGGCATCGTCCTCGGTGAACGTGTCCAGATCCCCCACCCGGTCGGCCACGACCAGCGTGCCGATCGGCTCCCCGTCGACCCGGACGGGGACGGCCAGGAAGTCCCGTACCCGGGCGGCGCGCAGGGCGCTTCGAAGCCGCTCGTTCTTGGTGTTGCGGGGCACCAGCAGCGAGCCGTCGACGGTCAGCTCGCAGAAGGCGTCCAGCACGTCGGTGGTCTCGACCAGCACCGCCTCGCCCTGTGTCCCGGTCAGACTCCAGCAGCGGTGTCCACCTTCCTGGTCGGCGAGCCGGATCTGCAGAGTCTCGGCGCCGACCGCATCGCGGATCTCCGCCAGCACGGCGTGCACGACCGCGTCGATGTCTAGCTGGCGGCCGATCTCACCGGTGAAGCGGTTCAGCTGCTCCAGGCTCTCGGTGCGCAGCTGCAGCCGTTCGTACGCTCGCTGGGTGACGACGAGGACCGCGACCACCCCCGCGAGCATCCAGCCGGCTCGCCAGTCGACGCTCACGACGTAGACGACGACGAGAGCGAAGTTGGCGTTGATCAGGTCCACCACCTGACCGAGGCTGAAGACGTCGGACGCCATGGACGGTCGCTCGCCGCTGTCGATGGCGATGGCGAGGCTGACCAGCCCGGAGCCGAGCATGCTCGTTGCCAGCGCCACGACGGCCGTGGCGAGCCAGCCGCGAGGCCCCAGCGGCTCCCCGTCCCCGAGGACCAGCTGCCACACGACGACCGCGACCACGACCTCCAGGGCGAACAGCGAGAGGTTGAAAGCGCCCTTGCGCAGCCGTGGCCGTCGCCAGCCGAACACCAGCAGCGCTGCCAGAAGCCGCGCCAGCACGAGGAGGTCTGGCCGGACGAAGTAGAGCCCGACGATCAGCGGGATCTCGCTGAGCGAGAAGGCGTAGGCGTCGCGACCGAGCCGCAGGTGCACGACCAGCAGCTCGGCGACGACGAAGCCGGCGGTGGCAGCCAGCAACCCGATGAGCTGCGGGCGACTCGGCAGCTCGCTTTCGACGACCGGGCCGATGAAGGCTGCGTACAGCCCGACCGCCGCGGTGCCGGTGGCCGCGATCAGCCCCCAGACGCCGCGGGGTCCCGTCCCGGCGGTTGCTCGCATGTCCCCGGCGCTAGTTCCAGCCGCTGCCGGCCCAGCTTCGGCCGGCCCAGCTCCGTCCAGCCCAGCTTCGGCCTTCCCAGCCGCTGCCCGTCCAGTTCCCGCCGGCCCAGCTCCGTCCGGCCCAGCTTCGCCCGGACCACGACGTGCCGGCCCAGCTCCGGCCGGACCACGCCACGCCGGTCCACGACGTCCCGCACCAGCACTTGCCGGTCCAGATCTGCCGGTTCCAGCGCGGCCCGTTCCAGGAGGTGCCCTCGGAGCTGGCTCGTGCCCACCGCAGCGGTCGCCACTGCGCGAGGACATCGCGCTCGCCGACCAGCTCGACGTCGTCGTCGGCCACGTGCTGGCTGCCTCGCGCCGCCTCCAGCAACCCGGTGCCGGTCGAGGTCGGCCAGGCCTGGGTCACGCCGTCCGGGACGGCCGCCCCGCTGGCAGCGACGAGGTTGATCTCGCCGGCCCCCTTGCCGGCGGCGTCGGCCAACGGCATCGGCGCTGCGGTCGAGGTCAGCAGCGCCTTGACCTGGTCGGGCGTCAGCTCGGGCCGCTGCTCGAGCAGCAGGGCGACCGCACCGGCCACGACCGCGGCTGCCTGTGAGGTCCCGCTGCCCTTGAAGAGCCGGTCACCGACGCGAGCCTCGGGGTGTGCCGTGTCGAGGTACGACCCGGGGTTGCGCAGGGAGCCGATGGAGCGGCCCGGGGCGGTCACGTCGACGGTGCGCTCGGCGTCCCCGCGGCTGCTGAAGTCCGGCACCGTGTCGTCGAGCGTCAGCCTGGTGCCCTTGGTGTCGGCCGCGCCGACGCTCAGCACGTACGGGTCGTACGCGGGATTGTTCAGCTTCCCCGGCAGGTAGCCCTCGTTGCCGCCGGACACGACGACCACGATGCCGGCGCGCCAGGCGTTCTCCACCGCGTGCGTCAGCGGGTCGGAGCGGTAGTCCTGAACGCCGTCGGTGCCGTAGGACAGGTTCAGGACGCGAATCGGGTTGTCTGGGTCGTCGTTGCGGTGTTCCACCACCCAGTCCACGGCGGCGATCACCTGGGACACGTCGACGGCACCGTCGGCGGCTGCGACCTTGACGCTGGTCAGCGTGGCGTCCGGGGCGACCCCCTGGAAACGGCCCAGCCCCAGCAGCGTGCCGGGGGCGTTGCCGGCGATGATCCCGGCCATGTGAGTGCCGTGGCCGAACGTGTCGTAGTGCCGCAGTCTCGGCGACTGGCTCTCGAAGGACAGGTCGGCACCGAGGACGACGTTGCCCGAGTCCAGACCCGGGACAGGGACCACGCCGGTGTCCACCAGCGCGACGCCGACGCCGTCACCGGTCCAGCCCTCGCTCCACATCCCGTCCGCACCGATGACCTTGGTGACGTGGTCCATGGTGGCCAGCGAGTCGTCGAAGAGCCACCCGGTCGGCCCGAGGTGGCTGAGGATGCCCGTCAGTGGGTCCAGGAGGTCCGCCTCGGCAGGAGGCGGCGTCAGCGGCGGCAGTGACGCGACCGCCACCAGTGCGGCCGTTCCGCCGATGGCGGAACGGACCAGCAGTCTCGACCAGCGGGCCCTGCGTGCCATGCGTCATCTCCGGCTCAGACCGACGCGCGGTCGTGCTCGACCGGCGTTCCGACCCCAAGCATCCGTCAAGATCACACACAGTGACGCCATCCTCACTCGCGATTCATCCGAACGGCCGAGTGCCGGTGCAGGGCAATTACGTACAAGCGCGGCGATGCTCACGCCGTCTCCGTCAGCTCGGCCGGCGGCCGGTCCACGACCCGGCTGGAACACGCGTAAACCCCTGTGGCTGTAGGGAAAACGGGGGGTCGTGAACGACCGGTCGCCGGTCGCCGTTTGACGCGGCGTTGACGTCGGGTTGACGGCTCGGGGGGAAATTCGGCAACGGCGAGACCGCCAGGACAGATCACATCGCGCGGACTCGATGCCGCGCCTGCGTACACAGGGGAGCCCGTTTCTGATGGAACTCAATCGTCGAGACGCACTGAAGCTGGGGGTGCTGTCGGGGGCGGCTGTCGTGCTGCCCGTGGAGAGGGCGGTGCGAGCCCGGATGGCGCTGGCCAACCGGTTGCCGGCGAGCCTGCTGCCGGCCCCGTTCACCGTCCCGTACGCGGCACCGCCGGTCATCGACCTCACCAACCCGGCGGTCCCGATGGTGGGCGGCTCGCCCTACCAGCGGATCGAGATGACCCAGTTCAACACCGAGATCATCCCCGGTCTGCAGACCCCGGTGTGGGGCTACAACGGTTCTGTACCGGGGCCGACCATCTATGCCAGGCGTGGTGTCCCGGTGGTGGTTCGCCAGGTCAACAACCTGCCCGACACGCACCCGCAGCTCGGCTATCGCCCCTGGACGTCGGTGCACCTGCACGGCTCGCCGACGCTGCCGCAGTACGACGGTTACGCCAGCGACATCACCGGCCCGCAGCAGTACAAGGACTACCACTGGCCGAACACGCAAGAGGCGCGGACGATGTGGTACCACGACCACGGCGTGCACCGGACCGCCTCCAACGTGTACATGGGGCTGGTCGCGCAGTATCACCTCTTCGACCCGGCCGAGCGGGCTCTCCCACTGCCGAAGGGGACCGACTTCGAGGGCAAGTCGTACGACCAGCCGCTCACCATCCAGGACGCGATGTTCGCCAGCGACGGGTCGCTGATCTACAACGACCGCGACGAGTCGGGTCTGTACGGCGACGTGATCCTGGTCAACGGCCGGCCATGGCCGGTGATGCGCGTCGAGCGGCGCAAGTACCGGTTCCGGATCCTGAACGCCTCGGTGTCGCGCGGCTACCGGCTGGCGCTGAACACCGGACAGCCCTTCACGGTGATCGGGACCGACGGCGGCCTGATGCCGCATCCACAGCAGGTCCAGAGCTTCCGGCACGGGATGGGTGAGCGCTACGAGGTGGTGATCGACTTCGCCGAGAACGAGATCGGCCAGCGGGTGGTGCTGAGGAACCTGTCGCTGAAGAACAACGTCGGCTTCTCGACCACCCGGAGCGTGATGGCCTTCGACGTGGTCAGCGAGTCCACCGACAGCAGCAACAACGCCGTGCCCGACGTGCTGAACGACAACATGAACGTGATGGGGCTGCTCGAGGAGGACGCAACGAGCAGAGCGGAACATCCGGTTCAGGCGCGCGAACGGACACTGGACCATCAACGGCAAGACCTGGGCCGACGTCGAGGACAGCGAGTTCCGGCAGACCATCGCGCAGCCGGTGCTGGGCGACACCGAGATCTGGAACCTGCGCAACCCCTCCGGGGGGTGGTTCCACCCCGTCCACATCCATCTCGTCGACTTCCGGATCATCAGCCGCAACGACCTGCCACCGGAGCCGCACGAGCAGGGGCCCAAGGACGTCGCGTATGTCGGCGAGGAGGAGCGGGTGCGCGTCATCATGCGCTTCGGCCCGCACCCCGGTCGCTACATGCTGCACTGCCACAACCTGGTGCACGAGGACCACGACATGATGCATCAGTTCTGGGTGCGAGGGTCTGACGGTGATCGGGGGGACGACCCGATCTGGGCGGACCCCCCGAAGGACTTCCCTGAGCTGGACCCGTGACCGCGGCGGCCCCCGCGCCCTCGTGCAGGAGCCGGCGGACGTCACCGGCGCAGAGGTCGACCCCAAGGACCGTGTGGAGGAAAAGGCCTCGGTGTGGCTGGTCGGGCTGGTGGTCGCGCTCTCGACCGGCGCCGGAGCGGTCCACCTGGCCGAGGCGAACCATCACTTCGCCGAGTGGTGGTGGGCCGGCGTGTTCTTCGTCGCGGTGGCGGCGGCCCAGCTGGCATTCGCCCCGCTGTTCCTGCTCCCCTCCACCCGCCCGGCGTTCGCTGTGCTCGGCATAGTCGGCAACCTGGCAGTGATCGGCGTCTACGTGATGAGCCGGACCACCGGGGTGCCGGTCGGGTGGCACCGCTGGACGCCGGAGCAGCCCGGGATCCTCGACGTCAGCACCACACTCGTCGAGCTTGCGCTCGTCCTCATCCTGCTGGCCTTCGTGTCCGCCCGGCAGCGCCGCTGGCTGGTCAACCTGCTCTGCCTGTGCGGAGTCGCGGCCTGGACCTTGCGGGCCGCCGGAATGCTGACCTGACGTGGCCGGCATGGCTGGCCCGACCGCCCCGCCCCGGCGTGCTCGGGGGCGACTGGCCGGCACCGTCGGGCTGGTGCTGCTGATCGGCTTGCTCATCGGTCTGCGCGCCTTCGCCATCGAGCCGCTGCGCGTCGTCTCCGACAGCATGGAGCCGACCCTCCGGTCGGGGGACCATGTCGTCACCGAGACGTTCACGCTGCCCGGTCGACGCGGAGCGAGGCGCGCTGGTCACCTTCCGCGAGTTCGACTCCGGCAACCTCTCGGTCAAGCGGGTCTGCGGACTGCCCGGGGATCGGGTGGCGATCCGGGACGGCAGGCTGTACGTGAACAACCGTCGCGTCGTCGAGCCGTACCTCGACCACCGCACCGTGGACGGGCTCTACTTCGGTCCGGTCCGGGTGCCGGCCGGCACCGTCTTCCTGCTCGGCGACAACCGAGCCGGGGCCGAGGACTCACGTGAGTACGGGCCGGTTCCGTTGTCGAACCTGGTGGGACGGGTCATCCTCTCCTGGTAGGTGACGGCGTCCGGCCGCTGCAGACCAGCGTGACCACCACGAAGTCCTCCACGTCGGCTCGGGTGTCGGACAGCGAGACAGCCACCCCCGCACCGCCCCGGTCGGCGACCAGCGCGGCCATCTGGTCGGCTCGGTGGGTCGCGGCGGCCGTGCGACGGCCCGAGCTGCTCGGGCCTGAAGACCAAGACGTACAGCGCGCGCGGGACCGGCAGCGAGAGCAGGCACCAGCGCTGCATCAACGCGGGCAGCGTCTGCACCGCCAGCGCCCGCCGCGCCCCCCAGGTGGAAGGGAAGCGGGGGGCGACGAACATCGTGGTCACCACGTTGTGCACGGCACCACGCTAGGCAGACGAGGTTGCACGCACATCGTCCATTCCCTTGCCCACAAGGGCAGCCTCCCGGCGCTTTCACACCCACGTGACGCCCGGTCGGGAGCCTCTTGGTGGATACGTCGGCCCAGTCGGCCGTACGCGTTGCGGCCAAACAGCGAAGCCGCCAGAGCAGGGGAGTTCTCGATGAAGCGAACGATCGCAGCCGTGGTACGCAGGACGGTGACGCCGACGCTCTGCGCGGCTGTCGTGGCCGGCGGCCTCGCGGCACCGTTGTCGTCGGCGGCTGCGGCGGCGGCGCAGCCGACGGTGGCGCCGCTGGCACCTGTGGGACAGGGATTCAACCTGAACCGGTCCGATCTGAGGTTCATCCTCAAGCAGATCCGGATCTCGGAGGCGCATGTGGCGTCGGCGACGCCGCAGGAGCCGTGCAGCACGCTGCTCGGCCCTGGGGCGGATCAGATCCCGAACGGGAACCAGGCGGGGTACGACCTGCCGTGGGGGCTGCGCACCGTCGACGGCACCTGCAACAACCTGATCCCCGGGCAGGAGCAGTTCGGCGCGGCGGACACGGTCTTCCCCCGTTCGGCGCCGGCCTTCTTCCGGGACGGGCAGGTCGGTGACCCGGACGGCCCGGGTCCAGCCGCGGCCGGTCCCACCTCGTACACGCAGCGTAGGGGCGTCGTGTTCGACACCGAACCGCGCACGGTGAGCAACCTGATCGTCGACCAGACCGAGACAAACCCGGCCGCGGTGTCAGCTGCCGGCGGCGCGACCCCGGACGCCTCCGGCACGCTGCCGATCCCCAACGTCGCTCCGGACGTCGGCCTGTCGGCGCCCTACAACTCGGTCTTCACCCTGTTCGGTCAGTTCTTCGACCACGGTCTCGACCTCACCACCAAGGGGGGCGGAACCGTCTTCATGCCGCTCCAGCCGGACGACCCGCTGTACGTCCCTGGCAGTCCGACGAACTTCATGGTCCTCACCCGGGCGACGAACCAGCCCGGTCAAGACGGCGTGCTGGGGACCAACGACGACGTCCAGGACGCGACCAACACGACGACACCGTTCGTGGACCAGAACCAGACCTACACCTCGCACCCGTCGCACCAGGTCTTCCTGCGGGAGTACGAGCTCGACGCCGCAGGTGACCCGGTGGAGAACGGTCGACTGCTCACTGGACCGGGCGACGACGGCCTTGCCACCTGGGAGGCGGTCAAGACCCAGGCGCGCGACGAGCTCGGGATCATCCTGAGCGACGCCGACGTGCTGAACGTCCCGCTGCTCGCCACCGACGCGTACGGCAACTTCGAGCCGGGCCCGGAGGGCTATCCGCAGATCGTGACCGCCACCGGTCTGGTCGAGGGAAGCGCGGCCGGCACTCCGCTGCCGGGGAACACGCGTCGCACCGGCCACGCCTTCCTCGATGACATCGCGCACCACGCGGTCCCGGTCGGCGACCTGGACCCGAGCGACGGACCCGGACCGATCGTGCCGCTGTCGCCGGACAGTGACCCCGGAACGACGGACGACGGGGACCGGAGCACCTACGACGACGAGATGCTGAACGCGCACTTCGTCGGCGGGGACGGCCGGGCCAACGAGAACATCGGCCTGACCGCGATCCACCACGTGTTCCACTCCGAGCACAACCGGCTGGTCGAGGACATCGACAACCTGATCAACACCACGGAGACGGCGGCCAACATCGCTGCCTGGCACGACAGCAGCGGTCCGGCGTGGGAGTACGGCGAGCGGCTCTTCCAGGCTGCCCGCTTCGTGACCGAGATGGAGTACCAGCACCTGGTGTTCGAGGAGTTCGCCCGCAAGGTGCAGCCGATGGTCAACGCCTTCGGCGAGGGTGGTACCGGCTACCACAGCTCGATCGACCCGTCGATCCGCGCCGAGTTCGCCCACGCCGTCTACCGGTTCGGGCACTCGATGCTGACCGAGACGGTGGCCAGGAGGAACGCCAACGGCTCGGTGAACGACATCGGGCTGATCGAGGCCTTCCTGAACCCACCCGAGTTCTTCGACGGTGGGCCGGCGGGGACGCTGACCGCCGACCAGGCGGCCGGCAGCATCGTTCGCGGCATGTCGAGGCAGGTGGGCAACGAGATCGACGAGTTCGTCACGGAGGCGTTGCGCAACAACCTGCTCGGCCTCCCGCTCGACCTCGCGACCATCAACATGGCGCGTGGACGGGACACCGGCGTGCCCCCGTTGAACCGGGCCCGGCGCGCGTTCTACGCGGAGACCAACAACTCGGCGCTCGCTCCGTACGAGAGCTGGGCGGACATGGGCTTCAGCCTGCGCAACCGGGACTCCCTGGTCAACTTCATCGCGGCCTACGGCACCCACCCGTCCATCACCGCCGTGACGGCAGTGGCGGACCGGAGGTCGGCAGCACAGCAGTTGCTGGACGACGCCGCGGACCCGGCGCCGGTCGACCCGGCCGTCCAGCAGGACGCGATGGACTTCCTCAACAGCACCGGTCCGTGGACCAACAACGCCAACGGCGTCACCGTTACCGGGGTCGATGACATCGACCTGTGGGTGGGCGGTCTGGCCGAGAAGCCGATGGTCTTCGGTGGTCTGCTGGGCTCGACGTTCAACTACGTGTTCGAGACCCAGATGGAGGACCTGCAGGACGGCGACCGGTTCTACTACCTGTCCCGGACGGCCGGGCTGAACCTGCTCACCCAGCTGGAGGGCAACTCCTTCGCCGAGCTGGTCATGCGCAACACCGACGTCGAGGGCCTGCCGGCGGACGCGTTCTCCCGGCCGGACTACGTCTTCGACGTGTCGAAGCTCGGGACCACCGGCCCGGTCCTCGACGACCCGGACACGGAGTGGAACGAGAACCAGCTCCTGACCCGGATGCCGAACGGGACCATCCGGTTCGCGGGTGGTGAGCACGTCGTCTTCAACGGCACGCCGGGCAACGACCGGATGTGGTCGAGCGAGGGTGACGACACCATGCGTGGCAACGACGGGAACGACTGGATCCAGGGTGGAGACGGCGTGGACAACCTGATCGGTGGCCTCGGCGACGACATCCTGCAGGACCTCTTCGGTGACGACACCATCAAGGGTGGCGACGGCGACGACGCCATCTCGTCCGGACAGGGGTTCGGCGGTGACCTCAACCAGGGTGGCCGCGGCAACGACTTCGTGGTCGGCGGCAACGACATCACCGAGACCTTCGGCGGGCCGGGCAACGACTTCGTCTTCGCTGGTGACGCCGAGGACACAGTGTTCGGCGACGACGGCGACGACTGGATCGAGGCCGGCAAGGGTCCGTTCAACCTGCTGCAGGGCGACAACGGTGCCCCGTTCCAGGATGACCCGAACGAGCCTGGTCACGACGTCCTCGACGGTGACGGAGGTGAGCAGGACTACGACAGCGAGGGCGGTGACGACGTGATGCTCGCCGGGCCTGGCATCCAGCGCAACGAGGGCATGCTCGGCTTCGACTGGGTGACGCACAAGAACGACCCGCTGCCCGGTGACTCCGACATGAACTTCACCGGCCTGCTCCCACCGTCCGTCGAGACGAACCGAGACCGGTTCGACCTGGTGGAGGCGCTGTCCGGGTGGAACAAGGACGACACCCTGCGCGGGGACGACCGAGGCGTTGCCGACCTCGGTGTCGAGCACGAGCTCACCCAGGAGGGCATCGACCGGGTCGTCGGCCTGGCCGGGCTGCTGCCTGCGGGCACGACCTCGTTCAACGCGGGCAACATCATCATGGGCGGCTCGGGCAGCGACCTGATCGAGGGCCGCGGTGCCGACGACATCATCGACGGTGACGCCTGGCTGAACGTCCGGCTGAGCATCCGCACTGACCCGGCTGACCCCACGACCGAGATCGGTTCTGCGGACGGTATGAACAAGCCGTACCTGGCAGGGAGCACCACCACCCTGCAGCAGGCCGTGTTCGCGGGTCAGGTCGACCCGGGCAACATCGTGATCGTTCGCGAGATCCTGTACACACCAGGGCCGAGCGACGTCGACACCGCGGTGTTCTCCGGGCCACGGGCGGACTACGACGTCACCTTCCCGGGTGACCGGGTTGTCGTGGCACACACCCGTGGAACCGGCGCCGACGGCACCGACACGCTGCGCAACGTCGAGCGGCTACGGTTCGCCGACGAGACGGTGGTGCTGGCAACGCCGGCCGCGCCGGTGATCGGGACCGCCACGGCCGGTAACGGGTCGGCGACGGTGAACTGGACGGCGCCTGCCCCGAACGGGTCGCCGGCGGTGTCCAGCTACGACATCGTCGTCAGCGACGGTCGGGTGATCACCGGCATCCCGGCCGGCGCCACCAGCCGGGTGGTCAACGGTCTGACCAACGGCACTGCCTACACCTTCCAGGTGAGGGCCGTGAACGTGATCGGCGCCGGGCCGCTGTCCGACATGTCCAACTCGGTCACACCGACGGCACCGGTCGGTCCGCAGATCACGAGCAGGTCGCCGGGCGTTGACGCCACCAACGTTCCGGTCGGAACGAACGTGGATACGTTCTTCGACCAGCCCATGACCGCCGGCGGCTTCACCACCGCAACGGTGATGCTGCGCAACCCGGCCGGCCAGCAGATCGCCGCAACAGTGGGCTACAACGCCACGTTGCAGCGGGTGCGGCTGAACCCGAGCGCCAACCTGGCGACGAACACGGTGTACACGGTGACGCTGACCGGCGGTCCCGCCGCCATCCGCAGCGCCACCGGGGTGCCGCTGACCACCACCAGCTGGAGCTTCACCACCGAAGGTCCCTCGGCGCCGACGGTGACCGCCACCACGCCGGCGGCCGGGACGACCGGGGTGGCTCGTGGAACCAATGCGATCGCCAACTTCAGTCAGGCGGTCGTCGGGGTCAACGGGACCACGTTCCAGCTGCGCAACACCAACACCAACGCGGTGGTCGCCGCCGTGGTCACCATCAACAACGCAGGAACCCGCGCAGTGCTGAACCCCAACAATGCGCTGGCCCGCAACACCCAGTTCCGGGCCACCCTCACCGGCGGGGCCGGAGCGATCCGGTCCGCCGCCGGCGGAGTCCCCCTGGCCACCACCAGCTGGGTCTTCACCACGGCTCCGTGAGGGGGTAGCGGATCGATGAAAGACGGGCAGTGCGTGCTCCGGATCCGGAGCACGCACTGCCCTGTGTCGGCACAGCTCCGCTCCCCGTGCTGGACCGGACAACGGATCGGCAGCCGGTAGGAAGGGCTGATGACGGACGTGGACCCCACGTGTGTGTGGTGGGGTCCACGTCCTGCCAGCGCCGGCGACCGTGTCGCTCGGCGGCAAACCGGACTTACTCAGCCGACGGCGGCAGCAGACGCGGTCCTGGCCTCGCGGACCTGCTGGTGAGGGCCGTCGAAGGACCGGGTGGGGCCGTGCGCCAGGCCGGCCTGTCGGAAGTAGCGGCCGGCCAGGCTGCGGTGCACCTGCGCCTCCCCGGCTCGGCCGACGTGGTCCAGGCACTCGGCGGCCGCGAGATGGCAGTGCGCGGCCAGCAGGGGGTGTTCCAGGGACGCGGCCACCTCGGTGGCAGTGGTCAGCGGGTCGATGGCTCGATCGGGCTGGCCGGTGGCCAGCCGGATCGCGGAGCGGGCCACCAGCCGGTAGACGACCTCGGCCCCGACCGTCCGCCCGGCGTCCACGACCTCGTCGAAGAGCTCGAAGTCACGCCGGGCGCCCTCGATGTCGTCGGCGGCCGTCAACACGATGAGGCGGGCGAGGATCTCCGGCAACAACAAGCGGCAGTCCGTCTCCAGAGCCGTTTCCTGGGCGCGACGCAGCGTCGCGGTTGCCGCCTCGCGGTGTCCTCGGCGGGCCTGCACGGCGCCCCGCACCAGCGCCCGGAACTGCCCACCCAGCGGGCTCGGGGGGATAGGGGCGTCGGCCAGGGCGGCTTCGGCCTCGCTCAGCCGCTCCCGCATCAGCAGGACGCGGGCGGTCACCGTGTTCGCGTCTATCCCGAGCGCCCCACGCCCCGGCTTCCGCAGCTCGTTGAGCAGGTCGCCCAGGTCGTGTCGACCGACCTGGTGGGCGACCAGGCAGTCGAGCATCGCGACATCGTGTGCCACGTCCGGCGTCAGTTCGTTGCTCCAGCCCCGAAGCCGGGCGACCTGCGACTGGGCCGCGGTCGCGTGACCGAGCAGAACATCCGGGAGATGCCGCCAGGACGCGGCCCGGGCGACCTCTCCCCGGCTCGTCGCCAGGCCCTCCGCCTCGCGCAGCAACTGGTGCGCGCGGTCCAGCGCACGGACCGGGAGCAGGACCGCCCCGACATAGTCCAGCCGGGTCTGGACGCGGGCGATGTCAGGCCCGGACTGGTCGGCCACCTCGATCAACGCGGACAGCTCGGCTGCGTCGAGGACGGGCCGGCTGCGTTCCCGGTCGGTCTCGTCCACCGTGTCGGACAACGCGTCGGGCTGCCCTGACAGCGTGGCACGCAGATGCTCCAATCGTTCGCGTAACCCGCCAGCTTCCGTGGTCAGGAGGGTGCCGTCGCTGACCAGCTCATCGGCACGCCGCGCCAACTCCCGGGCCAGCGGGAGATCGGCGTCGGCAAGGGCCCGAGTCGCCGCGACGACGGCGAAGTCCACCGCCTCCAGTCGGCTGCCGGCCGCCAGCCAGTGCTGAAGACGCGCCAGGCTCGGCAGCACTTCGGACTGGGCCACCTTCAGGTGTAGGTGAGCGCGCACCATCGGTCGCATCCAGACGGCGGTCGCGGCCCGCATGGCCTGGGAGTGGAACGCCACACCGGCCTCGACCATGCGCAGGACGCCCAGGTCAGTGAGCCGTTCGACGGTGGATCGGATGTCCACCGGTCCGCGCCGATTCCCGGAGATGTCAGCGAGGAGGACTGACAGCGACTCCACCGACATCGGGGAGTCGACACACGCCATCAGCTGGATCAGGTCGAGGCTGCGGTCGTCGGCGCCGTCGACGGCCAGCCTCAGCAGTCCGCTGATCTCACCCGTCGACGTCGTGGACGAGTCCACGTCGAGCAGTGTCACGCCTTCCGGACTCCAGCGCACCCGGCCCGCACGGAGCAGGGTCTCGAGCTGGTGGACGGCGACGCCTGCCAGCCCGTCGCTCTCCGCCCGGACGCTGCGCATCAAGTCGTCGTGGGGTTCGGCGCCGAGGACCTGTGTGGCGAGCTCCGTGAGCTGTGAATCGGTCAGCGGCTCGACGGCCACCACATCGACGGGGTGCGGGAGGCGGTCGAGAGACCGACGAATACCGGCTTCGCCGTCCACGACGACGACCGTGGTCCGCGGTGCGCCCGGGCCACCCAGCACTGTGTCCACCTGGTGCCCTTGCTCGTCGAGAGGGAGATCATCGAGCAGGAGCAGCCCCACGTCGGACGTCGGCCGCTCACGAGGGGTCGCGGTCTGTCGGGGAAGCCGATGCCTACTGGCGGTCGAACGCCCGTGGACGTCGATACGGCTCAACCGGCGACTCGCCGCGGCGCAAGCGGCCCTGACGACGTGCTCGCGCCCGCTGCCCGGACGGCCCAGCACCAGCACGACCGGGGACTCTGGCTCGAGCAGCAGCCGCGTCAGCTCGGCCGCGGGGGCCTCCTGGCCCACTCCCGCCCGGGACGGCCGCAGCTGCGCGGTGCCGCCGAGCACGCGTGCGTGCAGCTCCCGCGACGACGCTGATGGCGTCGCGCCCAGTTCCTCGTCGAGCCGGGAGCGGAGGGTCTCGTAGGTGCGCAGCGCCTCGTCCCTCGACCCTAGTCCGGCGTGCGCGGCCATCAGCACCCGGTGAGCGCCCTCGTGCGTGGGCTCGACCGCCACCAGTCGAGCGGCCAGGTCGAGCGCGTCCCGGAACCAGCCGAGCTCCACGGCAGCCTCTGCGGCGTCGCTGAGCACTGAGCGCCGCAGATTGAGCAGTCCGCTGCGGGTCTCGTGCGCCCAGTCGCTGTCATCGTCATGACCGCGAAAGTCCCCGAGGTAGAGGCCCTCGGCCTCCCAGGCATCTGCCACCGTTCGCGCCGGCAGGCCGGCGCGACGGGCGTCGCGGGCATGGCTGGCCAGACTGCGGAAGGCAACAGCATCGACCCAGGCGTGGTGCAGCACGAGGCCGATGGTCGTCCGCTCCACACACTCCGGTCCGAGCACGCGCCGCAGCTGAGAAGCCGCGGTGCGCAGGCTGGCCCGGCCGCGAGACGAGTCGACGTCGGGCCAGAGCAGGTCCACCAGACGTTCCGCGCGAACCGGTACGTCGTGTTCAAGCGCGAGCAACCGCAACAGGTCGAGCGTCTTCGCCGTCCGCCACTCCCGCGCCGCGACCAGGCTGCCATCGGTGCGCCGCACGGTCGTCGGGCCGAGCAACCGAATCTCGACCCGGCCATGACTGCTTACCGTCACGAGGTCTTCCTCCGGTCACCCGGCTCGCGTCGGGCAGCAGCAGGAGGCTGACCCATCTCTGTTCACTCCCGTCGTGTGGTCCACGGTCCCGATGTCGTCGGAAGTCCGCGTGCATTTTGCGATGACGTTGCGGCCACCGGTCGATGGCGTGCCATCGGCCGTGACCATGCTGCGCGTCATCGTCAGCTCGTTGCAGCCGAATGCCGCCGAACTAGTCCGACCCAATACAGGGGGAGCCGGCCGGTCACGAGGGGTCACCGATTGTGCCCATTAGGGCACGGTGACTGACCAAATGGGCATTGGATACCTCGGGAATATGACCCGCACATGCACTCGCTGTTACGGCCTGCACGCGGTGCGTCGACTGCCGGTGCCTGAGTGACTACCGATCGACTAGTGCCTGACGGCGAATGGGACCGCAACCGGGTCCATAACCCAAGCCTGCAAGGGAATCTCCGCACCGGGATTCGAGGTGATCCGGTGTTAGTCTCTCGCCGGATGTATGCGGAGGGCGCTGTGACGGAGGATTCGGACAGCCGCGATGGACCACTTCGTGTGGTCGTTGTCGCTGAGGACCCGATTACGGCGGAGTTCGCAGCCTTCGCCCTGGATGCTCACTCCCGTGTGAGCTGTACCGGGACCACGCGCCGCAGCGACGTGCCGGCCACGCTGACAGGCGGGGCTGATCGTCCTGATGTGGTGGTACTGATCCAGCGCAGTCTCGACGGTGACGGGTTCGAGCCGTTCGTGGTCGACGACGCGTTGGCGCCGACTCGTTCTCTCGTCGTGGTGACCACCGACCACGTCGCCGAGGAGACGGCCGGGAGCAGGCCAGGGTGGCAGCACGAACCGGTGACAAGCGGTCGGGTGCTGGAAGCGCTGGTGAACGCTGTGCTCCGGGCACCAACGGCTGGCCAGCCGGCTCGCATCTGCCTCGTTGCTGACGGAAACTCGAGTGGTTCTCCGACCCGTGTGCACGCGGCGCTCACCGAACGGGAGCGTCAGGTACTCCGGAGTCTCGTGCGTGGCCTGGATGCCCGCCAGACTGCCCGCGAACTGGGCATCAGCATCAACACCTGCCGCGGTCACATCAAGCGCCTGCACCACAAGCTCAACGCACGCTCGCAAGTGGAGGTCGTCACGGAGGCGATCCGGCTCGGTGTGGTGGACATGCCGGGCCGCGACTCCTGATCCGCGGTGTCGTGCGCACGCCGACGGGTGGTCGCGCCGCGGTCAGCGAGCAATGAGGACGGGGCAGTGCGCGTGGGCGGCGACGTTGCTGCCGGTGGATCCCAGCAGCAGGCCGCTGAACCATCCACGCCCGTGTGACCCGACGACCACCAGGTCACCGCGGTACGACGCCTCCACGAGCAACTCAGCAGGGTGCCCGCGAACGAGTTGGATCTGGAGCTGTACGTCGGGGAACTTGACGGCCCAAGGCTCCACCAGCTGACGGGTCACGTGCTCCTCGGCGCGGTGCAGCTCGTCCAGGTCGTAACCGGCCCCGGGCACCCCGAGCCCCGGTCCTGCGATCGGGGGAACGTGCCAGGCGCGCAGCACGGTCAGCGGCAACCCTCGCGAAGCCGCTTCACCGAACGCGACCGGCAACGCCGGCTCGGGGGTTGCCGGGTCGACACCCACCAGCACGCGCTGACCCGCCTTGAGAGGTGGTCGCACGACAGCCACCGAGCAGTGCGCATGCCGCGCCACGTGGTGACTGACGGAACCCAGAGCGGTACCGACACCCGTCCGGCCGCGGGTGCCGACCACGACCAGCTGAGCGCCGGCCGACTCCTCCACGAGGACACGGGCCGCTGCCCCCCACGACCAGCTGGCGGTCACCCTGTGCACGAGGTCGGCGGGCACCCGGTCTCGGGCAGTGTCGACGACGGATTGTGCCGCAGCGGCGAACTGATCCCGCATCGCCGTGTCGATGAAGTCCTTGTACGCATAGTCGAAGGCGACGTGCAGGAGCCGGACGTCTGCCCCGTTGCGGCGGGCCTGCTCGAAGGCCCAGCCCATTGCCTCGTCGCTCTGCTCGGAGCCGTCGATCCCGACCGTGATGGTGGTGCGTGGGCTGCTCATCTGGGGTCCTTCCCGAAGGGATGTGGGCTGGTTTCGATCCTCGCGAGCGAGGTGCGCACGCGACGAGGGTCGAAGGTCCCGCGCCGTCAGGACCGGCGGCCCTGACCTGGTCGCGCGGGCACGTCGACCGTGGGACGAGCAGGACACCATCCGGACCGGGAGCAGCAATGAAGCAGTCGCGAGCGGCGGTCATCATCGTCGGCGTCGACCGTGGCTCGTCCAGCCGGTCGGCCTTGTTGTTCGCGGTCGCCGAAGCCGGCCGGCGGACGAGTGCAGTGGAGGTTGTCACCGCCTGGCCCCTCGCGGAGCAGGGTGATACGCCGGGGTCACAACGCGCAGGTGTCCGATCGAGAGCGGAGGCCGAGCGGGTGCAGGACGAGGCGGTGAGCGCAGTGCTGCAATCGGTCACCGCCCCGCCACTGCTCTCCCGTCGCGTCCTCGAGGGATGGGCCGGCGATCTGCTGGTCGCCGCCGCTCGGCATGCGGACTACCTCGTGCTCGGCCGAGCCCGCGGTTCCGGGGCCCAGCGTTCCCTGCTTGGTCCGGTGGGGGACTACTGCGTGCGGCTGGCCCCGGTGCCGGTCCTCGTCGTTCCCGCGGCCGACCGTCGTCCGACCGTTTCCGCCGACCTCCATGACCCGCGTGTGACCCGAGAGGAACTTCCATGAGTGGTGCCGACGAAAGCCGCTTCACCCCGACCCAGCATCGCTTCGACGAGCTGCCCGCCGCTGAGTGCCTCCACCTGCTGGCCGGGAAGGCAGTCGGACGGTTGGGATTCACGGGGCCGCGCGGTCCACAGATCCTTCCGATCAACCACGCCGTTCGCGGGAGTGAGGTGGTCTTCCGGACCGCTGCCTACAACAGCATCGCCGGGTACGTGCGCGGCAGCCGGGTCGCTTTCGAGGTGGACGAGATCGACGACAGCACGCGCACCGGTTGGAGCGTGCTGGTCGTGGGCACGGCTCGCCCGATCACCGAGCCCGACGAGCTCGTCGAGGTGTGGCGGCACGAGGGCCCGGAGCCCTGGGCGCCGGGCACGCGAACCCTGTACATGGCCATCTCCCCGGAGCGGATCACCGGGCGGCGGATCCGCCCGGTCTGAGGGTTTGTGGTCTGCGGCCTAGACTCCGTCCATGGCGGACGCACAACCGCTGGTGGACCTGTTGCGACAGGTGGTCGACCGCGTCGAGGATGTGGTTGCGGCGGAGGAGCGAGTCCGCGCTCTCCTGGACTCGGTGCTCGCGGTCGGCGGAGACCTCGAGTTGCACGCCACCTTGCAGCGGATCACCGCGTCCGCGGCCCATCTCGCAGACGCCCGGTACGCCGCGCTCGGTGTCATCGACCGGGACGGTGCGCAACTGTCGGACTTCATCACGCATGGAATCGACGACGAGGGCCGGTTGGCGATCGGTCCCCCTCCGAGGGGCCACGGCATCCTCGGCCTCCTGATCACCGACCCGCACCCGCTGAGGTTGGATGATCTGCGCAAGCATTCGAGGTCCTACGGCTTCCCGGAGAGCCACCCGCCGATGCGTTCGTTCCTCGGAGTGCCGGTTCGCGTCCGGGACCGGGTGTTCGGCAACCTCTATCTCACCGAGAAGCGCGGCGGAGGGGATTTCACCGATGACGACGAGCGAGCCGTGGTGGCGCTGGCCGCGGCTGCCGGCGTCGCGGTCGAGAACGCCCGTCTCTTCGACCAGACCCAGCGGCGCGAGCGCTGGCTGGCCGCCACCGCGGAGATCCACCGGGTGCTGCTGGGACATGTGGATCGGGAAGCAGCGCTGACCCTCGTCTGCACCCGGGCACGGGATGTCACGGGTGCGGACCTCGCTCTGATCGTCCTCGACCAGGACGACGGCTCGCTGTGTGTCGAGGCGGTTGCCGGCGCGGCTGCTCCCGCCGTCGGCACCCAGTTGCCGCGATCCGGCGCGCTGGTCGACGTGGTCGACCGCGGGGCCACGGTCCAGCTCGCGGCTGGTGTGTCGGTGGCGGGGGTAGACGACATCGAGGCGGCGCTGCTCGTCCCCTTCACCGGTCCGGCAGGAGCAGGCGGTGCACTCCTGGTCGGCATCGGACAGCTGCAAGAGGCCGCCTGGCCGGCGGTGGACGACGTGCAGGCGCTCAGCGGATTCGCCGCACAAGCGGCGCTGGCGCTCGACCGCGCCCAGGCGCAGGAGGATCGAGCCGCACTCGCCGTCTTCGCGGACCGCGACCGGATCGCCCGTGACCTGCACGACGTCGTCATCCAACGGCTCTTCGCGGTCGGTCTATCCCTCCAGGGTGCGGCGCACCGGTCCGGCGACGTCGAGATCGAACAGCGCGTGGCAGCGGCCGTGGCGGACCTGGACACCACCATCCGAGACATCCGGGGGGCGATCTTCGAGCTCGGCCGGGACGATGCCGGCACCGACCTGCGCGGTCAGCTTCGAGACGTGGTGCAGGCAGCGACGGCCGCCACGGATGCAGCGCCGAGGGTCGAGTTCCGCGGCCCCCTGGACTCGGCCGTGCCCGACGAGCTGCGGCTGCACCTCGTTGCGGTGCTGGGCGAAGCTCTGTCGAACGCGGTCCGGCACTCAGGGGCCGCGCAGGTCAGCGGCTCGGTCGCGGTCGAGCGGGGCGAGGTCGTGGTCGAGGTCTGGGACGACGGTCGTGGCATGCGCACCGACAGCCCCCAGAGCGGGTTGGCGAACCTGAGAAGCCGAGCCGAGTCGGCCGGGGGGAGCTTCACCGTGTCGTCCGAGCCCGGTGCGGGCACGCAGGTCCGCTGGGCCGCACCGCTGGAGGCGCCGGTGGTTGCCGAGCAGTCCTCCGGCCGAAAGGCGACATCATGACCATCCGGGTGTTCATCCTCGACGACCATGAGGTCGTTCGCCGGGGACTGCGCGACCTCTTGGAGGCCACCGGCGAGATGACCGTCGTCGGCGACTCGGGCTCGGCGGCCGAGGCGACTCGCCGCATTCCGGCCCTGCGGCCCGACGTCTGCGTCTTGGACGCCCGGCTTCCGGACGGAAGCGGGATCGACGTGTGCCGGGAGATGCGCTCGCGAGACCCCTCGACGCGGGCTCTGATCCTGACGTCGTACGACGACGACGAGGCGTTGTTCGCCGCCATCATGGCCGGTGCAGCCGGATACGTCCTCAAGCAGGTCGGTGGCAACGACCTCGTCGACGCCGTGCGCCACGTCGCGGAGGGCGGCTCGCTGCTCGACCCGGCGGTCACCGCCCGGGTGCTCGAGCGGATGCGGTCGGAGGGGGAGGACGAGCCCGCCGAGCTGCGCCGGTTGACCGAGCAGGAGCGTCGCATCCTGGCCCTGATCGCCGAGGGTCTCACCAACCGGCAGATCGCCGAACGCATGTACCTGGCCGAGAAGACGGTCAAGAACTACGTGTCCAGCGTCTTGGCCAAGCTCGGGTTGGAGCGGCGCACGCAGGCGGCGGTCCTGGCGTCGAAGCTGCTCGGCTGACCGGTCGGCGACGGTCGTCACAGGGTCTTTGGTCCCGGCCGGCTGGACCTCCGCCCCTGCCGCCAGCCCTCACCTCGGGCGAGGCTGGAGGGGCTATCGATACCCGGAGGACCGACCCATGCCCGTGCCCGTCGTCCCGTTCGCCGACACCGAGCCTGCGACCCGCAGGCGCCGCACCACCACCACGGCGGTGGTCGTCGGTGTGGAGGGCACCGACGTCGACCGCGGCGCCGTCCGTTGGGCCGCGCGTGAGGCAGCCTGTCGTGCCGTCCCCCTGGCCCTGCTGCACGTCGTCGACGACGACCTGGTGCGTGTTGCCGAGGACATCAGCGGCCTCGGCCGAGTCGTGGACGAGGTCTTCGACCGAGCCCAGGCCTCGGTCGTGGACCTATCCCCGTCGGCACAGCGCCTGGTCGCCACCGGACCACCCGCGGTCGAGCTGGCCTGGTCGGTGAAACGCGGTGACCTTCTCGTCCTCGGCCGGAGGGAGCCGGGGAAGCACAAGGCGGCCGGGCTGGCCGCGGTCACCGCGACGGTGGTGTGTCGGGCTCCCGGCCCCACCGCGGTCGTTCCCAGCGGCTGGGACCCCGACCTGGAGGCGGGTCGGCCGGTGCTCGTCGCCGTAGCCGGCGACCACGAGACGACCAGCGCAGACGCTCTCCGGTACGGCTTCGAGATCGCTCACCGAGACGGCGCCGAGCTGCGCGTCGTGCACGTCGAGGGCCGTGCCCCGGATGAGCCCGAGCAGGAAGCACGCCCGCTGCTCGACGCGGTCGGCAAGCTGTCGGCGGCCTATCCCGACGTCGACGTCGTGCTCGAGCCCCGGCGCGGTGCGTGCCCGGAAGCCCTGGTGGCCGAGAGCCGGACCGCGCGGGTGCTGGTGCTGGGCGGTCGTCGCTTCCACCCCATCGGCGCCGTCCCCGGCCCGGTGGCACGGGTGGTGCTCCGGGAGGCTGCCTGTCCCGTGGTGGTGGTGCACCAGGACGGTGCCCCCCAGGCTCCACGGCGGTCCACGTCATCGCCCGGCTGATCCGCGACCGGACCTAGCCGGCTGGACCGGCTCCGCGTCCAGCAGAGCGCAGCGATGCCCGGTGAGACTGCGGCCCGGAGCCATCGGTGGTCAACCGCCCGCACCCGCCCGCCCGGGGGTCGGCTGCAGGAATGCGCCGGAGTGCCAGACTCGGGGCCATGGGGAAGCCGTGACCACCGTCGACGCAGTCGTGATCGGGGCCGGGCCGAACGGGCTGGTCGCGGCCAACGCGCTGGTCGACGCCGGCTGGGACGTGCTGCTGCTGGAGGCGGCGCCGGAAACCGGCGGGGCGGTCCGCACCGCCGAGCTCACCGCACCGGGCTTCGCGACCGACGTCTTCAGCGCCTTCTATCCGCTCGCCGCGGCGTCCCCGGTGATTCAGGGGCTGGGTCTGGACGCCTACGGCTTGGAGTGGGTGCGGGCGCCGACCGTGCTGGCTCATCCGCTCGAGGACGGGCGATGTGTCCGGCTCGCCGCGTCGGTAGCGGAGACCGCGGAGAGTGTCGAGGGGTTCGGTGCTGGCGACGGAGACACCTGGGAAGCCATGTACGCGGAGTGGCAGCGGATGAGAGACCCGTTGCTGGACGCCCTGTTCACGCCGTTCCCCCCGGTCAAGGCCGTCGCCCGGCTGCTCCGCCGGCTCGGCGCCGCCGGTGTCGTGGACCTGGCAAGGCTGGGCGTCCTGCCGGTGCGGCGGCTCGGACACGAGCGGTTCCGAGGCCAAGGCGGCCCGTTGCTGCTCACCGGGAACGCCATGCACACCGACATCGCCCCGGATGCCGCCGGCAGCGGGATGTTCGGCTGGCTGCTGACGATGCTGGCCCAAGACGTCGGCTACCCGGTCCCGCGCGGCGGCGCGCACCGGCTGGCGCAGGCTCTCGAGGGGCGCTTCCTGGCCGCCGGCGGCAGCGTTCGGACGTCGACACCGGTCACCGGGGTGGAGGTGTCCGGTGGACGGGCGCGCGGGGTCCGGACCGCCGACGGCACCGTGGTGCACGCTCGACGGGCGGTGCTGGCCGACGTCGACGCGCCCTCGCTGTACCGGGACCTGGTCGGTTTGGAGCATCTCCCGGCCCGGATGGGTGCCGATCTGGACCGGTTCCACTGGGACGCGGCGACGATCAAGGTCAACTGGGCGCTCGGGACTCCGGTGCCCTGGCGGTCCGCCGAGGCTCATGGGGCGGGCACCGTCCACGCCGGCGTGGACATCGACGGGTTCGTCGACTTCGCTGCGGACCTGTCGGTCGGCCGCGCCCCAAGTCGGCCGTTCCTCCTGTTCGGGCAGATGACGACGGCCGACCCGTCCCGATCGCCGGCCGGCACCGAGTCGGCCTGGGCGTACACCCACGTCCCGCGACCGTTGGACTGGTCCGGTGACCGGCTCGACGAGCACGTCGGCCGGGTGGAGGCCGTGTTGGAGCGGCTCGCGCCCGGGTTCGGCGCCAGCGTTCTGGCTCGACACGTCCAGTCCCCCACCGACTTCGAGCGGGTGGACGGCAACCTCGCCTATGGCGCGGTGAACGGCGGCACGGCGGCGGTGCACCAGCAGCTCATCTTCCGACCCACACCGGGCACTGGGCGGCCGGAGACGCCCGTGACCGGGCTCTTCCTGGCCAGTGCCTCGGCCCACCCCGGGGGTGGCGTGCACGGGGCTTGCGGCTGGAATGCCGCCTCGGCCGCCCTCGGGGCCGCCGGGCGCACCGGCCAAGTCCGGCGCGCGCTGAACAGCACGGTGTGGGAGCGCGTCCTCAGCCGGAGCTGACACCGCCGTCGTGCTGGTGCCGATACCTGCCTTCGGCGAGCATGCAGAGTCGGCGCAGCGCCTCGCTGTTGCGCGGTCGTACCGCCAGTTGCTCGAGCCAGGTGGGGAGCAGGCGGCCCAGCCCGCCGGTCACGGCCTCCTCGATGGTCAGCTTCGTGCCGTCTCCGGCCGGTGTGAGCCGGATGCGTACCTCGGCCTCACCAACCGGCCACCCCCGAGCGGCGAGCGCCAGAAGCCGCTCGACCTCGCACTCGAGGACGTGCGTGGTGTCGTCGATGACGGCCGGCCACAGACCGAACGAGTGGTGGATCCGGCTGTCCACCGCCGGCCAGGTCCCGTCGACGTCTCGGATGCGGGTGGCGCCGACCACCCAGGTGGAGTACAGCCAGCCGTCGGCGAGCACTGCCCAGACCGCCTCCGGCGGAGCGTCGGCGTGGCGTTCGACGGCCGCGACGTCGCCGCGGTCGAGGTGTTCGGTCACCTGGCCGACCTCTCGGTAGGGGGCGGGGGCACGGTGGCCCGCGCCCGGGCGGCTCAGTCTGCCGCTCGATTGGCGAAGTGCAAGCACGTCCGTACGGTTGAGACACACCACCGACGAAGGAGGACCATGAGAGCGCTGACGTGGCAGGGCAGGCGGGACGTACGGGTGGAGGACGTTCCCGACCCGCGGATCGAGCAGCCCACCGACGCCGTGATCGCGGTGACGTCGACGGCGATCTGCGGGTCCGACCTGCACCTGTACGAGGTGCTCGGCCCGTTCCTCAGCCCCGGCGACGTCCTCGGCCACGAGACCATGGGCGTGGTGCAGGAGGTCGGGAGCGACGTCACCCATATCGCGCCGGGCGACCGCGTGGTGGTGCCGTTCAACATCTCCTGCGGCTCGTGCTGGATGTGCTCGCGTGGCCTGTTCGCCCAATGTGAGACGACGCAGAACACCGCGCACGGCAAGGGTGCGTCGCTGTTCGGCTACACCGAGCTGTACGGGCAGGTCCCGGGCGGACAGGCGGAGTACCTGCGCGTCCCGCAGGCCCACTTCGGTCCTATCAAGGTGCCCGAGGGTGTCCCGGACGAACGCTTCCTCTACCTGTCCGACATCCTCCCCACGGCCTGGCAGGCGGTGGCCTATGCCGATGTCCCGGACGGCGGCACGCTCGCCGTGCTCGGGCTGGGACCGGTGGGTCAGCTGGCCTGCCGGATCGCCAAGCACCAGGGCGTGCAGCGCGTCATCGGGGTGGACCCGGTGCCGGAGCGCAGGGCCACGGCCGCCGCGCACGGCATCGAGTCGGTGGACCTGGCCGACGACATGGCCGACGTCCTGATCGAGATGACCGGCGGCCGGGGGCCGGACGCGGTCGTCGAGGCGGTCGGCATGGAGGCGCACGGCTCGCCCCTGAGCAAGGCGGCGCACGCCGCGGTGGGTCTGCTGCCCGACGCCGCGGCCAAGCCGCTCATGGACAAGGTGGCGATCGACCGGATGGCTGCCCTGCACACCGCCATCAAGGCGTGCCGGCGTGGCGGCACGGTCTCGATCAGCGGGGTGTACGGCGGTGAGATGGACCCGATGCCGGTGATGGAGATGTTCGACCGGGCCCTGCAGCTGCGGATGGGTCAGTGCCATGTGCGGCGGTGGACCGACGACATCCTCCCGGTGGTCGAGGAGGACGGCGATCCCCTTGGGCTCGAGCAGCTCGCGACGCACCGGCTGCCGCTGGAGCAGGCCGCCGATGCGTACCGCATGTTCCAGGCCAAGGAGGACGGCTGCCTGAAGGTCGTCTTGAGGCCGTGACCTGTGTCGTCGTCATCGTCGGCGGCTCCAGCGGCATCGGTCGGGCGGTGGCGCACATCGTCGCCGGGCGGGGTGACCATGTCGTCCTGCTGGCACGCGCCGAGCGGCCGCTGGTCGCGGCCGTGGCCGAGTGTGAGCGGGCGGGCGCGGCGTCGGCCAGCCACCACCTGCTCGACGTGCGAGACGGGGACGCCGTGGACGCGGTCTTCTCCGCGATTCTGACGGCACACGGTCGGATCGACGCGGTCGTGCAGAGCTCCGGCGTCGTCGCCTACGGCCGGTTCGACCAGGTGCCGCGCGAGGTCTGGGACGGCGTGCTGCACACGAACCTGCTCGGAGCGGCCAACGTCGCCCGGACCGTTCTCCCGGTGATGCGCGAGCGCAACCAGGGGGTGCTGGTGCTGCTCGGCTCCGTGCTGGGGAACATCGGGGCGCCGAGCATGTCCGCGTACGCCGTGAGCAAGTGGGCCGTGCGCGCCCTCGGTCGCGAGCTGCAGCTCGACAACCGGGACCGCCGCGGGGTGCGCATCAGTGTCGTATCGCCGGGCGGCGTCGACACGCCGATCTACGCCCAGGCGGCGAACTACCTCGGCCGGGCCGGGAGCCCCCCGCCGCCGGTGTACTCGCCCGAGCGGGTGGCTGCGGCGGTGGTCAAGACCCTGGACCGGCCTCGTCCTCGGGTCGCTGTCGGGTTCGCCAACCCGATCATGCGGCTCGGCTTCAGCGCGACGCCGGCGATCTTCGACCTGCTGGTCGGGCCGATGTTCCGGTTGCTCGCCACCTCGCGGCGCAAGGTCCCGGCCACGGCGGGCAACGTGCTCGATCCCGTTCCCGACCGCGAGGACGTCCGCGCATGACGCCGGGGCCGGTCCCATGGGGACCGGCCCCGGCGTCCGTGCTCTGGCTACGTCCTGGTCAGCGCAGCACCAGGTGCCCGTGACCCGACGACCGCTGCGACCGGTCGCCTGGGGCGTGCCGGAAGCTGCCGTCGTCGAAGAAGCCGGTGCGCGAGAGCGCCAGCGTCAGCGTCGCGTGCGCCGCCGCGTCGGACATCTCGTCGAGCGCCTGGACGTTGACGTTGCTGAAGTCGTCGCACGCCTGGTGGTAGCACGGGTCGTAGGCCACTCCGGCCTCGCCGCCGTACACCGCCGCCTGCTCCTCGGTCTTGATGCCCTCGGCGCCGGTGAACAGGCCCCCGGCGGGGATCCCGACGGCGATGAACGGACCGTAGTCGGAACGCCCGCTGAACGGGGTCGGGTCGGATGCCAGGTTCTGGCTGTCGAAGTACCCGGTGAACAGGTCCTCGATCTGACCGGAGCCGGCCGGACCGGCCGGGTCGCTGTCTGAGCCGTCGCCGTCGTACACGAAGCGGACGTAGTTCGGCGAGCCCACCATGTCGAAGTTCAAGTTCGCGAAGATCCGGCCGAGGTTCCGGTTGGAGATCGAGTCGACGTAGTGCTCCGACCCGAGCAGGCCGGCCTCTTCAGCGCCCCAGAAGGCGAACCGGACCCGCTGCCGGAGCGCGGGGTCGGACTCGGCGAGCTCCTCGGCGATCTCGAGGATGGTGCTGGAGCCACTGCCGTTGTCGTTGATGCCAGCCCCCTCGGTCACGGAGTCGAGGTGTGCACCGACCACGAAGGTCTTGTTGGGGTTGCCGCCCGGCGAGGTGGCCAGGATGTTGGACGTGCGGGCATTGAGGTCGGTGAACGTGTCGGTGAAGACCCGCATCGTCACCTCACGGCGCTGGGTCTGCCGGTAGAGCGCGGAGCCGTCGTCGAAGCTCAGCCCGACCACGGGGATGTCGAAGGGACGGCCCAGGGTGCCGGTGAGCAGGTCCGTGCGCCCCTCCTGACCCTCGTTGAAGATGATCACCGCGTCGTAACCGGCCGCCTCGGCGTTGGCCGCCTTGTCCTCGAAGAAGCAGGTGCCGCGCTGGATCAGCGCCACGGCCGGCTCGTTCGACGGGGCGGGTTCGAAGTCAGACGCCTCGCACCCCGAGGTGGAGCCCGGCTCAGCGGGCGGCGGCACCAGGACGTCCTTGGTCGGCACCAGCCGACCGACGACCTCGCCGGCGCCGGAGTAGGTGAACGTCGCCGTCTCGAACGACTTCGGGTTCGGCGCGACCCGGTCGAGCTCGGGCTCGGAGAGGTTGCGGAAGAACGGGAAGGTGAAGAACTGCTGGCGCACGCGGTAGCCGGCGTTCTCCAAGCGGCGCATGACATACCGGGCGGACTTGTCATAGCCGGCAGTGCCGGAGGCGCGGATCCCCTCGTTCCGGTTCGCGATCCGCTGGAACACGCGCTCGTGGGCGAGGATGCCGCCGACGGTCACAGCGTCACGGAACTCCTCGGTGGGGACGTTCTGCAGCCGGCTCGTCTTCTCGCCGACGGCCGATGTCGCAGCTGGTAGCTGCGTCACCGGGATGATGACGGCCGCGGCCAGCGCGGCGCCGATGATCTTCTTCCGCATGGGGTCTCCTGCGTGGAAAGGAAATGGGGTAACTGGCATCAAACCACGCCAGTCGGACCCGTCAAGGGGTGGCCGAGGCGAACGAGCAGGCACCGTGGCTGCCTACGCTGCTCGGGTGCCGGAGGGCGACAGCGTGTGGCGGGCAGCTCGCCGTCTCGACCGTGGGCTGGCGGGCCGGGTGCTGCTGCGGACCGACTTCCGGGTGCCTCAGCACGCGAGCGCCGACCTCGGCGGACGCACGGTGCTCGGCACGGACACGCACGGCAAGCACCTGCTCACCCGCTTCGCCGGCGGGCTGACGCTGCACACGCACCTGCGGATGGACGGGGAGTGGACGGTCCTCGGTGTGGGGAAGCGGCTGCCGTCCCGGCTGGCCGACGATGTCCGCGTACTGCTGGAGACCGACGAGCACCGACTCGGGCTGGCGCTGCGGATGCCGGTGGTGGAGCTGTTGCGGACCGACGAGGAGCACCGGGTGACCGGCTCGCTCGGTCCGGACCCGTTGCGGTCGGACTGGCAGCCAGCCGAGGCGGTGCACCGCCTCGGCATCGACCCTGCACGGCCGCTGGTGAGCGCGCTGCTGGACCAGCGGCTGCTTGCGGGGCTCGGCAACCTCTGGGTGAACGAGCTGCTGTTCGTGCGCGGGCACAGCCCGTGGACACCGACTGGGGACGTCGACCTGACCCGGCTGGTCGGCACCGCCGCCCGGATGCTGCGGCAGAGCATCCGCGTTCGCGGGAACGGTCAGGTCACGACCGGTGACCCGCGGCGTGGGCACGAGCACTGGGTCTACGGGCGCGGCGGTGAACCGTGCCGACGCTGCCGGACGCTGGTGCGGTACGCCCGCGAGGTACCCGGTGACCCAGGCCGTCGTGCCACTTGGTGGTGCCCGCACTGCCAGCCGGGGCCGGGACCGGAGCCGCAACGGCTGGGCCGGGTCCGGTGAGTCGGCGCGCCGCGGTGGAGCGCCGGCTACGTCGCGCCGGTTGCGTGTTCGCCGAGGACGAGACCGACCAGCTGCTGCGTCACGTCCACGGCTCCGACGCGCTCGAGTGGGCCGTTCGGCGGCGGGAGGCAGGGGAACCGTTGGAGCACGTCCTCGGACGCGTCGAGCTCGCCGGTGTTCGGGTCCGCGTCGTCCCCCCGGTCTTCGTGCCGCGCCCCCGCAGCGCCGTGTTGGTCGACGCCGCGGCCGCCGACCTGCGGGCCGGCCTCGTCACCGGCCCGGTGCTCGATCTGGGCTGCGGCTGCGGGGTGCTCGCCGCGGCGCTCGCCCGCCTGGTGCCGGCTGTCCAGGTGCTCGCGACCGACGTCGACCCCGATGCCGTGGCCTGTGCCGAGACCAACGCGGACACGTTCGGCTTCACCGTGCATCGCGGGCACTGGTTCGGCGGTCTGCCGCTCCGGCTCCGTGGCCGGCTCGGCCTGGTGCTGGCCTACCTCCCGCACGTGCCGACCGAGGCGCTGCAGCTGCTGCCGCTCGACCGGCGTCGCGCCGAGCGCGACGTCGCGGTGCACGGTGGTGCGGACGGTCTCGACCCGCTGCGCGAGGTGCTGACCGAGCTCGGCGGTTGGCTCGCGAGCGGCGGGCGGTTCCTGACCCTGCTGGCCGCCGAGCAGGTCGAGAGCGCCCGGGCGCTCGCCGCGACGACCGGGTGGTGGGCGACGGTGCAGCCGGTCGGTGACGGCGACGCCCTCTTGCGGGTGACCCGCCGGGTGGGTGAGATCACGCCGGTGCCGGCATCATCGGAGGCCTCAACGTTGTTGCAGCCCACGTGAGACGAACACTGGCACGCGAGAAGACCGGCACGCAGCGCCCGCACGTGGTCGTGCTGGGGGGCGGGTTCGGCGGGCTGGCCGCGGTGCACGCGCTGCGCAACGTCCCCGTGGACGTCACCTTGGTGGACCGGCAGGCGTACAACACCTTCCAGCCACTGCTGTACCAGGTGGCGACGGCCGGGCTGAACCCCGGCGACATCACCTACTTCCTCCGCTCGGTGCACGCCCGGCAGTCGAACATGCGGTTCAACAAGGGCCGGGCGGCCTCGGTGGACCCGGTGTCTCGGAGCGTCCGACTGGAGGGCGGAACGGCGCTCGACTACGACTACCTCGTCGTCGCAACCGGCGTGACCACGAACTACTTCGGCGTCCCGGGGGCCGAGGAGCATGCGCTAGCGCTGTACACCAGGGACCAGGCCCTCGCCGTGCGCGACCGGATGTTCAGCGGGCTCGAACGTGCCGTTCGGCGCGGCCAGCCCGACGACCTGCGGGTCGTCGTCGTCGGCGGCGGTGCCACCGGGGTGGAGATGGCGGGCACCCTGGCCGAGCTGCGCAACAGCGGGCTGGCGACTCTCTACCCCGAGCTCGACGCCGACCGCACCCACATCACGTTGGTCGAGATGGCTCCCGAGGTGCTGGCACCGTTCGGATCCCGGGCGAAGCGCTACACCACTCGCGCACTCCGCAGCCGCGGCGTGCAGCTGCGGCTCGGGACCACGGTCACCGAGGTCCGCTCCGACGGCGTCGTCGTCGACGGCGGCGAGTTCATCCCGGCCGGACTGGTGATCTGGGCGAGCGGGGTCAAAGTGCCCGAGGAGCTGGCCGGATGGGGGTTGCCGCGAGGCGATGGCGGGCGGATCGAGGTCGGTGCCGACCTCCGCGTCCGCGGCTTCGACGACGTCTTCGCCGTCGGAGACATCGCCGCCGGGCCGGCACCGCTGCCGCAGCTGGCGCAGCCTGCCCTGCAGGGCGGCCGGCACGCCGGCCGGCAGATCGCTCGCCTCGTCGCTGGCGAGGACACCAAGCCGTTCTCCTACTTCGACAAGGGCATCATGGCGACCATCGGCCGCAGCTCGGCGGTCGCCGAGGTTGCCCACCTGCCCACCATCACCGGCTTCCCGGCCTGGGTCGCCTGGCTGGGGGTGCACGTGTTCTCGCTGCTCAGCAGCCGGAACCGAGTGGCCACCATGGTCAACCTCGGGTCGCGGTACCTGTCCTGGCCACGCTCGTACAACGCGATCGTCGGCGAGGTCCGGACGCCGGAGGACGGCCGGATCGGCGACCGGCAGGCGCACGGGCGGCTGCGCGCCGGGTGACCCCGTCTGTCAGTACGTGAGCAGCTCCGCGCCCAGCCACTGCTCCGGTATACCGAACCCGTCGACCAGCGTGCCGGCCTGCGGCCGGAGTCGCCGGCACAGCTCGTCGACGGTCGTGCTCACTGCCTTGGCGCGCGCCGGGGTGAGCCGGCCGTGCTCGAGGAACCACGCCTTGTCACGCTCGACGCAGTCCAGGACGTAGAGGTCGCAGACGCTGCTCAGGAGTTCGCGGGCGCGTGACTCCGTGCACGCGTCGATGCCTGCCACGAACGCCTCCAGGACCACTCGCTCGACATGCACCGTCGCCAACCGGAGGACGTGTGGCTGAGCGGCGTTGTAGACCTCGAAGGAGGCCACGGCGTCGGACGTGGCCCGGCGGAGCCGCCGCGCCAGGGTTTCCAGCACGTGCTGCTCGCGGTCCTCGAGCAGGGACAGCTGCTGACCCCGGTGCAGCAGGTCGGTGTCCTCGTCCCTGCGCGCCGCGTCGACCAGGCGCCGGATCAGGTCCCGCGCGGCGGTCCGCTCCATCACCGTCCCCGCGATCTGCCGGGTTGCGAAGCGCACCATCCCCCACGTGTCGAGTCCGGCGAAGTCCGATCCGTAGCCCACCAGCAGCTCCTTGGCCACCAGCTGGAGCAGCACCGTGTTGTCACCCTCGAAGGTGGTGAACACGTCGGTGTCGGCCTTCAGCTCCGGCAGCCGGTTCTCGCTCAGATAGCCGGCGCCGCCGCAGGCTTCGCGGCACTCCTGGATCGTGTCGGTCGCGTGCCAGGTCGTGATCGCCTTGATGCCGGCGGCCCGCGCCTCCAGCTCGCGCTGGGCGTGCTCGTCCACCGGCGCACCGGTCTGCAGCGGGGTCTGGACGTCGTGCATCCGGGCGGTCAGCTCGTTCTGTGCGAACGCCAGGGCGTACGAGCGGGCCAGCCGGGGCAGCAGCCGTCGCTGGTGCGCCCGGTAGTCGAGCACACGGACCTCGGCGCCGTCCGGCGCCCGGAACTGCCGGCGTCGTTCGCCGTACCGGACCGCGATAGTCAGTGCCGTCCGGGTGGCGGCACCCGCACCGGCCGCGACGCTGATCCGCCCGCGAACCAGCGCACCCAGCGTGGTGAAGAAGCGCCGGTTCGGGTTCTCGATCGGGCTCGTGTACGTGCCGTCCGCCGCGACCGAGGCGTACCGGTCGAGCAGCGCGTCGCGGGGCACCCGGACGTGGTCGAACCACAGCCGACCGTTGTCCACCCCGTTCAGACCCGCCTTCCAGCCGCAGTCCTCGATGGTGACTCCCGGGCAGGGGTCGCCGGCGTCGGTGCGAATCGGCACCAGCAGCGCATGCACACCGTGCGAGGACCCCCCGGTGGAGAGCTGGGCGAACACCACCGCGAGCACCGCGTCGCGGGCCGCCCCGCCGATGTAGTCCTTGCGTGCCATCAGGTCGGGCGTGTGGATCACGAACTCCTCGGTGGCGGGGTCGTAGCTGGCGGTGGTCCCGAGCGACTGGACGTCGCTGCCGTGTCCCGTTTCGGTCATCGCGAAGCATCCGGGGAGCCTGAGGTCGATGATCCGCGGGATCAGCGGACGGTGCCGGTCGGTGCCCAGGTTCTCGACCGCGCCTCCGAACAGGCCCCACTGCACCCCGGCCTTGACCAGCAGCGACAGATCGGCGTGCGCGAGCATCTCGAAACTCGTGACCGACGCGCCGAGGTCGCCGCCACCGCCGTGCTCCACGGCGAAACCCGACGCGGAGTGTCCGGCCTCGACGAGCAGCCGCATCTGTTCGGCCACCCGAGCCCGGTGCTCCTCGCTCGACAGTCCGGCCACGGGCGCGAGGTCGCCGGTCGTGAGCGAGCTGCGGGCGTGGTCGCGAACGTGCGACCAGCGCCCGGCGAGTGCGGTCCGCAGTGCTTCGGACAGCGCCGATCGTGGCGCGACGGCCAGCCGGGTGGCGTCCGGCGGCCCGGGGGTCGTCGTCGTCATGCGCCGACGGTAGTCCGGGGCCGTGATCAGTGCGGATCGGGAGGTGCAGGCGCCCGGGGCTTATGGTCGGCGGCATGCACGCCCGAGCCGGTCAGCCGGCCCGTCCCGAGGACCTGGTCGACCTAGGCGCCCTGCTCGACGCCTACGGTGACGTAACCCCGGATCCTGACGACCCCGCTCAGCAGGTGGTGTTCGGCACGTCGGGACACCGGGGGTCCAGCCTCGACGGCGCCTTCAACGAGGCGCACATCCTGGCGATCACGCAGGCGATCGTCGAGCACCGGACGGCAGCGGGCGTCACCGGGCCGCTGCTGCTGGCGCGGGACACGCACGCGCTCTCGTTGCCCGCCTGGCAGACCGCCCGCGAGGTGCTGGTCGGCAACGGCGTCACCGTGCTGTGCGACGAGCGGGACGGGTACACACCGACTCCCGCGTTGTCGCACGCGATCCTCCGGCTCAACCGCGAGGCCGACGGTGCGGTCGACGGGATCGTGGTCACCCCTTCGCACAACCCCCCGCGCGACGGTGGGTTCAAGTACAACCCGCCCCACGGTGGTCCGGCCGACAGCACTGTCACCGCGGCGGTCGCCGAACGCGCGAACGAGCTGCTGCGGCAGGGCCTCGCCGGCGTCCGTCGGGCCAGTGCGGCGCGGACGCAGGAGGCCGTACACGGATACGACTTCCTCGGCCACTACGTCGACGACCTGCCGGCCGTGCTCGACCTGGATGCGGTCCGCGATGCTGGGGTACGGATCGGTGCGGACCCGATGGGTGGAGCGAGCGTCGGCTACTGGGCCGAGATCGCCGACCGGCACCGCCTGGATCTCACCGTCGTCAATCCCGAGGTCGACCCGCAGTGGGCGTTCATGACGCTGGACCACGACGGCAAGATCCGGATGGACTGCTCATCACCATCAGCGATGGCCTCATTGGTTCGCAGCCGGGAGGCGTACGACATCGCCACCGGCAACGACGCCGACGCCGACCGGCACGGCATCGTCACCCCTGAACACGGGCTGATGAATCCCAACCATTTCCTCGCCGTCGCGATCGACTACCTGCTGGCGACCCGCACCTGGTCGGATCGGGTGGCGATCGGCAAGACCCTGGTGTCGTCGGTGCTCATCGACAAGGTGGTTGCAGCCCGCGACCGGCGGCTGTTCGAGGTCCCGGTCGGCTTCAAGTGGTTCGTGCCGGGTCTGCTCGATGGGAGCGTCGCCTTCGGCGGTGAGGAGAGCGCCGGGGCCAGCTTCCTGCGTCGCGACGGCACCGTGTGGACCACCGACAAGGACGGCCTGCTGCTCGCCCTGCTCGCGGCCGAGATTCGCGCGGCGACCGGGCGCAGCCCGAGCGCGCTGTATGCCGACCTGACCGACCGCTTCGGCGACCCGGCCTACGCCCGCGAGGACGCGCCGGCCAGCCGCGAGGAGAAGAGCCGGCTGGGGTCGCTGTCCCCGGAGAACGTGACGGCCACCCAGGTCGCCGGCGAGGCGATCGTGGCCACCCTGACCGAGGCGCCGGGAAACGGCGCGGCGATCGGGGGGCTCAAGGTCACCACCGCCTCCGCCTGGTTCGCGGCGCGACCGTCGGGCACCGAGGACGTCTACAAGGTGTACGCCGAGTCGCTGCGGGGACCCGACCACCTGGCCGAGGTGCAGGCCGAGGCGCGGGCGGTCGTGGCGGCCGCATTGGCGGACTGACCGGGGTCTCCGCCTCCCCGAACTCGGACAAACCCGGCACTCCTGAGTACTACACGGTTGTAATTTGCAAGCGGACACGCCGGTTCGCTGGCGTTGCGGATGTTTTTCCTGTTCTCTGTGTGGCTGGCGAGGTCAAAGAGACTCGTGGGGCGGGTGTGCATCCGACGATGCGCTTCGGAGAACAGGTGGGTGACGGGTGGCTGCTGGACCTCGGCGTGGTGACCGGCGTGCTGACCGGCGTGCTGACCGGCGTGCTGATCGGGCTGCTGACCGGCGCCGTGAGAGCGACGGCAGGGCCCGGGCGGCCGGCAGGGCCCTGCTGCCCTGCGCCCTGAGCCTGGCACTGCTGGCCGCGGCGCCCGCTCCGGTGCTCGCCGACGACGAGACCTTCCCGTCCCGGGCGGATGTCCGGGACGCGCGTGCCGACGCCGCCGCCACCGCGGAGGCGGTGGGAGCGATCAAGGCGCAGCTGGAGATGGCGCGCCTGGAGCTGTCCACCGTCATGATCGAGGCGGCGCAGGCGAGCGAGGCCTACAACGGGGCGAGATACCGGCTGCAGCAGGCGCGCGCGCTCGCCCGCGCCGCGCAGCACCGTGCCGACACCGCCGCTGGGCAGGTGGAGGCACAGCGCCGCCGGCTGGAGTCGTTCGCGGTCGGGACCGCCACCGATGCCACCGACATGGCCCAGCTCGGCACCGTGCTGTCGGCTGCCGGGCCGGAACAGCTGCTGGTCGACTACGGCTCGTGGTCCAGCACCACGTCGGCGCTGCAGGTCGACCTGGACGCCTGGGACGCCACGCGCACCGTCGCGGAGGTGCTGCAGGCCGAGGCGGACGCCGCCCTGGGCCGCCGGCAGGTCGCCGCCCGCGAGGCCGACGTGGCCCGGGAGGCTGCGGAGCAGGCGGTGCAGCGGGCGCAGGTGCAGCAGGCGGCGTTGGAGGCGGAGACCGACCGGCTCCTGCGCGAGCTGGCACGAGCCCAGGGCATCTCGATCTCCCTGGCCCAGGAGCGCCAGCAGGCGCTGGCCGAGCAGGCCGCCGAGGAGGCTGCGGCGGAGCAGGCGGCGGCGGAGCAGGCCGCTCAGGAGGCCGCCGAGCAGGCCGCGGCGCAGGCCGCCGCCGAGGAGGCCGAGCAGGAGCAGCAGCAGGGGCAGGGCCAGCAGCAGGGACAGGGCGGGAACGGCGCAGGCGCCCAGCCCGAGCCGCAACCCGAGCCACAGCCGCAACCAGAGCCGCAGCCCGAACCGCAGCCCGAACCGCAGCCCGAGCCGCAGCCGCAGCCGACGCCGGAGCCGGACCCGCCGGCGCCGGACCCGCCGGCGCCCACGCCGCCGGCGCCGAACCCACCCGCTCCGGCCGGTGGCGCCCAGGCGGCGATCGCCTTCGCCCGAGCGCAGCTCGGCGAGCCGTACGTGTGGGGAGCGGCCGGCCCGGACGCCTGGGACTGCTCCGGCCTGACGATGCGGGCCTGGGCGGCGGCCGGCGAGTACCTGCCGCACTACTCCGTCGCGCAGTACGCCGCCAGCACGCCGATCTCGTCGGGCTCGCTCCAGCCCGGCGACCTGCTGTTCTGGAGCAGCTCCGGGTCGGCGAGCTCGATCTACCACGTGGCGCTGTACCTCGGGGGTGGCCAGATGATTCACGCCCCGCGCACGGGCCGCGACGTCGAGATCGTCTCGATGTACTACTGGATCCCGCCGGACCTGTTCAGCCGGGTGTGATCCGGCCTGGTGCCTGGTGGGCGTCCCCGGCTCAGTGCTGGCGACCTGGCCGCGGTTGCTCGGCCGCTGAGTGGCCGGCTTCGGCTCCGGCCTTCTCGAAGCGGTGCTTGGAGTCGGTGATCTCCTGCTCCGCCTCGGTGCGGCCGACCCAGGTGGCGCCCTCCACCGACTTGCCGGGCTCGAGGTCCTTGTAGACCTCGAAGAAGTGCTGGATCTCGAGCTTGTCGAACTCCGGCAGGTGGTGGATGTCGCGCAGGTGCTCCTGGCGCGGGTCGGCTGCCGGCACACACAGCACCTTGTCGTCGCCGCCGGCCTCGTCGGTCATCCGGAACATCCCGATGGCACGGCAACAGATGAGGCAGCCGGGGAATGTCGGCTCGGAGAGCAGCACCAGCGCGTCCAGCGGGTCGCCGTCCTGCCCCAGCGTGTTCTCGACGAACCCGTAGTCGGCCGGGTACTGGGTGGCCGTGAACAGCGTGCGGTCGAGCCGGATCCGTCCCGACTGGTGGTCCACCTCGTACTTGTTGCGCTGCCCCTTGGGGATCTCGACGGTCACATCGAACTGCACGGCTGTCCGCCTCCTGCTGTGGCTGGGGTCCCCGGCTAGTGTCGCGCATCTGTCGAGCGGTGCCGGCGCGGCACCCGACGGGGCACGCGACCGGGCACCCGACGCTCGGCGGCCACAGCGGCGAGGGGAGGTCCGATGCGCCGGTCCCGAGCGGTCGCCGTCGGCGTCGCGGGCGCTCTGGTGCTGGCCACCGGTGGCGTGGTCGCCCTGGACGCCGTCGGGGTCGTCGATCTCCCCGGTGACCTGTGGTCGGGGTCGGCGGGCGGAGGATCCTCGGCGGACACCGGTCCGCTCGCGGTCGAGCCGCCACCGGGCCTCGCCCTCCCCGGCCCGGGGCCGGAACGCCCCGTCCTTGCCGCGGCCCAGGGCCCCCGGGTGGATCCCGGCGCCGTCCGCGCTGCGCTGTCGCCGGTGCTCGCCGATCCCGACCTCGGCCGGCACGCAGGAGTGCTGGTCCGTGACCTCACCCGCGACCGGCCGGTGGTCGCACTGGGAGACGCCGACCCCTACGTTCCCGCGTCGACGCTCAAGCTGTTCACCTCGTCGGCCGTGCTCGCAGCGTTGGGGCCAGACCATCGGTTCACGACCAGCGTGGTTGGCGCGTCCGCGGCGGGGCGGGACACTCCCAGCGTGGTCCTGGTCGGGGGTGGGGACCCGTTCCTCGCCTCCTCACCCGCGGCGGCCGACGACCTCGGCGTGCCCGCCGGTGCCACGCTCACCCAGCTCGCGGCGGAGACGGTCCGGTCGTTGCGCGCCGACGGCGTGCGCCGAGTCCGCATCGGCTACGACGCCGACCTGTTCACCGGACCCGCGGTCGCGCCGAGCTGGGAGGACGACTACGTCCCGGGCGACATCGTCAGCCCGGTCTCGGCGCTGTGGGTCGAGGAGGGTCGGGTCGGTCCCACCGAGGTCGAGCGGTCGACCGACCCCGCGGCGGCGGCCGCAGCGGTGTTCGTGGCGGCCCTGGAGGACCGGGGCATCGTGGTGCGGGGCGAGGTCGGATCCCGGCCGGCCCCCGCCTCCGGCGACGTCCTGGCGGAAGCCGTCAGCGCACCGCTGGACACCGTGGTCGAGCACGTTCTCGAGGTCAGCGACAACGAGGGCGCGGAGGTGCTGCTGCGTCACGTCGGCCTCGGCACCGACCGGGCCGGGTCCTTCGCGGGCGGTGCCGCCGGAACCCGTGAACTGCTCAGCGGCCTGGGCGTCCCGTACGCGGGGGTGCGGACCTTCGACGGCAGTGGGCTGTCGCGTGCCGACCGGGTGACCCGGGAGGCGCTGGTCCAGGTGCTGCAACTCGGCGCTGACCCGGACCTCGCCGACCTGCGGATGGTGACCGCCGGGCTCCCGGTCGCCCGCTTCACCGGCAGCCTCGCGTCCCGGTTCCTCCTGCCCGACGCGACCACGGGCCGCGGAGTGGTCCGGGCCAAGACCGGGACGCTGTCCCGAGTGCACGGTCTCGCGGGGACCGTCGTCACCCGTGAAGGGACGCTGCTCGGGTTCGCCCTGCTCACCGATGCCGTGCCGCTCCGGGACACCCTCGACGCCCGGGCGCTGCTCGACGAGCTCGCCGCCGCGCTGGCGCGCTGCGGCTGTAGCCGCTGACACCGACGGCTGCACCCTCGCGGCGCCGAGGCTGCCCGTACCGTGGTGGCCATGGGACAGCTGCGGCGTCGGTCCGCCATCGACTGGGACCTCGCGGTCAAGACCGGCCAGTCCTTTGTCCGTCCCGGCCCGGACATCTCCGCTGAGGACGCCGCCGCCGCGGTGGAGGGGCTGCGGCAAGCCGCGTCGGACGCCCGCGGGCACGTGTCGGCGTATACCGGGATGTCGGCCGACCCAGACCGCACCCCGGTGCTCGTCGTGGACCGCAAGAGCTGGATCCGGGCCAGCGCGGACGGGTTCTCGGTGCTCGCGGAGCCGCTGGAGCGGCGGCTGCTGGAGTCCAAGGCCGTCACGCCCCTCGTCCGGCTGACCGGAGCGCAGGTCACCGGCCTCGAGGTCGGCGGGATGCTGGCGTTCATGTCCAGCCGGGTGCTCGGCCAGTTCGACCCGTACAGCGGGGAGGCCGGCCGGCTGCTGCTGGTCGCCCCCAACATCGTCACGGCCGAACGCGAGCTCGACGTCCCGGCCGAGGACTTCCGGCTGTGGGTGTGCCTGCACGAGGAGACGCACCGGCTGCAGTTCGGCGCAGTGCCGTGGCTCGCCGACCACCTCCGCGCCGAGGTCGACCTGTTGGCCAGGACCGCCGACTTCGACGGTGTCGACCTGAACACCTTCGTGGACCAGGTGCTGAGCCTGCTCGGACGGATGGTGCGGGGAGACCAGGAGGCGTCCCTGCTCGACCTCGTGCAGTCCGACGAGCAGCGGCAGGTGGTGGAACGGATCACCGCGGTCATGTCGCTGCTCGAAGGTCACGCCGATGTCGTGATGGACGGCGTCGGTCCCGAGGTCGTCCCGAGCGTGGCGGTGATGCGCGAGCGGTTTGCGAAGCGCCGCAAGGGTCGCGGCCCGGTGGACCGGACGGTGCGCCGGCTTCTCGGGCTGGAGGCGAAGATGCGGCAGTACCGGGACGGCGCCGTGTTCGTCCGCGCCGTCGTGGCGCGAGCCGGCCACGAGGGCTTCGCCGCGGTCTGGCAGTCGCCGGACCACCTGCCGTCCCCGGCGGAGATCGCCGATCCGGCGCGGTGGTGCGCGCGCGTCCTCGGCTGACCGGCGGCACCCGTGGGGCGGCGGCTGGACCCGGCGGTGGCGCAGGCGCGCCTGCTGGTGCGCCGCGGTCTCGCCGACCTCGCCCCCGGCGACCTCATCCTGGTCGCCACGTCCGGCGGGCCGGACAGCCTTGCGCTGGCGGTGGCCACCTCCTTCGTCGCCCCGCGGCAGGGTCTGCGCTGGGGAGCCGTGATCGTCGACCACGCCCTGCAGGAGAGGTCGGACCAGATCGCCGCCACCGCGGCCGAGCAGGTCGCCGGACTGGGGGCCGACCCGGTTCGGGTGGTCCGCGTGCGGCCTGGTGCGGACGCCGGTCCCGGCCCGGAGGCGGCCGCACGGGCAGCCCGATATGACGCCCTCCGAGCGGCCGCCGCCGAGCTCGAGGCCGCCGCGGTGCTGCTCGGACACACCCGTGACGACCAGGCGGAGACCGTCCTGCTCGGCCTGGCCCGCGGGTCGGGGGCACGGTCGCTCGCGGGGATGCCACCGCGGGCCGGGCTGCTGCGCCGCCCGCTGTTGGAACTGACCCGGCAGCAGACCCGCCAGGTGTGCACCGTCGAGCGGCTGGTTCCGTGGGTGGACCCGCACAACGCGGATCCGGCCTTCGCCCGGTCCCGAGTGCGCGCCCGGGTGCTGCCGCTGCTCGAACAGCAGCTCGGCCCCGGCGTCGCCGCTGCGCTGGCTCGTACGGCGGCGCTGCTGCGCGACGACGCCGACCTCCTCGACGCGCTGGCAGCCGAGCTGACCGAAGCGGCGTCGGTCGACGCCGGGCTTCGCGTCGGCGTGCTGGCGGCCGCCCCGCCGGCACTGCGGCGCCGGGCGCTGCGCGGCTGGGCGCTGGCGAGCGGCGCTCCGGCCACCGACCTGAACGCCGGTCACGTCCTGGCGGTCGAGAGGCTGGTCATCGGCTGGCACGGCCAGGTCGGCGTCGACCTCCCGGGCCGGCTGACGGCGGACCGGGTCGGCGACACGCTGCGAATCCGCCGCGGCGGTGTGGCACGCTGACCCGAGTGGACGCCGAGCACGTCGAGCACGACCTGGCCAGCGTGCTCGTCTCCGAGACCGAGATCCGCGAGCGTCTCGCCGCGCTGGCCAAGCAGATCGAGGCCGACTACGCGGGGCACGACCTGCTCCTGGTCGGGGTGCTCCGCGGCGCCGTGATGGTGATGGCCGACCTGGCCCGCAGCTTCGACCGGCATGTCGAGATGGACTGGATGGCGATCTCGTCCTACGGGTCCGGGACGACCTCGTCCGGGGTGGTCCGGATCCTCAAGGACCTCGACACCGACATCACCGGTCGGCACGTGCTCGTCGTCGAGGACATCATCGACACCGGCCTGACGCTGACCTGGCTGGTCAGCAACCTGACCACGCGCAGCCCCGCCTCGGTCGAGATCTGCACCCTGCTGCGCAAGCCGGAGGCGCAACAGATGACGGTCGACGTCCGGTATGTCGGTTTCGACATCCCGAACGAGTTCGTCGTGGGGTACGGGCTGGACTATGCCGAGCGCTACCGGAACCTGCGCTGCATCGGCACCCTCGCCCCGCACGTCTACGGCTGACCGGGCCGGGAACCGGCGGCCCGTCCCGTTCGTTGGTTTCGTGACTGGCTACATCCGCGCTTCCGCGGGCCGGTACCGTCGTACCCACTCACAGTGATTGCCCGACCCGTCGGGCTGTCGGCTCCTCCCCCCAGGAACCGGCGTCGGACAGCAGGAGGGACGGGGCGGTTCGCCCCGCGTCATGGATATGAAGCGCATCTTCCGCGGCCCATGGGTCTGGATCGTGCTCGGCGTCTTCGCCGTGATCACGATCCTCCAGGTGCTGTCCAGCAGCGGCTCCGGCGAGGAGGTGGACACCTCCGAGGTGGTGGCCGCCATCGAGGACGGTTCGGCCGAGTCGGTGTTCTTCGTCGACGGTGACCAGGAGATCCAGGTCACCCTCGATGACGGCTCCGAGATCCGTGCCCAGTGGGTGACCGACCAGGGCATCGACCTGGTTCGGCTGGTCGACCAGCAGATGCAGGAAGGGACGATCGAGCAGTACTCCGTCGACGCCCCGACCGAGCCCAGCCTCCTGGGGTCCATCCTCGCCACGCTGCTGCCGTTCGTGCTGATCTTCCTGCTGTTCATCTTCCTCATCAACCAGGTGCAGGGCGGCGGCGGCCGGGTGATGCAGTTCGGCAAGTCCAAGGCGCGCTTGATCACCAAGGACATGCCCAAGACGACGTTCTCCGATGTCGCGGGCGCCCAGGAGGCGGTCGAGGAGCTCGAGGAGATCAAGGAGTTCCTGGCCGAGCCGGCGAAGTTCCAGGCGGTGGGCGCCAAGATCCCCAAGGGCGTGCTGCTGTACGGCCAGCCCGGCACCGGCAAGACCCTGCTGGCGCGGGCCGTGGCCGGTGAGGCCGGAGTTCCGTTCTACTCGATCTCCGGATCCGACTTCGTCGAGATGTTCGTCGGCGTCGGCGCGAGCCGGGTGCGCGACCTGTTCGAGCAGGCGAAGGAGAACGCCCCCGCCATCGTCTTCATCGACGAGATCGACGCGGTCGGCCGGCACCGTGGCGCCGGTCTCGGCGGCGGACACGACGAGCGCGAGCAGACGCTGAACCAGCTCCTGGTGGAGATGGACGGCTTCGACGTTCGCGGCGGGGTCATCCTGATCGCCGCCACCAACCGGCCCGACGTCCTCGACCCCGCGCTGCTGCGCCCGGGTCGCTTCGACCGCCAGATCGGCGTCGAGAACCCCGACCTCGCCGGGCGGAAGAAGATCCTCGAGGTGCACAGCCGTGGGAAGCCGATCGCGCCCGGGGTCGACCTCGGCGCGGTGGCCCGGCGCACGCCCGGCTTCACCGGAGCCGACCTGGCGAATGTGCTGAACGAGGCGGCCCTGCTGACTGCCCGCAAGAACCAGCAGCTGATCGACGACCTGATGCTCGACGAGGCCATCGACCGCGTCATCGCCGGACCGCAGAAGCACAGCCGGCTGATGAGCGAGCAGGAGAAGAAGATCACCGCCTACCACGAGGGCGGGCACGCCCTGGTGGCCGCGGCGCTCCCCGGCAGCGACCCGGTACGCAAGATCACGATCCTGCCTCGCGGTCGGGCCCTCGGCTACACCATGGTGCTGCCGGACGAGGACAAGTACTCCACCACGCGCAGCGAGATGCTCGACCGGCTCGCCTACATGATGGGCGGCCGCGCCGCCGAGGAGCTGGTCTTCCACGACCCGACCACCGGTGCGGCCAACGACATCGAGAAGGCCACCGCGCTGGCCCGGGCGATGGTCACCCAGTACGGCATGACGGAGCGTCTCGGCGCGATCAAGTTCGGCGAGGGCAACGGCGAGCCGTTCCTCGGTCGCGACATCGGCCACAACCGCAACTACTCCGAGCAGATCGCCGCCATGGTCGACGAGGAGGTGCGCTCGCTGATCACCGAGGCGCACCAGGAGGCCTTCGACATCCTGAACGACAACCGGGACGTGCTCGACGACCTCGTGCTCGCGCTGTTCGAGCGGGAGACGCTCGACCAGGCCGAGGTCGCGGAGGTGTTCAAGGAGCTGCGCCGTCGCTCGAAGCGGCCCGCGTGGACCGGATCTCCCGAGCGGGTGCCGTCCGACAAGCCGCCGGTCGTGGTGCCCGCCTCGACGAACGGCACGCAGCCGGAGGAGGAGGGCGGGGTGGTGCTCGCCCCGGGTGGCAGCGGCGACATCCACAGCGGGGGTGACGGACCGGGCAGCGCTCCCGGACCGGGCCCCGGCCCGCATCCCGGTCTGGGATCGGACAGCGGCGCCTGACCGTGGTCGACCCGATCTCGCTGCGAGGCGACCAGCCGGCCGGTCACTACGACCACGACCGGGCCGAGGCGGCCGTCCGCGAGCTGCTGATCGCGATCGGTGAGGATCCCGACCGCGAGGGGCTGCGCGAGACGCCGGACCGGGTGGCTCGCGCCTGGCACGAGCTGACCAGCGGTCAGCGGTCGAGCGCCGAGGACGTGCTCACCACCACGTTCGACATCGGGCACGACGAGTTCGTCCTGGTGAAGGACCTCGAGCTGTGGTCGATGTGCGAGCACCACCTGGTGCCGTTCACCGGTGCGGCGCACGTCGGCTACATCCCCGCCGCGGACGGCCGGATCACCGGGTTGTCGAAGCTGGCCCGGCTGGTGGACGTCTTCGCCCGCCGGCTGCAGGTCCAGGAGCGCTTGACCACCCAGATCGCCGATGCGCTGATCGCACAGCTGCAACCCCGCGGGGCCATCGTCGTCATCGAGGCCGAGCACCTCTGCATGACCATGCGCGGGGTGCGCAAACCGGGGTCGCGGACCGTGACCAGCGCGGTGCGCGGACAGCTGCGGGACCCGGCCACCCGGGCCGAGGCGATGAGCCTGATCCTGCGCTGACGCGGGTCTCGCCCCGGGCGGCCAGCCGCCGGGCACCGATAGGTTTGCGGAGTGCGCGCGGGGCCAGTCCGTACCGTGCCCGGGCTGCCGACCCCCGGGCGCTGTCTCGTCATGGGCGTCGTCAACGTCACGCCGGACTCCTTCTCCGACGGCGGCATGTGGCTGCGCCCCGAGGACGCCGTCGCGCACGGGCTGCGGCTGCTGGCCGACGGGGCCGACCTGCTGGACGTCGGCGGTGAGTCGACCCGCCCGGGTGCCGAGCGCCCGGCCGAGGACGACGAGCTCGCCCGGGTGATCCCGGTGGTCCGGGAGCTGGCGGCGACCGGAGCGCTCGTCTCCGTCGACACGATGCGCCCGCGGGTGGCTGCGGCCGCACTGGACGCCGGCGCCGCACTCGTGAACGACGTCTCCGGCGGGCTGGCCGACCCGGGCATGCTGCCTCTGGTCGCGACTGCCGGGGTCCCGTACGTGATCATGCACTGGCGCCGGCACTCTGCCGACATGCAGGCGTTCGCGGCCTACGACGACGTGCTGTCGGACGTGCTGGCCGAGCTCCGCGGCCGGGTGGAGGCAGCGGCCGCCGCGGGCATCGACGCCCAGCGGGTGGTGGTGGACCCGGGCTTCGGCTTCGCGAAGACGCCCGAGCACAACTGGCGGTTGCTGGCCGAGCTGGACCGGCTGCACGAGCTGGAACGGCCGCTGCTCGTCGGTGCCGGGCGCAAGACCTTCCTCGGCCGGCTGCTGGCGGACGCCGAGGGGGCGGACCGACCGCCCGGGAGGCGCGACGACGCCACGGTGGCCACGACCGTGCTGGCCGCCGCCGCCGGTGCGTGGTGCGTCCGGGTGCACGAAGTGCGCGGCAGCGCGGACGCGGTCCGGGTCGTGGCGAGGACGGTGGCGGGGTGAGCGACCGCATCGTGATCCGCGGCCTGGAGGCCTACGGCCACCACGGGGTGCTGCCGCACGAGCGCCGAGACGGGCAGCCGTTCGTCGTCGACCTCGCTCTGGACGTGGACCTGGGACCCCCTGGGGAGAGCGACGATCTGTCCCGTACTGTCGACTACGGCCAGCTGGCTCAGCGGGTGCACGACGCGGTGGCGTCGGACCCGGTGGACCTGATCGAGACGCTTGCACACCGCATCGCCCAGCTGTGCCTGGAGGACCCGTTGGTCGACCGGGCGCAGGTGACGGTGCACAAGCCGCACGCACCCGTCCCGGTGACGGTGACCGACGTTGCCGTCACGATAGAGCGGAGCCGCCCGTGACTGAGACTCCGAACCCGTACATCGTCGACGCCGACACGATGACGGGCGAGATGCGCCCGATCCGCCGAGTGGTGCTCTGCCTGGGATCGAACCTCGGCCAGCGGCAGCAGAACCTGCAAGGCGGGGTGTCCGCGCTGGTGGACACCCCGGACGTCACCGTCGTGGACGTGTCGCCGGTGTACGAGTCGCCGTCGCTGGGTGGGCCGGCCGACGCAGGCGACTTCCTGAACGTCGTGCTGACTGCCGACACCACGCTGTCCCCGCACACCCTGCTCGACCGGTGCCTGGCGATCGAGGACGCCTACGGCCGGGAGCGCCCGGTCCAGCGAAACGCCCCCCGCACGCTGGACGTGGATCTGGTCATCGTCGGCGACCAGGCCACCCGCGACAAAGACCTGGTGCTGCCGCATCCGCGGGCGCACGAGCGAGTCTTCGTGCTGCAGCCGTGGCACGACATCGATCCCGAGGCGTACCTGCCCGGACACGGCTGGGTGGTCGACCTGCTCGCCGACCTGACCAACGGTCCGGATGCCCCGCGGGTCGAGCGGCGGGACGACCGCGTCGTCACCCTGGACTGAGCGATCCGGTGAGCGATCGCCCCGGGGGGACCGGGCCGGAGGGTCCGCAGCCACCGCCCGGCCGGGTGCGAACCACCTCGGCGCCCACCCTGGCGGTGTCCGCGCTGCTCGGAGCGCTCGTCGGAGGGGCGGTCCCTCCGCTGGTGGAGCGGACCGGGGGAACGGTGCCGACCGTGTCCTGGCTGTCCGTGCTGACGCTGCTGTTCGTCGCCGTGGTGCTCGGTGCGCTGGCCTGGACCACCTGGCGCACGCTGCACCGGCGCCGACAGCGAATCGACAGCCAGCGGGCGGTCAACCTGCTCGTCCTCGGCAAGGCATCGGCGCTCACCGGCGCTGCGTTCGCCGGCGGCTACTTCGCGTTCGCGCTCACCTTCCTCGGCGAGACGCAGGCCGCGCTGCCGCGGGAGCGCCTCGTCCACGGGCTGCTCGCGGCCGCGGCGGCGGTCGCGCTTGCCACCGGCGGGCTGGCGTTGGAGCGCGCCTGTCGGGTGCCCGACGACCGCGATGGTACGGATGGGACTGCTGAGCCAGATGGTACGGAGCGCGGCGCGCCTCCACGGTGACCGGGTCCGGCCGCCGTACGGTGCCGTCGTGGCTGGCACAGGGGTAGCAGACAGACGACGGCAGCGCAGCGTGCGGATGTGGGTGGCGGTCGGCCTGCTCGCCGCCGCGACCCTCGTGGTCGCCGCGGCGCTGGTGAACGGTGAGAGATGGGCGCTGGCCGCTGCGGCGGTGGTCGCCCTGCTCGCCGGAGCGGCCGCGACGCGGATCGTCACCAACGAGCTCGCCCAGGCACGCCGCGACGCCGCCCGGGATCGCGCCAAGCAGGCGATGGACTACCAGACTCTCGCGGCTGAGCGGGTGCGCGAGCACACCGCCTTCTCTGCCCGGATGGCCGCCCGGATGGCCAACCGGGACGCGATCATCCTGCGGCTGCGCCGCGCGCTGAGGGTGGCGCTGCGCCGAGTGGACGAGGCCGAGGACCGGGTCCGTCGCGAGGCCCGGGTGGTCGCCGAGCTGCAGGCCACGGTGCACGACCTGCGAACCCGTCTGGACTCCCAGCTCGGCGACCCGGCCGAGCCCGACGCCGAGACCGCCGACGCGCTGGCGTCGTGGGACGGCGACGCTCCGACCGTGGTGGACCTGATGGGCTGGGACCAGCGGGCGTCGGAGTCCGTGGGGAGTCCGGCCGAGGACACCCGCAAGCACGCCTGACCCCCCCGGCGCCGCCCGCCCCGTGTGGTTTTCACGGGGTACCCCGTGACAGTGACGCTGCACGCGGGTCATGACCCTGGGGCAGCGCACACAACCCTGAGGCAGTACGAGAGCTGCTCCCTGTGCATTGCGCCCTCATCCACGGGTTCACCCGGTCACAGCTCCCGGCCACCCGCGGCCCGACCAGTCTGCGGGTATGAACGAGGAGCTCGCCGCCCGGGCTGCAGGTCAGTCCGGCGTCTTCCTGACGGCGGATGCCCACGATGCTGGCTACGACGCCCGTGACATAGCCCGCGCGATCGGGCGCCGCCATTGGCGCCGGCTGCGCCGCGGCGCGTACGTCGCGACGGACCAGTGGCAGGAGGCTCACCCCGAGCGCAGGCACCTGCTGCTGGCGCGCGCGATCCAGATGCAGGCGGGGGGCGCTGTAGCCCTGACGCACATCACCGGCGCGCTCGCTCTCGGGGTGGAGACCTTGCGCCCCGACCTGGACACCGTTCACGTCACACACCTTGACGACCGCAGCGGGCGCATCGAGTACGGCGTCAACCGTCACGAGGGCCCGCTGGAGCGGTCGGCCTGCGTCGCCGCGGACGGCCTGCTGATCGGACCGCCCACCGTCGTGGTCGCGGGAGCGATGTTGCTGGCCGACCACGATCGAGCGGTGGTGCTGGGTGACTCCGCGCTCAGGCAGGAGCTGACCGACCCGAGGAGCCTGTGGGCCTGCGCGAACGGGTGGAGCAATGTGCCCCGCTCTCGCGCGTTGCGCTGGACGATCCCACGGCTTGACGGCCGGGCCGCCAGCGCGGGGGAAAGCCTCACCAGGGTGCGGCTGCGGCGTTGGGGGATGCCGACCCCCGAATTGCAGTACGAGATCCGCGACGGCGCCTTCCTGGCCTATGCGGACTTCGCTTGGCCCGAGCGGGGGGTTGTGGGTGAGTTCGACGGCCGGCGCAAGTACCAGCGTGATCTGAGGCCGCACGAGGATCCGGGCGATGTCGTGTTCCGGGAGAAGCTGCGTGAGGACCGGCTGCGCTCGCTCGGCTGGACCGTGGTCCGGGTGACCTGGCCCGAGCTCTTCGCGTTCGATGCGGCGGCGGACAGGTTCGCTCGGGCGCTAGGCGTGCGGGCCGCCTGAGCGTCTCGCCCGTTTGGCGCTGAGCCAGACCCTGCGGCCACTGTGTCCGGGCAGTGCACGCTCCACCCGCCTCATGACCCCCGGGCAGTGCTGCTTTCACGGGGTACCCCGTGAAAGCGGCACGGCCACGTCAGGCGTGTACGGGACCGGCGGAGTCGACCTCGACGCTCGCGTGCTCCACCCCCCGGTCGTCGGCCTCGACCGACCGGCGCAGCGCCCCGTGCAGGGTCGCTGGCGTCAACACGCCGCACAGCTTCGAGCCGTCCAGGACGGCCACCCATCCGGCGTCGTGCTGGAGCATCCGGGCCAGCGCGTCCTTGAGGGAGGCGCCCCGAGGCACCCAGGCGTCCATCCGGTGTCCGCGCTCGGTCACGGTGCCGCTGCCGGTCGCCTCGTCGGCGCCCAGCCAGCCGCGCAGGTCGCCGGCGGAGTCGACCACCACCGCCCAGCGGGCCCGCTCGCGGTCCAGCACCGCGCGGGCGTCGGCCAGCCCGTCGTCCTCGCGGACGATCGGCGGCAACTCGAGGTCGGAGTCGTTGATGCCGGTGACGGCGAGCCGGCGCAGCCCGCGGTCCGACCCCACGAAGCCGGCGACGAAGTCGTCGGCCGGTGCTCCGAGCACCCGCGCCGGCGTGTCGTACTGGGCCAGCCGACCGCCCTGCTCGAAGACGGCCACCCGGTTCCCGAGCCGGACCGCCTCCTCGATGTCATGGGTGACGAACATGACCGTGGTGCCGAGCCGCTCCTGCAGGGCGACGAACTCGTCCTGCAGCCGGGTGCGGACCACCGGGTCCACGGCCCCGAACGGCTCGTCCATCAGCAGCACGGGCGGGTCCGCCACCAAGGCCCGGGCGACTCCGACTCGTTGCCGCTGCCCGCCGGACAGCTGGCTGGGGAACCGGTCGGCGTACTGGCCTGGCTCGAGCCCGACCAGGGTGAGCAGCTCGTCCACCCGCTCGTGGGTGCGCTTGCGGTTCCAGCCGAGCAGGCTGGCCACGGTCGCGACGTTGGTACGAACGGTCTGGTGCGGAAACAACCCGACCTGTTGGATGACGTAGCCGATCCGACGACGCAGCTGCACCGGATCGGCGCGGGTGACGTCCTCGCCGTCCAGCACGATCGTTCCCGACGTCGGCTCGATCAGCCGGTTCACCATCTTCAGCGTGGTGGACTTTCCGCAGCCGGACGGGCCGACGAGAGTGACCAACGCGCCGCGGGCCACGTCCAGGTCGAGCCGTTGGACCGCGATGGTCCCGTCGGGATAGGTCTTGCCGACCGCATCCAGCCGGATCATCGGATCCTCGATAGCGTCGACCTCGTGAGCATGCTCGCGAGTCATGCGGCGACCCTAGCCCCGCAGGCCGGCATCGACACGTCACGGGAGTGCTACACCTTCCCCGCCAACAACTGGTTCTGTCCCGCGTACATCAGCGACTACAGCGCCGAGATCACCACCGAGCTGACCGAGCACGTCTGGATCACGGTCGTCTCGGTGCTGCTCGGCGCCGCCCTGGCGTTCCCACTGGCGCTGCTGGCCCGCCGCAGCCGCCCGGCGGCCGGCGCTGTTCTGGGCACCAGCACGATCCTGTACACCATCCCGTCGCTCGCGATGTTCTCGCTGCTGTTGCCCATCACCGGGATCAGCGCCTGGAGCGTGGTGATCGGGCTAGCGCTCTACACGCTGACGATCCTCGTCCGCAACATCCTGGCCGGCCTCGAGGCGGTGCCGGCTGACGTGCGGGAAGCCGGGCAGGGGCTCGGCTACGGACCCACCAAGCTGCTGCTCAGAATCGAGCTGCCGCTGGCGATGCCGGTCATCATGGCCGGCTTGCGGGTGGCGACGGTCAGCACGGTCGCCCTGCTCACGGTCGGGTCGATCCTCGGCTACGGCGGCCTTGGCAACCTGCTGATCCTGGCCATCGACACCGACTTCAAGGCGCAGATCTTCACCGCCAGCGTGCTCTGCGTGGCGCTGGCCGTGACGTTCGACCTGCTGCTGCTGGGTCTGCAGCGCCTGCTCACGCCGTGGCAACGGGCGCGCGCATGAGCCGGGGGAGCGGTCGATGAACGTCGTGGACGTCTGGGCCTACCTGTCCGACGGCGCCAACTGGAGCGGACAGCAGGGCATCGCCGCCTACCTCGTCCAGCAACTGCTGCTGACCGGCACGAGCGTGCTGGTGGCCGCGCTGGTCGGGCTGCCGCTTGCCCTGTGGCTGGGTCACCTCGGTCGAGGCGGTGTGCTTGCGATCAACCTCAGCAACATCGGCCGGGCCGTGCCGACGTTCGCGGTGCTGGTGATCCTTTCGGTCGGCCCGCTGGGCATCGACGAGCTCGGGCCGTACGGGCGGGCCGGACTCGCCACGCTGGCGTCGCTGCTGTTGTTCGCGCTGCCCCCGATCGTGACCAACGCCTACGTCGGGATGCGCGAGGTCGACCGAGACGTCGTCGAGGCGGCCGAGGGGATGGGCATGCGTGCCAGCGAGGTGTTTCGTCGCGTCGAGCTGCCGCTGGCCCTGCCGCTGGTCATCACCGGCCTGCGGCTGGCGGTCGTCCAGGTGTGGGCCACCGCCACCATCGCGGCCCTCGTCGCCGGGCCCGGCTTGGGCAACATCGTCACCGAGGGCTTCGCGACCAGCGACACCGCCCAGGTCGTGGCCGGTGCGTTCCTGGTGGCGATCATCGCGGTCGCCCTCGAGGGTGTGATGGCAGGCATTGAGCGACTGGTGGACCCCCGACGCGCCGCGCGCAAAGCGGCACAAACCAGCCGCGCACCGGCCGGACAGCCAGCGGTTGCGACGCGTTCGTGACCCTGTGACCCGATCGTGTCCCAGTTATCGGTGACTCTGCTTGCGGACCTGTCTGCAGGGTGATGGGCTGACCCTGACTGGGGCGCCTTGGTGCCCCACCGGACACGCGGGAGCCGGCATGGCTCGCGGGACACAGAAGGTGGTGCGCACCAAATGGCCAGAATCTCCATGCGCGGACTGCTCGCGGGGCTTGCAGCGTCGTTCCTGCTCCTCGTGGCCGGCTGCGGCAGTGACGACCCGCTGGCCGAGGACTCCGGCTCCGGTTCGGATGGCTCCGCCAGTGAGGACAAGGGCTCGTTGGTGCTGGGCGGCCAGGACTTCACCGAGATGCAGATCATGGCGTCGATGTACGAGCTGGTGCTGGAGGAAGCCGGCTACTCCGTCGACGCCGAACTGGTCGGCACCCGCGACGTCTACATCCGCGACCTTCAGCAGGGCAACATCGACGTGGTCCCGGAGTACGCCGGGTCGATCACCGACGAGCTGCAGGCGCAGGTGAACGGCCCGGACGCGCCGCAGGTCAGCTCGAACGAGATCGACGAGACGATGGACGCCTTGAACGAGCTGCTGCAGCCGCTCAACCTGGTCGCTCTGGCGCCGGCAGAGGCGACCGACCAGAACGCCTTCGCCGTCACCGAGGACTTCGCTGCCGAGAACGACCTCAGCACGCTCAGCGACCTGGGTGACCTGGGCGAGCCGATCACGCTGGCCGCCTCCGAGGACTGTGCCAAGCGCCAGGACTGCGCGATCGGCCTGGAGAAGGTGTACGGCATCGAGATCGGCAAGGTGCTGCCGCTCGGCTTCGGCAGCCAGCAGACGAAGGACTCGGTGCTCGAGGGTGAGTCGCAGGCCGGGCTCGTCGGCACCTCGGACGGCAGCCTCGAGCAGCTGGGGCTGGTGCTCCTCGAGGACGATCAGGGCCTGCAGGTGTCGCAGAACCTCGTTCCCGTGGTGGCGCAGGAGACGCTCGACGCGAACCCCGACATCGAGGAGACGCTGAACGCGCTGTCCGACGTGCTCACCACCGAGGACCTGGCCGAGATGAACGCCGCGGTCGACCTGGAGCGGCAGAAGCCGGACGACGTCGCGCAGCAGTACCTCGAGGACCAGGGACTGCTGGGCTGACCGGGCCGGCTGATCAGCCGCTCAGCGGTCGATGTCGCCGGTGACGAACAGCATCGAGGCCAGCACTGCGACCAGGTCGTCCACCGTGCACCCGGTGAGCAGCGCCGGCAGTGCGGAGACGTTGCCGAACGACGCCGTGCGCAGCTTCAGCCGCCAGGGCACCTTCTCGCCACGCGAGACCAGGTAGTAGCCGTTGACCCCGATCGGGCTCTCCACCGCGCCGTAGGCGGCCCCCTCGGGCGCCTTCAGGATCTTGGGCAGGCGGATGCCGACCGGTCCCGGCGGCATCGCCCGCAGCCGTTCGATGCACGCGTCGGCCAGGTCGAGCGCGACCATGGTCTGCTCGTACAGGAGTTCCAGCCGCGCGTACGCATCGCCGGTGGTCCGAGTGGGCACTCGCAGCAGACCGTCGGTACGGAGCTCGTCGTAGGCGAGGTAGGGCTCGTCGCGACGCAGGTCGAGGTCGAGGTCGGAGGCCCGTGCGGCGGCGCCGGTGACGCCGTGGGCGACGGCCGTCTCGCGGTCAAGGACGCCCACTCCCCGGGTCCGGGCGGCGAGGTCGGGGTCGGCGAGCAGCGCGCCGCCGGTGTCGGTCAGCTGGTCTCGTACCAGCGATGAGGCGGCGGCAGCCCGGTCCAGCCAGCCTTCGGGCAGGTCGTCCAGCAGCCCACCGACCCGGGTGATCATCAGGTGCACCCGGCCGCCGGCTGCCTGCTCAACCACGTCCTGCAGGGTCTCCCGCTGCGCGAACAGCGGGAGCGGGTCCACCGCGCCGGTGAGCTCGCGCGGCAGTCCGCCGAGGAACGCGAGGCCGGCCAGCGCGCGGGTCAGCTCGGCGAGCAGCGTGCGGGTCCACACCGCGCGGACCGGCGGTTCGATGCCGAGCATCCGCTCGACGACCAGCGCGACCCCGAGCTCGGAGGAGTAGCCGGACACCCAGTCATGCCGGCTGGCCAGCATGATGATCTGCCGGTAGTCGCGGACCTCGAACAGCTTCTCCGCACCGCGGTGCATGAACCCCACCTCGGGTTCGCAGGTAGCGATCCGGTCGCCGTCCAGGCTGAGCCGCAGTCGGAGCGCCCCGTGCGCCGACGGGTGGTACGGGCCGAGCGACAGCACGTGCATCTCGACGCCCGCCGGCTCGGCCAGCCCGGCCGCGGCAGCGCCCAGGCCGACCACGAGCTCGCGCATCGTCGCAGCGTACGGCGCCCCCCGGACGTCATACGACGCGCCGCCGATGGACCTCCGCCGGTATGACGTCTTGCGGGGGCACCGGGCCGTGGCCTGCAGAAGTCGCGGATCGTGGCGAGAGGGGGGCGGAGGGGAGGGTCAGTGCGACGGGACGGCGGCGGTGGTCACGGCCATCAGCACCGCGAGCACTACCACCGCTGGCATCCGCGCCCGGCGTCCTAGGCCCCGGGCGACCACCACCGCGCCGGCGAGATGCCCGAGCACCAGCAGGCCCACCTGGAGCGCGAGCAGACCGCCAACGCCGAACGGCGCGGGGTCCAGGCCGTTCACGGCCGGGCCGAGCAGATCCCAGCCGCGCCCGAACGGGTCTCCGAGCAGTCCCGGCAGCAGCTGCAGGCTCGACGTCAGCCGGTTCCGGCCGACCGCGACCGCGATGACCACCGCAGCGACGACCGGCACGGCTGCGCGGGCCACGCCGGGAGCCCCGCCCACCCGGTCCGCCATCGCGCGCGCGCCGACGAGCAGCGCCGTCACGAGCAGGCACGAACCGAGCAGGGCGAGGGCCGCGTATGCCCACGCGCCGGTGGCCGCGTCGACGCCGGTCCACTGCTGCGAGCGGCGCACCGCCCCGAAGGCCACCCCGCCGATGAGGACGCCGAGCAGCGTCTCGGCCCCCGGTGGCGGGTCCCAGCGCGGCAGTCGGCCGCGGGGCAGCAGGGCCAGCCAGGACAACACGATGCCGAGCGGTTCGGCCCGGGGCAGCCAGCGCTCGCGGCCGACGGCGAGGCAGCCGGCGAGCGTGACCGCGGTGTAGACGCTCAGCACCGCGCCGACTGCTCGCGGGTCGAGGGGGTCCGCCGTCGCACTCAGGTACCACACCCAGGGCAGGGCGAGCAGCGCCGCCGGCCAGACGCCCGCCGGGCGAGGCGGGGCGTCGCCGTCGCCGCCACCGTCGCCGCCACCGTCGCGGCTACCCCCGCCGTCGCCGCCGCCACGATCAGGGGCGCCCGACGGCGACCGCGTCCCCGACCGCTCGAACAGCCGGGTCAGGCCGTCCCACGGATCGAGCCACCGCCATACCGGGCCGAGCAGCACGCTGCCGAGAACGAGCAGCGGCCAGGCGCTGCCCACGATCAGTGCGGGCGCGAGGTTCTCGAGCTGGTCGTCGGCGCCGACCCGGCCGGCGACGATCGCGATGAGCAACAGGACAACTGCGAGCACCCGGCCGGCGAGCTGCGAGCCGGACAGGGCGCCGTTCCAGGAGGCCGGCGGCGGAAGCGGCGCTCCGGCGCCGGATTGGGTCTGGCCCGAGCGGTGCGTCGGGTCGGGCAGCGCGAAGGCCACCAGGAACACCAGCCATGCGGTGATCGACGCCATCAGCAGCGGGGGGAAGCCCAGCCCGGAGTGCTCGAGCACCGGGTGCGCGAGCACGACGTCGGCCGCCGGACGGATCTCGGCCAGCGGCGGCATCGCGGAAGCATACGGCCGCGCGGCGCTCTCGTACGGGAGCGTGCCGTACCTCGGCCCGGCAGACCCCTCAGGTTGCGGGATCGCGGAAACCGTCGCATCATCCTGCGCAGCACGCGGCCGGACGATCAGGCCATGCCGCGGTGAGGAGACAGCGATGCGAAAACTGGCTGCTGTGACGATGAGCGTCTCTGCTCTGGTACTGAGCGCTGCGGTGGTTCCCCCGGCCGTGGCCGACCACACCGATCCACGCCAGCCACAGGCACCCACCGAGGGTGTCGTCGTCGACGGCATCGAGCGCGGGGACGGCGTCTGGCGGCACATCGCCAACTTCCCCGGCGGTGCGAACAACGCGCTCACCGGGGGTGGCACCGACCTGGAGTTCTTCAAGCCCCAGCGCAGCCGCGACATCTTCGGCGCGTTCGGGACTCTCGGTCAGGACCCCGCGGGCAGCGTCGGCCAGCGGATCATCCGGCTCACCCACCGTGGCAAGGTGCGCCCGACCTGGGTGGCCGACCACGGGTCGGCACACTGCGAGACCGAGAACACCAGCGTCACCGGCCTGCAGCACGACTCGCAGGTCAGCACCCGGGGCCGGGTGCGGCTGCTCACCGACACCACCGACGCCCTCGGGCGCTGCCACGACAGTGACGGCGGCGGCATCGAGATCGTGAACGTGTCGAAGATGGCCAACCGGCAGTTCAAGCCGCGGGAGGCACACCTGATCCGGTTTGCGGGCTACTCGCACACGCACACCGCGGACCTCCGCAACCCCGGAATCGTCTACAACAGCAGCTCTGACTTCGCCGGGCGCAACTGGATCGACGTCGTCGACATGCGGTCCTGCTTCGGCAACGTGAACTGGACCGACGCGAAGCGTCGCCAGGAGTGCCGGCCACAGGTGTACCGGATCAACTTGCAGCCGAACTGGACCAAGCAGCGGGATCAGAACACCGGTGAGCTGGAGGACGGCTCGGCCACCTGCCACGACATCACCTACGCACGTGGCCGGCTGTACTGCGCGGCGCTGAATGCCACACTGATCTTGGATGTGTCCAACATCCTGAATGCCACCGGCGCGGTCCGCGGGACCCCCTTCCCCTGCTCGGTGATCGCCGGCACGCGCACCGGCGCCAAGGTCACTGACTGCAGCGGGATGGAGGGTGACCGGACCGAGCAGGCCACCGGGTGGCAGTTCCTCGGCACGTACCAGCACCCCGGCCGGGACTGCGGCGCACCGGGCACCGACATCCGTACCTGCAACTCGAACAACCAGGTCCGCTCCGACCAGGGCGTGGCCGTCTCGCACGAGGCCGACCCGACGCCGAACCAGCAGTTCATGTTCGTCACCGACGAGCGCGGTGGCGGCATCGTCCCGCCGGGAGCGTCGTGTACGCCGGGGATCGAGAATCCGTACGGGAACGGCGGCGCGCACGCTCTGGACATCAGCGACCCGGGCAACATCGAGTACGCCACGACGCCGAGCGGCGAGCGGTCGGTCTACATCAGTGACGCGGTGGTGCCGGCGGAGACGTTCTGCGACATCCACGTCATCGAGCAGTTCCCGGGTGAGCAGCGGTTCATCGCGGCCTACTACTCCCAGGGCATCAAGATCGTCGACTACTACGTAGACGCCGCGGGGCACCTGGTGTTTGAGGAGCGTGCCTCGTTCACGCTGCCGAACGCGAACACCTGGTCGGCCGAGCAGTTCAAGATCCGGCAGAACGCGAACGGGACGCGCACCTACTTCATCGCCGCCGATGACATCCACCGTGGCATCGACGTGGTGAGCTGGACCGGTCAGCCGAACCCGATGGGGAGCACCCCGCCGGCCCGGTCGTCGGACACGGCGGCGATGAACGCCGGTCTGGCCGGTGGGTCGGCTCTGCTGCTTGTCCTCGCTGCGGGCTACCGGCGTTGGCAGCGCGGCCGCGAGCTGGCCGCCTGACCTACACCCGCCGGGACGTCATACGACGCGCCGTCAATGGGCAGCCGTCGGTATGACGTCCCGCGGCCGCCTGCAAAAGTCGCGGATCGTGGCCGAGGGGGCCTAGGCGCGGCGGCGGGACGTCATACGACGCGCCGGTGATAGGCAACCGCACAGATGACGTTCCGTGGAGCGTCATCCGACGCGCCGTCAACGGGCAACCGTCGGTATGACGTCCCGCGGCCGCCTGCAAAAGTCGCGGATCGTGGGCGAGGGGGGTGGGGCGGGTCAGTCCTGTCGCCGGGTCCGCAGCCGTAGCACCCCGGCGAGCACGAGCAACGGCGCGCCGGCAAGCAGCAGAGCCGGCGACAGCGCGGCGTCGGCCGCGGCCCCGCGCGCAGCCGAACCGATGATCGGCTGGTCCGGCCGGGTGAACTGCGGACCCCGGGGGTCCTGCGGGCGCAGCGCCGGGACCGACCGGTCGGCGCCGGAGAAGCGGTACACGTCCAGCCCGCGGGTGAGGTCGTTGGCGTAGCCGAAGAACGAGCCGTCGGGGCGGATCTCGTTGGTCTTGAACGACCAGGCGTCCGCGTCCGGGAAGACGTAGTGCCCGATCTCTCGCATCCCGATCCCGTCGCCGACGGCGATGTCGTCCGGCGATCCCTGGTAGTCGGCCAGGCCGGAGATGTCGAGCACCCGGACCCCCTGGGTGTACCAGGCGACGGTCAGCATCTCCTGCCGCGGGTAGATGCGCAGCACGTGCGAGGTGCAGGTGCCACCCGCCTGTGGCTGCACGGTCGGGATGAACCAGGTCCCCACCTTGTTCGCCAGCGGGTCCTGGACCTTGTCGCCAGTGATGTCGTAGACGTGCAAGCCGCCGCCGGGGCACTCCACGCTCCCGGCCGCACCGGCCCGCTCGTCGGTCACCACCAGCAGCCGGCGCCGGTCACCGTCGCTCGTCCGCAGCGTCACCGGGTCGGACTGGTGCACGACGTTGATCGCCGGGTCGGTGAAGCCGCTGATGATCTCCGGGCGGCGTGGGTGGGAGGTGTCGAGCACCAGCGTCTGCGACAGCGCGGCCGAGTACGCCCGCGTGCCGCTGCGGTTGAACGTGATGTCGTGCGACTCCGAGCCGAGCGACGCCGGCACGAACGGGATCCGGAAGTCGCGCACCTTCTCCGGCTGCGCCGGTCGCCGGATGTCGTAGATGGTGATCGTCGGCTCGGTGCTGCTGATCAGGTCGGAGTTCGAGTTGTAGAGGTAGTTCCCGCTCGGGTGCACGGTCATGTTGTGCGACCCCCGGGGGACCGGCGCGAAGCCGACCGTCCGCGGGTTGGCGGGACGGGTGATGTTCACGATCACCGTGCCGGAGGCGTCCGGGCCCAGGCCGAGGTCGCTCGCGCACTGCGAGGCGGCGCCAGCCGCGCCGAACGTGCCGTCCGCGGTGTAGGAGGCGAACACCCGGTCACCCTTCGGCCAGACCTGGATGTCGCCCTGGCTGACGTCGCAGTCGTACTCGGCGACCTTGCGCGGGTTGCGCGGGTCGTCGATGTTGACGATCTGCATGCCCTTGCGCAGCGTGCCCGCCAGCGCGAAGTCGCGGTGCCCGATCCGCACGAACTCGATGTCCGAGCCGCGCTGGGCCTCGCCGGTGTCGTCGTACTGCACGTTGGCAACCGCCTGCATCGACACCGATTCGCCCTCGGTGGCCAGATGCTCGCCGAGGTTCGCGGACGGGTGGTCACCGTCGCCGTGCGCGGCGGCCGGGCTGGCGGGCAGCAGGACGAGCGCGGTGGCGACACCGGCTCCGATGATCAGACGTCGCATGCGGGCTCCTGACAGATCGGCGTATGAGTGGACAACGACTCGCTCGCGCAGAGGTCACGGCCGGCAGCCGGGCGGGACGGTCACCGTAGGCTCGGGGCTGTGACCAGCGCGGATCCGTTCGACGTCCCGGGAGTGGGTTGGGTACGCCTCGGACCGGGGCTGACCCGGGAGCGCCGGCTGGTGGCGTCGGTGCTGGCGGGGCTGCTGATCACCGGGTTGGGGGTGGCGACGGCGCTCCGACCAGATCGTTCCGGTTGGTGGGCGGGGTTGGCCGTGGCGGTGCTGCTGCTGCTCGGCGTCTCGTGGCGGGTCATCGACCGCTCGGTCCGTGCCTGGGGGTACGCCGAGCGGGACGACGACGTCATCGTCACCCGGGGCATCTCCTGGCGGCGCATCGACGTGGTCCCCTACGGGCGGATGCAGATGGTCGATGTCAGCTCCGGCCCGCTGGACCGGATGTTCGGCCTGGCCACGGTCCGGCTGCACACGGCGTCGCCGGCGACGAGCGGCCGGATCCCCGGGCTGGCCCCGGCCGAGGCGGCCCGGCTCCGGGACCGGCTGACCCGCCGCGGCGAGGTACAGGCAACCGGGCTGTGAGCGAGCGTCCGGAGGCCGGCTTCTCCCGGGTGCACCCGCTGTCCCCGCTGCTGCGTGGCGGACTGCTCCTCGTCGCGCTCGCCGTCACCGCCGGTCGGCAGCTGGTGGAGGGCTCCGACCTGTCCGGGGAGTGGTGGCTGGTCCCGCTGGTGCTGCTCGGCAGCCTGCTGCTCGGCGCGGTCTCCTGGTGGTTCACCCGCTACCGGGTCGGCGCCGACGAGCTGCGCATCGACACCGGGGTGCTGCTGCGCCGCTCGCGCCGGATCCGGCTGGACCGGATCCAGGCCATCGAGGTTCAGCAGCCGTTCCTGGCCCGGCTGTTCGGCATGGCCTCGCTCGCGATCGACACCGCCGGCGGCGCGGAGAGCGAGGCGACCCTGTCGTACCTGACGCTGGCGCAGGCCAACCGGCTGCGCCGGTACCTGCTCACCGAGGCCGGCCGGGAGGGCGGCGTCGAGGTCGGGACGAGCGATACCGAGGAGCGGGTCCCCGACCAGCTGCTGCACCGCGTCGACCCGGGCCTGCTGCTGGCCTCCCAGCTGCTGCGCACCGGTCCGCTGCTGTCGGCGGCGGGCGCGGCACTGGTCGCCACCGTCGGGACGGCCGCCGGCCAGCCGCTCTCGCTGGCGGTGCTGATCCCCTTCGGCCTCGCCGCGGCGACGCCGGTGGTGCAGGGCTTCGTGTCGGGCTACGACTTCTCCGTGCGGCGCTCGGCGCGCGGTGTGTCCGTCCGCGCGGGCCTGTTCGGCGTGCGCACCGCGGCGTTGCCGGTGCAGCGGATCCGTGGCCTGGTGCTGACCGAGCCGATGGTCTGGCGGAGGCTGGGCTGGGTCGCCGTGCACGTGACCGTTGCCGGGGTGGTCGTCCGCGGCGAGGACGATCACCGGTTGTCGACCACGCTGTTGCCGGTCGCCCGGCGGGCGGATGCGCAGCGGCTCGTCGAGCAGGTCGTTCCGGGTCTCGAGCTGGGCCGGCTGCGGCTGACCCGTCCGCCACGGGCGGCCCGACGGCTGGACCCGGTGGCGTGGCCGGTGCTCGGTCACGGGGGCGACGCGCAGCACGTCGCGACCCGGCGTGGCCTGCTGACCCGCCGGGTCGACATCGCCCCGCGTCGGGCGGTGCAGTCCTGTGGCCTACGACAGGGGCCGCTGCAACGACGGCTCGGGTTGGCCACCGTGGGGCTGCACCTGCCGTCGGGGCCGACCGCGCCGACGGCCGTGCACCGGTCCGCGGCGGAGGCGTGGCAGATCACGCTCACCGGCGCGGCCCAGCCCTCGACCGGCGATGATGCATTCCGGTAGCCCGGGCGACGGGAATGCATCATCGCCGGTCGGTGATCACCCAGCCGAGCTCGCCCAGCCCGCCCGCCGCCCGCACCTGCGCCCGGCGCCCGGCTCGGGCCAGGGCGGCCAGCCGGCCGGCCGGCTCGAGCGACTCGCACGGTACGGCCGCCGCACCCCCTCCGGTCAGCAGGTCGCGCTGCCGGTGCAGCGTGCCGCCGCACCGGTCGGCGACTGCGTCCAGCGCCACGTCCGCCGTGACGTCGACGGTGCCGTCGTACCGCGGGGCGACCCGGCGGCCGGCGGCGTACCCGCGTACCGAGCCGCCGAGGGGCCGGCCCGACCGCAGGTGCCCGTAGTCGACCGCCACCGCCAACCCGCGGGACACCCGCCCGACCAGATCCGCCCAGGCGTCGTCGCGGGACCGTCCCACCTCCGCCCGCTCACCGGGCTCGCAGAGCGGCCACCACCGCCGCAGCCAGTCCAGGTCCGCCCCGGTCACCTCCGCGCCGTGGAGCTCGACCCCGGTCCCCGGGTCGACGAGCAGCTCCCGCGTCCGGCCGGAGCCGTCGACCTCGACCACCGGGCAGGGGACGGTGTCGAGCAGCTCGTGGGCCACCACGAGACCCTCGATGCTGTCGGGAAGCGTCGATAGCCAGTCGATCCGAGCCGGCAGCGCTGGTGGCCGAGCCCGCAGTTCCACCGCCAGCAGCCGAAGCCCGGGGTCGATCGCGTGCGCCGCGGTCAGCAGCTCCCCGCGCCCCGCGCCCACGTCGACCACGGTGTCCAGCCCGTACCGGCGCGCCATCTCCACCACGGTTGTGGCCACCTCCGGCCCCAGCTGGGTCGCCGTGACGAAGTGCGCGGACGGCCACTCCCGGGCGTAGAAGCCGGCGCCGGGCGTGGCGTACAGCGCGGCTCGCCACGCCTGCTCGAGGGTCGGCATGGCGTGCACATCCCGACGGTACGGCTTAGCGTCCGAGCGGTGAGGCATCCGCCGTACGTCGCCGTGGTCGGGCCCAGCAAGGCCGGCCCGGACCTCGTCGCCCTCGCCCGCTCCGCGGGGGAGGCGTTGGCCGATCGCGGCTGGGTGGTCGTGACCGGAGGGCTGACGGGTGTGATGGCGGCCGCGGCCGCCGGTGCCGCGTCGCACGGCGGGACGGTGGTCGGGCTGCTGCCCGGCGACGACCGGTACGCCGCCAGCGCCGGCCACACCGTGGTGCTCCCGACCGGCCTCGGCGAGCTGCGCAACGCGCTCGTCGTCCGGGTATGCGACGCCATGCTGGCAGTCGGCGGCAGCTGGGGCACCGAGAGCGAGATCGCGCTGGCGGTCCGTACCGGCCGACCCGTGCACATGGTCGCCGGCTGGCAACAACCGGCGCCCGGGACCGAGGACTTCGCCGACGTGGACGCGGCGGTGGCGGCGCTGGCTACCCGGTTGGGCTGACGAGCACCGAGTGGTGTGACCGACGGCACCTCCGCCGCCGGTGGCCGCGGCGAGGGCCTCGACGTAGGCTCGACCGTGCACGGCCCCCACCGTCTGGTACCCGATCCTGGGACTGGAACGAAAGGTGCAGCGCATGCCCCGTCCGCACGGACGTCCTCACCCTGCGCCCCGACCGACGCAGCGACACCGATACCGCGTCGGCGTCATCGGCGCCGGCCGCGTCGGCGCGGTTCTGGGTGCCGCCCTGCACGCCGCCGGCCACGACGTCGCCTCCGCCTCCGGAACCTCATCCGCGTCCAGGCTCCGCATCGACACCATGCTCCCGCACCTGTCCGCGCTGCCATCGCGCCCGCCGGTGGACGTCGCCGCGGACGCCGACCTGCTGTTGCTGACCGTCCCGGACGACCGGCTGCGCCCACTCGTCGACCGGCTCGTAGCGGCCGGGGTGATCAGGGCCGGGCAGGTCGTGGTGCACACCAGCGGCCGGCACGGCGTCGCGGTGCTGGACGCCGCGGCGCGCCGGGGCGCGACGACGGTGGCTCTGCACCCGGCGATGACCTTCACCGGCACGGATCTCGACCTCGACCGGCTGGCGGGCTGTGTCTTCGGGCTCACCGCCGACGCCACCGGGCAGGCGGTCGGTGCGGAGCTGGTCGCCGATCTCGGCGCGCGGTCGATCGTCATCCCCGAAGAGCAGCGCGCGCTGTACCACGCCGCGCTGGCGCACGGGGCGAACCACCTGGTCAGCCTCGTCGGGCAGGCCATGGACCTGCTCCGGGCGACCGGGTCGACCGACCCCGCCGGCACGCTGCGCCCGTTGCTGACCGCGGCGCTGGACAACTCGCTCGCGTACGGCGACGCCGCGCTGACCGGGCCGGTCGTCCGCGGTGACGCGCACACCGTCGCCGACCACCTCGTCGCGCTACGCGCACTCGACAGCCACACGGTCCCCGGCGCGGAGGACGTCCGAGCCGCGTACACCACGATGGTGGCGGTGACCGCCGCTCGCGCCGCTCGCGCCGGCAGGCTCGACCCCGAAGCGGCCGCCGACATCACCAGGCTCGTGGAGGGTATCGCGCGCACCGACGACAGTCGGGTCAGCAGCGACCGCTGATGCGGCCCGTCCTGACCCGAACGCGGCTGGATCTGGACTCCGCGCTGTCGGCCCACCGGGCGATGCGCAGCCGGATCGCGCTCGTCCCGACCATGGGCGCGCTGCACGCCGGCCACGAGGCGCTGCTGCGCCGGGCCAGGGAAGAGGCCGCGGTCGTCGTCGCCTCGGTGTTCGTGAACCCCACCCAGTTCGGGCCGGACGAGGATCTCGAGCGCTACCCGCGCACGCTGGCGGCCGACGTCGCGGTGGCCGCCCAGCACGGAGTGGACGCCGTCTTCGTGCCGGAGGTGCACGAGGTCTATCCCGAAGGACCCGGTGCCGGCATCACCGTCGACCCGGGTCCGCTCGGCTCCGAGCTGGAGGGAGTGGTGCGCCCGACGCACTTCCGCGGTGTGCTCACCGTGGTGGCCAAGCTGTTCGGCCTGGTCCGGCCCGACGTGGCCGTCTTCGGGGAGAAGGACTACCAGCAACTGGTGCTGGTGCGGCACCTGACCCGCGACCTGTGCCTACCGGTCCGTGTGGTCGGGGAACCGATCGTCCGCGACAGCGACGGGTTGGCGCTGTCGTCGCGGAACGCCTACCTCGACGCCGACGAGCGGCGCACTGCGTGCGCCCTGCCCGCGGCGCTGCGGGAGGGGTGTGCCCGAGCCGGGGACGGAGCCGACGCGGTCGGCGCGGCCGCCGCCCACCTCCTGGCGGAGACCCCGGGTCTCACGACGGACTACGTCCGAGTCACCGACCCTGAGCTGGGACCGGCACCGACGGCGGGACCGGCTCGACTGCTGGTCGCTGCCCGGGTCGGCCGGACCCGGCTGATCGACAACACCGCCGTCGTGCTGGGCACCGGCTGACGAGGGGAGCCGACCATGCTGCTGTGTGTCGACGTCGGGAACAGCCGGACGGCACTGGGCCTGTTCGACGACGACCGGCTGGTCCGCACCTGGCACGTCGCCACCGAGGAGCGGCGCACGGCCGACGAGTGGATGGTTTTGTTGCGCGGTCTGCTGCGCGAGGTCGGCGAGCCGTACGACGCAACCGGGCTCGACCACGACGGCCTGCCCGCGACCGGGATCGCGGTCTGCTCCACCGTGCCCATGGTCCTGCACGAGATCCGGCAGGTGCTCGAGCTGTCCTTCGGCACCGTCCCGCACCTGGTCGTGGAGGCGGGAGTCCGCACCGGGGTCCCCGTGCACATGGACAACCCGAAGGAGGTCGGCACGGACCGGATCGTCAACGCGCTGGCGGCCGCCACGCTCTACGGAGGTCCGGCGATCGTCGTCGACGTCGGCACCGCGACCACCTTCGACGTGGTCAGTGAGCGTGGTGAGTACGTCGGCGGCGCCATCGCCCCCGGGCTGGAGATCTCGCTCGAGGCGCTGGGCCGTCGAGGAGCCCAGCTGCGCCGGGTCGAGGTGACCCGGCCGCGGTCGGTGATCGCCAAGAACACGGTCGAGGCGCTGCAGTCCGGTGCCGTGTTCGGCTTCGCCGGACAGATCGACGGAGTCGTCTCGCGGATGGTGCGCGAGCTGGGTCTTCCTCGGTCCGCGGTGACGGTCGTCGCCACCGGTGGGTTGGCTCCGGTCGTGATCGCCGAGTGCACCCAGGTCGACGAGCACGAGCCGGCCCTCACACTGATCGGGCTGCGGCTGGTCTTCGAGCGGAACTGTTGACCTGCCGGTCCCCGCACCCCCGCCGGTGGCCGCTGGACCTAGCCTTGTGCGCCATGACCGAGCGCCACCCGCAAGACCAGCCCGACGGTGCCGACGACCTGTCCGAGCAGGAGCGGGTGCGTCGGGACAAGCGGCAGCGGCTGGTCGACTCCGGCGCGCAGGCCTACCCGATCGCCGTGCCACGCACGCGGACGCTGCGGGAGGTGCGGGACCGCTTCGACCAGGCGGGTCTCGAGCCCGGCGCCGAGACCGATGAGGAGGTGGCGGTCGCCGGCCGGGTGATCTTCCTCCGCAACACCGGGAAGCTGTGCTTCCTCCGGCTGCGCGAGGGCGACGGCACCGAGCTGCAGGTGATGGTCTCGCTGTCCGACGTCGGGCAGGACCGGCTCGACGCACTCAAGTCCCTCGTCGACATCGGCGACCACGTGGCGGCCGAGGGCCAGGTGGTGATGAGTCGCCGGGGTGAGCTGTCGGTCCAGGCCCGCGCCTGGCAGATGGCCGCGAAGGCACTGCGGCCGCTGCCGGCGGCCCATCACCTGCTGTCCGACGAGGCCCGGGTCCGGCTGCGCTATCTCGACATGATCCTGCGCCCCGAGCCACGGGAGATGGTGCGTGCGAAGGCGACCCTGCTCCGCTCGCTGCGGGCCACCCTGGACGGCCGTGGCTTCGTGGAGGTCGAGACGCCGGTGCTCCAGCTGACCAACGGCGGGGCCGCCGCGCGGCCGTTCCGCACCCACCTCAATGCCTTCGACCAGGACATGCTGCTCCGGATCGCGCTCGAGCTCGACCTCAAGCGCGCGCTGGTCGGCGGGGTCGATCAGGTCTACGAGATCGGCAAGACCTTCCGCAACGAGGGCATCGACTCCACCCACAACGCCGAGTTCATGATGCTCGAGGCCTACCAGGCATACGGGGACTACGAGTCGATGATGGAGCTGGTCCGCAGCCTCGTGGTCGAGGCTGCTCGGGCGGTGGGCCGGACCGTCGTGCCGGCTCGGAACGGCACCAGGATCGACCTCGAGGGGGAGTGGCGCCGAGCGACGCTGCTCGAGCTGATCAGCGCGGCGGTTGGTCAGCAGGTCACCATCGACACCGACGTGGACACGCTGCGCCGCTGTGCGGCCGCCCATGACGTGGAGTTGCGCGAGCACTGGGGGCCGGAGGAGGTGCTGGTCGAGCTGTTCGAGCAGTTGGTCGAGGAGACGCTGATCCAGCCGACCTTCGTCTGCGACTTCCCCACCCGGGTCAAGCCGCTCGCGAAGGCGCACCGGAGCGAGGCCGGACTGGTCGAGGCCTTCGACCTGGTGATCAACGGGGTCGAGCTGGCACCGGCGTATTCCGAGCTGAACGACCCGGTGCTGCAGCGGGAGCGACTCGAGCAGCAGGCCCGGCAGGGCGCGGCCGGCGACCCTGAGGCCAACGACGTGGACGAGGTGTTCCTTCGCGCCCTCGAGCACGGGATGCCCCCGGCGGGCGGGCTGGGTCTCGGGGTGGACCGGCTGCTGATGCTGCTCATGGGCACCGGGATCCGCGAGTCCATCCTCTTTCCGCTGCTCCGACCCCAAGCGTGAACCTTTCGTGCAGAAAACCGCCCGAGAATTGCCTGGTAACGGTCGGATTATCGTTGCTGCTACTCTTCGGTAATCACTTCTCATCGGCCTTAGCGGGCATTCTCTGAAGGGCAGGCCGCTCCAATGGCACAAAAGGTTCAGGTCATCTTGGTCGACGATCTTGACGGTGGCGCCGCCGAGGAAACCGTGCAGTTCGGTCTCGACGGAGTGTCTTACGAGATCGACCTGTCCAAGAAGAATGCGCAAAAGCTGCGCGACACGTTCGCGCCCTACGTGAGCGAGGCCCGCCGTGGCGCCGGCCGCGGCCAGGGGCGGAAGCGGTCCGGCCGCTCGGGCCGCGGCGGCACGGACGCCGCGACGGTCCGCGAATGGGCCCGCGCGAACGGTCACGACGTCTCCGAGCGTGGCCGGGTCTCCGGCACCGTGATGGAGGCCTACCGCGCCGCGCACTGAGCTCCACCGACCCGACCGCGTCGCCCCCGTGCCCATGCCACGGGGGCGGCGCCTCGTTCGCCACGGGTGAACCGCGATCCGGAACACCTACCCGTCGGCTGAACGTTGTCAGCGAACGCGACTAACATGGCCAGACATCCGCTACCGGCCGGCGGCGACGCCGGGCGGCAGTTGGTCCAGCGAGGAGAGGTGCGATGTTCGAGAGGTTCACCGACCGCGCGCGTCGGGTTGTCGTCCTGGCTCAGGAAGAAGCCCGGATGCTCAGCCACAACTACATCGGCACCGAGCACATCCTCCTTGGGCTGATCCACGAGGGCGAGGGCGTTGCGGCCAAGGCGCTGGAGAGCCTGGGGATCTCGCTCGAGGCGGTTCGCGCCCAGGTCGAGGACATCATCGGGCAGGGCCAGCAGGCGCCCAGCGGGCACATCCCGTTCACGCCGCGGGCGAAGAAGGTGCTGGAGCTGAGCCTGCGAGAGGCGCTGCAACTGGGCCACAACTACATCGGGACCGAGCACATCCTGCTGGGTCTGATCCGGGAGGGCGAGGGAGTCGCCGCTCAAGTCCTGGTCAAGCTCGGCGCCGACCTCAACCGGGTGCGCCAGCAGGTGATCCAGCTGCTCAGCGGCTACCAGGGCAAGGAGACCGCCAGCGCGGGTGCGCCCAGCGAGGCCGGTGCGCCGAGCAGCTCGCTGGTGCTGGACCAGTTCGGGCGGAACCTCACCCAGGGGGCCCGGGAGGGCAAGCTCGACCCGGTCATCGGCCGGGAGCAGGAGATCGAGCGGGTCATGCAGGTGCTGTCGCGGCGCACCAAGAACAACCCGGTGCTCATCGGTGAGCCCGGCGTCGGTAAGACGACGATCGTGGAGGGCCTGGCGCAGGACATCGTCCGCGGCGACGTCCCCGAGACGCTCAAGGACAAGCAGATCTACACCCTCGACCTCGGTGCGCTCGTGGCCGGATCGCGCTACCGCGGTGACTTCGAGGAGCGGTTGAAGAAGGTCCTCAAGGAGATCCGCACCCGGGGCGACATCGTGCTGTTCATCGACGAGATCCACACTCTTGTCGGCGCCGGCGCGGCCGAGGGCGCGATCGACGCGGCCAGCATCCTGAAGCCGATGCTGGCGCGCGGTGAGCTGCAGACGATCGGCGCCACCACGCTGGACGAGTACCGCAAGCACCTGGAGAAGGACGCCGCCCTGGAGCGCCGGTTCCAGCCGATCCAGGTCAACGAGCCGTCGATCGCGCACACGATCGAGATGTTGAAGGGGCTGCGGGACCGCTACGAGGCGCACCACCGGGTGACGATCACCGACGAGGCGCTGATCGGTGCGGCGACGCTTGCCGACCGCTACATCTCCGACCGTTTCCTCCCCGACAAGGCGATCGACCTCATCGACGAGGCGGGCGCCCGGCTCCGGATCCGACGGATGACCGCTCCGCCCGACCTGCGGGAGTTCGACGACAAGATCGCCGACGTCCGCCGCCGCAAGGAGGGGGCCATCGACGCGCAGGACTTCGAGGCGGCTGCCTCCCTGCGGGACGAGGAGAAGAAGCTGATCCACGCCAAGTCCGAGCGGGAGAAGCAGTGGAAGGCCGGCGACATGGACGTCGTGGCCGAAGTCGACGAGGAGCTGATCGCCGAGGTGCTGGCGAACTCGACCGGCATCCCGATCGTCAAGCTGACCGAGGAGGAGTCCACCCGGCTGCTCAAGATGGAAGACGAGCTGCACAAGCGGGTGATCGGCCAGGACGAGGCGATCAAGGCGCTGTCCCGGGCGATCCGACGCACCAGGGCCGGCCTGAAGGACCCGCGCCGACCTGGCGGCTCGTTCATCTTCGCCGGACCGTCGGGCGTCGGTAAGACCTGGCTGTCCAAGGCGCTGGCGAACTTCCTGTTCGGCGAGGACGATGCGCTGATCCAGCTCGACATGAGCGAATTCTCGGAGAAGCACACCGTTTCACGGCTTTTCGGCTCTCCGCCCGGTTACGTCGGTTATGAGGAGGGCGGCCAGCTCACCGAGAAGGTGCGTCGAAAGCCGTTCTCCGTGGTGTTGTTCGACGAGGTGGAGAAGGCACACCCGGACATCTTCAACTCGCTGCTGCAGATCCTGGAGGAGGGTCGGCTGACCGATTCACAGGGTCGGGTGATCGACTTCAAGAACACCGTCATCATCATGACCACGAACCTCGGGACCCGCGACATCGCAAAGGGCGTCAACCTCGGCTTCGCCCAGGTCGGTGACCTGGCCGGTTCCTACGATCGGATGAAGGCGAAGGTGTCGGAGGAGCTGAGGCAGCACTTCCGTCCCGAGTTCCTGAACCGGGTCGACGAGATGATCGTGTTCCCGCCGCTGACGCAGGACGAGATCATCGCCATGGTCGACATGATGCTCGCCTCGGTCGAGGGCCGGCTCCGGGACAAGGACATGGTCCTCGAGCTGACGGCCGACGCCAAGCGGGTGCTCGCCGAGCGCGGCTTCGACCCGGTGCTCGGCGCGCGGCCGCTGCGGCGCACGTTGCAGCGGGAGATCGAGGACGTCCTCGCCGAGAAGCTGCTCTACGGCGAGGTGCGCCCGGGCCAGCTGGTCCTGGTCGACGTGGAGGGGGACGGACCGACCGCGACCTTCACGTTCCGCGGTGAGGCTCGGCAGACGCTGCCCGATCTTCCACCGGTGGAGGAGCCCAGCACCACCGAGTGACCTCGGTCGGGCCGATTGACCCGGCCGGGTCGAGTGACCCGGCCGGGCGCCGTGCTCGGTCAGTGGGCGCCTTGCACGTTGAGCAACACGACGCCCACGACGATCGCGGTGAGGCCGAGGACCCGCACCGTGTCGAGGTGCTCCCCCAGCACGACGACGCCGATGGCGGCGACCAGGGCGGTTCCCGCCCCCGCCCAGACCGCGTAGGTGACCGACACCGGCATCGTCTCGACCACCTTGGACAGCAGCCAGATGGACACGGCGTACCCGACCAGCACGAACGCGGTCCATGCCGGGTTGGTGAAGCCGCTGGTCCGGGGCAGGGCCGCGGTGGCCACGACCTCGACGACGATGGCGAGAGCCAGCAGCGCCGACGCGACGAGCATGATGGATGTCCTCCGGTCCCTTCCGCGGTGTAGCGGTCGCTACACTCTCCCACTGTAGCACTCGCTACACTGGCGAGGGAAGTCGGAAGAGGAGAGTGCGGGTTGGCCGAGACGCCGGGCGTCACGCGGCGCGACGCGCTCGCCGATCAGGCGACGGACTACGTGCTCGAGCACGGGATCGCCGGGTTGAGCCTGCGGCCGCTGGCCGCCGCGCTCGGCACCAGCGACCGGATGCTCGTCTACCACTTCGGCAGCAAGGATGCGCTGGTCGCCGAGGTGATCGAGCGCAGCAACCAGCGGGTGGTCGCGGTGCTGGACCAGCTTCCAGCGGCCCGCTCCGGCCGGACGGCCGTCCTGGAGCTGTGGCAGATGTGGCAGCAGCCCGTGGTCGACCGGTGCCTGCGCGTCTACGCGCAGTCGGCGGCGCTGGGCCTGCTCGGCGACGAGCCCTACCTGGGTGCCGCCCGGCGGGCCAATGCGGCGTGGACCCGCTCGGTCACTGAGTTTCTCGGCCGCAGCGGCGTTCCGACGCGCCGGGCCGGGCGGATCGGGGAGCTGGTGGATGCGGCGTTGTTCGGGCTGTGGCTGGACCAGCCCGTCGATGAAGACACGATCGCCACCGACCGGGTCGTCCGGGACCTCGCCGACACCGTGCAGCGGCTGGCCGTCGAGCCAGCTCCTGGCTGACCGTCGGCGACGGGGAAGTGGGAGTCACCCGGGGAGGGCGTAGTGCTGGTCACCGACCGGCTCGACCAGTCCGTCGGCGACCAGTGAGTCCAGCGCGCGGCCACGTTGCACGTCGTCGTCCCACGCGGTGACCAGGGCGGCGGCCGGGACTGGGTCCGCGCTGGCGCGGAGCGCGGCGAGCAACCGGCCGCGGCACTGCCGGTCGGTGCCGGCATACGGCTGGCGTCGATCCGGGCGCTCGCCGCTGGGCCGACCGGCGGCGAGCCAGGTGCAGCTGCCGGCGACCGGGCAGGCGCCGCAGCGCGGGTCGCGCGCGGTGCACACCAGCGCCCCCAGCTCCATCACCGCGACCGACCACCGGGCCGCCAGCGCAGGATCGACCGGGAGCAGCCGGTCGAGGGCGATCCGCTCGGTCGCGCTCACCGCCACCGTCGCCGGCTGCTCCTCGGATCGGAGCAATCGACCGAGCACCCGCCGCACGTTGGTGTCCAGCACCAGTGCTCGCCGGCCGTACGCGAACGCGGCCACCGCACCCGCGGTGTAGTCCCCGACCCCCGGCAGCGTGCGCAGGGTGGGGACGTCGGAGGGCACGTCACCGCGGTGCTCGCGCACCAGCACGGTGGCGCACTCGTGCAGGCGGAGCGCCCGGCGCGGATAGCCCAGCCGGCCCCACGCCCGCACCGCGGCGCCGGGTGTGGCGCCGGCCAGGTCGGCAGCGCTGGGCCAGCGGTCGATCCACTCCTGCCACACCGGCCGGACCCGCGCGACGGGGGTCTGTTGCAGCATCACCTCCGAGACGAGCACTCCCCAGGCGGTTGTCCCGCCCCGGCGCCAGGGCAGGTCCCGGGCATGCGCGGCATACCAGTCGACGACGGCGCTGGTCGAGCCGGACGGGTGCTGCGACATCACTGGTGAGGATCGCACGCCCGCGGTGTGGCAGGCCGCATCGGGGCGACCTGCCCGGTTAGCGTGCTGGGGTGCCTGCGCCGCCGCGACGACCGCCGGGCCGCCGCCCGGCGCGGCGGCTCCCGGCCAGGGTCTACTGGTTTCGTCGCGGGCTCGCTTTCGGTCTGCTCAGCCTCGTCGCGGGGACGGTGTTCGCGCTGGTTTCCGCCGGCGACGAGCCGCCCACCGAGACGGCCGTCGGTGCCGGGCCGACCGCACCGGCCGAGACCGCGACCGCACCGGACCTGACCCTCCCGGTCGAAGAGCCGTCCGCGGACGAGGCCGACGGTCCGACGAGACCCGGCGGGCAGGTCTCGCGGACCGCCCTGGTGACCACCGTGCTGCCCGCACCGGTGACCGACTGTGCGCCGGCCTCGGTGCTGGTGGCGCCCTCGGTCACCGGGCGGAGTGTGGCCGAGAAGCCGGTCCGCCTTCAGATCGCCGTCGGCACCACCGCCGACCTCGCCTGCCGAATCGAGCTGGGCGCGGACGAGTTGCTGCTGCAGGTGGTCGGCCCCGCGGACGAGGTGGTGTGGGACGCAGCCGCGTGCGCGACGGACCTGCCCGATCGCGAGCTGACCCTCCGGCCGGGTTGGCAGCAGGCACTGTCGGTGACCTGGTCGGGCGCCGTCGCCGGGCGGCGCTGCGCGGAGTCGGCTCCCGCGGCCGAGCCAGGGACCTACGAGATCCGGACCGCTCTGCTCGGCGGCGAGCCAGCCGCGGCCGAGCTGGTGCTGTCGGCCGCACCGAAGCCCGACCGGGACCGCGACAAGGACCGCCACCAGAACCGCGACCAGAACCGCGACCGGGACCGCGGCCAGGACCAGGCGCGCGACGAGCGGCGGCAGGGACAGGGCGACCAGGAGGAGGACGGGCCTCAGACGTAACGCTCGAGGATGCTCGACTCGGCCAGCCGGGACAGGCCCTCGCGCACGGTCCGGGCCCGCAGCTCGCCGACCCCCTCGACTCGCTGCAGGTCCTCCGTGCTGGCGGCGAGCAGCTTTTGCAGGTTGCCGAAGTGGTCGACCAGTCGTTCGACGACGGCGGCGGGCAGCCGGGGCACCTTGGCCAGCAGTCGGTATCCGCGGGGGGACAGCGCGGTGTCCAGGTGCTCGTTCACACCCAGACCGGCCGCCCGTGCCACTGCGGCGACGTCGACCAGCTCGCTGGGACCGAGCGCGGACAGCGCGTCCAGCACCGACTCGACCGGGGACCCACCGCGACCGTTCGGCGCGTAGTCGCGGACCACCTGCTGCTGGTCGACGTCGACGCCGGCGACCAGCTCTTCGAGCTGGAGCGACAGCAGCCGGCCGTCCGCACCGAGCTCGAGGACGTAGCCGTCGATCTCCCGGGCGATGCGGACCACCATCTCCATCCGCTGTGCGACCACGGCCACGTCGCGGACTGTCACCAGGTCCTCGATCTCCAGCGCGGACAGCGCCCCGGACACCTCGTCCAGGCGCATCTTGTACCGCTCCAGCGTGGCCAGCGCCTGGTTGGCCCGGGACAGGATCGCGCCGGTGTCCTCGAGGACGTAGCGGGTGCCGCCGACGTACAGAGCGATGATCTGCATGGACTGGCTGACCGAGATCACCGGGAGTCCGGTCTGCCGGGCCACCCGGTCGGCGGTCCGGTGCCGGGTGCCGGCCTCGTCGGTGTGGATCGAAGGGTCCGGCATCAGGTGCACCGCCGCGCGCAGGATCCGGGTGCTGTCCTTGTCCAGCAAGATGGCGCCGTCCATCTTGGCCAGCTCACGCATGCCGGTGGCGGTGAACGGCACGTCCAGGCTGAAGCCTCCGGTGGAGATGGACTCCACGGTGCGGTCCTCTCCGAGGACGACCAGCGCCCCGGTGCGCCCGCGTAGGACCCGTTCCAGGCCCTCGCGCAGCGCTGTTCCGGGCGCCACCGACATGAGGGTCGAGCGCAGTCGCACCTCCTCGATGGACCGCTCGACGGGCCGATCGATGCTCGCCACGTCCGTTCCTCCCCGCCCTCAGGTGCCTGCGTGGGCTGGCGTCCCGGTCGGAGTCTAGGGCGTTGGACCCTCCAGCGGGACCACGCTGAGATGGGGAACGCGTGGGTGTCCGTGATTCGGCGCCACCGTGGCCGGTGCGGACCCGTCGAGCAACCCCACCACCTGCAGCGCCGTACGGACGTCGGAGACCGCTACGGTGCGCAGCCCGGCGATGTGCGGCAGCCCGTCGGTGCCGGCCGAGGCCGGGACCAGTGCGGTCCGGAAGCCGAGCCGGGCCGCCTCGGCCAGCCGCTGTGGGAGGTTCGAGACCCGCCGGATCTCACCGGCCAGGCCGACCTCACCGAGGGCGACGAGGTCGGTCGCGACCACAGTGTCGGACCCGGCGGAGGCGGTGGCGATGGCGACCGCGAGGTCGGCCGACGGCTCGGACACCCGCGCGCCGCCGACGGTGGCCAGGTAGACGTCGGCGGACCCCAGCTGCAGGCGGACCCGACGCTGGAGGACCGCCAGCACCATCGCGGTGCGCCCGGGGTCGAGGCCGCTGGTGGCCCGCCGGGGAGTGGGCAGTGGGCTCGGCGCCACCAGCGCCTGCACCTCGGCGAGCAGGGGTCGGCGTCCCTCCATGGCGACCGTCACGCAGGTGCCCGCGACCGGCTCGCCGTGCCGGGAGACGAACAACCCGGTCGGGTCCGTGATCTCGACGATGCCGTCGGCCGACAGCCCGAAGCAGCCGACCTCGTCGTCCGGGCCGAACCGGTTCTTGACCGCCCGGACGAACCGGAGCCGGGACGCCCGATCGCCCTCGAAGTGCAACACCACGTCGACGATGTGCTCCATCACCCGTGGACCCGCGATCATGCCGTCCTTGGTCACGTGTCCCACCATCAGGATGGGCAGCTCACGGCGCTTCGCGACCTGGACCAGGGTGCCGGCCACCTCGCGAACCTGGGTGACCCCCCCGGGCGTGCCGTCGACCTCACCGGACCCGATGGTCTGGACCGAGTCGACCACGAGCAGGGTCGGGCGGACCTGCTCGACGTGGGTGAGGACCGCGGCGAGGTCGGTCTCGGCCGCCAGGTAGAGCTCCTCGTGGACCGCGCCGGTGCGTTCCGCGCGCAGCCGGACCTGTGCTGCCGACTCCTCGCCGGTGACGTACAGCGTGCGCCGCCCGGACGCAGCCCATCGCGCCGCGACCGCCAGCAGCAGGGTGGACTTGCCGACGCCGGGCTCGCCGGCGAGCAGCAGGGCCGCTCCCGGCACGACTCCGCCGCCGAGCACCCGGTCCAGCTCGTCGACGCCCGACGGGATCGCCCGGGTCAGCTCGGCGCCGATCTCGGTCATCGGCCGCGCCGCCGCGCTGACGGCGCCCGGGCCGGTGCCGGTGCGTCGGGCACCGGCCCCGACCTCCTCGACGGTCCCCCAGGCCTGGCACTCCCCGCACCGGCCTACCCACTTCGGCGTGTGCCAGCCGCACTCGGCACAACGGTGGGTGCTGCCGCCGCGGGTCCTCCGGCTCGGGCTCGCCGCGGGAGGTGCCGCCGTCGGGTGCGGGGCCGGTCGTTGGGAGGTGTCGCGCACGGCCAGACGCTATGCCAGCCGACCGACATCTCGTCGGCGCCACCACAGGTTGACCGCGTAGTCGATCTCCAGGCCGCGGTGCTCGGCGAGGACAGGCTCCGCCACGTCGGGCGGTAGTTCGATCCGCAGCACGGCTTCGAGGTCCGCGCGGCGCTCGAACCGCCAACAGGTGCTGACCGGGCGCCGGGTCCAGCCGCGGCCGGACCAGAACCGTTCGACCGTGCCGGGGTCGTAGCTCGGGTGTGCGCGGCGGAACCAGCCGGCGAACGTGCCACCGCGAACGTCGTGGTCGATCACGAACGCGGTGCCGCCGGGTGCGAGCACCCGGGTGATCTCGGCCAACCCGGGCTCGCACCCCGGCCCGAAGAAGTACGCCCAGCGGGCGTGCACGACGTCGACGCTCGCGTCGGGCAGCGGGACCGACTGCGCGGTGCCCGGGAGGACCCGGACGCCGGGCAGACCGCGACACCGTCGGCGGGCGATGCGGACGAGATCGTTGTGCGGGTCCACTCCGACCACCTCGGCAGCGTCGGCTGCGAACCGCGGCAGGTGGAAGCCGGCTCCGCAGCCGATGTCGAGCACCCGCGCCCCGGACCAGTCCCGGATCTCGCGGAGAGCTCGCTCGATGTGCCCCTCCGGGTCCACCGCCCGGTTCTCGGTCTCGTAGGTCGCCGGGTGGTGCCAGATGTTGGGACTCGGGATCGCCCCGTCCGCGATGCCCCTCAGAGCCGGACGATCCCGGCCGGGGTGGACAACAGCACGGCGACGATGCCCGGTCGGCCGGCCGGATCGACCCACTCGACGTCGATCTCCTCCAGCGCGTCCAGCGCCGGCTGCCCCAGCCAGTCCGCCACCAGCGCGGGGTCGCCCGCGATCTGGACGGCACGGAGCGCGACCGCTCCGCTGGCGCCGTACGACGGGTGCCGGGTGCCGTCGGTCTCCCACTCCACGACGAATGGCAGCTCCGGGTCGGTCAGCAGGTCCTTGACGCCCAGCTGCTTCCAGCGCAGCTCGAACCCGTCCGGCAGCCGGCGGTTGCCCGGCACCGACGCACGGCCCACCCGCTCCTCGACCGGCGTGATGTCGGCGACGGACACCACCCAGCCGAGCCAGCCGCCGCCCTGCGCCGACCGCTGCCGGACCAACTGGCCGAACGGCGCCTTGTCGGAGGCCGGGTGGTCCAGGACGGCGACCACTTCGAGGTAGTGACCGTTGGCCAGCGGCAACACCCGGTTGCGGGTGCCGAAGCGGGGATGGATGCCGCCGTCGACGAACTCCTCGCCGATGGACGCGGACAGCCGACGCGCGGTGGCGTCCAGCCCGTCGGGCCCGGCCGCGAACGAGAGGTGGTCGAGGTGCATGTCAACCGATTGTGGACCCGTGTTGTGCCCGGCCGGACGCCGGGGTGGCGTGGCGCTCAGGCCTGGTGCGCGGCGGTGGCCGGGTGCAGGGTGAGCAGGTCGCGCCGCGACAGGTGCTCTTCGCACAGCGGCACCAGCACGTCATACGCGGCCTCGCCGATCAGCTCGACCAACTCGGCGGCGTTGGTGACGTACAGCGGGTCGGGCGCGACGTGGGCGTCGGTGTTCGCCGAGCAGTACCAGTCGAGGTCATGCCCGCCGGGGCCCCAGCCGCTGCGGGTGTACTCCTCGATCGTGATCTCCAGGTAGGACGTGCCGTCGCCGCGGTCGACGTCGCGGTAGCGGCGGCGGATCGGCAGCTGCCAGCAGACGTCGGGCTTGGTGGTGAGAGGCTCCGCGCCCTGGGCCAACGCGTAGGCGTGCAGGGCGCACCCCGTCCCGGCGGCGAAGCCGGGCCGGTTGAGGAACACGCAGGCGCCGTCCACCACGCGGGTCTTGCGTTCGCCGTCGTCGTCGACCTCGACCCAGTCCTTGCGCCCCTCGCTGCGCAGCTGCCAGTCCGCGTCGGTGAGCTTGCGCACCACCTTGGCCACCCGCCGCTCGTCGGCCTTGTCGGAGAAGTGCGCGCCAAGCGTGCAGCAGCCGTCGTGCGGGCGGTCGGCGTAGATGCCGGGGCAGCCGTTGCCGAAGATGCACAGGTAGCGCGACGTCAGCCAGGTGAGGTCGCAGCGCAGCACCTGGTCGTCGTCGGCGGGGTCGGTGAACTCGACCCAGGCGCGGGGCGCGGACACGCTGAGCTCGGCCACGGCGCAACCGTAGCCCTGTGGTCGCACTGTCGGGCTAGCGTGTCCGTCCATGCGTACCGGCGTGCTGGACATCGGGTCGAATACCGGCCACCTGCTGGTCGTCGACGCGCACCGCGGCGCCGCCCCGTTGCCGGCGTACAAGTTCAAGCAGGCACTGCGACTGGCCGAGCACCTCGACGCCGACGGGGCCATCGACAACGCCGGGGTGCAGGCGCTGTTGGATTTCGTCGACCAGGCGCAGAAGGTCGCCGACGACAAGGGCTGCGCGTCAGTGGTCGCCTTCGCCACCTCGGCGGTCCGCGACGCCAGCAACGCCGACGACGTCCTGGCCGAGGTCCGGCGGCACAGTGGCGTCGAGCTCCGCGTGCTGCCGGGCGCGGACGAGGCGCGGTTGACGTTCCTCGCGGTTCGCCGCTGGTTCGGTTGGTCGTCCGGCCGGTTGATGGTCTTCGACATCGGGGGCGGGTCGCTGGAGGTGGCCGCCGGCCGGAGCGAGAGTCCCGATGTCGTCCAGTCCCTCCCGCTGGGGGCAGGCCGGCTGACCCGCGACTTCGTGTCGACCGGGGACGACTCCGAGGGCGGTCAGGAGCTGCGCCGGCACGTCCGGCGGGCCATCGCGCAGGACGCGGGCGACGTGCTCCGCTGGGGCACGGCCGACCACGCGGTGGCGACCAGCAAGACGTTCCGCTCGCTGGCGCGGATCTGCGGCGCCGCGCCTTCGACGGAGGGACCGTACGTGCGCCGGGTGCTGTCCCACGACGAGCTGCGGGACTGGCTGCCCGAGCTGGCGGCCATGCCGGTCCCGAAGATCGCCGAGCTGCCCGGGGTGTCTGCCAACCGGGCGCACCAGATCGTGGCCGGTGCCTATGTCGCGGACGCCGTGCTGGAGCTCTTCGGGCTGACGCAGCTCGAGATCTGCCCATGGGCCCTGCGTGAGGGCGTGATCCTGGAGCGGCTCGACCTGATGTGAACCGCGAGGCGCCTGCCCGGCGCCCCTTCACCCCCACCCTCCACCCCTACCCTCGGACCGTGCCCGCGCCCGTGCCCCCACCCGCACCGACCGACCCGTCGGTCACGGTGCCCGAGGCCCGGGTGGCGCTGTCCACGGCGTCGGTCTATCCCGAGCCTCCCGAGGTGGCGTTCGAGCTGGCGAGCTCGCTCGGCTACGACGCCATCGAGGTGATGGTCGGGATCGGGGAGACCAGCCAGGACCTCGACGCCGTGCTCGGGATGCGTGACCGGCACCAGGTTCCGGTGGTCGCCGTGCACGCCCCGTGCCTGCTGATCACGCAGCGGGTGTGGGGCACCGAGCCGTGGGGGAAGCTCGAGCGCAGCGCGCAGATGGCTGCCGCGGTGGGTGCGGACACCGTCGTCGTGCATCCGCCGTTTCGGTGGCAGCGGGACTACGCCCGGGGGTTCGTGGACGGCATCGCCGAGCTCGAGGCGCGCACCGGCCTGACCTTCGCGGTCGAGAACATGTACCCCTGGCGGGCCCGCGGGCGGGAGGTGCACGCGTACGCGCCGGGGTGGGACCCGGTCGAGCACGAGTACGCCAATGTGACGCTGGACCTGTCGCACACGGCCACCGCGCACGTGGACCCGGTGGCGATGGCGCGTGACCTGGGCGGCCGGCTGGCGCACGTACACATGGCCGACGGGACCGGGTCGGGCCGTGACGAGCACTTGGTGCCGGGCCGGGGCAGCCAGCCGTGCGCGTTGTTCTGCGAGCTGCTGGCCGCCGACGGGTTCTCGGGCCACGTCGTGGTCGAGATCAGCACCCGGCGCGCCGAGGACCGCGGCGGACGGGAGAGCGACCTTGCCGAGGCACTGGCGTTCACCCGGCTGCACCTGGCCGCCCGGCGGGTCGGTGGCGCCGCACCGTGAGCCGTAGAGTTCGACCCCCACGGTCGAGCGCAGGAGGGTGAACCGGTGCTGAGGAGGTCGCTGCTGGCCCTGTCCCGCAGCAGCAGGGTCAAGCAGCTGGTCAGCACGATGCCGGTGTCCGGCGGCATCGTGGCCCGGTTCGTCGCCGGTGAGACGACCGAGCGCGCGGTCGCCGCCACCGCCACCCTCGCCGGAGACGGCCTGCAGGTCACGCTCGACCATCTGGGCGAGGACACGCTCGACCGGGCGCAGGCCGAGGCGACCGTGGACGCCTACCTGGAGCTCCTGGCCGAGCTGGCCCGGGCGGGGCTCACCCCGGCTGCCGAGGTGTCGGTCAAGCTGTCCGCGGTCGGCCAGGCCCTCGGGGCCGAGGGCACGGCGATGGCGCTCGACAATGCCCGGCGGATCTGTCTCGCCGCCCGTAACGCCGGCACCACGGTGACGCTGGACATGGAGGATCACACGACGACCGACGCGACCCTGGACGTGCTGGCCTCGCTCCGGCAGGACTTCCCCGAGACCGGCGCGGTGCTCCAGTCCTACCTTCGGCGTACCGAGGCCGACTGCAAGGACCTCGCCTACGCGGGGTCGCGGGTCCGGCTCTGCAAGGGGGCGTACAAGGAGCCGGAGTCGGTCGCCTACCAGTCCCGGGCCGAGGTCGACGCCTCGTACGTGCGTTGTCTCAAGGTGCTGATGAACGGGTCCGGCTACCCGATGGTCGCCAGCCACGACCCCCGGCTGATCCGCATCGCCGAGATGCTCGCCGGACGCGCCGAGCGCGACGCGAGCAGCTACGAGTTCCAGATGCTGTACGGGATCCGGCCCGACGAGCAAAAGCGGCTGGTGGCGATCGGCAGGACGATGCGGGTCTACGTGCCATACGGCGACGAGTGGTACGGCTACCTGATGCGGCGGCTGGCGGAACGACCGCAGAACCTCGCGTTCTTCGCCCGGTCGCTGGTGAGCAAGGGCTGATCCGTGGTCGCCGGGCGCGGACCGGGACGCCGGCCGGGCGCGCCCGACACCCGCGGCCAGATCCTGGCTGCAGCCCGGACGTCGTTCGCCGACCGGGGATTCGAGCGGACCACGATGCGCGGGATCGCGGCTGCGGCGGGGGTCACGCCGGGCCTGGTGCACCACTTCTTCGGCGCCAAGGACGACCTCTTCCTCGAGGCGCTCGCGGTGCCGTTCGACCCGCGCCGCATCCTGAGGTCGGCGACGGCGGGACCGCCGGACGGTCTGGGCGAGCGACTCGCCGCCGCGTTCCTGCACGCCTGGGACGACGACGTCCAGCGCGAGCCGCTGCTCGCCTTCCTGCGCGCGGCCATGACCAGCCCGTCGGTGGCGGCGCTGGTCCGCAGCGGGATGCCGAGCATCGCGCTCGGCGAGCTCGGGGAGCACGTGAGCGGTCCCGACGCGACCCTCCGGGTGGAGCTGACGTTCGCGCAGCTGCTCGGGGTCGCGGTGCTGCGCTACCTGATCGGGATCGAGCCGGTGGCCTCGTTGCCCGCCGACGAGCTGGCACGTCGCCTCGGCCCGGCGCTGCAGCACCACCTGCTGGGGGAGCCGGCCGGTCGCGGCTCTTGACCGTGACCGCGGTCGAGCCGCAATATTGAACGCATGGTCAATAGTTTACGAGAGCCGGCCGACACGGAGCCGAGTGTCCGGGTGCACCGGCTGGAGGTGGTGCGCGGCGGTCGACGGGTGCTGCGGGACCTGAGCTTCGCCGTGCCGCCCGGCCAGGTTTCCGGCCTCTTGGGGCCGTCCGGCGGCGGCAAGACCACGCTGCTGCGAGCCCTGGTCGGGGTCCAGCGGGTGCACGGCGGCAGCGTCGAGGTGCTCGGGCTGCCGGCGGGGTCGCCCGCGCTGCGGGACCGGGTCGGGTATGTCACCCAGGCGCCGAGCGTCTACGGCGACCTGACCGTCACCGAGAACCTTCGGTTCTTCGCCCGGGTGCTGCGCGCCCCGGACCGGCAGGTCGCCGAGGTGCTGCACCACGTCGACCTCGGCGACTACGCATCGGCCCTCGTCGGCCGGCTGTCCGGTGGGCAGCGGTCGCGGGTCTCGCTCGCGGTGGCCCTGCTCGGCAGCCCGGAGCTGCTGGTGCTGGACGAGCCCACGGTCGGCCTCGACCCGGTGCTGCGGCGGGACCTGTGGGCGCTGTTCCACCGGCTCGCGGACCGCGGCACCACCCTGCTCGTGTCCAGCCACGTCATGGACGAGGCGACCCGGTGCGACCGGCTGCTGCTGCTGCGGGACGGTCAGCTCGTCGCCGACGACACCCCGACCGCGCTGCTCGAGCGCACCGGCACCGACGACGTGGAGGCGGCCTTCCTGGCCGTGGTGGAGCAGACCGCAGGGGGCGGGGACTCCGAGGAGGTGACGGCATGAGCCCGCGCACGACGCTGGCCGTCGCCGGCCGGGTGCTGACCCAGCTGCGGCGGGACCGCCGGACGATGGCGATGCTGCTCGTGGTCCCGATGCTGCTGCTCACGTTGCTGTGGTGGATGTTCGATCGCGACGAGACGGTGTTCGCCCGCTTCGGTCCGCCGCTGCTGGCGATGTTCCCGTTCATCGTGATGTTCCTCGTCACCTCGGTGACCACGCTGCGGGAGCGGTCGTCCGGCACCCTCGAGCGGCTGCTGACGACACCGATGGGCAAGGCGGACCTGCTGGTCGGCTACGCCCTCGCCTTCGGTGCGGTGGCGCTGGTGCAGGCCGGTCTGGCGGTGGTGCTCAGCGTCGGCCTGCTCGGGCTCGACGTCCGGGGCGAGGTGTGGGTGCTCGGCCTCGTCGCCGTGATGGACGCCGTCCTGGGCTGCGCGCTCGGCCTGTTCGTGTCCGCGTTCGCCGAGACCGAGTTCCAGGCGGTGCAGTTCATGCCGGCGCTGGTGCTGCCGCAGGTCTTGTTGTGCGGCCTCTTCGTGCAGCGCGAGAGACTGCCCGACCCGTTGTCGTTGCTCTCGGACACCCTGCCGCTCTCCTATGCCGTGGACGCGATGCAGCAGGTCCAGTCGGCGTCGTCGTGGACGGTCGAGCTGGTGGTGGACGTCTGCGTCATCGCCGGCTTCACCCTGCTCTCACTCGCCGTCGGTGCCGCGACCCTGCGTCGCCGGACGGCGTAGATCTGGCCGACCGCTGGACACCGCCCCACTCCACCCGCGCGGATCGGTGATGATGGGTCGACCGGCGTCGCTGTCCGGAGTCGGTCGGAGGAGGTCGTCATGGGTGTGGTCGCGGTGCTCGGTGCCGGGGTGATGGGCGAGGCGCTGGTCTCGGGTCTGCTCCGCGCGGGCCGTCCGCCGGCCGACCTGCTGCTGACCGAGCGCCGGGCCGACCGGGCGGTCGAGCTGCGGGAGCGCTACGGGGTCGACGTCGTCGGCACCGTCGACGCCGCGGCCAAGGCCGACACGGTGGCGATCGTGGTGAAGCCGCAGGACATGGGCGACCTGCTCGAGGAGCTGGCGCCGCACCTGACGGCCGGCACCCTGGTCGTCTCCCTGGCGGCCGGCATCACCACCGCGTTCATCGAGGAGCGGCTTCCGGCGGGCATCCCGGTGGTCCGGGTGATGCCGAACACGCCGGCCCTCGTCGACGAGGGGATGGCGGCCATCTCCCGCGGGGCGCACTGCGACGAGGAGCACCTGCGCGAGGCCGAGGAGCTGCTGAGATCGGTCGGGCGGGTGCTGCGCGTGCCCGAGCAGCAGCAGGACGCGGTCACCGCCATCAGCGGCTCCGGGCCGGGCTACCTGTTCTTCGTGGTCGAGTCGATGATCGAGGCGGGCGTGCATCTCGGGCTGCCGCGGACCACCGCCAGCGAGCTGGTGGTCCAGACCGTCGTCGGCTCGGCCAAGCTGCTGCGTGAGACCGGCGAGCATCCGACCGTGCTGCGTGAGCAGGTGACCTCGCCGGGCGGCACCACCGCGGCGGCCGTCCGCGAACTGGAGGACCACAAGGTGCGGGCCGCCTTCCTCACCGCCATGGAGGCGGCCCGCGACCGCTCCCGGGACCTGTCCGCCGGGTAGGGTCCCGCCCATGTCCGGGTGCGTGGCCTGCACGGTCTACGACGACGGCATGACCGCGTACGACTTCGGTGTCGGGCATCCGATGGCCCCGGTCCGTATCGAGCTGACCATGATGCTGGCCCGTGCCCTGGGCGTGGTGGGCGCGCTCGACGGGCCGGAGCTGCTGCCCGAGATCAGCCCCCCGCCGGTTGACGACGCCGTGCTGGGTCTCGTGCACGGAGCCGCGTACGTCGCGGCGGTCCGGCGGGTCAGTGAGGAGCCTGGTCGCACCGACCTGACACACGGCCTCGGCACGCCCGACAACCCGGTCTTCCCGGGGATGCACGAGGCCTCGGCGCGGGTGGTGGCCGCGACGGTGGAGTCGGCCCGGCGGGTCTGGGCCGGTGACCAGCTGCACGCCGCCAGCGTGTGTGGCGGCCTGCACCACGCGATGCCGGACGCCGCCAGCGGCTTCTGCGTCTACAACGACGTCGCGGTCGGCATCGCCTGGCTGCTGGACCAGGGCGTCGAGCGGGTGGCCTACGTCGACGTGGACGTGCATCACGGCGACGGCGTGCAGCGGGTCTTCTACGACGACCCGCGGGTGCTGACGGTGAGCATCCACGAGTCGCCGCAGACGCTGTTCCCCGGAACCGGCCTGCCCACCGAGATCGGTGGCCCAGGAGCGCAGGGCAGCGCCGTCAACGTGGCGGTGCCTCCGGGCACGGACGACGCGGGCTGGTTGCGGGCCTTCCACGCCGTCGTCCCCGCTGTGCTTCGCGCGTTCCAGCCGCAGGTTCTCGTCACCCAGCACGGCTGCGACACCCACATGGTCGACCCGCTGGCGCACCTGATGCTCAGCATCGACGGACAGCGGGCCTCCTACCTCGCGCTGCACGACCTCGCGCACGAGCTGTGCGGCGGCCGCTGGGTGGCGACGGGGGGCGGCGGCTACTCGGTGGCCGACGTGGTGCCACGCGCCTGGACGCACCTGCTGGCCATCGTCGCCGGGCGGCCCCTCGACCCCGGCACCGCGGTCCCCGAGTCGTGGCGCGCGTACGTGGCCGAGCACTTCGGTGGGCGGGTGCCGACCCGGATGACCGACGGTTACGACCCCGACTACCGGGACTGGGAGGAGGGGTACGACCCCGCCAGCTGGCTGGACCGTTCGATCAACGCCACCCGGACCGCCGCCTTCCCCGCTCTGGGTCTCGACCCCCAGCCCTGACCGGCCGCGATGCGGCCCGAAGACGCTGCGCGCCGGCCGCGGCGGGCCTCGGCCGCCCTCAGCCGATCGGTCAGTCCTGCCTCCCACCTGCGGTTTCCTCCTCTATCCCACGCGCACCAGCAGGCACTACCCTCCCGACAAGCACGTACGCCAGGTCTTCGGTGGGGAAGCCGAAGAGCGTCCCGTGCAGGAAGTGCGGTGCGCCATGGCTCCCAACACCCCGGGGGACGCGAGCCTCTCCGATGCTCGGTTCCTCACCGTCGCCGAGGTTGCGACCCGGATGCGGGTCTCCAAGATGACCGTCTACCGGCTGGTCCACTCCGGTGAGCTGGAGGCGGTCCGGGTGGGCCGGTCCTTCCGGGTCCCCGAGCCCGCCGTCGACGACTACCTGCGCAAGTCCTACTTCCAGGCCGGCTGACGCGGGACCCGGCGAGAGCCGGCACGGTGCGCCGCTAGGCTGACGCGGTCGTCGCATCCCCTTCGCGGCGATCCTGTCCGCTCTCGAGAGGTACGCCGTGGGTTCTGTCATCAAGAAGCGTCGCAAGCGGATGGCCAAGAAGAAGCACCGCAAGCTGCTGAAGAAGACCCGCGTTCAGCGTCGCCGCGCCGGCAAGTGACCCATGGGCCGGGTCGTGCTGGTCACCGGTGTCGCCGGCCAGCTCGGGTCTGAGACGGCCCGGCGGCTGTCCGCCGACCCCGCCGTCGACAAGGTGGTCGGCGTCGACGTGCTCCCGCCACGAGGAGACATCAGCGGGGTCAGGTTCGTCCGTGCCGACATCCGCAACCCGGTGATCGCCAAGGTCCTGGCGGTCGAGGACGTCGACACCGTGGTGCACATGAGCGTGCTGGCGGCCCCGGGACGAGCCGGTGGCCGGAGCTCGATGAAGGAAGCCAACGTCATCGGCACCATGCAGCTGCTGGCGGCCTGCCAGCGCGCGCCCGGCATCCGCCGGCTGGTGCTCAAGTCCTCCACCACCGTCTACGGCGCCTCCCCGCGGGATCCGGCCATCTTCGCCGAGGACACCGAGCCGAAGCGGCTCCCGCGGTCCGGGTACGCCAAGGACTGCTCGGAGGTGGAGGGCTACGTCCGCGGCTTCGCCCGGCGGCGCAGCGACGTGGCGATCACCGTGCTGCGCTGCGCCAACATCCTCGGCGGCGGGCTCGAGACGCCGTTCGGCCAGTACCTGCGGCTGCCGGTGGTCCCGACCGTCCTGGGCTTCGATCCCCGGCTGCAGCTGCTGCACCCCGACGACGCCCTGCAGGTGCTCCAGCAGGCGACGGTCGGCGACCGGCCGGGGACCTTCAACGTCGCCGGTGCCGGGGTGCTGACGCTGGCGCAGGTCGTACGCCGGCTCGGCCGTGCCGTCGTCCGGGTCCCACCGGTCGGCGTCGGGGTCGTCGGTCAGGCCGTGCGCCGCACGGCCGGCCTGGACTTCACCACCGACCAGCTGGACTTTCTGACGTACGGTCGCGTCGTGGACACGACCGCGCTGCGAGAGCAGTTCGGCTACTCGCCTCGCTGGAGCACGGCGGAGACGCTCGCGACGTTCGGTGCCGACGTGGGGACGGGGCCGATCGACTCCACCCGGCTGCGGCGCGTCGAGGCAGCGCTGGTCGCGGGACTGTCCGGCCGGGGAGCCGGCCGTGGCTGACGCCGAGGTCATCCCGCTGGGGGTGCGCGGCCGCCCGGGCCGGGGCAACGGGGGCTCCACGCCGAGCCGGGCCGCCCGCACGTTGGCTCCGCCGCCGCGGCCCCGGTCCCGCCCGGCGGGGCCGCGGCGCCCGACGCCGGTCCCGGAGCCGGCGCGCCGCGTCGATCGCACGCCCGCCGTCGAGCCCGACGTCGAGGTCGACGTCGGTCCTCCACCGGCCGCCGACGACCGGTTGGCGCAGGCGCTGGCCTTCGTCCGGCGGCGGGTGACCGGCGACTACGAGGTGGACGAGCTCGGGTTCGACCCCGAGCTGACCTCGGGCGTGTTCATGTCGCTGCTGCGACCGCTGGCCGAGCGGTGGTTCCGGCTGGAGGTCCGTGGCATCGAGAACATCCCGCAGGACGGGGGCGCCTTGTTGGTGGCCAACCACTCCGGGACCGTTCCCGTCGACGCCCTGATGACCGGGCTCGCGGTGCACGACCACGCGCAGCGGTATCTGCGTGCCCTGGGAGCCGACCTGGTGTTCGGGCTGCCGTTCGTGTCCGAGATGGCGCGCAAGGGCGGGGTCACGCTGGCCTGCAACGAGGACGCCGAGCGGATGCTGGGATCCGGCGAGCTGGTCGGCGTCTGGCCCGAAGGCTTCAAGGGCATCGGCAAGCCGTACTCCGAGCGCTACAAACTGCAACGCTTCGGTCGCGGCGGCTTCGTCTCCGCGGCGATCCGCACCGGCGTTCCGATCGTCCCCTGCTCGATCGTGGGCGCGGAGGAGATCTACCCGCTGGTGGGGAGCCTGCCGACGTTGGCTCGGGTCCTCGGGGTCCCCTACGTCCCGATCACCCCGTTCTTCCCGCTGCTCGGGCCGCTCGGCCTGGTGCCGCTGCCCAGCAAGTGGGTGATCGAGTTCGGAGAGCCGATCCGTACCGACTCGTATCCCGCCGGCGGCGCGGATGACCCGATGCTGGTCCTCGACGTGACCGACCAGGTGCGAGAGACCATCCAGCAGACGCTGTACGAACTGCTGGAGCACCGTGGCCGGGTGTTCGGCTAGGTCGGTCAGCCGCCGGGCGCCGGAGGAAGGTCGAGCGTCGGCGGCGAGACCGGGACGTCGTCGACGATGTCGTCCACCTCGCCGAGCGGGTCGTCCAGCGGTCCGCCGCCACCGGAGGTCCCGCCACCGAGCAGGTCGTCCACGACAGCACCGACCGTCGAGTCCACCGTGCTGGTGCTGTCCTCGACGGTTCCGTCCGGATCGGGGGGTTCGACCTCCACCTCCGGATCGTCGGCTCCCACCGGGAGGAGGCACCCCGTCCGGGTCCACGCCGGGTGCCGTTCCTCCGGACGGCTGGCTGCCCGTGGCACCGTCGAGCTCGGCGGCGTCGACGCTCGGCAGCTGCACCCCGACGCTGCGGCGCGTCCGGAGCCTCGCCGTCCGGAGGTGGGGGCTCCGACGGTGATCGGTCCGGTGCCGTCGGCCGGCGAGATGATCGTCTGCCAGGAGGCGGCGGCGACCAGGTCGGTCGGCACCGAGACGGGCTCGGAGCCGCCGGTGCAGTCCGGGCACAGCTCGCCCGCCTGCTGGTCCAGCGTCGAGACCGTCGCGGCAGCCGCGGCGAAGGCGTCGGCCGCCTCCGCCGGGAGGGCGCCGGCGAGGTCGGTGAGGACGTCGTCGAACGCGACCGCCGACTCGTGCAGCACCGTGATGTCGGCCTCGTCGTTCGTCGCGGTGTAGGAGGCCACCAGGCGCTCCCCGCCGCTGGTGGCCGTGGCGGTGAAGTCCCGCAGCGTGTCGACCACCCGCCGGTCGGCGGTCGGGTCTGCCGTGGCCAGCAGCGCCCCGACCTCATCGAGCCGGGTGCCGGCGTGGTCCATCTCGGCGCGACCCGCCGCGCCGTCGTCGCCCGCCAGCGCGACGTCGACGCGTTCCACGCCACGCTTGACCGGGTACAGCAGCTCACCGGGGATGGCGGCAGCGCTCGCGGAGGCGAGGCCGGCTCCGCCGCCGCTGACGACGAGGGCGCCGGCGGCGGCCGCCAGGCCGACGCGGTGGCGCAGCGGAGCGACGGGCCGGCCGTCCCCGCGCGGTGAGCGGCGGTCTCGCTGGATCGGGAGCAGCTCGCGCTCTGCTGCGGCGACCAGCCGGGTCCGGAGACCGTCGTTGAACGCGTCCGAGGGCCGCACCTGGGGAAGTGCCCGGACCGCTTCGACGGCCGCGACCAGCGCGTCGATCTCGGCGTCCTCGGCCGCCTTCCGGTCGCGCCGCCCGTCGATGGCGTCGGCGAGCGCGACCGCCTTGCGGCGGGTCGGCAGCAGCGGCGTCATCGGTCCCCGGTTCGTCGTGCAGGGGGAACGTGGCGGTCCCCCTGTCCACCCCGGGCAACGACCGGGCGGCCACCGGGGTTACGGCATCCGCGAGACGAGGTCCGCACTCGGCGCGGCGGCTCTGCGCTGTTCATCGCAGGTCCTCCGGGAGCCACTTGGCCAGGTTGCGGATGGCCCGCAGCTGCAGCTGCTTGACCGCCCCCTCGGTGCGCTCCAGCGCCTCCGCGGTCTCGGCGATGGACAGACCCTGGAGGAAGCGCATCACCACGCAGTCCCGCTGTTCGTCGGGTAGTCGCCCCAGTGCCTGGGCGAGCACCTCGTGGGTGAGCCGGGTGAGCGTGGCACGCTCCGGGTCGGCGGAGTCGTCACCACGGTCCGGCAGCTCGTCGGACACCGTCTCCAACCGGGAACGGCTGGACTTGTAGTGGTCGGTCACCAGGTTCCGCGCGATCGTGGTGAGCCAGGCGCCGAAGTCCCTGCCCTGCCAGCGGAACGAGTCGATCGCCCGTAGCGCGCGGAAGAACGTCTCGCTGGTCAGGTCCTCGGCCAGCTGCACGCTCGAGGTGCGGTGGTAGCAGAACCGGTAGACCCCGTCCACGTAGCGGTCGTAGAGGGCGCCGAACGCGGTTGCGTCACCCGCCTGCGCCCGCCGGACCAGCTCGACGACGACCGCGCGCGGCTCGTCGTCCCGGCGGCACCCGTCGGCTCCTGGTCGCCGAGCGGGGTGCCCGTGCCCGTCCGGGCGGGAGCCGCGCCACGGCGACCGGCCGTGGCGGGAGGGTGCACCTGACTCAGCGCGAGGTCGAAGCCGGCCGGCAGCGGCCCGTCGGCGAGCGCCGGGAGGTGGGCGACCTGCCGGACCAGGTCGCACAGCACGTCGAGACCGGTGCGGGGGCCGGTCGAGGAGGTGTCGCGGGCAGATCGCGACGCCGCCGTCATGCCCACGTCCTCCCCAGGTGCTGGTGGGTGATCGGGACAGAGTAAGCGGGCGGTCACTCTCAGGAAAGTCGAAAGGGACGGCTCCGACGCGGTGACTCCCTCAGCCCAGGCGTCGGCGCAGTGCCAGTCCCGCCGCGGCTGCGCCCGCGAACGCCCCGCCGACGGCCGCGCCGGCCGCGCCGAGCCGAGCCGCCTTCCGGGCGGTGCGGTAGTCGTAGACCTGCCAGCCCTGCGCACGGGCGTGGTCGCGCAGCGTGCCGTCGGGGTTGATGGCGCAGGGGGAGCCGACGAGCTGCAACAGCGGCAGGTCGTTGGCCGAGTCGGAGTACGCCGCGCACCGTCCCAGATCGAGCCCCTCCCGTTCCGCCAGTGCGCGCACGGCCTCCGCCTTCGCCGGGCCGTGCAGGAGATCGCCGACCAGCCGCCGGTGTAGACCCCGCCGACGTGCTCGCTGACCGTTCCCAGGGCCCCCGTCAGTCCGAGCCGGGCGGCGAGGATCCGGGCGATCTCCACCGGGGCTGCGGTGACCAGCCACACCCGCTGGCCGCGGTCGAGGTGCTGCTGGGCGAGCGCGCGGGTGCCGGGCCAGATTCGGTGGGCCATCGCCTCGTCGAAGATCTCCTCGCTGAGGGCCTCCAGCTCGGCCACCGGGTGTCCCCGGATGAACGCCAGCGCGTTGTTGCGGGCTTGCTCGACGTGGTCGGGGTCCTCCACGCCGACCAGTCGGAAGCGGGCCTGCTGCCAGCCGGCGGCGAGGATGTCCCGAGTGCTGAAGAAACGGCGGCGGTAGAGTCCGCGGGCCAGGTGGAAGATCGACGCGCCCTGCATGATCGTGTTGTCGACGTCGAAGAACGCGGCCCCGGTGGCGTCCGGTGGCACCGCCAGCGCTCGCTCCACCTCGGCGGCGGCGGCAGCAGCCTCGCCGGCGAGAACCGACCGGGCGCGCAGGTCGATCCGGCGGGGTTGCGGACGGGCCACGCGCCGCAGCGTAGCCCCGGAATCGCTGTGCGAGACTGCCGAGCGTGACCCAGCGGCCAGTCCCGCCACCGGACGCTGTCAACGTCGCGGACCTGGTGCGCGGCGCACGCCTCTCCGCCGGCCGGACTCGGTCGCGCTGGTGGACACGGCACGGCCGTCGGGACGCCGCCGAGATGACCTGGGCCGCGCTGGACGGCGCGGTGGACGCGCTGGCCGCCGGGCTGTCAGCGGCTCGGCTGGTGGCCGGTCAGCGGGTGGCCTTCGCGCTCGCGAACGGGCCGTCGCTGGTGGTGACGTACCTCGCGGTGGCCCGCGCCGGGCTGGTCGCGGTGCCGATGAACCCGCGCTCGGCCACCGGTGAGCTGGTCCGGATGCTGGCCGACAGCGGCTCCCGGCTGGTGGTGGGGGACACCGGCACGGTGGAGGCACTGCGGACCGCCGTGAGCGGCGTGCAGGAGGCGATCGAAGGCTCGGAGCCCGAGCTGCGCGGCCGGCACCCGATGCCGGCGCTGGCCGTCGACGGTGTCCCACCCGGGCCGGGCGAGCGGTCGTACCTCGAGCTGATGGCCGGTGGTTCCGGTCGGGTGGTGAGCCCGGTCGACCGGGAGAACCTCGCCGTCCTGCTCTACACCTCCGGCACCAGCGGGCGCCCTCGCGGTGCGATGCTCAGTCATCGAGCGCTGCTCGCCAACATCGCCCAGGTCGGCGCCATCGAGCCGGCGCCGACCCGTGCCGACGACGTCGTGCTCGGCCTGCTGCCGCTGTTCCACATCTACGGCCTGAACGCCGTGCTCGGGCAGGTGCTGGCGCAGGGCGCGACGCTGGTGCTGGCCGACCGGTTCGACCCCGCCGCGACGCTGCGCCTCGTCGCCGACCTCGCAGGTCACCAACATCCCGGTGGCTCCGCCCGTCGTGGCGGCGTGGGCCGGGCGCCCGGACGCGGCCGAACGACTGTCCGGTGTTCGGATCGTGTTGTCCGGAGCCGCTCCGCTCGACCCCGACGCTCAGCCGGCTCCTCACCGAGACGACCGGGTCTCGTCGTCGAGCAGGGCTACGGCCTCACCGAGACCGCGCCGGTGGTCACGTCCACCCTGTCCTCGGGGGCGCGAGCCGCGGGGCTGCCTCCCGATCCGGTCGGCGTCGGAGGACCGCTCCCGGGGGTGGAGATCCAGGTGCGTGACGCCGCCGGTCGTCCGATCGTCGACGACGACCCCGGTCAGGTGTGGGTGCGCGGTGACAACCTGTTCTCCGGGTACTGGCCGGACGGGGAGGACGGTCCCGGTGTCGACGGGTGGTGGCCCACCGGTGACGTCGGGCTGCTGGACCGGCACGGGGACCTGGTGCTCGTGGACCGGTTGCGGGAGGTCGTGATCGTCAACGGCTTCAACGTCTACCCGACCGAGGTGGAGGAGGTCATCGCCGAACTGTCCGAGGTGGCCGAGGTGGCCGTGATCGGGGTGCCGGACGACACCACGGGTGAGGCCGTGATCGCGTTCGTGGTGGCCGGCCGCGAGCCGGTGCGCGGTGACCTCGCCGAACCCGTCCGCACGCACTGCGAGTCCCGGCTGGCCCGCTACAAGTGGCCGCGCGAGGTGACCGTCGTCGAGAGCCTGCCGCACTCCGCCACCGGCAAGGTCGCCAAGGGCCGGCTCCGCGCGCAGGCCCGCAGCACCGCGCTGGGGCTCGGGTGAGGAGTGGGCCGGTGAGCGGACCGGCGCCGGCGCGGATCCTGTCCCGCACAGCACGGACGCCCGCGTGGTGCTGTACGGCAGGGCGGGATGTCACCTCTGCGCCGTCGCCCGGGACGTGGTGCAGGAGGTCTGCGCCGACACCGGCGCGGACTGGGCCGAGATCGACGTGGACACCGATCCGGCACTGGTCGCGGCCTTCACCGAGCAGGTGCCGGTCTGCTTCGTCGACGGCACCCAGCACGACTTCTGGCGGGTCGATCCCGACCGGCTGCGGACCGCGCTCGCGGCGCTGAGCCGCACCTCGCCGATTTTGTTCCCGCGTTCACAAGTTCCTACAGTGGTCACAGCGGACCGGCCGGACGAGGGCTGGTCCCATCCGCCGGCCCATCCAGATCCACCGATGCTGACATCCGGGAGCGCGCCGGTGCGCCCCGGGGTCGAGGACCGTGACCCGAACCGTGACCCACGACCGAGCGCCCCGTGAGGCCGGCCGAGGCATCCCCGAGGCCACGGTCGCGCGGCTCCCGGTCTACCTGCGGGCGCTGACCGCGCTGGCGGATCGAGGCGTCACCACCTCGTCGAGCGAGGACCTGGCGGCGGCCGCCGGGGTCAACTCGGCGAAGCTGCGCAAGGACCTCTCCCACCTGGGCTCGTACGGCACGCGCGGGGTCGGCTACGACGTCGAGTACCTCCGCTACCAGATCGCGCGCGAGATCGGGCTCACCCAGGACTGGCCGGTCGTCATCGTCGGCATGGGGAACCTGGGCCAGGCGCTGGCCGGCTACGGCGGGTTCGCCTCCCGCGGCTTCCGGGTCGCCGGCCTCGTCGACAACGACCCCGGTCCGGGTCGGCGAGTCCTACGGCGGCGTGACCGTCCGGCACCTCGACGAGCTGTCGGACGTGGTCGCCGCCGAGGGCGTCTCCATCGGCGTGATCGCCACGCCCGGTCCGGTGGCACAGGAGGTCGCCGATCGTCTCGTGGACGCCGGGGTGTCGTCGATCCTGAACTTCGCCCCGTCCGTGCTCGTCGTCGGCGAGGGAGTCGACGTGCGCAAGGTCGACCTGAGCATCGAGCTGCAGATCCTTGCCTACCACGAGCAGCGCAAGTCCGTCGCCACGGCGCCTGTCGCCCGGCGGGCGGCGGAGCCAGCATGAGCATCCTGGTCGTCGGCATCTCCCATCACAGCGCGCCGGTCGCCCTGCTCGAGCGGGTGGCCGTGGACGCCGAGCGGGCCGGCAAGCTGGCGGTCGCCGCCGGCGAGACCGAGCACGTCAACGAGGCGCTGGTGGTGGCCACCTGCAACCGGGTCGAGGTGTACGCCGACGTCGACCGTTTCCACGGCAGCGTCGAGGACGTGTCCGACCTGCTGGCCGCGCTGGCTGGAGGCAGTCCGGGACGAGGTCGTGCCGCACCTGTACGTGCACTACGACGACGCCGCCGTCGCGCACCTGTTCACCCTCGCCGCCGGGCTCGACTCGATGGTGGTGGGGGAGAGCCAGATCCTCGGTCAGGTGCGCGCCGCCCTGCAGCGCGGACAGGAGCACGAGTCGGTGGGTCCGGCGCTGAACGGCGCGTTCCAGCAGGCACTGCGCGTGGGCAAGCGCGGGCACGCCGAGACTGGCATCGACCAGGCCGGCCCGTCGGCCGTCGCCGCTGCGCTGGACCGGCTGGACGCCCTGGGTGTCGGCGTCTGCACGCGCGCGGGCGGTGGTGGTCGGCGCCGGAGCCATGGCGGGCCTCGCGACCGCCCACCTGAGCCGCCGAGGTGCCGCCGAGATCGTGGTCGTCAACCGGACGCCGGACCGCGCCCAGCGGCTTGCCGCCGGTGTGGGTGGTCGAGCCGCCTCGTTCGCGAGCCTTCCCGGTGAGCTGGCCGGAGCCGACGTGCTGATCTCCTGCACCGGTGCGGTCGGCGTCGTGGTGCATGCCGACCCGCTGCTCGCCGCGCTGTCCACCCGCACCGCAGACCGGCCGCTCGGCGTGATCGACCTGGCCCTTCCGCACGACGTCGACCCGGTCCTGGCCACGCACCCGGTCGTCCGGCACGTCGGGTTGGCCTCCCTGGCCGAGCAACTCGCCGACGGTCCGGTGGCCGTCGACGTCGAGCAGGTGCGACGGATCGTCGCCGAGGAGGTCGCGGCCTACCTCGCCGCCCGGGGTGCCGCCCGGGTGACACCCACGGTCGTCGCCCTGCGCTCGATGGCCACTGAGGTCGTCGACGCCGAGCTCGGCCGGCTGCTGGCACGGCTGCCCGACCTCGACGAGGCGGCCCGCTCCGAGGTCGAGCAGACCGTGCGCCGGGTCGCCGGCAAGCTGCTGCACGCGCCCACGACCCGGGTCAAGGAGCTGACCGGCGAGCCCGCCGGACTGACCTACGCCGAGGTGCTCGCCGAGCTGTTCTCGCTGCCGTCGGGCACCGTCGAGGCGGTCCTCCGCGCCGACGTCGAGGCGCAGCGCGACCCCGGCGAGGGGGCACCCCGATGACCTCCACCGGCGCGGTCCCGGTCCGCATCGGCACCCGGGCCAGCGCGCTCGCTCGTGCCCAGAGCACGATCGTCTCCGACCGGCTGGCCGCCGCCAGCGCGCGACTCGTCCAGCTGGTGCACGTCACCACCCGCGGAGACGTCGACCGTGGTCCGCTGCGCGACATCGGCGGCACCGGCGTGTTCACCTCGGCGCTCCGGGACGCCCTGCTGGCCGGTGACGTCGACGTCGCGGTGCATTCGCTGAAGGACCTCCCGACCGCACCCGCGCCGGGTCTGGTGCTCGCTGCTGTGCCCGCACGCGACGACCCGCGCGACGTCGTGGTGGCACGCGACGGGCTCACCCTCGGCGAGCTCCCGACCCGGGAGCACCGTCGGCACCGGCTCCCCCCGCCGCGCCGCGCAGCTGCGCGCGCTCGGCTTCGGCCTGGAGGTCGTCGACGTGCGCGGCAACGTGGACAGCCGGATGGCGCGGGTGGCCGAGGGCTCGCTGGACGCGGTCGTGCTGGCCCGGGCCGGGCTGGCCCGCCTGGGCCGGGTCGACGAGGCCACCGAGGTGCTGGACCCGCTGCAGATGCTGCCGGCGCCCGGCCAAGGCGCGCTGGCGGTCGAGTGTCGGGCCGACGACCCGCTGGCCGACGAGCTGCGCGCGGTCCTGGACGACGCGGACTCGCGGCTCGCCGTCACGGCCGAGCGGGCCTTCCTGGCGGCTGTCGAGGCGGGCTGCTCAGCCCCGCTCGGCGCGCTCGCCGAGCGGGTGTGGACCAGCCCTGGCGAACCAGGTCCCGACCCGGGGCCCGAAGCCGCCTCGGCCGGCGTCGACTCCGACGAGCTGTGGCTGCGCGGGGTGGTCGTGGACCCGTCCGGATGGCCGCTGCTCCGGTTGTCCACCACCGGCTCGCCGCTGGAGCCCGAGGCCGTAGGGCACAAGCTCGCCGCCGAGATGCTGGCCGAGGGCGCGGCCGACCTGATCGCGACCGCCGCCGGAGGTGAGCCGTGACCGCCCCGAAACGCCCGACCAGCCCACGTACCCGACGCACGCAGTCGAGACCCGAGAAGAAGGACCACGTGACCAGCACCGCGAACGCCCGCAGCACCAGCACCGCCGCCGCCCGCGACGCGCGCCGACCGGGTCGGGTGTCCTTCGTGGGCACCGGTCCCGGCGACCCTGGACTGTTGACGGTCCGTGCCGTCGAGCTGATCCGGGCCGCGGACGTCGTCGTCATCGAGTCGGCCGAGCACGAGGCCCTCGTCACCGCGGTCCGCTCCGCGGCGCCGGAGCCGGTGGCCGACGCCGAGGAACTCCTCGTCGTCGACGGCGCTCACGCCGACACCGGAGCTGTGCTGACACCCGCAGCCCGTGGCCGGCTGATCATGAAGCACGCCAAGGGCGTCGACCTGGTGGTCCGCCTGATCGCCGGTGACCCGTGGCTGCATGGCAGCGGTGCCGAGGAGGCGCTGGCCTGCGCCAAGGCCGGTGTCGCCTTCGACGTGGTGCCCGGCGTCACGGCGGCGACCGGGGTCGCCGCGTACGCCGGCGTCCCGCTGACCACGCGCAAGCACCGGGAGGTCTCGTTCGTGAACGTGGCGGAGGGGCGGGTGGACTGGTCGTCCTACGGGACCGACCGCACCCTCGTCCTGCTGTCTGCCCTGGACGTGATCGGTGACGTCGCAAAGGCGCTGGTGGCGGCGGGTCGACCAGCGGACACACCGGTAGCCGTCACCCGGGTGGGCACCACGACCGCCCAGACCACGGTCGTCTCGAGGCTCGACGACGTCGCCACCGACGTGGCCGCCACGTCGATGACCGCACCTGCCGTCGTCGTGGTGGGTGACGTGGTCGACCTGCGTGACCAGCTGAGCTGGTTCGAAACCAAGCCGCTGTTCGGCTGGCAGGTCCTCGTGCCGCGAACCAAGGAGCAGGCGGCGGCGCTGTCCGTCCGACTGCGGGCGCACGGCGCCGTCCCCGACGAGGTGCCCACGATCTCGGTGGAGCCGCCCCGCAACCCGCAGCAGATGGACAAGGCGGTGCGCGGCCTGGTCGAGGGCCGGTACGAGTGGATCGCCTTCACCTCCGTGAATGCGGTCCGCGCCGTCCGGGAGAAGTTCGACGAGTACGGCCTGGACGCCCGTGCGTTCTCCGGGCTGAAGGTCGCGGCCGTGGGGACCACCACGGCCGAGGCCGTCAGGACGTGGGGGATCCGCCCCGACCTGGTGCCGTCCGGAGAGCAGTCCGCGCGAGGCCTGCTCGAGGACTGGCCGCCGTTCGACGAGGTGCTGGACCCGATCAACCGGGTGTTCCTGCCCCGGGCCGACATCGCCACCGAGACGCTGGTGGCCGGGCTGGTCGACCTCGGCTGGGAGGTCGACGACGTGACCGCCTACCGCACGGTGCGTGCCGCCCCGCCACCGGCGCCGGTGCGGGAGGCGATCAAGGCGGGCCGCTTCGACGCGGTGGTCTTCACGTCCTCGTCGACCGTACGCAACCTGGTCGGCATCGCCGGCAAGCCGCATCCCGCGACCGTGATCGCCTGCATCGGGCCGGCGACGGCCAAGACCGCCGAGGAGCACGGGCTGCGTGTCGACGTGCTGGCGGAGTCGCCGTCGGTCGAGGTGCTCGCGGAGGCGCTCGCTGACTTCGGGATGCGGCGCCGGATGGCCGCGGTGGAGGCAGGCGAGCCGGTCACCCGTCCCTCCGAGCGCCGCGCGGCCGCCCGGCGCAAGGCCACCTGAGCCGGCCGGCCGGACCGATGGGGTTCCCCGCACAGCGCCCTCGCCGGCTGAGGGTGTCCCGGGCAGTGCGTGACCTGGTCGCAGAGACGACCCTGCAGCCGCGGCAGCTGGTGCTGCCGATGTTCGTCCGCGGGGGCGTGACCGAACCGGTACCGGTTGCCAGCATGCCCGGTGTCGTCCAGCACACCCGGGACTCGATGCGGGCGGCGGTCACCGCCGCTGCGGCGGCCGGGCTCGGAGGGGTCATGCTGTTCGGGGTCCCGGAGCGCAAGGACGCAGCCGGGTCCGGCGCCACCGATCCGGACGGCGTGCTCACGGTCGCGATCCGGGACGCGGTGGCCGAGGTCGGCGACGCCCTGGTCGTGATGAGCGACCTGTGCCTCGACGAGTTCACCGACCACGGACACTGCGGCGTGCTGGACGACCGCGGCCGAGTGGACAACGACGCGACGCTGGTCCGGTACGCCGAGATGGCCGTGCTGCACGCGTCCGTCGGGGTCCACCAGGTTGGGACGAGCGGCATGATGGACGGGCAGGTGTCCGCGGTCCGGGCCGCACTGGAGAACGCCGGGCACCGGGAGACCGGCATCCTCGCCTACGCGGCGAAGTACGCCTCAGCCCTCTACGGACCGTTCCGGGAGGCGGTGAACAGCTCGCTGACCGGTGACCGGCGCAGCTACCAGCAGGATCCGGCGAACCTGCGCGAGGCGCTGCGCGAGGCGCGCGCCGACGTGTCCGAGGGCGCCGACGTGGTGCTGGTGAAGCCGGCGCTGGCGTACCTGGACGTGGTCCGCGCGGTCCGCGACACCGTCGACGTCCCCGTGGCCGCCTACAACGTCTCGGGCGAGTACGCGATGGTGGAGGCGGCCGCCGAGCGGGGGTGGATCGACCGCGAGCGCACGCTGCTCGAGCTGCTCACCGGCATCCGGCGGGCCGGCGCGGACGTGGTGCTGACCTATTGGGCCACCGAGGCGGCCACCCTGCTCCGCTGAGGCGGATTTCGGGAGGGCCCGGAGGTGTCGGTGGCGGGTTCCAGGTTGCCGGCATGCAGACACCGCACGCGCGGCACCCGCCCGCCGCCCGTCCGCGCACGCGGGGCGTGACGGCCGCCCAGGCGAGAGCCAGGCTTCAGCCAGGGAGGTCGACGCCGCCGCCCCCGCCACCACCGCCGCCGCCGCCGGTGCCGGGCAGCTCGTCCAGCGCGTCGAGCAGGCCGGCGATAACCGCGTTGGCCGCCGCGCGGCCGCCGTCGAGGTAGGCCTGGACGCAGGCGTTCAGGTTCCCGCCGCCGGTGGGCAGACCGGCGTCGGTGAGTGCACCCTGGCAATAGGCGGTGGCCTGTTCCAGAGCCTCGGCGGCGTCGCCGACGCCGTCCTCCGCCTCGTCGACCGGCCCGCCACCCGGCGGGTCGTTCGGAGGATCCGGAGTCGGGGGCTGCGGGGTGGGGTCGCCGCCACCGCCCCCACCGCCGCCACCGCCGCCACCGCCGCCGGTGCCGCCGGTGCCGCCGCCGGTGCCGCCGCCGCCGGTGCCGCCGCCGCCGTTGCCGCCGCCGTTGCCGCCGCCGTTGCCGCCACCGCCGCCGGTGCCACCGCCGCCGGTGCCACCGCCGCCGCCGCCGGTGCCGCCGCCGCCGTTGCCGCCGCCGGAGCCTGCGCCGGCTCCATCGCCGCCACCCGCGCCACCGGGGTCGGCGGTCACGACGGCCGGCGCGCCGGTGCCGTTGGCCACGGCGCTGTAGCCGCCGTTCGCGTAGTCCGCGGCGATCGAGAGGACCAGCTCGACGTACTCGTCGGAGTGGTTGTAGCTGAAGACCGCTGCGGCGGCGCCGCTGTCGGTGGAGACGTCCTGCGAGCCGGCGCACAGGTAGACCCCGGCCGCCACCGCCGCGTCGTCAATGTCCTGCGGGTTGGCGTCACCGTCGCCGTCCCCGTCGACCCCGACGAGGTCCCAGGTGCCCGGGATGAACTGCATCGGCCCGACCGCGCGGTCGTAGACCGCGTCGTTGTCGAAGGCGCCGTCGTCGGTGTCGGTGATCCGCGCGGTGTTGCTGCTGCCGTTCAGCGGGACGCCGTAGATGCCGGGACGGGACACGCCGTCGGAGCCGATCGTGTTGCCGTCGTACCGCCCGTGGTCGGACTCGACCTTGCCGATGGCGGCGATCAGCGGCCACCCGAGCCGGCATCCGGGGTCGGCCTTGGCGAGGACGTCCTCGGCCGACTGGTAGGCCAGCAGCGCGGCGGTGGGGATCCCGTCGACCGACCCGGGCGTGCTGGTGGACTCGGACCCGGCGCGGTCCGGCTCGGAGTCGGGGAACGCGGACCCGGCGCCACCGGGGACGGTCAGGCTGGCCGGCTGCTCGAAGGGCGTGGTCGGGACCGCGGGAACGCCGGGGCCGTCCGCGGCACCGGAGGCGGCGGCCAGCCCGGGCCCGGTCAGCGAGGTGGTCCAGGCGCCGGACAGGATGGCCAGCGGGACGATCGCCGTCGCCTTCTGCCAGCGCCGCAGCGGTCGCGGCTCGCCTCGGTGTCGTGCGAAACGCAGGTCCATCGACTCCTCCGGCCTCCCCGCGCGCCGTGATCCGGCGCGCACCGTCGGTTCCTCCAACGAGGAGAACCACGGCAGGTTACGACACCTTCACCCAACCCACCCGCCGACGTGGCGCTTGTCACGCTCTGCCCCGTTACGTCCCGGGCCCGTCCGGTGCCCGGCCCGTGCCCGGCCCGGGCCCCGGCCCGTCCGGCGCGGCGGAGGATCGGGGCGCCGCGACCGGTTCGCGCTGGTCGGGGACAATGAGCGGGTGTCCGCCACCCCCGTGCTGCATCCCTTCGATGCGCCCGCGTCCGAGGCGCTGCTCAAACGTGCCCGAGCGGTGGTGCCGGGTGGGGTGAACTCCCCGGTGCGTGCGTACTCCGCCGTCGGAGGGACGCCACGGTTCATCGCGTCGGGTCGCGGGCCCTACGTCACCGACGCCGACGGACGCGAATACGTCGACCTGGTGTCGTCCTGGGGGGCGCTGCTGCACGGGCACGCCCATCCCGTCGTGGTCGACGCGGTGCACGCCGCTGCGGCCCGCGGCACGTCCTACGGCGCCCCGACCGAGACCGAGGTCGAGCTCGCCGAGGAGATCGTCGGCCGGGTCCCGGTCGAGATGGTGCGGCTGGTGTCGTCGGGAACCGAGGCCACGATGTCCGCCGTGCGGCTCGCCCGAGGCTTCACCGGTCGCGACCTGGTGGTCAAATTCGCCGGCTGCTACCACGGCCACGTTGACGCCTTGCTCGCTTCCGCCGGTTCCGGCGTCGTGACCTTCGGGCTGCCCGGTACGCCCGGGGTGCCGCCGGGGGCAGCCGCGGCCACGATCGTGCTGCCGTACAACGACCGGGACGCCGTCGGTCGGGCGTTCGCCGAGCACGGGCCACGGATCGCCGCGGTGATCACCGAGGCGGCCGCCGGCAACATGGGTGCGGTCCCGCCCCTTGCAGGGTTCAACCGCTTCCTGCTCGAGTCCTGCCGGCAGCACGGGGCGCTGCTGATCAGCGACGAGGTGATGACCGGCTTCCGCGTGCACCGGTCCGGCTGGTGGGGCCTGGAGGGAGCCGCCGAGGACTGGCGACCGGACCTGGTCTGCCTGGGCAAGGTGATGGGCGGCGGCTTCCCGGCCGCGGCGTTCGGCGGCCGAGCCGACGTGCTCGCCGCCCTGGCGCCGGACGGACCGGTCTACCAGGCCGGGACGCTGTCCGGTAACCCGGTCGCCACCGCCGCCGGGCTGGCCGCGCTGCGACTGGCCACCGACGAGGCCTACGCCCGGCTGGACGACACCGCTGCGACGCTGCGCACCCTCGTCACCGACGCCCTCAGTGCCGCCGGGGTCCCGCACCTGGTGCAGGCGGCGGGCAACATGTTCAGCGTTTTCTTCGCCGACCCGGCCCCGAGGGCGGTGCTGGACTTCGCGGCCGCCCAGCGGCAGGAGTTGCACCGCTTCCGGGCGTTCTTCCACGCGATGCTGGCGCACGGCGTGACCCTGCCGCCGAGCGCCTTCGAAGCCTGGTTCGTCAACACCGCCATCGACGCCGACGCGCTGGACCGCATCGCCGCGGCCCTCCCGCACGCCGCCCGGGCCGCCGCGGCGGCAGATACTGACCGAGGGGGCCAGCCGTGAGCGAACGCACCGTCGTGCACCTGCTGAGACACGGCGAGGTGGACAACCCACGCGGCATCCTCTACGGCCGACTCCCGGACTTCCATCTGTCCGAGCTCGGGCACAAGATGGCCGAGCGGGTCGCCGGCTTCTTCGCCGCCCGGGACGTCACGCACCTGGTGTCCTCGCCGCTGGAGCGGGCACAGGAGACGGCCGCCCCGACCGCCGCCGCCCTCGACCTCGACGTGCATCTGGACGAGCGGGTGGTGGAGGCCGGCAACTCGTTCCAGGGCCAGACGTTCGGCGTGGGCGACGGGGCGCTGTGGCACCCCAGCGTGTGGTGGCGGCTGCGGAACCCGTTTCGGCCCTCGTGGGGAGAGCCGTACGCACAGATCGCCGCCCGCATGCTGGCCGCGTCCGGCGACGCTCGGGACGCCGCGCGTGGGCACGAGGCGGTCATCGTGTCGCATCAGCTGCCGGTGTGGATCGCCCGCTGCGCGGTCGAAGGACGTCGGTTCGTGCACGACCCGCGACGTCGGCAGTGCGCGCTCACCAGCGTGACCTCGATCAGCTACCTCGGCGACGTGGTGCAGTCGGTCGCCTACACCGAGCCGGCCGCCGACCTGCTGGTGCCGGCGGACGACCAGCAGTTCGGGGCCTGATGGCGCGGGCGGCCATGCGCAGGACCGCGGCCGGGCTGACCGCCGCCGCGGTGCTCGTCGGCGGCTGCGGCGGCATCTCCTCGGGGCGCGCGGACGGCGGCTACGTGCGCAGCGACATCGGCATCACCGTCGTGCCCGAGTCGGATCGGGTGCCGGCCCCGCCCGTCGCGGGGGAGACGGTCGACGGGGGTGAGGTGGCGCTGGCCGATCTCGCCGGTAACCCGGTGGTGCTGAACGTGTGGTTCGCCGACTGCCCGCCGTGCCGGCAGGAGGCCGACGACCTGGTCGCGGCCGAGCGTCGCCTGGCGCCCGAGGGGGTGTCGTTCCTCGGAGTGAACATCCGGGACGACGCCGACGGTGCGGCCGCCTTCCAGCGGGCTTTCGACATCGGCTGGCCGAGCATCTTCGACCCTTCCAGCTCGCAGCTGCTCGGATTCCGGGACAGCCTGCCCTCGGCAGCCGTACCCACCACGTGGGTGATCGACTCCGAGGGTCGGGTCGCCGCCCGCGTCGTCGACGAGATCACCTCGCCGACCACGCTGGTCGACCTCGTCGACGAGGTCGAGTCCGGTGGGTGAGTGGTTCGCCGGCACCGCGCTGTCGGGGTCGCTCGCGCTCGCGATCCCGGTGGCGATGATCGCCGGCCTGGTGAGCTTCTTCAGTCCGTGCGTGGTGCCACTGCTCCCCGGCTATCTGTCGTACGTCACCGGTCTGTCCGGGGCGGATCTGCAGGCCGCCATGGACGGGTCGTCGAACCGACGCGGCCGGATGGTGCTCGGCACCGGGCTGTTCGTGCTCGGTTTCTCCTTCGTGTTCGTCTCGCTGGGAACGCTGATGGGTGCGGTCGGCACCTGGCTGCTCACCTACCAGGACCGCATCAACGTCGTGCTGGGCGTGCTGGTGGTGCTGGTGGGCCTGGCCTTCGTGGGGCTGGTTCCGCTGCTGCAGCGGGACGTGCGGGTGCACCGGGTGCCGGACGTGGGGGTGGCGGCCGCCCCGTTGCTCGGGGTGCTGTTCGGCCTCGGCTGGACCCCGTGCCTCGGGCCGACCCTGACCGCCGTGCTCGCGCTGTCGTTCGACCAAGCCAGCGCCGGACGGGGCGCACTGCTCAGCCTTGCCTACTGCCTCGGACTCGGGGTGCCGTTCGTGCTGGCGGGACTGGCGTTCCGCCGGGTGCTCGGCGCCAGCGCCTGGACCCGGCGGCACCAGGCCTGGGTCTCGCGTGCCGGCGGTTTGATGCTCGTCGCTGTGGGCGTGCTGCTGCTCACCGGCGGGTGGGACCTCTGGGTCGCGCAGATGCGGGGCTGGGTGCCCGGGTTCGAGACCGCATTGTGACCACCCGCACCGATCCTCCTCCCGCCGCGGCGCCGCCCGGCGGTGGCCGGTTCGAGGACGAGAGCCCGAGCCGACCGCCGGAGCTGGCACCGCGCGCGCTCGGCCGCTGGGCCTGGCGGCAGCTCACCAGCATGCGCACCGCGCTGCTGTTGCTGCTGCTGCTCGCCCTGGCCGCGGTCCCCGGCTCGCTGGTGCCGCAGCAGGGCGTGGACTCGATCGCCGTCGCCCGCTTCCGGGTCGAGCATCCAGACCTCGCCCCGTGGCTGGACCGGCTCGGGATGTTCTCCGTCTATACCTCCGCCTGGTTCTCGGCCGTCTACCTGCTGCTGCTGGTCTCCCTGATCGGCTGCATCGTGCCGCGGACGCGGGTCTACGCACGGGCGCTGCGGGCCCGGCCGCCACAGGCTCCGGTCCGGCTGGAGCGGATCCCGGCGCACGAGACGTACACGACGGACCGGTCGGCTGCCGCCGTCCTCGACGACGCGGCCCGGCTGCTGCGCCGGCGGCGGTTCCGGGTGGACACCGACGGCGAGGCGGTACGGGCGGAACGGGGCTACCTGCGGGAGGCGGGCAACCTGGTCTTCCACGTCAGTCTGGTGGCGGTGCTGGTCGGGGTGGCCGTGGGCAGTCTGTGGGGTTACCGCGGCAACGTCATCGTGGCCGAGGGGAGCGGCTTCTCCAACACCCTCACCCAGTACGACGAGTTCACCGCCGGGCCGTTGGCCGGCGGTGAATCGCTGCCCCCGTTCAGCCTGACCCTCGAGCAGATGACGGCCAGGTTCCAGACTGAGGGCTCGCAGGCCGGCCAGCCCAAGACCTTCGAGGCCGAGGGGACCGTCACTCCCGCACCCGGCCGGCCGGCCGAGTCGTTCGACCTCCGGGTCAACCACCCGCTGACGGTCGACGGCACCTCGGTGTTCCTGGTCGGCAGCGGCTACGCGCCGGTGATCACCGTGCGCGACGGGACCGGCGAGGTGGTGTCCTCCGGGCCGGTGCCGTTCCTGCCGACCGACGCGTCGTACGTGAGCGAGGGCGTGGTCAAGGTCCCGGACGCCGAGCCCAGCCAGCTCGGACTGGAGGGATTCCTGCTGCCCACGGCGGCGAGGGACGGCGACGGAGTCCCGGTGTCGGTCTTCCCCGAGGCGCTGAACCCGGCGCTGTCGCTGTTCGCGTGGCGCGGGGACCTCGGGCTCGACGATGGTGTGCCGCAGTCGGTCTACAGCCTCGACAAGGACGATCTCGAGGTGGTTCAGGACGCCGGAGGCGAACCGGTCCGGGTGCTGCTCCGCCCCGGCGAGACGAGCGACCTGCCGGATGGCCTGGGGACCGTCACCTTCGAAGGGGTCGCCGAGTTCGCCAGGCTGCAGGTGTCCTCCGCACCGCTTGCCTGGCTGCCGCTCACCGGCCTGGTGGTCGCGGTCGCCGGCCTGCTGCTGTCGCTGTACGTGCGGCCGCGGCGGACGTGGGTACGCGCCCGCCCGGAGGGGGGCCGTACCGTGGTCGAGGTGGCGCTGCTCGACCGGGCCGCGCGGGCGGACGCGCCGCGGGACCTCGCCGATCTGGTGGCCGAGCTGCGGGCGGCCGACGGTGGTCCTGACCGGACGCCGACACAGGCAGAGGGAGACCGGGCATGAGCCTCGACACCAGCGAGACCCTGGCCCGGCTGGCGAACGTCGCGGTCGCCGCCGCCACCGTCGTCCTCGTGCTGGCGTGGCTCAGCCACCTGGTGGAGTGGGCCGCCGCCCGGCAGGTCCGGCCCGCGCGCCGGGATGCCGCGCTGGTGCCGGCCGGGCCGGAGGAGACCACAGGCGGGGTACCGACCGGCCGCGGAGGCGGGCTCCGAGCCGGCATGGGCCGACGTCTTCGGCCGGATCGGGCTGTCCCTCACCGTGCTCGCGACCGCGCTGCTCGCCGCCGGGGTGCTCGGCCGGGGGATTGTCGCCGGTCGGGCGCCGTGGGGGAACATGTACGAGTTCGCGGTCGTCGGCGCCCTCGTGCTGCTGCTCGGATACCTCGGCGCTGGTGGTGCGCTCCGGCGCCGTCTGGCTCGGGCCGTTGGTCACCGGCTTCGCCGTCGTCGTGCTCGGCCTGTCGATCCTGGTGTACGTCCCCGCCGGGCCGCTCGTCCCGGCCCTCGACTCGTACTGGCTGGTGGTGCACGTCGCCGCCGCCGCGATCGCCGGCGCGGCCTTCGTCGTCGGCGCAGGGACCTCCGCGATGTTCCTGGTCAAGGAGCGGGCCGAGCGCCGAACCGGTGGGCCGGTGACAACCGGCCTGCTCGGACGGCTGCCCAGCACCGGGGCGATGGACCGGTTGGCGTTCCAGGTGCACGCGTTCGCCTTCCCGCTGTGGACCTTCGCGGCGCTGATCGCCGGCCCGATCTGGGCGCAGGCCGCCTGGGGCCGCTACTGGGGCTGGGACCCCAAGGAGGTCTGGGCGTTCGTCACCTGGGTGGTGTACGCGGGATACCTGCACGCCCGGGCGACGGCAGGGTGGCGCGGTCGCGGGGCAGCCGTGCTGGCGCTGGTCGGCTTCGCCACCTTCTTGTTCAACTTCGTGGGCATCAACCTGTTCGTGTCCGGCCTGCACTCGTACGCGTTCTGAACGACTGTGCGGACTGCCGAGGCGGTCACCCCGGCTGCGGGTCGTCCCCGGTGCCCTGCCGTCGGTTGCGACGCTCACGCTCCTCGATCCGCCACAGGAAGTCGGGGTCGTCGTCCGGACCGACCACCCGCGGCTTCGCCTGCCGGGGCGGCGGACGGCGGCGGCGAGCCCGGCCGCCGAGGAACCAGGCCAGCGGGCCGGCGATCGGCACCAGCACGACCGCGAACCAGGCGGCCTTGGGCAGGTTGCGGACCGCGCGGGAGTCGCTCTGGGCGATGTCGAACAGGCAGTAGACGCTCAGCCCCACCGCCACGACCACGGCCAGTCCCTTCAGCACGGAACCAGCGTAGGTCGTGGCGGCGGGAGACGTGCCGATCACCCGGCCGGGTGCCGCCGTGCCAGGCTGGCGGCATGCAGTCGCTGGTCACGCTGGACGACGTCCGGGCCGCCGCCCGGCGGATCGAGGACAGCTGCGTGCGCACCCCGCTGTTGCCGGCGCACTGGGCGGCCGCCGACCTCACCTGGCTGAAGCCGGAGTCGCTGCAGCCCACCGGCGCGTTCAAGCTCCGCGGTGCCACCAACGCGGTGGCCCGCCTCGACGAGGAGCAGCGTTCCCGCGGCGTGGTCACGCACTCGTCCGGCAACCACGGCAGCGCGCTCGCGCACGCTGCCCGGCGGGCAGGTGTCCGGGCGACCGTGGTGGTGCCGTACGGCGCCCCGGAGGTCAAGGTCGGCCTGATCGTGAGCACCGGTGCCGAGCTGGTCCGGGTCGACGTGTCCGAGCGGGCCACGGCGTGCGCGGAGATCGCGGCACGCACCGGGGCCGTGGAGATCCCGCCGTTCGACCACCCCGACGTGATCGCCGGTCAGGGAACGGTGGGGCTCGAGATCGCCGAAGACCTGCCGGAGGTGGAGACGGTGCTGGTCCCGGTCGGCGGCGGTGGGCTGGTCTCCGGCGTCGCCGTCGCCCTGCGGGCACTGCTCCCGCACGTACGGGTGATCGGTTGCGAGCCGGCGCTGGCGGGCGACGCCTCGGCGAGCCTGGCGGCCGGCGAGAGGGTGACCTGGCCGGAGACCGACACGGCGCGCACCAGTGCCGACGGGCTCCGCGCCACGTCGCTCGGCGAGCTCACCTGGCCGCACGTGCAGGCGCTGGTCCACGACGTGGTGACGGTGGACGAGGATGCGATCCGCGCGGCCGTCCGTGCGCTGGCCACCGGCTCCCGACTCGTGGTCGAGCCGAGCGGGGCGGTCGCCGCCGCGGCGCTGCTGAGCCGCCCCGAGGCCGTGCCCGCCGGACGTACCGTCGTCGTGGTGAGCGGCGGCAACGTCGACCCGGTCTGGTTCGCGGCCGCCCTTCGGGAGGGGCGGCCCTGATGCGACACCTCCGCCCCGGCATCTGGGTGCGCTACACCCTCGCCCGGCTCGCCTTGTTCGCCCTGGCGTGGGTGCTGGTGTGGGCCGTCGGCTGGACCTGGCTCGCCCGTGACCAGCTGACCGTGTTGTGGACCGCGGTCGTGGCGCTGGCCTTGTCGGCGGTGGCCTCGCTGTTGCTGCTGCGCGGACTGCGCGCCGAGCTGGCCGAGCAGGTGCAGGGACGTGCCCGCCGGTTGAGCGCGTCGTTCGAGCGGTCTCGGCGCACAGAGGACGACGCCGGTGACCAGTGACCCCCCGGCGGTCCGTCAGTTCTGACCCTGCGGTCCGTCAGTTCTGACCCTGCGGTCCGTCAGGTCTGGCCGACACGCCGGCCCGGACGAACCCGTCAGGCCTGCAAAAGTCGCGGATCGTGACTGGGGGGGCGGGGGGAGGTGGGGGGTCAGGGGAGGAAGAGCGCGATGCTGAGCCCACCCGCCCAGGCGAGCTCGGCGAGCGAGGTATCGCGCAGCACCGGCACCAGCGCCGTCCCGCGGGCGCCGCGCAGCACCGTACGCACCGCGCGCAGCTGCAGCGGGGCGGCCACCAGGCCGAGCAGCGCCTCCGGGGAACGCGCGGCGAGCACGGCCAGCGCCGCCAGCGCGGACAGGTGCAACCCGGCGTACAGCACACGGGTCCGGCTCTCCCCGAGCCGCACCGCCAGCGTGCGCTTGCCGGCAGCCGCGTCGGTCGGCACGTCCCGCAGGTTGTTCGCCACCAGGAGCGCGCAGGCCAGCGAGCCGATCCCGACGCCGGCGAGCACGCTGGTCGTCGTGACCGTGCCGGCCTGGACGTAGGTGGTCCCGACGACGGCCACCAGCCCGAAGAAGACGAACACGAACAGCTCGCCGAGACCCAGGTACCCGTACGGCCGCGACGTCCCGGTGTACGCCCAGGCCGCAGCCAGCGCGGCCGCTCCGACGAGCAGCAACCACCAGGTCGTCAGTGCCGCGAGCAGCAGACCCGCGACGCCGGCCACGCCCGAGCGCCGCCACGGCGGCGGCCCGCACCGCCTCCGGCGCCGCCAGCCGCGATCCCACCAGCCGGACCGGTCCGACCCGGTCGTCGTCGGTGCCCCGGATCCCGTCCGAGTAGTCGTTGGCGTAGTTGACGCCCACCTGCAGCGCCAGCGCGACCACGAGGGCCAGCAACGCACGCCCCGGCACGAAGCCGTCCACCGCGGCGGCGGCGCCGGTCCCGGCCAGCACCGGCGCGACGGCCGCCGGCAGCGTGCGCGGCCGGCTGGCTGCCAGCCACTGCGCGACGTCGGCCACGGCTGCATCCAACCAGCCGCACCCCCGGCCACCTCCGGCCGCGTAGCGTGACCGGCCGTGAGCCTGCGACCCGTCCACGGCGAGCCCTCGGCCGTGCTCGACGAGCTCCGCCGGTGGTGGGTGGCACCCGAGCACCCCGTCTTGGTGCGGACCTCGGGAAGCACCGGGGCCCCGCGGTCGGTCGCCCTGTCGGCCGGCGCGCTGGCGTTCTCGGCGGCGGCGGCCGAACGACGGCTCGGCGGACCGGCCGCGTGGGTGCTCGCGCTGCCGGTGGAGTTCGTCGCCGGCCTCCAGGTGCTGGTGCGGTCGCTCGTCGCCGGCACCACCCCGGTGCTGCTCGCCGACCACGCGGGGGACTGGGTCGGCGCGCTGGAGGCGGCGACCAGGTCGGCCGCGACCGGCGGCGCACGCCTGCGGTGCACGGCGGTCGTGCCCACCCAGCTGCATCGACTCGCCCGCGAGGGCCGGCTCGGCGACCTCGCCGGCTTCGACGCCGTCCTGGTCGGCGGCGCACCGACGGACGAGCCGCTGCGTCGCGCCGCCCACGACGCCGGGGTCCGCATCGTGACGACCTACGGGATGGCCGAGACCTGTGGCGGGTGCGTGTACGACGGCGAGCCGCTCGACGGCGTCACGGTCCGGCTGGCCGCCGACGGGCGGGTGCACCTCGGCGGGCCGGTGCTGTTCGACGGCTACCCCGACGACCCGGTGGCGACCGCGGCGGCGCTCGTCGACGGCGAGCTGCGGACGCAGGACGTCGGGCGGTTCGACGCCGACGGCCGGCTGCACGTGCTCGGCCGGGTCGACGACGTGGTGCTGAGCGGCGGCGTCAACGTCAACCTGCTGGCGGTGGAGACCGTGCTGCGCGAACACCCGGCGATCGCCGATGCCGCCGTCGTCGCCCTGCCGGACCCGGAGTGGGGAGCGCGCGTCGTCGCCGTCGCCCGAGCCGTCGGCACGGCACCGCCCCTCGCTGAGCTGCGCGACCACGTCGGCGCGACCCTCCCGCGCAGCTGGGCGCCGCGTGCCCTGGTCCTCGTCGACGAGCTGCCGCGGTTGTCGCCCAGCGGCAAGACCGACCGGCTGGCGGCACAGGCGCTGGCGGCCCGGCGGGCGGTCCCGCGCCCCGCACCGGACGCGTCCTAGCCTTCGCCCGTGGCCGCCACCTCGCCCGGGACCGCCCCGGTCACCTACTCGCTGCCGCTGCGCGCCCGGTTCCGCGGCAGCACCGTTCGAGAGGGGATGGTGTGGCGGGGCGCGGCCGGCTGGGGCGAGTTCGCACCCTTCGCCGACTACGACCACCCGGCCGCTGTGCCCTGGCTGCTGGCCGCCGGCGAGGCAGCCGACCGCGGCTGGCCGGACCCCGTGCGCAGCGTCGTACCGGTGAACTGCACCGTCCCGGCGGTGGGGCCGGAGCGGGCCCGCGAGCTGGTCCGGTCCGGGCACGGCTGCAGCACGGCGAAGGTGAAGGTGGCCGAGGCCGGGCAGACCCTCGACGACGACCTCGACCGGGTCGCGGCGGTCCGCGACGCCCTCGGTCCGGGCGGCCGGATCCGCGTCGACGCCAACGGCGCGTGGGACGTGGACACCGCGGTGCACGCGCTGGCCCGGCTCGACCGGGCCGCCGGTGGCCTGGAGTACGTCGAGCAGCCGTGCGCCCGGGTGGAGGATCTGGCCGTCGTCAGGCGACGCGGTGGCGTCCCGGTCGCGGCGGACGAGTCGATCCGTCGCGCCGACGACCCTTACCGGGTGGCCGCGCTGGAGGCGGCCGACGTCGCCGTGCTCAAGGTGGCGCCGCTCGGCGGGGTCCGCGCCTGCTTGCGGATCGCCGAGCGGATCGGACTGCCGGTGGTGGTCTCCTCGGCGCTGGAGTCGTCGGTAGGGCTGGCGGCCGGTCTGGCGCTGGCCGCGGCGCTGCCCGACCTGCCGTACGCCTGTGGGCTCGGCACCGCCCTGCTGCTGTCTCGCGACCTCACCCTCGACCCGCTGTTGCCGGCCGACGGCGCGCTGACGGTCCGGTCAGTGCCCGTCGATCCGGAGCCGCTGCGACGCGCCCGGGCGGACCCGGTGGCCCGGCAGCGGTGGGAGCGGCGGCTGCGGGCGGTGCGGGCGCACGCTGCCAGGACCGGGCAGGATCTGACCTCGTGAACCCGGCCACCCGTTTGGGACGGCTCGTCGTGGACGAGCTGGTCCGGCACGGCGTCCGGGACGCGGTGCTCGCACCGGGCTCCCGGTCGGCGCCGCTCGCGCTCGCGCTGCACGCGGCGGACGCGGCGGGGCGGCTGCGGCTGCACGTCCGGGTGGACGAGCGCACCGCCGGCTTCGTCGCGCTGGGGTTGGCGCGCAGCTCGCGGCGTCCGGTGCCCGTGGTCACGACCTCGGGCAGCGCGGTCGCGCACCTGCACCCCGCTGTGCTCGAGGCGCACCACTCCGGCCTGCCCCTGGTGGTGGTGTCGGCCGACCGTCCCGCCGAGCTGCGCGGCAGTGGCGCCAACCAGACCACCGACCAGGCACGGCTGTTCGGCACCGCGGTTCGCTGGGCGGCTGACGTGCCGGCGGACGCCGTGGCCCACGTACGTGGTCCGCAGCCGGTCGCCGCCTGGCGGGCGCAGCTGTCCCGCGCGGTGCTGGCCGCAACGGGAGCGGCGTCCTCCGACCCCGGACCGGCGCACCTGAACGTGTGCTTCGACCTCCCGCTCGTTCCCGACGAGGACGACGACGGCGCCGTCCCGCCGGGCCGACCGGACGGTGCGCCGTGGACGGCACCGCCGGCACCGGCCGGCGCGGAAGCGGTGGTCCTCCCCGTCGGGCCGCGAACGGTCGTGGTCGCTGGGGCCGACGCCGGACAGCCGGCCCGCGTCCTCGCCGAGCGGGCCGGGTGGCCGCTGCTCGCCGAGCCGACTTCGGGAGCCCGTACCGGTGCCGCGGCGCTGCGTTGCGGGACGCTGCTGGTCGGACATCAGCCGCTGGTGGCCGAGGTGCAGCGGGTGGTGGTCGCCGGCCGGCCGACACTGTCCCGGTCGATGACCGACCTGCTCGGCCGGGCAGACGTGGAGGTCGTGGTGCTCGCGGCCGGAGCCCGGTGGTCCGACCCTGGGTCGCGGGCGACCCGGGTGGTCCGGGCGGCCACCGTGCCGAACGGCGCCGAGGCGGACCGGGCGGGAGCGGACTGGGCAGACACCTGGCGACGAGCCGACCGCGCCGTCGCCGACATCGTGGACGAGGTCCTCGCGACGTTCGCCGGCCGGCTCCCCAGGGGCACCCTGCTGGGCCCGGAGGTGGCGAGGGTGGTGAGCGACGCGGTCCCACCACGCGGACTGCTCGTCGTCGGATCCTCCCAGCCAGTACGGGACCTCGACCTGGTCGCCCGGGCGAACCCGGTCGGTGAGCGCCGACTCGTCGTCGCCAACCGCGGCCTGTCCGGGATCGACGGCACGGTCTCGACGGCTGTCGGGGCCGCGCTCGGCAGGGACTCCTCCCGGTCGCTGGCACTGATGGGGGACCTGACCTTCCTGCACGACGCGACCGGGCTGGTGCTCGGCCCGCACGAGCCTCGCCCGGACCTGACCGTGGTGGTGGCGAACGACGACGGTGGCAGCGTGTTCGCGACCCTCGAGCAAGGCGCCGACCGGCATGTGGCCGCGTTCGAGCGGGTGTTCGCGACCCCGACCGGCACCGACCTCGCCGCGCTCTGCGCGGCCACCGGAACCGAGCACGTCGCGGTCGCGGACGTCGCCGAGCTCACCGACCTGCTGGCACGTCCGAGCAGCGGCGTGCGGGTGCTCGAGGCCCGGGTGGACCGGGCGCTGCGGCGGGAGCTGGCCGCGGCGCTGCGCACCGGCGCGGACGACACGCTGCACCTGCTGCGGCTCGGCTGATCCGCCGGAACGAGCGGTCGGGTCGGACTCGGCCGACCGGCCACTTCGGGTAGTGAAACGGCACGAAGGGCAACCACCGCTCTGTCATGATCGTGTTACGGGGGGTGAGGTCGCACCTTCCGGCCCCGCCGACGAACGACGACGGGCGAGGGGAGCACGCTGGTGACCGGAGCTGGGGACCGGCTGCGCGGGTTGAGCGCCTTCGCCGAGTCCGTGGCCACCAGCGCGACCGTCCGCGAGCTGGTCCAGCACACTGCTCGCGCGGCGCTCACCCTCATCGGCGCGGACTCGGTCTCGGTGTGCCGGTTCGAACGCTCGCAGGCACGGATCCGGATCCTGCACAACGCGGGTGCCCTGGCGAGCTGGGAGCAGCCGTGGCCGGAGGACGAGACCTACAAGCTCAGCGAGTACCCCCAGGTCATGACGACCGTGGGCGGCCTGCGGCGCTGGTGGTCCGGGTCGGTCGACGACCCGGACACCGCCGCCGCCGACCGTGACCTGCTCCGCCGGCTCGGCAAGAGGTGGGCCGGCTCGTGCCAGGTCGTCGTCGGGAACGCCATCTGGGGCGACATCTACCTGACCCGGACCGAGGACGACGGCTTCGACCACTCCGACGTCGCCACCGCTCTCGCGCTGGCCGGCCTGCTCTCGGCCGGGCTGTCTCGGCTCGAGCTGCTCACCGAGATGTCACGGCTGGCGTACTCGGACCCGCTCACCGGCCTCGCCAACCGCCGCGCCGCCGACGACTGGCTCGAGGAACGCCTCGCCCGCCCGGAGCCGTTCCCGCCGGTCTCGGTCGTGCTCTGCGACATCAACGGGCTGAAGCGGATCAACGACCTCTTCGGGCACGGTGCGGGCGACGAGCTGATTCGCATCGTGGGCACGCAGCTGGTGACGCTGGCCGGCGAGCTGCCCCGGGCGCTGATCGCGCGCATCGGCGGAGACGAGTTCGTCGTGTTGCTGGAGGGGGTCGCGCAGGAGCAGGTCGAGGAGATGGTCCAGCGGCTGGCCGACGCCGAGCTGCCGCACTCGGCGGGAGTCGCCGTCGGTGCGGCGACGACCACCGCCCGTCCGGCCGGTGCGAGCAGCACGAAGACGGCCGCGCGGGCCCTGCTCCGTCTCGCCGACGCGGCGCAGTACCGGCACAAGCAGACCCGGCGGCTGTCCACCGACGAACTCTCGCCGGCAGCGGCGCCGATCTCGGTCCTGCTGCCGTCCGGCGAGTCCGACGTCACCGACCGGATCCTGGCGGCACTGGCCGCCGCCGCGGATCAGTCGCCGGAGAGTCGTCTCGGCATCGTCGCCGACGGTGTCGCGCGAGCCTTCGACGCGGCCTCATGGTGGGTGAGCCGCCAGGACGGCGAGTCGCTCACCGACGTCCTCGGGTGCATGATCCGGCAGACGTCGAGCGGGCTGGTGCCGCTGGAGCTGGTCTCGGGCCAGGAGTTCCAGCCGACCGCGTATCCCGCCACGCTGGCCGCGCTCGAGGGCGGTGGCTACTACGCCAGCCTGACCGAGGGGGACGCCACCGAGCGCGCCCTGCTCGCGCGGATGGGCTACGTGTCGTCGCTCGCGGCAGGCGAGCGGGCTTCGACGGGTGCCGCGTACCTGGTCGAGCTCTTCGGTGACGCGCACACCTCCAGCGGGTTGTTCGTCGGCCTGCCGCTGCTGCGGGTGCTGGTGCACCTCGCGGTGCGGGAGGCGGCCCGATGAGCGACGACTCGCAGCTGCTCGAGCTGGGGGAGCTGTCCGTCCGGTTCGAATCGTGCGGCACGGTGCCGGAGGCGGTCTCGGCCGCCGGCCAGGCCGCGCTGCACCTGCTGGGGGCCGACTCGGTCTCCGTCTGCCGGCTGGAGGAGTCCGGTGCGCAGGTACGCGTGCTGCACAACGCGGGTCACCGCGGCGGGTTCGAGGAGGCCTGGCCGACCGATGAGACCTACACCGTGGACGAACCCACGGACGCTCCCCTGCTGCCGGGCCCCGCGACCCGGGTGCGGCGCTGCTCGGCGGACGACACCTCGCTCACCGAGGTCGAACGCGGCCGGCTCGGCCGGCTCGGCCGGCATGCGCTGATCGTCCAACTGCAGGTCGGCGGCCGGCCATGGGGGGAGGTGTACGCCACACGCGTCGACGACCCGGCGTTCGACACCGAGCGGGAGTGGATCGCGACCATTCTCGCCGGCCTGCTGTCGTCCGCGCTGGCCCGGCTGGAGCTGCTGTCCGAGCTGTCCGGGCTGGCCTACACCGACGCGTTGACCGGCCTGGTCAACCGGCGTGCCGCCGACGACTGGCTGAACGATCGGCTGATCGCGCCCGAGCCGTTCCCCACCGTCGGCGCCGTGCTCTGCGACATCAACGGGATGAAGGCGGTCAACGACCGGCTCGGGCACGGCGCCGGCGACGAACTGATCCGCCTGGTCGGCGCGGCGTTGGCCAGCGCCGCCGACGAGCTCGGCGACGCCATCGCCGCCAGGGTCGGAGGCGACGAGTTCCTGCTGCTCGCGCAGGGGGCGGACGCCGAGCAGATCGCGGAGCTGGCCAACCGGCTGAGCCGGCTCGACCTCCCCCACCACAGCAGCCTCGCGGTCGGGGCGGCGACGACCACGACGAGGCCGGCGTCCGGGTCCACGCCGGAAGCCGCCGCCCGGGTGCTGCTGCGGTTGGCCGATGCGGCGCAGTACCGGCACAAGCGCACCTCGCAGGTGACCGCGGACGCCGTCGGCACCGGCGAGCTGCCGGTGTCCGCGCAGCTGCCCCTGGCTGCCAGCGGGGTCGGGGACCTGGCGCTGGCCAGGCTGCACGAGTGTGCGGCCGACCCTCGGCAGGGGCTGGAGGAGCGGGTCGCCGTCGTGGCGGACACCGTGATGGCTGCCTACGGCTGCGCCGCCTGGTGGCTGAGCTGCGAGGTGGACGGCTCGATCATCCGCGACGTGCTCGGTCGGGTGGATCGGGTCAGCTCGAGCGGCGACCTGCAGCGGATCGCGCAGCTGTCGTCCGGCGAGGTCGATGCTGCCACCTTCCCGGCGACCAACCACTGCCTCGCCGGCGGTTCGATGTTCGCGACCCTGACGGCGGGGCACCCGACCGAGCGGGAGTTCCTCGCCTCGCTGGGCTACGTGTCGCTGCTGGGCGCGGGCGGGCCGGACGGCAGCGGCCGCTCGTGGTTGCTGGAGCTCTACGGCGACGCGCAGACCTCCACCGGCCTGTTCTCCGCCGAACCGCTGCTCCGGGCGCTCGTGCACATCGCGGTGACGGGGGCCGGACTGGACTGACCGGGGTCGCCGGTCAGCCGGCGCCGAGGTCGCGGCCGAGCGCGTCCCGAACGGGCACGAACTTCGCCTGCGCCTCCGCCAGCTCCGCCTCGGCCTCCGAGCCGGCGACGATGCCGCAGCCCGCGAACAGCCGGGCCCGGTTGCCCTCCAGCCGGCCGCACCGCAGCGCGATCCCCCACTCGCCGTCACCGGCGGCGTCGGTCCACCCGACCGGCGCGGCATATCGGTCCCGGTCCATCCGCTCCAGCTCCGCCAGCCGGTCCAGCGCCGCCCCGGAGGGAGTGCCGCCCACGGCGGCCGACGGGTGCAGCGCCGCGGCCAGCGGCAGCGATCCGGCGCCGGCGTCGGCCGACGACCCGAGCACCCCGGTCACGTCGGTGGCCAGGTGCATGACGTTGGGCAGGTGCAGCACGAACGGGGTCTCGGGCACGAACATCGAGCTGCAGTGCGGCGACAGCCGCTCCGCGACCGAGCGGACCGCGTACTCGTGCTCCTCGAGATCCTTGCTGCTGCGAGCCAGCGCGGCGGCGAGGGCGAGGTCGTGCTGGTCGTCCCCGGTCCGCCGGATGGTGCCCGCGAGCACCCGGGAGGTGACCAGTCCCCGCTCGCGCCGGACCAGCAGCTCCGGAGTGGCGCCGACCAACCCGTCCACGTGGTACGTCCAGCAGCCGGGGTAGGCGGCGGCCAGCCGGCGCAACGGCCAGCGCGGGTCGATCCGTGCCTCGGCCTGAGCCAGCAGGTCGCGAGCAAGCACCACCTTCTCCAGCTCGCCATCGGCTATGCGCCGGACCGCGTCCTGGACGGCCGACATCCACTGAGTCCCGCTCAGCGCGCCGTCGGAGAACCGCAGCTCCTGTGGGGGGTCCGCCTCGGCCGCCGGTCCCAGCGACGGGAGCCCAGGGATGCCGTCGACCCCGACCACCGTCACCCAGGCCCGCCGCCGTCCGTCGTAGTGCCGGGCACCCACAAGCACCCGGGGGACGACCAGGGCCGAGCCGGCGGTGGTGCCCGCGACGACGGGAGCGTCGGCGAACGCGAACGATCCGAACGCCACCAGGCCGCTGCCCGGGACGCCGACCTCGTCGCGCACGACCGCGTGGTCCACGACCCGCCGCCACCAGGCGTCGGCGTCGGCGAAGCGGGTCGGGCCGTCCGTACCGACCTGCGCCGCGACTCCCCAGCCGACCAGACCCTCCCCCTGCCTGATCCAGGCCAGGGGCGACTCGTCGGGCAGCAGGGCCAGCAGGTCGCCGGGGTCCTCGATCTCGGTGCTGCGGACGACCAGCGGAGCGGCCCCCGGGTCGATGACGGCGGCGGTGGTCACGACGACGAGGGTACGGAGCCGACCGGCGGCGTGCCTGATCGGCCGGGCGTGGGAACCTGTCGCCCGTGACCCGGGCCACCCTGGACAAGCGTCCCGACGAGGTCGCGGCGATGTTCGACGAGGTGGCGCCGCGCTACGACCTCACCAATGACCTGCTGTCGCTGTTCCAGGACCGCCGGTGGCGGCGGGCAGTGGTGCGGGCGGTCGCCCCGCGTCCGGGTGACCGCGTGCTGGACCTCGCGGCGGGCACCGGCACGTCCAGCCTGCCGTTCGCCGAGGCGGGGGCGCTGGTCGTGCCGTGTGACTTCTCGCTCGGGATGCTGCGGGCCGGCAAGCGGGTCCGGCCCGAGCTGCCGTTCGTAGCCGGTGACGGCACCCGGCTGCCGTTCGCAGCCGCGATCTTCGACGCTGTGACCGTCTCTTTCGGGCTGCGCAACGTGGTGCAGCCGGCCCGGGCGCTGGCCGAGCTCGCCCGGGTGACCCGGCCGGGGGGTCGGCTGGTGGTCGCCGAGTTCAGCCGCCCGGTGCTGCCGGTGTTCGCGACCGTCTACACCGAGTACCTGATGCGGGCCCTGCCCCCCGTCGCGCGGCGGGTCTCGTCGAGCCCGGACGCCTACGTCTACCTGGCCGAGTCGATCCGGGCGTGGCCGGACCAGCCCGCGCTGGCCGCCTCGATCGCTGCCGCCGGGTGGGATCGGGTGACCTGGCGGAACCTGTCCGGCGGCATCGTCGCCTTGCACTGCGCCGTTCGTCCGGGCTGAGCCGCCGGCGGCGGTCGCGGGGGGTCTGACGACCGCCTAGACTCCGGTCGATGAGTTCGTGAACGCCTTCACGAGGTCACCAACCCGACCGAGATCGCACGTACCGTCGCCAGGGATGTCTTGATGACCGCGCGCCCGACCACCGATACCGAGGCGGACGTCATCGTCGTGGGCGCGGGTCCGGCCGGGTCCGCGGTCGCCCACCACCTCGCTCGGTCCGGCGTGGACGTGCTGGTGCTGGAGAAGACCGCGTTCCCGAGGGAGAAGGTCTGTGGCGACGGCCTGACGCCGCGGGCGACCCGGCAGCTGCTGCGGATGGGCATCGACCTCGAGGCTCCCGGATGGATCCGGAACCGGGGGCTGCGCATCGTCGGCGGCGGGCACGTCCTCGAGCTGCCGTGGCCGGACCTGACCGACTATCCGTCGTACGGTCTGGTCCGCACCCGGGAGGACTTCGACGAGCTGCTGGCGCGGCACGCGGAGAAGTCCGGCGCCCGGCTGCGGGAACAGCAGACGGTGACCGGTGCGGTGCTCGACGAGCGCACCGGCCGGGTGGTCGGGGTCACCGCGCGGGGGGTGGACGAGCGGGGACGTCGGGTCGGCGCCGAGCAGGAGTACCGCGCGCCGGTCGTGGTGGCCGCCGACGGCAACTCGGCTCGGCTGGCGCTCTCGCTCGGCCTGCACCGGCGCGAGGACCGACCGATGGGGGTCGCGGTCCGCACCTACTACGAGAGCCCGCGGCACGACGACGACTGGCTGGAGAGCCACCTCGAGCTGTGGGACGGGCCGTGGCAGCAGCCCGGCTCCAGCCTGCTGCCCGGCTACGGCTGGATCTTCGGCGTCGGCGACGGCACCTGCAACGTCGGGCTCGGGATCCTGGACACCTCCGCCGCCTTCCAGAACGTCGACTACAGGGATCTGCTCCGCCGCTGGCTGGACCAGACCCCGGAGGAGTGGGGCTTCCGCGAACCGCACCGCACCAGCCCGGTGCGCGGGGCCGCCCTGCCGATGGCGTTCAACCGCAAGCCGCACTACGACCGCGGCCTGCTGCTGGTCGGGGACGCCGGCGGGATGGTGAACCCGTTCAACGGCGAGGGCATCGCCTACGCGATGGAGTCGGGGGAGATGGCAGCCGACGTCATCGCGCAGGCTTTGGGCCGGCCGGCCGATGAGCGGGAGCGGGTGCTGCGCGGCTACCCGCAGGCGCTGGACGCGCGGTACGGCGGCTACTTCACCCTGGGTCGGCTGTTCGTCCGGCTGATCGGGCATCCGGAGGTGATCCGGGCCGCGACCCGGCACGGCATCAAGCGGCCGGCGCTGATGCGGATCGCCCTGAAGCTGCTGGCCAACCTGACCGATCCGCGCGGCGGCGACGCCACCGACCGCGCCATCAACGCCCTGAGCCGGATCAGCCCGGCTGCCTGACCGCGGACCCCCGCAGGCGGGGTCCTAGGATGACGATTCGTTCGCGACGAGGGAGAGGAGACCAACCGACGTGGCCGGGTACGTACCGATCCTCACCTTGTTGGCCCTCGGCTTCGGGTTCGCGGTCTTCTCGGTCGTGGTCAGCGGCATCACCGGCCCCAAGCGGTACAACCGGGCCCGGCTGGACGCCTACGAGTGCGGCATCGAGCCGACCCCTCAACCGGCCGGTGGCGGGCGCTTCCCGGTGAAGTACTTCATCACCGCGATGCTGTTCATCGTCTTCGACATCGAGATCATCTTCCTCTACCCCTACGCCGTCGCCTTCGACTCGCTGGCGCTGTTCGGGCTCGTCGAGATGGTCCTGTTCATCCTCACCGTCTTCGTGGCGTACGCGTACGTCTGGCGCCGTGGCGGTCTCGAGTGGGACTGATCCTGGGAGGGATGGGCTGATGGGTCTCGAGGAGAAGCTCCCGAGCGGTGTGCTGCTGACGTCGGTGGAGCAGGTGGCGGGGTACTTCCGCAAGGCCTCGCTGTGGCCGGCGACGTTCGGCCTGGCCTGCTGCGCCATCGAGATGATGACGTTCGGGACCCCCCGCTACGACAGCGCCCGGTGGGGGATGGAGGTGTTCCGCGCGTCGCCGCGACAGGCCGACCTGATGATCGTCGCCGGTCGGCTCAGCAACAAGATGGCGCCGGTGCTGCGTCAGATCTACGACCAGATGGCCAACCCGAAGTGGGTGCTGGCGATGGGCGTGTGCGCCAGCAGTGGCGGCATGTTCAACAACTACGCCATCGTGCAAGGCGTCGACCATGTCGTCCCGGTCGACATGTATCTCCCCGGCTGTCCGCCGCGGCCGGAGATGCTCATCGACGCGATCCTCAAGCTGCACGACGACATCAAGGCGGAGAAGCTCGGACCGCACCGCCGGGCCGAGATCGAGACACAGGAGCAGGCCGCGCTGACCGCGCAGCCGACCTCGCAGCTGAAGGGGCTGCTGCGGTGACCCCTCCCGACGAGCCACGCACCGAGGACGACCGGCTCCGAGCCGCAAGCCGGACACCCGAGGCGGGCACCGGACCGCAGGAGCCGCAGGTGGGCACCAGCCCGCACGCGCCCGAGGAGGACCTCGGCGTGCAGGAGCAGATGCCGGAGAACACCGTCGTCCCCGCCGGAGCCGCGAGCCTCGAGGTCGTCGGCGTCCGCGAGGGCATGTTCGGTGTGCACGGCAGCGGCGACACCTCCGGTTACGGCGGGCTCCGCCGTCCGGTCGTGATGCCCGGGCCGACCCCGCGCCCGTATGGCGGCTGGTTCGACGACGTCGCGGACCGGTTGGGCACGATCCTCGGGGCCGACGCCGCGGCCGCGGTGGAGCGGGTCGTCGTGCACCGCGGGGAGATGACGATCTTCGTGCGGCGCGAGCACCTGCTGGTCACCGTCCGGCACCTCCGAGACGACCCCGAGCTGCGCTTCGAGTTCTGCAGCGGGGTGTCCGGCGTGCACTACCCGGACGACACCGACCGCGAGCTGCACGCGGTCTACCACCTGCTGTCGATGACGCACAACCGCCGGCTGCGGCTCGAGGTCGGAGTGCCGGACGCCGACCCGCACCTGCCCTCGGTGGTCTCGGTGTACCCGACCGCGGACTGGCACGAGCGGGAGACCTACGACTTCTTCGGGATGATCTTCGACGGCCACCCCGCGCTGACCCGGATCATGATGCCCGACGACTGGCCCGGGCACCCCCAGCGCAAGGACTACCCGCTGGGCGGCATCCCGGTCGAGTACAAGGGCGCCACCATCCCACCCCCGGACACCCGGAGGACGTACAGCTGATGACCACCACCAGCACCGGCGGGACCGACCCCTACGCCCCGCATCAGGACACCACCAGCGGACCGGTCTTCACCGTCACCGGACAGGACTGGGACTCCGTGGTCAGCGGGGCGGCGGAGGCCGAGGAGGAGCGGGTCATCGTCAACATGGGCCCGCAGCACCCGTCGACCCACGGGGTGCTCCGGCTGATCCTCGAGCTCGAGGGCGAGACGGTCACCGACACCCGCTGCGGGATCGGCTACCTGCACACCGGCATCGAGAAGAACATGGAGTTCCGCACCTGGACGCAGGGCACCACGTTCTGTACCCGGATGGACTACCTCGCCCCGTTCTTCAACGAGGCCGCCTACGTCCGCGGCATCGAGCGGCTGCTCGACATCGAGGACGACATCCCGGAGCGCGCCCAGGTGATGCGGGTGCTGCTGATGGAGCTGAACCGGATCTCCTCGCACCTGGTCGCGATCGCCACCGGAGGGATGGAGATCGGCGCGCTCACCGTGATGACGATCGGCTTCCGAGAGCGGGAGTTGGTGCTCGACCTGTTCGAGCTCGTCACCGGCCTGCGGATGAACCACGCTTTCATCCGACCCGGCGGGGTGGCGCAGGACATGCCGCCCGGTGCGCTGGAGCAGATCCGCGAGTTCGTCAAGCTGATGCGCAAGCGGCTGCCGGAGTACGCCGCGCTCTGCAATGCCAACCCGATCTTCAAGGGCCGGCTGGTGGACGTCGCGCACCTCGACCTGGCCGGTTGCCTCGCGCTCGGCGCGACCGGGCCGGTGCTGCGGGCGACCGGCTACCCCTGGGACCTGCGCCGCACGCAGCCGTACTGGGGCTACGACAGCTACGACTTCGACGTCGTCACGTGGGACACCTGCGACGCCTACGGCCGGTTCCGCATCCGGCTCGAGGAGATGTGGCAGTCGCTGCGGATCGTGGAGCAGTGCGCCGACCGGCTGGCCGACCTCGAGAACGCCCCGGTCATCGTGGCCGACAAGAAGATCGCCTGGCCGGCGCAGCTGGCGGTCGGCAGCGACGGGATGGGCAACTCCCTCGACCACATCCGGCACATCATGGGGGAGTCGATGGAGGCCCTCATCCACCACTTCAAACTGGTTACCGAGGGCTTCCGGGTCCCGGCCGGACAGGCGTACGGCGTGGTGGAGTCGCCCCGCGGCGAGCTCAGCTGCCACGTGGTCTCCGACGGCGGCACCAAGCCGTACCGCGCGCACTTCCGCGACCCGTCGTTCGTCAACCTGCAGTGCAGCGCGGCGATGAGCGAGGGCGGCATGGTGGCCGACGTGATCGTCGCGGTCGCCAGCATCGACCCCGTGATGGGCGGGGTGGACCGCTGATGGCGACGGAGCGGCCGACCGTGGAGGCGGGCACCCCGGCCGAGGTGAGTGACGGCCCGCTGCCCGCGGAGACGCTGGCCGAGCTGCGCGAGCTCGCCGGCCGCTACCCGGAGGCGCAGTCGGCCCTGCTGCCGATGCTGCACCTCGTGCAGAGCGTCGACGGCTGCGTGACGCCGCGCGGCATCGAGGCCTGCGCCGACGTGCTCGGGCTGAGCGCAGCCGAGGTGAGCGGGGTGGCGACGTTCTACACGATGTACAAGCGGCGTCCGGGTGGCGAGTACCACGTGGGCGTGTGCACCAACACGCTGTGCGCCGTCATGGGCGGCGACGCGATCTTCGACCGGCTGCAGGACCACCTGGGCCTCGGCAACGACGAGACCACCGAGGACGGCCGGGTCAGCCTCGAGCACGTGGAGTGCAACGCGGCCTGCGACTACGCCCCCGTCGTGATGGTCAACTGGGAGTTCTTCGACAACCAGACTCCGGAGTCCGCCGTGGCGCTCGTCGACAGGCTTCGCGCGGGCGAGCCGGTGACCGCCACCCGCGGCCCACGGGTATGCACCTGGCGGGAGGCAGAGCGGTTGCTGGCAGGATTTCCCGACGACCTGGCCGACGAGGGTGCGGGAGCGGGCGAGGCGTCGCTCGCAGGGCTGCGCCTGGCCCGAGAGCACGGCTGGACCGCGCCGGAGCCGGCCGACGACCAGGGTCGGGCGGCGCAGGACAAGCGGATCGGTGGCGGCGACGCGGTGGGCGCGGACCCGGCCCGCTCCGAGGCCGGGTCCGCCTACACCCGCGGTGACCAGGAGACCAGGATCGACGAGTCCGCCGCCAACGTCGTCGACGAGACCGAGCGCACCGACGGGAAGGACGCGACGTGACCGAGACCCCGACGCCGCCGGTCCCGGCGAGGCTGACCCCGGTCCTGACCGACACCTGGGACAAGGAGCGGTCCTGGACGCTGGAGACCTACGAGGCCTCCGGCGGGTACCGCGGACTGAGCAGCGCGCTGCGATCGACGCCCGACGAGGTGATCGAGCTGGTCAAGGAGTCCGGTCTGCGAGGTCGCGGTGGCGCCGGCTTCCCCACCGGCATGAAGTGGGGCTTCATCCCCACCGACGACGGCCCGGACGCCAAGCCGCACTACCTCGTGGTGAACGCCGACGAGTCCGAGCCGGGCACCTGCAAGGACATCCCGCTGATGATGGCGGCACCGCACACCCTGATCGAGGGCGTGATCATCTCGTCGTACGCCATCCGGGCCAGGCATGCGTTCGTCTACGTCCGCGGCGAGGTGCTGCACGTGCTGCGTCGCCTGCAGCGCGCGGTGCAGGAGGCCTACCTCGCCGGTCACCTGGGCACCGACATCCACGGCTCCGGCTACGACCTCGACATCATCGTGCACGCCGGCGCGGGGGCCTACATCTGCGGTGAGGAGACGGCGCTGCTGGACTCCCTCGAGGGGCGCCGGGGCCAGCCCCGGCTCCGGCCGCCGTTCCCCGCCATCGCCGGGCTCTATGCCAGCCCGACGGTGATCAACAACGTCGAGTCGATCGCCTCGGTCCCGATGATCGTCGACCGCGGTGCCGACTGGTTCTCCTCGATGGGCACCGAGAAGTCCAAGGGCATGACGCTGTACTCGCTGTCCGGTCACGTCGAGCGCCCCGGCCAGTACGAGGCGCCGCTCGGCATCACGCTGCGGCAGCTGCTCGACATGTCGGGTGGGGTGCGGGCGGGGCACGAGCTCAAGTTCTGGACCCCCGGCGGGTCGTCCACCCCGATCCTGACCGCCGAGCACCTCGACGTCCCGCTGGACTACGAGGGGATGATGGAGGCTGGGTCGATGCTCGGCACCAAGGCACTGCAGGTCTTCGACGAGACCACCTCGGTCGTCCGCACCACGCTGCGGTGGGTGGAGTTCTACAAGCACGAGTCCTGCGGCAAGTGCACGCCGTGCCGGGAGGGCGCGTGGTGGATGGTCCAGGTGATGCGCCGGCTCGAGGCCGGCAAGGGCACCGACGACGACGTGCACACCCTGCTCGACATGTGTGACAACATCGCCGGCCGCTCGTTCTGCGCGCTCGCCGACGGTCTCGCCGCCTGCGTGCAGAGCGCCGTGCAGTACTTCGAGGACGAGTTCGTCGCCGGAACCCGGACGCCCGCGTGGGAGCTGTTCCCGTACGAGGCCTCCGCGCTGCACCACGTGCCGGTACAGCCTGCGACAGCCGGAGCGGGGGTCCGATGACCGTCACGACGACCGGCGACAGCGCCGTCGAGCAACGCGAAGACCTGGTCACCCTGACCATCGACGACGTCGAGGTCAGCGTCCCCAAGAACACGCTGGTGATCCGGGCCGCCGAGATGATCGGCGTCCAGGTGCCGCGGTTCTGCGACCACCCGCTGCTCGACCCGGTGGGCGCCTGTCGGCAGTGTCTGGTCGAGGTTCCCGACGCGGGCAACGGGCGGTCGATGCCCAAGCCCCAGGCCTCCTGCACGCTCACCGTCGCCCCCGGCATGGTGGTGCGGACCCAGGCAACCTCGCCGGTGGCCGACAAGGCGCAGCAGGGGATCATGGAGTTCCTGCTGGTCAACCATCCGCTCGACTGCCCGGTCTGTGACAAGGGCGGCGAGTGCCCGCTGCAGAATCAGGCGATGTCGAACGGTCGCGGGGAGGCCCGGTTCGCCGAGACCAAGCGCACCTTCGCCAAGCCGATCAACATCTCGGCGCAGGTGCTGCTGGACCGGGAGCGCTGCGTGCTCTGCGCCCGCTGCACCCGGTTCTCCGAGCAGATCGCCGGCGATCCATTCATCGCCCTGATCGAGCGGGGCGCCCTGCAGCAGGTCGGCATCTACGAGAAGGAGCCGTTCGAGTCCTACTTCTCCGGGAACACGATCCAGATCTGCCCGGTCGGCGCGCTCACCAGCGCGTCGTACCGGTTCCGCGCCCGGCCGTTCGACCTGGTCTCCACCCCCTCGGTGTGCGAGCACTGCGCGAGTGGCTGTGCGCTGCGAACCGATCACCGTCGCGGCGCGGTGACCCGCCGGCTGGCCGCCGACGACCCGCAGGTCAACGAGGAGTGGAACTGCGACAAGGGTCGCTTCGGGTTCGCGTACGCCCGTCAGGAGGACCGCCTCACCCGGCCGCTGGTGCGCGACCAGCGCTCCGGGGAGCTGCGTCCGGCGTCCTGGCCGGAGGCCTTCGCCGTCGCCGCCCGCGGGCTCGTCGAGGCGCGCGGCCGAGTCGGCGTGCTCCCCGGTGGGCGGCTCACCCGTGAGGACGCCTACGCCTACGCCAAGTTCGCCCGGGCCGTCGTCGGCACCAACGACGTCGACCACCGGGCGCGGCCGCACTCGGCCGAGGAGGCGGACTTCCTCGCCGCCCTCGTGGCCGGCACCGGGCGGGGCGTGACGTATGCCGACCTCGAGCGGGCCACCACCGTCGTGCTGGCCGGGCTGGACCCCGAGGACGAGTCCCCGATCGTGTTCCTCCGGCTGCGCAAGGCGGTCCGCAAGCGCGGCTTGCGGGTGCACGCGGTGGCCAGTCACACCAGTCGCGGCCTGGCCAAGCTGCACGGCCGGCTGCTGCGCACCGTCCCGGGAGCCGAGGCGGCGACGCTGGCCGGACTGGCCGACGACGGCGAGGTGGCCCTCGACGGCGGGGGTGTCGTGCTGGTCGGGGAGCGGCTGGCCACAGTGCCCGGTGCACTCAGCGCGGTCGCGGCTCTCGCCCGCCGCACCGGAGCCAGGGTCGCCTGGGTGCCGCGTCGGGCCGGCGAGCGGGGGGCGGTCGACGCCGGCTGCCTGCCCCTGCTGCTGCCCGGCGGTCGGCCGGTCGCGGACGCCTCGGCCCGCGCCGACGTCGCCGCCACCTGGGGGCTCCCGGCACTGCCGTCGAAGCCCGGCCGCGACACCGCAGCGATCCTCGCCGCCGCCGTCCAGGGCGAGCTCGGTGCGCTGGTCATCGGCGGGGTGGACCCGATCGACCTCCCCGCTCCGTCGGCGGCGCGTACCGCGCTGGAGGCGGTGCCGTTCCTGGTCAGCCTCGAGGTGCGGGCGAGCGAGGTCACCCGGCGTGCCGACGTGGTGCTGCCCGTCGCGCCGGTGGCCGAGAAGCCGGGCACGTTCGTGGACTGGGAGGGGCGGGACCGGCGGTTCGGGGCCGTCCTGGCCTCGGGAACCGCACTGCCGGACGTCCGGATCCTGGCCGGAATAGCCGAGGAGATGGGTCCCGGCCTCGGCTTCCGAACCGTCGAGCAGGCCCGGGCCGAGCTGGCCGAGCTGGGAGACTGGGACGGCGATCGCGCCTCGCCGCCCGCCGTCGAGCCGGTCGCGGAGGCGGACCAGACGCCCGCGGCTGGAGTGCAGCTGGTGCTGGACGGCTGGAAGCAGCTGGTCGACGACGGCCGGATGCTCGACGGCGACGACTATCTGCGCGCGACCGGCCGCGGCGCCGTGGCTCGGCTCAGCGCGCCGACGCTGCAACGGCTCGGCGTCGCGCGCGGCGGTTCGGTCACGCTACGCACCGATGGCGGCGCCGTGCACCTCCCGGTGGAGGTGGCCGACCTCCCCGACGGCGTGGTGTGGGCACCGCTGCACTCCGGCGGGGTCGCGCTGCGGGCCGCCCTCGGCGCCGAGGTCGGTCAGGTGGTCCGGGTCGCGACCGGCGAGGCAGGAGGGACGACATGAACGAGGACCTGAGCGTCTTCGGCGTCGACCCCTGGTGGGTCATCGGGATCAAGACCGTGCTGGTGTTCGTCCTGCTCGTGCTGATGACGCTGTTCACCATCTGGGCCGAGCGCAAGGTCGTCGCCCGGATGCAGCACCGGGTCGGCCCCAAGTACCACGGCCCGTTCGGGCTGCTGCAGTCCCTCGCCGACGGCATCAAGCTCGCGTTGAAGGAGGACATCGTCCCGACCGCGGCCGACAAGGTCGTGTTCTTCCTCGCCCCGGTGATCTCCGCCACCGCCGCGTTCGCCGCGTTCGCCGTGATCCCGCTGGGGCCCGTCGTCGGCATCCCGTTCACCGACCGCGAGACCCCGCTCCAGCTGACCGATCTGTCGGTCGCCGTGCTGTACGTGCTCGCCGTGGCGGCGGTCGGGATCTACGGCCTGGTGCTGGCCGGGTGGGCCTCGGGCTCGACCTACGCCCTGCTCGGCGGCCTGCGCAGCTCCGCCCAGATGATCTCCTACGAGGTCGCCATGGGCCTGGCGCTGGTCGCCGTCTTCATCTACAGCGGGACCCTGTCGACGTCGGGGATCGTGGCCGCTCAGGACGACGTCTGGTTCGCCTTCATCCTGGCCCCCAGCTTCGTGATCTACATGATCTCGATGGTGGGTGAGACCAACCGGGCCCCGTTCGACCTGCCCGAGGCCGAGGGCGAGCTGGTCGGTGGGTTCCACACCGAGTACTCCTCGCTCAAGTTCGCGCTGTTCTTCCTCGCCGAGTACGTCAACATGGTCACCGTCTCGGCGCTGGCGACCACCCTGTTCCTCGGCGGCTGGCATGCTCCGTGGCCGCTGTCGATCTGGGACGCGGCCAACGCGGGCTACTGGCCGGTCCTGTGGTTCCTCGGCAAGGTCGCGATGTTCCTCTTCCTGTTCATCTGGCTGCGCGGCAGCCTGCCGCGGATGCGCTACGACCAGTTCATGAAGTTCGGTTGGAAGGTGCTGATCCCCGCTGCGCTGGTGTGGATCGTCGCCGTCTCCGTGGTCCGCGTCATTCGGCTCGAGGGCGGTCTCGACCAGCGCTGGATCATCGCCGGCGGCGGTGTGCTGTTCGTCGTACTGGCCGCGTCCGCGTTCATGCCGGACCGCGGTGCGGCCGAGGAGGAACCCGCCGAGGAGGAGTTCGACGCCTTCGCCGGTGGCTACCCGGTGCCGCCGATGCCGGGCCAGTCGCTGCCCGCGATCGGCACCGTGGTCGCTCCGGACGGGCAGCGGACCGGCAGCCGGAGCACCAAGAGGGAGGACGAGCGTGCCTAGCCTGAGGGAGCAGCTCTGGGACCCGGTCGCGGGCTTCGGTGTCACGTTCCGCACCATGTTCCGGCGGGTGGTGACCGAGAGCTACCCGTACGAGAAGAAGCCGACCGCCCCCCGTTTCCACGGTCGGCACCAGCTCAACCGCTGGCCGGACGGCCTGGAGAAGTGCATCGGCTGCGAGCTGTGCGCCTGGGCCTGCCCCGCCGACGCCATCTACGTCGAGGGTGCGGACAACGCGGAGGGAGGCCGGTTCTCGCCGGGCGAGCGCTACGGCCGCGTCTACCAGATCAACTACCTGCGCTGCATCCTGTGCGGGCTCTGCATCGAAGCGTGCCCGACCCGGGCGCTGACCATGACCAACGAGTACGAGCTCGCCGATGACAACCGTGCCGACCTGATCTACGAGAAGTCCGACCTGCTGGCACCGCTGCTGCCCGGCATGGAGCAGCCGCCGCACCCGATGCGGCTCGGGGCCGACGAGAAGGACTACTACCGTGGCGCCGGTCAGGGCCGGGGCGGGTCGGACCCCACGACGCAGCCCGGGCAGGGCGCGGAGGGGACCGGGACATGACGGTGTTCTGGCTGCTGGCGCCGCCGATGGTGCTGGCCGCGGTCGGCATGGTCCTGGTGCGCAAGGCGGTGCACTCCGCGATGTTGCTCGCCTTCGTGATGGTGTCGCTGGCCGTCCTGTACGCCGCCCTCGAGGCGCCGTTCCTGTTCGCGGTGCAGATCATCGTCTACACCGGCGCCATCTTGATGCTGTTCCTCTTCGTCTTGATGCTCGTCGGCGTGGATGCCTCGGACTCGGTGGTGGAGACGATCAAGGGCCAGCGGCTGGCAGCGATCGTCCTGGGCCTGCTGTTCGGGACGCTGCTCGCCGTCGGCGTGGCCCAGGCGGCGACGGCGCAGGTCGTCGGTCTCGGCGAGGCGAACGCGGATGGCAACGTGCAGGCCCTGGCCCAGCTGCTGTTCGGCCGTTACGTGTTCGCGTTCGAGCTCACCAGTGCCCTGCTGATCACCGCCGCGCTCGGTGCGATGGTCCTGGCGCACCGCGAGCGGCTGGTCGCCAAGCCGACCCAGCGCGACCTGGTACAGGACCGGATGCGGCGCTACGCCGAGCACGGCGAGCACCCCGGCCAGTTGCCGACCCCTGGCGTCTACGCCCGCCACAACGCGGTGGACACCCCGGCGCTGCTCCCTGACGGGAGCACAGCCGAGGGATCGGTGTCCCGGTCGCTGCGGCAGCGGGGCAACGTCCGGCGGGTGCGCTCCGACGTCGACCGCACCGCCGCCGCCCTCGATCCCGAGGCGCCGGCCGCGGACCTGACCGAGCGGGGGTCCGGTCGATGAACCCGGACGCGTACATCACGCTGTCCGCCCTGCTGTTCAGCATCGGGGCGGTCGGCGTGTTGGTCCGCCGCAACGCGATCGTCGTGTTCATGTGCGTCGAGCTGATGCTGAACGCCTGCAACCTCGCGCTGGTGACCTTCGCCAAGCAGACCGGTGACCTCAGCGGACAGGTGGCAGCCTTCTTCGTCATGGTCGTCGCTGCCGCCGAGGTCGTGGTCGGCCTGGCGATCATCGTCGCGATCTTCCGCACCCGCCGGTCGGCCTCGGTCGACGACGCCAGCCTGCTGAAGTACTGAGGAGCGCTGAGACCCACGTGAGCCCACTCGTCGTCAGCCCGCTCAGCGCGGGCGAGGCTGGAGCGGTCCCGGTGGTGCCGGTCGAGGCAACCGGGGCGTTCTCGCTGCTGTGGCTCGTCGTCGCCCTGCCGGCGCTCGGTGCCGTCGTGCTGCTGCTGGGCGGACGCCGTCTGGACCGGTGGGGTCACCTGCTCGGGGTGGCGATGCCGGCGGCATCGTTCGCGGTCGCGGTCTACCTGTTCGTGGCGCTGCTCGGCCGGGGGGCGGAGGAGCGCCAGGTGGCGCAGGAGCTGTGGACCTGGCTGGACGTTGGTGACTACACCGTCTCGGTCGGGTTCATGCTGGACCCGCTGTCGGCGCTGTTCGTGCTGCTGATCACCGGTGTCGGCACCCTGATCCACCTGTACTCCGTCGGCTACATGGCGCACGACGAGCGTCGCCGCCGGTTCTTTGGGTACATGAACCTGTTCGTCGTCGCGATGCTCGTTCTCGTCCTCGCCGACGACTATCTGGTGCTGTTCCTCGGCTGGGAGGGCGTCGGCCTGGCGTCGTACCTGCTGATCGGGTTCTGGGCGCACAAGGACTCCGCCGCGACCGCGGCCAAGAAGGCCTTCGTGGTGAACCGGGTCGGCGACCTCGGCATGGCCCTTGCGGTGATGCTCATGGTGGCGACCTTCGGCACGTCCAGCTTCGTGGCCGTGTCCGCGGGCATGCCGGAGACAACGACCGCCGTCGCGACGGCGCTCGGCCTGCTGTTGCTGCTCGCCGCCTGCGGCAAGTCGGCGCAGGTGCCGCTCCAGTCGTGGCTGCTGGACGCGATGGAGGGTCCGACGCCGGTGTCGGCGCTCATCCACGCGGCGACCATGGTGACCGCCGGCGTCTACCTGATCGTCCGGTCCGCGTACGTCTACGCGGAGACGCCGGTGGCGCAGACCGCGGTCATGATCGTCGGGCTGGTCACGCTGCTGTTCGGCGCGATTCTCGGTGGCGCCAAGGACGACATCAAGAAGGCGCTGGCGGCCTCCACCATGAGCCAGATCGGCTACATGCACCTGGCGGCCGGCCTCGGTCCGGCCGGCTACCCGTTCGCCATCTTCCACCTGCTCACGCACGGCTTCTTCAAGGCGAACATGTTCCTGGGCGCCGGATCAGTCATGCACGCCATGGACGACGACGTGGACATGCGCCGCTACGGCGCGCTCAGCCGGGCCATGCCGATCACGTTCGCCACCTTCGCCGCCGGCTACCTGGCGATCATCGGCTTCCCCGGATTCTCCGGCTTCTGGAGCAAGGACAAGATCATCGAGGTGGCATTCGCCGAGGGCTGGGTGTTCGGCGTCGGCGCGCTCCTCGGCGCGGGGATCACCGCCTTCTACATGACCCGCGTGATGCTGATGACGTTCCTCGGCCGGCGCCGTTGGCGTCCCGACGTCCGCCCGCACGAATCACCGGCGGTCATGACCGGCCCCCTGATCGTGCTCGCCGCGCTCTCCGTCGTCGGCGGCGTGCTGCTGCTGGCCGGCTGGATCACCGACTGGCTGGAGCCGGTGACCGGCCCGGAGGAGGAGCACGAGCTGTTCGTGTCGCCGCTCGTGCTCACCGGCCTGGTCACCCTGGTGGTGGTGGTGGGCGTCGCCGTGGCCTGGTCGCTGTTCGGTCGGCAGGACGTGCCCGAGACCCCACCGCAGAAGGTGTCGCTGCTGGTCCGTGCGGCACGCGCCGACCTGTACGGCGACGCGTTCAACGAGGCGGTGTTCATGCGTCCCGGCCAGTACCTCACCCGGGTGCTGGTCTACGTGGACACCCGCATCATCGACGGTGCCGTCAACGGCCTCGCGGCACTGGTCGGCGGCACCTCCGGCCAGGTGCGCCGCACCCAAACCGGATTCGTCCGCTCGTACGCGCTCACCTTTCTCGGCGGCGCGCTGATCGCCGTCGTGGCGACCCTGGCGGTGACGCTGTCATGAGCTTCCCCTGGTTGAGCGTCCTCGCCGGCCTGCCCCTGCTCGGGGCGGTGCTGCTGGTCCTGCTGCCGCGCGGGCGTGGCGCGCTGGCCCCCGGCTTCGCCCTCGGGACGTCGCTGGTGACCGCCGGGGTCGGGGCCGCCACCGCGCTGCAGTTCGAGGTCGGCGGCTCCGGCTTCCAGCTCGAGGAGCAGGTGGACTGGATCCCTGCGTTCGGGGTGCACTACGCCGTCGGGGTGGACGGGATCGGCCTCACGCTCGTGCTGCTGACCGTCATCCTCACCCCGATCGTCGTGCTCGCCTCGTGGCACGACGGTGACGACGGGCGGTGGAGCCGGAACGCGTTCTTCGCCTGGATGCTGGGCCTCGAGGGGCTCGCCATCGGCGTCTTCGCCGCGACCGACGTCTTCTTGTTCTACGTCTTGTTCGAGGCGACGCTGATCCCGATCTACTTCCTGATCGGCGGGTTCGGCGGGGCGCAGCGGTCCTACGCGGCGGTGAAGTTCCTGCTCTACTCGCTGGTCGGCGGGCTGCTGATGCTGGCGTCGGTGGTGGGGCTGTACGTCGTGTCCGCCGATGCCGGCGTGCCCAGCTACCTGCTCACCGACCTGATGCAGGTCGCGATGGACGAGTCGACCGGCCGGTGGCTGTTCCTCGGCTTCTTCGTCGCCTTCGCCGTCAAGGCGCCGATGTTCCCCGTGCACACCTGGCTGCCGGACGCCGCCGCCGCCGGGACCCCCGGGACGTCGGTGCTGCTGGTGAGCATCCTGGACAAGATCGGCACCTTCGGGATGATCCGGTTCTGCCTCGGGTTGTTCCCCGAGGCGTCGCAGTGGGCCTCGCCGGTGGTGATCGCGCTGGCGGCGTTCAGCGTCCTGTACGGCGGCCTGCTCGCGATCGGGCAGACCGACATCCGCCGGCTGATCGCCTACACCTCGGTGTCGCACTTCGGCTTCATCGTCCTGGGCATCTTCGTGTTCACCAGCCAGGGCGGGGCGGGCTCGACGCTGTACATGTTCAACCACGGCCTGTCGACCGCGGCGCTGTTCCTCGTCACCGGCATGCTCATCGCTCGCGGCGGCTCGGCGCAGATCGGCGACTTCGGCGGTGTGCAGAAGGCTGCTCCGGTGCTCGCCGGGGTCTTCCTCGTGGCCGGACTGTCCAGCCTGTCGCTGCCCGGCCTGTCGCCGTTCGTCAGTGAGTTCCTGGTGCTGGCCGGGACGTTCCGCGTCTCGATCACGGCCGCGGTCGTGGCGACCCTCGGCATCGTGCTGGCCGCGCTCTACATCCTGATCATGTACCAACGCACGATGAACGGGCCTCCGCGTCCGGGTGCGGCCGTCCTGCCCGACCTCCGACTGCGTGAGCGACTGGCGCTCGGTCCGCTGCTGGCGCTGCTGCTCGGACTGGGCCTGTTCCCGCAGGTGCTGCTGCAGGTGATCGACCCGGCGGTGTCGGCCACGCTCGAACAGGTCGGCGTCGAGCAGCCCGAACCGGACGTGCCGGTGTCCGCACTGGACGAGACACAGCCCGAGGAGGGGCAGGAGTGAGCCCGCTCGAGTTCGACGTCCCCAAGGTCGAGTACTCCCTGGTCCTCCCGCTGCTCATCGTCTTCGGCGGCGCGGTGCTCGGGGTGCTGGTGGAGGCGTTCGCGCCACGCGCCTGGCGGTACCCGGTGCAGGTGGGGGTCGCCGTGGTGACGCTCGTCGCCGCGCTCGCCTCGACCGTGCAGGTCGCGACCGGGCTCGACGAACTGGCCGGCGGCGCTGCCTACGGCGCCCTGGTGGTCGAGGGGGCCATCGTCGTCGACGGACCGACCGTCTTCTTGTGGGGCGTCCTGCTCCTGCTGTCCCTCATCAGTGCCCTGCTGTTCGCGGAGCGCCGGCTCGAGGGCGGGTTGACCGGCTTCGCGGGCCAGGCCGCGGCGCTGCCCGGCACCGACGCCGAACGCGAGGCTTCCACCCGGGGGATCGAGCACACCGAGGTCTTCCCGCTGATGCTGTTCGCCGTCGGCGGGATGATGCTGTTCCCGGCCTCCGGCGACCTGCTGATGATGTTCGTCGCCCTGGAGGTCCTGAGCCTGCCGCTCTACCTGCTGTGCGGGCTGGCGCGCCGCCGCCGGCTGCTCAGCCAGGAGGCGGCGATGAAGTACTTCCTGCTGGGAGCGTTCTCGTCCGCGTTCTTCCTGTACGGCATCGCGCTGGTCTACGGATACGCCGGGTCCTTCGACCTGTCGGCGATCGACCAGGCGGTGTCGGCCAACACGACCGGAACGCCGCTGCTGCTGGCCGGCGTCGCGCTGATCGCGGTCGGGCTGCTGTTCAAGGTCGGGGCCGCGCCGTTCCACGCCTGGACGCCGGACGTCTACCAGGGCGCGCCCACGGCGGTGACCGGGTTCATGGCCGCCTGCACCAAGATCGCGGCGTTCGGCGCCCTGCTCCGGGTCTTCTACGTCGCGTTCGGCGGTGCCTCGTGGGACTGGCGCCCCCTGATCTGGATCGTGGCCATCGCCACGATGGCAGTCGGCTCGCTGGTCGCGATCACCCAGACCGACATCAAGCGAATGCTCGCCTACTCCTCCATCGCGCACGCCGGGTTCGTGCTGGTCGGTTTCGCCGGGCTGTACGCCGGCTCCGAGGGCGGTGGGTTCACCAGCCTGTCCAGCGTGCTGTTCTACCTCACCGCCTACGGCTTCAGCACCCTCGGCGCCTTCGCGGTCGTGACGGTGGTGCGAGACGCCGGGGGGGAGACCACGGCGCTGTCCCGTTGGGCCGGTCTCGGCCGGGTGGCGCCGCTGACCGCGGGTGCGTTCGCGTTCTTCCTGCTCGCCTTCGCCGGGATCCCGCTGACGAGCGGCTTCATGGGCAAGTGGACCGTGTTCACCTCCGCCTGGGCGGGGGGAGCCTGGCCGCTGGTGATCGTCGGCGTCGTGGCCAGCGTGGTGGCTGCCTTCTTCTACGTCCGGGTGATCGTGCTGATGTTCTTCTCCGACCCGGTCGGGGACGGCCCGGCGGTCACCGTCCCGAGCATCCTCACCTCGTCGGTCATCACCGTGGCCCTGGTCGCCACCGTCCTGCTGGGCATCGTCCCGGGGCCCGTCCTCGACCTGGCCCAGCAGGCCGGCGCGTTCGTCCGCTGAGCCGGGGGTCGTCGTGGCGCTGACCAGTCTCGGGGTACGGGTCAGCGACGTGTCGCTGGAGGCCGACCTGCGGTCCCGGCTGGGCGAGGTGGAGGTCGGTCTCACCCGAGCGGTCTCCAGCGACACCGCGTTCGTCACCGCGGCCGCCCGGCACCTGCTGGACGCCGGCGGGAAGCGGTTCCGGCCGCTGCTGGTCCTGCTCGCCGCGGAGTTCGGGGACCGCGAGGCCACCGGCGTGGTGCCGGCCGCACTCGTCGTGGAGCTGACCCACCTGGCGACGCTCTACCACGACGACGTGATGGACGACGCGCCGCTGCGCCGCGGGGCGCCCTCGGCGAACGCCCGCTTCGACAACACGGTCGCCATCCTCACCGGCGACTTCCTGTTCGCGCAGGCCTCCGACATCGTGGCGGACCTCGGTTCGGAGGCGGTCCGGATCCAGGCGCGTACCTTCGCCCGGCTGGTGCAGGGGCAGATCCGGGAGACCCGCGGGCCGGCCGCCGGCGACGACCCGCTGGAGCACTACCTGTCCGTCGTGGCCGACAAGACCGGGTCGTTGATCGCCGCGTCCGCCTCACTCGGCGCGCTGGCAGCCGGGTGCGGCCCGGCGACGCAGGAGCTGCTCACGGAGTTCGGCGAGCGGGTCGGCGCGGCCTTCCAGCTGTCCGACGACATCCTCGACGTCGCCAGCGAGTCCGCGGAGTCCGGCAAGACGCCCGGCACAGACCTGCGGGAGGGGGTCCCGACCCTCCCGGTGCTGCTGGCCCGGCGGCACGCGGACGACGACCCCGCCACCAGCCGGCTGTTCGAGCTCCTCGGCGGGGACCTCACCGACGACGAGCTGCACGCCGACGCGCTGGCACTGTTGCGCTCCCACCCGGCGCTGGAGCAGGCCAGGGAATTCGTCCGTGACCGCGTCGAGGAGGCCCGCGCGCTGCTGGCAGACCTCCCGGACGGGCCGCCGCGGCGGGCCCTGCACGAGCTCTGCGACCTGGTGGTCACCCGCTCGTCCTGACCCGCTGCGGCGGTCCCGGCCGGTCAGCCGCCGACTCGACCGCCGTCGACGCGGTAGGCGACCACGACGGTGGGGATCGGGTACCGCTTGGTGTGCGGCCAGGTGCTCGCCTGGTCCTCGAAGGTCGCCCCGTCGATCTCTCCCGGGTGCTGCACCGCGGCGAACACGGTGCGCTGGTCGCGCGAGATCAGCGGCCCGCAGCACTCGGCGCCGGTGGGGACGGTGAGGAACTGCAGCACCTTGCCCCGCTGCGTCCCCGCCGTCGGGACCGCGAACATGCCGTCGTGCGAGCCGAGCTGGTTGCCGTCGGTGGAGATCCAGAGGTGACCGTGCTTGTCGAAGGCGACGTTGTCGGGGCAGGAGATCGGACTCACCTGCTCCTTGGGGTACCCGGCGAAGTACGTCTCAGGAGCCTCCGGGTCACCGCACACGAGCATCAGCACCCAGTCCGCCCGCGGCGCGGCATGGTTGCCGTTGCGCGGGGTCAGCTCGAGCACGTAGCCGTTGCGGTTCCCCGACGCGCGGACCAGCGGGCCGTCCAGCGACTCCCGGACGTGGCTCGATCCCAGCGGGTTCGCCTCGTCGGTCGGGTACTTCGTGCCACGGTCGGAGTTGTTGGTGAGCGCGGCGTAGAGCCGGTTGTTGACCGGGTTCACCTCGACGTCCTCGGGCCGGTCCATCCGGGTCGCGCCGACCGCGTCCGCGGCCAGCCGGGTGTCGATCAGCACGTCCGCGACACTCATGCCGGCGACGAAGGACTCGGTGTCGCTCGTCAGCGGCACCCACTCCACCACGCCGTCGTACTCGGGCCGGGGGTCGCGTGCCTCGTCCACGAAGCGACCGACGGACAGCGTCCCGGAGTCGAGCAGCGACAGGTTGTGCGCACGGTCGGCAGCGGAGTCGCCGTCCCGGTAGCGCTTGCGGGACACGAACCGGTACATGTAGTCGCCGCGCTCGTCGTCGCCGGTGTAGGCCACCACCCGCCCGTCGGGGGCGAAGGCCAGGTTCGCGGTCTCGTGCTTGAGCCGGCCCAGCATGGTGCGCTTCTTCGGCGTGCTGGTCGGGTCCAGCGGGTCGATCTCCACCACCCAGCCGAACCGGAACGGCTCGTGCGGCTCCTTGGACAGGTCGAAGCGGGGGTCCACCTTGTGCCAGCCCCGGCCGGCGGAGCCGGTGATGCCGTACCGGTCGTAGCTGGTCTCGTAGGCAGGGTCCCGTCCGTTGCTCGCCTCGAAGTACTGGTTGAAGTTCTCCTCGCCGGACAGCACCGTGCCCCAGGGGGTGATCCCGCCGGAGCAGTTGTTCAGCGTGCCGAGCACTCGCGTCCCGCTGGGGTCGCGACGCGTCTGCATCCGCCGCGCCCCGGCGGCCGGTCCGGTGACCTCGAACGGGGTGTGCGCGGTGTAGCGGCGGTTCAGCGTGGCCCGCTCGACCGGCACCCGCTCGTACGACCCCAGCCGGCTGCCGCGCTTGATCTCCACGACGGACATGCCGTGTGCCATCATCGAGATCCGCCGCACCTCGTCGGCCGAGTAGCGGTCGGTGGGGAACATCAGGTTCTCGTCGGTGTACTCGTGGTTGACCGCCATCACGAACCGTCCCCGCCGCCCGGGGACCGGTAGCACGCCGACGTAGTCGCAGTTGTAGCCGAACTGCTTGGCCTGGGCCGCGGCCGTCTGGCGGTAGACGTCGAACGCGGGCGCGCCGGCCTCCACCGGGTCGCCCCAGCCGACCAGCAGGTCGTAGTCGTAGCCGACCGGGACGGTCACGTTGTCCCGGGTGTTCGGTGCCACCGGGTCGAAGGTCAGCGCACCCGGGCGGGACCGCCGCTCACCGGTGACCGCGTCCGCCGTGCTGGGCCTGGCCAGTGCACCCACCAGCAGCGCCGCCGAGCCGGTGGCGACGCCGCCGAGCACCGACCGGCGTGCGATCGCCCGCTGCAGCACGTCGGAGATGTGCGGGTTGCCGGACGTGTTCGGCTCCGGGTGGTCGCAGGCGTTCCCACAGCGGTACGTGCAGGTCATGCGGCTGCGCGAGCCGTGCGGGCCACGAACGGCGACGAGCGGCAGGAGACGGGGTGACATGCGGTCCTCCAGGTCGGGGGGAGTGGACTGCGGCGGCGGTCGTGCGTCTCCGGGCAGTCTGCCCGTTGCGGACGTATCAGGCCATACCCTCGGCGGCTGCGCATACCGGCTCGCGGGCCGCCCGCGCGGTCCGCCGGGTGTGGACGACCGCCTCGGCGGTGACGACGACCAGCGCGGTCCAGACCAGCCCGAACCCGACCCACCGGGCCGCCGTCATCGGCTCTTGGAACACGACCAGCCCGAGCACGAACTGCATCACCGGCGCGACGTACTGCAGCATCCCGATCGTGGTCAGCCGCACCCGGGGGGCGGCGGCGCCGAACAGCAGCAGCGGCAGCGCCGTGATCGCCCCGGTGCCGACCAGCAGCACCGGGTGCAGCCAGCCGCCGGCGTCCAGCGAACCGAGCCCTTGCGCCTGCAGCACGACCAGGTAGACCAGCGCGACCGGCGCCAGCAGCAGGGTCTCGACCGCCAGGCCCTCGACGGCACCGACCGCGGCGCGCTTCTTCAGCAGCCCGTAGGTCCCGAAGGACGCGGCCAGCACGAGCGCGATAACGGGCAGCCGTCCGTAGTCCACGGTGAGCTCGACGACGCCGACCCCAGCGATCCCGAGCCCGACCCACTGCCAGGGTCGCAGCCGTTCGCCGAGCAACGCCACGCCGAACAGGACGAGCACGAGCGGGTTGATGAAGTAGCCCAGTGCCGTCTCGACCACGTGGCCGTGAGTCACGCCCCAGATGAACGTCACCCAGTTCACCGAGATGACTCCGGCCGCGAGCACCAGCAGGCCGAGCCGGCGGCGGTCGCGGATCACCAGCGCCAGTCGACCGCGCAGCCGCAGCACCACGACGAGCAACCCCACCACGACCAGCGACCAGACGATCCGGTGCGCCAGCACCTCCACCGCGCCGGCCGGGTCGAGCAGCGGCCAGTACAGCGGGAAGATCCCCCAGATGCCGAAGGCGGCGAGGCCGAACAGGAAGCCGCGTCTCTCCTCGCTCACCCGCGCGGCTGCCCGACCGCCCAGGTGTCCTTGCCGGCGATCAGGTCGGCCAGGCTACCTCGCCCGCTGGTGCCGATCGCCGTGTCCACCTGCGCCCGGGCGAGGTCGTCGTAGGTCGGCCGTTCCACCTGCCGGAAGATCCCGACCGGAGCCTGCGTGATGGCGCCCGCGTCGGTGAGCCGGGACAAGGCGAAGGCGGTGCTCGGGTCGTCGGCGTGCGCGTCGTGCACCACGAGCTCGGACTCGTCCACGAGCTCCGGGCCGTCGCTGTCCGCGAAGTCGGTGCCGGCGCCGCGTACGCGCACCACTCGCACCGCGCTGGAGCCGGGCTCTCGCGCCACCCCCAGGCCGCCACCCGGCCCGAAGCGCACGGGCCGACCGTGCTCCAGCGGGATCAGCGCGGACTCCTTGCGGTCATTGTCCTTGACCGCATCGAACGCGCCGTCGTTGAAGATCGGGCAGTTCTGGAAGATCTCCACCAGCGCGGTACCCCGGTGCGCGGCCGCCTCGCGCAGCACGGCGGTGAGGTGCCGCCGGTCCGAGTCCACGGTGCGGGCCACGAACGTGCCCTCCGCGCCGAGGGCGAGCGACACCGGGTTGAACGGGCTGTCCACCGACCCGGTCGGCGTCGACTTGGTCACCTTGCCGGTCTCCGAGGTGGGTGAGTACTGCCCCTTGGTCAGCCCGTAGATGCGGTTGTTGAACAACAAGATCGTCATGTTCACGTTGCGGCGCAGCGCGTGGATCAGGTGATTGCCGCCGATCGAGAGCGCGTCGCCGTCCCCGGTGACCACCCAGGTCGACAGGTCGGGGCGGGACACCGCGAGCCCGGTGGCGATCGCGGGCGCCCGGCCGTGGATCGAGTGCATGCCGTAGGTGTCGAGGTAGTACGGGAAGCGGGCGGCGCACCCGATGCCCGAGACGAAGACGATGTTCTCCCGTCGCAGCCCCAGGTCGGGCAGGAAGCCCTGGACCGCGGCCAGCACCGCGTAGTCGCCGCACCCCGGGCACCAGCGGACGTCCTGGTCGGAGGCGTAGTCCTTGCGGGTCTGCGCGTCCTCGCTGGTCGGCACCCCGGACAGGCCCGTACGGGCCAGGCCCGTCGGGGAGGGCAGGTCGACGGTCGTCATGCGCGCACCTCTCGAGCTGTCGCGTCGTCCGGGACCTCCGCGGCCCCGATGTCTCTCAGGTGGCCGCGCAGCATCTCGGCGAGCGCGGCGGCCTTGAAGGGCAGGCCGCGGACCTGGTTCTCGCTGCGGGCGTCCACCAGGTAGGCGGCTCGCAGCAGCAGTGCCAGCTGACCGAGGTTCATCTCCGGGACCACGACCCGCTCGTAGCGGCGCAGCACCTCCCCGAGGTCGCGGGGCAGCGGGTTGAGGTGCCGCAGGTGCACCTGGGCCACCCGCAGCCCGTCCCGGCGGACGCGCCGGACGGCGGCCCCGATCGTGCCGTATGTCGATCCCCAGCCGACGACGAGCACCCGGGCACCCGCACCGTCGGTCCCGCCCGGGTCGTCGACCTCGGTGGGCGGGATGCTGGCGGCGACCGCGTCCACCTTCGCCTGGCGCAGTCGGACCATCGTGTCGTGGTTGTCGGGGTCGTAGGAGATCGCACCGGTCTCGTCGGCCTTCTCCAGGCCGCCGATGCGGTGCATCAGGCCGGGTGTCCCCGGGACGGCCCACGGGCGGGCAAGAGTTCCGGGCTCGCGCTTGTACGGCAGGAAGTCCCCGCCGTCCTCGGTCGCGTTGCTGGCCGTCGCGAACCCCGGGTCGATGACCGGCAGGTCCTCGACGTCGGGCAGCAGCCACGGCTCGGAGCCGTTGGCGAGGTAGCCGTCGGACAGCAACATCACCGGAGTGCGGTAGGCGACCGCGATGCGGGCCGCCTCCAGGGCCGCGTCGAAGCAGTCGGCGGGCGACCGCGGCGCTACGACGGGCAGCGGCGCCTCCCCGTTGCGGCCGAACAGCGCCTGCAACAGGTCGGACTGCTCGGTCTTCGTGGGCAGTCCCGTCGAGGGCCCGCCGCGCTGGATGTCACACACCACCAACGGCAGCTCGAGCATCACCGCCAGACCGATCGTCTCCGACTTGAGTGAGACGCCCGGTCCGGACGTGGTGGTGACGCCCAGCGCACCGCCGAAGGAGGCGCCCAGCGCCGCCCCGACACCCGCGATCTCGTCCTCGGCCTGGAACGTGGTGACGCCGAAGTTCTTGTGCTTGCTCAGCTCGTGCAGCACATCGGACGCCGGCGTGATCGGGTAGGCCCCGAGGAACAGGTCCAGGCCCGACTGCTGGGCGGCCGCGATCAGGCCGTACGCGAGCGCGGTGTTGCCGGTGATGTTGCGGTAACGCCCCACCGGCATCACGGCGGGCCTGACCTCGTAGCGGACCGCGAACGCCTCGGTGGTCTCGCCGTAGTTCCATCCGGTGCGGAACGCGGTGACGTTGGCGTCCCGCAGGGTGGGCTTGGCGGCGAAGCGGGTGGTGAGGAAGTCGATGGTGGACTCGATCGGACGGCCGTACATCCAGCTCAGCAGGCCGAGCGCGAACATGTTCTTGGCTCGGGCTGCGTCCTTGCGGCTCAGCCCGAACTCCTTGACCGCCTCGACGGTGAGCGTGGTCAGATCAACCGCGTGCAACTGGAACTGCTCGAGCGTCCCGTCCTCCAGCGGGTTCTGTGCATACCCCGCCTTGGTCAGGTTGCGGGCGCCGAAGTCGTGAGTGTCCACGATCACGGTGGAACCGCGCGGGACGTCGCCGACGTTGGCCTTGAGCGCCGCGGGGTTCATCGCCACCAGCACGTCCGGCGCGTCGCCGGGGGTGAGGATGTCGTGGTCGGCGAAGTGCACCTGGAAGCTGGAGACGCCGGCCATGGTCCCTTGCGGCGCCCGGATCTCGGCCGGGAAGTTGGGCAGCGTCGACAGGTCGTTCCCGAACGCCGCGCTCTCCTGAGTGAAGCGGTCGCCGGTGAGCTGCATCCCGTCCCCGGAGTCGCCGGCGAAACGGATGATGACGCGGTCGAGCTGCTTGACCTGCTTGCTCACGCGGTCCTCTCTCGGTCGGCGGCGCGGTCGGTCCGGCGCGCGGGCGCCACCGTCCATCGTAGGTCCGTCCGCTCGAGACGCCGCGTGGCGTTCGCCACCCCCGGGGTCAGGCGGCGTCGAGCTGTGCTCGCTCCTCGTCGCTCAGCTCCAGCAGCGGGGCCGCAGCCGAGTCGCGGATCGTCGCCGGTCGGCTGGCTCCGGGGATCGGGATGACACGAGGTGACAGCCCGAGCAGCCAGGCCAGGCAGACCTGCTGCGGGCTCACCTCGTGGTTTTCCGCGACCCGCGCGAAGGCGGAGTGCTGAGCTCCCAGCCTGGCTGCGTCGCCGGACCCGCCCAGCGGGCTCCAGGGCAGGAACGCGATGCCCAGCTCGTCAGACGCTCACCTCGGGCAGGCTGCTCCGGAACGCTGGGGACAGCTGGTTCTGCACGCTGACCAGGGCCGTCGCCCAGCACCGAGCGGGCGACCCGGATCTGGTCCGGGTCCGCGTTGGAGATGCCGACCCGCTGCACCAGGCCGGCGTCGAGCAGGTCCTTGAGCCCGCCCATCGTGTCCTCGTAGCGGACCGAGGGGTCGGGGCGGTGGTGCTGGTAGAGGCCGATCGCGTCCACGCCCAGCCGACGCAGCGACGCCTCACAGGCCTGGCGCAGGTACCTCGGCCGACCGTTGACGTCCCAGCTCGCGTCCTCGTCCCGGACGTGGCCGCCCTTGGTCGCGACCAGCACCGCGTCGGTGTCGCCACCGAGGAGCGCAGCGCTCTCGCGACGACCTCCTCGTTGTGCCCGTGCGCGCAGCCGGCGACCGACGGCGTGTACGCGTCCGCGGTGTCGATCAGCGTCACGCCCGCATCCAAGGCGGCGTGCACGGTCGCCTCCGCCCGGTCGGCGTCGGGGATCGGGTCGACGGAGAACCACATCGCCCCCAGGCCGATCGCCGACACCTTCAGGTCCCCGATGATCCGCTGCTCCACGCCTGGCTCCATTCGGTGGCTCGTCTTGGCGGTGACCTCTCGATGCTAGGCAGCCGGTCCGCGATCTGGCGACTCGAGGCGGGTGGTCGCCCCGAATCCCTAGACTCCAGCCATGGCGGGACCGCAGGTGCGGGTGGCCGAGGTCCGCCTCGGCGGCACCCGGTGGCGGGTGCACGACCTCGCCCTGGCCTGCTGCGCGCTCGAGTACGCCGCGGCCGCGCTGCGCGACCCGGCCGCGTCGCCGGTCGACCTCGGCGACGTCGACCTGCTGGCAGATGCGCCGGAGGTGGCCGACGTGCTGGTCGTTTCCGGCACGGTCACCGACGCGCTGGCCCCGGCAGTGCTGGCGCTCTGGCACCGGCTGCCGGAGCCGCGACACGTCTTGTCGTTCGGCTCCTGCGCGAACTCCGGCGGGCCGTACTGGGACTCCTACTGCGTCACCAAGGGCGTGGACCAGCTGGTCCCGGTCGACGTCTACGTCCCCGGCTGCCCGCCTCGTCCCGAGGCGCTGCTCGACGGCCTGGCCCAGCTCCGGCGGCAACAGGCGGGAGCCGGCACGTGAGGGGCCCGAGCTGGCACGACACCGTCACCGACCGGCTCGCGGACCTGCCGCCGGTCCGCGTAGTGGTCGAGTTCGGGACGGTCCGGCTCGATGTCGCCCGCGCCGACTGGCGAGCGGCCGTGCAGGCCGCGGCAACCGCGCTGGGCTGCACGTTCTTCGACTGGCTCACCGCGGTGGACGAGCTGGACGACGGCTTCGCCCTGGTCTGCCACCTGGCCGCGCTCCCGGCCGGCGACGAGCCCCTGCGCCGCCTGCTGGTCCGGACGTCCGTGCCGCGGGACGACCCGGTCGTGGCCTCGGTGGCCGGGGTGTTCGCCGGCGCCGCCTGGCACGAGCGCGAGGTGCGGGAGATGTTCGGAGTGCGCTTCACCGGCCCCGGGGCCGCCGCCGACGGGTTGCTGTTGCCGGCGGGGTTCGAGGGTCACCCGCTGCGCAAGGACTTCGTGCTGGCCTCCCGAGCCGCCGTCGGCTGGCCGGGCGCGAAGGAGCCGGGAGAGTCCGATGCGGCGCTCGCCGCGCGGGCGGGCGGAGACGCTCCGGGACGGGCGGGCCGGCGGCGGAGCCGCCCGCCCGGGTGTGCCCGACCCGGACACGTGGGGGCCTCGTGAGCCCGGCAGCCCCGCCCCGGACTCGCTGGCCGTCGCCAGACCGACTCGTCCGCCGAGGCGCGGGAGCGACCGGTGACCGTGCCTTCGGTGCCGGAGCAGGCCCGTGGCGTCATCGCCCTGATCCAGGACGCCTGCACCTCGTGCATGCTCTGCGCCCGCGAGTGCCCTTCGTGGTGCATCCACATCGACTCCCACCCGGAGACCACCGAGCCGGCCGGGCCCGGCGGCCGGCCGCGGACCGATGCGGTGTTGGACCGCTTCGCCATCGACTGGTCGCTGTGCATGTACTGCGGCATCTGCGTCGAGGTGTGTCCCTTCGACGCGCTGGTCTGGGCGCCGGACCACCGCTACTCCGGGCAGCAGCCGGGGGCACTCCTGCACGAGCGGGAGCGACTCGCCGACTGGCTCGGCGGAGAGCGGCTGACGATGACGGCTGACGATAGTTCGTGAACCCCCGATCGGTATGCGATGTCAGCGCGGTCGGTACACAGAGACCGACACAGCTGACGAGAGGCGGACACCATGCGAAGCTGATCTACTCGATGAACGTGAGCCTGGACGGGTACATCGCCGCGCGCGGCGACGACATCGGCTGGAGCGTGCCAGTGCCGAGCTGCACCAGTGGTTCAACGACCGAGCCCGCGAGATCGGTGTCTCGCTGTACGGCCGCAAGCTGTCGGAAGTGGTGAGCGCGCACTGGCCGACCGCCGACCAGCAGCCGGACGCGACGGCCGTGGAGGTCGAGTTCGCCCGCGTCTGGCAGAAGACGCCGAAGGTGGTGTTCTCCACGACCCTCGACGCGGTCAGCGGGAACGCGCGCCTGGTCACCGGCGACGCCGTGGCCGAGATCACCCGGCTGAAGGCCGAGGACGGCGCCCCGATGGAGATCGGCGGCGCCGCCCTCGCGGGCGCGGCGATGCGCGCCGGCCTGATCGACGACTACCAGGTGGTCACGCACCCGGTGCTGGTCGGCGGCGGCACGCCGTTCTTCAGCGCGCTGGACACCTGGGTGAACCTGCGCCTCGTGGAGACGAGAACCTTCCCGGACGGCGTGACCCTGTCCCACTACGAGTCCAGGCGCTGACCTCCAGCGGCTCGAAGCAACAGCGTCCTGCTGCGTTCGGGCAGCGCAGAGCTGCGACGGATCAGGTCGTCATGACAGTGGCGAACGGTGTGCTGGCCGCCCGGCTCTCTGCGCAGTTGCTCCCTGCCGCCGCGCCCCGGGGCGTGGTGGAAGTGGCCGACCGGCTCCTGGCGCTGCAGGCCCAGGACGCGCGCGGGCTGCCGCCTCGCGGTGCGCGCCCGCAGCCGTGGCAGCTTCTGCCAGCGACATCGACGCGGCGCTCCTCGTCGGAACGGCGCACGCTGGCGGGGTTGCGGCCTGTTCCGCGGACGCTGCACCTGGTGCAGGTTGGTCGACTACTCGTGGCTGCAGACGCTGACCGCGCCGCGCATGGTCGCCGGAAACGCTCGCCGGTTGGCGCAGGTCGGGGTCGACGAGTCGACGGCCAGGCGAGGTCTGGAGGCGGTACGTGAGGCGGTCGCCGACGCTCCGAGGACTCGAGCTGAGCTGCGGGTCGCCCTCGACGCCGGCGGATGCGCCGACCGCCGGTCAGGCCCTCGTATACGTCCTCGTCGCCGCGAGCGTGCACGGGCACCTGATCCGCGGGTCGGTTCGCGATCGAGAACACTGCTATGTCCGACGCGAGCAGTGGCTGGACCGACCGCCGTTCCCGACCGTGACGGTGCCTGAGATGCTGGCTCGGCGCTACCTTGCCGGGCACGGCCCCATCCCCGCCGACCTCGCTGCTTACGCGGGCATCACCCTCACCGACGCCCGGCGCGGCTTCGAGATGATCGCGGCCGAGACCCGCCCGGTCGACGACACGATGCGCACGCTGCTCGACGGCGCAGAGACAGAGATGCTGCCACCCCCGCGGCTGCTGGGCATGTTCGATCCCGTCCTGCACGCATGGTCGGACGGATCGTTCGTGACCGGGGCTCACCAGGACGTTGTGACGGTGAACGGCATCTTCCGTGCGACCGCGCTCGTCGACGGCCGCGTCGCGGGGACCTGGACCATGTCCGACGGCGTGGTGACGCTCAACCCGCTGCGGCGACTCACGCCAGCAGAGCTCACCGCGCTGGAAGCCGAGGCAGCCGACGTGCTCCGCTACCTCGCCCTCCCCCAAGCTCCCCTGCATGTGTCGGACCCGTGACGCCGCCGAGAGCGGTGAGAGCCGGTCCTACTGATCGCACCCGCGGTGCATCCCACGTGGGGATGGCGGGTTCGGCAGCGGAGAGCAGATGTGCTCGTGATGAAGGCGGAACGCCGGTTGACTTCATCACCGAACCGCAGTTTACTAACTACTCCGAGACTGACTCCGGGCACGAGGAGGCAGAGATGACGACTGCGCACGACACCGGGCAGGCGGAGGCGACGGCGGCACAGCTCGCGAGCCTGCGCGATGACATGCGCGCGTCCGTCGGCCGGGTCCAGGAACCGCAGTCGAGGGCGGTCCTGGAGACTGGAGCAGAGGTTCTCGGCGGCCTGCGACAGGCGTTCGTCGACTACGGCGAGGGCCGCGAGGAAGCGTGGCAGGGATAGCGGGCGGTTCACGGTGGCGCGGCCGATCGGCACCCCTGATGATGCCCTGTTGGACGCCGCCGATCGGGTCTTCGATGACGCTCGGTCCCTCAGGCTTCACCCTGGCCAAGGCGGCAGACTCCGCCGGGGTGTCGCCGGCGACGTTCATCAAGCGGTTCGGCTCGAAGGAACGGCTCTTCCTGCGGCTCTCCCAGCGCTGGGTTGCTTCGCTCGATCAAGGGCTCGCGGAGGCGACACGAGGCGTGGACTCGCCCTTGCAACGGCTGCGCGTCGCGGCCTTGTTCAACTACCACGACCTCGACAACCCGCTGACTGCTTCCAAACAACTCGCGGCGTTGGCCATCGATCTCCAGAACGACGAGATGCGCGGCTGGCTGCACGTCGGATGGGGGCACGTACGCCGGCACCTGGAGTGTCACGCGGTTTCGGCAGTGGCTGACGGTGAGCTGGCCGGCGCCCCCCCGCCGCCCCAGTTGGCTCGGATCGTGATGACCGCGATGGAGGGCGGCTGCCTGGCTTGGTCGGTGCACCCCGAGGGGTCTCTGATCGGCCGACTCACAGCAGACCTTGACGCGCTGTTGTCGGGTTGGATCACGCGAAGGGACGAGCCCCATGACTGATGGCACCCCACTTGCCGGGAAGGTGGCCCTGGTCGCGGGCGCCACCCGTGGCGCCGGTCGCGCGATCGCCGTCGAGCTCGCACGGTCAGGCGCCTACGTGTACGCAACCGGACGCAGCAGTCGCACGGAGGGGCGGTCCGAGATCGACCGGCCGGAGACGATTGAGGAGACCGGTGACCTGATCACCGGGACCGGCGGTGAGGGTGCCGCGCTCGTCATCGACCATGAGGATCAGCGGGCGGTCGTCGATCTGGTGGAACGCATCGAGGCCGACCACGGCAGGTTGGACGTGCTGATCAACGACATCTTCGGCGGTGACTGCTACGCACAGTTCGACAGGCCACTGTGGGAGCACGATCTGTCCGGCGGGTTGCGGATGCTGCGGATGGGCGTTGACACCCACCTCGTGACCGCAGCGACCGCGCTCCCATTGATGCTTCGCAGCGGTGGACTCGGATTGTTGGTGGAGATGACCGACGGGACCTCGGAGTTCAATGCCCGCTACCGCCACGGGGTCGGGTTCTACTACGACCTGGTCAAGGCAAGTGTGGACCGGATCGTCGCGAGCCTGACCGCAGAACTGAAGGACCACACCGTCACCGCGCTCGGCGTCACCCCGGGCTGGCTGCGCTCGGAGAACATGCTCGAGGGGTTCGGCGTGAGCGAGGACAACTGGCGCGAGGCCTGCAGAGACACCCCAGGGTTCGCAATCTCGGAATCACCCACCTACGTCGCGCGAGGCATCGCGGCTCTGGTCGGCGACGAGCACGCCTCGAGGTTCGCCGGCCGCGTCCTCACCTCCCGGCAGCTGGCCGATACCTACGACGTCACCGACAACGACGGCTCCCGCCCCGACTGCTGGGGCTACATCGACGCCCACGGAATCGAGGAGCAGAGCGGACAGGGCGTCGAGCTGTTCCGCTGACGGATGCAGCGATTCAGCGGTAGTTGGTGAACTGCACCGCGAAGTCGTAGTCCTGCGCCTTGACCAGCGCGATGACCTCCTGCAGGTCGTCGCGCTTCTTGCCCGAGACCCGCAACTCGTCACCCTGCACCTGCACCTTGACGCCCTTGGGACCCTCGTCGCGGATCAGCTTGCCGATCTTCTTGGCCTGCTCCTGGCTGATGCCCTGGTTCAGCGACACCGCCACCTTGACCTCCCGACCGGACTGCCGGGGGTCGCCCTCGTCGAGCGTCTTGAGCGAGATGCCCCGTTTGATGAGCTTCTGCTTGAAGACGTCGAGCACCGCCAGGGCACGGTCCTCGGCGTTGGCGGCGATCTCGACCGCGAGCTCGCCCTGCCACTCGATCGACGCGCCGGTGTTCTTGAAGTCGAAGCGCTGGGCGATCTCACGCTGGGTCTGGTTCAGCGCGTTGTCGACCTCCTGGCGGTCGACCTTGCTCACGATGTCGAAGCTGGCTTCAGCGGCCACGCTGTCCTCCCTCAGGTAGCGCCCCGCGGCGACGGAGCGACCTCACGGCTGCGCTATTGTGCTCCCCGCCGATCCTCCGGCACCCGGCAGGTTGCCCGAGCGGCCAAAGGGAGCTGACTGTAAATCAGCCGGCACAGCCTTCGCAGGTTCGAATCCTGCACCTGCCACCCGAAGGGCCCGACGCCGCGGGCCCTTCGTCGTCTCCGGGGCCTGCGGTGCCGGCCGCGGGATTTCATCGGCGTCGCGGCGCTGTGTATCCTCTGAGGTCGCTTGCCCCAATAGCTCAGTCGGCAGAGCGTCTCCATGGTAAGGAGAAGGTCTACGGTTCGATTCCGTATTGGGGCTCTGGGTGCTGTCCACCCGAGGTGAGCGCCGTGGTCGACGTCGCGGTGTCCGTCCCGGAGGTTCGCGCCCGGTGGCGGGGTAGCTCAGGTGGTCAGAGCACACGGCTCATAATCGTGGTGTCGCGGGTTCGAGTCCCGCCCCCGCTACGCACGTCCGACCGGCACGTTCCCTCCGCACGAAGAAGGCAGCACCGTGGCCAAGAGCACCGACGTCCGCCCGAAGATCACGATGGCCTGCACCGAGTGCAAGGAGCGCAACTACATCACCAAGAAGAACCGGCGCAACGACCCGGACCGCCTCGAGCTGGCCAAGTACTGCCCGCGGTGCAAGAAGCACACCGCGCACCGCGAGACCCGCTGACCCCGGGGCTGCACCTCGTGCCCGTCGTCTCGACGCTCGCCGGTCGCACCTTCGCGCCGACCCGTCCGCACGACGTCAGCCGGGCGGAGGTCTCCCGCTTCGCCGCCGCCATCGGTGAGGACGACCCCGTCCACCACGACCTGGAGGTCGCCCGGCAGCGGGGGCACCGGGATCTGCCGGCCCCGCCGACGTTCGCCATCGTCGTCGCCTTCGAGGCGATCGGCGCCCTGCTCTCCGACCCCGCCGTCGGCGTCCGGCTGCGCGACGTCGTGCACTCGGCGCAGCGCTTCGTCGCCGGCCGGCCGGTCTACGCCGGCGACGAGCTGACTGCGACGCTGACGGTGGAGTCGGTGCGCACCGCCGCCGGCACCGACCTGGTCGCCACCCGCAGCGAGGTGACGACCGTCGCGGGGGAGCACGTGTGCACGGCCTACGCCACGCTCGCGCACCGGGCCCCGACGTCCGACCAGGAGCCGGCGTGAGCGACGTCTGGACCGACGGGGCCGAGCTTCCGGCACGGCGCTATCGCGTGACCCGCGCCGACCTGGTCGCCTACGCGGGCGCCAGCGGCGACCAGAACCCGATCCACTGGTCGGACCGGGTCGCCACCGCGGTCGGGCTGCCCGGCGTCGTGGCGCACGGGATGTACACGATGGCCCTCGGTGGCCGGGCGCTGGTCTCCTGGGCGGACGACCCCGCCCGGGTGGTCGAGTACGGCGTCCGGTTCACCCGCCCGGTGGTGGTGCCCGACGACGACGACGGGGTGGACATCGAGGTGCGCGGAGTCGTCGGCGCGCGCGACGGCGACCTGGTGCGGGTCGCGCTCACCGTCAGCTGCGGTGAGACCGCCGTGCTCGGCCAGGCCCGCGCGGTGATCCGGGTCTCGTCGGTGCCGTCCGACCCGTGCGCCCGCCGCGATGGCTGAGCCGACGCCGGTGCGGCCCGGCTGGCCGACCTGACCACGCTGCGACTCGGTGGTCCCGCGCACGACGTCGTCGTCGCGACCGACGAGCACGGAGCCTGGTCGCGGCCGTCGCCGACGCCGACGCCGCCGGGTCGCCGGCCCTGGTCGTGGCCGGTGGCAGCAATCTCGTGGTGGCCGACGACCCGCTGCCCGGCCGGTTGGTGCTGGTGCGCAGCCGGGGCGTGCACGTGGAGTCCGACACCTGCGGCGGGGCGATCGTGCGGGTCGCCGCGGGGGAGGACTGGGATCGCCTCGTCGCCCGTGCGGTCGACGCCGGCTGGGTGGGGATCGAGACGCTGGCCGGCATCCCCGGCTCCGTGGGGGCGACACCCGTCCAGAACGTCGGCGCCTACGGGCAGGAAGTGTCGGACACCGTCGCCTGGGTGCGCACCTGGGACCGGGTCCGGCGGCGGATGCAGACCTTCGCCGCGGCGGACTGCGGCTTCGGCTACCGCACCAGCAGGTTCAAGACCGAGCCCGGCCGGTGGCTGGTGCTCGAGGTCTGCTTCCAGCTGCGGCTCGGTGACCTGTCCACCCCGATCGCCTACCCCGAGCTGGCGCGCCGGCTCGGGACCGAGCCCGGTGGCCGGCGGCCGCTCGCCGAGGTCCGCGAGGCGGTGCTCGCGCTTCGGGCGGCGCAAGGGCATGGTGCTCGACCCGGCCGACCACGACACCTGGAGTGCCGGGTCGTTCTTCACCAACCCGCTGCTTACCCCCGACGAGGCGGCGACGCTGCCGGCGTCGGCGCCGCGCTGGCCGCAGCCGGACGGCAGGGTGAAGACGAGCGCCGCCTGGTTGATCGAACAGGCCGGCTTCGGTCGCGGCTACGGCACCGGCCGGGCGCGCATCTCGACCAAGCATCCGCTGGCCCTGACCAACCGCGGTGGCGCCACCAGCGCCGAGCTGCTCGAGCTGGCCCGCGAGGTGCGGGACGGCGTCCGGGCCCGGTCCGGCATCCTGCTCGTCAACGAGCCGGTGCTCGTGAACTGCACGCTCTAAGCCGCGCAGGCGAGCCAGTCGTCGATGCCGGCGAGCAGCTCGCGACGCACCTCGTCCGGTGCCAGCGAGCCGGTCACCGACATCCGGGCGAGCGTGGCGAGGGTGCGGTCGTCGAGCCGGTGCGGCGGCACGGACCACCGCGTACTGCCCGGCCAGCCGGGACCCGAACAGCAGCGGGTCGTCGGCGCCGAGGGCGACAGGTACACCGCCCGCCAGCAGGTCCGGCAGCGGCACCTCCTCGATGGTGTCGTACACGCCGAGCGCGACGTTGGACACCGGACACACCTCCAGCGTCACGCCGGCGTCGACCACTCGGCGGAGCACGTCCGGGTCCTCAACGCTGCGGACGCCGTGACCCAGCCGATGCGGCCGCAGCGTGGCGAGGCTGCCGGCGACGCTGTCCGCACCGCGCAGCTCGCCCGCGTGCGGCAGGCTGGCGAACCCGGCCCGGCGAGCGATCGCGAAGGCGGGCGCGAAGTCGTCGGTGCGGCCGCGACGCTCGTCGTTCGACAGGCCGAAACCGACGACCCCCCTCCCGGCGTACTGCGCGGCGAGCCTGGCGAGCGTCCGGGCGTCCAACGGGTGTCGGGTGCGGTTGGCGGCGATGACGACGGCCAGCGGCAGCCCGGTCGCCGACCGGGCGGCGCGGACCGCGTCCAGCACCAGCTCGGTGAAGGCGGTGAGACCCCCGAAGCGGGCGGCGTAGCCGGACGGGTCGACCTGGATCTCGGTCCACCCACAGCCGTCGGAGACGTCGTCCTCGGCCGCCTCCCGGACCAGCCGGTACACGTCGTCCGGCGTGCGGAGCACGGACCGGGCGACGTCGTAGAGCCGCTGGAACCGGAACCAGCCCTTCTCGTCGGCGGCCGACAGCACGCGGCGGCCAGTCCGCACGCAGCGCCGCCGGCAGCCGGACGCCGTCGCGGTCGGCGAGCTCCACCAGCGTCGCGTGCCGCATCGACCCGGTGAAGTGCAGGTGCAGGTGCGCCTTGGGCAGGCGGCGCAGCGGTCGCGGCCGGCCCGCAGGTTCCCCGCTCACCCGGACCGGGCCGGCGGCCGGCCGCTCAGCCGGAGCTCCGGCGGGTTCCGAACAGTCGCTGCAGCCGGGTGACGCCTTCGACCAGGTCGTCGTCGCCGAGCGCATAGGACAGCCGCAGGTATCCCGGGGACCCGAACGCCTCACCGGGGACGACCGCCACCTCCGCCTCGTCCAGGGCGAGCTCGGCGAGGGCGGTCGACGTCTGCGGCGTGCCGCCCCCGAACTCCCGGCCGAGCAACCCCTTGACGCTGGGGTAGGCGTAGAAGGCGCCCCGCGGAGTCGGGCAGACCACCCCGTCGATCGCGCTCAGCAGCTGCACGATCGTCCGTCGTCGGCGGTCGAAAGCGGTCCGCATCTCGCTCACCGCGTCGAGCCCCCGCTCAGGGCGGCGACCGCCGCCCGCTGGGCGACGTTGGAGACGTTGGACGTGGCGTGCGACTGCAGGTTGGTCGCGGCCTTGACCACGTCCGGCGGCCCGGCCAGCCAGCCGACCCGCCAACCGGTCATCGCGTAGGTCTTCGCCACCCCGTTGACGACCACGCACCGGTCGGTGAGCTCGGGCACGGCGACTGGCAGCGACACCGCTTCGGCGCCGTCGTAGACGAGGTGCTCGTAGATCTCGTCGGTGAGGACCCACAGGTCGTTGTCCGCGGCCCACCGGCCGATCGCCCGCACCTGGTCCGGCGGGTACACCGCGCCGGTCGGGTTGGACGGCGAGCAGAACAGCAGCACCTTCGTCCGTGGCGTCCGGGCAGCCTCGAGCTGAGCGACCGTCACCAGGTAGTCCTGGGTCTCGTCGGCGAGCACCTCGACGGGAACCCCCCCGGCCAGCCGGATCGACTCGGGATAGGTCGTCCAGTACGGCGCCGGCAGCACGACCTCGTCGCCCGGGTCCAGCAGGGTCGCGAACGCCTCGTAGACCGCTTGCTTGCCGCCATTGGTGACCAGCACCTGGTCGGGAGTGAGCGCGAGACCGGAGTCGCGCGCGGTCTTGTCCACGATCGCCCGCTTCAGGTCGGGCAGTCCGCCCGCGGGGGTGTAGCGGTGGTTGGCTGGATCGCGGCAGGCCTCGACCGCGGCGGCCACGATCGGCGTCGGTGTCGGGAAGTCCGGCTCGCCGGCGCCGAAGCCGATCACCGGCCGGCCGGCCGCTTTCAGTGCCTTGGCCTTGGCGTCGACCGCGAGGGTCGCCGACTCGGCGATCCCGCCGATGCGCGCCGAGACCCGGGAGACGGCGGGGGGCCGCGGCGGGGAGGTCGGCTCGGGGCGGGTGGTGGTCGGTTCGGCCATCGGCCCATCGTGGCACCCCGGGGCCGGCCGGGTCACGAGCACCGTCGGCCGGGCACGCGGTTCGACGCCGCGCGGAGGCTCCGCGTACACTTCGGTGTTTGGTGGATTCGACACCCTTGTTCGGCATGCCCGCGGCCGGGTCGCCGGGCGGGGGAGGTCCGCCGCTCAGGGCACTAGCTCAACTGGCAGAGCATCGGTCTCCAAAACCGAAGGTTGGGGGTTCGAGTCCCTCGTGCCCTGCGAGGCCCGGAGCCCCGGGCCGCCGACGACCGTGACCCGACTGACGAACGAAGCAGGTGGACACCGTGAGCGACACCCGCTCGACGACCCCGGTGAGCAGGGGCCGCGACCGCGGTCGGACCTCTCCCGGACTGTTCGTCCGACAGGTGGTCGCCGAGCTGCGCAAGGTCGTCTGGCCGACGCAGCAGCAGGTGGTGACGTACTTCTTCGTCGTGCTGGTGTTCGTGCTGGTGATGATGGCCTATGTCTCCGGCCTGGACTTCGGCTTCGGCAAGACCATGTTCGCAATCTTCGCCTGACGGCGGAGTGCACCCAGACCCGACAGGTAGACGAGTGAAGGTGGCGGAGACACAGGTGTCCGAGCAGTCCCCCGAGACGCACGAGCCCGACCCGCTCCTCGAGCGCGCCGCCGAGCAGTCCGTCGACGACTCCGAGAGTGAGGCGGTCCTCACCGAGGTCCAGACCGGGCTGGACGCAGCCGCGGACGACCTCGAGCGGGCGGCCGAGGACGAGGCGGTCGCCACCGAGACGACCGACGAGGACGTGCACGCGGCGGCGGAGGCGGAGGCCGCAGCGACCGCTGACGTGGCGGTCGACGAGCCACCCGCGGATCCGCTGGCGGAGTTCCGCGAGACGTTGTGGTCCCAGCCGGGCGACTGGTACGTCGTGCACACGTACTCCGGGATGGAGAACCGGGTCAAGGCGAACGTCGAGAGCCGGATCGGCTCGCTGAACATGGAGGACTTCATCCACGAGGTGCAGGTGCCGGTGGAGGAGGTCGCGGAGATCAAGAACGGTCAGCGCCGGATGGTCAAGCGCACCGTGCTGCCGGGCTACGTGCTGGTCCGGATGGATCTCACCGACGAGTCGTGGGCGGCGGTCCGGCACACCCCGTCGGTCACCGGATTCGTCGGGCACAGCCATCAGCCGGTGCCGCTCAGCCTGGAAGAGGTCGAGGCGATGCTCGCGCCGGCGATCGAGGCCGAGGCGGCCGCGGTCGGCGAGCAGGGCCCGCCGGACCAGCCCAAGAAGGCGCCCAAGATCGAGTTCGCCGACTTCGCCACCGGCGATTCGGTCATGGTCGTCGACGGCCCGTTCGCCACGCTGCATGCCACCATCACGGAGATGAACGTGGACGCGCAGCGGGTCAAGGCGCTCGTCGAGATCTTCGGCCGGGAGACGCCGGTCGAGCCAGCTTCGCCCAGATCCAGCGGGTCTGACAGCCCGCCATCCTCGCGCCCGAGCAGCTCGGGCACGACCGCACGCACCATCAAAGGACAGGACATGCCCCCGAAGAAGAAGGTCGCCGCACTCGTCAAGGTGCAGCTCCAGGCCGGTCAGGCCACCCCGGCCCCGCCGGTCGGCACCGCGCTGGGCCCGCACGGCGTCAACATCATGGAGTTCTGCAAGGCCTACAACGCCGCCACCGAAGCGATGCGCGGCAATGTCATCCCGGTCGAGATCACGATCTTCGAGGACCGGTCGATCACCTTCGTCACGAAGACGCCGCCGGCGGCGGAGCTGATCAAGAAGGCGGCCGGCCTGGCCAAGGGCTCGGCGGTGCCGCAGAAGGACAAGGTCGGCCGGCTGAGCCGCGACCAGGTGCGTGAGATCGCCACCACCAAGCTGCCGGACCTGAACGCCAACGACGTCGACGACGCATGAAGATCGTCGAGGGGACGGCGCGCTCGATGGGGGTCACCATCGACGGCTGAGCCTCCGGCTCGGCTCCCGCCCCGACGACTGCGTCCGGGCGCACACCGTGGCAGGGCCCGCTGGCGCCCGCAGACCACACTCTGGGAAGGAACCAGACATGCAGCACAGCAAGAAGTACACCGAGGCCGCGAGCCGGATCGACAAGGATGCGATCTACTCGCCGCACCGGGCGGTCAGCCTGGCCAAGCAGTCCGCAACCACGTCGTTCGACTCCACCGTCGACGTCGCCATGCGGCTCGGCGTCGACCCCCGCAAGGCGGACCAGATGGTTCGCGGCACGGTCAACCTGCCGCACGGCACGGGCAAGACGGCGCGGGTGCTCGTGTTCGCCACCGCGGACAAGGCGGAGGCCGCCCGTGAGGCCGGTGCCGACCATGTCGGTGCCGACGACCTGGTGGAGAAGGTCGCCGGTGGCGGCTGGACTTCGACGCCGTGGTGGCCACGCCGGACATGATGGGCAAGGTCGGCCGGCTGGGCCGGGTGCTGGGCCCCCGCGGGCTGATGCCCAACCCCAAGACCGGCACGGTGACCCCCGACGTCGCGAAGGCGGTGGGTGACATCAAGGGCGGCAAGATCGAGTTCCGGGTGGACCGGCACGCCAACCTGCACTTCATCATCGGCAAGTGCTCGTTCACCGAGGAGCAGCTGGCGGAGAACTACGCCGCCGCGCTGGAGGAGGTGCTGCGGCTCAAGCCGGCCAGCTCGAAGGGCCGGTACCTGCGCCGGATCACGATGTCCACGGCGATGGCCCCGGCATCCCGGTTCGACCCCGAGTCGGACCAGGGACGTTCGGCGGCGGCGGACGAGACCAGCTGACCCGTCCCCGATTTGGCCGCGACGTCGCGGGTGCCTACGCTCGGCCGAGCCGAAGACCGCCGTTGCCGGGCCCTCCGGGTGCCCGGCCGAAAGTCCCGCGTCAGCGGGCGACCCGCGCAGGTGGAACGAGCCAGTCGCAGTCCGCTGTGACCACGCCCCGTGCCTCCTGCGCCGGGGCGTTCGTCGTCCCGGGATCTCGTGGGCAGCCTGTCCGCACCGACCGGTCATCGCGACCCAGCCGTGCATCCGCGCGGTCCCCCGAGGAATGGAGTGCCCATGGCGCGCCCGGACAAGGCGGCAGCCGTCGCCGAGCTGAGCAAGCAGTTCTCCGCGTCGTCGGGTGCTGTGCTGACCGAGTACCGCGGGCTCAGCGTGCCGCAGCTCCAGGAGCTGCGGCGTGCCCTCGGTGACAACGCCTCGTACGCGGTGGTCAAGAACACGTTGACCAAGCTCGCGGCGCGCGACGCCGGGGTCGACGGGTTCGAGGAGCTGCTGTCCGGCCCCTCGGCGATCGCGTTCATCACCGGCGACCCGGTCGAGGCGGTGAAGGGCCTGCGTGACTTCGCGAAGGCCAACCAGCCTCTCGTCATCAAGGGCGGCGTGCTCGACGGCCGGCCGATCAGTCCCGCCGAGATCACCAAGATGGCTGACCTGGAGTCCCGCGAGGTCCTGCTGGCCAAGATGGCCGGCGCGATGCAGGCCTCGCTCCAGAACGCCGCATCCCTGTTCAACGCACCGCTGGCGCAGATGGCTCGCGTCATGGGTGCCCTGCAGAGCAAGACCGCGGCCGAGGCTCCGGCCGACAGCTGACCCGAGACACCGGCCCGAAAGGAAGGACCGCCATCATGGCGAAGATCGCCACGTCAGACCTGCTCGACGCGTTCAAGGAGATGACGCTGCTCGAGCTCAGCGAGTTCGTGAAGGAGTTCGAGGACACCTTCGGCGTGACCGCGGCCGCACCGGTCGCCGTCGCCGCCGCACCGGGCGCCGGCGGCGCCGCGGGTGAGGCCGCGGCCGAGGAGGAGCAGGACGAGTTCGACGTCGTCCTCGAGGGTGCCGGCGAGAAGAAGATCCAGGTCATCAAGGAGGTCCGTGGACTCACCAGCCTCGGCCTCAAGGAGGCCAAGGAGCTCGTCGAGGCCGCGCCCAAGGCTGTGCTGGAGAAGGTCACCAAGGAAGCCGCCGACAAGGCCAAGGAGGCCCTCGAGGCCGCCGGTGCCAGCGTCTCCGTCAAGTGACCGACTGACGTCGCGGCACGCCGAGGGCGGCCATCCCGAACCGGGGTGGCCGCCCTCGTCGCGTCCGGCCGCTCCGGCCTGGACATCGGCGGGGGTCCTCGTGCCACACTCCGCCGTCGCTCGCACCCGCTGAGTGCCCGGACCGCCCTGGTCCGGGCACTACTGGGGCGTAACCGCGCCGGGTCCCGGTCGTTGTGCAGGAGTCGGGCCGCGAGGCGGGCGTCCGGCGCATCGACCGGCTCGGGGGAGCGGCTGAGACGACGGAGGAGGGCAGGGCGTGGGAGTCGAGATCCGGGTCGAGGAGCTCACCAAGAGCTTCGGCAAGCAGCTGATCTGGGGCGACGTCAGCCTGACCCTCCCCAGAGGCGAGATATCGGTGATGCTGGGGCCCTCCGGGACCGGGAAGTCGGTGTTCCTCAAGACCCTGATCGGGCTGCTGAAGCCGGACCGCGGGCACGTGCACATCCAGGGCACCGACATCGCCACCTGCAGCGAGCGTGACCTCTACGAGGTGCGCAAGCTCTTCGGCGTGCTGTTCCAGGACGGTGCGATGTTCGGGTCGATGACGCTCTACGACAACGTCGCCTTCCCCCTGCGCGAGCACACCCGCAAGTCCGAGTCGGAGATCCGTGACGTGGTCATGGAGAAGATGGAGATGGTCGGGCTGGTCGGCGCCGAGGCCAAGCTGCCCGGGGAGATCTCCGGGGGGATGCGCAAGCGCGCCGGGCTCGCCCGGGCCCTCGTGCTCGACCCCGAGATCGTGCTCTTCGACGAGCCCGACTCGGGGCTCGACCCGGTGCGCACCGCGTACCTGAACCAGCTCATCGTGGACCTGAACGCGCAGATCGAGGCGACCTTCCTGATCGTCACTCACGACATCAACACCGCGCGCACCGTGCCGGACAACATCGGGCTGCTGTTCCACCAGCACCTGGCGATGTTCGGCCCCCGGGAGATGCTGCTGTCCAGCGAGGAGCCCGTGGTCCGGCAGTTCCTGAACGCCCAGCGGGTCGGCCCGATCGGGATGAGCGAGGAGAAGGACGCCGACGAGCTCGCGGCCGAGGGTGACCAGGAGCTGCCGCCGCTGCCGCCGATCCCCGTGCAGCTGCCCTGCTCCGACGGTTCGATGCGCCCGACCCAGCGTGAACCCGGCCAGTGGTGCCGGGAGAACGGCATCACCCCGCCGCCCGGCTCGTTCGAGGCCGACCTGTCCATGACCCCCGGGGCGACGACCGCACGGGAGCCGGTCGGGTGAGCGCTGCCACGCTCACCCGCCCGGTGGCCACGGCGGGCAAGCTGTTCGCGTTCGCGCTCGACGTGTTCCGCGGGCTGTTCCGGCGCCCGTTCCAGTTCAGGGAGTTCATCCAGCAGGCCTGGTTCATCGCGTCGGTGACCATCATCCCGACGGCACTTGTGGCGATCCCGTTCGGCGCGGTCATCGCGCTGCAGGTCGGCGGGCTGATCAAGCAGTTCGGTGCCCAGTCCTTCACCGGGTCGGCGGCGGTGCTGGCCGTGGTGCGCGAGGCGGGCCCGATCGCGACCGCACTGCTGATCGCCGGCGCCGGTGGCTCCGCCATCGCCGCCGACCTCGGCGCGCGCAAGATCCGCGAGGAGCTCGACGCGATGATGGTGCTGGGGATCGACCCCATCCAGCGCCTGGTGGTCCCGCGGGTCCTGGCGGCGATGCTCGTGGCGGTGTTCCTGAACGGCCTGACCAGCGTCGTGGGGGTGATGGGGGGATACGTCTTCAACGTGGTGCTGCAGGACGGCACACCGGGGGCCTATCTGGCCTCGTTCACCGCGCTCGCGCAGCTACCAGACCTGTGGCAGGGGATGCTCAAGGCGGTCGTCTTCGGGGCGATCGCCGCGGTCGTGGCGTCCTACAAGGGCATGAACGCCGCCGGCGGCCCCAAGGGGGTCGGTGATGCCGTCAACGAGTCGGTGGTCATCACGTTCCTGCTGTTGTTCATCGTCAACTTCGTCATGAGCGCGATCTACTTCCAGCTCGTGCCTCCGAAGGGGGGTTGACGATGGCGACCGCTACCGGGCTGCGCGCTGTCTACCAGCGACCCCTCTCGATGCTCGACCAGCTGGGACACGAGCTGGAGTTCTACGTCAAGGCGATCGCCTGGACGCCGCGGACCTTACGGCGTTACCGCAAGGAGATCCTCCGGCTGCTGGCCGAGGTCACCCTGGGATCCGGGGCGCTCGCCGTGATCGGGGGGACCGTCGGTGTCATCACCGCGCTGGCGTTCTTCACCGGGACAGAGGTCGGGCTCCAGGGATACGCGGCGCTGAACCAGATCGGCACCGCGGCGTTCTCGGGGTTCGTGTCCGCCTACTTCAACACCCGGGAGATCTCGCCGCTGGTGGCGGGGATCGCGCTCGCGGCGACGGTCGGCTGCGGTTTCACCGCGCAGCTCGGTGCGATGCGGATCAGCGAGGAGGTCGACGCCCTCGAGGTGATGGCGATCCCGTCGCTGCCGTTCCTCGTCACCACCCGGATCATCGCCGGCCTGGTCGCGATCATCCCGCTGTACGTCGTCGGGCTGCTGTCCTCGTACTTCGCCACCCGGCTCACCGTCACGACCTTCTTCGGGCAGAGCTCGGGGACCTACGACCACTACTTCAACCTGTTCCTGCCGCCCGGCGACGTGCTGTGGTCGTTCGGCAAGGTGCTGATCTTCGCCGTCGTCGTGATCATGATCCACTGCTACCACGGGTACTACGCCTCCGGCGGGCCCGCCGGGGTAGGCGTGGCTGTGGGCAAGGCGGTCCGCACCTCCATCGTGGCGATCAACGTCATCGACCTGTTCCTGTCGATGGCGATCTGGGGTGCCACCACCACTGTGCGGTTGGCGGGGTAGCGCTGATGGCCGACCGGACGACTCCCCTGGCGATGGTGACGCTGCAACGCCGCGTGCTCGGTGTGCTGCTCGCCGGCCTGCTGGCCGCCGGCGGGTGGTTCACCTACGCCGTGTTCACCAAGGTGTTCGTGGACGCGGTGCCGGTCACGATGCAGGCGTCCCGGATCGGCCTCCAGCTGCCGGACGCCGCTGATGTGAAGGTCCGCGGGCTGATCGTCGGTGAGGTTCGCTCGGTGTCGGCGGATGGGTCCGGCGCATCGGTTCAGCTGGCACTCGACCCCGACCTCGCCGACGGAATCCCCGCGGACGTCACGGCGCTGATCGTGCCGAAGACGCTGTTCGGCGAGAAGTACGTCGCGCTGCAGGTGCCAGCCGGTGCGACCGTGGGCGGCGCCGGTCCGGAGAACCCTCTCCAGGCCGGCGACGTGATCGAGAAGGCATCGGTGCCGATCGAGGTGGAGAAGGTCCTGGCCGACATCTACCCGCTGCTCCGCACGGTCCCGCCGGAAGACCTGTCGATGACCCTGAACGCGCTGGCGACGGCGCTGGAGGGTCGAGGCGACCGGCTCGGGGACAACCTGGAGCGGTTGAACGGCTACCTCGAGAAGTTCAATCCGAAGGTGCCGGCACTGGTGGGGGACCTGGACCGGCTCGGTCAGGTGTCGGACGTGTACTCCTCGGTGATGCCGGAGCTCGGCCGGCTGCTGCGCAACCAGGTGGTGACCGGGCAGACAGTGATCGCGAAGGAGCAGCAGATCCACGACCTGTTCGTGGACGTCGCCGGCTTCGCCTCCACCACCCGGGACTTCCTGCAGCAGACCGGGGACGACATCGTGCGGCTCGGCGAGGTTTCGGTGCCGGTGACGGCGGCGCTCGCGGAGTACTCGCCGATCTACCCCTGCCTGAGCCGGGGGATGCTGAACTGGATCCCCCATATGAGCCAGGCATACCGGGACTACAAGCTGCACATCAACCTGGAGCTGCTGCCGAACCAGCCCACCGGCTACACCACGGCCGACAACCCGCGGTACGACCCCGAGGGGATCGGCCCGAGCTGTGCCACGCTGCCGAATCCGCCGTACTCGCAGTACGGCACGCCGGCGCCACCGCTCCCTCCGGAGCGGGTCGAGAGCACCGGGACCGAGGGCTATCACAAGAACCGGGTGTCCCCGGTGTTCGACCCGACCAGCGGGTTCGCCGGCACGGCCGCCGAGCGCGACCTGCTGTCCGCGGTCGCGGGACCCGTGCTCGGCGTGGCCCCGGACCAGGTGCCCGGCCTGACCACCCTGATGCTCGGACCGCTGGCACGGGGCACCGAGGTGAGCCTGCGATGAGGGGTCTGGACAAGCTGACCATCGCCGCGCTGGTCAAGCTGGTGATCTTCCTGGTCGTGACGTCGCTGGCGACCGCTCTGCTCGCAATCACGATCGGCAACCTGACGTTCGGCTCGTCCACGTCGTACCGGGCGGTCTTCACCGACGTGACCGGGCTCAACGTCGGCGACGACGTCCGGGTGGCCGGTGTCCGGGTCGGGTCCGTGGAGGAGATCGAGGTCACCGGAGAGGACCTCGCCCTGGTCTCCTTCGACGCCGACTCCGACATCGCGCTGACCGGGAGCACCGAGGCGCTGATCCGCTACCGCAACCTGGTGGGCCAGCGCTACATCGCGCTGAGCCCCGGGGCAGGTGGCGGCGAGGTGCTCCCCGAGGACGGCACCATCCCGGTCGAGCAGACCACCCCCGCGCTCGACCTGACCGTGCTCTTCAACGGCTTCAAGCCGCTGTTCGAGGCGCTGTCCCCCGAGGACGTGAACCAGCTGGCCTACGAGATCATCCGCGTCCTGCAGGGCGAGGGCGGCACGGTGGAGTCCCTGGTCGCCCGGACCGCCTCGCTCACCAACAGCCTCGCCGACCGGGACCGGCTGATCGGCGATGTGATCGACAACCTGGACGCGGTCCTCAGCACGCTCGGTGAGCGGGACCAGGAGCTGTCCGCGACGATCCTGCGGCTTCAGCAGTTCGTCAGCGGCCTGCACGACGACCGTCGCGCCATCCTCGGCTCGCTGACGTCGATCTCGGACCTGTCGGTGCAGACGGCGGACCTGGTGTCGGACGCCCGGCCCGCGCTGACCGAGGACATCCGGCAGCTGCGTGGATTCGCCGGGACGCTGTCGGAGCACCGGGCCGAGGTGGACGAGGCGCTGAAGATCCTCCCGCAGAAGCTGAAGAAGGTGGGCAAGACGGCGACCTACGGGTCGTGGTTCAACTTCTACGTCTGCAACTTCCAAGGCAACATCGAGATCCCTTCCGAGCTCGCCGAGCTGCTGGCCGAGGCGGGCGTCGAGATCGGCGAGAACGGCGCGATTCCCATCGACTACGCCGTGAACACAGCGAGGTGCAACCTCGAATGAAGCCGTTCCGGGAACGCAACCCCGTCGTGATCGGGTTCGCCAGCCTCGCCGTCGTGGCCGCGATGATGCTCGCCGCCTTCCGCGCCGAGTCGCTACCGCTGATCGGCGGCGGTGACGTCTACTACGCCGCCTTCGCCGAGTCCGGCGGGCTGGAGGTCGGCGACGAGGTCCGGCTGGCCGGCGTCCGCGTCGGGCAGGTCGAAGAGATCGCCCTGGACGGCGACCAGGTCCTCGTCACGTTTCGGGTGGACAAGGGCACCGACTTCGGCCAGGACACCGCCGCGTCCATCCGGATCAAGACCCTGCTCGGGGCGCTGTTCATCCAGCTCGAGCCGGACGGCGTCGGTCAGCTCGAGCCGGACAGCACCATCCCGGTGGCGCGCACCGACGCCCCGTACGACGTGGTGTCCGCGTTCAGCGACCTGTCCTCGACCACCGAGCGGATCGACACCGAACGGCTGGCCAAGGCGTTCGACACGCTGGCCGGTGTCGCCGAGAAGACTCCGGAGGAGGTCCGCGGCTCGCTGGTCGGGCTGTCCCGGCTGTCCCGCGTGGTCGCGTCGAAGGACGCGCAGCTGAACCGCCTGCTGCGGAACCTCGAACAGGTCAGCGGCGTCATCGCCGATCGCAACACCGAGCTGGTGACGCTGTTCGAGGACGGTGACGTCCTGTTCCGCGCCGTGGCAGCGCGCCGGGCCGCGATCCACGACCTGCTGGTCGCCAGCCGGCAGCTGTCCACCGAGCTCTCCGGCCTGATCGACGACACCAGGGCCGATCTGGCGCCCGCCCTCGCCAACCTGTCGGATGTGGTGGACACGCTGGAGCGCAATCAGTCCGAGCTGGACAGCACGATCCGCCTGATGGCGCCGTTCTACCGCGTCTTCGCGAACACGCTCGGCACCGGCCCGTGGTTCGACACCTACATCCAGAACATGCCCCCGGTTCCGGCCGTTCCGGGGTTGCCGGAGCTGCCGGAGCTGCCGGAGCTGCCGGTCCGGGGCGGTCGGTCCTGATGGCGGGGTCGAGGCGGACGACGGGGCGGTCCGGGCTGTCCGGGCTGTCCGGGGTGCCACGAACGCTGGGGATCGCGGCCGTCGTGCTGGCGCTGCTGGCCATCACGATCGCGCTGCTGCCGGACCAAGACCGTCGGCGGCTCACGGTGGACTTCCCCCGGACGGTGTCGCTCTACGAGGGCTCGGACGTGCGGGTGCTGGGAGTCAAGGTCGGCGAGGTCGAGACCGTCACCCCGGCCGGCACCACCGTGGAGGTCGAGCTGTGGTACGACGACGAGTACGACGTCCCCGCGGACGCCCGTGCGGTGATCGTGTCGCCGGCCGTCGTGGGCGACCGGTTCGTGCAGCTGACCCCGGCGTACACCGGAGGGGCGGAGATCGAGGACGGTGCCCGGCTGGACCAGACCGAGACCGCCGTGCCGGTCGAGTTGGACCAGATCTACCAGTCGATCGACGATCTGTCGGTGGCCCTCGGTCCGCGTGGCGCGAACTCGGAGGGCGCCTTCAGCCGGCTGGTGAACGCGTCCGCGGCCAACCTCCGCGGCAACGGCGATCGCTTCCGGCAGATGATCCGCGACCTGTCCCTGTTCACCGGGACGCTGTCGAACAACAAGGAGGAGCTGTTCGGCAGCCTGCGGCAGGTCAGCCGGTTCGTGCACGCGCTCTACGCCAACGACGCCGCGGTGCGCGGCTTCAACGACAGCCTGGCCGAGGTGGCGGGGGTGCTCGCGGGTGAGCGGCGCCAGCTGGCGCTGACGCTGGAGACGCTCGGCGGCGCGCTGTCCGACGTCGAGGGGTTCGTGCAGCGCAACGAGGAACTGCTCGCCGACAACGTCCAGGGCCTGGTCCGGGTGACGAAGGTGCTGGTGGACCAGCGCGATGCGCTCGCGGAGGCGCTCGAGGTCGCGCCGACGGCGCTGGGCAACCTGGCCCTGGCCTACAACACCCGCACGGGAACGCTCGACCAGCGCAGCAACTTCGGCGAGAACCTCGAGATCGCCGAAGAGGATCCCGCCCTGCTGCTGTGCACGCTGCTCAACGAGGACGAGCAGGACGAGCTCTGCGGCGTGCTGACCGAGATCTTGTCCGACGACGGCGCCCCCGAACTGCCGTTGCCCCGGGCCGAGCCGTTCGCCGGTGGCCGGGACCACGGAGACCGGCGCCGGGTCGAGGTCGAGAACGTCGACTTGACCCTCGGCGGGCTCGTGGAGGCGCCGCGATGAGGGCCGGGCGAGGGCTTCGGACCGTGGGAATGGTCGCCGCGCTGGCGACCGTGCTCAGCGGCTGTGAGTTCTCCGCCTACGAGTTGCCGCTCCCCGGAGGAGCCGACACCGGCGAGGACCCGTACGTCGTGACCGTGGAGTTTCGCGATGTCCTCGACCTGGTGCCACAGAGCTCGGTGAAGGTCGACGACGTGTCCGTCGGGAAAGTGACGGACGTCGACCTCCAGGGCTGGACGGCCGAGGTCACGCTGGAGCTCGACAGCGAGGTGGAACTGCCGGCGGACGCGGTCGCGGAGCTGCGCCAGACCAGCCTGCTGGGAGAGAAGTTCGTCGAGCTCGCCCCGCCCGCGGACGGCGGCACCGGCCTGCTCGAGGACGGTGACGTCATCCCGCTGGACCGCAGCGGACGCAACCCCGAGGTCGAGGAGGTGCTCGGCGCGCTGTCGCTGCTGCTGAACGGCGGCGGGATCGCCCGGATCAAGACCATCACCCAGGAGCTCAACAACGCTCTCGAGGGTCGCGAGCCCGAGGTTCGTTCGGTGCTGGGTGAGCTGCGCACGTTCATGGGCCAGCTGGACAGGAACAAGCAGGCGATCATCACCGCGATCCGGAAGGTGAACGGGCTCGCCCTGTCCGTCCGCGAGCAGACCGGAGCCATCGAGGGCGCCCTCGACACCATGCCGGCCGCCCTCAAGTCCCTCGAGGACCAGCGCTCGGCCCTGGTCCGGATGCTCTCGTCGCTGGACCGGCTCAGCGGTGTCGGCACCCGGGTGATCCGGCAGTCGAAGGCGGACACGATCACGAACCTGCGCAACCTGGTACCCATCCTCACCCAGCTGAACCGATCAGGTGACGCGATTCCCAAGGCGTTGTCACTGGCGCTGACCTACCCGTTTGTGGATGCCGTCGTCGGCACCACCGCCGTCGAGGCGCGCAACTTCCACCAGGGCGACTACACCAACCTGGAGGCACAGCTCGACGTCAACCTGGCGACCGTGCTGCAGGGGCTGCCCGACCCGCCGGACGGTGGGCCGCTGAACCCGGTCTGCGAGGACCTGCCCGAGCCGCTGCCGGAGATCTGCAACGACCCGGACGCACCGGTCGACGAGGTCTGTGAGCAGCTGCCGCCTCCGCTGCCGGACGTGTGCGAGAGCCTGCCGGGCGGCGGCGGTGGTGGTGGTGGCGGCGGTGGCGGCGGTGGCAACGGTCCCGTGCCGCCCGGCGGTGGGGGCGGGCCGAACCTCCCCGGCGGTGGGGGTGGCGGGCCGAACCTGCCGGACGTGCCGAGCCTGCCCGGCTCCGGTGCAGGCGGCGGTGGCAACGGCGGCGGCGGCAACGGCGGCGGCGGCGGCGGCGGCAACGGCGGGAGTGGCAACGGCGGGGGTGGCAACGGCGGCTGCACGCTGATCCTGCTCTGTCGGGCCGCGCCGCTCCAGGCCCAGCCAGGCTCGGACTCCTGGGCGGTCGACGGTGACCCCTCGTCGCTGACCGCCGAGGACGTCACCTACGACCCGGGCCTGATGGCGCTGCTGCTGCAGGGGGTGGTGGCGCCGTGATCGCCCGCAAGGTGAAGCTGCAGCTGGCCCTGTTCGTGGCTCTCACGCTGGTCGGGGTCGCGTTCGTGGGTGCCCGCTACGCCCAGCTCGACAAGCTGGTGAGCGACCAGACCTACACCGTCACCGGTCACTTCCCGGCATCCGGCGGCATCTTCACCGGCGCCGAGGTGACCTACCGAGGCGTCGGCGTGGGCCGCGTCGGCGGCCTGACCTTGACCGACGAGGGCGTGGACGTCGCGCTGGAGATCGAGAACGGCAACGACGAGATCCCCGCGGACCTCCAGGCGGTCGTGGCGAACAAGTCCGCGGTCGGCGAGCAGTACGTCGACCTGCAGCCGCAGTCGGACTCCGAGCCGTACCTCTCCGGCGGCGACGAGATCGCGCTGGAGCGGACGTCGGTGCCGCTGAGCGCGACCACGCTGCTGATCGACCTGGACGAGTTCGTCAACTCGGTGGATCGGCCGAACCTCCGCACCACCGTCACCGAGCTGGGCAAGGCGTTCGGAGGCGCCGGCGAGGACCTGAGCACGATCATCGACACCGGCAACGCGTTCATCGAGGCGGCGGATCGCAACTTCGGACTCACCGCGCGGCTGATCCGCGAGTCCCGGCGGGTGCTCGACACGCAGATCGACTCGGCTCCGCACATCCGCTCCTTCGCCCGCGACCTGGCGCTGTTCTCCGAGACGCTGGCGGGCAGCGACGACGACCTGCGCGCGGTGATCGACAACGGCAGCGGCGCCGCCAACGCGGTCAGGGAGCTGATCGACGACAACGCCGACGAGCTGGCGTCGCTGATCGGCAACCTGACGACGACCAACGAGATCGTGTCGGCGCGGGTGGACGGGCTGCGTTCGGTGTTCGTGCTCTACCCCTACGCCGTGGAGGGTGGCTACACCGTCGTCGCCAAGGACCGCTACACCGGGCTGTACGACGCCCACTTCGGCCTCGTTTTCACCTCCGCGCCGCACGTGTGCAACGACGGATACCAGGGCACCGACAAGCGACCACCCGCCGACCTGCGCGAGACTCCCATCAACGAGGATGCGCACTGCGAGGAGCCGCAGGCGGTCTCCAACGCGCGCGGGGCCCAGCACGCGCCGGCCTACAACCGGGCACCGGTGGTCGGCGCCTACGATCCCGAGTCCGGCACCCTGCGGGCGACGTCGCGCGCACCCGACCATGGGACGGTGACGGTCGGGGGTGGTGCCCGCGTCTTCGGAGAGGATGCCTGGAAGTGGTTGCTGCTGGGTCCGCTGGGCAGCCGGTGACGCCTCGTCCCGGCGACGCCCCCGGATGGGTGGTCGTGACGACCGTGCTGCTCGCGCTGGCGCTCTCCGGATCGGTGCTCGGCGCGTTCCTCTGGTCGGAGCAGATCAGCGACGTCGAGGCGGAGGAGGCCAGCCGGGACGAGGTCGCCCAGGTGGCCAGCCAGTTCGCCGTGGACGTCAACACCTACTCCGCCGCGGACATCGACACCTACGCCGACCGGGTGTCCGCCCAGCTGACCGAGGACTTCTCCGGTTCGTTCAACGACGCCCTCGAGGGTCTGGTCGACCAGGTGCGGGCGGCCGAGATCGAGTCCGAGGGCACCGTGCTGCGCACCGGCGTCGCGAGCGTGGGCGACGACTCCGCCCGGGTGCTCGTGGTCGCCGACGCCACCGTCGACTCGGTGTTCCAGACCCGCGTCCGGCACTTTCGCTGGGAGGTCGAGCTGGTGCGTGCCGGCGACGAATGGCTGGTCGACAACTTCACCCCGGTCGCGTAGGAGCCGACATGACAGCCACCAGTGACCAGCCCGGGCAGCAGCGACGCCGCCGGATCGCCGGGGAGCGCGGCCGCCGCCCCGAGCCGGGATCGCCGGCACCGGGACAGCCGGCGTCTTCGGAGCCGGCACCCCGATCGCCCCGTCCTGCCGGCAGCCGGCAGACCCTGCCGGACCGGCCACCGGCTCCTCGCGGTCAGCGCCCCCGAACCCGTCGCTACTGGTGGTGGCTGACGCCGATGGTGCTGCTCACAGCCGTCGCCGTCGCTCTCGCCGCGGTCCTGGGCCTGCGAGCACAGGACGCGGCCGGGCTCGATCCGGCCCGGGACGCCGCGGCTGCGGCGGCCAGGGACGCCGCGACGGCCGTCCTCACGTTCGACTACCGGACGCTGGACGAGGACTCCGCCGAGGCAGCGACCTACCTGACCGACGACTACGCCGACAAGTACCGGGCCGGCATCGAGTCGCTGGTCAGCGACGCCGCCGAGCAGACGCAGGGGTCGGTCACCGCGGAGGTGCGTGCGGTGGCCGTCGTCCCGTGCGGAGACGGCTGCTCCGACACCCGGGTGGACGTGCTGGTGTTCGTGGACCAGGTCTCCCGGACCAGCGCCAGCAAGCAGCCACAGACCGCCCTCAACCGGGTCGTGTTCAGCATGGAGAAGCAGGCCGACCGCTGGCTGGTGGACGACGTCGTCCCGCTGTGACCGGCCCGGATGCTTGACGCAGCCCGGTCCAGCAGCCATCCTCGACCCGCAGCCTGGGGTGAGCACGAACCCCTGGGTCGACAGCCGTGCGCCGACAGGCTAAACTTCTCAGTTGCGCTGCCTTCCACCCTGCCCGCCCCTTGACCGGGGTCGTTCGGAGTGCCCGGAGGTCGCGCCCCGGATCAGCCCCGACCCGGACTGAGATGTCTTCGCGAGCACTCGGAAGGACCCCTCTTGGCCGCCTCGCGCACCGCCGCCCGCACGTCCAGCAGCACCAGCACCACCAGCACCACCGGACAGACCGGCGCACCCCGCCGAGTTTCCTTCGCCAAGATCGCCGAGCCACGGGAAGTCCCCCGCCTGCTCGACCTCCAGACCCGCAGCTTCTCCTGGCTGGTCGGCGACGCCGACTGGGCGAGCCGGGTCAAGGCCGACCAGGAGGCCGGCCGGCCGGTGTCCATCAAGTCCGGGCTGGCGGAGATCTTCGAGGAGATCTCCCCGATCGAGGACTTCTCCGGGACGATGTCGCTGTCGTTCGCCGAGCCGCGGTTCGAGCCGCCGAAGTACTCGGTCGACGAGTGCAAGGAGAAGGACTTCACCTACGCCGCCCCGCTGTTCGTGACCGCGGAGTTCATGAACAACGAGACCGGCGAGATCAAGAGCCAGACCGTCTTCATGGGCGACTTCCCGCTGATGTCGGACAAGGGCACGTTCATCATCAACGGCACCGAGCGGGTCGTCGTGTCGCAGCTGGTCCGCTCGCCGGGCGTCTACTTCGAGCGCTCTGCCGACAAGACCAGCGACAAGGACATCTACACCGCCAAGGTGATCCCCTCCCGCGGCGCCTGGCTCGAGCTCGAGGTCGACAAGCGCGACATGGTCGGCGTCCGTCTCGACCGCAAGCGCAAGCAGAACGTCACCGTCCTGCTCAAGGCTCTGGGCTGGACCGAGGAGCGCATCCGCGAGGAGTTCGGACAGTACGAATCGATCCGCCAGACACTGGAGAAGGACCACACCACCGGCCAGGACGACGCGCTGCTGGACATCTACCGCAAGCTGCGTCCGGGTGAGCCGCCGACCCGCGAGGCCGCTCAGACGCTGATCGACAACTACTACTTCAACCCCAAGCGCTACGACCTCGCCAAGGTCGGGCGGCACAAGATCAACGCCAAGCTCGGCCTGGACGCCGCCTTCGACCAGCAGACGCTGACCGTGGACGACGTCGTCGCCGCGATCCGCTACATCGTGGCGCTGCACGACGGTGCCACCGAGGTGACCGGCCCGCTGGGGCAGGTCGTGGTGGAGGCCGACGACATCGACCACTTCGGCAACCGCCGGATGCGCACCGTCGGCGAGCTGATCCAGAACCAGCTCCGCACCGGGCTGGCGCGCATGGAGCGGGTGGTCAGGGAACGGATGACGACCCAGGACGTCGAGGCCATCACGCCGCAGACGCTGATCAACATCCGGCCCGTGGTCGCGGCGCTGAAGGAGTTCTTCGGCACCTCGCAGCTGTCCCAGTTCATGGACCAGACCAACCCCATCGCCGGGCTCACCCACAAGCGCCGGCTGTCGGCGCTCGGGCCGGGCGGCCTGTCCCGTGAGCGAGCCGGCTACGAGGTGCGCGACGTGCACCCCTCGCACTACGGCCGGATGTGCCCGATCGAGACGCCGGAGGGCCCGAACATCGGCCTGATCGGGTCGCTGTCGACCTACGGCCGGATCAACGCCTTCGGCTTCGTGGAGACGCCGTACCGCAAGGTGGTCAAGGGCCGGGTCACCGACGAGGTGCAACACCTCACGGCGACCGAGGAGGACCGGTACGTCGTCGCGCAGGCCAACGCGCTGCTCAACCCGGACGGCACCTTCGTCGACGACCGGGTGCTGGTGCGCCAGCGCGACGGTGAGGTCGGCCTGGTGGACGGTACGGCGGTCGACTTCATGGACGTCTCGCCTCGGCAGATGGTCTCGGTCGCCACCGCACTGATCCCCTTCCTGGAGCACGACGACGCCAACCGGGCCCTGATGGGGTCCAACATGCAGCGCCAGGCGGTGCCGCTGGTCCGGTCCGACGCCCCGCTGGTCGGCACCGGCATGGAGTTCCGGGCCGCCGTCGACGCCGGTGACGTCGTCGTCGCCGAGCAGGCTGGCGTGGTTCGCGAGGTCAGCGCCGACCTGGTCGAGGTGCTGCAGGACGACGGCGTGGTGCGGTCCTACCGACTGGCCAAGTTCCGCCGCTCCAACCAGGGAACCTGCATCAACCAGCGTCCGCTGGTGGCCGAGGGGGACCGGCTCGAGCAGGGCCAGCCGATCGCCGACGGCCCGTGCACGGACGAGGGCGAGATGGCGCTCGGCACCAACTTGCTGGTGGCTTTCATGCCGTGGCAGGGGCACAACTACGAGGACGCCATCATCTTGTCCCAGCGGCTGGTGCAGGAGGACATCCTCACCTCGATCCACATCGAGGAGCACGAGGTCGACGCCCGCGACACCAAGCTCGGTCCCGAGGAGATCACCCGCGACATCCCCAATGTCAGCGACGAGATGCTCGCCGACCTGGACGAGCGCGGCATCATCCGGATCGGCGCCGAGGTAGGCAACGGCGACATCCTCGTCGGCAAGGTCACGCCCAAGGGCGAGACCGAGCTGACGCCGGAGGAGCGGCTGCTGCGTGCGATCTTCGGCGAGAAGGCGCGTGAGGTGCGCGACACGTCGCTCAAGGTCCCGCACGGCGAGTCCGGCACCGTCATCGGCGTGCGTGTCTTCGACCGGGAGGAGGCCGACGAGCTGCCGCCGGGGGTGAACCAGCTGGTGCGGGTCTACGTCGCGCAGAAGCGGAAGATCTCCGACGGCGACAAGCTGGCCGGCCGGCACGGCAACAAGGGCGTGATCGCCAAGATCCTGCCGGTCGAGGACATGCCGTTCCTCGAGGACGGCACCACCGTCGACATCGTGCTGAACCCCCTCGGTGTCCCCAACCGGATGAACATCGGTCAGGTGCTCGAGACACACCTCGGCTGGGTCGCCAAGTCCGGCTGGGAGGTCGACGAGGTCGGCGAGGACTGGCAGCAGCGGCTGCACTCGATCGGCGCTGCGTCGGCGCCGGCCGACAGCAACGTCGCCACCCCGGTCTTCGACGGCGCGCGGGAGGACGAGATCTCCGGCCTGCTGGCGTCCACCCGTCCGAACCGCGACGGGGTGCGACTGGTCGGGCCGGACGGCAAGGCGCAGTTGTTCGACGGCCGCTCCGGAGAGCGGCTGCCGCAGGCGGTCGCCGTGGGCTACATGTACATGCTCAAGCTGCACCACCTGGTGGACGACAAGATCCACGCCCGCTCCACCGGGCCGTACTCGATGATCACCCAGCAGCCGCTGGGGGGTAAGGCGCAGTTCGGCGGCCAGCGCTTCGGCGAGATGGAGGTCTGGGCGCTCGAGGCGTACGGCGCCGCCTATGCCCTGCAGGAGCTGCTCACGATCAAGTCCGACGACGTCCTCGGACGGGTCAAGGTCTACGAGGCCATCGTCAAGGGCGAGAACGTGCCCGAGCCCGGCATCCCGGAGTCGTTCAAGGTGCTGGTCAAGGAGATGCAGTCGCTCTGCCTGAACGTCGAGGTGCTCAGCAGCGACGGCACCCGCGTCGAGATGCGCGACACCGAGGACGACGTGTTCCGGGCAGCCGAGGAGCTCGGTATCGACCTGTCCCGTCGCGAGCCCAGCAGCGTCGAGGAGGTCTGAGGATCCGCGCCACGGCCGGCGTCCTCAGTCCCCGACCCACCCGCCCGCCGCACCCAGCGGGCGACTACCGAAGGAAACTGCTTTGCTGGATGTGAACTTCTTCGACGAACTGCGGATCGGCCTGGCCACGGTCGACGACATCCGTCAGTGGTCGCACGGTGAGGTGAAGAAGCCGGAGACCATCAACTACCGCACGCTCAAGCCCGAGCGCGACGGCCTGTTCTGCGAGAAGATCTTCGGTCCCACCCGGGACTGGGAGTGCTACTGCGGCAAGTACAAGCGGGTGCGCTTCAAGGGGATCATCTGCGAGCGGTGCGGCGTCGAGGTCACCCGCAGCAAGGTCCGCCGCGAGCGGATGGGGCACATCGAGCTGGCCGCCCCGGTCACGCACATCTGGTACTTCAAGGGCGTGCCGAGTCGGCTCGGCTACCTGCTCGACCTGGCGCCGAAGGACCTGGAGAAGGTCATCTACTTCGCGGCCTACATGATCACCTCGGTCGACGAGGACGCCCGGCACCGCGATCTGCCGTCGTTGGAGGGCAAGATCGACCTCGAGCGGCAGAAGGTGGAGCAGCGTCGGGACGCCGAGATCGAGCAGCGCATGACCAAGCTCGAAGAGGACCTGGCGGCTCTCGAGGCCGAGGGTGCCAAGGCCGACCAGCGCCGCAAGGTCCGGGACGGAGCCGAGCGCGAGGTGCGGCAGCGTCGCGACCGTGCCCAGCGGGAGATCGACCGGCTGGACGAGGTGTGGAGCCGGTTCAAGAACCTCAAGGTGCAGGACCTCGAGGGTGACGAGGTGCTCTACCGTGACATGCGGTACCGCTTCGGCAAGTACTTCGAGGGCTACATGGGCGCCGAGGCGATCCAGAAGCGCCTGGAGAGCTTCGACCTCGAGGCCGAGGCGGCCTCGCTGCACGACGTCATCAAGAACGGCAAGGGGCAGCGCAAGACTCGCGCCCTCAAGCGGCTCAAGGTCGTCTCGGCGTTCCGCCAGACCAGCAACAGCCCGCGCGGCATGGTTCTCGACTGCGTCCCGGTGATCCCGCCGGACCTGCGGCCGATGGTGCAGCTCGACGGTGGCCGGTTCGCGACCAGCGACCTGAACGACCTCTACCGCCGCGTGATCAACCGGAACAACCGGCTCAAGCGGCTGCTCGACCTGGGCGCTCCCGAGATCATCGTCAACAACGAGAAGCGGATGCTGCAGGAGGCCGTCGACTCGCTGTTCGACAACGGCCGTCGCGGCCGTCCGGTCACCGGCCCGGGCAACCGGCCGCTCAAGTCGCTGTCGGACATGCTCAAGGGCAAGCAGGGCCGTTTCCGCCAGAACCTGCTCGGCAAGCGGGTCGACTACTCCGGCCGCTCGGTCATCGTGGTCGGTCCCCAGCTCAAGCTGCACCAGTGCGGCCTGCCCAAGCAGATGGCGCTCGAGCTCTTCAAGCCGTTCGTGATGAAGCGGCTGGTCGACCTCAACCACGCGCAGAACATCAAGTCCGCGAAGCGGATGGTCGAACGGGCCCGCCCCGTCGTCTGGGACGTGCTGGAGGAGGTCATCGCCGAGCACCCGGTCCTGCTGAACCGCGCGCCGACCCTGCACCGCCTCGGCATCCAGGCCTTCGAGCCGCAGCTGATCGAGGGCAAGGCCATCCAGATCCACCCGCTGGTCTGCACCGCGTTCAACGCCGACTTCGACGGTGACCAGATGGCGGTGCACCTGCCGCTGTCCGCGGAGGCGCAGGCCGAGGCCCGGATCCTGATGCTCTCGACCAACAACATCCTCAAGCCGGCCGACGGCCGGCCGGTGACCATGCCGACTCAGGACATGGTGATCGGGATCTACTTCCTCACCGTCGACCAGGACGGAGAGCCGGGCGAGGGCCGGGCGTTCGGCTCCGTGGCGGAGGCGATCATGGCCTTCGACCGCGACGAGATCTCGCTGCAGTCCCCGATCCGACTGCGCTTCACCGACCTGGTCCCGTCGCCGATGCACTCCGGTGCCGGACGGCTGGGAGCCCGGTCAGCCGGCCCTGATCGAGACCACCCTCGGACGGGCCCTGTTCAACGAGGCACTGCCGGCCGACTACGCGTACGTCAACCACGAGGTGGGCAAGCGGCAGCTCGGCACCATCGTCAACGACCTGGCCGAGCGCTACACCAAGGTCGAGGTCGCCGCGGCGCTGGACGCCCTCAAGGACACCGGTTTCCACTGGGCCACGCGCTCCGGTGTCACCGTCTCGATCGAGGACGTCGTGACGCCGCCCCGCAAGCAGGAGATCCTCTCCGGCTACGAGGACCAGGCCGCCAAGGTGCAGAAGCAGTTCGACCGCGGCCTGATCACCGACGAAGAGCGCCGCCAGGAACTGATCGAGATCTGGACCCGGGCGACCAACGAGGTCTCCGAGGCCATGGAGGCGACCTTCGAGAAGACCAACCCGATCTTCATGATGGTGCACTCCGGTGCCCGCGGGAACATGATGCAGGTGCGGCAGATCGCCGCCATGCGTGGTCTGGTGGCCAACCCGCGAGGCGAGATCATCCCGCGGCCGATCAAGGCGAACTTCCGGGAGGGCCTGTCGGTGGTCGAGTACTTCATCTCGACCCACGGCGCCCGCAAGGGCCTGGCGGACACCGCGCTGCGCACCGCCGACTCGGGCTACCTGACCCGGCGACTGGTGGACGTGTCGCAGGACGTGATCATCCGCGAGGACGACTGCGGCACTGAGCGCGGTCTGCCCAAGCAGATCGGCACCCGGCTCGAGGACGGCCGGCTGGTCGTCGCCGACAACGCCGAGACCTCGGCGTACGCCCGAGCGGCGGCCACCGCTGTGGTCCACCCCGAGACCGGCGAGGAGCTGGTTCCGGCCGGTGGCGACATCGGTGACGTCAAGATCGCCGAGCTCGTCGAGGCCGGCATCGAGTCGGTCAAGGTGCGCTCGGTCCTGACCTGCGACGCCAAGACCGGTACCTGCGCGAAGTGCTACGGCCGCTCGCTCGCGACCGGCAAGCTCGTCGACATCGGTGAGGCCGTCGGCATCATCGCCGCCCAGTCGATCGGTGAGCCGGGCACCCAGCTGACGATGCGGACCTTCCACACCGGTGGTGTCGCGGGCGACGACATCACGCATGGTCTGCCCCGCGTGGTCGAGCTGTTCGAGGCCCGCGTGCCCAAGGGCAAGGCGCCGATCACCGAGAGCGCCGGTCGGGTCCGCATCGAGGAGAGCGACAAGGCCCGCAAGGTCGTCGTCATCCCCGACGACGGTTCGGACGAGCAGGACTATCCAGTCAGCAAGCGGGCCAGGCTCCTCGTCGGCGACGGCGACCACGTGGACGTGGGCGAGCAGCTCACGCACGGGACGCCCGACCCGCAGGACGTGCTCCGCATCCTCGGCGTCCGCAAGGCGCAGGAGCACCTGGTGGACGAGGTCCAGGAGGTCTACCGCTCCCAGGGCGTGTCGATCCACGACAAGCACATCGAGATCATCGTCCGGCAGATGCTGCGCCGGGTGACGGTCATCGAGCAGGGTGCGGCCCAGCTGCTGACCGGCGACCTCGTCGACCGGCTGCGGTTCGAGGACGAGAACCGTCGGGTGGTCGCCGAGGGCGGTCAGCCGGCCTCCGGCCGGCCGGTGCTGATGGGGATCACCAAGGCCTCGCTGGCCACCGAGTCGTGGCTGTCAGCGGCCTCCTTCCAGGAGACCACCCGGGTGCTGACCGATGCGGCGATCCATGGCCGCTCGGACTCGCTGGTGGGGCTCAAGGAGAACGTGATCCTGGGCAAGCTGATCCCGGCCGGCACCGGTCTGGAGCGGTACCGGAACATCACGGTCGAGCCGACCGAGGAGGCGCGAGCCGCGGCCTACTCGCTCACCGGGTACGAGACCTACGACTACGACTTCGGCCAGCCGGCCACCCAGACGGTGGCGTTGGACGACTTCGACTTCGGGTCGTTCCGCGGCTGAGCCGGGTCGCCGGTGACCTCCGGTCCGGTACGGCGCCAGCGGTTCGCGGCGTACGCGCTGGTCGTGCTCGCGGGCAACGACGGCGAGCGAGTGCTGCTCACCCAGCTGTCGGAGACCACGACGCGACCGGGGGCGTGGACGCTGCCCGGTGGCGGCGTCGACCACGGCGAGGACCCACGCGCGGCCGCGGTACGCGAGGTGCGCGAGGAGACCGGGCTCGTCGTCACGGTGGGCAGGCTGCTTGACGTGCACTCGTTGCATCTGCACGGCACCTCGCCGACCGGCGTGCTCGAGGACTACCACGCCCTGCGGCTGGTGTTCGAGGGCTCGGTCCCGACGGACGCTCCGCCGCCGCGGGTGCTGGAGCGCGACGGCACCACCGCCGACGCCCGGTGGGTGCCGCTCGCCGACGTCGTCACCGAGCGACTGCCGGTGGTGGACCTGGTGTCCTGGGCGCTGCGGCGGCGCTGACACGGCGCTAGCGTCTGGCGCGTGACGCCGCCCAGCACCCCCGAGACCGTGTTCACCTACGCCGCGCCGCAGCTCACCTTCGGTGCCGGAGCGGCTGACGAGATCGGGCATGCCCTCGCGGCCCGCGGCGTGCGGCGGGCGCTGGTCGTCACCGACGCCGGTGTGGCCGCGACCGGTGTCCCGCAGCGGGTGGCGGACCGGTTGGCCGAGTACGGCGTCGAGGCAGCGGTCTTCACCGGCACTCGCGTGGAGCCGACCGACGAGAGCATCGTGGCGGCCGTGGACCACGCCCGGTCGACCGGTCCCTGGGACGCCTATGTCGCCGTCGGCGGTGGGTCGAGCATCGACACCGCCAAGGCGGTCGACCTGCTCACCACGAACCCGGGTGAGCTGCTGGACTACGTGAACCCCCCGGTGGGCGGGGGCCGGGCGCCGGTCGAGCCGCTGCTCCCGCTGGTCGCCGTTCCCACCACCACCGGCACCGGCGCCGAGAGCACCACGGTCTGTGTGCTCGACGTGCTCAGCCTCCGGGTCAAGACCGGCATCAGCCACCCCGCACTGCGGCCCACCCTCGCCGTGATCGATCCGGAGGTCACCGTGACCCAGCCGGCCGGGGTGACCGCCAGCGCGGGGATGGACATCTGCTGCCACGCGCTGGAGAGCTACACCGCCCGGCCCTACCGGGAGTTCACCCGCAAGCGGCCCGAGGATCGGGTGCCCTACTGCGGCTCCAACCCGATTGCCGACCTGTGGTCGGAGCGCGCGCTGCAGCTGCTGGCCGGGTCGTTCCGCGCAGCGGTACGCGACGGGGCGGACCGAGCCGCCCGCTCGGACATGACGATGGCCTCGACCTTCGCCGGCCTCGGGTTCGGCAACGCCGGCGTGCACATCCCGCACGCGAACGCCTACCCGATCGCCGGTCGGGTGCGCGACTACCGCCCGCCGGACTACCCCGACGACCATCCGATGGTGCCGCACGGCATGTCGGTGGCTCTGACCGCCCCGGAGGCGTTCCGCTTCACCTTCCCGGCCGCCCCGGAGCGGCACGTGCGCGCCGCCGAGCTGCTCGCCCCGGACGCTGACCGGCCGGACGACCTCGCCGACTTCCTCCCCAACGTGCTCACCGACCTGATGCGTGCCGTCGGCATGCCGGCGGGCCTCGGCGCGGTCGGCTTCGGAGAGCGAGACGTCGACGACCTGGTCGAGGGCACCCGCCAGCAGCAGCGGCTGCTGGCCATCGCGCCGCGACAGCCGACCGACGACGACCTCGCCCGGATCCTGCAGCGGTCGGTGCAGCTGTGGTGAGCCGCTGATGGCGGGAGCCCCGCGTTTTGACCCTCCCCAGGTGCTCGGGTAATCTTTCTAGCCGTGCCTGGGGAGTCCCAGGCCTCATGTTGTGCCGTCCTGCAGGCTCCGACACGCCCGACTACGGGGGTCGCTCTCCCGTCGGCGGTGTCACGGTCCAGCAGTTCCCGGCAGATGCTCCCCGAATCAGAAGGAAGTACGCGGTGCCCACCATCCAGCAGCTGGTCCGCAAGGGCCGCCAGGACAAGGTGTCGAAGAACAAGACGCCCGCCCTGAAGGGATCCCCTCAGCGGCGCGGTGTGTGCACGCGCGTCTACACGACCACCCCGAAGAAGCCGAACTCGGCGCTGCGGAAGGTGGCCCGAGTCCGCCTGTCCAGCGGTATCGAGGTCACGGCCTACATCCCCGGCGTCGGCCACAACCTGCAGGAGCACTCGATGGTGCTCGTCCGCGGCGGCCGGGTGAAGGACCTTCCGGGCGTCCGCTACAAGATCATCCGCGGCTCGCTCGACACCCAGGGCGTCAAGAACCGCAAGCAGGCTCGCAGCCGCTACGGCGCGAAGAAGGAGAAGAGCTGATGCCGCGCAAGGGACCCGCAGCCAAGCGGCCGGTCGAGGTCGACCCGGTATACGGCAGCCCCCTGGTGACCCAGCTGGTCAACAAGGTCCTGCTGGAGGGCAAGAAGTCCGTCGCGCAGCGAATCGTCTACACCGCGCTCGAGGGCGCCAGGGAGAAGACCGGTGTCGACCCGGTGGTGACGCTCAAGCGCGCCATGGAGAACGTCAAGCCTGCGATCGAGGTGAAGAGCCGTCGCGTCGGTGGCGCCACCTACCAGGTGCCGATCGAGGTCCGCGCCGGCCGGTCCACGACGCTGGCGATGCGCTGGCTGGTCAAGTACTCCGGCGAGCGCCGGGAGAAGACCATGGCGCAGCGGCTCATGAACGAGATCCTGGACGCGTCCAACGGGCTCGGTGGCAGCGTCAAGAAGCGCGAGGACACGCACAAGATGGCCGAGGCGAACAAGGCCTTCGCGCACTACCGCTGGTGACCTGCTCCCGCCCCCGGTCGCACCGGTAGCGGCGGGAGGACGATCCACACCCCCATCCCGAGAGCAGAGGAAGTACGTTCACCGTGGCTGTCGACATCACGACCGACCTGGGCCGTGTGCGCAACATCGGCATCATGGCGCACATCGACGCAGGCAAGACGACGACGACCGAGCGCATCCTGTTCTACACCGGCATCAACTACAAGATCGGTGAGGTGCACGAGGGCGCGGCCACGATGGACTGGATGGAGCAGGAGCAGGAGCGCGGCATCACGATCACGTCCGCCGCGACCACTTGCGCCTGGAAGAACCACACCATCAACATCATCGACACCCCCGGGCACGTCGACTTCACCGTGGAGGTGGAGCGGTCGCTGCGGGTGCTCGACGGAGCGGTCGCGGTGTTCGACGGCGTCGCCGGAGTGGAGCCGCAGTCCGAGACGGTGTGGCGTCAGGCGGACCGCTATCAGGTGCCGCGCATCTGCTTCGTGAACAAGCTCGACCGCACCGGCGCGGAGTTCCACCGCTGCGTCGACATGATCGCCGACCGGCTCGCCGCCACGCCACTGGTGCTGCAGGTGCCGATCGGGACCGAGGCCGACTTCATCGGCGTCGTCGACCTCGTCGAGATGCGGGCCCTCACCTGGCGCGGCGAGACCGCGATCGGCGAGGACTACACCGTCGAGGAGATCCCGGCCAGTCACGTGGACACGGCGCGGGAGTGGCGCGACCGGCTGCTCGAGACCATCGCCGAGGCCGACGACGAGATGATGGAGCTGTACCTCGAGGGTCAGGAGCCGTCGGACGACGACCTCAAGGCGGCCATCCGGCGGGCCACGCTGGCCAGCGCGATCACTCCGGTGATGTGTGGGACCGCGTTCAAGAACAAGGGCGTGCAGCCGTTGCTCGACGCCGTCGTGGCCTACCTCCCCTCGCCGGTGGACGTCCCGGCCATCAAGGGGCACGCGGTCAACGACGACAGCGTCGTCGAGCAGCGCCGGCCGAGTGAAGACGAGCCGTTCGCGGCCCTGGCGTTCAAGATCATGGCCGATCCGCACCTCGGCAAGCTCACCTACCTCCGCGTCTACTCCGGCCGGCTCGACACCGGTAGCTCGGTGCTGAACCCGACCAAGGGCAAGAAGGAGCGGATCGGCAAGATCTACCGGATGCACGCGAACAAGCGTGAGGAGATCGCGAGCGTGGGCGCCGGGCACATCGTCGCGGTGATGGGGCTGAAGGACACCACCACGGGAGAGACCCTGTGCTCGCAGGACTCGCCGGTGGTCCTCGAGTCGATGAACTTCCCCGCCCCGGTGATCCACGTCGCCATCGAGCCCAAGTCGAAGAGCGACCAGGAGAAGCTCGGCATGGCGATCCAGCGGCTCTCGGAGGAGGACCCGACCTTCCAGGTCCGCACCGACGAGGAGACCGGCCAGACGATCATCGCGGGGATGGGTGAGCTGCACCTCGAGGTGCTCGTCGACAGGATGCGCCGCGAGTTCCGCGTCGACGCCAACGTCGGCAAGCCCCAGGTCGCCTACCGCGAGACCATCAAGCGGCTGGTGGAGAAGGTCAGCTACACGCACAAGAAGCAGACGGGTGGCTCGGGCCAGTTCGCCAAGGTCATCATCGACCTGGCGCCGACCGGAGGGGACGGCGACGGCGGGTACGAGTTCGTCAACGCGGTCACCGGCGGCCGGATCCCGCGCGAGTACATCCCGTCGGTGGACGAGGGCGCCCAGGAGGCGATGGAGTTCGGCATCCTGGCCGGCTATCCGATGGTCGACGTGAAGGTGACGCTGACCGACGGGCAGTACCACGACGTCGACTCCTCGGAGCTGGCGTTCAAGATCGCCGGATCGATGGCGTTCAAGGAGGCGGCACGCAGGGCCGACCCGGTGCTGCTCGAGCCGATGTTCGCGGTCGAGGTGATCACCCCTGAGGACTACATGGGCGACGTCATCGGCGACCTGAACTCTCGCCGCGGCCAGATCCAGGCCATGGAGGAGGGTCCCAGTGGTGCGAAGGTCGTGAAGGCCCTGACACCGCTGTCCGAGATGTTCGGGTACGTGGGCGACCTGAGGTCCAAGACCTCGGGCCGTGCGTCGTACTCGATGCAGTTCGACTCGTACGCCGAGGTCCCGAAGGCCGTGGCGGAAGAGATCATCAAGAAGGCGCGCGGCGAGTGAGCCCGGCCTGACGGCAGACTCGCGCACAGGCGTACGACACGACAGACCAGGAGGAGCCAGAAGTGGCTAAGGCAAAGTTCGAGCGGACAAAGCCGCACGTCAACATCGGCACGATCGGCCACATCGACCACGGCAAGACCACGCTGACCGCGGCGATTACCAAGGTGCTGCACGACAAGTACCCGAACCTCAACGAGGCGTCGGCGTTCGACCAGATCGACAAGGCGCCCGAGGAGAAGCAGCGCGGGATCACGATCTCGATCGCGCACGTCGAGTACCAGACGGAGTCGCGGCACTACGCGCACGTCGACTGCCCAGGGCACGCGGACTACATCAAGAACATGATCACCGGTGCCGCGCAGATGGACGGCGCCATCCTGGTGGTCGCAGCGACCGACGGCCCGATGCCGCAGACCCGCGAGCACGTGCTGCTGGCCCGCCAGGTCGGCGTGCCCGCGATCGTGGTGGCGCTGAACAAGTGCGACATGGTCGACGACGAGGAGATCCTCGAGCTGGTCGAGCTGGAGGTGCGTGAGCTCCTCAGCGAGTACGAGTTCCCGGGCGACGACACTCCGGTCGTCCGGGTCGCGGCGCACCCGGCGCTGAACGGCGACGCCAAGTGGGGCGAGTCGATCGGTGAGCTGATGACCGCCGTCGACGAGCACATCCCGCAGCCCGAGCGCGACATCGAGAAGCCGTTCCTCATGCCTGTCGAGGACGTCTTCACGATCACCGGTCGTGGCACCGTGGTGACCGGCCGGATCGAGCGCGGCGTCGTGAAGATCAACGAGACCGTCGACATCGTCGGCATCCGCGACACCAAGCAGACGACCACCGTCACCGGCGTCGAGATGTTCCGCAAGCTGCTGGACGAGGGCCAGGCTGGCGAGAACGTCGGCCTGCTGCTGCGGGGCACCAAGCGCGAGGACGTCGAGCGCGGCATGGTGGTGATCAAGCCCGGCACCACGACTCCGCACACCGAGTTCGAGGCCCAGGTCTACATCCTGTCCAAGGAGGAGGGCGGCCGGCACACGCCGTTCTTCGACAACTACCGACCGCAGTTCTACTTCCGCACCACCGACGTGACCGGTGTGGTCACCCTGCCCGACGGGACCGAGATGGTCATGCCGGGCGACAACACCGACATGAAGGTGGACCTGATCCAGCCGATCGCCATGGAGGAGGGGCTGCGCTTCGCCATCCGCGAGGGCGGCCGCACCGTCGGCGCCGGCCGGGTCACCAAGATCATCAAGTGATCTCGCCGGGTGTGGGGCCCGCGGCTGCTCGACTCCGTCGATTGGCCTGCGGGTCCCGCCCTCTGGCATACTAGGCAAGTTGCTCCGGCAGGGACGCCGGGGTGCCCGCGCCAGCGCGCCGGGTGCCGCACCAGGAGTCCCGCACCGGCCCGGCCTCGCCGGGATCCCGTCCACGACCCCCTCCGATCGAGGAAGTGCTCGTACGCTGCGAGGCGTCCGACACGCCCGACCTCGGGGGTCGGTCGCGGGAGAGCGGGGGCGGACTCCCACGAGGCCGCCCAGTCCGTAGCTGTACCGAGGAGAAGGACGAGACGAGAGCGATGGCGGGACAGAAGATCCGCATCCGGCTCAAGGCCTACGACCACGAGATCATCGACTCGTCGGCGCGCAAGATCGTCGACACGGTGACCCGTACTGGTGCGCAGGTCGCGGGCCCGGTGCCGCTGCCTACCGAGAAGAACGTGTTCTGCGTCATCCGCTCGCCGCACAAGTACAAGGACAGCCGCGAGCACTTCGAGATGCGCACGCACAAGCGGCTGATCGACATCATCGACCCGACGCCGAAGACGGTCGACTCGCTGATGCGGCTCGACCTGCCCGCCGGTGTCGACATCGAGATCAAGCTCTGAGGACGCCTGCAGCCATGAGTTCGCACCCGAGTACGCACGAGCGCACCGTCCGTGGGCTGCTGGGCACCAAGCTCGGCATGACCCAGATGTGGGACGAGGACAACCGCGTCGTCCCGGTGACGGTGATCGCCGCCGACAGCAACGTGGTGACCCAGATCCGCAAGGCCGAGACCGACGGCTACTCCGCCGTCCAGGTCGGCTACGGCGAGATCGCTGCCCGGAAGGTGACCCGGCCCCAGGCCGGGCACTTCGGACGGGCGGGGGCCACCCCGCGCCGCCACCTGGTGGAGATCCGCACCGAGGACGCCGCGTCCTACGAGCCGGGCCAGGAGCTGGGCGCCGACCTGTTCACGGCCCGGCGAGCAGGTGGACGTGACCGCCACCAGCAAGGGCAAGGGCTTTGCCGGCGTCATGAAGCGGCACGGCTTCGCCGGCGTCGGCGCGTCGCACGGTGCCCACCGCAACCACCGCAAGCCGGGCTCGATCGGTGGCTGCGCCACCCCGGGCCGGGTGTTCAAGGGGCTGCGGATGGCCGGCCGGATGGGCAGCGACACGGTGACCACGCTCAACCTGACCGTGCACGCCGTGGACGTGGACAAGGGCCTGATCCTGCTCACCGGCGCAGTGCCGGGACCGCGGGGCGGTCTGGTCCTGGTTCGTTCCGGCGTCAAGGCGAAGGGGACCGACGCATGACCACCATCGACGTTCGCGACGCGGCCGGCGAGACGACCGGGTCGCTCGAGCTGCCGGCGGAGATCTTCGACGTGCAGGTCAACGTCCCGCTGATCCACCAGGTCGTCGTGGCCCAGCAGGCAGCGGCCCGGCAGGGCAGCGCGAGCACGAAGACGCGCGCCCAGGTCCGCGGTGGCGGCGCCAAGCCGTACCGGCAGAAGGGGACCGGGCGGGCCCGGCAGGGGTCCATCCGGGCGCCGCAGTTCACCGGCGGAGGCGTGGTGCACGGCCCGACCCCGCGCTCGTACGACCAGCGCACGCCGAAGAAGATGAAGGCCGCTGCCTTGCGCGGAGCGTTGTCAGACCGCGCTCGCGGCGGCCGGGTGCACGTGCTGGAGTCGTTCGTCGACGGCGAGTCGCCGTCCACCAAGCAGGCGCTCGCCGCGCTTCGCCGGGTGTCTGAGCGGCCGCGCGCGCTGGTCGTCCTGGAGCGCAGCGACACGTCGACCTGGCTGTCGCTGCGCAATGTGGACACCCTGCACGTGGTCGCCGTCGACCAGCTGAACACCTACGACGTGCTGGCCAGCGACGACGTGGTCTTCAGCCGGGCCGCCTACGACGCCCTGGTCACCCGGCAGGCCGGTTCGCGCCGCGCCGGGCGTGGCCGGCCGTCCACCACCAGCGAGAGCGAGGCGCCGTCGTGAGCACCCTGCACAAGAGCCCGCGCGACGTGCTGATCGCGCCGGTCGTCAGCGAGAAGAGCTACGGCCTGCTCGACCAGAACAAGTACACGTTCCTGGTGCGCCCGGACGCCAACAAGACGGAGATCAAGATCGCCGTCGAGCAGGTGTTCGACGTGACCGTCACGGCCGTCAACACCGCCAACCGGGCGGGCAAGCGCAAGCGCACCCGACTGGGTTGGGGCAGGCGCCCGGACACCAAGCGCGCGGTCGTCAGCGTCGCTGTCGGCCAGCGCATCGACATCTTCGCCGGGCCGACGGGCTGAGCGGCCGAGACGACGAGGACTGAGAACTCATGGCCATTCGCAAGTACAAGCCGACGACCCCGGGTCGGCGCGGTTCGTCCGTCGCCGACTTCGTGGAGGTCACCCGGTCGACTCCGGAGAAGTCGCTGGTCCGCCCGCTGCCGAAGAGGGGCGGCCGCAACAACCGTGGCCGCATCACCACCCGGCACCAGGGCGGAGGGCACAAGCGTGCCTACCGGTTGATCGACTTCCGCCGCTACGACAAGGACGGCGTGCCGGCCAGGGTCGCGCACATCGAGTACGACCCCAACCGGACCGCGCGGATCGCGCTGCTGCACTACGCGGACGGCGAGAAGCGCTACATCATCGCGCCGCAGCACCTGAAGCAGGGCGGGACGGTGGAGGCCGGGCCGGGTGCCGACATCCGGCCCGGCAACAACCTTCCGTTGCGCAACATCCCGGTCGGCACGACGGTGCACGCCGTCGAGCTGCGGCCTGGGGGCGGCGCCAAGATGGCGCGGTCTGCCGGCGCCTCGACCCAGCTCGTCGCCAAGGAGGGAAGCCGCGCCCAGTTGCGGCTGCCGTCCGGCGAGATGCGCTACGTCGACGTGCGCTGCCGGGCCACCGTGGGTGAGGTGGGCAACGCCGAGCAGTCCAACATCAACTGGGGTAAGGCCGGTCGGATGAGGTGGAAGGGCAAGCGCCCGTCCGTCCGCGGTGTCGCGATGAACCCGGTCGACCACCCGCACGGTGGTGGCGAGGGCAAGACGTCCGGTGGCCGCCACCCGGTGTCGCCGTGGGGCGCGCCGGAGGGCCGGACGCGCAAGCGCAAGGCCAGTGACCAGTTGATCGTCCGTCGCCGCAAGTCCGGCAAGCGCTGAGAGGGGCCTGACCGATGCCACGCAGCCTGAAGAAGGGTCCCTTCGTCGACGACCACCTGATCAAGAAGGTGGACGCGCAGAACGAGGCGGGCAGCAAGAATGTGATCAGGACCTGGTCACGCCGGTCGATGATCGTGCCCGCGATGCTCGGGCACACGATCGCGGTGCACGACGGGCGCAAGCACGTCCCGGTGTTCGTGACCGAGGCGATGGTCGGGCACAAGCTCGGCGAGTTCGCGCCGACCCGCACCTTCCGCGGACACGACAAGGACGACCGCAAGAGCCGCCGTCGCTGACGGCCGACCACGACGAGAGAGAACGAACTGATGAGTGTTGCAGAGCGGAGGCGTGTGAGCGCCCGTCGCGAGAGCCTGCTGGGCGACCAGCCAGGCGCCTTCGCGGTGGCGCGGTTCGTGCGCGTGACCCCGCAGAAGGCACGTCGCGTCGTCGACCTCGTGCGCGGCCGGCCCGTGGAGGACGCGCTGGCGATGCTGCGCTTCGCCCCGCAGGCCGTCGCCGAGACGATCTACAAGACCCTCGAGAGCGCGGTCGCCAACGCGGAGGCAGGGGAGGACCTGAACCGGCGCGACCTCGTCGTCTCCCGGATCACGGTGGACGAGGGCCCCACGCTGAAGCGGTTCCGCCCTCGCGCACAGGGCCGGGCGTTCCGGATCCGCAAGCGCACCAGTCATCTCACCGTCGTGGTCACCCCCCGGCCGGAGGCCGGCACGACCAACGGTGCACCGTCGAGCAAGAAGGGCAGGGCCCGCTAAGTGGGACAGAAAGTCAACCCGCACGGGTTCCGGCTCGGCATCTCCACCGACCACAAGAGCCGCTGGTACGCCGGCGATCTCTACAAGGCCTACGTCGGTGAGGACGTCAAGATCCGTCGCCTGCTGTCCAAGGGCATGGACCGCGCCGGAATCTCCAAGGTCGAGATCGAGCGCACCCGTGACCGGGTCCGCGTCGACATCCACACCGCCCGCCCGGGCATCGTCATCGGTCGCCGAGGCGCCGAGGCCGAGCGGATCCGGGGTGAGCTGGAGAAGCTGACCAACAAGCAGGTCCAGCTGAACATCCTCGAGGTCAAGAACCCCGAGCTGGACGCGCAGCTGGTGGCGCAGGGCGTCGCCGAGCAGCTCTCCGGCCGGGTGCAGTTCCGACGCGCCATGCGCAAGGCGCTGCAGACCACCATGCGCAGCGGCGCGCTGGGCGTGAAGGTGCAGTGCGCCGGCCGTCTGGGTGGGACCGAGATGTCGCGCTCGGAGTTCTACCGCGAGGGCCGGGTCCCGCTGCACACGCTGCGTGCCGACGTCGACTACGGCTTCTACGAGGCCAAGACCACCTTCGGCCGGATCGGCGTGAAGGTCTGGATCTACAAGGGTGAGGTGGCCGGATCCCGCGCGGAGCGCGAGGCGCAGGCCGCAGCCCGCGCGGCGGCAGCCGGCCGGCAACGCCCGACCACGCGTGGTCGCAGGCCCGAGCGCGGCGGCGCCCCGGCCACGGCCGGGACCGCCGCGGGGACCGACCGGCGCCCGGCGCGTACCGACGCACCCGGCAGCGCACCCGGCAGCGCACCCGGCAGCCGACGGGGCCGCCGGCACCGAGTCGACGCCGGCGGCAGCGGCCGCACCGGCCGCCGCACCGGCCGCTGCGCCGACCGCTGCCGCTCCGACCGCTCCGACCGGACAGGAGGGCTGACGCATGCTGATCCCGCGGAGGGTCAAGCACCGCAAGCAGCACCACCCCACCCGTCGTGGCGTGGCCAAGGGCGGGACCACGCTCGCGTTCGGCGACTTCGGCATCCAGGCGGTGGAGGGTCACTACGTGACCAACCGCCAGATCGAGTCGGCGCGAATCGCGATGACTCGGCACATCAAGCGTGGCGGGAAGGTGTGGATCAACATCTACCCCGACCGACCTCTGACCAAGAAGCCGGCGGAGACCCGGATGGGCTCCGGCAAGGGCTCGCCGGAGTGGTGGATCGCCAACGTCAAGCCCGGACGGGTGATGTTCGAGCTGTCCGGTGTCCCGGAGCCGATCGCCCGTGAGGCGATGCGCCGGGCCATCCACAAGCTCCCGATGAAGTGCCGCTTCGTCAGCCGTGAATCAGGTGATCAGTGATGGCCACGACGACCGCAGCCGAGCTGCGCACGCTCGACCCCGACGACCTCGCCGAGAAGCTCCGTGAGGCCAAGGAGGAGCTGTTCAACCTCCGGTTCCAGGCCGCTACCGGCCAGCTGGAGAGTCACGGACGGCTGCGCAGCGTGCGCCGCGACATCGCCCGGATCTACACGATCCTGCGCGAGCGCGAGCTCGGCATCATCCAGACCGAGGCGGACAGCGCATGAGTGAGGCGAAGGACGTGAACGTGACCGCAGCGACCGACGAGCGTGGTCACCGCAAGACCTTTGAGGGTCTCGTGGTGAGCGACAAGATGGACAAGACCGTGGTCGTCAGCGTCGAGGACCGGGTCAAGCACCCGCTGTACGGCAAGGTGCTCCGTCGCGACTCCAAGCTCAAGGTGCACGACGAGAACAACGCGTGCGGCACCGGCGACCGGGTCCTGATCATGGAGACCCGGCCGTTGTCCGCGACCAAGCGCTGGCGGTTGGTCGAGATCCTGGAGAAGGCGAAGTGATCCAGCAGGAGTCGCGGCTCAAGGTCGCCGACAACACCGGTGCCAAGGAGATCCTGTGCATCCGGGTGCTCGGTGGCTCCGGGCGCAGGTACGCGGGCATCGGCGACGTCATCGTCGCGACCGTGAAGGACGCCATCCCCGGTGGCGGGGTCAAGAAGGGCGAGGTCGTCAAGGCAGTCGTCGTTCGCACCGTGAAGCAGCGCCGCCGGCCGGACGGCTCGTACATCCGCTTCGACGAGAACGCCGCGGTCATCCTCCGCACCGATGGCGAGCCTCGTGGCACCCGCATCTTCGGTCCGGTGGGCCGCGAGCTGCGCGACAAGCGGTTCATGAGGATCATCTCGCTGGCACCGGAGGTGTTGTGATGACGCACGACCTGAGCATCAAGAAGGGTGACCTGGTCCGGGTCGTCGCCGGCCGGGACAAGGGCGCCGAGGGCCGTGTCATCGGAGTCCGCACCGAGGAGCGTCGGGTCATCGTCGAGGGCGTGAACCGCGTGAAGCGGCACACCCGGGTCGTCCAGCAGGGCGGCCGCGGCGGCACCAGCGGCGGGATCGTGACCCAGGAGGCGCCGATCCACGTGTCGAACGTGATGCTGCTGGTCGAGGTGGACGGCTCCAAGGTCCCGACCCGCGTCGGCTACCGGCGCGACGAGGTCACCAAGACTCGCCCGGACGGCACCACGTACACCGCACACCGCAGCGTCCGGGTCGCCAAGCGAACCGGCAAGGAGATCTGATGAGCACCACCTCGACCGAGGCCCGCAGCCGGCAGGCGGCCTCGCCGCGGCTCAAGCAGCGCTACCGCGACGAGATCGCACCCGCCCTGCGGCAGGAGTTCGCGCTGGGCAACGTCATGCAGGTGCCCACGCTGACCAAGATCGTCGTCAACATGGGCGTGGGTGAGGCTGCCCGCGACTCCAAGCTGATCGAGGGCGCAATCCGCGACCTCACCACGATCACCGGCCAGAAGCCCGCGGTCACCCGCGCTCGCAAGTCCATCGCGCAGTTCAAGCTGCGGGAGGGGATGCCGATCGGCGCCCACGTCACGCTGCGCGGGGACCGGATGTGGGAGTTCCTGGACCGACTGCTGTCCCTGGCCCTCCCGCGCATCCGGGACTTCCGCGGGCTGTCGCCCCGCCAGTTCGACGGGCGCGGCAACTACACCTTCGGGCTCACCGAGCAGGTCATGTTCCACGAGATCGACCAGGACAAGGTCGACCGCCCGCGTGGAATGGACGTCACCGTGGTCACGACCGCGACCGACGACCAGATCGGCCTGGCCCTGCTCAAGCACCTCGGCTTCCCGTTCAAGGAGTCCTGACCCATGGCCAAGACCGCACTAGTCGTCAAGTCCGCGCGGACTCCGAAGTTCAAGGTCCGCGCGTACACCCGTTGCCAGCGTTGCGGACGGCCCAAGGCCGTCTACCGCAAGTTCGGCCTCTGCCGCGTGTGCCTGCGTGAGATGGCGCACCGCGGCGAGCTTCCCGGCGTCACCAAGAGCAGCTGGTGACCACCTCCTGATCGCCGAAGGTCCCGAAGCGCCGCCCTCTCCGGGCGGCCGGCGGAAACCACGGCGGGAAAGTAGTACCCGACCATGACGATGACCGATCCGATCGCAGACATGCTGACCCGTCTGCGCAACGGCAACCAGGCGTATCACGAGACCGTGACGATGCCGCACAGCAAGCTGAAGGTGGGGGTCGCCGAGATCCTCAAGCAGGAGGGCTACATCGCCTCCTGGCGGGTCGTCGATCCGGCCGAGGGCGAGGCCGGCAAGACGCTGACCGTCACGCTCAAGTACGGCGAGCACCGGGAGCGCTCCCTGGCCGGGGTGCGCCGCATCTCGAAGCCCGGCTTGCGCGTCTACGCCAAGCACACCCATCTGCCGCGCGTGCTCGGCGGCCTCGGCGTCGCGATCATCTCGACCAGCCAGGGCCTGCTGACCGACCGTCAGGCCAACCATCGAGGCGTTGGCGGGGAAGTCCTCGCCTACGTCTGGTGACGGGAGGAGTACGAGATGTCACGCATCGGCAAGATGCCCGTGGCCGTCCCGTCCGGCGTGGACGTGACCGTCGAGGGCCAGCACGTCACGGTCAAGGGCCCCAAGGGCCAGCTCGCCCACACCGTCGCCGAGCCGATCTCGGTGCAGCGCGGTGAGGACGGCGCGCTGGAGGTGCGGCGGCCCGATGACGAGCGGCGCAGCAAGGCCCTGCACGGACTGTCGCGCACCCTGATCGCCAACATGGTGACCGGGGTGACGGCGGGTTACGAGAAGCGGCTGGAGATCGTCGGCGTCGGCTACCGGGTGCTGTCCAAGGGCCCGCAGCAGATCGAGCTCAACGTCGGCTACAGCCACCCGGTGATCTACGACGCCCCCGAGGGCGTGACCTTCACCGTCGAGTCGCCCACGCGGCTGACGGTGTCGGGCATCGACAAGCAGACGGTCGGCGAGGTGGCGGCCAACATCCGCAAGGTCCGCCGGCCGGAGCCGTACAAGGGCAAGGGCATCCGCTACGCCGGCGAGCAGATCCGGCGCAAGGTCGGGAAGGCTGGTAAGTGATGGCCATCGCACTCAGGCAGGGCAAGCGGCTGTCGTCGCGGACTGCGCACCGGCTCCGCCGGCAGGTCCGGGGCCGGAAGAAGATCGCCGGCACCTCCGAGCGACCCCGACTCGTGGTCACCCGGTCCAGCCGGCACATCGTGGCCCAGGTCGTCGACGACCTACAGGGCCGCACGCTGGCCTCGGCCAGCTCCATGGAGGCTGAGCTGCGCTCGGTCGCCGAGGACAAGTCGGCCAAGGCGCGCCGGGTCGGCGAGCTGGTGGCCGACCGGGCGAAGGCGGCGGGCGTGCAGTCCGTCGTGTTCGACCGCTCCGGGAACCGATACCACGGTCGGGTCGCCTCGCTGGCCGACGGTGCCCGCGAGGGTGGCCTGACCTTCTGATGACGCTGAACAGGAAAGAGGACATCTGATGAGCGGAACCCAGCGCCGCAGTGGCGGTGCCGGAGATCGCCGGGCACGTGACGGGGGTCGCGGCGCGGCGGACAAGACCGCCTACATCGAGCGCGTGGTCGGCATCAATCGTGTCGCCAAGGTCGTCAAGGGTGGCCGCCGGTTCAGCTTCACCGCCCTGGTGGTCGTCGGCGACGGCGACGGCAGCGTGGGGGTCGGTTATGGCAAGGCCAAGGAGGTGCCGGCGGCGATCGCCAAGGGCGTCGAGGAGGCGAAGAAGAGCTTCTTCCGGGTGCCCCGCGTCCAGGGGACGATCCCGCACCCGATCCAGGGCGAGAAGGCTGCCGGCGTGGTGCTGCTGCGTCCGGCGGCGCCCGGTACCGGCGTCATCGCCGGTGGTCCGGTGCGCGCCGTGCTGGAGTGCGCCGGCATCCACGACGTGCTGAGCAAGTCGCTCGGCTCCAGCAACGCCATCAACATCGTGCATGCGACGGTGGCCGCGCTCCGGGCCCTGGAGACTCCCGAGTCGGTGGCGGCCCGCCGCGGGTTGACGGTCGAGGAGGTCGCTCCGGCGGCGCTGCTGAAGGCCCGGGCCGAGGTGAGCGGATGATGGCCAGGCTCAAGGTCAAGCAGGTGCGTTCCGGTATCGGGCGCAAGCAGAACCAGCGGGAGACCCTGCGCTCGCTCGGACTGAAGCGGATCGGCGACGAGGTCGTCAAAGAGGACCGTCCGGAGATTCGCGGCATGCTCGCCACGGTGCCGCACCTGGTCGCGGTCGAGGAGGTTGACTGAGATGACGTTGAAGTTGCACCACTTGCGCCCCGCGCCGGGCGCCAAGACGGCGAAGACCCGGGTCGGCCGGGGCGAGGGCAGCAAGGGCAAGACCGCCGGGCGCGGCACCAAGGGCACCAAGGCCCGCGGCCAGGTGCCGGCGTCGTTCGAGGGTGGGCAGATGCCCCTCCACATGCGGCTGCCCAAGCTGAAGGGGTTCACCAACCCGTTCCGCGTGGAGTACCAGGTGGTGAACCTCGACCGGATCGCCGCGCTGTACCCCGACGGCGGCGAGGTGACCGCGCACGACCTGGCCGAGCGCGGTGCGGCCCGGGCCGGCCGGCCGGTGAAGATCCTGGGAGATGGCGACCTCACGGTCGCCGTCCAGGTCAGCGCGCACGCGTTCTCCGGCTCCGCACGGACCAAGATCGAGGCGGCCGGAGGCAGCACGACGCTGCTGTGAGTTAGAGTCCCCGCGGCATCGTCGATGGCGTCGCTGCAGGACACGACCGGGCTCCTCGTGACAGCGGAGCCTGCTGGGAGGACCAGGTGCTAGGCGCCTTCGTCAACGCGTTCCGGACTCCGGACCTGCGGCGGAAGCTGCTGTTCGTCGCGTTCATCATCGCGGTGTTCCGGCTCGGATCGACGGTGCCCGCACCGGGGGTGAACGTCGCCAACGTGCAGGCCAGCGTCGAGTCCGTCGAGGGCGAGAGCCTGTTCAGCCTGATCAACCTGTTCTCCGGCGGCGCGCTGCTGCAGCTCACCGTGTTCGCGCTCGGGATCATGCCCTACATCACCGCGAGCATCATCCTGCAGCTGCTCACGGTGGTGATCCCACGCCTGGAGACGCTGAAGAAGGAAGGCCAGTCCGGGCAGGCCAAGATCACCCAGTACACCCGCTACCTCACGCTCGGTCTCGCCGTGCTGCAGGCCACCGGCATCGTCGCGCTCGCCCGCAGCGGCCAGCTCTTCGGCACCGACACCGGCCGCTCGCTGCTCTACAACGAGGACAGCATCTTCTCGTTCGTGCTGATCGTGATCACGATGACCTCGGGCACCGCCATCATCATGTGGCTGGGCGAGCTGATCACCGACCGCGGGATCGGCAACGGCATGTCGATCCTGATCTTCACCCAGGTGGTCGCGACCTTCCCCGGCACGCTGTGGCAGATCAAGGTCGCGCAGGGCTGGTTCACCTTCCTGATCGTGGTGCTCATCGGCCTCGCCGTCGTCGCCGCGGTGATCTTCGTGGAGCAGGCGCAGCGGCGGATCCCGGTGCAGTACGCCCGCCGCATGGTCGGCCGCCGCATGTTCGGCGGCTCGTCGACGTACATCCCGCTCAAGGTGAACCAGGCCGGCATCATCCCGGTCATCTTCGCCTCGAGCCTGATGTACCTCCCGGCGCTGGCCTCGCAGTTCAATCCGAACGCGTCGTGGTCAGGCTGGGTCACCCGCTACCTCGTGGTCGGCGACCACCCGTTCTACATGGCGTCGTTCTTCGCCCTGACCATCTTCTTCACCTACTTCTACGTCTCGATCACGTTCAACCCGACCGAGGTCGCGGACAACATGAAGAAGTACGGCGGGTTCATCCCCGGCATCCGGGCCGGGCGGCCGACCGAGGAGTACCTCGCCTACGTGCTGTCCCGCATCACCGCCCCGGGGGCGCTCTACCTCGGCCTCGTGACCCTGATCCCGCTGATCGCGATCGCGCTGGTCGACGCGAACCAGAACTTCCCCTTCGGCGGGGCCACCATCCTCATCATCGTCGGTGTCGGCCTCGACACCGTGAAGCAGATCGAGAGCCAGCTCCAGCAGCGGAACTACGAGGGGTTCCTGCGCTGATGCGGGTCGTGCTCGTCGGTCCCCCCGGTGCCGGGAAGGGGACTCAGGCGACGTACATCGCGCGGCACTACGAGATCCCGCAGATCTCCACCGGCGACATCTTCCGCGCCAACGTGACCCGACGGACCGAGCTGGGCCGGGAGGCGAAGAGGTACATGGAGGCCGGGGACCTCGTGCCGGACGAGGTGACCATCGCGATGGTGCAGCAGCGGCTCGGCGAGGACGACGCGCGGGAGGGCTTCCTGCTCGACGGCTTCCCGCGCACCGTCGGCCAGGCCGAGGCGCTGGCGAAGATCCTGGAGGGGCTGGACGCCGGGCTCGATGCGGTGCTGGAGCTGTCCGTCGACGACGACGAGGTGGTCCGGCGGCTGTCCGGGCGGCGCACCTGCCGCGGCTGCGGCAAGGTCTGGCACGTCGAGTTCGACCAGCCGGCCGAGGCCGGGGTCTGCGACGACTGCGGCGGCGAGCTGTTCCGGCGCGACGACGACGCTCCGGAGACCGTGCAGCGCCGGCTCGAGGTGTACACCGACCAGACCGCCCCCCTGGCCGACCATTACCGCTCCCAAGGGCTGCTCCGGCAGATCGTCGCCACCGGCAAGGTCGACGACGTGACCCGCCGCGCCATCGACGCCCTCGACGCGTCCGTGACCTGAGCCCGTGTTCGGCGGACGGGGGGTCGAGGTCAAGACCCCGGAGCAGGTGGCCACGATGCGGCAGGCCGGGCTGGTCGTCGCCGACACGCTTGCGCTGGTGCGAGACAGCATCCGGCCGGGCATCAGCACCGGCGACCTGGACGCGCTCGCCGAGCAGCACATCCGGGACCGCGGCGCGGTCCCGTCGTTCCTCGGCTACCACGGCTTCCCCGCCTCGCTGTGCATCTCGGTCAACCACCAGGTGGTGCACGGCATCCCCGGCCCCCTGGTGCTGCACGACGGGGACGTGGTCTCGGTCGACTGCGGCGCGATCGTCGACGGGTGGCACGGCGACGCGGCGCTCACCGTGACGGTCGGCCCGCCGACGCCCGAGGTCGAGCGGCTGCTCCGGGTCACCGAGGACGCGCTGTGGGCCGGGATCGGCGCAATCCGCGCCGGCGGCCGGGTGACTGACGTGTCCGCGGCGGTGGAGGCACACGTCCGCTGCCAGCAGGGCGCGCCGCTCGGCATCGTCGAGGACTACGTCGGGCACGGGATCGGGTCGGCCATGCACCAGCCGCCGAACGTGCCGAACTACGGCCGTCCAGGTCGCGGCCCACGGTTGGTCGAGGGGATGGCCATCGCCGTCGAGCCGATGCTGACCGCCGGCAGCCCAGAGACCACCGTCCTGGCCGACGACTGGACCGTCGTCACCGTGGACGGGTCGTTGTCGGCGCACTTCGAGCACAGCGTCGCCGTCACCGCGAGCGGCCCGTGGGTGCTGACCGCGACCGACGGGGGCCGCGGCCGGCTGGAGGCGATGGGCGGGCCGTACGGCGGCGACTGAGCGGCCGTGGGCACCGGTCCGAGAGGCGGCGTGCGACGGCGGTCGCGGCCACGGTCGGATTCGCCTCGGGCCGCCACTCTCCCGTACACTCGTCGGTCGGCACCCGGATGTCCGCCTGCACACTGTTGGCGGGCTCGCCGGAGGCTGCCCACCTGACAACAACCGGGCCGGCCGGAGCCGAACGTTCACGACCAGATTGCGGAGGACATGCCGAAGAAGGAAGGGGTCATCGAGATCGAGGGCTCGGTGGTCGAGGCGCTGCCCAACGCGATGTTCCGCGTCGAGCTGACCAACGGGCACAAGGTCCTCGCCCACATCAGCGGCAAGATGCGCCAGCACTACATCCGGATCCTCCCCGAGGACCGGGTTGTGGTGGAGCTCTCCCCCTACGACCTCACCCGCGGACGCATCGTCTACCGCTACAAGTGAAAGAGATCGATGAAGGTTCAGCCCAGCGTCAAGAAGATCTGTGACAAGTGCAAGGTGATCCGTCGCAACGGGCGGGTCATGGTGATCTGCGCCAACCCGCGCCACAAGCAGCGGCAGGGCTGAGCAGCACACCCTCCAGCGTGACCGCTCGCGCGGGGGCTCGGTCTCCGAGATCCCCGCGTGACACCCCCGGTCGGAGGCCGGGGCCCGGTTCGGAAGGGCCGGGACGCGGCACGCACGACACCTCCGTGAACGAGAAAGGGACGCCAGACACATGGCACGTCTCGTAGGCGTCGACCTCCCCCGGGACAAGCGGGTCGAGATCGCACTCACGTCCATCTACGGCATCGGTCGCACCCGCGCGAAGCAGGCGCTCGCCGAGACCAGCATCGACCCGACCCTGCGGGTGCACGAGCTCGGCGACGAGCAGCTGGTCAAGCTTCGCGACTTCATCGAGGCGAGCTTCCAGGTCGAGGGCGACCTGCGCCGCGAGGTGGCCGCCGACATCCGCCGCAAGGTCGAGATCGGCAGCTATCAGGGCCGCCGGCACCGCAGCGGCCTGCCCGTCCGCGGGCAGCGCACCCGGACCAACGCCCGGGGTCGCAAGGGCCCGAAGCGCACCGTGGCCGGCAAGAAGAAGCCGCGCTGACCTACCCGGCACCCGACTCGTTCCCCACCCTGCCAAGGAGCACCCCAGACAATGCCTCCCAAGAGCCGTCAGGCCTCCGGCGCCAAGAAGGTGCGCCGCAAGGAAAAGAAGAACATCAGCGCCGGCCAGGCGCACATCAAGTCGACGTTCAACAACACCATCGTCACGATCACCGACCCGGTCGGTGCCGTCATCGCCTGGGCGAGCGCGGGAACCGTGGGCTTCAAGGGCTCGCGCAAGTCCACGCCGTTCGCCGCCCAGATGGCCGCCGAGGCGGCCGGGCGGCGTGCGATGGAGCACGGCATGAAGAAGATCGACGTGTTCGTCAAGGGCCCCGGCTCCGGCCGGGAGACAGCCATCCGCTCCCTCGGGGCGGTCGGCCTGGAGGTCGGGACCATCTCCGACGTCACGCCCTCACCGCACAACGGATGCCGGCCACCGAAGCGCCGCCGCGTCTGAGACCAGGCCGACCCATCCCGCCGAGACCAACCGTACGTACAAGGAGCACCTGACTCACATGGCCCGATACACCGGACCCATGACGAAGAAGTCGCGCCGACTGGGGGTCGACCTCGTCGGTGGAGACCAGGCTTTCGAACGTCGCCCGTACCCACCCGGCCAGCACGGCCGTGGCCGGGTGAAGGAGAGCGAGTACCGCCTGCAGCTGCAGGAGAAGCAGAAGGCGCGGTACACCTACGGCGTGCTGGAGAAGCAGTTCCGGCGCTACTACGACGAGGCCAGCCGCCGTCCCGGCAAGACCGGTGACAACCTGCTCGCCCTGCTCGAGGGCCGCCTGGACAACGTCGTCTATCGCGCCGGACTCGCCCGTACCCGCCGGCACGCCCGGCAGCTGGTCGTCCACGGCCACTTCCTCGTCAACGGGCACAAGGTCGACATCCCCTCGTTCCAGGTCGGCACCCACGACGTCATCGACGTCCGGGCAAAGTCGGTCGAGCAGACCCCCTTCATCGTGAGCCGAGAGACGCACGGCGAGCGGGTCGTCCCGGCCTGGCTCGAGGTGCTGCCCAACAAGATGCGCGTCCTGGTGCACCAGCTCCCGGTCCGCCAGCAGATCGACGTTCCGGTGCAGGAGCAGCTGATCGTCGAGTTCTACTCCAAGAAGTGACCCCCCGGGTCTCCCGCGGCTGATCGCCGCGGGCTGCCCACGTTCGCGTCGTCATATAGCGGTCGGCGCGGAAAGGAAGACCACATGCTCATCGCCCAGCGCCCCACCCTGTCCGAGGAAGTCGTCGGCGACCACCGCTCGCGGTTCGCCATCGAGCCGCTCGAGCCGGGCTTCGGCTACACCCTCGGCAACTCGCTCCGGCGGACCCTGCTGTCGTCGATCCCGGGCGCCTCCATCACGTCGATCAAGATCGACGGTGTCCTGCACGAGTTCTCGACCGTGGAGGGCGTCAAGGAGGACGTCACCGAGCTGATCTTGAACCTGAAGGACCTCGTCGTCTCCTCCGAGGAGGACGAGCCGGTCGTCATGTACCTGCGCAAGCAGGGCCCCGGCGCCGTCACCGCGGCGGACATCGCGCCGCCGGCCGGCGTGGAGGTCCACAACCCCGAGCTGCACCTCGCCACCCTGAACGACAGCGGGAAGCTGGAGATGGAGATGGTGGTGGAGCGTGGCCGCGGCTACGTCTCGGCCGTCCAGAACAACCCCGGTGACGGCGAGATCGGCCGGCTGCCGATCGACTCCATCTACTCCCCGGTGCTGAAGGTGACCTACAAGGTCGAGGCCACCCGCGTCGAGCAGCGCACCGACTTCGACCGGCTGATCATCGACGTCGAGACGAAGCCGAGCATGCGGCCGCGGGACGCCATCGCCAGCGCCGGCAAGACCCTGGTCGAGCTGTTCGGGCTGGCCCGCGAGCTGAACGTGGACGCCGAGGGCATCGACATCGGCCCGTCGCCGGTCGACGAGCAGTTGGCGGCCGACCTCGCCCTGCCGGTCGAGGACCTGAACCTGACCGTGCGCTCGTACAACTGCCTCAAGCGCGAGGGCATCCACACCGTGGGCGAGCTGATCTCCCGCAGCGAGCAGGACCTGCTCGACATCCGCAACTTCGGCGCCAAGTCGATTGACGAGGTCAAGGCCAAGCTTGTGGAGATGGGCCTGGCGCTCAAGGACAGCGCGCCCGGCTTCGACCCGCAGGCGGCGATCGAGGCCTACGGCGACGACGACCAGAGCTTCGTCGAGGACGAGCAGTACTGAGACCCGTCCGGACCGGCGGCGAGACCGAGGAGAACACGAGATGCCCACTCCCACCAAGGGTGCGCGCCTGGGCGGCAGCCCCGCGCACCAGCGCTTGATGCTGGCCAACCTCGCGACGAGCCTGTTCGAGCACGGCAAGATCACCACCACCGAGGCGAAGGCCCGGCGGTTGCGTCCGTTCGCCGAGCGGTTGATCAGCAAGGCGAAGCGGGACGACCTGCACGCGCGGCGTCAGGTGCTGCAGGTGATCCGCGACAAGAGCGTCGTGCACGCCCTGTTCACCGAGATCGGCCCGAACTACGCCACCCGTCCGGGCGGCTACACGCGGATCACCAAGCTCGGGCCGCGCAAGGGCGACAACGCCCCGATGGCGGTGATCGAGCTGGTCGAGGCGCGTGAGTTCGCGGCGCGGGACGGCTCCGCAGCGCGGAAGCCCGCGGTTGCACCCGCTCCCACGCCCGCGGAGGAGTCGGCCGACGAGGTCGGCACCGACGACGCCGCGACCGAGGAGTCGGTCGAGGATGCCGCGACCGAGGAGCCGGTCGAGGACGCCGCGACCGAGGACGCCGCGACTCGAGGACGCCGCGACCGACGACGCTGCGACCGACGACGCTGCGACCGAGGAGCCGGTCGCCGAGGACAAGGCCTGACCGGCCGCAGCCGATGACGCACGAGCCCGCCACCGCCGACGGTGGCGGGCTCGTGCGCGTCCGGCTCGACCTGGCCTACGAGGGGACCGACTTCGCCGGCTGGGCTCGTCAGCCTGCACTGCGCACCGTCCAGGGGTGCCTGGAGGCTGCGCTCGACACCGTCTTGCGGACCACCGGGCTGAGGACCACCTGTGCCGGCCGGACGGACGCTGGCGTGCACGCTCGCGGTCAGGTCGTGCACAGTGACGTCGGCGTCGACCGGCTGCTGGCTACCCGAGGGCGGTCGGCCGAGGACTGGCCGGCCGCGCTGCTCCGCCGGCTCAACCGGATCCTGCCCGGCGACCTCCGGGTGCGCGACTGCCGCGCCGCCGCCCCCGGTTTCGACGCCCGGTTCGCCGCGCTCTGGCGCCGCTACACCTACCGGGTGTGCGACTCGGCGGCGGCGGACGACCCGTTGCAGCGCAGGTACGTCCTGAGCTGGCCACGGCCGCTCGCCGTCGACGTCATGAACACCGCGGCCCAGCCCCTGCTGGGGGAGCACGACTTCGCCGCCTTCTGCCGCTCCCGGCCGGGAGGGACCACCGTGCGGCGCCTGCAGCGCCTGGAGTGGCGCCGCGACCCTGACCGGGTGGTCGTCATGGACGTCCAGGCGGACGCCTTCTGCCACCACCTCGTACGCGGCCTGGCCGGCGCCCTGCTCGCCGTCGGCGAGGGCCGTCGACCGGTCGACTGGCCGGGCGAGCTACTGCGCAGGAAGCGACGCGACGCGGCTGCCCCGGTCGCCGCGGCGCACGGTCTGACCTTGGAGCAGGTCGCCTACCCGCCGGACGACGAGCTGGGCGCGCGGGTCGAGCGGACCCGCAACCGGCGGGTGCCGTGACCGTGACCGACCACTACTTCAGCCCGGACCCGGCGACCCCGGCTCGCTCGGCCACCTTCGACGCCACCGTCTGGGGGCATCAGCTGGCCATGCGGTCCGCGTCCGGCGTCTTCTCGTACGCCCGGCTCGACCTGGGGACGCAGGTGCTGGTCCGCACCGAACGGCCGCGGGCCGGATCCCGAACGGTGCTGGACCTGGGCTGCGGGACCGGGGTGCTGACGGTCGGGCTGGCGCTGGCGGTGCCCACGGCGCAGGTGTGGGCCGTGGACGTGAACGATCGCGCTCGTGACCTCACCCGGGTGAACGCCGACCGGCACGGGGTCGGTGCGCGGGTGCATGTCGTCGGCCCCGACGGCGTCCCCGGCGACGTGGTGCTGGACGAGATCTGGTCCAACCCGCCGATCCGGATCGGCAAGCCCGCGGTGCAGGAGCTGCTGCTGCGCTGGTTGCCGAGACTCTCAGAGACCGGACGCGCGGTGCTGGTGATCGCCCGCAACCTGGGCGCCGACTCCTACCAGCGGTGGCTCACCGAACAGGGCTGGACCTGTGAGCGACTCGCCAGCGCCAAGGGCTTCCGGGTGCTGGAGGTGGTCCGCCCGCCGGAGCGGTAATCGGATTGACCCGTGCGGGAGACTCAGACCCCGTGGGACATGTTGACTGCGCCGGCGTGCGCTTCGAGCTGCCAGACGGCCGGGTGCTGCTCGACGACGTCTCGCTCCGCGTGGGGGACGGCGCCAAGGTGGCGCTGGTCGGGGCGAACGGGGCGGGGAAGACCACGCTGCTGCGGCTGATCTCCGGGGAGCTGTCCCCGCACGCCGGGAGCATCGTGCGCAGCGGCGGCCTCGGGGTGATGCGGCAGCTGGTGGCGCCGGCGGCCGGCGGCTGGACCGTGCGGGACCTGTTGCTCTCGGTAGCCCCGCGGCGAGTGCAGGAGGCCACTGCCCGGGTCGACCGGCTCGAGCTGGCGCTGATGGAGCGAGACGACGAGCCGCTGCAGCTGCGCTACGCCGCGGCCCTGGCGGACTACGCCGACGCCGACGGGTACGACGCCGAGGTGCTGTGGGACACCTGCTGCACCGCCGCCCTCGGCATCCCATACGACCGGGCGCGGAACCGGGACCTGACCACGCTGTCCGGCGGCGAGCAGAAGCGGCTGGTGCTCGAGGCGCTGCTCCGCGGGCCGGACGAGGTGCTGCTGCTCGACGAGCCGGACAACTTCCTCGACGTACCCGGGAAACGGTGGCTGGAGGGCCGGATCGCCGGCTCGCCGAAGACCGTGCTGTTCATCAGCCACGACCGGGAGCTGCTGGCCCGGACGGCGACCCGGGTGGTGACCATCGAGCTGCGGGCCGGGGGGAACGGGGTGTGGACGCACCCGGCCGGCTTCGCGTCGTACCACGATGCCCGGCGGGACCGCTTCGCTCGGCTCGAGGAGCTGCGTCGCCGCTGGGACGAGGACCACGCGAAGCTGCGCGCCCTGATGCTGATGTACAAGCAGAAGGCCGCGTACAACGCCGACATGGCCTCGCAGTACCAGGCGGCGACCACGAGGCTGCGCAAGTTCGAGGAGGCCGGGCCGCCGGAGACCGTGCCGCGCGAGCAGCAGGTGTCGATGCGGCTGCGCGGCGGGCGCACCGGCAAGCGGGCGGTCGTCTGCGAGGACCTCGAGCTCAGCGGCCTGATGGAGGCTTTCGACCTTGAGGTGTGGTTCGGCGAGCGGGTCGCGGTGCTGGGGTCGAACGGCTCCGGCAAGAGCCACTTCCTGCGGCTGTTGGCAGCCGGCGGGACCGACCCGGACGTCGGGCACCGGCCGGTGGGTGACGTCGAGGTGCAGCCGGTCCGGCACACCGGGCGGGCCAAGCTCGGGGCCCGCGTGCGCCCGGGTTGGTTCGTGCAGACCCACTCCCACCCGGAGCTGGTCGGCCGCACCCTGCTCGAGATCCTGCATCGCGGTGACGAGCACCGGGACGGGATGCCCCGGGAGCCGGCCTCCCGGGCGCTGGACCGCTACGAGCTGGCGCACGCGGCCGAGCAGTCGTTCGAGTCGCTGTCCGGCGGGCAGCAGGCCCGGTTCCAGATCCTGCTGCTCGAGCTGTCCGGGGCGACCCTGCTGCTGCTGGACGAGCCGACAGACAACTTGGACGTGCAGTCGGCCGAGGCGCTCGAGGAGGGGCTGGAGCGGTTCGAGGGAACCGTTGTCGCCGTCACTCACGACCGCTGGTTCGCCCGTGGCTTCGACCGCTTCTTGGTGTTCGGGGCGGACGGGACCGTGTACGAGTCCGACACCGCGGTGTGGGACGAGACCCGGGTGCAGCGCGCCCGCTGACCCGCACCCCGGTCCACGATCCGCGACTTCTGCCGCCGGCAAAAGTCGCGGATCGTGAACGGGTGTGGGCGGGGCGGGGGTCAGGCCCAGCGCTTCTCGCGGGGGGTGAAGTCGAGCGTCCGCTCGCCGGTGTAGATCTGCTTCGGCCGGGCGATCTTCTGGTCGTCGTCGTCGACGAGCTCGCGCCACTGCGCCAGCCAGCCGGCGGTGCGCGGGATCGCGAACAGCACGGTGAACATCTCCGGCGGGAAGCTGAGCGCCTCGTAGATCAGGCCGGAGTAGAAGTCGACGTTCGGGTACAGCTTGCGCTTGATGAAGTACTCGTCCTCGAGCGCGATCTTCTCCAGCTCGACGGCGATCTCGAGCAGCGGGTTGACGCCGGTCACCTCGAAGACGTCGTCACACGCCTTCTTGATGATCGTCGCCCGGGGGTCGTAGTTCTTGTAGACCCGGTGCCCGAAGCCCATCAGCCGCTCGTCGCCGTTCTTCACCCCGGCGATGTAGTCCGGCACGTTCTCGACCGAGCCGATCCGGCGCAGCATCCGCAGCACCGCCTCGTTGGCGCCGCCGTGCAGCGGGCCGTAGAGCGCGGCGATGCCCGCCGTCACGGCGGAGTACGGGTCGACCTGGCTGGAGCCGACCGAGCGGACGGCGTTGGTCGAGCAGTTCTGCTCGTGGTCGGCGTGCAGGATGAACAGGATCTCCAGCGCCCGGGTCAGCCGCTCGTCGGCACGGAAGTCCTGCTCGCTCATCTTGAACAGCATGGACAGGAAGTTCTCGGTGTACGACAGGTCGTTGTCCGGGTAGACGTACGGCTTGCCCTGCGCGTGCCGGAACGCCCACGACCCGAGGGTCGGCATCTTGGCGATCAGCCGCACCATCTGCATGTGCCGGTTGGCGGGGTCCGTGATCGACCGTGACTCGGGATAGAACGTCGACAGCGCGCCGACCGACGCCAGCAGCATCCCCATCGGGTGCGCGTCGTAGCGGAAGCCTTGCATGAAGCTCTTGACGTTCTCGTGCACGAAGGTGTGGTAGGTGATCTCGTGCACCCACGTGTCGTACTGCTGCCGGTCGGGGAGCTGGCCGTGGATGAGCAGGTAGGCCACCTCGAGGAAGGTGGAGTGCTCGGCCAGCTGGTCGATCGGGTAACCGCGGTACTCGAGGATCCCCTGGTCCCCGTCGATGTAGGTGATGGAGCTGCGGCACGACGCGGTGTTGGTGAACCCCGGGTCGTAGACCGCCACCCCGGGCTCGTCGTCCGCCGTCTTGATGCCACCCAGGTCCGCGGCCCGGACGGTGCCGTCGGTGAGGGGCAGCTCGTACTCGCGGCCGGTCCGGTTGTCGCGGACGGTGAGGGAGTCTGTCACGCTGGCAAACCTACGGCGGCGCCGCCGACGCGTCGAATCTGGGTGCGGCCGCCGACCGCATCCCGATGGCACGTTTTGACCCTCCTGCCGGTCCGCCGGTACCCTGGGCGGTCGTCTGCGGGATATCGTGTCTGCCGCCGGCGGACCAGCATCGACCACCCCGGTCACCACGCGAGAACGAAGCCGGGTTGTCACCGTGCGTACGTTCAGCCCCAAGCCCGCCGATGTGCACCGTCAGTGGCATGTCATCGACGCCTCCGACGTCGTGCTCGGCCGGCTGGCGGTCCAGACCGCCACCTCTGCTGCGGGGCAAGCACAAGCCGACCTTCGCTCCGCACGTCGACGGCGGGGACTTCGTCATCATCGTGAACGCCGGCAAGGTCGCCCTCGGTGGCGACAAGCGCGAGACCAAGCTGGCCTACCGGCACTCCGGCTACCCGGGTGGGCTGAAGTCGACCACGATCGGCGACCTGCTGGAAAAGGACCCGCGCGCGGCGGTGGAGAAGGCCGTGCGCGGAATGCTCCCCAAGAATCGGCTCAGCCGGCAGATGCTGAAGAAGCTCAAGGTGTACGCGGGCCCCGAGCACCCGCACGCCGCTCAGCAGCCGCAGGCCTTCGAGATCACCCAGATCGCCCAGTGAGGAACGACGTGGCCCCTGACACCACCCCCGACACCGCCCCCGACACCGCCGCTGTCGACGCCGCTGTCGACGCCGACTCCGCCGTCGAGGGGGAGTTCCGCACCGACGCCGAGGGCGTCGCGTACAGCTCCGAGAGCGCCCCGTCCCCGGACGCGCCGCCCCGCCCGGCCACGGTCGGGCCCGCCGGCGCCACCGGTCGGCGCAAGGAGGCCATCGCCCGGGTCCGCCTGGTGCCGGGTTCCGGCCAGTGGGGGATCAACGGCCGGTCGCTGGACGAGTACTTCCCGAACAAGGTGCACCAGCAGACGGTCTCCGAGCCGTTCGTGATCACCGACCTGGTGGACCGGTTCGATGTCGTCGCGCGGATCCACGGCGGCGGGATGACCGGCCAGGCCGGTGCGCTACGGCTCGGCGTGGCCCGCGCGCTCAACGAGCTCGACGTCGAGGCGAATCGAGCGTCGCTGAAGAAGGCCGGCATGCTCACCCGGGACGCGCGTGTCAAGGAGCGCAAGAAGGCGGGGCTCAAGAAGGCTCGCAAGGCTCCGCAGTACTCCAAGCGCTGACCGGCCCGGTGTCCCGCCTCTTCGGGACCGACGGGGTCCGAGGCGTTGCGAACGTCGACCTCACGGCCGAGCTCGCACTCGACCTGTCGGTGGCCGCGGCGCATGTGCTGGCGGAGACCGGGGCTTTCGGCGACGCCGACCACCCCGGCGCCCGGCCGGTGGCCGTCGTCGGCCGCGACCCACGAGCGTCCGGGGAGTTCCTCGAGGCGGCTGTCATCGCCGGCCTCGCCAGTGCCGGTGTGGACGTCCTGCAGGTCGGCGTCCTGCCCACCCCTGGCATCGCGCACCTCACCGCCGACACCGGTGCGGACCTCGGTGTGGTGTTGTCGGCGAGCCACAACGCGATGCCCGACAACGGGATCAAGTTCCTCGCCCGGGGCGGGGTCAAGCTGGACGACGCCACCGAGGCGGCCGTCGAGCAGCGGCTCCGCGAGCCCTGGCAGCGCCCCACCGGCGCCGCCGTCGGCCGGGTCCGTCCCTTCCCCGGTGGGCTCGACCGCTACGTCGACCACCTGGTGGCGACGCTGCCGGACGACGCCGACCCGGCCCGGCTCGGTCGGCTCCGCGTGGTCGTCGACTGCGCCAATGGCGCGGCGTACGAGGCGGCGCCCCGGGCGCTGTCCCGGCTGGGTGTCGACGTGGTCCCGATCCACGCCTCGCCGGACGGGCTCAACATCAACCGCGACTGCGGGTCCACCCACCTGGACGACGTGCGGGCGGCGGTGCTCGAGATGGGCGCCGACCTCGGCTTCGCGCACGACGGGGACGCCGACCGCTGCCTTGCGGTGGACGCGGGTGGTCGCGTCATCGACGGCGATCACCTGCTGGCGATCCTCGCCGTCGCCCTGCGCGACAACGGCCAGCTGCGCGGCAACACGGTCGTCGTGACGGTGATGAGCAACCTCGGCTTCCTGCAGGCGATGGCGCGCGAGCGGATCGACGTCGAGCAGACGCCGGTCGGCGACCGGTACGTGCTCGCCGCGATGAACCGAGGCCACCGGTCCCTCGGGGGCGAGCAGTCGGGGCACGTCATCCTGCGCGACCACTCGACCACCGGCGACGGCGTGCTGACCGCCGTACAGGTGCTGGCCCGCATGGCGCAGACCGGGGCCACGCTGGGCGAGCTCGCCGACGTGATGACCGCCCTGCCGCAGGTCCTCGTCAACGTGCACGGTGTGGACCGCGACGGGACGGAGCACCCCGACGTCGCCGCCGCGCTCGACGCGGCCGTCACCGAGCTGGGCAACGAAGGCCGGGTCCTGCTGCGACCGTCGGGCACCGAGCCGGTGATCCGGGTGATGGTCGAGGCCCCGACCGCCGAGCAGGCCAACGCCGTCGCTGGCCGGCTGGCCGACACCGTCCGCTCGCGGCTCGCCGTCTCCTGAGTCCCGCTCGACTCCGTGGGCTGCCTCGGCCTAGCGTCGGATCGTGCGCATCACCCGGCTCGACCCGGACGATGACCTGCAGTGGGCGGCCCACCACCGGGCCACGGCCGAGTCCGTGCTGTCCCGCGGCCCCTTCGCCGACGTCAGCGATGCCGTGTCGATGCGGGCGCTGCACCTGTACCCGGGGAACTTCGAGCAGGTTCTCGCCTGGTCCGCGCACCTGGACGGCGAGGTGGTCGGGACCGCGGTCGCCAGGCTGCCGACGGCGGACAACCGGACGATGGCCATGCTCGACGTGCAGGTGATCCCCCGGGCACGCGGCGACGGGGTGGGCACGGCACTGCTGACGGCGGTGGAGACCGAGGCGGCGGAGCGCGGCCGGGTCACCTTGCTGATGGAGGTCCCCCGACCGCTGGAGGGCCCGGCGTCCGGGGTCCCGGGCGTCCGCTTCGCGAGGCGGCACGGTTTCTCCCGGGCCCAGACCGAGGTGCACTACGTGCTGCGGCAGCCCGGTGCACGACGCGGTGCTGGACCACCTGCAGGCGGAGGTCGACGCCGGCGCACGGCGGCTACCGGCTGGTCTCGTGGGCAGGTCGTTGTCCGGAGGACCTGGTCGCCGGGTTCTGCGCGCTGGAGGCCGCGTTCGTGTCCGAGGCGCCGCTGGGCGACCTGGCGGTCGAATCGGAGGTGTGGCCGCCGGACCGACTGCGGCAGTTCGAGGATCGGGCCCTCCGGCGCGGGATGCGGGTGCTCACCACGGTGGCGCTGGCCGGGGACGCGACCCTGGTCGGGAACACCGTCCTGGTCGTGGACCGCACCCTCCGGCGCGGGATCGACCAGAGCGGGACGCTCGTTCTGCCCGAGCACCGGGGGCACCGGCTCGGGCTGGCGATGAAGCTGGCGAACCAGCGGCAGTTGCAACGCGATCACCGCGTGCCGGCGCTCGTGCACACCTACAACGCCGAGGAGAACGGCCCGATGATCGCCGTCAACCGTCGGCTCGGCTTCCAGCCGGTGGAGCTCACCGACGAGTGGCAGCGGCGCGCCGGCGAGCGCCTGACGGTCAGCTCGTCGCGGTCGGGGTCTCCTCGGTGTCCTCGTGCGCCTGCCGTTGGTGCGGCAGCACCCGGTCCCAGACCGCTCGCTGCACGATCAGCGTGACGGTGCCGGCGAGCAAGATGCCGGCCAGGTTCAGGCCCAGCTGCAGGAGCGCGTCTCCGACCTCGTGCCAGATACCGGTGCCGAGCGTGAGCGCGAACGTTCCGATGGCAGGCACCGTCGTGACCGAGATGAACACGCCCACCAGGACACCGGACTTGGAGGCGGTCATCGACAGCACACCGGCCGTGCCGGCCAGCAGCGCCACCACGAACGACCAGGCGTCCGGCTGCACGATGAACTGGGTGTCGGGCCCGGTGGCCGCCTGCTGCGGGTCGACCCAGCCGGCGAGGTAGGCGAGGAACCACACCGCGGTGGCGATGGCCGCCGCCACCACGAAGCCGACGACGAGGGTGGTGGCCGCCGGCCGGAGCAGGTACCAGTTGCGGGTTGCCAGTCCGAAGCAGATGGCGGCGACCGGGGCGAACTCCGGCCCCACCACCATGGCGCCGACGATGAGGATCGGCTGGTCGAGGTAGCGGCCGACACCCGCGATCAGCGTCGCCAGCAGCAGGAAGCTCGCGAACGACCACGACAGCTGGGAGTCGTCGTCGACCCGCGCCTCGATCGCATCCCAGATCACGCCGTCCGAGGGACGGCCGGGCGCAGCCTGCTCCGCGCGCACCGCAGCCGCCGACATCACCGTCTCCGCCTCGTCGAACGCGATCGACCCGTCGTGCTCGAGGTTCATCGCCCGCAGGTCGTCGAGGACGGGGTTGGCGTTCTCCCGGGCCAGGTCGAACATCACCAGGTCACCGGGCACCGGGCCGCACTGCCGGGCGACGTCGGGCAGCACGACGAGGTTGGCGATGGTGTCGTCGGACTGCAGCCGCTGGACCAGCTGGTCCGAGCGGTCCTTGGGAGTGACGACGCGGACGTGCAGCACACCGGGATACTGCCAGGTCGCCGGCCCTCCGCTCAGCCGATCGGCCCGGCCGCGGTCAGCGCTTGCGCATCCGCACCCAGCGGACCGCGTGGTCGTTGGTCTTGCGCAGCACCAGCGTGGCACGGGCCCGGGTCGGGCGGATGTTCTGCTCCAGGTTCGGGCCGTTGATCGTGTCCCAGAGCCGGCCGGCCCGTTCGGTGGCCTGCTCGACGTCCAGGTCGGCATAGCGCCGGAAGTACGACTCCGGCTGGCGGAACGCCGTCTCCCGCAGCCGCAGGAACCGCTCGACGTACCACGCCCGGATGTCCTGTGTGGCGGCGTCGACATAGACGCTGAAGTCGAAGAAGTCGCTGATCGCCAGCCCGGTCCGCCCGTCGTGCCGGATCCCGGCCGGTTGCAGCACGTTGAGCCCCTCGACGATCACGATGTCGGGGCGCTGCAGCGTCACCTGCTCGTCGGTCACGTCGTAGCGCAGGTGCGAGTAGACCGGGGCACTCACCTCGTCGACGCCGGACTTCACCTCCATCACGAAGCGCAGCAGCGCCTTGCGGTCGTAGGAGGCGGGAAAGCCCTTGCGTTCGAGCAGTCCTCGTCGCTCCAGCTCGGCGTTCGGCAGCAGGAAGCCGTCGGTGGTGACCAGCTCGACGCGCGGGTGCTGGGGCCAGCGGGCCAGCAGCTCGCGCAGCAGCCTGGCGGTGGTCGACTTGCCGACCGCCACCGAGCCGGCGATGCCGATGACGAAGGGAGTGCGCTCCGGCTGCGGCCGGTCCAGGAAGCGCTCGGTGGCCCGGTGCAGCTGCCCGGCGTGCCGGACCTGCAGGCTGAGCAGGTCGCTCACCGGGCGGTACACCTCCAGCACCTCGGCCAGGTCGAGAGCGTCGCCCAGCCCGCGGATCCGGGTCAGCTCCTCGTCGGTCAGCTCGCCGTGCGGAGCGCCGACGGCACCGGCCTCGGCGCTGTTCACCCGGGCAGCCGTCGCGAGCCGGGACCAGGTGTCCCGGTCCAGCTCCACGTACGGCGACGCGTCGGTCATGGCGATCAGTCTGCCGGGACCGCCGGATCGCTACGCTGGCGGCCATGTGCGGCATCGTGGGCTACGTCGGGGGGCAGGACGCCCAGGACGTGGTGGTGGAGGGGCTGCGGCGGCTGGAGTACCGCGGCTACGACTCGGCGGGGATCGCGCTGGTGACCGGCGACTCGCTGCACGTCGCCAAGCGAGCCGGCAAGCTCGCCAACCTCGACAAGGCACTCGCCGAGGACCCGCCGGCCGCGGCGACGGTCGGGATCGGTCACACCCGGTGGGCGACGCACGGCGCACCCAACGACGTCAACGCGCACCCGCACACCGACTGCAGCGGCCGAGTGGCGGTGATCCACAACGGGATCATCGAGAACTTCGCCGAGCTGCGCGGGGAGCTGGAGCGCGCCGACCACGACCTGGTGTCCGAGACCGACACCGAGACCGTGGCGCACCTGCTCGAGCAGGCGCTGCCGGAGCACGGCGAGGACCTCGCCGCCGCGATGCGGGCGGTCTGCCGCCGGCTCCGGGGAGCCTTCACGCTGGTTGCGGTGGACGCCCGGGACGCCGACACCGTCGTGGCCGCCCGGCGCAGCTCACCGCTCGTGGTCGGACGCGGGCAGGGGGAGAACTTCGTCGCCTCGGACGTCGCCGCGTTCATCGCGCACACCCGTGAGGCGGTCGAGCTCGGTCAGGACCAAGTCGTCGTCGTGACGCGGGACGACGTGCGCATCACGGACTTCTCCGGGGAGCCGGTCGAGGGCACCGCCTACCACGTGGACTGGGATGCGTCGGCCGCCGAGAAGGGCGGCTACGAGTGGTTCATGCTCAAGGAGATCGACGAGCAGCCGCAGGCCGTCGCCGACACGCTGCTCGGCCGGCACAGCCCGACCGGCACCCTGCAGCTGGACGAGATGCGGCTGTCCGAGGACGAGCTGCGGTCGGTCGACAAGGTGATCATCCTCGCCTGCGGCACCGCCTTCTACGCCGGTCTGGTCGCCAAGTACGCGATCGAGCACTGGACCCGGCTGCCGTGCGAGGTGGAGCTCGCCAGCGAGTTCCGCTACCGCGACCCGGTGCTCGACCGGTCCACGCTGATCGTCGCCATCAGCCAGTCCGGCGAGACGATGGACACCTTGATGGCGGTTCGCTACGCGCGCGCCCAGCGCTCCCGCGTCCTGGCGATCTGCAACACCAACGGCGCGACCATCCCGCGGGAGTCCGACGCGGTGATCTATACCCACGCCGGGCCCGAGGTGGCGGTCGCGTCCACCAAGTGCTTCCTCGCGCAGATCGTCGCCTGCTACCTGCTCGGGCTCTACCTCGCGCAGTCCCGGGGCACGAAGTACGGCGACGAGGTCACGGCCATCCTGGACCAGCTGCACGAGATCCCGGCAGCGGTGCAGCGCATGCTCGACGGGGGCGGGCAGGTGCGCGAGCTGGCTCGCGCGCTGGCCGGCAGCCCCTCCGTGCTCTTCCTCGGCCGGCACGTCGGCTATCCGGTGGCGCTGGAGGGGGCGCTCAAGCTGAAGGAGCTCGCCTACCTGCACGCGGAGGGGTTCGCCGCGGGTGAGCTGAAGCACGGCCCGATCGCGCTGGTCGAGCCCGGCGTGCCGGTCTTCGTGGTGGCGCCGCCCGCGCGGCCGCAAGGTGCTGCACGACAAGGTGGTCAGCAACATCCAGGAGATCCGTGCTCGTGGTGCCCGCACGATCGTGCTCGCGGAGGACGGCGATGACGACGTCGTGCCGTACGCCGACGACCTGATCCGGCTGCCGAGGGTTCCGACGCTGTTGCAGCCGCTGGTCGCCACCGTTCCGCTGCAGCTGTTCGCGTGTGAGGTCGCCGCCGCCCTCGGGCATGACGTGGATCAGCCGCGCAACCTGGCGAAGTCGGTCACCGTCGAGTGAGCTCGCCGCCCCGGGGACCCCGGTGATCGTCGGGGTGGGCATCGACGTGGTCGACGTGGGCCGCTTCGAGCAGACCCTCGAGCGCACGCCCGGTCTGCGCACCCGGCTGTTCACCGACACCGAGCGGCGGCGGCCGATCGCGTCGCTGGCCGCCCGGTTCGCCGCCAAGGAGGCGCTGGCCAAGGCGCTCGGTGCCCCGGCCGGGCTGCACTGGACCGACGCGGAGGTGGTCACCGGTGACGACGGGCGGCCGCATCTGGCGATGGCCGGTACGGTCGCTGCCCGTGCCGAGTCGCTCGGCGTCCGGCAGGTGCACGTCTCCTTGTCGCACGACGCCGGCATCGCCTCGGCGGTCGTCGTCCTCGAGGAGTGAGCAGGTGAGCACACCGGTGCCGGCCGCGGCCCGCCGCGCGTACACCGCCGAGCAGGTGCGGCGCGCCGAGCAGCCGCTGCTGGACTCTCAGCCCGAGGGGTTGTTGATGCAGCGAGCGGCCGGCGGGCTGGCCGCCAGCTGCGCGCTCTACCTCGGCGGGGTCTACGGCCGCCGGGTGCTGGTGCTCGCCGGCAGTGGCGCCAACGGCGGCGACGCGCTGCACGCCGCGGCGCGGCTGGCCGTTCGAGGCGCCCGCGTGGAGGCGGTCCTGCTCCGTCCCGACCGCGTGCACCCCGGCGGACTGGCAGCGTTCCGCGCGGCCGGGGGGACCGTCGTCGACGCTCCGCCGGCGGTCGGCGGCGGCAGCCCACCGGACCTGGTGCTGGACGGGATCGTCGGCCTCGGCGGCACTCCGGGGCTCCGGGGCGACGCGGTCGCTGCCTGGCGGGCGGTGGAGGATCTGGGCTGTCCCGTGATCGCCGTCGACGTCCCGAGCGGCGTGGGAGTGGACGACGGGGGCATCGATGGTCCCTGCGTGCGCGCCGACCTGACCGTCACCTTCGGTGCCCTGAAGATCGGCCTGCTCGTCGGAGCGGGGGCCCGAGCCGCCGGCGCTGTGCACCTGGTCGACATCGGGCTCGGCCCCCACCTGGGTGCACCCCCGGTCGTCTCGCTGACGGCCGACGCCGTCGCCGAGCTGCTGGCCCCGACCGTGCCCGGGCCGTCCGATCACAAGTACACCCGCGGTGTGGTGGGGGTCGCCGCGGGGTCGAGCGAGTTCACCGGTGCCGGCCTGCTGGCGGTCGCCGGGGCCTGTTGCGGGCTGGCCGGGATGGTGCGCTACACCGGCCCCGCGGCGGTGGCGGACCTGGTCCGCGGCCGGCATCCCGAGGTCGTCGTCGGCGCCGGGCAGGTGCAGGCGACCGTGGTCGGGTCCGGCGGCGGTGGTGAGGCCGGGAGCGCGCTCGGCCGCGCGCGGCGAGACGGCGTTCCACTGGTGGTGGACGCCGACGCCCTCGGCCATCTGGACGGGCCGGTGGGCGGCCCGGCCGTGCTCACGCCGCATGCCGGTGAGCTGGCCCGGATGCTCGGGCGGGAGCGTGCGCAGGTCGAGGCAGACCCGTTGGGCGCGGCGAGCGAGGCGGCGGACCGGTACGCCGCGGTCGTGCTGCTCAAGGGCGACCGCACGGTGGTCGTCCCGCCTCGGGACGGCGGCCGCCGCGGGCCGGTCTACGTCAACGGCACCGGCACCCCGTGGCTCGGCACCGCCGGCACCGGTGACGTGCTGGCCGGCCTGTGCGGCACGTTGCTGGCGGCGGGCCTGCCGCCGGTGCACGCGGGCGCGGTGGGCGCGTGGCTGCACGGCGCGGCCGGGCGTTCCGCGCGCCGGCACGGACCGGTCGTGGCGTCCGCCGTCGCGGCGGCCCTGCCGGGCGTGATCGGCCGGCTGCTGGACGGGGCCGACGGATGACCTCGGTGCCGCCCATGGGTGAGGCGGTCGTCGACCTGGCCGCGGTCCGCCACAACGTGCGCAGGCTGGGGCGGCTGGCCGAGCCTGCTGCCGTGATGGTGGTGGTCAAGGCGGACGCCTACGGGCATGGGATGCTCGCGTGCGCCCGGGCCGCGCGGGACGCCGGTGCCGGCTGGCTCGGGGTGGCGCTGGTGGACGAGGCGCTGGCGCTGCGCGCCGGCGGCGACACCGGACCCATCCTCTGCTGGCTCGCCGCCCCGGGCGAGGACTACCGCGCCGCGCTCGACGCCGGGATCGACGTCACCGCCTCGTCGGTGGACCAGCTGGCCGAGATCGCGGCGGCGGCGGGTGCCCACGGCGGCCGGGCCCGGCTGCACCTGAAGGTCGACACCGGTCTGTCGCGCAACGGGTGCCCGCCCGAGCGGTGGCCCGAGCTGGTGGCCGCCGCCGGACGAGCCCAGGCGGACGGCCGCGTCGTCGTGGTGTCGGTCTGGTCGCATTTCGCCTGCGCCGACGAGCCGGGCCACCCCGCCAACGACCGCCAGGAGCGAGCCTTCGACGCGGCGCTCGACGTGGTGCGCGCCGCCGGCCTCGAGCCGGAGCTGACCCATCTGGCGAACTCGCCGGCCACCCTGACCCGGCCGAGCAGCCACCGGGACCTGGTCCGGGTCGGTCTTGCCGCCTACGGCCTGTCTCCGCTGCCCGAGGTGGGCGATCCACAGCATTTCGACCTGCGGCCGGCCCTCACCCTGCGGGCCCGGCTGGCGGCGGTTCGGCGGGTTCCGGCGGGTCGCGGGATCTCCTACGGACACACCTGCGTCACCGACGTGCCGACGACGCTCGGCCTGGTGCCGGTGGGCTACGGGGAGGGGATCGCGGTCACCGCCTCCAACCACGGCGCGGTCGCGGTGCGCGGCCGGCGTTGTCCGCAGGTCGGCAGGGTGTGCATGGACCAGTTCGTCGTCGACCTCGGTGCCGGCGGTGTCGCCAGCGCACGACCCGGGGACGACGTGGTGCTGTTCGGGCCGGGTGACGACGGGGAGCCGACCGCCCAGGACTGGGCGACGGCGGCCGGCACGATCGTCTACGAGGTGGTGGCCCGCCTCGGCGGCCGGCTCGGCCGCCGGTACGTCGAGGGGCAGCGGTGACGCGCGACCGGGGCAGTCGGCGCTGGCTGCGCACGCTGGAGGTGGGGGCGGCTGTCGCCGGCGCGGCAGCGGCGGCCACCGCGGCGGGGCTCGCGGCGCAGCGCACCGTGGCGCGCAACCGGGTCCGGCGCGAGGGGCGCTCGCCGTTCGCGACCGAGCGCGCGCCCGGGAGCACGGTGTGGGCCGACGACGACCTGCCGCTGCACGTCGAGGTCGAGGAGCCCGGCCCCGGCGCCGAGCCGGGGAGCCCGACGCTGGTCTTCGTGCACGGCTACCTGTTGACGTCGGCGTGCTGGCACTTCCAACGGGCCGCGCTTCGGGATCGCTACCGGATGGTCTTCTACGACCAGCGCTCGCACGGTCGGTCGGGTCGCTCCGACGCCGCCCACTGCACGCTCGAGCAGCTCGGCCGCGACCTCGGGGTGGTGCTCGAGGAGGTCGCCCCGACCGGCCCGCTGGTCCTCGTCGGGCACTCCATGGGCGGGATGACCCTGATGAGCCTGGCCGAGCAGCTGCCGGAGGTGGTGTCCGACCGGGTCGTGGGGGTGGCCTTCATCGCGACCAGCGCCGGCGACGTCGGCCAGCTGCTGCCCGGCCCGCCCGGCCAGGTCCTGGACGCGCTGCAGCCGCTGGTGGTGGGATCGCTGGCCAAGCTGTCGAGCGTGGTCGAGGTCGGCCGTCGCAACACCGCGTTCGCGATGACCCGCCGGCTTGCCTTCGGCGGCCCGGTGCCGGATTCGTACGTGGTGTTCGTCGACCAGATGATCTCCGAGACCCCGTCCCAGGTGATCTGGGACTTCCTGCCGGCGCTGCGGCTGCACCACCGCTACGTCGCGCTCGCCGCGTTCGCCGGGGTGCCGACGCTGGTGGTCGCGGGCGGGTCGGACGCCATCCTGCCGGCCCGGCACACCGCCCGGCTGGCCGCCGAGCTCGGCGGAGCGGCACCGCTGGAGCTGGCCGGAGCGGGGCACATGGTGATGCTGGAGCGTCCGGACGAGGTGACCGCGGCGATCGAGGACCTCGTGGACCGCGGCCGCGGCCTGTGGGCGGGGGTCTCGTGAGCCGGCCCGAGCCGGCAGCGACCGGCTGGGCCGAGCTGGCCGCGGAGATGTCCGGCTGCGTGGCGTGTGCGCTGGCGGAGTCGCGCACCCAGGTGGTCCCCGGCGTCCGGCCGCCCGGGTCGCGCCTGCTGCTCGTCGGCGAGGCGCCCGGCCGGGAGGAGGATCTGGGCGGCCTGCCCTTCGTGGGCCGGTCGGGCCGGCTGCTGGACGAGCTGCTCGCCGCCGCCGGACTGGACCGGACCGCGATCGCCGTGGTGAACACGGTGAAGTGCCGCCCGCCGGGCAACCGGACGCCGCACCGACGGGAGACCGCCACCTGCCGGCCCTGGCTGGACCGGCAGGTCGTGGTCGTCGATCCCGCCGTGGTGGTGACGCTGGGCGGCTCGGCGCTGGCCTGGGCGCTCGGGCCGGGCCGGCGGCTCCGCGACGAGCGGGGGCGGGTGCACGCGCTGCGGCTGCCCGCCGCCGGACCGGGCCTGGCGCACCGCACGTGGGACCTGGTGCCGACCTACCACCCGGCCGCCGCGCTGCGGGGTGGTCCGGCGGGTGCGGCGCGGGAGGCGCTGGCGGCGGACCTCGGGCTGGCGGCGGACCTGCTCGCCGATCCGTCCACCCGCTCCGGGGGAGACGGGTCCGGCTGATGACCTCGCTCCAGGTCGGTGAGGCCGGTCCCGTCGAGGCCGAGGCGCTGCTCGGCGTCGTGCACCGCGCCTTCGCCGCTCGGCCGCGCCTCGATCCGCCGAGCACGGCCACCGACGAGACCGCCCGGTCCGTGGCCGCAGCGCTCGCCGGCGCCGGCGGGCTTCTCGTCCGCCGCGACGGCGTCCCGGTCGGTGGGCTGTTGTTCGACACCAGCCGGCCGGGGATGCTCGGGCTCCGCCGGGTGGCGGTGGACCCCGCACACCAGGGGCACGGGGTCGCCTCGGCGATGGTGGGCGTCGCCGAGGACGTCGCCGAGCGCCGCGGGTTGGACGGCGTCTGGGTGACCGTCCGCGAGGAGCTGCCCGCGACGGAGGTGTTCTGGCTCCGCCGCGGGTACGTCGAGACGGCGCGGACCGGCCCGCTCCGGGAGCTGTCGAAGGCGTTGTGGGTGGCGCTGCCGGCCGGGACGGCGGAGCAGACCCGTGCCGCGGGCGAGCGTCTGGCCCGGCTCGCCCGGCCGGGTGATCTGGTGGTGCTCACCGGCGCACTGGGCGCCGGGAAGACCACGCTGGTGCAGGGGCTCGGGCGCGGGCTGCAGGTGCGTGGTGCCGTCACGTCGCCGACCTTCGTCATCGCTCGCGTGCACCCGTCCACCGGCACCGGTCCCGACCTCGTCCATGTCGATGCCTACCGGCTCGGTGGGGGGACGGAGCTGGACGACCTCGACCTGGACGCATCGCTGGACGAGTCGGTGACGGTGGTCGAGTGGGGGGAGGGGCTGGCCGAGAGCCTGGCCGACTCCTACCTGGAGGTCTCGCTGGAGACCGCGGCGGACCGGGGGCAGGCCGCGCTGGCGGCCGCCGGTCCGCACCGTGGGGGAGCCCGGTCCCGCGAGCAGCCGGCCGCGCCGGCAGCCGCTGCCGAGGACTCGGCGGCGGGCCCGCGGGTGCTCAGCGTGCGCCCGCACGGACCACGGTGGGCCACCGCTCCGTTGCGGTCCACCCTGCTGGGCGACTGAGCCGGCGACATCGACCTGCGCCTAGGCTGCGACGTCGTGCTGCTGCTCGCGCTCGACACCGCATCCCCGGCGGTGACCGTGGCGGTGCACGACCAGGACCGGCTGCGGGCCACCGCGAGCGTCGTGGACGCCCGCCGGCACGGTGAGCTCGTCGCGCCGCTGGTCCGGCAGGTGCTGGCCGAGGCCGACGCCGCCCCGTGGGACCTGACCGACCTGGCCGTCGGTGTCGGGCCCGGCCCCTTCACCGGCTTGCGGGTCGGGCTGGTGACCGTCCGCACTCTCGCCGCGGTGACCGGCGCCCGGCTGGCCGGGGTGCGCAGCCACGACGTGCTGGCCGCCGAGTGGCGGCGCCAGTCCGGCCCGACGGGCGGTTTCGTCGTCGTGACCGACGCCCGGCGCAGGGAGGTGCACTGGTCGTCCTACGCAGGGGACGGGCGGCGGATCGCCGGTCCCGCGGTGGACCGGCCCGCCGACCTGGCAGCCAGCCTCGAACCCGGGGCGGTGTGCGTCGGGCGGGGGGCCTGGCTCTATCCGGATTTGCTCCCGGCGGTCGAGGGGCCGCTGGACCCGGACGCCGGTGTGCTCGCCGCCGGCGTGGTCGCCGGCCGACTCGAGCTGCTGCCGCCGGACCCGATGTACCTGCGCCGGCCCGACGCCACCCCGCCCGGCCGCCGCAAGCCGGTGTCATGACCGCGCCGCCGCGGCCCGCGACCGGCGGCGACGTCGACGAGCTGGCCCGGCTGGAGGCTGCCGGGATGGGCGCCGACGCCTGGGGGACGGCGGCGCTGGCGGCCGAGCTGGCCGGCGTCCCGGACACCCGGGTCGTCATCGTGGTCCCCGCACCGGACGGTGCCGGCCTGCTGGCGTACGGCGCGCTGCTGGTCGTGGCCGGGACGGCCGACGTGCAACGGGTCGTGGTGGATCCCGAGCACCGGCGGCACGGTCTCGGCCACGCGGTGCTGCAGCACCTCCTCGACCGGGCTCGCGACCGCGGCTGTCAGGAGGTGCTGCTGGAGGTGCGGGAGGGCAACACGGCTGCGGTCGGGCTCTACACCGGGCACGGTTTCGTCGAGATCTCCCGGCGGCGCGGCTACTACGCGGCTCAGCAGGACGCGCTGGTCCTGAGACTCGACCTGCGGCCGGTCGGGCTGACGCCGTAGCGTGGCCGGGTGCGCGACCTCACCTATCCGCCGGTCATCGCCGCGGCCAAGACCGCCTTCCGGCTGCTGGGTGTGCGCTTCGACCTCCGTGGCACGGAGAACGTGCCCGAGCACGGCCCGGCCATGCTCGCGTTCAACCACGTCAGCTACGTCGACTTCGTGTTCGGCGGCTTCGCCGCCCAGCCGAGCAGGCGGCTGGTCCGGTTCATGGCCAAGCGCGAGCTGTTCACGCACCGCCTCACCGGGCCGTTGATGCGGTCGCTGCACCACATCGAGGTCGATCGCGGGGAGGGGCTCCGGTCGTACGAGGAGGCGCTGCGCTACCTCGCCGACGGCGAGGTGGTCGGCATCTTCCCAGAGGCCACGATCAGTCGGGCGATGGAGCTGAAGGAGATCAAGACCGGAGCGGCCCGGCTGGCCGCCCAGGCCGGGGTGCCGCTGATCCCGGTGGTGCTGTGGGGCACCCAGCGGATGATGACCAAGGATCACCCCAAGGACTTCTCCCGGGGTCACCGGATCGCGATCACCGTGGGCAGCCCGCTGCATCCGACCGGCGCCAGCCCGATCGCGGACACCACGGAGCTCAAGGCCGCGCTGACCCGCCTCCTGGATCAGACGATCCGGCGCTATCCCGAGCCGCCCGAGGGGCAGTGGTGGGCACCGGCGTCGTACGGCGGCACCGCGCCGACGCTGGAGGAGGCGGCCCGCCTGGACGCCCAGGAGCGGCGGGACCGAGCGGTCCGGCGCCGCTCCCAGGCGGCCGGCGGGTAGCACCGGGGCGGCGTCAGCTGCCGGTGCCCGTGCTCTCCTCGATCATCTGCCGCCCGCCGCGCGCGGCGACCTGGATCTTGCGCGGCTTGGCCCGCTCGGCCACCGGCAGCGAGACGGTCAGCACGCCGTTCTCGTACGTGGCGTCGATCCCGCCGGGGTCGACGTCGTCGGACAGGGCGAGCTGACGCATGTAGCGCCCGGAGAACCGCTCGCTGGCCACCCACTGCACCGATTCCTCGGTGCGGGCGGTGCGCTCGGCGCGGATGGTCAGGGTGCCACCGTCGACGCTGACGTCGATCGAGCCGGGGTCGACACCGGGCAGGTCGGCGTGCAGGACGTAGTGGTCACCGGCGCGGTACAGGTCCATCGGCATGAACCGCGGTGCGCGGGCCGAGCCCGCCGGGGCGCCCAGGACCTGCTCGGTCAGGCGGTCGAGGTCGCGGAACGGGTCGAAACGAAGCACGAGACTCACCCCCTGGGATCTGTCCCGCCCGCCACCGTGACGGGCGGCTGCTGTGCTCGATCCAGTTTTAGCACTCGAGGGCGGAGAGTGCCAATACCCCTCATCTGTCGCCGGCTGCGGCACGATGGGCCGGTGTCCGCCGCCCCGCTCCCCGTCGACGACGCCCCACTCGTGCTCGGTATCGAGACCTCCTGCGACGAGACCGGGATCGGCCTGGTCCGCGGGACCACTCTGCTCGCCGACGCGGTCGCCTCCAGCGTCGACGAGCACGCCCGCTTCGGCGGGGTGGTGCCGGAGGTGGCCAGCCGGGCGCACCTGGAGGCCATGGTGCCGACGCTGCATCGGGCCTGCGCGCAGGCGGGAGTCCGGCTGCGCGACGTGGACGCGATCGCAGTGACCAGCGGTCCGGGTCTGGCCGGTGCGCTGCTGGTCGGCGTCGCGGCCGCCAAGGCGCTGGCGCTGGGCCTGGACCGGCCGCTCTACGGCGTGAACCATCTCGCCGCGCACGTGGCGGTGGACCAGCTGGAGCACGGCCCGCTGCCGGACGGCTGCCTCGCTCTGCTGGTGAGCGGCGGGCATTCCTCGCTGTTGCTGGTCGACGACGTCACCCGCGACGTGCGCCCGCTCGGGGCGACGATCGACGACGCGGCCGGGGAGGCGTTCGACAAGGTGGCCCGGGTGCTCGGGCTGCCGTTCCCTGGCGGGCCGCACATCGACCGAGCGGCTCGGGGCGGGGACGCCGTCGCCATCGACTTCCCGCGTGGACTCACCGGCCCTCGGGACCAGGAGCGACACCGCTTCGACTTCTCCTTCTCCGGGCTCAAGACAGCCGTCGCGCGCTGGGTCGAGGCCCGCGAGCGGTCCGGCGACGTGGTGCCGGTCGCCGACGTCGCCGCGTCCTTCCAGGAGGCGGTGTGCGACGTGCTGAGCCGCAAGGCGGTGGCAGCCTGCCGCGAGCACGGGATCGAGCACCTGCTCATCGGAGGTGGGGTGGCCGCCAACAGCAGGCTGCGGGCGCTGACCGAGGAGCGGGCGACGGCGGCCGGGATCGCGGTCCGTGTGCCCCGGCCCGGACTCTGCACCGACAACGGCGCCATGGTGGCTGCGCTGGGGGCCGAGCTGGTCGCGCGCGGCCGGCCGGCCTCGCGGCTGGACCTGTCCGCCGACTCGTCGATGCCGGTCACCACCGTGCTGGCCTGATCGTCAGCCGATCTGCAACGGCGAGGGGCCGACCTGGTTGAAGCCGTCGAACGGGACCTGCCCGGCGGCCAGTTCGGTCGCCCCGGTCAGGACCTCCAGCCGGACCAGTGCGGTCCGGCCGTCGTCGGACTCGACCCGCAGGAGCAGGGTGTCCTCGGACTCCCAGGCCGCATCCATGAACGTGCCGCCGTGCCGGTCGCCGGTGCCGAACCGCAGCTCGCGGACGACGCTGCCGGTGGCCGCGTCCAGGACGGCCACCGTCGTCGGGCCGTAGCCGTCGGCGTACGCCGGCGTGCCGTACGCCCAGCGACCGTCCGGGCTGAAGCCGGACACCTGCCAGTCGCAGGTGCTCCACACGGTCTCGCCGACGCCACCGGGCTCGTCGGTGCTGCGCACGTCGCTGCAGCTGCCGAAGTCGCTCACCTCGGTGACGGTGGCGAGCAGGCCGGCCGTGAACGACCAGGCGGTCAGCTCCGAGGCCCCGAGTTCGGTGACGTCGCCGTCGTCGACCAGCAGCGCCGGTCGGCGGCCTGCCTCCGGCTGCAACACGACCGAGCCGTCCTCGCCGACCGCCAGCACCCGGGTGCGCCCGTCGAGCGGGAGCTCGGTGATGACGTCGTCGGCGCGCGCGCCTGGCATCGTGCACCCACAGCACCCGGGCGGCGTCGGGCACGACGGCGCCCGAATCGGTCAGCTGTGACGACACCGCCGCGGTGAACGCGCCGCTGGGTGCCGACGCGACGCTGTCCAGCGCGGAGTTGTCCGACTGGAGCGACTGCGGCTCGGCATCCGGCGGCTGGATGATCGTGAAGCCCCTGCCGTCCTCGAAGACCGGGACCGCGCCGGTCAAGGAGCGCTCGAGACCGTCCGGCGGCTGCGGTAGCTGCACGTCCGCTCCTCCGAGGTGTGCGGTCCGCCGCTCCGACCACGGCGTCGACGGACTGTCACCGGGAGGGAGGGTGGACAGGTCGAGGCTCACCAGCGGATCGCCGGTCGGCTGCTGCGCCACCGGCGCGGGGCCGGCGTCCCCGAGGACGTCGTCACCCACCCGCAGCCCGAACGGAACCGCCAGCGCGACGACCGCCGCGGTGGCGACACCCACGGCCACCCGCCGCCGACGCCGGATCCCGCGCGCCCGGGCGACGGTGGGCCCGGTCAGGTCTCGGGCGTAGGGGAGCGCCTCGGCCTCCCGGCGCAGCGACGACCGCAGCCGGTCCTCCACCGGTCGCTGCTCCTCGTGCGGGTCCATCATCGGCCTCCTGCCTGCTCGGCGGCCAGCCGCTCGCGCAGCGCTGCGATGGCACGGCTGGTCTGCGACTTGACCGTGCCGACCGAGACGCCGAGGACTGCGGCGGTGTCCGCTTCGGAGAGGTCCTCGTAGTAGCGCAGCACGACTGCCGCCTTCTGCCGCGGCGGCAGTGTCTGCACCAGCGTCCACATCGCGTCCCGCTCTCCGGACCGGTCGGTCTCGTCGACGCTCGCCCGGCCGAAGCCGGCCGCGGCGCTCCCGCCGTCCCGACGCGGCTCGGGCAGCTCGCCGGTGCTGGTCTCCCGCCGGCGCCAGGCCCGCCGCCACCAGCTGGTGTGCTCGTTGACCATGATCCGGCGCACGTAGCCGTCGGCCGCGCCGGGATCGCGCAGCCGGCCCCAGGAGAGATAGGCCTTGGCCAGCGCGGTCTGCAGCAGGTCTTCCGCGGAGTGCCGGTCCCCCGTGAGCACGTACGCCGTCCGGAGCAGCGCGTGCTGTCGAGCGGCGACGTACTCGGCGAAGTCGGCCTCCTCGCCCATCCCACCTCCCGCTCGGGTCCTCCGGTCCGGGACACGGTGAGCGTCCCACGCAGCGGCGGTGCCGGTGGACGGGTGCAGCACGGCGCTCACGGGGCTCCTCGGTGTCGAAGCACGGACACCTCAGGGATGCATCCAGCCGGCCGGATGGTTGCACGACCGGCGGCTGGGCGGCCGTCGAGCCGACATCTGCTGGCACTCGGCTTGACCGAGTGCCAGCGCGGTCCTAGATTCGGAGTTGGCACTCTCCCGTGGAGTGTGCCAGCGACCGGCCGCACGGCACCCGCGACGACGTGCGGCGCGATCGCTGCCAGACATCCTGTCCGACCCGTACACACGTCCCGCGAAAGGCGACACCGTGTCGATCAACATCAAGCCGCTCGAGGACCGCATCGTGGTCCAGGCGCTGGACGCCGAGCAGACCACTGCCTCCGGCCTGGTCATCCCGGACACGGCCAAGGAGAAGCCCCAGGAGGGCAAGGTCCTGGCCGTCGGTCCCGGCCGTTTCAACGAGGACGGGGACAAGCGCGTCCCGCTCGACGTCTCCGTCGGAGACGTCGTCGTCTTCAGCAAGTACGGCGGCACCGAGATCAAGTACGACGGCGAGGAGTACCTCATCCTCTCGGCACGTGACGTGCTCGCCGTCGTCAACAAGTGATCTCGAGCTCGCACCTCCGCTGAGCACCGCCCCGGCCGCCCGCCACGGGCGCCGGGGCGGTGGACTCAATCGGCACCACCTCGAGCACGTCCCGGAAGGAACCCGCTGCAGATGCCCAAGATCCTGGAGTTCGACGAAAACGCCCGCCGCGCCCTCGAGCGCGGAGTCGACAAGCTCGCCGACACGGTCAAGGTGACCCTCGGCCCGAAGGGCCGCTACGTCGTGCTCGACAAGAAGTGGGGCGCTCCGACCATCACCAACGACGGCGTGACCGTCGCCCGTGAGATCGAGCTGGACGACCCGTTCGAGAACCTCGGCGCCCAGCTCGCCAAGGAGGTCGCCACCAAGACCAACGACATCGCCGGCGACGGGACCACCACGGCCACCGTGCTCGCCCAGGCGATGGTCCACGAGGGCCTGCGGGCGGTCGCCGCCGGGGCCAGCCCGGTGTCGCTGAAGCGCGGCATCGAGGCCGCCGTCGAGCACGTCTCCGAGCAGCTCCGCGAGATGGCTCGTGACGTCGACGACAAGCAGGACATGGCCCACGTCGGGACCATCTCCGCGCGCGACGCCCACATCGGTGAGCTGATCGCCGAGGCGTTCGACAAGGTCGGCAAGGACGGCGTCATCACCGTCGAGGAGTCCAACACGCTCGGCACCGACCTCGAGTTCACCGAGGGGATGCAGTTCGACAAGGGCTACATCTCGCCGTACATGGTGACCGACGCGGAGCGGATGGAGGCGGTGCTCGACGACACCTACGTGCTGCTGCACCAGGGCAAGATCTCGTCCGTCTCCGACCTGCTCCCGTTGCTGGAGAAGGTCGTCCAGGCCGGCAAGCCGCTGTTCGTGGTCGCCGAGGACCTCGAGGGCGAGGCGCTGTCGACCGTCGTCGTGAACAAGATCCGTGGCACCTTCACCTCGGTGGCGGTCAAGGCTCCGGCGTTCGGTGACCGGCGCAAGGCGATGTTGCAGGACCTGGCGGCCCTCACCGGCGCCCAGGTGGTGGCCCCCGAGGTCGGGCTCAAGCTCGACCAGGTCGGTCTCGAGGTGCTGGGCCAGGCCCGTCGGGTCGTCGTCACCAAGGACACCACCACGATCGTGGACGGCGGCGGCCAGCAGGCCGACGTCGACGCCCGGGTGGCGCAGATCAAGGCCGAGATCGAGGCCAGCGACTCCGACTGGGATCGCGAGAAGCTGCAGGAGCGGCTCGCGAAGCTGGCGGGCGGCGTCTGCGTGATCCAGGTCGGTGCGGCCACCGAGGTGGAGCTCAAGGAGAAGAAGCACCGGATCGAGGACGCCGTCTCGGCGACCCGCGCGGCCATCGAGGAGGGCATCGTCGCCGGCGGCGGCTCGGCTCTCGTGCATGCGGCCGCCAGCCTCGAGGACGGCCTCGGACGCACCGGTGACGAGGCAGTCGGTGTCCGCATCGTCCGTCGCGCCGCGGTTCAGCCGCTGCGTTGGATCGCCGAGAACGGCGGAGAGCCCGGCCTGGTGATCGTTTCCAAGGTCCGCGAAGCGGGCGCCGGCACCGGCTACAACGCCGCCACCGGCGAGTACGGCGATCTCGTCGCGCAGGGCGTGCTGGACCCGGTCAAGGTGACCAGGTCCGCGCTCGCCAACGCGGCCTCCATCGCCGCCATGTTGCTCACGACCGAGACCCTGGTCGTGGACAAGCCGGCCGACGACGACGAGTCCGGAACCAACGGCCACGGCCACGGGCACGGGCACTGAGCCTCAGAACCCGCGCCACACCGCTCGACAGACGACCCCCCGCCGGCACAGCCGGCGGGGGGTCGTCGTTCGTCGTCCAGCGGTGACCGTTACGGCAACATCCACTCCAGCACGGTGGTCTGCGCGAGGACCAGCAGGCACATGATCGCCAGGAACCCGATCGACCAGCCGACCACCTTCCGGAACAGGTCGCCCTCGCGGCCCGCCATCCCGACCGCGGCGGCTGCGATGGCGAGGTTCTGCGGCGAGATCATCTTGCCCAGCACGCCGCCGGAGGAGTTGGACGCCGCCATCAGCGCCGGGTCCAGGCCTGCCTGGGTGGCCGCCGTCACCTGCAACGCGCCGAACAGCGAGTTGGACGAGGTGTCCGACCCGGTGACCGCCACCCCCAGCCAGCCGAGCACGGGGGACAGCAGGGCGAACGCGGACCCGGCCTGCGCCATCCAGGTGCCGAGCGACACGGTCTGGCCGGACGCGTTCATCACGTACGCCAGCGCCAGCACGGCCATCACGGTGACGATCGCCAGTGCGAGCTGACGGTAGGTGTCGAGGTAGGCCTTGAACGCCTTTGCCGGGGAGATGCCGATCAGCGGCATGGTGACCAGCCCGGCGACGATCATCAAGGTGCCCGCCGCGCCCAGCCAGTTCAGGTTGTACGTCGGCAGCGTCGACGGGTCGCCGGACGCGGTCAGCAGCTCGAGGCCGGGCCACTGGAAGCTGTAGAAGAACGGCGCCTCGGCCAGCATCTCCTTCAGCGCCGGGATCTGGACCAGGCTGAAGATCGCGATGATCACCAGGTACGGCGCGTAGGCACGCGCCACCTCCGCGCCACTGTCGCGTTGGCGCAGGTCCGCCTCGCCGCCGCCGACAGCGGTCGCGGTGCTGGTGCTGCCGGTGGATCCGGCACCGACGGTGGCGTGACCGCCGGAGGCGGGCGCACGATCCTCCGCAGGCTCGGTGTAGTGCTCGGCCGGCTGCCACACCCGGAGCAGCGCGACGGTCGCGAGCGCGCCGACCAGCGCGGCCACGATGTCGGTGAGCGGCACCGAGAAGTACGTCGCGGTCAGCCACTGCGCGACGGCGAACGCGGCGCCGCAGACGACCGCCGGCAGCCAGGTCTGCCGGACGCCGCGCCGGCCGTCGATGATGAACACCAGGGCCAGCGGGACGAACAGGGCCAGCACCGGGGTCTGGTGGCCGACCAGGGCCCCCAGCTCGTCGACCGAGAACCCGGTGATCGTGGACAGCGTCGTGATCGGTACGGCCAGCGCGCCGAAGGCGACCGGGGCGGTGTTCGCGACCAGCGCCAGCGTCGCCGCCTTGATCGGCCGGAAGCCGAGCGCGATCAGCATGACGCTCGTGATCGCCACTGGGGTGCCGAAGCCGGCCAGCGCCTCGAGCAGCGCGCCGAAGCAGAAGGCGATGATGATGGCCTGGATCCGCATGTCGTCGCTGACGGTGGCGAAGCTGCGACGGAGCACGTCGAAGTGCCCCGTCACCACCGTCATGTTGTAGACCCAGATCGCGTTGATGACGATCCACATGATCGGGAAGAACCCGAACGCCGCGCCCTCGGTGCCGGCCAGCAGCGCCTGGTCCACCGGCATCGAGTACGCCGCGATCGCCACGAGCAACGAGGCGGCCAGTGCCACCAGCGCCGAGATCCACGCGGTGATCCGGAGGGCACCCAGCAAGACGAACAAGGTGACGAGCGGGACCGCCGCGATCAGGGCGGTCGCGGTGAGCGACCCCCCGACGGCGTCCACAACGGGCTGGTACATCGTGCCTACCTTTCGGTGGAGGGGTCGCGGTCGGTGAGGCTGTTCACCGGCCTGCCGCGCAGCGAGGCGTCCAGGACCTCGACGGTGTGCGCGGTTGCCATCGACGCGCCGGCACGGCGCAGACCTGACGCGATCTGCATCAGGCAGCCAGGGTTCGCGGTCACCAGCAGCTCGGCGCCGGTGGCCGCCACGTTGCCCGCCTTACGGTCGCCGAGCTCGGCCGCGGGCTCGGGGTTCAGGACGTTCCAGACACCGGCGCTGCCGCAGCAGACGGCGCCCTCGGCGATCTCGTGCAGCTCCAGGCCCGGGATCGCGCCCAGCAGCTCGCGCGGGGGCGTCCGGACTCCCTGGGCGTGCGCCAGATGGCAGGCGTCGTGGTAGGCGATCGCCACGTCGAGCCGATGCCGCTCGGCGACGGGACCCAGCTCGACCAGCAGCTCGGTGACGTCGCGGACCCGGGCGGCGAAGTCGGCGGCACGCTCGGCGTAGTCGGGGTCGTCGACGAGCAGCTCGGCGTACTCCTTCATCGAGGAGCCGCAGCCGGCGGAGTTCACCACCACGTGCTGCACGCCGGTGTCGGAGAACGAGTCGATCAGCGCGCGGGCGAACCGCCGGGCCTCGTCTCGCCGGCCGGTGTGCACCGACAGCGCCCCGCAGCATCCTTGCGTCGGCGGGATGACGACGTCACAGCCCTCCATCGCCAGCACCCGAGCCGTGGCGGCGTTGACGTCGGGGAAGAACTCGCGCTGGACGCAGCCGGTCAGCATGCCGACGACGGCGCGCCGGGTGCCGCGCGCCTGCACCAACCCCGGTAGCCGGGTCCGGCGCCGCAGTGGCGGCGCGACCGCCTCCATCGTCGCCAGCGTCGGCGACAACCGGCCCAGCAACCCGCTGCGCCGGACCAGCCGCTGCAGGCCGCTGCGCTGGTAGGCGGCCAGCGGCGCCCGCATCGCGCGCAGTCGCCTGGGATAGGGGAAGACCGAGAAGATCGCCTCCCGGAGCAGCCGCGGGCCCGGGCGAGCGGTCGTGCTCGGTCTCCACCTTCGCCCGGGCGGTCTCGATGATCTGGTCGTACTGGACGCCGGACGGGCAGGCGGTGACGCAGGCCATGCAGCCGAGGCAGGCATCGAGGTGTTGCACCACCTCGTCGCTCATCGGGGCGCCCTTCTGCACCTGGTCGATCAGGTGGATGCGACCGCGCGGAGAGTCCATCTCCTCGCCCCACAGCACGTAGGTCGGGCAGGTGGGCAGGCAGAACCCACAGTGCACGCAGTCGCCGAGCATGTCGTCGAGGGAGCGGGCGGTCGCGCCGAGCACGTCCGCGTCGTGTGGATGCGGCAGTCATTCAGATTCCTCCGACGAAGCGGCCGGGTGCGAAGCGGTGCTCGGGATCGAACTCGTTCTTGAGTCGACGCATCAGGTCCAGCGCCGGGACGGGGCCCCAGGAGTCGACCAGCTGCCGCACCGGGGGCGGCGCCTGGAGCAGCACCGCGCTCCCGCCGGTCGTCATCGACCGCAGCGCGCTCACTGCCTCGGCCACGGCCTGCTCGCGGCCGACGACCTGGGGCAGGACGGCGTACAGGACCCCCGCGCCGGCGCTGCCCTGGATCCGGCACGGGAGGCCGAGCCGCTGCTCCATCCGGGCCACGCCGACCAGCAGCGGCCCGACGCCGGTCAGCGGGACGGCGAGCTTGACCATGGCGTCGTCCGGCCCGGTGTCCAGGTCTGCCACCGCCGCGCTGTCCCGCTCGCCGTCGACCGGCGCCGCCCGCGCTCCGGCCGCCAGCAACTCGGCCGCGGCGGCCCGGCGCTCGCGGACCCCGCGTTCGGTCCCCTCGAGCAGCACCAGCACCTCGGTGCCGGCGGAATCCGCCGCCCGGGCCACCTCGACCGCGGTCGGCGCGAGCGGCGAGCCGGCGACGCGCAGGGCGGCCGCGGCCGCTGACGCCGGGTCGTCGTAGCCGGCGACCAGCCAGCGGCTGGCCACCGGCAGCGGGTGTAGGCGGACCACCATCCGGGTGACCAGCGCGAGCGTGCCGTAGGCGCCGCCGAGCAGCTTGGCGAGGTCGTAGCCGGCGACGTTCTTGACGACCTTGCCGCCGGCCTTGGCGCTGACACCGTCGGGCCGGACCATGGTCACCCCGAGCACGAGGTCCCGCGGCGTGCCGTAGAGCATCCGCCGCGGACCGCTGCGGGTCGTCGACAGCGTGCCTCCGACACTGGCGCCGCGCACCGGCTGGTCGAGAGCCAGCTGCTGGCCGGCCTCGGCGACGGCAGCGTTCAGGTCGTCGATGCGGGTGCCCGCCTCGACCGTGCAGACCAGGTCGCCCGCCTCGTGCTCGACGATGCCCGCCAGCCGCTCCGTGCTCACGACCAGGTCCGCCGAGCGCGGCGGCGGCCCCCAGTCCAGCGCGGTGCCACGGCCGCGGACCGTCACGGTGCAGCCGAGCCGCGCGGCCACGGCGAGCAGCCGGGCCGCCTGTTCGGTGCTGTCCGGGGCGGCCACCCACCGGGGCTGGACCCCTGCGACGGCGTCCTGTGTGGAGGCCTCCCAGGCAGCTCCGTCGACGGCGTCGGCCAGATCGTCGAGCACGCTCGTGCCGGCCGGTACGGAGCCCATCAGAAGACCTCCGCCAGACCGGCCTCCTGCAACGGGTGCGCCCCCTTGTGCCGGCCGGGTCGCTCACCGCACAGCCGCGGGGTCGGGAAGACCTTGCCCGGGTTGGACAGGTGCCGCGGGTCGAACGCGCACCGGAGCAGCTGCATCGTGTCAAGGTCGTCGGCGGTGAACATCTCGCCCATGTACCTCGCCTTGTCCGCGCCGACGCCGTGCTCACCGGTGATCGACCCGCCGTGTTCCAGGCAGAGCGCGAGGATCTGGCCGGAGAGCTCCTCCGCCCGCTCCGTCTCGCCCTCCCGGTCGCCGTCGAAGAGCACCAGTGGGTGCAGGTTGCCGTCCCCGGCGTGGAACACGTTGGCCACGCGGACGCCGGCCTCGTCGGCGAGCTCACCCATCCGGTGCAGCACCGACGCCAGCGCGGTCCGTGGAATCACCCCGTCCTGGACGATGTAGTCGGGGCTGATCCGGCCGACGGCCGCGAACGCGGACTTCCGCCCACGCCAGATCAGTGCCCGCTCGGCATCGTCGGCCGCCTGCCGGACCTCGAACGAGCCGGCCCGCTCGCAGTGCCCGACCACGTCGTCCAGCTGGGCCTCGACCTCGGCCAGCGGGCCGTCGAGCTCGATCACGAGGACGGCGCCGGCCCCGGCGGGGTATCCGCAGTGCACCGCCTCCTCGGCCGCCTCGATGGCGAGCGCGTCCATCATCTCGATCGCGGCCGGCACGATGCCGGCGCCGATGATGGACGAGGTGGCGGTGCCCGCGTCGTCGGTGCTGCGGAAGCCGGCCAGCAGCGTCATCACCGCCTCCGGCGCCCGGGTGAGCCGGACGGTGGCCTCGGTGACCACCCCGAGCGTCCCCTCCGAGCCCACGACCGTCCCGAGCAGGTCGTACCCCGGCGCGTCCGGCGCAGTCGTGCCCAGCCGGGTCAGCTCGCCGTCCGGGGTGACGACCTCCAGGGACAGCACGTGGTTCGTGGTGAAGCCGTACTTGAGGCAGTGCGCCCCGCCGGAGTTCTCCGCCACGTTGCCGCCGATCGAGCAGATCTGCTGGCTGCTCGGGTCGGGCGCGTAGTAGTAGCCGTGCGGTTTGGCCGCCGCGGTCACGTCCAGGTTGATCACGCCGGGCTGCACGGTGGCCCGCTGCGCCGCCGGATCGACGTCCAGGATCCGGCGCATCTGGGACAGCACGATCAGCACGCCCTCGGAGTGCGGCAGCGCTCCGCCGGACAGGCCGGTGCCGGAGCCCCGTGCCACGAACGGCACGTCGAGCTCGTGGCACAGCGACACCACGGTGCGGACCTGCTCGGTGCTGGAGGCGAGGACGACCAGCCCGGGCATCACCGCGTACGCGGCGAGGCCGTCGCACTCGTAGGTGCGGCGCCGCGCCTCGTCGGTGATCACGGCGTCGTCGTCCAGGGTCTCCCGGACCCGGCGGGTGAGCTCGGCGAGTGCGGTCACGACAGCTGCTCGTAGGCCGGCAGGGTGAGGAAGTCGGCGAAGTCGTCGGACAGCGCCATCCGCCGGTACAGCTCGGTGGCCTCGTCCATCCGCCCCTTGTCGAACATCTCGTCCCCGACCGCCTCGCGGATCTTGTCCAGCTCCTCGGTGATGACCCGCTCGACCAGCTCCCTGGTCACCGTCTGGCCGTCGGCCAGCTCCACGCCGAGGTGCAGCCACTGCCACACCTGGGAGCGGGAGATCTCGGCGGTGGCGGCGTCCTCCATCAGGCCGAAGATCGCGACCGCCCCGTTGCCCCGCAGCCAGGCCGAGAGGTACTGCAGGCCCACGCTCACGTTGTTGCGCAACCCGGCCTCGGTGATGTCGCCGGGAGTCGAGCGCACGTCGAGCAGGTTCTCGGCGGTGACCGAGACGTCCTCCCGGCGCCGGTCCCGCTGGTTCGGGCGGTCGCCGAGGACCTCGTCGAAGACCTCGCGGCAGACGGGCACCAGGTCGGGGTGGGCGACCCACGAGCCGTCGAAGCCGTCGCCGGCCTCCCGGGTCTTGTCCTCGCGCACCTTGGCGAGCGCCTTCTCGTTGGCCTCGGCGTCCTTGCGGCTCGGGATGAAGGCCGCCATCCCCCCGATCGCGTGCGCGTCGCGCTTGTGGCAGGACCGGACCAGCAGCTCGGTGTAGGCCCGCATGAACGGGGCGGTCATCGTCACCGCGTTCCGATCCGGCAGCAGGAAGTCCCGGCCGCGGGTGCGGAAGGTCTTGATCACGCTGAACAGGTAGTCCCACCGGCCGGCGTTCAGCCCAGCCGAGTGCTCCCGCAGCTCGTAGAGGATCTCCTCCATCTCGAACGCCGCCGGGTAGGTCTCGATCAGCACAGTGGCGCGCACGGTCCCGCGGGGGATGCCCACCGCCTCCTGGGCGTGCACGAACACGTCGTTCCACAGCCGGGCCTCGAGGTGGCTCTGCATCTTCGGCAGGTAGTAGTACGGCCCGCGGCCGGCGTCGATCTGCGCCTGCCCGGAGTGGAACAGGTAGAGGGCGAAGTCGAACAGGCCGCCGGAGACCGGCTGGCCGTCGACCAGGACGTGCTTCTCGGGCAGGTGCCAGCCCCGGGGGCGGACCACCGGCACCGCCAGCGGTCCGTCGTTCAGTGCGTACTGCTTGCCGTCGGGATTGGTGAACGACAGCGACCCGTCCACCGAGCTCCGCAGGTTCGCCTGGCCGGCGAGCATGTTCTCGAAGACCGGCGAGTTGGCGTCCTCGAAGTCGGCGAGCCACACCTTCGCGCCGGAGTTCAGCGCGTTGATCGCCATCTTGGCGTCCGTCGGGCCGGTGATCTCCACCCGGCGGTCCTCGAGGCCGGGAGCGGGTGCGGCGACCGTCCAGTCCGGATCCGCCCGAATCTCCCGCGTTTCGGGCAGGAAGTCGAGCGAGCTCCCGCCCTCCAGCTCGGCCGCCCGGGTCGCGCGAGCGGCCAGCAGCTCCTCCCGGCGGGGCTGGAATGTCCGGTGCAGGTCGGCGATCAGCTCGAGCGCGGGCCCGGTGAGCACCCGGTCCAGCAGGCTGGGGTCGCTGAGGCGGTCGCGGTCGACGGTGACGTTCGTTCCCGTGGGCAGGTGGTGGCTCACCAGCAGCCTTCCTTCGGCTTTTCCGTATGGTGGACATCGGGTTCTGGCAGATGGAAGTGTGTCCGACCGGAACCTAGAACAACCTGTGCATTCCGACAACAGGAGGCGGAGCGTGGCGGCAGCGGGCGGCGTGCAGTCGCTGGACCGCGCGCTGGACCTGCTCGAGCTGCTGGCCGAGGCGGGCGGCGAGGCGCGGCTCAGCGATCTCGGCCGCTCGGCGGCGCTGCCGCCGGCGACCATCCACCGGCTGCTGGGCGCCCTGCAGGCCCGCGGCTACGTCCGGCAGGGGGAGTCCCGGCGGTACGGGCTCGGCCCCCGGCTGCTGGCCCTCGGCGACCTGGCCGGGCGGATGGTGGGCACCTGGGCCCGGCCGGTGCTCGCTGACCTCACCGCCGACACCGGCGAGACCTCGAACCTCGCCATTCTCGAGGGCGACGAGATGGTGTACGTCGCGCAGGCGCCCTCGGCGCACTCGCTGCGGATGTTCACCCAGGTCGGCCGTCGCGTGCCCCTGCACTGCACCGGTGTCGGCAAGGCGGTGCTGGCGGCGCTGCCCGAGCCCGCGGAGGCGGAGGTCGTGGACCGGCTGACGCTTCGGCCGGCGACGCCCCGCAGCCACACCAGCCCCGCCGCCTTGCGCCGCGACCTGGCGACGACGCGCGACCGGGGCTGGGCGCTGGACGACGGCGAGCAGGAGCTGGGCGTCTGCTGCGTCGCCGTGGCAGTGCCCAGCGAACCAGCGCTGTTCGCGGTCTCGGTCTCCGCCCCGGAGGTGCGGCTCTCCCCGGATCGAGCGCACGAGGTGGTCCCTGCCCTCGCGACGGCGGCCGGGCGGCTGGGGGAGCTGCTGCGCGGGCGTGCCTGAGCGGTCCGGACATGCCGCCTGCCGCACCGTTCCACCGGCCCGGACCCATTAGGCTGGGTTCTTCTGCCGGCCCCGCACCGCCGCTCGCGAAAGGTCTGCATGGCACCCCAGGAGTTCGCCCCGCTCGCGCTCACCTTCGACGACGTCCTGCTGCTGCCGGGTGAGACCGACGTGGTGCCCAGCGAGGTGGACACCACCGCCCGGCTGAGCCGTGGCGTCGGGGTCCGCCTCCCGCTGCTGTCCAGCGCCATGGACACCGTCACCGAGGCCCGGATGGCGATCGCGATGGCCCGGCAGGGCGGCATCGGCGTCCTGCACCGCAACCTGTCCGTCGAGGACCAGGCGGCGCAGGTGGACCTCGTCAAGCGCTCGGAGTCGGGCATGATCACCAACCCGGTGACGGTAGGCCCGGACGTGACCCTCGAGCAGCTGGACGAGCTCTGCGGCCGGTACCGGGTCTCCGGGCTGCCCGTGGTCGACGAGGACCGCGTGCTGCTCGGCATCATCACCAACCGGGACCTGCGCTTCATCCCGGCCTCTCAGTGGGCCACCCTCACCGTGCGCCAGGTGATGACCTCGATGCCGCTGATCACCGCGCCGGTGGGCATCGGCAGCGACGACGCCGCCGCGCTGCTGGCCAAGCACAAGGTGGAGAAGCTGCCGCTCGTGGACGACGACGGGCACCTGACCGGGCTGATCACGGTGAAGGACTTCGTCAAGTCCGAGCAGTACCCCCTGGCCACCAAGGACGACGAGGGACGCCTGCGGGTCGCCGCCGCGGTGGGCTTCTTCGGCGACGCGTGGGAGCGGGCCGCGGCACTGGTCGAGGCCGGGGTCGACGTGCTGGTCGCGGACACCGCGCACGGGCATGCCCGGTTGATGCTCGACATGGTCCGGCGGCTGCGGGCCGACCCCGCCACGCGAGACGTCCAGGTCGTCGGCGGCAACGTCGCGACCGGGGCCGGCGCGCGGGCGCTGGCGGATGCCGGGGTGGACGCCGTCAAGGTCGGTGTCGGGCCGGGGTCGATCTGCACCACCCGGATCGTCGCCGGGGTCGGCGTCCCACAGGTGACCGCGATCCACGAGGTGGCCCAGGTGTGCCGTCCCGCCGGGATCCCGGTCATCGCCGACGGCGGCCTGCAGTACTCCGGCGACATCGCCAAGGCGCTGGTCGCCGGGGCGGACACGGTGATGCTGGGCTCGCTGCTCGCCGGCTGCGAGGAGAGCCCGGGTGAGCTGATCTTCGTCAACGGCAAGCAGTTCAAGACCTACCGAGGGATGGGCTCGCTCGGCGCGATGGCCTCCCGCGGCCGGACCTCGTTCTCACGGGACCGCTACTTCCAGGCCGACGTGGCCAGCGACGACAAGATCGTGCCGGAGGGGATCGAGGGGCAGGTGCCGTACCGCGGTCCGTTGTCGGCGGTGGCCCACCAACTCGTCGGTGGGCTGCACCAGTCGATGTTCTACGTCGGCGCCCGCACGCTCCCCGAGCTGCGCGAGCGCGGTCGCTTCGTGCGGATCACCTCGGCCGGGCTCCGCGAGAGCCACCCGCACGACATCCAGATGACGGTCGAGGCACCGAACTACTCGTCCGGCTGAGCGGCGCCGCCGATAGGGTCACCGCGTGGTGGAGATCGAGATCGGACGGGCCAAGCGCGGCCGACGGGCGTACGCCTTCGACGACATCGCGATCGTGCCGAGCAGACGGACGCGCGACCCGGAGGAGGTCTCCGTCGCCTGGCAGATCGACGCCTACCGGTTCGAGATCCCGGTGATCGCCGCGCCGATGGACTCGGTGATGTCGCCGGAGACCGCCATCGCCCTGGGCAAGCTCGGGGGGCTGGGGGTGCTCGACCTCGAGGGGCTGTGGACCCGGTACGACGACCCCGGTCCGATGCTCGACGAGGTGTCCCGGCTGCGAGGGCACGAGGCGACCCGCCGGCTGCAGCAGATGTACACCGAGCCGGTCCGACCCGAGCTGGTCCGAGACCGGCTGCAGCAGATGCGCGACGCCGGGGTGACGGTCGCCGGCGCGCTGTCGCCGCAGCGCACCAAGCAGCTCGCCGCCGTCGTTGTCGAGGCGGGGGTGGACCTGTTCGTCATCCGCGGGACCACGGTCTCGGCCGAGCACGTCTCTGGCACCGCCGAGCCCTTGAACCTCAAGGAGTTCATCTACGAGCTGGACGTGCCGGTGATCGTCGGTGGCTGTGCCACCCACCAGGCCGCGCTGCACCTGATGCGGACCGGTGCTGCGGGCGTGCTCGTCGGCTTCGGCGGCGGCGCCGCGCACACCACCCGGTCCGTGCTCGGGGTCGCGGTGCCGATGGCGAGCGCCGTGGCGGACGTGGCCGCGGCACGCCGCGACTACCTGGACGAGTCGGGCGGGCGGTACGTCCACGTCATCGCCGACGGCTCGGTCGGCCGCAGCGGCGACGTCGCCAAGGCGATCGCGTGCGGCGCGGACGCACTGATGGTCGGGTCGCCGTTCGCCCGCGCCGAGGAGGCTCCCGGCCGCGGCTTCCACTGGGGCGCGGAGGCGTGGCATCCCGACCTGCCACGGGGTGAGCGGGTCGAGTTCGGCACCGTCGGGACGTTGGAGGAGGTGCTGTTCGGCCCCTCGCGCACCGCGGACGGGACGATGAACCTGATCGGGGCGCTGCGCCGCTCGCTGGCCATCGCCGGCTACACCGAGCTGAAGGAGTTCCAGCGGGTCGAGGTCGTCGTGGAGTAACCGCGCCGGACCGGCGATGACGCATTTCCGTCGCTCGGGCAGCAGGAATGCATCATCGTCGGCCGCCGCACCCGCCGCACCCGCCGCACCCGCCGCACCCGCCGCACCGGCCGCACCGGCCGGCGCCCCCGGCGCCCTCCGTACGTCGGTGCCCGCCGCCGACCTCGCCGAGACAGGCCGCGGGCCCGACCGGGGAGGGAGGTGGTCGGGCCCGCGAGCCGGCTGGCGTTGCGCCAGCCCAGACCCGAGTCCGGGGAGGGAGCGGAGGGACCGGGTCCTGTCGCGCTCAACGACCACGGCCAAGCGGGGTTACGGCACGTCCTCGGTAGAGTTCGGGCGGTGACAGGCAGCCGCGTCGAGGACCAGCTCCCGGACCACGACCTGGTGCTCGTCGTGGACTACGGCGCGCAGTACGCCCAGCTGATCGCCCGCCGGGTCCGCGAGGCGAAGGTCTACTCCGAGCTGGTGCCGCACACCATGCCGGTCGAGCAGATGCTGGCCCGGCGACCGCGGGCGATCATCCTGTCCGGTGGCCCGCAGTCGGTCTACGAACCGGGCGCCCCCCAGCTGGACCCGGCGCTGCTCCGGGCCGGCACCCCCGTCTTCGGCATCTGCTACGGGTTCATGGCGATGGCCGCCGCCCTCGGCGGCGAGGTCGCGCACACCGGCAAGCGGGAGTACGGGCGGACGGAGGTGTCGGTCACCGAGCCCGGCACCCTGCTCGAGGGGCTTCCGACCCGGATGCGGTCGTGGATGTCGCACGGGGACGAGGTCGTCGGGGCTCCGGCCGGGTTCACCGTCAACGCTACGTCGGCCCGGGCCACTGTCGCCGCGTTCGAGGATGTGGACCGTCGGCTGGCCGGCGTCCAGTGGCACCCCGAGGTGCTGCACACCGAGCACGGGCAGGACGTGTTGGAGCGGTTCCTGGTCCAGATCGCCGGTTGCCGCCAGACCTGGACGATGGTCAACATCGTCGAGGAGCAGCTGGAGCGGATCCGTGCCCAGGTGGGCGGCAAGCGAGCCATCTGCGGGCTGTCCGGCGGGGTGGACTCCGCGGTGGCCGCGGCGCTGGTGCAGCGCGCCATCGGCGACCAGCTCACCTGCGTGTTCGTCGACCACGGCCTGCTGCGCAAGGGTGAGGCCGAGCAGGTCGAGCGGGACTACGTGGCCGCGACCGGCGTCTCGCTCAAGGTCGTGGACGCGCAGGACCGGTTCCTGTCCGCGCTTGCGGGGGTGACCGACCCCGAGGACAAGCGCAAGGTGATCGGCCGGGAGTTCATCCGGGTTTTCGAGTCCGCCGAGCGCGAGGTCGTGGCCGACGCCGGGGCGCACGGCGAGGCGGTCGAGTTCCTTGTGCAGGGCACGCTGTACCCCGACGTCGTCGAGTCCGGCGGGGTGGCGGCCGACGGTGGCAGCGCGGCGACGATCAAGAGTCACCACAACGTGGGCGGGCTGCCCGACGACCTGCAGTTCTCCCTGGTCGAGCCGCTGCGCACGCTCTTCAAGGACGAGGTCCGCCGGGTGGGCGAGCAGCTGGGGCTGCCGGCCGACATCGTGTGGCGGCAGCCGTTCCCGGGCCCGGGTCTCGGCATCCGGGTGATCGGGGAGGTCACCCGGGAGCGGCTCGACGTCCTGCGGGACGCCGACGCGATCGCTCGCGAGGAGCTGACCGCCGCCGGCCTCGACCGGGAGGTCTGGCAGTGCCCGGTGGTGCTGCTGGCCGACGTGCACTCCGTCGGCGTCCAGGGCGACGGCCGCACGTACGGGCACCCGGTGGTGCTGCGCCCGGTCACCAGCGAGGACGCGATGACCGCGGACTGGGCCCGGCTGCCCTATGACGTCTTGGAGCGGATCTCCACCCGCATCACCAACGAGGTGGCCGCGGTGAACCGGGTGGCGCTGGACGTCACCAGCAAGCCTCCCGGCACCATCGAGTGGGAGTAACCCACCACCCCCACCCCCCTCCCCACGATCCGCGACTTTTGCAGGGTCGGCGGACCGCCCACGACCTGCAGAACCCGCGGATCGCGGCGGAGATCGTGCGGGTGGGGTCAGTAGGTGAGGACCCGGTCGGCTTCGAAGGTCAGCTGCACCAGCCGTTCCGGCATCGCGAACTCGGCAGGCTTGCCCTCCAGATCGGCGTCGGTCACGCCGCGGGCCTTGCTGGACATGCCGGAGACGAAGATGCGGGCGCCGGAGCCCGCCACCGCGTCGAACGACTCCCGCAGCGAGCCGGTGCCGAGCCCGCCCAAGGCGTCGAGCACCGGTCCGCGGATCAGCTGCACGGCGTCGCCGGCGAGGAAGACGTCGACGTCATGCCCCTCCGCCACCGCGGCCTTGGCGACCAGCAGCCCGAGCGCCGCCCTGGTGGGCGCCTCCGGACCGTGCGTGACGTGGACCAACAGTTTGCCCATGGAGACCTCCTCGGTCGGCATCGACGTGCGTGCGCGCAGCCTGCCGGGCCGCGCGATTCTGCGCAACGGAGCCACCGGCTCCGCCCATCCTTGGCCTGATGAGCAGTGGCCCGGATCTGCAAAAGTCGCGGATCGTGGGGGGGAGGGGGTGGGGGTGGGTGCGTGCTATCAATGCGCGTGGCCACCCGGGACCGCCAGGAGCGACAGGTCCGCCGGTTCTACGACGCAGTCTGGAACCGACGGGACATGGCGGTGATCCCGGAGATCCTCGCGCCCGACGTCAGCTTCCGCGGCTCGCTCGGACCGACGACCCGGGGTCATGCGGCGTTCGCGGCGTACGTCCGCGACGTCACCGGCGCTCTCGCGGACTACTCCTGCCAGATCGACGCGCTGGTCGGTGACGGCGACGCGGTCGTGACCCGGATGCGGTTCGCCGGCACCCACCGCGGCCCGTTGCTCGGCTTCGCGGCGACCGGGCGGCGGGTGTCCTGGGCGGGCGCGGCCTTCTTCACCTTCACCGGCGACCTGGTCCAGGATCTCTGGGTGCTGGGCGACCTGCACGACCTGCACCGGCAGCTGGCCGGAGAGCCGTGACACCGGGAGTGGGCGGCCCGCCGGGCGGTACGCCGCGGCAGCGGATCCGATCCGCGGCCGCTCGGGCCGGGCAGCCCGCATTCGTCGACGCCTGTGTGCGGCTGCTCCGCCACGGTGACCCCGTCGCAGACGTGCAGCTGCTCGGGGTGCTCGGCGGACCGCACGCGGACGCACTGCTACGGCGTGGGCTGCCGGCGGACCAGGCGTACTGGACGAGGGTGTGGGCCCTGCGCGGCCTGTTGTGGGTGTGGGAGGACGCCGCTGTGACCGCCGTCGCGACCGCGCTCGAGGATCCCTCATGGCGGGTGCGCGAGATGGCCGCCAAGGTCGTCGCCCGGCACCTCGTCGGTGATCTGCTCGGCCCGGTCGCGGCGTTGCGGGCCGACGCGGTGCCCCGGGTGCGACAGGCGGCCGATCGGGCGGTCACCCGCCTCACCGCGGCCGGTGCCTGACGCCTGCGGATCAGCCGTGCTCCAGCGCCGCCGGGATCCAGGCGCTGGCCGTGGTGCCGGCACCCGGCGCCGAGCGCAGCGTGAGCGTACCGGCGTTGCGCAGGGCCAGCGCGTGCGCGGACCACAGCCCCACGCCCGTCCCACCGGGCTTGGTGGTGAACAGCGGCTGCACAGCGCGGGCGAGCACGTCCGGCGGCATGCCCACGCCGCGGTCGGTGACGTCGAGGCGCACGTACGTCCCGGCGTCCAGGTCGAGCCCGTACGGCGGGGTGTCGGTGTCGATCCGTTCCTCCAGCACGACGGGGGTGGCGGACAGCAGGACCGGCTGCTGCGGGCCGGCCTCGGCGGCGTTGGTCACCAAGTTGACCAGGATGCGTTCGAGGTCGCCGGGGTCGGCCAGCACCGGGTGGAGGTCGCCCGGGACCTCCATCACGAGCAGGTCGGCGGGCACGATCTGTTGCAGCAGCGGCCGCAGCCGGTCCAGCAGCGCGCCGACCGCACAAGGCTCGGCGGCCTGCTGCTGCGGCTGGCTGGCAGCCATCATCCGCGCGATCTGGTTGGTGGCCCGCACCACGGCGTCCCGCGCCTCGCCGAGCACCTCGCCCAGTTTCACGCTCGAGTCCTCCGGCAGCCGGTCCGCGTCCTCGATCGCCAGCTCGACCAGGGCGCGTACGGCGCCGAGGGTGTTCTTGAGGTCGTGGGCCATCCCGGTGGCGAACCGGCCCAGGCTGTCGATCGCCTCCAGCTGGCTGACCCGGCGCTCCGCCACCCGCCGGGCCCGGTCCGCGCGGTACTCCTCGGTGATGTCGATCGAGATCCCGCACAGCGCGTACGGGCGGCCGTCGGCATCTCGCAGCGGGAACTTCAGCGACCGGTAGACACATCGGATCGGGTCGCCGATCACCTCGATCTTCTCCAGCCGGCCCTCGAGTGCCTGCTGGTCGTTGCTGCGCCAGTCCTCGGTGAACCGCCCGTGGAAGACCTCCTCGTCGGTGTGGCCGAGGTATCCCTCGGCGGGGATGCCGGTCTGCGCCACCAGCGGCGAGTTGACGAACAGGTAGCGCCCGTCGAGATCCTTGACGTAGATGTTCGCCGGGGCGCCGTCCACGATCGCGCGGTGCTGGCGCAACTCGAGTGCGAGCGCCTCGTCCACCCGGGTGTCGGTCATGACGCGTCCTCCGCAACCGGGACGAGCCAGCGGTAGCCGGCGCCGGTCTCCGTGCGGATCAGGTGCGGTGCCTCCGCGTCGTCGCCGAGCTTGGCGCGCAGCGATCGCAGGTGCGTGCGCAGCGTCTGGCGGGTCTCGTCACCGTGCTGGTGGCCCCAGACCTCCTGGATCAGCCACGCATGGGTGAGCAGCTTCCCGGGGTTCGCGGCCAGCACCTCGAGAAGTCGCCATTCCTTGGGCGTGAGCCGGACCTCTTCGCCCGATCTGGTCACCGTGCGGCTGACCGGGTCGATGCACAGCTCGCCGATGGTCACGGCGGGCACCCGTGGTGCCGGAACTGTGCGGCGGAGCAGAGCGCGGACCCGGGCGCGGAGCTCGGCCAGCCCGAACGGCTTCTCGAGGTAGTCGTCGGCGCCCGCATCGAGCGCCGAGACCTTGCGGCTCTCGGCGCCCGCGGCGGACAGGATCAGCACGGGGACGTCGCTCCACGAGCGGAGCCTCCGGACCACGTCGACGCCGTCCAGGTCGGGCAGGCCGAGGTCCAGCACCACCAGGTCCGGCAGCCAGGAGGCGGCCTGCGCCAGCCCGTCGGCCCCGGTGCGCGCGTCGGTGAGCTGGTGGCCCTCGCCGGACAGGCCGCGGACCACTGCGGAGACGATCTGCGGTTCGTCGTCCACGACCAGCAAGCGCGGCATGCGGCTCAACCTACGTGCTGGCCGTCCGCGCGGTGGTCGCCCTGTCCGGATTGCCTTCACGCCGTCTTCACGTCACCCCTGTTGCGCATGACGCCCTCCGCATACCGGGTGGGTCAGGATGGGACAGTCGTCGACCGAGTTGTCGGCGGCGGCCGTGCGTGGCCGGCTGGACTCCCCCGACCGGTCGGCCACGCTCACGGGCTGTTCTCCGGTCGATCGGCCAGCACGACCCGCGCTGACTACGGTGGCGCCATGACGTCGCGGCTGGCCGGGGTGGCGGTGGCCGCACCCAACGACACGGCCGCGGCGGCGGGGATCCGGCTGTCAGCCGAGGGCGGCAACGCGGTGGACGCCGCACTGGCCGCGTCGCTCGTGACGATGGCCACCGAACCCGGCCTGGTCTCGCTGGCCTCGGGTGGGTATGTCACCGTCCAACCCGCCGACGGCAGCGCCCCGGTCACCGTGGACGGTTGGGTGGAGATGCCCGGCCGCGGGCTGCCGGCCGAGCGTTTCGGTCGCGGCTGCCACGAGATCGTGACCGCGTACGGCGGTCGGACGGTGATGACCGTGGGCTACGGCTCGGTCGCCACGCCGGGCACGCTGCGGGCGCTCGACCTGGCGCACCGGCGGTTCGGCCGGGCGCCGTGGGCCGCGGTGCTCGCGCCCGCCGTGGAGGCGGCGCGGGCCGGCTACCCACTCAGCCAGGCGACGTCGTACTACCTCGAGTACGTGCACCGGGACGTCTTCGGTTGGCAGCCGGAGAGTTTCGCCGTGTTGCACGACGACTCCGGGGCGGTGTACCCGCGCGGGACCCGGATCCGCGTGCCGCACCTGGCCGACTCGCTGGAACTGATCGCGTCCGACGGGGTCGATGCGTTCTACACCGGCGACCTGGCCCGCCTGATCACCGCCGACCTCGAGGCGCACGACGGGATCCTGACCGCTGCCGACCTGGCCGCCTACCGGGCGGTCCAGCGCCCGGCGCTGGTGGTCGAGCAGGGCGGTTGGCGGCTGGCCACGAACCCGGCGCCGGCGGTCGGCGGGGTGGCGACGGCCGCGCTCCTCGCTTTGCTCGACGGCCGGCCGGCCGAGGCCGGCTGGGACGCCGCCGAGCTGCGGCACCTGGTGCGCAGCCAGCACGACGTGCTCGGGCTGGGTCTTGGTGTGCACCAGGACGAGCGGGACCGCACGGCGGAGGCCGGCCGGCTGCTCGCGCGCACGCTCGGGTCCGCCAGCACCGCGAACGTGTCCGCGGTGGACGACGACGGTGGAGCCTGCGCGGTCACGGTGTCGTCCGGCTACTCCTCAGGCGTGCTCGTCCCCGGCACCGGCATCTGGATGAACAACTGCCTGGGCGAGCAGGAGTTGGTGCTGGCCGGCGTGCACGGCCTCGAGCCGGGCACCCGGCTCAACTCCAACATGGCCCCCACGGTCGGCCGCCGGGCCGCCGACCACGCCGTGCTGGCCATCGGCTCACCGGGATCCGACCGGATCATCACCGCACTCGCCCAGGTGCTCGCCCTGTTCGTGAACGGTGGGCTCGACCTGGCCGAGGCGATCGGCTATCCGCGGCTGCATGTGCGGGTGCGGCACGGGCAGGACCCGCCGGTGCGCATCGACCACGAGGAGGACCTGGTGCTGCCCCCCGGCCTGGACCTGCCGATCGAGACCATGCACGCCTCCTCGATGTACTTCGGCGGGGTGGGGGCCGCGCTGTGGTCGCCGGCCGGTGGGCTGACCGCCGCCGGCGACCCGCGGCGGACCGGCGCCGTCGCGGTCTCGCCCCCGCTGCCGCCCCCGCCGCCACTCTCAGCGTGAGCCATCAGGGCCGGGGGGTGAGGGTCTTCGCCGGGGCGGAGGTGCCGTGCCAGGAGGCCCACAGCGCCGCGTACGAGCCCCCGGCGGCGACCAGCTCGTCGTGCGTGCCGATCTCGCTGACCACCCCGTCCTCCATCACCGCGACCCGGTCCGCGTCGTGCGCGGAGAACAGCCGGTGCGCGATCGCCACGACGGTCCGGCCGTGCACCACGGTGGCGAGCGAGCGCTCCAGGTGCCGGGCCGCTCGCGGGTCGATCAGCGAGGTGGCCTCGTCGAGGACGAGCGTGTGCGGGTCCACGAGGACCAGCCGGGCCAACGCCAGCTGCTGTGACTGTGGTGCGGTCAGCGGGTAGCCACCGCTGCCGAGCCGGGTGTCCAGCCCGCTCGGGAGCTCCTCGGCCCACCCGAGCGCGTCGACCGCGTCCAGCGCCTCCCACAGCTGCGCGTCCCGGCCGGCGCCGTCCATCGACCCGACCGCGGCCGGGTCCAGGTCCAGCGCCATCACCAGGTTGTCCCGCAGCGTGCCGACGAACACGTGGTGCTCCTGGGTCACTAGGGCCACATGTCCGCGCAGGTCGTCCAGCGGCAGCTCGGTGAGACCGACGCCACCGACCGCGACCGTCCCGGTGCGCGGCGGGTGGATGCCGGCCAGCAGCCGGCCGAGGGTGGACTTGCCGGCGCCGGACGGGCCGACCACCGCCAGCCGCTCGCCGACCCGCAGCCGCAGGTCGACGCCGTGCAGCACGTCCCGGTCGACGTAGGCGAAGCGGACGCCGTCGGCCTCGATCCGCTCGTCCGCGGGCCGCCGACCGGTGGGGGAGCGGTCGTCGGGGACGTTCGCCACGCCGAGGAGTCGGGCCAGCGACGCGCCGGCCACCTGCAGCTCGTCCAGCCACGAGATCAGCCGGTCGACGGGGTCGATCAGCTGCTGCACGTACAGCGTGGCCGCCGTCACCTGCCCGAGCGACGCCTGCCCCCGGGTGTGCAGCCAGCCGCCCACCAGCAACGTGGCGACGGTGGGCACCAGGTAGCCGATCTCCACAGTCGGGAACCACATCGACCGGAGGAACAGCGTGCGTCGCTCGGCCGCATACGACGAGGCGACGGCCGCGTCCATGCTCTCGACCCGGCGCTGCTGCAGCCGCAGCGCCTCCACCGTCCGGGCGCCGTCGACGGTCTCGGCCAGCTCGGCGTTGATCACGCCGTACGTCGCGTTCTCGGCCAGGTAGGCCGGCTTGGCCCGCCGCAGGTACCACCGGGTGCCGGCCCAGAGCACCGGCACGCCGATCACCAGCGGAACGGCCACCCACGCGCCGACGAGCAGGCAGGCGACGACGGTGAACACGGTGGTGATGACGGCGATCAGCGTCTCCGGGACGGCGTAGCGCAGCGACCAGCCCAGCTGCTCGACGTCCCTGGACGAGCGGGTCAGCAGGTCACCCGTGCCGGCCCGCTCGACGGTGCCGACCGGAAGCCGCAGCGTGCTGCGCACGAAGTCCTCGCGCAGCTCGGCGAGCGCCTTCTCGCCCAGCCGGGAGGACGCGAACCGGGCGGCGCGGGTGAGGACGGTCTGCGCCAGCAGGAACCCCGCCAGCCAGAGCACGATCGTGTCCACATGGCCGACCGTGGTGCCGTCCTCGACGCTTTGCACGAGGTCGCCGATCAGCCACGGCGCGGCCAGCCCGGCGACGGCGGCCAGCCCGTGCAGCACGATGACCTCGCGCAGGTCGCGCGGGTGCCGCTTCGCGAGGTCGCGCGCGTAGCGGCGCACCTGCGTGGTGTCGGCGACCGGCAGCAGCGTGCTCACGACCCCGCCCCCCGCGTCACCATGTCCCGGTACGCCGGGGACTCGGCCAGCAGCGCCTGGTGTGTCCCGGTGGCGGCGACCCGCCCGCCGGACAGGAACGCGACCTCGTCGACCCGGTCCAGCAGCAGCGGGCTGGTCGTGGTCACCACGGTGGTGCGGCCACGGCGGTGCGCGCCGATCCGCTCGGCCACCCGCGCCTCGGTGTGCGCGTCCACGGCGGACGTCGGCTCCACCAGCACCAGCACCTCGGGCTCGGCGAGCAGCGCCCGGGCCAGCACGACGCGCTGGCGCTGGCCGCCGGACAGCGACCGACCGCGCTCCTCCACGACCGCGTCGTACCCGCAGACACCGGCCTCGAGCACGTCGGCGGCCGACGCGGTGTGCATCGCCTGTTGCAGCCGGCCGTCGTCGGCGCGGTGGTGCGGGGCGATGACGTCGCGCAGCCGGCCGGAGAACACCGCGGCCGCGGAGTCGCTGACCAGCACCCGCTCGCGCACTGCGTCGATGGCCACGTCGGCCAGGTCGACGCCCCCGTACGTGACCGTGCCGGCGCGGTACCGGCCCAGCCGGTCGGCCACCGCGGCGGCCACCGCGGGGTCGTCTGCGGCCAGCGCGACCAACCGGCCCGGTGGGACGACCAGCCCCGACTCGTGGTCGACGAGCGTGCCCCGGGCCGGCAGGTCGACCGGCTCGTCCGGGTCGCGAAGAGCGGGCTGCACGGCCCACAGCCGACAGAACCGCCCGGCCGCCACGTGCCCCCGGATCAGCTTGTTCGCGAACTCGGTCGCGGTCCGCAGCGGAACCATCAGGAACGCCGCGTAGCCGTAAAAGGCGACCAGCTCACCCGGGCTGATCGTCCCCTGCACCGCGAGCCGGGCGCCGAGCCAGACCACGAGCACGACGAACAGGCCGGGGAGCAGCACCTGCAGGGCGTCCAGGACCGACTGCAGCCGGCCGACCTGGACGCCGGCGTCCCGCACCCGCTGCGACTCCGCGGCGTACCGGACCGAGAAGGTGGCCTCGCCGCCGATCCCGCGCAGCACCCGGAGGCCGCCGACGATGTCGGTGGCCAGGCTGTTCAGCTCACCGGTCATCTCCCGGTGCGCCAGGGTGCGCCGCTGCAGCGGCCGCAGCATCGGGCCGATGGCGAACAGCAGGACGGGAACGCCGACCAGCACGACCAGGCCGAGCGCGGTGGAGGTCTGCAGCAGGATCACCGCCACGACCACGAACGCGATGACCGAGCCGGTGAAGCGGCCGATGATGTCCATCGAGTTGCCGAAGTGGGACAGGTCGTTCGCGCCGATGCTGACCACCTCCCCGGTCGGCATCCGCTGGGGCACCGCGGCCCCGACCTCGACGCTCCGCCGGGTGACGAGCTGCACGACCCGGTACGCCGCGCCCAGCCAGTTGCTGACGGCGAACCGGTGCCGCATCACCCCGCTGCCGGCCTGCACGACGCCGACACCGAGCAGCGCCCCTGCCCAGAGCACCAGACCGGACGCGTCCCCGGCGGCCACACCGTCGTCGATCGCCCGCCCGATCAACGCCGGCATCACCGCCTGGGCGAGCATCCACACGGTCGCGAAGAAGACCCCGCCGGCGAGCGTTCGCCACTGCATCCGGGCGAGCCACCACAGCAAACGGCCGGACGAGCGGGTGTCGGGGACGCCGGGGTCGGCGTGCGGGAGGGTCCTCATGGCATCCGCCACGGTAGGGAGCGGACCGGCCTCGCGGCCAATCAATTGCGGCCGGCTAGACCGTCCGGGAGCCTGCTGCGCGGCGGATCTCGGTGGTCAGCGCGTCCAGGTCACCGCTCTTCTCCACGTACGCCGCGGCGCCGAGGGAGAAGGCACGGTCGGCGAGGTGGCTCTCGGAGAACCCGGAGAACATCACCACCGGGATCTCCGGGTGCCGGCGGCGCAGCTCGGCCAGCGTCTGCAGACCGTCCATCACCGGCATCGCCACGTCGAGGACCACCACGTCCGGTCTGGTCCGCTCCACCACGTCCAGGCCCGCTACTCCGTCCGCCGCCTCCGCCACCACCGCGAGGCCGTCGGTGCCGTCCAGGGCCAGTCGGGCGAGCAGGCGGACCTCGTCGCTGTCGTCCACGACCACCAGCCGGATCGCGGCGGCGTCACCGGGATCGGTCGGTTGCATGGGGTGGACCGGGGCCGACGTCATGGCTGCCGTAGCCGGCTGGCCTCGCTGCGCACGAACTCGCCCTGTCCGGGCGTCTTCATCTCCACCTCGGTGAGCAACCGGTCGACCATGCTGCGGGCGGAGACGAGCGTCGCGTCCAGTACCCGGTCGAGCTCCTCGTCACGACCCAGCCGCCGGGCCAGCTGGGCGGCAACCACCCCCTGGACGACGGTGTCGTTGATCTCCAGTGCCTCGCGCTGCCGGCGCGCGGTGCCGGCGTACAGCTCGCCGCTCTCCAGCAGCCGGCCGTAGCTGCGTCGCAGGCTCAGGTAGAAGCCCCCGACGACGGCGGCGAACAGGTCGGAGACCGCCAACGGCCAGCCGAAGGCGTCCCGGGTGGCCCGGCCGGCCTCCTCGCCCATGCCGAACGACGGCAGAAGCAGGTCAAGCGGGTGCAGGCCGTGGTGCACCGCGCCGCTGAGGAACAGCAGCGCGGTCGCGGTCGCCAGCGGGTTGGAGCGCAGCTGCCCGAGCCGGAACAGCGGGCGCGCGATCAGGACGGCGATGCCGAGGTAAACGACGGCCACGACGACGTTCGCGGCAGCCGCCACCGCCCACCACTCCACGTCAACAACCGTACGTTGCGGGAGGGTCTGCTGGTACGCGATCGCGACAGGTGCCGCGCGGCTGACCAGGCCGGCTGGCCCGAACGGGTGGTGCCAGAGTGGTCCGACGCATCGATCCCTCCCAGGTCAGAGCCTGCGGACCGGCGCCTCGCGGCGGGGGTCTGACTCGCTCAACGACCCCGTTCCGTCCAGGTCACGGAGCTTTCCCGCCCAGCCGGATTCCAAACCCCGCGCCCACAGGGCGGGCGGGGCGGGAGGAGGGCGGGGCATGGGCGGAAGTCGCGGATCGCGGAGAGTGGGACGGGAGTGGTGGGGGCGGGTGTGGTGGGGGCGGGGCGGTGTCGGGTGCCTCTCGTAGGCTGGCAGCGAGATGAGCGCGTCCTTCCCGGTCCCGACCGTGCCCGCCCCCGATCCGACCGCGCCCGACGCCGGTGGGTCGCCGGGGACCGGCCGGCAGTCTCGGGCGGAGCGGGCCGAGCAGTTGCTGGACGGGTTGAACGACTCCCAGCGCGCGGCGGTGATCCACGCCGGCAGCCCGCTGCTGGTCGTGGCCGGCGCCGGGTCGGGCAAGACCCGGGTGCTGACCCGACGGATCGCCTGGACGATCTCGCAGCGAGACGCCCACCCGGGCTCGATCCTGGCGATCACGTTCACCAACAAGGCCGCGGCCGAGATGCGCGAGCGGGTGGCCGCCCTGGTCGGCGGTCGGGCGCGGGTGATGACGGTCTCCACGTTCCACTCCGCCTGTGTGCGGATCCTGCGCCGCGAGGCCGGCCGGCTCGGCTTCTCCTCGTCGTTCTCGATCTACGACGCCGCCGACTCGCGCCGGTTGATGACGCTGGTCTGCCGCGATCTCGAGCTCGACCCCAAGCGGGTCCCGCCGCGGGCCGTCCTCGGCTGGGTGTCCAACCACAAGAATGAGCTTCGCGACCACGAGCAGGCCGCTCGCGACGTGGACAACGACCTCGAGCGCTCCTACGCCGAGGCATACGCCGCCTACCAGTCCCGCCTCGTGGCGGCCAACGCCCTCGACTTCGACGACCTGATCATGACCACCGTGCACCTGCTGCAGGCGTTCCCGGACGTCCGGGAGGCCTACCGCCGGCGGTACCGGCACGTCCTCGTCGACGAATACCAGGACACCAACCACGCCCAGTACGCCCTGGTCCGCGAGCTGTGTGCCCCGGATCCGCAAGGGGGGCCGGACAGCCGGCCGAACGGTGTCGGGCCGGCCGAGCTGATGGTGGTGGGGGACTCCGACCAGTCCATCTACGCCTTCCGCGGTGCCAACATCCGCAACATCCTCGAGTTCGAGCGTGACTTCCCCGACGCCTCCACGGTGGTGCTGGAGCAGAACTACCGGTCCACCCAGTCGATCCTGTCCGCCGCGAACGCGGTCATCTCGCGCAACGCCGGCCGGAACGCCAAACAGCTGTGGACTGACGCGGGGGCCGGGGAGCTGCTGGTCGGCTACGTCGCCGACGACGAGCACGCCGAGGCCCAGTTCGTGGCCGACGAGATCGACCGGCTCACCGACGACGGCGCGGCCCAGCCGGGCGAGGTCGCGGTGTTCTACCGCACCAACGCCCAGAGCCGGGTGTTCGAGGAGGTGTTCATCCGGGTCGGTCTCCCGTACAAGGTGGTCGGCGGGGTCCGCTTCTACGAGCGGCGCGAGGTCAAGGACGCGCTCGCCTACCTCCGGCTGCTGGTGAACCCCCGCGACACCGTCTCGTTGCGGCGGATCCTGAACGTCCCCAAGCGCGGCATCGGGGAACGGGCGGAGGCGTGCGTGGCCGCCTTCGCCGACCGGGAGCGGGTCGACTTCCTGGACGCGCTGCGCCGGTGTGAGGAGGCGCCCGGCATCGCGACCCGCTCGGTGACGGCGGTGCGTGCCTTCGTCTCGATGGTCGACGACCTGCGGTCCCTGGTCGACGTCGGCGAGCCCGCCGATGTCGTGCTCGAGGCCTGCCTGACCCGCAGCGGTTATCTCGCCGAGCTGGAGGGTTCGCCGGACCCGCAGGACGAGACCCGGGTGGAGAACCTCGCGGAGCTGGTCGCCGTGGCCCGGGAGTTCGTCAACGACGCCGGAGACGAGGCGCCCGACCCGGACGCGCTGGACCCACGATCGCTGGACGCCTTCCTGGAGCGGGTGGCGCTGGTGTCCGACGCGGACCAGATCCCGGACGCGGCCGACGGCGAGGACGGGCAGGGTGTGGTGACGCTGATGACCCTGCACACGGCCAAGGGGCTCGAGTTCCCGGTCGTGTTCCTCACCGGGTTGGAGGACGGCGTCTTCCCGCACCTGCGCTCGCTCGGCGACCTCCGCGAGCTGGAGGAGGAGCGCCGGCTCGCGTACGTCGGGATCACTCGCGCGCAGCGCCGGTTGTACGTCTCCCGAGCGACGATGCGCTCGGCGTGGGGGGCGCCGAGCCACAACCCCGCCTCGCGCTTCCTGGACGAGCTGCCGGACACGTTGGTCGACTGGCGGCGCACCGAGGCCGACCAGACCCGGTGGTCCCCGCGCACGCCGGCGCCGGCGGCCCCGAACGGTCGGGGTGGCCTGAAGCCGCGCCCGACCGGCGGCCGGTCGGTGCCGGCCCTGGACGCGGGGGACCGCGTCGTCCACGACACCTTCGGCATGGGCACGGTGGTCGCTCTCGAGGGCGCCGGCGACCGCAGCGTGGCCAGCGTCGACTTCGGGTCACAGGGGGTCAAGCGCCTGCTGCTGCGGTACGCGCCGTTGGAGAAGCTCTAACCGGGCCGGCGGGCGGCGCCCGGCGCGTCGCCGGCGTGCGGGTGACCGGTCGGCGGGACCATCGCGGCATGGCACCCGACATCAACATCTGGGCGGTCCTGCTCGCCACCGTCTCGACCATGGTCGTCGGGTCCGTCTGGTACGCGCCCAAGGTCTTCGGCAACACGTGGATGCGGCTCGCGAGGGTCGACCCCGCCGCCGAGCGCAGCGCGGTCGGCCCGATCGTGCTGACCGTCGTGGTCAGCTTCGTCACCGCCCTGGTCCTGGCCGGATCGGTCACGCTGGCGCAGGAGTTCTACGGCGGTGGCTACCTCGGCAACGCGCTGGTCACCGGCGTGATCCTCTGGGCCGGCTTCACCGCCGCCCGGCTGGCGACGCACGACGCCTTCGAGGGCCGCCCGCCGGCGCTGACACTGCTGAACGCCGCGCACGAGCTGGTGACCGTGCTGGTCATGGCCCTCGTCATCGGGCTGTTCGGGATCTGACCGGCTGGGTCAGGGGGAGACGCCGTGCTCCTGCAGGACCGACACCGGGTCGACCGGGTCGCCCCCGTCCGGGTGCACCTCGAGGTGCAGGTGCGGGCCGGTGGAGTTACCGGTGCTGCCGACGTACCCGATCACCTCACCGGGTGTCACAGCGTCGCCGGGGCTGACCGTCACGCTGCTCTGGTGGGCGTACCAGATCTCGTCGCCGTTCTCGAGCTCGAGCACGGTCAGGTTGCCGGCCCAGCTCGCGGCCGAGTCGTAGCCGGCCTGGGTGATTACGCCCGGGGCGACCGCGACGATCGGCGTGCCCTCGGCGGCGGAGAAGTCCTGGCCGGTGTGGTAGCCGCTGGACCACAGGTAGCCCGAGGCGCCGTAGCTGGCGCTCATCGAGTAGCCAGCGAGCGGAAGCACCCACTGGTCGGAGCGCATCTCGTCGGCCTGGTCCTGGGCCGCCTCGGCGAGCTCCTGCAGTGCTGACATCCGCTGCCGGGCCTGCAGCTCGGCCTGCTGCTGCAGCTCGTCTCGGCCGACGTCGCGGCTGACGCGGACGAACGCGCCGCTGCGGTCGCGGACAAGGTGCGTGCGCGCCACCTGCTGCTGCCGCTGACCGTCGTTCCGGTCGGCGGACAGGTCCGCCGACAGCGCCTGCAGCGAGCCGCCCGCAGCCTGTGCGGCGGCCGGCGAACCCGCACCGCCGGTGGAGCTGACCACGACCGCGCCGGCACCGGCGAGCACCAGCGCCGCGGCGCCGACGACGGCAGGGGCCGGCAGCAGCCGGGCGAGCCGGGACGAGCCGGCGCGTCGGGTCATGCGGGCCGCTGCCGAGGAGCGCTCGGCGCGGCGACGTCCGGGAACGGCCCCCGTGGCCGGGTCGGTACGACCCGGCGTCGGCGCGCTAGCGCGCCGTCGTCCCGACCGATGGTCGGAGCCTGAACCTGGTGCCACAGCGGGGAAATCCTTTCGGTTCTGCCGGGGGGTGGACAACTCAAGCAGACTAACGGAGCGGGTGTCGGCAGGGAAAACGAACGAGGAAGCCCGGGGGTCACGGGCGTGTCCGAGACGTACGAAAAGTCGGGTTTGTGCTGCACGAACGCCGCGTGCCACCGAGCGGACGTGACCTTCGCCTCGCCGGCCCCTGCGCCGCGAGCTTTCACGGGGTACCCCGTGAAAGCTGCACTGCCCGAGCCTCACGACCCTTGGGTAGTGCGAGTTTCGCGCGGTCAGCGGTGGGCTAACCTGCGCGGCATCATGCCGAGACGGATCGTGGTGGCCAAGCCCGGGCTGGACGGGCACGACCGCGGGGCCAAGGTCGTGGCCAGGGCACTGCGAGACGCCGGGAACGAGGTCATCTACACCGGCCTGCACCAGACGCCGGAGCAGATCGTCGAGACCGCCATCGCCGAGGACGCCGACGCGATCGGAGTCTCGGTGCTGTCCGGGGCGCACATGACCCTGTTCCGCAAGATCGTCGACCTGCTCGCCGAGCGCGACGCCTCGGACATCGTGGTGTTCGGCGGCGGCATCATCCCCGAGGACGACCGGGCACCGCTGCGCGAGGCGGGCGTCGCGACCGTGTTCACGCCTGGGGCGACCACGTCGGAGATCACCTCGTGGGTGGAGCAGAACGTCCCTGACACCAGCGCCTGACCGCCGGCTCAGTCGAAGCGGAGGTCGCCTGTCAGCGGCAGCCGCAGCACCCCCGGCCGACGCGGTCCGGTGTGCACCGTGACCGGCTGGACCTCGCCGTTCCCGCTGTAGGCGGTGTCGCTCGCCGCCACCACGACCTGGAGCCGGTGCCCGGCCGGCACCCGCTGGACGACGGCGGGCAGCCGGACCCGGACCGGTTGCGTCACGTCGGTCACCCGGACCGGGCTGATCAGCCGGTTCTTCAGCCGCACCGTCCCGTGCGGGGCGACGTCGTACAGCTTCGCGAACAGCACCAGCTTGCCGCCCGGGTCGCTGTCCTGGCCCTGTTCGGCGACCGGCGCGTCCAGCCGCAGCGTCAGTCGCGGGCTACCGACCAGAACGGCCGGCCCGGCCAGCGGTCGCGTCGTCCACGCGGCGTACGTCCCCGGACCGTCGCTCGGCGGGTTGTGCACCACCACGCCCTCCAGCGCCGACGTCTCGGAGTACGAGGTGGGTCCGTCGGCCGCGTTGGCGTAGGTCGCCGCGCCACGCCGCACCCGCTCCAGCCGGGTCACCAGCCGGTCGTCGCCGGACAGGAACAGCCGCTCGGTAGGCCGGATCCCGAGCCGGTTCCGGGACACGTACGCCTTGGCGATGGCGGTGCCCGCGTCGGCCGGGTCGGTGTCGTAGTCGACCCAGCTGCGGAAGTAGGCGAACCGCGGGCCTACGGCGGCCTGGTCACGGCCGCGGACCCAGTGGTTCATCCACTCCAAGAAGCGCTCGCCGAGGAAGGAGTCGCGCAGGTTCCCGCTCCCGAGGTCCAGCTCACCGGGGGCCGGGGTGCCGCCCCCAGAGTGTCCCCAGGACTGCCAGACCATCCTGGTCTCGGTCCCGGCGCGCCGGAGCTGGCGGTAGGTCGCCACCGCCTCCTGCAGGTTGAACAGCGTGTCCTGCTGTCCCTGCACCAGAAGCGTGGGTGCGTCGATGCGCTTGGCGTAGGTCGCGACCGAGGCGGACCCGGCCAGCCGCAGCGTCTGCTCGTCCGGATACCCGGTCGCGTTCATCTGGGCCATCGCCCGGCAGGCCGGCCGGGCGAAGTTCGGGCACCCCGTGTTCCGGTCAGGGTCCACCGTGGAGCCCTGTACTCCGTCGGAGATCCCCAGGCCGAAGAAGAACGCCGACCACTGCTTCTTGAACACGCCCGGCGTTCGGTAGCGGACCTGCCCCGCACGGTTGCTGGTGTTGTTCGGCGCCAGCGAGTAGGCGAGGTCGTTCCAGGTGATCAGCGGGATCAGGGCGTCCAGCCGGTCGTCCTGGCCGGCGATGGCGAACTGGATCTGACCGCCGTACGACCCTCCGATCATGCCGACCCGCGGGTCGCCGGGAGCCTCGTCGGCGACGGTGCGGACGACGAACCGGTCACCATCACCGGTCCGGGCCGGCTTGTCCCCGGCCAGCACGTCCAGCATCTGCACCCCGGCCGCACCGTCCCAGTCCGGGTCGTCCAGGTGGATCTTGCAGTCCGAGCCGCCGAAGCCGAGACCGGAGTACGACAGCACGACGTACCCGGCGCGGGCGAAGCCGCGGCCGACCGCGCGCTGGTTGCTGTCGTCCTTGGCCCCGCCGAACCCGTGCGTGGTGAGGATCGCCGGGGCGCGGTGCCGCCGGTCCACCCCGTCCGGGGTGTAGAGGTCGGCGACGACGGTGCAGCGCTGGTTGCGGTGCGGCCCCACCCGGGTCCGGACGCGCAGCGCCCGCACCGAGTAGCCCGGCGTGTCACCATCCACCCGTGTGGCACCGGGCTGGCCGGGGGTGGCCATCGGCCCAACAGCCGCCGAGGTGCCGCCCGGCAGCCCGGCGACCAGTGCCGCGAGCATCCCGGTCGCCAGTCCCGTGGCCAGTACGGCGGGGCGGATCGAACGCATGGAACCTCCTGGAGCAGACGTCCTCAGGGTCAACGAGCAGCGAGGCGGGGGGTTACTCGACCGCTCCGGCAGCTCGCGCACGCCGGACGGTGCCGGCGACGATCTCCGCGACCCGGTCCGGGTGCGTCTGCAGCACCCAGTGCCCGGCCGGGAGGTCGACCCGCTCGAGGTGCGGGTTCGCCGCCGCGACGACCTCCGCCAACGCGGGGGTGAGGAACGCGTCGTGGCTGGGCACGACCAGCGTGACCGGCAGCCGGGTGCCTCCGTCACCGGCGGGCGCGCGCAACCGCGGACGCAGGTTGGCCCGGTACAGCGCCAGCCCACGGCGGGCGTCGCGACCGAACGTGTCCGCCCAGTGGCCCCGGCCCGCGAGCCGCTGGGTCGACGCCAGCCGGGCCCGGATCGGACCCGCCAGCAGCGTCCACGCCAGCTCTGGCAGCACCGGGACGTGGAACGCTGCGGCGTACCAGGATCGCCGCCGCTGGGCCCGCAGCAGGTCGTCGCGGCCGTCCCGGCGGGCCGTGCGGGCGAACTCCGCGAGGTGGTCCAGTCCCGGCCCGCTGATCGAGCAGAACGAGGCGAGCCGGCCGTGCAGTCGCGGGTCGTCGCGCTCGAGACGGACCGCGTCCCACAACGCCGTCGAACCCCAGTCGTGACCGACCAGGTGCACGCCCGCGGCGGGGGTGACGGCGCCAGCGACGGCGCCGGCGACGGCGCCAGCGACGGCGTCCAGGACGGCGACCAGGTCGTCCACCAGCCGGGCCACCTGGTAGCCGGCGGTGCGCCGAGGAGCCGTCGACCCGCCGGCGCCGCGGACGTCGTAGGTCACCACCCGGTGTCCGGTGACCAACCGCTCGACCACGGGGTCCCAGACGGTCTGCGTGTCCGGGTAGCCGTGTACGAGCAGCACGGTGGGGACGTCCGGACCGGGCGGCCGTCCCCCCGTCGGCACCTCCCGCGGCTCGTGCACGCGCACCGCCAACTCGACCGCGTCCGCGCCCGACCCGGAGGCGACCGTGAGCGAGCGCATGCACCGCATCCTGCACCGGCCCTGTGTGCCGGGAGCGCTCAGCCGGGTCTAGAGTCCCTGGCGCCCGGGCGCCGCGCCGGCTGGTCGCGCGGCGGCACCCCGAACCGACGAAGGACGGCCCGACGTGGACCTGATGGAGTACCAGGCCAAGCAGCTGTTCGCCAAGCACGGTGTGCACGCCACCCTCGGGGTCGTCGCCACCACGCCGGAGCAGGCACGGGCCGGAGCCGAGGAGCTCGGCGGCCGGGTGGTGGTCAAGGCACAGGTCAAGGCCGGTGGCCGGGGCAAGGCCGGCGGCGTGAAGCTGGCCAACGACCCGGCCGAGGCCGCCGCGCGGGCCGAGGAGATCCTCGGCATGCAGATCAAGGGCCTGACGGTGCAACGGGTGCTGGTCGCCCCGACGGCCGCGATCGCCGAGGAGTACTACTTCTCCTTCGTCGTCGACCGGTCGAACCGCTCCTATCTGTGCATCGCCAGCGTCGAGGGCGGGGTGGAGATCGAGGAGGTCGCCCAGTCCGACCCGGACGCGGTGGCGCAGATCGCCATCGACGCCGGCACGGGGGTCGACGAGGCCAAGGCGCGGGAGATCGTCGCCGCCGCCCGCTTCCCCGCCGAGGTTGCCGACCAGGCGGTCGAGATGGTGCAGCAGCTGTGGCAGGTCTTCGTGCAGGAGGACGCCAGCCTGGTCGAGGTGAACCCGCTGGCCCGGCTCGAGGACGGGACGCTGGAGGCGCTGGACGGCAAGGTCACACTGGACGCCAACGCCGACTTCCGGCACCCCGACCATGCCGAGTTCGAGGACCAGGAGGCGGCCGACCCGCTGGAGGCACAGGCGCGGGAGAAGGGCCTCAACTACGTCAAGCTCGACGGGTCGGTCGGGATCATCGGCAACGGCGCCGGGCTGGTGATGTCCACCCTTGACGTGGTGGCCTACGCCGGAGAGGAGTTCCCCGGCGCCGACGGGCAGGGACAACGGCCCGCGAACTTCCTCGACATCGGCGGCGGCGCCTCCGCCGAGGTGATGGCCGACGGGTTGCACATCATCCTCGGCGACCCCCAGGTGCGCACGGTGTTCGTCAACGTGTTCGGCGGCATCACCGCCTGCGACGCGGTCGCGAACGGGATCGTGCACGCCCTGGAGCTGCTCGGCGACGAGGCGGACAAGCCCCTGGTCGTCCGGCTCGACGGCAACAACGTCGACGAGGGCCGGCGGATCCTCGCCGAGGCGAACCATCCGCTGGTGACCGTGGTCGACACCATGGACGGCGCCGCCCACCGGGCCGCCGAGCTGGCCGCGAGCTGACCGACGAGGGAGCAACCCGAATGTCGATCTTTCTGAACGCGAGCTCGAAGGTCATCGTGCAGGGCATGACCGGCGCCGAGGGCTCCAAGCACACCCGCCGGATGCTTGCCGCCGGCACCGCGATCGTGGGGGGCGTGAACGCCCGCAAGGCGGGGACGTCGGTGGACTTCGACGGATCCGAGCAGCCGGTGTTCGGCACGGTCGAGGAGGCGGTCGCCACGACCGGGGCCGACGTGTCGGTGGTCTTCGTCCCGCCTGCCTTCGCCAAGGACGCCGTGCTGGAGGCGGTGGACGCCCAGGTGCCGCTCGTGGTGGTCATCACCGAAGGCATCCCGGTGCATGACACCGCCGCGTTCTTCGCCGCCGCACAGGCGTCCGGCGGCACCCGGGTGGTGGGGCCGAACTGCCCGGGAGTCATCACGCCCGGCGGGTCGAATGCCGGCATCATCCCCGCCGACATCACCGGGCCCGGCCGGATCGGGCTGGTGAGCAAGTCGGGCACGCTGACCTACCAGCTGATGTACGAGCTGCGGGACATCGGGTTCAGCACCGCGGTCGGGATCGGCGGCGACCCGATCATCGGATCGACGCACATCGACTGCCTGCGAGCCTTCCAGGACGACCCGGACACCGACGCGGTGATCATGGTCGGCGAGATCGGCGGAGACGCCGAGGAGCGGGCGGCGGAGTTCATCGCGGCCGAGGTCACCAAGCCCGTTGTCGGCTATGTCGCGGGTTTCACCGCGCCGGAGGGCAAGACCATGGGACACGCCGGAGCGATCGTCTCCGGCTCGTCCGGGACCGCCGAGGCGAAGAAGCAGGCGCTGGAGGCGGCCGGCGTGCGGGTGGGCAAGACGCCGAGCGAGACCGCCACCTTGATGCGCGAGATCGTCGAGAAGCTGGGCTGATCCCGGTCCGGCGGGTCAGCCCAGCTCGTCCAGCCGTTCGCCGGCCCGCAGCAGCAGCTGGCGGAAGGTCCCCGGGCCGACGTCGGACTGCGCGGTCGGGGAGAAGGTCAGCTGCGTCAGCGCCCGGCCGTTGCGCACCAGGCCGACCCGGTAGAAGACGTTGCCGCGCGGCAGCTCGTAGGTGAGCCGCCAGACCCGCCCCACGACGTCGCCGGCCCGCACCGTCCCGGAGCTGTCCACGGTGGCCGAGGGTTGGCGGTCGGGGCAGCTGCGGATCCGCGAGGCGGTGTCGGCGATGAAGTTCGCGGCCGCGCCGCCCGAGCGCAGCACTCCCAGCGTCTGGGTGATCCCGAACCGGGTCGGCAGGCCGGCGCGCGGCATCACGAAGGCCCGGGACCGCTCCGCGCGCACCCCGCTGCCGGAGAAGTCGGTCCGGTCGCACAAGGTGGCGGCCACGTTCGGGTCGGCGGACACCGTGTCCGTCCCCACCCAGGGGGTGTCCAACCGGCCGACCGGAGGCAGGTCGACCACGCCGAGGAACCCGCGGACCTCGCCGGTCGGCGGCAGGGGCGCCGGGCGGAGGCGTGCCCGGGGCGGGCAGTCGTCGCCGCCGGTGCCTCGCAGGCCGCACAGCATGGCCAGCGCGTCCCGCATGCTCTGGGCGAGGATCACCGGGTCCGCCGCCGAGCGCCGCTCCACCTCGTGCGCCAGCACGGTGGTCACCCGCCCCGACCGGGTCAGTGCCACCGAGATCGACCGGACCGGATCGGACCACTGCCGCAGCTCGAGCACCGTCACGTCCGTGCCGTCGCGGGGGATGGTGTAGCTCTCCAGCAGCTGCACCCGCGGCACCTGGCAGCCGGCGTACCAGCGCAGCAGCCGGTCGTACGCCTTCGTCGCCGCCGTGCGGGTGCGGGAGATCTCGACCGCCTCGACCGCGAGCTGGTCAGGCCCGCCGACCGTCTCGAAGGTCCGGACGAACGCCGCCTCCCGGCGGAGGTCGGCGGCTGGTTGCTCGTTGCACGAGGCGTAGACGGCCTCGGCGCCGGGCCGGGTGCTCGTCGACTCGGTCCGCCAGCGCGCGCCGCGGTCGAGCCGGGTGATCTGGTCGGAGTCCAGCAGCTGACCGGCGTCGACGACCGGCGGATCCGGCTCGGTCACCGGCAGCACGCCCTCCCCGATCTGCCGGCGCTCCGGGGCGACCACCGTGTCCTCACCGGCCGGTGCCGGAGTGGTGACGAGCAGCCCGGCGCCGGCCAGCGCGGCGGCCGTACCGGCCGCGACGAGCACCGCCCCGCGACGCTGCTGGCGCCGACCCTGGCGGCGCACCGTGGACGGCATCGGCGCGGACAGCGGGTCGGTGACCCGCCGCAGGGCACGCAGCCGCGACTCCAACGCGACGGCGTCGGCTCCGAGCCGGCTCCGGACGTGCGCGAGCGCGTCGTCGGTGGCCCTGGCCGCAACGTCGTCGGTGACCGCCACCTCGCGAGCGGCGGCGGACAGGTCCCTGCCGGCGAGCGTCTGCAGGACCAGCAGCCGCAGCCCGAGCGTCGGCAGCGCACCCAGCACCGCGAGCAGCTCCCGGTCGGTTCCCGAGTCATCCAGCCGCCGGCGCAGGTGCGCTGTGTGCCGGAGCGCGGCCAGCTGCCACGCCTCGTGCCGGACCGCGGCCTCGGTGTCTCGCCGGCGCAGCACCCGCCAGCGCTGCCAGGCGTGGGTGTAGGCGTCCCGCGTGGCCGCAGCAGCGGCACCGAGATCCGCGGTCACGACGTAGGTCTGCAGCAGCACGTGCCGGCGCGTCTGGGCGTAGAACGCGTCGAACTCGTCCGCGCGCGCCATCTGCGGGTCTCCTCTGGGACGGGGCGGGCCGGCTGGGGCGACTCGACGGTACGCGACGGCGCGGCACCGCGGCGAACCGGTGACGGTGCCGCACGATGGATCACGATGCCCGCAGTCCGTGCTCCTGACGCGCCCGTCGTCGGCGGCCCCGACGCCGAGGTCCCGTCCCCGTGGGCAGGGTGGGCTCTGGTGCTGCCGGCCTGCCTGGCAGTGCTGTCCGTGGCAGCCGCCGGGCTGGTGCTGGCGGCCGGGACCGCGGCCGTGCTCTGGTTCGCCACCGGCGGCGCCGGCCCCAGCAGCGAGGCTGTCCGGACCGGCGCGGTGTTGTGGCTGGCCGCACACGGCGCATCGCCGGCTGTCGGGGGCGTGCCGCTGTCCCTCGTCCCGCTGCTCGTCCCGCTGCTGCTCGGTGCGGCCCTCGCGCGCGGTGGGTCGTGGGCGGTGCACCGCTCGGGACTGCCCCGGACCGGGCCCGTGCAGGACGGCGCGGTCACCGCGGCGGTCGCGGCGGGCGCCGCCACGTACGCCGGGTTGGTCGGGCTGGTCGGCGGCGCGGTCGGCTTGTCGGGTGACCCCACCGCGCTGGGCGCGGACACCGCCCGTGGCATCGGGCTGACCCTCGGCGGCGCCGGACTCGCGCTCGCGGTCGGCGTCGGAAGCGCCGCCGGCAGCTGGCGGGCACTCGCGGACCGGTCGCCCGTCGAGGTCGCCGCGGTCGTCCGCGGTGCTGCCGCCGGACTCGTCACCCTCCTCGGCACGGCTGCCGTGCTGTTGCTGACCGTGCTTGCGGTGCACGCCGACCGGATACTGGCGGTCGGCCGCGAGCTGTCCCCTGGGATCGGTGGCGTCCTGGCCCTGACCCTGGTCTGCGCCGTCGTCCTGCCGAACGCGGTGCTGTGGACGGCTGGGTACCTCGCCGGACCTGGCTTCGCCATCGGGACCGGCACGGTCGTCGCGCCGAGTGGCGTGCTGCTCGGTCCGCTGCCCGCCTTCCCCCTGCTCGGCGCCGTTCCCGACGCCGGTGCCGGCCCGTCCTGGGGGGACGCCCTGCTGCTGCTGCCGGTGCTCGCGGGGGTGCTCGCCGGGGTGACCGCAGCGCGCAGCCTGGCGGTGGACGGATGGGTGCGGCCGGGCCTGACCGGTGCCGCCGCGGGGCTGCTGGCCGGGAGCCTGCTCGCGCTGGCGTTGACGCTGTCCGGTGGGGCGGTGGGGCCGGGTCGGATGGCCGAGACCGGCCCACTCACCGCCGCATCGGTGGCCGCCGTGCTCACCCTCACCGTGGCGGCTGCTGCCGGGGCGGTCGCCCGTCAGGCGCTGCGCGGCCGGCGACTGCTGCCCACCCGGCGGCTGCTGCCCACCCGGCGGCTGCTGCCCACCCGGCTCGTGCCGGTGTCGATCGCGGTCTCCGCCCGGGTCTCGGCCTGGTGGTCCGCGGCCAGGTCCAGGCTGCGCCGCTGAGCGGGTCGCCGACCCCGCTCGCTAAGGTGACCGGCCGTGCCCGACCGCTTCGGACCCTTCACCCCCGGCCCCGCCCGCGTGGTGGTGCTGGTCTCCGGCTCCGGGACCAACCTGCAGGCGCTGCTGGAGGCGTCCGCGCGCCCGTCGTACGGGGTGCAGGTCGTCGCCGTGGGCGCGGACCGGGAGGGCACCGGTGGCGTCCGCCGGGCCGAGCGGGCCGGGCTGCCCACGTTCGTCTGCCCGGTGCACGACTATGCCGAGCGGGACCGCTGGGATCAGGCGCTGACCGAGCGGGTCGCGGCGCACCGGCCCGACCTGGTGGTGTCCGCCGGGTTCCTCAAGCTGGTCGGCCCGACCTTCCTCCGCCGCTTCGGTGGCACGTACCTGAACACGCACAACGCGTTGCTGCCCTCGTTCCCCGGCGTGCAAGGCCCCCGGGACGCCCTGGAGTACGGCGTCAAGGTCAGCGGCGCCACCTTGTTCGTCGTGGACGCCGGGGTGGACACCGGGGCGATCGTCGCGCAGGTCGCGGTCCCGGTGCTGGCCGACGACGACGAGGAGTCGCTCACCGCCCGGATCAAGTCCGCCGAGCAGCGCCAGCTGGTGGAGTACCTCGGCCGGATGGCGCGCGAGGGATGGACCGTCGACGACAGGAAGGTCACCGTGCCGTGAGTGCTGCCCCGGAGCGCCCCCAGACGGCCGGCGAGGTCCTGTTGCCGGTGCGGCGGGCCCTGCTGAGCGTCTATGACAAGACCGGGTTGGAGGAGCTCGCCGCCGGCCTGCACGAGGCAGGGGTCGCGCTGGTGTCCACCGGTTCGACCGCCGCCCGGCTCGCCGCCGCCGGGCTGCCGGTCACCACGGTCGAGGAGGTGACCGGCTTCCCCGAGTGCCTCGACGGCCGGGTCAAGACGCTGCATCCCCGGGTGCACGCCGGGATCCTGGCCGACCGCCGGCTGGAGAGCCACCGGGCCCAGCTGGAGGAGCTCGGCATCGCGCCGTTCGACCTGGTGGTGTGCAACCTCTACCCGTTCGCCGACACCGTGCTGGCCGGCGCCACCCGGGACGAGTGCGTCGAGCAGATCGACATCGGCGGCCCGTCGATGGTGCGCGCGGCCGCCAAGAACCACCCGAGCGTCGCGGTGGTGGTGGCGCCCGCGCGCTATCCGGAGGTCCTGGCGGGCGTGCGCGCCGGTGGGTTCACCCTCGCCGCCCGGCAGCGGCTGGCGGCGGAGGCCTTCGCGCACACCGCGACCTACGACGTGCACGTCGCGTCCTGGATGGGCAGCGTGCTCAGCGACACCAGCGAGGGCACCGGTTGGCCGGCCTGGGTGGGGGCGACCTGGGACCGCGGCGACGTGCTGCGGTACGGCGAGAACCCACATCAGCGGGCGGCTCTCTACCGGTCGGGGTTCGCGGCCCAGCCGGGGCTGGCGCAGGCCGAGCAGCTGCACGGCAAGCAGATGTCGTTCAACAACTACGTGGACACCGAGGCCGCGCTCCGCGCCGCCTACGACTTCGACCAGCCCGCGGTGGCGGTGGTCAAGCACGCGAACCCGTGTGGGATCGCGGTCGGCGCCGACGTCGCCGAGGCGCATCGCCGGGCCCACGCCTGTGACCCGGTGTCCGCCTTCGGCGGGGTGATCGCCGCCAACCGGCCGGTGTCGGCGGCCATGGCCGAGCAGGTCTCCGCCGTCTTCACCGAGGTGATCGTCGCGCCGGACTTCGACGAGCCGGCCCTCGACCTGCTGGTCGCCCGGAAGAACCTGCGGGTGCTGCGGCTGCCGTCGTACGGCGTGCAGGTGGAGTCCCGGCCGGTCAGCGGCGGGCTGCTGCTGCAGGCGGCCGACCTCGTCCGTGAGCCGGGGGACGAGCCGGCCGGGTGGCGGCGCGTGGCCGGGCCGGCGCTGGCCGACGACGAGCTGGCCGACCTGGCGTTCGCCTGGCGGGCCTGCCGCGCGGTCAAGTCGAACGCGGTCTTGCTGGCCGCCGAGGGTGCCACCGTCGGCATCGGCATGGGCCAGGTCAACCGGGTCGACTCGGCCCGGCTGGCGGTCGCCCGCGCCGGCGACCGGGCCGCCGGCTCGGTCGCGGCGTCGGATGCGTTCTTCCCGTTCGCGGACGGGCTGCAGGTGCTGGCCGACGCCGGCATCCGCGCGGTGGCCCAGCCCGGCGGCTCGGTCCGCGACGACGAGGTGGTCGCCGCCGCCGAGGCCGCCGGCATGACGATGTACCTCACCGGGGTGCGGCACTTCGCGCACTGACGGCGAGCCGCCGGGCAGGGTCGGGTCAGAGGGTGGAGGCGCTGCCGTACAGCGACTGTGCCACCGACCCGAAGTACGGCCCCCACATGATGTCCTTGACGCCGCGGTAGCCGAAGCTGTTGACCGAGTTGAGCGTCCCGAGCGTGCTCGGCTCCGAGTAGTCGATGAACCACGGTCCCCCGGACGAGCCGCCGGTCATGTTGCAGGACATCCCCTGGTCCTGCGAGCCGCCGTAGGTGTCCTGCTGGACCACGGCGTGGCACCACGCGATGTCCGTGCCGTCGTACGGCCGCGCCGCCGGGTAGCCGAAGGAGTACATGTGCTCGCCCCGGGGCAGGTTGAAGCCGATGCCCTGGGCGCCGACCGTGTCGGTCAGGTGCTGGCCGCCGAGCGTGTTCATCACCCCGAAGGCCACGTCGTAGTCGAAGTCCCCGGACGACGCCCACTGGCCGGTGGTGACCAGCTGCCGCGCGGTGTAGGTGCCGAACGGGCGCACCCCGTCGTCGTAGCCCGGCACGAAGGCCCAGTTCGTCGCGTAGGCGCCGGGACCCTCGTGCACGCAGTGCCCAGCGGTCAGCACCAGATCCCGGTTGGCCGAGGAGGTCGAGCTGCCGGAGCAGACGTAGTTGGTCCCGGAGAGGGTGAAGAACACCTTGCCGGTCGTCTCGGTCACCTCGCCGCCGCCGGTGTAGTACCCGCCGGTGAAGCCGGCACCGCCCGGCTGGCCCTTAGCCGTCGGGCCGACGACGGTCGGCGCGCCGCGCTCGACCACACCGGTTGCGGAGTCCTTCGACCGGTCGGCCACCAGCCGCTCCGCCGGAACCGCGGCGCGCATCCGGTGCCGGGTCCAGTAGTCGACGATCCGCCGGTGCTCGTCGGCGGTGGTGGCCGCCTCGTGCACCCGCACCCCGTCGGCGGCTGCCGTGCGGGCCGGTTCGGCGGCGGCGCCGCCAGAGGGCAGCCACGCCAGGACGGTCGCGGCGCCGACGGCCACCGCCAGCAGGCTCGTTGCTCGACTCGGCACAGTCCGTTCCTCTCGCAGGGCCACCGGACGGCGACCGGTCATGCCAGTGGTACCCCAGGTCAAACCGGGATAAACCCACCCAGCACGCCGAGTTGACGCCCGCGCCGTCGACGGATCGGCGGCGTGACAGACTCCGCAGTCGTGACTGCGCAGATCCTCGACGGCACGGCGGCTGCGGCCGCCATCAAAGACGACCTCACCGCCCGGGTGGCCCGGCTGCGCGAGCGCGGGGTCACGCCGGGTCTCGGCACCGTTCTCGTCGGCGACGACCCGGGAAGCCGGTGGTACGTCGCCGGCAAGCACCGGGACTGTGCCCAGGTGGGGATCGAGTCGATCCGGGTGGACCTGCCGGCAGATGCCGCGCAGGAACGGATCGAGGCCGAGGTGGACCGGCTGAACGCCGACCCGGCCTGCACCGGCTACATCGTCCAGCTGCCGCTGCCGAAGGGCCGAGACGAGCACGCCGTCCTCGCCCGGATCGACCCGGAGAAGGACGCCGACGGGCTGCACCCCACGAATCTCGGCTGGCTGGTGCTCGGCCGGCCGGCGCCCCTGCCGTGCACCCCCCGCGGCATCCTCGAGCTGCTCCGCCGGCACGACGTGCCGATCGCCGGGGCCCGGGTGACCGTCGTCGGCCGGGGCATCACCGTCGGGCGCTCGCTCGGGCTGCTGCTCACCAGGCGCTCCGAGAACGCCACGGTGACGCTGTGCCACACCGGCACCGTCGACCTGGCGGGGGAGGTGCGCCGCGCGGACATCGTGGTGGCCGCGGCCGGCGTGCCGGGGATCATCACCGCCGAGATGGTCAAGCCCGGTGCGGCCGTCCTCGACGTCGGGGTCAGCCGCGGCCCGGACGGCATCGTGGGCGACGTCGCCGACGACGTGCGCGAGGTGGCGGGCTGGGTGTCCCCCAACCCCGGCGGGGTGGGCCCGATGACCCGGGCGCTGCTGTTGTCCAACGTCGTCGAGGCGGCCGAGCGGCAGGCGGCTGCGTGAACCCAGCGCCGGAGGGTTTCCGGCCCCTCGGCACTCTCGTGCTAGCGGCTGCGCTGATCGCCGCGGCGGGCGGCCTGGTCCTCGTGGCGATCGGGCCGTGGCGGCTCGGCGTCGGCGTGCTCGGCGCCTCGCTGGTCGTCAGCGCGGTCGCCCGCACCCTGCTCCCGGAGCGGCACTCCGGTCTGCTGCACGTCCGCCGGGCCCCGGCCGACGTGCTGGCGATGGCGCTGCTCGGCGCCGGGATCGTCGCGCTCGCGCTGCTCGTGCCGGACCAGCCCCGGATGTGAGCGGCGGTCAGCCCAGCAGGCCGAGCCCGCGCACGGCCTCCCGCTCGTCGGCGAGCTCTGCGGCGCTGGCGTCGATCCGCTCCCGGGAGAAGTCGTCGATGTCCAGGCCCGGCACGATCCGCCAGCTGCCGTTCGCGGTCGTGACCGGGAACGACGAGACCAGTCCCTCCGGCACCCCGTACGAGCCGTCGCTGGGAACCGCCATCGAGGTCCAGTCGCCGTCGGCCGTACCGGCCAGCCAGTCCCGGGCGTGGTCGATCGTGGCGTTCGCGGCCGACGCGGCCGAGGAGGCACCGCGCGCGTCGATGATCGCCGCTCCGCGCTGCTGGACGGTCGGGATGAACTCGTCGGTCACCCAGGCGGGATCGTCGACCAGCTCGTAGGCGTTGCGACCGCCGACCTCGGCGTGGAAGAGATCGGGGTACTGCGTGGCCGAGTGGTTGCCCCAGATCGTCATCTGCCGGATGTCGGCGACCGGGTGGCCGGTCCGGGCGGACAGCTGCGCGAGCGCCCGGTTGTGGTCCAGCCGGGTGAGCGCGGTGAACCGCTCCGCCGGGATGTCAGGGGCGTTGCTCAGCGTGATCAGCGCGTTGGTGTTCGCCGGGTTGCCGGTGACCGTCACCCGCACGTCGTCGGCGGCGTGGTCGTTCAGCGCCCGTCCCTGCGCGGTGAAGATCGCGCCGTTCGCCTCGAGCAGATCGGCCCGTTCCATGCCCTTGCTGCGGGGGCGGGCGCCGACCAGCAGGGCCACGTTCACGCCGTCGAACACCCTCTCCGGCTGGTGGCCGATCTGCACGCCGGACAGCGTCGTGAACGCGCAGTCGTCCAGCTCCATCACGACGCCCTCGAGCGCACGTAGCGCGGGCTCGATCTCCAACAGCCGCAGCTCCACCGGGGTGCCCGGGCCGAGCAAACCTCCACTCGCGATGCGGAACAGCAGGCTGTAGCCGATCTGCCCGGCTGCTCCGGTGACGGCGACCTTGACCGGTGTGCTCACGCGTTGGCTCCTCACGACGGCGTGTGGACGACGCGCCGGACGCTAGCAGCCGCGATCCGGTGCCCCGCCCGGCCTTGCGCCCAGGGGGGGAGGCCCTCCGCTTCGCGGTCAGGTCCAGACGTAATGGCCGACGAGGATGCCCAGCACGAACCAGGCGAGACCGCCGAGCACGCCGTAGAGGACGGCATTGTTCACCGCTCCAGGGTAGCCCCGGTGCCGCCGTCGGGGTCGGTTATCTTGACGTCGAGAATCCACCCCCGTATCGGGCAGGAGTCCCTCCCCCATGGCCAAGATCAAGGTGCAGAACCCGGTCGTCGAGCTCGACGGCGACGAGATGACCCGGATCATCTGGCAGTTCATCAAGGACCGGCTCATCCACCCCTACCTCGACGTCGACCTCGAGTACTACGACCTCGGGATCGAGAACCGGGACGCCACCGACGACCAGGTCACCGTCGACGCCGCGCACGCGATCCGCACCCACGGCGTCGGCGTCAAGTGCGCGACCATCACGCCCGACGAGGCGCGGGTGGAGGAGTTCGGGCTGAAGAAGATGTGGCTGTCGCCCAACGGCACCATCCGCAACATCCTCGGCGGCGTGATCTTCCGCGAGCCGATCGTCATCTCCAACATCCCCCGGCTGGTGCCGGGCTGGACCCAGCCGATCATCGTCGGCCGGCACGCGCACGGGGACCAGTACAAGGCCACCAACTTCAAGGTGCCCGGGCCGGGGACGGTCACCATCAGCTACACCCCCTCCGACGGCAGTGAGCCGATCGAGCACGAGGTGGTGCAGATGCCCGATGGCGGCGGGGTGGTGATGGGGATGTACAACTTCAACAAGTCGATCGAGGACTTCGCCCGCGCCTCGCTGTCCTATGGGCTGCAGCGCGGGTATCCGGTGTACCTGTCCACGAAGAACACCATCCTCAAGGCCTACGACGGCGCCTTCAAGGACATCTTCCAGCGGGTGTTCGACGAGGAGTTCCAGGCCGATTTCGACGCCAAGGGGCTCACCTACGAGCACCGGCTGATCGACGACATGGTCGCGGCCGCGCTGAAGTGGGAGGGCGGTTACGTCTGGGCCTGCAAGAACTACGACGGGGACGTGCAGTCCGACACGGTGGCGCAGGGCTTCGGATCGCTCGGGCTGATGACGTCGGTGCTGATGACGCCCGACGGTCGGACGGTGGAGGCGGAGGCCGCGCACGGGACGGTCACCCGGCACTACCGCCAGCACCAGCAGGGCAAGCCGACCTCGACCAACCCGATCGCGTCGATCTACGCCTGGACCCGCGGGCTCGCGCACCGCGGCAAGCTGGACGGGACGCCGGAGGTCACCGAATTCGCCGGCGCCCTCGAGGACGTCGTGGTCAAGACCGTCGAGGACGGGAAGATGACCAAGGACCTGGCCTTGCTGGTGGGGGAGGATCAGGCGTTCCTGAGCACTGAGGAGTTCCTGGCCGCGCTCGACGAGAACCTCGCGGCCCGGCTCGGCTGAGCCCGCGGTGGCGCCATGGTCCAGTCGGTCGAGCTAATGCTGGACGACGCGGCGGACGCTGCGCTGCGCCGGCAGTGGGATCGGCTGGCCGCCGCCGGCCTGCCGAGCCAGGGCCGGCACCGCGGTGCCTCGAACCGGCCGCACGTGACGGTCGCCGTGCGGGACCGGATCCCGGCGGAGCGCGAGCCTGCCTTGTCCGCTGCTGTCGCGGGACTGCCGACGCCGCTCCGGCTCGGCGCGCTGGCGTGCTTCGGCCGCCGACGCTACGTGCTGGTGCGGCTGGTGGTGGCGGATGCGGAGCTGCTCGCTCTGCACGCGCGGATCGCGACGGTGCTGGGACCAGACGAGGATCCCGGCCGCCAGCGCACGCTGGCGCCGGGTCGGTGGACCCCGCACGTCACGCTGGCGCGGCGGCTGACCGCCGAGCAGGTCGGTTCCGCCGTGGCTGCCCTGGAGGGGATCGGGGAGTCCGACGCCGAGGCGGTCTGCTGCCGGCGCTGGGACGGGACGGCCGGGCGAGAGTGGCTGCTGCCGGTCGGCTGATCGGCAGCGCTCACTGGCCGGTGTCGGCCGGCGGGGCGCGGTAGACCAGGCCGCGCCCGGCGCGGGACAGCGTGAGCACGCCGCCGTCCACCTCGTACCGGACCGCGTCCTGCAACGTGGTGACGATCGCATGCTCGACCTCGGCTGCCGGCCCCGTGCACCCGCGCAGGGTCTGCGCGAGCGGCCCGATGAGCAAGCGGTGTCGGTCGATCCGTACCGGTGCGCTGCCGACGTTGCAGCCGAGCCGGAGCAGCAGTTGTCCGTTCACCACCCGCAGGGTGGCGCGCGTCGACCGGGGGGCGCTGGTCACCGTGGCCGCCGGTCCGGTCCCGCTGGCGATGCCGTCGAGGACCCACCGGGTCCCGACCAGCGGCGGGTCCGGTACGACCGCCACGGCGTCGACCAGCGTGAGGGTCCCGCGGTCGCCGGACAGGACCAGCCGGTCGCCTTCCAGCCGGTAGGTCGGGTCGGCGGTGAGGAAGCCGGCGAGCCAGGAGTCCTGCCGCATCCGGGCCGGGTCGCAGCCCATCTCGGTGCCGCCGAGCCGGTCGACCTGCAGCCGGCCGTGCGAGGTCCCGGCGTTGCCCGACAGGGTGTTGCAGCCGGCCTGTGCGGTGATCGTGGCGGTGCCGACCTCGAGCCTGACCTGGGTCGCCGGCACCAGCGGCGCGGCCGGTCCGGCGAGGCTTGTCGACACGAAGACGCGGCCCGCCAGGTCGCCGTCGACGGCGGCCCGAGGTGGGTCGGCCGGGTCGCTGTCGGCGGCGGGGTCGGTGCCGGCACAGGCCGTCGGCGCCACGGCCAAGGCCACCGCCAGGGCCACCGTCAGCAGTGCGCCGCCCGGCGCCGGAGGGCGGCGCCGCTGCCGGGGGGAAGGGGAGCTCATGACGGTACGACGCCCGGTGCGGTGTCGCCGTTCCCCCAGTGCTTGTCGCGGCTGCCGCCCGGCCGTACGCTCGGCCCAGTCTTGACGCGCTATCAGAGATGAGTTGTGCGATGCGCAACAGTGTGCGGTCGTCGGGGTTGCAGTCGGCGCTGGCCACCGCCCGCTACGAGCTGCTGCCGACGGCCAAGGTGGAGGCTGTGGTCGTCGAGACGGTGCCGGTGAGCACCACGCTCACCGTCACCGCCTCGCCGAGCAAGGGGCTGGACGCGACGCTGGACTTCACCGAGCGGCTCAGCGCGCACGGGTACCCGGTGGTGCCGCACCTGGCCGCCCGGATGGTGCGGGACCGCTCGCAGCTGAGTGACATCGTGGACCGGCTGGTGGCGCACGGCGTGCAGAACGTCTTCGTGCCGGCCGGCGACGCCGACCCGCCGGCCGGGGACTACCCGGGATCGCTGGAGCTGCTGCGGGACCTCACCGAGCTCGGCCGGCCGTTCCCCCAGGTGGGCATCACCGGCTATCCGGAGAGCCACCCGGCGATTGCCGACGACATCGCCATCCAGGCCATGTGGGACAAGCGCGCGCACGCGACCTACGTGGTCGGCAATCTGTGCTTCGACCCCGCACAGCTGCGGACCTGGGTGGCCCGGATGCGCGCCCGTGGCGTCACCCTGCCGGTGCTGCTGGGGCTGCCCGGACCGGTCGAGCGGACCAAGCTGCTGACCATGGCGACCCGGATCGGGGTGGGCGAGTCCAGCCGGTTCCTGGCCAAGAACGCCTCGGTGTTCGCCCGGATCGCGGCACCCGGCGGCTACAGCCCCGAGCGGCTGCTGCGCAAGCTCGCCGACCTGTTCGACGACCCGGTCGGCGGGCTGGCCGGGCTGCACCTGTTCACGTTCAACCAGGTGGCCGAGACCGAGCGCTGGCGCCGCCAGCTGCTGGCGGCGGCCCCGCCCCGCTGAGAGGGTCGGCGGGGAAGGCGAGCTGGTCGACGAACCGGTCGTTGAAGTCGGTGCGGTCGGACAGCTCGAGGTAGCGCACCTCGCGCAGCAAGGTGGCGGCCCCGGCCCGCTCCGGCAGGCTGAGCAGCGTCATCTTGGCGCCCTCGCCGGCGACGTTCCCGGCGCTGACGATGCGCAGCACCGGCAGCCGGGGCACCAGCCCGATCCGGACGGCGTTGCCGGGGGCCAGGTACGAGCCGAACGACCCGGCCAGCAGCACCTGCTGCAGGTCCTCCGGCGTGACACCGAGCTCCTCGCACAGCAGCGACCAGCCGGTGGCGATGGCGGCCTTGGCGAACTGCAGCTCGCGGATGTCGCGCTGCGACACGTACACCGAGTGCGCCACCTCCCCGGGCGGCCCGAGCCAGGCCAGCACGAACACCCGCTCCTCGCCGACCCGTGTCAACCGGTCGGCGAGACCGGGGTGTTGCTCGGCCGCGGTCGGGTCGGGGACGAAGCGGCCGCTGGAGTCGAGCAGCCCGACGCGGACCAACTCGGCCACCGCGTCGACCAGGCCGGAACCGCACAGCCCGCGCGGAGCGGACTCGGCCCCGACCGTGTCGTCGTCGGCCGCGATCACCTGCACCTCGACGTCGTCGGTGCCGATCCGTACCACCTCGATGGCACCAGGCGCGGCCCGCATCCCGCACCGGATCGCCCCGCCCTCGAAGGCCGGACCCGCGGGCGCCGCGGTGGCCACGATCTGGCTGCCGTCGGTCAGCACGATCTCGCAGTTGGTGCCCACGTCGATGAACAGCCGCAGCCGCTTGTCCCGGTCGATCCCGGAGGCCAGCATCCCGGCGACGATGTCGCCTCCGACGTAGGCGCCCAGGGCGGGGAACAGCGTGGCGGGTGCCGCCGGGTGCACGGTGATGCCGAGGTCGGCCGCGTCGATGCCGGTGAAGGCGTCGGTCGTCTGGACGAACGGCGCCACCCCGAGCGGCTCCGGGTCCACCCCGAGCAGCAGCGCGGTCATCGTCGCGTTGCCGGCGAGGGCCACCTCGTAGACCGAGCCGCGGTCCACACCGGCCTCGGCGCAGACCTCTCCGACCAGTCCGTCCAGGGTCTCGGCGGCGAGGGCCTGGAGCCGGCCGAGGCTGGTGGGGTCGAGCATGGTGGCGGAGATCCGGGTGATGACGTCGCCGCCGTACGGCTGCTGGGCGTTCAGCATCGAGGCGACCGCGACCGGCGTCCCGGTCCCGAGGTCGAGCAGGGTGGCGACCACGGTCGTGGTCCCGAGGTCGAAGGCGATCGCGTGCCGGGTCGCGGTGGTGTCGCCGGGCTCGACGTCGATGAGGACGTCGTCCACCACCACGGCCGTGACGGCGAAGTCGGCGTCGCGGAGCACCCGTGGCAGCCGCCGCAGCAGGTGCAGGGTGGGGCGGACTTCGAGGTCGTCGATGGCGTCGGTGAGCCGCCTCAGGTCGGGTCGCTGGTCGGTCAGGGTCGGCTCTTCCAGCTCGCACGTAGCGCTTCTGCACCGCCGGCCGCAGGATCACCTGCCGGCCGACCCCGACCGTGGCCGCCTTGGGCCGGGTGGCCAGCGGCGGCACGTACACCGAGAGGTCGCCCGCGGCGGCGGCTCGGCAGGCGAGTCGCCAGCCGCCGGCCAGCTGCTCGGGCGAGAACGCGCGGGCGTCCAGCCGGGTGGCCGGCACGACGCCGTCGGTGACCTGCACCTTGCACTTCTTGCAGGTTCCGTGGCCCCCGCAGGTGGAGTCGATCGCGATGCCGTTCCAGCTCGCCGCGTCGAACACCGTGACCCCCGGCGGGACCGCGTACGAGCGGTCGGCCGGCGTGAAGTGCAGCCGGACCCGGCCGGTCCCGTCGTGGTCGACCGGCTCTGCCTTGCTGACGTGTGCCTGCGGCTCGCGCAACCCCTCGCGGGCGAGCGCGTCCAGGTCCAGCGCGAGCCCGCCGGGCAGCGAGTCGCGGTCCGGCGACGTGCCGGCCGGGTCCGTGGCGGCCGCGCCGGTCACGACACCGGGGCGGCCGCCGCGGCCACCGCCTGCTTCGCCCGATGCGCGGCGATCCACGAGCCGCCCCACTCGTCGTGGCCGAGCAGCAGGTCCGCGGCCTTGACCGCCTCCACGATCTGGGGTGTCCGGGCGTCCATGATCGCGCTGGTCAGGCCGGCCACCATCGCCATCGGGAGGAAGGTCGCCCCCAGGGTGTGCCGGCCGGGCATGCCGAACGACACGTTGGACGCGCCGAGCGTCATGTTCAGGCCGAACTCCTGCCGGATCCGGCTGATCGTGTCCAGGGTGGTCGCCACGACGCCCGTGTCGGCGCCGATCGGCATGGCGAGCGGGTCGATGACGATGTCCTCGATCGCGATGCCGTACTCGGTGGTGGCGACGTGGACGATCTTGCGGGTCAGCTCCAGCCGCTTGTCGGCCTCCATCGGGATCTCATCCTCGTCGTTGGGCAACGCGATGATCGCCGCGTCGTGCCGCTTGACCAACGGCAGGATCGCCGCCAGCCGGTCGTCCTCGGCGGTGACCGAGTTGACCAGCGCGCGACCTTGGTAGGTCGCCAGCCCGACCTCCAACGCCTCGACGACCGACGAGTCGATGCACACCGGCAGATCGGTACGCGCCTGCACGAGCTCGATCGCCCGGCGCAGCAGCTCCGGCTCGTCGGTCAGTGGGACCCCCATGTTGATGTCCAGCACGTCCGCGCCGCCAGCCACCTGGGACTCGACGTCGCGTTCGATCGCGGACAGATCCCCAGCCCGCAGCTGCTCCTGGAAGAGCCTGCGACCGGTCGGGTTGATCCGCTCGCCGATCACCGTGAAGGGCCGGTCGTGGCCGATCACGACCTCGCGGGTGGCGGAGCGCAGAACCGTGTGCAGAAGCGGCATCGAGATTCCTTCGGAGTTCCAGGGTGAGGGGTGGGTGGACCAGGATCAGCCGGTCGGCTCAGGCCGTCACCGGGGCGCCCCGGTCGGCGATCAGTGCCTTGGCCTTCTTGACGCAGGACGAGGCGTCGGCGGCGTAGCCGTCGGCACCGACCGCCGTCGCGTACTCCTGGGTGACGGGGGCGCCGCCGACCATCACGATCACGTCGTCGCGGATGCCCGCCTTCTGCAGCGCGTTGATGTTGGCCTTGAACATCGGCATGGTCGTGGTCAAGAAGGCGGAGAACCCGACGATGTCGGGCTGGTGCTCCTGGATCGCCTCCACGAACTTCTCCGGCGCCACCTGCACGCCGAGGTCGATCACGTTGAAGCCGGCGCCCTCCAGCATGATGTTGACGAGGTTCTTGCCGATGTCGTGGACGTCACCCTTGACCGTGCCCATGACGAACGTGCCCACCGTCCGCGCGCCGGTCTCGGCGAGCAGCGGGCGCAGCACCTCCATGGCGCCGCTCATCGCCCGACCGGCGATCAGCATCTCGGGCACGAAGAAGTCGCCGCGCTCGAAGCGCGCGCCGACCTCCTCCAGCGAGGGGATCAGCGCGTCGAAGAGCATCGTCTCCGGCCCCATGCCGAGCTCCAGCCCGGAATGGGTGAGGCTGAGCACCTCGGGCGCGTTGCCCACCAACGTCTCGTCGTAGAGGCCTTGCAGGATCTCCTCGGGCGTCATGCGGCGCCCTCCCTTCGGGTATGGCGGCGGAGTAGGGCGGACAGCTGCGCGGCTCGCTCGACCAGCAGCTGCCCCACGTCGTCGAGCTGCTCGGTCATTCGGGCGGTGGGGCCGTGTACCCCGACCGCCGCGATGACGCCGCCGTCCCGGCCCCGCACCGGTGCGGCGACGGCGTCCAGCCCGACCTCCAGCTCCTGCGCGGTGACGGCGTAGCCGCGGCGGCGGATCTGGGTCAGCTGGCGCTCCAGCTCGGAGCGCGTGCCGATGGAGTGCGCGGTCATCTGGGGGAGGGCCCGGCCGGGGCCGGTGCCCTCGGGCAGGTCCAGGCAGCCGTACGCGTAGAGCACCTTGCCGGCCGCCGAGCAGTGCGGCGGCACCTCGACCCCCACCCAGTCCCGGGCGCCCAGCACGTACGACGCGTCCACCTGGGCGATCTGCAGCGTCGTGCTGCCGTGCGGGATGGTGAAGTAGACGCTCTCCCGCACCGTGTCGCCGATCCGCTGCAGCAGCGGCTGCACCAGGCGGACCACCTCGGCCCACGGGTCGTGCCGGGTCGCGTACAACGCGAACAGCGGGCCGGAGCAGAAGTTGCCCCCGTGGTCCCGCTCCAGCAGCTGGTTGCGCTCCAGCGCCGCCAGCAGCCGGGACGTGGTGGACCGGGCCAGCCCGCTCTCCTCGGCCAGGTCGGTGAAGCTGATCGGCTCGTCCGCGCGCACGACCAAGGCCACCAGCGCCGCAGCGCGGTCGATGGCCTGGGTGCCGTTGCTCGTGGCGGTGGTCATGGGTCCGTTCCGGTGGATGGCGATGTGTTCCATGATCTGGAACCACTATCCCACATCATGAGGCTAAGATCCGGCCCATCCCGAGGTCAAGGAGGAGCGCGGATGTTCCGCAACCGGATGCCCCGCTACGACGTGCTGTCCGAGGACGCGATGGCCACGCTGGACGCGGGCTGGCGCCGGATCGTCACCGAGATCGGCGTCGAGTTCATGTCCGACCGGGCGCTGGACCTGTTCCGGGCGGCCGGCCAGCGGGTGGAGGGCAACACCGTCTTCCTCGACCCGGAGTTCGTGCTCGAGCAGGTGGCCAAGGCGCCGCGCGAGTTCGACATCCAGGCCCGCAACCCAGCCAACACCGTGCACATCGGCGGCGACGCGATGGCGTTCGGCGCGGTCTACGGCCCGCCGTTCGTCCGGCAGGGCGCCGTCCGGCGGGACGCCACCATGGAGGACTTCCGCAACTTCAGCCGGCTCGCCCAGGGCTTCGACGTGCTCGACTCGGCGGGCGGCGTGGTCTGCGAGCCCAACGACACCCCGCTGGACTCGCGGCACCTCGACATGACCTACGCGCTGATGACGCTGACCGACAAGATCTACATGGGCAACGTGGTCTCCGGGGTCAACGCCGCGGACACGGTCGCGATGGGTGCCATCCTGTTCGGCGGTCGTGAGGCGATCGAGCAGACCCCCGCGTCGATCTCCCTGATCAACTGCAACTCCCCGCTGCGGTGGGACGACCGGATGCTGGACGCGATGTTCGAGTACGTGTCCGCGGCGCAGCCGGTCGTGCTGACGCCGTTCCTGCTGATGGGCGCCATGTCCCCGGTGACGGTCCCGGCCGCGCTGGTCCAGCAGATCGCCGAGGCGCTCAGTGGGATCGCGCTGGCCCAGCTGATCCGTCCCGGCGCCCCGGTCGTGTTCGGGTCGTTCCTGTCCAACATCGACATGCAGTCCGGGTCCCCGACCTTCGGCACGCCCGAGTCGGCGATGGGGCTGCTGTGCACCGGGCAGATCGCCCGCTCGTTCGGCCTGCCGTTCCGGACCGGCGGCGGGCTCACCTCCTCCCAGGTGCCGGACGCGCAGGCCGGCTACGAGGCCCTGATGACGATGCTCCCGACCTTCCTGGCCGGCGCGAACTGGGTGATGCATTCGGCCGGGTGGCTCGAGGGCGGCCTGGTGTCCGGGTACGAGAAGTTCATCGTCGACACCCAGATCCTGGAGATGCTGCAGCACGAGTTCACCCCGCTGGACATCACCGAGGAGTCGATGGCCTTCGGTGCGCACGAGGAGGTCGGCCACGGCGGGCACTTCCTCGGGGCGATGCACACGATGGAGCGGTTCCGGACCTGCTTCTACCGGCCGTTCCTGAACTCCTCGGACAACTACGAGCGGTGGATGAAGAACGGCGGGCTGGACACCGCCGCCCGCGCCGAGAAGATCTACACCGCGCGACTGGAGGCCTACGAGCAGCCGCCGCTGGACGACGGGATCCGGGCCGAGCTGGCGGACTACGTCGCCCGCCGCCGGCACGAGCTGGGTGACTGAGCCGCCCGCCGGCGGCTCTCAGCCACGCTCCAGCCGGTGCTTCAGGGCGGCGAGGTCCTTCCCGTTGGCTCGGCGCACGGCGGTGGCGACGACCGGCGCGGCGAGCTTGGCGAAGCCGGCCGGCTCGCCGCGGTTGCGCAGGGTCATCCGGGTGCGTCCGTCCGCGGCAGCGGTCCAGGTGTAGGTGGTCTCCATCGGGAACGGACCGGTCGTCGTCCGCATGACCAGCCGCTCACCCGCGACGAGCTCGACCACCTCGTAGGTGTACGCGAGCCGGCGGCCGAGGAAGTGTGCGACGAAGTCGAGCCGCGACCCCACCGCCACCGGGGGGTCGGTGTGCCAGCGCACCGACTCGATGTTGACGTACCACTCCGGCGCGTTCGTCGGGTCGCCCGCGTAGGCCGCCACCTCGGCCGGTGGTCGGTCGATGACGGTCTCGGTGGTCACGTCCACACCCCGCAGTGTCCCGCCACCGGGAGAGGGGAGCCAGGCCCTACTGTGTTCCTTCATGAGCAACAGCGGTGCGCAGGAGGGGACACCGGGCGGCCCGAGCACGGTGCAGTCGGTCGACCGCGCGATCAGCGTGCTCGAGATCCTCGCGCATGCGGGTGAGTGCGGGGTGACCGAGATCGCCGGAGAGCTCGGGGTGCACAAGTCCACCGCCTTCCGGTTGGTCGCCGCCCTGGAAAACCGCGGCCTGGTGGAGCAGAACACCGACCGCGGGAAGTACCGGCTGGGTCTGGGCATCCTGCGGCTGGCCGGAGCGACCACCGCTCGGCTCGACCTCGTCCAGGAGTCGCGGGCCCTGTGCAAGGCGCTGGCCGTCGAGACCGGGGAGACGGTCAACCTCACGGTGCTCTCCGACGGCGCCGCCCTCTACGTCGACCAGGTGGCCGGGTCGTCGGCGTTGCAGTCGCACAACTGGGTGGGGCAGCGCATCCCGCTGCACGCGACGTCCAACGGCAAGGTGCTGCTCGCCGACCTGCCGGACCAGGAGGCCGTCCGGGTCGTCGGGCGCAGCCTGCGCGCCTACACCGACAGCACCGTCACCTCGCCGACCGAGCTGGTCCGCCAACTCGCGGACGTGCGTGCCTGCGGCTACGCCGTCGCCGTCGACGAGCTGGAGGTCGGCCTGACGGCCGTCGCGGCGGCGGTCCGCAACGCGCACGGCGACGTGGTGGCATCGGTCAGCGTGTCCGGCCCGTCCTTCCGGCTCGCCGGGGAGCGGCTGGACGCCGCCACCGCGGCCACCGTCGAGGCGGCCGACGAGCTGTCCCGGCGGCTGGGGTGGCGGAGCCCCGCGGTCGCCGGGCCGACGGGAGCGGCCGCTCCGGCGTAAGTGCTTGACGCCGTTCGCGCCCCGGGGTCATGCTGTTGCGGAAGGCAGTCTCCAGTTGCGCAGGGCGCAACGTGCGTCGAGCAAAGGCGGCGGACACCATGCCGGACCTGTTCGTCGGGGGACAGTGGGTCGCAGCCCGATCGGGTGCGACGCGCGAGATTCGCTGCCCCGCCGACGGGCGGCTGGTCGTCGCCGTGGACGAGGCCGGCCCGGACGACACCGCCGCGGCGATCGCGGCCGCCCGGGCCGCCTTCGACAACGGCCCCTGGCCCGCGACGCCGGCGCAGGAGCGCGGCCTGCTGCTGGGCCGGGTCGCCGACCTGCTGCTCGAGCAGCGCGACGACATCGCCCGGGCCGAGTCGATGGACACCGGCAAGCGTCTGGTCGAGAGCCAGTACGACATCGACGACGTCGTCGGGGTGTTCCGGCACTACGCCGGGCTGGCAGGCGCCGACGCGGGGCGAGTGGTGGACACCGGCCAACCCGACGTGGTCAGCCGGGTCGTGCACGAGCCGGTCGGTGTCTGCGGCCTGATCACCCCCTGGAACTACCCGCTGCTGCAGACCTCGTGGAAGGTCGCGCCGTGCCTGGCCGCGGGCAACACCTTCGTGCTCAAGCCGAGCGAGCTGACGCCCTCGACGGCGATCCTGCTGCTGCGGCTGCTCGTCCAGGCCGGGCTCCCGGACGGGGTGGCCAACCTGGTGCTCGGCGCCGGCCCGGAGGCGGGTGCGCCACTGGCCGAGCACCCGGACGTCGACCTGGTCTCCTTCACCGGCGGCCTGGCGACCGGCAAGCGGGTGATGGCGGCCGCGGCCGGCACGGTCAAGAAGGTGGCACTGGAGCTCGGCGGCAAGAACCCGAACATCGTCTTCGCCGACGCCGATCGGGAGACCGCGCTCGACATGGCGTTGACCGCGGTCTTCCTGCACTCCGGCCAGGTGTGCTCGGCCGGGGCCCGGCTGGTCGTCGAGGAGTCGATCCACGACGAGTTCGTCGACGAGCTGGTCCGCCGGGCGCAGGCGATCCGGCTGGGCGGTCCCTTCGACGACAAGGCCGAGACCGGCGCGCTGATCTCCGCCGCGCACCGGGACAAGGTCGAGGCCTACGTCGCCGACGGCCTGGCCGACGGTGCGCTGCTGCGCTGCGGGGGCCGCCGACCCGACGACCCGGCGCTGGAGGCCGGCTACTACTACCTGCCCACGGTGCTGGACGGCTGCACCGCGCAGATGAGCGTGGTGCAGGAGGAGTCGTTCGGTCCGGTGCTGACCGTGGAGACGTTCCGCGACGAGGCCGACGCGGTGCGGATCGCGAACGACACGCGCTACGGGCTGGCGGGGGCGGTCTGGACGTCCGACGCCGGCCGCGGGCAGCGGGTCGCCGCCAGGATGCGGACCGGCACGGTGTGGATCAACGACTACCACCCGTACGTCCCTCAGGCCGAGTGGGGCGGTTACAAGCAGTCCGGGGTCGGGCGTGAGCTCGGCCAGGCCGGCCTCGACGAGTACCGGGAGACCAAGCACGTGTGGCACAACATCCGCCCCGCCCCGCAGAGCTGGTTCGGCGGATGAGTCCGGCGCGCGCCGGCTACGACTACGTCATCGTCGGCGGCGGATCGGCGGGCTGCGCGCTGGCCAACCGGCTCAGCGCCGACCCGTCCACCAGCGTGCTGGTCCTCGAGGCGGGCCGTTCCGACTTCATCGCCGACCCCTTCATCCACATGCCCGCCGCGCTGCCGTTCCCGATCGGCAGCCGGCTGTACGACTGGCGCTACGAGTCCGAGCCGGAGCCGTACATGGGCGGGCGGAAGGTGTTCCACGCCCGCGGCAAGGTGCTCGGCGGGTCGAGCAGCATCAACGGCATGATCTTCCAGCGCGGGAACCCGCTGGACTACGAGCGTTGGGCCGCCGACAAGGGCATGGACCAGTGGGACTACGCACACTGCCTGCCGTACTTCAAGAAGATGGAGACCTGCCTGGCCGGTGCCGACCAGTGGCGCGGCGGCTCCGGCCCGCTGGTGCTCGAGCGAGGCCCGGCCGAGAACCCGCTGTTCGGCGCGTTGTTCGAGGCCGCCGTCCAGGCCGGTCATCTGCTGACCGACGACGTGAACGGCTACCGGCAGGAGGGCTTCGCCCGCTTCGACCGCAACGTGTACCGCGGCCGCCGGCTCTCCGCCGCCCGGGCCTACCTGCACCCGGTGATGAACCGCCCCAACCTCACCGTGGAGACGCTCGCGCGCACCACCCGGATCCTGTTCGAGGGCCGCCGCGCGGTTGGCGTGGACTACCTGCGGGCCGGGCGGGCGCGCCGCCGCGTCCGCGCCGGCGAGGTCGTGCTCACTGCCGGGGCGATCGGCTCCCCACAGCTGCTGCAGCTGTCCGGGGTCGGCAACGCCGAGGACCTGCGGGCGCTCGGCATCGACGTGGTCGCGGACGTGCCCGGCGTGGGCGAGCACCTGCAGGACCACCTCGAGGTCTACATCCAGTACGCCAGCAGGCTGCCGGTGTCGATCGCGCCCGGGTTGAAGATGTGGCGCCGGCCGATGATCGGCGCGCAGTGGCTGTTCCAGCGCAAGGGACTGGGGGCGACCAACCACTTCGAGGGCGGCGGCTTCACCCGCAGCAACGACGAGGTGGACTACCCCAACCTGATGTTCCACTTCCTGCCGATCGCGATCCGGTACGACGGCACCTCGCCCACCAAGGGGCACGGCTACCAGGTGCACGTCGGCCCGATGTACTCCGACGCACGGGGCACGGTGAAGATCAAGAGCACCGACCCCGCCCAGCACCCGGCGCTGCGGTTCAACTACCTGTCCACCGAGCAGGACCGGCGGGAATGGGTGGAGGCGATCCGGGTAGCGCGGAACCTCCTCAACCAGCCGGCGTTCGCGCCGTACAACGACGGTGAGCTGTCGCCGGGTCCGTCGGTGGAGACCGACGAGCAGATCCTCGAGTGGGTGGCGGCGGACGCCGAGACCGCGCTGCACCCGTCCTGCACCGCCCGGATGGGCGTCGACGACCTGTCGGTCCTCGACCCGAACAGCCTGCGGGTGCACGACGTCGAGGGTCTGCGCGTCGTCGACGCGTCATCGATGCCGTACGTCACCAACGGCAACATCTATGCGCCGGTGATGATGCTGGCCGAGAAGGCCGCCGACCTGATCGCGGGCAACACCCCGCTGCCGCCGTCGGATGCTCCGTTCTACCGACACCGGGACGGGTCGCCGACGTACCCTCCAGGTGACCCCCGCAACGGGGTCCCCCCTAGCGGTCAGGGAGACCGTCGATGAGCGCCACCGCCAAGCACGAGACCTCAGCGCAGGCCGGGGTGCCCCGGCAGCGCCACTCCGACGGCGGCGCCGAGGAGGCCGCGCTGTCGGTCCGTGGGCTGTGGAAGGTGTTCGGTCCCAAGGCGGACAAGATCGTGGGTTCGCCGGACGCCGACCTGCCCCGACCGGAGCTGCTGGCGAAGACCGGCTGCACCGCAGCGGTCAAGGACGTGTCGTTCGACGTCGCTCCGGGTGAGGTCTTCGTGGTCATGGGGCTGTCCGGGTCCGGCAAGTCCACGCTGGTGCGCTGCCTCACCCGGCTGATCGAGCCGACCGCCGGCGAGGTCCTCCTCGACGGTGAGGACGTGCGGACGATGTCCGAGGGGCGGCTCCGCGAGCTGCGCCGCAGCCATGTGTCGATGGTCTTCCAGCACTTCGGCCTGCTGCCGCACCGGCGGGTGATCGACAACGTGGCGTACGGCCTGGAGATCCGCGGCGTGGGCAAGAAGGAGCGGCACGCCAAGGCCCAGGAGATGGTCGACCTGGTCGGGCTGACCGGCAACGAGAAGTCCTACCCCGACCAGCTCTCCGGGGGCATGCAGCAGCGGGTCGGCCTGGCTCGGGCGCTGGCGGTCGACCCGAGCGTGATGCTGTTCGACGAGCCGTTCTCGGCGCTCGACCCGCTGATCCGGCGGGACATGCAGAACGAGGTCATCCGGCTGCACCACGAGGTCGGCAAGACGATGGTCTTCATCACCCATGACCTGGCCGAGGCGCTCAAGCTCGGCGACCGGATCCTGATCATGCGCGACGGTGAGATGGTCCAGATCGGCCGACCGGACGAGGTGGTGGCCGCCCCGGCCAACGAGTACGTCCGGGACTTCGTCAGCGACGTGCCGCGCGCCCACGTTGTGACCTTGCGCTGGGTGATGCGCGACCCACGTCCGGGCGAGTCGCTGGAGGGGCCGGCTATGCCGCCGGACACGATCGTCCAGCTCGCGGCGAGGACCGCGCTGGACTCCGAGCACCCCGTGCGGGTCATGGACGGCGACACGCTGCTCGGGCTGGTGGACGACGACGACATCCTGCGCGTCATCGTGGCCGAGGAGGGTGCGCCGGCGTGAGCGTCGCGACTCCGGCACGACCCGCACCGGCCCCCGACAGCCGGCCTCCGGAGCCGTCGTCGCGCTGGACTGGACCGTCAGGGTCGAGCCGCTGGTACGCGTTGGTCGGCGTGCTCGCCGCCTGGCTCGTCGGCTGGGCGGTGCTCGAGGGTCGTCAGACGCTCGAGATCGGCGTCTCGGAGAACACCGACTTCCACCGCTGGCTGAACGGCCTGCGCGACGACTTCGACGCCGCCCGCGACGACAACTGGGTGTTGCAGTACGTCGTCGGCTCCATCAGCGACGGGTTGGACTGGACGGTCGAGACGCTGCAGGAGCTGTTCAGCGTCCCGGCGTTTCCACGCCCGGTGCCCGAGGTGGGCTGGCTCGGGGTGGTCGCCCTCGCGACGTACGTGGCCCTGGTGTTCGCGGGAGTGCGGATCGCTGTCCTGGTCACGGCCTCGCTGCTCGCCTTCGGCTTCCTCGGCTACTGGGAGGACAGCATCGACCTGCTGATCGTCACCGGGGTCGCGGTCGCGGTCTGCGTCGCGGTCGGTCTGCCGCTGGGGATCTGGATGGCCCGGAGCAGACGCGCCAGCATCGCGTTCACGCCGGTGCTCGACGTGATGCAGACGATGCCGTCGTTCGCCTACCTCGTGCCCCTGGTGCTGATCTTCGGCATCGGCCCGGCGTCGGCGGTGATGACGACGCTGATCTACGCGCTGCCGCCGCTGGTGCGCATCTCCGCGCACGGGCTTCGGAACGTGTCACCGGCGACGATCGAGGCGACCACGTCGCTGGGCTCGACCCCCGGGCAGATCCTGCGCAAGGTGCAACTGCCGATGGCCCGGCGCACGATCATCGTCGGGCTCAACCAGACCACGATGGCCGCGCTCTCGATGGCGACGATCGCGGCGCTGATCGACGGCCCCGGTCTCGGCGGGCCGGTGGTCACGGCTCTGCAGAGCCTGAACGTCGGCGACGCGTTCGTGGCCGGCCTGTGCATCGTGATCATGGCGATCATGCTCGACCGCACCACCACGGCGGTCAGCGAGCGCTCCGAGGCAGCCGCCCGCTCCCGGCAGGATCCTCGACTGCGCCAGGTCGTCCTCGCGGGAGGCGCCGTCCTCACCGTCGTCGCCGTCTACGTGTCGCGCACCTACACCCGGTTCGCGGACTTCCCCACCAGCCCCGACCTCGGCGACCCGCTGTCCCGCGCGGTGACGAGCGCCACCGACGCGTTCATCGACGCCTTCGGACAGGCGACGCAGGACTTCAAGGACTTCGTCACCAACGGGCTGATCAACCCGCTCGAGTCGTTGCTGGCCGAGTCACCCTGGTGGCTCGCGGCGGCCGCCCTGCTGGCCATCGCCGCGCTGCTCGGCGGGGCGCGAGCCGCGCTGGCGACGGCAGTCTGCCTGCTGATCATCCTCGGCACCGGGCTGTGGAACGAGTCGATGAACACGCTGGCGACCACGCTGCTCGCGACCGCGGCGGTGATGCTGCTCGGCGTCGTCGTCGGTGTCTGGATGGGCCGCAGCCGGCGGGTGGACACCGCGGTCAGACCGATCCTGGACGCCCTGCAGACGCTGCCGCCGTTCGTCTACCTGGTGCCCGCGTTGGCCCTGTTCGGGGCCAGCCGGCTGACCGCGATCGCCGCCGCGATCGCCTACGCCTCGCCGGTCGCGATCAAGATCGTGGCGGACGGCATCCGCGGGGTGTCCGAGACGACGGTGGAGGCGGCGGACGCGGCCGGCTCCAGCAGCCGGCAGATGATCACCAAGGTGCAGCTGCCGATGGCCCGCTCCGCGGTCGTGCTCGCGGCCAACCAGGGGCTGCTCTTCGTGCTCGCCATGGTCGTGATCGGCGGTCTGGTCGGCGGCGGCGGCCTGGGCTTCCTGGTGGTGTCGGGGTTCTCCCAGGCAGAGGACTTCGGGAAGGGACTGGCCGCGGGGATCGCGATCACCACGCTCGGCGTGATGCTGGACCGGATCACGCAGCACACGGCGGCCCGCTACGGGCGGGCAGCTCCCAGATGACCGACCGGCGGCCGCAGGGTGCGGCCGCCGGAGCAACAGCAGGACAGGAGACGGACGTGGCAGGAGTGGGACGACAGACGCAGCGCCTGGTGGGGCTGTGCGCGGTCGCCGGGCTGGCCCTCGCGGGCTGCGGTGGCGGAGACATCGAGTCGACGAGCAGCTCCGGCGAATCGGACTGCGGCGACTTCAACATGGCGATCAACCCCTGGGTCGGCTACGAGGCGTCTGCCTACGTGGTCGGTCAGGTGGCCGCCAACGAGCTCGGCTGCGACGTCGCGTACAAGGACCTCAAGGAGGAGATCGCCTGGCAGGGCTTCGGCACCGGCGAGGTCGACGTGGTGATCGAGAACTGGGGGCACGAGGACCTGAAGAAGAAGTACATCGAGCAGCAGGGCACTGCGGTGCGGGTCGGCCCGAACGGCAACATCGGGCTGATCGGCTGGTACGTGCCGCCGTGGCTGGCCGAGGAGTACCCCGACGTCCTGGACTGGCAGAACCTGAACGACTACGCCGACGAGTTCGAGACGTCGGAGTCGAACGGCCAGGGTCAGCTGCTCGACGGTGACCCGTCGTTCGTGACCAACGACGAAGCACTGGTGGAGAACCTGGACCTCGACTTCGAGGTCGTGTTCGCCGGCAGCGAGGCGGCGCTGATCCAGGCGTTCCGCCAGGCGGAGGCGAACAAGGAGTGGGTGATCGGGTACTTCTACGAGCCGCAGTGGTTCATGTCGGAGGTCCCGCTGGAGAAGGTGTCGCTGCCGCCGTACGAGCCCGGCTGCGACGCCGACCCGGAGAAGGTCGACTGCGACTACCCGGAGTACGTGCTGGACAAGATCGCCAGTGCCGAGTTCATGGAGTCCGGCAGCCCGGCCGCCGAGCTGGTGCAGAACTTCGAGTGGACCAACGAGGACCAGAACACGGTGGCGAAGTACATCGCCGAGGACGGGATGGCAGCCGAGGACGCGGCGGAGAAGTGGATCGAGGACAACCCGGACAAGGTGCAGGCCTGGCTCCCCTGACCCCGCCCCCAGCCACCCCCCAGCCACCCCCTGTCCACGATCCGCGACTTTTGCAGACCCCCGGTCTGCAAAAGTCGCGGATCGTGACCCGTTTTGGGGGTGGCTTGACAACGGCGGCGGAGGCAGAGGAAGGTAGACGCTGTTCCGCATAGCGCGTCCTCGTTGCACAGGGCGCAACAGTGTTGGATAACCGCGAGGCGAAGGATCGAGCATGGCAACCGTCCCGGGCAGCGCCAGCGTGGTGGTCATCGGCGCCGGCATCGTCGGCAACAGCGTGGTCGCGCACCTGGCCCGGCTGGGCTGGCGCGACATCGTGCAGATCGACAAGGGGCCGCTGCCCAACCCGGGCGGCTCGACCGGGCACGCGTCCAACTTCATCTTCCCGGTGGACCACTCCCGCGAGATCACCGATCTCACCCTGGACAGCGTCCGGCAGTACCGGGAGATGGGGGTCTTCACCCAGTCCGGCGGGTTCGAGGTGGCCCGCACCGAGGAGCGGATGGAGGAGCTGCGCCGCCGGATGTCGTCGGCGCGGGCGTGGGGCATCGAGTCCGAGCTGGTCACCCCCGAGCAGGTGGTCGAGCAGGTCCCGTTCCTCGACCCCTCCGTCATCGTCGGCGGCTTCTGGACGCCGACGGTGGGCGTCGTCGACTCCGTACGGGCGGGCACCATCATGCGCGAGGAGGCGCAACAGCTCGGCGCGCTGCAGGTGGTCTCCACCGTCGAGGTCACCGGGATCGACGTCGAGGACGGCCGGATCCGCCGGGTTCGCACCGACGGCGGCGACGTGGAGACCGACACGGTCCTGGTCGCCTGCGGCGTCTGGAGCCCGAAGGTGGCCGCGATGGCGGGGGTGCAGATCCCGCTGACGCCGGCCGTGCACCAGATGATCAGCGTCGGCCCGATCCCGCAGCTCACCGAGCGGCCGGGCGAGATCTCGTTCCCGATCGTCCGGGACATGGACACGTTCTGCTACGAGCGCCAGCACGGCAGCGACATGGAGGTGGGCTCGTACGCCCACCGGGCGATCCTGCACGACGCGGAGGAAATCCCGTCGATCGACCAGGCCAAGCTCTCCCCGACCGAGATGCCGTTCACCTCCGACGACTTCGACCTGCAACTCGAGCAGGCCTTCGAGCTGATGCCGGACGCACTCGGCGCCGACGGAGCCGAGATCCGCTACGCCATCAACGGCCTGCTCTCGCTGACCCCGGACGGTGCGCCGATCCTCGGCGAGTCCCCGGAGCTCGCCGGCCTCTGGTCCGCCGCCGCGGTGTGGGTCAAGGAGGGCCCCGGTGTCGGCCGGCTGATGGCCGAGTGGATGACGCACGGCAACCCCGAGATCGACGCCAGCCACTCCGACATCGCCCGGTTCTACCCGCACCAGACCACCCGCGCGCACATCCGTGCGCGCACCAGCGAGGCGTTCAACAAGACCTACGGCATCGTCCATCCGGGCGAACAGTGGTCGAGCGACCGCGGCAAGCGCTGGGCGCCGATGGCCGCCAGCCAACGAGAGATGCGGGCGGAGTTCTTCGAGGCGGTCGGCTGGGAGCGCCCGTTCTGGTACGGGTGCAACGAGTCGCTGCTCGGCGACTACGGCGACAAGGTGCTCCCCCGCGAGCACGAGTGGGACTCGCGCTGGTGGTCGCCGATCATCAACGCCGAGCACCTCGCGCTGCGCGAGCGGGCCGGTGTCGTCGACCTCTCCGCGTTCGCCATCTTCGACGTGGTGGGCCCGCGGGCGGCGGAGACGGTGCAGGGGATCGTGGTCGCGCAGGCCGACGTCCCGCCCGGCCGGGTCGTCTACACCCCGGTGCTGGACGAGCGGGGTGGGTTCCGCTCAGACCTGACCGTCATGCGGCTCGCGCACGACCACTACCGGGTGGTCACGGGCGGCGCGCACGGCATGGTCGACCGCAAGTGGTTCAGCGACCGGATGCCGGCGGACGGTTCCGCGCAGGTGGTGGACCAGACCTCGGCGTACACCACGATCGGTCTGTGGGGTCCGCGGGCGCGCGACATCCTGGGCACTCTCACCGCGGCGGACATCAGCCACGAGGGCTTCGGCTTCGGTCGGTGCCGGACCATCGAGGTCGACTCGCTGTCCGTGCTCGCGTCGAGGATCTCCTATGTCGGCGAGCTCGGCTGGGAGCTGTACGTCCCGATGGAGCAGGGCGGGCGGCTGTGGGAGCTGCTGCACACGGCCGGCCGCGAGCACGGTGCGGTGCCGGTCGGGATCGGCGTCTACGCGACCACCGGCCGGCTGGAGAAGGGCTACCGCGCCTTCGGCTTCGAGCTCGACAGCGAGCGCACCATCGTCGAGGCGAGCATGCAGCGGCCGCGGGTCAAGGACGCTGACTTCGTCGGCCGGGAGGCCTACCTCAAGCAGCGTTCGGAGGACCCGGTCAGCGTGCTGTGCACCCTGACTGTGGACGACCACACGTCGTCCACGGGGATGCGGCGGTTCATGCTCGGTGGCGAGCCGATCCTCACCAGGGACGGCGAGGCACTGGTGGACGGGCACGGGCACCGTCCGTACGTCACGTCGGCCGGCTCGGCGCCGTCGCTGGGCCGGCACCTGCTGATGGCCTACCTGCCGCCGGAGCAGGCGGTCGTCGGCACGGCGCTGTCGGTCAGCTACATGGAGGAGCGCTATCCGGTCACGGTGGCGGCCGCTGACGCGACCCCGCTGTTCGACCCCGCCAACGACCGGATCCGGGGGTAGTGCCGTGGTGAACGTCCTGGTCTGCATCAAGCGGGTGCCCGACGTGTCCGGTCAGGTCCTGCTCAGCGCCGACGGCCAGTCGGTCGACGCCCGGCACGTCGGGTTCACCGTCAGCGCGCACGAGGAGTGCGCGGTCGAGCTGGCCATCCAGGTCGCGGCAGCCACCGGTGGAGCGGCCACCGTGCTGACGGTCGGCTCGGCGGACGCCGTGGAACAGCTGCGCGACGCCTTGGCGGTGGGCTGCGCGCGCGCGGTGCTGGTCGAGGCCGACACCGACCGGCTCGGCCCCGTCGACGTGGCCACGGCGATCGCGGACGTGGTCGAGACCGCGCAGATCGACGGCACGACGTACGACCTCGTGCTGCTCGGCAACGACGCGGCCGACACCGGTGACTTCCAGGTCCCGGTGCGGCTGGCGTACCTGCTCGGCCGACCGGTCGTCACCGGCATCTCGACCGTGCAGGTGCGCGACGGTGTCGCGGAGGCGCACGGGGACGGGCCGGAGGGGCCGGAGGTCTTCGAGCTCCCGTTGCCCGCGGTCGTCGCGGTGATGGAGGGCGGCGTGGCGCCGCGCTACCCGTCGGTGATGGGGCGGATGAAGGCGAAGAAGGTCACCGTCGAGACCGTCGAGGCGAAGCGGGAACCGGTCGGGTCCGGCCGGGTCGGGCTGCGGCTGCCGCCCGAGCAGCCGAGCCAGGTGGAGGTCCTCGGTGCGGGCCCGGAGGCGGCGCCCGCCGTGGTCGACCTGCTGGAGAAGTTGGGAGTGGTGGCGCGATGATCGGCGTGCTGGTCGAGACCGAGGGTGACGCGGCGATCGAGGTGTCGCAGGAGGCGCTGACCTTCGCCCGTGACCTGGGCGCGCGGACGGGGCAGCCGGTGCACGCCGTCGTCGTGGGCGGCGCTGTCGGTCCCGGGCTGTTGGCCCGGCTGGGTGAGCTCGGGGTCGAGCGGGTGCACCACGCCAGCGAGCCGCGGCTGTCCGCGTACGCGGCTGCGGCCTGGGCGGCGGCGCTGGTCGAGACCTCGCGGTCCGCCGGCGCCTCCGTACTGCTCGCGGCGGGGACCGCTCGCGGAAACGAGGTGCTGGCACACGTGGCGGTCCGCTGTGACGCTGCGATGGCGGCCAACGTCGTCGGCGTCGAGTCGGCGCCCGAGGCCGAGGGTGGAGCCCTGGTCGTCACCCGTCAGGTGGTCGGCGGCGCCGCACTCGAGGAGATGCGTCTCGACGGTGCCGTGGCGGTGCTGTCGGTGGCCGGCCATGCGTGTGAGCCGCGCTCCGCGGATGCGCCGACGACACCGGAGGTGGTCGAGCTGCCGGTGACCCTGACCGAGGCGGACCTGGTGGCCCGGGTGGTGCGTACCGGTGAGAAGGCGGTGGACGAGTCGGCCGCCCTCACCTCGGCCCGGGTCGTGGTGGGGGCCGGCCGGGGAGCGGGCAGCGCGGACGGCTTCGCCGACCTGTTGGAGCTGACCGAGCGCCTCGGCGGCGCCCTCGGGGTGTCTCGCGTCGTCACCAGCCTGGGCTGGCGGCCGCACCACGAGCAGGTCGGCCAGACCGGTAACCGGATCTCGCCGGACCTCTACCTGGCCTGCGGGATCAGCGGTGCGATCCAGCACTGGGCCGGCTGCCAGAGCGCCAAGACGATCCTGGCGATCAACACCGACCCGGACGCGCCGATGGTGACCCGGGCGCACTACGCGGTGATCGGCGACCTGCACGAGATCGTGCCGGCGATCAACGAGGAGCTTCGCCGCCGCGCCGGCTGAGCACCACTGACCGAGGGTTATTCGCGCTGCCCGAGGGTTGTGACCCCCGGGCAGCGCCGCTTTCACGGGGTACCCCGTGAAAGCGGCGTCAGCCCCGGTCGGTGGCGAGGCGGTCGTACCACACGCCGTCGTCGTAGGTCCGCCGCTCCGGGTCGGCCCCGACCAACCCGTCCAGCCGGAAGTGTCCGACCTCGGTGAAGCCGGTGCGCTCGGCGACCTGTCGGCTCGCGGCGTTGGTCCAGGACGCACCCAGCTGCACCCGGTGCCGGCCGAGCCCGCCGGCGTCGACCGGCGTGAACGCGTGCTCCAGCGCGAGCTCGACCGCCGCGCTGACCACGCCGCGGCCGCGGGCGTCCGGGTGCGCCCAGTAGCCCACCTCGGCGCCGCTGGGACAGTCCCGATCGGCCAGCCGGAACAGGGTGAGGTTCGCCAGCAGTCGGTCGGTGTCGGGGTCGGCCACCGCCCAGGTGACCGCCCGGCCGAGGGACTCCTGCAGCCGGCACGTCGTGACGTAGTCGCGGGCGGCGTCGAGGGTGTAGGGAGCCGGCAGCGCGCTGAGCCAGTGCCGCGTCGTGGGGTCGGTGCAGGCCTCGACGATGCGGGGCAGGTCGGCCGGGGTGTGTGCCCGCAGCCGTACCCGGCCGTCCGTCAACACGGGTGGGTCGTACCACGGCGAGTTTGGCCGGGTCTCGTCGCCGGGGCGGAGCGAGGCGGTCCACGCGTCGCGCAGCTCCCCGCGCTGCGGCGCGTACGCGGGCAGCTCGGCGCCGAAGGTGAAGCCACACGCCCAGGCCACCCGCCACGAGTCGAGGTTCCCCTTGTGCGTGATCCAGTGCACCACCGGCATCCCGACCTCGTCGAAGGCCCACCGGGTCGCCAGCCGCACCGCACGGGTCATCGCACTCCGGCCGCGCGCCCACGGGTGCAGGCCGTAGCCGATGTCGGGTCGGGGGGTGCTGCGGATGTCGATGGTCCCCGCGAACCGCGGCACTCCCTCGTCCAGCAGGTCGATCGACCAGCCGTAGCTGGTCCGGTCCCGCCAGCCGGCCGGGCTGATCTCGGTGACGAACTCCTCGGCGTCACTGCGTGCGAACGGCACCGGGACCGTGGTCCACCGGGAGAACTCGGGGTCCTGGCACATCTGCGTCATGGCGTCGACGTCGTCCAGCGAGCGTGCTCGAAGGCTGACCACCCCGTCGCTGAGCACCGGCATCAGCAGCGCGTCGTCGCTGGCCTCGTTCGTCATCGCCATGCGTCATCCTCGGGTGTGTGCGGGCGGGGCCGCAAAGGAGTTTGCTACCGGTCACAGCCGACCGGCGCCATCGCCGGGCTGCACCGCGAACACGTGCGGCTCGGGCCAGTCGCGAGCGGCGAAGGCGGAGCGGCAGGCGCCGGTCACCCGCGGCACCGCGTCGGACGGAACCAGCGCGACCGCGCTGCCACCGAATCCACCGCCGGTCATCCGCGCCCCGAGGGCGCCGGCGTCGACGGACTCCGCGACCGCCACGTCCAGCTCGGCGCAGCTGATCCCGAAGTCGTCGCGGAGCGACGCGTGCGAGGCGACGAAGGTGCGGCCGAGAGCTGCCCACTCGCCCGCGCCCACGAGCTCGACGGCCTCGTGCACTCGGGCGTTGTCGGACAGCACGTGCCGGGCTCGGCGTTGCAGGACCGGGCCGTCCGGGGCCAGCTCGGGCAGCCGGTCGAGGTCCGTCCACGACACGTCCCGCAGCGCGGCCGCGCCGAGCAGCCCGGCCGCCCGCTCGCACTGGTCCCGCACGGCGGCGTAACCGCCACCGTCGGACAGCTGGTGCGCGGCCCGGGTGTCGACCACCAGCAGCACGATGCCCGCGGCGGCCGGGTCACAGGGCACCTGCTGCCGCTGCATCGTCCGGGTGTCCAGCAGCAGCGCGTGGCCCGCCTGACCGTGTAGGGACGCCACCTGGTCCATCACGCCGGTGGGTGCGCCGGCGTAGTCGTTCTCCGCCCGCCGGGTCAGCGTGGCCAACCGGTCCCGACCCAGCCGCAGTCCCATCCGATCGTCGATGGCAACGGCCAGCGCGCACTCCAGCGCGGCGGACGAGGACAGCCCGGCACCTATCGGCACCTCGCTGTCCACCCAGATGTCGAGCCCGGGCAGCGAGTGTCCGTCGGAGCGGAGGGCCCACACCACCCCGGCCAGGTACGCCGCCCAGCCGGTCACGTCCCCCGGCCGGGTGTTCGTCGTCGTCTCCACCGGGCAGTCCGGCTGGTCCGCCTGTGCCGACCAGAACCGGACCAGGTCGTCGGACCGCAGTGCCAGCGCCACCCGAGTGCGCCGGTCGATGGCGACCGGCAGCACCCACCCGTCGTTGTAGTCGGTGTGCTCGCCCATCAGGTTGACCCGGCCGGGGGCGGACCAGCCCCAGCGCGGTCGCGATCCCATCCGCTCAGTGTCGGGGTGCGGGATGATCACCGCATGCCGCCCACGCCCAGCACCGTCTTGTTTCGGCGCGCCGGCACCAGCCTGCTGCTCGCAGGCGGCGGCGTGGATCCGTTCGGGTTCGTGCACTGGGGCGCCGACCTCGGGGACCTGGACCGGACCGACCAGGAGGCCGCGGTCGCGGTCACGGTGCCGCCGGTCCCGCACAGTTCGCTGGACCGGCCGGGCCGGGTGGGGCTGCTGCCAGAGGCGTCTCGCGGCTGGACCGGGCGTCCCGGGCTGAGCGGCCACCCGCTCGCCGCTGCGTCCGGCCGGCCGCGGCCGGCGGGCCCCCTGCTCGCCACCGTCGACGTCCGCGTCGACCAGGCGACGGCCACGTCCACCTGCACGGTGCGGGCCGAGGACGCTCTGCTCGGCCTGCGGGTGACCAGCACCGTCGAGCTGACCTTCGAGGGCGTGCTGCGCGTCCGGCACGTCCTGGACAACGTCGGTGCGCAGCCGTACGCGCTGGCCGGGCTGCTGGCCTGTCTGCCGCTGGCCGCACCCGCCGCGGAGCTGCTCGACCTGACCGGCCGGTGGTGCCGGGAGCGGCATCCCCAACGCCGGTTGCTGCAGCAGGGTGCGTGGGTGCGGGACGGCCGGCACGGGCGGACCGGACACGATGCGTCGCTGCTCCTCGTCGCGGGCACCTCGGGTTTCGGCTTCGGGCACGGCGAGGTCTGGGGCGTACACGTTGCCTGGAGCGGCGACCACCGCACCTGGGCCGAGCGGCTGCCCACCGGTGAGGGTGTGCTCGGTGGGGGCGAGCTGCTCGCGCCCGGCGAGGTCGTCCTCGAGCCGGGCGCGCAGTACGCGTCGCCGTGGCTGGTCGCCGCGTGGTCGGACCAGGGGCTCGACGGGCTGACCGACCGGCTGCACCGGTACGTGCGCGCCCGGCCGGCGCACCCCACCCGGTCGAGGCCGGTGACGCTGAACACGTGGGAGGCGGTCTACGTCGACCACGACGTCGAGCAGCTGCGCGAGCTGGCGGGCACGGCCGCCGGTCTCGGGGTGGAGCGCTTCGTGCTGGACGACGGGTGGTTCTCCGGGCGGAGGAGCGACCGTGCGGGGCTCGGTGACTGGACCGTGGACGCGACCGTGTGGCCGGACGGACTGCACCCCCTGGTCGACCTCGTCCGCGACCTGGGGATGGAGTTCGGCCTGTGGGTCGAGCCGGAGATGGTCAACCGGGACTCCGACCTTGCCCGGGCACACCCGGACTGGCTGCTGCGCGGACGCGACCAGGATCCGCCGGCCTGGCGGAACCAGCACCTGTTGGACCTGCGCCGCCCGGCGGTCTACGAGCACGTCCTCCAGGCGCTGTTGGCGTTGCTGGACGAGTACGAGATCGGCTTCCTGAAGTGGGACATGAACCGGGACCTGGTGGACACTGCCGGCGCCGTGCACGAGCAGACGCTCGCCGTCTACCGGATGCTCGACGAGCTCCGGGACGCGCAGCCCGGCCTCGAGATCGAGAGCTGCGCCTCTGGGGGCGCGCGGGTGGACCTCGCCGTGCTGGAGCGGACCGACCGGGTCTGGGCGAGCGACTGCAACGACCCGCTCGAGCGGCAGCACATCCAGCGCTGGACCGGGCTGCTGCTGCCGCCCGAGCTGGTCGGCTCGCACGTCGGCGCGGCACCGGCGCACACGACCGGGCGGGCGCACCGGCTGTCCTTCCGCGCGGCGACCGCCCTGTTCGGCCACTTCGGCATCGAGTGCGACGTGCGGCTGCTGACCCCGGCGCAGAACGAGGAGCTGGCGGGCTGGGTGCGGCTGTACAAGGCCGAGCGGGATCTGCTGCACAGCGGGCGCACGGTGCGCGCCGACTCCCCGGACGCCGCCCAGTGGGTGCACGGCGTGGTGTCCCCGACCCGCGACCGCGCGCTGTTCGCGGTGGTGGGGCTGGCCACCTCGGCGCAGGCGGTGCCGGCTCCGGTCCGGCTTCCCGGCCTCGACCCGGCCCGGCGCTACGACGTCGAGGTGGTCGGGCCGCCGCCCTCGGACAGCACGCCACGGACGTCCCTGTCGGCGTCGTGGACCGAGCACGGCCCCGTTCGGCTGGCCGGCTCGGTGCTCACCGACGTCGGGGTGGCGCTGCCGGCGCTGCTGCCGGAGTCGGCGACCGTGCTGCGGGCGACCGCGGCTGGCCCGGTCCGCGCGTGAGCGCCGAGGCTGACGCGGTGCCGCTGCGGCACGGCGGCTATCGAGCGGTCGTGCACCCGTTCGGCGCCCGGTTGGGACGGCTCAGCCACGACGGCGCCGATCTGGTGGAACCGGCGCCGGGTGGCCCGGACGACCGGCACCGCGGGTCGGTGCTCGCGCCCTGGCCGAACCGGGTGGGCGACGCCTGCTACACCTTCGGCGGGGAACGACTCCGGCTGCCCGTGACCGAGCCGGACCGGGGGCACGCCCTGCACGGGCTGGCACACAGCCAGCGCTGGCGGGTGGCGGACGCCCGGGTGCAGCGGGCCGCGCTGGAGCTGGAGGTCCCGACCGGCCCCGGCTGGCCGTTCCGGCTGCACCTCGCCGTGACCTACACCCTCGCCGACGACGGGTTGGGCGTCCTACTGGTCGGGACCAACGTCGGCGACCGCCCGCTGCCGTACGGGTGCGGGGCGCACCCCTACCTGGTCTGCGGGGACCCGCCGGTGACCACCGAGCTGACCCTGCCCGCCGCGACCCGGTTGGAGATCGACGATCGGCTGCTGCCCACCGGCTCGGCGCCGGTGCAGGACGTCGCAGCCGACTTCCGCCGGCCGGCGGTGATCGGGAGCCGGACGTTCGACCACTGCTTCACCGACCTCGCCTCGAGCCGGGACGGGCAGCCGGTGGTGATGCTGCGCGGCACGTCGCAGCCGGCCGGGCCGGCGGGCCACCCCGGCGTGTCGCTCACCTGGGGGGACTGGGGCCGCTGGGTGCAGGTGCACACCCCCGGCCGGCCGGCCGAGCCCGGCGCGCCGCACGGGGTGGCGGTCGAGCCGATGAGCTGCCCGCCGGACGCGCTGCGTACCGGCACCGACCTGGTCGTCCTCAGCCCGGGCCGCCGGCACGAGGCCTGGTGGCGGATCGCCGCCGGGCGTCCCGCCGTCCGCCGCTAGGCTCGCCCGCATGGCCGACAGCGTTAGACGCTCGGGTCGCCGACGCGCTCTCGCCGGGCGGCGGTGACCCGTGAACTCCGTCGGGCTGAACATCACCCTGATCGTGCTGTTCGTGATCCTGGGTGGCTTCTTCGCCGCCGCGGAGATCGCCCTGGTGTCGCTGCGCGACAGCCAGATCCGGTCGCTGGCCCAGCGCGGCAAGCGCGGGCAGGCGGTGGCCCGGGTGGCTGCCGACCCCAACCGCTTCCTGTCCGCGGTGCAGATCGGCGTCACGCTGATGGGCTTCCTGTCCGCGGCGTTCGGTGGGGCGACACTGGCCGACGAACTGGCCCCCGAGCTCGAGGGCCTGGACCTTTCGCCCGGTGTCGCCGACGTGCTGGCGCTGGTGCTGATCACGCTGGTGATCTCCTACGTCTCGATCGTGCTCGGCGAGCTGGTGGCCAAGCGGCTGGCCCTGCAGCGTGCCGAGGGGGCGGCGCTGCTGCTCGCCCCGGTCGTGGACAAGATCGCGACCGCGCTGCGGCCGGTGATCTGGCTGCTCGGCTGGTCCACGGACGTGGTGCTGCGGCTGCTCGGTGGCGACCCGGCGGCGCAGCGGGAGCGGATGAGCGACGAGGAGCTGCGCGAGCTGGTCAGCAGCCACGAGACGCTGACCGACGAGGAGCGCCGCATCGTCGAGGAGGTCTTCGAGGCCGGTGACCGGCAGATCCGCGAGGTGATGATCCCGCGGACCGAGGTGGACTTCGTCGACGCGTCGATGCCGGCGTTCAAGGCGGCCGCGTTCGCAGCGGAGCGACCGCACTCGCGATACCCGGTGATCCGTGGCTCGTCCGACGACGTGATCGGTTTCCTGCACGTCCGGGACCTGTTCCAGCAGGGGATCAGCGGCCGCGCGGTACGCGTCGGCGAGCTGTCCCGGGACACGCTGATGCTGCCCGGCACCCGCGAGGTGCTGCCCGCCCTGGCCGATATGCGTCGGGAGGGCGTGCACCTGGCGATCGTCGTCGATGAGTACGGCGGTACCGCCGGGATCGTCACGATGGAGGACTTGGTCGAGGAGCTGGTCGGCGACATCCGCGACGAGTACGACGACGACGAGTCGCAGACCCAGCGCTTCGTCGGCGGCGAGGTGGAGGTCGACGGCCTGCTGAACCTGCAGGACTTCGAGGACGAGACCGGGTTGGAGCTGCCGGACGGGCCGTACGAGACCGTCGCCGGCTACATCACCGCCACGCTCGGCCGACTGCCGCGCACCGGCGACGAGTGCGAGGTGGACGGCAACGTGCTGAGCGTGGTCACGATGGACGGCCGCCGGATCGAGCGGGTCCGGGTGCGCGCCGCGGAGGGCGCGACCGGCTGACAGAATGCCGGGCATGTCCGTCGACCAGCCCCGGGTGCTCTCCGGCATCCAGCCGACCGCCGACTCGTTCCACCTCGGCAACTACCTCGGCGCGCTCCGCCAGTGGGTGCCACTGCAGGACGACCACGACGCCTTCTACTGCGTGGTCGACCTGCACGCGATCACCGTCGAGCACGACCCGGCGCTGCTGCGCGAGCGCACCTACCGGGCGGCGGCGCAGCTGTTGGCCGCCGGCATCGACCCCGAGCGGGCGACGCTGTTCGTGCAGAGCCAGGTGCCCGAGCACGCCCAGCTGGCCTGGGTGCTCGGCTGCCAGACCGGGTTCGGCGAGGCCGGCCGGATGACGCAGTTCAAGGACAAGAGCGCTCGGGCCGGCTCCGACCGCGCCAGCGTCGGGCTGTTCACCTACCCGGTGCTGCAGGCTGCCGACATCCTGCTCTACCAGGCACACCAGGTGCCGGTCGGCGAGGACCAGCGCCAGCACCTGGAGCTGACCCGGGATCTCGCCGGACGCTTCAACCACCGGTTCGGCCGCACCTTCGTCGTGCCGGAGGCGTACATCGTCAAGGACACGGCGAAGATCCTCGACCTGCAGAACCCGGACAAGCAGATGAGCAAGTCCCTGCCCGGCCCGGGGTGCCTGTTCCTGCTCGACGACCCGGCGGTCAACGCCAAGAAGCTGCGCTCGGCGGTCACCGACTCCGGGCGGGAGGTGCGCTACGACGCGGCCGACAAGCCCGGGGTGTCGAACCTGCTGACGATCCAGTCGGCGCTGACCGGCACCTCGATCGCCGACCTGGAGCGGGCCTACGTCGGCAGCGGCTACGGCGAGCTGAAGCAGCAGGTGGCGGACGCGGTGACCGCTTTCGGCACGCCGTTCCGTGCCCGCACGCTCGAGCTGCTGGCCGACCGCGCCGAGCTCGACAAGGTGCTGGTCCGCGGCGCCGAACGGGCCCGGGAGGTCGCCGCCGGCACGCTGGCGGCGGTCTACGACCGGGTCGGGTTCGTCCGGCCGGGCTGAGCGGGCCGTCCCGCGCAGCTGTCGTTAGGGTCGTCCCCATGACATCGGAGGCGGGGGCGAGCGTGGACGGCGCACTCACCATCGGGGTCGCGGTCGCGGTGCCGGAGCCGTTTGCGAGCCGGCTCCAGGCCTACCGTGCCTCGTTCGGTGACGACCAGGCGGGCATCGTCCCCACCCACGTCACGCTGGTCCCTCCGACGGAGGTCGCAGCCGCCGCACTGCCCGACATCGAGCGGCACCTGACCAGCGTCGCCGAGCGGCACCCGGCCTTCACGATGCGGCTGCGGGGGACCGGTACCTTCCGCCCGGTGTCCCCGGTGGTGTTCGTCGCGGTCGCGGAGGGGATCTCGCGCTGCGAGATGCTGGCTCGCGACGTGCGCACCGGCCCGCTGGCCGTCCAGCCGGAGTTCCCGTACCACCCGCACGTCACGGTGGCTCATCACGTGGACGACGCGGCCCTGGACCGGGCCTTCGACACGCTCGCGGACTACCGCTGCGACTTCGGCGTGCACGACTTCGTGTTGTACGTCCACGACGCGGCGGTGGGCTGGAAGGAGTTCCGCCGGCTCGCCCTCCGGGGCACACCTCGATGAGCAACGCCATCGACTCGGTCAAGAAGACCGCCGGGGCGGTGCAGGCCCGGTCCCGCTTGGTCGAGCAGCTGATCGCGATGGTGCAGCGCTACGGTCGCGTGGACGGCTCGGTGCTGGCCGGCGGCATCACGTACTTCGCGTTCCTGTCCTTCTTCCCGCTGCTGGCGCTCGGCTTCGCGGCGGTCGGCTTCGTGGCCGGTGTCTACCCGGAGGCGCGCGACTCGCTGTCCACGGCGCTGGTGCAGGCCTTCCCCGGCATCGTGCAGGAGAGCTGCGCCGGCGAGACCGGATGCATCGCCCTGGACACGTTCCAGGACGCCGCGACGGCTGCCTCGCTGTTCGGCGCCGTCGGGCTGCTGTACGCCGGGCTCGGCTGGCTGTCCGGGTTGCGCACGTCCCTGGCGGGCGTGTTCGCGGTCCCGCAGACCGAGCGCCGCAACTTCGTGGTCGGCAAGGCGGTGGACCTGGGTGCGCTGGTCGCCCTGGGGCTGACGCTGATCGTGTCGGTGGCTGTGTCCAGCGGGGTGGCGGCCCTGATCCCGGAGCTGCTCGGGCTGCTCGAGCTGGCAGACGTCCCCGGAATGAGCCTGCTGTTCGGTGCCGTCGGAGTCCTGCTCGGGGTCGCCTCCAGCACGGCGCTGTTCCTCATCATGTTCCGCCTGCTGGCGGACACCGCCGAGGTGACCCGACGGGACCGGTGGGAGGCCGCGCTGCTCGGCGGGATCGGCTTCGAGGTGATGAAGCTGCTGGCCGCCACGCTGGTGGCGGCCACGCTGGGCAACCCCGCCTTCGCCACCCTCGGCGTCTCGCTGGTCCTGCTCGTGTGGATGAACTACTTCTCCCGGCTGGTGCTGTACGGCGCATCGTGGGCGGCCGTGGGGGCCGAGGTGCGGGCGTCGCGGGGCGAGACCTCGCCGGAGACCACCCCGACGCTGTCTCCGACGCCGCTGCCCGGAGCCGCGCCTCGGTCGCCGGCGGCGGCGCGGACCCGCACCGACGAGGACGAGCTGGGTGCCTTCGTCCGCGGACTCGCCTTCGGCGCCGCGCTGGTCGGCGGGGTCTGGGCGTTCGTCCGGCGCACGGCGCGACGCTGACGGTACGGTTCCGCCCGGGGAGCCGGGAGGTCCGACGTGCAGCTGATCGCGTGCGTGCTGCTGTTCGCCGCGGCCTGGGGCGCGGTGGTCCTCGCCCGGCGGTGGGTCTCCCGGCGCCGGGCGCTGCGCCGCGGCCGCGAGCAGGCGCTCGGAGTCGCATTGGTCGGCGCGGCGTTCGCGTCGCTGTTCCTCGGTGTCCTCCTCAGCAGCCCCCCCGGCTGGCTGCCCTACGCCGCGTGGGCGGTCGCCGGCACCGGCTCCGGCCTGCTCACCTCGCCGTCGCGAAGCGTCGTCCCCGGCACCTAGGTCGGCCGCGCACCCGCAGCTGCCCGTACTGTTTCGGCACATGGAAGGCGAGACGGAGTCCGGCCGGCCGTTCGCTCCCGTCTACGGGCCGGAGGCCCTCGACGGCTGGGACCCGGAACGGCAGCTGGGTCGACCGGGGGAGTATCCGTACACCCGGGGGGTCTACCCGTCGATGTACACCGGCCGGCCCTGGACCATGCGCCAGTACGCCGGATTCGGCACCGCCCGCGAGTCCAACGCGCGGTACCACCAGCTGATCGGGCACGGCACCACCGGGCTGTCGGTGGCTTTCGACCTGCCGACCCAGATGGGCTTCGACTCCGACGCCCCGGTGGCGCATGGCGAGGTGGGCAAGGTCGGGGTGGCGATCGACTCGATCGACGACATGCGGCTGCTGTTCGACGGGATCCCGCTGGGCGAGGTGTCGACCTCGATGACCATCAACGCGCCGGCGGCGCTGTTGATGCTGCTCTACCAGCTGGTGGCCGAGGAGCAGGGTGTCGACGCCACCGCCCTGACCGGGACGATCCAGAACGACGTGCTCAAGGAGTACATCGCCCGCGGCACCTACATCTACCCGCCCGCCGAGTCGCTGCGGCTGACCACCGACATCTTCCGCTACTGCGAGAGCGAGCTGCCGCGCTGGAACACCATCTCCATCTCCGGCTACCACATGGCCGAGGCGGGTGCGACGCCCGCGCAGGAGATCGCCTTCACGCTCGCCAACGGGATCGAGTACGTCCGTGCCGCCATCGCCGCCGGTCAGGACGTCGACACCTTCGCCCCCCGGCTGGCCTTCTTCTTCGTCTCCCGCACCACCCTGCTGGAGGAGGTGGCCAAGTTCCGGGCCGCGCGGCGGATCTGGGCGCGGGTGATGCGCGAGGAGTTCGGCGCGCAGAACCCCAAGTCGCAGATGCTGCGCTTCCACACCCAGACCGCGGGTGTCCAGCTCACCGCCCAGCAGCCGGAGGTCAACCTGATCCGGGTGGCCGTGCAGGGGCTCGCGGCGGTCCTCGGCGGCACCCAGTCGCTGCACACCAACGCCTATGACGAGGCGATCGCGCTGCCGAGCGAGAAGGCGGCCCGGCTCGCGCTGCGAACCCAGCAGGTGCTCGCCTACGAGACCGACGTGACCGAGACGGTGGACCCGTTCGCCGGCTCGTACGCGGTGGAGACGCTGACCGACGACGTCGAGGAGTCCGTCCGAGAGCTGATGGACCGGATCGAGGACCTGGGCGGTGCGGTGCACGCCATCGAGCGCGGGTTCCAGAAGGACGAGATCGAGCGGTCCGCCTACAAGATCGCGACCGAGATCGACTCCGGTGACCGGGTCGTCGTCGGGCTGAACCGCTACCGGTCCGACACCGAGGACCCGTACGAGCGGCTGCGGGTCGACCCCGAGATCGAGGCGCAGCAGTCCGAGCGGTTGGCTCGGCTGCGAGACGAGCGGGACGAGGCCGCCGTCCGGCAGCACCTGGACGAGCTGCGCGCGGCGGCCGACCAGCCGGGAGGCGAGCACAGCAACGTGCTGGTGCCGATGAAGCAGGCCCTGCGGGCACGCGCGACCGTCGGCGAGGTCTGCGACTCCCTGCGGGAGGTCTGGGGCGTCTACACCCCGCCGGACGGGGTGTGAGCAGCGCCGAGCGGGCGCGGGTGCGGGTGGGCGCCGTCTTCGTCCTGAACGGCTTCGCCTTCGCCGCGCTGGTCTCCCGTGTCCCCGCCGTGCGGGACATCCTGGAGCTGTCGGTCTCCCAGGTCGGGCTGCTGCTGCTGGCGCTGTCCGCGGGCGCGCTCAGCGCGCTGATGCTCTCCGGGGCGGTGGTGCACCGGGTCGGCGCGGCGGGCTCGGTGCTCGGCGGCGGGCTGGTCGCCGCGGCCGGGCTCGGCGTCATCGGCGCCGGGCTCGCCGGCGGAGGGGTTGCCCCGGTGGCGGTCGGGCTCGCCGTCTACGGCGCCGGCACCGGGACCTGGGACGTGGCGATGAACGTCGAGGCCGCGGACGTGGAGGCCCGGCTGGGGCGGACCGTGATGCCGCGGTTCCACGCCGGGTACAGCATCGGCACCGTCGGTGGCGCGCTGCTCGGCGCCGCGGCGGCCTGGGGGGACTTCGACCTTCCGCTCCAGCTGGCGCTGGTGGCCGTCCTCTGCGCCGGGGGAGTCGCGCTGTCGGTGCGGGAGTTCCTGCCCGCGACCGTGCCGAGCCCCCCGGTGCGGAGCCCGGACGCGCTGCCCGCGCAGGCGCCGGAGGGTGCCCTGCTCGGCTCGGCCCGAGCCTGGCGCGAGCCCCGCACCCTGCTGATCGGCCTGCTGGTCTGCGCGTTCGCATTCATCGAGGGAGTCGCCAACGACTGGACCGCACTCGCGCTCGTCGACGGACACGGTCGCTCGGAGACCGAGGGGGCGCTCGGCTTCGGCCTCTTCGTCGCCGCGATGACCGTCGGCCGGCTGACCGGCGGGTCGCTGCTGGACCGGTACGGCCGGGTGGTGGTGCTTCGCAGCACCGCGCTGCTCGCGCTGGCCGGCGCCGGCACCGTGATCGTCGCCGACCCGCTCCCGCTCGTGCTCGCCGGCACCGTCGTGTGGGGGATCGGCGCCTCGCTGGGTTTCCCGGTCGGCATCAGCGTCGTTGCCGACGACCGGGAGCGAGCCGCCGCCCGGGTCGCGGTGGTGACCTCGATCGGCTACGCGGCCTTCCTGGCCGGGCCGCCGGTGGTGGGCATTCTCGCCGAGTCGGTCGGGATCCTGCGCGCCCTGCTGGTGGTCGTCGTCGCCGCCGCAGTCGGGGGTTTGGCCGCAGCCGCCGCGGCACCCCCCTCGCGCCGACTATCCTGACCAGATGCTCCCGACCGGCACCGAACGCAGCCCGGGGCTGGTCCGTGCCGTCGTGGACGAGGTGGACGCCCGGGCTCGCGAGCTCGCATTGTTCCGGCGCGACCTGCACGCGCATCCCGAGCTGGCCTGGCACGAGGGGCGCACGACCGACGCGATCGCGTCCCGGCTGGAGGCGGCCGAGCTGACGGTCAAGCGGCTGGACACCAGTGGGCTGGTCGCCGAGGTCGGACCTCACGGTCGACCGGTCGTCGCCCTGCGAGCGGACCTGGACGGGCTGTCCATCCCCGACACCACCAGCGACCCGTGGCGATCCGTCGTCCCCGATGTCGCACACGCCTGCGGTCACGACGTGCACGCGGCTGCGTTGACCGGCGTGGGCGAGGCGCTCGCGGCCGTGGACGCCCGGGCCCCGCTGCCGTTCCGGGTCCGGTTGCTGTTCCAGCCGGCCGAGGAGGTCATGCCCGGCGGTGCCAAGTCGCTGATCGCGGCCGGGGCGCTCGAGGGTGCGGAGCGGATCTACGCCCTGCACTGCGACCCGACGCTGGACGTTGGCCAGGTCGGCCTGAGGGTGGGTCCGCTCACCGGTGCCTCGGACTCGCTGACCATCACGCTCGCCGGGCGCGGCGGGCACACCTCCCGGCCGCACCTGACCGAGGACCTCACCTTCGCCCTGGGCGTCCTCGTCACCCAGCTGCCGTCCGTGCTGTCCCGCCGGCTCGACCCGCGAGCCGGGGCCAGCCTGGTCTGGGGCGCTGTGCGCGCCGGCGAGGCGGTCAACGTGATCCCGGCCCGAGGCCGTCTGGGCGGCACGCTGCGGATGCTGGACGCCAGCGCCTGGCACGACGCCGAGCACCTGGTCCGCCGCCTGGTGCGCGACCTGGTCGCGCCGTACGGCGTGACCGCGGACGTGGACTACGTGCGTGGCGTCCCGCCGGTCGTCAACGACCGGCAGGCGACGATGGAGCTGGGCGAGGCGGTGACCGCCACGCTCGGCAGCGCCGCGCTGGTGCCCACGAGCCAGAGCCTGGGCGGGGAGGACTTCGCCTGGTACGTCCAGAATGTGCCCGGTGCGATGGGCCGGCTCGGCACCCGGACGCCCGGAGGGCCGACCTTCGACCTGCACCAGGGCGACCTCCGCGTCGACGAGCGGGCCACCGTGGTCGCGGCCAAGGTGCTCGGCGCCGCCGCGGTCTCGCTACCGATCGGATAACGACTCGGGCCCGGCGGCCTGCCGGTCACCGCTGCCCCGCCAGACCTCCCTAGGATGCACGCGACATGCGCCCCGGAACGGGGGGCAAGACTTCTGGAGGAACTGTGCGTCTCAGGGCACGCTTTGTCGCAGGCCTCGGTGCCGCCGCCCTCGTCCTGACCGGCTGCGCGAGCGGCGGGTCTGACGACGCGGACTCGAGCAGCGCCAGCGAGGACATCTGCGACAGCGCCGACGGGGACGGCCCCAAGATCGGCCTGGCATACGACGTCGGCGGGCGGGGCGACCAGTCGTTCAACGACTCGGCCTATGCCGGCCTGGAGCAGGCGGTCGAGGAACTGGACGCCACCTGCACGGAGGCCGAGGCGGGCGCCGGCGAGAGCGACGCCGACCGCGCGGACCGGCTGATCGAGCTGGCCGAGGCCGGCTACGACACCATCATCTCGGTCGGCTTCATCTACTCCGTCGCCACCTACGAGGTGGCTCCGGACTACCCCGACGTCAACTTCGGCATCATCGACGGGTTCAACCCGACGGAGTCCCAGGAGGACCTGCCGAACGTCGCCAACATCAACTTCGCCGCCAACGAGGGCTCCTTCCTGGTCGGGGTGGCCGCGGCGCTGACGACCGAGTCCGACAACGTCGGGTTCATCGGCGGCGTCCAGGGCCCGCTGATCGAGGGCTTCGAGGCGGGCTACGTCGCCGGTGTCGAGGCGGTGGACCCGAACATCGAGATCCAGAGCCAGTACCTCTCCCAGGGCGACCCGGTGAAGGGCTTCGAGAACCCGCCCGGCGGCGAGACCGCAGCGACCGGCATGTACGACAAGGGCGCCGACGTGATCTACCACGCGGCCGGGAAGTCCGGGCTGGGCCTGTTCGACGCGGTGGCGGCGGCCGGGGACGGCAACTGGGCGATCGGGGTCGACTCCGATCAGTACCTCACGGTGGATGAGGACCAGCAGCCGTTCATCCTCACCTCCATGCTCAAGCGGGTGGACACCGGAGTCCTGGAGTACGCCACGGCGGTCAGCGAGGGTGAGCCGCCCAGCGGCTACGTCACCTACGACCTCGCCAGCGGTGGTGTCGGCTACGCGACGTCCGGCGACCACATGAGCGAGGACGTGGTGGCGCAGATCGAGGACTACAAGGATCAGATCGTCGCGGGCGACATCGAGGTGCCCACGACCGTGCGCTGAGGACACGGCGACGCGGGCCCGGGGGCGATAGCGTGCCCCCGGGCCCCGGTCGTCTCCGGGCCCGCCGACAACGGCCGCCGATGGAGGCGCGATGACCAGCACGACCGCGGCGGCGGCCGGGGACACTGCCGCCGCCGAGGCCGCGGTCAGCCTGCGGGGGATCGCGAAGCGGTTCCCCGGCGTGGTCGCCAATCACGACGTCTCGGTCGACGTCCGGCCGGCCACGGTGCACGCCCTGGTGGGCGAGAACGGCGCCGGGAAGTCGACGCTGATGAAGATCCTGTACGGCGTGCAGAAGCCGGACGAGGGGACCATCGCCGTCTCCGGCGAGCAGGTCAGCTTCTCCTCGCCGATCGACGCGATCGCCCGCGGCATCGGCATGGTGTTCCAGCACTTTCAGCTCGCCGACAACCTGACCGTGCTGGAGAACGTCGTGCTCGGCGCCGAGAAGCGGCATGGCATCGGCGACCGGGCCCGGGCGGAGATCGAGCGGATCTCGGTCGCGTACGGCTTCGACCTGGACCCCGACGAGCTGGTCGAGTCGCTCGGGGTCGGGGAGCGGCAGCGGGTCGAGATCCTCAAGGTCCTCTACCGGGGCGCACGGATCATCATCCTGGACGAGCCCACCGCCGTCTTGGTGCCGCAGGAGGTCGACGCGCTGTTCGACAACCTCCGTGAGCTCAAGCGGGAGGGGCACACCCTGCTGTTCATCTCGCACAAGCTGGACGAGGTCCTCGCAGATCGCGGACGCGATCACCGTGCTGCGCCGCGGGACCACGGTGGACACCGTCACCCCGAGCCAGGTCACCCCGCACGACCTGGCCGAGCTGATGGTGGGTGCCGAGCTGCCGAGCCCCAGCACCGCCGAGTCAACCGTCACCGACAGGGTCGTGCTCGAGCTCGACCGGCTACGGGTCGAGGGCGAGGCCGGGCGACCGCTGCTGGACGACGTCGGCCTCGTCATCCACGCCGGGGAGGTGCTCGGCATCGCCGGGGTGGAGGGCAACGGCCAGACCGAGCTGGTGGAGGCAGTGCTCGGGATGCGGCCGGCCGCCACCGGAACCGTCGTCCTCGCCGGCACGGACGTCACCCGCTGGGGAACGCGGCGGCGGCGGGCGGCGGGCGTCGGCTACATCCCGGAGGACCGGCACCGGCACGGGCTGCTGCTGGACGCGCCGCTGTGGGAGAACCGCATCCTCGGTCACCAGACCCGCGCCCCGAGCATGCGCGGCCACTGGATCAACCGATCCGGTGCCCGGACCGATGCCGAGCGCATCGTGCAGGCCTACGACGTCCGCACGCCCGGCATCGAGACCCATGCCGGTGCCCTGTCCGGCGGCAACCAGCAGAAGTTCCTCGTCGGCCGGGAGATGAGCGGAGATCCGGTGCTGCTGGTGGCGGCCCACCCGACCCGCGGGGTCGACGTCGGCGCCCAGGCGGCGATCTGGGACCTGATCCGGGAGGCCCGGCGGAAGGGCCTGGCGGTGCTGCTCGTCTCGGCCGACCTGGACGAGCTGATCGGGCTGTCCGACACCATCCGGGTGGTGCTCCGCGGCCGGTTGGGCGGCGAGTTCGACCCGCGCACGGTGACCCCGCAGCAGCTCGGCTCGGCGATGACCGGGGCGGCGGACGAGGCCGGGGCGGCGTCGTGACCGTGCTCCGCCGGGTGTTGCTCGGCGCGGCGGCGCCCACCCTGGCCTTCGTCGTCGCCGCCATCGCCACCTCGGTGGTCCTGCTCGGCTCGGGCGACTCGCCGGCTGAGTTCTGGCAGGTGGTGCTGTCGGTGCCCGACAGCCGCCAGTTCGTCAACATCGTCAACGTCACCGCGATCCTGTACCTGTCCGGGCTGGCCGCGGCCATCGGCTTCCGGATGAACCTGTTCAACATCGGCGTCGAGGGGCAGTACCGCGTGGCGACCTTCGTCGCCGCCCTGTTCGCCGGCGAGGCACTTCTGCCGGGCTACCTGAACACCGCGGCCACCATCGTCGTGGCCATGGCCGTCGGTGCCGCCTGGGCCGGCATCGCGGCGCTGCTGCGGGTCACCCGCGGGATCAGCGAGGTCATCTCGACCATCATGCTGAACGCGATCGCGGTCTCGCTGGTGGCCTATCTGCTGCGCCGGTTCGGCAGCCGCGAGGGGCAGACGATCGTCACCGACCAGATCCAGAAGTCCTCGTGGGTGCCGAGCTTCCCGCTGGTGCCCGGCGAGGACACCGAGGTCTACGGGCTGGCCGTGCTGGCCGTGGTGGCAGGCATCGCCTTCGGCGTGCTGCTCCACCGCACCCGCTTCGGCTTCGACCTGCGCGCCACCGGCCAGTCCGAGTCCGCGGCCGTCGCCAGCGGCGTCAGCGTCCGCCGGATGGTCGTCTACACGATGCTGCTGTCCGGGGCGCTCGCCGGGCTGATCGGGATGCCCGAGCTGTTCGGGGCGTCGCACGCCTTCGGCTCCACCGTCCAGACCGGGATCGGGTTCACGGGCATCGCCGTCGCGCTGCTCGGCCGGAACAACCCGGTCGGCATCGCGATCGGCGCGCTCGTCTTCGCCTACCTCGCCCAGCAGGCCAGCCCGCTCGGGATCGAGGCCGGCATCTCGCCGGAGATCATCGCCGTGACCCAGGGGGTGGTGGTGCTGTCGGTCGTGATCGCGTACGAGGTGACCCGGCGCTACCGGGCCCGCCTGGAGCAGGCGCAGGTGGCCCAGGCGTTGCGGCGCGACCGCGCCGAGGGGCAGGAGGTGCCGGCATGAGCGTCACGTCGGAGCGTCGTGGCCGCCCGGTGGGGGCATCGCCCGCGGGAGCGCCCCGGATCAGTCGGGGGGCCCGGCTGTGGCTCTACGCGCTGGCCGCCGTGCTGGTCGTCTCCGCGGTCAGGATCGCCACCGGCAACGACGAGCTGAGCTCGGCCGGCACGCTGCGGGCGGCGATGATCGCGGCGATCCCGATCGCGCTGGCCGGTCTCGGTGGCCTGTGGTCGGAGCGGGCCGGGGTCGTCAACATCGGGCTCGAGGGGATGCTCATCCTCGGCACGCTCGGTGCCGGCTACTACACCTACTACCAGGGGGTCTGGGTCGGGCTGCTGGGTGCGATGCTGTTCGGCGCCATCGGCGGTGCGCTGCACGCGCTCGCGACCGTCGTGTTCGCCGTCGACCACATCGTGTCCGGCGTCGCGATCAACATCATCGCGGCCGGGGTGGCGGCGTTCCTCGCCGAGGTGTTCTTCGCCGGGCTGCCCGGCGGCGGGCCGACGCAGTCGCCGTCGCTCGACCGGCCTCCCGAGATCACGGTGCCGGGAGTCTCCGACGCGTCTGCAGAAGTCGCGGATCGCGGCTGGTTCGTGGTGTCGGACCTGGCGGCGGTGGTGAACGCGCTCACCGAGAACCTCTCGGTCTTCACGCTGCTGGCGCTCGCGGTCATCTTCGGCACCGGCTGGCTGCTCTGGTACACCCCGTTCGGGCTGCGGCTGCGCTCCTGCGGTGAGTCGCCCTCGTCGGCCGAGACCCTGGGCGTCAACGTCTACCGCTACAAGTTCATCGCGGTGACGCTGTCCGGCGTGTTCGCCGGCTTCGGCGGCTGCTACCTCGCGGTGGTTGCCTCGTCCGGCTACGCCAACGGCCTGTCCGGCAACCGCGGCTACATCGGCCTGGCCGCGATGATCTTCGGCAACTGGCGTCCCGGCGGGCTGCTCACCGGGTCGCTGCTGTTCGGCTACAGCGAGGGCGCCCGGCTGCGCGGCGGCGGGGAGCTCGTGCACGCGCTGCTGCTGCTGGTCGCGATCGGCCTGCTGGCCTTCGCCGCCTGGCAGCTGTACCGCGGGCAGCGGGTGTCGGCCGCGCTGTCTGGTGTGGTCGGGCTCGCGGCCGTCTGGTGGTACCTGTCCACCGACGTGGTGCCCGCCGACTTCACCGAGATGACGCCGTTCGTCACCACCCTGCTGGTGCTGGCCCTGGCCAGCCAGCGACTGCGGATGCCGGCGGCGGACGGCCAGCCGTACCGGCGGGGCGAGGCGGGGTGAGCCCGGTGAGCGGGGAGAGCTCTGTCGACTGGGACCAGCTGCGGGCCCGCGCGCGCGAGGTGATGCGCCGCGCGTACGCGCCGTACTCCGGGTTCCCGGTCGGGGTGGCCGGTCTCGTCGACGACGGCCGGGTTGTCGTCGGCTGCAACGTGGAGAACGCGGCCTACGGGGTTGCGCTGTGCGCCGAGTGCGGCATGGTCTCGGCGCTGCACGCCACCGGCGGTGGCCGGCTGGTGGCGGTGGCGTGTGTCGACCGCAGCGGCAGCCCGCTGATGCCGTGCGGCCGCTGCCGCCAGCTGCTCTGGGAGAACGGCGGGCCGCGCTGCCTGGTGGAGACGCCGACGGGCATCCGGCCGATGAGCGAGGTGCTCCCGGAGGCCTTCGGCGCCGACGACCTCGCCACCAGGTGAGCCCGGCGTGACAGCGTCGACGGCGACCGTCCCGGACACCGACCTCGACCTGGCCGGCGCGGACTTCGTCTCCGATCCCTACCCGGCCCTCGCCGCGCTGCGGGAGTGCGGCCCGCTGGTGCGACACCGGCCGACCGGCCTGCTGCTCGCGACCACGCACGCGGCTGTCGGTCAGACGCTGCGGCACCGCGGGCTGGGCCGGGTGTGGCACGACCGGGAGCCGGCCGAGACCTTCGAGCCGTTCAACGCCCTGCATCGTCACCAGATGATGGAGAACGAGCCGCCGGTGCACACCCGGCTGCGCCGGGTGGTCGCGGCCGCCTTCGCCCGCGGGCACGTCGAGCGGATGCGGCCCCGGGTGCAGCGGATCGCCGACGACCTGTTGTCCCGGCTCGCTCCGGGCACCGACGGACGGGTCGACCTGGTGGCCGACTACGCCGAGCCGCTGCCGGTCGCCGTCATCGCCGACCTGCTCGGCGTACCCGCGCGGGACCGGGGCCTGCTGCGGGACTGGTCGCAGGCGATCGTGCGGATGTACGAGTACGACCGGGGCCCGGCGCTGGAGGCGGCCGCGGTGCGGGCCAGCGCCGAGTTCGCCGGCTACGTCCGCGACCTGATCGCGCAGCGCCGCCGGACACCGGGACCGGACCTGCTCACCGACCTCGTGCAGACGTCCGGCGCCGACCGCGAGGCGTTGAGCGAGGACGAGCTGGTGGCGTCGGTGGTGCTGCTGCTCAACGCCGGGCACGAGGCGTCGGTGAACGCCTTCGGCAACGGCGTGGTCGCCCTGCTCCGGCACCCGGCCGAGCTGGCCCGGGTGACCGCCGGAGCCGTGCCCGTCGAGACGGCGCTGGAGGAGCTGCTCCGGTACGACGCGCCACTGCAGCTGTTCGAGCGGACCGCGACCGCGGACGTCTCGCTCGGCGGCGTCGCGGTCGCCGGGGGGACGAAGGTGGCCGCGCTGCTGGGAGCCGCCAACCGGGACCCCGCGGTGTTCCCCGACCCGGATCGCCTCGACGTGGGCCGCACGCACAACCCGCACGTCGGCTTCGGGCTCGGGGTGCACTTCTGCCTCGGCGCCCCGCTGGCCCGGATGGAGCTCGCGGTCAGCCTGGACCGGCTGCTTGCACACCGCCCGCGACTGCGGCTGGCCGGCGAGCCGGCGCGCCGGGACACCTTCGTCCTCCGGGGGTACCGGTCGATCCCCGTCGAGCTCGGGAGCGCACCGTGAGCGAGCCGTTCGACGCCGTCGACCTGATCCGGACCAAGCGGGACGGCGGCGTGCTGTCCGGGCCGGAGATCGACTGGGTGGTCGACGCATACACCCGCGGGGTGGTCGCCGAGGAGCAGATGGCCGCCCTGGCGATGGCGATCCTGCTGCAGGGCATGCAGCGAGCCGAGATCGGGCGCTGGACCGCGGCGATGATCGCCAGCGGCGAGCGGATGGACTTCTCCGGCTTGTCCCGGCCGACGGCCGACAAGCACTCCACCGGAGGAGTCGGCGACAAGATCACGCTGCCGCTCGCCCCGCTGGTCGCCGCCTGTGGGGTCGCCGTGCCGCAGCTGTCTGGCCGCGGGCTCGGGCATACCGGCGGCACCCTGGACAAGCTCGAGGCGATCCCGGGCTGGCGGGCGGAGTTGTCGACCCGTGAGCTGATGGCCCAGCTCGAGGACGTGGGGGCGGTGATCTGCGCGGCCGGGGCGGGGCTGGCGCCGGCGGACCGCAAGCTGTACGCGCTGCGGGACGTGACCGGCACCATCGAGGCGATCCCGCTGATCGCCAGCTCGATCATGAGCAAGAAGATCGCCGAGGGCACCGGCGCGCTGGTGTTGGACGTCAAGGTCGGTTCCGGGGCGTTCATGAAGGACGCCGGGTCGGCGCGACGGCTGGCGGAGACGATGGTGGCACTCGGCACCGACGCCGGCGTCCGTACGGTGGCCCTGCTGACCGACATGGGCACCCCGCTCGGTCGGACGGCGGGCAACGCGCTGGAGGTCGGCGAGTCGGTGCAGGTGCTCGCCGGTGGCGGCCCGGACGACGTGGTGCGGCTGACGCTGGCGCTGGCCGCGGAGATGCTGGCCGCCGCCGGGGTGACCGGAGTGGACCCCGCCGTCGCGCTGGCGGACGGGTCGGCGATGGACGTGTGGCGGGCGATGGTGCGGGCGCAGGGCGGGGACCCGGACGCGGCACTGCCGGTCGCCCGGGAGACCGAGCAGGTGCTGGCCGAGACCGACGGGGTGCTGACCCGGCTGGACGCGTTCGCGGTGGGAGTCGCCGCCTGGCGGCTCGGCGCCGGTCGCGCCCGCAAGGAGGACCCGGTCCAGGCCGGTGCCGGGGTGGAGTGGCATGCCCGGCCGGGCGACGTCGTCCGGGTCGGGCAGCCGCTGATGACACTGCACACCGACGAGCCGGCGCGCTTCGCACGCGCCCGAGCCGCGCTCGCCGGCGCCCTCACCATCACCCCCCACGGTCACGATCCGCGACTTTTGCAGGCCCCGCTGGTCATCGACCGCATCGCCTGACCCGCCCCTGCCCCGCCCCTGCACCCTGACCACGATCCGCGACTTCTGCAGGGACCGACTCACCACCGACGGGGCAGCCGCGGCTCGATGCCCAGCAGCCCGCCGACGAACAGCTCGAGCGCCGGGCGTCGGCCGAGAACAGCGCCGCGGTCGAAGCCGTACACCTCCCACCTGAACCGGTGCAGCAGGTCGAACCGGCGGCGGGCGTCGCGCCGCTGGGCCGGCAGGCTCTCGTGATAGTCGGCGCCGTCGTACTCGAGCCCGAGGCGGTGTTCGCGATAGCCGAGGTCGATCCGCCACACCTGCCGTCCGGCCTGGTCGCAGACCACGATCTGTGCCTCCGGCGACGGGAACCCGGCGTCCACGAGCCGCAGCCGGGTCCACGACTCACCCGGGGACTCGGTGCGCGGCTCGACCAGCTGCACCAGCTCGCGGGCCTGCTTGACGCCCGGGTGTCGGTATGCCGCTCCGACCTCGGCGCGGAGCTGGTCCCTCGTGGCCAGGCCAGCGTGGGCGAACGCGTCGAGCGCGGCCAGCGCCGTCGGCCGGTTCGACCAGCGGGCGAGGTCGACGGCGGTACGCGGCGGCGTGGTCAGCCGGACACCGCAGCGCTCGGCGACGGCCGTGGCCGGCAGCCGAGCCTCCACCACGCGTACGGCCGGGTGGGTGGGGCGGCCGCGGTGGTGCGGGACCGCGCACTCCGGGGTGATCCGCTCCCGGTCCGTGGGTGAGAACGCGTCGATCCCCCACACCCACGCCGCCGTGCGTCCCCACAGCACGGCTCGCTCCGGCAGCAGCAGCCGGACGCACCGCAGCCGGGTGTCCCGGTCGTCCGGCACCTGGGCGTCGATGATCACGCCCTGCAGCGGGCGGCGCAGGGCACCCCGGGTGAGCAGCCGGCCCAGCTGATGGCGCGACAGCCCGAGCCGGGCGGCGTCCCGGCTGAGGAACGGCTGTCCGTCGTGAACGAGGTCGGGCACTCGGACACGATGGCGACTTGCGACCTCCCGCGGGCGCTCGTCCACAGGGCAAGTTCCTGCAGAAGTCGCGGATCGTGGGCGGGGGGGGGGGGGCGGACGGTCAGGGCACGAGCAGGACCACCGCGTCCGCCACGCACGCCGGCTTGTCGGCGCCGTCGACCTCGACCGTCCAGCGCACCGTCACCTGCACGCCGCCCGCCACCTCCCGTGCTCCCGCGATCAGCGCGTGTGCGCGGACCCGGGCTCCGACCCGTACCGGCTGGGGGAAGCGGACCTTCTCGGTGCCGTAGTTGACCCGTGCCGAGCAACGGTCGTAGCCGAGCACGTCTGCGCCGAGCAGCGGCAGCAGCGACAGGGTCAGGTAGCCGTGCGCGATCGTGCCGCCGTACGGGCCGGCGGCCGCCCGGGCCGGGTCCACGTGGATCCACTGGTGGTCGCCGGTCGCGTCCGCGAAGGCGTCCACCCGGTCCTGGGTGATCTCCAACCAGTGACCCGGCCCGAAGGTCTGCCCGACCGCGTCCAGCGTCGCGCGGGGGGAGTCGAAGGTGTGCACCCGCGCGACCCTAGCCAGCCGCGGGCAGCCCGCCGTCGCGGCCTGCAAAAGTCGCGGATCGTGGGGGGGAGGGGGGAGGGGGAGGGGGAGGGGGTGGGAGGGGGTGGGAGGGGGTCAGACGCCGATCGGGTGCCAGACGGTCTTCGTCTCCAGCACCCAGCTCAGCCGGTCGATCCCCGGGGTGGCGGTCCAGTCGGCGTCCGGCTCGGGGCGCCGGACCCGGGTCAGCGTCTCGGCCGCGGCCACCTCCAGGTCGCGGGCGAGGCCAGGCTCGGCGACGCCGGTCAGGTCGACGGCGTCGACGTCGCGGTGCGAGGCGAGCCACGGCATCACCTCGGCCACCCGGCCGGTGAGCAGGTTGACCACACCGCCGGGCAGGTCCGAGGTGGCGAGCACCTCGGCGAGCGTGATCGCCGGCAGCGGCGTGGACTCGGCGGCCAGCACCACCGTCGTGCAGCCGGTCGCCACCGCCGGGGCCAGCACGCTCACCAGTCCCAGCAGCGACGACTCCGGCGGCGCCACCGCGGCCACGACGCCGGTCGGCTCCGGGGTGGACAGGTTGAAGTACGGGCCGGCGACCGGGTTGGCGTTGCCGAGCACCTGGGCCAGCTTGTCGGTCCAGCCGGCGTACCAGACCCAGCGGTCCACCGCCGCGTCCACGACCGTCTCCGCCCGGCGGGCGCTCAGCCCCTCGCCGCGGGACACTTCGTCGACGAACTGGCCGCGCCGTCCCTCCAGCACCTCGGCCACCCGGTACAGCACCTGTCCGCGGTTGTAGGCGGTACGCGCCGCCCAGCCGGGCTGCGCCTTGCGGGCCGCGACGACCGCGTCCCGGGCGTCCTTGCGGCTGGCCTGGGCGGCGTTGGCGACGAAGCGACCTCTGCCGTCGGTCACGACGTAGGAGCGGCCGGACTCGCTGCGCGGGAAGGCGCCCCCGATGTAGAGCTTGTAGGTCTTGCGCACGTCCACCCGGTCGGTGCTCATCGCAGGTACCCCTCCAGCCCGTGCCGGCCGCCCTCGCGGCCGTAGCCGGACTCCTTGTAGCCCCCGAACGGGCTGGTCGGGTCGAACTTGTTGAACGTGTTGGCCCACACCACCCCGGCCCGCAACGCCTCGGCCATCCACAGGATGCGGGAGCCCTTCTCGGTCCAGACGCCGGCCGACAACCCGTACGGCGTGTTGTTGGCCTTGGCCACCGCCTCCTGCGGCGTGCGGAAGGTCAGCACCGACAGCACCGGGCCGAAGATCTCCTCGCGGGCGATCCGGTGCGCCTGGGTGACGCCGGTGAACACCGTGGGGGCGAACCAGAACCCGTGCTCGGGCAGCTCACACGGGGCGGACCACCGCTCGGCCCCCTCGGCGTCGCCGGTGTCGGACAGCTCGCGGATGCGGGCCAGCTGGGCGGCGGAGTTGATCGCGCCGACGTCGGTGTTCTTGTCCAGCGGGTCCCCGACCCGGAGCGTCGCCATCCGCCGCTTCAGCCGGTCCAGCACCTCCTCGTGCACGCTCTCCTGCACCAGCAGCCGCGAGCCGGCGCAGCACACGTGCCCCTGGTTGAAGAAGATCCCGTTGACCACGCCCTCCACCGCCTGGTCCAGCGGTGCGTCGTCGAAGACCACGTTGGCGGCCTTGCCGCCGAGCTCGAGGGTCAGCCGGGTGTCGGTTCCCGCCAGAGCGGCGGCGATCCGGCGGCCGACCTCGGTCGAGCCGGTGAACGCCACCTTGTCCACGTCCGGGTGGGTGACCAGTGCCTGCCCGGTGGCGCCGGCGCCGGTCACGATGTTGACCACGCCGCCGGGCAGCTCCGCCTGCTGACAGATCTCGGCGAAAAGCAGCGCGGTGAGCGGCGTGGTCTCCGCCGGCTTCAGCACGACGGTGTTGCCGCAGGCGAGCGCCGGCGCGATCTTCCAGGCCAGCATCATCAGCGGGAAGTTCCACGGGATGACCTGACCGGCGACGCCGACCGGCTGCGGGTCCGGCCCGTAGCCGGCGTGCTCGAGCTTGTCCGCCCAGCCGGCGTAGGAGAAGAACCAGGCGGCCACCAGCGGCAGATCGACGTCTCGGCTCTCCCGGATCGGTTTGCCGTTGTCGAGGCTCTCCGCCACCGCGAGCTCGCGGCTGCGCTCCTGCACGATCCGCGCGATCCGGTACAGGTACTTGGCCCGCTCCCGGCCCGGCATCCGGCCCCAGACCCGGTCGTAGGCCCGACGGGCGGCGGCCACCGCGCGGTCCACGTCGGCCTCGCCCGCCTCGGTGACCTCGGCGAGCACCTCCTCGGTCGCCGGGTTCACGGTCTTGAACGTGGTGGAGTCGGTGCCGTCGACGAACTCGCCGCCGATGAACAGCCCGTACGAGCTGGCCAGGTCGACCACGGCCCGCGACTCCGGCGCCGGTGCGTACTCGAACATCTGGCTCATGTCAGTCCAAGGTGACGTAGTCGGGGCCGGAGTAGGCCCCGGTGGCGAGCTTCTGCCGCTGCAGGAGCAGGTCGTTGAGCAGGCTGGACGCCCCGAACCGGAACCAGTCCGGGTGCAGCCAGTCGCTGCCCGCGACCTCGTTGACCAGGACGAGGTAGCGCACCGCGTCCTTGGCCGAGCGGATCCCCCCGGCGGGCTTGACCCCGATCTGGCGGTCGGTGGCCCGGCGGAAGTCGCGGACCGCCTCCAGCATCACCAGCGTGACCGGACGCGTCGCCGCCGGCTGCACCTTGCCGGTGGAGGTCTTGATGAAGTCGGCCCCGGCCAGCATCGCCAGCCAGGAGGCGCGCCGGACGTTGTCGTAGGTGACCAACTCGCCGGTCTCCAGGATCACCTTGAGGTGCGCGCTGCCGCAGGCCTGTTTGATCGCGACGATCTCGTCGAAGACCTGCTGCACCCGCCCGGACAAGAAGGCGCCCCGGTCGATGACCATGTCGATCTCGTCGGCGCCGGCGGCCACCGCGTCGGCGGTGTCCCGCAGCTTGACCTCCAGCGAGGACCGGCCGGAGGGGAAGGCGGTGGCGACGCTCGCCACGTGCAGCCGGTCCCCGACCACCTCGCGGACCAACGGCACCATGTCCGGGTAGACGCAGACCGCGGCCGCGGCCGGGCAGGTCGGGTCGGTGGGGTCCGGTCGTAGTGCCTTGGCGGCCAGCGCCCGGACCTTGCCGGCGGTGTCGGCCCCCTCCAGCGTGGTGAGGTCGATCATGGAGATCGCCAGGTCGATCGCGTACGACTTGGCGGAGGTCTTGATGCTCCGGGTCGCGAGCGCGCCCGCCCGCGCCTCGGCGCCCACCTGGTCCACCCCGGGCAGCCCGGCCAGGAACCGTCGCAGGGACGACTCCGAGCCGGTGACCTCGGACAGTGCGAGGCCGGGGTCGCCGACCGGCGGCGTGGACAGCGCTGTCACACCCGAAGTGTAGGAGCCCGGAACCTGCCCGGGCACAATGCCGCGGGTGGACAGCCTGCGCGAGCGGTCGACCGAGCGCTTCCGGCCCACCGCGGGCCGGGTGGTGGGGGTCTGCTACGCGGGCGTCCTGGTGCTGGCCGCGGGTCTCACCGCGTGGCGGGGCGACTCGCCCGCCGCGGCGGCGGCGACCGCCGGGATGGTCGAGGCGCTGCTGGTCGTCCACGCCATGTTCCTGCGCCCCGTGCTCGTCGCTCACGACGACCACCTGCTGCTGCGCAACATGCTGAGCGACACCGCCGTCCCGTGGCACCGGCTGGACGACGTCGTGGTCCGCCGGCACACGACCAAGGTGTTCGTCGGCGACGGCGTGCACTACGGCACCGGCTCAGGCCGCTGGCGGCGGGAGCAGGTCGCGACCTCCCGGCCTCCGCTGGAGGCGCGGCTGCTGGATCTGGCGAGAAGCCGCGCCGCGCTGTCCCGGGAGCGGTACCCGACCGGCGGGGTGGTGCGGCGGGTGGCGCTGCCGGAGGTGGTGGCGCTGGCGCTGGGCGCTGGGGTGTTCCTCGTGCTGCTGCTGCTCGCCTGAGCCTGCACCGGTGCGAGCTGCTCAGAGGCCGAGCACCTCGGCCAGGTCAGCGCGTACCGCGTCCAGCCGACCGGCCGCGGCGATCCGGGCGGCGCCGACCGCGCCGTCCCCGTCCGGCTCGACCGGGACGACCACCTCCAGGTAGGCCTTCAGCTTCGGCTCGGTGCCCGAAGGGCGCACCACCACCCGGCCGCCCTCCGCCAGGACCAGGCGCAACCCGTCGGTGGGGGGCAGCCCGGTGCGGCCGGGTGAGCCGAGGCTCAGGTCGTCCACCCGCTCGACCGGCAGCCCGCCCAGCGTCCGGGGTGGCCTGCCGCGCAGCCGGGCCATCGCGGCGCCGATCGCCGCGGTCTCGGTGACCCGGACCGACAGCTGGTCGGTGGCGTGCAGGCCGTGCTCGCGGGCCAGGTCGTCCAGCCGGTCGACCAGGTCGCGGCCCTCGGCGTGCAACCGGGCGGCCAGGTCGCAGACCAGCAGCGCGGCGCTCACACCGTCCTTGTCCCGCACCAGGTCCGGGGCGACGCAGTAGCCGAGCGCCTCCTCGTACGCGTACGCCAGCCGGTCCACCTTGGTCAGCCACTTGAAGCCGGTGAGGGTCTCCGCCGACGTGACGTCGTCGCCGGCTGCCCGCCGGGCGGCGACCATCGAGCCCAGCAGCGAGCTGGACACGATGGTGGCGGCATAGGTCCCGGTGCGACCGGCCCGCAGCAAGACGTCCGCGAGCAGCGCTCCGACCTCGTCTCCGTGCAGCATCCGCCACCGTCCCGGCACCAGCCGGTCCGGGACCGCGACCGCGCACCGGTCCGCGTCCGGGTCGTTGGCCACCACCAGGTCTGCGCCGACCTCGGCCGCGAGTGCCCGGGCGAGGTCCATCGCCCCGGGCTCCTCCGGGTTCGGGAACGCGACGGTGGGGAAGTCGGGGTCGGGCTGCGCCTGCTCCGGCACCTGGTGCCGGTCGGCGAAGCCGGCCCGCTCCAGCACCTCGTCGAGCACCGCGGCGCCGACGCCGTGCAGGGCGGTGTGCACGATGCGCAGGGCCCGGGGTGCCGGCCGTCCAGGGGCGGGCAGCGTCTGCAGCACGGCCTCGACGTATCCGGCGCGCACCTCGTCGCCGAGCCGGGTGTAGGAGTCGTCCCGCGGGAGCGTGCCGACGCCGGTCTCGGCGACCCGCCCGATCGCCGCCGCGATCCGCTCGTCGGCCGGCGGCACGATCTGGCTGCCGTCCCCGAGGTAGACCTTGTAGCCGTTGTCCTCCGGCGGGTTGTGCGACGCGGTCACCATCACGCCCGCGTCGCAGCCGAGCGCCCGCACCGCGTACGCCAGCACCGGGGTCGGCAGCGGCGCCGGCAACAGCAGCGCGTCGCCGCCGGCACCCGCCACGATCTCGGCAGTGTCGACGGCGAACACGTCGGAGTTGCGGCGTGCGTCGAAACCCACCGCTACGCGTGGCGCCGGGGTCACCTCGGCTCGCAGGTAGCCGACCAGACCGGCCGCCGCCTGCGTCACCACCACCCGGTTCATCCGGTTCGGGCCGGCTCCGAGCGCGCCGCGCAGGCCGGCGGTGCCGAACGCGAGCCGACCGGCGAACCGGTCGGCCAGGTCGACTCGGGCAGCCTCGTCCCCCGCGTCGGCTGCCGCGAGGACGCCGGTGAGCTCGGCCCGGGTGACCGGGTCCGGGTCCGCTGCCAGCCACGCCCGTGCGGCGCCGGTCGGGTCCCCCGTCATGCCCCGTCCTCGAACGCCGGCCGGTCGTAGTCGGCGCCGGCGTGCGGGCCGCCGACGACGTCGATCTCGGCCCGGTCCTCGTCGCGGCGGGGCAGCTCGGCCGCCCACGCCTCGGCGTCGTCGACCGGGGCGTACCCGACCGCGCGGCCCGGGCCGAGGTCCCACCATGCCCGGGTGTTGGCCGAGATGCCGTGCACCACGGTGTGCCGGCCGGTCGGCCCGCCGCCGCCGACCGGTGCGGTCAGGCAGGCCTGGACCAGGCGGACCATGTCGGCCGGGGAGAGCCAGGTGCTCAGCTGGCGACGGGACTGCGGCCGCTCGCCGAAACTGCCGATCCGCAGCGCGAACGTCACCATCCCGGAGCGGTCGGCGTAGCGCTGCAGCAGCGCCTCGGCGGCCACCTTGGCCACGCCGTAGAAGGTGTCCGGCCGAGGGGGCACGTCGGTGCCCAGCAGCCCGCGACTGTCCTCGTGCTGGCGCGGGGGCAGTGCGCTGCGCCGGGTCAGGCCGACCGCGTGGTTGGAGCTGGCATAGACCATCCGCGGCACGTCGTGGCGCACCATCGCGTCGAGCAACCGGCCGGTGGTGTGCACGTGCGACTCCAGGCAGGCGGGCAGCGCCGCCTCCTGCGGGTTGCTCGCCAGGTGCACGACGGCGTCGGCTCCGGCCACCGCCGTGTCCACGGCGGCCGGGTCCAGGCAGTCCCCGACCAGCCAGCCGGTGACCGCGCCCGCCAGCGCGGTCGGCTCGGCGGCCAGGTCGAGGCCGCGGACCCGGTGCCCCAGGCCTGCCAGCCCGGCACACAGCGGCTGCCCGATCGAGCCGGCGGCACCGGTGACCAGCACCTCCATCGCGTGCTCCTTCCGGTCTGCTCAGTCGCCGAGCGAGCGGCACGGACGGTGCTGCAGGTCAAGGACGTAGTCGGCCGGGGCGCCGGCGGACAGCGCCGCCTCGGCCAGGATGCTGAGGTGGCTGGCCGAGGGCAGGCCGCCCTCGTACGCGTCCAGCACGTAGAGCCAGGCGAGCTGGGCGCCCTCGAGGGTCTGCACCCGGACCCGGGTCTTGCGGTAGAGGCCGATCCCGACGCCCTCCCAGTCGTCCAGGGAGCTCACGTCCTCGTCGGTGATGTCGTACAGCGCGACGAACACCTGGCCGGCCGGCTCGTCGGGAGCCGACTCGACGACGGTGCTGAGGGCGCCATCCCAGCCGTGCTCCTCGCCGCCGAAGGTCAGCCGCCAGCCGTCCAGCCAGCCGGTGCCGCGCAAGGGGGAGTGCGGGCAGCGCTGCGCCATCCGGGCGGGGTCCATGTTGGAGCCGTAGGCGGCGTACAGCACGACCGCACAGCCTACTGGCCCCGGCCGGGTGGGTCGTCGCCGCACGCGCCCGTCGGACATGATGAGCGGCGTGACTCGCGTGGCGATCCTCGGCGGCGGACCCGGTGGCTACGAGGCCGCGCTCGTCGCGGCCCAGCTGGACGCGGAGGTCTGCGTCATCGACCGAGACGGCCTGGGCGGTGCGGCGGTGCTCACCGACTGCGTGCCCAGCAAGACGCTGGTCGCGACCGCAGCGCTGATGAGCGCGGTCGAGGGGTCGGACGAGCTCGGTGTCTGCGTCGGGTCCAAGGTCGTCGCCGAGGTGGGCACCGTCAACGAACGGGTGAAGCGCCTCGCGGCCGCCCAGTCCGGTGACGTCGGCCGCCGGCTGGAGGCGGAGGGAGTGCGGACCCTGCGGGGACCGGGCCGCCTCGACGGCCCGCAGGCGGTGCTGGCCGGCACCGGCGCCGCCACCGAGCGGGTGGAGGCCGACGTGCTGCTCGTGGCGACCGGGGCTCGGCCGCGGGTCCTCGAGGCGGCGCGGCCGGACGGAGAGCGGATCCTCACCTGGCAGCAGGTGTACGAGTTGACCGAGCTGCCGGAGCGGCTGGTGGTCGTCGGCTCGGGAGTCACCGGGCTGGAGTTCGCCGGCGCGTACCTCGCACTGGGCTGCGAGGTGGTGCTGGTGTCCAGCCGGGACCGGGTGCTACCCGGCGAGGACGCGGACGCCGCCCGCGTGGTCGAGGAGGTCTACCAGCGGCGTGGGATGACCGTGCTGTCCCGGTCCCGGATGGCGTCGGTGCAGCGGCGCGGTGGGGCTGACGGTGCGGACGGGGTGCGGGTCACGCTGACCGACGGCAGCACCGTGGACGCCTCGCACTGCCTGCTCGCCCTCGGCTCGGTGCCGAACAGCGACGACCTCGGCCTGGACACGGCCGGTGTCGCGGTGGACGAGCGGGGGTTCGTCGAAGTGGACCGGGTGTCGCGGACCACCGCCCGGGGGGTCTATGCCGCCGGCGACTGCACCGGGGTGCTGATGCTCGCCTCGGTCGCCGCGATGCAGGGCCGGATCGCGATGTGGCACGCGCTGGGCGACGCGGTCCGGCCGCTGGACCTGGCCCAGGTGTCGTCGACGGTGTTCACGGCACCCGAGATCGCCACGGTGGGCTGGACCCAGCAGGTGGTCGACTCCGGCGACGTGGACGCCGAGACCGTGACGCTGGACCTGGCGGGCAACGCCCGGGCCAAGATGCAGGGGGTGCGGGACGGGTTCGTGAAGCTCTTCTGCCGTCCGGGCACCGGCATCGTCGCCGGCGGGGTGGTGGTGGCGCCCCAGGCCAGCGAGCTGATCCACCCGGTCGCGGTCGCGGTCACCTGCAACCTGACCGTCGACCAGGTCGCGCACGCCTTCACCGTGTACCCGTCGATGACCGGCTCGGTGGCCGAGGCGGCCCGCCGGCTGCACCACCGGGCCTGAACCGCCCGGCCGCGTGGGGAGCCCCGCGTAGGCTGCTCGCCCGTCCCCCCGACCCCCGGAGGTCTCGTTGACACAGACCGTCTTCGCGCACATCGGGGCCTTCAAGACGGGCACCACCTACATCCAGCACGTGTTGTGGCAGAACCGGGGGCTGCTCGGCGCCGAGGGGATCCTGGTTCCCGGCCGGAAGTCCCGTGCGGACCAGGCCAACGCCGCGTGGGACCTGCTGGGCGCCAGCCGGGCGGGCTACCAGTCGCCCGAGGTGGCCGGCGGATGGGGACGCCTCACCGACGCGATCGCCCGCTGGTCGGGTCCGACCGCGGTGATGTCGATGGAGTTCCTGTCGCTTGCCAAGCCGGCGCAGATCCGCCAGGTCGTCGCCGACCTGGCCCCGGCCGAGCTGCACGTCGTGCTCACTGCCCGCGACCTGGCCCGGGTGGTCCCAGCCGCCTGGCAGGAGCGGATGAAGAACTCCAAGTCCGTGTCCTGGCCGGACTTCGTGGCCGCGCTGATGGACCCCGCCCGGGTGGACGCCTCGCCGGCCAAGGGCTTCTGGCGCCAGCAGGACCTTCCGGCGGTGCTGCGTCGCTGGAACGTGCACGTCCCCGCGGAGCGGATTCACGTGGTGACCGTGCCCCCGCCGGGGGCCCCCCGCGGACTGCTGCTGCAACGGATGGGCCAGGTCATCGGTTCCGACGCCACCGGGTGGGACCCGGAGGTGGACCGCCGCAACGAGTCGATCGGTGCCGCCGAGGCCGAGCTGCTGCGCCGGGTGAACGACCGGATCATGGACCAGGTCGAGTGGCCGGTGTACGCGCACTCGGTCAAGAACGTCATGGCCCGGCAGGTTCTCGCCGGCCGGCCCAACCCCCGCCCGATCGTGCTCTCGCCGGACCAGCACGCCTGGGCTGTCGAACGGGCCGCGCAGATCGTCGCGGCGCTGCGGAGCGCCGGCTACCCCGTCGTCGGCGACCTGGCCGACCTGGTGCCGACGACCCCCGCCGGCTCCTCCGCCGGCCACCCGCTGCAGCCCGAGTTGGTGCCGGACGCGGAGGTGCTCGCCGCCGCCGAGGACGCGATCGTGGGCCTGGTCAACCATCTGGGCACCCGCAACGTGGAGTTGCGCGCCGAGCTCAAGACGCTGCGGGCCCGGCCGGCCGCGGCCCCGGACCAAGGCGGCCCGGCGGCCTCGGGGACCGGGGCCTTCGGCTCGCGAGTAAAGGCCGTGGCCCGGCGGTTGCGCAACCGGTTCTGATATCCGGGGACAACCGGCGCACAAATCCGCCGTTCGGCCCACGACTTTTCGCCCGGTCGGCCGATCACGGGCGCTGACCTGCAGGAACGACACTGGGGACGAGTCACGGCGACGGCTCGGGCACGATCGCGACCCGGCCACGAATAACACCGTTGTATTTCCATCCGTGTCATTCAAAGAATGTCACGCAGTGCTGGCAGAGCGCCATTTTCTGTGACCATAATCCTCCCTCCAGTCACAGCAGAAACACCTGTCACACATCTCCCACCGTGAGGCGAGGGTCCGGGTATGAAGATCGGCGTGGCGGTCGCGACCGCAGGCCTGCTCCTCGGGGTCGCTGCGACTCCCGGCACGTCCAACGCGGTGACCGCGGGGCCGGCCGTGGCGGCGGCACCGACCGCACCGACCGGTGAGCCGTCCGACGTGTCCACCCTGCCCATCCCGGCGGTCACAGCCCGGACGGCCCGCCGGACCGGCCGGGTCGCCGAGCTCGCGCCGATCCGCACCGAGCCGTTCGCGCTGCTGGGTGTCACCTGGGACCCGGCGAGCACGCCGGCCGACGTGGACGTCGAGGCCCGGCTGCACGGACCGGAGGGGTGGGGGGCCTGGGAGCACCTGGAGTACGTCGGGGACGAGGGGCCGGCGCCCGGTGCGGAGTCCGACGCCCGCGCCGGCACCGCCCCGCTATGGGTGGGCTCGGCCGACGGCGTCGCGGTCCGCATCGGCTCCGGCGACGGCACCGCGCCGCTGGACGCGCGCGTGGTCACCGTGTCAGCCGAGCAGACCTCCGATGCGCGCCAGTCGCGGTCGGTGGCCAAGCGGCGGCCGAAGAGCGGAGACCGGATCAGGTCGGCTCCGCGCTTCCCGAACATCCCGCGGGTGATCAGCCGCCGTCAGTGGGGGGCGAACCCGTCGATGGGCGACCCGTGCTGGGCGCCTCGCTACGGCAGCTCGGCCAAGATGGTGTTCGTCCACCACACCGCGGGCTCGAGCCGGTACTCGCCGCGCGAGTCGCCGGCAATCGTCCGCAGCATCTACGCGTACCACACGCAGGGCCAGAACTGGTGCGACATCGGCTACAACGCGCTCATCGACCGCTTCGGCAACATCTACGAGGGACGTCGTGGCGGCATCCGCAAGCCGGTTCGCGGCGCCCACGCCGGGGACTGGAACACCAACGCCGTCGGTGTCTCGCTGATGGGCAACTTCCAACGGGCCGAGCCCACCCGGCGCATCCTGAACGCGCTGGTCCGCTTCACCGGCTGGCGGCTCGGCTCCAGCTTCGCGCCGGTCCGGGGCACCACCTCCATCGCCGGTCGCCGGTTCGCCCGGATCTCGGGCCACCGGGACGCGATGTCGACCAGCTGTCCGGGGAGCAACGTCTACGACCGGCTGCCGCGGATCCGCAAGCGGGTCGCCAGCTACCTGTCCCGCTACCACCCGAAGGCGGCGCGCAAGGCGAACAAGCTCGGCACGGCTCGCACCGGCCCGGTCTTCGTCGGTGAGCAGTGGAGCCACGGCGGGCGGATCACCCGCTTCGCCAAGGGCCGGATGTACGTCAAGCCCGGGCTAGGGGCGCACTGGTTGACCGGTCGGGTGCTGAAGCGCTACCGGAACGCGGGGGGCGTGACCGGGCGGCTGGGCTGGCCACGGACCGACGTCGTTCCCTCGAGCGTGCGCCGGGTGGGCGTCATCGGCTTCGAGCGCGGCCGGGCCTATGTCCCACCGGAGAAGGCCGTCCGGGTGCTGTACGGCCGGATCCTGGACCGCTACGCCCGGCTGCACTACGCCCGGGGACGGCTCGGGCTGCCGACGTCGAGCATCCGCGTCGTGCCCGGTGGCTCGCGGGCGACGTTCCGGCACGGGGTGGTCCGTTGGGACCGCAGCACGGACACCGTGCGCGTGGAGTGGCGGTGAGCAGGGCGCGCCGCGCGCGCAGAGTCACCGCAGCCGTCGGCGCCGCGCTGCTCGCTGCCACGTCCGGCCTGGTCGCCGCGACGGCGGCACCGGCGGCGGCGAAGCGCTACTGGGTGCCCTACTCCGGCGTGGTGGTGATCGACGGGCACGGCTACGGCCACGGTCGCGGGATGAGCCAGTACGGCGCCGAGGGGGCGGCTCGCGCCGGCCGCTCCGCGGCCGAGATCTTGGCCTTCTACTACCCGAGGACGACGCCGGCGGAGCTCAAGGGACCGCTACGGGTGCTGATCACGGCCGACACCAGCCCGCAGCTGACGGTGCAGGCACGACCCGGGCTGATGGTGCGCGATCGCCGGGACAAGGAGGCGTGGACGCTGCCGGACAACGGCTCCGACCAGTGGCGGATCGCGCCGAGCCGGGAGGACGCGTCCGTCTCCGCCGTGCAGTTCCACGACGCCAAGGGCTGGCACCGCTGGCAGGTGCCCGGTCGCACCGTGCTCCGCGGCGACGGCCAGTTCGCCGCCGGCGGAAGGCCGGTCGGGCTGGTGCTCCCCGGTGGCACGGTCAGGCGGTATCGGGGCGCGCTCCGGGCGTCGTCGCCGTTCCGTGGTGCGTCGACCCGGGACACCGTCAACGTGGTCTCCCTCGACGAGTACGTCCGCGGGGTGCTGCCCCGGGAGATGCCGACGTCCTGGTCGATGCCGGCGCTGAAGGCGCAGGCGGTGGCCGCACGCACCTATGCCGCGTTCGGCCGGCACGCCAACCGCACCCGCTACTGGCACGTCTGCGACACGACCTCCTGCCAGGTCTACGGCGGGGTCGACGCGGAGACCGAGCGCGGCAACCAGGCGGTGTCGGCGACGGCCGCCCAGGTGCTGCTGTTCAACGACCGGCCGGCGTTCACCCAGTTCGCCAGCTCGTCCGGGGGCTGGACGGTGAACGGTGGCCAGCCCTACCTCCCGGCCAAGGCGGACCCGTACGACGACTGGGCCGGCAACCCCAACCACGACTGGCAGGCTCGGGTGGACACCGGCACCCTCGAGCGCACCTTCCCCGAGCTCGGCCGGCTGGAGTCGGTGGCGGTCACCAAGCGGGACGGCCACGGCGACTGGGGCGGCCGGGTGCTGCAGGTGGTGTTGTCCGGCACCAAGGGCGACGTGGCGATGAGCGGTGAGGCGTTCCGCTACGCGCTCGGGCTGCGGTCCAGCTGGTTCACGATGCAGCTGACCCCGATCATGCGGGCCTGGAAGCGGCAGGGCGGGGCGAAGTCGTCCCCGGTCGGCGCGCCGCAGGGGGCGGAGACCCGCGCGAGCAACGCCCGCGGCCTGACCGGTGCCCGGCAGGAGTTCAGCCACGGCCGGATGTACTGGTCCAAGCACACCGGGGCGCGGGCGCTGCGTGGCGCCGTGCTGGCCTACTACCTGCGTGCCGGCGGGGTGCAGTCCTTCCTCGGCTTCCCCACCGGACGGCTCGACAAGACCTTCGACGGTGGGCGCAAGGCCGCCTTCCAGGGCGGCGTCGTGGTCTCGCACGACCGGACCGGAACCCATGCGGTGACCGGCGCGATCCTGGCCGCCTACCGCAAGCACGGGTACGTCCGCGGTCCGCTCGGGTACCCGACCACCGAGGTCCGCCAGATCGAGGTGGGGCGGCGGGTCCGCTTCGAGCACGGCCGGATCACCTGGCTCCGGGCCACCCGGGAGGTGGAGGTCGTCGTCCGCGGCGGCTGAGTCAGCCGTCGGCCTCGACGACGCACACCAGGTCGCCACCCTCGGCCGGTCGGGGACCGGTCAGGACCAGCCGGGTGACCGTCCCGCCGACCGGGGTGGTGATCGAGGCCTCCATCTTCATCGCCTCGACCGTGGCCACGGTCGAGCCGGCCGCCACCCGGTCCCCCTCCTGCACCGTGGGAGTGACGGTGCCGTCGTAGGGCACCGCGACGTGACCCTTCACCTGCGGGTCGGCCTTCTCAGCCTCGGTCGCCGCGGACCCCGCCGACCGGTCCCGGACCGAGACCGGCCGCAGCTGGCCGTTGATCGTGCACATCACCGTGCGCATGCCGCGGGCGTCCGGCTCGCCCAGCGCCTCGACGCCGAGGATCAGCGTCTTGCCCTCCTCGATCTCGACGGCGGTCTCGGTGTCCGGGTCCAGGCCGTAGAGGAAGGCGTGGCTCGGCAGCACGGACAGGTCGCTGTAGGTCTCGAACGCCCGCTCGAACTCCGCGGTCGGCTCCGGGAACAGCAGCCGGTTCAGCGTCGCCCGCCGCCCCGCGGACGAGCCGGTCAGCCCGCGCCGCGCGTCGTCGTCGAGATCGGCCGGAGCCCGGGAGGTGGAGCGGCCTTCCAGCGCCCGGGTGCGGAACGGCTCCGGCCAGCCGCCGGGTGGGTCGCCCAGCTCACCGGACAGGAAGCCGACGACGGAGTCGGGGACGTCGTAGGCCTGCGGGTTGGCCGCGAACTCGTCCGGGTCGGCGTCCACGGCGACCAGGTGCAGCGCGAGGTCGCCGACCACCTTGCTGCTCGGGGTCACCTTGACCAGGTGCCCGAGGATGTCGTCGGCAGCGGCGTACATCTGCTCGATCTGCTCGAACCGGGTGCCGAGGCCGAGCGCGATCGCCTGCTGCCGCAGGTTCGACAGCTGGCCGCCGGGGATCTCGTGCCGGTAGACCCGGCCGGTCGGTGCGGCCAGGCCGGCCTCGAACGGCGAGTAGACCCGGCGTACCGCCTCCCAGTACGGCTCCAGGTCGTTCACGGCGGCCAGGGACAGCCCGGTGGCCCGCTCGGTGTGGTCGGTGCCGGCGACGAGCGCGGACAGCGGTGGCTGGCTGGTGGTGCCGGCCATCGACGCGCAGGCGGCGTCCACGGCGTCCACGCCGACGTCGATGGCGGCCAGCAGCGTGCCGAGCTGGCCACCGGCGGTGTCGTGGGTGTGCAGGTGCACCGGCAGGTCGAACCGCTCGCGCAGCGCCGGGACCAGCCGGCGCGCCGCCGGAGCGCGAAGCAGCCCGGCCATGTCCTTGATCGCGAGCACGTGCGCTCCGGCCTCGACGATCTGCTCGGCCAGTCGCAGGTAGTAGTCCAGCGTGTAGAGCCGTTCGTCCGGGTCGGACAGGTCGCCGGTGTAGCACAGCGCCACCTCGGCGACGGCTGCTCCGGTCTCCCGGACCGCGCGGATCGCCGGCACCATCTGGTCGACGGAGTTCAGCGCGTCGAAGATGCGGAACACGTCGATGCCGGTGGCGGCCGCCTCGGCCACGAACGCGTCGGTGACCTCGGTCGGGTAGGGGGTGTAGCCGACGGTGTTCCGGCCGCGCAGCAGCATCTGCAGGCAGAGGTTGGGCACCGCGGCCCGGAGCGCCGCCAGCCGTTCCCACGGGTCCTCGTGCAGGAAGCGGAGCGCGACGTCATAGGTCGCACCGCCCCAGGCCTCCAGCGACCACAGCTGCGGCGTGGTCCGGGCGACATGCCCGGCCACCCCCAGCAGGTCGATGGTGCGGACCCGGGTCGCCAGCAGTGACTGGTGCGCGTCCCGGAAGGTCGTGTCGGTGACCGCGACCGCGTCCTGCTCCCGCAGCCGCCGGGCGAACCGCTCGGGTCCGAGGTCGGCGAGCGCCTGCCGGGAGCCGGCCGGCGGCTCCCGGCGCCCGTCGTCGGGGCCGAGGCTGGGCAGCTTCTCCCGCGGGTCGACCAGCGCCGGCGGCGGGCCGTGCGGTCGGTTGACGGTGACGTCGGCGAGCCAGCTGAGCAGCTTGGTTCCGCGGTCGGCCGAGAGCGACCGGGTGACCAGCTGCGGCCGCTCGTCGATGAACGAGGTGCTGAGCCGGCCGGCGCGGAAGTCGGGGTCGTCGAGCAGTGCCTGGAGGAAGGCGATGTTGGTGGTCACCCCGCGCACCCGGAACTCGGCCACCGCCCGCCGTGCCCGTGCGACCGCTGCCGGGAAGTCGATCCCCCGGCAGATCAGCTTGGTGAGCATCGAGTCGAAGTGCGCGCTCACCTCCGCCCCGGTGAACGTGGTCCCGCCGTCCAGCCGGATCCCGGCCCCACCGGGCGACCGGTAGGTGGTGATCCGCCCGGTGTCCGGCCGGAACCCGTTGGCCGGGTCCTCGGTGGTGATCCGGCACTGCACGGCGGCGCCGCGCACCCGGATCGTGTACTGCGCCAGCCCCAGATCGGCGAGCGTCTCGCCCGCCGCGATCCGCAGCTGGGACTGCACCAGGTCCACGTCGGTCACCTCCTCGGTGACCGTGTGCTCGACCTGGATCCGGGGGTTCATCTCCAGGAAGACGTGCTGCCCGTCCCGGTCGACGAGGAACTCCACCGTGCCGGCGCAGGAGTAGCCGATGTGCTCGGCCAGCCGCACCGCGTCCGCACACAGCCGGTCGCGCAGGTCGGGGTCGAGGTTCGGCGCCGGGGCGATCTCGAGCACCTTCTGGTGCCGGCGCTGGATCGAGCAGTCCCGCTCGAACAGGTGCACGACGGCACCGGTCCGGTCACCGAGGACCTGCACCTCGATGTGCCGTGGCTCGTCGACGGCGCGCTCCAAGAAGACGGTCGGGTCACCGAACGCTCCGTCGGCCTCCCGCATCGCCGACTCGGCGGCCTCGCGCAGCCCGTCCGGGTCGGTGACGCGGCGCATCCCGCGACCACCACCGCCTGCGACGGCCTTGACGAACTGCGGGAACTCCAGGCCCTCCGCGGAGCGCAGGAGCTCGTCCAGGTCGTCGGTCGGCGGCACCGACGCCAGCACCGGGACGCCGGCGGCGGCCGCCGCCTCGACCGCCCGCGCCTTGTTGCCGGTCAGCCGCAGCACGTCCACCGACGGGCCCACGAAGGTGATCCCGGCGTCGGCACACGCCTGGGCGAGAGCCGGGTTCTCCGACAGGAAGCCGTAGCCCGGGTAGACCGCGTCCGCCCCTGCCTGCACCGCGACCCGCACGATCTCACCCGGATCGAGGTAGGCCCGGACCGGATGTCCCTTCTCCCCGATCGGGTAGGCCTCGTCGGCCTTCAGCCGGTGCTCGGAGTTGCGGTCCTCGTACGGGAAGACGGCGACGGTGCGGGCGCCCAGCTCGTAGGCGGCCCGGAAGGCGCGCACCGCGATCTCGCCGCGGTTGGCGACCAGCACCTTGCCGAACACGGACAGCTCAGGCGTCGTCGGCCGGCGCCTCGGCCGGCGCGTCGGCGATGGTGCAGATCACCGCACCGGAGGTGACGCCCGCCCCTGGCTCTGCCTTCAGGTCGGTGACGGTGCCGGCCTTGTGCGCGTTCAGCGGCTGCTCCATCTTCATCGCCTCGAGCACCACCACCAGGTCGCCCGCGGCCACCTGCTGGCCCTCCTCGACCGCGACCTTGACGATGGTCCCCTGCATCGGCGAGGTCAGCGCGTCGCCACCGGCGGCCCCGCCGCTGTCGGCCGACCCGGCCCGGCGCTTGGCCTTCTTCGCCCCCGGCCCCGCGGCCGCCGCGACCCCCAGTCCGGCCGGCAGCACCACCTCGATCCGGCGACCGCCGACCTCGACGGTCACGGACTCCCGCTCCGCCGGCTCCGCCGCGTCGGCGCCACCGGCGTAGGGCTCGACGGTGTTGTCCCACTCGGTCTCGATCCACCGGGTGTGCACCGCGAACTCGCCGGCACCTCCCGGGTGGTCGGCGGCGACGTACGCCGGGTCGTCGAGCACGGTGCGGTGGAAGGGGATCACCGTCGGCATCCCCTCCACGACGAACTCCGCCAGCGCCCGCCGGGACCGCTCGAGCGCCTGCTGCCGGGTGGCGCCGGTGACCACGAGCTTGGCCACCAGCGAGTCGAAGGCGCCCGGGACGGTCTCGCCCTGGTCGTAGCCGCCGTCCAGCCGCACTCCCGGCCCGGCCGGTGCGTGCCACCGGGTGAGCGTCCCCGGTGCCGGCAGGAACCCCTGACCGGCGTCCTCGGCGTTGATGCGGAACTCGATCGCGTGCCCGCGGACCTCCGGGTCGTCGTAGCCGAGCTGCTCACCGGCCGCCACGCGGAACATCTCGCGGACGAGGTCGATCCCGGTGACCTCCTCGCTGACGCAGTGCTCGACCTGAAGCCGGGTGTTCACCTCCAGGAAGCTGATCGTGCCGTCCTGGCCGACCAGGAACTCGCAGGTGCCGGCGCCGGCGTAGCCGGCCTCGCGCATGATCGCCTTGGAGCTCTCGTACAGCGTGGCCACCTGCTCCTCGGACAGGTACGGCGCCGGCGCCTCCTCCACGAGCTTCTGGTGCCGTCGCTGCAGCGAGCAGTCCCGGGTCGACACCACCACGACGTTGCCGTGCTGGTCGGCCAGGCACTGGGTCTCCACGTGCCGCGGCCGGTCGAGGTAGCGCTCGACGAAGCACTCGCCGCGGCCGAAGGCGCTGACCGCCTCCCGGACCGCGGAGTCGTAGAGCTCGGCGACCTCGTCCATCTCGCGCGCCACCTTCAGCCCGCGCCCGCCTCCGCCGTAGGCGGCCTTAATGGCGATCGGCAACCCTTGCTCCTCCGCGAAGGCCACCACCTCGTCGGCGTCCTTGACCGGCTCGGGCGTTCCGGCGACCAGCGGGGCGCCCACCTTCTCGGCGATGTGCCGGGCCTTCACCTTGTCGCCCAGCGAGTCGATCGCCTCCGGCGGCGGCCCGATCCAGGTCAGCCCCGCCTCGGTCACGGCGCGGGCGAAGTCGGCGTTCTCGGCCAGGAACCCGTAGCCGGGGTGCACCGCGTCGGCGTCGCAGCGCCGGGCCACGTCCAGCAGCTTCTCGACCGACAGGTAGGAGTCGCCCGGCGTGCTGCCCTGCAGGGAGTACGCCTCGTCGGCGAGCCGCACGTGCAGGGCGTCGCGGTCCGCCTCGGCGTAGACGGCGACGCCGGTCAGGCCGGCGTCACGGCATGCCCGCAGCACCCGGACGGCGATCTCGCCCCGGTTGGCCACCAGGACCTTGCGCAGGTGCGGTGCGGCGTGCTTGGTCACGAGGGCTCCCGTCGCGGCTGGTCGGGGGGAGTCTAGGGGTGGCCCCCGGACGCCGACATCGCCGCCGGGCCGTCCTCAGCCGGGTGACCCAGCCGCGCCAGGTCGTCTCGGCACCGGGCCGCCACCGCGTCCAGCTCGGCCAGCGTCTCGTCGATGTCCAGCCGGCGCTGCTCCAGCCCGGCCCGGCGCACCTCGATCTGCTCCAGCAGGTAGCTCAGCTGGCCGGCCTCGCCGGGCTCGGCGTCGTACATGTCCACGATGGTGGCGATCTCGTCCAGCGTGAACCCGAGCCGGCGCCCGCGCAGCACCAGCGCGAGCCGCACCCGGTCCCGCCCGGTGTAGAGCCGACGGGTGCCGTCCCGGCGCGGCGAGAGCAGCCCGCGGTCCTCGTAGAACCGCAGCGTCCGGGCGGTGACCCCGAACTCCGCGGAGACCCGGCCGATGCTCCAGGGACCGTCGTCGCGCTGCTGCGGGTTGCCCACTCCCGCAGCATGGCTTACGTTGACGTAAAGGTAAAGACTCCCCCCGCTCCGGAGGTCCTCCGCATGACGTCGTTCCAGCTGTCTCGCGAGCACGAGGAGTTCCGCCGGTCGGTGCGCGACTTCGCCGCCGAGCGGATCGCCCCGCATGCCGCCGAGTGGGACCGCTTGCACCACTTCCCGGTCGACGTGGTGCGCGAGATGGGCGCCCTGGGGCTGTTCGGCCTGACCGCCCCGGAGGAGTACGGCGGCGCCGGTGGCGACTTCACCAGCCTGTGCGTCGCGATCGAGGAGATCGGGCGGGTGGACCAGTCGCTCGGGATCACGCTGGAGGCCGCGGTCGGTCTCGGGATCAACCCGCTGCTGGTGTTCGGCACGGCCGACCAGAAGCAGCGCTACCTCCCCGACCTGGTCGCCGGCCGGGCGCTGGCCGGCTTCGGGCTGACCGAGCCCGGGTCCGGGTCCGACGCGGGCGGGCTGCGTACCCGGGCCGAGCTGCGGGACGGCAGCTGGGTGCTGAACGGCGCCAAGCAGTTCATCACCAACGCCGGCAGCGACCTGACGTCGCTGGTCAACGTCGCCGCGCGCACCGGTGAGCGACCGGACGGCCGGCCGGAGATCTCCACCATCGTCGTCCCGGCGGGCACCGACGGGTTCGTCGTCGAGCCGGCCTACGACAAGCTCGGCTGGCACGCGTCGGACACCCACCCGCTGACGTTCACCGACGTCACCGTGCCGGAGGACCACCTGCTCGGGCAGCGCGGTCGCGGTTTCGCGCAGTTCCTCGCCACGCTGGACGACGGCCGGGTCGCGATCGCCGCGCTGGCCGTCGGCTGCCTGCAGGCCTGCCTCGAGATGAGCACCGCGTACGCCGGCCAGCGCACCACCTTCACCGTCCCGATCGGCGCCAAGCAGGGGGTGGCCTTCCAGCTCGCCGACCTGCAGGTGATGACCGAGTCGGCCCGGCTGCTCACCTACAAGGCGGCCGCACTGAAGGACGCCGGCGCCCCGGACGCGGAGTTCAAGCAGGCAGCCGCGATCGCCAAGCTGTACGCGACCGAGTCCGCCGTGACCGGCACCCGGATCGCGACGCAGGTCTTCGGCGGCTACGGCTTCATGGAGGAGTACCCGGTCGCCCGGTTCTACCGGGACGCGAAGGTGCTGGAGATCGGCGAGGGCACCAGCGAGATCCAGCGGATGGTCATCGCCCGGGGCCTCGGCCTGCCGGTGGAGTAGCCCACAGGGCGTGCCAGGGCGTCCCGAGCTCGGCCACCAGCTCGCGCAGCAGCGGCAGGCTGATGCCGACGACGTTGTGCGGGTCCCCGTCGACGCCGCGCACGTAGGCGCCGCCGAGCCCGTCCAGCGTGAATGCCCCGGCCACCCCCAGCGGCTCGCCGGTGGCGACGTAGGCCCCGACCTCCTCGTCGCTCAGGTCGGCGAAGCGCACCGTCGTCGACGCGACCGCGCTGCGCTGCGGATGGGCCGAGGCACCGTCGAGCAGCCGGACGCAGTGTCCCGTGTGCAGCACACCCTCCCGGCCGCGCATCGACAGCCAGCGACGGGTCGCGGTCGCGGCGTCTGCGGGCTTGCCGTACGCCTCGCCGTCGAGCTCCAGCAGCGAGTCGCACGCCACCACCAGCGTGCGGCCGTCGGCCCTCGCGAGCCGGTCGGCGACCGCGGCGCACTTGCGCTCGGCCAGCAGCAGGGTCAGGTCGGCCGGTGTCGGCGCGGCGGCGTCGTCCTCGTCCACTCCGGCGACGACCACCGCGGGGTCCAGCCCGGCCGCCCGCAGCGTCGCGAGCCGGGCCGGCGACGCGGAGGCGAGCACGAGCCGCGGCGGCACCGCGCGGGATCCGGACACGGCGCCCATTGTCGCCGACCCCGACCGCGCCATTTCGTACCGGGAGGCGGCGATCGGTGGCACAGTGCGGTCCTGGAGGGGATTCGTCATGCCCGACACCGACTCGTCGTCCACCGCCGACGCCAACATCACGGCTGCCGCGACCGAGCGGCTTCCGGAGCCCCGGCCGGCGGCCGAGCAGCAGCACCCGGGGAAGTACTGGGACGTGACCGCCTGCGCCTGGCTGCGCTGCCCGGCGCGCTAGCGCTAGCGGCCGGTCAGCCGGCGGCGCCGGCGAGGGCCGCGCGCAGCGGGTCCAGCCCGAGGCTGCCCAGGTCGAGCGCGGCCCGGTGGAATGCCCGCAGGTCGAAGCCGGCGCCGCGTCGCGCCTGCTCGTCCGCCCTGGCCTGCCGCCAGATCCGCTCGCCGACCTTGTACGACGGGGCCTGGCCCGGCCAGCCGAGGTAGCGGTCTCGCTCGAAGCGCAGCGTGGTCGCGTCCAGCCGGCAGTGCTCGGCCATCAGCATCAGCATCAGCTCCGGTGTCCACCGCTCTCCGGGTGCGAAGCCGACCGGGTTGTCGGCCGGGATCGGCAGCTGCAGGTGCATCCCGATGTCGACCACCACCCGGATCGCGCGCAACGCCTGGCTCTCCAGCATCCCGAGTTTGTCCGCGGGGTCGGCGAGGTGGCCGAGCTCGTCCATCAACCGCTCGGCGTACAGCGCCCAACCCTCGCCGTGACCGGACACCCAGGACAGCTGGCGCTGCCAGCGGTTCAGCAGCTCGGACCGGTACGCGGTCTGGCCGACCTGGAGGTGGTGGCCGGGCACCCCCTCGTGGAAGACCGTCGTCAGCTCCCGCCACGGGGAGAACCGGTCCACGTCCGTGGGGACCGACCACCACATCCGCCCCGGCCGGCTGAAGTCCTCGCTCGGGCCGGTGTAGTAGATGCCGCCGTCGTGGGTCGGGGCGAGCCTGCACTCGATCCGACGGACCGGCTCGGGGATGTCGAAGTGCACGTCGGCAAGCGCCTCGATGGACGCGTCCGCCTGCTGCTGCATCCAGTCCCGGAACGCGGGCCCACCCTCGATCCAGCGCGTCGGGTCGGCGTCCAGCGCCGCCACCGCGTCGTCCAGCGTGCCGCCGGGCACGATCTGGCCGGCCATCGCCCGCTTCTCCTCGGCGATCCGGTGCAGCTCGGCCCAGCCCCACGCGTAGGTCTCGTCAAGGTCGACGGCGGCACCGAGGAAGTACCGCGACTCCAGCTGGTACACCTCCCGCCCGACCGCGTCCTGCAGCGGCGCCCAGGGCGCCAGCTCGGTCTCCAGGTACTCCGCCGTCTCGAGGACCGCCGCCCGCGCCGCGGCGGCGTGCCGGACCAGGTCCGAGCGCAGCGGCGCGGCCGCGGTCAACCCGTCGACCAGCCCGTCGACCAGCTCGGTGAAGACGTCCGGGCCGGTGCCCGGGGAGGCGGCCGCCCAGCTGCGCGCCTGGGCCGCGGCGCCGACCACCTGCCGCCGGGCCGCGACCCGCCCCTCGTCAGCAGCGCGGGTCAGCGTCCGGCGCCAGCCCGCCAGCGTCGCCGGAACCGCTGCCAGCCGGCTGGAGATGTCGGCAGCCGCCTGCTCGCCCTCGGTATCCATCAGCTCGAACACCTGGCGGACCTCGTGCAGCGGGCTGGTCAGGACCGACAGCTCGCGGTCGACCAGTCCCGCCTCGCACCGCTCCCGGTCGATGCCGAGCCGCTCCTGCATCGCCGCCTTCGCCACCTGCTCCCGGTCGTCGGCGGCGGGCAGCCGGTCCAGCTCGGCCAGGGTCTGCTCGAGCAGCTCGTACCGAGCGGCGAAGCCGTCCGGGGACAGGTCGGTCAGCTCGTGGTCGTGCCCGGCGATGCCCGCCTCGGTGGCGCCGACCGGGTCGCTCGCCGCCCACCGGTCGACGTAGCCGTCGGCCAGGGCGTCGACGAGTCGCTCGGTGCCGGGGGGCGGTGCGGATGCGGCCACTGGGGGACTCTAGGCGGGTGCACGCGCTGGACTACCCCGGGCCGCCGGCGGCGACCGCGGGGCTGCTGGCTGCCGACGGCGGCTGGACCGCCCTCACCGGCGGCCCGCCGGACCGGCTGCTGCCCGAGCTGCTGGCCGCGCGGGTCTGCGTCCTCGGCGTCGGCGCCAACGCCGCCCCGGAGGTTCTGCACGCCAAGCTGGCGACGGCCGGGGTGCGGGCCCAGGTGCCGATGCTGCCGGTCGTGGTCACCGGGCTGGCGGTGGCGCACTCCGCACACGTCAGCCCGGGGGGATACCTTCCGGTCACGCCGTACGTCGCCGCCGCGGCCAGCTGCCCGGCGGTGGCCTGTTGGCTGGATCCGGCCGCACTCGACGCGCTGGACCGCACGGAGCCGAACTACGTCCGGACCCGGCTGCCGGCGTCGGCGGTCGGGGCCCCGCCGGGAGCGGAGGCCTACTTCTCCCGCTGGGGGGTGCTGGCGCCGCGCGGCACGCCGCTCCCGCCCGCCCCGCAGCCCGCCGTCCACGCCGTCCTCGCCGCCGACCCCGAGCTGGCTCGCCTGCTGCCGCTGGCCGACCCGGCCGGCACGGTGGCCCGCCTGGCCGACCCGGAGATGCGCGACCTGGTCCGGGAGCGGCTGTCCGCCGCCGGCTGGGTGCGCTCCTAGCCGGGCCCGCCGAAGCCCACGAGCTTGGCGTGCCCGGTATAGGCGTACACCCGGCCGCCGCTCACCGCGACCGGCCCGGCGTTGTAGAACCAACCGCTGGCGGGGTCGAGGGAGGACGACGTCCATACCGACTGCATCGTGGTCAGGTCCACCGCACGGATCCGGCTCTCGTTGCTGCGGAACAGCACCAGGTCCCCGGCCACGGTGAGCGACGAGTTCACCTCGTAGCCCGAGCCGGTGGCCACGATCGTGCCGGTCGCCTTGTCCACCACGGTCAGGGTGTCGTCGTACCCGTACGCAAACACCAGCCAGTGCTCGGTGACGACCGGGGCGGGTGTGCTCGAGGCGAGCCGGGCGCGCCAGCGGACCGCACCGGTCGCCGCGTCGAAGGCGGCAGCGCCGTCGTAGATGCCGTTCGCGTACACGACACCGTCGTCGACGACCGGGGCCACCCGTTCCTGGTTGCCGTACGTCGCCACCACCCGGTCACAGCGGCTCGTCGGAGCGGCCACCGTGGATCGCCACAGCTGGCTGCCGTCCGCCGGGTCCAGGGCGACGACCGCGCAGCGGCTGTAGACGAAGATCCGGCTGCCGTCGGTGGTCGGGGCGAACAGGTCGTACCTGTCCCCGGTCGTCAGCGGCTCGCTCCAGGCCACGGCGTGCGTGCCGGTGCGCACGGCGGTGACCTCGTCGCCGGTCTGCACCACGACCAGCCCGCCTACCACGGTCGGCGAGATCTGCGCGGTCTCGTCGATCGCGTCGAACGGATCGGTGAGGAGCGGGGTCGACCAGGCGACCGTGCCCGTCGCGGCTCGCACCGCCAGCAGCCGGCCCCTCGTCGTGACGGCGTAGAGCGTCCCGGTCGCCGCGAAGCCTGCCAGGGTGGGCGTGCCGACGACCGTCTCGTCGTCCGGCAGGGTCGTGGTCCACAGCGGTGCGGTGTTCAGCCCGCCTCCGCTGTTCCAGGCCCGGAGCAGCCCGTCGCCGCCGAGGCCGAAGACCCGGTTGCCCACCGCGAGCGGCTCCTCGGCGAAGTAACCCGGCGGGTAGCCGATCGGGACCGGGATCTCGGGGGTCGACCAGCGCAGGGCGAAGGCGGCCACGGTGTCGGCGGTGATCCCCGCCTCGCCGGCGGCCAGACCGCCGCGGGCCGCGTCGCCGCCGAGTGTCGGCCAGGCGGTGGTGCTCACGGTCCGCACGGCGACCCCGAACTGTTGGGTGGCGCTGCGCCCGTTGGCGTCGGTGGCCCGGACCCGGACCGAGGCCGCTCCGGCGGCGGTCGGTGTGCCGGTGAGCACGCCACCGGGTGACAGGCTCAGCCCGGCGGGCAGCGCGCCGCCGACGACCTGCCAGCGGTACGGAGCGCGACCCTGCTCGGCGGTGAGCCGGGTGCGGTAGGCGGTGCCGGTCCAGCCGACCGGCAGCACCGCCTCGGGGACGCGCACCGCCGCGGCCATCACCCCCAGCACGTCGGCGGAGTAGGCGGTGCGGATCACCGCCCGGCCGCCGGCCACGACCGGTGGGGCGAAGCCGGTGTCGCCGGGGGCGTACCGGCGCAGCACCCGTCCGTCGGTGGTGCGCACCGCAAGCACTTCGCTCGGGATCCGGTACCGCCCGAGGTCGCTGGCGTGCACCCACAGCACGTCCGCCCCGAGCGCAGTCCCGGCCCGGATCGGGTAGCCGGTGTCCACCGACCACTTCCGGCGCGCGTCGGCGAGCCCGACCGCGGTGACCCCGGTGCCGGACCAGCCCCCCCACTCGTCGAACTGCGACGTGGGCAGGTAGAGCCGGCGGTTGTCGGCGATCGGGGTCCCGAAGATGGGCACCGGCGACTCGTAGGAGCGAAGCACGGCGCCGTTGCTGGCCGACCGCCACTGCGCCACCCGCCCGGCGGTCACCACGACCGCGCCGGGCACGGCGACGAGGGCGAAGTTGGCGCCGGCGACGGACTTCGCCCAGCCCGGCGTCCCGGTGCCGGCCAGGCTGAAGGTCTGCAGCAACGGGGTGCTGATGCCGTCGGAGCTGAGCACGTAGACGGTGCCGTCCCCGACGGCCATCCCCATCAAGTCCCCGCTGATCGGCCGCGCCCACAACAGCTGGCCGTCCGCGAGCCCGTACGCCGTCACCGTGCGGTCGTAACCGGCCACGAGCACCCGGTCGCCGGCGACCAGCAGGTCCCGGCTCTGCACGCCGGGGTTGGTCTGCGCGGTCGACCAGCGGACCTGGTGGGCCCCCCCGCGTGCCACGGCGAAGACCTCGGACCCGGTGTCGCACAGCACGCTCTGACCGGTCACCGCGAGCCGCTGGCATCCCGGCGACGAGCCGTTGGCGTCCGTCACCGGGCGGGTCCAGAGCACGGCGCCGCTGGCCAGGTCGCGGGCGGTGATCCCCTGCTCGGTGGATCCCGGGATCGCCGAGCCGGTGTAGACCACCCCGCCGGCCGCGACCACGTCGCTGTGGCCGCCGGGCAGCGTCCACTCCAGCCGGGCCCGGTCCGCGGTCTGCGCGGTCAGGGTCGACTCGGCCGGGTTGAACCCGGATCGCGCGGCGCCGGCACCGCTCTGCGCCCAGTCCGCCGCCGGGCCGACCGGCAGCGGCCAGGTGGCCGACGTGGCGTCGCCGTCCGCGTCCGCCACCCGCAGGGTCACCGAGGTGGTCTCACGCGTCGTCGGAGTGCCCGCGATCAGCCCGGTGGACGTGTTCAGCCGCAGCCCCGCCGGCAGCGCCCCGGCTGTCAGCGTCCAGGTGAACGGCGCGGTCCCGCCGACCCGGAGTGGTTGGTAGGCGTAGCCGACGCCGAGCTGGGCGCCGGGCAGCACGGCGTCGGCGAGCACGGGGGCGGTCGGTTCGGTGACCGCGAGCGTCAGCCGGCGCTGGGCGAACTGGCCGCGCTCGTCGTACGCCTGCACGGTGAACGTCTTCGTGCCGAGGGTGGTGGGCCGGCCGGAGAGCACGCCGGCCTGCGACAGGGTGATCCCGTCCGGCAGCCTGACCGGGTCGACCGAGAAGATCACCGGTTCGTCCGCTCCGGTGGTCTGCAGGGCCACCTCGTACGGGAGCTGGACCGTCGCCTCCGGCAGCGCGGTCGTGCTGATGGCGAGCTTGCGGGTCGTGATCCGCACCGGATCCGACGTGGTCCCGACCAGCCGGGAGCTGCTGCCCAGCTGCAGCCGGTAGTCCCGGACCCCCTCGGTGTACAGCGTCGTCGAGAGCTCGATCGACCCATCTCGCCGGACGAAGCCCGAGTTCTCGTAGTTCCAGATCCCTCCCGGCTGGGCCGACTGCAGCGTGACCTGGGTGTTGTTCAGGGTGGACAGCGTCGCGGCCGTCCAGGTGCGGACGTCGCCGACGATGGCGTTCGGCCCAGGCGGGTCCACCTGTACGCCGGTGAGCGGCGCCCGCACCCGGAGCGCGACCACCGGCGAGCTGTCGGCTGCCAGCGTTGCCGTGCCGGCGAACCTGGCCTGGAAGTCGTAGTTGGCGGTCCGGTCCGGGACTGTGAACCGGTACGCGCCACCGGTCCGGGTGCTCGTCACCTCGAGCTGGGTCCAGCTGGTGGTGCCGGTCCGCCGGCCGTGCAGGGTGACCGGCTGCCCCTTGACGCCGGTGCCGGCGGCACTCTTGGTCAGCGTCCCGGCCACGACCGCAGCTGACCCGTAGTCGACGGTCTTCTCGGCCAGCGCCGCGGTGAGGGTCGTGGCCGCCTTGGCCCGTACCGGGGCGGCGGGCGGCGCCGCGGCGGCCGGCGCGAGACCGACGAGCAGCGCGAGCACGATGCTCGTGACGAGGAGCCGGAGGGCGGGCATGGGAGGGCTCCTGTCTGCGGCACGAACGCCGGGGCTGGCCAACGGAGCGTAGGCGGGCGGATCACGTCCCGTGCAGGCAATCGGCCGAAATGGCTCAACCGGGTAGTGCCGAGCGCCGCCAGGCGTCGGGCCCGGGGGTGACCGGCCGGCGCACCGCGGTGGCCGGGTCCCCCCAGGCCGGGCGCGGAGCACGGCGGGCGCGGTCCACGGCCGCGGCGGTGGCCGCCTGCCGGGCGGCCAGCACCGCGACCAGCGCCGCCAGCTCCTCCGCGGTCGGCTCGCCGCGGACCACCCGGAGCAGGGGCTGGACGGGCTGCTCGCTCACAGTGGGATGTTCCCGTGCTTCTTCGGCGGCAGTGTCGCCCGCTTGGTGCGCAGCAGCCGCAGTGACCGGATCACCTCGACGCGGGTCTCGTGCGGCTGCACCACGGCGTCGACGTAGCCCCGCTCGGCGGCGACGTACGGGTTGGCCAGGGTGTCCTCGTACTCGGTGATCAGCTCGGCCCGGCGGGCCTCCGGGTCGTCGGCGCCGGCCAGCTCGGCCCGGTAGAGGATGTTCACCGCGCCCTGGGCCCCCATCACCGCGATCTGCGCGGTCGGCCAGGCGATGTTCATGTCGGCGCCGAGGTGCTTGGACCCCATCACGTCGTAGGCGCCGCCGTAGGCCTTGCGGGTGATGACCGTGACCAGCGGGACGGTCGCCTCGGCGTAGGCGTAGATCAGCTTGGCGCCGCGGCGGATGATGCCGTCCCACTCCTGACCGGTGCCGGGCAGGAAGCCGGGGACGTCGACGAAGGTGAGCACCGGCAGGTTGAACGCGTCGCAGGTCCGCACGAAGCGGGCCGCCTTCTCGCTGGCGTCGATGTCGAGGGTGCCGGCGAGCTGGGACGGCTGGTTCGCGACGACGCCGACCGCGTGCCCCTCGATCCGGCCGAAGCCGATGATGATGTTCGGCGCGAACAGCGGCTGCACCTCGAGGAAGTCGCCGTCGTCGAGGACCCCGGCGATCGCGGTGTGCATGTCGTAGGGCTGGTTGGCCGAGTCGGGCACCAGCGTGTCCAGCGCCCGGTCGTCGTCGGTGACCTCCAGCAGCACCTCCTCGTCGAACGCCGGCGGCTGCTCGAGGTTGTTGCTCGGCAGGAAGCTCAGCAGCGCCTTGACGTACTCGATCGCGTCGGTCTCGTCGGCCGCCAGGTGGTGCGCGTTGCCGGACTTCGTGTTGTGGGTGCGCGCGCCGCCCAGCTCCTCGAACGTGACGTCCTCGCCGGTGACCGTCTTGATCACGTCCGGCCCGGTGATGAACATGTGCGACGTCTGGTCGACCATCACGGTGAAGTCGGTGATGGCGGGGGAGTAGACGTGCCCGCCGGCGCAGGCGCCCATGATCAGCGAGATCTGCGGGATCACACCGGAGGCGTGCACGTTGCGGCGGAAGATCTCGCCGTACAGGCCGAGCGAGACCACACCCTCCTGGATGCGGGCCCCGGCCCCCTCGTTGATGCCCACGATCGGGCTGCCGGTCTTCACTGCCAGGTCCATCACCTTGCAGATCTTCTCGCCGTAAACCTCGCCCAGGCTGCCGCCGAACACGGTGAAGTCCTGCGCGAAGACGCACACCTGCCGCCCGTCGACGGTGCCGTAGCCGGTGACCACCCCGTCGCCGTACGGTCGTCGGGACTGCAGGCCGAACGCGGTGCTGCGGTGCCGGGCCAGCTCGTCGATCTCGACGAACGAGCCCTCGTCCAGCAGCAGGTCGACCCGCTCGCGGGCGGTGAGCTTGCCCCGGGCGTGCTGCTTCTCCACCGCCCGGGCCGACCCGGCGTGCACCGCCTCGTCCAGTCGCTGGTCGAGGTCGGCGAGCTTGCCCGCGGTGGTGTGGATGTCGATCTGGTCTCCGGTCTCTGCCGCCGCCTCGCTCACGCACGGGAGACTAGTGCCGTGGGCACCGGGGCGGAGCAGTGGAGCGACCTTGGCCGACCGCCACTGGACGAGACCGCGGTCCGGCGGGCGCTGCGGGTCGGGGACCCGGGCTCCTGGTGGCGCCGGCTGGACGTGGTCGCCTCCACCGGCAGCACCAACGCCGACCTCGCCGCCGAGGCGGCGGCCGGTGCGCCGGAGGCGGCGGTGCTGGTGGCCGAGCACCAGCGGGCCGGCCGGGGCCGGCTGGGCCGGGGCTGGGAGGCGCCGACCCGCAGCGCGCTCACCCTGTCGGTGCTCGTGCGGCCGGTGGTGCCGGCCGCCCGCTGGCCCTGGCTGCCGCTGCTCACCGGCGTGGCCGTGGTCGAGGCGGTCCGCCGGGCCTGCGAGCTGGACGCGACGCTGAAGTGGCCGAACGACGTGCTGGTCGACGACCGGAAGCTGGCCGGGGTGCTGCTGGAGCGGGTGGAGACGGCGGCCGGTCCGGCAGCCGTGCTCGGCATCGGCCTGAACGTCACCGGCACGCGGGCCGAGCTGCCCGTCCCGGCCGCGACGTCACTGGCGCTGGAGGGAGCCGTCAGCACCGACCGGCAGACCGTCCTGGTCCAGCTGCTGCGCACGCTGGAGGCGCTCTACCTGGCCTGGGTCCGGCAGCAGACCCCTGAGGGGACCGACCTGCACGCGTCGTACGTCCGCCGGTGCAGCACCCTCGGCCGACAGGTCCGGGTCGAGCTGCCGGACGGGACCGTGCACACCGGTCGCGCGGACTCGGTCGACGCCACCGGCCGGCTGGTGCTGGCGACCGGCGGTGGCCGGGTGGTGGTCGGCGCCGGCGACGTCGTACACGTCCGTACGGCGATCTGACACGATCACGGCATGGCCTCCTCCAGCAAGCTGCTCATCGACGGCGAAGAGGTCGTCCTGACCGTGCGTACCCACGCAAAGGCGCTCATCCTCCCGGCCGTCGTCCTCATCGCGCTGGCCGGTGTCGGCGGTTATCTGACCGCCGTCGTCGGCGACGGGGACGTCGCACGCTGGGTGCTCGTCGGGATCTGGGTGGCCGCCGGCGCCGCGATCCTGGTCTGGTCGGTGCTGCCGTTCGCCCGCTGGCTGACGACGCAGTACACGTTCACCAACCGGCGGATCCTCTCCACGACCGGCCTGCTGACCCGGACCGGCCGGGCGATCCCGCTGACCAGGGTCAATGACGTGCAGTTCGAGAAGGGCGTGCTCGACCGGGTCCTCGGCTGCGGCACGCTGATCGTGAGCGAGGCCAGCGAGCAGGGCGGGATGAGGCTGCACGACGTCCCGCAGGTCGAGGCGGTGCACCGCAGGCTGACCAGCCTCGTCTTCGACCGGGACGACGGGCGTGACGACGACGGCGCGCCGACGGACCGGCCACCCGGGGTGTCGGACGGTCGATGACCCTCACCAGCCGCCAGGTAGCCGACGCGGCCGGGATGTCGTTGGACGAGGCCCGCCGGCTCTGGCGGGCGCTGGGCTTCCCGGACGCGGGCGGCGACGCCGCGTTCACCGCGGAGGACCTCGCCGCGCTGTCCCTGGTGGCCCGGCTGGTGCGGGACGAGGGGGTCGACCTGGACACCGTGCTGCGGCTCGTGCGGGCGCTCGGCCGGACCATGTCCCGGCTGGCGGACTGGCAGGTGTCGACGCTGGCGGAGTCCGGTGCCCCGGCGACCGCGGCACTGCACTCCAGCCCGGCCTTCGAGCAGCTGCTGGTCTACGCGTGGCGCCGGCATCTGCACGCGGCGTCCGCCCGGGTGGGGACCAACGGCGCGGCGGAGGTCGAGCCGCAGGCCGCAACGCAGACGGTCGGGTTCGCCGACCTGGTCGGTTTTACCGTGCTGTCGAACGGGCTGGAGGACGCCGAGCTGGCCGCCCTTGTCGAGGGCTTCGAGAGCCGCTGCGGCGACCAGGTGACGGCTCGCGGTGGTCGGGTGGTGAAGACCCTCGGCGACTCGGTGCTGTTCGTCGCGGACGACCCGCTCGTCGGAACCGAGATCGCGCTCGCCGTGGTCGAGACGATCGGCGACGACCCGGACCTGCCGGACGTCCGGGTCGGGATCGCCACCGGGCCGGTGGTGATGCGGCTCGGGGACGTGTTCGGCGCGCCGGTCAACCTGGCCGCCCGGCTGACCACCGTGGCCCGGCGGAACCGGGTGATCGCCGACGCGGTCACCGTGGCCGCACTGCCGGACGAGACCTACGAGACCCGGGTGCTGCCGGCCCGGCCGATGCGCGGCTTCGGGGCGGTCGAGCCGATCACGGTGCGCCGGCACTGGACAGCTGGTCCGTGACCCGGCCTCACACCACCTGCCCGGCGGGCGGGCCGGCGTCGGCGGGGAAGACGTGGGTGCGGTAGGCCCAGAAGCGGAACGTCGTGCCGAGCACGAGGCCGACGCCGTTGGCCGACACGTTGTCGGCCAGGGCGCTGTCGAAGCCCAGCAGGTAGTGCGACACCGCGAGGCACCCCATCGCGATCACCATCCCGATGCCGTTGAACACGAAGAACAGCGCGACCTGCCGGGGCGCCTGGTCTCCGCTGCGGTGTCGCCAGGTCCAGTACCGGTTGCCGACGAAGGTCACCAGCGTCGCCGCCACCACCGAGATCGCCTTCGCGGTGAGCGGCCGGTCCTGAAGCGGGCCGGGCTCCCCGGCATACCGGAGCAGGTTGAACAGGCCCACGTCGATGGTGTAGCCGGTCAACCCCACGACGCCGAACGCGGCGACCTCCCGACCCAGCGCGCGGAGCTGGGGGGCGCGGGTCATGGTCGGCCCAGGCTAGCCCGGCCGGGCTGACTAGGCTGCCGCGGTGACCGCCACCTCGCCGGCCCGGCCGCCGCAACGCCGGCTCGCGTCCAGCCCGGTGGACGGCCCGCTGGTCGCGGTCGTGGGCGGCGGGCAGTTGGCCCGGATGATGCAGCAGGCCGCCATCGGCCTGGGCGTGCCACTGCGGCTGCTGGCCGAAGGTCCGGAGGCCTCCGCCGCGCAGGTGGTGGCCGGCTCCTCTGTCGGCGCGGCCGACGACCTGGACGCGCTGCGCGCGGTCGCCGACGGTTGTGCGGCGCTGACCTTCGACCATGAGCACGTCCCCACCGGCCATCTGCGCACCCTGGCCGCCGAGGGGGTGCCCTGCAGGCCGGGGCCGGACGCGCTGGTCCACGCGCAGGACAAGGCGGTGATGCGGGCGCGGCTCGCCGACCTCGGCGTCGACTGCCCGGCCTCCAGGCTGGTGACGTCGGTCGCCGACCTCGACGCGGCCGCGGCCGCGCTCGGTGGCTATCCGCTGGTGGTGAAGGTCACCCGGGGCGGCTACGACGGCAAGGGGGTCTGGGAGGTCGGCACGGCCGCCGCCGGTCAGCCTGCCTTCGACGCCGCCGAGGCGGCGGCCGGCGTGCAGGTGCTGGCCGAGCAGCGGGTGCCGTTCGTCCGAGAGCTCGCCGTCCTGGTCGCTCGCTCGCCGTCGGGACAGACCGCGGTCTACCCGGTGGTGGAGTCGGTGCAGCGGGACGGGATCTGCCACGAGGTCGTCGCCCCCGCGCCCGGTCTCGACGAGGACCTGGCGGTCGACGCGCAGCGCACGGCGCTGCGGATCGCCGGTGCGCTGGACGTGGTCGGCGTCTTGGCCGTCGAGCTGTTCGAGACCGCCGACGGCCGGGTGCTGGTCAACGAGCTGGCGATGCGGCCGCACAACACCGGGCACTGGACCATCGACGGCGCGGTCACCAGCCAGTTCGAGAACCACCTGCGCGCGGTGCTCGACCTGCCGCTCGGCAGCGCCCGCGCTCGGGCGCCCTGGACGGTGATGGTGAACGTGCTGGGCGGCGACGTGGGCCGGCTGTTCGACGGCTACCGACACGTGCTGGCCCGCGACCCGCACGTCCGGGTGCACCTGTACGGCAAGCCGGTGCGGCCGGGCCGCAAGGTCGGCCACGTGACGGCGTACGGCGAGGACCTCGAGCAGGTGCGGTCCCGGGCACGACATGCCGCCGGGTGGTTCGCCACCGGGGTGGACGACGAGGAGGACGGATGACTGAGCAGCCGCCAGCAGGTGCCGACACTCCGCGGGTCGGGATCGTCATGGGGTCGGACTCCGACTGGCCGGTGATGCAGCAGGCGGCGGAGACCCTGGCCGAGTTCGAGGTGCCGTACGAGGCCGACGTGGTCTCGGCACACCGGATGCCGGACGAGATGCTCGACTATGGGCGGCACGCACACGGCCGCGGGTTGCAGGTGCTGATCGCTGGAGCCGGCGGGGCCGCGCACCTGCCGGGCATGCTGGCGTCGGTCACCCCGCTGCCGGTCGTCGGGGTGCCGGTGCCGTTGCGGCACCTGGACGGTCTGGATTCGCTGCTGTCGATCGTGCAGATGCCGGCCGGGGTGCCGGTCGCCACCGTCGGCGTCGGCGCCGCTCGCAACGCCGGACTGCTTGCCGTCCGGATCCTCGCCGCCGGTGACCCCGCGCTCCGGGAGGCGATGTCCGGCTTCCAGGGGAGGCTCGCCGACACCGCCCGCGCCAAGGGCGAGACGGTGCGGTCCGCCGCCGCGCGGCTGGCCGGGCCGGGCGCCGGCCGCGCCGGATTCTGACCGACACCGGCCGGTTTCTGCCGAGAAGCAACCTGCGGGGCCTCGTTCGCGTCACAGTCTGTGCAGCGGTGGACGCGTACGTCCGCCCGACGACGAGGAGACAGCCATGCGAATCAACGGGCGGGTCGCGCTGGCGGCCGTCACCGTGCTCGGCGTGACGGCGGGGCTCGCCGGCGGAGCCAGTGTCGCCGCCCCGGTGCGCTCCGCAGCGCCCGGCGTCGACGTGGCTGCGGAGCCGCCTCTACGCGTGCAGACCGCGGCCGACTCGATCGAGGTGGGCAAGTACGGCAAGCGGGTGCACCTCGATCTCGGGGCCTACCTCGTCGCCGGCGCGCAGGACTTCGTCGTGCACACCACCCGGTCCGGCTATCGCAGCGAACCGGTCACCACGATCCAGGACGGTGCGGACACGGTCGTGCCGGCGCGGCTGGACGGCTTCGGCCCCTTGACGGACTTCGTCCGGGTGACGATGCGGCGCGACAGCACCGGGAAGAAGGTGTTCGACCGGACGTCCGACTACTGCCTCAACCGGGGCGGGGTCCGCAGCCGCCCGGACGCGCCGGACACCTCCGAGTGGCCGTGGGGCTGCCGGGCCAACCCGTTCGCCCTCGGCCAGCTGCAGGGCGTCACCGCCGGGTGGGGTGTCCCCATCCGCGGCGGATCGATCAGCGGGCTCGCGCTCGGCCGGTACACCGCGAAGATCGCGGTGACCGCCGCGTGGCGCGAGCTGATCGGCATCCGCGCCCCAGCGGCGACCCGCACGCTCAGCGTCCGAGTCGTGCGCGGCGAGGACTGCCGCGGCTGCCGGCCCGACGCCGAGCGACCGCAGGACCGCCCGCTCCGCCCCCGGTCCGAGGAGCCCCGCGGCCCCGGCGCCGCCCCGGAGCCGGGGACGCCGCTGCCCGACCTGCGTTCGCTGCCCGCGTTCGGGATCGAGCTGTCCGGCAACGGCAACTTCCTGCGGTTCGCCGCCAACGCCTGGAACGCCGGCCCCTCGTCGTTGGTGGTCGACGGCTTCCGCGACGACACCGACGCCGGCCTGATGAACGCCTACCAGTACTTCTACGGCCCCAAGGGCAACCCGCGCGGTCACGAGGAGGTCGGGACGATGGAGTGGGACGCCCGCGACGGCCACACGCACTGGCACTTCACCGACTTCGCCCGCTACCGGTTGGTGCGGGTCGTGCACGGCGAGCCGGTGAACGTGGTGCGCAGCACCAAGGAGGCGTTCTGCCTGGCGGCGACCGACGCGATCGACCTGACCCTGCCGGGGGCGGCCTACCAGCCGTGGAACACCGACCTGCACACAGCCTGCGGTGACTTCTCGTCGCTCGCGGTGCGCGAGGTGCTGCCGGTCGGGCACGGCGACACCTACTACCAGTACCAGCCCGGCCAGTCGTTCGGCGTGGCCAACGTCCGGGACGGGATCTACCACGTCGAGGTGATGGCGAACCCGGACGGCAACCTCTACGAGTCGAACTACGACAACAACGCCGCCTACCGGCGGATCAAGCTGCACACCAATGCCGACGGCACCCGCACGGTCAAGGTCTTCGCCAAGGGCCTCGTCGACTACAACTGACAACCCACCCCACGATCCGCGACTTTTGCAGGCCGGCGGACCTGCAAAAGTCGCGGATCGTGGGGTGGTCGAGGGGGGTTAGGTGCTGCGTCGGCGGCGCAGGTACGCGCCGAGCGCCCGGCCGGCCAGCGGATTGCTGTCCGCCGCCCGGGCCGCCGCCCGCTTCGCCTTGAAACCGAGCGCCCGGGCCGCGCTCGCCCCCCGGGCCAGGCCGGAGGAGTCCACCTCGTCCTCGGGCCGCCGATTCGCCCACCAGGTGGTGGCGTACAGCTCGGCCAGCCCGGACAGGGTGCCGAGCGCCACCTCCAGCAGCTCGGCGTCGCTGACGTCCTGCGGCAGCCGGCCCCGCCCCGGGGCCGGCGTCAGCTCGGCCAGGTCGCCGACCACCGGGTAGCCGGCCCGTCGCACCGCCTCGGTCATCTCCGCGCCCCGGACGGTCGCCCACTCCAGGTCCGCCGGAGGCAGGGTGAAGCGCACCGGCTCGGCCCGCTCGGCCATCAGCCGCACCATGGTGAGCTTCATCGCCCGGTCGAACTGGCGCTGGTTGAGCTTCTCCAACATCGGGTTCACCCGCCGGATCACCTCGGTGCCGACCAGGCCCACCGTCTCGTTCGCCCAGGCGGCCGGCTCGGTCAGCCCGTCGGGGTCGAAGCCGACCAGGGAGCCGAGCCGCTGCACGAGCAGCGCGGGGGGCGCGCCGGACGGCGGGACGGTCACGACGTGCACGCGCTCGGTCGGCAGCACTGCGGCCCAGGTGGCCAGGATCGCCGGCACGTCCTGCCGGGCCCAGAAGCCGCGCGCCGGGTTCGTCCCCACCCGGGTCGGGTCCTGCACCGCCTCGACGAACTCGGACCAGCCCCAGGCTCCACGGTTCTTGACCTCCTCCTGCCAGGCAGAGGTGAGGATCCGCGCCAGGTCGCGGACGGTCGCGACGACGTGGACCTCGTGGTCGGGGAAGGCCGACACGGCCGCCCGGGCCTGCCGGGGACTCGCCAGCGACAGGTGCTCGTCCGAGATCAGCACGGTCTCGTCGGCGCCGCCGCGCACCCCGTCGACCAGCGCCTGCCAGGCCCCGGTGATCCGTCCGTCCCCCCCGCTGCCGCGGGGGCGACGGCCGAGCAGATCCCAGACGGCGAACACCTGGCTGGGGAAACCCGGCCCTCCCGGATAGAGCACGCCCTGCGCCCGCAGTGGCTCCCGGTTGGCGCGCATCAACTGCTGCACGTACGTGGTGCCGGTCTTGTGCAGACCGATGTGCAGGAAGAGCCGCCGGGTCATGGGCGGCAGCGTGCCACAGCGGTCGGGGCCGGGCGTACCATCACCGGATGCACGAGGCGTCGCCGGTCGCAGCGACGCCCACGGTCTACCTGCACATCGGTCTGCCGAAGACCGGCACCACCTATCTCCAGCACGCGCTTTGGGACAGCAGGGACCGGCTCCGCGAGGACGGTGTCCTCGTCCCCGGTGCCGCCCGGATGGACCAGTCGTTCGCGGTCTGGGACCTGCTCGGCCGCCGGCCGCGCGACGGTGAGCAGCCAGGGGTCGCCGGCTCGTGGACGGCCCTCGTCGACACCGTCCGGGGCTGGTCTGGCGCCGGCGTGGTGATCTCCGAGGAGCTGTTGGCAGCGGCGACCGCCCGGCAGGCGACCAGAGCGGTCCGCGCGCTGGAGCCGGCGCGGGTCGAGGTGGTCGTCACCGTCCGGGATCTGGAACGGGTGGTGGTGGGGGCCTGGCAGCAGGAGCTCGTCAAGGGGCGGACCTGGTCGCTGCGGAACTACCTGGCGTCGGTCCGCGACCCCGGCGAGGGGGAGGGCACCGCCGGTGTGGCGTTCTGGCTGCGCCAGGACGTCGTCCGGGTGCTCGACACCTGGGAGCGGGCGGTGCCGCGCGGCCAGGTGCACCTGGTCACGGTGCCACCGCCGGGTGCGCCACGCGGCCTGCTGCTCGACCGCTTCGCGGCCGTCGTCGGCGCGCCGCGGGAGGCGCTTCGGGTCGAGCAGGAGGTCGCCAACACGACGGTGGGGACCGCCGAGGCGGAGGTGCTGCGGCGACTGAACCAGCGGCTCGACGGCACGCTGAACGAGCGGCAGTACGTCCGGGTGGTCAAGCGCGGGGTGCACCCGGTTCTGCAGGAGCGGAACTCGCCGCCGCCGCCGTTCCCGGCCGAGCACCACGACTGGGCGGTGGAGACCACGCGGGCAACCGTGCGGACGTTGGAGGAGCGCGGCTACGCCGTGGCCGGTGACCTGACCGACCTGCTGCCGCGCGAGCCAGAACCGGTCCCGGACGGGGAGCCGGGCGTGCCCGGCGAGGGCGCGGTCGCGGAGGCGGCGCTGGACGCGCTCGCCGCCGTCTCCAGCCAGCTCGGCGACTCGTGGTGGCGGAACCGGCGCAAGGAACGGGCGGACGCGGCCACCGGGCTGGGGCAGCTGGCGAGCAACCGGCGGGCGTCTGTCTACCGGGCTCGGCTGGCCGTGCTGCGGCTGGGGGAGCGCAGCCGGCTGGTTCGGCGGCTCATGGCCCGGCGGGTCCGCGCCGGTCAGTCACACGGCACCGGCCCGCCCCGGTCCAGGACGTCACCGTCCACCCCGACGAACTCCCAGGAGTAGGAGTCCCGGCCGAGCTCGAGGTCCAGCACGCCGTAGGTCTGCTCCACCCTGGCCGCCGACTCGTCCGGCTGCGGCTCGGAGAACGGGCGCAGCTCGGCCCCGCCGCTGCCCACGACGAAGGCCGCCGTCCCCGCCGCGTCCGCCTCCCCGTCGGCGTCCAGCCGGACGAAACGCTCGTAGTCGTGGTCGTGCCCCGACAAGACGACGTCGACGCCACCGGCGACCGCGGTCCGCCACAGCGCGTCCACCGCCTCGGTGTCCCCGTGCTGCCCGGTCGACCACCGCGGGTGGTGCCAGTACGCCAGCACGCACCGGCGGCCGGTCTGGGCGAGGTCCGCCGCGAACCACTCCTGCTGGGCCGAGCCGTCGGTGCACGCAATGACCGTGCACTCGTCGTTGCTGTTCAGCCCGACGAGGTGCCATGCCTGGGCGTCGAAGGAGTAGTAGCCGTCGGTGTCCGGCGACGCCGCTGCTCCGAAGTAGTCGAAGTAGCCGGTTGCGTCGGGCGTGCCGTACTCGTGGTTGCCCGGCACCGGACGGCTGTCGGCAGACAACTGCCCCCAGGTCCGGTCGTACTCCGCCTCGAAGTCGTCCAGCCCGCCGTCGGGGTACTGGAGGTCGCCGAGGAGCAGCATCACGTCCGGGTCGAGATCGGCCACGAGTCCGGCGGTCTCGGCCGCGACGCAGGCGTCCGGCGTGCAGTTGCTGATGTCCCCGGACGCCACCACGTCGAGCGTGGGGCTCGACGAGGTCGGAGCGGAGGTCCGCTGAGTGGTCGGCCGCGGGTCCGGATCGGTGCTCGGGCTTCCGGCCGTGCAGCCGACCGCTACCGAGAGGGCCAGCAGCCCGACGAGGGACCCGCTGCGCGCGCGGCTCAGTACGGCAGCGGGGACGTGCCGTGCTGCCGTGGCATCGGCGGCGCGGCGAAGCCGAGCGTCGCGTAGGTCGGGTCGTCGGGGTTATAGAACTGCCGCGAGTACGTGGCGGCAACGACGGCGGCGACCGCGAGGATCACGGCGAGGAGGGCGAACATGGAAACACCTGATTCGAACGGAGTGGCAGTGCATTGAGCGTACGCACGTATCAGCACCGAGAGCCAGCACGAAACTCCTGATCGAGCCCACGCGTGAGCAACGTCACCCGCCGGGCCGGCTCAGCCCCGCACGTCCGTGCGGTCCGGCTCGGAGTCCGCCGGCCGTGGCTGCGGTAACCGCGCGTCCCGGTCGGGCGGTTGTCCCGGCGTGGGCGGTCCCTCGAGCTGGAGGTTCGGAAGCACCCGGTCCAGCCAGCGCGGGATCCACCAGGCACGCTCGCCGAGCAATGACATCACCGACGGGACGAGCACCATCCGGACGATGGTGGCGTCGATGAGGACCGCGGCGGCCATGCCCACCGCGAGCATCTTGATCGTGGGGTCGTCGTTCAGGACGAAGCTGCTGAAGACCGCGACCATGATCGCTGCCGCGGTCGTGATCACCCGCGCGGTGGCCCCGATGCCGATCGCCACCGCCCGGTGACTGTCCCCGGTGGCCAGGTAGGCCTCGTGCACCCGGGACAGCAGGAACACCTCGTAGTCCATCGAAAGGCCGAACACGATGGCGAACATCAACATCGGCACGAAGGACGGGATCGGCACCGTCTCCTCGATGCCGACGAACGACGACCCCCAGCCCCACTGGAACACCGCCACCACCAGGCCGTACGCCGCCCCGACCGACAGCAGGTTCATCACGCCGGCCTTGACCCCGATGACGAGGGAGCGGAAGGCCGCGGTGAGCAGGAGGAGCGCCAGCACGACGACGGCGAGGATCAGCCAGGGCATCCGCTGTGCCACCTTGGTGGTGAAGTCGGCGTAGCCGGCGACCGTCCCCACGACAAAGGTCCGGGCCGAGACGCCGGCCAGCACGTCAGAGCGCACGGTGTCCACCAGATCCTCTGTCGCGGAGTCCTGGGGCTTGGTGGTCGGCACGACGGTGATGACCGCCGTGTTGCCGGCCTTGTTCACCACCGGCGGGGACACCGAGGCGACGCCGGCCGTGGCGGTCAGCTCCGTGCCGAGGTTCTTCAACAGCTTGTCGTCGGCCGACTGGCTGCTGCCGGGGAGATCCACGACGACGCTGAGCGGCCCGTTGGCCCCGGGGCCGAAGCCCTCGTCGATCAGGTCGTAGGCCTTACGGCTGCTCTCGTTCGTCGGGTCGGTGCCGGCGTCGAGCTGACCGAGCTGGAGCGAGAACAGGGGGATCGACAAGACGACGAGCACGCCGACCGCCCCGACGGTCCAGGGCCACGGCTGCCCACTCACCCGCCGACCCCACCGGGCGAAGGCGCTGCGCTCGTGCGCCTGCTCGCTTCGTCCGTGGTGGGGTGTGGCGTGGGCACCGCGGGTGGACCGGGGCTGGACCCGCCGGCCGGCCAGGCCGAGCAGCGCCGGTACCAGGGTGAGCGCGGACAGCATCGTCACGAAGACCACGACGGCGGAGGCGGCGCCCAGTGCTCCGACGAACGGGACTCCGGCCACGTACAGCCCCAGGATGGCGACGACCACCGTCGAGCCCGCGACGAGAATCGCCGAGCCGGAGGTCGCGGCGGTCTGGCCGATCGACTCCACGACACCGGCACCGTCGTCCAGCTGCTCGCGGTGCCGGGCCACCAGGAACAGCCCGTAGTCGATGGCAACCCCGAGGCCGAGCAGCGTCGCCACGGTCGGGGCGGTCGTCGGGAAGTTGCTCGACGCGGCGAGGAGCCCGACGAGCGAGAGGCCGGCGCCGACGCTGAACACCGCGGCAAGCAGCGGGATCCCGGCGGCGACGACGGAGCCGAACATCAGCAGCAGGAGCAGCAGCGCCAGCCCGAGGCCGATCGCCTCGGACGTCCGGTCGTCGGGCTGCTTGCCGATCTGCCCGGCGGCGCCGCCGTACTCGACCTCGAGCCCGGCCGCGCGAGCGGGCTCGACCGCATCGTCCAGCTCGCCGAGGTAGCTGCTGTCCAGCGAGGCGGGCACCACGTCGAACGAGACCGGCGCCATCACGATGCTGCCGTCCTTGGACACCGAGGAGGCGTCCTTGGTGTCCAGCGGGTCGGAGGCGGAGACGACGTGCGGCAGTCCGGCTACGGCGGTCATCGACTGCTGCACCGTCTTGGCGTGGTCGGCCACGGAGCCGTCCGTCGCGTGGAAGACGATGCGACCGGCGTAGCCGCTCTGCGCGGGGAACCGGCGCGCGAGCTGGTCCAGTCCGCGGGCCGACTCGCTGCCGGAGACGGTGTAGTCGTTGACGTAGGACCCGCCGAAGGCGGACCCGAGGGCGACCAGCCCCCCAAGGAGCACCGCCCAGATGGACAGGACCGCCCAGTGCCTGCGTGCCGCGAAGGTCCCCAGTCGGCTCAGCCACGTGTGCATCGCGGATCCCCTCCGCCTGGCACCTTCCCAGTGCCTCCCCTGGCTTCACAAGGGAGCAAGCGGCTCTCGTCGACCGCGCCGGCGGATAAACCGCGACGTACTACTGCAGACCGGTCGAGCGGCAGAGGTCGTTGCTGATCTCGTCGGTGCGGTCGTCCTGCACCAGGTCGAACAGCTGCGGCGCCCGTTCGGAGTCCCAGGTGGCGTCACCACTGGCCAACGGCACGGTGCAGGTCAGCCCGCCGGAGCTCACCCGGCTCATCGCCCACGCGAAGCGGGCGAGGTCGATCGGCCCGACATCCTCGCCGATGCGTAGCGAGTCGGCCCCCGCCGACGACAGCCGGAAGTAGCGCCACGGGTTGAGCACCGTCCACGGCGACACCGCCGAGTCTCCGATCGCGCCGACCACCTCTCGCTGGTTCTGGACCCGCTGCAGGTCGGCGGTGGCGAAGTCCCGGGTCCGCGCGTAGCCGAGTGCGTCCGGACCGTCCAGCTCCTGGCAGCCGGCCCCGATGTCCAGCCCGGCCTTCGGATCCTCGATCGCCTCGTCGGGGCAGACCTCGACGCCACCGAGTGCGTCCACGATGTTGACGAAGCCGCCGAGACCGATCTCGATGTAGCCGTCCACCCGGATCCCGGTGTTCTGCTCCACCGTCGCCACCAGCAGCTCCGGACCACCGATCGAGAAGGCGGCGTTGATCTTGTTGCTCCCCTGCCCGGGGATCTCGACCGGCGAGTCGCGGGGGATCGAGAGCAACAGGGTGGGCCCGTCGCCGGTGTGCAACAGCATGATCGTGTCGGTGCGCTGGCCGCCGACGCTGCCGGTGGCCAGCTCCTGCTTCTCCTCGTCGCTGAGGCCCTCGCGACTGTCCGAGCCGACGACCAGGTACGTCTGCCCGGGCTGGTCGCCCGGCCGCTGTCCGCTCGGTTCGGCGTCCACCTTGTCGATCGTCGACCAGGCCCAGATCGGAACCGCGATCAGGAAGGCGACCCAGACCAGCAGCAGCACCAGCAGCACCCGCCGCACGGTGCGGCCCTTCGGCCGTGGCCGAGGGCTGCGAGGCGGGCGCTGGCCGGTGCCGCCGGTCCCGCCGGACCCGCCGGACCCGCGCGGGGGCGGGGCGGGCCGCCGGCCGGGCGGAGGCAGGACGGGTGGTGGCAGCGGGTCGCCCGAGGTCGGCCGGGCGGGCGGCATCGCCTGGGTGGCCGGCATCGCCTGGGTGGCCTCGCCGGCGTCGTTCCCTGCCGGTGCGGAGCGGCGGTCCGAGCCGCCGGTCACCGGCATCGCCTGGGTGGCGTCCGGGTCCTGAGCCGGCGCGGGGCCGCCGTCCGGGCGCCGGGAGCCGGGGTCGGACAGCCAGGAGTACTGGTCGTCGTCCGGCCGCTCCGAGCCCCGCCCTGGTCGATCTGCCATGCAGGGAGGGTAAGGCCTGTCGGGAGGCGCCACGGCGCGCCGCCGGGCTGTGACGCCTGAGGCTGGTGATACTCGGCGAGTGCCCGGCGACCTTCCCCCGCCGCGCTCCGGCTCGGACCGGCTGCGCGCCGACAGCGACCGGATCCGGTTCCGCCGCGCGCTGTCGCTGCTCGTGATGACCGTGCTCGTGCCCGGTTCGGCCCAGCTGCTCTGCGGCGACCGGCGGGTCGGCCGACTGGCCGTACGCGCCTGGGCGGGGGTGGCGGTGGTCCTCGTGGTCCTGGCCCTCGCCACCTGGATCGACACCGGCGTGGCGCTGCGGCTGTTCACCGACCCGCTCGCGCTGCTGGTGGTCCGCGGGGCGCTCACCGTCGCCGCGATCGGCTGGGTGCTGCTGCTGCTCGACGCCTGGCGGCTCGGCGACCCGCCGACCCTGCCCCAGCGCCGCCGGTTGGCGCTGGCCGGTGTCAGCACCGCCCTGACCGGTGTGCTGGCCGGGTCGCTGCTGTTCTCGGCGCACGTGGTCGCGGTGCAGCGAGACGTGCTGCTGGAGGTCTTCGGCGACGGCACCGCCGTCGACGCGGCGGCCGGCCGCTACAACGTGTTGCTCCTCGGTGGTGACTCCGGCGCCACCCGCTGGGGGCTGCGCCCCGACTCGGTGACGCTGGCCAGCGTCGACGCGGAGACCGGGCGCACCGTCTTGTTCGGGCTGCCGCGCAACCTCGCCTCCGTCCCGTTCCCCGACGGCACCCCGATGGACGAGGCCTTCCCCGAGGGCTTCGACTGCGAGGGCTGTTACTTCAACGGCGTCTACACCTACGCGCTCGACCACCCCGAGCTGTTCCCGCACGTCAAGAACCCCGGCCTGGAGGCCACCACGCAGGTGGTCGAGGAGATCACCGGGCTGCCGGTGCACTACTACGCGATGGTCAACATGCAGGGCTTCCAGAACCTGGTGAACGCCGTCGGCGGGGTGACCCTTCGGGTGCGCACGCCGATCGCGATCGGCGGCATCGGCGGTGAGATCACCGACACCATCGAGCCCGGCGTCCGGCATCTCGACGGCTACCAGACGCTGTGGTACGCCCGCAGCCGTGCCTACGACGACGACTACTCGCGGATGGCGCGCCAAAAGTGCGTGCTGGCCGCGATGCTGAAGCAGCTCAGCCCGCAGAAGGTGCTGCTGCACGTGCAGGAGATCGCCCGGGCGAGTGCCGAGCTGCTGAGCACCGACATCCCGCACGGCGAGCTGGACACCTTCGTCGAGCTCGCGCTGAAGGCCCGTTCGCAGCCGATGACCACGGTGTCGTTCGTGCCGCCGATGGTGAACACCAGCGATCCCGACTACAGCATGATCCGGGAGAAGGTCGCCGCGGCGATCGCGAAGGCCGAGGAGGACGGCAGTACCGATCGAGCCGGCCGGCCGGGACGAGACATGCGGACCGAGAAGGCGGTGCAGGCCGCCAACCAGGCCGAGGATCTCGGTGCCGCCTGCTGAGCGCTAGCCTGTCAGGTCGCCTCCTGACATCCGTCGACGACCGAGGATCCCGATGACCCGCGCGCACGACGTCGTCGCCGTCGTGGTCACCTGGAACCGCCGCGAGCTGCTGCTGCAGTCGCTGGCCGCCGTCCGCGAGCAGCACCCGGCGCCGTCGGCGGTCGTGGTCGTGGACAACGGATCGACGGACGGCACCGCCGACGCGGTGCGCCAGCGCTTCCCCGAGGTCGACCTCGTGGTCCGCTCGGACAACACCGGCGGCGCCGGGGGGTTCGCCGCCGGGATGGCTCGGGCCTTGGACCGGCATGCGCCGGACGCGCTGTGGCTGATGGACGACGACACCGTGCCGCAGCCGGGAGCGCTGGCCGAGTTGCTCCGCGCGTACACCACCTACCGCGGGGAGCGCGGCGGTCGGCGCCCCGCGCTGGTTGCCAGCCGCGTGGTCTGGACGGACGGCGAGGAGCACCCGATGAACACCCCGCGCCGCCGACCGGGCGCCGGACGGCGAGAGCGTCGGGCTGCGGCTGCCATCGGGTGCCTGCCGGTGCGTTCCGCGTCGTTCGTCTCGCTGCTCTGCGACGCCGCGGCCGTTCGAGAGCGCGGGCTGCCGATCGCCGACTACTTCTTGTGGAACGACGACTTCGAGTTCAGCACCCGGCTCCTGCGCGGCCGGACCGGCCTGCTCTGCCCGTCCAGCCTGGTGGAGCACCGCACGGCGACCTTCGGGGCGGCCGACGCCGACCCAGGGGAGCGGTTCTACTACGAGGTGCGCAACAAGACCTGGCTGTTCACCCGCAGCCGCGGGCTGTCCCCCGTGGAGAAGGCGGTCTACGCAGCGTCGACCGCCCGGCGCTGGGTGCGGACCTTCCGGTCCAGTGCCGACCGGGCGACGCTGCGCCGCGGACTGCTGCGCGGGCTGCGGGACGGGCTCCGCGCCGGACCGCGACCCAACGCCGAGGTGCTCGGTGGCTGAGCCCTTCTCGCTGCTGATGAGTCTTTGGTCCGGCGACGACCCCGACCACCTCGAGCTGGCGTGGACCAGCACGGTCGTCGAGCAGACCCGGCGGCCGGACGAGGTGGTCGTGGTGCAGGACGGCCCGATCGGGCCCGAGCTGGCGGAGCGGCTGGCCGCGTTGCTGGCGGCCTGCCCGGTCCCGACGCAGCACCTCGTGCTGGAGCACAACCAGGGCCTCGGGCCGGCCCTGGACCGAGGCCTGGCCGCGTGCGGCCACGACGTGGTGGCCCGGATGGACGCCGACGACGTCTCGCTGCCGCAGCGGTTCGCGGTCCAGCTCCCGCTGATCGAGGCCGGGGCGGACATCGTCGGCTCCGCGCTGTTCGAGTTCACCGACAGCGTGGACGACGTCGTCGAGGTGCGGATCCCGCCCACGGATCCGGAGTGGATCCGGTCGGCCGCGCGGTTCCGTGACCCCTTCAACCACCCCACGGTGGTCTACCGGCGGGCGGCGGTGCAGGCCGCGGGCGGCTACCAGGACCTGCCACTGATGGAGGACTACCTGCTGTTCGCCCGGATGCTCGCCGACGGCGCGCGTCCCGCCAACACACCGGAACCCCTGGTGTACTACCGGGTCGGAGCCGGTGCGTACGCGCGCCGGGGCGGTCGCCGGCTGTTGCGGTCCGAGATCGCGCTGCAGCGGCAGTTCCTGGCGCTCGGCATCACCACCCGCCCGCAGTTCGTCCGCAACGTCGTGATCCGAGGTGGCTACCGGCTGGTGCCGACCAGGTTGCGGCGGATGGCCTACCGACGCCTGATCGCCCACCGGGGCTTCGGCCGGCCCGCTCAGTAGACTCCCCCCGCCCCCAACCTCTGGAGACAGTGCGTGAACACCGACCTCGTCGTCGTCGGCTCCGGCCTGTTCGGCCTCACCATCGCCGAGCGGTGCGCCCGCGAGCTGGGCCGAAAGGTGCTCGTGCTCGACCGCCGTGCGCACGTGGGGGGCAACGCCTACTCAGCGCCGGACCCGGAGACGGGGATCGAGGTGCACCAGTACGGCGCCCACCTGTTCCACACCTCGAACGAGCGGGTGTGGGAGTACGTCAACCGGTTCACCTCCTTCACCGGCTACAGCCACCGGGTCTTCACCACGTTCCGCGGCCGGGTCTACCCGATGCCGATCAACCTGGCGACGATCTGCGAGTACTTCGGCAAGGCGCTCAGCCCGACCGAGGCCCGCGCCCTGGTGCACGAGCAGGCCGGCGAGATCGACAGCAAGGACGCCACCAACCTGGAGGAGAAGGCGGTGTCGCTGATCGGGCGGCCGCTGTACGAGGCGTTCATCCGCGGCTACACCGCCAAGCAGTGGCAGACCGACCCGACCGACCTGCCGGCGGAGATCATCAGCCGGCTGCCGGTCCGCTACAACTTCGACAACCGCTACTTCAACGACACCCACGAGGGCCTGCCGACGGGCGGGTACACCGCCTGGCTGGAGCAGATGGCCGACCACGACAACATCGAGGTCCGGCTGGACACCGAGTTCTTCGACCTCAAGGACGACCTCGTCGGGAACGTTCCGGTGGTCTACACCGGCCCGGTCGACCAGTACTTCGGCAACGAGCTCGGCCGGCTGTCGTGGCGCACGATCGACCTCGAGACCTCGGTGGAGGGGGTGGGGGACTTCCAGGGCACGTCGGTGATGAACTACGCCGACGAGGACGTGCCGTTCACTCGCATCATCGAGCCGCGGCACTTCCACCCGGAGCGGGCCGACCGCTACCCGAGCGACAAGACGGTGATCCAGCGCGAGTACTCCCGCTTCGCCGAGGAGGACGACGAGCCGTACTACCCGATCAACACCGCCGAGGACCGGTCCCGGCTGCTGCAGTACCGCGACCAGGCCCGCAAGGAGCCGGACGTGCTGTTCGGCGGCCGCCTCGGCACCTACAAGTACCTCGACATGCACATGGCCATCGGCGCCGCGCTGTCGATGTACGACAACTTGCTGAAGCCGCACTTCGCCCAGGGCGAGGACCTCGAGAGTGGTGGGGTGGACGCATGACCCAGGCGGCAGTAGGGGAGGAGCACCCTCCCCTCGGTCCGCTGCGGCCCCCTGGTGACACGACCGGGCTGTTCGGCGTGCTCCGCCGGCGCTACCTGCTGAAGCTGCTGGTGCAAAAGGAGCTGCGGGTCCGCTACCAGGCGTCGCTGCTCGGCCTCGGCTGGTCGTACATGAAGCCGCTCATCCGGTTCTCCATGTACTTCTTCGTGATCGGCGTCCTCCTCGGCCTGCGGGACAGCACGCCGCTGTTCGCCCTGCACATCTTCGCCGCGATGATCATGGTGAGCTTCTTCACCGAGACGCTGAACGCGGGCACCAAGTCGGTGGTGAAGAACAAGTCGCTGGTGCGCAAGATGAACGTGCCGCGGGAGATGTTCCCGGTCGCGTCGGTGACCGTGACGACCTACCACATGGGCCCGCAGTACGCGATCCTCATCATCGCCTGCCTGCTGCTGGGCTGGTCGCCGGACCCTGAGGCGTTCGTCGCCGCCGGGCTCGGCATCGCGATCATGCTGACCATCTCCCTGGCGGTGTCGCTGGCGTTCAGCGCCTTGAACGTGTCGTTCCGTGACATCGGCAACTTCGTGGAGACGATCGGGATGATGGTGCTCTGGTCGGCGCCGCAGCTGTACCCGTGGGAGTTCGTCGAGCGGGTGCTCGGCGGAACCGTCTGGGAGCAGGTCTACCTGGCCAACCCGGTCGCCGTGGCGACCCTGCTCAACCAGCGCGCGTTCTGGATCCCGGCGATCGACGAGGACACCACCGGCTTCATGCCCGAGCACCTGCTGCTGCGGGGCAGCATCATGCTCGTGGTGTGCGTGCTGCTGGTCGGTGTCGCCCAGCTGATCTTCTCCAAGCTCGAGACCTCCTTCGCCGAGAAGCTCTGATCGCATGGCTGAGTCGGTGGTGGCTGAGAACGTCTCGAAGCACTTCGTGATGCAGAACGCCCGCACGCTCAAGCAGCGCCTGGTGCGGGCCCGGCGCGGTGAGCTGGCCAACCCGAGGTTCCTCGCGCTGGACGACCTGTCCTTCACGATCGAGCAGGGCGAGTCGATCGGCCTGATGGGGCTCAACGGCTCGGGCAAGTCGACCCTGCTGAAGCTCATCTCGGGCGTCCTGCGGCCCGACCGCGGCCAGCTGCTCACCCGGGGCCGGATCGCCGGCCTGATCGAGGTCAGTGCGGGCTTCCATCCGCAGCTGACCGGCCGGGAGAACATCTACCTCAACGCCGCCATCCTCGGCATGAGCGAGGAGGAGGTGAACCGCAAGTTCGACGACATCGTCGAGTTCGCGGACATCGCCCGCTTCCTCGACACCCCGGTCGGCCGGTACTCCTCCGGCATGTTCGCCCGGCTCGGCTTCTCGGTCGCGGTGTCGGCCGACTCCGACATCTTCATCATCGACGAGGTCCTCGCGGTCGGGGACCCGCCGTTCAAGAAGAAGTGCATCCGCCGGATCCGCGAGGTGCGCGACGAGGGCCGCACGATCGTGTTCGTCAGCCACAACACCACCCAGGTCCGCCGGCTCTGCCACCGGGCGCTGGTGCTCGAGGGCGGGCAGCTCGCCTTCGACGGGCCGGTGCAGGACGCCGTGCACTACCTCAAGTACGACGCCGACGGCGACGACGACGAGGACGGCGAGGGCGGCGAGCTCTGAGCCGCCGCGGCCCGTCCGTGCCACCGCTGCATCATCCGGACGGTTGGTATCGGCGCCACGGAGGCGGTGCTCGCTGAGATGGCTGTGACAATCGGTGCGCAAGTGACCCCGCGCAGTGAGGATCTTCGATGCACCGATCGTCCTGGTTGCACCCCGCTCGCTCGCTGACCGGAGCGGTCCTGGCCGGCGCGGTGCTGACTGCGGGCGCCCTGGTCGCCCCGCTCGCGACGAGCACCGCAGCCCCGGCGCGCCCGTCGTCGGCTCCGGTGCCGGCGACGGAGACCGCGGTAGACCCGGTCGTCCGGGAGGCGCCGATCGACGGGGTGGACCCGGCCGGGTCCCGGCTGCTGCGCGGCCGGGCGCTGACCGGAGTCACCGCGCTCTCCCCCGCGGTCCCCGCCGACGGGTACGCCACCGTCGGACTCACCTGGACGGGCGGCGCGGTCACCGGGCAGCCGTTCGCCGTGCGGACCAGGACCGACGGGGACTGGTCCGGCTGGCAGCCGATGCACGCCGACGCCGACCACGCGCCCAGTCCCGGCGGGGCCGAGGCCGCCACCGCGCTCGCGGGCACCGACCCGGTGGCCGTCGGCGCCGTCGACGCGGTGCAGGTCAAGGTCACCGCCCCCGCCGGCAGGGTGCCGGCCGGGCTGACCCTCTCCGTCATCGATCCGGGCCAGGCGAGCCCGGGGCAGCGCGGCGCCGCACGGCTCGGCAGCCCCGCGTACCCGGCGACCAACGGCGCAGGCGGCGTCACGCCGCGGCCGGGCATCTTCTCCCGGGCTCAGTGGGGCGCCAACGAGTCGATGCGGGACGGCTTCGCCGGCTACGGCGAGATCAGCGCCGCGTTCGTCCATCACACCGTCAACGCCAACGACTACACCCGCGCGGAGGTGCCGGCGATCCTGCGCGGCATCTACGCCTACCACACGCAGTCCCAGGGCTGGAGCGACGTCGGCTACAACTTCCTGGTCGACCGCTTCGGCCGGGTCTGGGAGGGCCGCTGGGGCGGCATCGCCCGGCCGGTGATCGGAGCGCACACCCTGGGCTTCAACGAGGAGGCCTTCGCCATGTCGGCGATCGGCAACTTCGAGACGGCCAGCCCCACCACCGCGATGCTGCGGGCGTACGGCCGGCTGTTCGCCTGGAAGCTCAGCCTGCACGGGGTGGACCCGGACGCGTCGGTCACCATCGACGGCACCCGGCTGCGCACGGTCAACGGACATCGAGACGCCGCCGCCACCGCCTGCCCGGGGCGCAACCTGTACGCGCGGCTCGGCCTGATCCGCAACCGGGCCGACGCCGCCCAGCACGGCTGGCGCGGCCGCCGGCTGGCCCGGTCGGTCGTCTCCGACCGGCGCCCCGACCTGCTGGTCCGGCAGGGCGACCGGACTCTCGTGCTGGCCGGCGACTCCGGCCCCGGCTTCCGGCCCGCCATCGCCTCCAGCACGGCGTGGAAGGGCGCCCGGGACGTGGTCGGCATCGGCGACCTCACCGGCGACCGGCGGGGCGACCTGCTGGTGGTCGCCGCCGACGGGACGGCCTCCACCGTGCCCGGCGCGGACGACGGCGCGTTCGGCACCGCGGAGCCGGTCGGCCGTCGATTCGCCGGCTCGACGCTGGTTGCCGGGGCTCGCGACCTCACCGGCGACCGGGTGCCCGACGTCGTGCACCGGGACGCCTCCGGCGTGCTGCGGGTGGCCCCCGGTCGCCGTGACGGCACCTTCGCCGGCGACCTCGTTGTCTCCGACGCCTACGGTCAGGCGCTGGCCGTGACTGGTGCCGGGGACTCCGACGGAGACGGTGACAACGACCTGCTGGTCCTCACCGCCAAGCACCAGCTGGTGCTGCTGCCCGGGAAGGGCGGCGGCACGATGGGACAGCCCCGTCAGGTGGAGCAGTGGGCGGACGGCCGGATGCTGCTCACCGCCGGCTTCGACATGACCGGTGACCGCCGGCCCGACCTGCTGGTGCGCACCGGCGCTGGTCGTACCCAGATCCGGCCGGGCCTGGGCGACGGCCGGTACGCCCGCGGCCTGCGCGGTTGGGCCGGGTGGGAGGACGCCCGGGTCAGCCTGCTCGGCGACGCCGACGGCGACGGCCGGATGGACGCGCTGCTGCGCGCGCCCGGCGGAGCGGTCTCGGTGCATCCCGGCCGCAACGCGGCATGGGTGCACCCGGTGCCCTCGTCCACCGCCGACTGGTCCGGCTACGGCTGGGTCCGCGTGGTCGGCGACTGGGACGGTGACGGCGAGGACGACGTGCTGGCCCGGCGGGACTCCAAGATGTTCCTCCTCCCCGGGCGCGGCGACGGCCGCTTCGGCGCGCCGGTGGGTGGCTGGTCCGGGTGGGGCGACCGGGTCGGGATCGCCGCTGTCGGCGACTGGACGGGGGACGGCCGCCCCGACCTGATCTCTCGCACCGCGAACGGGACCGCGTGGGTGCACCCTGGCCGCGGCAGCGCCGGTTTCGCCGCGGCCTACCCCGCCCGAGGTGACATCGGCTCGCCCCGGACGATGTTCGGTGTCGGTCGGTGGACCACCGACGGTGCGCCGGATCTGATGACCCGCACCCAGACCGGGACGCTGCTGCTGTGGCCCGGCAACGGCCCCGGCGGACTGCGGAGCCCGGTCACGATCGCCACCGGGATGGATCGCTACGCGGCCCTGATCGGGGTCGGCGACCTGGACCGCGACGGGCAGCCCGACCTGGTCGGCCGGCTGGCGAGCAACGACCGGCTGTTCCTGCTGCCGGGACAGCGCCGCGGACTCGCCCACCGGGTGCCGATCGGCTCCGGCCCGGTCCCGGGCTCGCTCGGCTAGCCGACGGCTGCGGCGGCGGACCAGGCCTTCCATGCGCTGGCCATCATCTCGTCGACCGTGTACGACATCCGCCAGCCGATGTCCCGAGCGGCCGCGGCCCCGGAGGCCACGATCCGGTCCGGGTCGCCGGGCCGGCGGGCCTGGACCTCCGGCTCGAACTCGATGCCGGTCACCCGGCGCACCGCGGCCATGATCTCGGCGACCGACATGCCGTCCCCGCTGCCCAGGTTGTAGGCCGGCTGCAGCTGCCGACCCTCGGCCAGGGCCCGGGCCGCCGCGACGTGGCTGTCCGCCAGGTCGCCGACGTGCAGGTAGTCGCGGACGCAGGTCCCGTCCGGGGTGTCGTAGTCGTCGCCGTTGATGTGCGGCGTCCGGCCGTCGGTCAGCGCCTTGAGGACCAGCGGGACCAGGTTGTGCGGGCTGGTGTCGTACACGTCGTCGTAGGCGGAGCCGACCACGTTGAAGTAGCGCAGGCTGGTATGCCGCAGCCCGGTCACGCGCGCGGTCGCGGCCACCAGCCACTCGCCGATCAGCTTGGACTCGCCGTACGGCGACTCGGGCGCCTTGGGGGTGTCCTCCGTGACCAGGTCGACGTCCGGCGTCCCGAACACCGCGGCGCTGCCGGAGAAGACGATGTTCTGCACACCGCAGTCGGTCATCGCGACGAGCAGTCGGCGGGTGCCCTCGACGTTCTGCTCGTAGGTGTGCAGCGGCTGCTGCACCGACACCCCGGCGTACTTGAAACCGGCGGTGTGCACGACGCCCTCGACGTCGTGCTCGCGGAACGTGCCCCGCAGCAGGTCCGTGTCGAGGATCGTCCCTTGCGCGAACGGCACGTCCTCGGGAACGAAGTGCCCGTGCCCGCTGGACAGGTCGTCCAGCACCACGACCGGGATGTCCACGGCTTGGAAGGCGCGCACCACGTGTGCCCCGATGTAGCCCGCGCCGCCGGTCACCATCCACGTCATGCGGTGACCCTAACGACGTCCGCCCGCTCCCGGTCGGCGAGGGCCGCCAGCCCCGCGGGGTCCGGCGCAGCACCGCTCACCAGGACCACCGAGCCGGCGGTCACGAGCGGGACCAGGACGATCTCCAGCAGGCCGTCGGCGGTCGCCGGCACGGTCGTGGTCAGCAGCCGGCCGCCGGTGCCGATGCCGAGCCGGTCGGCCAGGGCCCGGGCCGCGGCCAGCACCCCGGCGTGGTCGAGGTCAGACCCGGCCCGGACCAGCGCGGGGGAGGACGGGCCCGGCGGGTCGTGCACCCACAGCTCGTCGGGGTGCCCGAGCACCTCCGCACCGGAGTCCAGCGCGCCGGCTGGCGGGCCGCCGGACACCGGCCCCCCGAACGGCCCCAGCCCCACCACGACCGGTCGGCCCCCGGTCGTCGGGAACCGGTCCGCGCCGAACACCTCCAGCGCGGGTGGTCCTCCGGCGGCGGAGTCCGCACCCTCGACCACTGCGCCGATGGTCCAGCAGCCGAGTGCCCAGGGGACGGCAAGCCAGTGCGCCGGCAACGACAACCGCACCCGGTCGCCGGCCTCGATGTCGAGACCGTCCTGCAGCAGCCCGCCGATCTTGGCCACCCAGTTCGCCACGGTCGCCACCGACAGCTCCACTCGGGCCGCAGTCCCGACGTCCACCCAGGTGACCAGCGGCCGGCTCGCGTCGCCGCGGGTCAGCCGCTCCACGAGGACGGGCACGGTCTGGTCCGGTCCGGCAGGTGCGGGCATCGGGGCACCGTAGCCGCCGACCCGCCGTGGCAGGATTCCGGTCATGGAGGCGGTCATCGTCGCGGGTGGGCTGGGATCGCGGCTGCGCCCGCTGACCGCGCGGCACCCCAAGCACCTGCTGCCGGTGGCCGGCGTCCCGCTGCTCGGCCACCAGCTCGCCCGGCTGGCCGCGGTCGGCGTGCAGCACGTCGTGCTGGCCGCCTCGTACCGGGCGAGCGAGCTGGCGGAGGCGCTCGGCGACGGCGGAGCCTTCGGGGTCCGGTTGTCCTACGCGCACGAGCAGGTGCCGCTGGGCACCGGTGGTGCCATCCGCAACGCCGCCGAGCTGCTGGAGGGCGCTCTCGACGACCCGGTGATCGTCCTGAACGGGGACCAGCTGTCGGACCATGACCTGGCAGCGCAGGTGGCGGACTTCACCGCCGCCGGTGCCGAGGTCTCGCTGCAGGTGGTGGTCGTGGCCGACCCGCGCAGCTACGGCTGCGTGCCGACCGACGACGGTGGGCGGGTCACCGCCTTCGTGGAGAAGTCGCCGGACCCGGTCACCCGGCAGGTGAACGCCGGCTGCTACGTCTTCCGGCGCAAGGTGATCGCCGACATCCCGGCCGGCGTCCCGGTGTCGGTCGAGCGCGAGACGTTCCCGCAGCTGCTGCGTGACGGCCGGCTGCTGGTCGGGCACCGTGCCGACGGCTACTGGACGGACGTCGGCACTCCGGCCGCGCTGGTCAAGGCCTCCAGCGACCTGGTCCGCGGCCTCGCCGCCTCGCCGGCGCTGCCGAACCCGCCGGGGGAGCGGTTGCTGCACCCGACCGGCCGGGTCGACGGGACCGCCAGGGTGGTCGGTGGCTCCGCGGTCGGCCCGGGGGCGATCGTGCAGGCCGGAGCCTTCGTGGACGGCAGCGTGTTGATGGCCGACACCGTGGTCGCGGCCGGGGCCACCGTCGTGGACTCGGTGCTCGGCCCGGGTGCCCGGGTGGGCGCCGACACCGTCCTGCAGGGCTCGGTGCTCGGGGACGGCGCCCGGGTCGGCGCCCGCTGCGAACTGCTCGGCGGGGTGCGGGTCAACTGCGATGTCAGCCTGCCGGACGAGGGCGTGCGCTTCAGCGCCGGCTGACGGGAGGCGTCCCGGCCCGGGTCACTGGCCCTGCGGCTCCGGGCTGTTGCTGGCCGGGTACTCGGCCATGAACGACTCCAGGGCTTCACCGCTCGGCTGGTCGCAGTACTCCCAGGCGCCCATGCCGACACCCTCGACAGCATCGTCCCCGTCGATCGCCCAGTGCGTGAGCGCGACGTGCTTGCCGTCGGGGAACGGCTCGCCGTCGTCCTCGGTCCACGGGGCGGCGATGAACTTGCTCTCGTTGTACGCCTCGATGTCGGTCACCGACCCAGGGTCGTCGACGTCGAACTTCGCGGCCAGGTCCTCGATCGCGCCCATGGCCTCCGCGTCGTCGGCGATCGTCTGGTCGTACCACAGCACCGTGTAGCCGTGCTCGAGGTTGTGCACGAGCCGCTCCAGGTCCGGGCGGTCGGCGTCGGTGTAGAAGGTGCGGCCGAACTCGGTGGGATTGCTCCAGTGCGCGCCGAAGGCCGGTGGCGCGTCGGGGTAGTCGATCTCCTGACCGTCAAGGTGCTCGCCCTGACCCTCCGCACCCGCGGTGATCACGTCGCCGCACCCGGCCGCGTCGCTCTCGACCCCGAAAGCGGCCAGGTCGGTGCCGGCGATCTGCTCGGAGCGCTGCGCGTCGTCGTAGAGCTTCCACGCGGTGCCGCCGACGATCGCGAGCGCCACCACGCCGGCAACCAGCACCACGAGCAGGGTGCGGCGCCGTTCGGCGCGGGCGGACTCGCGTCGCATCGCCTCGATCCGCGCGGCGCGCTCACGGTTCTTGCTGGGTTTGGCCACGGGGGAAGTCTACGGAGTCGCGCGCAGCGCGAGCACCGCGCCCGGCGCGCGATCGGCCTCGACCAGCGCGACCCGATCCGCCCAGGCCAGTGCCAGCAGCCGTTCCGCCACCGCGCCGGCGGCGAGCAGCACGTCGGCGTCTCGGCACCCGCGGCCGCCGGCGGGCAGCACGGTCGCGGTCGGTGGCGGGCCGTCGGTGACGGAGACCTCGACCGCGACCACCCCCGACCCGGCCGCGCGGGCGAGCTCGCGCAACCGGCCGCTCAGCAGGCCCGCCGGCGCCCCGGCCGCGAAGCCGCGGGCATCGGCCGGACCGCGCCGCGCCGCCGCGTGCACGGCCTCGCGGCTCCCGAGACCGAACAGGTCCTCCGCGTCGGGTCGGACCAGCGCGGCGGCACCGGGACCCTCCTCGCCGACGGGCAGCACGTGCGCGGCCAGACCGGTCAGCACCGCGACCGGTGTCCGGGCCGCCTTGGCCAGCACCAGTTGGGCGGCACCGGCCGCCTCGTCGGCGATGGCGGGGGCGGTCACCGACAGCGGTCGGCCCCAGCCGTCGCGGTGGCCAGCCAGGTCGAGCAGCGGCGCGAGACCCGCGCAACCGACCGCGATGTCGGTCTGGCCGGTGCGCCACGGCCGGCCCGCCGTGTCGGTGACCAGGACGGCCACGTTGCGGCCCGTGCGCCGCAGCAGGTCCGCCCGCAGCCGGCGGGCCGACGCGTCCGGGTCGACGGGCAGCGGGACCACGGTGCCGGGCGTGGTGTTCGACTCGTCGACGCCGGCGGCCGCGAGCACCAGGCCGTGCCGGGTGCGCACGATCCGGAGTGCACCCCGGGCGGCGACCACCCGGACGGTCTCGGCGGCGACCACCTCGTCCAGCGGCCCGGCGCGGACTCGGCCCTCGACCTTGGCCACGGCCTTGCTGGACACCACGACCACGTCGCCATCGGCCGGCTCGCCCCCAGCGACGAGGGCGGCCAGGTCGGCGCCGGGCACCAGGTCGGGGAGGTCGCTCACGGCGCGCACCGACAGCCGGTGGTCCGGCGTCATCGCCCGGCCAGATCGAGCGCCGCGCGGGCGATGGCAGCGGTGGCGTCGAGGTCGCGCATCAGCAGCGGCACCGCCCGGCAGCGGATGCCGGCCGCCTCGACCGCGGCGGTCACCCCGGCGTCGACCGTGTCCACCAGCCAACCGTCCAGCACGCCTCCCGCGCTGCGGGCGCCGTAGCGGACGCCGACAGCGTCCGCCGAGACCTCGACACCGAGCGCACGCAGCAGCGGATCTGCCATCCCGCGCACGGCGGCGCCGCCCACGATGGGGGAGACCCCGACCACCGGGGCGGCGGTCGCCCGGACCGCCTCACCGACGCCGGGCACGCCCAGCACGGTGCCGACCGACACCACCGGGTTGGACGGCGGAAGCAGCAGCACGTCGCAGTCCGCGATCGCCGCGAGCACCCCAGGCGCGGGGCTCGCCTCCTGCTGGCCGACCACCACCACGTCGTGCGTCGGGACGTCGGCCCGCAGCCGCACCCAGTACTCCTGGAAGTGCACCGCCCGCCGGCCGGCGCCGTCGTCGATGACGACGTGCGTCTCCACCCGGTCGTCGGACATCGGCAGCAGCCGCACCGCGGGGCGCAGCGCCGCCAACCAGCGCGCCGCCAGCGCGGTGGTGACCGTGGACAGCGGGTAGCCCGCGGTCAGCATCTGGGTTCGCACCAGGTGCGTCGCCAGGTCCCGGTCGCCGAGGCCGAACCAGGTCGGCTCGACCCCGTACGCCGCCAACTCCTCCTTGGCCCGCCAGCTCTCGTCCCGGCGGCCCCAGCCGCGCTCGTCGTCGATGCCGCCGCCGAGGGTGTACATCACCGTGTCGAGGTCGGGGCAGACCTTGAGCCCGAACAGCCAGATGTCGTCGGCGGTGTTTCCCACCACCGTGACCTCGTCGTCGGGCTCGAGGACGTGCAGCAGCCCGCGCAGGAAGCGGGCGCCGCCGATCCCTCCCGAGACAGCCGTCACCCGCATGGTCGGCAAGTGTGGCAGCGCGGATCCGGCATGGACCGATCGGTCCCAATACCAGGCTTTGGCTTGACTTTCGTGGATTGACAGGCATGTAATTCCACACGTGTCATTCGGATGCCGTGACCGGGGCCCGCGACCTCGTGCCGGCAGTCGTCTCCGAGCCGGGCACATCACGCGCGGTACCAGGGTCGAAGGAGGCAGACCGTGCCGGACTTCCTAGTGCTCGACGGCGAGGCCGAGGCCGAGCCGGACTGGCAGGAACGGGCGCTGTGCGCTCAGACCGATCCCGAGGCGTTCTTCCCGGAGAAGGGCGGCTCCACCCGAGAGGCCAAGCGGGTCTGCCTCACGTGCGACGTCCAGGCGGACTGCCTGGAGTACGCACTGGAGCACGACGAGCGCTTCGGTATCTGGGGCGGGCTGTCGGAGCGGGAGCGGCGCAAGCTGAAGAAGCGCGCCGTCTGACCTCTTCCTGGGGGCGGGCGGCAGGACCGGGCCGGTGGCTACAGTGAGCCGGTCCGTCGGTCGCTGACCGCCAGATCCGCCCGGTGAAGGATGTCTGTGGTCCCTGCGACGAGTGCTGCCTCGCCGCACGTGACCGCCGTGCTGGTGAGCCACGATGGTGCCCGCTGGCTGCCCCAGGCGCTCGACGCCCTCGGCGCGCAGTCCCGGCCGCCGGACGTGCTGGTCGCGGTCGACACCGGCAGCGCCGACGACTCGGTCCGCTTGCTCGAGGCGGCCCTCGGCGGCGACGCCGTCCTGACCGCGTCCGCCGACGCCGGCTTCGGGGCAGCGGTCCGGACCGGCTTGGAGGCCCTGGCCGACCGCACGCCGCCGCCCCCGGACGACGGGTGGGTCTGGCTGCTGCACGACGACTGTGCGCCGGCGCCGGACGCGCTGGAGCGGCTGCTGCAGGCCGCGACGGAACACGCCGACATCGGCGTCGTCGGGCCCAAGGTCCGGGAGTGGCCGTCACTGCGCCGGCTGCTCGAGGTGGGGGTGTCGATCACCGGCACCGGTCGCCGGGAGACCGGCCTCGAACGCGGTGAGCCGGACCAGGGCCAGCACGACGATGCGCGGGACGTCCTCGCGGTGGGCACCGCCGGCCTGCTGGTGCGCCGCCAGGTGTGGGACGAGCTCGGTGGACTCGACCCGGCTCTGCCGCTGTTCGGCGACGACCTCGATCTCGGCTGGCGGGTCGCGCGCGCCGGCCTGCGGGTGCGGGTCGTGCCGGAGGCGGTGCTGTTCCACGCCGAGGCGGCGACCCGGGGGCTGCGCTCCGGCGGGGCGGCCGCGTCGAGCGTGCGCCGCGGGCAGCGCCGGGCGGCGCTGTTCGTCCTGCTGGCGAACTGCCGCTCCCGGGCGCTGCTCCCGCAGTACGTCCGGCTGCTCACCGGGTCGCTGCTCCGCGCCCTCGGGCTGCTGCTGCTGAAGGCGCCCCGCGACTCGCTCGACGAGCTGGCCGCGGCGGTCGCCGTCCTCGGCCGGCCGGGGCCGCTGGTCGCGGCCCGACGAGAGCGCCGGTGCACCGCCCGGGCGGCGCCCGACGTGGTCCGCCCGCTGCTCCCGTCGCCGCTGCGGCCGTACCGGGACGGCGCGGCCGCCGTGCTGGAGGTGGTCGGTGGGCTTCTCGACACCGCTCCGGCGTCGATCCCTCGGGCGGTCGCCGAACCCGGCCCGGTCGCCGACGAGGCCGAGGAGCTGCCGGCCGAGCCGGGCCTGCTGGCCCGGGTGTTGGCCCGGCCGTGGGCGACGGCGGTGCTGCTGCTCGCGGTGCTGTCCCTGCTGGCCGTCCGCGGCGTGCTGACCGGAGGAGAGCTGCAGGGCGGCGCACTGCTGCCCGCGCCGGAGGGGATCGCCGACTGGTGGGCGGGCTACACCGCGGGCTGGCACCCGGCCGGGGTCGGTTCCACGGTGCCCGCGCCGCCCTACGTCCTGCTGCTCGGCGTCGCCGGGGTCGGCACGCTCGGTGACGCCGGCCTGTTGGTGTCGCTGTTGCTGTTGGGCAGTCCGGTCCTGGCGGCGCTGGCCGCGCACCGGCTGCTCCGACGGGCGGGCGCCGGGCCCGTCGCCGCGATCTGGGCGGCGACCGCCTACGGCGTGCTGCCGCTGGCGACCGGTGCGGTCGCGCAAGGCCGGCTCGGCACCGTGCTCGGCACCGTGCTGCTCCCACTGGCGGCGGCTGCCGTGTTGTCCCTGACCGAGCAGGTCCCTCCCCTGCAGCGCTGGGTCCGGCGCGCCCGGGCCGGCCTGGCCGCGGCCGCGCTGGTGGCCGTCGTCCCGGTCGCGCTGCCGATGCTCGTGGTGGCCATGCTCTTGTTGGTGCTGCTCGCCGCCGCCTCGGACCGGAGGTCGGTGCCGACCGCGGCCGTCTCGGCCGTCGTCGTGCTGGCCGTCCCCTGGCTGCTCGGACCGTGGTGGCTGCTCCGCCGGGTCCAGGACCCCAGCCAGTGGTGGTGGGAAGCCGGGCTGCCCGATGCCGACGTCGGGGCCCTCGATCCAGGAACGCTGGACCTGGCACTCGGCGCGCCGGGTGGGCCGGGGGCCTCGCCCGCCTGGCTGGGAGCCGGGGTGCTGGTCGCCGGCCTGCTGGCCCTGGCCCGTACCGACCGGCGCCGGGAGGTCGTCGCCGCGTGGACGGTGGCCGCCGGCGCGCTGCTCGCCGCCGCCGTCGGCGTCGCGGTGGACCCGGGCGGCTGGCAGGACGCCGCGGTGTCCACCGTGTGGGTCGGCTTCCCGCTCGTGTTGTGGATGGGCGCGCTGTTGGTCGCGGCGGCGGTCGCGGCGCATGACCTGCAGGCGGTGCTGGGCGGACGCAGCTTCGGCTGGCAGCAGCCGGTCGTCCTGCTCGTCACGGTGGCTGCCGTGGCCGGGCCGCTCGCAGCCCTGGCCTGGCAGGTCCTGCCGGGGATCGACGGACCGCTGCGCCGCGGTGCGCCCACCGCCGTACCCGCCTACATGACCGAGGACGCCCGGACCGGGGCGCACCCGTCGGCGGTCGTCCTCGCCGCGGATGGTGGCGAGGTGTCGACCACCCTGGTGCGCGAGGACGGCTGGCGGCTGGGCGAGGAGCCGATGCGGGCCGCGGCGGCGGCGCCCCGGTTGGTCGACGCCCTGTCGGGGCTGCTGGCGGCGCCCGACGAGCAGGACCTGGCCACGGTGGCCGCGTTCGGCGTCGGCTACGTCTACCTCCCCGCTCCGGTGCAGCCGGATCTCGCCGACGCGCTGGACAGCGCCCCCGGCCTGGTCCGGGCCGGAGCACCGGCGGGTGACCGCGCCTGGCGGCTCGACCAGCCCGGCGGAGTGCTGCGCGCAGGCGGCACCGCCCTGCCGCTGGACGCGGTCGGGACCGATGGCGGGCCACCCTGGCGTGCCGCGGTGCCGACCGGGGGTGCTGGCCCGCTCACGGTCGCCGCGCCGCCCGACCCGGCCTGGTCCGCCAGCGTCGGCGGGGAGGGTCTGCAGCAGACCAAGGTGCTCGGTGCGGCGGTGCAGGGCTTCGAGTCTGCCGGCTCCGGCGGCGGACTGCAGGTCCGGCACGAGGACCGCCGGGGGTGGTTGGTCGCCGGTCAACTGGTGGGCCTCGGGTTGTTGCTGGTCCTCGCCGCGCCGACCCGCCGGAGGTCGTCGTGACGCCGCGCGGGGCGGCCCGAGCGGTCGGGGTCGCGCTGCCCGCGCTGATGGTGGCGCTGGCGCTCGTGCTGGTCTCCGGGCGGGCCCCCGACAGCGCCCGCCGGCCCGCCGAGCCGGCCACCGTCCCGGTGGAACAGCGGACGCTCAGCTGTCTCGCACTGCCGGACGGCGCCCGGTCCCGCGTGCTCGCGGTTGGCATCCCGGACCTGCCCGGTGCCGGCGCCGACCTGGGACCTGCGATGGTGCGCGGACCTGGTCTCAGCCTGGACGAGCCCGGGGCCTGGACGGTGCTCGACCGGCCCGGGGCCGGCCGAGCCGGCCCGCCGCTGGTCCAGCTCACCGCCGCCGGCGCCGCCGCCCCGACGGTGTCCGCCGTCGAGGCGAGCCTGGCGCTGGACGGGTCCGGCGGAGGGCTCGCGGTGCAGCGCTGTGCGGAGCCGGCCCGACGGTGGCACTTCGTCGGCGCCGGGAGCACCCCGTCGCGGGACGGCACCCTGCTGCTGTCCGCCCCGGCAGGCACCGATGCCGTCGTCGACGTGGTGCTGCGCGGCCCGGAGGGGGTGCTGCCGGCCGTGCGTACCGAGGACGTCCGCGTCGGCGACGGAGACGTCGTCGCGCTGACGCTGAGCGACGTCGTGGCCGGCACCGACGACGTCGCGGTCGAGGTCGAGGCCAGCCAGGGCCGGGTCGTGGCTGCGCTGGCCGACACCTGGGCCGGCGGGCTGAGCGCGCAGGGCACCGACTGGCTGCCCGCTGCCGCCGCACCGGCCCGGACGGTGCTGGTGCCGGGCGTCGTCGACACCCGGACGGCCCCCTTGCTCGTCGTCGCCAACCCGGGGCAGCAGTCCGTGGTCGCCCGCCCCGCACTCGTGGCCGGGAGCGGCCGGGTGTCCGTGCCGGGCGCCGAGTCCGTGCAGGTACCGGCGGGCGGGGTCGCCACCGTGCCGCTCCCCAAGCGGGTCGAGCCCGGCACCAGCGTCGAGGTCCGAGCGGACGGCCCCGTCACCGCGGCGGTCCGGCTGGACGACGGGGCCGACGTCGCGCTCCCTCCCGGCGCCGCCCCGCTGACCGGCGCGGCGGTGGTGCCGCTCGGTCTGGGCGCCGTGACCGCGACTCCCACCCTGACGCTGGCCGCGGTGCTGGTCGACCCGGACACCCGCGCGGTGCGGTCGCGGACGGTGCGGCTCGCCGGCTACTCCGAGGACGGACAGCGGCTCGCTGCCGGACGGGTGGAGCTGCCGGCAGGCACGTCGGTGCAGGTCGACCTGCTCCGCACGCTCGACCTGCCCCGCTCCCGGCTTCGCAACCTGGCCTACCTGCTCATCGAGCCCAGCGCAGCCGGCGTCGCCACCGTGCCGCTGGTGGGGGCGGTGACCCTGCGCGGCCCGGCCGGGCTGGCGGTGTTGCCGCTGCAGTCGCTGGTCACCGACGTCACGATCCCGGCTCTGGTGCCGCAGGTGGTCCCGCCTGGGAGCTGACCCTGACCGGGAGGTGTCAGCCGAGCCGCGGGTCGAGGGTGTCCGGGTCGCGGCCGAGCAGCTCGGCGACCTCCTCCACCAGCAGGTCCAGCACCAGAGCGGCGGTCTCGGTGCGCCCGCGGACACGGCCCGCCACCGGCAGCCGGTAGACGACGACGGTCGCCGGGGTTCGGGCGGTGGCCGGCAGCCGGGTGCTCAGCGGCACCTCCTGGTCCCAGTCGTCCGGCAGCAGCGGCGTCTCCTCCACCCCCACGTGCACCCGGTCGAGGTCCGGTCCCACGTGCCGGCGGAGCCGGAGCACGGCCGCGGTGACGCAGTCGTCGAAGGCACCCGCCGGGGTCGGCCCCGGCGGCGTCCCGCCGGGGGTCAGCGGCCCGGGCAGGGAGCGCGGGCCACGCGCCCCACGACCCCGCCGGTCCCGGTGGGCGGAGGCGGAGCGTGGCGCGGACACGGGCGGAGCCTAGGGGGGTACGGTCTGCTCGTGAGTTCCACCCGCCGCTGCTCGCGGACCGCGTGCACCCGGGCCGCTGTGGCCACGCTCACCTACGTGTACGGCGACCAGACGGCAGTGCTCGGCCCGCTGGCGACCTTCGCCGAGCCGCACAGCTACGACCTGTGCGTCGCGCACGCGGAGACACTGTCCGCGCCACGCGGGTGGGAGGTCGTCCGGCTGGCACCCGACCCCGCGGCCGCCGGCCCGAGCGACGACGACCTGCTGGCCCTCGCCGACGCCGTCCGCGAGGCGGCCCGGCCGGTCGGGGGAGTCGAACCGGAGCCGACGGGTCGCGCGGTCGAGGTCGGCCGCCGTGGCCACCTGCGGGTGCTGCGCTCCCGAGCCGACTGACGCTCAGACCGCGCGTCCGGCCAGCAGCTCTTCCACCAGCTGGGCGGTCTCCTGCCAGCGCTGCACGGGCCGGCAGTGCACTCCGGTCGCCCACACCGAGTGGTCGTTGCCGCCCTCGAAGAGCTGGTCGCCGACGAACAGCAGCCGTGGTGGCTGGGAGCCCAGCCGCTCAGCCAGCTGGCGGACGCCGTAGGCCTTGTCCACACCCCGGCGGGTGACGTCGACCGACGTGGACCGCCCGCTGCGGACGTCGTGGTCGGGCAGCTGCGCGGCCACGGCCGCGGCCAGTCGCCGCTTCTTTCCGTGGTCAGGGTCCCACGACGCCTTGGCCGGGCCGGACGCCTGCTGGCCCAGCGCGGAGAAGGTGATCTGACCGCCGCGGTCTTCGATCACGTCCCCGGCGGGGTCGGTCGGCCAGAGCCGCAGCGACCGCGCGGTGCTGGTCAGCACCTCGATGATCAGCTCTCGCTCTGCTCCGTCGAGGTCGCGGGTGTAGACCGGCGACCAGGCGCCGTCTCGGCGCACCAGGTAGCGGGTGCCGCAGGCCGGGAGCAGGTGCAATCGCCGTAGCGTCTCGTCGTCGTCGGGCAGCTGCCCGAGCAGCTGGCTGTCGATCAGCTCGAACCGGCCGCCGGTGACGATGCCGACGTCGATCCGGTCGAGCAGCTCGCTGAGCGCCCGCGTCATGACCGGTTGCGCCGGCTGCTTCGAGGCCGCCAGAGTGTCGTCGAGGTCGAACACGACCGCGCGCAGGTCGGTGAGTCGCACCGGTTCGACGGCGCGGCCGGCCGTCGACTGCCCCACCGCCGTCGTCATGCCACGATGTGTACCAGAGCACGCCGCGGCCCATTTCCGGAGGACCTATGCACTTCGACAGCGGGCTGCTGGCCATCCTCGCCTGTCCTGCCTGCCACGGCGTGCTGCGGCTGGACGAGTCCGACGTGGACCGGCCGGAGCTGGTCTGCACCGCCTGCGGGCTCGCCTACCCGATCCGCGACGAGATCCCGGTGTTGCTGGTCGAGGAGGCCCGTCGCTCCGGCCACGACCCGGACGCCTGATGTTCGACGATGCCGCCCTCGACGACGTGGTGGCGCTCACCGCGGCCGACCCGCTGCTGCGCCGACTGGCCGAGGCGGGCGCTCGGGTCCGCCTGGAGGCGGACTCCACCCGGGAGGCGGCCAACACCCTGGGCGACCCCGCGGCCGGTTCCGCATCGGACTGGCGGCCGCGGGCCCTGGTCGTCGCCGGGGCGGACTCGCGGTTGCTGCGGGCGGTGCTCGAGCCGTGGTGCCCGGTCCCGTTCGTCGCCTGGCCGGGTCCCGGGCTGCCCGGCTGGACCGGGAGCCTGGACACCGTCGTCGTGCTGGCGCCGCAGAGCGGGGACGAGGCGGCGACCTCGGCCGTCCTCGAGGCAGTCCGCCGCGGCTGCACCCTGCTGCTTGCCTGCCCGCCGCACGCGAGCCTGGCCGAGATGGGCGCCAGCCGGTCGACGACGCTGCTCCCGACCGTGTCCACCGACTCGCTGGCGGTGGCGGTGGTGGTGCTGCAGGCGCTGCACCGGGCCGGGCTCGGGCCGGAGGTGGACGCCGAGGAGGTGGCCGCCGCCCTGGACGCCGTCGCGGTGGCCTGCTCGCCGTACGAGGACCTCGCCGGCAACCCGGCGAAGGAGCTGGCGATCGTGCTCGCCGAGGCCACCCCGCTCGTCTGGGGAGGCTCGGTCCTCGCCGCCCGGGCGGCTCGCCGGGTCGCCGAGACCTTCCGTCGGGCCTCCGGCCGGGCCGCGCTCGCGGCCGACGCCGACCACCTGCTCCCGGTGCTGGCGGCGACCACCCAGCACGACCTGTTCGCCGACCCGTTCGCCGATCGGTCGGTCGACGCCGGCGCGGGCCCGCGGCCGGCGCTGGTGCTGCTCGACGACGCCAGCGACGGGAGGGTCGCTCGGGAGCAGCGCGGCCGGCTGATCGCGCGGGCGCAGGAGCACGACGTGCGGGTGCATCGGGTGGCGGGGACCGAGGGGCCGCCGATCGCCCGCTACGGCACGTTGCTCGCCACCGGTTCCTACGCCGCCGTCTATCTCGCCGTCGGGCTCGGGTCCACGTCGCGGCTGCTGACGGACGGAGGCTGAGGGGACGACGCCCGGCCCGTACCCTGGGTGCATGACTCTCGAGCCGCCGTCCACCGCCGCTCTCGACTTCAAGGTCGCCGACCTCTCGCTGGCCGACTTCGGTCGGATCGAGATCGGGCTCGCCGAGCACGAGATGCCCGGCCTGATGGCGATGCGCGAGCGGTTCGGCTCCAGCCGCCCGCTGGCCGGCGCCCGGATCACCGGCTCGCTGCACATGACCGTGCAGACCGCGGTGCTGATCGAGACGCTGGTCGCGCTGGGCGCGGAGGTGCGCTGGGCCAGCTGCAACATCTTCTCCACCCAGGACCACGCGGCCGCCGCGGTCGCGGTCGGCCCGGACGGCTCGGCCGACGACCCCCGAGGGGTGCCGGTGTTCGCCTGGAAGGGCGAGACGCTGGCGGAGTACTGGTGGTGCACCGAGCAGGCACTGAGCTGGCCGGACGGCCGGACGCCGAACATGGTGCTCGACGACGGCGGCGACGCCACGCTGCTCGTCCACCTCGGCACCGAGTACGAGCGGAGCGGTGCGGTCCCGTCGCCAGACAGCACCGACAACGCCGAGCTCAAGCAGGTGCTGGCGCTGCTCGGTCGCTCGCTGGGCGAGCACCCCACCCGCTGGACCGAGATCGGACAGGGCATCCAGGGCGTCACCGAGGAGACGACGACCGGTGTGCTGCGGCTCTACGAGCGGGCCCGCGCCGGGACGCTGCTGTTCCCGGCCATCAACGTCAACGACTCGGTGACCAAGTCGAAGTTCGACAACAAGTACGGCTGCCGGCACTCGCTCGTGGACGGCATCAACCGGGCCACCGACACGCTGATCGGCGGCAAGGTCGCCGTCATCTGCGGGTACGGCGACGTCGGCAAGGGCTGCGCGGAGTCGCTGCGCGGCCAGGGCGCGCGGGTCATCGTCACCGAGATCGACCCGATCTGCGCGTTGCAGGCCGCGATGGACGGCTACCAGGTCGCCCGCCTGGACGACGTGGTCGGCAGCGCCGACATCGTGATCACCGCGACCGGCAACCGCGACGTCGTGACCGCCGCGCACATGACCGCGATGAAGCACCAGGCGATCGTCGGCAACATCGGCCACTTCGACGACGAGATCGACATGGCCGGGCTGGCGGAGGTCCCCGGCGTGCAGCGCACTCCCGTCAAGCCGCAGGTCGACCTGTGGACGTTCCAGGACGGGCACGCGGTGATCGTGCTGAGCGAGGGCCGGCTGCTCAACCTCGGCAACGCGACCGGACACCCGTCGTTCGTGATGAGCAACTCGTTCACCAACCAGGTGCTCGCGCAGATCGAGCTGTTCACCAAGGCGGAGGACTACCCGCTCGGCGTCCACACCCTGCCCAAACACCTCGACGAGGAGGTCGCCCGGCTGCACCTGGACGCCCTCGGCGTCCGGCTGACCGAGCTGACCAAGGACCAGGCGGAGTACCTCGGCGTCGACGTCGCCGGGCCGTACAAGTCCGACGAGTACCGCTACTGACTACGCTGGCCGCGTGCAGGCGGACGTGACCGACACCGAGAGCACCGCGAGGGCGACTTCGTCGGCCGGCCTGCACCGGGGACGTGTGCTGGTCGTCGACGACGACTCGAGCCTGGCCGAGATGCTCACCATCGTGCTCCGGCAGGAGGGGTTCGAGCCGGTGGTGTGCGGCACCGGCGACGAGGCGCTGCCCGCGTTTCGTGAGCACCGCCCGGACATCGTCCTGCTGGACGTGATGCTCCCGGGCATGGACGGGATCGCCGTCTGCCGGGCGCTCCGGGCCGAGTCGGGCGTGCCGATCGTCATGCTGACCGCTCGCAGCGACACCGTCGACGTCGTGGTCGGCTTGGAGTCGGGCGCCGACGACTACATGGTCAAGCCGTTCAAGCCCAAGGAGCTGGTGGCGCGGATCCGGGCCCGCCTGCGGCGCAACGACGACCCCGCCCCGGAGCAGATCAGCGTGCGCGACCTGACCATCGACGTCGCCGGGCACAGCGTGCACCGCGGCGACACGGTGATCACGCTGACGCCGCTCGAGTTCGACCTGCTGCTGTGCCTGGCCCGCAAACCCTGGCAGGTGTTCAGCCGGGAGGTGCTGCTGGAGGAGGTTTGGGGCTACCGGCACGCCGCGGACACCCGGCTGGTGAACGTGCACGTGCAGCGGCTGCGCTCGAAGATCGAGCACGACCCGGAGAACCCGGAGATCGTCGTGACCGTGCGCGGAGTCGGTTACAAGGCCGGCACCGACTGAGCGTGCCCATGCTCGCGGGTGCCGTGCGCCAGGCCCTCTACGCGCCGTTCCGCCCGGTGCTCAACGCCTGGCGGGTGTCGCTGCAGGCGCGGGTGGTGCTCAGCACCCTGCTGCTCGGCACGCTGGTGCTGTCGCTCACCGCGTGGCTGATGCTGACCCAGATCAGCACCGGGCTGATCGACAGCAAGCGGACGACGTCGCTGGCCCAGGCGGAGGCGGCGTTCTCCGAGGTCCAGGAGGACCTGGACGCGGCCGGCGGGACCGACGAGACCGACACCGACCAGCTCGTCACCCAGCTCGTCGGCAGCCTGGCCTCCCGCAGCGGCTCCCCGCCCGCGTACGTGGTGCTGCTGGTCGGACCGCTCGGCGACGAGGCCTCGGCCGACGGCGTTCGCCGCAGCTCGGTGCCGGTGAGCTACGAGAGCGTCCCCGACGACCTGCGTGCCCAGGTCCGCAGCCAGCCGGGGACCTGGTGGACCTACACCCGGATCGACTTCGACGACGGTGCACAGCCGGACGGCGCGGGCATCGCCGTCGGCGCTCGGGTACAGACCCCCGATGACGCAAGCGACTACGCGCTGTACTACCTCTACCCGTTCACCGAGCAGGAGCAGACCCTCGGCCTGGTGGCGCGGGCGGTGTTGCTCTCCGGCGTCGTGCTGATGCTGCTCGTCGCCGGCGTGGCCTGGCTGGTGACCCGGCAGGTGGTCACCCCGGTCCGGCTGGCCCGCCGGATCGCGGAGCGACTCGCCGCCGGTCGGCTGGAGGAGCGGATGCAGGTCCGCGGCGAGGACGACATCGCCCGGCTCGGCCTGTCGTTCAACCAGATGGCCGGCAGCCTGCAGCGCCAGATCCGGCAGCTCGAGGAGCTGTCGCGGCTACAGCGCCGGTTCGTCTCCGACGTGTCGCACGAGCTGCGCACCCCGCTGACGACCGTACGGATGGCCGCGGACGTCCTGCACGACTCCCGCCAGGACTTCGACCCCGTGACCGCACGCTCCACCGAGCTCCTGCAGGCCGAGCTGGACAGGTTCGAGGCGCTGCTCACCGACCTGCTCGAGATCAGCCGCTTCGACGCCGGGGCCGCCCGGCTCGAGCTCACTGACGTCGACCTGGTCGAGCTGACACATCACGTCATCGACGCGCAGCGCCCGGTGGCCGAGCGGGCCGGGGTCACGGTGCGGGTGCACGCTCGAAGCAGCACCGCGGTCGCCGAGGCGGACCCGCGGCGGGTCGAGCGGATCGTCCGCAACCTGGTCGCCAACGCCATCTCGCACGCGCACAGCCAGCGGGTCGACGTGCTCGTCGCCGCCGACGACTCCGCAGCGGCCGTGGCGGTGCGGGACCACGGGGCAGGGCTGAAGCCGGGCGAGTCGACCCTGGTGTTCAACCGGTTCTGGCGCGGCGACCCGGCCCGTGCCCGCACCGGCGGCGGGACCGGGCTGGGTCTGGCGATCGCCCTCGAGGACGCCCAGCTGCACGGTGGCTGGCTGCAGGCGTGGGGTGAGCCCGGCCGGGGCAGCCAGTTCCGGCTCACCTTGCCGCGCCGGGCCGGAGGTGACCTGCGGACGTCACCGATCCCGCTGGTGCCGGTCGACCTGGCGGTCGGCCGGCCCTACGGCACCACTTCCCCGGGCAGGCCCACCCCGACCCCGGGAGCCGTGCCGTGACCCGGCGACGGACCGCGCGGCTGCTCGGGGCGCTCCTGGTGACGGCACTGCTGGCCACCGGGTGCGTGACGATTCCGACCAGCGGGCCGGTGGAGCAGGTGGCTCCCCGGGGTGCCGAGTCCGATGTGTTGCCCCAGGTGACCCCGTCCGGCCCGCTCGAGGGGGCCAGTGCGCTGCAGATCGTCCGCGGGTACGTCACCGCGATGAAGGCGTTCCCGGTGTCGACCGACGTGGCGCGGCAGTTCCTGACCGATGCGGCCGCGCAGCGCTGGGCACCTGCCCGCCGGACCGTCGTCTACTCCAGCATCACCGCGGTGCAGCGGGACCGGACCACCGTCCAGCTGCGCACCCGCGACGTGGCCGCGCTGTCGGCGCGGGGCACCTACCGACCCGACCCCAGCGGTCGTGAGGAGCAGGTGACGGCGCTGCAGCTGCGGCGCACGGACGAGGGCTGGCGGATCGCCGCGTTGCCGGACGCGCTGCTGATCAGCGCCAGCTTCTTCGAGCAGTACTACCGGCCGTTCGACCTGTTCTTCTTCGACCCGACCGGCTCCGCCCTGGTCGCCGACCCGGTGTGGATGCCGCTGGGGGACCAGCTGACGACTCGGCTGGCGCGCGGGCTGTTGCTCGGTCCCACGCCGTGGCTGCGCGGCCGGGCGGTGACCGCGCTGCCCGGTGGCATCGGCTCCGGCGTCTCGGTCCCGGTCCGCCTCGACGGCGTCGCCGAGGTCCAGCTCGGGGAGGCTGCGGCCGGGCTGTCCGCGAGTCAGCGGGAGCGGTTGTCCGCCCAGCTGGTGTGGACCTTGCGTCAGGTCTCCGGGGTCGAGGGGGTCCGGATCCTGGCCGACGGTGCGCCGCTCGAGGTGCCCGGTGCCGACTCGGTGCAGACCGCGGGAACGTGGTCGGAGTACGACCCCAACGGCCCGCCGTCTCGGGGCCTGCTGTTCGGCCTGCGGGGTGGCCGGGTGGCCACCGTGGAGTCCGATTCGGTCACCAGGATCACCGGCTGGTGGGGGAGCCGGCAGGCCGCGCTAAGCGAGGTCAGTGTGGAGCGACTGCTGATGCGCATCGCTGGCACCGATGCGGAGCGCCGGGCACTGTTGGTCGGCCCCTATGTCGCCGACCCGGGAGAGGTCCGGACCTGGTACCGGACCCGGGGGCGGCTGCACGACCCGCAGTGGGACCGCGCCGGGCAGCTGTGGGTGCTCGAACGCGGGGCGAGCGGCTCCGGTTCCTCCCGGCTGGTGGTCGTGGACGCCGGTGACCCACGGCCGGTTCCGGCCGGAGCGCTCGGCGACGCCACGATCCGCAGCATCGCGGTGTCCCCGGACGGGGCCCGGCTGGCCGCGCTCGTCGATGACTGGACCGGCCCCTACTGGGGTGGTGTCCAGGCGCCGCCGGCGTCCGGGCCGGTCCTCGTGGTCGCTGCGATCGCGCGGAGCGGAGACGGCCGGAGGGTACGCCGGGTCGAGTCGGCCTACGCGGTCCCGGTGCAGGTCCGGCTGCGGGACCTGGCCGACCCCGTCTGGGGTGGCGTGTCCGCGGTCAGCCTGCTCGCCCGCTTCGCCGAGGTCGTCCCGCAGCCGTACCGGCTCAGCGTGGACGGTTCCACCGTCGAGGGCGGGGTCGCGACCGGGGAGGCGCTGCTCGGTCCGGTCGGCGCGCGGCACCTGGCCGCGGCCGGTGTGTCCGGCGCCGAGACGGTGATCGGCTCCGCCGACGGCCGGCTCTACGGCCTGGACGGCCAGCTCGAGTGGGCGCTGCTGGCGCGTGGAGTACGCGCTCCCCGGCACCCGGACTGAGCCCGCCCGCGGCCGTCCACAGCCAGCCGGACCGGGCGGCGCGGACGGGTGCCCGCCGGACCAGGGTGCGGTCGTGCGAGCGGCCGCGGTGGACCTGCTGCTCGGCTCGCGCTGCGCGGGCTGCGGCCACCCGGGGCCGGTCCTGTGTGCGGACTGCGCCGGTGGGCTCGCCGTCCACCCCGCCCGCTGGTGGCCCGACCCGCCGCCGACGCTGCTGGTCGACGCCGGCGTCGTCCCGTACGCCGGGGCGGAGTACTGCGGGATGCTGCGGGCCCTGGTCGTGGCGTACAAGGACGCGGGCCGGGCCGGCCTCGCCGAGCCGCTCGGCCGCGTCCTCGCCGCCGCTGTCGAGCACGCCCTCGACGACCTGGCCGCCACCGGAAGCCGGGTGGTGGTGGAGCTGGTGCCGGTCCCGTCCTCCCGTGCCGGGCTCCGCCGCCGCGGTCGAGACCCGGTCGCCGACCTGGCTCGGTCGGCGGCGCGGCGGCTGCGCCGGCGCGGGAGGGTGGTCCGGGTGCAGCGGCGGCTGCGGCACCGGCGGCGGGTTGCCGACCAGGCCGGGCTGGGGGCGCGGGACCGCGCCGACAACCTGCGCGGAGCGCTCGCCGCCGGACCGGCCCGCGCCGCATCGCGCCCCGTCGTCCGCCTGCTGGTCGACGACGTGCTGACCACGGGGTCGACCGCCGAGGAGGGGGTGCGGGCGCTGGCGGCGGCGGGGCACTCGGTGGCCGCCGTGGCCACGGTCGCGGCCACCCGCCGGCAGCGCGCCACCCGGACGACTAGGGGGTAGGACGATCGGGTGCCCGGGCTGTTCCCGGCGTCGCGCGCCGACTACCGTCGGCACCCCGACCCGAGGAGGCCTGCTCCGTGGATGTCGTCGTCACCGGCCGGCACTGCGAGGTGTCCGAGCGATTCCGCCAGCACGTGACCGAGAAGCTCTCCCGCCTGGAGAAGTACGACCATCGGGTGTCGCGGATCGACGTCGAGGTGACCCAGGAGCGGAACCCCCGCCAGCACGACCGGGCGGTGCGCATCCAGCTGACGGTGCGCTCCCGGGGGCCGGTGGTGCGGGCTGAGGCCGCCGCCGAGGACAAGATGGCGGCGTTGGACGGTGCCCTGCTCCGGCTGCAGGGTCGGCTGCGCAAGGCCGCGGACCGGCGACGGATCCACCACGGCGCCCGGTCGCCGGTGTCCCTGTCGGAGGCGGCGGCCGTCGCGGCGCCGCCACCGGATGGTGACGACCAGGCCGAGGACGACCCGGCGGCCCCCCGGAAGGTCGGCCCGCTGACCGTGATCGGCGACGGGCCGGTGGTGGTTCGGGAGAAGCACTTCCGGGCCGGGCCGATGACCCTCGACCAGGCGCTGTACGAGATGGAGCTGGTCGGGCACGACTTCTTCCTGTTCGTCGACAAGGAGAGCGAGCTGCCGAGCGTCGTCTACCGCCGGCACGGCTACGACTACGGCGTGATCCGGCTCGAGGTGTGAGGCCGATCTCGACCGGACGGGCGAGATTGCTGCGATAGTTCCCCGTGTGAACGTGCCCGGCGAGCCTGAAACCGACGGTCAGGCGCGTCGGGATCCGATCCGCGTGCTGGTCGTGGACGACCAGGAACTGTTCCGGCGCGGCCTGACGATGGTGATCGGCGCGCTCGACCACATCGAGCTCGTGGGCGAGGCGGGGGACGGCAAGGACGCCATCGACGTCGCGGTGCGGACCGACCCGGACGTGGTGCTGCTGGACGTGCGCATGCCCGGCCGCAGCGGGATCCAGACCTGCGCCGAGCTCAAGGCGCTGATGCCGTCGGTCCGGATCGTGATGCTCACCGCCAGCGACGAGGAGTCCGACCTCTACGACGCGATCAAGTCCGGCGCCTCCGGCTACCTGCTCAAGGACGCGTCCATCGACGAGGTGGCCAAAGCGGTCCAGCTGGTCGCCGACGGGCAGTCGCTGATCAGCCCGGCGATGGCGGTCAAGCTGCTGGACGAGTTCAAGCAGATGTCCCGCACCGGCCCGACGACCATGACCGCGCCCCGGCTCACCGACCGCGAGCTGGAGGTGCTGCGGCTGGTCGCCCGCGGGCACAGCAACCGCGAGATCGCCCGCAGCCTGTTCATCAGCGAGAACACGGTCAAGAACCACGTGCGGAACATCTTGGAGAAGCTCCAGCTGCACTCGCGGATGGAAGCCGTCATGTACGCCGTGCGGGAGAAGCTGCTGGACGTGCCCTGACCGTGCACCGGCTCACCCGCCTTCAGGCACGACGGGTCGCCCTCGCCGCGCAGGGGTTCACCGACCGGCGTCCCACGGGCGCCGGTGGTCCCGGCCCGCGGCACCTGGCCAGGGTGCTGCACCGGATCGGGTTGTTCCAGATCGATTCGGTGAACGTCGTGGTCCGCGCGCAGTACATGCCGCTTTACTCCCGTCTCGGCCCGTACGACCGGGGCCTGCTGGAGCGGTCGTACTCGCGGGCGCCGCGCCGCACCTTCGAGTACTGGGCGCACGAGGCGTCGCTGGTGCGGGTGGACCTGCAACCCGCGCTGCGCTTCCGCATGGCCCGCGCGGAGACCGAGGCGTGGGGCGGCCCGCAGCGGGTGGCGCGGGAGCGGCCCGACCTGGTCGCCGCGGTCCTCGACGAGGTGTGCCGGCGCGGCCCACTCACCGCCCGGGAGGTCGAGCACGACGTCCCGCGCAGCACCGAGGGCTGGGGCTGGAACTGGTCGCTGGTCAAGCAGGCACTGGAATACCTCTTCTACGCCGGCGAGGTCACCTCTGCGGGGCGCAACGGCGCGTTCGAGCGTCGCTACGACCTGCCCGAGCGAGTCCTGCCCGCCGAGGTGATCGCGACCCCGACGCCGGCCGACGACGAGGCGGTGCGGACCCTGGTCCGGACCGCCGCCCGGGCCTACGGCGTGGCCACCGAGCCCAGCCTGCGGGACTACTTCCGGCTCGCGCCGGCGGAGTCGCAGCAGGCGGTCCGCGAGCTGGTCGACGCCGGGGAGCTGGTCCCGGTGGCGGTGCAGGGGTGGCGCCGACCTGCCTACCTGCACCACGAGGCGCCCAGCCCCCGACAGGTGCGGGCGCGGGCCTTGCTCAGCCCGTTCGACCCGCTGGTGTTCCACCGGGACCGGGCCGAGGACCTCTTCGGCTTCCGCTACCGGATCGAGATCTACGTTCCCGCTCCGCTGCGCGTGCACGGCTACTACGTGCTGCCGTTCCTGCTCGGCGACCGGCTGGTGGCTCGGGTGGACCTCAAGTCGGACCGGGCGGCCGGAGTGCTGCGGGTGTTGGCCGCGCACGCCGAGCCGGACGCTCCGGGGGAGACCGCGTCCGAGCTGTCGGCCGAGCTGCACCAGCTCGCCGGCTGGCTCGGCCTCGGCGAGGTCGTCGTAGCGCCGGTCGGCGACCTCGCCGCCCGACTCGCCGCCTCCTGCCGACTACCATGACCCCGCACGTCCCTGCCCGGACGCGTGCCCGACCGCACCCGTGACCTCAGGAGCCATCGCCGTGCCCGCACTGCTCGACAAGATCCTCCGCATCGGCGAAGGCAAGATCCTCCGCCGGCTCGAGACGGTCGCCAAGCAGGTCAACGCGATCGAGGACGAGTTCACCGCGATGAGCGACGAGGAGCTGCGCGACCAGACCGACGACTTCCGCCGCCGGCTGGAGGAGGGCGAGTCACTCGACGACTTGATGCCGGAGGCGTTCGCCACCGTCCGCGAGTCGGCCCGGCGGGTGCTGGGGCAGCGGCACTTCGACGTCCAGGTGATGGGCGGAGCGGCGCTGCACCTGGGCAACATCGCGGAGATGAAGACCGGTGAGGGCAAGACTCTGGTCGCGACCCTTCCGGTCTACCTCAACGCGCTCACCGGCCGCGGCGTGCACGTCGTCACCGTGAACGACTACCTGGCCAAGTTCCACGCGGAGTGGATGGGGAGGGTGTACCACTTCCTCGGCATGACGGTCGGCACCATCCTGCCGGGGATGGGCTCGGCTCAGCGCCGCGAGGCGTACGGCTGCGATATCACCTACGGCACCAACAACGAGCTCGGCTTCGACTACCTGCGCGACAACATGGCCACGGCCATCGACGACTGCGTCCAGCGCGGGCACGCGTACGCGATCGTGGACGAGGTGGACTCCATCCTCATCGACGAGGCGCGGACGCCGCTGATCATCTCCGGGCCGACCCAGGACGAGGTCAAGTGGTACGCCGAGTTCGCCGTCATCGCCGCCACGATGCGCCGCGACGAGGACTACGAGGTCGACGAGAAGAAGCGCACCGTCTCGGTGCTCGAGCCGGCCATCGACAAGGTGGAGGACCACCTCGGCATCGAGAACCTCTACGACTCGGTGAACACCCCGCTGATCAGCTTCCTCAACAACTCGATCAAGGCCAAGGAGCTGTTCCGCCGCGACAAGGAGTACGTCGTGATGGAGGGCGAGGTGCTCATCGTGGACGAGCACACCGGCCGCATCCTCGAGGGACGGCGCTACAACGAGGGCCTGCATCAGGCGATCGAGGCGAAGGAGAAGGTGCGGGTCCGCGAGGAGTACCAGACCCTCGCCACCATCACGCTGCAGAACTACTTCCGGCTCTACGACAAGCTCGCCGGGATGACCGGCACGGCGATGACCGAGGCCAGTGAGTTCGACAAGATCTACAGCCTCGGCGTGGTTCCGATCCCGACCAACGAGCCCGTCGCCCGGGTGGACGAGGCCGACCTCGTCTACCGCACCGAGGACGCCAAGTTCAACGCCGTCGTCGAGGACATCGCCGAGCGACACGAGACCGGGCAGCCGATCCTCGTCGGCACCACCAGCGTGGAGAAGTCCGAGCGGCTGGCCACCCTGCTGACCAAGCGCGGCATCCCGCACGAGGTGCTGAACGCCAAGCAGCACGAGCGGGAGGCCGCCATCGTGGCGATGGCCGGGCACAAGGGCGCGGTCACCGTCGCCACCAACATGGCCGGCCGAGGCACCGACATCATGCTGGGCGGCAGCGTCGACTTCCTCGCCGACCGGACGCTGCGCGAGCGCGGGCTGGACCCGAGCGAGACCCCGGAGGAGTACGAGGCCGCCTGGCCGGAGGTGCTCGAGCAGACCCGCGAGCAGGTCAAGGACGAGCACGACGAGGTCGCTCTGGTCGGCGGTCTCGCGGTGATCGGCACCGAGCGGCACGAGTCGCGCCGGATCGACAACCAGCTGCGCGGCCGGTCCGGCCGCCAGGGCGACCCGGGCGACTCCCGCTTCTACCTGTCGCTCGAGGACGACCTGATGCGGCTGTTCAAGTCGGACTGGGTGGACTGGGTGCTGCAGACGCTCAAGGTGCCGGACGACGTGCCGATCGAGAACAAGCGGGTCACCGGTGCGATCGCGTCGGCGCAGTCCCAGGTGGAGTCGCAGAACTTCGAGTCGCGCAAGAACATCCTCAAGTACGACGACGTGATGAACCGGCAGCGCAAGGTCGTCTATGCCGAGCGCCGACGCGTGCTCGAGGGCGAGGACCTGCACGAGCTGGCCCGCACGATGATCGACGAGGTGGTCGAGGCTTACGTCGCCGGCGCCACCGAGGGCTTCCCGGAGGAGTGGGACCTGGACCGGCTCTGGACCGCGCTGAAGACGCTGTACCCGATCTCGTTCACCCTGGCCGAGTTCGAGGAGGAGAGCGGCGGGCGGGCGGCGCTCAGTCGTGAGCTGCTGGTCGAGGCAGTGCGGGAGGACGCGCTGGGGGCGTACGACGCCCGCGAGGAGGCGCTCGGCGGGGAGGTCATGCGCGAGCTGGAGCGCCGGGTGATGCTGAGCGTCCTCGACCGCAAGTGGCGCGAGCACCTGTACGAGATGGACTACCTGCGCGAGGGGATCGGCCTGCGGGCGTACTCCCAGCGCGACCCGCTGGTGGAGTACCAGCGCGAGGGCTACGACCTGTTCATGGCGATGATGGACGGCATCAAGGAGGAGTCGGTCGGCTACCTGTTCAACCTCGAGGTGCAGGTCGAGGATGAGGACGAGCCGGAGGCCGCCGACCAGCGGGCTGACGAGCCGGCCGAGGAGCCCCCGCACATCGTGGCCAAGGGCCTCACGACCGCCCGGGCGCCGCAGCGGCTGACGTACTCCGCGCCGAGTGTGGACGGTGACGCGACCGAGGCCGGCGAGCAGCCCGACGACCAGTACGCCGACGTGCCGCGAAACGCCCCCTGTCCGTGCGGGTCCGGTCGCAAGTTCAAGCGCTGCCACGGCGACCCGGCGATGCGGTCCGGTGTGCGCGGCTGACGGCTCAGCCCAGCCGCAGCGCGGTGCACACCCAGCGGTCCCCACGCGCCTCCAGCCGCAGCGCCAGGGCGCGGCTGCGGCCACCGTGCCGGAGGTGGCTGCACACCTCGGCGACCCGTTCCGCGGGGCAGGCCACGTGCACGCTGAGCAGCCGCGGCCGCTCGGTCCTCGCCCGGGCCTCCGCGTCGGTGCGCCGGCCCACCGCGGCTGCGCGGGCCGCCACCAGCTCGTAGACCTCCGGCGTCACCCAGCGGATCAGCTGGCTCACCGGCCGGTCGCCGGCCACCGCCTCCACCACGGCCATGCTGAACCGCGCCGCCCGGGCACGCATCGCCCGGTCCGGATGTGACGGGTCGGGCACGGCCACCAGCGGTGCAGCACCGGGGCCGGGGACCCCCGGCTCGAGGTCCAGGGCCAGCGCGCCTTGCACGGCCGAGTACGGGCGCTGCGCCGGCCAGCCGATCGGCTTGCCGGGCAACGGCGGCAGGCGGCGCAGTGCGGGCTGAGGCGTCATCGGTCTGCCTTTCCAGCGGCGGGTGGAGGAGGTGGGGGGCGGAGCCGTTGCCCGGGGAGGAGCAGGTCGGGGTCCGGTCCGACGACCTCCCGGTTCGCGGCGTACCAGTGCCGCCACCGGCTGCCCGCGATCGACCACAGCGAGTCGCCTCGGCGGACCAGGTAGGACGGTTCTGGCCGGGCGGAGGGGCCGGCGGTGCCGGCCGTCGGCAGCGTGGGCAGCGGCAGGCCGGCGAGGGCGGCCCGGATGCGGTCGGGCTCACAGCCGGCCGAAGGTCGCTCCGCCGCGAGGGTCGGAGCGGTGACGGTCAGCCCGGTCGCGACTCCGAGCGTGACCGCCGCCAGCCGCAGCCACGGCCCGCCGGATCCCGCGGGCCAGCACCGGCGGGCCCGGCACCAGGCCACCAGCAGGACACCGCACCAGGCGGTCCAGCCGAGCAGCCCGGCGCCCGTGGTGGCAGCGCTGAGCAGCGCGGCCACCCGCCCGTCCGGCGACGCACCGGTTGCCGCCAGGTCCAGGACGCTCGCGCGGAGGGCGTGGGCGAGCCCTCCCTCGACGGTCGCGGCGGCCAGCGCGACGGCACCGACGCGGATCGTCGCCGTCGTCTGCATCCATGCTCCCGAATGGCGTCGATAGATGTGTTTTGCTTCTGTTGGCATGCTCTAGCCTTCAGACGATGCGGTCAACCGACTGTGCACAGCCGATACGGTCCGCGGATGCGCTGGGAACGGCTCTTCGCCGACCTGGAGGGCGAGGCCGCCGAGCTGGACCTCCGGGACCGGGACGCCGAGATCGCCGAGCGCACCCGCGCCGAGCTCGGAGCGGTGCGCTGGCTGGAGCGGGTGCGGGGCGGGACCGGCCATCCGGTGACCTTGCTGCTGGCCGGCCCGGCCAGGATGACCGGCGAGGTCCGTTACGTGGGACCGGACTGGGTGCTGCTCGGCGCCGGGCAGGACGATCTGCTGGTGCCGGCCCACGCGGTGGTCGGCGTGGAGGGGGCGGGGCGGGCCGCCCCGGCGGACGCCGAACGCGTGCCGCTCACCTGGCGGGCCGCCTGGCGGTCGCTCAGCCGGGACCGCGCCGCCGTGCGCGTTCAGCGCCGCGATGGCGAGGTCGTCACCGGGGTGGTGGACGCGGTCGGCGCCGACTTCGTACAGCTCGGCCCGGCCGGCACCCTGGTGCCGTTCGACGCGATCCGGCTCGCGCGGGCGGCCCGGACCGACGGCTAGGAGGCGTCCTCCGGGATCTCTCCGAACGGGTGGCCGTCGATGAAGGTCTGGGTGTCGGAGTAGAGCCGCTGGATATACGCCTCCAACTCGGCGGACTCGACCCGCCAGACGCCGCGACCGCCGATCTTGATCGCCTTCAGCTCGTTGCGCCGAACCAGCGCGTAGGCCTGGGTGGTCGAGATGTTCAGGATCTCGGCGACGTCGGTCAGCTGCAGGAAGCGGGGAACCCCCGGGCCGAGCGGCATGGGGCCAGTGTGCCAGCAGGGGCCGCAGAGATCGTGCCGGCCGGTCGTGTTGTGGACAACCCTGGACGGGAGCGCGCGGATGCGCACAATGTCCGGTATGCCCGTCGTGGACCTGCCCCGTTCCCCGGCCGCGATCCGGCTGCGCCGGCCCGGCTGGCGCGACCCCCGGCTGGCGGGCGGTCTGGTGCTGGTCGCCGTCGCCACCCTGGCCGGCGCCCGGCTGCTCACCGACGCCGCGCCCACGACCACCGTGTGGGCGACGGCCGAACCGGTGCTGGCCGGCCAGGCCGTCGAGCAGGTGCGGCTGGTGCCCAGCTCGGTCCAGCTGCCCGACGGCGCGGCCCAGTCCGCCTACCTGAGCGCCTCCGACGAGCCGGCCGGAGTCTTCACCCACGAGCTCGCCGCCGGCGAGCTGGTGCCGGTCGAGGCGCTCGCCGAGCAGGCCGACGCCGACCGGGTCGACCTGCCGCTGGCGGTGGACGCCGGCGCGGTGCCGGTCGACCTCGCCACCGGGCAGCTGGTGGACGTCTGGTCGGTGCCTGACCCGGCGACGCCCGGGTCACCGGCCGTCCGGGCCGACCGGGTGCTCCGGGCGGTTCCGGTCGCCGCGGTCCGCTCCGGTTCCGCGCTCGGGGGGAGCACCCGGCAGGTGGTGGTCACCCTGGACCACGGTGCCGGCCGGCTCGCGGAGGTGTTCGAGACGCTGGCCGCCGGGGCCGTCGCGCTGGTACGGGTCGACGCGCGGTGACCGGGGGTATGCCTGCACCCGCCCACGTGCTGGTGGCCGCCGGGGGCGCCGGCTGGGAGTCCCGGCTGTTGCCCGTCCTGTCCGAACCGGGCGCGCCGGCCCGGCTCGCCCGCCGCTGCGTCGACGTGCCAGACCTGGTCGCCGCGGCAGCGGCCGGGCGGGCCGGTCTCGCCCTCGTCTCCGCCGGCGTCGCGGGCTGGGACGCCGACGTGGTGGCCCGCCTCGCCGCGTGCGACGTGCGAACGGTCGTGGTCGCCGACGGGTCGGCCGAGGTCGAACGGGCCCGGCGGATCGGCGGCACCACGGTGGTGACCGACGACGTCGCCACCGACCCGGGTCGGCTGTTGGAGGTGCTGCTGGACGCCGCCGCAGCCGGGGAGGGCGCATCGGTCGGCGCCCAGGAGTCGGAGCGGGCCGCCGCCGCTCCGCCGGCAGCCGCGGACGGTCGCATCGTCGCGGTCTGGGGCGCCACCGGTGCGCCCGGCCGGTCCACGGTCGCGCTCGGCCTCGCCGCGGTCGCCGCCCGGCGCGCGACCCCGACCCTGCTGGTCGACCTGGACGTCTACGGTGGCGCCAGCGCACAGATGCTGGCCGTGCTGGACGAGGTTTCGGGCGTCCTGGCCGCGACGCGGGCGGCGTCCGCCGGGTCGCTCGACCCGCCCGGGTTGCTCGCCGCGGCCAGGACCGTCGGTCCGGACCTGGCCGTGCTCACCGGACTTCCGCGTGCCGACCGCTGGGCGGCGCTGCGACCGGCGGCGGTCCGCGAGCTGCTCGCCGTGGCCCGGGGGTGCTTCCCGCTGGTGGTCGTCGACTGCGGCTTCGGCATCGAGCAGGACGAGGAGCTGTCGTTCGACACGGCGGCTCCCCGTCGCAACGGCGCCACCGTGACCGCGCTGGAGCAGGCCGACGTCGTACTCGTGGTCGGATCCGCCGACCCGCTCGGCCTGACCCGGCTCGCCCGCGCCTGCGGGGAGCTGCGCGAGCTGGTCCCCACCGCGACCACACGACTCGTGGTCAACCGGATGCGCCGCGGGCTCGGCTGGTCCCGCGCCGAGGTGGCCGGCACGGTGCTGCGGGCGACCGGCGCCGCGCCGCTGGCGTTCCTCCCGCTGGACCAGCCGGCGGTCGACCGGGCCTGGATCGCCGGCCGCTCGCTGCCGGAGGCTGCTCCGGGCGCGCCGTTGAGCGCGGCCCTCGACCGGCTGTATGCCGACGTGGCCGGCCAGCTGGGGGTGCTAGCCGGCGTCAGACGCTGAACAGCAGCAGCAGACCGCCGACGGTGTAGACGAGCATCACCGCGAGCATCGCCAACTGGCCGGACACCGCGCTGCGCTCGGGCAGCACCCGCACCGCCCGGTCGTGCGCGGCGATGACGCCGAGGATGTGCCCGGTCAGCACGAAGGCCACCTTGAGTATCGCCACCAGCCCCGGGCGCACCGACAGGAAGTACGTCGTCGTCCAGTCGATCGTGCCCAGGTAGTCGTGCTCGCCGGTCACCAGCGGGTCGGAGAGGTAGGCCAGGTACCGCTGGCCGGACTCGAGCAGCAGCGTCAGGTAGTGCGCGAAGAGGTACCCGATGGCGATCGGCACCAGCGAGTGGGCGAGCAGGCCGGGGAGCGCGCGTCGCTCCCGCCACGGCACCCCGGCGGCGGCCATCGCCGCGACGGTGAACGTCACGGCGACGAACCCGACGAAGCCGACCAGGACCAGGGTGTCGCGCAGTGTCGGGTCCAGGTTCCCCGGCTGGGCGGTCTGCTGCAGCCACCAGTTGGACTGGCTGAAGCCGTCGAAGGCGGTCGACCCGAGCACGACCGCGACGACCGCGACCAGTCCGCGGTCGACCGACGTGGCGTCCAGGTTGGCGAGTGGGCTGCGCAGCACCGGGATGCCGTCCCGCCGCCCCCACGGCGACAACCGGGCGACCAGGCCGAACCACACCTCGAACGGGTCGGCCCGGGCGAACCAGGTGCTGCCGAAGACCGCCGATCCGACCAGCATCACGGCCACGTACAGCAGACACCACGTCAGCACGGTGGACACGAAGGCGGAGTCGGGGTCGACCAGTTCGGTCCACACGAATGAGAACAGGCCGAGAGCCGCGGGCCAGTAGCCGAGCCAGGTCGGGTAGGGCAGCAGGCCCCGCTCGGGCGGGGTCCGCAGCAGCCGGGACAGGACGAGGTGCACCGTTCGCAGCGGGGACAGCAACGGCCAGACGTTCCCGACCAGCAGGGTCAGGGGCACCATGCCGACCCACAGGTAGATGTAGAACACGCCGAGCGCAGGATTCGCGGGGGAGTCCTTCCCGGCGACCGCGGCCCACCCGACGTACGTCGCGACGAGCAGGCCGAGGACGCGGAGCAGCCAGTGCAGCAGAGCGGAGTCCACGAGGGCGGCCAGCGGGCCGGGGAGGGCGCGGCCGGCCTGCTCACCGCGCAACCGGGAGGTGCGCCAGGAGAAGGCCAGGATGGCGAACGAGACGGTCAGCGCCCACCCGGCCCCGACCACGGCGTACGTCAGCGGGATCGGCAGGTCGGACGCTCCGCCGATGCCGTGGGCCAGCGTGTTCAGGGCCGCACCACCAGCTGGGCGACCAGGGCGCCGGACTCGTGCAGCTCGATGTCGAACTGCCCGGGCTGCTCGACGGTGAAACCGAAGCGCGAGTCCTCCCCGGCCTCCACGGCGAACTCCTGCTCCTCCGGCGCGGTGTGCACGTGCAGCTCGTCGGCAGTGTCGCTCCGCACCAGCAGCAGGATCTTGTCCCCGACGTTCGCCGGCACCTGCTCGCCCGCCGGGCTGACCGAGCCGTCCTCGATCTCGATCTCGATCTCGACCGCCCCGTCCTCGGACGGCTCCTCGGACGGCTCCTCGGACGGCTCCTCGGACGGCTCCTCGGACGGCTCCTCGGACGGCTCCTCGGACGAGGGGGTCGACGCCGGAGTCGACGCCGGCGACGACGAAGGCTCGGCCGCCTCGGTGGAACCATCATCGCCACCGCACCCGCCCAGCAGCAGCATCGCGGGCACTGCCAAGGCGACGACCGCGGTGCGGAGCGTCCTGGGGATCATCGAGGCGTCCTCTTTCTCGTGGCACGATGCGGGTTCCCCGGCTTGCCGGCCCCGCGTCCGACAGGAGAGCAACGATGCCAGACCGGATGCGGCCGGAGGATGCCGCGTTCCTGGCCGCGGAGACGCCGCGCGCCCCGCGGCAGGTGGCGGTCGTGATGATCCTCGACCCGGGGGAGCGGGGTTTCGACCACCAGGGCCTGCTGGAGCTGATCGACGACCGGATCGGGCTGGTGCCGCGGTACCGGCAGCGGGTGCAGGCCGTGCTCGGCGGCCTCGCGAGCCCCGCGTGGGTGGACGACGAGGCGTTCGACCTCAGCTACCACGTCCGCAGGTCGGCGGTGCCGCGGCCCGGGACGATGACCCAGCTGCAGGAGCTGGTGTCCCGGCTGGTGGCCCGCCCGCTGGACCGGCAGCGCCCGCTGTGGGAGGTCTATCTGATCGAGGGCCTCGAGGACGGCAACGTGGCGATGGTGCTGAAGGCGCACCAGGCGCTGGTCGACGGCATCGACACCGTTGCGCTGGGCCAGATCCTGATGGACTCATCGCCGGAGCGGCGGGAGCTTCCGGTCGTGGACTGGCGGCCGGAGCCGGCGCCCTCCCAGCTGTGGCTGGTGGGGGAGTCCGTCGCGGACACCGCGCTGCACCCGGACCGGCTGCTCGGCCCGGTCGCGGCCGGGCTGCGGCTCGTCGGCCAGAGCCTGCGGCTGCCCGGCGCCCCCCGTGGCCGCCCGGACTCACCACTGTCCACAGATCTGTGTCGCCAGCGGCGGTTCGTCGGCGTCGACACCCGGCTGGACGTGCACCGCCGGATCCGCGAGACCCACGGCGGCACCGTCAACGACGTGGTGCTCACCGTGGTGACCGGGGCGCTGCGCGCCTGGCTGCTCACCCGGGCAGAGCCGGTGGGACCGGCGACTCGGATCCGCGCGATGGTGCCGCTCAGCGTGCGGGACGATCAGGCCGAGCCGACCTCGCTGGGCAGCCACGTCGCCGGCCACCTGCTGACCCTCCCGGTCGGGGAGGCGAACCCGGTGGTCCGCCTGCACCACGTCTCCTACGCGCTGAAGGCGCACCGGGAGACCGGGCGCGCCATCTCCGCTGACCGGCTGGTGGCCACACCGGGCCTGGCGTCCACCACGTTCCACGTGCTCGGCTCGCGCGTCGCCGACAGCCAGGCGTCGCTGCCCTACCAGCTGGTGGTGACCAACGTGCCGGGCCCGCAGGAGCCGATGTATGCGCACGGCGCCCGGCTGCTCGCCACCTACCCGGTGCTGCCGCTGACCGAGCCGCGGGCGCTGGCGATCGGCGCCAGCTCGTACGACGGCGGGGTGTTCTACGGCATCAACGCCGACCGAGACGCTGTGCCGGACGCCGACGTGCTCGCGCAGTGCCTGACCGAGGCGCTGGACGAGCTGGCGGAGACCGCCCGGCCGGAACGGCCGCGGGCTCCGCGCGGGCGGACCGGCACGGCCAAGAAGGCGCGCGCCAAGCAGCCGACCCGCCGCGCCAGCCCGCGCCCGCGCAAGCGATCGGGTGGCCCGTGAGGTCGCAGATCTGGCCGCCCGACTCAGACGCTGAACAGCAGCAGCAGCCCACCCACGGTGTAGCCGAGCATCGCCGCGAGCATGGCCAGCTGGCCGGACACCACGTGCCGCATTGGCAGTAGCCGGATGGCCCGGTCATGTGCCGCGATGACGCCGAGGATGTGCCCGGTGAGAACGAACGCGACTTTGGCCCCCGCGACCAGCTCGGGTCGGGTGGACAGGAAGTAGTTCACCGTCCAGTCCGCCGTGCCGAGGTAGTCCGCCTCGCCGGTCACCAGCGGGTCGGACAGGAAGATCAGATAGGCCTGCCCCGTCTCGACCAGCAGGGTGAGGTAGTGGGCGAAGATGTACCCGACGCCGATGGGCACCAGCGAGTGCGCCAGCCGACGCGGCAGCGTCCGCCGATCTGCCCACGACATCCCGGGCGCCGCCAGCGCTGCCGCCACGAACGTCACAGCGACGAAGGCGACGAAGCCCACCAGCACCACGGTGTCGCGAAGCGTGGGGTCGAGTGCTCCCGGCACCGCAGTCTGCTGCAGCCACCAGTTCGAGTTGCTGAAGCTGTCGTACGCGGTTGAGCCGAGCAGGACGGCGACCACGGCGAGCAAGCCGGCCTGCGGCCGCAGGCCGTCGAGGTTGTCGAGCGGGTTGCGAAGCACCACCTGTCGTCGACCGTCGGCGTCCTCGCGACGGCTCCACGGGGACAGCCTGGCGACGAACCCGAACCACACCTCGAACGGGTCGGCCTGCGCCAGGAAGCGGTCGCCGAAGACCGCCGCCCCGACCAGCATCGTCGCGCCGTACCAGAGACACCAGGTGACCACCGTCGACACGAACGCGGCGTCGGGGTCCACCAGCTCGGTCCAGACGAACGCGAAAAGCCCGATCGCCGCGGGCCAGCAGCCCAGCCAGGACGGATAGGCCACCAGCCCGCGGTCGGGCGGGGTCGCGAGCAGCCGGGACAGGCCCAGATGCAGCGTGCGCACGGGGGACAGCAGCGGCCACACATTGCCGACCAGCAGCGACAGCGGCACCAGCCCGACCCACAGGTAGATGTAGAACACGCCGAGCGCCGGATTGGCGCTGGCGTCCCGCCCGAACACTGCCGCCCAGGCGGCCACCGCCCCGACCACCAATCCGATGCAACGCAGCACCGTTCGCAGCCACGGCGAGTCGATTACCACGGCTAGCCAGGAGGGGAGCGCCCAGCCGGTCCGTTCCCCGTCCAGCCGCGACGTCCGCCACGCCAGCGCCAGGACGGCGAACGAGCCGGCCAGCGCGCACCCCGCACCCACGACGACGTACGACAACGGGATCGGCAGGTCTGATGCCCCGCCGATCCCGTGTGCCGAGATGGAGTCGCCGGTCAGGATGGCGCTCCTGACCTGTGCCTAAGCCGCGGCACGTCCCTCAGGGCGCGCTGGTCAGCGACCCAGCCCAGCCTGCGGGCGGAGCACGAACAGCCCGCGGTCCATGGAACTGACCGCCACGAAGCGCTCACCCGCGTAGTACGGATAGTTGCTCCACGTGCCACCTTCGAAGGTCGGGTCATCGTTCTCGGGGTACATGTCGAAGAACGCGATCTCGGACAGCTCACCGTCGGCCACCGCGCTGTTGTCGTAGATGCGCAGCCCGGAGGTGTAGTTCGAGTGGTACGACCGCTTGAACTTCGTGTACATGTTGTGGTCGATCGAGGTCGTCTCGTTCTGGAAGGAGCGGATCTCCTCGGGCGACTCGAGGTCGCGGACGTCCCAAACCCGCGTTCGCGTCCGGTCCCCACGCAGGACCTCGTCGAGTTCGTCCCCGTGCAGGTAGTACCGCTGATTGGCGGTCAACCAGCCCTGGTGGCTGTATCCGTCCCGGCCGTAGAACATCCGCGCGAGCGGGATTGGGTTGTCCTTGTCGGTGACGTCGACGATCGAGACCGTGTTCTCGATGTCCTCGATGGTCGGTCCGACGAACTCGGCGTTCGCGTTGAAGCAGATCTCGTGCCCGCGATAGTCGCGGTCCGGACCGTGGTAGATCGCGCACTGGGTGTCGTGGATGTAGCCGTGGTCCTGGAAGCAGCCGGCGAAGGTGGGGCTGGTGGGCTGGCTGATGTCCACCATGTGCAGCCCGCTGTTGCAGGTGCTGGTGCCCACCAGATACGCGTAGCCCGTGTCGGAGTTGATGTTCAGGTTGTGCGTGTTGCCCTCACCACCGACTTCGTAGTGCGCGGTCTCGTTGAAGGTCACCGGCGGGCCCTGGACGCCACGCAGCTGGGTCAGGTCGAAGACCTGCATCCCGTGGTTGTCGTGCTCGGACACGATGAAGGCGTGCATGCGGTGCACCTTGAGGTCGCGCCAGAACACACCGCCTTCGGTCGAGGCCGTCGGTAGGGTGCCGATGATGTCAGGCCGCCGCGGCTTGGTGATGTCGACGAACACCGTGCCCTCGGTGCCGCCGACGAGCGCGTAGTCGTCGCCGCTGCGCGGGTCGGTCCAGCCCCAGATGTCGTTGACGAAGCTCAAGCCGAGCTTCTGCCGGCTGACCTGGCTGAGCATGTCGATGCCGTCACACGGGAACTCAGCTGCCATGCCGTCGGCACAGCGGGCGAAGCTGCCCGGCACCCGGTTGGCGGCGTCGGTGTCCTTGCCGGCGATTTCGGCGAACTGCCTGGCCTGGTCCGACCCGACGGCGTTGTGCCGGTTCGCCCGGTCGTCGTCGCCACCGTAGGACACCCCGATGCCCAGTACAGCGGCGGCGAACGCCGTCACGACGGCGACGAGAAGTCGTCCCTTCATGGATGCTGCCTCCCGATCGGTGCGCAGCCCGCTATAACGGCGAACCACCCAATTACCCCCAACGTACTCAATTGCCTCAACCTAGCCGCCCTCCTCCCCATCCGGAACCCCCACGAACTGCCGGCAGATCTCGGGTGGGAACGCCGCCGGGAGCAGTGCCAAGATGCAGGCATGACTCCGACGCACGCCCTGGACGCCTCGACCCAGGTCCCCTCGCCCGTCAACGAGCCGGTGCTCACCTACGCCCCCGGAAACCCCGAGCGGGCGGTGCTCGAGAAGCGGCTGGTGCAGCTGGCGTCGGAGCGCCTCGACCTGTCGTGCACCATCGGCGGCGAGCAGAAGATGGGCGGCGGCAAGCGGATCGACGTGGTCCAGCCTCATGCCCGGCGGCATGTTCTCGGCACGATGAAGAACGCCACCGGCACCGACGCCCGGGCGGCGGTGGCCGCGGCCAAGGCCGCGGCGCCGGGCTGGCGGGCGCTGCCCTACGACGAGCGGGCGGCGGTGCTGCTGCGCGCCGCCGAGCTGCTGGCCGGCCCGTGGCGGCAGACGCTGAACGCCGCCACCATGCTCGGGCAGTCCAAGACCGCCACCCAGGCCGAGATCGACGCCGCCTGCGAGCTGATCGACTTCTGGCGGATGAACGTGCTGTTCGGCAAGCGACTGCTGGCCGAGCAGCCGGTCACCAACAGCCCCGGCATCTGGAACCGGCTCGACCACCGCCCACTGGAGGGCTTCGTCTACGCGGTCACGCCGTTCAACTTCACCGCGATCGCCGGAAACCTGCCCACCGCGCCGGCCCTGATGGGCAACACCGTGGTCTGGAAGCCGGCACCGACGCAGACGCTGGCCGCCTGGTACACCATGCGGCTGCTCGAGGCTGCCGGGCTGCCGCCCGGAGTGATCAACATGGTCACCGGCGACGGCATCGCGGTCTCCGACGTGGCGCTCGCCGACCCCGACCTCGCCGGCATCCACTTCACCGGTTCGACTGCGACCTTCCAGCACCTCTGGCAGCGGGTGGGCGCGAACATCGCCGGCTACCGGTCGTACCCCCGGCTGGTGGGGGAGACCGGCGGCAAGGACTTCGTGCTGGCGCACCCGAGCGCCGACCCGGACGTGCTGCGCACGGCGCTGGTGCGCGGCGCGTTCGAGTACCAGGGGCAGAAGTGCTCGGCCGCCTCCCGTGCCTACGTGCCACGCAGCCTGTGGCGCAGGATCGAGAGCGATCTCCTCGGGCTGACCGAGTCGCTGCCGGTGGGGCCGGTGACCGACCTCGGGAACTTCATGGGCGCGGTCATCGACGACCGGGCCTTCGCCAAGCACAAGAGCGCGCTGGAGCGGGCGCATGCCACCTCGTCCATCCGGGTCGCCGCCGGCGGCAGCTGCGACGACAGCGAGGGCTGGTTCGTGCGCCCCACCGTCCTGGTGGGCGAGGACCCGACTGACGAGGTGTTCACGACGGAGTACTTCGGCCCGATCCTGTCCGTGCACGTCTACCCCGACCGGCAGTACAACCGGGTGGTCGAGCAGATGGAGTCCGCGACCCCGTACGCGCTGACCGGGTCGATCATCGCCACCGACAGGGCCGCGATCGTCGACGCCCAGCAGCGGCTGCGCTACACCGCCGGCAACTTCTACGTGAACGACAAGCCGACCGGGGCGGTCGTCGGCCAGCAGCCGTTCGGCGGGGCGCGCGGGTCGGGCACCAACGACAAGGCAGGGGCGATGCAGAACCTGCTGCGCTGGACGTCCACCCGCGCGATCAAGGAGACGTTCGTGCCGCCGGTGGACCACTCCTACCCGCACATGGCGCCGGACCAGGAGTGACCGGCGGCGAGTGACCGGTCAGGACAGGTAGCGCTGCCCGACCTCCTGCTCCACCCGCAGCCCGGCGGACACGCCCTTCAGCAGCTCCCGCTCCAGCTTCCCGCCGACGATCGGGATCCTGACCTTGATCTCGCCCTCGATGTCGAGCACGGCACCTGAGCCGACCGGAGAGAGGGCGTGCACGCTGGTCATCCCGGCCGGCTGTCCCTGCACGTCGAGCCGGACGTCGGCGCGCCGGCTGCCGTCGCCGTCGGCCGGACCCCAGGTCTCGGTCTGCACCACAGTCATGGTCTCCCCGACGAACTTCCTCGCGAAGTCCGGTACGTCGGCGGGCAGCACCCGGGTGACGGTGATCGTGCCGCCGTCGTCGTCGGCGTCGATCGCGACGTCGTGCGAGGTCGCGCCGATCGCCTTCGACACCTCGGCCCGGAACGCCGGGTCGGTGAGCATCGCCCAGACTGCCGCCGGCTCGGCGGGATAGGAGTGCTGCTCGGTGAGCTTCATGGCCGGCCATCATGCACCCCCCATGCGGCGCCGGCGAGCAGGACTAGTGTCGGCACCATGCGGATCCAGCAGGACCGGGCCCTGGCCGCGCTCCTCGAGCGAGCAGACGAAGTCGCGGCGGCCCGACGAGCCACCTCCGGGGTCGAGGCGGACACCGTCCACGGACTGCTCGCCACCTACTACCGGCACGTGGCGATCGAGGAGCTCGAGGGTCGCGAGCCCGAGGACATCTACGGCGCCGCGATGAGTCAGTACCGGCTCGCCGGCCAGCGCCCGCAGGGCACCGCCACCGTGCAGGTGTCGACCCCGACCGTCGGCGAGCACGGCTGGTCCGCGGCCGGCCACACCGTGGTCGAGATCGTGACCGACGACATGCCGTTCCTGGTCGACTCGGTGACCATGTTCCTGGCCCACCACAGCCACGGAATCCACCTGGTCGTCCACCCGCAGCTGCGGGTCCGCCGGGACGTGACCGGCCGGCTGCTGGAGCTCGACCGGGGCGCCGACCCGACCCTCGAGCCCGACGGCGACGAGGCCGGCGCCGCGCCGGAGGGCACCGTCCCCGAGTCCTGGATGCACATCGAGATCGACCGGGTCGACGACCCCCAGCGGATCGCGGAGCTCGAGCGCGGCCTCACCGCGGTGCTCCGGGACGTGCGGGAGTCGGTGGAGGACTGGTCGAAGATGCAGGCCCGCGCGCTGAGCATCGTGGACCAGCTGCGCACCGACCCGCCGCCGCTGCCCGAGGTCGAGGTGTCCGAGGTCGCCGAGCTGTTCAGCTGGCTCGCGGACGACCACTTCACCTTCGTCGGCTACCGCGAGTACACCATCGGTCGTCCGGACGAGCCGGACGGTGACGTGCTCAAGGCGGTGCCGGGCAGCGGGCTCGGCGTGCTCCGCTCGGACCCGCCCGCCGAGTCCGGCCGGCTGCCCGCGCCGGTGGCCGAGCGGGCCCGCGACAAGGTGCTGTCGATCATCACCAAGGCCAACTCCCGCTCCACCGTGCACCGGCCGGCGTACCTCGACTACGTGAGCATTAAGACCTTCGACGAGGACGGCGAGGTGAATGGCGAGCGCCGCTTCCTCGGCCTGTTCTCGTCCGCCGCCTACACCGAGTCGGTCACGCGGATCCCGGTCCTGCGGCGCAAGACCGTCGAGGTGCTGGAGCACCTCGGCTTCCAGCCGATGAGCCACAGCGGCAAGGCGCTGCTGGACCTGCTGGAGACCTATCCGCGAGACGAGCTTTTCCAGACGCCGGTCGAGGAGCTGGTCCCGACCCTGCACGCCGTGCTGCACCTGCAGGAGCGCCGGCAGCTGCGGCTGTTCGTCCGCCCCGACCCGTACCGGCGCTACCTGTCCTGCCTGGTCTACCTGCCGCGGGACCGGTACACGACCCAGGTCCGGCTGCGGATGGAGTCGATCCTCGCCGCCGCGCTCACCGACGACGGGCACACCGAGGGTGCAACCGTCGACTACACCGCGCGGGTCAGCGAGTCGGTGCTCGCCCGGCTGCACTTCGTGGTCCGGCCGCCGCGAGGCGAGCTGGTCGGCGACATCGACGAGCCCCGGATCGAGTCGCTGCTCGCGGAGGCGACCCGGTCGTGGACCGACGACCTGGCGCAGGCCGCCTACGACATCCTCGGGGAGGCCGACGGCGCGCGCGCCGTGCGGGAGTACGGCGAGGCCTTCCCCGAGGCGTACAAGGAGGACTTCAGCCCGCGGGTCGGGGTCAGTGACCTGCAGCGGCTGGAGACGGTGGACAGCCAGGAGGGCATCGGGCTGCACCTGTACGCGCCGGCCGACGCGCCGCCCGGCGAGGGCCGGTTCAAGGTGTACCGGACGGGTGCGCCGATGTCGCTCACCGAGGTGCTGCCGTTGTTCAGCTCGCTCGGGGTCGAGGTGGTCGACGAGCGCCCGTACGGCCTGCAGCCTGACGGTGCGGGTCAGCCGGTGGCGTGGATCTACGACTTCGGGCTGCGCTACGCGGGGGAGCCGGGCGAGCAGGGCCGCGAGCTGTTCCAGGATGCGTTCCGCGCCTGCTGGCAGGGCCGCGCCGAGGCGGACGGATTCAACCGGCTGGTGCTCGCCGCCGGGCTGTCCTGGCGGCAGGTGTCGGTGCTGCGTGCGTACGCCCGCTGGATGCGGCAGGCCGGCACCCCCTTCAGCCAGGAGTACGTCGAGGACACCGTGCTGCGGCACTGCTCGGTGGCCCGCATGCTGGTGGACCTGTTCTACGCCCGCTTCGACCCGGGCACCCACGACGTGCCCGCCGACGGCGAGTCTCGGGTGGCGATGATCGCCGACCTGGAGGCCCGGCTGACCGGCGCCCTGGACGAGGTGGAGAGCCTCGACCACGACCGGATCCTGCGCTCGTTCGTCACCGCGATCAGCGCCACCGTGCGGACCAACTACTTCGTGCCCGGCGACGACGACGGTGGTTCGCGCAGCGCGATGGCGATCAAGCTGGAGCCGCAGAAGATCGAGGACCTGCCCCAGCCGAGGCCGCGCTACGAGGTGTTCGTCTACTCCCCGCGGGTCGAGGGCGTACACCTGCGCTTCGGCCACGTCGCGCGCGGCGGGTTGCGCTGGTCCGACCGGCGTGAGGACTTCCGGACCGAGATCCTCGGCCTGGTCAAGGCGCAGATGGTCAAGAACGCGGTCATCGTGCCGGTGGGTGCCAAGGGCGGCTTCTACTGCAAGCAGCTGCCGGACCCGCAGCATCACCGGGACGCCTGGATGGCCGAGGGCGTGGCCTGCTACCGGATCTTCATCTCCGGTCTGCTCGACGTCACCGACAACCTCAAGCGCGAGCAGGTGGTCCCGCCGCCGCGGGTGGTCCGGCACGACGGTGAGGACGCCTACCTCGTGGTGGCGGCGGACAAGGGCACCGCCTCCTTCTCCGACATCGCCAACGAGCTCGCGGAGGAGTACGGCTTCTGGCTCGGCGACGCGTTCGCGTCCGGCGGGTCGGCGGGTTACGACCACAAGGCGATGGGGATCACCGCGCGCGGCGCGTGGGAGTCGGTCCGGCGGCACTTCCGGGAGATGGGGGTGGACTGCCAGACCGAGGACTTCACCTGCGTGGGGATCGGCGACATGTCCGGCGACGTGTTCGGCAACGGGATGCTGCTGTCCGAGCACACCCGGCTGGTGGCGGCCTTCGACCACCGGCACGTCTTCGTCGACCCGAACCCGGACGCCGCCACCTCGTACGCCGAGCGTCGCCGGCTGTTCGACCAGCCGCGCTCCAGCTGGGCCGACTACGACACCGACCTGATCTCCGCCGGCGGCGGGGTGTTCCCGCGGTCGGCCAAGTCGATCAAGGTGTCGGCCGAGATGCGCGAGGCGCTCGGCATCGCCGACGGGGTGCAGAAGCTGACCACCCACGAGCTGCTGCAGGCGATCCTGCGCGCGCCGGTGGACCTGCTGTGGAACGGCGGGATCGGCACCTACGTCAAGGCGAGCGCCGAGACGCACACCGAGGCCGGGGACAAGGCGAACGACGCGATCCGGGTCGACGGCGCGGACCTGCGGGTGCGCTGCGTCGGCGAGGGCGGCAACCTCGGCTTCACCCAGCGCGGCCGGGTGGAGTACGCGCTGACCGGCGGGCGGATCACCACCGACTTCATCGACAACTCGGCCGGGGTGGACACCTCCGACCACGAGGTCAACATCAAGATCCTGCTCGACCGGGTGGTCGCCGACGGCGACCTGACCGGCAAGCAGCGCAACGCGCTGCTGCAGGCGATGACCGACGAGGTGGCCCGGCTGGTGCTCGCCGACAACGACGGACAGAACCTGGCCCTGGCCAACTCGGCCGTCGGGGCCCCGTCGCTGCTGCACGTCCACGCGGACTGGATGCGCCGGATGGAGCGGGCCGGGCTGCTCAACCGGTCGCTGGAGTTCCTGCCGGACAACAAGGAGATCGCCCGGCGGCGGGACCAGGACCTCGGGCTGACCCAGCCCGAGCTGGCGGTGCTGCTCGCGTACACGAAGATCGTGCTCGCCGAGGAGCTGTTGGACAGCGACGTGCCGGACGACCCGTTCATGCGCGGTCGGCTGTATCGGTACTTCCCCACTCCGATGCGGCAGGACTTCCGCGAGCAGATGGACGCGCACCCGCTGCGCCGCGAGATCATCGTCACCCAGGTGGTCAACGAGCTGGTGAACACCGGCGGGATCACCTTCTTCCAGCGGCTGTCCGGCGAGACCGGGGCGACGGCGTCCGAGCTCGCCCGTGCGCACTCGATCGCCGCCGAGCTCTTCGGGACCGAGCACCTCAACGACCTCGTCCACGAGCTCGACCACGATGTCGAGGCTCAGGTGCAGACCCGGATGCGGCTGGACATCCGGACGCTGAGCGAGCGGGCCACTCGCTGGTTGGTCAACCACCGCTGGCACCACGACGCCGAGGGCACCGTGGAGCGGATCGGGCCGGCGGTGACCAAGGTGGTCCGGGGCCTGCCGGACGTGCTTGTCGGGCGGGACGCGGAGCGGCTGTCGGAGCATGCGGCGCACCTGATCGACGCCGGCGTGCCCGACGAGATCGCGGTCCGGATAGCGACGCTGGCCCCGGCCTACAGCGCGCTTGCCATCGTCGAGGTGGCGCAGCGGCTCGAGCACGACCCGCTGCGGGTGGCCCGGGTGCACAGCGTGCTCGGCCAGCAGCTCGGCCTGGACACGCTCTACGACCGGGTGCTGGAGCTGCCCCGGCTGGACCGCTGGCAGACGATGGCCCGCGCGTCGCTGCGAGACGACCTCCAGCAGGTGCACGCCGGCCTGACCGACAAGGTGGTGCGCGACCTCGCCGACGCGGGGGACCTGAACGTCGAGCACGCCGAGCGGCAGGTGTCGGAGTGGGCGGAGGCACGCGGCACGGCACTGCAGCGCAGCAGGGCCACGCTGCGGGAGATCTGCCGGGAGGAGTCGCCGGACCTGGCCCGGATGTCGGTCGCGCTGCGGGTCGCCCGCGGCCTGCTGGACTGACCGCTCACCCGTTCGGTCAGTCGCCCACAGTGATCAGCCGATCACGGTGTGCGTTCACTTGCCCGACCCCGGCGGCCGACCCACCATTGCGTCAACGCGGCTGAAGGAAGTGGCCACGCGCTGACCGCGGGGGTCGGAGCGATCACCGATTCGCCGCGTACGAACGCCCCGGCAGCGACCGCCGGGGCGTTCGTCATGTGCCAAGGCGATTGCAGTCCTCGTCGTCGTCGAGTGTGTCGGCCTCCAGGAACTCGTCTGGGGTCTCCCGCTCGTCCAAGTCGAGCCGGCGAATGTCGCTGGCTGTCATCTGAGTGGGCCAGCAGGTCCGCTCGTCCACTACGACGCCAGCCATGGCGGACGGCTCTTCGGGCAGCTCGGTAAAGGTCAGGACCGCGGCGCGAAGGTCAGCGCCATCGAGGGTGGCTCCGGTGAGGTCGGCGTAGCTGAGATCGGCGGCCACGAGATCGGCCTGTCTGAGGTCGGCGTTCGTCAGGTCTGCGCCGACGAGGCTGCTGTCCCGGAAGACCGTCTGCTGGAGGTCCATGTCGACCAGGCTTGCGGCGTCCAGGGTCTTGCCGGCCAGGTACCTTCCTTTGAGCAGCTTCTTGTAGTCCCGCACAAGGTCGGTGGCCTTGACCGCCTCCGGGTTGAAGCCGGTCAAGTCGGCGGACTGTGACAACCCCAGGTAGAACTGGGCGGTCGCGAGGTCGCGAGTCTGCCGTTCGTCGCGCTTTGCCGCGTCGCGGGCGCGATCTTCCTGTCCCTCTTGCAGGGAATGGGTGGCTCCCAGCACGAGCAGCGTGACCAGAGATGACTCGAGGAGGCCGCGCGCCAGTTGCGGCGTGTGCTCCTCCCTCTTCCCCCTGTCCTTCAACTGCCCGATCATCCAAGCGATGCTGCCCAGGAACACCAGCCCCAGAGCTGTCATGACCGCGTAGTACAAGGGGGCGGCAGAAGCCCTCTCGCTCATCTCGGTGACGGTGGCGGTCATTGGGAACCCCATTTCCGCAAGGCAGACGCCCCGTAACGCCCACTCAAGTGACCGCGGACGGTTGCGTCAATGAAGGGCAGCCTGCTGCGGAGGTGGCGCGAGACGGCCCACGAGGCCGGTGGGACGGCCGGGGCGGACCGCGCTGATCGGACGTCCACAGATCGGCGCCTGGGGCTACCGGAAGCCGTCTCGGACGGTCTAGGGTCCGGGGCATTCAGGTGGTTTTGTCCGGATCGCGGGGGCGAGATGGCGGCAACGCCGACGGAGATGCTGGCCGATGAGGTGCGCGCCGAGGTGCGCACCCGGGGCGTTGACCCGCAGCGGGACCCGGATGCGGTGCGTCGGTTCGCCGAGCAGGCGGCCCGCCGGCACGAGCAGCGGAGCCTGACCGGCGCCGTCGCCGCCTTGGACGACGAGCCTGCCGTCGTCGGCGAGGTGGTGGCCCGGGTGGCCGGCCTCGGTCTGCTGCAGCCCTTGCTGGACGACCCGGAGATCGAGGAGATCTGGGTCAACGAGCCCAGCCGGGTCTTCGTGGCCCGCCACGGCCGGCACGAGCTCACCGCGCTGGTGCTGGACACCGAGCAGGTCCGTGACCTGGTCGAGCGGATGCTCAAGACCAGCGGCCGGCGGTTGGACCTGTCGCGGCCGTTCGTGGACGCGATGCTGCCCGGCGGGCACCGGCTGCACGTGGTGCTGAACGGGATCTGCCGGGGCTTCGTCGCCGTCAACATCCGCAAGTTCGTCGCCCGCGCGCACCGGCTGGACGACCTCGTGACGCTGGGGACGCTGACTCCCGAGGTGGCTGGTTTCCTCGATGCCAGCGTCCGGGCCGGCCTCTCCATCCTGGTGTCCGGAGGGACGCAGGCGGGGAAGACCACGCTGCTGAACTGTCTGGCCGCCGCGATCCCCGGTGGCGAACGTGTCGTGTCCTGCGAGGAGGTCTTCGAGCTCCGGTTCAGCCATCCGGACTGGGTGCCGCTCCAGACCCGGCCGGCCGGCCTGGAGGGCACTGGTGAGGTCCGGCTCCGGCACCTGGTCAAGGAGAGCCTGCGGATGCGGCCGAACCGGCTGGTGGTCGGCGAGGTCCGCGCCGAGGAGTGCCTGGACCTGCTGCTCGCACTCAATGCCGGGCTTCCGGGTATGGCGAGCCTGCACGCCAACTCCGCGCGCGAGGCCCTGGTGAAGACCTGCACGCTGCCGCTGCTGGCCGGCGAGAACATCGGTGCGCGGTTCGTCGTGCCGACCGTCGCAGCCGCGGTCGACCTCGTCGTCCAGCTGTCCTTGACCCCGGACGGGAGCCGCCAGGTGGACGACGTCGTCGCCGTTCCCGGCCGGGTGGAGGCGGACGTGATCGAGACGGAGTCGGTGTTCAGCCGTCGGGAGGGCCGACTGGTCCGTTCCGGCGGCCGGCCGCCCCACCCCGAACGGTTCGCCCGAGTGGGGGTCGACGTCGACCGGCTGCTCCGCGAAGGCGAGTGAGGTGGGTGCCGCCGTGGGGCTGGTGCTCGGGTGCGGGCTGCTGTTGGTGTGGCTGGCACTCACCGAACCCCCCGACGGCCAGCGCGGCACACCGCGCCGCCCGGACCCGCTCGACCGGCTACGCACCATGCTGCACCGTGCCGGCGCGGACCAGGTCACACCGGTTGCCCTTCTCGCCGCCTGCGCCGGCAGCGGCGTCGTCGTTGGCCTGGTGATGTTCGCAGTCAGCGGCGCCCCACCGGTCGCTGCCGTGTTCGGACTGCTGGTTTCGTACGCCCCGGTGGCGGTCCTGCGCGGTCGGGCCCGGCGTTCGCTGCGCGAGCGCGCCGAGCTGTGGCCGGATGTCGTCGACGACCTGGCATCCGGTGTCCGGGCCGGGTTGTCCTTGCCGGAGGCCCTGACCCGGGTCGGAGAGCGCGGTCCGGTGGCACTGCGCCAGTCGTTCGTCGACTTCGGCGTCCGGTACCAGCGGACCGGCCGGTTCGGCGCTGCGCTGGACACCCTCAAGGCCGAGTTGGCCGACCCGGTCGGCGACCGCGTGGTCGAGGCCCTGCGGCTCGCTCGCGAGGTCGGAGGTGGCGACCTCGGGTCGTTGCTGCGGACGCTGTCGGGGTACCTGCGCGACGACCTGCGAACCCGGGCCGAGCTCGAGTCGCGACAGGCCTGGACGGTGAACGCCGCCCGGCTCGCCGTCACCGCGCCGTGGGCGGTGCTGCTGCTGATGTCGTTCGACCGGGACGTGATCGGCAGGTACGCGAGCGCGACCGGTGCGATGGTGCTGCTCGGTGGTGCCGGAGTCTGCGTGGTCGCCTACCGACTGATGGTGCGGATCGGCCGGCTACCGGCCGAGGCCCGGGTGCTCGGATGAGTGCCAGCGCGGCCGGCGCTTTGGTCGGGGCCGTCGCCGGCCTGGGGCTGGCGCTGATGCTGTCCGGGCTGCCGCTGCGCCGCCGCGTCCCGCTGGCCGACCGGGTGCTCCCGTACCTGGTGGAGTCCACACCCGTGCCGCGGCGCACCTCTGGCGCAGCGAGCGTCGCCGGCGCGCTGGTCACGCCCTGGCTGCAGCGGCTCGCCGGTGTCCTCGCGCGGGTGGCCGGCAACCCCGCCGACACCCGCCGTCGACTGGTCCGTGCGGGCTCGCCGGCCCAGTCGGACGAGTTCCGGCTCGAGCAGGTGGTGTGGGGCCTGCTCGCCGCAGCCGGGGTGGCCGTGCTCGGCCTGCTCGCTGCCGCGCGCGGCAGCATCACGCCGGCTGCGCTGCTCATGGCCATCGGCGCGGGATTTGCTGCCGGAGTGGTCGCCCGCGACCAGCGGCTTTCTGCCGCAATCGCGGCCCGCCAGCGGGCCATCCTGGCCGAGTTTCCCGCGGTCGCCGATCTCCTGGCATTGTCGGTTGCCGCCGGCGAGGGACCGGTCGCCGCATTGGAGCGGATCACCCGGACCGCCCGCGGCGCCCTGCCGGACGAGATCCGGCTGCTCCTCGGGGAGGCGGCCACCGGCACCTCGATCGTGTCGGCGCTCGACCATCTCGGCGCCCGTACCGGCGTCGCCGCGGTCGCCCGCTTCACCTCCACCCTCGCGGTTGCCATCGAGCGCGGCACCCCGCTGGTGGGGGTGCTGCACGCTCAGGCGGCCGACGTACGCGAGGCGGGTCGCCGCCAGTTGCTCGAGACCGGAGCACGCAAGGAGGTCTCGATGATGATTCCGGTCGTGTTCCTGGTGCTCCCGGTCACGGTCGTCTTCGCGTTCTTCCCCGGGGTCGTGGGCCTGCAGCTCACCGCCCCCTGACCGATGCTCCACCGATTCGAGACCGGGAGGTCGAGATGACAACAATCCTCGTAGCGACATTGCGCCGCCGGGACGAGCGCGGCGACGTACCTGGGTGGGTGATGATCACGGTGATGACCGCCGGACTGGTGGCGATGCTCACCGCCGTCGCCGGCCCGCAGCTGCGCACGATGCTCGACGCGGCGCTGGCCAGCGTCACCTGAGGTGTCCCCGTCGGCTGGCCGGTCGGATGCCGGTGCTGCGGTGGTCGACTTCGTGCTGGTGACCGCGCTCGTGGTCCCGCTGGTCCTCGGGGTAATCCAGCTCGGGCTGGTGCTGCACGTGCGCAACACGCTCATCGCGGCGGCGTCCGACGGCGCTCGCTACGCCGCGACCGCGGACCAGCGGCCGGCCGACGGGGCGGCACGCACCCGGTTGCTCGTCGCGGAGATCCTGGCCGGCCGCTACGCCCGCGACGTCACCGCCTCCGCGACCGCCGTGGGTGGCCGGTCAGGAGTAGTGGTGCGGGTCGAGGCGGCGGTGCCGGCGCTGGGGCTGCTCGGCCCGGCGGTCCCGGTCAGCGTCGAGGGTCACGCGGTCGAGGAGCCGCCGCTGTGACGCGGGACGAGCGCGGCACCGCGGTCGTCGAGTTCAGCTGGCTGTTCTTGCTGCTGCTGATCCCGCTGGTCTATCTGCTGGTCGGCGCGACGCAGGTCCAGCAGGCCGCCTACGGAGCGACCGCAGCGAGCCGCGCCGCCGGGCGGGCGTACGTGCTGGCGCCCGACGAGGGCGCCGCCCAGCGCCAGGCCGTCGCCGCCGCGAGACTCGCGTTGGCGGACCAGGGGGTGGCCTGGTCCCGCACGGCCGTGGTGGTCTCCTGTGCACCCGACCCGGCCGGTTGCCTGTCACCCGGGTCACTGGTCACGGTCGAGGTCACCGTCCAGCAGCCGGTGCCGCTGGCCGGCGCGGTGCTCGGGGACGCGACCCCGACGGTGCGGGTGAGCAGCAGCCACGCCGAGCCGTACGGCAGCTTCCGGGAGCCACGGTGAGGGACCCCGACCGCGGCACTGTCACCGTGCTGGTCGTCGGCTTCGTCGTGGTCGTCGGACTGCTGGTGGCGATGGTCGTGGACGCGTCGGCTGCCTACCTGCGCCGGCAGTCGCTGACCTCGCTGGCCGACGGCGCGGTGCTCGCCGCCGCCGATGGGGTGCAGGGCGAGCAGGTCTACACCTCCGGCCTCAACGCGCACGCCCAGGTGGACCCGCAGGCCGCGCGGACCTACGTCGCCGACTACCTGCGGGCCACCGGCGCCCTCGCCGACCATCCGGGACTGCGCTGGCAGGTCAGCACCAGCGGCACCGTCGTCCGGGTCCGGGTCACCGCTCCGCTCGACCTGCCGATCACCCCGACCGGCTGGGTCGGTCAGACCACCGTCACCGGCACCGCCGCCGCGGTGGTCCGAGTGCGCTGAGGCTCAGTCGACGCAGAGGCAGAACGGATGTCCCGCCGGGTCGAGGAAGACCCGGAAGGTGGTGCCGGGCTGCTCCTCGTGCTTGGTCGCACCGAGCCCCAACACCTCCGGCTCGGCGGCGTCGAGGTCCTCGACCATCACGTCGAGGTGGATCTGCTGCGGCACCTGCTGACCGGGCCACACCGGCGGGGTGTAGGCATCCACCTGCTGGAAGGAGATGCACTGGCTGCCGTCGGCCGGGCGGATCTCGGCCCAGCCGTCGGAGGTCTGGACCTTCCAGGCCAGCAGCGCGCCGTAGAACGTCGCGAGCGCGCCGGCGTCCGGACAGTCGATAACAAAGCCTGGGTACTTTGCGATAGCCATGCCGGGCACGCTAGTGGCGACCGCCGACAGCGTCCGGCCCGCGCCAGGGTTCTACGACCAAAGTCCACTGGAGGCCCGGGGGCTGATTGGTGGATGGTTCCAGGAACAGGCATGCCGGGCGGTTGAGGTGTCGGCCTCGGCGGCCGGAGCGCTCAGCGACGGAGTCGCCGCGATCACCTGGAGGAGCACATGCGGATCATCCGACTGACTCTACTGACCGCTCTCCCGACCGTGCTGCTCGTCACGGCCGCGCAGGCCGCGCCGGTCGGTGCCCTCAAGCAGTACCGGGTGCCGACCGCCGACAGCCAACCCCGAGCCATCACCACCGGCTCCGACGGAAACATCTGGTTCACCGAGGGCACCACCTTCACGGCCGCCCCGGCCAAGATCGCTCGTGTCACGCCGGCCGGCGTCATCTCCGAGTTCACCGCCGGTGTCGAGGACGGATGCAACGGCTGCATCCTGACCGACATCGCGCAGGGGCCGGCCAACATCGTCTACATCAGCTCCAACGACCCGACCCTGATGCGGTTCAACGTGGCAACCAACAGCTTCCTGGCACCGGTCCAGATGCCCAACACCAACGCGCTTGGCGGCAACCTCGCCACCACCATCGGCGGCGACGACGTCTGGATCACCGACTTCAACAACGACGTCGTCTGGCGCTACCGGATCTCGACCGGACAGTTCACGTCGTTCCCCGCAGACCCGAGTGACGTCGCCGTGGACGCGGCAGGCAACGCGTGGTTCACCGAGCCCGGTGATGTCAACGCACCCGGCACCAGCAACATCGGGCGAATCGACGCGGTCACCGGTGCCGTCACCAGGACCCCGACCACGGACGGCTCAACCACGGTTGCACCGCGCAGCATCACGGTCGCCACGGATGGGCAGGTCTGGTTCACCGCCCGGTTCACGCCCCAGGCTGTTGGGCGCCTCAACCCGGTCAACAACTCCGTAACCCTGTTCCCCCTGACCACTGTCGGACCCCAGGGCATCGCAGCCTCCCCCGACGGCAGCGTCTGGTTCACCCAGGTCACCAAGGGCAACATCGCCAGGATCACCAACGACGGTGTCGTCACAGAGGCCAGGACGGTCAAGGGCAGCGATCCGTTCGGGATCACTGTCGACGCGGCCGGTGACCCCTGGTACACGATGATGGCGGCCAACAAGATCGGCGAGCTCCAGCTGCGGTAGCCGGCGGCCCCACGGAGCGCGACCGGCCGATCAACGCAGGCGCAGTGAGACCGCACGCCACCTCCGCGTACCCTGACGAGCGTGGCCGGCCCCGATCTCGACGCGCGCATGAAGGAGCTCGACCGCACCCTGCACACCATCGAGCAGGTGCTGGACGTGCCGGCGATGCGCGCCGAGATCGCCGAGCTCCAGGAGCAGGTGTCCGCGCCGGACCTGTGGGACGACCAGTCCAACGCGCAGCGGGTGACCGGCCGGCTCTCGGTGCTCCAGTCCGAGATCGACCGGGTCATCAGCCTGCGGCAGCGGCTGGACGACGTGCGGGTGCTGCTGGAGATGGCCGAGGAGGACGACGACGCCGACGTCGCCGCCGAGACCCGGCAGGAGGCCGAGACCGAGACCGGCCGGCTGGCCAAGGCGATCGAGGGCCTCGAGGTCCGCACCCTGCTGTCCGGCGAGTACGACTCCCGCGAGGCGCTGGTGACCATCCGGTCCGGCGCCGGCGGCGTCGACGCCGCGGACTTCGCCGAGATGCTGATGCGGATGTACCTGCGCTGGGCGGAGCGGCACAACTACCCGGCCGAGGTCTACGACACCTCGTACGCCGAGGAGGCCGGCCTCAAGTCCGCGACGTTCGGGGTGCGGGCGCCGTACGCCTACGGCACGTTGTCGGTCGAGTCCGGCACCCACCGGCTGGTGCGGATCTCGCCGTTCGACAACCAGGGCCGGCGGCAGACCTCGTTCGCCGCGGTCGAGGTGGTGCCGGTGCTGGAGCAGACCGACGAGATCGACATCCCCGACGAGGAGATCCGGGTGGACGTCTACCGCTCCTCCGGGCCGGGTGGCCAGAGCGTGAACACGACGGACTCCGCCGTGCGGCTGACCCACGTCCCCACCGGCATCGTCGTCTCCTGCCAGAACGAGAAGTCCCAGCTGCAGAACAAGGCCACCGCGATGGTGATCCTCAAGGCCAAGCTGCTCGCCGTGAAGCGGGCCGAGGAGCGCGCCACGCTGGACGAGCTGCGCGGGGACGTCGCCGGCTCCTGGGGCGACCAGATGCGCTCGTACGTCCTGCATCCCTACCAGATGGTCAAGGACCTGCGCACCGAGCAGGAGACCGGCAACACTCAGTCGGTCTTCGACGGGGACATCGACGACTTCATCGAGGCCGGCATCCGGTGGCGCCGCGGCGCCGACCGGGTCCAGACCCCCGGCTGAGCGAGCGAGGAGGACGCATGACCACGACCGAGCGGGAGCGGGCCGTCGTCTCGGCGGTGCCGACCGGGCTGTTCATCGACGGCGAGTGGCGCGAGGCCAATGGTGGCCGCACGCACGGCGTCGAGGACCCGTCGAACGGCAACAACCTGGCCGACGTGGCGGACGCCAACGTCGCCGACGGCAAGGCCGCGCTGGACGCCGCCGTCGCCGCCCAGGGCGACTGGGCGCTCACCCCGCCCCGCGACCGCGGCGAGATCCTGCGCCGCGCCTTCGAGCTGATCACCGAGCGGGCCGACGACCTGGCGTTGCTGATGACGCTGGAGATGGGCAAGCCGCTGAAGGAGTCGAAGGCCGAGATCGCCTACGGCGCCGAGTTCTTCCGCTGGTTCTCCGAGGAGTCGGTGCGCATCGCCGGGCGCTGGTCCACCGCACCGAACGGCGCCACCCGGCTGCTCACCATGAAGCAGCCGGTCGGGCCGTGCCTGATGATCACGCCCTGGAACTTCCCGCTCGCGATGGGCACCCGCAAGATCGGGCCCGCCGTCGCCGCCGGCTGCACCATGGTGATCAAGCCGGCCGCGCTGACCCCGCTCACGATGATGGCGCTGGTCGACATCATGACCGAGGCCGGACTGCCGCCCGGCGTGCTGAACCTGGTCGGCACCACCGACACCGGCGACGTGATGGAGCCGCTGATCCGCGACCCGCGGCTGCGCAAGCTCACCTTCACCGGCTCCACCGAGGTGGGCCGCAAGCTGGTCGAGCAGTCCGCCGAGCAGCTGCTCCGGGTGTCGATGGAGCTCGGCGGCAACGCCCCGTTCCTGGTGCTCGCGGACGCCGACCTCGAAGCGGCCGTCGAGGGCGCGATGCTCGCCAAGATGCGCAACATCGGCGAGGCGTGCACGGCCGCCAACCGGTTCATCGTGCACGAGTCGGTGGCCGAGGAGTTCTCCCAGCGGCTGTCCGAGCGAATGGGCGCGCTGGTCGTCGGCCGCGGCACCGAGGAGGGTGTCGACGTCGGTCCGCTGGTCGAGGCCAAGCAGCGGGACAAGGTCGCCGACATCGTCGACGACGCGGTCAAGCACGGCGCCGAGGTGCTGGTCGGCGGCTCCGCCGGGGCCGGTGCCGGCTACTTCTACGACCCGACGGTGCTGACCGGCGTCCCCGCGGAGGCGCGGATGTTCCGCGAGGAGATCTTCGGCCCGGTGGCCCCGGTGTTCACCTTCGCCGAGGAGGACGAGGGAGTGGCGCTCGCCAACGACACCGAGTTCGGCCTGGTGGCCTACCTGTTCACCCGGGACGTCTCCCGGGCGATCCAGGTGTCCGAGCGGCTGGAGACCGGGATGGTCGGGCTCAACCAGGGCATCGTGTCCAACCCCTCCGCGCCGTTCGGCGGGGTCAAGGCCAGCGGCTTCGGCCGCGAGGGCGGCGCCGAGGGGATCGAGGAGTACCTCGAGACCAAGTACGTCGGGGTGAAGCTCTAGCTCAGGCGGTGGCGAACCGCCCGAGCACCCGCTCGGACCGGATGCCCTCCAGGTGCGCGGCGAACAGCCGCTGGTAACCGAGCTCCTCCCGGCTGCGCGCCGGCGGCAGGCCGGGCACGGACACCTGCTCCCAGTCCTCGTCCGGGGCGAGGTCGCGGGCCCGCTCGGCCATCACGTCGGCGGTGCCACTGCCGTCGCCGAACTGCTCCTTGCGGCGCCACAGGATCTCGTCCGGGAGCCAGCCGGCGAACGCCTCGCGGAGGATCGCCTTCTCCTGGCCCTGCTCACCGGGCAGCTTCCACCCGATCGGGACCCGCTGCGCCACCGCGATCAGGTCGAGGTCGAGGAACGGCACCCGGGCCTCCAGGCCGTGCGCCATGGTCGTGCGGTCGCAGCGCTGCAGGTTGAGGTTGTGCAGGCCCTCGACGCTGCGTATCAGCTCGGCCCTCAGGTCGTCGGCGTCGGTGATGTCGCGGAGGTGGTCGTAGCCGGCGAACAGCTCGTCCGCGCCCTCGCCGGTCAGCACCACCTTGACGTGCTCGGCGGTCATCTCTGCGAGCAGGTAGTTGGGCACCGCGCTGCGCACCAGCGACGGCTCGAACGACTCGATCGACGCGACCACCGTCGGCAGCACCTCGAGCACCTCGTCGGCGGTGTAGACCCGCTCGTGGTGCTCCAGCCCGAGATACTCGGCGACCACCCGGGCAGCCGCGAGGTCGGAGCTGCCCGCGGTCCCGGCGGCGAAGGAGTGCACCGGCTGGCCGTCGGCGGACTCCCGGGCAAGGATCGCCGCGACCAGGCTCGAGTCGAGACCGCCGGACAGGAACACCCCGACCGGTACGTCGGCCATCATCCGGCGCCGGACCCCGGTGATCACGGCCGCGCGGATCGCCTCCTGCGCCTCGGTGCGGTCGGTGTACTCCCTGGTCTCGGCCACGATCTCGCCGTAGCGCACCAGCCCGTCGTCCGGGGTCCAGACGTGGCCGGGAGGGAACTCGTGGACCAGGGGGCGCCAGTCGGGGTCGAAGGCCTGCAGCTCGGAGGCGAACGCCACCACCCCGTCGCGGGTCGCCCAGTACAGCGGCTTGACGCCGAGCCGGTCCCGAGCCGCGAGGAAGCCGCCGTCCTCGTCGGCCACGCAGAAGGCGAACATCCCGCGCAGCCGCAGCACCCCCGCCGGCCCGTCGACCGACGCGTGCAGGGCCGCCTCGCTGTCCGACGAGGTCAGGAACGGGCCGTCGAGCTCGTCCCGCAGCACCTGGTGGTTGTAGATCTCGCCGTTGACCACGACCCAGCGGTGGCGAGCCTGGTCCGGCATCGGCTGCTCACCGCGGGCCAGGTCCACGATGGACAGCCTGGTGTGGCCGAGCCAGGACCGGCCCACGGTCCGCGCGGCGGTGCCGTCCGGACCACGGTGCTCCAGCCGGGCCAGCATCCGGGCGCCGAGCGCGGACAGGTCGGTGGTCCGGTCGCGGGTGTCGTGGAGGACGGCGATGCCGCACACGGGAGGTCCTTCGGCAGGTTTCGGTCGGGCGGACGTGCAGCCCGACCGTACGCCCTTCCGGGAGTGAGCCCCCGCCCACCGATCCGCCGTCTAGGCTGCTGCGCATGCTCGGGCCCCTCGTCAGCAGCCGTCGGGTCCTTCGCGTCGTGGTGGCGTCGGCCTGCGCCGCGCTGCTCGGCGCCGGACTCGCCAGCACGTCCGCGGCGCCCCCGCCGGTGCTGCCGACCAGCGTCGCCCTGGTGGTCAAGGACCCCGTCGCCCTCAACGCCGGGGAGAACCGGCTCCGCCAGCGCTGGGAGAACGCCGGGTTGGTCGTCCAGGTGCTGAACGACAACTCGGTCACCAGCGCCGCCGCCGAGGCGCACGGGCTGGTCTTCGTCTCCAGCTCCGTGCCGCCCAGGGTCGCCGCGGTCCGAGACCTCGCGACCGCCCAGGTCCCGGTCTGGCTGACCAAGCCGGCGCTGTTCGACGACTTCGGCCTCACCGGCTCGGCCAGCTCGCAGTGGGGCCAGAAGCAGGGCGGCACGGTCACCGTGGTCGACCCGGCCCATCCGGCGGCGGCCGGCCGCACCGGGACGGTGACCGTCCAGGGCGCCAACCGGTACGTCGGCTGGGGCCACCCGACCGCGGACGCCGCGGTCGTGGGCGAGACCGCCGGCGACCCGAGCGTCTTCACCGTCGCCAGTGGCGACACCCTCGAGTGGGGATCGCCCGCCCCGTCCTGCCGGATGGTCTTCCCCGCGATCGGCGGCGCGCCGACGTCGTACACCGCCGATGGCTGGGCGATGTTCGACGCGATGACGCAGTGGGCGCTGTCCTGCCCCCCGCCCCCGCCGCCGCCGCTACCGAGCGGCGAGGTGGAGCAGGTCGTCCTGGTCTCCGTGGACGGGCTGAACCCGCAGGCACTGGTGGACCTCGGACCGGCCGGGGCGCCCGCGTTCACCCGGATGCGCACCGAGGGCGCCTCCACCCTGAACGCCCGCACCGTCGTCGAGCGGACCGAGACCCTCCCCAATCACGTCTCGATGGTCACCAGCCGCTGGGTGGACCGGCCGGGCGGCACCGGCGTGACGTTCAACAGCGACAACAAGAGCACGGTGCACGTCAGCGCCGGCGGCTATGTGCCCAGCGTCTTCGACGTCGTGCACGACGCCGGCGGGTCGACCGCCCTGTTCGCCACCAAGGGCAAGTTCGTCTTCATCGACCGGTCCTACAACGGCCTCAACGGTGCACCGGATGTGACCGGCGTGAACAACGGCACCGACAAGATCGACACCTTCCGGCGCAGGGACTCGGTCACGATGACGACCAAGCTGGTGGAGACGCTGGCGACGACGCGGCCGACGTTCTCGATGCTGCACCTGCGCGACCCGGACCGGGCCGGGCACGAGTTCGGGTTCATGTCGCCGGAGTACCTCCAGGCGGTGCGGGACATGGACGTCCAGCTCGGCCGGCTGCTCGACGCGGTGGCGGGCGACCCGTACCTCGCTGCGTCGACCGTGGTCGTCCTGACCGCTGACCACGGAGGCGGCGGCGAGCGCAGCCACTACGACTCCCTGCAGCCGGTGAACTACACCATCCCGTTCCTGGTGTGGGGCCTGGACGTCGAGCCCGGCGCGGACCTGTACGCGCTGAACCCCGACGACCGGGCCGATCCGGGCACGCTGCAGCCGTCGTACACCGAGCCGGTGCAGCCGATCCGCAACGCGGAGGTCGGCAACCTCGTCGCCGATCTGCTCCGGCTGCCGGCCGTGCCCACCAGCGGGATCGGGGACGACCAGGGGCTCGACGTCTCCGGACTCCCCGATGCCGGCTGAGCCAGCCCCCGACGCGCTCGCCGGCGTGAGCGGCCCGGCCCGGGTCGCCGATCCCGGGGAGCTGGTCTCCGCGGAGGAGCTGCAGCTGGCCGCCCGCAACCACGCCCTGCCGCTCGAGGCGCTCGCGTACGACCGGACGCCGACGGGACTGCACTACCTGTTGACGCACTACGACATCCCCGTGGTCGACCCGGCGTCCTGGCGACTGGAGATCGGCGGCCTGGTGGAGCGACCGGTGTCGATCGGGCTGGACGAGCTGACGGCGATGGACCAGCACAGCGTCACGGTCACCTTCGAGTGCGCCGGCAACGGGCGGGCCCGCTTCGAGCCGCGGGCGCAGAGCCAGCCCTGGCTGGTCGAGGCGGTCGGCACAGCCGAGTGGAGCGGGGTGCCGCTGGCCCGGTTGCTGGACCGGGCCGGGCTGGCCGAGTCCGCTGTCGACGTGGTGTTCACCGGCGCCGACCATGGCATCGAGCGCGGGGTCGAGCAGGACTACCAGCGCGCCCTGTCGCCGGTCGAGGCGCGGGCCGAGGACGTGCTGGTCGCCACCCGGATGAACGGCGCGCCGCTGCTCCCGCAGCACGGCTTCCCCGCCCGGCTGGTCGTCCCGGGCTGGTACGGCATGGCGCAGGTCAAGTGGCTCACCTCGGTCGAGGCGGTGGGGGAGCGCTTCGAGGGGTTCCAGCACCACGCGTACCGGCTCCGCCAGGAGCGGGACGACAGCGGGGTGCCGCTGACCCGGATCGAGCCCCGGGCGCTGCTCGTGCCGCCGGGCTTCCCCGACTTCTACTCCCGCACCCGGGTGGTCCGCCCCGGTGCGGTGCCGCTGCAGGGCCGGGCCTGGTCGGGCTGGGGGGCGGTGACCCGGGTCGAGCTCAGCGCCGACGGTGGCGGCACCTGGACCGACGCCGAGCTCGACGGACCCGTCGACGGGTCGCCCCACGCGTGGCGCGGCTGGCGCGCCGACTGGACCGCCGGCGAGGGTGAGCACGAGCTCGTCGTGCGGGCGACAGACGACACCGGGCGGCTCCAGCCGGTGCAGGCGGAGTGGAACCGCGGCGGCTTCGCCAACAACTCGGCGCAGCGTGTCCGCGTGGTCTGCCTGCCCGGCTGACACCCGGCGGTCGTAGACTCGTCGATCGGCCGGACCGCCGTGGCCCTCGCGCTCACGGCACCTCCCCCTGCACCCGACCTCCGGCCGCGAGGGCTTCGTGATCCGGTTCGAGAACGTCACCAAGGCGTACGACGGCCAACGCCGACCCGCTCTGGACGCGATCGACGTCGACGTGGAGAAGGGCGAGTTCGTCTTCCTCGTCGGCCAGTCCGGCTCCGGCAAGTCGACGTTCCTGCGCCTGGTGCTCCGGGAGGCGCGGCCGACCTCCGGCCGGGTCTACGTCGCCGGCAAGGAGATCAACCGGCTCGCCGGGTGGAAGGTGCCCGGGCTGCGCCGGCAGATCGGCACGGTCTTCCAGGACTTCCGGCTGCTGCCGAACAAGACGGTCAGCGAGAACGTCGCGTTCGCGCTGCAGGTCATCGGCAAGCCGCGCTCGGTGATCTCCCGGGTCGTCCCGGAGACGCTGGATCTCGTCGGCCTGGACGGTAAGGGAGAGCGGATGCCGGACGAGCTGTCCGGCGGCGAGCAGCAGCGGGTCGCCATCGCTCGCGCGTTCGTCAACCGGCCGATGATCCTCATCGCGGACGAACCCACCGGGAACCTCGACCCGTCCACCTCCGTCGGCATCATGAAGCTGCTCGACCGGATCAACCGCACCGGCACCACCGTCGTCATGGCCACGCACGACTCGAGCATCGTCGACCAGATGCGCAAGCGGGTGATCGAGCTGGCCGACGGCAAGGTCGTGCGCGACCAGACCCGCGGCGTCTACGGCTACCAGACCTGAGCGACCACCCCCGACCTGCTGGGAAGTCATGTCCTTCACCCACGTCCTGTCCGAGCTCGGCACCGGCATCCGACGCAACGTCTCGATGACGGTGTCCCTCGTCGTCACGTTGGCGGTGTCGCTGTCGCTGGTCGGCGTCGGTCTGCTGCTGCAGACGCAGATCCAGACCACCGAGCAGTACTGGGGCGACCGGCTGCAGATCCAGGTCGAGCTGTGCTCGCCGAACTCGTTGCAGGGCACCTGCATCGACGGCTCGGTGACCGACGCGCAGCAGGCGCAGGTCGAGGACGTCATCGCCGGCAGCAGCCAGGTGGAGGACTTCGACTACCAGACCTCCGAGGAGGCGTACGAGCGCGCGGAGGAGACGTTCGGCCAGAGCAACACTGGTCGCCGACTGTTCGAGGCGCTGACTCCGGAGTCGTTCCCGGCCTCGTTCTTCGTGACGATGCAGGACCCGAACGAGATCGACACCCTCGCCAGCGAGCTGCAGGGGCTCCCCGGCGTCGCCGACGTGAAGGACCTGCGGGACGTCCTGAACCCGCTCTACGAGGTGCTCGGCAACCTGCGTTGGGTGGCACTCGGGGTTGCCGGCGCGCTGATGCTCGCCGCCGTGCTGCAGGTGGCGAACACCATCCGGCTGGCCGCCTTCGCCCGGCGTCGCGAGATCGGCATCATGCGGCTGGTCGGCGCCTCGTCGTGGCACATCCAGCTGCCGTTCGTGCTGGAGTCGCTGCTCGCCGCGGTGCTCGGGGCGGCGGCCGCCTGTGGGGTCCTGGCGGCGTTCATGGCCTTCCTGGTGCGGGGCTATCTGACCGAACGGTTGACGACGATTACCCCTTGGGTCGATTGGGGGGACGCGGTGCTCGCGGGTACGGTCACAGTGGTCTTCGCGATCATCGTGGCGGTGATCCCGACACTCGTGATGACCCGCAAATACCTGGATGTCTGAGGGCGGTCGGTTACGGTCGCCGCAGGCATCACCCGTACCACGCGCACCATCCGTCACACCATTCCGACACAGCATCCCTCACAGCCGAAGGCGCCACCCGTGGACCGAGACTTCCTCATCGGTCGACCGCGCCGGACCGCGCTACGCCGCGGGGCCCGCGCCGTCGTCGTGCTGTCGCTCGCCGCGAGCCTGCTGACCGCCGCGCTGAGCCCGGCGCTCGCCGACCGGGAGGACGAGCTCGAGGACAAGCAGGACCGGATCGGCGAGCGGATCGATGAGCAGCACACCGAGCTCGAGCACTCCAGCAGGCGGCTGCAGGCCGCCACCGCGGCGCTGCGCTCGTCGCAGGGCCGGCTGAACGACGCCCGGGCCGACCTCGCCGCGACGCTGGGACAGCTCGCCGCGGCCCAGCAGCTCGACCGGGTGATGCGCCGTGCGCTGACCGCCGCTGAGAACCGGCTGGCAGACGCGGAGCAGGAGCTGGCCGAGTCCGAGGCAGCGGTGGTCCAGGCCCAGGACGACATCGAGCAGTTCGCCGTGCAGTCCTACGCCACCAGCGACCCGAGCCTGATGAGCATGGACGCGATCCTCAACGGTGAGAGCCCGATGGAGTTCACCGAGATGATGTCGTCGGCCGAGTCCGTCGTCACCGCGCAGACCGCGACGATGGACGACCTCGACGCCGCGCAGGTGCTGGTGGCACTGCACGAGGAGCGGGTTCAGCAGATCCGCAACGAGGTGGCGGTCAAGCGGCAGCAGGCCGCGGAGAACCTGGATCGCAAGCGGGAGCTCGCTCGCAGCGCACGGGAGAAGCGCCGGGCCGTGCAGAAGCTGGTCGCCGAGCGGCGGCACGACCAGCAGGAGGCGCAGCGCGCCCGCGAGCACGACCTGCGGATCCTCGAGCGGATGGAACGTGACCGCGAGCGGGTCAAGGACATGCTGTCCGAGCTGCGGATGGCGCGGCTGGGCACGACGACGAGCAACGGTGGCGGGTTCCTCGACTACCCCGTGCCCGGCGCGTATCTCACCTCGCCGTACGGCATGCGCATGCACCCCGTGCTGCAGGTGTACAAGCTGCACGACGGCACCGACTTCGGCGCCGGCTGCGGGACGCCGATCCTCGCGCCCGCCGACGGCAAGGTCGTCGCCCAGTACTACAACGCCGGTTACGGCAACCGGGTGATCATCGCCCACGGGACGGTCAACGGAACCCCGCTCGCCTCGTCCATCAACCACCTGTCCCAGTTCTCGACCCGGGTCGGCGAGCAGGTCACTCGCGGTGAGGTCATCGGCTACGTCGGCACCACCGGCTACTCGACCGGCTGCCACCTGCACTTCATGGTCTACGAGGGCAGCCGCACCGTGAACCCCGCCGGCTGGCTCTGACGCCTGCCCGCGGCGCGCCTCCGGCCGTACGGGAGGATGGCCGGATGGCCAGGCAGCACAAGAAGAAGGCGTCGCAGGACCGAGCCGGCCGGACCGTCGTGGCGCAGAACAAGAAGGCCTACCACGACTATCTGATCGCCGACACGTGGGAGGCCGGCCTCGTCCTCACCGGGACCGAGGTGAAGTCGCTGCGCGCGGGCCGGGCGTCGCTGGTGGACGGCTTTGCCGAGGTCGAGCACGGCGAGGCCTGGCTGCTCGGCGTGCACATCCCGGAGTACACCCAAGGCACCTGGACCAACCACACCCCGCGGCGCAAGCGCAAGCTGCTGCTGCACCGGACCGAGATCGACCGCATCGCCGCGAAGGTGTCGGAGAAGGGCTTCACCGTGGTGCCCCTCTCGCTGTACTTCGTCGGTGGCCGGGCCAAGGTCGAGATCGGCCTGGGCAAGGGCAAGAAGACCTACGACAAGCGGCAGGCGATGGCCTCCCGGGACGCCCGGCGGGAGACCGAGCGCGAGGTGGGACGGCGGGCCAAGGGCATGCGCATCAAGGGGATGGACTGACCTGTGCGGAGCCCGGCACGAGCGGGCTGAACTGTCGGTGCCGGGTGCTTCGATGGGCTCATGTTCGAGGTCGCGGTCGCAGCGCTCGCGGAGGCGCTGCGCTGTGACCGCGCTGCTCTCGCCGCCGCCGTCGGGCCAGTCGTCTCGGCCGAGCGGCTGACCGCTGCCCAGCAGCTGGACCGCATCGCCGCCACCGAGCGTGCGGTGCACGCGCTGCAGGCCGCGCAGGCGCGTGATCTCGCCGCGTTCGCCGCTCGGCGCCTCGCCGACGACGAGGCCGAGGATGTCGTGCCCGCCGCCCTGCGGGGTCGCGGCGCCGAGACCGAGGTCGCGCTGGCGACGAGGGTCGCCACGATGACGGCCGACTGTCAGCTGCGTGACGCGGCGGCCGCCGTCGAGCATCACCCCCGGCTGCTGGCCCTGCTGGGCACCGGAGCGGTGTCGATGGTCGGACTGCGCAAGGTGCTCGCCGTGACCGCCGTTCTCGACCCTCCACTGCGGCGGCGGGTCGACGAGCAGCTCGCCGCCGAGGCGCAGCGCCGGGCCTGGACGCCGGGCCAGCTCGCCGTGGCGGCCCAGCGCCGCACGCTCGCCGCGGACCCGCGGGCGGCGGCCGAGCGAGCCCGCCGGGCCAGGCTTCGCCGGCGGGTCGCCCTCAGCGAGCCCTACGACGGTGTGGCCACCGTGTCGGCAACGCTGCGGGCCGAGGAGGCGCTCGCGGTGTTCGGCGTGCTCGACCGCACCGCGCGCGGGATGCGCGCGGACGGGGACGCGCGGTCGGTCGACGACCTGATGAGCGACCTGTTGATCGAGTCGGTCACGGGTTCGAGCGGTCCCGCCGAGGGCGCCACTCCCGAGAGCGGTCCCAACGACGCTGGGGCGCCAACCTGGCTGCTCGACCGGGAGGGTCGGCCCCCGTGGTCGTGGTCGGCGGCGCCGAGCGCCGCACCGCAGCCCGATCCCGACCCAGACGACCCGGCCTGGGACCTGCTTGCTCAGCGAGACGCCGCACCCGCTCCTGCCGGTGACCCGCCGGAGACCCTCGGGGAGACCCGCCGGGCGACCCGCCGGGCGACCCTCCGGGACGCATCCCGCTGCGGGTCGAGGTGCAGGTGGTGCTCACCGCGGCGGCGCTGCTCGGGCTGTCCGACGAGCCGGCCCTGCTCCGCGGCTACGGCGCCCTCCCGCTGGACGTGGCCCGGGAGATCGTCGACGCCGCCGAGCGGGCCGGAGGAGCCACGGCGCTGCGGGCACTGTTCTGCGACCCCGACGACGGACGGCTGCTGACGATGCAGTCCTCGGCACGGCGGTTCACCGGCGGGCTTGGACAGTTCGTGGCCTGGCGGGACCAGACCTGCCGACTCACCGGCGGCCGGCTGGCCGACCGTGACCACGTGCGCGGCTACGTCGACGGAGGCCCCACCGCAGCCGCCAACGCGCAGGGGCTGGGCCGGCGGGCGCACGTGCTCAAGGACCACCCCGGCGTGACGGTGCAGGTCTTGCCGACGGTCGCTCGCCACGACGGGCTGGGCGCCTTCCGCGTGCACGCGCCGACGGTGCGGTGGACGCTTCCGACCGGGCGCAGCCACGACCGCGAGCCGCCGGCCGCGCTCGGCCCCGGCAGTCTCCCGGAGCCGGCGCCGGCCGAACTTTCGGCCGACCTCCCGGCCGAGCCCCGGGCCAGCGCGATGGAGCGGCATCTCGCCAGGTTGCTGGCGGCCGCCTGAATCCGGTGGCCCCCCGGGTAGACTGGTCGACGTTGACAACTCCATAAGGGGCTGAACGGTTTCGACTTCGGTCGTACGGTTCAGGAGAAGCGGGCCGAGGACCCACGGTTATCTCGTAAACGATCCGTGGAACCTTACAAGTGCCAAGGCTAAGCGCACTGACTTCGCTCTCGCTGCCTGAGCAGTGAACGAAGGGTCGGCCCGGGAGCGCCTCCGTCCCGGTAGCCGGCCTCATCTAGGAGGCTCACCGTCACGACCCGGCCGCGGGGTCGTGACGGGACATCAACAGCGGCTGAGCCTGTCGGCGACGTGTTCGTGCGAGCGCCGGGGCTGAGAAAACGACACCACGAACTGCGCCCGGAGAATGCCTGAGTCGACGTCGGAGGACGCGGGTTCGATTCCCGCCAGCTCCACCAACCAACCCGCCGAGGTCACGGTCGAGGGCCCCGGTCACCTGGATGCGATCTCGCCGATGATCTCGGCGAGATCTTGCGGCCGTGACCACATCGGCCAGTGGCTGGTTGGCAGGTCGACGTAGGTGACGTCGCGCAGCTCGGCCAGCCCGGCCAGGAACGCGTACCCCTCGTTCATCGCCTCCTTGTACTGCTCGGCGGTGAAGGCCGTGCACACGACCGTGCTTGGAATGCCCAGACGGGCGTCGTTGGTGAGCTCGGCGGCTTCGCGCAGCGCGGCACCCGGCTCGGGGACGGCCCGGCGCTGGAACGTCTCGAGCTTTTCCTGGCTCAGCCCGTCGAGGTTCTCCTCGGCCGCAAGCTCCTCCAACGAGGGCAACGGCTTCTCCACGCCGCTGAAGCTGGGATCGAGCGCGCCGACGGCCGGGCCGGTGTCGACGTAGACCATCGCGGCGATCCGCTCCGGGATGCGGTCGGTGGCCGCGTAGCCGGGGGCTCCGGCCCCGCTGTGCACGGCGAGTACGACGGGGGCACCTGCCGCCTGGATGGCCTCGCAGATCGCCTCGACGTGGTCGGACAGGGTGATCGCGGACCGGTCGGTGTCGGCCGCTTCGAGGCCGGGCAGCGTCACCGCGGTGACGTCGTGTCCGTCGGCCCGCAGGGCGGTGGCGACCTCGTCCCATGCCCACCCGCCGAGCCAGAACCCGGGAACCAGAACGATCGGTGCGCTCGTCATCTCCTGACCATAGACGCGCCCGCTCGCTGCCTGGTCGTACCCTGCCTGGCATGCCCGCGGTGCACGAGCTCAGTCGTGCCGACGCGCGCCGGATCGCCGTGCGGGCGCAGCTGCTGACCAAGCAGCGGCCGACGGATCTGGTTGAGACCGTTCGGCAGCTGTCCATGCTCCAGGTCGAGCCGACGAGTGCGGTCGCGCCGAGCGCCGAGCTGGTGCTGTGGAGCCGGCTGGGGTCCCGGTTCTCGGCCGACGAGCTGTGGGACGCTGTCGACGAGCAGCGGCTGATCGCTCTGCACCAGACGCTGCGGGTGGCCGACGACATCGCGCTGTTTCGCGCCGAGATGGCGGCCTGGCCCGGCTCTGGTGAGCTGCGTGAGTGGCAGCAGCAGCTCCGCGACTGGGTGCGGGTCAACAACGACTGCCGGCGCGGCATTCTCGAGCGGCTTCGTGCCGACGGGCCGTTGCCGGCCAGCGAGCTGCCGGACACCTGCGTGGTGCCGTGGGCCTCCAGTGGCTGGAACAACAACCGGAACCTGCGGATGATGATCGATCTGCTGGTGCAGCGCGGCGAGGTCGCCAGCGCGGGCGGGACCGGTCGCGAACGGCTCTGGGACCTCGCCTCCCGCATCTACCCCGACGACCCCGTGCCCGCGGTGGACGAGGCGCGACGGCTGCTCGACCGGCGGCGGCTGAGTGCTCTCGGCATCGCCCGGGCCAAGAGCACCAAGCTGCCAGTCGAGCCGGTCGACGTCGGCGAGGCCGGCGAGCCCGCCGTGATCGCGGGGGTCCGGGGCGAGTGGCGGGTGGACCCGGCGCTGCTCGGGCAGCCCTTCGCCGGTCGGGCGGCGCTGCTGTCGCCGTTCGACCGGCTGCTCGCCGACCGCAGGCGGCTGAGCGAGGTCTTCGAGTTCGACTACATCCTCGAGATGTACAAGCCGGCGGCCGCCCGCATGTGGGGCTACTACGCCCTCCCGATCCTGTACGGCGACCGGCTGGTCGGGAAGCTCGACGCCCGTGCCGACCGGCAGGCCGGCGTGCTCCGTGTCGCCGCCATTCACCGGGACGTGCCCTTCAGCACGGCCATGGCGACAGCCGTCCACCGAGAGGTCGAGGACCTGGCGCGCTGGCTCGACCTGGAGCTGGAGCTGCCCCCGGTCGCGCGTTCGCACGCGGACCGGCAGGGTACGAGGTAGCCAACCCAGCAGAGTGGAGGATCAGATGACGACGACGCCCGACGAGCCCCTGCGCGACACCGACATGCAGACCACCGGTGGCTCCGGCACCGGTCCCACCGGGGGCCCGCTCATCGGCACGGACGCCGACGGCACCGATGCGGACGGCACGGACGCCGACGGCACCGATGCGGACGGCACGGATGGCGACGCGACGGACACGACCGACGGCGACGCGAGCGATGCGGACGGCACCGATGCGGACGGCACCGATCGCTGAGTGGACGCACTCGAGCTGCTGAGCGGCGACGCCCAGACCTTCGTCGAGAAGGTCTGGGCGTCGCGGCCGCACGTACACCGCACCGCACCGGCCGAGCTTGCGGCGCTGCTGTCGCTGGACGACGTGGACCGGCTGCTGACCAGCTCTGCCCTGCGGACGCCCGCCCTCCGCCTCGCCCAGGGCGGCTCGATCCTGCCGGCGTCCCGCTACACCCGGTCGGCGACGCTGGCCGGGACCGCGCTCACCGGTCTGGTCGACGCGCGCAAGGTCTTCGACCTGTTCGACGGCGGCGCCACCGTGGTGCTGCAGGGGCTGCACCGCTACTGGCCGGCGCTCACCGATCTGGTACGCGGGCTGGAGGCAGCGCTCGGCCACCCGTGCCAGGCCAACGCCTACCTGACCCCGCCTGGCTCGCAGGGCTTCGCGCGGCACAGTGACACGCACGACGTGTTCGTGCTCCAGACCTTCGGCCGCAAGCTCTGGGAGATCGACGACGCCGGCGACCGGCAGGAGGTGCTGCTGGAACCGGGCACGAGCATGTACCTGCCCACCGGCACCCCCCACGCCGCCCGCACCCAGGAGTCGGCGTCGCTGCACGTCACGGTGGGGATCAACCGGATCACCTGGCGCCGGCTGCTGGAGCAGGTGACCCGTGCCGCGCTGGCGACGGACACCGACCCCACCGCCTGGGACCAGCCGCTGCCGGCCGGGTACCTGGACGACCCGGAGATCCTCGCCGCCGGCCTCGCCGACCGCGTCGACGGGTTGGTGAGCGCACTGCGCCGGGTCGACCCCGTGGCCGCCGCGCGCGAGCAGGCGCACTCGTTCCTGACCTCCCGGCCGCCACTGCTGCGGGGTGGGCTGACCGACCGCCTCGCCGTCGCCGATCTGCACGACGAGTCGGTCGTGACCCGCCGACCCGGGAGCATCTGTGTCCCGGCCCCGGCCGGGGAGCGACTGCGCCTGCTGCTCGGAGACCGGGAGTTGACCGTGCCGGCCTTTCTCGGCGCCGCCGTCGAGCACATCCGGCAGCACCCGACACTGCGGCCGGCCGACCTCGCCCCCTGGCTCGATCCGGAGAGCCGGCTGGTCCTGGTCCGCCGGCTCGTCCGCGAGGGGCTGCTGCGGGTGACGGCTTGACCGACCTCCGTCCGTGCGCCGTGCGGAGCCAGGCTCGGGCCGAGCCGATGCACGGCACCGCGTCGACGGTGCGGGCGTTCCTGCTGATCGAGGTGCCGGGGCCCTGGGGGACCGACGCGCTGCGCGGGTCGCGTCTGCCCTTGTCGGTCGCGGCCGAAGTCCGGCGGCAGACGCATCTGCACGGGATCCGGCCGCTGCTGATCCGCCGGCACGGACGCAGCGAGCCGGCGCCGGGCGCCGTCTTCGCCGCGTACGCCGACCCGCACTGGCCGTGGCTCGAGACCGCCGTGGTGGACCGCCCGGAGGAGGTGCTGGATCTCGACCTGGCGGCCCTGGGCGCCGGCCGGTCGGCCGGCCTGCACCGGACGGCCGACCCGGTCTTCCTGACCTGCACCCACGGCCGGCACGACCGATGCTGTGCGGAGCGGGGCAGGCCGGTGGCGGCGGCGCTGTCTCTGTCCCACCCGGCGGAGTCGTGGGAGGTGTCGCACATCGGCGGGGATCGGTTCGCGGGCAACCTGTTGGTGTTGCCGGACGGGCTGTACTACGGCCGAGTCGACCCGACCGGTGCCGCCGACCTGGCCCGTCGGCACCGGGCGGGCCACCTCGACCTGGCCCACCTGCGGGGCCGGTGTGGGTACGGCTTCGCGCTGCAGTCCGCCGAGTGGTACCTGCGCTCCTCGCTGGTCGAGACCGGGCGGGGGGCCCTGAAGCTCGAGGGTCGCCGCACGCACGGTGCGCTCACCGAGGCGACCTTCGCCGTGCGCGGCCGGCGCTGGCGGGTGCGGGTGGCCCGCAGCGAGCAGGCCGCCCAGCGGCTGACCTGCGGGTCAGCGTCGGCGAGCCCGGTGCCGGTGCACGAGCTGGTAGCGGTGGAGTCGCTGGACGGTTGAGCCACCTGGGGTGGCCTACCCAGGGCCGAGCCCCTGGCCCGAACGAGTCACGTCGAAAGCAGTCCCCCGAAATGCCCGGCTCGTGGGCGTGTCGCCGCTGTTTGCCACTAACGTCCGGCCGGTGCCCATCGCCCGAGCACTCACCAGGCTCCGTCGCACCAGCCTCCTGGTCCGCTTCGGTCTCGCCAGCGGCTTCCTCGTTCTCGCGCTCGGGCTGGTGCTCGCGTCGGTGCTGGCTTCCACCGTCCAGGAGCGGGCGCTGATGCAGAGCGAGCGCACCGCGATCAGTGTCGCCCGCCTCGCCGTGCAGCCGCTGCTCACCCGCTCCGACTTCGAGTCGGGTGCGGTCGGTGCGGCCCGGCAAGGCCGGCTCGCGTCGGCGCTTCGGACGGTCACCGCCGACAGCACGGTCGAGGAGGTCAGGATCTTCTCGCGCGACGGCAGCCTGCTGTTCTCCGACCTCGACGGGCCGGTCGAGGGGGCCTCCCACACCCTGCCCGCGCTGGAGTCGGCGCTGGACGGCGAGGTGACGGCGATCCCGCGCTCGGACGGCCTCGCCGAGGTGTACGTCCCGGTGCAGATGACCGGCGCGGACGGCGAGCCCGAGGTGCTCGGCGCGTACCAGATCTACCTCCCTTACGGGCCGGTGGAGGCGCAGGTCTCGGACGACGTCCAACGGCTGGTGACCTGGCTCGTCATCGGGCTCGCCGTGCTGTGGCTCGGGTTGTTCCAGCTGATGGCGTCCGCGTCCCGCCGGCTGCGGGAGCACGCTCGGGAGAACGAGCGACTGGCCCAGCACGACGCGCTCACCGGGCTGCCCAACCGGACCCTCTTCGTCAAGCGGGCGCGCGACGTCGTCGTCGGCGCGGAGCGCACCGGCAGCGCTGCCGCCGTCCTGCTCGCCGACCTCGACCGCTTCCGGGAGGTCAACGACACGCTCGGACATCACATCGGGGACCGGCTGATCGCTGCCGTCGGCTCCCGGCTGCGAGACCAGCTGCGGGAGATGGACACCGTGGCCCGGCTCGGCGGGGACGAGTTCGCGGTCCTCCTGCCGCGGTTGAGTGGCGCCGACGACGCGCTCATCGTGGCCGATCGGCTGATCAGCTCGCTGCGCAGTCCCTTCTTCGTCGACGGGATCGTGCTCGAGGTGGACGTGAGTGTCGGCGTCGCGCTCTTCCCCGACCACGGTCGGGACGTCGCGCGGTTGCTGCAGTGTGCCGACGTCGCGATGTACGCCGCGAAGAGCGAGCACCTCGGCGTCGCCGTCTACGACGCCGATCTCGACGTCAACACGCCGTCCCGGCTGGCGCTCTACGGCGAGCTGCGGCGGGCGATCGAGGAAGACCAGCTGACCCTGCACTACCAGCCGAAGGTCGAGCTGGTGAGCGGTCGGGTCACCGGCGTCGAGGCGCTGGTGCGCTGGGACCACCCGGAGCGCGGTCTGCTGCAGCCGGACGAGTTCATCACCGTCGCCGAGCAGACCGGGCTGATCCGGCCGATGACCATGCGGCTGCTGGCGACCGCCCTCCGCGACTGCCGGAAGTGGCGCTCCGCCGGGCAGCAGCTGACGGTCGCGGTGAACCTGTCCGTCCGCAGCCTGCTCGACGACGAGCTCACCACCGAGATCGCCGAGCTGCTCTCCAGCCTGCGACTGCCGGCGTCGGCGCTGGAGCTGGAGATCACCGAGACGACCGCGATGGTCGACCCCGCCCGCGCGATGCTGGTGCTGAACCAGCTGCGGCGACTAGGCGTCGGCCTGGCGCTGGACGACTACGGGACCGGGCACTCCTCGCTGGCCTATCTGGACGAGCTGCCGGTCGACACGCTGAAGATCGACCAGTCCTTCGTGCACGCGATGGACGGGTCCACCCACGACACGACCATCGTGCGGTCGACCATCGACCTGGCCCGCAACCTCGGCCTCCGGGTGGTGGCCGAGGGGGTGGACACCGAGGCTGCCTTGCGCCAGCTCGCCCAACTCGGCTGCGATGCCGCGCAGGGCTTCTGGCTCGCCGGGCCGGTGCCCGCGGCCGACGTGATCGAGGTCGTCGACAGGCTCGGTCGGCGGCTCGAGATGGACGAAAACGGCCTCCTCGTGCAGGTTGAGGTGGAACAGTCCGGGTAGGCACCCGTGTGCCCCGCGGGTGATGCCGGCGCGGGAGGGCGGCCATGACCGTTGCGCAGCGTCTACCGGCCAAGCGGTTCGCGCAGCCGCTCTGGCTCCGAACCCCGCTCGGGCGCGTGCTCGCGGTCGTGTTGCTCGCCTCGTTTGCGGCGATGGTCGTGGCCGGACTGCGCATGTACGAGGCGCGGGCACCGCTGGACAGCCGGGACGTCGTCGCGGTGCAGCTGGCCGGCGCTCCCTCCCAGGCCGCGGACCTGGTCTGTGAGCCGAACGGCGCGCCGACCCGCCGGGACCGCTGCTCCTCGATCACGGACCTGCGGGCAAGTCTGAACGCGGAATCCTGGCTGCTGCTCGGCTACGCGGGCCTCGCAGGCGTCTGCCTCACCGGCGGCCTGCTCTTCGCCGGAGCACGCGGCCGGCGGATCGGCCTGCTCGCATCCGTCGGGACCACGCTGGCCGTCGGGCTGGACGCGGCGGAGAACGCGCTGACCCGGCGCGGGCTGGACGCCATCGAGGCGGGCCTCGCGTCGCCGGCCTGGCCGTGGGTGTCCGCGACCGCCGGGGCGAAGTTCGTGCTGCTGCTCGTCGCCGGTGCGGTGGGAGCCTGCACGCTGCTCGTCGTGGGCGCCCGGGCGCTGATCCGGACGACCGACTACTCCTGGGTGATCCGCGGCCGCGACCAGGTGGCACCGAACGTCTACCCACCGCCGGCGACGTGCACGTCGTCCGGTCAGCGCGTCCCGGCGACCGGGCTCCCGGTGACCTCCTACGCGGACCTGGGCCGTCCTCCGGGTGACATCGGCATCTGCGTGTCCGGCGGTGGGATTCGCTCCGCGACCAGCACGCTCGGGCTGCTGCAGGTGCTCCAGGAGCGCCGGTTGCTGCACCGAGCGAGGTACCTCGTGTCCGTGTCCGGCGGCGGCTACGTGGTCGGCGCTCTCCGGCTCGCCATGCAGCCGCGCAGCGCTGCCGACCCGGTCGTTCTCGATCCGGCCGAGCCTCCGCCGTTCGCGGCCGGGTCGCCCGAGGTGGACCACCTGCGCCGGCACGGCCGCTATCTGGCCGACTCGTTCCTCGAGTGGACGGTGGCGGCGGCGGTGCTGCTGCGCGGGGTGTTCGTGTCGCTGTTCCTGCTGGCCGGTGCGGTGACCTCTCTGGGGCTGCTGCTCGGCGCGTTCTACCGGGTCGCCCCGGTCGCCGACCTGCCCGCTCTGATCGCCGGCGAGCCCCTGCCCGACGGGGTCACGGCCGGCGGGGCGCTCGCCACCGGCACGCTGCTCGTGGCCGCGGTGACGATCTGGCTGATCAACGTCGTGGCCCACCAGTGGCGCGGCACGTCGGTGCGCTGGCTGCTCCGGCTCGCGTTCGCCGTCACCTCGCTGGCCGGGCTGAGCCTGCTGGTCACGATGGGGGTGCCGGCCCTGGTGTGGGGCGCCGAGCGGCTGCAGGCCGACGTCGCGACGCCGGGGGCGGTCGGGACCGGGATCTCGGCGGTGACCGCGTCGTACGTCGGTGCGCTGGTCACGATGCTGTGGCGGCACCGGACCGTCGCCGGCCGGCTGCGCACCCTGCTCGGGGGAGGCTCGGACGCGTCCACCTCGCGGATCCCGTCGGGGATCGTCCCCCAGCTGGTGGTGTCGGCTGTCCTGTTGCTGCTGGGCGTGCTCTTCCTCGCCCTGCTCGCCCAGGTGGTGGCCGCCGCCGTCCCCGAGCGGGGCCGCGCCTTCCTGCTCTATCCGGCGCAGCCGACCGAGTGGCTCGCTCTCGGCACGGCCCTCGCGGCGGTGGGTCTGCTGCTCGTCGCCGCGGTCGGCGCCTCGCCGACCCACGTGGCGCTGCCCCGCGCCCTACGGCTGTCGGCCGGGACCGTGGCGGTTGCGCTGGCCGGCGTGCTGGTGGTCGGTCCCGGCGTCATCGGCAGCGGCTCGGAGGCGCTCATCGACCGGTGGACCCGGGCCGACGCCCAGCTCTGGCCCCATGTGTGGCTGTTCCTGACGCCGGCGACGTTCCTGCTGGCCGCCTGGCTGCTGGACCAGACCTGGAGCAGCCTGCACCCGTTCTACCGGCGCCGGCTGGCGACGGCCTTCGCCGTCCGGCGGGTCCGGCTGGATGACGGCCAGCTCGCCGCCGAGCCGTACGACTTCGACACCGAGCCCACCTCGCTGAGCACGCACGCGTCACCGGTGGACGGGATGCCACAGGTGGTCTTCGCGGCCGCGGCCAACCTGTCCGGGGCGGACCGGACTCCACCCGGGCGACGGGCGACGTCGTTCACGTTCAGCCACGACTGGATCGGCGGCCCGGAGGTCGGCTACGTCGCCACCCGGCCGCTGGAGCAGCACGTCACGGGCGCGGTGAGCAGCGACCTGTCGGTGCAGAGCGCCGTGGCCATCTCCGGCGCGGCCTTCGCCTCGGCGATGGGCCGGCAGGCCCGGGCGGTGCAGACCCTGCTGGCGATCTCCAACGCCCGGCTCGGCACCTGGCTGCCCAACCCCGCCTGGCTGGCGTCGCGGGACCAGCGCAACGACTGGCTGTCGCCGCGGCTGCCGAACGTGCGGCGGATCACCTCGCTGCTGCGCGAGGTCCTCGGGTCGTACTCGCCGACCGAGCGGCTGCTGCTGGTGACCGACGGGGGGCACTACGAGAACCTCGGCCTGGTCGAGCTGCTGCGGCACCGCTGCCGGACGGTGGTCTGCCTGGACGCCAGCGGAGACGCCCCGCCGGCGACCCAGGTCCTGGCCGAGGCGATCACCCTGGCGCGGGAGGAGCTGGGCGTTGAGATCGTCCTCGACGACCCGTTCTCGCTGACCCCCGGCGGCGGGCCGCCGTTGCAGCCGGAGAGCTCGCTGGAGGCGCTGTCCGCCCGGCTGTCCGCGGCCTGCGTGGCGGTGGGCACGGTGACCTACCCGGAGCCGTTCACCGTGGCGGGCGAGGCCAGCCCGTCCCGGACCGGCCGGATCGTGGTCGCCAAGCTCCGGCTCACGGCCGAGATGCCGTACGACGTGCTGACCTACGCCCAGCAGAACCGGGTGTTCCCCTACGACAGCACGGGCGACCAGTGGTTCGAGCAGAGCCAGTTCGACGCCTACCTCGCGCTCGGCCGGCATCTGGGCGAGGAGGTCGCCGAGCGGCTGACCCAGCCCGCCGCGCCGGCCGACTCGCTGCCCGGCCCGCGCGGGTCGGGCGGAGCTGGCGCCCCGGTCAGGCGACCTGCACCGAGCGCTTCGCCAGACCCAGGAAGTACCCGTCGATGACCTGCTCGGGCGGCGTCGCCGGGTCGGCGGCCAGGCCGAGCGTGAGGAACAGCGGTGTGAAGTGCTCGACGGTGGGATGGGCATAGGGCATCCCCGGGGCGCGGTCGGCGAACGCCGCGAGCTCGTCGACATCCCCGCGGGCGAGCGCCTCGGCCGCCCACAGGTCGAAGTCGCTGGACCAACCGGGCGGTGCCGCGTCCAGCCGCCAGTCCCGCAGGAAGGGCAGCCCGTGGGTCAGGAAGCCGGAGCCGATCACCAGCACGCCGTGGTCGCGCAGCGGGCGGAGCCGGCGGCCCAGCTCGAGCAGCCGGGCCGGGTCGTGGGTGGGCATCGACATCTGCAGCACGGGGACGTCCGCAGCCGGGTACATCACTCGCAGCGGCACCCAGGCGCCATGGTCCAGTCCGCGACTCGCGTGCTCGTGCACCGGCTCGTCGTGGGGCAGCACAGAGCGCACCAGCCGGGCCAGCGCACCGGCGTCGGGGGTCTCGTAGGTGAGCTCGTAGAAGCGCTGTGGGATGCCCCCGAAGTCGTAGACCAACGGGGTCGCCGCGGCGGAGGAGGTCAAGCTGAGCGGCGCGGCCTCCCAGTGCGCGGACACGATCAGGATCGCGGTGGGCCGGGGGAGGTCTCGGGCCCAGGCGGCGAGCTGCGACGTCCAGAGCCGGTCGTCGAGCAGCGGCGGGGCACCGTGGCCGAGGAACAGTGCCGGCATCGAAGTGCTTGAACTCACAACTACATACTAGCGCCGGATTAGGCCGGGCGGTGGTCGCTGCGGCACACTGGACCCAGGGCCACGCCATCCCGGCGCCCCTCGGTCGTCTGCCAGGACCCGCCAGTCGCGGTGAGCCAGCATCTCCGGCCACCCCGTACCTGACCCGTCCTGGAAGGACACCTGTGCCGCACCGTGCCCCGGGCACCACCACGCCCGCCTCCCCCCGCTCCGCGCCCGGCTTCGCCGCGCTCGGCGTCCCCGCCCCGCTGGTTGCGATCCTCACCGGCCAGGGCATCACCTCACCGTTCCCGATCCAGACCGCGACCCTGCCGGACACGCTCCGCGGGCGCGACGTGCTCGGCCGCGGCCGCACCGGCTCCGGCAAGACGCTGGCCTTCGGCCTGCCTCTGGTCGCCCGGCTCACCACCTCCGGCACGCGCCGGACCTCAAGGCGCCCGCGCGCGCTCGTCCTGGTCCCCACCCGGGAACTGGCCTCCCAGGTGCGCGACACCCTGGCACCGCTCGCCGGCGCGGCCGGCCTGCGCACCGCCACCGTCTTCGGCGGCGTCGGGCAGGGCCCCCAGGTGCAGGCGCTGCGCCGGGGCGTTGACGTGCTGATCGCCTGCCCCGGCCGGCTCGAGGACCTGATCGGCCAGGGGCACTGTGACCTCGGTGCCGTCGAGGTCACCGTCCTCGACGAGGCCGACCACATGGCCGACATGGGCTTCCTGCCCGGCGTGCGCAAGCTGCTGGACCGGACCCCGTCGGTCGGTCAGCGGATGCTGTTCTCCGCCACGCTCGACAACGGTGTGGACGTGCTGGTCCGGCGCTACCTCGACCAGCCGCTGACGCACTCGGTCGACACGGCGTCCGCGCCGCCGCCGGAGATGTCGCACCACCTGCTCGAGGTGCACCACAGCGAGAAGGCCGCCGTCGTCCGCGAGCTGGCCTCCGGGGCGGGCCGGGCCCTGCTGTTCACCCGGACCAAGCACGGCGCGCGCAAGCTCGCCCGGCAGCTGACCGCCAACGGGATCCCGGCGGCCGACCTGCACGGCAACCTGACGCAGAGCGTGCGGACCAAGAACCTCGCCGCCTTCGCCAGCGGACGGGTCAAGGTGCTGGTCGCAACGGACATCGCCGCCCGCGGCGTGCACGTGGACGACATCGCGCTGGTCGTGCACGTGGACCCGCCGACCGAGCCGAAGGCATACCTGCACCGCTCCGGCCGCACCGCCCGGGCCGGCGCCGCGGGTTCGGTCGTCACGGTGCTCACCAAGGAGCAACGGCGCGACGTCGCCGCGCTGGTCCGCAAGGCACGGATCGAGCCGGTCAAGGCGGTCGTGCGGGCGGGCAGCCCCGAGGTGCGGGCCCTCGTCGCCTGACCCAGACTCGGCGGCATGCGCAGCGACACCTTTGCGGTGCACACCGGCGGCTCGGACACGGTCGTGGACCTGACCGACCGGTGTGCCTGTTTCGCCCTGGATGCAGCCGGCGGCGGGGACGGGCTGCTGCACGTGTTCGTGCCGCACGCCACGGCGGGCATCGCCGTGCTGGAGACCGGGGCAGGCAGCGACGAGGACCTGCTCACCGCGCTCGCCGACCTGCTGCCGGCCGACGACCGCTGGCGGCACCGCCACGGCACGCCCGGTCACGGTCGCTCGCATGTGCTGCCGGCCCTGGTGCCGCCGTACGCCACCGTTCCGGTGCTGTCCGGCAGGCTGGTGCTGGGCACCTGGCAGAGCATCTGCCTGGTCGACCTGAACGTCGACAACGCGGACCGGACGGTCCGGCTGTCGCTGCTGCCCGCCTGAGCCGGGGTCAGCCGGCCCGGGTGCGCAGGTAGTCGGCCACGACGTACTCGCCCAGCCGGCCGATCTCCGGGGTGAACACCCGGCCCCCGCAGCGGCGGGCCACCGCGTCCACGAACCTGGCCAAGCCGGGGTCGTCACCGAGCATGAAGACGTTCAGCGTCGCGCCGGCCCGGGTGATCGCGTCCACCTCGGTGACCGTGGCACGCAGCGTGGCCGAGGTAGTCGGCCAGTGGAAGAACGCGGTCTGGTCCGGCTCGAGGTGAGCGGTCGGCTCGCCGTCGGTGACCACCAGGACGACCGGCTCCGCCTCGGGGTGCCGCCGCAGGTGCTGGCCGGCCAGCACCAGCGCGTGCTGGAGGTTGGTGCCCTGCACGTACTCCGGCTGGACACCGGCCAGCTGTACCGGAGTGAGCCGCCGGGCCAGCCGGTCGAAGCCGATGATCTGCAGCGCGTCGCCGCGGAACCGGGTCGCGATCAGGTGCGCCAGCGCCAGCGCGGTCTGCTTCATCGGCCCCCAACGGTCCTCGGCGACCATCGAGAACGACAGGTCGACGCACAGTGCCACGGCCGCCGAGGTGCGGCGCTCGGTCTCGGCCACCTCGAAGTCGGCCACGTCCAGCAGCGGGGCGCGGTCGGCTCCCGCGACCGCCCGCCGGCGCACCGCGTTATGCACCGTGCGCACCGCGTCCAGCGGTCGCTCGTCGCCGAACAGCCAGGGGAGACAGGCACCGGTGCGCTCGTCCGCCGATCCGGACCGGTGGTCGTCGTGGTCCCCGCGCCCGGTCCCGTCCAGGGCGGCGAACACCCGGCGCAGCGCGGTCTCGCCGAGCCGGCGCAGCGCCTTCGGGGTCAGCTCCGGGCCGTCCTCGCCGCGGGTCAGGTAGCCCTGCCGGGCCAGCTCCCGCTCCAGGTCTCGCAGCGCCCGCAGGTCGGCCGCCGCGGACGGGGCCAGCTGCCGTTCCAGCGCCTCCACGTCCACGTCGTCCAGCGTGGCTCCGGGATGCTCCTGGGCGAGCTGCCGCTCCAGCGCCTCCAGGTCGGCGAGGTCGGCCACCGCGCCGACCGCGTCGCCGTAGCCGAGCGGTTCCGGACCGTCCATCCGCACCGCTCCGCCCCGGCCCAGGCCGGGGCGGAGCGCCTGCAGGTTGTCTTTCAGCTCTCCGAGCTGGTTCGCGAGCTCCTGGTCGTCCGCCAGCGCCTCGGCCAGCAGCCGCTGCAGCTCGTCGCGCTGTGCGGGGGTGAGCGAGCGCAGCATCCGCTCGGCGGCGTCCTGCCGTCGCGCCAGCAGGTCGATCAGGTCGTCGGTGTCTCGCGGCTGCTCGGGGAAGAAGTCGCCGTGTGCGGCCATGAACTGCTCGAACTGGTCGGTGGTGTCGGCACCGCGGGCGTGCGCGGCGAGCAGCGCGTTGAGGTCGGCGACCATCGCGCGCGCTTCGTGCATCGCTTCCGGATCCAGCCCGGTGAACTGCCCGTCCAGCAGGTCCCGGCGCAGCAGCTGGCGGATCTGCTCGTACGTCGCGCGCGCCTCGTCGCTCGCCCACGGGTAGTCCCGCAGCTCGCTCACCGCGGTGGCGGTGTCGTCCGGAACCGACTCGAGCTGCATCTCGGCCAGCCTGGCCTCGTCGTCGTCGCGCCCGGCGAGCGCGTCCCGCTCGGCCGCCAGCGCCTGGTCGAGCAGCTGGCGGACCCGGTCCAGCGTCCCGGCCAGGTTGCCTCGGCGCTGCAGCTCGCGGCGCCGGCGCCGGACCTGACGACGCAGCTCGTCCAGCCCCTGCCGGCCGTCGTGGCCGCGCCGGAGCAGGGCGGAGAGCGCGTCCCGGGGACCAGCGCCGTCGAGCACGTCCCGGCCGATCTCGTCCACCGCGCTCCGCACGTCGAACGACGCGGCCAGCGGGTCGTCGCCGCCGTGCCACGAGCCATAGCGGTACATCTCAGCCGCCGTACACCGTGCGGCCGTCGACGGTGTCCTTCGCCAGCCGCCGGGTCAGCCACAGGCCGTCGAGGACCAGCTCCGCCGCGGCCGCCACCTGGCCGGGGGAGACGCTGTCCTCGTCCACGCCGAGGCGGCCGAGCACCCGCGCCAGCCCGGGCACCGGGCCGAGCGCGTCCAGCAGGTCCTGCGCGGGAGTCAGCGGCCCGGTCTCGACCGTGTCGCCGTCGGCGAAGCGCTCGCTCCAGCCGGTCAGGTCGACACCGGCCAGTCGGGTACGGAAGGTGGTGGCGACCGCGACCCGCAGCAGGTGCTCGAAGACCTCGTTCTCGCGGCCCTCCTCACCCATCTCCAGCTCGACCTTGCCGCGGAGCGTCGGCAGCACGCCGGGCAGGTCGGCGACCCGGGCCACCGGGTCGGCCTCGCCGGTCAGGGCCGCCCGACGCAGCGCCGACCCGGCCGTCGACTCTGCCGCGGCGACGGCGAGCCGGGCGGAGACCCCCGAGCGCTGGTCGACCGCCGTGGACTCGCGCAGCCCGCGGGCGAACCGGGCCAGCACCTCCAGCAGGTGTCGCGGCACCGCGGCCACCAGCCGGGCCTCCTGGGCGATCAGCGCCACCTCGTCGTCGACCTCGAGCGGGTAGTGGGTGCGGATCTCGGCACCGAAGCGGTCCTTGAGCGGGGAGATGATCCGGCCCCGGTTGGTGTAGTCCTCCGGGTTCGCGGATGCGACCACGAGCAGGTCGAGCGGCAACCGCAGGGCATAGCCGCGCACCTGGATGTCCCGCTCCTCGAGCACGTTGAACAACGCGACCTGGATCCGCTCGGCCAGGTCCGGCAGCTCGTTGAGGCCGAGCACGCCGCGGTTCGTCCGCGGGATCAGGCCGTAGTGCACCGTCTCGGGGTCGCCCAGCGTCCGGCCCTGCGCCACCTTGACCGGGTCCACGTCGCCGACGAGGTCGCCGACCGAGGTGTCCGGCGTGGCCAGCTTCTCGCCGTACCGGTCGTCGCGATGCCGCCACTCGACCGGTGTCTGGTCGCCGCACTCGGCGACGAGCATCCGGCAGCGACGGCAGACCGGGGCGTACGGGTGGTCGTTGATCTCGCACCCGGCGACCACCGGCGTCCACTCGTCTAACAGCCTGGCCACGGTTCGCATCAGCCGGGTCTTGCCCTGGCCACGCTCACCGAGCAGCACCACGTCGTGCCCGGCCAGCAGCGCCCGCTCGAGCTCGGGGCGCACGGTGCGGTCGAACCCGACGATGCCCGGGAACGGGTCGCGTCCGGCGCGCAGAGCGTCGAGCAGGTTGGCTCGGATCTCGGCCCGCACCGAGCGTTGCTCGTGGCCCCCCGCGCGCAGCTCGCCGAGGGAGGTGGCCGAGGAGGGCGGACGGACCGACGCGGGCGAGGCCATGGCCTCGACCCTACGTCGGCCGGCCCGGCGTGCTAGTCGTCGTGCTGCCCGCGGAGCTGTCCGCGGATCTCGCCACTGGGGAAGGTGGTCGTGTGCACGTTGGCGTAGGTGACCCCGGCCCGCATCGCCGCCACCAGCTCGTCGAACTGCCCGGGGTCGATGCCCTGTCCGGACGGGCCGATCACGTCGGCGGGTGTGACGGTGCCCCGGACGGTGCCCGCGTCCGGGCACGGGTCCTTGGGCGCAGCCGGGTCGTCTGAGCAGAGGAAGGCCGCCACCCCACCGCTGACGGACTTCTGCCCGAAGTGGATGTGGGCCTGGACCACGTCGCTGCTCATCCGGCTGTACGACAGGCGGAACATGATCCGGTCCCGTGACCGGTCGACCCAGACCTGGAAGCTGCCCCGGCCGGCGGTGGAGATCGCGGGGACCTCCTCGTAGCCGGTCAGCCGGGTGCGACTGCCACCGTCGTCGTCATCGGCGGCGACCGCGGACGCCGCGGTCAGCCCGCCGGTCACCAGAACGGCCGCGACCAGTGCGGCTCTTGTGCGTGTTCCGTTCATCGGACATCACCTCCGAGCGGGTCCCCGACGCACACCCTGCACGCGGCACGCCGCCACCCTCGGACCATCGTCCGAGGACGTCGCCCGTGTCTACGGCCGATGGGGACCCCCGGGCTACGACCATTGGGCAGGCACGTCACCCACCGTGGTGGGAGGGTGACCCCATGCAGCTCACACGTCGTCTCGCCGTCGCTTCCGCCGCCGCCGTCGCGCTGGCGCTGACCGCGCCATCCGGCGTCGCCGTCGAGGCGCCTGTCGACCCGGAGCGGGCGCCGACGCTGCGGGTGCAGGTGGTCAAGCGCGGGCTGGACATCCCGTGGGACCTGACCTTCCTGCCGAACGGCGCGATGCTCTACACCCAGCGGTCCCGGCTGACCATGCGCTATCGCGCGCCGGGCGGCGGCGACCACTCGGTGCGGTTCGACCGCTCCGGCATGTGGTCGTCCGGCGAGACCGGCCTGATGTCGATCCTGGCGGCCGAGAACTTTGTCCGGACCCGGCACTTCTACACCTGCCACGGCGCGAACTCTCCCCGGCCTGGCGGGCATGACGTCCGAGTGGTGATGTGGCGGCTGAAGCAGTCCACCCGCCGGGCGGTCCGCGTGCGCCCGATCGTGCGCGGGCTGCCGGCGACGTCCGGCCGGCACGGTGGCTGCCGGCTGCGCTTCGGGCCGGAGGGCGCGCTGTACATCGGCACCGGTGACGCCGCCGTGTCGCGGAACCCGCAGAGCCTGCGGTCCGGTGGCGGGAAGGTGCTGCGGGTCCGGCCGGCCACCGGGCGGGGCTGGCCCACCAACCCCTTCGCGAACGCCCAGCGGGCCATGAAGCGACGGATCTTCACCTACGGCCACCGCAACGTGCAGGGGCTGGCGCTGCGGCCCGGGCGGGACGGGACGATGTGGTCGGTCGAGCACGGCACGTACCGCGACGACGAGGTGAACCGGCTGCGGCGCGGCGGCAACTACGGCTGGGACCCGGGGCCGGGGTACGACGAGTCCGCGCCGATGACGGACTTCTCGCTGCCCGGCCCGCAGATCGGGGCGCGCTGGAGCTCCGGCCAGCCGACGCTGGCGACCTCCGGCGCGGTGTGGCTGCGCGGGGCGAAGTGGGGGGCCTGGCGGGGTGCGCTGGCGGTCGGCTGCCTGGCCGACTCGTCGCTGCGGATCATGAAGTTCAGCCGCAGCGGACGGTTCCTGCGGATGTGGACGCCGCCACGGCTGAACGGGGACTACGGCCGGCTGCGCTCGCCGGTGCTGGGGCCGGGCAACGTGTTGTACGTGACGACGGCCAACGGCGCCGGCAACGACAAGATCCTCCGGGTGAACCCACGCCGCTGACCGTCGATAGGGTCGCCCGATGCACAGGTACGCGGGCCGAGTCGCCGTCGTCACCGGGGGAGCGCGGGGCATCGGTGCCACCACCGCCCGCCGGCTCGCCGCGGAAGGCGCGGCGGTGGCCGTGCTGGACCTGGACGAGGCGCAGGCGGCCGAGACGGCTGCGGGCCTGGGTGGATCCGCCGGCCTGGGGATCGGCTGCGACGTCACCGACGCCGCCTCGGTCCAGGCAGCCGTCGACCGGGTGGCAGCCAACCTCGGTGGCCCGCACGTGCTGGTGAACAACGCCGGCATCACCCGGGACAACCTGCTGTTCAAGATGACCGAGGACGACTGGGACCAGGTCGTCGCCGTGCACCTGCGTGGTGCGTTCCTCGTCACCCGGGCGGTGCAGCAGCCGATGGTGCAGCAGCGCTACGGCCGGATCGTGAGCCTGTCCAGCGTCTCCGCGCTCGGCAACCGCGGTCAGGCCAACTACTCCGCGGCGAAGATGGGCCTGCAGGGTCTCACCCGCACGCTGGCGATGGAGCTCGGGCCGTTCGGCATCACGGCGAACGCCGTCGCGCCGGGTTTCGTCGTGACCGACATGACCGACGAGACCGCCCGCCGAGTCGGCGCCAGTCCGGAGGAGTTCCGGGAGGCCTCCGCGGCCGTGACCCCGGTGCGCCGGGTGGGCGACCCGGACGACGTCGCGGCCGCGATCTGCTTCCTCGCCAGCGAGGAGGCCGGCTTCGTCACCGGCCAGACCCTGTACGTTGACGGCGGCCGCCGGCTCTAGAATCCGGACAGACCTCGCAAACTCCTTGACGCCGGTGGATCCGGGGTGGCGCCCGGGCCGCGAAGTACGTACGGTCGTCCGGGTTGCCGCCCGCGTCCCGGGTGGCGGCCACCCACAACTGCATAGGCGAGATGGTCGACGCCGAGTCCTGCCCCGACCCGCTCTCGCCCCTCGACCTGACGTCGACCACACCTCTCGGGCAGGAGCGGGGGACCCACCGACGGCCTCGGCCGTCACCGCACCACCCAGGCCGTGCACCCAGCACGGACCGGGAGGTGCTTGGGGTGAAGCCGCGGAGCCAGCCCACCAGGAGGGCTTCCGCGACCGGGCACCTTTCCGCCCGAACCCGACAGCTGACCCCGCAGGCGTGGGAAGGAAGCGCTCCCATGTCTGCACCCCTGCGGATGCAGCGCGCCCTCGCGCTGTTCCTCACCGTCCTCGCCGCCACGCTGGCCCTGATGGCCACCACCGCGGTCGTCGCCCCCGACGCCGACGCGGCGTCCACCAAGAAGATCCGGCACGCGATGAAGGTCGCCAAGAACCAGATCGGCGACCGCGTACAGCTACGGCGCCGCCGGTCCGAACCGGTTCGACTGCTCCGGTCTGTTCTACTTCTCGTTCAAGAAGCGGACGGGTGTGAACCTGCCGCGGACCTCGTCGGCGCAGTACCGCGCCATGCGGCCGGTCATCAAGAAGCACATGCGCAAGGGCGACCTGATGTTCTTCTACAGCGGCAGCGGCATCTACCACGTCGGCATGTTCGTCGGGTGGCGCGACGGCAAGCGGATCCTGCTGCACTCGCCGAGCACCGGGCAGCGCGTGCACCGCTCGCCGGTGTGGACCGGTAAGTGGAAGGCGGCCACGCTGCGCCCCCGCGGCTGACCGGCGCGGCGGCCTCCGGGCCGGGATCTGGCGCCACACACTGGTCACCATGACCGCCGCGTCCGCCGCGTCCGCCGCGTCCGCCGCCCGCCGGGTCCTCGCCTGTCTTGTTCTCGTCTGTGGGCCGGCCGGCTGCGGGGACGACGGGGCGTCCGGCGGGGCAGACGCGTCGGCACCGGACGCGGACAGCCGCGACGGGGGCTCGCTCACCCAGTCCCAGCCGCTGACCGGGCTGCCGGTGGACGGTGGGCTGCCCGCGCACCCGGTGGTGACGGTGAAGATCGACAACACCGGGTCGTCCGCGCCGCAGATCGGGCTGTCGTCCGCCGACCTGGTCACCGAGGAGCTGGTCGAGGGCGGGCTCACCCGGCTGGCCGCGATGTACTACTCGGAGATCCCGGACGTGGTCGGACCGGTGCGCTCGATGCGGGCCAGCGACATCGGGATCGTGACGCCGGCCGAGTCGGTGCTGGTCGCCGCCGGCGGCGCGCCACCGACCCGGGCGCGCATCGCCGACGCCGAGATCGGCACCTACGGCGAGGGGGATCCGGGGTTCTACCGCGCCGACGACCGCACCTCGCCTTACGACCTGATGGTCCGGTTGCCCGAGCTGGTGGACGCGCTGGACCGGGCCGAGCCCCCGCCGCCCTATCTGCCGTTCGGGCCCAACCCGATGACGGGCGGGGCCAGGGCGACGGCGGTGGACGTGTCGTTCTCGGCCGGCAGCACCACCTCGTGGCGGTTCGAGGACGGCAGGTACGTCCGACCGACCAGCAACGCGGCGAGCGGTGACGACTTCGCGGCGGACTCGGTGCTGGTGCTGCGGGTCGAGCTCGGAGACGCGGGATACAAGGACCCGGCGGGCAACCCGGTGCCCGAGACGCTCCTCGAGGGCAGCGGGGACGCCCTGCTGTTCTCCGCCGGGAAGGTCGTGCGCGGCACGTGGACCAAGGAGCACTTGGACAGCCCGGTCCAGCTGAGCGGCAAGGACGGGCCCCTTCCGGTGCCTCCCGGCCACACCTGGGTCGAGCTCGCGCCGGTCGACGCCGAGGGCGGCGGCGTGCGGATCAGCCGCTGAGGCGGGTGCCCTGCTGGAGGTCGACGCCCTCGTCGGTGAGGGCCCGGAGGCCGGCGAGGATGGCCGCGAGCACGGTGGCGACCCGCTCGCCAGTGGCCTCGGCGTCCTCGGCGGTCGCAATCGCCTGACCGGCCGCGGACAGCGCGCCGAAGAAGACCTGGGTGAACGCCTCGACCAGGCCGTGGTCGACGGAGTGGTCCGCCAGCAGGTCGGCTGCAACCGAGCGCAGCATCGCGAACGTCGTGCGCTGCTCGGACTCCCGCCAGTGCTCGATGCCGAGCGCGACCGGTCCTTCCTCCAGCACGATCCGCCGGTACCCCGGCTCCTGGCACGCCGCGAGGAAGCCGCCGATCCCCGTTCGAGCGCGCTCCCAGGGGTCGGTCTCGGCTGCCATCTGCTGCTGGATGGCGGCCATCGCGGCCTCCTCGGTGCGCTCGAACACCGCCCGGAAGAGGTCCTGCTTACCCGCGAAGTGGTGATAGAGGGCGCCCTTGGTGACCGCGGCGCGGGCCACCACCTCGTCCAGGCTGGTCCCGGCGTAACCGCGGGCCGCGAACAGCCTGGCGGCCTCGTCGACCAGGGAGCTGCGGGTGGCCGCGGAGAACTGCTTGCGGGTGCCGCGGCCCTGCCCGGGGACCTTCGCTCCGCCCAGAGGCATGCCGCGAGCATACGGCGGCGGTCGTGGCAGCATGACCGCGTGAGCGCGCCGCCGAGCATCTCCTACTCGATCACCGTGCGTCTCGAGCTGCCGGTGGGGGGCTCCGGGGTCGGTGAGCTGACCGCCGCGGTCGAGAAGACCGGCGGCATGGTGACCGCACTCGACGTGACCGCTTCCGGTGCCGAGCTGCTGCGGATGGACGTCACCTGCGCGGCCTCGTCGACCGAGCACGCCGACGTCATCGTCGACGCGCTCAGGGCAGTGCCCGGCGTGAACGTGCACAAGGTGTCGGACCGCACGTTCCTCATGCACCTCGGTGGGACGATCGAGATGGCCTCCAAGCACCCGATCCGCAACCGGGACGACCTGTCGATGGTCTATACGCCGGGCGTGGCCCGGATCTGCCGGGCGATCGTGGACAACCCCGACGACGCGCGCCGGCTCACCGTCAAGCGGAACGCCGTCGCCGTGGTCACCGACGGCTCCGCGGTGCTTGGACTGGGCAACATCGGCCCGGCGGCGGCGCTGCCGGTGATGGAGGGCAAGGCTGCGCTGTTCAAGCGGTTCGCTGGCATCGACGCCTGGCCGCTGTGTCTGGACACCCAGGACGTCGACGAGATCGTCCGCACCGTCGCGGCCGTGTCCCCCGGCTTCGCCGGCATCAACCTGGAGGACATCGGGGCGCCCCGCTGCTTCGAGGTCGAACGCCGGCTGCGGGAGCTGCTCGACATCCCGGTCTTCCACGACGACCAGCACGGCACCGCGATCGTGGTGCTGGCAGCGCTGACCAACGCGCTGCGGGTCGTGGGCCGCAGCCTCGCCGACGTGCGGGTGGTCATGGTCGGCGCCGGTGCCGCCGGCACGGCCGTGCTCAAGCTGCTGCTGCACGCCGGAGCGGCCACGGGCGCCGGAGCGGTGACCGTGGTCGACCTGGACGGCATCGTGCATCGCGGCCGACCGAACATCGGCCCCGACCTGCGGTGGGTGGCCGAGAACACCAACGCCGAGCAGGCGACCGGCAGCCTGCAGGACGCGCTGCACGGTGCCGACGTCTTCATCGGCCTGTCCGCGCCGCGGCTGATCGGGGCCGACGACGTCGCGACGATGGCGCCGGACCCGATCGTCTTCGCGCTGGCCAACCCCGAGCCCGAGATCGACCCCGGTGAGGCGCGCAAGCATGCCGCCGTGGTCGCCACCGGCCGGTCGGACTATCCGAACCAGATCAACAACGTGCTGGCGTTTCCGGGCGTCTTCCGCGGGCTGCTCGACGCGCAGAGCCGCAGCATCGGGCTGGACGTGCTGCAGGCTGCCGCAGAGGCGATCGCCCGTACGGTCACCGACGACGAGCTGAACGCGAACTACGTGATCCCCAGCGTCTTCCACCCCGACGTGCACGACGTGGTGGCCCAGGCGGTCACCGGCGCCGCCAGGACCGGGCGTTGACGGGGGAGTCGCCCCGGGGCTGGGTCGGCAGGCTGCTGGTGTCGACCCCGGCCCTGCTCGACCCCAACTTCCGGCGCAGCGTCGTGCTGCTGCTGGACCACGACGACGACGGTGCGCTCGGTGTGGTGCTGGACCGCCCGCTGGAGCTGCCGGTGGCCGACGTGCTCCCCGGCTGGGAGTCCGAGGTCACCCCGCCGGACGTGCTGTTCGGCGGTGGTCCGGTCTCCACCGGTGCCGCGCTCGGAGTAGCAGTGCTGGCGCCGGACACGCCGGCCGCGCCGTTGGGCTGGCGCCGGATGTTCGCCGACACCGGGCTGATCGACCTCGACACGCCGGTCGAGGTCGTGTCCGGGGCGATCGCGGCGATGCGGATCTTCGCCGGTTACAGCGGCTGGGGCCCCGGCCAGCTCGAGGCCGAGGTCGAGGAGAAGGCCTGGGTGGTGCTGCCGTCGCAGCCGGAGGACCTGGTGACCGCTGCGCCGGACGCCCTCTGGCGGGACGTCTGGCGCCGCCAGGGCGGCCGGCTGGCGCTTTTCGCGGACTTCCCGGAGGACCCCGCGTCCAACTGAGCGGCCGTGCCAGACTGCGGCCGTGAGCACCTCGCTGAGCCCCGGCACCCAGACGGTCGAGGACGCACGAACCCGCCCGGTCACCGACGACGGTGACCACGAGCGGTTCTCGCACTACGTCCCCAAGGACAAGCTGACCGCGGCGATGGTCGAGGGCACCCCTGTCGTCGCCCTGTGCGGCAAGGTGTGGGTCCCCAGTCGCGACCCGCAGCGTTTCCCGGTCTGTCCCGAGTGCAAGGAGATCTGGGCGTCGATGAAGGCCGGTGGCGGGGACGGCGACGACGACTAGCCCGTGGTCGCCCGACCTGCGCCGCACCACGCTCGGGGTCGTCGCCCTCGTCTCCCTGGTGGCCTTCGAGGCCATGGCGGTGGCCACCGCGATGCCGGTGGCGGCCCGGGAGCTGGACGGTCTCAGCCTGTACGCCTGGTCGTTCACCGGCTTCCTGGTCAGCAGCCTGTTCGGCACCGCGGTCGCCGGTGACCTGACCGACCGGTTCGGTCCGAGACCGACCGTACTCATCGGCGTCGCCCTCTTCGCCGTCGGCTTGGCCCTTGCCGGCGCGGCCGGCTCGATGGTGCCCTTCATCGTCGGCCGACTGGTGCAGGGGCTGGGGGGCGGGGCGCTGATCGTCGGCGTCTACGTGCTGGTCGGGAGCAGGTATCCCGACGAGCTGCGGCCGCGGATGTTCGCCTACCTGTCGGCGGCCTGGGTGCTGCCCGCGGTCGTCGGCCCGGTGGTCGCGGGGACGCTCGCCGAGAACCTCAGCTGGCGGCTGGTCTTCTACGGGCTGCTGCCCCTCGTCGTGGCGCCGGTGCTGCTGCTGCTCGAGCCGCTCGCCGACGCGCGACCCGGCGGTACGGAGGAGCGCCGGGCCGGACGGGTGCTGCCGGCGGCAGCGCTCGCCGTCGGTGCCGCGACCCTGCAGTTCGGCGGGCAGCAGGTCCAGCGGGAGCGGGTCGCGCTGGGCGTGCTGCTGCTGGTGGCCGGCGCGCTCGCGCTCGCCCCGGCTTTGCGCACGCTCACCCCACCCGGCACGCTGCGGCTGCGCCGCGGGCTGCCGTCGGTGGTCGCGCTGCGTGGCGCGCAGGCCGGTGCCTTCGCCGGGGCCGAGGCGTTCCTGCCGCTGATGCTCGTCGAGCACCGGGGGCTCTCGCCGACGTTGGCGGGCGCCTGCCTGACCGGCGCGGCGCTCGGCTGGTGGGCGGGATCGTGGTGGCAGGGCCGGCCCGGCCTGGATGCGGACCGGCAGCGGCTGGCCATCACCGGTGCGGCGATCGTGCTGGTCGGTCTCGGGGGCAGCTCGCTGGCCCTGCTGGACGAGGTCCCGGCGCTGGTCGCGGCCCCCGGCTGGGTCGTCACCGGCGCGGGCATGGGCATCACCTTCTCCACTCTCAGCGTGCTGCTGTTCCGGCTCAGCCCGCGGGCCGACCAGGGAGCCAACTCCGCCGCGTTGCAGATCTCGGACGCGCTCGGATCGATCCTGACGGTCGGTCTCGGCGGGGTGCTGTACGCGGCGCTTCGCCGCCCGGGCGACGGCGGCGACGGGATGGAGTTCGTCGTCGTGTTCGCGGCGATGCTCGTCGTCCAGCTGCTGGCCATCCTGCTCGCCCGGCGGGTCCTGCCGCGGCGAGCGGCGGGTGAGGAGGCGGCGGCGGACTACCCTCAGCTGCGTGCCGGGTGAGATCTCGCAGACCCTGGACCGGGGACTGCGCGTCCTGACCTGCCTCGCCGCGCACGCGGCTCCGATGACCGCGACCGAGCTGGCCGGCGAGCTCGGCCTCAACCGGACCGTGGTGCACCGCCTGGTGGCCACCCTCGAGGGGCACGCGCTGGTCCGGCGCGGCGCCGACGCGCGGATCGGGCTCGGGACGGGGCTGCTCGGGCTCGCCGCCGCGGTGCAGCCGGGGCTGCGCGCCGCGGTCGCACCGGTGCTGCGCCGACTCGCGCAGGACGTCGGAGCGACCGCGCACCTGACCGTCGCCGACGGGAACGAGGCGCTCGCCGTGGCGGTCGTCGAGCCGAGCTGGACCGACTTCCACGTCGCCTACCGGGTCGGAGCCCGGCACCCGCTGGACCGTGGCGCCGCCGGGCGGGCGATGCTGCTGCCGGCCGAGAACGATCCGGCCGCGGAGTCCGGCTACGTGCTGACCGAGGGCGAGCTGCAGCCGGGCGCGCACGGGCTGGCCGCCCCGGTGCACGACGTACCCGGTCTGGTGGCGTCGGTCGGCGTGGTCACGCTGGGGGAGCTGGCGGCCGGCCGGGTCGGGCCGCGGGTGCTGGCGGCGGCGATCGAGGTCGCCGAGGCGCTGCGCTGACGCCGTACCGCGCGTGGATCAGTCGTCCGGGCGGTGCCCGAGCAGTGGCACGACCCTGGGGTGCACCTGGGTGGCGAGGGCGATCACGGTGGAGACGCGCTCCACGTCGGGGTAGCCGACCACGGTATCGATGACTCGCTGCAGGTCGTTGTTCGACCGCGCCACCACCCGGCACCACAGGTCCCCGGAGCCGGTGATCGTGTGCACCTCCAGCACCTCGGGGATGCCCGCCAGGTGCCGTCCGACCGGGTCGTGCCCGCCGTGCTGACGGATCTGCAGGGTCAGGAACGCGGTCACCGGCCAGCCCAGCGCGGCCGGGTCCAGCTGCGGCGCCCAGTCCCGGATCACGCCGGCGGTCAGCAACCGGTCCAGCCGGGCCTGGACGGTGCCGCGAGCCACGCCGAGCCGTCTGGACGCTGCCAGCACGCCGATCCGCGGCTCCGCGGCGAACAGCTGCAGGATCGCGGTGTCCAGCTCGTCCGGTCCCGGGTCCGCGTGCATCAGTCCTCCTGGACACCTTGTGCAGCAGGCGCCGGGCAGTTCCGGCGCTCGTCCGGACAAGTTGTCCAGCCGAAGAGGTCATCATTGCGCAGCATGCCCGACCGCGACCATGCTGACCGGCATGACCGAGACGCTGACCCCCCAGGAACGCCAGGCCGACCTCGACCTCAACCAGCTCCGCCAGCTGGTCGGTCTGGTGGACTACGACGCCTCCCGGGACCCCTTCCCGGTCACCGGGTGGGACGCCGTGCAGTTCATCGTCGGGAACGCCACCCAGGCGGCGCACTACTACCAGTCGGCGTTCGGCATGCAGCTCGTCGCGTACTCGGGGCCCGAGACCGGCAATCGCGACCACAAGTCGTTCGTGCTCAAGAGCGGATCGTGCCGCTTCGTCATCTCCGGCGGGGTGGCCCCGGACAGCTCGCTGCTCGACCACCACCGCCGACACGGCGACGGAGTCAGCGACATCGCTCTCGAGGTGCCCGACGTCGACCGCTGCATCTCGCACGCCCGCAGCCAGGGGGCGACGGTGGTGGAGGAGCCGCACGACCTCACCGACGAGCACGGAACCGTCCGCCGGGCGGCGATCGCGGCCTACGGCGAGACCCGGCATTCGCTGGTCGACCGCTCCGGCTACACCGGTCCCTACCTGCCCGGCTACGTGCCGCGGACGTCGGACTACGTGCGGCGGGAAGGGTCGCCGAAGCGGCTGTTCCAGGCGCTCGACCACGTGGTCGGCAACGTGCGGCTGGGCGAGATGGACGAGTGGGTCGGCTTCTACAACCGGGTCATGGGATTCGTGAACATGGCGGAGTTCATCGGCGACGACATCGCCACCGACTACTCCGCGCTGATGAGCAAGGTGGTCGCCAACGGCAACCACCGGGTCAAGTTCCCCCTGAACGAGCCGGCCGTGGCCAAGCACAAGTCCCAGATCGACGAGTTCCTCGAGTTCTACGACTCGCCCGGTGCGCAGCACCTCGCGCTGGCGACCAACGACATCCTGCGCACCGTCGACGTGATGCGGGCGGAGGGCGTGGAGTTCCTGGACACGCCCGACTCGTACTACGAGGACCCCGAGCTGCGGGCGCGGATCGGTGAGGTGCGGGTCCCGATCGAGGAACTGCACCGGCGCGGGGTGCTGGTGGACCGGGACGAGGACGGCTACCTGCTGCAGATCTTCACCCGTCCCATCGGGGACCGTCCCACCGTGTTCTTCGAGCTGATCGAGCGGCACGGCTCGCTCGGCTTCGGCAAGGGCAACTTCAAGGCACTGTTCGAGGCGATCGAGCGGGAGCAGGAGCGGCGCGGCAACCTCTGAGCAAGGATGGGGCCATGAGAACAACTCGCCCCGCCGTCGTCGCCGCCGCGGCGGTCGCCCTCTGCACCGCCGTGACCGTCCTGTCCGGGGCACCGGCCACCGGCCGACTGGCCGGGCCGACGCCGGGTGGCCCTACGGCAGGGGACTCGCTGTTCCCGCACGCCGGGAACAGCGGCTACCGGGTCGCGCACTACGACCTCGACCTGTCGTACGCCCCGGCGACGGACGTGCTCCGCGGCCGAGCCACGGTGCTGCTGCGGCCCACCAAACCGCTGTCCAGTCTCACCCTCGACCTGCACAAGCTGCGGGTCACCGGCGTCCGCGTCGGCGCCGACCCGGCGACCTGGACCCGGGACGGGAACGAGCTGCGGATCGAGCCCGCCACCTCGCTCGTGCGGGGGCAGCGGTATGCGGTGCGGATCGACTACCGCGGCCGGCCGAACACGATCAGGGACCCGGACGGGTCCAGCGAGGGATGGTTCCGGACCGACGACGGCGCGATCTCGGTCAACGAGCCGGTCGGCGCGATGACCTGGTTTCCCGTCAACAACACCCCGCGGGACAAGGCCACCTATCGGGTGTCGATCTCCGTCCCGCGGGGGCTGACCGGTGTGAGCAACGGCGAGCTGGTGCGCCGGTCGACCGGCGAGCGCCGGACCACCTGGGTCTGGCGGACCCGCGACCAGCTGGCCAGCTACCTGACGACGGTGGCGATCGGCCGCTTCGACCGCACGCGGGGCATCGCACCGGACGGCACGCCGCTGGACTCCTTCGTCGACCCGCGGCTCGGGGACTCGGCCATCGCCCGGCTGCCCGAGGTGATCCGGTTCCTGACCGGCCGGTTTGGCCCCTACCCGTTCGACAGCAGCGGCCTGATCACCGACCGGGCGAACATCGGGTACGCGCTGGAGGTGCAGAACCGCCCGGTCTTCACCGGCAACCCCGGAACGCTGCTGCTCGTGCACGAGATCGCGCACCAGTGGTACGGCAACTCCGTGACGCTGAGCGACTGGTCGGACATCTGGCTGAACGAGGGCTTCGCGACCTATGCCGAGTGGCTGTGGGAGGCCCGCACCCGGCCGGGTGCGCCGCAGCGTCACTTCGAGGAGCTGTGCGCGGAGGGGGAGGGGAGCCCGCTGTGGCACCCGCCGCCGGCCGAGCCCGGGCACCCGGCGAACCTGTTCGGCCGCCCGGTCTACGACCGTGGCGCGATGGCACTGCAGGCGCTGCGGCAGCGGGTCGGGCCGCAGGCCTTCTCGCGGGTGCTGCGCGGCTGGGCCGCCGAGCACGTCCAGGGCAACGGCAGCACCGCGCGGCTGAAGCGGCTGGCGGAGGCGGAGTCCGGCCAGCAGCTGGACCGGCTGTTCCGGGTCTGGCTGTACGAGAGCGGGCGGCCAGCAGCCTGCTCGTGAGCCGTGAGCCGGGCGGTTAGTCGCGGGCCGGCTGCACCCGGCCGCGCACCTCGCCGAGACCGATCCGGCCGCCGAGCCGGCCGGGAGCGGTGGCGGTGAGCACCACCTCGTCACCGTCCTCGAGGAAGGTTCGTTCGGTGCCGTCGGCGAGCCGCACCGGTTCGGTGCCGCCCCAGCTCAGCTCGAGGAAGGAGCCGCGCTGGGAGCGCTCCGGTCCGGAGACGGTGCCGGAGGCGTACAGGTCACCCGGGCGGAGGCTGGCCCCGTTGCTGGTCAGGTGCGCGAGCATCTGGGCCGGGGACCAGTACATCGACGCGTAGGGCGCGCGGGCAACCTCGGTGCCGTTGCACCGGATGCTGATGTCGATGTCGTAGCCCGCCGGGTCGTCGACCCGCAGATGTGCGAGGACCGGCGGGTCCTGCCCTGGCAGCGGCACCCGGGCGTGCTCGAGGGCGGTCAGCGGGGTCACCCAGGTCGACATGGAGGTCGCGAACGACTTGCCGAGGAACGGCCCGAGCGGTTGGTACTCCCAGGCCTGCACGTCGCGCGCGGACCAGTCGTTGACCAGCGCCACCCCGAACACGTGGTCGGTGAAGCCCGCCGTGGGCACGGGCGTGCCGAGCGGGCTCGCCACCCCGACGACGAAGCCCAGCTCGGCCTCGATGTCGAGTCGCCGGGTCGGCCCGAACGTCGGGGCGTCGGCGTCGGGCGGACGCCGCTGGCCGCTCGGGCGGACGACGTCGGTGCCGGAGGGCAGCACCGTGCCCGCCCGGCCGTGGTAGCCGACCGGCAGGTGTCGCCAGTTGGGCAGCAGCGGATCGCCGTCGGGGCGGAAGATCCGGCCGACGTTGGTCGCGTGGTCGAGCGAGCAGTAGAAGTCGACGTAGTCGGCCACCTCGAAGGGCAGCACGGTGACGACCTGGTCCATCGGCACCAGGTGCGGCTCGACGGTGCCGCGGCCCTCGGGGTCGGTGAGCAGGGCGACCAGCCAGTCCCGGAGCGACCGCCAGCGGCTGGGACCGAGCCGCAGCATCGGCAGCAGCGACGGCGCCTGGAACACCGCCGCGTGCTCCAGCATCTCGGCGGCCGCCACCGGGGCGAGGTCCACCACCAGGTCACCGATGCGCACGCCGACCCGCGGCTCGTCGCCGTCGTGCGAGAACACCGCGAACGGAAGGTGGTCGACGTCGTGCGGCCCGCCGGACGCACCCTCCACCCAGGTCGGCGGGTGCGCGGCAGTCGCGGTCATGAGGCCTCCGGATCCGAGGTGGGGGGATGGAGCAGCCCGAGGGCGACCAGGTCGTCGACCGGCTCGGTCACGCTGCAGGAACCGAACGAGGTGAACCAGCGCCTGGCCGGCGGCGGCCGGTCGGTCGGCCACGAGCCGACCGTCTGCACCAGCGGGGTCGGGTCACGCTCGGCCAGCAGCTCGGTGGCCGCCTCCCGGCCGGCGCCGTCCAGCAGCGCCCCGGTCGCGACCAGCAGGTTGAGGAACCCGTGCTGCTCGAAGCCCTCCGGGCTGGTCCGGCGCACCGCCGCGTGCAGGCCGGCGGTCGCCTTGAACGCGAGCTCGCGGTCGAGCACGGCGTCGATGCAGGCGACCAGCTCGGTCTCCGACGGATGCGCGTCCGGCGTCTCTCCACCGGTGCGGAACTTGACCGGCACGTCCGCACCGGCGAGCACGTCCAGAGCGCGCAGCCAGTCGGCGCCCGGCTCGTCCGCGCCCGGCCGGGGCAGCTCCACGTGGGCTCGCGGGCGTGTCGACGCGGCGGTCAGGCTGGTGACCACCCGGGTCGCGTTGTGCGCCAGTCCGCCCGGGGTGCCGGCGTCGTCGCGGACCGCGATCTCGACCGAGTGCAACCGCAGTGCCGGCTCTCGACTCACCCACGTGACGGCCGGATCGAGCGAGCCCGCACCGCCCGCAACCACCACTGCCACCGACAGCGGCGGCCGCTGCCGTCCGCCGTCGGCACGGACCACGTCGATCAGCTCCGGCAGCCGCCGGTCGCCGACGACGAACGGGCCCAGCAGCTCCGCGTACCAGGCGTCGGCGTGCCGGCGGTGTGCTACCACCGCTCCCGGCAGCGGGGCGTTGCCGGGAGGGAAGACGGCCGCATCGTCGACGATTCCGGCGACGAGCGGGGGGATTGACACGCCCGGAAGGCTAGCGGATCGTGCTGGCACCGACCGGACACCTGTGTCCGGTAGTCGGACGAGATCGGGAGCCCGCGATGACGCACTACGCACGCGTCGGTGCCGTGCCGCCGAAGCGGCACACCCAGTTCAGGGACGAAGCCGGCCGGCTGCACTACGAGGAGCTGATGGGGGAGGAGGGGTTCTCGTCGGACTCCTCGCTGCTCTACCACCGCGGGGTGCCGTCGGCAATCGTCGCTAGCGAGGTGTGGGAGCTGCCGGACCTGAGCACCACCCCCAACCACCCGCTCAAGCCGCGGCACCTGCGGCTGCACGACCTGGTGCGGGACAACGAGTGGAAGGCGCTCGACCCCGTCACCGACCGCCGCCTGGTGCTGGGCAACGGGGACGTCCGGATCGGCTACGTGGTGGCCGGTGAGACCTCGCCGTACTACCGCAACGCCGTGGGCGACGAGTGCGTCTTCGTGGAGGCCGGCTCGGGCGTGGTCGAGACCGTCTTCGGGGTGGTGCCGTATCGCAGCGGTGACTACGTCGTCGTCCCGCGGGCGACCACCCACCGCTGGGTTCCGGACGCGACGGCAGGGCCGACGCGGGCCTACGCGATCGAGTCCAACAGCCACATCGCTCCGCCCAAGCGCTACCTCTCCCGCTTCGGCCAGCTGCTCGAGCATGCGCCGTACTGCGAGCGGGACCTGCACGGTCCGACCGAGCCGCTGCTCGTCGAGGGCAGCGACGTCGAGGTGCTGGTCAAGCACCGCGGCAGTGGGCCGAGCGGCCTGGTGGGAACCCGGATGACCTACGCCGGGCACCCGTTCGACGTGGTCGGCTGGGACGGCTGTCTCTACCCGTACACGTTCAACGTCGCGGACTTCGAGCCGATCACCGGGCGGGTGCACCAGCCGCCGCCGGTGCATCAGGTGTTCGAGGGGTGGAACTTCGTCATCTGCAACTTCTGCCCGCGCAAGGTGGACTATCACCCGCTCTCGGTCCCGGTGCCCTACTACCACTCGAACGTCGACAGCGACGAGGTGATGTTCTACGTCGCGGGGGACTACGAGGCGCGCAAGGGCTCCGGCATCAACCGCGGCTCGGTCTCGCTGCACCCGGGCGGCTACGCGCACGGGCCGCTGCCGAGCGCGGTGGAGGCGTCGCTCGGCGCGGAGTACTTCGACGAGCTGGCGGTCATGGTCGACACCTTCCGGCCGCTGGAGCTGGGAGTGGACGGGGTCGGCTGCGAGGACGAGGCGTATGCCTGGACGTGGGCCGGTGACCGCTCCGGCGGCGCGGCGCTGTTCTCGAACAGCTGACCGTTCGCAGTCGCGCGCTCACAGGGAGAAGTAGTCCGAAATAGGTGTTCCCCGACCCATCCCTGGCTGCGACCGTGGCGAACGCGGGGTGACGTACGTCTCGTACGGATGTCCCCGCCGCGGCGTCTACCCCGGCGGGTCGTTCTCCGAAAGGAGCGCAGGGATGCGCCCAGCCACCGGCACTCGCCGGACCGCAGTCGCACTGACGGCGCTCGGAGGTGTTCTGCTCACGACCGGACTGATCGGCCTTGGCGGCCAGGGGGCAACTGCCTCCAGCCACCGCGAAGCGCCGCTCATCTCCGGCCAGCCGCAGTACGACACCACCGACGTCTATGCGTTCAGGAGCCCCGACCGCCGCAAGACGGTCACGCTCGCCGCCAACTGGCTCCCGTTCGAGGAGCCGGCCGGGGGTCCGAACTTCTACACGTTCGCGACCGACGCGCACTACGACATCAACATCGACAACGACGGCGACGCCGTCCGGGACATCACCTACCGGTGGACGTTCCGCGACCACTACCGGTCGGGCGACACCTTCCTCTACAACACCGGCGAGGTCCGGGGCCTGTTCGACAAGGACCTGAACTTCTTCCAGACCTACCGGCTGGAGCGGATCAACTGGAAGCCGGGCGGCAGCGACGGCAAGGTGCTGCTGCGCAACGCGCGGGTCGCACCGTCGTTCGTCGGCGAGGCGTCCATGCCCAACTACCAGCGGCTGCGCGACCAGGCGACCGTCTGGACGGGTCGGCCCGGTAGCTCGGGTCGCGCCTTCGCGGGGCAGGCCGAGGACTCGTTCTTCCTCGACCTGCGGGTCTTCGACCTGCTCTACGGCGGCGACCTGTCCGAGGTCGGCGACGACACGCTGGCCGGGTTCAGCGTGCAGAGCGTGGCGCTGCAGCTGACCCGCCGCCAGCTCGCACAGCGCCGGGACACCAAGGCCAACCCCGTCATCGGGGTCTGGTCGACGACCAGCAAGCAGGGGGCTGACGGCAAGTACCGCCAGGTCTCACGACTCGGCATGCCGCTGGTTAACGAGGTCGTCATCCCGGTCAAGGACAAGGACACGTTCAACGCGTCCAAGCCCTCCGGCGACGGCCAGTTCCTCGACTACGTCACCGACCCGGAGCTGCCGAAGCTGATCGAGGCGATCTACGGCATTCCGGCGCCGCAGCCCCCGCGGGACGACCTCGTCGAGGTGTTCCTCACCGGGCTCGACGGCCTGAACCAGCCGGACGGTGTGGTGCCCAGCGAGCAGCTGCGGTTGAACATGACCACACCGGTCAGCGAGAACCCCGACCGCCTCGGCGTGATCGGTGGCGACGTCCAGGGCTACCCGAACGGTCGCCGGCTCGCGGACGACGTCATCGACATCTCCCTGCAGGTGGTCGAGGGCGAGCTCGTCGGAAACCCGAACGATCTGGGTGACGGGGTCAACGTGAACGACGTCGCGTTCAGCGACACGTTCCCGTACTTCGCCCTCCCGGCGTCCGGGTCGGACACCCAGCCGCACACCTCCGCCAGCGGGGTCACCCCGCTGACCGGGGGCAACGTCCCGACCAACCCGACCAGCGGACCCTCGGCCCTCCCGGTCGCCCCGCTGTCGGCGATCGCGTTCGGCCTGCTGGCCCTCGCGGGCGGCGTCGTGGCGTGGACTCGGCGTCCCAAGGGCGCCGTCTCCGCGGCCTGATCGCACCATCCGAGCCACCGGCTCCGGCCAGTCCGCGCCCGCACGGCGCGGCCTGGTCGGGGCCGGGGGCCTCCCCGCTTTGATCGGACCGACGGCAGAAGGGAGCCGGTGATGCGACGTCCGCTGTGGCTGAGCCTGGTCGCCGGTGCGCTCGGCTGCCTGCTCGCCGTCTCCGGCGCGTTCGCCATGGTCGGCGACCCCGACCAGCCGCCGGCGGGCCCAGCCCGCGGCGCGGTCGACGCGGCCGCGCTCGCCACCGCCGACGACCTGGGCGGCACCATCACGGCCCTGCAGCAGCGGCTGCAGGACCAGCCCTCCGACGCCGGCTCGTGGGCCGTGCTCGGCCTGGCCTACGTCGAGCAGGCGCGGGTCAGCGGTGACCCGACGTACTACCCCAAGGCTGCCGGGGCGCTCGAGCGCTCGATGGAGGAGCAGCCGGAGGACAACGCCCTGGCCCTCGCCGGCCAGGCCGGCTTGGCCGCGGCCCGGCACCACTTCCGGACCGCGCTGCGGGCGGCCGAGGCGGCACTGGCCGTCAACCCGTACGAGGTCGGGGCGCTGGCCGTGCGCGTGGACGCGCTCACCGAGCTCGGCCGCTACGGCGCCGGGCTGGCCGCACTCGACCAGGCCGACCGGCGGCGGCCCAGCGTGCAGATCTTCGCCCGCTACTCCTACGCGCGAGAGCTGCGCGGCCAGTCGGGTGCCGCCGCCGACCTGCTGCGGCGGGCGCTGGACACCGCGACCACCCCCGAGGATCGGGCCTACCTGCTCGCTCTGCTCGCCGATCTGCACCGCAAGGCGGGCAGGCTCGGGGCCGCCGCCCGAGTGCTCGCCGACGCGCGGGACGCCGATCCGGACAGCCTGGCAGCCGCCGCCTCCCGGGCTCGGCTGGCGGTCGCGGAGGACGACCTGGACACCGCCGAGCGACGCTGGGCGGCGCTGGTGCAGCGGGCGCCGCTGCCGGAGTACGTGCTGGCGCTGGCCGAGCTCTACGACGCCACCGGCCGGCAGCGGTTGGCCGCCCAGCAGTACGACGTGCTCGAGGCGACCGCCCAGCTCGCGGCGGGCAACGGGGTCGACACCGACCTGGAGACCGCCCGCTACGAGGCCGACCACGGCTCCCCGGCCGCTGCGCTGCGCGCCGCCCGCGCCGGGTGGCGGACCGCCCCGAGCATCTGGACCGCGGACGCTCTCGCCTGGGCGCTGCACCGCAACGGCCGGGACCGGGCCGCCCTCGAGCTGGCCGGCCAGGCCACCCGGCTCGGCACCGACGACCCCCTGCTGTGGATCCACCGCGGAGGGATCGAGGCTTCCCTCGGGCTCGACCGGCCGGCCGCCAGGCATCTGCGCCGCGGGCTCGCGGCCGACCCGGGTCTGTCCCCCTGGCAGGCCGGCGAGGCGCGCACGCTGCTGCAGGCGGTGGTCCGATGAGCCCCGCCCGCGTGCTCCGGGTCCTCGCCGCGCTCGGCGCGCTGGCCGCGCTCGTGCTGTGGCCGGCCGCGGCCGCGTCGGCGCACCCCCTCGGCAACTTCACCGTCAACCACTACACCGGCCTGTTGGTGGGCGTCGACCAGGTCGACGTGGAGCACATCGTCGACCTCGCCGAGATCCCCACCCGGCAGCTGGGAGATCGGGTCGACGACCTGGACGCCGTGGCGGCGGATCAGTGCGCGTCGGTCGTCGAGGGGCTTCGCCTCGACGTCGACGGAGTGCCTGTGCCGCTGCGGGTGACCGAGGCCGATGCGAGCAGCTCGCCCGGCGGCGCGGGACTGCCCGTCCTCCGCGTGACCTGCCTGCTGAGCGGAGGCTACGACCCGATCGACCCGGCTACGGCGGTGACGCTCACCGAGGACATCGCCGGGGGGCAGATCGGCTGGCGGGAGATCACCGCCCGCGGCGACGGGACCACGCTGACCGCGGCGGACGTGCCGGAGGACAGCATCAGCGACCGGCTGGCCAGCTACCCGAGCGACTTGCTCGAGTCCCCGCTGGATCAGCGCACCGCGACGCTGACCGTCGACCCCGGCGGTGCGGCCGGGTCGCTCGCGGCGGCGCCCGCGGCACCGCCCGGCACCGAGGCAGGGTTCCTGGACCGGCTGACCGAGGAGGTCGCGGGCTGGCTCGACAACGCGGGGCCGGGTTGGCTCGCGCTGGCCTTCGTCGCCGCGATCGGGCTGGGTGCGATGCACGCGCTCGCGCCCGGCCACGGGAAGACCGTGATGGCGTTCTACCTGGCCGGGGGACGAACCCGGTCGGTGCGGGCCGCGCTGCGGGTCGGGCTCACGGTGACCGCCGCGCACACCGCCTCGGTGGTGGTGCTCGGCGTGCTCGTCGCCACCAGCACGTCGGTGGTCCCGGACCGGGTGTACCCGGTGCTGACGGCGATCAGTGGCGTGCTCGTGGTCTGGCTGGGTGTCGGGCTGATCCGCCGGGCGCGGCAGGGCCAGCTGAACGCGGTCGACGGGCACGGGCACGGGCACGGTCACGGGCACGGTCACGGGCACGGTCACGGTCACGGTCACGGGCACGACACCACCGCGGGCAGCGGTCGCGGCTGGGGCAGCCTGGTGACGCTCGGCATCGCCGGCGGCGTGGTGCCGAGCCCGTCGGCGCTGCTGCTGCTGCTGGCTGCGGTGGCGCTCGGGGAGCCGTGGCTCGGTGCGCTGCTGGTGGCCGCCTTCGGCGCCGGGATGGCGCTGACGCTCTGCGGCGTGGGGCTGGCCGCCGCCGACCTGCTGGCCCGGGTGGAGTCGTGGGTGCCGCGGACCCGCTCCGGCTGGGCCAGGGCCACCCGGTTGACGGTGTCCTACGGCGGCGCGGCCGGGGTCTGTGCGGTGGGGCTCGGGTTGGTGCTGCGCTCCACGCTGGCGATCTGACCGGCGCTAGGCGGGCAGCGAACCCTCGACCCGCACGCCGGCGTCCTGCCAGGCGCGCAGCGTCTCGTCCACCCGGGCCGGGGCGACCGCCGCGGTCAGCCCGAGCAGGACCCGGGTGGAGAAGCCCTCGGCGGCCGCGTCCAGCGCCGTGGCTCGGACGCAGTAGTCGGTCGCGATGCCACAGACGTCCACCTCGTCGACGTCGCGGGCCCGCAGCCAGTCGGTGAGGGTGTCGGCACCGGCCCGGCCCTCGAACCCGGAGTACGCGGCGGCGAAGTCACCCTTGCGGAAGACGGCGTCGAACGGGCGGGGCCGCAGCGCCGGGTGGAAGTCGGCACCGTCGGTGCCCACCACGCAGTGCGGGGGCCAGGAGTCGACGAAGTCGGGCTCGGGGGAGAAGTGGTCACCCGGGTCGATGTGGTGGTCCTGGGTCGCCACGACGGCGGCGTAGCCGGTCTGGTCCCTCCGGGCGAGCAGCGAGCCGATCCGGGCGGCGGTCGCGGCTCCACCGGCGACCGCCAGGGAACCGCCCTCGCAGAAGTCCTTCTGCACGTCGACGACGAGCAGGGCCGTGGTCATCGCAGCATCCCCTGGTCGGTCTCGTACAGCGTCGGGAGCACCGGCTCGCCGCGGGACAGCTGGTGCGCGGCGAGCGGCAGCTCGTCCCGGGAGCGCAGGTGCCGCTGCCGGGACTCGGCCAGCGGCTCGTCCCAGACCCGGCTGCCGTTGCGGACCAGGTCGACGAGCAACCGCCGCGCCCCCTCCCCACGATCCGCGACTTCTGCAGGGATCCGGCCCACACCGATCACCTCGGCCTGCGCAACGCCGTGCGGGTCGAGCCGGCGCAGTGCCCACTTGCGACCGGCCACCGTCGACTTCTCCGGACTGTTCTTCGCCACGCCCACCATCGGGGCGTCGAGGTCATCGGAGACGGCGCGCGACACCAGCTTGTAGACGAAACCGCACGTCGGGTGCCCGGAGCCGGTCACCAGCGACGTACCGACGCCGTAGCCGTCCACCGGCGCCGCGGCCAGTCCGGCGATGGCGTGCTCGTCGAGGTCACCGGTCACGACGATCCGGGTGCCGGTCGCCCCGAGCTGGTCCAGCTGCTCGCGGACCTGCGCGGCCACTTCGACGAGGTCGCCGGAGTCGAGCCGGACGGCGCCGAGATCGGTGCCGGCGACCTCGACGGCGGTTCGCACCGCCGCCTCGACGTCGTAGGTGTCGACGAGCAGGGTGGTCTCCTTCCCGAGCGAGCCGACCTGGGCGGCGAACGCGTCCCGCTCGGTGTCGTGCACGAGGGTGAACGCGTGCGCGCTGGTGCCGCCGGTGGGCACGCCGTAGCTCAGCCCGGCCTGGAGGTTGGACGTGGAGGCGAAGCCGGCCAGGTAGGCGGCGCGCGCGCTCGCCACCCCCGCCCACTCGTGCGTGCGCCGCGACCCCATCTCGATGCACGGTCTGCTCCCGGCGGCACAGGTCATCCGGGACGCCGCCGAGGCCACCGCCCCGTCGTGGTTGAAGACCGACAGCGCGAGCGTCTCGAGCAGCACTGCCTCCGCGAACGGCGCCTCGACCACCAGGACGGGCGACCCGCCGAAGTAGGTCTCCCCCTCGGGATAGCCCCAGACGTCACCGGAGAACCGGTACGCGGCCAGCCAGTCCGCCGTCCGGTCGTCGACCACGTGCCGCTCCCGCAGCCACTCGACCTGCTCCGCGGTGAACCGGAAGTCCTCCAGTGCCTCGAGGAACCGCCCGGTCCCGGCCACGACGCCGTAGCGACGACCCGGTGGGAGCCGGCGCGCGAACAGCTCGAAGACGGCCCGCCGGGACGCGGTCCCCGACCGCAACGAGGCCTGCACCATGGTCAGCTCGTACTGATCGGTGAGCAGAGCCGTGGACCGCACGTGCTCACCCTAGGCCGGGGGTGCGCGATGATGGCGGGGTGTCCACCGCTCCTGCCCCGACCGAGCTCGAGCGCCCCGACACCGAGGGCGCCGTATTGCCGGAGCTGCCCTGGGTGACGATCGTGTGGAACGACCCCGTCAACCTGATGTCCTACGTCAGCTGGGTGTTCCGCACCTACTTCGGCCACTCCGACCGGAAGGCGCGCACGCTGATGTTGCAGGTGCACGAGGAGGGACGGGCGGTCGTCTCGGAGGGCAGCCGCGAGGAGATGGAGCGCGACGTGGAGGCGATGCACGGCTACGGGCTGTGGGCCACGCTGCAGAAGGCAAGCGGGTGACCACCGGCTTCCAGCGCTCCCGCGGTGGGGGCGCGCACGCCATCCTCGCCGACGTCGAGGCCCACATGCTCGCCTCGTTGGCCGCGCAGGTGGTCGAGCTGCTCCGCGACGGTGGTGCGGCGGGGGGGCCGGCGGGTGCGGGTCGCGACGATGTGGGGGACCCGCTCGCCGCGATGGTGGGGCTGGGTGCGAGCGGCCCGCTGCCGCGGCCGGACGACCCGGTGCTGGCCCGGCTGCTTCCGGACGGTTACGCCGACGACGAGTCCGAGGCGGCCGACTTCCGGCGCTACACCGAGCCGGGTCTCCGGGACCGCAAGGCGGCCAACGCGGCCACCGTGATCGCCGACCTGGTCGAGGCGGGCTTGGACACGAGCGGGGAGCGGGTCGAGCCCGGGGCCGTGCCGGCGGGTGATCTGGAGGTGGAGCTGGACGCGGCCGGGGTGGAGGTGTGGTTGCGCTGCCTGACCGACATCCGGCTGGCGCTCGGGACCCGGCTCGAGGTGGCCCAGGACGACGACGAGCGCTGGGAGCAGCTGCCGGACGACGACCCGGCCAAGGCGATGCACGACGTCTACGACTGGCTCGGCTTCGTGCAGGAGACCCTGCTGCGGACGATGCGTTGACCGGTGACCGCCGTAGGCTCCCCCCGTGCTGATACTCGACCGGGCGATCTACGACGGGATCGTCGCGCACGCCCGCCGGGACCACCCGGACGAGGCCTGTGGCGTCGTCGCCGGGCCGGCGGGTTCGGACCGGCCGGTGCGGCTGGTGCCGATGCTGAACGCGGCCATGTCACCGACGTTCTACGAGTTCGAGCCGGGCGAGCTGCTCCGCCTCTACAAGGAGATGGACGAGCGGGACGAGGAGCCGGTGGTGATCTACCACTCGCACACCGCCACCGAGGCCTACCCCTCACGCACCGACATCGCGCTGGCTCAGGAGCCGGGCGCGCACTACCTGCTGGTGTCCACCCGGGACGGCGCGGACACCGCGGAGCGGGTCCCGGAGGTCCGGTCGTACCGGATCGTGGACGGGGAGGTCACCGAGGAGGAGGTCCGGGTGGAATGACCCCCCGGCCCGGGGAGTTGTGCTGAGGGCGGGCGAGCACGTCCGCTCCCGAACCACACGAGTCACACGAGAAACAGGAGAGCCGATGGCGATCGAGGTCAAGGTCCCGACCATCCTGCGCACCTACACCGACGGCCAGAAGGCCGTGTCCGGCAGCGGAACCACGCTGGGCGAGGTCCTCGACGATGTCGACTCCCGGCACAGCGGAATCCGCGACCGGGTGGTGGACGGCAGCGACCTCCGCCGCTTCGTCAACGTCTACGTCAACGACGAGGACGTCCGCTTCACCGGTGGCCTCGGCACCGGGGTCTCCGACGGTGACACCGTGGTGATCCTCCCGGCCGTCGCCGGGGGCTGACCGGGCCGCATGCGCTTCGACTCCCTGCTGGACTCGGTGGGGCGGACCCCGTTGGTGGGCCTGCCCCGGTTGTCGCCGTCCCCGGAGGTCCGGCTGTGGGCGAAGCTCGAGGACCGCAACCCGACCGGCTCGGTGAAGGACCGCGCGGCGCTCAGCATGATCGCGGCCGCGGAGAAGGACGGCCTGCTGCGGCCGGGCTGCACCATCCTCGAACCGACCAGCGGGAACACCGGCATCTCGCTGGCGATGGCCGCTCGGCTGCGCGGCTACCGGCTGGTCTGCGTCATGCCGGAGAACACCTCCGAGGAACGTCGCCAGCTGCTGCGGATGTGGGGCTCGGAGATCGTCGCCTCGCCGGCCGAGGGCGGGTCCAACGAGGCCGTCCGGGTGGCCAAGGCGCTCGCCGAGGAGCACCCCGAGTGGGTGATGCTCTACCAGTACGGCAACCAGGCCAACGCCGACGCGCACTACGACACCACCGGACCGGAGATCCTGGCCGACCTGCCCGAGGTCACCCACGTCGTGGCCGGCCTCGGCACCACGGGGACGCTGATGGGGGTCGGCCGGTTCTTCCGCGAGCACCGGCCGCAGGTCCGGATCGTGGCCGCTGAGCCGCGGTACGGCGAGCTGGTCTACGGCCTGCGCAACCTGGACGAGGGCTTCGTCCCCGAGCTGTACGACGAGTCGCTGATCGACACCCGGTTCTCGGTCGGTCCTGGCGACGCGGTCCGCCGGGTCCGCGAGCTGCTCGACCAGGAGGGCATCTTCGCCGGCATCTCGACCGGCGCGATCGTGCACGCGGCGCTCGGCCAGGCCGCCCGGGCGGTGCAGGCCGGTGAACGCGCCGACATCGCCCTGATGGTCTGCGACGGCGGCTGGAAGTACCTGTCGACCGGGGCCTACGAGGGCACCCTCGACGAGGCCGAGGAGAGGCTGCAGGGGCAGCTCTGGGCATAGGCTGCCCTCGTGCGCGAGATGGTGGTGTTCTCCGGCAACGCGCACCGCGGCCTCGCCAAGGCGATCTGCGCCGAGGCCGGAGTGCGACTCGCGCCGGCCGACCTCGTCCGGTTCAGCAACGACTGCCTGCAGGCGCAGCTGCACGCCAACTGCCGCCAGCGAGACGTCTACATCGTGCAGCCGCTGGTGCCCCCGACGCAGGAGCACCTGATGGAGCTGCTGCTGATGCTGGACGCGGCGCGCGGGGCGTCGGCGGCCCAGGTGACGGCGGTGATCCCGCACTACGCGTACGCCCGCTCGGACAAGAAGGACGCCTCGCGGATCTCGCTCGGGGGGCGGCTGGTCGCCGACCTGCTGGTCGCCGCGGGGGCCGACCGGGTGCTGTCGATGACGCTGCATGCGCCGCAGGTGCACGGGTTCTTCTCCGTGCCGGTCGACCACCTGACGGCGATCGGAGTGCTGGCCGACCACTTCCGCGACCGGGACCTGACCGACACCGTCGTGGTCTCGCCCGACCTCGGCAACGCGAAGACCGCCACCCAGTTCTCCCGGCTGCTCGGGCTGCCGGTCGCCGCGGGCAGCAAGCAGCGGCTGGGCGACGACCGGGTGGTCATCGACGCGATCGTGGGCGATGTCGCCGGCAAGCACGTCATCGTGCTCGACGACGAGATCGCCACCGGGGGGTCGATCATCGAGCTGCTGGACCGGCTCGAGGCCGAGGGAAGCCGCAGCGCGGCGGTCGCCTGCACGCACGGCCTGTTCACCGGCAAGGCGGTCAGCCGGTTGCGTGACGACCCGCGCATCACCGAGGTGGTCACCACCGACACCGTCCCCCCGCCGGAAGCCTGGCCGGAGCTGCGCATCCGCAGCGTGGCCGGGCTGTTCGCCGAGGCGCTGACCCGCATCCACGCCGGTGAGTCGGTCAGCAGCCTCTTCGACGGCGTGGACCCTACGCACGGCCCGCCGCAGCCCCGGCTGCCGTTCGACGAATCCGAGTGAGCGGCACGTAGGGTCTGCGTCGTGGCAGACGCACCGCTGGGAATCTTCGACTCGGGCTTCGGCGGCCTCACCGTCGTGCGCGCCGTGCTCGACCAGCTTCCGCACGAGCCCGTGCTCTACCTCGGTGACACCGCCCGGCAGCCGTACGGGCCGCAGCCGCTGGCTGACGTGCGCGAGTACGCCCTGGAGTGCCTGGACCACCTGGTGGAGCGGGGGGTCAAGCTCCTCGTGATCGCGTGCAACTCGGCCAGCGCGGCGGTGCTCCGCGACGCTCGGGAGCGCTACGACGTGCCGGTGGTGGAGGTGATCCTGCCCGCGACCCGACGAGCGGTCGCGGCCACCCGGTCCGGCCGGGTGGGGGTCATCTGCACCCGGGCGACGGCGGACTCGATGGCCTACGACGACGCTTTCGCGGCGGCGCCGCAGGTCCGGCTGCACACCCGGGCCTGCCCGCGCTTCGTCGAGTTCGTCGAGCGGGGGGTGACGAGCGGGCCGGAGCTGCTCGCCGCGGCACACGACTACCTCGACCCGCTGGTCACCGCCGGCGTGGACACGCTGGTGCTGGGCTGCACCCACTATCCGCTGCTGACCGGCGTGATCGGCTACGTCGTCGGGGATGGTGTCACGCTGGTCTCCAGCGCGGACGAGACGGCCAAGGAGGTCTACCGGGTGCTCGAACGGCAGGGGCTGCAACGCGCTCCCGAGCTGCCCGCCCCCGCGCACCGGTTCCTCACCACCGGCCAGCCGGACGAGTTCCGGAGCCTCGGCAGACGCTTCCTCGGGCCGGAGCTCGACGACGTCGACCAGTTCGCCTGGGTGAGTGCGACCTCGGTGCCAGGAGTCGGCGCGTGAGGGTGACCGTGGTCGGCTGTGCCGGCTCGTTCCCGGGCCCGGATTCGCCGGCCAGCTGCTACCTCGTGCAGGCGGAGGAGGGTGACCGGACCTACTCGCTGGTGCTCGACCTCGGCAACGGCGCCCTGGGCGCCCTGCAGCGGCACGTGCCGCTCGAGGAGGTCGATGGAGTCGCCCTCAGCCACCTGCACGTCGACCACTGCATCGACCTGACCTCGTACTACGTGGTCCGCACCTACCACCCGGAGGGCCCGCTCCCGCGGCTGCCGGTCATCGGGCCCGGGGACACGGCGACGCGGATGGCCCGGGCGTACGACCTGCCGGAGCAGCCGGGGCTGACCACGGTGTTCGACTTCACCGACTGGCAGCCGATCCGGCCGCTGACGGTCGGACCGTTCGCGTTGCGGGCGGTGCGGGTGGCCCACCCGGTCGAGGCGTACGCGATCCGGGTCGAGCACGGTGGTCGTGCACTGGTCTACTCCGGCGACACCGGTCCCTGTGACGCGCTGGTCGACCTGGCCAGCGGCGCCGACCTGTTCCTCTGCGAGGCCTCCTTCCTGGAGCGGCACCAGCGGCCGCCGGACCTGCACCTCACCGGCAAGGAGGCGGCCGAGCACGCGCAACGGGCCGGGGTGGGCAGCCTGCTGTTGACCCACGTGCCGCCGTGGATGGACCGCAAGGACGTGCTGGTCGAGGCGCGCCCGGCCTTCGACGGCCCGGTCGCCACCGCGGAGCCGGGCGCGACCTACGACATCTGAGCCGCTGGATAGGGTCGGCGCCATGACCGCCCGACCTCCCGACCGACTCCGCCCCGTGCGCATCACCCGCGGCTGGCTGGACCACGCCGAGGGCTCGGTGCTCGTCGAGTTCGGCCGCACCCGGGTGCTGTGCGCCGCGAGCGCCACGGAGGGAGTGCCCCGCTGGCGGCGCGGCTCGGGGCTGGGCTGGGTGACCGCGGAGTACGCGATGCTGCCGCGTTCCACCCACACTCGCTCGGACCGCGAGTCGGTGCGCGGCAAGATCGGCGGCCGCACGCATGAGATCTCGCGGCTGGTGGGCCGGTCGTTGCGCGCGGTCGTGGACACCAAGGGGCTGGGGGAGAACACGATCGTCGTCGACTGCGACGTGCTGCAGGCCGACGGCGGCACCCGCACGGCTGCCATCACCGGTGCGTACGTCGCGCTCGCCGACGCGGTGAGCACGCTGCGGGAGCGCGGCGCCCTGGCGGGAGAGCCGCTGACCGGGTCGGTCGCGGCGGTGTCGGTCGGCGTCGTGGACGGTGCCCCGGTCCTCGACCTCGACTACGACCAGGACGTCCGCGCCGACACCGACATGAACGTGGTGATGACCGGTGACGGCCGCTTCGTCGAGGTGCAGGGCACCGCGGAGGGGGAGCCGTTCGACAAGGCGCTGCTGGACCGGCTGCTCGACCTGGCCGCGATCGGCTGCGCCGAGCTCACCCGGGAGCAGGTCGCGGCGCTGAAAGAGTCGACGGGCCGCGGTTGAGCTCGGTCCCGAGTCGTCCGCGGGTGGTGCTCGCCACCCACAACGCCAAGAAGCTGGACGAGCTGCGCCGCATCGTGGCGCCCCTGGTGCCCACGGTCGACGTGCTCGGGCTGGACGACGTGCCGGCCTACGCCGAGCCGGCAGAGACCGAGCCGACGTTCGAGGGCAACGCCCGGCTCAAGGCGCGCGCGGCGCTGGCGGCGACTGCCCTACCGTCGCTCGCCGACGACTCCGGGCTCTGTGTGGACGCGCTCAACGGCATGCCGGGTGTGCTGTCAGCGCGTTGGTCCGGAGCGGCCAAGGACGACGCCGCCAACAACGCCCTGCTGCTCGCGCAGCTGACCGACGTGCCGGACGAGCGGCGGGGTGCCCAGTTCCGCTGCGCGGTGGCGCTGGCGGCCCCGGGTGGCGTCGAGGTGGTGGAGCACGGGGTGATGGCGGGTCGGTTGCTGCGGGCGCCTCGCGGCGAGGCGGGCTTCGGCTACGACCCGCTGTTCGTACCGGACGGGCACGAGCGCAGTAACGCGCAGCTGGCGCCGCAGGACAAGGACGCGATCAGCCACCGGGGCCGAGCGTTGCGCGCGGTCCTGCCGGCCCTGGTGCGCATCCTCACCCCGCCTGGCGGGACGCCCTCCTAGGCTGGCGATCTGCGGGGCCGTAGCCCAACCGGCAGAGGCACACGGTTTAGGTCCGTGCCAGTGTGAGTTCGAGTCTCACCGGCCCCACTCGGCATCAGCACCGTCACCCGCCGGGTGCGGGCCGAATGAGCACCGTGGAACACTGGCCCCGCCCGACCAGACGTACCGACCGAGGAGGACTCGTGGCTGCAGGGGCGAGAGCGTCGACGGGTGAGCGCACGCCCGACGACATCGTCAGGGACATCGAGCAGACCCGTGAGCAGCTGGCGACCACCATCGACACGCTGGTCGAGCGCACCAGCCCGAAGACCATCCTGCGGCGGACCCTGGACGGCGTGAAGGCGAAGTTCTTCGCACCGGACGGCTCGCCGCGGGTGGACCAGTTCGCGAAGGTTGGTGGCGCGGTCGTCGGGACCGTCGCCGTCGTGGTGGTGCTGCGCCGTGTCGTCGGCGGTGACTGACCCCGCCGACCGGTTGCCCATCCGGATGCTGCACGACCGCATCCTGGTGAGCCTGGATCGCGACCCCGGGGAGCGGCGCTCGACCCGCGGCATCGTCATCCCCGCCACGGCCTCGATCGGCCGCCGGCTGTCCTGGGCGCACGTCCGGGCAACCGGACAGCACGTTCGGACCGTGCAGACCGGCGACCGGGTGCTGTTCGACCCCGAGGACAAGGCGGAGGTGGAGGTTCGCGGCGAGGAGTTCGTCCTGCTCCGCGAGCGTGACCTGCATGCCGTTGCCGCCGAGCGCATCGAGGACGGCCAGACCGGCCTCTACCTCTGAGGTCTGCGACTGCTCACGTGTCCCTGCCCGATGCGACCTGGACCCCTCGGCGCGAGTACCGGCGCCGAGCGCGGCAGCTGCGGGTCAACGCCCCGGTCGTGCTCCAGATCTGTCTGGCTGCCTCGGCCGCCTGGCTGATCGCGACGGAGCTGATCGGGCACACGCAGCCGTTCTTCGCGCCGGTCTCGGCCGTCTTGTCGGTCACCTCCGCGATGGGGCGACGGCGGTGGGTCGTGGTCGAGCTGGTCGTCGGCGTCGCGGTGGGCATCCTCGCCGGCGAGCTGCTGCTGTCCGTGATCGGTCGCGGCACCTGGCAGCTGGCGCTGGTGGTGGCTCTCGCCGCGGTCGTCGCGGTGCTGCTCGACGTCGGCCGGATGACGATCGTGCAGGCCTGCACGTCGGCGATCCTGCTGGTCACCGTGACGCCGGTCGGCAGCTCGCTGGAGACGGTGGCCGCCAGCCGATTCGTGGACGCGCTCGTCGGGGGCGCCGTAGGCCTGCTCGTCGGTGCGGCACTCGCCCCGAACCCGCTGCGTCGGCTGCAGCAGGAGGTCAGCGAGGTGCTCACCGAGTTGGCTGACCTGCTCACCTCGGCCGCGACCGCGCTGCGCTGGGGGGACCCTGGGGTGGCGTGGACCGCGCTGCAGCGCAGCCGGGCGCTGGAGGCACCGCTGCGGCACGTGGGCGAGACCGCCGCCTCGTCGAGCGAGCTGGCCCGCATCTCGCCGCTGCGCTGGCGCCAGCGTGAGCACGTCCTGCTGTACGCCCGCTCGCTGCGCTACGTCGACCATGCCGTGCGGGACGCGCGGGTGCTCACCCGGCGGGTGCACACGATGCTGCGCCGCGGCGACACCGACGGCGTCGCCGTGGCGCCGGCCCTGCAGCAGCTCGGTGCGGCGGTGCGCATCTTCGCCGAGGACCTGTCCGAGCAGCACCGTTTCGACGAGGTCCGCGGGGTGCTGCTGGACGTCGTGCGTACCGCGACCGACGCGTTGCCCGGTGACGGCTCACTCGGCCTCACCGTCGTCGTCGCGCAGACCCGGGCGCTGGCGGCGGACCTGCTCTACGCCACCGGCACGACCTCGGAGGAGCTGGACGCGCTGCTCGACGAGCGCTGACCCTGTCCGGCCCCGAAAAAGTCGCGGATCGTGGGCGGGGTGGGTGTCAGCTGTCTCCGGGGTTCACGAGCGGTCTGTCGCGAGCCGCACCGCCTCGGCGGTGCTGAACGCGCGTCCCTCGGTGCCGTGCACGGACCAGGCGGACGGGTCGTGGCCGTCCAGCCACCGCGCTAGCAGCCGGTCGAGCATCCGGCGGTCCGGCTCGGCCAGCGGTACGCCCCCCTCGGCTCGCAGCGCGTCCGTGGCGCCGAGGAGCAGGGCGGCCCGACGGTGGTCGCCGCGTCCCGCGGCGCACACGGCGAGCAGCTCGACCAGGCCGAGAGTGAGGTCGAGGTCTCCCAGGCTCTGGGAGTCCTCGACCACCTCGCAGAGCAGGTCGAACGCCTCCTCGGCCCGGCCCGCCTGCAGATGGGCAGCGGACAGGTTGGCGTGGTCGCCGGCCACCGCCCAGGCGTCGCCGAGCAGCTGGTCGGTCTGCCGCACCTCGGTGATCAACTCGATCGCGCGGTCGGGGTGCTCCTCGTCGAGTTCGAGCATCGCGAGGTTGCTGAGGGCCGAGGCGAGTCGCTGCGGGTGGTCGAGCTCACGAGCGATGGCCACGCTCTCCTGCAGGTTCTCTCGCGCGCGCTCCGGATCACCGAGGTTGCGGTACACCACTCCCAGGCTGTTCAGCGTGCTCGCGGTCCGGTGCCCGTCGTCGACCCGTCGCCGAATCCGTAGCGCCTTGGCCAGCAGGTCCCTTGCCTGGCGGTGCCGTCCCTGCTGGGCCAGCACGATGCCCAGCGTGTGCAGCAGCCCGGCCAGCTCGGGTCCCTGCTCCTCCGAGGCGAGTCGGCTGGCCCGTTCCAGCCAATGCCGCCCCTCACGCAGGTAGCCGCCGGCGTACCAGAACCAGCCGAGGTCGTGGCACAGCCGCAACCCCACCGCGACCCGGTCGGGCGGCGGGTCGGCCGTGCCGTCCTCACCGAGCGCCCAGGCCAGCGCCGCCCGCAGGTTGTCGGACTCGGTCGTGAGCAGCGCGCGGGCGCTGAGGTCGTCCGGGCCACGTAGCCGTTGAGCGGCGCGAGCGGCGAGCTCGGCGTAGTGCTCGGCGTGCTGGCGGCGCAGGTCGTCCAGCTCGCCCGCCTCGGCCGCCCGCTCGGCGGCGAAGCGACGCACCGTCTGCAGCAGCCGGACCCGCGGCGCGCCGTCCGGGCCGTCGTCCAGGCGGACCAGGCTCGCCTCGACGAGCTCGGAGAGCTCGGGCAGTGGGTCCGGGTCACCGGTGACCGCCGAGACCGCCTCCAGACTGCCGCCGCCGGACAGCACCGCCAGCCGCCGGAAGACCCGCTGGACGCCGGGCGGCAGCAGGTCGTAGCTCCAGCTCATGGTGGCGTGCAGCGTCTGGTGCCGACGGGGCCGTCCGGCGGCGGAGTCGCCCAGCGACCGGGTCGAGTCAAGCCGGGTCAGCAGCGCCCGCGGGGACAACAGCCGCACGCGGGACGCGGCCAGCTCCAGGGCCAGCGGCAGTCCGTCCAGGTGCCGGCAGAGCGCCACCACGTCGCCGGCGGTGTCGTCGGTCAACGTGAAGGACGGCTTCACCAACCGAGCCCGCTGCACGAACAGCGACACCGCGCTGGACGCCTCCGCGGCAGCGCGGGTAGCGGTGTCGCCCGGCGGCAGGTCGAGCGTTCCGAGCGGGTACTCCTGCTCGGCGAGCACGTGCAGCGGGCGACGGCTGGTGGCGAGCACGGTCGGTCCGGTCGTGAGCTCGAGCAGCCGCGCGACGACCGAGCCCCCCGCGTTCGCGATCTGTTCGAGGTTGTCGAGCACCAGCAGCATCCGCTTGTCGGCGACGTGCTCGAACAGCGCCGCCGCCCCCTCGCCGTCGCCGGCGAGACCGATCGACTCGGCCAGCGTGGTCCAGACGACGGATGGCTGGCTCACCGTGGCGAGCGGGACGAAATAGACCCCGTCCGGGAAGTCGCCGCTCACCGCATCGGCAACCTCGACCGCCAGCCGGGTCTTACCTGAGCCGCCGGCGCCGGTGATGGTGAGCAGCCGCTGTCCGGCCGCGGTCAACAGCTCGGCCACCTCGGCCTGCTCGCGGTGTCGCCCGACCAGAGGCGTTCGGCGCGCCGGCAGGTTGCTGCTTGCTCCGAGGCTGCGCAGGGCCGGGAAGTCCGCCGGCAGACCCGGCAGCACGAGCTGGTGCAGCCGCTGCGGCTCCGGGATGTCCTTGAGCCGGTGCTCGCCGAGGTCCCGGATCCCGGTCTCGTCCGGGAGGTTGCCGCCGGCCAGCGCCGTCGTGGCCGCGGACAGCACCACCTGGCCGCCGTGCGCGGTGGCGGCGATCCGGGCGGCGAGGTGCACGTCCATGCCGACGTACCCGTCCTCGTACTGCACCGGCTCGCCGGTGTGCAGCCCCATCCGGACCCGCACCTCGGCGTCGTGCGGCCAGCTGTGCTCGCTCAGCGCACGCTGCCCGTCGATGCAGGCGTGGACGGCGTCCCGGGCCGAGGGGAAGGCCACGAAGAAGCTGTCCCCCTCGGTCCCCATCTCGGTGCCGTGCCAGCGTTCGAAAGCCGAGCGCAGCAGCCGCCGCTGGTCGGTGAGGACCGCGGCATAGGCGTCACCGAGCCGGGCGAGCATCCGGGTCGAGCCCTCGATGTCACTGAACAGCATCGTCACCGTGCCGGTCGGAGGACGACGCTCGGTGTCGGCCACGAGCCCATCCTCGCGCGTTCGGGTACCGAAAAGCACTGAAATACCGCGGCGTCGCTGGCTAGCCTCCTGGCATGCGGCTTGAACGCTCAGCGACCGCGATCTCCTGGATCCCCAGCGAGGCAGTCACCGGCCTCGTCTACAAGGTCCCCTTCAGCGTGGGGATGGCGAGCTACGACAACCCGCCGCCCGACATGATCGACGACGTCGACGCCTTCGTCGCCGGCGGCAACTGCCGGTTCGCGAACCGGGTCGCCGGCTGGGTGGAGGTCGAGGACGGCCGGATCGTCGACTTCGGGCAGGACGGCGGTGGCCGGCTGGGGTCCACGACGCTGCGCCTGGGGCTCGCGATGACCTTCGCCGCGGTTGCCTTCGACGACCGGCGGTCGGTCGAGCGGCTCAGCGACACCGCGGTGCGATTCGTGCAGACGGCCGGCGGTCGGACCGGTGTCCCGGCGCCGCGCCGGGTCAACCACCCGCCGTACGTCCAGATCGCCGCGCCCGCTGCCTGGACCACACTCAGCCTCACCGTGCACGCCGACGGTCGCTCGGAGTGCACGCTGGAGGGGGCCAGCCCGTTCCCCCGGCACTGGGTCTACGACCACGAGGGGCGGCTGGTGTCCAAGTCGGCGGTCGTCGACTACCGCACCTGGAGCGTCAACGCCTTCGGCCGGTGGACTCCCTGGGGGGACGAGGACTCGCCGGCGCTGGTGAGCGAGGTGGAGACCGCGCTGGAGCGCGAGCTGTCCCGGACGATCATGAGCGCTGGCAAGCGGCCGAAGATCCGCCGGCTCGACGTGGGGGAGGCCCTCGACCACCCAGGGCGAGGAGGGGGACGAGCTGTTCCTGCTGCTCGACGGCGTGCTCAGCGTCGACGTGGACGGTGAGGTGGTCGCCGAGATCGGCCCCGGCGCGGTGCTGGGTGAGCGCGCGCTGCTCGAGGGCGGCCGCCGCACCTCCACGCTGCGGGCGGTGACCCGGTGCGCGGTGGCGGTGGCGCACCGCGACGCGGTGGACGAGGAGGCACTGCGGGCGGTGGCCGAGGGGCACCAGCGCGAGAACGGCTAGCCGGCGGTACGGCCGCGGCCGAGGCGGTCGCGCAGCCACCCGAGCTGGCGCAGCTCCTGGTGCACCCCACCGCCTTCATGCTCGTTGTGCGGCCACACCTCGATCTGCTTCGGTCCGGCGTAGTGGTTGTACGCGGCGAAGACCGTCGACGGTGGGCAGACCTGGTCCATCAAGGCCACCGAGAACAGCGCCGGGACTCGCGCACGGGCTGCCATGTTGACCCCGTCCACGTAGTCCAGCGTCCGGAGCGCCTGGTCGGCACGGTCGCGGTGGGTGCGGAGGAACGTGAGCAGCTCGAGATACGGCGGCTGGTCGGTCACCTCGATCGCCCGGCGGAAGTGGCAGAGGAACGGCACGTCCACCAGCGCCGCCGCGACCTGGTCGGAGAGGGCGGCCGCGGCGAGCGCGATGCCACCGCCCTGGCTGATCCCGTGCACCGCGATCCGCCGCGGGTCGACCCGCGGTTGCTCCGCGGCGGTCTGCACGGCGCGTACCGCGTCGACGTAGACCCGGCGGTAGTAGGAGTGCTGCGGGTCGGTGACCCCGACGGTCAGGGACCCAGGAGCGCCGGGGTGGTCCGCCGTCGGGCGGTCCGGCGTCGCACCCGCCCGCCGGGAGTTCCCACCCTGGCCGCGGGTGTCCATCACCAGGAAGGCGAAGCCGGCGGCCGGCCAGGCCAGCCAGTCCAGCGGCGATCCGCGGCCGTCCCCGTAACCGAGGAAGCGCACCACGCAGGGCAGCCGCTCTCCCCGTCCCTCGTCCTTGGGGCAGATGTACCAGCCGCGGACGCGTTCGCCGCCGAAGCCGGCGAACTCCAGGTCGTGCACGTCCACCAGCGGCAGCTCCAGCTCGTACGGCCGGAGCTGCGCTGCGAGGTCGTGTCGGCGGGTCGTCGGCCAGGGTGTCGGCCCAGAACCGGTCGAAGTCGGCCGGCTCGCTGCGCTCCGGCAGGTACGCCCGCAGCTCGGGCAGCGACAAGTCGAACACCGGCACCCCCGGATCCTGCCGGGCGGTCGGTCGGCCGTCCAGCATTCACCCGCCCGGCTCCCGCCGGTGGTCTAGCGTGCCCCGGATGAGCGCTGCCACCGGCCCAGGGGTCCTCGCCGGCGTGGGGAACACGCCCATGGTCCAGCTGCGGCGGGTGGTTCCTGCCTCCGGGTGCCGGTTGATGGTCAAGCTCGAGTCGGCCAACCCCACCGGGTCGATGAAGGACCGGATGGCCGCGGCGGTGGTTCAGGCGGCCGCCGCCGACGGCCGGCTCCCGGCGGGCGGAACGGTGGTGGAGTACACCGCGGGCACGACCGGGATCTCGCTGGCCTTCGTCTGTGCCGCTCTCGGATACCGGTTGCACGTGGTGTTCTCCGACGCGTTCAGCGTCGAGAAGCGCGGGACGATGCAGGCGCTCGGGGCCGAGATCACCGACGAGCCGAGCGACGAGGGTCGTATCACCGAGGACCTGATCAAGCGGATGATCGCCACGTCGGAGCGGATCAGCCGCCAGCCCGGGCACTGGTGGTCGGACCAGCTCACCAACGCCGACGCCGCCCGCGGCTACGAGCCGATGGGGGACGAGATCTGGCGCCAGTCGGACGGCCGGGTGGACGCCTTCGTGCAATCCGTCGGAACGGCGCACTCCATCCACGGCGTGACCACCGCCCTGCACCGGCACGACCCGACGATCACGATCGTGGGCGTCGAGCCCGCCGAATCGGCCGTGCTGTCCGGGGAGCCGACCGGTGCCCACCGGATCGAGGGCATCGGGATCGGGTTCCTGCCGCCGTTGTGGGAACCCGATCGGGTGGACCGGCTGGACCGGGTCCCGAGCGCGGACGCGCAGGCGATGGCGCGCCGGCTGGCCCGCGAGGAGGGACTGTTCGCCGGCACCTCGACCGGGGCGAACGTCATCGCGGCGCTGCGGATCGCCGAGAATCTCGACGCGTCGGGCACGGTGGTCACGGTGGCCGTCGACTCGGGGCTGCGCTACCTGAGCACTGCGCCGTACGCCTGACCGGCCCTACCAGGCGGTGATGTTCGACGGTGCCAGCACGCGCCGCAGCATCGGCTCGAAAGACGTCAACGGCTCCGTGTCGTACTCGGGGTCGAACGACACCTGGTCGTAGTCCGCGCAGAAGTCGACGGTCGCCTGGTACCACGGGTGGTCGCGGTAGCGGTCCCGCGCGTCGGGGTCGAGCCCCACGTGCGCGAAGTAGTACACGCCCTGGAAGAGCCCGTGGTGCTTGACGATCCAGTGGTTCCGCTCGCTCACGTACGGGCGCAGCACGGCCGCGGCGACCTCCGCGTGGTTCGCCGGCCCGAGGACGTCGCCGATGTCGTGCAGCAGCGCGCAGACCACGAGTTCCTCGTCCTCGCCGGCTCGCCATGCGCGGGTCGCGGCCTGCAGCGAGTGCTCGAGCCGGGTGATGCGGTAGCCCGTCGGCTCGTCCATGGCCCGCAGCCAGCCGAGCACCCGGTCGGGGAACGCGGCGAGCTCGGCCTGCTCGATCGCGCCGAGGAAGGCGTAGTCCTCGGCCGTCCCGTCGCTCATCTTGGTGAACTGCACGGTCCGTGCGGTCACGCGCTCACCGCCTGGATCGGCTGGTCCGCGGGCAGCGGCAGGTGCTCACCGCGCAGCACCCGTCGGCGTGCCATCAGGTCGTCCCACTCCATGTACACATCCTGCAGGTGCCGCGCGCCGCTGGCGGGGTCGAAGGCGAGCCGGCCGTGCAGCACCCGGTGCCCGTGCAGCGTGATCAGGTCACCGTCGGAGCACTTGAAGGCGATCTTGTAACCGTCACCGTCGATCATGCGTCCGAGCCGCCGGTAGGCAGCGTAGAACGGCTCGACCCGGTCGAACGGGATGGCGAGCGGCAGCGCCAGCTGGTTGGAGAAGCGGAACGTGCGCACCTCGCCATCGGTGTCCAGCTGGATCATCGGGGCGGTGGCTCGAGTGTCCTCGCTCGGGCTGAACAGCTGGTAGGTCACCGGCGTCTCGGCGAGGAGGCGGAACGCCTCGGGGTCGTCGCGGCGCAGGTCGGCCAGCACCGCCCAGCCGTCCACCAGCGTGGACTCACCGCCGGTGGCCTGGTTGACGAGGAAGTGCAGCAGCTGCACGCTCGGCGGCCAGTGGTAGCTGGGCATGTCGGTGTGCGGCTTCAGCTCCAGCGGGGTGTGCGCGACGTTGTAGCCGGCCGGGTCGTGCCGCACTTCGTGAATCCGTTCGAAGGCCACCTCCCGGACATGGCCGATCGCCTGCGCGAAGCGCTCCACCTCACCCGGCACCGATGGCACGCCTCGCACCACCGCCGCACCGTGGTCGCGGAGCGCGTCCAGGTAGGCGAGCTGTCCCGCGGTCGTGCCGACGACGTCGCTGTGGTCGAAGGTCGGGGGGCGACCGAGGTCGGACCGCCAGAGCACCGGAACGTGCCGGCGGGCGGCCCGCGCCTGGTCGGAGTAGTCATGCTCCAGCAGCCACCGGGCGGTGTACGTCGACACATGGCCGTCGTTCCAGGTGATCCGCAGCCGGTCCGCGGGGTCAACCCGCACGTCGGCCGGGGCGATGTCGTCGGGGATCGAGGCGGTGAAGAGCTTGCGTTCACCGGACTGCGCCACCCGGGCGTCGCCCGACCAGCTGTTGTCGCGCAGCCAGACGTAGTGGAAGTGCAGGGTCCGACCGGCCAACCGCAGGCTCAGGCTGCGATCCCCGACGGCCATCTCGGTGATCTGCTCCAAGAAGGGCTCCTCGCTCGGCGTGACGCGCCAAGTGTCCGGACCTTCGCGACCATCCGGCAAACGACCGAATCTCGGTCTTACCCCCTCGAAATGTGTGGCTCGGGGAGCAACGGATCGCCGCCGCCTATCCCTCACCGGATGATGCATTCCCGCCGTCGGGACGACGTGAATGCATCTGGGCTCCCGAGCCGGTGCGGGCCCTGGGCCATCCCGGCTCTGACCTGGTCTGGTGTTATCGCGGCCGCCGTGCTGGGGTGGAGGTCGCGCCGAGCCGGGGAGGGCTCATGGAACGCTTCGTCAGAGCCGTGCTCCGGCACCGCCGGGTCGTGGCCGCGGTGTGGCTGGTGCTCTTCCTGGCCGGCGGGGTGGCCGCCGGCCAGCTGACCGACCGGCTGACGCTCGACTTCTCGCTGCCCGGGCAGCCGGGTGACGACGCCGAGAAGGTGCTGACGAGCGAGTACGGCGTCAGCACGTTCGACACGTTCGTACCGGTCGTGACCGTCCCGGCCGGCCAGACCGTGGACGAGCGTCGGGACGACGTCGCGGCCGTGTTCGACGAGGTGCGCAGCGAGGTCGGCGGCGAGCTGCCGCTGCGCGTCGTCGACTACGCGAGCACCGACGACGAGCGGTTCGTGTCCGACGACGGCCGCAGCACGTTCGCCCTGGTGCAGGGGCCGCTGCCGGCCGGGTTCGGCCCCGGCCTCGAGCAGCGGCTGCTGCCGGTCCTGCAGGCGGCCGCCGAACCGCGCAACCTCAGCGTCGGCCTGACCTCGTACGGGCTGCTGTCAGCCGGTGGCGACACCGAAGGCCCGAGCGTGCTGGTCGAGACGCTGTTCGGCGCGCTCGGTGCGCTGGCCGTGCTGCTGTTCGTGTACGCGTCGTTCCTGGCGCTGCTGCCGCTGCTGATCGCCGCAGTGTCGATCCTCACGACGTTCCTCATCGTGCTGGGCCTCACGACCTTCAGTGACGTGAGCTTCGTCGTGCAGTTCCTGATCTCGCTGATCGGGCTGGGTGTGGCGATCGACTACTCGCTGCTCGTCGTGTCGCGGTGGCGGGAGGAACGCGAGCACGGCCACGCCAACGAGGAGGCCGTGGTGCTCGCGATCCGGACCGCCGGCCACGCGGTGCTCGCCTCCGGCGTCACGGTGGCGATCAGCCTGCTCGCGCTGATCGCCGTCCCGGTTCCGTTCCTGCGCAGCATGGGCATCGGCGGGATGCTGATCCCGCTGGTCAGCGTGGCGGTGGTGCTGACCCTGCTGCCGGCGCTGCTGGCGAGCGTCGGCCCCCGAGTGGACTGGCCCCGGATCCGGCACGAGGGGGTCGCCGCGCGCGGCTGGTCGGCCTGGGCGCGGCAGATCGTCCGGCACCGGTTCCTCGCGACCGGGGTCGCCCTGATCGCACTGGCCCTGTTGATCCTGCCGATCTTCGGGCTGCGGATCGGCCAGACCAGCATCTCGTCGCTGTCCACCAGCGGGCCGTCGTTCCAAGCCGCCCAGCAGCTGCGTGACGGCGGCATCGGGAACGGGGTGCTCACCCCGATCGAGGTGCTGGTGCCCGACGACCAGGCCGCTGCTGCGGTCGAGGCGGCTCGCGGCGTCGACGGTGTCTACACCGCGGTCGAGGGCGGCTCGTCGGACGGGACCACGGTGGTCGACGTGCTGCCCACCCGGGAGACCGTCGACAGCACCGGCACCGACGTGGTGGACGCGGTGCGGACCAGCGTCGAGGCCGCCGTGGCAGGCACCGTGCAGATCACCGGCGCCGGTGCCGGGGTCGAGGACTACTTCAACGCCGTGTACGAGAAGTTCCCGTACGTCCTGCTGATCATCGCCGTGGTGACCTTCCTGCTGCTGGTGCGGACGTTCCGGTCGCTGCTGCTCCCGTTGAAGGCGGTGATCCTGAACCTGATCTCGATGACGGCGGTCTTCGGCGCCATCGTGTTCTTCTGGCAGGAGGGCAACGGCTCCGAGGCGATCTTCGGCGTCACCGAGACCGGCGCGATCACGTTCTGGCTGCCGGTGGTGATCTTCGCCTTCCTGTTCGGCCTCTCGATGGACTACGAGGTCTTCATCCTGGCCCGGATGCGCGAGGAGTACGACCAGGTGGGGACGACCTCGGAGGCCGTGATCACCGGGCTGGGCCGGACCGGGCGGCTGGTGACGTCGGCGGCGCTGATCCTGTTCTTCGCGTTCGCGGCGCTTGCCTCCGCGCCCGGGACCGACATCAAGGTGCTCGGCACCGCGCTCGGGGTCGGCATCCTGATCGACGCCACCATCGTGCGGGCGCTCCTGGTGCCGGCGCTGGTCAGCGTCCTCGGCCGGTGGAACTGGTGGCTGCCCGCCGGACTGGCCCGCGTGCTGCGGGTCGAGCCGTCCCCGCTGGCTCCCGCCGCGCGCGACTGACCGGGGCCGTCGGGGCGAGTTGTGCGCCATCAGGGACTCGAACCCCGAACCCGCTGATTAAGAGTCAGCTGCTCTGCCAATTGAGCTAATGGCGCCCGTGCAGCGGTCGACTCTAGCAGCGGGGCGGAGGCCCACGAAATCGCGCTCAGGCGCCGGCCAGGCCGCCCGTCCGGCCGCCTGCCCGGCCGATCGCGTCGGCCGCACGGGGCGCCGTGGACCGGTGCCGGCCGGTGCTGGAGCGGGCGACGTCCCAGGCCTCCAGACTGCGGGCGGACAACGGCTGGGCGAACAGGAAGCCCTGGGCTCGATCGCAGCCGAGGCGCATCAGCTCGCGGCAGATCGTCTCGGTCTCCGCGCCCTCGGCGATGACCTGCAGCCCCATCCGGCGGGCCAGCGTGATCGAGGCCTCGACCACTGCGCTGTCACGGATGTCGTCGGGAAGCCCGCTGACGAACGACTTGTCGATCTTCAGCTCGTCCACGGGCAGCATCCGCAGCCGTTGCAGTGACGACAGGCCGGTGCCGAAGTCGTCGATGCTGAGCCCGACCCCGAGGTCCCGCAGCTCGTGCAGCACTCGCATGGCGCGGTCGGCGTCGGTGAGCACAGCGTTCTCGGTGACCTCGATGACCAGCTCGCGGGGCAACACGTCGTACTCGGCGAGCAGCTTGCTGACCGTGTCGGCGAACGAGCGGTCCACCAGGTTGGGCGCCGCGACGTTCAGGGAGACCGGTACGCGCAGCCGCACCGACCCGATCTCCCGCCAGTCGCGCATCTGCTCCAGCACGATGCGGAGCAGCTGCTCGGTGAAGGGGCGCATCACGTTGGTGTGCTCGACGGCCGGCATGAACTCCTCCGGACCGAGCAGCCCGTGCTCGGGGTGTTGCCAGCGGGCCAGCGCCTCCAGGCCGATCAGCGCACCGGTGCCGAGCTGCACCTGCGGTTGGTAGTGCACGACCAGCTCGCCACGCGTCAGGCCCTCGCGCAGCGCGGCGACGACGCCGAGCCGGTCGGCGCTGTGGTCGTATCGGCTGGGGTCGTAGACGGCATGCTCGCTGCGGTCCCGCTTCGCCTGGTACATCGCGACGTCGGCCCTGGACAGCAGGTCCGAGGCGTTGTCGGCGTGGTCGGGGAACAGAGCCAGACCGGTGCTCACCTCCATCGTGACGCTGACCGGGCCGAGCCGGAACGGGGTGAGCAGGGCCTCGGCCATCCGCCGGGCCACCGTGCGGGCGCCATCGACGTCCAGCGGTCCGGTGGCCACCAGCGCGAACTCGTCGCCACCGAGCCGGGCCAGGATGTCGTCCGGGTGCCGGTGGTCGTCGAGCCGCCGGGCCACCTGGGTCAGCAGCAGGTCGCCGGTCGAGTGGCCGAGCGTGTCGTTGATCTCCTTGAAGCCGTCCAGGTCGAGGAGCAGCACGGCGAACGGCTGCCGGTGTCGGATCCGCTGCTCGAGCACGCTGAACAGCCGCCGCCGGTTAGGCAGCCCGGTCAGCGCGTCGGTGTGCGCCTCGCGTCGGGTGTCCGCCAGTGCTCGCAGCTCACGGAAGGCCAGCATGGCTCGGCCGGTGGCGAGCAGGATCGTCGCGAGCGCGAGGTCGGTGGCAGCCTCGCCACCGCCCTCCCAGGACCGGTGTGCGAGCACGCCCACTGCCACGACGACCGACAGGATCGGGGTGGCGAGGGTCCGCCAGTCGGTGCGTACCGTGATCTGCGCGGCCGTGGACGCCCAGGCGGCAGCTGCCAGTCCGACCGCTCCGATCAGCCCGAAGCCGTCGATCCAGGTGCCGGTGGCCCGCCCCGAGGACGCCAGATTCACCAGCGCGTACGTGTGCGCGCCGGCCAGGCACAGCAGGCCGGTCATCAGGGCGAGCCAGGCCCGGCCCGGGCGCCAGCCGGTGACGGCGAAGAAGGCCACGACGAGCATGACCAGCAGCAGGTCGGCGACGGGGTACGTCACCTGGACCAGCACCACCAGCCGACTTTGGTGACTGGCGGCGGTCAGGTCGTCGAACGCCACGGTCGCCACCACCGCGGCCGCGGCCAAGCCGGAGACGAGGCCGTCCAGCCAGGTGCTGGCGGTGAACTCCTCCACCCGGGCCCGCACCATCATCATGATCGACGCGTAGGCGAAGGGGTAGAACGCCAGCGCGCAGACGTTCGAGGCTGTGGTCCAGGTGCCGCCGGTGGAGGAGCCGACCGTCATCGCCTGCGTGACCGCGGCCGCTGTCGACGCCGCCAGCGCCGCCGACATCGACCACCAGGCCAGCCGGTCGGTGCTCACCCACACGGCACGGGCCAGGCAGGCCACTGTCGCGCCGAGCCACACCGCCGCCGACAGCCACGGAGCAAGGCCGGCGCCGGGGAGGACCGGCAGTCCGGGCGTGACCAGCACCGAGTGCCAGAGCGTCAGCGCGACGATCGAGAGCATGGCGGCCTGCGCCAGCGGGGGCTGGCGATGGGTCAGCAGCGGGGTCGAGCCCGCCTGGCGGCGCACCCTTGGCACGCTACGGGCGAGACCCCGCCCGGACCCTCCGCGAGGGAGCAGCGCAGTCCCGACGGCTGATCGCATCGGCCCGAACGGCCGAGCCCGAGCCCTGGTGGAACATTGAAGCATCAACTAATGTTGGTCGTGGTACCAGCAGCCGTTCCACTCGAGGAGGCCGATCGCCGTGCCCGCCGTCGCCGTCGAGGACCTGACCATCCTGCCCCGGATCACCGAGCCCGGGCCCGCCGCGGTGACGCGACCGGTCGCCCAGGTCACCACCGCGCCGCAGGGGTACGAGGGCGAGGGGTTCCCGGTGCGCCGCGCATTCGCCGGGGTGGACCTCAGTCTGCTGGACCCGTTCATCCACCTGGACCAGATGGGCGAGGTGGAGTACGCGCCCGGTGAGCCCAAGGGCACCCCGTGGCACCCGCACCGCGGGTTCGAGACCGTGACGTACATGCTCGACGGGGTCTTCGAGCACAACGACAGCCAGGGCGGCGGTGGCACGATCACCGACGGCGACACCCAGTGGATGACCGCCGGCTCAGGGCTGTTGCACATCGAGAAGCCGCCCGCGTGGCTGGTCCAGGCCGGCGGGCTCTTCCACGGTCTTCAGTTGTGGGTCAACCTGCCCCGGTCGATGAAGTGGTCGACACCGCGCTACCAGGACCTGCGCGGCAACGACGTCGCGCTCGTCGCCACCCCCGACTCCGGTGCGCTGGTGCGGATCATCGCCGGTGAGGTCGGCGGCCAGGCCGGGCCGGGCTCCACGCACACGCCGATGGCGATGGTGCACGCCACGCTGTCGCCGACCGCCCGGCTGCGGCTGCCGTGGCGACGGGACTTCAACGCGCTGGTCTACGTCCTGGCCGGCCAGGGCAGCGTGGGTGCCGGCGGCCAGCCGATCGGTGCCGGACAGCTGGCGGTGCTCGGCGCCGGTGACGTCATCGAGGTCGCAGCCGCCGCCGGCCAGGAGAGCCGCTCGCCCTCGATGGAGGTCATCGTCCTCGGCGGGCTGCCGATCCGGGAGCCGGTGGCCTGGGCGGGACCCTTCGTCATGAACACCCGGGCCGAGGTGATCGCGGCCTTCGAGGACTTCCAGGCCGGCCGGATGGGCCAGATCCCCGCCGTGCACGGTGCGCCTACGAAGCTCGTCGAGGGCTGAGCTCAGGTCCGCGCCACGGCGTCGTCCCAGTTGGCGCGCTCGCGCTCGCGGTGCGCCGACCTCATCGCCGGCTCCCACATCGCCGCTCGACGCCAGTTGTGCCGCAGGGCGTCCAGGTCCGACCAGTAGCCGACGGTCAGCCCGGCCGCGTAGGCGGCGCCGAGCGACACGGTCTCCGCGACCAGTGGTCGCTCCACGCGCACGTCCAGCACGTCGGCGACGAACTGCATGAGCAGATGGTTGGCCGTCATCCCGCCGTCCACCTTCAGCTGCTGCAGCTGAACGCCGGACTCGGCGGTGATCGCGTCCACGATCTCTCTGGTCTGCCAGCCGGTGGCCTCCAGCACCGCCCGGGCGAGGTGCCCCTTGGTGACGTACGAGGTGAGGCCGACCACGACACCGCGCGCCTCGGTGCGCCAGTGCGGCGCGAACAGTCCGGAGAACGCGGGCACGATGTAGCACCCGCCGTTGTCCGCCACGGTGAGCGCGAGGGTCTCGATCTGCGGCGCGGTGGCGATCATCCCCAGCGAGTCCCGGAACCACTGCACCAGCGACCCGGTCATCGCGATCGATCCCTCGAGCGCGTAGATCGGTGTGCCGTCCACCTGGTAGGCGACCGTGGGCAGCAGCCCGTGCGTGGGGGTCGCGACCTGGGGGCCGGTGTTCATCAACAGGAACGCCCCGGTCCCGTACGTGCACTTGGCCTCGCCCGGCGAGAAGCAGGCCTGGCCGAACAGGGCCGCCTGCTGGTCGCCCATGGCGCCGGTGATGTGGACTCCGGGCAGCACCCGCGTGCAGGTGCCGTAGAGCTCGGCGTTGGAGCGGATCGGGGGCAGCATGGCGGACGGGATGTCGAGCAGGTCCAGCAGCTCGGGGTCCCAGGCCAGCAGGCGGATGTCCATCAGCATGGTGCGGCTCGCGTTGGTCACGTCGGTGACGTGCACGCCGCCGGCCGGCCCACCGGTCAGGTTCCAGATCAGCCAGGTCTCCATCGTGCCGAACAGCACCTCGCCCCGGGCGGCTCGCCGCCGCAGTCCCGGCACGTTGTCCAGCAGCCAGGCCAGCCGGGGGCCGGCGAAGTAGGTCGTCGGCGCCAACCCGGAGACCGCCCGGAACCGCTCGCCGGCCGGGGAACGGACGAGCCGGTCCACCGTCTCGGAGGCCCGGACGTCCTGCCAGGTGATCGCCCGCGTCACCGGCCGCCCGGTGGCGGCGTCCCAGACCACCGTGGTCTCTCGCTGGTTGGCGATACCGAGCCCCACCACGTCGCCGGTCGACAGGCCGGCCTGCTCCAGGGCCATGGGCACGACCCGGCTGGTGTTGGCCCAGATCTCGGTGGCGTCGTGCTCGACCCACCCCGGTTGGGGGTGGTGGGAGCGGTGCTCGCGCTGGGCCACCGACACCATCCGCCCGGAGTGGTCGAACAGCAGGCAGCGGGTCGAGGTGGTCCCCTGGTCGATCGCCGCCATGACCTGCTGGCTCACGGGCGGGGCGCCCAGAGGTCGTCGACGGCGCGGCTGATCTGGGTGGCTGCGTGCCGGGTGCCGTCCAGGACGTCGCGCCGCGGCCGGTAGCGACTGCCGACGAGCACCTCGTCCAGCGGGGCCACCACGGCGACCGCACCCACCACGAACCCGCCCGGGCCGTGAACCGGCGCAGCGATGCTCCCCTGGTCGGGGACGTGTTCCCCGGCCTCGGTGGCGTACCCCTCGCGCCGCACCGCCGCGAGTGCCGCCGCCAGCTGCGGGGGCGACGTAACGGTCCGCTTCGTGTAGGCCGGCCACGGCGCCCCCGCCTGCGGGTAGGACGCCGCCGGCGCCCGGGCCAGCAGTGCCTTCCCGAGCGCGGTCGCGTGCGCCGGCAGCCGCTGGCCGGTGCACAACCGTTGCGGGCTCCCGTCCGGGCGGAACACGTGGTGCGCCACCAGCACCTCGCCACCGGTCAGGACGCCGACGCGGACCGACATCCTGGTCCGCGCGGCCAGCTCGTCGGCCCAGTTCATCGACTGCGAGCGCAGCTCCTGCGCGTCGATGCGGACGGCCCCCATCCGTTGCAGGCCCTCCCCGAGCACATACCGGCCCCAGCGGGAGGATCCCTCGGCGCGGTCGACGAAGCCGACGCTGAGCAGGGTCCGGAGGATGCCGTGCACGGTCGGCTTGGGCAGGGCGAGCGCGGTGGACACCTCGGCCAGGCCCAGCGGCTCGTCCGCGGCACCGATCAGCCGGAGCACGGCCGCGGCCCGCTCGATCGACTGGATGCTGCCCGGCACGCGCCGAGGCTAGTGGGCGCCGTTTGACATTGTCGAACGTGGCGCATTGACCTAGGTCACACCGGCTTCCTAGCGTCGCATCCGTGACCGTCACGTGACCGAGGAGGCCCAGTGAAGAAGAACCCGCTGGTCGGAGAACTCGCCGCCGAGTACTTCGGCACCATGATCCTGATCCTGTTCGGAGTCGGTGTCGTCGCCCAGGTCGTCACCAGCGAGGGCGCTCTGGGCGACCACGACTCGATCGCGTGGGGCTGGGGGCTCGGCGTCACCATGGGGGTGTACGTCGCCGCCCGGCTCAGCGGCGGGCACATCAACCCCGCCGTCACCATCGCCCTCGCCGCCTTCGTGGGCTTCCCGTGGAAGAAGGTCCTGCCTTACATCGTCGCGCAGTTCCTCGGCGCCTTCACCGCCGCCATCATCGTGCGATTCACCTACGGCGACCTGCTCAAGGCGTTCGACCCGGAGCTGGGGATCAAGTCACAGGGCGTCTTCTCCACCCTGCCCGGCAACGGCGTCATGGGGACGCCGGTGTCGATCCCGACCGCCTTCGCCGACCAGATCGTCGGCACCGCGATCCTCGTGTTCGTCGTGCTGGCGGTCACCCACGCGGCGAACAACCCGCCGCTGGCCAACATCGGACCGGTGGTGATCGGCTTCCTGGTGGTCGCGATCGGGATGGCGTGGGGGGCGAACGCCGGCTACGCCATCAACCCGGCCCGCGACTTCGGGCCCCGCGTCGCCCAGTGGATCACCGGCTACGGCGACGCGATGCGAGATCAGAACGGAGACCTGTACTTCTGGCTTCCCATCGTCGCGCCCATCCTCGGCGGGCTCCTCGGCGGCGCCCTGTGGAAGTTCCTGGTCCAGCCGTACCTGCCGAGCGAGGACGAGATCGGCGAGCCGACCGTTTCCGAGCCCCGAGCCGAGCGCTGACCCGGCCCCGGCCCGTCCGTGCGTCCTTCCCCGGACCAACCGCCCCCTGCGTAAAGGAGCACCTCCATGGCTGACTACGTCGGCGCCATCGACCAGGGCACCACCAGCACGCGCTTCATGATCTTCGACCACAGCGGCAACGAGGTCGCGCGCCACCAGCTGGAGCACGAGCAGATCCTGCCGCAGTCGGGCTGGGTCGAGCACGACCCGATCGAGATCTGGGAGCGCACCTCGTCGGTGGTCAAGACCGCGCTCAGCAAGGCCAAGCTGAGCCACTCGGACCTGGCCGCGGTCGGGATCACCAACCAGCGCGAGACCGCGGTGGTGTGGGACAAGAACACCGGTCGCGCCTACTACAACGCGATCGTGTGGCAGGACACCCGCACCGACCGGATCGCCTCCAAGCTCGAGCGGGACGGTCACGGGGACACCATCCGCCGCAAGGCGGGCCTGCCCCCCGCGACCTACTTCTCCGGCGGCAAGATCCAGTGGATCCTCGACAACGTCGACGGGGTCCGCGAGGCCGCCGAGAAGGGCGACGCGGTCTTCGGCAACACAGACTCGTGGGTGATCTGGAACCTCACCGGTGGCACCGACGGCGGGCTGCACGTCACGGACATGACCAACGCGAGCCGCACCATGCTGATGGACCTGGAGACGCTCGAGTGGGATGACGAGCTGCTCGCCATGTTCAACATCCCGCGGTCGATGCTGCCGACGATCGTGCCGAGCTCGACCGCAGACGGCTTCGGGACGACGCAGAAGAACGGGCCCTTCGGCGGCGAGGTCCCGATCACCGGGGTGCTGGGCGACCAGCAGGCGGCGACCGTCGGGCAGGTGTGCTTCTCTCCCGGCGAGGCGAAGAACACGTACGGGACCGGCAACTTCATGCTGCTCAACACCGGCACCGAGCTGGTCCGCTCGGAGGCCGGCCTGCTGACGACCGTCTGCTACAAGTTCGGCGACGAGGACGTCGTCTACGCGCTCGAGGGCTCGATCGCGGTGACCGGGTCGGCGGTGCAGTGGCTGCGCGACCAGCTGGGCATCATCAGCGGCGCGTCGCAGAGCGAGTCGCTCGCCAAGCAGGTCGAGGACAACGGTGGCGTCTACTTCGTCCCCGCCTTCTCCGGGCTCTTCGCGCCGTACTGGCGCAGCGACGCCCGCGGCGCCATCGTCGGCCTGTCGCGGTTCAACACCAACGCGCACCTGGCCCGGGCGACGCTCGAGGCCATCTGCTACCAGAGCCGGGACGTCGCCGAGGCGATGGAGAAGGACTCGGGCGTGCACCTCGAGGTGCTCAAGGTCGACGGCGGCGTGACCGCCAACGACCTGTGCATGCAGATCCAGGCCGACGTGCTCGGCGTTCCGGTCAGCCGGCCGGTCGTGGCTGAGACGACCGCCCTGGGCGCGGCCTACGCGGCCGGGCTCGCGGTGGGGTTCTGGAGCAACACCGACGAGATGCGCGAGAACTGGAACGAGTCGAAGCGGTGGGACCCCGAATGGAGCGACGAGCAGCGCGAGGAGGGCTACGCCGGCTGGAAGAAGGCCGTCGAGCGGACGTTGGACTGGGTGGACGTGGACTGAGCTGAGCCCGCCCGACATCGCGTCCGACTCCTGATCCGGAGGAACCGCATGCAGCCAGTGCCGCTGTCTCCCGAGCAACGCCAGCAGGCGCTGGACGACATGGCAGCCGACGAGCTGGACGTGTTGGTGATCGGGGGCGGCGTCGTGGGCGCGGGGGCGGCGCTGGACGCCGTCACCCGCGGCCTGCGAGTGGGGCTGGTGGAGGCCCGCGACTTCGCCTCCGGCACCTCCAGCCGGTCCAGCAAGCTGATCCACGGCGGGCTGCGCTACCTGGAGATGCTGGACTTCGGTCTGGTCGCCGAGGCGCTTCGCGAGCGCAGCCTGCTGATTCAGCGGCTGGCCCCGCACCTCGTCCGGCCGGTGCCGTTCCTGTACCCGCTCAAGGGGCGAGGGTGGGAGCGCCTCTACGCCGGCTCCGGCGTGGCGCTCTATGACGCGTTGGCGATGATGTCCGGGAACGGAGCCGGGGTGCCGCGGCACCGGCACCTCACCCGGCGCGGTGCGCGCCGGATCGTGCCGTCGCTGCGCAAGGACGCGCTGATCGGCGCACTGCAGTACTACGACGCACAGGTGGACGACGCGCGGCACACGATGTTCCTGTCCCGGACGGCCGCCTCGTACGGCGCCTCGGTGGCCTCGCGGGCCCGGATCGTCTCACTGTTGCGTGAGGGCGAGCGGGTCACCGGGGCACAGGTGCACGACTTGGAGAGCGACCGGGAGTTCCCGGTGCGGGCGCGGCAGGTGGTCAACGCCACCGGCGTCTGGACCGACGAGACCCAGGGTCTCGCGGGGGAGCGCGGCCAGTTCAAGGTCCGGGCCAGCAAGGGGATCCATCTGGTGGTCCCACGGGACCGGATCCGTTCCGAGACCGGCCTGATCCTGCGCACCGAGAAGTCTGTGCTGTTCGTGATCCCGTGGGGCCGGCACTGGATCATCGGCACCACCGACACCGACTGGGAGCTGGACAAGGCGCACCCGGCTGCCAGCGCCAGCGACATCGACTATCTGCTCCAGCACGTCAACGCCGTGCTCGAGACGCCGCTGTCACACGCCGACGTCGAGGGGGTCTACGCCGGTCTGCGCCCGTTGCTGCACGGTGAGTCCGACGCCACCTCGAAGCTCTCCCGCGAGCACGCGGTGGCCCATCCGGTGCCCGGCCTGGTCGTCGTCGCCGGTGGCAAGTACACGACCTACCGGGTGATGGCCAAGGACGCGGTCGACGAGGCCGCGCACGGGATGGTCGCCGACCTGAACCGTCAGGTGCCCGAGTCGGTCACGGACCACGTGCCGCTGTTGGGCGCGGAGGGCTGGGAGGCGCTCTGGAACCAGCGCACCGTCCTGTCCCGCCGGGCCGGCCTGCACCTCGTCCGCGTCGAGCATCTGCTCCGGCGCTACGGGTCGCTGGTGCAGGAACTGCTGACGCTTGTCGACGAGGACCCGTCGCTGGGACAGCCGTTGCCCGGTGCGGACGACTACCTGCGGGCGGAGGTCGTCTATGCCGCCTCGCACGAGGGCGCCCGGCACCTCGACGACGTGCTGACCCGACGGACCCGGATCTCGATCGAGACCTTCGACCGCGGCCTCGGCTGCTGCGAGGAGGCCGCGCGGCTGATGGGTGGCGTGCTCGGATGGAGTCAGGCCCAGGTCGACCGCGAGGTGGAGCACTACCGGCAGCGGGTCGCGGCCGAGCGGGAGAGTCAGCAGATGCCCGACGACGCGACGGCCGACGCGGCCCGGATGGGCGCTGCGGACGTGGTCCCGCTGACCTGAGTCCCGCGGACCGTCGCTCCGTCGTGGCAGGGTGGGCCCGGCGAGGAAGGGCGGGTCGATGGGCTGGTGGCACGAGCGCGTGGTGCCGCGCATGGTCGAGGTCTGTCTCGGCACCGAGCAGGTGTCGGAGCTGCGTGACCGCGCGGTGGCCGGACTCGCCGGTGACGTCGTCGAGATCGGGTTCGGCTCGGGGCTCAACCTGCGGCACTACCCCCGCGACGTCCGCAGCGTCGCCGCGGTCGAGCCGTCGGACCTGGCCTGGGAGCTGGCCCAGCCGCGGATCGCCGAGACGGCGGTGCCGGTACGCCGCGCCGGCCTTGACGGCGAGCGACTCGACCTGACGGACGGCTCGGTCGACGCGGCGCTGTCCACTTTCACGATGTGCACGATTCCCGACCTGGACCGGGCTCTGGCCGAGCTGTGCCGGGTGCTCCGCCCCGACGGCCGGCTGCACTTCGTCGAGCACGGCCGGGCCGACGACCACAGGGTGGCGCGCTGGCAGGACCGGATTCAGCCGGTGTGGGGTCCGGTGGCCGGAGGCTGCCACCTCGACCGGCCGATCGCCGCGTACCTCGCGCGCAGCCCGCTCGAGGTGCTGTCGATCGACAGGTTCTACGACGACGGGCCCAGGCCGTTCGGCTTCCTCTCGCTTGGCGTCGCCCGCCGGCCGGCGAACGGTGAGCTGAGACCGTGACCAGCCCGACCCAGGCGCCCGCCCCGGCCGGGCTCGACCCGAGCTGGACTCGGCAGTCGCTGCAGCGCCGGGTGCTGGCCGTGATCGTGACCGCGCAGGTGTTCGGCGGCGCCGGGCTGGCCGCCGGCGTCACGGTGGGGGCGCTGCTCGCGCAGGACATGATGGGCACGACCGGGCTGGCGGGGCTGCCGGTGGCACTGTTCACCGCCGGCTCGGCCGGCGCCGCGTTGATGGTGGGCCGGGTCTCGGCCCGACACGGGCGACGGCGAGGGCTCGGACTCGGCTACGCCGCGGGCGGCCTCGGCGGTGCCGGGGTGGCGCTGGCCGCCGTGCTCGACAACGTGCCGCTGCTGCTGCTGGCGCTGACCGTGTACGGCTCCGGCACCGCGACCAGCCTGCAGGCCCGGCACGCCGGCACCGATCTTGCCGACCCTGCGTTCCGGGGCCGGGCGATCAGCCTCGTTTTGGTCGCCACCACCCTCGGGGCGGTCGGCGGGCCCAATCTCACCGAGTTCACCGGCGACCTGGCGGCGGCCGCGGGGATGCCCCGGCTGGCCGGGCCGTTCGTGCTGGCCGCGCTGGCGTACGGGCTGGCCGGACTGGTGCTGGCGGTGCTGCTGCGCCCCGACCCGCTGCTCGCCGCGGCGGTCTTCGCCGCGCGAGCCCACGCGAACGGCGGCCCCGCCGGCTCTGCAGGTGGGCCGACCGGTCGAGGTGCTCCCCGCGTCCGCAGCGACCGGCGGACCGTCGTCGTCGCGGTGACGGCGATGGTGCTCACCCAGCTGACCATGGTCGCCCTGATGACCATGACGCCGATCCACCTGACCGAGCACGACCACACCCTCACCGCCGTCGGGCTGGTCATCTCGGTGCACGTGGCGTGCATGTTCCTGCCGTCGCCGGTGACCGGCTGGCTCACCGACACCTACGGCCGCCGTCCGGTGCTCGCCGCGGGCGGCCTCACGCTGGTCGCCGCCGGGCTGACCGCCGCGCTGGCCGATCCCGGATCGCTGCTGGCGCTGTCGATCGCCCTGGGCCTGCTCGGCCTCGGCTGGAACTTCGGGCTGATCGCCGGGACGGCGCTGATCGCCGATGCCACCACGCTCACCGACCGGGCCCGCTCCCAGGGTGCGGCGGACCTCGCCATCGCGCTGGCCGGCGCCACCGGAGGGCTCGCCAGCGGCGGGATCGTCGCCGGCGGCAGCTACGGGTTGCTGTCGCTGGTCGGCGGGATCACCGGGCTGCTGGTGCTGCCCGCGCTGCTTGCCGCCCCTCGCCGGCCCTAGCGTCATACGTACCGGGGTGTATCGGCGGCGCGTCGGATGACGTCCCGCTCGGTCGCGGGCTCAGCGGAGGGTCGGTCGCGACGGGCAGCGCGGCGGCGCCGACACGTACGGCGGACAGGTGGCGCATGGAGGCGGCTCCGAAAGCCGGGACGAATCACCCGCACATGCCGGTGGCCCGCAGATGTGCCCGGGCCCCGGATGTGACGGTATGACGTGGGGTGAGTGACGGGACTTGAACCCGCGACCCCCTGGACCACAACCAGGTGCTCTACCGGCTGAGCTACACCCACCACGACGCTGCCGGCCGGTGGCCGACGCGCCCGCAGGAGTGTAGCGGTCGGCGGGTCAGGCCTCCGCCCGTGCCTCTGGCGTCGCCGACAGCGCGCCGCCGTGCTCCGCGGCGATGCCCTTGGCGGTGTCGGAGTCCGGACCCGGCGGTGGGACGAACACGGTGGCCCGGTAGTACCGGAGCTCCTCGATGCTCTCCCGGATGTCGGCGAGCGCCCGGTGCCCACCCTGCTTGCGGGGCGCGGCGAAGTACGCGCGCGGGTACCACCGGCGAGCAAGCTCCTTGATCGACGACACATCGATCATCCGGTAGTGCAACCAGCCCTCGAGCTCGGGCAGGTCACGTGCGAGGAACATCCGGTCGGTCGCGATCGTGTTGCCGGCGAGCGGTGCCTTGCCCGCCTCCGGAACGTGCTCGCGGATGTAGTCGAGGACCCGCTGCTGGGCGTCCTCGAGAGTGGTCCCCGCGGCCAGGGCGTCCAGGAGACCGGACGAGGTGTGCATCTCCCGCACGACCTCCGGCATGTCGGCGACGGCGGCGTCCGGCGGCTTGATGACCACGTCGACGCCGTCGCCGAGGACGTTGAGCTCGAAGTCGGTCACCAGCGCGGCGACCTCGACCAGGGCGTCGGTACGCAGGTCGAGACCCGTCATCTCGCAGTCGATCCACACCACCTTGTCGTTCACGCCAGGCACCCTACGGCCTCAGCCGTCCTCGTCGAGGCGGGTGAGCTGCAGCAGCCCGCTGCGCTCCAGCACGACGGCGACGAGCAGCACGAGCAGCAGCCCGGCGGCGGTGAGGGCGGCCTGCCGCCAGGGGACGCCGAGCAGCACGGCGAGTCCGATCCCGCCGGCGAGCCCGACGACGCTGTAGACCAGCAACTCCAGGGCCCACGGGGACCGCCTCCGGGCATGGCGGCGACGTGCTCGGCTCATCGGCACACCACGAGCCGGATCCTAGGCGTAGCGTGCGAAGGAGGACGCGAACCGCGCAGGCTGGACGACACGATGGGTGAACGAGGGAGACGTGCCGCCGGCGGGGGAGGACGGCAGCGGCTGACGCAGGTGGTGGCGAGCACCGTCGTGGTGCTGGTCGTCTCCGGCGCGGCACCGTCCGGGGGCGACATGGGCGCCGCGGACGCAGCCTGGCTGGTGCTGCTGGTCGCCACCATCCTGGCTGGACTCGGACTGGCCACGTTCCGCCGCTACCGCAGCCGGCACGTTCCCGTTCGGGCCGAGGCGGTGCTGCGGCCGCCACCGCCTCCGGTGCTCACCGTCGACGGTGGTGAGTTGCCGCCGCGCTGGACCATCGGGTTGGCGTCCCGCTCCAGCCGGTCGGTGTCGTCGATCGAGGAGGTCGGGCCGTGACCGCCCCCAGCGCGCACACCGGCCCGCTGGCCGCCCGAACGTTCTTCCTCGGCGGCGAGTCCAGCGACGTCCAGTTGCTGGACCGGTCGCTGCGGGAGCGCCGAGTCCTGAGTGGCGTCGGGCATGGCCTTGATCTGCTGGATGCGAGGACGAGGGCGTTGCTGGATCGCGAGCTGGCCGCGGTCACGACCCGGCTGCTCGACATCGATCTGGGCGACGTGCTGATGGCGGGGTGGCGCACCCACCGGGCGCTGCGGGAGGCAGGTCGACGCAGTCTCGCCACCGCGCCGAACGGGGAGGAGCTGGTCGAGCTGGCTCGACACACCGTGACCTCGACGTATGCGCCGGAGGTGGACCTGGTGCTGAACGGCACCACCATCACCACCGTCGAGGTGACGATCTCCCTCAGCGTCCAGGTGGACGCGCTGGTTGCCGTCCTGCGCGCCGGGCGGCTGGAGGGGCTGCGCAGCGGGTTCTGCCTGGCCACGCTCGAGATCGAGGTGGAGGGGCAGCCGGTCATCAACCGAGAGCGGACCTTCGAAGCGCCCCTGCACGTGCGGCTCGGATCAGGCGTCGACCTGGCGTGACGGAGGGGCGTTGCCTGCTCCCGGTGAGACACCGTGGCGCACACCGGGATCGCGCGGTTGTGGAAGCCGGTCATCAACGTGACCGACCTCGACGAGGGGGAGCGATTCTGGTCGGCGGTGTGGCCCGGGCCGCTCGCCAGGTGGAGGAGATCGGCGGTGTGCTGCTCAAACCAGCCGCCCTGTACCCCAACGACGACGACCCGATGCTGGAGTGGGCCGTGCTGCAGGACCCGTTCGGGAACGAGTTCTGTCTGATCCGGTGGCCGCTGGACGGGCGCTGAGCCGCTGGTGCGCCCGGCAGGATTCGAACCTGCGACCGGTGGATTAGAAGTCCACTGCTCTGTCCAGCTGAGCTACGAGCGCCACTGTGGACGTCGGCGCCGAACGCGGCCGGTGCCGCCCGTCCACACCGCAGGGTATCGACGGGGAGCGGGACCCGGCCTCGCCCGTAGCCTTGCGGCATGTCCTGGACCGCGACTCCGCAGCCGCTCGGGAGCGCACAGGGGCTGCCCCGGCCGCAGTTGGACAGCGGGCGCGGCCGAACCAGCCTGATCGTCGCCCTGTCCCTGCTCGCTGCCCTCGGGGTCGTGGCGGTGACGTGGCTGGCGATCGAGTCCGGTGAGCTGGACGGTGGCGCGGTGGCGCTGGCGCTGGCCGCGGTTCCGGTCCCGTTCCTCGTGGCCGGCTACCTCTGGCTGGACCGCTACGAGCCGGAGCCGGCCCGGTTCGTGCTCGCCGCGCTGCTGTGGGGGGCGGTGGTCTCCACCAGCTTCGCCGTGCTCGTGCAGTGGATCCTCGACCGGACCGTCGACCTGGAGCTGACCGTGCTGCTCGTGGTCGTCGCGCCGGTGACGGAGGAGCTGGCCAAGGGGCTGCTGGTGGTGTTGGTCCTGGTCCGTCGACGCCGGGTGGCCGGACTGCTGGACGGGATCATCTACGCCGGACTGGTCGGGGTGGGCTTCGCCTTCACCGAGAACGTGCTCTACATCTCGAATGCCTACGCCGGGTCGCTCGTGCCTGACTTCAGCGGTCCGGTGGCGGCCACCAACGTGTTCGCCCTCCGCGGTGTGGTCAGTCCGTTCGCGCACCCGCTGTTCACGACCGCGATCGGCGTCGCCATGGCGGTGGCCGTTGCCACCCGGCGGCGCTGGCTGCGGGTGCTGGCACCGCTGCTGGGGTTCGCCGGCGCGGTCGGGCTGCACGCGACCTGGAACGGCTCGACCCAGGTGTTCAGCGGGTTGGGCTTCCCCCTCGTCTATGTCGGGTTCATGGTTCCGCTGTTCGGTCTGGCGGTCTACCTCGCGCTCCGGGCGCTCCGCTCCGAGGCGGAGACGGTGCGAGTCGCCTTGGGGGACTGCGCCAGCCGAGGCTGGCTGCACCCGGCCGAGGTGCACTGGCTGGTGCGCTTCGGCGACCGGGCGGCGGCCCGTCGCTACGCCGGCAAGGTGGCCGGCCGGGACGCCGTGGTCGCCCTGCACGCGTACCAGCGCACCGCCACCGAGCTCGCCCTGATGCACGCTCGGGTCCAGCGCGGCCAAGCGCCTCCCGACGGCGCCGACCGGGTGCAGGCGCATCTGCGCCGGCTGCACAGCTGGCGGCCGTTCGTCGTGCTGCCCCCGCTGCAGTTCGTGCCGGGTGTGTCAGCGATCACCGCCCGTGAGCCGGGCGTGACGCGCAGTCTGCACTAAGGTCATCGCCGGACCCGGGTGCGCGACGTGCCCAGGGACCGATCGGACGAGGAGGACGTGGCGGTGGCGGAGTCACGCGCGCTCGCCGACCTGCTGGGCTCACTGGTGCGGTTGCGCGAGGCGCTGGAAGAGGTACCCCTGGGCCTGACCGGCGGTGCCGTCGAGGCCGCCCGCCGGACCCGTGGGCAGGTGGTCGCGCAGCTCGAGGACTACGTGCTGCCCCGGCTGATGCAGTTGGACGCACCGCTGCTGACCGTGGTCGGTGGGTCGACCGGCGCCGGGAAGTCGACCCTGATCAACTCGCTGCTGGGTACGGCGGTGACCCCGGTCGGGACGCTGCGCCCGACCACCCGCTCTCCGGTTCTCGTGCACCACCCCGACGACGGCCACTGGTTCGAGGGTGACCGGGTGCTGCCGAACCTGTCGCGCTCCGAGCGGCAGTCCGGCGCGGCCGCGGTGCGGCTGGTCTCGTCGGACCGGCTGACGCGGGGGATCGCGCTGCTGGACGCCCCCGACATCGACTCGGTCGACCAGGCGAACCGGGCCCTGGCCGAGGAGATCCTCGCCGCTGCCGACCTCTGGCTGTTCGTCACGACCGCGGCCCGGTACGCCGATCTGGTGCCGTGGGAGGTGCTCGGTGACGCGGCCCGCCGGTCGACGGCGGTGGCGGTCGTGCTGGACCGCACCGATCCGGACGACCTGGTCGAGGTCCAAGGGCACCTCGCTCGGATGATGAGCGCACGCGGCCTGCGGGACTCCCCGCTGTTCGTCGTTCCCGAGTGCGACCTCGACGCCGACGGGCTGCTCCCCGCCGGCCACGTCGGCGACGTGCACCGCTGGCTGAGCACGCTGGCGACCGACCTGGCCGGACGCGGCAGCATCGTCGAGCAGAGCCTGCTCGGGACCCTGCGGACCATCGTCCACGGCTCGCACCAGGTCGCCGATGTCACCGCCGAGCAGGCCGCCGCCGCAGACCGGCTTCGGCGAGTCGCCGACGAGATCGCCGACACCGTCTCGACCGAGGCGGTGGCGGCCGTCGGCGACGGTCGGCTGGCGCGGGGTGCGGTGGTGAGCCGCTGGCAGGAGCTGGCGGCCTCCGGTGACGCGGACCGCTGGGCGGGCGGCCGAACCCATCGAGTCCGGCGCCGGCTCGTCGGCGGCCTACGTGCGGATCGCGGCGGTCCCGCCGAGCGGCTCGAGCGGGCCCTCACCGACACCGTGGTGGCTCACGTCCTGGACGCCGTCAACACGGTTGCCGACCGGGTCTCGACGGCGTGGTCCGGCGACGCAGCGGCGGCCGGACTCCTGGATGCAGCGACCGAGGGACGGGCCGGGCGCGGTCGTGCGCGGCGGGATCGAGTCGAGGCCGCAGTCACGGACTGGCAGACGGCGGTCGGCAAGGCGGTGGCGGAGGCGGGTCGGATCGTCCCGCAGCGGGACGACACCGGTGAGGCCCAGGCCGGACTGACCGCCGTGGCAGAGGTCGCGGCGTTGGCGGCGGCCGCCCGCACCGAACCGGCCGCCTCCGCCGCCGACCAGACGCGCGGCTGGCTCGAGGAGGCGATCGGCACCGGCGCCGCCGGACTGGTCGAGACCGCCAGGACCGAGCTGGCCGTGACCGTCCGGCAGGTGATCGAGGCCGAGCGGGACAGTCGGCGGGCAGAGCTCAGCCGCGCGGGTGGATCCGTCCACGACGCGGAGCGGATCCGTGCCGCGGCGCGTGTCGTGGACGACCTGCGGCCGTCGGGAGCCGACCTGTGACCGACGACGTCACCGGCATCGCCGAGGACGCCGTCGCCAGGATCGAGGGCCTGCGTTCCGCGCTCGACGCCGCCGAGGGCAGGCTGGGCGCGGAGCTGCTGGCCGACGCCGGCGCCGTGCTGGAGCGGTCGCGTGAGCGGCTGCGGCTGTCCGCGGCGCACACGGTCGTGACCCTCGCCGGTGCCACCGGCTCCGGGAAGTCGTCACTGTTCAACGCGCTCACCGGCCTCGAGCTGGCAGGGGTCGGCGCGCGACGCCCGACCACCTCGTGGGCGACGGCCTGTGCCTGGGACCCGCTCGGCGCCGCCGACCTGCTGGACTGGCTCGGCCTCCCAGCCCGGCACCAGGTTTCGCGGCTGAGCATGCTCGATGCCAGTCCCGAGGACACCGACCTGCGGGGGCTGGTCCTGCTCGACCTGCCCGACCACGACTCGACCGAGGTCGCCCATCACCTCGAGGTGGACCGGCTGGTGCAGTACGCGGACCTCCTGGTGTGGGTGCTCGACCCGCAGAAGTACGCGGACGCGGCCCTGCACGAGCGGTACCTCCGCCCGTACGCCGGGCACGCTGAGGTGATGCTGGTGGTCCTGAACCAGGTGGACCGGCTGGCCGACTCCGAGCGGGCGGCCACCCTGGCCGACGTGCGCCGGTTGCTCGACGCCGACGGCCTGGGAGACGTGCCCCTGCTGGCCGTGTCGGCAAAGGTCGGCCACGGTCTGCCCGAGCTCAGGGCGCTGCTCGTGCAGCGGCTGCGGGACAAGCAGCTGGCCCGGGAACGGGTCACGGCCGACGTGGCGTCGACCGCCGACGAACTGAGCCGGGCCGCCGGGGCGGCGCTGCCGGCCGGTGCGGCGCCCGAGGTCGCCGAGGCCCTGCGCGGGGTGCTCGTCGACGAGTGCACGGCGGCGTCGGGAGCCGACGGGGGTGCCGCCGACGCGCCCGGCGTCGCCGCGGCGCGAGCCCGGGTCCTGGCCGGCTGGCCGCTGCTGCTTCCGGTCCGGCGCGGAACGCTGACCGAACCCGGCCAGATCACGGCGCCCGGTGCGCCCGACCGGGCCCGGCTCGACGTGGCTGTCGACGCCTACACCGACGCGATGGCCGACGAGCTCGCCGCCCCCTGGGCGCGAGCGGTCCGCGCCGCCGCGGAACCTGGCCGCGAGCGGCTCCCCGCCGCGCTCAGCTCGCTGGACGGACGTGCTGGCGGGGCGAGCGGCGCCGCGGCCGCACTCCCGGTCGCCGTCCTGCAGGGGCTGTTGCTGCTCACCGCGCTCGGCGGCGTCGCCTGGCAACTCGTCGGCCGGCCGGACTGGCTGCTCGGGCTGGTCGTCGCCGCCGTTGCGCTCGCTGTCGGGGGTGTGCTGGACCCGATCGGTGGGGCGCTGGCTGCGCGGTGGGCCGCCGGCCGCGCGGAGGGCACCGCTCTCGGCCTGCGGGAGCAGGTCGCCGCCGTCGCCGACGAACTCGTCGTCGCTCCGGTCGCGGAGGAGTTGGCCGCGTATGCCCAGTGGCGGGCCGGGCTGGCCGCCGCCCGGGCGGACGCGCCGCTCGCCGCCGCCGACTGACGCCCGGCACCCGGATCCACAGCCTCGCCAGCGGGGCCCGCCGTCCCCAGCCGGGGTGAATCGACACCCTTCCCCGACGGGGTCAGGACCAGGCTGTCCTCGACCTGAGCAGTGCGGCGAGGAGGCGAGTGATGTCCGAGGCACAGATGACGCTGACCGGGTACGTCGGCACCGACGTGGACTACCGGGCCGGGCGGGACGGGGCGCCACCGCGGGCGCGCTTCCGGGTCGCCTGCACCCCCCGCTTCTTCGACCGGCAGCAGGGGGCCTGGCGTGACCAGGAGACCGTCTGGAAGACGGTCAAGGTGTGGCGTGCGCTGGCCGCCAACGTGGCGTCGTCGGTGCGCAAGGGCGAGCCGGTCGTCATCGTCGGGCGGGTGCGCGCGGAGGTGTGGAAGGACGAGGACGGGGAGCTCCGGTCGGATGAAGTCCTCGAGGCGACGTCGGTCGGGCACGACCTGAACCGCGGCACCAGTGCCTTCCTGCGACGCCCGGTCGCGCCCGCCGAGCAGACCGACCGGTCGGAGCAGGCCGCGCCGGAGACCCGCGACGGCGGGCAGCCCGGTGCGATCGGGGCCGGCCTGACCGCCTAGGCTCGTCGGCTATGGCTGATTACGTTTTCCAGCTGCGGAACGTGCGCAAGCGACTCGGTGACAAGGTCGTTCTCGACAACGTCACGTTGGCCTTCCTGCACGGCGCCAAGATCGGCGTCGTCGGGCCCAACGGCACCGGCAAGTCCACGCTGCTCAAGGTCATGGCCGGGATGGAGCACGCCAACAACGGCGACGCGGTCAAGGACCCCGACGCCACCGTGGGGATCCTGCTCCAGGAGCCGCCGCTGAGCGAGGACAAGACGGTGCTCGAGAACGTCGAGGAGGCCGTCGCCGGGATCCTGGCCAAGAAGGCGCGGTTCGACCAGATCTCGGCCGAGCTGGCCGACCCCGACGCCGACTACGACACCCTGCTGGCCGAGATGGGGGAGCTGCAGACCGATCTCGACCACGCCAACGCCTGGGACCTCGACGCCCGGCTCGAGCAGGCGATGGACGCGCTGCGCTGCCCGCCTGCGGACTCGCCGGTCGACCACCTCAGCGGTGGGGAACGGCGCCGGGTCGCCCTCTGCAAGCTGCTGCTCGAGCAGCCGGACCTGCTGCTGCTCGACGAGCCCACGAACCACCTGGACGCCGAGTCGGTGCAGTGGCTCGAGCAACACCTGGCGAGCTATGCCGGTGCCGTGCTGGCGATCACGCACGACCGCTACTTCCTCGACAACGTGGCGGAGTGGATCCTCGAGCTGGACCGTGGTCGCACGTTCCCCTACGAGGGCAACTACTCGACGTACCTGGAGACCAAGCAGCAGCGGCTGAAGGTCGAAGGGCGCAAGGACGCCAAGCGACAGCGGATCCTGGAGCAGGAGCTGGAGTGGGTGCGCTCCAACCCGAAGGCCCGGCAGGCCAAGAACCGGGCCAGGCTGGCGCGCTACGACGAGCTGGCCACCGAGGCCGAGCGGTCCCGCAAGCTGGACTTCGAGGAGATCAACATCCCGCCGGGGCCGCGGCTCGGCGACGTCGTGCTCGAGGCCAAGGGCCTCACCAAGGGGTTCGACGGGCGCACCCTGATGCACGACCTGTCGTTCTCTCTGCCACGGGCCGGCATCGTCGGCATCGTCGGTCCGAACGGCGTCGGCAAGTCCACGCTGTTCCGGATGATCGTGGGGGAGGAGACGCCGGACGCCGGCGAGCTCAGCGTCGGCGGCACCGTGTCGGTGTCGTACGTCGACCAGAGCCGCGGCGGTCTGGACCCGGCCAAGAACGTGTGGGAGGTCGTCTCGGACGGGCTCGACCACATCAAGGTGGCCCATTTCGAGATGCCGAGCCGGGCCTACGTCGCGTCGTTCGGGTTCAAGGGCCCGGACCAGCAGAAGCCGGCCGGTGTGCTGTCCGGCGGCGAGCGCAACCGGCTCAACCTGGCGCTCACCTTGAAGATGGGCGGGAACCTGCTGCTGCTGGACGAGCCCACCAACGACCTCGACGTGGAGACGCTGCAGTCGCTCGAGGACGCGCTGCTGGAGTTCCCCGGCTGCGCCGTGGTGGTATCCCACGACCGCTGGTTCCTGGACCGGGTGGTGACGCACATCCTCGCCTGGGAGGGCGACGAGTCCGATCCCGCCCGCTGGTTCTGGTACGAGGGCAACTTCGCCGACTACGAGGCGAACAAGGTGCAGCGGCTCGGCGTCGAGGCGGCCCGCCCGCACCGGGTGACCTACCGCCGGCTCACCCGCGACTGATCGGCGCGCCCCCGGCCAGGCTCACTCGCCGGGCAGGACGTGGTGTTCGGACGGGACGTCCTCGGCCAGGCGGTCGGCAGTCCGGTCGAACACCCGCCCGACGGCCGCGACGTCTTCGTCGCTGGACAGGTCGACCAGGTAGTCCCGAACGCCGTGGACGTGGATCGGCGCGCAGGACACCAGCAGCTCCCAGCCCTGCTTGGTCAGCTCCGCCAGCACCCCGCGACCGTCGGTGGCGCAGGCCCGGCGGTTCACCGCTCCCAGCCGTTCGAGGCGGGTCACGGTGTGGGTCACCCGGCTGCGGGAGTGCGCCAGGGACCGGGCCAGCTCGGCCATCCGCAGCTGGCGGTCCGGGCTCTCCGACAACCGGACCAGCACCTCGTACTCCGGGAGGGAGATCCCGGCGTTCACGCGAAGGTCCCGGTCCAGCCGCTCGAACAGCCGGGTGGAGCCGGACATGAACGCCCGCCAGGCGGCCTGCTGACGGTCGTCCAGCCAGCGCACCTCCGCGTGGTCCGGCGGCGTCCGGCCGTCGGGCTGCTCGGGCTGCTCGGGCTCACCGGGAGCGGTCCGGCTCCGACTGGGGGTGCGGGTCTCGGGCATAAACCCAGTCTAGCCGAGGAATAGTTGACAGTTGAACTTGTTGTGCTAGCTTGGTAGTCAAGTGTTCAACCACATACTTTCCGGAGGTACCTCGATGACCAGCGTCACCACGACCAGCACCACGACCGGCACCACGACCGGCCTCGAGCCCGGCACCTGGACCGTCGACCCGACGCACTCCGAGATCGGCTTCACCGTTCGGCACCTGATGACCAAGGTGCGCGGCGTGTTCCGCGAGTTCGAGGGTCGGATCGACATCGCCGAGGACCCGGCCGCCTCCACCGCATCGGCCACGATCCAGCTGTCCTCGGTCGACACCGGCACCCCGCAGCGTGACGATCACCTGCGCTCGAGCGACTTCTTCGACATCGAGACCAAGCCGGTCATGACCTATTCCGCCACCTCCCTGCGCCGGTCCGGTGACGACTACCTGCTCACCGGCGACCTGACCGTGAACGGCGTGACCAAGTCCGTCGAGCTCGCGCTCGAGGTCCTCGGCGCCCAGGTCGACGGCTACGGCCGGACGGTCGTCGGCTTCGAGGCGACCGGTGAGATCAACCGCAAGGACTTTGGCGTCGACTGGAACATGCCGCTGGACGGTGGCCGCTTCCTGGTCGGCGACAAGGTGTCGCTGGCGTTGTCCATCCAGGCCGTCAAGCAGGCCTGACTCCCGCCCCCGCCCCCGCCCCCGCCCCCGCCCCGCCCCCGCTCCCCCCACGATCCGCGAGTTTTGCAGGCCAGCCGGGCCTGCAAAACTCGCGGATCGTGGGGGAGGGGTCAGGAGAGGCGTTCGAGGACCAGGGCCATGCCCTGACCGCCGCCGACGCACATCGTGACCAGCCCGATCTGCTTGTCGTGCCAGTCCAGCGCGTTCAGCATCGTGGCCTGCAGCCGGGCGCCGGTCATCCCGAACGGGTGCCCCACGGCGATCGCCCCACCGTGCACGTTCAGCCGGTCCAGGTCGATCCCCAGGTCGCGGTACGACGGCACGACCTGTGCCGCGAACGCCTCGTTGATCTCCACCAGGTCCACGTCCCCGATGCCCATCCCGGCCCGCTCGAGGGCCTGTCGCGAGGCCTCGACCGGCCCGAGGCCCATGATCTCCGGCGACAGGGCGGTGACCCCGGTGGACACGATCCTGGCCAACGGCGTCAGCCCGAGCTCCGCGGCCTTGCTGTCCGACATCACGATGACTGCCGCCGCCCCGTCGTTCAGCGCGCAGCAGTTGCCGGCGGTCACCAGGCCGTCCGGGCGGAAGACCGGCTTGAGCTCGGAGACCCCGTCCAGCGTCACCCCGGCACGGGGGCCGTCGTCGGCGGACACCACCCGGCCGCCGGGCACCTCGACCGGGGTGATCTCGCGCTGCCAGAAGCCGGCAGCGATCGCTCGCTCGGCCAGGTTCTGGCTGCGCACGCCGAACTCGTCCAGCTCCTGGCGGGTGAGCCCGCGCTGCCGCGCCAGGTTCTCCGCCGTCTGACCCATCGCGATGTAGATGTCGGGCAGCTCGCCGTCCTCGCGCGGGTCGTGCCACTCCACCCCACCCTGCGCGGCGGTGGAGCTGCGCGAGCGCGCCGGGTCGAAGACCGGGTTGGTCGTCTCCGGGTGGCTGTCGGAGCTGCCGTGGACGAACCGGGAGACCGTCTCCACCCCCGCGGAGACGAACACGTCCCCCTCCCCGGCCTTGATCGCGTGGAAGGCCATCCGGGTGGTCTGGACGCTGGAGGCGCAGTACCGCGTGATCGTGGCGGCCGGCAGGTGGTCGTACCCGAGCAGCGTGGCCACCACCCGGCCCATGTTGAAGCCCTGCTCGCCGCCGGGCAGCCCGCAACCGAGGTACAGGTCGTCGATGTCGGCCGGGTTCAGCTCGGGGACCTTGGCCAGTGCGGCTCTCACCATGGCCGCAGCCAGGTCGTCGGCACGCACGTCGACGAGCGACCCCTTGCCCGCGCGGCCGATGGGTGAGCGGGCGGTGGCGACGATCACGGCCTCGGGCATGGGGTCTCCTGGGCGTCGGGGAGTGGATACGGCTTCGGCGGCGAGTCTTCCAAGGTACCCAGCCAGACCCGTGACCCGGCAGGATGGGCGGCATGGCCAGGCACGTGGTGGAGCTCAAGCCCCGCTGGGCGGACATGGACGCGTACGGGCACGTCAACAACGTCACCTGGCTGGAGTACCTGCAAGAGGCCCGGATCGACATGTTCTTCGTGCACGCGCCCCAGCGCGGATCCGACCGGCTCGCGGAGGGGGTCGTCGTCGCCCGGGCGGAGATCGACTACCGCCGGCCGTTGGTCTTCCGGCCGGAGCCGGTGCGGATCGAGATGTGGGTGTCGCGGGTGGGTGCGGCCGCCTTCACCGTGGAGTACGAGGTGCTGGACATCCACGACGACGACTCCCGGACGATGTACGCCCGGGCGTCGACGGTGCTGGTGCCGATCACGCTGGGGGACGGCCGTCCACGGCGGCTCAGCCCCGAGGAGCGCTCCGTGCTCGGGGCGCTCAGCGACGGGGACGAGCCGGCCGCCTGACCTCCCGGTGGGGACGAGGGCTCAGACCCGGAAGCCGGTCGGGGTCTGCGGGTCGACCACCGGGTCCTCGTGGCTGTTGACGAGGAACAGCGACGCCCGTTGCACGTACTCCCAGAACTGCGCGTCCAGCTCGGGCGGCAGCGCGACCTCGTCCAGCCCGGCACGGAAGTGCGCCAGCCAGCGGTCCCGGGCGGCGTGCGTGACCGCGAACGGCGCGTGCCGCATCCGCAGCCGTGGATGTCCGCGCTCGGCCTGGTAGTCCGACGGTCCGCCCCAGTACTGGACGAGGAACATGCGCAGCCGGCGCTCGGCCGGGCCGAGGTCGTCGTCGGGGTACAGCGGCCGCAGCATCGGGTCGTCGGCGACGGCGGCGTAGAAGCGGGCCACCACCCGGGCGATGGTGGGCTCGCCACCGATGGCGTCGTAGAAGGTCTGCTGGGGTGCGTTCGTCATCGGGGCCATTGTGCCGGGTCGGCGGCCAGCTCCTCCGCGGCCCGGGCGATGTTGCGCTGCATGCTGCCGAACACGACCCCGTGGAACGGGTAGACCGACCACCAGTACGCGTGCCCGAGCGCTCCGCGCGGGTGGAACAGCGCGCGCTGCCGGAAGGTGGTGCTGCCCCCGTCGGCGCACCCGACCTCGAGCTCGAGCCAGGCCAGCCCGGGCAGGCGCATCTCGGCCCGGAGGCGCAGGAAGCGACCGTCGTCCACCTCCTCGACCCGCCAGAAGTCGAGCGCGTCGCCGACCACGAGGTCACGGGGGTCGCGACGACCACGGCGCAGCCCGGGTCCGCCGCTGAAACGGTCGAGCAGGCCGCGGACCCGCCAGGCCAGGGGGAAGGAGTACCAGCCGTTGTCGCCGCCGATTCCCTCGATGATGCGCCACAGTGCCTCGGGAGCCGCCGCCACCTCCCGGGTGCGCTCGTCGGCGTACAGATCGCCGCCCGCCCAGTCCGGGTCGGAGGGCAGCGGGTCGCTCGGCGCGCCGGGCGTCGTCGCCGACGACCAGCGGGTGGGCACCTGAAGGTCCTGGATCCGGTTCAACGCCAGCTCGAGCGCGTGGTCGAAGCCGACCAGCCCCTCGTCGGGGTCCGGGACGTAGCGGGCGATGTCACGCTCGGACACGACCGACGTGTGCTTCACCGACTCCACCAACGGCTTAGCCAGGCCGCTCGGCACCGGGGTGACCAGGCCCACCCAGTGACTGGACAACCGCGGGGTGAGCACCGGGACGCGGACCATCAACCGCTTTCGGAGCCGGGCGACCCGGGCGTAGCGCTGCATCATGTCCTTGTACGTGACGACGTCCGGGCCGCCGACGTCGAAGGAGCGGTTCACCTCGGCCGGCAGTCGGGCGCAGCCGACCAGGTAGCGCAGCACGTCACGGATCGCGATCGGCTGCAGTCGGCTGTAGACCCATTTCGGCGTGATCATGATGGGCAGTCGCTCGGTCAGGTAGCGCAGCATCTCGAAGCTGGCCGACCCCGAGCCGATCACCACGGCGGCGCGCAGCACCGCGGCGGGGACCGGTGAGTCGAGCAGGATCTCGCCCACCCGCTCCCGGGAGGCCATGTGCGTGCTGAGCTCCTCGTCCCGGGGGGCGAGTCCGCCGAGGTAGACCAACCGGCTCACGCCCGCGTCGGCGGCCGCGTCGGCGAAGCCCTGCGCGATCCGCGCCTCGGTGTCGGCGAAGTCCGACCCGCTGCCGATCGAGTGCAGCAGGTAGTAGCCCACGTCGACCCCGTCCAGGGCCTTGCGCACCGCGTCCGGGTCGGTCGCGTCCGCGACGGCGACCTCGACGTCACCGGCCCATGGGTGGCCGCGGACCCGGCGCTCGTCCCGGACCATCACCCGGACCCGGTGTCCGGCGGCCAGCAGCTCCGGGACCAGCCGCCCGCCGACGTACCCGGTGGCGCCGGTGACCAGGCAGAGCAACGGGTGGTCGGGCTGCTCGGCGGTCACCCGCCCATGGTCCCTGCTCGGGCCGAGGCGGCGCCGACCGGGGGCCGTCAGGCTCCGCCGGCGGCGCCTGCGACCGGGTCGGTGCCGGTGCCGTCGGGGGAGTCCTGCGGGTCCACCAGCGGCTCGCCCTGGCGCATCCACACCACCCGCTGCGGGAACGGGATCTCGATGTTCAGCTCGTCGAACCGGTCCTTGATCCGCTCGCGCAGCTCGCGGGCGACGTTCCACTGCTCCATCGGCGCGGTCTTGAGCACCACGCGCACCACGATCGAGTCGGGGTCCCAGCGCTCGACACCCCACACCTCGGGCTCCTCGAGGATGATCGAGCGGTACTCCGGGTCCTCGTAGAGCACGTGCGCCGTCTCCTGGAGGATCCTGCGGATCCGGCCGAGGTCCTCGCCGTACGCGACCGGGATGTCCAGGACCGTCCGCGACCAGTTCTGGCTCATGTTGCCGACCCGGCTCACCTCGCCGTTGCGGACGTACCAGACCGTTCCGTTGACGTCGCGCAGCCGGGTGACCCGGAGTCCGACGGCCTCGACCGAGCCGGTCGCCTCGCCGATGTCGATGACGTCACCGACGCCGTACTGGTCCTCGAGGATCATGAACACGCCGGACAGGAAGTCGGCCACCAGGCTCTGGGCGCCGAAGCCGAGGGCCACACCGAGGATGCCGGCGCTGGCGATCAGCGGGCCGATGTCGTATCCGAGCTCGGAGATCGCCATGAAGCCGACGATCGTGAACACCACGCCGGTGGCGATCGACTTGAGCAGCGACCCCATGGTGTTGGCGCGCTGCTCGCGGCGCTCGAAGTTCGCCCTGTTCGCCAGCGCGGGCTTGTCCGGGGACTTGCCCCGCTGCAGCACGCCGGGAACGGTGCCGACAGCCGCCTTGCGGGTGATCCGGTCGATCACCCGGTGCAGCAGCCAGCGGACCAGGAAGCCCACGACCAGCAGGCCGACGATCGCGGCCGGTTTGGCGACGAACCATTGCACGGCCTCGGCCGCGGTCTCGTTGCCGGTGTACTCGTTGACCAGCTGGCACAGGTCGTCGGAGGTCTCGCAGTCGAGGGTTCCATCGGCGAAGGGCAGGCTGGGCACAGCGGTCCTCTCAGGTGCAGCGCGCGGGTGACGTCCCGACGCTAGAGATAGACGTCGCCGGCCTCAAACCCGCGCCGGCGCGGGCGTGTCACGATCTCACCCGAGAACGCCGCCGACCCGGCCGGTGAACGGCGTGGCCGGGCGCGGCCACCGACCCGCCACGGTGCAGGCCGCCTCCACCTGCGCAGCCAGCCGGAAGACCAGGTCGTCCTGCCCTGGCCGGGCGGCCAGCATCACCCCGACCGGGAGCCCGGCAGAGGTCCAGTGCAGCGGCAGCGAGACCGCCGGCATCCCGGTGACGTTCCAGATCGCGGTGAACGGCGTGAACCGCTTCTGCGCGGCGAAGTCGCGGGCCGGGTCGGCGTCGTCGCGCAGCCCCCCGACGGGCGCGGGTGGCTCGGCCAGCGTCGGGGTCAGCACGATGTCGTAGGGAGCGAGGGTGCGCAGCAGGGCGGCCGCGGCCTGGCGCATCGCGACCAGCGCCTGGGCGAAGCCCGGCCCGGACACCGCCCGCCCGCGTTCGCGCAGCCAGCGGGTGAGGGGCCGCAGCATCTCCTCGCGCTCCGGCGGCAGTGGCCACGAGGCGGCACCCACCGCCCAGACCTGCTCGAAGGACTGCACGGTCGACGCGGGCAGGGCCAGGTCGACGTCGTCGACCCGGTGCCCCAGTCGCTCGAGCAGGACGGCAGCGTCCTCGTAGCCGCGCAGGACCTCGGGGTGGACCGGGCCGTCGCTGATCGGCGGGGTGGCGAAGCGGCCGATCCGCAGCCGGACGGGAGTGCGGTCACAGTGCGCGAGGAACGAGTCTCCGGGGGCCAGCGGTGGCGCCCAGCTGGGCTCACCCACGGCCGGCCCGGCGATCGCGTCGAGCAGGGCCGCCGCGTCTCGGACCGTCTGGGCCAGTGGTCCAGCGATCCCGAGCCCGCTCACGTCCCCGAAGACCGGCGCGGAGCTGACCCGGCCGCGGCTGGGCTTCATGCCGACCAGACCGCACACGCTGGCCGGGATCCGGATCGAGCCACCGCCGTCGGAGCCCTGTGCCAGTGGGAGCAGCCCTGCGGCGACGGCCGCCGCTGCACCGCCGGAGGAGCCGCCGGCGGAGCGACCCAGGTCGTACGGTGTCCGCGCGGGCGGTGCCACGTCGGGTTCGGTGTAGCAGGGCGAGCCGAACTCCGGGGTGTTCGTCTTGCCCAGGCTGATCAGCCCGGCCCGCTCCATCCGCAGCACCACCTCGTCGGACTCCCGGGGGACCGTGTCGGCGGTTGCCGCCGAGCCGAAAGTCGTGCGCACCCCGGCGGTGGCGTTCAGGTCCTTGATCCCGGTCGGCACTCCGAGCAGCAGCGGCGCTCCGGTCGGGTCGTCGCGCAGCCGGTCCGTGGCTGCCCGAGCGGCCGTCCGTGCGGGGTCGTCGGTCACGGTGATGAAGGCGCCGACCGTGTCGCCGTGCCGGTCGATCCGGCCGAGCAGGTGATCGACCACCTCGTGCGGCGCCGTCTGGCCGGCACGGTAGGCCGCTGCCAGGTCGAGCCCGGTCAGCTCGTGCAGCTCGGTCATGGCCGCCAGTGTGACCGGGGCCGTCCGCGGGAGCCCGGCCGGCCCGGCCCGATAACGTGGGCGCATGCATCCGAGCTCTCGCACGGTGGCGCGGCTGTCGGCCGGTGCCGCAGTCACCGCGACCCTTGTCCTCGGCCTGGGCTTCGCGTCGCCCGCGACCGCCGCCGCGCCGGTCACCTGGCCGGACCCTGACGCGCTGCCGCTGCTGCAGGCCCTGCTGCTGTTCGTGGGCGTGCCGCTGGCGATCGTGCTGACGATCTCGCTGCTCGCCGCCGGGCCGGCGATCGCCCGCGGCTCGCGGGACCGGCGGGACGGCGCCTCGTGGACCGAACCGTTGTGGTTCGGCGGGCCGGAGCAGGCGCTCGACGCCGGCGCCGATGCGCCGGCTCGGCGGATGCGCGACCGGACCAGCGGAGGAGGCGCCGGTGCCCGCTGGTGAGGTGTTCACAGTCGACCAGCGCCGCGGCATCGAGCGGGCCCGGGCCGACGCGGGGCGTGCCTCCGGGCTGACGTTCCACGTCCGGGTGGGTGCGTGCGACGACGAGCCCCGGCTGGCCGCGCAGCGGATCCACGCGCAGCTGCCGGAGCCGCACTCGGCGGTGCTGCTGCTGGTCGACCCGACCGTCCGGGCGCTGGAGATCGTCACCGGCACCCGGGCGGCCGGTGTCCTGAACGACTCGGCGTGCTCGCTGGTGGCGCTGTCGATGCAAACCGCGTTCGCGGCCGGTGACCTGGCTGGCGGGATCGTGCACGGGCTGTACCAGCTCGGCGACCACGCGCACCGCCCGGACAGCCTGCACACCACTCCTCACTGACCGCCCCGCCCCGCCAGCGGTGCGGGCGAGGTCAGTGGGCGCGGGCGTCGCGGGCCTGGGCGCGCAGCGCCCGGTCCAGGTCCGCGAGTCCCTCCCCGACCAGTCGGCGCGCCGCCGGGTTGGCGTCGGTGTCGGTGTCGGCGAGCCAGCCGGCCACCCGGTCGCGAGTGGCCGGGTCGACCAGGGCCGACGGGAACATCCAGGTCAGGATCAACGTCGCCCGGTAGGTGCCCTTGGCCTCCCACACCGAGGCGGCGACGTCGAGGTAGCGCTCGACGTACGGTGCGAGCAGCTCGGCCTGTCCGGGCTCCTGGAACGCCAGCGCGATCGACCGCTGGGTCTCGTTCGGCACGTCCTCGCGGACGACGACGTCCTGCCAGGCCTGCTCCTTGGCCGCGGCATCCGGCCGGACGGTCCGGGCCGCGGCGGCCTGCTCCTGACCAGCGATGGTGTTGTCCCGGGCCAGCTCCTCTGCGATCTCGGCCGCACCGAACTCCCCGCACCGGGCCAGCGCCGTCACCAGCGACCAGCGCAGGTCGGTGTCGACGTCCAGCCCCTCCAGCACGACCGACCCGTCGAGCAGGCCGCGCAGCGCGTCGGTGGCGGTCGACGTCCAGGCGGCAGCGGCGTAGGCGCGGGTGAACGCCAACTGGTGGTCGCTGCCCGGCTCGGCCTGCTCCAGCAGGTCCCGCAGCCCGGACTCCCAGCGGGCCCGCATGGCCGGGCGATGCGCCGGGTCGGAGTAGGTGGTCGCGGCCATCAGCGCCTGCCGGGCCAGCGAGCTGACCGCGGTCAGGTCGGTCTCGGTGCCGAGCCCGCGCAGCACCAGCGTGACGTAGTCGTCCGCGGCCATCTCGGCGTCGCGGGTCATGTCCCACGCGGCGCCCCACACCAGCGCCCGGGGCAGCGACTCGGCGATGTCGTTGATGCCGTCCACGGCGGTCGCCAGCGAGCGGTCGTCGAGCCGGATCTTGGTGTAGGTCAGGTCGTCGTCGTTGAGCAGCAGCAGGTCCGGTTGCCGCTCGCCGACGAGGTCCGGGACCGGCGTGCGGTCGTCCAGCACGTCCAGCTCGAGCCGGCGGCGGCGCACCAGCTGGGACCCCTCCCGGTCGTACAGGCCGATCGCCAGCCGGTGCCGGCGCAGCGTCGGCAGGTGGTCGGCGGCGGTCTGCTTGATGGCGAAGGAGGTGAAGCGTCCGTCCTCGTCGACCTCCAGGTCGGGGTGCATGGTGTTCACGCCGGCCGTCTGCAGCCACTCCTTCGCCCACGAGCCGAGCTCACGCCCGGAGGTCTCCTCCAGTGCGCCGAGCAGGTCGGTGAGGTCGGTGTTGCCCCAGGCGTGCCGGCGGAAGTACGTCCGCAGGCCGGTCACGAACTCGTCCTCGCCGACCCACGCCACCAGTTGCCGCAGCGCGGAGGCACCCTTGGCGTAGGTGATGCCGTCGAAGTTCACCTCGACCGCCTCGAGGTCGGTGTTGTCGGCGGCGATCGGGTGTGTCGACGGTTGCTGGTCCTGCTTGTACGCCCAGTTCTTGCGACCGTTGGTGAAGCCGGTCCAGGCGTCGGTGTACTTCGTCGCCTGAGCGGAGCTGTGGTGGGCGGCCCACTCGGCGAACGACTCGTTCAGCCACAGGTCGTCCCACCAGCGCATCGTCACGAGATCGCCGAACCACATGTGCGCCATCTCGTGCAGGATCGTGTTCGCCCGGCCCTCGTAGGCCGCCTCGGTCTGCCGGCTGCGGAACACGTACTCGTCCCGGAAGGTCACCGCGCCGGCGTTCTCCATCGCGCCCATGTTGTACTCCGGAACGAACAGCTGGTCGTACTTGCCGAACGGGTACGGCATGTCGAACAGCGGCTCGAAGAACGCGAAGCCCGCCTTGGTGACCGCGAAGATGTCGTCGGCATCGAGGTGGTCGGCGAGTGACTGGCGGCAGTAGACACCGAGCGGGATCGTCCCGTGCGGGCCGGTGTAGGTGTCGCGTACCTCGTGGTAGTTCCCGGCCACCAGCGCGGTGATGTAGGTGGACAGCCGGCCCGTCGGGGCGAACCGCCACTCCGAGACGCCGTCGCGACCCGCGACCGCGGTCGGCTCGGGGGTAGGCGCGTTGGACACCACGGTCCAGCCGGTGGGCGCGGTGACGTGCAGCTCGAAGGTGCCCTTGAGGTCCGGCTGCTCGAAGGTCGTGTAGACCTGCCGGGCGTCCGGCACCTCGAACTGCGTGTACAGGTAGACCTGGTCATCCACCGGGTCCACGAACCGGTGCAGCCCCTCGCCGACCCGGGAGTAGGTGCAGTCGGCGACCACCCGGAGCACGTTGTCGGCCGCCAGGTCGTCCAGCGCGATCCGGCTGTCGGTGTAGGCCGTGGCCGGGTCGAGGGAGCGCCCGTTCAGGTCGATCTCGTGCACGGTGGCGTGCACCAGGTCAGCGAAGGTCGACGCACCTGGCTCGGTGCAGGAGAACCGGATCGTGGTGGTGGACGGGAACGTCGTGGTGGACGCGGTCAGGTCCAGGTCCACCTGGTAGGAGTCGACGGCGAGCAGGGCGGCGCGACGCTGCGCCTCCTCGCGGGTGAGGTTCTGGCCAGGCATGGCGGAATCGTCGCACGCGCCGCCGACCTCTGCGTGTGGTGCCTATGATTGAACAGTGAACCTTTCCCCCGCCGCCTCCGAGCGCGACGTCGCCGACTTCTGGTTCGACCCGATCTGCCCGTGGGCCTGGCTGTCCTCGCGCTGGATGCTGGAGGTCGAGCAGGTGCGGCCGGTGACCACCCGCTTCCACGTGATGAGCCTGGCCTACCTGAACGACGGCAGGGACCTCCCGGACGCCTACGCCGAGCTGATGCGGTTCGCCTGGGGACCGGTCCGGGTCTGCATCGCTGCCGCGGAGCAGCACGGCGACCACGTGCTCGCCGACCTCTACACGGCGCTGGGCACCCGGTTCCACCCCGAGGGGGCCGAGCGCAGCCGGGCGACGGTCGAGGCCGCGCTCGCCGACGCGGGGCTGCCCGCGTCGCTCGCGGACGCGATGGAGTCGACCGAGCACGACGAGGCGCTGAAGAAGTCACACCACGCCGGCATGGACCAGGTCGGCATGGACGTCGGGACGCCGGTCATCGCCGTCGAGGGGACCGCGTTCTTCGGCCCGGTGGTGACCCCCGCACCCCGCGGCGAGGCGGCTGGGCGGCTGTGGGACGGCGTCCGGCTGGTCGCCGCCACTCCGGGCTTCTACGAGCTCAAGCGCACCCGCGAGCAGGGCCCGATCTTCGACTGAGCGCTCTGCGAGACTGCGCCGCATGCGCGTGCACATCGGTTCGGACCACGCCGGCTTCGAGCTCAAGGCCCGGCTGGCGGAGTGGCTGGCCGATCAGGGCCACGAGGCCGTCGACCACGGCCCGCCCGCCTTCGACCCCGACGACGACTACCCGCCGTACTGCCTGGCCACGGGCGAGGCCACCGCGGCGGACCCGGGCAGCCTCGGCGTGGTGATCGGCGGCTCCGGCAACGGCGAGCAGATCGCGGCCAACAAGGTGGCCGGGATCCGCGCCGCACTGGCGTGGAGCCCGGAGACCGCCCGGCTGGCCCGCGAGCACAACGACGCCCAGGTGGTGGCGATCGGCGCCCGGATGCACTCCACCGAGGAGGCGATCCGGCTGGTCGAGGTGTTCCTCGCCACCGCGTTCAGCGCCGAACCCCGGCACCGTCGACGGCTCGACCAGCTCGCGGGCTACGAGCGGAGCCGCGCCGCCGATGCCTGAGGGCCACACGCTGCACCGGCTGGCCCGCGATGTGCGCCGCCGCTTCCGCGGGCAGCAGCTGCGCGTCTCCAGCCCGCAGGGCAGGTTCGCCGCCGGGGCCGCACTGCTGGATGGCCGTACGCTGCGACGGGCCGAGGCGGTGGGCAAGCACCTGTTTCTCGACGTGGGCACCGGCCGGCACCTGCACGTGCACCTCGGCCTGTTCGGCAAGGTCGCGCTCGGCGACGCTCCCGCACCGGCGCCGGTGGGGGCGGTACGGATGCGGATCGAGTCGGCCGAGTCGTACCTCGACCTGCGCGGGGCGACCGCCTGCGAGGTGCTCACCGCGGCGGAACGGTCCGTGCTGGTGGGCCGGCTCGGCCCCGACCCGCTGCGCCGCGACGCCGAGCCCGACCGGGCATGGGCCCGGCTGTCGCGGTCTGCTCGTCCGGTCGGGGCACTGCTGATGGACCAGGCGGTCGTCGCAGGGGTCGGCAACGTGTTCCGCGCCGAGGTGTTGTTCCGGCACCGGCTGCATCCCTACCTGCCCGGTCGCGAGCTGGATCGCGACCGCTGGCTGGCGGTGTGGGACGACCTGGGAGGGCTGCTGGCCGACGGCGTCCGCACCGGTCGGATCCGCACCCTGCTGCCCGAGCACGGGCTGCGCCGGCGCACCGGGCCGCGGTACTACGTCTACGGCCGAGCGGGCGAGCCCTGCCTGGTCTGCGGCGGGCCGGTGCAGGTCGACGAGCTCGAGGCCCGACGGCTCTACTGGTGCCCACGGTGCCAGTCCCGGGTGACCTGCGCAGACGGCTAAGGTCGGCGGGTGGTCGGTCTGCTGCCCGACAGGGCTCGTGGTCGCCCCGCGCCTCTGGACGAGTCGCGCGGGCGTCCACTGGCGCGCCCACAACGCTCGCAGGACGCCCAGTCGATGGCGCTGATCGGGCTGCTCTTCGTCACCTTCGGCGCGATGGTGCTCGCGGTCACCGAGGAGCAGTGGGTCCCGATCACCACCTTCGGCGTCCCGCTGCTGTTGGGCAGCCTGGTGCTGTCGCTGCGCCCGTTCCTCGTGTTGGTCGGCATCCAGGCCGCCTGCATCGCAGGCGTCCTCGGGATCATCGGGATCACCACCGTGCGGCTGACCGTCGTCGGCGTGCTTGCCGTCTCGGCGGTGATCATGGCCGTGGCGGTTGGCCGCAGCCGGCTCGGCCTGACCGGCGAGTCGATGCTGATCGACCTGCGGGACCGGCTGCGCTCGCAGAGCGAGCTGCCCGACCTGCCGCCCGGGTGGAGCGCGCAGGCGGTGATGCGGTCGGCCGGTGGCGCGCAGTTCGCCGGCGACTTCATCGCCGCCGCCAAGACCCAGCACGGTGCCGCGCTCGAGGTGGTCGTCGTCGACGTGTCCGGCAAGGGGCTGTCCGCCGGCACCCGCGCGCTGCTCCTGTCGGGCGCGTTCGGCGGTCTGCTCGGTGCGCTGCCGCCGGACCGCTTCCTGCCAGCCGCCAACGAGTACCTGCTACGCCAGGAGTGGAGCGAGGGATTCGCCACGGCGGCCCACCTCTCCCTGAGCCTGGTCAGCGGCGAGTTCGAACTGCGCACGGCCGGCCACCCGCCGGGCGTGCAGCTGCACGCCGGGTCCGGCAGGTGGCAGGTGTTGACGTCGTCTGGGCCAGCCCTCGGGCTGCTGGAGGACGCCGAGTTCCTGGCCACGGTCGGACGGCTGCAGCCAGGGGACGCCCTGATGCTGTTCACCGACGGCCTGGTCGAGACACCGGAGCGGGACTACACCCTCGGCATCGACAAGCTGCTCGGCGAGGCTGAGCGGATGAGCCGGGACGGGTTCGAGGACGGCGCCCAGAGGCTGCTCGAGCGGCTGGACTCCGCGGCCGACGACCGCGCGCTGGTCTTCCTGCACCGACGTTGAGGAGAAACCCCGATGCCCGAGGCCTATCTCGTGGACGGCGTCCGCACGCCGGTCGGCCGCTATGGCGGCACCCTCTCAGCGGTGCGTCCCGACGACCTCGCCGCGCACGCCCTGCGCGCCCTGGTGGAGCGGCACGACGGCGTTGACTGGGGGCGGCTGGACGACGTCGTCCTGGGCTGTGCCAACCAGGCAGGGGAGGACAACCGGAACGTGGCCCGGATGGCGGTGCTGCTGTCCGGGCTGCCGGTCGAGGTGTCCGGCACGACGGTCAACCGGCTGTGCGGATCCGGCGCGGACGCCCTGGCGATCGCGGCGCGCAGCATCCGCGCCGGCGAAGCGGACCTGGTGCTGGCCGGCGGGGTCGAGTCGATGAGCCGTGCGCCGTACGTGCTGAGCAAGCCGGAGCAGGCCTTCGCCCGGACGCCGCAGGTGCACGACACCACGCTGGGCTGGCGCTTCGTGAACGACGCGATGGAGCGGGTGTACGGCACCGACTCGATGGGGGAGACGGCGGAGAACGTCGCGGCCGAGCACGGGATCGACCGGGCCGACCAGGACGCCTTCGCACTGCGGTCCCAGCAGCGGACCGTGGCCGCGCAGGAGCGCGGACGTCTGGCCCGGGAGATCGTGCCGGTGCCGGTGCCGCAGGGTCCGCCGCACCGTCGGCTGGACCCCGTACAGGTCGACACCGACGAGCACCCCCGCGCAACGTCGCTGGAGCAGCTGGGCCGGCTGCGTCCGGCCTTCCGGGACGGGGGCAGCGTCACCGCGGGCAACTCCAGCGGGGTCAACGACGGCGCGGCGGCATTGCTGGTGGCGTCCGAGCGGATGGTCGACGAGCACGGCTGGACGCCGCTGGCCCGGGTGGTCGGCGCGGCCACCGCGGGCGTGCCGCCTCGGCTGATGGGCGTCGGCCCGGTGCCGGCCAGTCGTCGTGCGCTGGAGCGGGCCGGCTGGAAGGTGGACGCCGTGGACGTGGTCGAGCTCAACGAGGCCTTCGCTGCCCAGGCGCTGGCGGTGCTCCGCGAGCTGGGGCTGCCCGACGACGCCGACCACGTGAACCCGAACGGCGGCGCCATCGCGCTCGGCCACCCGTTGGGCATGAGCGGCGCCCGGCTGGCCCTGACGGCGGCCGTCGAGCTCGCGGAGCGCGATGCCCGGCGCGCGCTGGTCACGATGTGCATCGGGGTCGGCCAGGGGATCGCCGTGCTGCTCGAGCGACCCTGAGACCGGCCGGTTACCGGGACGCCCGACCCGTCATCGATCATGTGCGCGTGACCGACCACGCCGTCCTCGACGAGATCCAGCGCCGGGTGCTGTGGCTGTCCACCCGCATCGTGGACGCGGCGAACCGGGAACGCGACACCGCCGACGGGGTGAAGGTCGGCGGTCACCAGGCGTCCAGCGCCTCGCTGGTCACCGTGATGACGGCGCTGTGGTTCGCCTATCTCGAGGCGCCGGACCGGGTCGCGGTCAAACCGCACGCCTCGCCGGTCTTCCACGCCATCCAGTACCTGCTCGGCAACCTCGACCGGTCCTATCTCACCCGGCTGCGCGCCCTCGGCGGGCTGCAGTCGTACCCGTCGCGAACCAAGGACCCCGACGAGGTGGACTTCTCCACCGGCTCGGTCGGCCTGGGTGCGGCCGCTCCGCTGTTCGCGGCCGCGACCCGGCGCTACGTCGACGCCCACTTCGGGACCCGACCACGGTCTCGGTTCATTGCCATCCTCGGTGACGCGGAGCTGGACGAGGGCAACGTCTGGGAAGCGGTCGCGGACCCGGCGACCGCGGGACTCGGCGACGTGATGTGGCTGGTCGACTTCAACCGGCAGTCGCTGGACCGGGTCATCCCGGGCGTCCGGATCGCGCAGTGGACCGGGCAGTTCGAGGCGGCCGGCTGGCATGTGGTCGAGGTCAAGTACGGCCGTCGGCTCGAGGCCGCGTACGCCCAGCCCGGGGGCGAGAAGCTGCGGGACTGGATCGACGCGATGCCGAACGAGCAGTACCAGTCGCTGTTCGGGCTCGCTGGGCCCGCCCTGCGCGAGCGGTTCCTCGACGGTGCCGCCGGCGCCGTCGGGGACGTCGTCGCCGACGTTCCGGACGACGAGCTGGCGGCACTGGTGACCGACCTCGGCGGGCACGACTTCGACGCCCTGCTTGACGCCTACGCCCAGTGCGACGCGGTCACCGACCGGCCCAGCGTCGTGTTCGCGTACACCGTCAAGGGGTGGGGGCTGCCCATCGCCGGCAACCCGCGCAACCACTCCGCCCTCTTGTCCGGCGAGCAGATCGACGCGCTGCGCACCGAGCACGGACTCGACTCCTCGACCGAGTGGGAGCGGATCGACCCCGCCAGCCCGGCCGGGATCTGGGTGAACAGCCGCCGGGAGGCATTGGTGCGCCCGGCCAGGGAGCGCGGGCTGCCCGTCACCGTGCCCGAGCAGACCCGCCCCCGCGCCAGCAAGCCGATCAGCACCCAGGAGGTCTTCGGCCGGGTGCTCGTCGACCTGGCCCGGGACCCGGAGGTCGCGCCCTACCTGGTGACCACGGCACCCGACGTGGCCACCTCGACCAACCTTGCCGGGTTCATCAACAAGCTCGGGGTCTTCGCGCCGGAGGAGCGCCGGTCCTGGAACGAGGACCGGATGCTGCGCTGGGCGGAGGGACCGGAGGGTCAGCACCTCGAGCTCGGCATCTCGGAGATGAACCTGTTCCTGCTGCTCGGCCAGCTCGGACTGTCCTGGGACCTGTCCGGCCAGCCGCTGCTGCCGGTGGGGACCGTCTACGACCCGTTCGTGCTGCGCGGCCTGGACGCGTTCCTGTACGGCACCTACTCGGGCTCCCGGTTCGTCGTGGCCGGCACGCCGTCCGGGGTGACCCTTGCTCCTGAGGGCGGCGCGCACCAGTCCACGATCACCGCCTCGGTGGGGCTGGAGCTGCCCGGCGTCACGTTCGTCGAGCCGGCCTACGCGCAGCCGCTGGACTGGCTGCTGTGCGACGCCCTGGGACGGATCGCGGCGGGGTCGACGGCCGCGGCGACCGCGGCACCGACCGAGGACGGCGCCTACTACTTCCGGCTGAGCACCCGCCCGGTGGACCAGGCGCCGTTCGAGGCGGCGCGAACGCGGCTGGGCGACGCGGTGCTGCGACGGCAGGTGCTCGCGGGCGCCTACCGCCTGGTCGACGCCCAGCACGAGCACCCGGAGCTCGAGGACCCGAGCACGCCGGTTGTCCACCTGGCCGCGTCCGGGGCGGTGCTCCCGGAGACGCTTGCCGCAGCCGCGGAGCTGGCCGACGAGGGGATCGCCGCGCACGTGGTCGACGTGACCTCACTGGATCGGCTGTACTCGGCGTGGCAGCGCACGCTGCGGCAGGGGGTGCGCACGGCGACCGCGCCGAGTGTTCCCGGCGCGCTGCGCACGGCCTTCGACCGGCGGGCGCCCGTCGTCACGGTGCACGACGCCGGATCGCACGCGATGGCCTGGCTGGGCTCGGCGCTCGGGGTGCCCTGCGTACCGCTCGGGGTGGACTCGTTCGGGCAGTCGGGGTCCGTGCAGGACCTCTACGGCCTGCACGACCTGCTGCCGGGCAGCATCGTCAACGGGGCGCTGGCCGCCCTGTCGCTGACCTGAGCCGGCGCCCGGTCAGGTCAGTCGGGCAGGGCCGGCTCGAAGGTGCCGACGAAGACCGTCCGGCCGCCTGCTGCCTCGACCACCTCGAGGGTCAGCCGGACGTCCACCGTCTCGCCGTCCCGGCACCGGGCCGGCAGGGTCACCGGGCTGCCGATGATGTGCGCCTGGCCGGTGATCAGGTAGCGGGTGAAGCCGGCGATGTGCCGCTCCCGCAGATCCTCCGGCACGATCGCGACGATGCGCTGCCCGACCAACTCGGCACGGGTCCACCCCAGCAGCTTGGCCACCCCCTCGCTGGCCGCCACGATCCGGTTGCTGTCGTCGGCGGCGATCACCGCCTGATCCGAGCCGTCGACCGCGGCCGTGTCCCAGTCCGGCGGCCGCTTCTGCGGCGCGTGCGGCTCGGCGTGGTGCTCCGACAGGCCGGTCCACGGCGACGGCGCCAGGCCGGTGCCCTGCCGGACGACCTCGTCGCACAGCCAGTTCCGCAGCGCCACCACCTCGGGCTGACTGGTCGGGGTGAGCAGCTGACCGGCAGCGGCCAGGTCGAGAGCCCGGTTCAGCGTCGCGGGGAGGAGCGCGAACCGCGGCACGACGTCCAGCGGGATCGCCACGGCTAGGTCGAGGGTGCGGCTGACGTCGTCACTGGTGTCGTCGATCGCCCGCGCGGCCTGCTCGCCGAGGACGGCAAGCGCCGCGTTGACCGCGGCGATCTCGTCGATCTCCCGCTCCGCGCCCTCCGCGTCCGAAGCCAGGTGCACCCACAGTGACTCGCGGAGCAGCGCCGCCGCGTGCTGCTCCCAGGCCCGGAACAGCACCACCGGAACCCCCCGCAGCAGCACCGTGGTCGTGTCCCGCTGCAGCTCGACGCTCTCCCGCGCCGCGCCACGGTCGACGTTGTTCTTGCCTTCCGGCCGGCCACCGACGGTGAACCACACCACCTTGCCGGTGTCGTCGACGACACGGACGCCGAAGCTGTCGGCCAGCGCGGACACCAGCTCCAGCCCGCGTCCGGTGATGGCCGAGTGATCGTGGGCGCGCGGCGCCGGGACGTGCGGGCTGTGGTCCGACACCTCCACGCGCACCTCGCCGCCGGAGACCGAGACGGTGAGACCGACGTCGGAGCGGGCGTGCACGATGGCGTTCGTCACGACCTCGCTGACCAGCAGCTGCGCGCTGTCGGCGATGTCGTCCGGGATGCCGCTTTCGACGAGTGTCTCGCTGACCATTCGGCGGGCGAGTCCAGCGCTGGCCGGGTGCGCGGGGAGCCCCAGCACACGGTGAGCCAACACCCGTTCGTCGTCCAAGACTCCCGCCCTCGCGTCTCGAGTGAGCAGTATCTACGTGATTCAACGACTCATCAACGCGAAAGACACGGTCGGGCGCGTCGCCGAAGCCGGCAACGGGGTCGTCGGGCCGGCTGCCGGCCTCCTATTGTTGGCTGCGGATGGGTCAGGTGGATGACTCGTAGGCACCGAAGGGGAGGCGCCGGATGACCGGTGTGCTGACGGACCGCGAACCCGCGACCAGAGCGGCTGCCGGGCTGGAGAACCGGCTCTACGAGCACCGTGGCGAGCTCGTCGGCTACTGCTATCGGATGCTCGCGTCGGCGTTCGACGCCGAGGATGCCGTGCAGGAGACGATCGAACGCGCGCTGCGCGGCCTGGACCGGTTCGAGGGGCGTGCCGCGCTGCGCTCGTGGCTCTACCGGATCGCGACCAACGTCTGCCTGGACATGCTCAACGCGCGCAAGCGACGGGCCCTTCCGATGGATCTGTCGCCGTCGTCATGGGAGCCGGTCGAGTCCGGTCTGGCGGCCCGGCAGCCCGAGCCGACGTGGGTCGAGCCGATGCTGGACGGACGCGTCTTGCAGCCGACCGGCGACCCTGCTGATCTGGCAGTCGCGCGCGAGTCGATCCGGTTGGCGTTCGTGGCCGCGTTGCAGCACCTCCCGCCCCGCCAGCGGGCCGTCCTGATCCTCCGCGACGTGCTTCGGATGCGGGCCGCCGAGGTCGCCGACCTGTTGGGCACGTCGGTCGCCTCGGTCAACAGCGCGCTGCAGCGAGCCCGGGCGACCATGTCGACCCACGAGCAGGCGCCCGAGCCGGACGGGCAGACGTTGGGCGCGGACGACGAGGAGCTGCTGGCGCGATACGTGGACGCCTTCGAGCGCTACGACATCGAGTCCTTCGTGGCGCTGCTGCACGAGGACGCCACCCAGAGCATGCCGCCGTACGAGATGTGGTTGCGCGGCCGCGACGACCTGGGCCGCTGGATGCTCGGACCCGGCAGCGGCTGCCGCGGCTCCCGGCTGGTGCCGATGCGGATCAACGGCCGGCCCGGGTTCGCGCAGTACCGCGCCAGCGGTCCCGACGGCCAGCACGAGCCGTGGTCGCTGCACGTGGTCGACGTCGTGGACGGCGCGGTCCAGAACATCACCTACTTCCTCGACCCCCGGTTGTTCGCCGTGCTGGGCCTGCCGCAGCATCCGGACGGGTGATCTGACCGCCGAGAGAGGTCGAAGCGTGGGCGCACGGATCGAGGAGCTCGCCTGGGGCGAGACGCCGATGGGCACCATCCGGCTGCGGCGCCGGCTCGAACCGGTGTTGGGCGTGGACGTCTACGAGGTGAAACTCGACGACGAGTTCCTGATGTCGAGCCTGTTCACCGTGGCCGAGATCGAGTTGGCCCGACTGGCCCTGGCGCGGGTCGGGCCGTCCCCGCCCGACTCGACGCTGGACGTCGCTGTCGGCGGGCTCGGCCTCGGCTACACCGCCCGGGCCGTCCTGGAGCACCGCCAGGTTCGTTCGCTGCTCGTCCTGGAGGCCGTCGGTGAGGTGATCGACTGGCATGTGCGCGGTCTGCTGCCGGACACCGCCGGGCTGGCGGCCGACCCGCGGACCCGGTTGGTGTGCGGGGACTTCTTCGCCCTGGCCGCCGGTGACACCGGCCTCGACCCGGCTCAGCCCGCCCGCCGGTTCGACGCCGTGCTCGTCGACATCGACCACACCCCGCGGCACCTGCTCGACCCGAGCCACGCCGGCTTCTACACCGCCGCCGGGCTGCGGCGACTGGCCCGCCATCTGGTGCCCGGGGGTGTCTTCGGGCTCTGGTCCGACGATCCGCCGGACGCCGACTTCGAGGCGGTGCTGGCCGCGGTCTTCGCCGAGGCGCGGTCCCACGTGGTGAGCTTTCCCAACCCGTACACCGGTGCGGAGTCGGCCAACACGGTCTACGTAGCCTCGTGAGCCGGGCGCGGCAAGCCGCGACGGTCGAGTCCGCGCGAGCGCTGGTCACCTGCGTCACGGACCGGCTGCGCGCGGCCGGGCTCGACGAGCAGGGTGCGCTGTTGAGCGCGACCGCGCCAGCACCGGTGGAGTCGCCACCCCCTGCCGACCCGGTGTCGCCACCGGCCCTGCGGTTCCTCCCCGCGGCGCTCGATCTCGCGACGGTGCCCGACGTCGCGGACCTCGCTGCCCCGCTGGCAGCGCTGACCGAGCGTGCCACCTGGACACGAACGGCCGGGTACGTCGAGGAGCCGCCGTACGCGCACTTCCCGGATCGGTATGCGGAGACGACGCTGCTCGGACCCGCCGCGAACTCGCCGGTGGCGGTCGACCCGGCCGGCGCGGTCGCGCTGGGGCTGCTGCTGCTGGCGCCGGGCACGCACTACCCGCCGCACGAGCACCCGGCCGACGAGGTCTATGTCCCGCTCACGGTGGGCGGCTGGCTGGACCTGCGCAGCGGTGCCTACCGCCACCGGGCCGTCGGGGAGGTGCTGCACCACCGACCGTGGCAGCCGCACGCCATGCGAGCCGGGACCGTCCCGCTGCTGGCGGCCTACCTGTGGACCGGAGCGGTCGACGTGCCGTCGCAGTTCTGCCGGTGATGCGGGGTGCTTGCGATCGTCCGGGTGCGGGGCCATGCTGACCACGCGGGCCGCGACAGCGTCCGAGCCGGCCCGAAGAGGGTGGGCGCGTGGCCGGACACCAGCAGACCAGCGCAGTCGGCGGCGAGGTCACGCTCGCCCGCGAGATCGTCGCGTCGAAGGGCTTCTCCGTCCCGGCCGTCCTGTTCGCCGTCCTCGCGTCGGTGGTCGGAGCGGTCGTCACCGCGGAGCTCGGGACCGGTCAGGTCGGCCGGCTGACCGGAGCCGCGGTCGGCCCGGTCGTAACTGCGACGTTCACCACCTGGTGGACCGGTGGGCGCGGGCCGGTGCAGCTCGCGGTGATCTGCGCGCTCAGCGCGCTGGCGCTGTTCATCACCGTGTCCGGCTTCTTCGTCGCGGACACGGTCGCCGACGAGCCGGTGCTCGGTGACGGCAGCAGCGGCAGCCTCGCCCCGTCGAGTGCCGGCTCGGTGAGCGGTGGCGGCCCCGAGTCACCGGCGCCGACCGACGCCACCGAGACCGGCGGTTCCGAGCGGGGGGGCGGAGCCGACCTGGCCGTCGCGGCGACCGCGGCCGAGTCAGGCGTCGACATCACCGTCACGAACCTCGCCGGCCAGGAGTCCGGCGGCTTCGAGATCACGATGAACGGCGTGCCGGTGCAGACCGGCACTGCGCTGCCCGTGGGCGGCTCGGTCGGTGTCACGGCTCCGTGTCCCCAGCCGCCCGCTGCCGAGCTCACCGTCGAGGTTCGGCTGGTGGACACCGAGGTGGTCGACCCGGACCTGTCCAACAACGTCAGCGTCCCGGCGGGAGCCTGCCCCCTCCTGTGACAGGAGGGGGCAGCCGCGCAACTGTTCAGGGCCGGATGTTCTGGTTCAGGTGGAACAGGTTGTCCGGGTCGTAGCGCCGCTTGACCTCCTGCAACCGGGGGAAGTTGACGCCGTAGTTCGCGGCCACCTTGGCCTGGTCGTCGCCCGATGCGAAGTTGACGTAGCCGCCGCCCTGCGAGTGCGGCGCGATCGCTGCGTCGTAGTCCTTCACCCACTGCGTGTGCGCCTCGTTGTCCGCAGGATCCGGCCACATCCCCGCGATGACGACCGCGTAGGTCGCGTCGCGGTGTCCGAAGGCGGTGGCGTCGGCCGCGACGTCATGGCAGGCGCCGTTGATCGGGTAGAAGTGGACGGTCGAGTTCACCACCGGCACACGCTGCCCGTGCTCCATGTGGGTCTGGATGGCGTCGGAGGACAGGTCTCCGACGAACGCCGCCTTCCAGTAGTGCTGGAGTCCCGGCGGCACCAGGGCGTCGAAGGCGCTGTTCAGTGCGGAGTAGGGCATCGGCCCGACGTGCTCGGCGACCGGGTTCGCGACGTCCCGGAAACCCTGCAGGACCTTCTCGCCGTCCTGCGGGGAGCCGGTCCAGCAGGAAACGACGGCGACGAAGGGCTCGCCGACCCGGTCCTCGGGGACGAACGGCAGCGGCGGCGCGATCTGGAAGGCGGGGAAGCCGCCGTACTCCCGCGGGGCGCTCTTGATGTAGTCGTTGAAGTACTCGAGGATGGCCGGGCCGTCGGACAGCTCGAAGAACATCGGGCCGCCGTAGATCTCGCTGACCGGGTGCACCCGGAAGGTGAACTCGGTCACGACGCCGAAGTTCCCACCCCCACCGCGCAGCGCCCAGAACAGGTCCGGGTGCTCGGAGTCGCTGGCAGTGACGACCTGTCCGTCCGCGGTGACCACCTCGGCCGAGACCAGGTTGTCGCACGACAACCCGTACCCGCGGGCGAGGTAGCCGATCCCCCCGCCGAGGGTCAGTCCGCCGACCCCGGTCGTGGAGATGATCCCGCCGGTCGTCGCCAGCCCGTGCTCGGCAGTGGCGGCGTTGAAGCCACCCCAGGTCACGCCTCCGCCGGCGCGCGCGGTGCGTCCGTCGGGGTCGACCGTCACCGTCGACAGACCGGAGAGGTCCGCGACCAGAGCGCCGTCGGCGGTGCCGAAGCCGGGCACGCTGTGCGACCCGCCTCTGACGGCCAGCTCGACTCCGGTCTCGGCGGCGTGCCGCACCACCGCGGCGACGTCGGCCGTGTTCGTGACCGGCACGACAGCGACCGGCCGGCGGTCGATCATCGCGTTGTAGACCTTCCTGGCCTCGTCGTACCCCTCGTCGTCCGCGGTGATCACCGGGCTCGTCACCCGGGCCCGCAGTGGATCGATCATCTGCGCAGTCATCGGATTCCCTCTCCTCTGCCAGCCCTTCGATCGGAACCGGCGGCTGCCTTCGACGCTACGAAGTCGAAGCGTCGATGACATGACCAGAACTGACTGTCTTTCTCCTTCGCGCCCGCATGGTCAGATCTGGTCATCGACGTGTTCCGCGAGGCCGCACTAGCCTGGGCGGACGATGCCCGGTTGGTCCGGACCACCTCTGCCGGTGCGCTGGTCAGGGGCGCGCCGGGTCTTCGTCGGGCGCAGCAGGGAGCTCGCCGTGCTCGAGCAGGCGTGGGCCGGCGCCGTCGCCGGAGCCCGGCAGGTGGTGCTGGTGGGCGGCGAACCCGGCGCCGGCAAGTCGCGGCTCCTGGCCGAGGTCGCCACCACGCTGCACGAGCGTGGCGCTGCCGTGGTGCTCGGCAGCTGCATCGAGGAGTTCGGCCCCCCGTACCAGCCGTTCGTGCAGCCGATCGACGTCCTGTTGCCCGAGCTGGTGAGTGGACGGTTGTCGATGCCGACACTGGCCGCCGAGGAGGGCGTCCCGCTCGCGGACCGGCTCGCCACGCTGTCCGGACAGCGCCGCGGGACACCGGGTCCCGCTGAGCACCGGCGCCGGTTGTACGACGCCGCGGTGGACGCCTTCCGGGCCGCCGCCGCCGAGCGGCCCCTGGTGCTGGTGCTGGAGGATCTGCAGTGGGCGGGAACCGCCGCACTCCAGCTGCTCGGCTACCTGGTGGAGCAGACCGCGGACGCCCGGATCCTGCTGCTCGCGTCGCACCGGACCACCGCGCCGGACAGCTCCCAGACCCTCGCGCGTGCGGTCGCGTCGCTGTACCGCCTCGACGGTGTCGGGCGGCTCGACCTGCCGGGGCTCGGGACCGACGACATCACCGACTACCTGATCCGCGTGGGCGGGGTGCCGGCCGGCCGGGCCCGCTCGTGGGCGGGGCTGCTCCGGGACCAGACCGGCGGCAACCCGTTCTTCCTGCGCGAGCTGTGGCGGGACCTAGCGGACCGCGGCGGGGTGGATGTGCGCCGTCCGGCCGACATCCAGGCGCCGGAGTCGGTGCGCGACAGCATCGAGACCCGGCTGGCCCGGTTGGCCGCCCCGCATCGCGAGGTGTTGGAGCTGGCGGCGGTGATCGGGGAGGACTTCGACACCGCGACGCTGGTGGCGGCGTCGGACTGGACGCATGACACCACCTTGGAGGCGCTGGACGCGGCGGTCACCTTCGGGCTGATCGAGCCGGCGCCCGGTCCCGAGGGGGCGTTCCGCTTCCACCACGCCTTGGCCCGGCAGGCCGTGCTCGGCATGCTGGCGTCTGCGAGACGCGCGCACGAGCACGCCCGGGTGGCGCAGGTGATCGAACGGCGCTCGCCGGACTCGGACCGGTACGTGCAGCAGCTGGCCTACCACTACGCCGGGGCGCACACCTTGGGGTTCGTGGACAAGGCGGTCCGCTACCTGATCGAGGCCGCGGGGGTGGCCGACCGCGGCCTGGCGCACGACGACGCCGGCGGCTCGTTGGAGCGCGCGGCCGCGCTCACCGAGGACGTTGACGAACGCTGCGCGCTGCTGCTCGCGGCGTCTCGCAGCCACCTGCTCGGGGCCGACTTCGCCCGCGCACGCGAGCTCGCCGAGAGAGTCGCCGGGGTGGGGTCCGCGCGGCAGCGGATCCGGGCCGCGATCGCGTACGAGGCAGCGGCCTGGCGACCCGGGCACCCCGGGCAGCGGTCGGTGGAGCTGCTGTCCGCGGCGCTGGCGGCCATCGACCGCGATGCGAAGGACCCGGACTACGTCCGCGCGGTCGCGAGCCTGGGGAGGGCGCTGGCGTTCACCGGGTCGACCGACGAGGCACGGGCACTGGGGACCCGGGCGATCGAGCTGGCCGAGGCGCTGGGAGACGACGACCTGTTGGCCGACACCCTGCAGGCCAGTCTCTGGCACGGTCTGCGCCCGGCGGACGCACCGGGCAAGCTCGAGCGGGCCGGCCGGCTGTCCGCGCTCGCCCAACGGACCGGTGACCTGGGTCAGCTCGGCCCCGCCGCGTACTACCGCGGGGTCATCGCGTACCTACGTGCCGACCCGGAGAGCATGGGTGGCGCGTACACCGATCTGGTTCGCACCGCCCGCGCCACCGGGCAAGGCTTCTTCGGTTACATGGCCGGCTGCATGGAGTACGCCCAGCATTTCGTCGCCGGGGAGTTCGCCGCTGCCGAACGGGTCTGCGCGGACCTGATGCACCTGGGGGAGTCGTTCGGCACCGACGACACCGAGGGTCCGTACGGGGTTCAGACGTACATGATCAGGCGCGAGTCCGGCCAGCTGGAGCGGGTGCGCGGCCTGGTGACCGGCGACGAGCTGCCGACCGAGCACTGGGCTCCCGGGCTGCTGGCGCTCTACACCGAGTTGGAGATGACCGCGCCGGCGTCCCGGCTGCTGCAGTGGTTGCTCGACCAGCAGCTGGCCCGCTACGAACGCAGTGCGCAGTGGCCCGGCGTTCTGGCGTTCCTGGTCGAGGCGGCGCTGGCCCTGGAGGACGAGGAGGCGGCCCGTCGGCTGCGTGGACCGCTGCTGGAGTACGCCGGGCTGAACCTGGTGGCCGGGCAGTTCGTGGCCGTGTTCGGCAGCGCGGACCGGTACCTGGGGGCGATCGACTCGCTGCTGGGGACGGGCACCCCGGAGGAGTGGTTCGCGGCGGCGCTGGAGGTGGACACCAAGATGTCGGCTCCGGTGCACCAGGCGCTCACCCTCGTCGAGCGCGCTCGGCATCTGAGGCGCCGGCAGGAGTCACACCAACGGGTCAGGGAGCTGGTGGAGCGGGCCCGGAGCCTGGCCGAGCCGGTGGGACACGTGCGGGCGCTGCGGCACCTCGACGCGCTGGTCGAGGCCGACGCGGGCGGTCGTGCCGCCGGGCGGCCGGCCGGACTGACCTCCCGCGAGACCGAGGTGCTTCGCCTGCTGGGGGAGGGGCTCAGCAACCGGGACATCGCCGAGCGGCTGGTGATCAGCGAGAACACCGCCGCCAACCACGTGCGGAGCATCCTGGCCAAGACCGGCTCTGACAACCGCACCCAGGCGGCGATCTACGCCGCCGCCCAGGGGCTGCTCACCTGAGCCGTCAGCTCTGCTGGCGGACCGGTGTGCTCGACCCGTCGGCCGCGATGGTGTCGGTCACCTCGACGATCACGTCGGCCGGCAGCCCGGCCCGCTCGGCGGCCCGCTGGATCGCTTCCGCGGAGGGCGCCTCGTACAGGCAGTAGGTCTTGCGCTTGTCAGCCGACAGGAAGGAGTACAGCCACTGCACGCCCTCCTCGTCGTTGATCCGGTTGATCCCGTCTGCGATGTCGGTGGTCACCTCGAGCTGGTCGGCGTAGCGACGCTCGATCATGAATACGGCCATGGGCACGTCCTCGGGTCGGCTGGCCCCACCTAACCATGCGAGGCTCGTCTCATGGACTTCGATTTCGACGGTCCGGTGATCGAGTGGCGAGGACCTGCGCCGTTCTACTTCGTCCGCATTCCCGAGGACGAGAGCGCGGACATCAAGTTCGCCGCCAAGGGGGTGGAGTACTGGGGCCAGGTGCCGGTGGTGGTGCGGATCAACGGAGTCGAGTTCACGACGGCGCTGTTCCCCAAGGACGGCGGCTACCTGCTGCCCGTCAAGGACGCGGTGCGCAGGTCCGCGGCGCTCGAGGTGGATCAGGTGGTGACGGTCGCGCTGCGCCTGGGGCAGCGCGGTGTGCGGCTCTAGCGGTGGAGCGGGTGACCGGGATCGAACCGGCATGACCAGCTTGGAAGGCTGGGGCTCTGCCATTGAGCTACACCCGCGTGTCCGGCCGGACGGGCCGGGACGGCTCACATAATGACACGTCGAGTGCGGCGGGCAGCACGCACGGGGTGGTGCAGTGAGTGCACCAGCATGTTGCACTTCCCGCGCGAGCCAGGCACGGTGGAGCCGTGGCAGACGTGGACCGCACCGGCGCGGCGAAGCTGCTGGCGACGCTGGAGGCGCTCGCCGGCGGCGACCGCGACCACCCGTCCGGACTGACTGCCGCCGAGCTCGCCCGACAGCTCGGCCGGGACCGTTCCATCGTCTCCCGCCAGCTGCCGGCCCTGATCGAGCTCGGCCTGGTCGAGCGGTCGGACGACGGGCGGCACCGGCTGGGCTGGCGGCTGTTCGCGGTCGCGTCCAGGGCGGGCGACCAGCGGCTGCTGCTGGCCGCCCGGCCGGTCATGCGACGTCTCACCGCCGCCGTCGCCGAGCGGGTGCACCTCAGCGTCCTGCACGGGACCGATGTGCTGACCGTGCTGTCGCAGAGCCCGCGCCGCTCGGTGGAGGCGGTGGGGTGGGTGGGTCGGATCGTCCCGGCCCACTGCACGGCGACCGGCAGGGCCCTGCTCCTGGACCACGATGACGCCGAGGTCCGCTCGATGTTCGACCACGACGTCAGCACCGGCCCGAACGCGCCGCGCGACGCCGGGGAGCTGATCATCCGGGTCGAGGCCGCGCGGGTCGCGGGCTACGCCGCGGTGGTGGGCGAGCTGGACGCCGACGAGGCCGCGGCCGCGGCTCCGGTCCGCGATGCCAGCGGCCGCCTCGTGGCCGCCCTGAACATCTCCGCGCCGGCATTCCGCATCGCCGACCGGCTGCCCGCCGCCGGCCGGCAGGTCGCGGCCGCGGCCGCGCATCTCACCTCCCTGCTGTCCGACAAACCCACCCGCAACTGAGCCGGAGCTACCCGCCATGCGAACCGTCCCGATGCCCTTCTACAGCAGCGGCCATCGGCTGGACGCCGACCTGCACCTGCCCGACGACGGCCGGCACCGCCCGCCGTACCCGGTCGTGATCCCGGCCAGCGGCTTTCAGGGCCTCAAGGTCATCCACCCCGAGCGGTTCGCCCGGGCGCTGACCCCGCGCGGGTACGCCGTGCTCGCGTTCGACTACCGCGGCTTCGGGCTGAGCGAGGGGGAGCGCGGCCGGCTGGTCCCGCAGGAGTGGGCCGAGGACGTCCGCGCCGCGGTCGACCGGGTGCACGGCCATGCCGAGCTCGACTCCGACCGGATCGCCCTGCTCGGCTGGGGTCTGGGCGGGGGAGTGGTGGTCGCCGAGGCTGCCGACGACGAGCGCGTCCGCGCGGTCGTCTCGTGCAGCGGCATCGCCGACGGCCGGCGGTCGGTCCGCACCATGCACGACGAGCGCACCTGGGCGCACCTGTTGGACCGGATCGCGCAGGACCGGGTGTCCCGGACCACGTACGGCCGCTCCGCGACCACGACCCCCTGGGACATCGTGCGGCTCGACCTGGACACCCGCACCGACGACTACGTCGGCGCCGAGCTCACCAAGGCCCCCGGCTTCGGCACCGGCGTCACCTGGGAGTCCGCCGACTACCTGGTCAGGTTCTCGCCGCAGTCCGTGGTGCACCGGCTGTCGCCGCGGCCGCTGCTCATCGTGCACGGGGAGGAGAACCGGTTGCACCGGGCCGAGGAGGCCGAGCAGCTCTATGCCCACGCCCGGGAGCCGAAGCGGCTCGAGCTGCTGCCGGGCCGTGGACACACCGAGTGGATGCACGACGACCACCCGACCTTCGGTCACGTCGTCGACGTGGTCGACGGCTTCCTGGCGGACTCGTTCGCCGCTGACCCGGCCGCGGTCTGAGGTCGCCCGCATGTTCGACAGCCACGTCCATGCAGCTCCCGACGTCGTCGACCGTCTGGGCGACGACACCGACGCGCACGCGATGTTCCGCGCAGCGGGCGCGGACGGCTTCGTGCTGAAGGGACACCACGAGCCCACCGTCGGCCGGGCGCGGGCGCTCTCGCGGCTCGGGGGGCTCACCGTCGTCGGTGGGGTGGCCCTGAACGCGGCCGTCGGCGGCATCAACCCGGCGGCGGTCGCCGCCACCCTGGCTGCCGGCGGCCGGGTGGTGTGGATGCCGACCTCGGACGCGCACGGCCACGAGCGAGCCGGGCTGCCCCGGCTGTGCGACGGCGAGCCGCGGGTGGGACGACGCACCTACGCCGTGCCGCCGGTCGACCCCTCCGCCGCGGCCGCCGCGGACACCGTGCTGGCCCTGGTCGCCGACCACGACGCCGTGCTGGCCACCGGTCACCTGAGCGGCCCCGAGTGCGACTGGCTGCTGGACCGGGCCAGACACTTCGGCGTCCGCCGGCTGCTGCTCACGCATCCCACCTACACCGTGCCCGGGCTGTCGGCGGGGGAGGTGGCCGAGCTCGCCGCACGCGGGGCCGCCGTCGAGATCACCGCCTACCAGCTGTCCCACCAGCCCGGGTGCACCCCGGCGATGCTCGCCGAGGTGGTGCGGGCCGCGGGTGAGCGGGTGCTGCTGGCGTCGGACGCCGGACAGCCGGACGCGCTGCCCCCACCCGAGGCGCTGGCCAGGCTCGTCGACGTCCTGGCCGGGCAGGGTCTGGACCGCGGACTGCTCGACACGGCGGCGTCCGCCACCCCGGCCGGGCTGGTCCTGCGCTGAGACCGTTTGGTGCGGCTCCGTACATTTGCCGGCATGGCCGACCCAGCCGCCCTGCGCGTCGAGATCTGGTCCGACGTCGTGTGCCCGTGGTGTGCCGTGGGCAAGCGGAGGTTCGAGGCAGCGCTCCGCGACTTCGAGCACGCCGACCAGGTCGAGGTCGTCTGGCGCGCCTTCGAGCTCGACCCGCACGCGCAGTCGGCAGCGCCCGGCAGTGCGCACGAGCCGGGGGACTACGCCTCACGGTTGGCCGCCAAGTACGGCACCGACCGCCCGCGAGCCCAGCAGATGATCGACACGATGACCGAGGCGGCCGCCGCCGAGGGGCTCGACTTCCGGTTCGAGCGAGCGGTCCGGGCCAACACGTTCGACGCCCACCAGGTGATCCAAGCGGCCGCCGCGCAGGGGTTGCAGGACGCCGTCAAGGAGCGACTGTTGCTGGCGTACTTCACCGAGGGGGAGGCCGTCGGTGACCGTGACGTGCTGGTGCGACTGGCTGCCGAGGCGGGGCTCGACGCCGCACGGGTTCGGACGGCGCTCGCCGAGCAGTCGGCGGCCGCCGCGGTTCGCCAGGAGGAGGCCGAGGCGACGATGCTCGGCATCCGCGGGGTGCCGTTCTTCGTGGTTGACCGCACCTACGGGGTCTCCGGCGCCCAGCCGGCCGCCGCTCACCTGGAGGTGCTGCGGAAGGTGTGGGCGGACCGGCACCCGGTGACGATGGTCGGGGCGGTGCCGGGTCAGGTCGGCGATGCCTGCGGACCCGACGGGTGCAGCAGTTGACGATTTCCCGCCGAGGCGAGGGCCGCGGCTCCCTGCTCGGCCCTGTCGTGCTGCTTGCCGTTGCCGGGCTGCTCGCCCTGGCCGGGTGCTCGGACTCGTCCCCAACCACCCCGGGCGGGTCAACCACCGGGGCGAGATACCCGGCGGTCGAGGCCGTCGAGATCACCGACGAGGGCGACGGCACCTACACGCTGGACGTCACGATCAGCTCTCCGTACGACACTCCGGAGCGGTATGCGGACGGGTGGCGAGTGCTCGACGAGGCAGGCAACGAGCTCGGCGCGATGACGCTCGGCCACGATCACGCCGGCGAGCAGCCGTTCACCCGCAGCCAGACCGGGCTCGAGATCCCCGACGGGGTGTCGGCGGTGACCGTGCAGGGGCATGACCTGGTCAACGGCTACGGCGGCGCGACGGTGACGGTGGACGTCCCCGCCGGGTGAGCGTCCGGTCGCGTCGCCGGGTTCTCCAGATTTCGTCCGCTCCGACCGATGAGTTTTCCGGTGCTTGCGGGTCCCTTCTGTCGGGCCCGTCGAGTAGCGTCGCGGCCATACCGGCATCGGAGGGAACAGCATGGCTGGCACTCGTGTCCTGGTCGGCACTCGGAAGGGCGCCTTCGTCCTCACCTCGGACGAGGGGCGGACGGACTGGAAGGTCGACGGACCGCATTTCGCGGGCTGGGAGATCTACCACCTCAAGGGCTCACCGCTGAATTCCGACCGGGTGTATGCCTCGCAGACCAGCGGGTGGTTCGGGCAGGTGATCCAGCGCTCCGACGACGGCGGAGGCAGCTGGGAGACGGTGGGCAACGACTTCACCTACGACGGCGTCCCCGGCGAGCACCAGTGGTACGACGGGTCGCTGCGACCGTGGGCGTTCAACCGTGTCTGGCATCTCGAGCCCTCGGTGCACGACGCCGAGACGGTCTACGCGGGGGTCGAGGACGCCGCGCTGTTCAAGTCCACCGATGGTGGAGCCCAGTGGTCCGAGCTGTCGGGGCTGCGCCAGCACGACACCGGCCCGCAGTGGCAGCCGGGCGCGGGGGGGATGTGCCTGCACACCGTGGTCGAGCACCCGACCGATGCCGACCGGCTCTACGTCGCGATCTCCGCCGCCGGCGCGTTCCGCTCCGCCGACGGGGGACAGACCTGGCAACCGATCAACAAGGGGCTGCGGTCCGGTGAGATCCCCGACCAGGACTCCGAGGTCGGCCACTGTGTGCACCGCATCGACCTGCACCCGAGCAACCCCGACGTGCTGTACATGCAGAAGCACTGGGACGTCATGCGCAGCAAGGACGGCGGCGACAGCTGGCACGAGGTCAGCGGCGATCTCCCGACGGACTTCGGCTTCCCGATCATCGTGCACGCGCACGAGCCCGAGACCGTCTACGTCGTCCCGATCACCAGCGACTCGCACCACTACCCCCCGGACGGCAAGCTGCGGGTCTACCGCAGCCGCACCGGTGGCGACGAGTGGCAGCCGCTGACCGCCGGGCTGCCACAGCAGGACTGCTACGTGAACGTCCTGCGCGATGCCATGGCCGTCGACCAGCACGAGTCCTGCGGCGTCTACTTCGGGACGACCGGCGGGCAGGTGTACGCGTCCAACGACTCGGGTGACTCGTGGGCGCCGATAGTTCGCGACCTGCCGCCAGTGTTGTCCGTGGAGGTGCAGACGCTGCGATGAGCACGTCATGAGCGAGTCGGTGCAGGTGTGGCTGCCGGCCCATCTCCGGGTGATCGCCCGGGTCCAGGGGGAGATCCGGGTCGAGGTCAGCGGAGCCGTGACCCAGCGGTCGGTGCTGGACGCCGTCGAGGCCGAGTTCCCGATGCTGCTCGGCACGATCCGCGACCGGGCGACGGCGCGGCGGCGGGCGTTCGTGCGGTTCTTCGCGTGCGAGGAGGACCTGTCCCACGCCGAGCCGGACGACCCGCTCCCGGAGCGGGTCGCGCGCGGCGAGGAGCCGTTCATGGTGGTCGGCGCCATGGCCGGCGGCTGACCACACCCCACCCACGATCCGACCCGCGCCACGATCCGCACCCGCGCCCACGATCCGCGGGTTTTGCAGACCCTCGTGCTGCAAAAGTCGCGGATCGTGGGAGGGGCGGGGGCGGGCGGAGAGGTTGCGGAACCCGGGCGACGGGGAATGATCACGTTCGTCCCGCTTTCCCACCGTCAGGAGCCCCGCCATGCCCCGCTGGCGCCGTAGCCTCGCCGCACTGTTCGCCCTCCCGCTGCTCGTGCCCGTCCTGGTCGGGAGCGCGCCGGGCTCGTCGGCCGCCGACCCGGCCGCCTCTCGCGCCGGGGACGAGCCGCTGGTCCGGGCCTTCAGGCAGCTCGACCGCAGCACGCCCTGGGAGCTCGTCGATCGGGTGGCGCTCGACTACCCCACGTACCACCCGCAGGGCTTCGCGCTGGTCGGCGACCGGATCTTCCTGTCCTCGGTCGAGGTGATCAAGGCGCCGGTGAAGTACCCCGAGCCGCAGAACGGCTACGACCGCTCACCGGGCAAGGGGGTCGGGCACGTCCTCGTGCTCACCCGGGACGGCGAGTTGCTGCGCGACATCGAGCTCGGTCGCGGGCACATGTACCACCCGGGCGGCATCGACTTCGACGGCCGACGGGTGTGGGTCCCCGTGGCGCAGTACCGGCCGGACAGCAGGGCGATCGTCTACACCATCGACCCGCGGACGTACCAGGTTCGCCGGGAGTTCGCCTACGCCGACCACGTCGGCGGCATCGTTCGCGACTACGAGACCGGCGACCTGCACGGGGTGAGCTGGGGGTCGCGGCGGATGTTCACCTGGACCCTTGCGGGTCAGCTGCTGGAGACGACCCAGAACCGGAGCCACCTGCTCGACTACCAGGACTGCGCGTACGTCGACCGCGGGAAGCAGATCTGCAGCGGCGTTACCGGGCTGCCCACCGCCGCCGGTGACAGCTACGAGCTCGGCGGTCTGGCGCTGCTCGACCTCGAGTCCGACGCGATCCTGCACGAGCTGCCGTTCCCGTACTTCTCCTCCGCCGGTCACGTCGCCACCCGCAACCCCGTGGCGCTGGAGCTGGATCGTGGGGTGATCCGGTTGCTGGCCGCGCCGGACGACGCAGAGGAGGGCAGCGGGACCGAGCTGCTGGTGTACGAGGCTCCCCGCTGAGCTCAGTCTCGGTCCCGATCCCCGCCTCCCCGCCCCCTGCTCCCCGACCACGATCCGCGACTTTTGCAGACCCGGACCCCTGCAAAAGTCGCGGATCGTGGACAGGGGCCGGCGGGACGGATTCGGGCCGCAGGGGGTCGGTCCACTAGACTCCCGCGGACGTCGCGGGGCGTAGCGTAGTGGCTAGCGCGCCTGCTTTGGGAGCAGGAGATCGCAGGTTCGAGTCCTGTCGCCCCGACCGCGCCGGCATCCCCGCCATCCGAGGAGTTCCCCCACCGTGAAGAGTGCTGCCGAGACCATGGGTCCCACCCGGGTCAAGCTGACCGTCGAGGTCCCCTTCGACGAGCTCCAGCCCAACCTGGACGCCGCCTACAAGAAGATCGGCGGCCAGATCCAGGTGCCCGGGTTCCGCAAGGGCAGGGTTCCGCCGGCCATCGTCGACCAACGGCTCGGCCGCGGTGCGGTGCTGGACGAGGCCGTCAACGACGCGCTACCGACGCTGTACGTGCAGGCGCTGCAGGACAACGACCTGCAGCCGCTCGGCCGGCCCGAGGTGGACGTGACCCGGTTCGCCGACGGCGACGCGCTCGAGTTCACCGCCGAGGTGGACGTGCGGCCGGACATCGAGCTGCCGGACTACACCGGCCTCGAGGCGGAGGTCGCGGCGGTCGAGGTCACCGACGAGGACATCGAGGAGCAGCTGCAGTCGCTGCGGGAGCGATTCGGCACCCTCTCCGACGTACAGCGGGCCGCGGCCGACGGTGACTTCGTGACTATCGACCTCGCGGCCTCCGAGAACGGCGAGCCGATAGAGGAGGCCCAGGCGACCGGGATGTCGTACCAGGTCGGCAAGGGCACCATGCTGGACGGTCTGGACGAGGCCCTGCTGGGTCTGTCCGCCGGCGAGTCCGCCACCTTCACCTCCACGTTGTTGGGCGGCGGCCGGGCCGGGCACGAGGTCGACATCGAGGTCACGGTTCAGGCAGTCAAGGAGCAGGAGCTCCCCGAGCTGGACGACGACTTCGCCCAGACGGCCAGCGAGTTCGACACCGTCGACGAGCTGCGGGCCGACCTTCGGGAGCGGCTGGTGCGGGGCAAGCGGCTGGAACAGGCCGGTGAGGCCAGGGACGCCGTGCTCGCCAAGCTGCTCAGTCTGGTCGAGATCCCGTTGCCGGAGACCGTGGTCGGCGAGGAGACGCAGGGCCGACGGGACCAGATCGCCCAGCAGCTGGCCTACGCGGGAATGACTCAGGAGGACTACCTCGCGCAGGAGGGGCAGTCCACCGAGGAGTTCGAGGCGGATCTGGCCGAGCGGGTGCGAGACGCCATCGCCGCGCAGTTCGTCCTTGACGAGGTCGCCCAGCGTGAGCAGCTCGGGGTGTCCGAGGCCGAGCTCAGTCAGCACATCGTGCGGCGCGCCCAGCAGGCCGGGGTCTCGCCCGACGACTACGCCAAGCATGCCGTCGAGCACGACCACATCTCCTCCTTGGTCAGCGAGGTGGTGCGCGGCAAGGCCCTGGCGCACGTGGTGGAGAACGCGATCGTCACCGATTCGGCCGGCGAGCCGGTCGAGCTGAAGACGCTGCAGCCGGACGGCTCCTATGCCGATCCGGCCGAGGTGGCGGACGTTGCGGGCGCTGAGGACGCCGAGGGCGCCGAGGACGCCGAGCCGGCCGAGGACGCCAAGACCGGCGCCTGATCAACCCTGCCCCGGAGCGGCGGCTGGCAGACCGGCTGCCGTGCTTGCAGGATGGCGCGCGTGTCCTCCGCCGCCACCAGCCCCGAGGTGACGTACGCCGGCGCGGTGGCGACGGCCGTCGAGCACGCCGACCTGCTGGTCGCCGGGGCGGCCCGCGACGTGCACCGGACGGTGTCTCGGCGGGTGTTCCGGGCGGTCGGCCCGGTCGCCGAGCCGGTGCGGGCGGTGCACGACGCGTTCGCCCGCCCGGCATACGTCGCGGTGTCGGCAGGGCTGCGCGGCCTGGCTCGCGGGCTCCGGTTGGTGGAGCGTGCCCGGGTGCTGCCGTCGCTGGAGAGTGGGGTGAGCGGCCGGCACGTGCGCTCGGCTGTCAACGGCCTGGTCGGTCAGTTCCTCCTCGACGCGGGTGACCCGCTCGCCGTCGGGTGCTCGGTGCGGCAGGCCGGTCGGGACGTTCCGCTGACCCGAGACGCGCTGCGGGCCGCCCACCCGGCCGCCACCGGGCGCGTCGCGGTGCTGCTGCACGGGCTCTGCGAGGACGACGAGACCTGGGACCGGGGCCCCCGCCGGGGTCGCGGCAGGTCGTACGCCGACGGTCTGGACGCCGCCGGGGTGACTCCGGTGTTGGTGCGCTACAACACCGGGCGACGGGTGGCCGACAGCGGCGCGGCGGTTGCCGAGCTGCTGGACCGGCTGATGGCCGCGTGGCCGGTGCCCGTCGAAGAGGTGTCGCTCGTCGGGCACTCGATGGGCGGTCTGGTGGCACGGGGCGCGCTCGCGCACGGCGAGGCGACGGGGGCGCCGTGGTTCGGGCTGGTGCACAGCCTGGTGTGCCTCGGCAGCCCGCACGGCGGGGCGGTGCTGGAGAAGTCGGTGACCGCCGGCGTCCGGGCGATGCGGTGGGTGCCGGAGGCGCAGCCGTTCGCGCGGATCCTGGACCAGCGGTCGCCGGGCATCCTGGACCTGCGGCACGGGTACACGCTCGGCAGCGACGGCGACGGCCTGGATCTGCTCACGCAGTGGGGCCGGCCGGTCGAGACCGGTCCGGTGCTGCCCGCCGGGGCGTCGGTGCACCTGGTCGCCGCGACCGTCACCGCCAGCAGGGACCACCCCGTGGCCAGACTGGTCGGAGACGGGATGGTCCGCGTCGACAGCGCCTCCGGGGTGCGCCGGTCGGAGGCGGTGCTCGCCGGTGCCGAGGTGCGGCACCTGCCCTCGGCCGGGCACCTGTCCCTGCTGCACCACCCGACCGTGGCCGGTTGGCTCGTCGAGTGGCTCGCCCGCCCCGGCTCCGCGCCTCCCGGCGGGCGATGATGCATTCCGGTCGCTCCAACGACGGCAATGCATCATCGCCGGTCCGGGGGACGATGGGTACGTGATCACTCTCGACCTGGCACAGCGGCTGCGCAGCGCCGGGCTGGTCTGGGAGCCGCGTGCCGGCGACCGGTTCGTCGTGCCGGACCGGGACATGGACGACGAGGTGTTCGTGGTCAGCGACATGGTCGTCGACGTGCACGATCTTCCCGGCGGCCGCGTGATCGGCTTCAACGGCACGGTCGAGTGGGCGCTGGACAGCATCGCGGCCGCGGACGTGGTCTGGCTGCCGCGCGAGGGCCAGCTGCGCGAGCGGCTCGGAGCGGCGTTCGTCCGGCTGGAGTCCGTACCGCCGGGCTGGGTGGTCGTCTGCCAGCCCGCCGGCGGGCCGGCCGGCCGGGGCGAGCGCCGGCACGCCGACGCCGACGCCGAGCGGGCGTACGCGCGTGCGCTGCTCGAGGTGCTCACCGGTTGACGGCCGGTCCCGTACGCCTGCCGCGAACAGCACCGGGCGGCGCGTGGGTCCGTCGTCGCCCGCCGCTAGGGTCGAGCGCATGAACTCCTTCGGAGCTGAGCTGGCGGCGGGCACGGACCTGCCGCGAGCCGCACAGAACGACCGCAACGGGATCGGCCTCGACGACCACATCTACCAGCGCCTGCTCAAGGAGCGGATCGTCTTCCTCGGCTCCGAGGTGCGAGACGCCAACGCGAACGCGATCTGCGCGCAGATGCTGCTGCTGAACGCCGAGGACCCGGGCGCCGACATCTTCTTGTACATCAACTCGCCCGGCGGCTCGGTGGACTCGGGCATGGCGATCTACGACACCATGCAGTACATCTCCAACGATGTGGCGACCGTCGCGATGGGCTTGGCAGCCTCGATGGGGCAGTTCCTGCTCTGCGCCGGCGCGCCCGGCAAGCGGTACGCCCTGCCGCATGCCCGGATCATGATGCACCAGCCGTCCGGCGGCCTGGGCGGCAGCGCGAGCGACATCAAGATCCAGGCCGAGCAGTCGCTGCACATCAAGCGGCAGCTGTTCGCCCTGATCAGCACGCACACCGGTCAGCCGATCGACCAGATCGAGACCGACGCCGACCGGGACCGCTGGTTCACCGCGGAGCAGGCCCGGGAGTACGGCTTCATCGACAACGTGGTCAGCAGCGCCGGCGAGGTCGCCGCGCAGGGCCGACCCGCCCAGCAGTGAGAGGCGCCAGACCATGAGCTACTACATCCCGCAGTGGGAGGAGCGGACCTCCTACGGGTTCCGCCGCATCGACCCCTACGCCAAGCTGTTCGAGGACCGGATCGTCTTCCTCGGCACGCCGATCTCCGACGACGTGTCCAACGCCGTCATGGCCCAGCTGCTCTGCCTGGAGTCGATGGACCCCGACCGCGACATCCAGATCTACATCAACTCCCCAGGGGGCTCGTTCACCGCGCTCACCGCCATCTACGACACGATGCGGTTCGTCAAGCCGGACATCCAGACGGTCTGCCTCGGTCAGGCAGCCTCGGCGGCGGCGATCCTGCTGGCGGCCGGGGCGCCCGGCAAGCGGCTGGCACTGCCGAACAGCCGGATCCTCATCCACCAGCCCTACACCGAGGGCTCGTACGGCCAGGCGTCCGACATCGAGATCCAGGCGAATGAGATCCTGCGGATGCGGGCCCTGCTGGAGCAGATGATCTCCGAGCACACCGGCAAGTCGGTCGAGGAGGTCAGCCGCGACGTCGAGCGGGACAAGATCCTGACGGCCGAGCAGGCGGTCGACTACGGCCTGGTGGACCAGGTGCTGGGCTCGCGGAAGACGTCGCTCGCCAAGGTGTGAGCCGAGCCGACCCGGGGTCGCTGTTCGCCCCTGGCGTACAGCGGCAGCGGTCGGTAGCCCCCCGCCAGGGGGGTGGGACGGGGTACGGTCGAGCCGGAAGACGGAGCCGCCGTCGCGGTGACCAATCCGGCGGACCTGAGGAAGGGAATCCTTCGTGGCACGCATCGGAGACGGTGGCGACCTGCTGAAGTGCTCGTTCTGCGGCAAGAGCCAGAAGCAGGTCAAGAAGCTCATCGCCGGCCCCGGCGTCTACATCTGCGACGAGTGCATCGACCTCTGCAACGAGATCATCGAGGAGGAGCTGTCCGAGGGCGTCGACGCCGGTGGCCTCGATCAGCTGCCGAAGCCGCGGGAGATCTACGACTTCCTCAACGCGTACGTGATCGGGCAGGACCCGGCCAAGAAGGCGCTCGCGGTCGCCGTCTACAACCACTACAAGCGGGTGCAGGCGAGTGCGGCTGCGGGCAAGCACGCGGCCAAGGACGAGGCGGTGGAGCTGGCCAAGTCCAACATCTTGGTGATCGGGCCGACCGGCTGTGGCAAGACCTATCTCGCCCAGACCCTGGCCCGGATGCTGAACGTCCCGTTCGCGATCGCTGATGCCACCGCGCTGACCGAGGCCGGCTACGTCGGTGAGGACGTCGAGAACATCCTGCTCAAGCTGATCCAGGCCGCCGACTACGACGTCAAGAAGGCCGAGACCGGCATCATCTACATCGATGAGGTCGACAAGATCGCGCGCAAGAGCGAGAACCCGTCGATCACCCGCGACGTCTCCGGCGAAGGCGTGCAGCAGGCGCTGCTCAAGATCCTCGAGGGGACGACCGCGAGCGTGCCGCCGCAGGGCGGGCGCAAGCACCCGCATCAGGAGTTCATCCAGATCGACACCACGAACGTGTTGTTCGTGGTGGGCGGCGCCTTCGCCGGGCTCGAGCAGATCATCGAGCAGCGCAGCGGGAAGAAGGCGCTCGGGTTCGCCGCCGACCTCGGCCCGAGCAGCGGCGACGGGACCCCCGAGACCGCCTACTCCCAGGTGATGCCGGAGGACCTGCTCAAGTTCGGGCTGATCCCCGAGTTCATCGGCCGGCTGCCAGTGATCGCCACCGTCGACAAGCTCGACGAGCCGGCGCTGGTGGAGATCCTCACCGAGCCGCGGAACGCCCTGGTCAAGCAGTACCGCAAGCTGTTCGAGCTGGACGGCGTCGAGCTCGAGTTCACCGACGACGCGATCCGGGCGATGGCGCACCAGGCGATGCTGCGCGGCACCGGGGCGCGCGGGCTGCGCGCCATCATCGAAGAGGTCCTGCTGAACGTCATGTACGAGGTGCCGAGCCGCGACGACGTCGCCAAGGTGGTCGTCACCGACGAGGTCGTGCTGCGCAACGTGAACCCCACCCTGGTGCCGCACGAGACGCCCAAGCGGGAGCGTCGCGAGAAGGCCTCCTGACCGAGTCCCCACCGGACGGGGCAGGCCAGACGAGGCGCATGCCACGAACGGGTTCCGATCTCGATGTCGTCCTGCTCGGGGCGACCGGGTTCACCGGCGGCCTCACCGCGGAGCGGCTGGCCACGGCCGGGCCGGAGGGACTGCGCTGGGCCATCGCCGGTCGCGACCGCGGCCGGCTGGAGGCGGTACGCGAGCGGCTGGCCGGCCTCGGCAACGCCGGCGCCGCCGTCACCGTGCTGACCGCGGACGTCACCGACCCGGCGTCGCTGCGCGGCCTCGCCGAGCGGACCGCCGTGCTCGCCAGCACGGTCGGACCGTATGTCGTCCACGGGGAGCCGGTGGTCGCCGCCTGCGCCGACACCGGCACCGACTACGCCGACCTGACCGGTGAGCCGGAGTTCGTGGACCGGATGTGGCTGGCCCACCACGCCCGTGCCGAGACCACCGGCGCCCGGCTCGTGCACGCGTGCGGCTTCGACTCGGTCCCCCACGACCTCGGCGTGTGGTTGACCGTGCAGCAGCTTCCCGAGGACGTGCCCCTGACGGTGCGGGGCTACGTCCGCGCTGGAGCCGCGGCGTCCGGCGGTACCTACCACTCGGTGATCCGGGCGATGTCTCGGATTCGGCCCGCCCGGGCGGCGGCCGCGCAGCGCCGCCGTCGAGAGCCCCGGCCGGTCGGCGGCCGGCAGGTGCGCGGGTTGTCGCAGCGCCCGGAGCGGGCGCCCGACGGTCGAGGATGGGCGCTCCCGCTGCCGACCATCGACCCGGTGGTGGTGCGCCGCTCTGCGGCAGCTCTGGCGCGGTACGGGCCGGACTTCCGCTATGGCCACTACGCCGTGCTGCGCGGCCTGCCGGCGGCCGTCGGCACGCCGGCCGTGCTGGGGGTCATGCTCGCGCTCGCCCAGCTGCCGCCGGGCCGCGACCTGCTGCTTCGGCTGGCGCAGCCGGGTGCCGGCCCCTCGGCCGAGCGCCGCGCGGCGTCGTGGTTCCGGGTCCGGTTCATCGGCACCGGTGGCGGGCGCCGGGCGGTCGTCGACGTCGCCGGGGGCGACCCGGGTTACGACGAGACCGCGACCATGCTGGCCGAGTCCGCGCTCTGTCTCGCCCTGGACGACCTGCCCGCCACCGCGGGGCAGGTCACCACCGTGCAGGCGATGGGCGACCAGCTGCTCGCCCGGCTGCGCACCGCCGGGCTCGGCTTCCAGGTCGTCGAGGACGGCTGAACGACAGCGGTCCGGACGCCGCAGCGCATGGTGGGGATGCGTGCGGCGCCCGGACCGGGTCGACGGCCGGGTGCTTACCCGGGCGTTACGGCGAGCACGGTTCGACGGCGTCGACCGTGAAGCCCGCAGCGGTGACCGAGCTGTCCGAGGTCAGCCGCACGACCCCCTCGCTGGTCGGGATGCAGGGCGACATCACCGGCGTGTCATACGTGCCGGAGTAGGTCGCCAGCACGGTGCCGTTGTTGTCGCGGACGGATACGTAGTCGTAGCCCTGCTCGGTGTCCAGCAGGCTGAACCGGAACCGGAACCCCGGCTCGCCGTTGTCGAACACCCAGGTGCAGTCAGCGTTGTTGCCGTACGGGTGCGGTGACTCGAACGGCAGGCTCGCGTTGCGGTCGCTGGTGCACGGCGGCGGCGGCGGAACGCCCGGCCGGCACCCGCCACGGACTCCGACGGCGGCCCACGCGTCCCGCACGGTGTCGCCCTGCCCCTCGTAGCCGGCGAGGGCCACGGTGGCGTTGCGGGCGTCGCACATGTTGGCGTACTCGGTCAGACCGGTGAAGCCGTTGTAGAAGATCTGCTCGGCATCGTCGAGGCCGATCCCCTGAACGTTGCGGCCACAACCCAGGGTGTGGGTGTGCCCGGACGCGGACCCATCGCAGCCGGCGTTGCGGCCACCGTTGACGGTCAGGTAGTAGGCGTGGTTGGGAATCCCGCTGTTGGAGTGCACCCCGCCGTTGTCCTGGTCGCCGGTGTAGCGCTCGGTGTAGTGGTCCGGGTCGTTGAACTCCTGCGGGTCACCCATGTTGCGGAAGCCGCGGGTGGCCGTGATCACGTCCTCGCCGATCCGCCAGTCCGGCGCCGCTGCGGGGTCGAGGTTCTCCTCGTCCGCGTAGTACTCGATCGAGTTGCCCAGCATGTCGCTGAAGGCCTCGTTGAGGGCTCCGGACTCGTTCTCGTAGATGAGGTTCGAGGTGTACTCCGTGACGCCGTGGGTGAGCTCGTGCCCGACCACGTCCAGCCCGCCGGACAGCGGCAGACAGGTGGTGCCGTTGCCGTCGCCGTAGGTCATCTGCTCGCCGTTCCAGAAGGCGTTGCAGTAGCCGTCGTAGAAGTGCACGACGGAGCGGAGCTGCATGCCCTCGTCGTCGATGCTGTTGCGCCCGAACGTGTCGGCGAAGTACGAGTCCACGACACCGGCGTAGTAGTGCGCGTCCACACCCGGCCGTTGGTCGGGGTCGGCGTAGCCGGGCCGGATCCGCCGCCAGTTGTTGTCCGGATCGCGCATGACGTTGCCGCGGTACTGGATCCGGTTGTGGGCGTTCTCGGTCACCCGGCGCGAGTCGCCGAGCACGTCGAAGCCGTTGCCGTCCGCGTTGCGTAGCTGCCACTTCTCACCGGGGCGGCGGCGGGTCTCGAACGTCTTGGTGTCGCCCTTGACGCCGATCCCGCGGCCTTCGCCTTCGGTGAGCGCGTTGTACTGCTTGCGCACCTTGCCGCTGGCCGCGTCCACCCAGGTGACCCAGCGGTCGGCGAGGCGGATCTGGTCGACGATGTAGAACAGCCGGCCGTTGCGCGGGTCGATGCGCAGGTCGGTGCTCTCCGAACCGCGGGGGCCGTGCCGACGGGCCGCGGTGCCGACGGCCTCGCGCGGGGACAGCCGCTTCACGTTGCTGGCGGTGACGTCGGGGTAGTGGGCGCCGATCACGGCCGCCCGGGTGCCGTCGGCGGCGCGGACGACGGTGATCTGTCCGTTGAGGACGGCGGCTTTGCCGACCATCTGCTGGTACCTGGTCGAGGTGCCACCGTCGGGTCGCCGGGTGCGGTCCACCCGGACCACGTCGGCGGGCAGCCGGAACGCGGCCGCCTCGTCGCCGCTGAGGGCGAACGGGCCGGCCGGGACGCGTGGCTGCGTCTTGGCCGGCGCGGCCGGCTGGGCGTCAGGGGCGGCTCCCGCGGTGTTGCCGAGGCCGGGGATCGCCCCGGTCAGCGCTACCGCGGCGGTGACCGCGAGGGTTCGTCTCAACATGCATGTCCCCCTGAGGGTGAGGCGGGATGAGAGCCCGACACTAGGTCACTTGCGTGATGTACGCCATATGCCCCCCTTGAGGTCTTTGGGGCCGGCTGGGACGGGCGTAGCGGCCGCGGCGGTGCGAGACTCCGGCGCATGAGGGCGATCGTCTACACCGAGACCGGTGCACCCGACGTGCTGCGACTGGTCGAGCGGGACGTGCGCGAGCCGGGCCCGGGCGAGGTGCGGGTGCGGGTGCGGGTCTCCGGGGTGAACCCCACCGACTGGAAGACCCGGAGCGGGGCAACCGCGACAGTTCCCGCCGACGCCGGACTGGTGCCCAACCAGGACGGCGCCGGGGACGTGGAGGCGGTCGGCGACGACGTGGCGCACGTCGCGGTCGGCGACCGGGTCTGGGTGTGGGAGGCGGCCTACCGGCGTGCGGACGGCACCGCGCAGGAGCAGCTGGTACTGCCGGCGGAGCAGGTGGTCGCGCTGCCTCCGGGCGTCTCGTACGACGTCGGGGCGAGCCTCGGGGTGCCGGCGCTGACCGCGCACCGGTGCCTCACGGTGCGCGAGGGCGGCCCCGACCGGGTCGGCGCCGGGTCCCACCACGGCCTGACCGTGCTGGTGGCCGGTGGGGCCGGCGCGGTCGGCCATGCCGCGATCCAGCTCGCTCGCTGGGCCGGTGCCAGTGTGGTCACGACGGTCAGCGGACCGGAGAAGGGTGAGCTGGCCCGCGCGGCCGGAGCCTCGGCGGTGGTCAACTATCGCGACGCGGACGCGGCCGACCAGGTGCGCGCAGTGGCACCCGACGGGGTGGACCTGGTGGTCGAGGTGGCGCCGGGGGCGAACGCAGGGCTGGACGCGGAGGTGGTCGCTCAGGGCGCCTCGGTCGCGGTGTATGCCAACGACGGTGCCGCCGACGCGCAGCTGCCGGTGCGACCGTTCATGGGCCTCAACACCCGCTGGCAGTTCGTGCTGGTCTACACCGTGCCCCGGGCGGCCAAGGACCGCGGGGTCGAGGACGTCTCCACCGCGGTGGCGGCCGGCGTGCTGCCGGTCGGTGCCGAGCACGGCCTGCCGCTGCACCGCTACGACCTGGCCGACACGGCCGCCGCGCACGCGGCCGTCGAGGCCGGTGTGGTCGGCAAGGTCCTCATCGCCCTCTGACCCACCTCCCCCACCCCCACCCGCCCCGCCCCACCACCCCCACCCCGCCCCACCACCCCTCCTCACGATCCGCGACTTTTGCAGCTGTCGGGCCTGCAAAAGTCGCGGATCGTGGGGCGGGGTGGGGTGGGGAGGGGAGGGGGTGTGGGTCAGGCGGGGTCGGCCAGCTCGGTGGTGACCGTCACCGCCTCCGCGTCGTCCGGGCTCAGCGCCAGCTCGCCGGTCACCCGGCCGGCCGCCCGTACGTCGGCGATCGCCCGCTCCGCCAACCGCAGGGTCGCGGCCGGGCCGCTCGCGGTGGCGCTCAGCACCTCGGTGCGCATCGACACCTTCGCGGCCGATTTCGCCCCGCGCAGGGCACCGAGCAGCTCACCGGCGGCGACCAGGACCTCGGGGTCGTGCGGCGGGGCGTCCAGATCGGCCTCGCCGGTCGGCCACGGCGCGCGGTGCACCGAGCCGTCCTGCCACCACGACCAGACCTCCTCGGTCACGTACGGCAGCACCGGCGCGAACAGCCGCAGCTGCACGTGCAGTGCCCGCAGCAGCGCGGCCTGGGCGGACAGCGCCGCCGCCTCGCCTCGGGCGCCGTATGCCCGCTCCTTGACCAGCTCGACGTAGTCGTCGCAGAAGGTCCAGAAGAACCGCTCGGTCACCTCCAGCGCGGACGTGTAGTCGTAGCCCTCGAACGCCCGGGTCGCCTCCGTGACGACCTGGCGCAGCCGGCGCAGCATGGCCAGATCCAGCGGCTCGGTCACCGCGTCGTAGCCCTCGACCGCGGCGGCCGTCTCGATCCCGGGCTGGCCGAGCACGAACTTGCTGACGTTGAGGATCTTCATCGCCAGCCGGCGGCCGACCTTCATCTGCTTCTCGTCGAAGGGGCTGTCCAACCCCGGCCGGGCCATCGCGGCACGCCAGCGCACCGCGTCCGACCCGTACGACTCCAGGATGTCCACCGGGACCACCACGTTGCCCTTGGACTTGCTCATCTTCTTGCGGTCCGGGTCGACGACGAAGCCGGAGATCAGCGCGTGCCGCCACGGCGCGCAGCCGTGTTCGAGGTCGGCGCGCACCACCCGGGAGAACAGCCAGGTCCGGATGATGTCGTGCGCGTGCGTACACAGGTCCATCGGGAACACCCGGCCGAACAGGTCCCCGTCGCGCTCCCAGCCGCCGGCGATGTGGGGGGTCAGCGACGACGTCGCCCAGGTGTCCATCACGTCCGGGTCGGCGACGAAGCCTCCCGGGAGCCCGCGCTGCTCGTCGTCGTAGCCGGCTGGCGCCTGCGCCGCCGGGTCCACCGGCAGCCGGTCCTCGGCCGGCGCGAGCGGCTGGTCGTAGCGCGGCTGGGCGTCGTCGTCCAGCGGGTACCAGACCGGAATCGGCACGCCGAAGTAACGCTGCCGGCTGATCAGCCAGTCGCTGTTCAACCCCTCGGTCCAGTTGGTGAAGCGGTGCCGCATGAACTCCGGCGTCCACTCCAGCTCGCCGCCGCGCTCGACCAACCGGGCCCGCAGCACCGGATCCCGGCCGCCGTTGGTGATGTACCACTGCCGAGTGGACACGATCTCGAGCGGCTTGTCGCCCTTCTCGTAGAAGTTGGTCATCCGCTGGGTCGGCCGCGGCTCACCGTCGAGATCGCCTGACTCGCGCAGCAACGCCACGGTGGCTTCGCGGGCGCTGAACGTGGTCTTGCCGGCGAGCTGCTCGTACGCGGCGCGCGCACGGTCGGTCCCGAACCACGCCGGCGTCTCGCGATGGAGCCGGCCGTCCCGGCCGATGACGACCCGCACCGGAAGCTGCAGCTCGCGCCACCACTGCACGTCCGTCAGGTCGCCGAAGGTGCAGCACATCGCGATGCCCGAGCCCTTGTCCGGCTCCGCCTGCGGGTGCGCGAGGACGGGCAGCTCCACGTCGAACAGCGGCGAGCGAACCGTTCCCCCGAAGAGGCCCTGGTAGCGCTCGTCGTCCGGGTGCGCGATCAGCGCGACGCAGGCGCCGATCAGCTCCGGTCGGGTGGTCTCCACGTGCACCGGGCCGGTCGGGCCGTGGAAGGCGACCCGGTGGTAGTGGCCGGGGTACTCCCGGGCCTCCAGCTCGGCTTGTGCGACGGCCGTCTGGAAGGTGACGTCCCAGAGCGTGGGTGCATCGGACAGGTAGGCCTCGCCGCGGGCCAGGTTGCGCAGGAAGGCGCGCTGCGCCACCGCCCGTGAGCTGTCGCTGATCGTGGTGTAGAGCAGCGACCAGTCGACCGACAGCCCGACGCGGCGCCACAGCGCCTCGAACACCCGCTCGTCCTCCATCGTCAGCTCCTCGCAGAGCTCGATGAAGTTGCCCCGGCTGATCGGAGCCTGCCGTTTCGGGTCCGGCTTGTCGGGCGGGGCGAACTCGGCGTCGTACGGGACGGTCGGGTCGCACCGCACGCCGTAGTAGTTCTGCACCCGACGCTCGGTGGGCAGGCCGTTGTCGTCCCAGCCGATCGGGTAGAAGACCTCCTTGCCGCGCATCCGCTGGAAGCGCGCCACCAGGTCGGCATGGGTGTAGGAGAAGACGTGCCCGATGTGCAGTGACCCGGACACCGTCGGTGGCGGCGTGTCGATGGAGTAGACGTCGGCACGCTCCCGGCTCCGGTCGAAGCGGTAGGTGCCCTGCTCCTCCCACGCCTTCGCCCACCTGCCCTCGAGGCCCTCCAGGCTCGGGCGCTCGGGCACCGCGATCGGCCGGGTGGTCGGCTGAGCGGTCGGCTGAGCGGTCGGCGGGGTGGTCATGGCGCGCCATCGTACGGAGCGCGGGCGGCGCAAGCCGCACCGGACCGACGGCCCGACCGACTAGCGTGCAGGTGTGCCCGACCGCTATCGCGAGGCGTCGCACGCCGCGGCCGTGCACCGGCTGACGGAGTCGTACGCCGCGACTCCGGCCGGTGCACCGGTGCGGCTGGCCAAGCGCACGTCCAACCTGTTCCGCCCGCGGACGGCGGAGCCGGGCGCGGGCCTGGACGTCTCGGGGCTCGGGGACGTGCTGCACGTCGATCCGGAGACGCGGACGGCGGACGTGCAGGGCATGTGCACCTACGAGCGACTGGTCGCCGCCACGCTGCCGTACGGGCTGATGCCGCTGGTGGTTCCTCAGCTCCGCACGATCACGCTCGGCGGAGCCGTCGCCGGGCTGGGGATCGAGTCGACCTCGTTCGCGGCCGGGCTACCGCACGAGTCCGTGCTCGAGCTGGACGTGCTCACCGGTGACGGGCGGGTTGTCACCGCCACGCCGGACGGTCCGCACGCTGACCTGTTCGCACTGTTCCCCAACTCCTACGGCTCGCTCGGCTACGCCACCCGGTTGCGGATCGAGCTGGCGCCGGTGCAGCCGTACGTCGCGCTGGAGCACGTCCGTGCCACCGACCAGGCCGAGCTGGGCCGGCTGATCGACCGGGTCGTTGCCACCCGCAGCCACGACGGGAGGGCGGTCGACTTCGTGGACGGAGTCGTGTTCACCCCGGACGAGGCCTACCTGACCCTCGGCCGCTGGTCCGCGGACGAGCAGTGGACGAGCGACTACACCGGGCAGCGGGTGTTCTACCGCTCGCTGCGGGAGCGGCGCACCGACGTGTTGAGCGTGCACGACTACCTCTGGCGCTGGGACACCGACTGGTTCTGGTGCTCGCGGGCGTTCGGGGTGCAGCACCCGACGGTGCGCCGGCTGTGGCCCCGCCGCTGGCGCCGCAGCGACGTCTACCACCGGCTGGTCGACCTGGAACACCGGTACGGCGTGGCCGCCCGGCTGGACCGGTGGCGCGGCCGCCCCCCGGGTGAGCGGGTGGTGCAGGACGTCGAGGTCCCGGTCGAGCGGCTGGCCGAGTTCCTCTCCTGGTTCGACGCCGAGGTGGGGATGCGGCCGGTCTGGGTCTGTCCGCTGCGGCTGCGCGAGCCGGACGGGCCGGGGACCGCCCGTCGCTGGCCGGGCTACCCGCTGGAGCCGGGCCGCACCTACGTCAACGTCGGCTTCTGGGGAATCGTCCCGATCGCGCCCGGTGCACGCGACGGCGACGTCAACCGGGCGGTGGAGCAGACGGTCGCGGTGGTGGGCGGGCACAAGTCGCTGTACTCCGACGCGTACTACGAGCGGTCGGAGTTCGACAGCCTGTACGGCGGCCCGGCCCGCAGCGACGTGCGCAAGCGGTATGACCCGGACGGCAGGTTGACCGACCTCTACGAGAAGGCGGTGGGACGACGATGACGCTGACCCAGGGCCGGAGCAGAGGCGGGCCCGACCAGCCGCCCGACCGGGGGCCGGGGGTCCCGGTGGCACCGACGCTGGCCGGGCTGACCCGCAACCGGCTGACGTTCCGGCTGACCGCCTTCGACGGCAGCAGCGCCGGCCCCTCCGACGCGCCCATCAGCCTGCACATCGCCACCGAGCGCGGCCTGTCCTACATCCTCACCGCGCCCGGTGACCTGGGCATGGCCCGCGCCTACGTCGCCGGCGACCTCGACGTCACCGGGGTGCATCCCGGTGACCCGTACGAGCTGATGCGCAGCATCACCGGCGGCTTCGACGCCGGCGTCCCGCCCGCCACGGAGCGGCTGCGGATCGTCAGCCAGCTGGGTTGGGGCCGGCTGCGGCCACCGGCTCCGCCGCCGCAGGAGCACCTGCCGCGCTGGCGCCGCACGATGGAGGGACTGCGGCACTCCCGCACCCGGGACGCGGCCGCGATCCAGCACCACTACGACGTGTCCAACTTCTTCTACGAGCGCGTGCTCGGTCCGTCGATGACCTACACCTGCGCGGTCTATCCGAAGGCCACTGCGACGTTGGAGGAGGCGCAGGAGGAGAAGTTCGACCTGGTGGCGCGCAAACTCGGTCTGCGGCCGGGGATGCGGCTGCTCGACGTCGGCTGCGGCTGGGGCGGGATGGTGCGGCACGCCGCCCGGCGCTACGGCGTGCAGACGATCGGCGTCACGCTCTCCCGACAGCAAGCCACCTGGGCGCAGCAGGCGATCGAGCGGGACGGGCTGGGCGGGCTGGCGGAGGTCCGCCACTCCGACTACCGCGACGTGCCGGAGACCGAGTTCGACGCGATCAGCTCGATCGGCCTGACCGAGCACATCGGGGTGCGCAACTACCCCGGCTACTTCGCCTTCCTGCTGGACCACCTGCGACCGGGCGGTCGACTGTTGAACCACTGCATCACCCGCCACGACAACCGGTCCCGTTCCGTGGGTGAGTTCATCGACCGCTACGTCTTTCCCGACGGCGAGCTGACCGGGTCGGGCCGGATCATCTCCGCAATGCAGGACGCCGGCCTCGAGGTGCGGCACGAGGAGAACCTGCGCGAGCACTACGCGCTGACGCTGGCGGCGTGGTGCCGCAACCTCGTCACGCACTGGGATGCCTGTGTCGCCGACGTCGGCGACGGCACCGCGCGGGTGTGGGGGCTCTACATGGCCGGGTCGCGGCTGGCGTTCGAGCGCAACCAGATCCAGCTGCACCAGGTGCTGGCGTCGCGCACCGACGCCGCCGGGGTGTCCGGCTTCGACCTGCGCCCCGGCTGGGGGAGCTGAGCCGCACCGGTCGCCGCCGGCGGGTTTGGCCCGCCTGGGATACTTCCCGGTGATGGCTGACAACGGCGGCACTGGGACCCGCGTCCCGCACCCCGCGTACGGCGAGGTCGAGCGTGCCCTGCTCGACCGCTGGCCCGAGACTCGGCTGGACCCGAGCCTCGACCGGATCCGGGCCCTCGTCGACCTGCTGGGCGACCCGCACCGGTCCAGTCCGGTGGTGCACGTCGGCGGCACCAACGGCAAGACCTCCACCAGCCGGATGATCGACGCGCTGCTTCGTGCCGCCGGCCTGCGGACCGGCCGCTACACCAGCCCGCACCTGCAGCAGATGACCGAGCGGATCGCCATTGACGGGTCGCCGTTGACCGAGGAGCGCTTCGTCCGCACCTACACCGACGTGGCGCCGTACCTGCAGGTGGTGGACCGCTCCGCTCCGCATCCGCTGAGCTTCTTCGAGGCGGTGACCGGGATGGCGTTCGCGGCGTTCGCGGACGCACCGGTCGACGTGGCGGTGGTGGAGGTCGGCATGGGCGGCAGCTGGGACGCCACCAACGTCGTGGACAGCCAGGTCGCGGTGGTGACCCCGGTCTCGGTCGACCACGCCGCCTACCTCGGGGACGATCTGGCGACGATCGCCGGGGAGAAGGCCGGGATCCTGAAACCAGGCGTGGCAGCCGTGCTGGCCGAGCAGCCGGCTGAGGTGGCCGAGGTGCTGCTCCGCCGGGCCGCGGAGGTCGGCGCCACGGTGGCCCGGGCCGGCGTGGAGTTCGATGTCGTGCAGCGACTGCCCGGCGTCGGCGGCCAGCTGCTGACCCTGCGCGGGCTCGACGGCCGGGAGTACGACGAGGTGTTGCTGCCGCTGTTCGGCGCGCACCAGGCGCACAACGCCGGCTGCGCTCTGGCCGCTGCCGAGGCGTTGCTGGGCGGCGGGGACGGGCTGGGCGTCGAGCTGGTGCGGGAGGCGTTCGCGACCGTCACCTCCCCTGGGCGGCTCGAGGTGGCCCGCCGCAGCCCGACCATCGTGCTCGACGGAGCGCACAACCCGCGTGGTGCCGAGGCCACGGCCGAGGCGGTGCAGGAGGCGTTCGCGTTCAGCCCGCTCGTCGGGGTGGTCGGGGTGATGGCGGACAAGGACGTCGAGGGGGTCCTCGCCGCGCTGGAGCCGGTGCTGGCCGAGATCGTCTGTACTCAGGCCTCCACCGCCCGGGCGCTGTCGGCTGAGGACCTCGCCGACATGGCCGAGGGCATCTTCGGCCGGGACCGGGTGCACCGGGAGCGGCGGCTCGACGACGCCCTCGACGTGGCCGCGGGGTTGGCGGAGGGCGCCGGGTCGCACGGTTCGTCGATGGGCAGCGGCGGGGTGCTGGTCACCGGCTCGGTCATCACCGTGGGCGAGGCTCGCACGCTGCTCGGCCTGTCGCCGGATCCCGGAATCGAGGACGACTAGGTGCGCAGCATGTGCGCCGCCGTGCTGGCGTTCGAGGCGGTGGTGATCGCCTTGTCGGTGCCGGTGCTGATCCAGGTGTCGGACGTGGACCGGGGTCCGGCGCTCGCCGTCGGTCTGGGGCTGGCCGGTCTGGCGGTCGTGACCGCCGGCCTGCTCCGGTATCGCTGGGCCTACGCGCTGGGCTGGGCCGTGCAGGTGGGCGTGCTCGCGCTCGGGTTCGTCACCGCCGCCATGTTCGTCGTTGGGGTGATGTTCGGCGGTCTGTGGGTGATGGCGATCGTCCTCGGCCGCCGGGTCGAGGCGGTGCGGGCCCAGACGGGTCAGGCTGGCTCGCCGTCGGTAGGTTGACCCCCGTGTCCGACGCAGAGCGCACCCTGGTCCTGGTCAAGCCCGACGCCGTCCGCCGCGGTCTGGTGGGCGAGGTGCTGAGCCGGTACGAAGCCAAGGGTCTCGTGATCGTGGCGATGGACCAGCGCACGATCGACGGCGCGACCGCGGACGAGCACTACACCGAGCACGTGCAGCGCGACTTCTACCCACCGCTGCGGGAGTTCGTGACCTCGGGCCCGATGGTGGCCCTGGTGTTGGAGGGGGACCGAGCCGTCGAGGTGGTGCGCACCCTGAACGGCGCCACGGACGGCCGGGTGGCCGCTCCGGGATCGATCCGGGGTGACCTGTCGCTGTCCAACCGGGAGAACCTCGTGCACGGGTCGGACTCCCGGGAGTCGGCCGAGCGCGAGATCGCACTGTTCTTCCCCGGGCTCGACTGACCGCCGTGGCACGCGTGCTGCTGGCCACCTGTGCCGAGGTGCCCGAGGGGGACGAGGACGACCGCCCTGCGACCGAGGCGCTGCGTGCTGCCGGGGTGCAGGCGATGTTCGCCGTCTGGGACGACCCGACCGTGGACTGGTCTGCGGCGGATCTGGTGGTGGTCCGGTCCACCTGGGACTACGCCCGACGGCGGGACGAGTTCCTCGCCTGGGCCCGGTCGGTGCCCCGGCTGGCCAACCCGGCGCCGGTCCTGGACTGGAACAGCGACAAGACCTACCTGCGGCAGCTGGCCGACGCCGGGCTGCCGGTGGTGCCGACTACGTGGTACCAGCCGGGCGACGAGGTCGCCGAGCCTGCCGGCGAGGTGGTGGTCAAGCCGACGGTGAGTGCCGGGGCCAGGGACACCGTCCGGCATGCCGACGCCGACGGCGCGCGGCGGCACGCTCGCTCGCTGCTCGACGCCGGGCGGGCGGTGATGGTGCAGCCGTACCTGACGGCGGTGGACACCGCCGGCGAGACCGGGCTGGTGTGGATGGGGGACCGGTTCAGCCACGCCTTCCGCAAGGGCGCCCTGCTCACGCCGGGGGCGGAGGTGACCACCGACCTGTTCATGCAGGAGGCCATCGGCGCTCGGCGGGCCTCGACGGTCGAGCGCGAGGTGGCCGAGCGGGTGCTGGACGCGCTGGCCCAGCTGGCGCCGGTAGCTCGGGACGGGCTGCTGTACGCCCGGGTCGACCTGGTGCCCGGCCCGGACGGCGACCCGGTGCTGCTGGAGCTCGAGCTGACCGAGCCGTCGCTGTGGTTCGTTGCCGACCCCACGGCTCCCGAGCGATGGGCGCGGGCAGTGTGCGGCTGGCTCAAGCGCCAGCCCTCCGCCTGACACCGCACCGTCCCGGTCTGCAGAAGTCGCGGATCGTGGGGAGGAGGGGCTGCAGAAGTCGCGGATCGTGGCCGGGGGGAGGTGTGTCGTGGCCGGGCTGAGCGGGAGCGCGCACCTAGCCTGTGACACAACAGTACTCGTGTGACATCTGCGACCCAGGGGGCCGCGTGGGCAACAGCTTCCTCGGCCGGGACATGGCCGTCGACCTCGGCACCGCCAACACGCTCGTCTACGTCCGCGGGCGCGGCGTGCTGCTGAACGAGCCCTCGGTCGTCGCCCTGGACGCGACCAGCCGGGAGATCTTGGCGGTGGGCTCCGAGGCCAAGCGGATGCTCGGGCGCACCCCCGGGGGCATCACCGCGATCCGGCCGCTGAAGGACGGCGTGATCGCCGACTTCGAGTCCACCGAGCAGATGCTCCGGCTGTTCATCCAGCAGGTGCACCGCCGGCGGTACTTCGCCAAGCCGCGACTGGTCATCTGCGTGCCGTCCGGCATCACCGCCGTGGAGCAGCGCGCTGTCAAGGAGGCCGGCTACCAGGCGGGCGCCCGCCGGGTCTACATCGTGGAGGAGCCGATGGCCGCCGCCATCGGCGCCGGGCTCCCCGTGCACGAGGCCACCGGCAACATGGTGGTCGACATCGGGGGCGGCACCACGGAGGTCGCGGTGATCTCGCTCGGCGGGGTGGTCACCAGCCTGTCCATCCGTACCGCCGGGGACGACCTGGACGCCGCGATCGTCTCCTGGCTGAAGAAGGAGTACTCCCTCATGCTCGGCGAGCGCACCGCCGAGGAGGTCAAGATCGCGCTCGGCTCGGCGTTCCCGCTGGCCGACGAACCGGAGGCCGATGTCCGCGGGCGCGACCTGGTGTCCGGGCTCCCGCGCAGCGTGCCGATCTCCTCCGCCGAGGTGCGTCAGGCGCTCGAGGAGCCCTTGCACGACATCGTGGACGCCGTCCGCACCACCCTGGACCGGACCCCGCCCGAGCTCGCCGGCGACATCATGGACCGCGGCCTGGTGCTCACCGGGGGTGGCGCACTGCTGCGCGGGCTGGACGAACGGCTGCGGCACGAGACCGGCATGCCGGTGCACGTCGCCGAGGACCCGCTGCACTCGGTCGCCATCGGCGCCGGACGGTGCGTGGAGGAGTTCGAGGCGCTGCAGCAGGTGCTCGTCTCCGAGTCGCGGCGGTGACGAGGTGCCGCTACGACCGTCCCGACCGCTGAGCCGACCTCTCCGGCAGCCGCTGCGGCGCCCGCGCCCGCCCGGTGGGCCGGACCGCGAGCGCGACCAGGCCCGGCGAGCCCGCACGGCGCTGGTGCTCAGCGTGCTCACCGCGCTGACCCTGATCACGCTCGACGCCGCCGGCGGAGCCGACTCCCCGGTCCAGCCGGTACGGTCCGCCGCAGCCGAGGTCTTCGGCCCGCTCGAGGCGGGGGCCACCGCCATCGGGGACCCGGTGGCGGACGGGATCTCCCTGCTGGCCCGGATGCGCGGCCTGCAGGAGGACAACGAGCGGCTGGAGAGCGAGAACGCCGCGCTCGAGGCCGAGCTGGCCACCGGTGAGCTGGACCGCAACCGGCTGGCCCGCTACGACGCCCTGAGCGGTGTGGCGACGGCCGGCGACGTCGACCTCGTCCCGGCCCGGGTGGTCGCGATCGGGCCGGCGCAGGCGTTCGCCCGGACCGTGACGATCGACGCCGGCACCGCCGACGGGGTGCACCCCGACCTGACCGTGCTCGACGGCTCCGGCCTCGTCGGCCGGGTGCTCGATGCCGGCCGGCACACCGCGACCGTGCTGCTCGCCGTCGACGCCGGCTCGGTCGTCGGAGCCCGGCTCGACCGATCGATGGAGCTCGGGTTCCTGCGCGGCAACGGCGGACTCGGCTCCGACGGCGTCCTGACGCTGGACCTCGTCGACCCGCAGTCGATCCCCGCCGAGGGCGACACGGTCGTCACCTGGGGCTCGCGCGGCGGGGCGCCGTACGTCGCCGGCGTCCCGGTCGGCGAGGTGGTCGAGGTGCAGGCCAGCGCCGGCGACCAGTCCGTGACCGCCGAGGTCCGCCCGTTCGCCGACATGTCGTCGCTCGACCTGGTCGGGGTGGTGGTCGGCACCAGCCGGACCGGTCCGCGCAGCATCCTGGGGCGGGCCGTGCCAGGCGAGGGGAGCACGCCGTGACCGCCGTGCGCGCGGCCGCGACCGCGCTGCTGCTCGTCGTCACGATCACGCTGCAGGTCAGCCTCTTCGCGCACCTGTCCATCGCCGGGGTGGTGCCGGACCTGGCGCTGCTCGTCGTGGTCGCCGCCGCGATCGTGCGCGGCCCCGCGTACGCGACCGTGCTCGGCCTGTTCGCCGGCCTGGCCGTCGACCTGGCGCCCCCGGCGGACGGGGTGGCCGGGCGGTGGGCCCTGGCGCTGGCCCTCGCCGGCTGGCTGGCCGGTCAGGCGCGCGGTGACGCCCGGCAGTCCGCCTTCGCAACGCTGGTCACCGTCGCGGTCTCGTCGCTCACCGCCACCTCGGTCTACGCGCTCAGCGGGCTGGTGCTGTCCGACCCCGGGGTGAGCGTGGCCCGGGCGCTGGAGGTGCTGCCGGTCGCCGTGCTCTACGACGTCGCGATCACCCCGCTCGTGGTCCCGCTCGCGGTGCTGCTGCTCCGCCGGCTCGACCCGGCGCCCGTGCGGTGGTGAACCGGTGACCGCACGCACCGCTGGCGCGCCGCGCCCGGCCCGCGCCCGGGCCTACGACCTGTCCCGCACCCGGCTCGTCGTCATCCAGGTGCTCGTGGTCGCGCTGATGGCCACGCTGTTCGCCCGGTTGTGGTACCTCCAGGTCGTCTCCGGTGACGCCTATCAGGCGCAGGCGGCCGAGAACGCGGTCCGCGACGTCGTCGTGCAGCCCCAGCGCGGCCTGATCGTCGACGCGATGGGTCGACCGCTGGCCGCCAGCCGGCTGTCCTGGGTGGTGAGTGTCGACCGGACGCTGCTCGAGCGGCTGGGCAACCGCGGTCAGCGCGACCTGCTGCACCGGGTCTCGGACCTCGTCGACGTTCCCTACCGAGACATCCGGGACCGGCTCCGGCTCTGTGGCGAGGAGGGGGCGCCGCCACCCCCGCGCTGCTGGAACGGCTCGCCGTACCAGCCGGTCCCGGTCGCCGAGGACGTGCGGGAGCGAGTCGCCGTGGACATCCAGGAGCGGCGCGAGGACTTCCCGGCGGTGCTCGCCGAGCAGCGTCTGGTGCGGGACTACCCCGAGCCGTTCGGCGTGAACGCCGCACACGTACTGGGCTACCTGTCACCGGTCACCGCCGACGAGTACGAGACCGCGCTGGCTGACGACGACTCGACGGTCACCTCGACCTCGTTGGTCGGCCGCTCCGGCGTGGAGAAGCAGTACGACCGGTGGCTGCGCGGTGTGCCGGGCGCGGACGGCCTCGCCGTCGACTCGCAGGGCCGGGTCCTCGGCCCCGAGAGCAGCCGGCGCCCCGAGCCCGGGGACACGCTCGTCACCAGCATCGACGCCAGGGTCCAGGCCGTGGTCGAGCGCGAGCTCGAGCAGACCATCCTCCGCGCCCGGCAGACCGTCGACACCGTGACCGGTCGCCGCTACGAGGCCACGTCGGGTGCCGCGGTCGTCCTGGACCCGAACAACGGGCGCGTGGTCGCCATGGCCAGCTACCCGACGTACGAGCCCGAGGTGTGGGTCGGCGGCATCAGCGATCGGCAGCTGTCCCGGCTGTACTCCACCCGCGCGGCGGAGCCGCTGCTGTCGCGGCCCACCCAGGCGCAGCTGGCGCCGGGATCGACGTTCAAGCCGTTCATGGCGATGGGGGCGCTGTCCAACGGCTACAGCCCGGAGACCCGGCTGAACTGCTCGTCGTCGTTCACCGTGGGCAACCGGGCGTACAAGAACTTCGAGTCCGGTGCCTACGGTTACATCGGCTTCGACAAGGCGCTGCAGGTCTCCTGCAACACGTTCTTCTACCAGGTCGGCTACAACCTGTGGCTCAAGGCGGGCGGCGAGGACGCCCCGCTGAACACGCAGGACCCGTTGGTCGAGGCGGCTCAGTCGGCCGGCTTCGGCAGCCTCACCGGCATCGACCTGCCCGCGGAGGCCAGCGGCCGGATCGCGGACCGACGCTGGAAGATGCAGTACTGGAAGGACAACAAGGACTACTACTGCGAGCTCGGCAAGGAGTCCGGGAGCGACTTCCTGCACGTGTTCGCCCGCGAGTTCTGTATCGACGGGTATGCCTTCCGGGCCGGCGACGCGGTCAACTTCGTGATCGGCCAGGGCGACACGATCATCACTCCGCTGCAACTGGCGGTCGGGTATGCGGCGATCTCCAACGGCGGGACGCTGTATGCCCCTCGGGTCGGCAAGGCGCTGCTCAGCCCGGCCGGCGAGGTGGTACGCCGGATCAAGCCGGAGGTGCAGGGCAGGCTGCCCTTCCCGCAGCGAGTGATCGACTACGTCGACACCGCGCTGCGCGGCACTCCGGTGGACGGCACGCTTGCCTGGAAGATGGGCGGCTTCCCGCTCGACGTGGTGCAGCTGCGCGGCAAGACCGGCACCGCCGAGGTCTACGGCAAGCAGACGACGTCGTGGCTGTCGACCTACAACGACGACTACGTCGTGGTGATGATGGTGGAGCAGGGCGGCACCGGTTCCGGGACCTCGGGCGACTCCATGCGCCGGATCTGGGAGTCGCTGTACGGCATCGACGGTGAGCAGGTCCGCCCGGCCGACACGCTGATCCCCGGCACCACTCCGCCGGAGGGGCTGCCCACCGTGGACGCCCGCGGGTTGATCGAGCCGCCGCCGAGCGTGGCGCGTGAGCCGGGCCGGTCCGGTCGCCGCACCGGTGGCCGGGCCCAGTGCCCGCGGACCCGCCCGTGACCGCGACGCTGCCGCTGCGCACCACCCGGCGGACCGTGGGCATCGGCCCCCGCAGCGCCCGCGGCGGCTGGCGTCGGGTCGACTGGGTCCTGCTCAGCGCCGTCGCTGCCCTGATCGCCATCGGTCTGCTGCTGGTGTGGTCGGCCACGCTGCACCGCACCGACCTGACCGGCGGGGACGGCACCGCCTACCTGCACAAGCAGCTGGTCAACGTCGGCATCGGGGTGGTGCTGGCCGCCGTGGTCGCGGCGACCGACCACCGCTGGCTGCGGCTGTGGGCGCCGATGGTCTACGGCGTGTCCGTGTTGGGGCTGGTGCTGGTGTTCGTGCCCGGGGTCGGCGCGACGATCAACGACTCGCAGTCCTGGCTGCTGATCGGCGGGCTGTCGCTGCAGCCGGCGGAGCTGGCCAAGTTCGGCGTCGTCCTCGGGATGGCCTTCGTCCTGGCCGAGCGCTCCGAGGCGCACCTGCGGCAGGGGGTGAACGCGGTCGACGTGCTGCCGGCGCTGGCGATCGCGGCCGTCCCGGCGGTGCTGATCCTGGCGCAGCCGGACCTCGGCACCTTGATGGTCCTGACCGCCACGGTCTTCGGGGTGGTTGGGCTGTCCGGGGCGCCGAAGCGCTGGCTGCTGCTGCTGGCCGGTGGCGGTGCCGCGATCGTTGCGCTCGCGATCCAGTCGGGTCTGCTCGCGTCGTACCAGTTGCTTCGGTTCGCCGCCTTCACCGACCCGTCACTGGACCCGCGTGGCGCCGGATACAACACCCAGCAGGCCCGCATCGCGATCGGCAACGGGGGCATCACCGGCCAGGGATTGTTCGACGGGACCCAGACCCAGGCCGGGTTTGTGCCCGAGCAGCACACCGACTTCGTCTTCACCGTCGCCGGCGAGGAGTTCGGCCTGATCGGCGCCGCGGTGGTCGTCGCGCTGTTCGCATTGCTGCTGTGGCGGTCGGTGCGGATCGCACGGGACGCGGGCGACCTGTTCGGCCGGGTGGCCGCCGTCGGCATCGCCTGCTGGTTCGGCTTCCAGGCGTTCCAGAACATCGGCATGTGTCTCGGCATCATGCCGGTCACCGGGGTGCCGTTGCCGCTGGTGTCCTACGGCGGTACCTCGATGTTCGCGTCGCTGACCGCGGTCGGCCTGTTGCTGAACATCCACCTGCGCACCACGGGACGGGCGGGCCACGGCGTCGTGGTCCGCTCCCGGATGGCGCGTTCCCGCTTCTGACGGCGGGCCGACCCCCGGCTAGACCGAGGTGGGGGTCCGCCGGCCGGTCCGTTGCTGGCGGACCAGGCCGACCGTGACGATCACACCGGCGAGTGCCAGTGAGAGCCACAGCTGCAGCCGGTAGCCCTCCCGCTGGGCCATGAACCCGACCACGCCCACGATGAAGGCGATGACGGCCCAGGTCAGCACCGGGTAGGCCCACATCCGCAGGGCGAGGTCCCGGTCGTCCAGCTGGCGCCGCATCCGGAGCTGCGACACCGCGATGACGAGGTAGACGAGCAGCGCGATCGCCCCCGAGCTGGCCAGCAGGTAGCCGAAGATCTTCGAGGGCAGCACGTAGTTTCCGACCACGGCGGCGAACCCGAACGCCGTGCTGACGAGGATCGCCCAGGCCGGTACTCCCCGGGCGGTGGTCGTGGCCCAGCGGGCCGGCGCCTCGCCGCGCCTGGCCAGCGAGAACGCCATCCGGGACGCGGTGTAGAGCGCCGAGTTGAGGCAGGAGGCCACGGCCGTCAGCACGACCAGGTCGAGCACCCAGGAGTAGGAGCCGAGCCCGATCACGTCCAGGGCCGCCTGGTACGAACCGGACCGCTCGAGGCTCGGCTCCCGCCAGCTCACCAGCGCCACCACCACGAAGATCGATCCGAGGTAGAACAGGCTGATCCGCCAGATCACCGAGTTCACGGCCCGGCGGATGCCCTTTGCCGGGTCCTCGGACTCGGCCGCCGCGATGGTCACGATCTCGGTCCCCATGAACGTGAACATCGTGATCAGCATGGCGGTGAGGACGGCGCCGAGCCCATGCGGCAGGAAGCCGCCCTGCTCGTACAGCCGGCTCACCCCGGACACCTCCGACGTCGGCAGCAGCCCGAAGATCGCCGCCAGCCCGATCGCGATGAAGGCCACGATCGCGACCACCTTGATCAGGGCGAACCAGAACTCGAACTCCCCGAAGTTCGCGACGCTGGCCAGGTTCGTGCCCGTCAGCAGGGCGGTCACGATCAGGGCGAAGACCCACTGCGGGACGTCGGGCAGCCAGCCGCCGAGCACCAGCGCGGCCGCGGTCGCCTCGACCGGGATGACGAGCACCCAAAACCACCAGTAGAGCCAGCCGATCGAGAAACCGGCCCAGGGGCCGATCGCGCGCTCGGCGTAGGTAGAGAACGAGCCGGTGTCCGGCTGCGCGATCGCCATCTCGCCGAGCATCCGCATGACCAGCACGACGAGCGTGCCCGCCAGCAGGTACGACAGCAGCACGGCGGGGCCGGCGATCGCAATCGCGGCTCCGGAGCCGATGAAGATGCCGGCGCCGATCACGCCGGCGATCGAGATCATCGTGATGTGCCGCTGCTTGAGCCCCGCACCGAGCTGGCCCTGGCCGCCCGTCTGCTCGCCTTCGCGCGTCGTCGTGCTCGCCATGCCTGCTCCTCGAAGTGGTGGACGGGACCTCGGGGGAGCAACCCCCGCAGCAGCCTTCCCCGATCGGCCCGCCGGTACACCCGCTGCCGGCCAGGCCGCCCGCGTTAGGGTGGGTGGTCCCGACCACCGGCCCCCGGGAGCACCCGCGCATGCCCGTCACGACCGTGCAGACCGCCGTGCCCACGGCTGGTTGCTCGATCTGGCCGCGCCTGGAGCCGCTGCTGCCTCTGGTCAGCAAGCCCATCCAGTACGTCGGGGGTGAGCTCAACGCGACCTCGAAGGACTGGGACGCCGTCGAGGTCCGCTGGGCGCTGATGTACCCCGACGCGTACGAGGTGGGGCTCCCGAACCAGGGAGTCGCGATCCTCTACGAGGTGCTCAACGAGCAGGACTGGCTGCTCGCCGAGCGCACCTACGCGGTGTTCCCGGACATGGAGCGGGTGATGCGGCAGCACCGCCTCCCACAGTTCACGGTGGACGGGCACCGCCCGGTGGCGGACTTCGACCTGCTGGGCATCTCGTTCTCGACCGAGCTCGGCTACACCAACATGCTCACCGCGCTCGACCTGGCCGGCATCCCGCTGCACAGCGCGGACCGCACCGACGAGCACCCGGTGGTGCTCGCGGGGGGGCATGCCGCGTTCAACCCCGAGCCGATCGCCGACTTCCTCGACGCCGCGGTGCTCGGCGACGGCGAGGAAGTCGTGCTCGCGATCAGCGCCGTGGTCCGGGAGTGGAAGGACGAGGGGCGTCCGGGCGGACGGGACGAGCTGCTGCTGCGGCTGGCCGCATCCGGCGGCGTCTACGTGCCCCGCTTCTACGACGTGGAGCATCTCCCGGACGGCCGGATCCAGCGCGTGGTCCCGAATCGATCCGGCGTTCCGTGGCGCGTGGCCAAGCACACCCTGATGGACCTCGACGCCTGGCCGTACCCGAAGCAGCCGCTGGTGCCGCTTGCAGAGACGGTGCACGAGCGCTACTCGGTCGAGATCTTCCGCGGTTGCACCCGAGGCTGCCGGTTCTGCCAGGCGGGCATGATCACCCGGCCGGTCCGCGAGCGGAGCATCTCGACGATCGGCGACATGGTCGACAACGGCATCAAGGCCTCGGGCTTCGAGGAGGTTGGCCTGCTGAGTCTGTCCAGCGCGGACCACTCCGAGATCGCTGAGGTGGCCAAGGGGCTGGGGGACCGGTACGAGGGCACCGATATCTCGCTGTCGCTCCCGTCCACCCGGGTGGACGCCTTCAACATCACGCTGGCCAACGAGTTCAGCCGCAACGGCCGGCGCTCGGGACTGACGTTCGCCCCGGAGGGCGGCAGCGAGCGGATGCGCAAGGTGATCAACAAGATGGTCACCGAGGAGGATCTGATCCGCACGGTCAGCGCTGCCTACTCGCAAGGCTGGCGGCAGGTGAAGCTCTACTTCATGTGCGGGCTGCCGACCGAGACCGACGACGACGTACTGGAGATCGCCGAGCTGGCGAAGAAGGTGATCGCAACCGGACGCCAGGTCTCAGGGCGCAACGACATCCGCTGCACGGTCAGCATCGGCGGGTTCGTGCCCAAGCCGCACACTCCCTTCCAGTGGGCCGGACAGCTCGACCACGAGACGACCGACCATCGGCTCGCCCAGCTGCGTGCCGCCGTCCGCGCGGACAAGCGGTACGGGCGGGCGATCGGCTTTCGCTACCACGACGGCAAGCCCGGCATCGTCGAGGGACTGCTGAGCCGAGGGGACCGTCGGATCGGTCGGGTCATCGAGGAGGTCTGGCGGGACGGCGGTCGCTTCGACGGCTGGAGTGAGCACTTCTCGTACGAGCGCTGGGTGGCAGCCGCCGAGCGCGCGCTCGCCGAGCAGCCCGTGGACCTCGACTGGTACACGACGCGCGAGCGGGACTACGCCGAGGTGCTGCCCTGGGACCACCTCGACTCCGGCTTGGACCGGGACTGGCTCTGGGAGGACTGGCAGGACGCGCTCGACCCGGACGGGGCCGAGGTGGACGACTGCCGCTGGACGCCGTGCTACGACTGCGGGGTCTGCCCGCAGCTGGGCACCGAGATCCAGGTGGGTCCGACCGGTCAGCAGCTGCTCCCCCTGTCCGTGCTGTAGTCGGCGGGCCACCCTCCGTACGGTCGTGCTCGGGCCCGGCGGCGACGCTCGGAGCCGAGTTGTTGGAGTCCGGTGTGAGGCATAGGTTCGATTCCTCGGGACAGTCCGCGCCACCAGGCGCTGCGCGAGGTCGACCACGGCGGTCGGCCCCCCCGAGGTGAAGAGGGAGGTCGCGAATGTCGGACAACAAGGCCGTGGCGTACGCAGGTCCGGGCAAGGTAGAGGTGCAGGGAATCGAGTACCCCAGCTTCGAGTTGCAGGACGGCCCGGGCGTCAACCCGGCCAACATCGGGCGCAAGCTTCCGCACGCGGCGATCCTGAAGACCGTCGCCACCAACATCTGCGGGTCCGACCAGCACATGGTGCGAGGTCGTACCACCGCGCCGGAGGGCCTGATCCTCGGGCACGAGATCACCGGCGAGGTCGTCGAGACCGGCCCGGGAGTCGAGTTCATCAAGCAGGGCGACATCGTCTCCGTGCCGTTCAACATCGCGTGCGGCCGTTGTCGCAACTGCAAGGAGGGACAGACCGGGATCTGCCTCAACGTCAACCCCGATCGTCCCGGTTCCGCCTACGGGTACGTCGACATGGGCGGATGGGTCGGCGGCCAGGCGCAGTACGTGGTCGTGCCCTATGCCGACTGGAACCTGCTGCGCTTCCCGGACCGGGACCAGGCGCTGGAGAAGATCCTCGACCTGACCATGCTCTCCGACATCTTCCCGACCGGCTTCCACGGCTGCGTGACCGCGGGTGTCGGCGTCGGCTCCACCGTCTACATCGCGGGTGCCGGACCGGTCGGCCTCGCGGCGGCCGCCTCCGCGCAACTGCTGGGGGCAGCCGCTGTCATCGTGGGCGACCTCAACGAGGAGCGGCTCGCGCAGGCGCGCAGCTTCGGGTGCGAGACGGTCGACGTGTCGCAGGGCGACCCCAAGGACCAGATCGAGCAGATCCTCGGTGTCCCCGAGGTCGACTGCGGCGTGGACGCGGTCGGATTCGAGGCGCGCGGCCACGGCAAGGACGCCGACGAGGCTCCGGCGACCGTGCTGAACTCGATGATGGACGTCACCCGCGCCGGCGGTGGGCTCGGTATCCCCGGGCTGTACGTGACCGGCGACCCGGGTGCTGCCGACGAGGCCGCGCAGCAGGGCTCGCTGTCGATCCGGATCGGCCTGGGCTGGGCGAAGTCGCACACCTTCGCGACCGGTCAGTGCCCGGTGATGAAGTACCACCGCGGTCTGATGATGGCGATCCTGCATGACCGGGTGCAGATCGCGAAGGCGGTCAACGCGACCGCCATCTCGATCGACCAGGCTCCGCAGGGCTACGCCGACTTCGACAAGGGCGCCAGCAAGAAGTTCGTCCTCGACCCGAACGGTTACCTCGGCACCGCCGCCTGACGCGAGCCCGGCCCGCCCGCGGCATCGCGGGCGGGACCGGGACGTCAGCGGTCGCGCGCCGACCGGTCCGCTCCGGCGAGCTCGTCCTCGAGCATGCCGGCGCGAGCGATCCACAGCCCGGTGACCAGCATCGGCGCGGTCAGGGCGAGCAGCACCAGCAACGGCAGCGTCCAGCCGCCGGTGGCGTCGTGCAACAGCCCGGTGCCGAGCGGTCCGATCGCCGACAGCAGGTAACCGACGCTCTGCACGAACCCGGACAGCGCAGCAGTGCCTTCGGTCGTACGGGTGCGCAGTCCGAGCATCGCCAGCGCCCAGGGGAACGCCGCACCGCCGAGCCCCATGCAGGCGGCCCACAGCCACGGCAGGGTCGCTGGAGCCAGCATCAGCCCGCCGATCCCGATCGCCGTGAACGCGGCGAAGCCGAGCACCAGGCCGCGGTGGTCACTGGTGCGCCGGGTATAGGCCGGGAGGATCAGGGGGGCGGGCACCCCGACCGCGGTGGTGACGGTCAGCATCAGCGCCGCAGCCGTCGGCGACAGGCCGGCGTCCTCGTAGATGGTCGGCAGCCAGCCGAACTGCGCGTAGGCCTGCGCGGACTGCACCCCGAAGAACACCGCCATCATCCAGGCAAGCGGCGATCGGAGTAGCCGCGCCGGGGTCAGCACCGCCCGCAGCGGCGAGTCCTCGTCCCGCTCCCGGACGTCGTGCCGCAGCAGACCCAGCCACGGCACTGCGGCGACGGCGGCGGTGATCGCCCACAGCCCCAACCCCCACCGCCACGTGCCGGCGGCGTCGGCCACCGGCACGGTGAGTCCCGCCGGAATCGCCGCGCCGCTCAGCAGCGCGCACGAGTACGCCGCAGTCACTGCCGGGATATGGGCGGGGAAGTGCAGCTTGACCAGCGGCGGCAGGGAGACGTTCCCGACCGCCATGCCGGCCAGCGCCACGGTCGACGCCAGCGTGAAGACCGTGGCCGAGTCGGTCAGCGACCGTGCTGCGGTGCCGGCGACGATGGCAAGCAGCGACACCAGCGCTGTGCGGTGCAGGCCGAAGCGGTGCGTCAGCGGGTGGGTGACGGCCCCGACCGCGGCGAAGCACAACACCGGCAGCGTGGTGAGCAGGCTGGCCAGCCAGCCGGCCAGCCGCAGGTCGGCCTGGACGTCTCCCAGCACCGAGCCCAGGCTGGTCACCGCGGGGCGCAGGCTCACCGCGAGCAGCAGCAGCCCGGCCAGCACGAGGACCTTCGCGCGCCGGGACTCGGGGACGCCGCCAGGCCCGGGCGCGGTCGGGGTCACGCGCCCATCGTCGCGCACGACGCAGGTCAGCCGACGACCGCAGCCACCACCTCGGCGAACGCGTCGGTGTGCCGGTCGACGTCGTCCGACGTCGTCACCGGGCACATCAGCGCCATGTTGTGGAACGGGGTGAGCAGGATGCCTCGATTGAGCAGGGCCAGGTGCAGGTAGTCCTCGAGCTCGTCGTCCTGCGCGGCCGCCGACTCCGAGCCGGTGCGCGGGGCCGGGGAGCAGAACCGGTACTCCGCGCGGGCGCCGAGCCGGACCACGGACCAGGCAAGGTCGTGCCGGTCGATGGTGTCTTGAACGCCTTGCGTGTACCGCGCGGCAAGCGTCGACATGGAGGTGAACGCCTCGTCGGTCAGCACCTCGCCAAGGGTCGCCCGGGCTGCGGCCAGTGACAGTGCGTTGCCGGCCAGGGTGCCGCCGACGCCGCCGACGTCCACCAGGTCGACCTCGCGGCGCTCGGTCGCCGTCGCCAACCGCTTTGCCAGCTCCGCGCTGACGCCGTACGCCCCGATCGGCACACCGCCCGCGATCGCCTTGCCCACGACCACCAGGTCGGGTCGCAACCCCTCGGCGGCCGTCATCCCGCCGGGACCGGCGCTCAGCGTGTGCGTCTCGTCGATCAGCAGCAGCGCGCCGTACCGGTCGCAGAGCTCGCGCAGGCCCTCGAGGAAGCCCGGCTCCGGCAGCACGATCCCGATGTTCGTGAGCGCGGGCTCGGTGATCACGCAGGCCACGTCGCCGTGTGCCAAGGCGGCCTCGACACCGGTCAGGTCGTTGAACTCGGCAACCCGGGTGGTGTCGCGGACGTCCACCGCCGGGCCGACGTTGCCCGGCCGGGCCTGAGTCTCACCGGCCTCCCCGCGCACGACGAAGGTCTCGTCGACCGTGCCGTGGTAGCAGTAGGCGAAGGCCAGGACCTTCGGCCGGCTGGTGAGCATCCGGGCCAGCCGCAGTGCCCAGCGGTTCGCGTCGGTCGCGGTCAGGGCGAAGGACCACCGGGGCAGCCCGAACCGCCGCGCCAGCTCGGCACCGACCCACCCGGCGTCCTCGGTGGGCAGCATGGTGGTCAGCCCGCCGCGGACCAGCGCCCGGTCCTCGATGGCCGCGACCGTCTCGGGCGGAGAGTGACCGGCCATCGCTCCGGTGTCGCCCAGGGCGAAGTCGACGTAGGTATGGCCGTCGACGTCGGTGATCAGCGCGCCGGTGGCGGTGGCGTGCACGAGCGGGAACCCGCCCGCCCACTTGGCCATCCAGGTCATCGGCACCCCGGACAGCAGCGCACCGGCCTGCTCCAGCACCTTGCGGGTCTGCGGGTGGGCGTCGTGGTAGGTCCGCTGCTCGCGGGCCATCGCCTTCGTCAGCTTGCCCCGGTCGATCTGCGTCATCGTCTCCCTCTCCCAGATGGGGGCAACGATGCTGCATCGCCGCCGCCCGGGCGACCGGTATGCATGATCACCGGTGTGGCCCCCGGCCCCGGGGGGGTCGGCGCGGCTGCGCGAGTAGGGTCCGGCGCGTGTCGCCCCCGCCCCCCGCGAAGCAGCCCCCGGTGCAGCAGCCGCCGCCGGTGCAGCGGGTGCGCATCCGGTACGCCAAGCGGGGTCGGCTGCGATTCACCAGTCACCGTGACATCAGCCGCGCCTTCGAGCGGGCCGTCCGCCGGTCGGGTCTGCCGGTGGCCTACTCCTCGGGCTTCAACCCGCACCCGCGGCTGTCGTACGCGGGGGCGGCGCCGACCGGGGCGGCGAGCGAGGCGGAGTATCTCGAGGTCGCGCTGGCCGCCGACTGCCCGCCGGAGACGGTGCAGGCGGCGCTGGACGCCGCGATGCCGCCCGGACTGGACGTGCTGGACGCCGTGACCGCCGCCCCCGGCTCGCTGGCCGACCGGCTGCAGGCCAGCCGGTGGCGGCTGCGGCTGCCGGGGGTGGAGCCCGCGACCGCGGCGCGGGCGGTGGACGCCTTCCTCGCTGCCGACGGCGTCGAGGTCAGCCGGATGACCAAGCGCGGGCTGCGCAGCTTCGATGCCCGCGCAGCCGTGATCAGCCTGCGGGTCGAGTCGGTCGACGACGCGCCGACCACCGGTTCGGACCCTGATGCCGGGGGTGCGGGAGACCGGTGTGCGATACTGGAGGTGGTCGTTCGACACGGGGAACCGTCCGTACGACCCGACGACGTCCTCGCCGGTCTCCGTGCGGTCGCCGGTCTCGAGCCCAGCGCAGCGCCGATGGCGCAGCGCCTGGCTCAGGGGCCGATCGATCCGCGGGACGGCTCGGTGGGCGATCCGTTGGCACCCGACCGCGACACGTGAGTCGCCGGCTCCCGGCCAGGGAGCGGCACCCCGCGTCGACCGCGGCGGTCAGCGCGGACTCGTCCAGTGGCACCAAGGGAACGTCGCCGCTCGGTCCGGCACCCGCCGGTGACCGAGGGCACCACAGGCTTACGCCCGCCTGGTTCGGAACCGGACCAGCCTGGCGAACGACAGGCCCCCGTGCGGCGCAGAAGCGCCCGGGGGCGGAGGAGAGCAGATGCTCGACGAGGAAACTCCCCGCGACGAACCAACCCCGGACGGCGGATCAGCCGACCAGCCCACGAGCGCCGCCCCGCCCGTGACGGTCACGACCCGACGCCGTCGCGCGGCCAGCAGGCCCGCGGGTCCACCGGTCGACGGTGACCAGGACACCCCTCCCGCCTCGGAGCCGGAAGCGGCGGCCCCGGCGAAGAAGGCCGCGCGGAAGACCGCCGCCAAGAAGTCCACCGCGAAGGAGACCGCCGCCACGAAGGCTGCGACGAAGAAGACCACGGCCAAGAAGACGGCGGCAAAGAAGGTCTCCGCCGAGCCCGCCGAGCCCGCCGAGCCCGCCGAGCCCGCCGCGTCCGCCGAACCGGCCGACGGGGAGCAGTCGCCCGGGCCGACCGGATCGCTCTTCTCCGCCGCTGACCCCGGTGAGGCGCCGACGCGCCGCCGCCGGTCCACCCGGAAGGCAGCGGCCGCGGGGGTGACAGCTTCCGCCGCCGACGGCGACCAGCCGTCCCCGGGAAGCACCGAGGCCACCGACGCCGGCGGGACGGCAGTGGTGCCGCTGTTCAAGCCCGCCGATCCGGCCGCCGCCACCTCGACCGACCGTGACTCCGGGGACGACGGTGACACGATCGGACGGGACGGCGAGCCGGGCGGCGACAGCTCAGCTGACGAGGAGGCGGACTCGGGTCCGCGCCGGCGTCGCCGGCGCGGCGGTCGCCGCCGCCGCAAGTCCGGTGACGGTGACGAGGACAACCGTGACACGGACACCGGCTCGCCCGCGGATGCCGGTGACGAGTCGACGACCGATTCCCAGGCCGACACGAAGAGCAAGAAGCAGACCGACAAGAAGCCGGCGAAGAAGTCCGCCACCGACGACGAGGCGGGCGAGCCGGAGGGCGGGAGCGCCAGCAGCCGGCGCCGGCGCCGCCGCCGCCGCAAGGGCGACCCGACCGATCCCGGGGACGACGACCCGGACAACACCGTCGTTCGGGTGCGCGAGCGCCGCGCCGCCGAGGCGGAGATCACCAGCGTGGAGGGGTCCACCCGGCTGCAGGCGAAGAAGCAGCGCCGCCGGGACGGCCGCGAGGCGGTCCGTCGTCGGCCACCGATCCTCAGCGAATCGGAGTTCCTGGCCCGGCGGGAGTCCGTCCAGCGCGAGATGGTCGTGCGCCAGCGCGACGACCTCACCCAGATCGCGGTGCTGGAGGACAACGTCCTCGTCGAGCACTACGTCGCCCGCGAGTCCCAGACGTCGCTCATCGGCAACGTCTACCTCGGCCGGGTGCAGAACGTGCTGCCCAGCATGGAGGCGGCGTTCATCGACATCGGCAAGGGCCGCAACGCGGTCCTGTACGCCGGTGAGGTGGACTGGAAGGCGCTCGGCATGGACGGCAAGCCGCGCCGGATCGAGGAGGCGCTGTCGTCCGGTCAGCACATCCTGGTGCAGGTGACCAAGGACCCGGTCGGCCACAAGGGCGCCCGGCTCACCGGCCAGGTCAGCCTGCCGGGCCGGTTCCTCGTGTACGTGCCGAACGGCCACACCAGTGGCATCTCCCGCAAGCTGCACGAGGGCGAGCGGTCCCGGCTCAAGGGTCTGCTGAAGGGCGTTGTCCCGGACGACGCCGGCGTGATCATCCGGACCGCCGCCGAGGGGGCGACCGAGGACCAGCTGACGCGCGACATCGGCGCCCTGACCGCGCGGTGGGAGGACATCGCCGCCAAGGCGAAGAACAAGGGGCAGGGACCGAAACTGCTCTACGGTGAGCCGGATCTGATGATCAAGGTCGTGCGGGACCTGTTCACAGAGGACTTCGGCACCCTCGTCGTGCAAGGTGACGACGCCTGGGACGACATCCAGGCCTATGTGGGACACGTCGCGCCGGATCTCGCCGACCGCTGCAAGCGGTACGAGGGCGACGGTGACGTCTTCGCCGACCACCGCATCGACGAGCAGATCGCCAAGGCGCTGGAGCGCAAGGTCTTCCTGCCCTCCGGTGGATCGCTGGTCATCGACCGCACCGAGGCGATGACGGTCGTCGACGTGAACACCGGCAAGTTCACCGGCTCCGGCGGAAACCTCGAGGAAACCGTCACCAAGAACAACCTGGAGGCGGCGGAGGAGATCGTCCGCCAGCTCCGGCTGCGTGACATCGGCGGGATCATCGTCGTGGACTTCATCGACATGGTGCTGGAGTCCAACCGGGACCTGGTGCTGCGGCGCATGGTGGAGTGCCTGTCCCGGGACCGCACCCGGCACCAAGTCGCCGAGGTGACCTCACTCGGCCTGGTCCAGATGACCCGGAAGAAGATCGGGACCGGCCTGCTGGAGGTCTTCAGCGAGTCGTGCGAGCACTGCGGCGGCCGCGGTCTGCTCGTGCACCCCGAGCCGGTGGAGCCGTCCGGCAAGGACGGCGACGACGACCGCGGCAAGCGCGGCCGCCGGCGCAGCGGCGCGAAGCCGGCCGGCAAGCCGGCCGACCAGGCGGAGCGGCCATCCGAGCAGAAGCCGGCGGAGTCCCCGGCGGAGGTGCCTACGGAGTCCCCGGCGGAGTCCCCGGTGGAGTCCCCGGCGGAACAGCCCGCGGCGACGCAGAGTGCCGCCGAGGCGGCGGCCGACAGCAGTGCAGGCGCAGACCGGAAGGAGCCGTCCGAGCAGGACGGGACCGGTCCACGACCCACGCTCGACCAGCCGGCGCCGGGGCCCGAGCTGGGTGAGGCGATCACCCCGCGAAAGAAGGCCACCCGCAAGCGGGTGACCCGCAAGACCGCCCCGCCGACGCCGGCAACCGCCGACGCCTGACGGGATCGTTTTGACCGGCGGAGCGACGCGTCCGTACAATCGACGGTCGGCGTGGTCTGCACGCTGATCTGGCGTGCCACCGGCGCGCGACCCGACTTTTTCGGACCAGCAGAAGGTGAGCCAGGCGTGTACGCGATCGTGCGCAGCGGCGGCGGGCAGCAGAGGGTTGCCGTCGGCGACGTCATCCAGATCGACCGGGTGGCCGACGAGCCCGGCGACACCCTGACCCTGCCGGCTGTCCTGCTCGTCGATGGCGAGTCGGTGACCTCCGACGCCGCCAAGCTGGCGAAGGTGTCGGTGACCGCCGAGGTCCTCGACAACACGCTCGGCCCCAAGATCACCATCCTGAAGTACAAGAACAAGACCGGATACCGGAAGCGCCAGGGCCACCGCCAGCGCTACACCCGGGTCAAGGTCACTGACATCACCAGCTGAGCGAGGACGGACGCATGGCACACAAGAAGGGTGCGGCCTCGACCCGGAACGGTCGGGACTCGAACGCACAGCGGCTCGGAGTGAAGCGGTTCGGTGGCCAGCAGGTCAACGCGGGCGAGATCATCGTCCGGCAGCGCGGCACCCACTTCCACCCCGGCGCCGGCGTGGGCCGCGGCAGCGACGACACGCTGTTCGCGCTGATCGAGGGTGCCGTCGAGTTCGGCACCCGTCGCGGGCGCCGGGTCATCAACGTGGTGTCGTCCGCCGCGGAGTGAGCGCCTGACGCACAGCACCCGGCCCCCCTTCCGCTTGATGAAGGGAGCAACCCGTGGCGGTTCCGACGTTTGTCGACCGCGTGGCGCTGCGCGTCACAGCGGGCCGCGGCGGCAACGGGGTGGCCTCGGTGCACCGGGAGAAGTTCAAACCCCTCGGTGGGCCGGACGGCGGCAACGGCGGCAACGGCGGTGACGTCGTGCTGCGCGTGGACCCGGGGGTCACCACGCTCGTCGACTACCACCATGAGTCGCACCGGCGGGCCGGTCACGGCGGACACGGCAGTGGCTCGCACCGGCACGGCGCAAACGGAGACCGGCTGGTGCTGCCGGTGCCGGAGGGCACGCTGGTCCGCGGACCACGCGGTGACGTGCTCGCCGACCTCGTCGGCGCCGGCACCGAGCTGGTGGTGGCGGCCGGCGGTCGTGGCGGGCTCGGCAACGCCGCGCTCGCCTCGGCCAAGCGCAAGGCGCCGGGTTTCGCCCTGCTCGGGGAGCCGGGCGACGACGTGTCCATCGTGCTCGAGCTCAAGGTGGTCGCCGACGTAGGCCTGGTCGGCTTCCCCAGCGCGGGGAAGTCCAGCCTGGTCGCGGCGATCTCCCGGGCTCGACCCAAGATCGCCGACTACCCGTTCACCACGCTGGTGCCCAACCTTGGTGTGGTCACCGCCGGGGACACCACGTTCACCGTCGCCGACGTGCCCGGGCTGATCGAGGGAGCCAGCGAGGGCCGTGGCCTCGGTCATGACTTCCTGCGTCACGTCGAGCGCTGCGCGGCGCTGGTGCACGTCGTCGACTGCGCCACCCTGGAGCCGGGCCGCGACCCTCTGACCGACCTCGACGTGATCGAGCGGGAGCTCGCCCGCTACGGCGGGCTGGACGACCGGCCGCGGTTGGTGGCGCTGAACAAGACGGACGTCCCCGAGGGGAATGAGCTCGCCGAGCTGGTCCGCCTCGACCTCGAGGCCCGTGGGCTTCGGGTGCTCGCCATCTCCGCGGCGACCCGGGCGGGGCTGCGTGAGCTGTCGTACGCGATGGCCGAGGTGGTGGCCGCGGTGCGGGCCGCCCGCCCGGCGCCCGAGGCGACCCGGATCGTGCTGCACCCGCCGGCGGTTTCCGGGCCGGAGTTCACCGTGGCCCGGCAGGGCGAGGTGTGGCGGGTGCGCGGCCGCAAGCCGGAGCGATGGGTCCGCCAGACCGACTTCGCCAACGACGAGGCGGTCGGCTTCCTCGCCGACAGGTTGGCCCGGCTGGGGGTCGAGGAACGGCTGCTCGAGCTGGGCGCCGAGCCCGGCGACGCGGTGGCGATCGGCGCGGGCGACGACCCGGTCGTGTTCGACTTCGACCCCGCGGTCGAGGCTGGGGCGGAGACGCTGCTCGGCCGGCGCGGCGAGGATCCGCGAGTCGGCTGACCGCGGGGCGCCCCGCTGCGGATACCCGGTTGCCAGGCGTCGCTACGATGCGGCATACAGGCATCGACCCGGCCATCACCGGCGAGCCTCCGGGAGAACGGGTGCCGCACGCCGGCGGCCACCTCAGTAGAACCGGACGGGAGCGGCCCGTCACAGCCGGGCACGAGCGGTCGGTCCGACCTCGCGAGGGGGGACCGGCAAGCGAGGTGGTACCGCGGCGTGACCGGGGGGATCCGGCGGCGTCGTCCTCGCACCCCGACCAGCGCATCGGTCCCGACCCGGTGCCGACGGAGCAGGAGTGCGATGACGTACCCCAAGGCGGGCGCCGATCAGGTGCCTGCGACCCCCGACTTCCCCGCCCTGGAAGAGATGGTGCTGGAGCACTGGCGCACCGACCGGACCTTCGTCGCCTCGGTCGAGCAGCGAGACGCCGGGACCGACGGGGACAACGAGTTCGTCTTCTACGACGGCCCCCCGTTCGCGAACGGCCTGCCGCACTACGGGCACCTGCTCACCGGGTATGTCAAGGACGTCGTCCCTCGCTACCAGACGATGCGCGGGCGCCGGGTGGAGCGGCGCTTCGGGTGGGACTGTCACGGGCTGCCGGCCGAGGTGGACGCGGAGAAGCGGCTGGGCATCGGGCACAAGTCCGAGATCGAGGAGATGGGGGTCGCCGCGTTCAACGACACCTGCCGGACGGCGGTGTTGCGCTACACGCAGGAGTGGCAGGAGTACGTCACCAGGCAGGCGCGCTGGGTCGACTTCGACAACGACTACAAGACCCTCGACACCGACTACATGGAGTCGGTGATGTGGGCGTTCCGCTCGCTGTGGGACAAGGGGCTGATCTACGAGGGCTTCCGGGTGCTCGCCTACTGCTGGCGGTGCGAGACCCCGCTGTCCAACGCCGAGACCCGGCTCGACGACGTCTACCGCCCGCGGCAGGACCCGGCCGTGACGGTCGGGCTGCGGCTCGAGACCGGCGAGCTGGCGCTGGTCTGGACCACCACCCCCTGGACGTTGCCGAGCAACCTGGCGATGGCGGTGCACCCCGACATCGACTACGTCGTCGTTCAGCCGCGCGAGGGCGAGTGGGTCGGCCAGCGGCTGCTGCTCGCCGCGGCCAGGGTCGCGTCGTACGCGCGTGAGCTCGGTGCGGAGCCGACGGTCGTCGAGACGCTACGAGGTTCGGACCTTGTCGGCCGGCGCTACAGCCCGCCGTTCGACTTCTTCACCGGGCGCCCGAACGCGCACCAGATCCTTGCCGCCGACTACGTCACCACCGAGGACGGCACCGGGATCGTGCATATGGCGCCCGCCTTCGGCGAGGAGGACAAGGCCGCCGCTGACGAGGCAGGGATCGACCCGGTGGTCCCCGTCGACGCGCAGGGCCGGTTCACCGCGGAGGTGCCGCCGTACGCCGGTCAGCACGTCTTCGAGGCGAACCGCCCGATCGCGAGGCATCTGCGCGACGCCGGGGTCCTGGTGCGGCACGAGACCTACGAGCACCCCTACCCGCACTGCTGGCGGTGTGACAACCCGCTGATCTACCGCGCCGTCACGTCGTGGTTCGTCGAGGTGACCCGGCTCAAGGAGCGGATGCTGGAGCTGAACGAGCAGATCCACTGGGTTCCGGGCCACGTCAAGGACGGGTCGTTCGGAAAGTGGCTGGCGAACGCGAGGGACTGGTCGATCAGCCGGAACCGGTACTGGGGCAGCCCGATCCCGGTGTGGCGCTCCGACGACCCGGCATACCCGCGCACCGACGTGTACGGCTCGCTGGACGAGATCGAGCGGGACTTCGGCCCGCAGGGGTTCCGGCGCCCCACCGACCTGCACCGTCCGTACGTCGACGAGCTGACCCGTCCCAATCCGGACGACCCCACCGGTCGCTCGACCATGCGCCGGGTGCCGGAGGTTCTGGACTGCTGGTTCGAGTCCGGGTCGATGCCGTTCGCGCAGGTGCACTATCCGTTCGAGAACGCCGAGTGGTTCGAGCACCACTACCCCGGTGACTTCATCGTCGAGTACGTCGGCCAGACCAAGGCCTGGTTCTACACCCTGCACGTCCTGGCGACGGCGCTGTTCGACCGGCCCGCCTTCCAATCCGCCGTCGTGCACGGCATCGTCCTCGGGTCGGACGGTCGGAAGATGAGCAAGAGCCTGCGCAACTACCCCGACGTCACCGGCGTCTTCGACCGGCACGGATCGGACGCGATGCGCTGGTTCCTGATGAGCTCGCCGGTGCTTCGCGGGGGCAACCTGATCGTCACCGAGCAAGGGGTTCGCGACGGCGTCCGGCAGGTGCTGATCCCGCTGTGGAATGCGTGGTACTTCTTCGCCCTGTACGCCGACGTCTCGTCCCACGAGGCGGGCTGGCGGACCGACTCCGAGTCCGTGCTGGACCGCTACCTGCTGGCCAAGGTGCACGACCTCGTGCTGGACCTCGGGGAGCAGATGGACCGGTTCGACGTCGCAGCCGCGTGCCAGACGGTGCGCGAGCACCTCGAGATGCTCACGAACTGGTACGTGCGCCGCTCCCGGCAGCGGTTCTGGGACGGAGATGCGGCTGCGTTCGACACGCTGTGGACCGCTCTGCACGTGCTGACCCGGGTGACGTCGCCGCTGCTGCCGCTGGCCAGCGAGGCGGTCTACCGTGGCCTGACCGGCGAGCGCAGCGTGCATCTCACCGACTGGCCGGACGCCGACGCGCTGCCCGCTGACCGTGACCTGGTGACCGCGATGGATGCCGTCCGCGAGGTCTGCTCGGTCGTGCTGCGCCTGCGCAAGGCAGCCGGGCTTCGGGTGCGCCAGCCGCTGCAGCGGCTCACCGTCGCGGTAGCCGATGCGGACGCGCTGGACCCGTACGCGGCGCTGATCGCCGCGGAGGTCAACGTGCACGACGTCGTCCTCACCACCCCGGACCGGGCGGACGTCGGCGTCACCTCGCGGCTGGTGGTCAACCCGCGGGCGGCCGGTCCGCGCCTCGGAAAGGACGTGCAGGTGGCCATCCGCGCGGCGAAGGCCGGCGACTGGTCCGCGCCGTCGGACGGGCCCGTTGTCGCGGGCGGGGTGCGGCTGGAGCCCGGTGAGTACGACGTCGAGACCGTGGTCGAGACCGCCGACCCGGAGCGCGACGCGGCGCCCGGCGCCCAGACGCTCGCCTCCAGCGTGCTCCCGTCCGGTGGCTTCGTGGTGTTGGACACCGCGGTCAGCGAGAGCCTCGCCATCGAGGGTGTGGCCCGAGACCTGGTCCGCGTGGTGCAGCAGGCCCGCCGCGACGCAGGGCTGGCCGTCTCCGACCGGATCCGGCTGGGGATCGACGGTGGTGACGACGTCACCGAGGCAGCGGACCGGCACCGGGACATGATCAGCCGGGAGACCCTCGCCGTCGTGCTCGAGCTGGGCACCGTCCCGGCCGAGCAGTCCGTCGACGCCGTGGTGGGGGAGGGGCTCAAGGCGCGGGTCACCGTGGAGCACGCCCGGTGAGCACCGCGCGGCCCGGCACCCGCCGGGTGGTGGTCAAGGTCGGCTCGTCGTCGCTCACCACCACGAGCGGCGGCCTGGACGGCGATCGGCTGGACGCGCTGGTGGATGTGCTGGCGGCGACCCGGATCGGCGGCGACGAGGTGGTGCTGGTCAGCTCCGGTGCGATCGCGGCCGGGTTGGCGCCGCTCGGCCTGTCCCGTCGGCCCCGGGGACTGGCCGCCCAGCAGGCGGCGGCGTCAGTGGGGCAGGGACTGCTCGTGCACCGGTACGCCGACCGGTTCGCCCGGCACCGGCTGGTCACCGGACAGGTGCTGCTCACCCTGGACGACGTCACCCGGCGAGGGCACTACCGCAACGCCTACCGCACGTTCGCCACGCTGCTGGAGCTCGGCGCGGTCCCGGTGGTGAACGAGAACGACACCGTCGCCACCACCGAGATCCGGTTCGGCGACAACGACCGGCTGGCCGCGCTGGTCGCCCACCTCGTGCACGCGGACCTGCTGGTCCTGCTGTCCGACGTGGACGGACTGCACGACGGCGACCCCCGGTCCGGCCGTGCGCACCTGGTGCCGGACGTGCGCGACCTCGCCGACTTGGACGGCGTGGAGCTCGGCCGCACCGCAGCGCCCGGGCCCGGCACGGGCGGGATGGTGACCAAGGTCGAGGCGGCTCGGATCGCCACCGGAGCCGGCATCCCGGTGGTGCTCACCACGCCTGACAACGCCGCGGCCGCGCTGGCCGGGGCCCGCGTCGGCACCCGGTTCCATCCGACCGGCCGCCGCCGCCCGACCCGGCTGCTGTGGCTCGCCCACGCCACCGAGGGTCGCGGCCGGCTCGTGCTCGACGAGGGCGCCGTGCGCGCCGTCACCGACCGGCGCGCCTCGCTGCTGCCGGCCGGCATCGTCGCCGTCGAAGGGGGTTTCAGCGCCGGGGACCCGGTCGACCTCGTCGCCGCGGACGGTGGGCTGGTCGCTCGCGGGCTGGTCAACTACGACAGCGCCGAGCTGCCGGACCTGCTCGGCCACTCCACCCGCGAGCTGGCCCGGATGCTCGGGCCGTCGTACGAGCGCGAGGTCGTGCACCGCGACGACCTGGTCGTGCTCACACGGTGAGTCTCGGCCGGGTGAGCATTCTCACGGGTGTGCGCGTTCGTGAGCGGTCGGTTGCGGAAAGGGCGCAGACTGAGCGATTCGGGCAGGGAGTGGAAGGACCGGGTCGCTGGTGGAGGACGCAGCACGGCTGTGGCACGTGACCGTGACGGTCGCCGGTGCCGAGCACGACAGCGAGACCGTCCGACAGGCGATGCTCCGGCTGTCCGAGGAGCGGCCCTTCCTGCACGCGCTGCGGTATGGGCCGGCCCACGCGGAGATCCGGTACTGGGAGGAGGCGCCGGACATGCTGGACGCCGCCTCGCTGGCACTACGGGTCTGGAGCGAGCACCGGGACACCGCCGGGCTCCCGCACTGGGAGGTGGTCGGGCTGGAGGTGCTCGAGCGGGACGCCTTCCAGCGGCGGACCAGCGAGCGGTCGCCGGCGATCGGCCTGCACCGGCCCACCCCCCAGCCGTTCTGACTGGTCGCGGTCCGCGCCTACCCTGGAGCGATGAGCAGCCAGCCGGCCGGTGACGCCGCCGCGGTCGCCACCGGGCACGTCGCCGCGGCCGCCGAGAGCGCCCGCGTCGCCGCCCGGCGACTGGCCTCGGCCACCCGGAGCGACAAGGACCGTGCGCTGCGGGCGATGGCCGACGAGGTGCTCGCCGCCGCCACCACCGTCCTCGCGGCGAACGCGGCCGACGTGACGGCGGCCGAGGCCGCCGGTACCGAGGCGCACCTCGTCGACCGGCTCCGTCTCGACGAGGACCGGCTGGCGGCGCTGGCCGCCGGCCTGCGCGGCGTTGCCGACCTGGCGGACCCGGTCGGCGAGGTCGTCCGCGGCGTGACCCTGCCGAACGGCCTGCAGCTGTCCCAGCGCCGGGTGCCGCTGGGCGTCGTCGGGATCATCTACGAGGCCCGGCCCAACGTCACTGTCGACGCCGCGGCGCTGTGCCTCAAGGCGGGGAACGCGGTGCTGCTGCGTGGCTCCGGTTCGGCGGCACGGACCAACGCCGCGCTGGTGACTGCGTTGCGGACGGCGATCGGCTCGGTCGGGCTGCCGGCCGCCGCGGTGACCCTGCTGGACAGCAGCCGGGCCACCGCGACCGCGCTGATGCGGGCCCGCGGCCAGGTCGACCTGGTCGTCCCCCGAGGCGGAGCCGGCCTCATCCGCTCGGTGGTGGAGCAGTCCACCGTGCCGGTCGTGGAGACCGGTGTCGGTAACTGTCACGTCTACGTCGACGCGGCGGCCGACCTGGACATGGCGCTGCGGATCGTCCTGAACGCCAAGACCCATCGGCCCTCGGTGTGCAACGCCGCCGAGTCGCTGCTGGTGCACCGGGCGGTCGCCGACGCGTTCGTGCCCAAGGTGGTCGCCGCCCTGCACGAGCACGGCGTCACCGTGCACGGTGACGAGACGTTCCGTGCCGCCTCCGCTGACGTCCTCCCGGTGAGCGACGAGGACCACGCCACGGAGTTCCTCGGGCTGGAGCTGTCCGCCCGCGTCGTGCCCGACCTCGACGCGGCGCTCGACCACGTCGGTCGCTTCGGCTCCGGGCACACCGAGGCGATCGTCACCGGCTCCCTGGAGGCGGCCCAGCGCTTCACCACCGGCGTCGACGCGGCCGCCGTGATGGTCAACGCCTCGACCCGCTTCACCGACGGCGAGCAGCTGGGACTCGGGGCGGAGATCGGGATCTCCACCCAGAAGCTGCACGCTCGCGGCCCGATGGGGCTCAGCGAGCTGACCACGACGACCACGGTGGTCACCGGCGACGGCCATGTGCGCTGACCAGCCGCCGACCCGCTAGGTTGAGGGCATGCTGAGCTCCGTCGTCCGCGCCGAGGAAGAGCTGCGCGAGCTCCCGATCGAGCCGATCTGGATCGGCATCATCTGCCTCGGCGTGTTCATCGCGCTGCTGCTGGCCCTGCTCGTCTATGGCAAGGGTCGCCCGCATACCTGAGCGGGCATCCGCTCAGCGACGGTCGACAGGCCCGCCACCATCGTGCGTCTCGCCGCGAAGGACCCCGCCCCCCAGCGGCGCCGGGTCGGCGTCATGGGCGGCACGTTCGACCCGGTGCACCACGGTCACCTGGTCGCGGCCAGCGAGGTGCAGTCCTGGTTCGGGCTGGACGAGGTGGTGTTCGTCCCCACCGGACAGCCGTGGCAGAAGGACGACCGGGAGGTCACCCCGGCGGAGCACCGCTACCTGATGACGGTGATCGCGACCGCGTCGAACCCCCGGTTCTCGGTGAGCCGGGTCGACATCGACCGGGAGGGGCCGACGTACACGATCGACACCCTCCGCGACCTGCGGGCGAGGGCTCCCGACGACGAGCTGTTCTTCATCACCGGTGCCGACGCGCTCGCGCAGATCCTCACCTGGCGAGACCACGACGAGATCTTCGCCTTGGCGCATTTCGTCGGCTGCACCCGACCGGGGCATCGCCTGGACGCCCGGGAGCTGGCCGGGCTGCCGGAGGACCGGCTGGCGCTGGTCGAGATCCCGGCGCTCGCGATCAGCTCCACCGACTGCCGGACCCGCGTCGCAAACGGGGAGCCGGTCTGGTACCTCGTCCCGGACGGAGTCGTGCAGTACATCAACAAGCACGGTCTCTACGGTGGCGGTCCGCGTGCCGTCGCCGGCGACGGCTCCGCCGACTCCGACCGCAAGCACATGGGAACCGCACGGGGGAGCCTGTGACCGCCACCCAGCACGCGCTGGACCTCACCGCCGCGGCGGCGGAGGCAGCCGCGTCGAAGCTCGCCAGCGACCTCGTGGCCTTCGACGTGTCCGACCAGCTCGTCATCACCGACGTCTTCCTGGTGTGCTCGGCCGCCAGCGACCGTCAGGTGCGTGCCGTGGTGGACGCGGTCGAGGACCGGTTGCTCGCCCTCGGGGCGAAGCCGCTCCGCCGCGAGGGGGAGCGGGAGGCCCGCTGGGTGCTGCTCGACTTCGCCGACCTGGTGGTGCACGTGCAGCACCAGGACGAGCGCGCGTTCTACTCCCTCGAGCGGATCTGGCGGGACTGCCCGCTGGTGCCGCTCCCGGAGACCGCCGGCGCGCCGGATTCCGCGGTGCCCGACGGCGACGGCCCGCGGGCGTGAACCGGCGGTTGGTCCTGTGGCGCCACGGCCGGACCCGCTGGAATGCCGAGGGCCGTGCCCAGGGACACAGCGACGTCGAACTGGACGAGCTCGGCCGGGCCCAGGCCGAGGCAGCCGCGCCGGTGCTGGCCTCGCTGGCGCCCACGGGCATCGTCAGCAGCGATCTGAGGCGCGCCGCGGAGACCGCGCAACCGCTGGCCCGGCTCACCGGCCTGGTGCCGACGCTGGACCCGCGTCTGCGAGAGATTCAGCTGGGCGAGCGCGAGGGCCTGACCGTGCCCGAGGCACGCGTGCGCTTCCCTCAGGAGATGGCCCGACTGGCCGCCGGCGAGGACGTCCGCGTGCCCGGTGCAGAGACGTACGCGGAGACCGCCGTGCGCTTCGCGGACGCCCTCGGCCAGCACGTGCAGGCGATGGCCGACGGCGACCTGCTCGTCGTGGTGTCGCACGGGGGCGCCATGCACGTCGGCGCCTGCCGGTTCCTCGGGCTCCCGGAGAGCTGCTGGCCGGTGCTCGGCGGCTTCGACAACTGTCACTGGGCGTGGCTGGGCGAACGGCGACACGGCTGGGCGGTGGAGGGCTGGAACGTCGGTGGTCTGCCGCTCGAGCTCGAAGGCGGCGACCGGGTCGGGGGCTGATCCCGGCTACGCCCGAGGTCACTGCACCGGCTATGCTGACGCGGTTCCGTCGGACCGGATCTTGTGCCGGGACGCGCCGGACAATGGGGCTGTGGCGCAGCTGGTAGCGCACCTGCATGGCATGCAGGGGGTCAGGGGTTCGAGTCCCCTCAGCTCCACTGATACTCCGGGCGGCGACGTCCGGCGGAGGGAGTGCCGTGGACGTCGTGGAGCAGCACCGTCGCAGCCTGGACGTCTGGCGCCGGTGCGTTGGTGCCGTCGGATCCGACGACTGGGAGCGGCCGACGCCCTGCACCGAGTGGACGGTCCGTGACCTGGTCAACCACGTCGTGGGGGAGGACCGCTGGACGGTGCCGCTGCTCGCGGGTCAGACCATGGCGGAGGTCGGCGACCGGTTCGACGGTGACCTGCTGGGTGCGGACCCGGTGTCGGCCGCGCGGGCTGCCGCCGATGAGGCCCAGTCGGCGGTCACCGACCGGCTTCCCGGTGACCCGGTCGTGCACCTGTCCTACGGTGACGAGAACGGCGCAGAGTACGTCCGCCAGCTGGTCGCCGACCACCTGTTGCACGCGTGGGACCTGGCCGCCGCGAGCGGATCCGAGCGAGACCTCGACCCGGAGCTGGTCAGCGAGGTGGCGACCTGGTTCGCCGAGCGGGAGGACATGTACCGCTCCTTCGGCCTCGTCGCGGACCGCCCCGACCTCCCCGTCGCCGACGAGACGGAGCGGCTGCTGGTGGCGTCGGGGCGTGACCCGCGGTGGCCGGACGCCTGACCGGATCGGTCCGCCGCCGCTTCGCGGGCGTCAGGGGACGGGGCCGGACTCCCCCGCCAGCCGGACGCCCCTGTCCTTGAGCTCCTCCAGCACCGGCCGGGCGCTCGGCAGCGCCAGCACGTCCTCCAGCGTGCCGGTGCCCTCGGCGTCCGCCAGCGCCTGCCACCAGCCGACGTTCGGCGCGACCGACCGGTAGGAGTCCGCGTCGGCGTTCCACCGTCCCGCGGCCGACGACGCCAGCGCCACCGCCTGGTCCCGCGGGAGCCGGAGCACACGGACATCCCCCCGGAACCGCGGGTTGGAGGCCACCAGGTGCCGGATCCGCCGCACGCCGTTGGAGACGCGGTAGAGCAGCTTCATCGAGTCGTGCCGCCGAGGCGCGGCCTGGCTGTCGAGGTGCCCAGCCAACCGGGCGGCGTTCAGCACGAGTCCCTGAGCCGACGCCTCCTGCACCATCCACAGCAGGGCGGTGTCGGACAGCGCGGTCTCGGCGTAGCCACCCCCGACGTCGGAGTGCACCCCCTCGAACCAGACCTGCTCCACCTGGCCGTCGGCAGTGCCCTCCTGCAGCTCCCACAGGCACGGTTCGAACGCCATCCGGCGGTCGTCGATCGCGAGCGCCTGGCGGGCGCACCGCACGGAACGGCTCAGCCGGATGTCGTGGAACTGGTGCCGACGCTTGAACGGACCGGGCACCCCGAGGGCGCCCACGGTGTCGAACACGCCGAGGAACTGGATCGACACGTCCGGGTGGCAGCAGTTTCGGCGGAAGTCCGCGAGCTCGCCGGCAGCCGCGGCGTCGTCCGAAGCGGACCGGTTGCGATAGCGGTGCATCGCCTCCCGCAGCTGGTCGAGCCGGTCCGCGCGCAGTAACCCGACCCGGGCGATCATGCCGACCAGGCTTCGCGCGGTGTAGGCCCCACGGCTGAAGCCGAACACGTACACCTCGTCGCCGGGCTCGTAGTTCAGCGCCAGGAACTGGTAGGCGTCGGACAGGTTGGCGAGCAAGCCGAGCCCGACCGCCCCGCCGAGCCAGCGGTCCGCGGAGTAGCGGGCGCCGACGCCGCCGACGTAGTGCACGACCTGGTCGACATCGGCGTCGAGCCGGCGCGTCTCGACCGACCAGGCGATCTTCGCGATGTTCGACACGTGCCTGCTGTCCGAGCTCTGCCAGGTGCCGTCGCAGCACACGACTAGTCGTCTCATGGCTGCATGGTGGCACCGGGAGCGCTACTCTCGTGCAGGTGCAGACGAGCCCGCTCCTCGGATTGCCGCGCTGACCAGGTTCGACGTCGGCGCGGCCACCCCTCATGCCTGAGGGGTTTTTTCATGCCTGGGGCGGAACGAGACGGCTGGAGATGCGCGTGACCACGACCGAGAGCACCACCTCGCGTCCGGACGAGCGGCCGGGCGGGTCCGCGGGCGAGCGCCCGGGCTACGACGTGCACGCGGTGCAGCAGAAGTGGCGCCCGGTCTGGGAACGGCTGGATCCGTTCCGGGCGCGGGACGACGGCAGCAAGCCGCGGCGCTACGCGTTGACGATGTTCCCGTACCCGTCCGGCGACCTGCACATGGGTCACGGCGAGGTGCTGGCACTGCACGACGTGTTGGCACGGTACTGGCGGCTGAAGGGCTACGACGTCCTGAACCCGATCGGATGGGACTCGTTCGGCCTGCCCGCCGAGAACGCGGCCATCCGGCGCGACGAGCACCCCGCCGTGTACACCTACGCCAACATCGAGGTCCAGGCTGAGTCGCTGCGACGGTACGCCCTGAGCTTCGACTGGTCCCGGCGTCTGCACACGTCGGACCCCAGCTACTACCGCTGGACGCAGTGGCTGTTCCTGCGCTTCCGCGAGGCAGGTCTCACCGACCGGCGGGCGAGCTACGTCAACTGGTGCCCCAACGACCAGACGGTGCTGGCCAACGAGCAGGTGGTGGGCGGTGTCTGCGACCGGTGCGGTGCGGTGGTGACCAAGCGGCAGCTGACCCAGTGGTACTTCCGCACCACCGCCTATGCCCAGCGGCTGCTGGACGACATGGCGGACCTGGAGGGCCGCTGGCCCGAGCGGGTGCTGGCCATGCAGCGCAACTGGATCGGACGCTCGGAGGGCGCGTTCACCGACTTCGTCGTGGACGGGCTGGACGAGCCCATGCGGGTGTTCACCACTCGCCCGGACACATTGTTCGGGGCCACCTTCATGGTCGTCGCGCCGGAGTCCCCGCTGGCGGCACAGCTGGTCACCGACGACCGGAGGGCCGACTTCGATGCCTACCTGGAGCAGACCCAGCGGGCCACCGACATCGAGCGGCAGTCGACCGAACGACCCAAGACCGGCACCTTCCTGGGCGCCTACGCCACCAACCCGGTCACCGGACAGCCGATCCCGATCTGGGCCGCCGACTACGTGCTGGCCGACTACGGCACCGGCGCGATCATGGCGGTGCCGGGACAGGACCAGCGCGACTGGGACTTCGCCACGGCGTACGGACTGCCGATCGTCCGGACGGTCCAGCCGCCGGGCGACTTCGACGGTGAGGCCTACGTCGGCGAGGGCGCCGCGATCAACTCGGCCAACGACGAGGTCAGCCTGGACGGGCTGCCGGTCGACGAGGCCAAGGCTCGGATCACCGACTGGCTGGAGAGCAAGGGGCTGGGGGAGCGGACGGTCAACTACCGGCTGCGGGACTGGCTGCTGAGCCGGCAGCGGTACTGGGGCTGCCCGATCCCGGTGGTGCACTGCGCCGCCTGTGGCGAGGTGCCGGTTCCGGACGACCAGCTGCCGGTCGAGCTGCCCCACCTGGAGGGTGCGGACCTGGCGCCCAAGGGGACCTCGCCACTGGCCGCCGCCACGGACTGGGTCGCGACGGACTGCCCGTCCTGCGGCGGACCCGCCCGCCGCGACACCGACACGATGGACACCTTCGTCGACTCGTCGTGGTACTTCCTGCGCTACTGCTCACCGGACGACACCGACGGACCGTACGACCCCGAGGCGGCCAACCGCTGGATGCCGGCGGCGAACTACTTCGGCGGTGCCGAGCACGCGGTGCTGCATCTGCTGTACTTCCGGTTCTTCACCAAGGTGCTGCACGACCTGGGCATGCTGGACGCGATCGAGCCGACCGTGTCGCTGATCAACCAGGGGCAGGTCATCAACCAGGGCCGGTCGATGAGCAAGTCGCTGGGCAACGGGGTGGATCTGGGCGAGCAACTCGACACCTTCGGTGTCGACGCGGTCCGGCTGACGCTGGTCTTCGCCGGTCCGCCCGAGGACGACATCGACTGGGCCGACCTGTCTCCTGGCGGGTCGCTGCGCTTCCTGCAGCGTGCCTGGCGACTGGCCCAGGACGTGACCAGCGAACCCGGCACCATCCCGGCGACCGGTGACACCTCGCTGCGACGGGTCACCCACCGCATGGTGCACGACGTCGAACAGCTGCTGGAGTCGCGCCGGTTCAACGTCGCGGTCGCCCGGATGATGGAGCTGGTCAACGCCTGCCGGCGGGCCATCGACGCCGGCCCCGGCGGGGCGGACCCGGCGGTGCGCGAGGCCGCCGAGGTGGTGGCCCAGATGCTGAGCCTGGTCGCCCCCCACACCGCCGAGGAGATGTGGGAGACCCTGGGCCACCAGCCGACGGTCGCCACCAGCAGCTGGCCCGAGATCGACCCGGACCTGCTGGTCGACGACACCGTGACCTGTGTGGTGCAGGTCCAGGGCAAGGTACGCGCCCGGCTGGAGGTCCCGCCCGACATCGAGGCCGCCGAGCTGGAGCGGCGGGTGCTCTCCGACGCGGACGTGCAGCGCGTTCGTGGACGGCCGTGCCGTCCGTCGGGTGATCGTTCGTCCGCCCGGTCTGGTCAACCTGGTGGTCTGACCGGTCGCAGCGGTCAGCGGGCGTCGAGCAACCGACGCTTGGCGAACGCGTACGCGACCATCCAGTCCGGCCGGATCCGGAGGTAGACGATCTCGTCCCCCCAGCTGCTGGGAGACGATCCGTAGTGCGCGGTCAGGTGCTCGTCGACGGCGGTGAAGTCGGGGCCGGCGTGGTCGATCTCCTCGGCCCGGCCGTGCACGAAGATCCCGAGGTCGTCGCCCACCAGGTGAGCGGCGCTCACCGCGGGGCGGGCCCGCAGGTGCCGCACCTTCACCGCGTCCCCGGACGTGGTGAAGATCCACCGACCGTGCAGGAAGTGACCGTCCACGCCGCTGATTCGCGGCTCGCCCGACCGAGTGACGGTCGCCACCGCCAGAGTGCGCATGCCGGTGAGCACCTGACTCGTCTCGGCCGCGTCCAGGGTGCGCTCGCCCTCGGTGATGATGCTGCGCAGATGGCCGCTCGAACCGTGCAGCGACCGGGTGAGCAGCGCGTCCAGCTCGGCCAGCTCTGGCTCGGTTTCGTACATGCCTCCAGCATGCCCCGCTAGCCTGCCCTTCGTGCCAGAACGGGTCGCCATCGTCACCGACTCGACGGCATCGCTGCCTCCCGACGTGGTCGAGCGGTACGGCATCGCCGTGGTGCCGCTGCAGGTCGTTGTCGGCGCCCGCGCGTGGGACGAAGGCTCCGAGGCCACCCATCGCGCGGTGGCCGAGGCGCTGGCGGCGTCCGCTCCGGTGTCGACCTCGAGGCCGGCTCCGGACGCCTTCGTCTCCGCCTACACCGCCGCGATGGAGTCGGGTGCGGACGCCATCGTGTCGGTGCACCTGTCGTCACAGCTGTCCGGGACCTATGACTCCGCGGTGGCCGCGGCAGGCGAGGTCGACATCGATGTGGAGGTCGTGGACAGCGCGCAGATCGGACTGGCCACCGGCTTCTCGGTCCTGGCGGCCGCCGAGGCCGTGGCGGCCGGGGCCGACTCGGAGGCAGCAGCCACCGTCGCCTGCGAGACCGCGGACGCCACCCGGTCGTTCTTCTACCTGGACACGCTCGAGTACCTCCGTCGGGGCGGACGGATCGGGGCCGCGGCGGCGCTGCTCGGCGCGGCGCTGGCGGTGAAGCCGCTGCTCACGGTCCTGGACGGGCGGGTGGAGCCGCTGGAGAAGGTGCGTACGACGAGCCGAGCGCTCGCCCGCATCGAGGAGCTCGCCGTCGAGGCCGCCGGCTCCGGCCCGGTCGCGGTCGGCGTGCAGCACCTGGGGGCGGCAGCTCGGGCCGCCGCGCTGGCCGACCGGCTGCGGGAGCGGCTGCCGCAGGCCGACCCGGTCTGGGAGCGGCAGGTCGGCGCGGTCGTCGGTGCCCACATCGGCCCGGGCGCGGTTGCCGTCGTGGTGGCTCCGCGGGTGACCTGACCCGACGCCCAGCCGCCCGGCGAGCCGAAGTGCACAGCCGGCGGGCTCCTGATCGGCCGTCCACAGCGCAGCTGCGCAGCACTGCTCGACCGGCGGTCCGATCCCTAGCGTCCAGGCATGCCACAGCTGCGACGCGAGCCTGGACGGCTGCGAGCCGGCGAGCGCAGCGCCGCGCAGCGCCGGCTGTCGCTGCTGGTCTCCGAGCTCGAAGGACCGAATCCGGACAATGGCACCGACCCGACGGTGTCGCTGGACGTCGGCACCGGCGGCCGGCACCGGGCGGCAGCACTGCCCGCGCGGCAGCGGCTCACGGGTGCGCTGGCCGACCAGCTGCCGCCGACGGTCCGGACCGTCGGCACCGACCGCGGGAGTCACGGGGCAGCACGTCACGGTGCTCGTGCTGGTGGCCGCCGTCCTGCTGGCGGCTGGGGCATGGTGGGTGCTCGACGGGCGACCCAGCACCCGGGTGATCGGCCCCGAGCCTCCGGTCCTGGTCACCGCAGACGCGCCGAGTCCCGCGCCGGCCGGGGTCGTCGGCCGCCACCACCGCGCCGGTCGGCGCCGATCTGGTCGTGGACGTCACCGGTCGGGTCCGCCGGCCGGGCCTGGTGACGCTGCCTGCCGGAGCGCGGGTGGCGGACGCGCTGGAGTCGGCCGGTGGGCCGCGACCGCGGGTGGACCTGAGCACCCTGAACCTCGCCCGCCCGCTGGTGGACGGGGAGCAGATCGTGGTCGGCATGCGGGTGGCGACACTGCCCCCGGCACCCGTGTCGTCGAGCGGGGTGCCGGTCGGACCGGTCCCGGGCGCACCCACCGCTCTCGTCAACCTGAACACCGCGGACATGGCGCTCCTGGACACGCTCCCGGGTGTCGGGCCGGTGACCGCACAGGCGATCCTGGACTGGCGCAGCGCCAACGGCCGGTTCACCAGCGTGGACGAGCTGCTCGCGGTCGACGGCATCGGCGACGCCACTCTCGCCGATCTGCGCGACCTGGTGACGGTGTGACCGGTGTCGATCGCCGGTGCCGATCACCGGCTCGCCGCACCGGCGGTGGTGGCGTGGGCGAGCGCCGCGGGGTGTCTGAGCCTGCCCGGACGGGTCGCCCTCGTCCTCGGCCTGCTGCTGGCAGCGGGCGCGGTCGTCGCTGCGCGCACCTGCCGGGCGGCGGTCGCGCTGGTCCTCGTGGCCGCGGCCGCGGCGGCGGTGCTGGCTGGGCTGCGGGTGCTGCTTGCCGACGCGGGTCCGCTGCCCGACCTCGCACGCGAGCGAGCGGTGGTCGGTGCCGAGCTCGCGCTCACCAGCGACCCCCGACTCGTCGACGGCGGCTACGGCGACCAGGTGCTGGTGTCGGCCAGAACGGTCGAGGTGACCGGGCGTGGGCTCGCCGTGGGCGGCCGCGCTCCTGTCTTGGTGTTCGCCCCGCAGAGCACCGGACTCCTCGAGGTCACGCTCGGCAGCCGGGTCGACGTGGTCGGCCGGCTGGCTCCGGCACTGTCGGCCGAGCACAGCGCGGTGCTCCAGGTCAGCCGGGTGGAGGGTGTAACCCGGCCGGCCGCGTGGTGGTGGACGGTGGCCGCCCGGCTCCGGGCCGCGGTGGACCGGGCCGTCGCCGAGCGAGGACAGGCAGGGGAGCTGGTGCCCGCGCTGGTCGTCGGGGACGACAGCGGGCTGTCCGAGACCCTCGCCGCCGACTTCCGCACCAGCGGCCTGACCCACCTGCTGGCGGTGTCCGGGACCAACCTGACCCTGGTGCTGAGTGCGCTGCTGCTGGTCGCGCGGGCGACCGGCGTGCGCGGGCGGGGGCTCGTCGTCGTCGGCGCCGCCGGTGCGGTCGGCTTCGTCCTGCTGGCGCGACCGGAACCGAGCGTGCTGCGGGCCGCTGCGATGGGGCTGGTGGCACTGATCGGTGTCACCAGCGGAGACCGGCAGCGCGGGTTGCGGACGCTGGCCGTCGCGGTGCTCGTGCTGCTCCTGGTCGACCCGTGGCTGTCGCGCTCGGTCGGCTTCCTGCTGTCCACCCTCGCCACGGCCGCGATCCTGCTGCTGGCGCCGGGGTGGCGGGATGCGCTCACCCGGTGGTTGCCGCGCTGGGCCGCGGAGGCGCTGGCCGTCCCCCTGTCCGCGCAGCTGGCCTGCACACCGGTCGTCGCTGCCATCTCCGGCCAGGCGTCGCTGGTCGCCGTGCTGGCCAATGTGCTGGCGGCCCCCGCCGTCGGTCCCGCAACGGTGTTCGGACTGGTCGCCGGCCTGGTCGGGCTCGGGTCGCGGACAGCGGGTGAGCTGGTCGGCTGGCTGGCGGTGCTGCCGGCCGGGTGGATCGTCGCGGTCGGTCGGGTGACGGCCGGGCTGCCGGGCGCCAGCGTGGCGTGGGGGTCGTCCGCGCAGGCGCTCGGACTGCTCACCCTGCTGTGCGCTCTGGTTGCGGTCGGTGCCGGGCCGGTGTTGCGCCGACGGGGTGCCAGCGCACTGCTGGCGCTGCTGCTGGTGGCGCTGGTCCTCCGGCCGCTGCCGACCCCCGGCTGGCCACCGGCCGGCTGGGTGCTGGTGGCCTGCGACGTGGGGCAGGGCGACGCCCTGGTGCTCGCGGCCGGCGACGGTGCCGCGGTCGTCGTCGACGTCGGTCCGGAGCCGCGGGCGGTGCAGGACTGTCTGCGCGACCTCGACGTGACCTCGGTGGCCGCGGTCGTTCTCTCCCACCTGCACGCCGACCACGTCGACGGCCTGACCGGCGTGCTCGACCGGTTCCCGGTCGGCCAGGTGGCGCTGAGCCCGGTCCGATCCCCGTCGTCCGCCTGGAGCGCGGTCGCCGACGCTGCCGCGCAGTCCGACGTCCCGGTGCGCTCGCTCGCTGCCGGCCAGCGCGCCCGGATCGGGCCGCTGACGTGGCAGGTGCTGGCACCGGCGGCGAACACACCGGTGTCCGTGTCCGACTCGACCGGCTCGACCGGCTCGCCGGTCAACGACGCCAGCCTGGTGCTGGCGGTCGAGACTGCCGGCCTGCGGCTGCTGTTGACCGGTGACATCGAGCCGCCGGCGCAGGCCGCGCTGCTTCGCAGCGGGGTGGGCCTGGCGGCGGACGTGCTCAAGGTGCCGCACCACGGCAGCGCCCGCCAGGACGCCGCGTTCCTCAGTGCCGTCGACCCGCGGCTGGCGGTGGTGTGCGTCGGGGCGGACAACGGCTACGGGCATCCGTCGGCGGGCCTGCTTGGCACGCTGGACGCCGCCGGCGTCGAGGTGGCCCGCACTGACGTCGACGGCGACGTGGCAGTCGTGCCCGCGGGTGACAACCTGGAGTGGGCGGCCCGCGGACCGGAAGGGGGAGCGGGCTGACATCCTGCGACCGTGGCCACGACGACGACGCGGGTGCTGGGCACGGTGGTGCTGATCACCGGATCGGCCGACTTCCTCGCCGACCGGGTGGTCGACGACGCCCGCGCCGCGCTCGCCGCGGACGATCCGGCGGCCGACCTGACCGAGGTGTTCGCGTCGGCTCTCGACGCGGGCACGTTCGCCGAGCTCACCAGCCCGTCGCTGTTCGCGGCCGCACGCGGGGTCGTGGTCCGCGGGATCGATGCGCTTCCCGAGGCCATGCACGGGCCGCTGGCCGACTACGTCGCCGCTCCGGCGCCCGACGTCGCGCTGATCCTGGTGCACCCGGGAGGCGCCCGGGGCAGGTCGCTGCTGGAGCGGTTGCGCCAGGCGGGGGCCCGGGAGGTCCCGGTCGAGGACCCGAAGCCATGGCGGCTGTCGGCCTGGATCGTGGCCGAGGGCAGAAGGCTCGGCGTCCGGGTCGAGCCGGACGCCGCCGACCTGCTGCACCGCGCCGTGGGTGACGACGTCCGGGCGCTGGCCGCCGCGGTCTCGCAGCTGTGCAGCGACCAGCAGGGCAACCGGATCGACACGGACCTGGTGGGCCGCTACTACGAAGGTCGAGCGGAGATCAAGACCTTCGACATCGCGGAGCGGGCCGTGACCGGCGACCGCGCCGGGGCGTTGGAGCTGCTCCGCTGGGCCCTCGGTCAGCGGGTCGGGCTGCCGCTGGTGACGGCTGCGTTCGCCACCACGGTGCGCCGGCTGATCAAGCTCTCGTTCGCCCCCTCCGGCACCACCGACGCCGCGTTGGCCCGCGAGGTCGGCTGCAGCCCGCGGCAGCTGTCCCGCCTCCGGGACCAGGCGCGCGGCTGGGACGCGAGCGGACTGGCCACGGCCATGGACGCCGTCGCGGACGCGGACGCGGCGGTCAAGGGCGGTGCGGCCGACGCCGGCCACGCCCTCGAGCGCCTGGTGCTGTGCGTCGTGGCGGCTCGGACCGGCCCAGCCGGTCGACGCCCCGGGCGATGACGCCGGTCGACCCACGACGAAGGGCGCCCACCGGTGTCGGTGGACGCCCTTCGACGAAGGCGTGCGGCCCGGGCTGCCAGCCGGGCAGGCGGGTCAGAGCTCGGCGCTGCGCTTGGCGATCGTCGACTTCCGGTTCGCCGCCTGGTTCTTGTGGATCACACCGGCCGAAGCCGCCTTGTCGAGACGGCGGTTGGCTTCGTGCCCGAGCTTGCGTGCCTGCTCCGCGTCACCGGCGTCGGCGGCGTCGCGGAACCGGCGGACGGCGGTCTTGAGCGCCGACTTCACCGACTTGTTGCGCTCGTGCGCGGCGTCGTTCTGCCGGTTCCGCTTGATCTGGGACTTGATGTTCGCCACTGGGCAAGGCCTCGATCGCTGGTACGAAGGGGTGGGTCGATGGTCGAGTCGAGGTCGCGGAGGCGGAGCAGCCGCCACCGGACCGACCCCGAAGGCTACCAGCGGCTGCGACCGGTCCCAAATCATGCGGGGCCGGGTGCGGGTGCTCGCGGACCGGCCGACCGGCCGGATGGGAGGATGGGTCACCCGTCCGCCCCCGATGCCGCGATTGAGCCCCCGTGCCCCAGCCCGTCCCCGCGTCCCGCCCGGCCGCCGCACCTGCCCCCGGCGCCACCGACCCCGCGGTGCTCCGGAACTTCTGCGTCATCGCCCACATCGACCATGGCAAGTCGACCCTGGCCGACCGGATGCTGCAGCTGACCGGGGTGGTGGACGCCCGCTCCATGCGCGCGCAGTACCTCGACCGGATGGACATCGAGCGCGAGCGCGGCATCACGATCAAGAGCCAGGCCGTCCGGCTGCCGTACACCAGCGCGGTCTCGGGGAGCGACACCACCTATGTGCTGAACCTCATCGACACCCCGGGCCACGTCGACTTCACCTACGAGGTGAGCCGCAGCCTGGCCGCCTGCGAGGGCGCGGTGCTGCTGGTCGACGCCGCGCAGGGAATCGAAGCGCAGACGCTGTCCAACCTCTACCTCGCGCTCGACGCCGACCTGCACATCATCCCGGTGCTGAACAAGATCGACCTGCCGAGCGCACAGCCGGACAAGTACGCGGAGGAGCTTGCCCACATCATCGGCTGCGACCCGGGTGACGTGCTCCGGGTGTCGGCCAAGACCGGCGACGGGGTGGCGGAACTGCTCGACGTGATCGTGGCGCAGGTGCCGGCCCCCGTCGGCGTCGAGGACGCCCCGGCGCGGGCGCTGATCTTCGACTCCGTCTACGACACGTACCGCGGCGTGGTGACCTACGTGCGCGTGATCGACGGGCGGCTCACTCACCGGGACCGGATCAAGATGATGTCGACCGGCGCGGTGCACGAGATGCTCGAGGTGGGGGTGATCTCGCCCGAGCCGATCAAGGCCGGCGAGATCTCGGTCGGTGAGGTGGGCTACCTGATCACCGGCGTCAAGGAGGTGCGGCACAGCCGCGTCGGAGACACGGTGACGTCCGCGGTGCGCGGGGCGACCGAGGCGCTCAGCGGCTACCGGCACCCCAACCCGATGGTCTACTCCGGTCTCTACCCGATCGACGGCGACGACTACCCGGATCTGCGCGAGGCGCTGGACAAGCTGCAGCTGAACGACGCCGCGCTGGCGTACGAGCCGGAGACGTCCGGCGCGCTCGGCTTCGGGTTTCGCTGCGGCTTCCTCGGCCTGCTGCACATGGAGATCGTCCGCGAGCGGCTCGAACGCGAGGCCGGCCTGGACCTGATCTCCACCGCGCCCAACGTGGTCTACCGGGTGGTGATGGAGGACGGCACGGAGCACGTCGTGACGAACCCCAGCGAGTACCCGGAGGGCAAGATCGCGACCGTGCACGAGCCGGTCGTCCGGGCCACGCTGCTCGCTCCGTCGGACTACATCGGCACGATCATGGACCTGTGCCAGACGCGCAGGGGCGCCTTGCAGGGGATGGACTACCTGTCCGCGGACCGGGTCGAGTTGCGCTACACGCTGCCGCTGGCCGAGATCGTCTTCGACTTCTTCGATCAGCTGAAGTCCCGGACCAAGGGGTACGCCAGCCTCGACTACGAGCCGATCGACGAGCAGGAGGCGGACCTGGTGAAGGTGGACGTCCTGCTGCACGGTGAGCCCGTCGACGCCTTCAGCGCGATCGTGCATCGCGACAGCGCCTACGGCTACGGGGTGGCCCTGGCCCAGAAGCTCAAGGAGCTGATCCCCCGCCAGCAGTTCGAGGTGCCCATCCAGGCCGCGGTGGGCTCCCGGGTGATCGCGCGGGAGACCATCCGCGCGATCCGCAAGGACGTGCTGGCCAAGTGCTACGGCGGTGACATCACCCGCAAGCGCAAGCTGCTCGAGCGGCAGAAGGAGGGCAAGAAGCGGATGAAGATGGTTGGACGGGTGGAGGTTCCGCAGGAGGCGTTCATCGCGGCGCTGTCCACCTCCGACGCCGGCGACGCAAGGACCAAGCGCTGACCACGGGGGGCCGCCGGAGCGGGGGCGGCGCGGCGAGATTCCCGCGGGCGACCGTGATCGGCACCGGCTACCTCGGCGCCACGTCCGCCGCGTGTCTGGCCGAGACGGGCCTCGAGGTGCTGGGTGTGGACGTCGACCCGGTGACGGTGGCGGAGCTGTCGGCGGGCCGGGTCCCGTTCCACGAGCCCGGCCTCGGTGAGCTGCTGTCGCGGCACGTCGAGTCCGGCCGGTTGCGGTTCGGTGTCTCGTACGCGGAGGCCGCCGACTTCGGCGACGTGCACTTCCTCTGCGTCGGCACCCCGCAACGACCGGACGGGCCGGGTGCCGATCTGTCCCAGCTGGACGCCGCCGTGGCCGGGTTGGCTCCGCACCTCACCCGCCGCTGTCTGATCGTGGGCAAGTCCACCGTGCCGGTGGGGACCGCCGCGCGCGTCGCCGCCCGGCTGGCGGCGGTGGCGCCGGTCGGGGACGAGGCCGAGCTGGCCTGGAGCCCGGAGTTCGTCCGGGAGGGGACCGCGGTCGACGACACCCTCCGCCCGGACCGGCTGGTGTTCGGCGTCTCGTCGGCCGAGGCGGAGAAGACGCTGCGCGAGGTGTACCGGTCCATGCTCGACGCGGGAACCCCGGTGGTCGTCACCGACCTCACGACGGCGGAGCTCACCAAGGTGGCGGCCAACTCGTTCCTGGCGACGAAGATCTCGTTCATCAACGCGATGTCGGAGCTGTGCGAGGCGACCGGCGCCGACGTCGTGGCGCTGGCCGACGCCATCGGCCACGACCCGCGGATCGGCCGCCGCTCGCTGGACGCCGGTCTCGGTTTCGGTGGCGGCTGCCTGTCCAAGGACATCCGCGCCTTCATGGCCCGCGCCGAGGAGCTCGGCGTCGACCAGGCGCTGTCGTTCCTGCGTGAGGTGGACGCGATCAACACCCGTCGCCGCAGCCGGATGGTCGAGCTGGCCGTCGAGGAGTGTGACGGGGAGCTCGGCGGGCGGCGGGCGGCGGTGCTGGGCGCCGCGTTCAAGCCCGGCTCCGACGACGTCCGCGACTCCCCGGCGCTGGACGTCGCGGCCCGGCTGCACGCGGCCGGCGCGAGGGTGACGGTCTACGACCCGCAGGCCAACGCGAGAGCCGCCGCATTGTGCCCGGTGCTGGACTACGCCGACTCGGCCGTCGAAGCGGCGGCGGGAGCCGATCTCGTCCTGGTCCTCACGGACTGGCCGGAGTTCTCGTTGCTAGATCCGCAGACCCTTGCGCCGGTGGTGCGGCGCCGCCGGTTGCTCGACGGCCGCGGCGCGCTCGACCCGGACCGCTGGCGCGCGGCCGGCTGGTCCTACCGCTCGCTCGGCCGGCCCTGACCACCGGTCAGCGCCGCAGCGTGCGCTCCAGCAGGTTGCGGTCGCCCTCCGCCAGCTGTTGCTCGGGGAGCGTCACGTCGACGTCGTCGGACTCGCACACGACCCGGTAGCCGTAACCGTCCGGTCGAGCCCGCCCGCCGGACTGCGGCTCGCGCACGACGGGGGAGGCGAGCAGTCGGCGCCACTCGTCCGCCTCACCGGCGTCCAGCCGGTCCAGGTCCACCTGGCCCTCCCGCTTCATGCCGGCGAGGCCACCTGAGCGCACCACTCGGACCAGGTGGCCGCCACCCTCGTCCGCGCTCATGCCGGGCCTCCCGAGGACCCGCCGAGGCCGACCGCGGTCCACGCGTCGGCGACCGCCTCGGCCTCCGTCGACCCGTCACCGTGCCGCTGCCGGGCGGTCGCCGTCGTCAGCTCCGCGAAAGCCCGGAAGTCGGCGTCCCGGTCGAGCCCTCCGCCGACGAGCACCGCGTACCAGATCGCGCCGGCTGCCTCCCACGCATTGCCGCCCAGAGCGGTGGCCGCGAGGTAGAACGCGTGGTTGGGGATGCCGGAGTTGATGTGCACGCCGCCGTTGTCGTCGTCTGTGTCGACGTAGCCGGCCATCGTCGCCGGCTGGGGGTCCCTGCCGAGCAGCGGGTCGTCGTACGCGGTGCCGGGCGCCGCCATCGAGCGCAGTGCGACGCCTTGCACCTGAGCGGTGAACAACCCGGCACCGATCAGCCAGTCCGCCTCCTCGGCGCTCTGGCCCCCGCGCCGCTGCTTGACCAGCGAACCGAACACGTCCGACATCGACTCGTTCAACGCGCCGGACTGGCCGGAGTAGACGAGGTCGGCGGTGTGCTCGGTGACGCCGTGCGTCAGCTCGTGGCCGATCACGTCGATGCTCACGGTGAACCGCTTGAAGTACTCACCGTCACCGTCGCCGAAGACCATCCGGGAGCCGTCCCAGAACGCGTTGGCGTAGTCCTCGCCGTAGTGCACGGTTGCCCGCAACGGCATGCCGCGTCCGTTCAGGGAGTCCCGGTCGTACTCCTTCGAGAACAGCCGCCAGGTCGCGCCCAGCCCGCGGTAGGCCTCGTCGGTGGCGGCGTCGCCGGTCCGCGGATCGCCCTCGCGCCGGACCATCCGGCCGGGCAACCGGGTGCCTGCGTCGGCGTCGCGGATCCGCCGCCGCGGCGGCGGCTCCTCGGCGTCGCGCTCCTCCTCCGGTGCGGGCTCCGGAGCGCGGCTCTGGGCCGCGCGGGTGTTCGGCCGGCGGGCCCGGAACTGGTGGTCCAAGTCCAACGCCCGGCGGGCGCGGTCGGCCACCGTGGGCTGGTCCGCGTCAGCCATCGAGCGGAGCAGATACGGAGGAACGATGGTGCAGCGCATCGGGCTTCTCCGTTCTCGTTCGGTCCAGGACCCCGACGCTACGCCGCCGGTCGGGATCCGCCCACCCCGTGGCTGCGCGGGTGGCTGGGTGACTGGGTGGCCGGGTGGCTGGGTGGCCGGATGGCGGAGCCCACGACTGAGTCGCGGCGCCGCTGGCTACCGTGCGGTAGTGCGGTGCAATAACCTCTCCGCACCACGGTCGCTAACCAGAGGATGACGATGTCGACGTCGCTGCCGGCTTCCCATGACGAGTCGGCCGTCCGGGACCGGGCGCCGAACGTCGCGCGGATGTTCCTCGACCGGGTGGCCGAGACGCCGGACCGGGAGGCCTTCCGCTATCCCGAGGGCAGCGAGTGGGCCTCGCGCACGTGGCAGGAGACGGCCGACGAGGTGCGCCGGCTCGCGGCCGGCCTCGTCGCCCTGGGTGTCGAGTCGGAGCAGCGGGTCGCCATCGCGTCCACGACCCGGTACGAGTGGATCCTCGCCGACCTGGCCATCATGTGCGCCGGCGCGGCGACCACGACCGTGTACCCGTCCACGATGGCCGACGACGTTGCGTACATCGTCAGCGACTCCGAGAGCGTGGTGGTGTTCGCCGAGGACGCCGACCAGGTGGACAAGCTGCGGGAGCAGCGATCGGGGCTGCAGGCAGTGTCCAAGGTGGTCTCGTTCGAGCCGGTCGACGACCCGGACGAGGAGGTGATGTCGCTGGCCGACCTGTCCGAGCTCGGCCGGAGCCACCTCCAGGGCGATCCCGACGTGGTCGACAAGCGGGTGGCCGCGATCGACGCCGAGAGCCTGGCTACGTTGATCTACACGTCGGGCACCACCGGCCGGCCGAAGGGCGTCCGGTTGCGGCACAGCGGCTGGACCTACGAGGGCGCGGCGATCGCGTCGACCGGGATCTTGTCCATCGACGATCTGCAGTACCTCTGGCTGCCGATGGCGCACTCGTTCGGCAAGGTCCTGCTCACCACCCAGCTCGCCTGCGGCTACCCGACGGCGGTGGACGGGCGGGTGGACAAGATCGTCGAGAATCTGGCGGTGGTGCAGCCCACCTTCATGGGCGCTGCTCCGCGGATCTTCGAGAAGGCGTACGGCCGGATCGTCACGATGGCGCACAACGAGGGTGCCGCGAAGGCGAAGATCTTCGACTGGGCGGTCGGGGTCGGGCTGAAGGTGTCGCGGGCCCGGCGCGAGGGCCGACCGGTGCCCCGGCTGCTCGCCGCGCAGCACGCGGTGGCCGACCGGCTGGTGTTCGCAAAGGTGCGGGCCCGGTTCGGCGGCCGGGTCCGGTTCTTCATCTCCGGCTCCGCCGCACTGTCATCCGACGTGGCGGAGTGGTTCCACGCCGCCGGCATCCTCATCCTCGAGGGTTACGGCCTGACCGAGACGTCGGCCGGCTCGTGCGTGAACCGGCCGGAGCACTTCGCGTTCGGCACCGTCGGCCCCCCGCTGCCGGGCACCGAGCTGCGGCTGGACACCGACGGAGAGCTCCTCATCAAGGGGCCGGGCGTGATGGACGGCTACCACTCCATGCCCAAGGAGACCGCGGAGGTGCTCAGCGACGACGGCTGGCTGCGTACCGGTGACATCGGCGAGATCGACCAGGACGGCTTCCTGCGGATCACCGACAGGAAGAAGGACCTGTTCAAAACCTCCGGCGGCAAGTACGTCGCCCCCTCGCACATCGAGGGCCGGTTCAAGGCACTGTGCCCGCTGGCCAGCCAGATGGTCGTGCACGGCGGCGACCGCAACTTCTGCACCGCGATCATCACCCTCGACCCCGACGCCGTCGCCGACTGGGCCACCCGCAACGGCCAGCAGGGCGCGTCGTACGAGTCCGTGGTCAGCTCGACGGCCATGCAGGACACGATCCAGGGTTACGTCGATCAGCTCAACGAGCGGCTCAACCGCTGGGAGTCGATCAAGAAGTTCGTGCTCCTGGAGCACGACCTGTCCGTCGAGTCGGGCGAGCTGACGCCGAGCATGAAGGTCAAGCGTCGGGTGGTGGAGGACAACTACCGCGAGCAACTCGACGCGCTGTACGCCTGACCCCGCCGGCGGCCCGCGGCGACTTTCACGGGGTACCCCGTGAAAGTCGCACTGCCCGAGGGTTGTGACCCTGGGGCAGTGCACATGACCCTCGGTCAGTGGGTGCGACCGGGGGTGGACCGGCCCCCAGGCTGCACACTGGTCGGGTGCCCTCGACCCTCCCTGCTGGCGAGCCGGCGCCGCCCGACGGCAGGCTCCCACCGGACGCCTTGCGCGGGCTCGGTGTCAGGCCGTTCGGGCTGTACGTGCACGTGCCCTTCTGCGCCGTACGGTGCGGCTACTGCGACTTCAACACCTACACCGCCGACGAGCTCGGCCCGCCCGGTGTACGCGGGGCGTCGCGGGCGAGCTACGTCGACGCGGCGCTGACCGAGCTGCAACTGGCGGCCGACGTGCTGGCCGGGCCGGGGCGGCCGGGGCCGCGGGTGCTGCCGCGCGTCGAGACGATCTTCGTGGGGGGCGGGACCCCGACCCTGTTGCTCGCGGACGACCTGGTCCGGGTGGTGGAGGCGGCGGACCGGCTCTTCGGCCTGGCCGACGGGGCGGAGGTGACCACCGAGGCGAACCCGGACAGCGTCACGCCGGAGTCGCTGGATCGGCTGCGCGCGGGCGGTTTCACCCGGATCTCGTTCGGTATGCAGTCGGCCGTGCCGCACGTGCTCGCGACGCTGGACCGCACGCACGACCCAGAGCGGGTGCCGACCGCGGTGGGCTGGGCGCGGGCGGCGGGCTTCGAGCAGGTCAGCGTGGACCTCATCCACGGGACGCCGGGGGAGTCGCTGCCCGATTGGCGGTGCAGCGTCGAGACCGCGCTCTCGCTGCGCCCGGACCACGTCAGCGCGTACGCGCTCGTCGTCGAGCCGGGGACCGCGCTGGCCCGGCGGGTGGCCCGCGGCGAGGTCCAGGCGCCCGACGACGACCAGGCCGCTGACTGCTATGAGCTCGCCGACGAGCTGCTCTGCGCTGCCGGCTACGGCTGGTACGAGCTGTCCAACTGGGCGCTGTCGGCGGCCGCCCGGTGCCGGCACAACCTCGCGTACTGGCGGGGTGACGACTGGTGGGGCATCGGGCCTGGGGCGCACTCGCACGTCGGCGGCGTGCGCTGGTGGAACGTGAAGCACCCCGCTGCGTACGCCGAGCGGGTGGCGCGCGGCGTGAGCCCGGCACAGGCGCGAGAGGTGCTGGGCCCCGACACCCGGCGGGTCGAGCGGGTGCTGCTGGAGACCCGGCTCGCCGAGGGTCTCGACCCGGCGGTGCTCGACGCCGACGGCGCGGCGGCGGTGCCGGGCCTGGTCGCCGACGGCCTGATCGAGGCTGGCGCGGTTGAGGCCGGCCGGGTGGTCCTCACCCGGCGAGGTCGGTTGCTCGCCGACTCCGCCGTCCACCGCCTGCTGCCGTCTCTGGGCGCGGTCAACTCACCAAGCGCAGGGTGAGCGGATAGCGGTAGTCCTCGCCCTGGGCCGCCTTGACCGTGGCCACGATGACCAGCACCAGATAGACCACGGCGAGGACGATGGCCAGCGGGACGATCACGATCAGTGCGAAGCCGAGACTGGCCACCGTCAACACGATCGCCAGCACCGTGCCCGCGATCGCGTAGATCAGCACCGAGACCTGGAAGTTCAGCGACTCCACGGCCTGCCGGCGGATGTACGCCGAGTCGTTGCCCTTGACCAGGAGGACAACCAGCGGACCGAGCAGGCCGAGCGCCAGATATGCGGCGACCAGGGAGCCGAGGTGCGCGGCGACCGCCCAGTTGCGCTCCTCCGAGGTCGGGGGTGGTCCGGGTTGCAGGGCGCCCCCGTTCGTCCAGGGAGCGGGAGGAGGCGGCTGGTCGTCCATCCCCCCAGTAGACACCCGCGGACGCCTCACCGGTCCGCTGAGAGTGACGCTTCCGGCGCTCCGGTCGGCGTGTCGGCTGCAGAAACGTCACTCTCGGCGGGGCGGGCGTCGAGTTCGCGCCACTGCGGCTGCAGAGCCGGCAGCGTGGTGGCCAGCAGGTACGCGCCGCCGAGAACCAGCAGGGCGGGGGACAGGCCGATCCCGGCGATCAGGGCGCCGCCGACGACGCCGCCGAACGGGATCAGCGCCCAGCACAGGGAGGTGTTCAGTGCGCTGACCCGGCCGACCAGGTGCGGCGGGATCCGCTCGAAGACGACCGCGCTCAGGATCGGGTTGATGAACCCGGCCGCGAAGCCGCCCACCGCCGCGGTCGCGAGCACGGCAACCAGCGGCGCCTCCATCGCGAGGACGACGAACCGCGGAGCGCCGCAGAGCAGGAACGCCACCAGGTAGGTCCAGAACCGCGGCAGGTGCGCCGCCCAGCCGGCCGCCAGCACGCTGCCGAGCACCGACGCCCCGCTGAACACGGCGAAGAGCAACCCGATCGTCCCCGCCCCGCCACCGGTGACGCTGGCCCACACCGGGACCAGCACCACGATGTAGGCCTGGTCGAGCAGGTTGGTGATGCCGACCATGACGGTGATCCCGACGAGCACCCGGTCGTGGCGCAGGAAGTCCCAGCCCTCGCGGAGAGACGTGAGGTAACCCACCGCCGCGACGGCGGCGGTGCCGGCGGGGACGGGTCGGCGGCGCGGTGCGGTGCCGGCGATCAGCAGGGCGGAGACGGCGAAGCTGGCCGCGTCCACCAGCAGTGCGGTGGCCGGGCCGACCATGGCCACCAACACGCCGGCGAAGGCCGCGCCCGCCGTCGAGGCCAGCCGCTCCGCCGCTCCGGCGAAACCGGTGACCCGCTCCATCGGCACCTCGGCCGCGGCCGCGACCGCCGGGACCAGTGCGTGCTTGGCCCCGTCAGCCGGCCCGCGGAGCAGCCCCGCGACGGCCACGAGCACCATCAGGACCGGGAAGGACAGCACGTCGAGCGCGTGCAGCAGCGGGATCGCGCCGACGGCGGCCACGCTCAGCGCGTCGGCGGACACAACGACCCGCGCAGCGCCGACCCGGTCCACGACCGGACCGGCCAGCGCCTTGGCAGCGACGTACGGGCCCATCTCGGCCAGGGCCACCAGGCCGGTCTGGGTCGCACTGCCTGTGGTGGTGAGCACGAACCAGGGGATCGCGATCATCGACACGCGCGTCCCGGTGAGCGAGATCGCCTCGGCGGCGAGCCACCCGATCAGCGGGGTGCGGCGGTTCATGGCTGTTCCTCGCCGCCGACCCGGCCGGGGCGCGGGTGGGTGTGCAGCGCCACCACGAACTGCTCGGCCCCGGGGGTGTCCTCGGCGTCCTCCTCCCACCCGTCGACGACCGAGACCAGCGCTTCCATCAGCTGCTCGGCCCGGTCGGGCGTCAGCGTCAGGCCCCAGTCGCTGAGCGTGGACGCCCGCCGCCAGGCGACCGGCAGCAACGGGCGCTCCTCGACCGCGCGCTGCAGCTGCTCGGTGTGCACCACCGCGATCGCCTGGCTGAACGCGTCCACCGCCTCCCGGCTCTCCGGGCTGGTCTCGGCCGCCTCGTCGGTGCGGGTGGACTGGTGCGCCGCCCGCCACCACCGCTCCCGGGCGTTCCCGCGGCCCTCGTGGTCGACGACGAACCCGTGCGTCGCGAGCTGACGCAGGTGGTAGCTGGTGGCGCCCGAGTTGAGCCCCAGCCGGGTCGCGAGCGCGGTCGCGGTCGACGGGCCGTCGGCGCGCAGCAGCCCGAGCAGGCGGAGTCGGACGGGGTGCGCGAGCGCTCGCAGCGCGGTGGCGTCGGGGGTGATGCTGGAGATCTGCACGTCGGGATGCTACAACCGCAAAGATAGCTTTGCAAAGCTTTCTTTGCAATCCGCATAGACCTTCGTCACCGTCCCAATGCGGCATACCCCCGGCGGACCGCCTCGACCAGCCGCTCTGCCGGGTACGGCCAGCTGCCTCGCTCGAGCGCGTCCTCGACCGGCACCCCCGCGGCGGCCAGCTCGTGCACCCGGCCGGCGATCTCTACCGCGGCCACCCGCTGGTCGAGCACGAAGCCCTCGTCCACCGGGGCCCCGTGGCCCGGCACCACCACGGTGTCGCCCCCGATCAGCCCCACCACCAGCTCCAACGTCTCCGGCCACTCCAGCGGCCAGCAGTCCGGGCCGTACGACGGCGGGGCGGACTGCTCCACCAGGTCGCCGGCCAGCAGCACGTCCGCGTCGGGCACCCGCACGACCACGTCCCCGGCGGTGTGCCCGCGCCCGGCGAAGACCGCCTCGACGTGTCGGCCACCCAGGTCGAGCGCCCAGGCCGACGAGAGCAGCGTGTCCGGCTCGGTGAGCTCGGTCCGGGTCACCTCCGGTCCGTACGGGTCGGCCGGGTCGGCGGCGTACAGCGCGGCCAGCCGGGGCACGTCGGCCCGCATCGCCTCCGGCACCGACTCGTGCGCCACCAGCGCGGCGGTCGGCCAGGTGGCGCGCAGCGCCCCGTTGCCGTACGTGTGGTCGAAGTGCGCGTGCGTGTTGACCACCGCGAGCACCGGCAGCGCCGACAGCCGGCGGACGTGCTCGACCAGCTCCTGTCCCTGGTCCCCACTGGCCCGCGTGTCGACCACGGCGAGGCCGTCGTCGCCGGCCAGCACGGTGCTGGTGACGTCGAGGTGGGGGTAGCGCCGGCAGTAGCACCGGTCGGCGACCTCGACCCAGCCCTCGCTCATCGTCGTAGACTGGCACTCGCTTGCGCGGAGTGCCAGACGGACCGGTGCCCGCGCCGGGCGAGCGTGAGCAGGCAGACCGCTGGGCCGAGACGAGGAGGGTGCCGTGCTGGACGACCGCAAGCTGGCGGTGCTCCGGGCGATCGTCGAGGACTACGTGTCCACCCGGGAGCCGGTGGGCTCCAAGGCGCTGGTCGAGCGGCACTCGCTCGGAGTCTCCCCGGCGACGGTCCGCAACGACATGGCCGCGCTGGAGGAGGAGGGCTTCATCGCCCAGCCGCACACCTCGGCCGGCCGGGTGCCCACGGACAAGGGGTACCGGCTGTTCGTCGACCGGCTGGCGACCGTGCGCCCGCTGAGCACCCCGGAGCGGCGCGCCATCACCTCCTTCCTCGACGGGGCCGTCGACGTGGACGACGTGGTGCACCGCAGCGTCCGGCTGCTCGCGCAGATGACCCGGCAGGTGGCGATCGTCCAGTACCCCACGCTGACCCGTTCCACCGTCCGCCACGTCGAGCTGGTGGTGATGGCCCCCACCCGGCTGATGCTCGTGCTGATCACCAGCACCGGGCGGGTGGAGCAGCGCGTGGTCGAGCTGCCGGCTCCGGTCTCGGACACGCTGGTGGCCGAGCTGCGGGCCCGGCTGAACACCGTCGCCCTCGGCGCCCGGCTGCCGGACGCCGCCCGGCTGGTGACCGAGCTGGTGGAGTCGGTGGCGCCGACGGACCGCTCCACGGTGGCGGTGGTGGTCAGCGCGCTGGTGGAGGCGTTCTCCGACGACAAGTCCGACGAGCGGGTGCTGGTCGGCGGCACCGCGAACCTGGCTCGCTTCGGCGAGGAGTTCGACCGCTCGCTGCGCCCGCTGCTGGAGGCGCTCGAGGAGCACGTCGTGCTGCTCAAGCTGCTCGGCGAGGCCGGGGAGGCGAGCTCCGTGACCGTCCGGATCGGCCACGAGGTGCCCTACGCGGATCTGTCGGCGACGTCGGTGGTCGCCAGCGGCTACGGACCCGAGCACGACGCGCTGGCCACGCTGGGCATCGTCGGCCCGACCCGGATGGACTACCCCGGCACGATCGCCGCAGTGCGCGCGGTGGCGCGCTACGTCGGCCGCGCCCTGGCCGACGAGTGACCGGGCCGCGCGTGCCCGGCCCGTTCCCGCGTACCTTGCCCCGACGACTCCCAACCCTGGCTGGAGCATGAGCGACTACTACGCCACTCTCGGTGTCGACCGGGACGCGTCGCCCGAGCAGATCAAGAAGGCCTACCGCCGGCTGGCGCGGCAGCTGCACCCTGACGTCAACCCGGATCCGGAGACCCAGGAGCGGTTCAAGGAGGTCTCCGCCGCGTACGAGGTGCTGTCCGACCCGTCCAAGCGGGAGCTCTACGACCGCGGTGGCGACCCGCTGGGGGCGGGGGGTGGCGCCGGCTTCGGTGCCGGCTTCAGCTTCACCGACATCATGGACGCCTTCTTCGGGCAGTCCGGCAGCCGCGGTCCGCGACCACGCACCCGGCGCGGACAGGACGCGCTGATCCGGCTCGAGGTGGAGCTCGCCGAGGCGGCTTTCGGCACCACCCAGGAGCTGACCGTCGACACCGCGGTGGTCTGCGGCCGCTGTGCGGGGTCGGGTGCCGCGGAGGGTTCGCAGCCGGTCTCCTGTGACACCTGTCGCGGACGTGGTGAGGTGACGCAGGTGCAGCGCTCCTTCCTCGGCGAGGTGCGCACCGCACGGCCGTGCCCGGTCTGCCGAGGCTTCGGCACCGTCATCCCCAACCCGTGCCCGGAGTGCAGCGGTGACGGCCGGGTGCGCTCGCGCCGCACCCTGACGGTCAAGGTCCCGTCCGGGGTTGACAGCGGGACCCGCATCCAGCTCGCCGGTCAGGGCGAGGTCGGGCCGGGCGGAGGGCCGGCCGGTGACCTGTACGTCGAGCTCGACGTCGCTCCGCACGACACCTTCACCCGGCGGGGCGATGACTTGATGTGTGACGTGCACGTCCCGATGACCGCCGCTGCGCTGGGCACCACCATCGACCTGCCCACGCTGGAGGCGGACACCGGCACGCCGGACGTGCCCCGGTCGGTCCCGGTCGAGGTGCGGGCCGGCACCCAGTCCGGGGAGTCGCTGACCGTACGCGGTCGCGGCGTCCCCCGGCTGCGCGGGACCGGCCGGGGCGACCTCGTGGTCCGGGTCGTGGTGGACACCCCCACCCGGCTCGACGGTGAGCAGGCCGAGTTGCTGCGCCGGCTGGCGGTGCTGCGGGACGAGGAGCGTCCGGCGGGGCAGTTCGTGCCCGCGCACAAGAGCATGTTCGGGCGGCTCCGGGACGCCTTCGGCGCCCGCTGAGACACGCCATGACGCTTCCGGTCTTCTGGGTGCCGGGGTTCGGTCCCGGCGACGCGGCTGCACCGGTCCGGCTCGAGGGGGCGGAGGCGCACCACGCCGCGGTGGTGCGCCGGATCTCGGCCGGCGAGCGGGTACGCGTCACCGACGGGCGCGGGGCGTACGTCGAGGGGACGGTGCTGGCCGCGGACCGCCGCTGCGTGGAGGTCGCCGTGCAGGCGCGCGGCACCGCGCCGGCGCCGGACCTGCGGCTCACGGTCGTGCAGGCGGTGCCGAAGCGGGAGCGGGCCGAGCTGGCGGTGCAGGGCCTGGCCGAGGTCGGCGTGGACCGCGTGATCCCCTGGGCGGCCGAGCGCAGCCAGGCCCGGGCGTCGGGCGAGCGCGGCGAGCGGCTGGTGACCAAGTGGCGAGCCTGGGCGCACGAGGCGAGCAAGCAGGCCCGGCGGTCGTGGTTCTGCGAGGTCGCCGAGGTGGCCGACACCGCCGAGGTGGCCCGGTTGCTGGCCGCGGCCGACGTGGGAGCCGTGCTGCACGAGGCCGCCGAGCGGCGGCTGGCCGAGCTCCCGGTTCCCGCCCGCGGCGAGCTGGTGCTGGTGGTCGGTCCCGAGGGCGGGATCGGCGAGGCCGAGCTCGACCGACTCGGCGGTCCGGCGGCCGCCGTCCGGCTGGGGGACACGGTGCTGCGCACGTCCACCGCCGGGCCGGTCGCCGCCGGAGTCGTGTTGGCCGGCGGGCGCTGGCGATGACTTGGTCGACTACTCGACGGTGAAGGTGGCGGCGTCCTCGGCGAACACGCCCCCGGTCTCCATGTCGTCGGCGTACGCGCGGAACGTGTAGGTCCCCGGCGGCAGGTCGACGGTCACCGTGAACGGCCTCCGGTTGCCGAGGGTGCCGCCCATCGTGGTGCCGCCCTGGGCGACGCCGCCGTCCTGGCCGGCCACCTCCCAGACCACGTTGGCCTCGAAGGTGTCGCTGGTGCCCCTGATCCGGACCGGGCTGGCGACGGAGGCCCCGTCGATCGGTGTCTCGATGAGCACGGGTGACAGGACGCTGGGGTCGGCCGTGGTGAGCTCGGTCGGGACCACCCCGTCCAGGAGCGGCTCGGCGACGGGCTCTCCGTCGACGGTGACGACGACCGGGATGACGGTGGTGTGCAGGGCCGCCTGCACGGTCCAGACCAGCTGCTGGGCGCCCAGGGCGGGTTCGAACGCCCACGAGCCGTCGACGCCGGCGGCCGGGTCGAGTCCGGTCAGGTCGACCACCGCGGAGTCGGCGTCGATGCGGACCGACGTCACGTCGACGTCGTCGGGCAGGGTCGCCCACAGGTTCGTCCGGTCCTCACCGGACGAGGACTCCAGCAGCGCCCGCACCGCGTCCTCGGCGGGCTGTCCGGTGCCCTCGGCCGGCACCGTCTCCGGGAACAGCCAGGGCCGGCCGCCGACCTCACCCACCTCGTAGATCGTCACCTCGTGCGAGACGGTGCCCTCCGGCGGCGGATCGTCGGACACCAGCGGGTCGTCGGCCGTGGTGCTGGTCAGGACCACCGCGGCGGTGACGACCGAGGCGGCGACCACGCCGGTCCCCGCAGCGAGCAGCCACGGGCGGTTCCACCACGAGGGACCGACGGGCTCGGTCGCGCCCTGCGTACGGGCCCGGATGGCGCCGAGCCGGTCGGTCGGGTGCACCGACTCGCCAGCGGTCCGGAGAGCCGCGTGCAGCTCCTGCTCGGTCGGGTCGGTCGTCGGCTCGGTGCCGTCGGGGCGGTGGCTGCTCATGCGTCGTGCTCCAGGGTCTTGCGCAGGTTGTCGAGACCGCGCGAGGAGTGGGACTTGACCGACCCGCGCGAGATCCCGAGGGTCGCGGCGATGTCGGCCTCGGACAGGTCGAGCCAGTGCCGCAGCACGAGCACCTCGCGCTGCCGGCGGGGGAGCCGGCTCACGGCTGCCAGCACCGTCTGTCGGCGCTCGGTCGCCAGCACCGCCGACTCGGCGCTCGCGGCGTCACCGGGGGGCTCCGGCCGATGGCGGGCGGCCACCGCCGAACGGCGCTGCCGGCTGCGGCAGCCGTTGACCACGCTGCGCCGCAGGTAGGCGAGGGCGCGGTCCGGCTCCCGGAGCCGGTCCCAGCGCCCGTGCATTGCGACGAACGCGTCCTGGGTGACGTCCTCGGCGGCGCGGGTGTCGCGCAGCAGCAGGGCGGCGAGGCGGACCAGGGAGGTCCAGTGCGCGGCGTACAGCGCCTCCACCGCCTCGTCGGCGGTGGCGCTCGCGTCCGACCCGGTGCGCACCGCCGGCACCACCTCTCGGGGACCGGTCCGGTCCGCCGCCGGGCCGGGCAGGGCCCCGGCCTCCGAGTACATTGCCGTCACGCTGATACGACGCGCGAGGCGCCACACCGGTTGACACCGCGGTCGACCCGCCGCAGCGCCCGATTCGAGGCAGGAGCGCCCATGCCCGACGACCAACCGGACCCGGACTGCCTGTTCTGCAAGATCGTCAGCGGTGCGGTGCCTGCCGATGTGGTGCACGAGTCCGACCGCACGGTGGCGTTTCGGGACGTCAACCCGCAGGCGCCCACGCATGTGCTGGTGATCCCGCGGCGACACGCCCCCGATCTCGCCTCGCTGGTCGAGGCCGACCCCGACGACGTGGTGGCGATCAGCCGAGCGGTCGCCGACATCGCCCTCGCCGAGGGGCTCGGCGACGGCTACCGGGTCGTCCTCAACACCGGCTCGCGGGCGCACCAGACCGTCTTCCACTGCCATGCGCACGTGCTGGGCGGCCGGGAGCTGGGCTGGCCCCCCGGCTGACCCCCCGCTGACCCCTCCCGCCCACGATCCGCGAGTTTTGCAGCGTCAAGCGGGGATCCCGCCCTGCAGAAGTCGCGGATCGTGGGCGGGAGGGCGGCGGCGTGGGCGGGGGCTGGGCGGGGGCTGTGCGGGTGGGAACGAAGGAGCGGAAGCGGGGCGACAGCCCGTAGCATGGAGCGGTCCGTACGTCGCCGAGCCACAGGAGGACGGCCCCACCGGGGGCGCCGATGTCCGAGAATCCGACCGAGACCACGGTGCACCAGCACACGGTGATCGTGCCGTCCAGCATCCCGATGGTGTCGCTGCTCGGCCCACGGGACGAGTTCCTCCGCATCGTCGAGCGCGAGTTCGCCGCCGACATCCACTCCCGCGGGAACACGGTGACGATCGCCGGGGAGCCCGCCGAGGCAGCGCTCGTGGAGCGGCTGCTCGACGAGATGGTCACGCTCATCCGTACCGGCCAGGGACTGACCGCGGAGCTGGTCGAGCGGACCATCTCGATGCTGCGCACCGAGACGCAGGAGCGGCCGGCCGACGTGCTGAGCCTGAACATCCTGTCCAACCGCGGCCGTACGATCCGCCCCAAGACCCTGAACCAGAAGCGCTACGTCGACGCCATCGACAAGCACACGATCGTGTTCGGGATCGGCCCGGCCGGCACCGGCAAGACCTACCTCGCGATGGCCAAGGCGGTCCAGGCGCTGCAGGCCAAGGAGGTCAACCGGATCATCCTGACCCGGCCGGCGGTCGAGGCCGGCGAGCGGCTCGGCTTCCTGCCCGGGACGCTGAGCGAGAAGATCGACCCGTACCTCCGGCCGTTGTACGACGCGCTGCACGACATGCTCGACCCGGAGACGATCCCGAAGCTGCTCACCGCCGGGACCATCGAGGTCGCCCCGCTGGCGTACATGCGCGGGCGCACCCTCAACGACGCCTTCATCATCCTGGACGAGGCACAGAACACCTCGCCAGAGCAGATGAAGATGTTCCTCACCCGACTCGGCTTCGGCTCTCGGATGGTCGTCACCGGCGACGTCACACAGGTGGACCTGCCCGACGGCACCCGGTCCGGCCTGCGGATCGTCCGCGACATCCTCGACGATGTCCGCGACGTGCACTTCTCCCTGCTGGGTGCGCACGACGTGGTGCGACACAAGCTGGTCGGTCGGATCGTCGCCGCCTACGACAGCTACGAGGAACAGCGCCGGATCGCCTTCGGCGACTCGCAGCACAGTGCCTTCGGCGACGGGGGCAAGGGGTCGCCCGGAGGCGGAAGTGGCTCGCCCGGCACCTCTCGCGGACCGGGGCAGCGATGAGCGTCGAGGTGCTCGACGAGTCCGGCACCGACGTCGACGTCGCCGAGCTGGCCCGGCTGTCCCGCTTCGTGCTGGACCGGATGCGGCTGCACCCGCGCATCGAGATGTGCCTGCGGTTGGTGGACGAGGAGACGATCAGCCGGCTCAACGAGCAGTGGATGGACGCCACTGGACCGACCGACGTGCTCGCCTTTCCGATGGACGAGCTGACCCCGGGGCACGCCGACGGTGCCGTCGAGGACCTGCCGGACGGCTACCTCGGCGACCTCGCGCTGTGCCCGACGGTGGCCGCCCGCCAGGCGGGCGAGCACGGCCACTCGGTGGCCGACGAGACCGGCCTGCTCACCGTGCACGGCATTCTGCACCTGCTGGGCTACGACCACGCCGAGCCCGACGAGCACCGGGAGATGTTCGCCCTCCAGGCGCGGCTGCTCGCCGAGTGGCAGGGCGTGCGCGAGGGCCAGCCGCTCGCCGACGAGACGCCACCGCGATGAGCGGAGGCCAAGCCTGGCAGGTGGATGCCTGGCTGCTCGGCATCGCCGGCGGGCTCGTCGTCCTGGCGGGTCTGCTGGCCAGCGCCGAGGCCGCGCTGTCGTCGTTCTCCAAGGCGCGCGCCGCCGAGCTGGCGCGGGAGGAGCGGCGCGGCGCGCAGCGGCTGCTGACGGTCGCGGAGGACCCGCCCCGCTACCTCAACTCGGTGCTGCTGCTGCGCATGGTCCTGGAGACCACCGCCGTCGTCCTGGTCGCGCTGGTGATCGCCGACGCATTCGACTCCTGGGTCAAGCGCATCCTGATCGCGGCCGGGGTCATGGTCGTGGTCTCGTACGTGGTGATCGGGGTGGCGCCACGCACCCTCGGCCGCCAGCACGCGGAGCGGGTGGCGCTGTGGGCGGCCGGACCCGCGGTCGCCACCACCCGGGTGCTCGGCCCGATCGCTCGGGTGCTGATCCTGGCCGGGAACGCGCTGACCCCGGGCAAGGGGTTCGCCGAGGGACCGTTCGCGTCCGAGGCCGAGCTGCGCGAGATGGTCGACCTCGCCGAGCAGAGCGCGCTGATCGAGTCCGGCGAGCGCAAGATGATCCACTCGGTCTTCGAGCTCGGCGACACCCTGGTCCGCGAGGTGATGGTCCCGCGGACCGACATGGTGGTGATCGAGCGGACCAAGACTCTTCGTCAGACGATGTCGCTCGCCCTGCGCTCCGGCTACAGCCGGATCCCGGTGGTGGGGGAGAACCTCGACGACGTCGTCGGCATGGCCTATCTCAAGGACGCGGTCCGGCGCGTCTTCGACAACCACGACGCCGAGTCGACCGAGCGGGTCGAGAAGGTGATGCGCACGTGCCTGTTCGTCCCTGACTCGAAGCCGGTGGACGGGCTGCTGCGGGAGATGCAGACCCAGCGGATGCACGTCGCGGTCGTCGTGGACGAGTACGGCGGCACCGCCGGCATGGTGACGATCGAGGACATCCTCGAGGAGATCGTCGGCGAGATCACCGACGAGTACGACGTGGAGCCGGACGCCGTGGAGCGGCTCGCCAACGGCGTGGTCCGGGTGAGCGCGCGGTTCCCCATCGACGACCTCGGTGACCTGTTCGGGGTGCCGGTGGACGACGAGGACGTCGACTCGGTCGGCGGGTTGCTGGCCAAGCACCTCGGCCGAGTCCCGATCGCCGGCAGCGTGGTCGAGATCGAGGGCCTGCGGCTCGAGGCGCAGGCACCGGTCGGGCGACGGAACCGGATCGGCGCGGTGCTCGTGCAACGGCTGGAGGCCGGGGAGGCCGGGGAAGAGAGCGCCGGGCGCGTCGGTGACCACACCACCGGGGCCGACGAGCCGTCGGACGGCGTCGACGGGAGGCGGGCGGCGGGCAGCAGCGGCTCCGACGACGATGCCGCCGAGGAGGCCCCGGCGGACCAGATGACGCGGGCCAACCCGTGACCCAGCGGCGGTGGTGACCGGTGGACGAGCCGCAGGACCCCGAGGACCGCAAGCTGCTGGTGCTGGCCCGGAGCAGCCGCACCCGTAGCGGCAGCGCGCAGGGCGCCGCCGTCCGCGACCTCGACGGGCGTACCTACGCCGCCGCGGCCGTCGACCTGGGCCGGTTGCGGCTGTCCGCGCTGGCGCTGGCGACGGCGATGGCTGCCTCGTCCGGCGCCCGCGGGCTGGAGGCTGCCGCGGTGGTCGGTGACGACGACGCCGTGGCGCCCGACGACCTGGCTGTGGTGACCGCGCTGGCCGGGGCGGGCGTGCCGGTGTGGGCGGGTGCCGCCGACGGTCGACCGACCGCCCGGGTGACGACGTGACCGCCGAACCGTCGGGGCCGGACGGAGGCGGGTTCCGCAGCGGGTTCCGCAGCGGGTTCGCCTGCTTCGTCGGGCGGCCGAACGCCGGCAAGTCCACGCTGACCAACGCGCTGGTCGGCGCGAAGGTCGCCATCACCTCGTCCCGCCCCCAGACCACCCGGCACGCGGTGCGCGGCCTGGTGCATCGCCCGGACAGCCAGCTCATCGTCGTGGACACGCCGGGCCTGCACCGGCCCCGTACGTTGCTCGGTGAACGGCTCAACGACCTGGTCCGGAGCACCTGGGCCGAGGTCGACGTCATCGGGGTCTGCCTGCCCTGTGACCAGCGGGTCGGCCCGGGAGACCGGTACCTCGTCGGCGAGGTGGCCAGGCTGCGCCGCCGCCCGGTGTTCGCCATCGCGACCAAGACCGACCTGGTTCGCCCGGACCGGATCGCCGAGCAGCTGACCGCCATCGCTGCGCTCGGCGAGCAGGCGGGGGTGGAGTGGGACGAGGTCGTGCCCGTCTCCGCCATGTCCGGTGACAACGTCGGCCTGCTCGCGGACCTGCTCGCCCGCCGGCTGCCGCCCGGGCCGGCGCTGTACCCCGAGGGCGACTTGACCGATGAGCCGGAGGAGACGCTCGTGGCCGAGCTGATCCGCGAGGCGGCGCTCGAGGGGGTCCGGGACGAGCTGCCGCACTCGATCGCCGTCGTGGTCGAGGAGATGGGGTTGCGCGAGGACCGGGACCCGGACCGGCCGCTGCTCGACGTACGCGCCCACGTCTTCGTCGAGCGGGACAGCCAGAAGCCGATCGTGATCGGCCACCGGGGGGCGCGGTTGAAGGAGATCGGCAGCCGATCCCGGGTACAGATCGAGCGCATCCTCGGGACGCCGGTCTACCTCGACCTGCACGTCAAGGTGGCCAAGGACTGGCAGCGCAACCCGCGGCAGCTGCGCCGGCTCGGCTTCTGAGCCCGCCCCGTCTGCCCCCCGTCGCACCGTGCCGGGTCAGGCGCGCGTCTCGGCGAAGCAGAGGACGAACCGCTGGCCGCCGGCCCAGGTGGACCGCGTCGGTCGCAGCCAGCCGTAGTCGAAGCTCTTCAGCGGGTCGTCGACCTCCGCTCGGACGTCGGCCTCGCACAGCCCGCGGGCCCGGCCGAGGACGGTCTGGTCACCGGGGTAGTCGTCGCCCTTCGCGCCCAGCCGGTGCGCGGAGATGCCCCGCCAGTCGTGCGGCCGGCGGCACAGCACCTGCTCCTGGTCGACACCGAGCGGACCGTCGACGCACACCGCCCACGCGTCCGCGCCGCTGCCGGTGAGCAGTCGCTGCGTCGTGCGGGGCAGCTCGGCCAGCCGGCCGGGGCGGACGGTGCCGAAGGTGTCGCAGCGGTACCAGCGGGCTCCGGCGGCGACGTCTGCGGCAGGTGGTACGGCGACGACGTACGCCATCATGCTCAGCTCGTAGTCCGCCTCGTTGCCGCCGAGCCAGCCGATCAGCGCCGAACGGCAGTCCGGCGCGGTCGCGCGGGACACCGCGTCCACGTCGACCGAGCCGGCCGCGGTCACCCAGTCGGCCTCGAGCTGGCCGACCGCGAAGGTCTGGCCGGTCGCCTCGCCGCAGGCCACCGGATCGGCGGCGGCGTCGGTGACCGCGCGTCCGGTGTCCCCCCACGTCAGGTCGCGACAGTCTCCGACCGCGGGCCGCGGGACCGACGGCTCGACCGGCGGAGTGGCTGCGCCGCTGGTCTCCTCGCTCGGTTCCGTCGGCGTGCTGGGCGTCGTGGAGGGAGGCGTCCCGGTCGAGCCCGGCGTGGCGCGGTCGCCGTCCGCGACCGGTGCGGTCGACGGTCCGGTGCAGCCGGACACCGCCAGCAGCACCGCGATCAGCACCGCGATCAGCACCGCGAGCCGGCTGCTGATACCCGAACCGGTGCCGGGGGACGGGCGCACGGCAGGACCTCTCGACGGCGGCAGGAGCCCGCCGAGTGTAGGGCGCCGGCCTCAGCCCAGGTCGCGCTGCACCATCAGCCCGCGACCCACCACCCGACACCCGATCGCGTCGTTGACGGCGATCATGTGCGTGTTCGACTCGGCGTTCCACGTGTCGATGTGGTGCAGCTGTGGCTCGCTCGACGCCAACCGCTGCAGCATCGCCACCTTGAGTCGCAGCCCGAGCCTGTGCCCGCGGTGGTCGACGATGACGGCGGTGTCCTCCTGGACTGCCACCTGCGGCCGGTCCTTCTCGACGCACACCACGGTGTGCCCGCCGAGCGCGCCGTCGCTGGTCCGTCGGGCCAGCAGCCGGTGCAGCCGGATCTTCCGCGCGCTCATCGCCTGCTCGTACGCGCGGAACCGCTCGACGGGCCACTGGTCGTCGTCGAGCTTGAGGTCGTCCAGCGGAGCGTCGTTGATGGCCGTGTGCAAGGCGAGCAGGTCGGGGATGAGGCGCTCCGGAGCCGGGTTGGGCAGGTCCACGAGCTCGTAGTCCGCCGAGGCCGCCTCGGCCTCCGCGAGCAGCTCGCTCAGCCGGGCCTGGTCGAGCTCGGCGTTCACCAGTCGTCGGTTGGCCGCGATGCTGGCGGCCTCGAAGCCGTGCCGCAGCCAGAACCCGGCCTGGTAGCTGTCGACCCAGGCGTCGCCGAGCAGCCGGATGCGCCCCTCGGAGCGGGCGCGGTTCACGGCCCGCTCGAGCAGCGCCTCCCCGACCCCTCGGTCCCGGTGCTCGGGGTGGGTCTGCAGCTCCAAGAACACGACGCCGGGGTTGTCCCAGCTGCTCGCGTGCAGCTCGACCGAGCCCACCATGGCGTCCCCGGACCAGGCGACGAACAGCCCGTGCGTGGGGTCCAGGTCGTGCCCGTACGCATGCCGCCGCTTGACGCTCGGCCCGGCGACCGGATCGACGTGCGGGGCGTCCACCGACGCGACCGCGTTGGACAGCGCTGCCAGTCCGGCCGCGTCGTCGTGAGACAGCGCGGTCGGGTCCAGCTCGGTGACCGTCACGTCAGCGGTGGTTGCCCTCACCCGAGCAGGAAACCATCAGCCGTTCGCACAGTCGACCGAGTTTCCACCGGTGGGCTAGTCTTGGTTCCCTATGCGCGTGGCACGTCTTCTCCTTGTGCGCCGCGGCGAGGCCTGACCAGGCCGGAACCTCGCCGCGGAGTCGCCTGCTGCGCCGGTCGCCCGACCGCCCCGATCCGGGGACCCGCACCGAGGAGCCCACTGTGGCCATCCACCCGCAACAACCCAGCGGCATGCCCTACCAGCGCTACCGCGCCTTCCCACCGGTCGAGCTGCCGGATCGCACCTGGCCGCACCGGAGCATGAACCGGGTGCCGCGCTGGCTATCCACCGACCTGCGGGACGGCAACCAGGCCCTGATCGATCCGATGACCCCGGTCCGCAAGCAGCGGATGTTCGAGCTGCTCGTGACGATGGGCTACAAGGAGATCGAGGTCGGTTTCCCCGCGGCCAGCCAGGCCGACTTCGACTTCGTCCGGATGCTCGTCGAGTCCGAGCTCGTCCCGGACGACGTGACGATCTCCGTGCTGACCCAGGCACGTGAGGACCTGATCCAGCGCACCGTGCAGTCCCTGGTCGGCGCCGCGCACGCGAACGTGCACCTCTACAACGCCACCGCGCCGCTGTTTCGCCGGGTGGTGTTCGGGGTGGACCGTGAGGAGTGCCGGGCGATCGCCGTCCGTGGCACCGAGACGGTGATGAAGTACGCCGACGACTACCTGGTCGGCACCTCGTTCGGATACCAGTACTCGCCGGAGATCTTCACCGGCACCGAGCTGGACTTCGCCGTCGACGTGTGCGAGGCGGTGTCCGACACCTGGGCGCCCGGACCGGGACGGGAGATCATCCTGAACCTGCCGGCCACGGTCGAGATGTCGACGCCGAACGTGTACGCCGACCAGATCGAGTGGTTCGGCCGGCAGCTCACCCGTCGCGAGCACTCGGTCATCTCGCTGCACCCGCACAACGACCGCGGGACCGCTGTCGCGGCGACCGAGCTCGCGGTGATGGCGGGGGCGGACCGGGTCGAGGGCTGCCTGTTCGGGCACGGCGAGCGGACCGGCAACGTGTGCCTGGTCACGCTGGGCATGAACCTGTTCAGCCAGGGGATCGACCCGATGATCGACTTCTCCGACATCGACGAGATCCGTCGCACGGTCGAGTACTGCACCCAGCTGCCGGTGCATCCGCGGCACCCGTACGCCGGCGACCTCGTCTACACCGCCTTCTCGGGGTCGCACCAGGACGCGATCAAGAAGGGGCTGGAGGCGCTCGAGCGCGAGGCTGCCGCCGCCGGCGTCCCGGTGCGCGAGCACGCCTGGGAGGCGCCCTACCTCCCGATCGACCCGCACGACGTCGGCCGCACCTACGAGGCGGTCATCCGGGTCAACAGCCAGTCCGGCAAGGGCGGCGTCGCGTACGTGATGAAGGCCGAGCACAAGTTCGACCTGCCGCGGCGGCTCCAGATCGAGTTCAGCCGGGTGGTGCAGGCGCTCACCGACACCGACGGTGGGGAGGTGTCGTCGGAGACGATCTGGCAGGTCTTCAGCGCCGAATACCTCGCGACCGACGGTCGGCTCCGGTTGAACTCGGTGCACACGTCGGCCGCCGCGGGGGAGCGGGACGCGCTCGCCGTGAACGTCTACATCGACGGGCAGCCTCACACTCTGCACGGCCAGGGCAACGGGCCGATCGCGGCGTTCGTGAACGCGCTGACCGAGGTGGACGTCGACGTCCGGGTGCTCGACTACGCCGAGCATGCGCTGTCCGCAGGCGGCGACGCCCGGGCCGCGGCGTACGTGGAGTGCGCGATCGGTGACCAGGTGCTCTGGGGAGTCGGGGTGGACCCGAACATCGTCACCGCGTCGCTGCGGGCGGTGCTGTCCGCGGTCAACCGCGCCGACCGCGCCCCCTGACCCCCACAACGGTCCACGATCCGCGACTTTTGCATGCAAAAGTCGCGGATCGTGGACTGTTGTGGCGGGGTCGTGCCGACTATGTGGCGGGGGCCGTGCCGACGTGGACGGTGAGGGCCGACAGCAGGTACAGGTCCGCTCGCCGGCCCAGATGCTGCTCGTCGTCGGGGTCGAGCAACCGCCGCCAGGCGGCGCGGTCGCGCTCGGTGAGCCGGTCGCCCACGTGGTCGATCCGGGCGGCCAACGACGCGAGGACGTAGGTCAGGTCTTCCGGGTCGAGCGGGGCCGGGCGGTCGAGCAGGAAGCTGCGGGCCGACACGTCCCCGAGCCCGGCCCGACGCAGCGCCGACGGCCACCCGTACGGCGTCGGGCGGGCACCGTCCATGTCGTCCCGCATGGCGCAGAACCAGTCCGCCTCGGCGGCGGCGAGCCGCTCCTCCAGGCCCGGCGGGCCGGCGCCGAGGTCCCAGGGGAGGTATCGGGTGGACAGTCCGCCCTCGGCGAGGGCGAGCCGGCCGCCCGGTGCGAGCATCCGCGCCAGCATGTCGACCGCGGCCTGCTGGTCTGGCAGGTGGTGCACCACCCCGGCGGCCCACACCAGGTCGAGGTTCGCTGCCGGGGGCGGCCCCGCGGTCAGGTCGTGCTGGGTGGTGGTGACGCGACCGGCCACCCCGGCGGACTCGCACCGAGTCGCGGTGGCCGCGAGCAGCGTCGGCTCGCTGTCGAACGCGACCACCTGCCCGTCGCGACCGACCGCCTCCGCGAGCAGCGCCGTCATCGCGCCGGCGCCGCAGCCGACGTCGGCGACCCGTGCCCCGTCGGCTGCTTCCAGCCAGGTGGCGATCGCTCGGTTGCGGACCGCGCCGACCGAGGCCGAGCGGTCGAGATCCTCGATCCGCTCGGCCCAGTCGATGTCTTCGGTGTGCCGATGGCTCATGTCAGCCGGCTGACGCCCGGGCTCGCGGCCGGCAGGCTCAGGTCTGCCCGGGGGCCTGGGGCGCGATGCTGAACTGCACGGCCCCGCCCTCGTCGACGGCGGCGTCGAGCACCTTGTCGTCGAGGGTCTCGGCGGCCGGCGGGTCGAGGAACACCCGGGCCCCGGTGTCCTCCAGCACCTGGTCGCCCGGCTGTGGGCTGTCGGCCGGGGTGACCGCGAGCGCGGTCGCGTCCGCCGCGTCCTGGCTGATCCGCAGTCCGGCGTCGTCTCCGGAGGTGGTCTGGTCGGTGATCGTCTTGACAACTGTGCTGGCGTTCTCGGTCAGGGTGAGCATGTCGCTCCTCCGTCACTGATCGCGTGCTCGGTCACCTCCACCGTGTCGCAGAGCCGCGGCACAGGCAAACCCGGCGTGTCGCACCGCCGGGTACGTGGCGCGGTGGCTCAGCCGAGGTCGGTGGCGGTGCACAGCACGCCGACCTGACGGAAGCCGACCCGCTCGTAGACCCGGGCCACCTGCTGCGACTCCGCGGACAGGAACACCGTCTCGGCGCCGCGGTCCCGCGCGTCGCGCATCAGCAGGTCGGTCAGGACCGCCGCGACGCCGCGCCGCCGCCACGACGGCAGCACCGCCACCCCGGTGACCTCGCTGGTCGGGCCGCGGACGGCATGGGTCCCGCCACCGATCGCCGTTCCGTCGGGTGCCCACGCACCGGCGGCCCGGGTGAGTCCGGCGCGGACGTACGCCCGCATCGTCTCCACGACCGGCTCGCCGTCCCCGCGGTCGGTTCCGTCGAACCCCGCTGCCACCGCCGCCCGGCTCTGGTCGAACTCCGGCTCGTCCGGGTCGACGATGCGGACCGCGACAGCCCGGTCGGCGCAGGTCGGGGCCGGGAGTCCGGCCGCCCTTTCGTGGTCGTACGCGAGCAGCCGGGAGCGCGCCACCCCCAGTCCGAGCGAGTCCGCCAGGTCGGCCAGGGCCGGTGCGTGCGCGTCGATCCACTGCACTCCGGCGGCGCCCGGCTGGTCCTGCTGGTGGTGGAACACCGCGCGCAACGCGTCCGCGTCGAGGAGGTGTTCATGCCCGGGGCGCGGCCGGGCCGCGTAGCTCCAGCCCCATCGGGTGTCGTAGGTGGTGAAGGGGCCGACCTGGACGGGATCGGCGGTGCTGACGGCGACCTCGTGCTGGTACCGGCAGATCCGATCCAGCACCGCGGCGACGTCCACGAGCGCCGATCCTGGCACCGCGCCCGCGTCGCCGCGCGTCGCGGCCGCAATGTCAGGACATTCCCGGCCCGGCTGGGACGATGGGCGAATGGCGGTGCTGGTGTCGGAGCGCATCGGGGCGTTCGGCTTCGACGGGCACCGGCTCGAGTACACCGAGTTCGGCGCCGGCGACCGACTGGTCGTGCTGCTGCACGGCCAGCTGATGCCGCGCCGGATGCACCAGCCGCTCGCCCGACGGATCGCCGCGGCCGGTTTCCGGGTGGTCACGCTGGACCTGCTGGGCCATGGTCGCTCGGACCGGCCCACCGACCCCGCCGCGTACTCGATGGGCGGGTTCGCGCTGCAGGCCCTCGCGCTGCTGGACCACCTGGACGTCGAGTCCGCCGTCATCGGGGGGAGCTCGTTGGGGGCGAACACCTCGCTCGAGGTGGCCGCCAGCGCTCCGGAGCGGGTGCGCGGGTTGTTGGTGGAGATGCCGGTGCTGGACAACGCCGTCGAGGCGGGGATCATCGCGTTCGCGCCGCTGATGCTGGCCGCCCGCTTCCTGCCCTGGACGGTCACCGGCGTCGGCCTCGTCAGCCGGATGGTCCCGCGCTCGGCGGTGCCGTTCTGGCCGGGGATCGTGCTGGACACGCTGGACCAGGAGCCGGCCGCCATGGCCGCCGTGATTCACGGCCTCTTCTTCGGACGGATCGCCCCGCCACGCTCGGTCCGGGTGCGGCTGGAGACGCCGGCGCTGGTGATCGGCCATCCGAACGACCCGATCCACCCCGCGGCCGACGCGGCGATGCTGGCCGGCGAACTGCCGCACGGTCGGTTCGTGCCGGCCGAGTCGATCCTGGAGTGGCGGATCCGCCCGGACCGCCTCGACGCCGAGGCGGTGGCGTTCGTCCGCCGCTGCTGGCGGGCGGCACCTGCCCGGTCCGGGCGGGCGGGCACAATAACCGGGTGAGTCTCTACCGTGACGAGGCGATCGTGCTGCGCACCCAGAAGCTCGGTGAGGCGGACCGCATCATCACGGTGCTGAGCCGGCGACACGGCCGGATCCGGGCCGTCGCCAAGGGGGTCCGCCGCACGACCTCCCGGTTCGGCGCCCGACTCGAGCCGTTCAGCCACGTCGACCTGATGCTGGCCGAGGGCCGGTCGCTGCACGTGGTGACCCAGGCCGAGTCGCTCGACCCGCTGGCGATGACCATCGGCGCCGACTACCGGGCGTACACCGCCGGGACGGCGATGCTGGAGGCGGCCGACCGGCTCGCCGGGGAGGACCTGGAGCCGGCGGTGCAGCAGTTCCTGCTGCTGGTCGGCGGTCTGCGCGCCCTGAGCCCGGGCGGGCGCGACCCGTCGCTCGTGCTCGACGCGTTCCTGCTGCGCTCGCTCGCGGTCGCGGGGTACGCGCCGAGCTTCGACGACTGTGCTCGCTGCGGGGCGCCCGGGCCGCACCGGTCGTTCAGTCCGGCCGGTGGGGGCATTGCCTGCACCAGTTGCCGGTCGCCGGGGTCGGCTTCGCCCGGGCCGGGAACCGTACGGCTGCTGTCGGCGTTGCTCAGCGGTGACTGGACGACCGCGCTGGAGGCGGACGAGCGTGCCCGGCGTGAGTCGTCCGGCCTGGTGGCGGCGTACCTGTCCTGGCATCTCGAGCGCGGGCTGCGCTCGATGAGCCACGTGGACCGGTGACCCGCCCGCGGGAGCCGCGGGCACCGCGCCCGCACGGGTCCGGGGCGCGCGCGCCGCGATTGTCCCCGGCGGAGGTGCCGCGGCACGTCGCCGTCGTCATGGACGGCAACGGTCGCTGGGCGCGGGCGCGCGGGCTGCCGAGGACCGCTGGTCACGAGGCGGGGGAGGCGGCGCTCTTCGACGTGGTCGAGGGGGCGATCGAGGTCGGCGTCCGGCACCTGTCGGCGTACGCGTTCTCCACCGAGAACTGGAAGCGCTCGCCGGAGGAGGTGCGCTTCTTGATGGGGTTCAACCGCGACGTGATCCGTCGACGGCGGGACGAGATGCACGCGCTCGGCGTGCGGGTGCGGTGGGCCGGCCGCCGTCCGCGGTTGTGGCGCAGCGTGATCCGCGAGCTCGAGGCGGCCGAGGAGCTCACCCGGGCAAACGACGTGCTGACGCTGACGATGTGCGTGAACTACGGCGGGCGGTCCGAGCTCGCCGACGCGGCGCGCGCGTTGGCCCTGGACGTGGCCGCGGGGCGGGTACGCGCCGATCGGGTCGACCAGCGGGTCTTCGCGCGCTACCTGGACGAGCCGGACCTGCCCGACGTCGACCTGTTCTGGCGGACCTCCGGGGAGCAGCGGATCTCCAACTTCCTGCTCTGGCAGTCCGCATATGCCGAGCTGGTGTTCACCGACGTGGCCTGGCCAGACGTGGACCGCCTGCAGCTGTGGGCCGCGGTGGAGGAGTACGCCAGGCGCAGTCGGCGCTACGGGCGGGCCTGACCGCGTACCGGCGCTGACGCTTTTCGGTCGCTCGAGCGACGGGAATGCATCATCGCTGGTCCGGCGCCCGCGGCGGCCGGTCAGCTGCCGGCGCCGGTGAGCTCGGTGGGCACTGCGATCACGTCCACCATCGCCTCGCCACGCAGCACCGTGACCGGCAGCGGCTGGCCGATGGCGTCGGCGAACAACAGCCGCTGCAGGCTCTGTGCGTCCGCAACCGGCTGCCGCCCAACGGACAGCACGAGGTCACCGGGCTTCAGCCCTGACTGGGCGGCAGGGGAGCCCACCACCACGTCGGCGACCTGCAGCGCCCGCGGCTGGCCGGTCCGCTCGGCCAGCGGCCTGGGCAGCGGGACCGGGGAGCTCACGACGCCGAGGTACGCGCGGCGTACCCGTCCGTCGCGCAGCAGCGCGGTGATGATCCGTCGGGTCGTGGTGTTGACCGGAACGGCGAGTCCCACCCCGAAGCCGGCGACCGCCGTGTTGATGCCGACCACGCGTCCCGACGCGTCGGCCAGCGCGCCACCCGAGTTCCCCGGGTTCAGCGCTGCGTCGGTCTGGATCACGTCCTCGATCACCCGCCCGGCCCGGCCGGCACGGGTGGGCAGTGAGCGGCCGAGCCCGCTGACGACGCCGGCCGTCACCGACCCGGTGAGCCCGAGCGGGTTCCCCACCGCGACCACCAGCTGGCCAACCTTGAGGTCGGCGGCGTCACCCATCCTGGCCGGCTCGGGCGGCTGGCGTCGGCCGCGGACGACCGCGAGGTCCGACAGCGGGTCTGATCCGATGATGTCGACGTCTGTGCTGCTGCCGTCGCTGAACGTGGCGGCGCCGCCGACGGCGCCTGCGACCACATGCGCGTTGGTCAGCATGTAGCCGTCCGCGGTGAAGACGACCGCGGACCCGGTCCCTGCCGCTCGGCCGCCGCGACCGCTGCCACCGCCGTGCAGGCGTAGCGCCGCCACGTGCGGGGTGACCGTGGCCGCGACCCGCGTGACCGTACGCGAGTAGGCGTCCAGCGCCTCGTCGCCATCGTCGGCTGTGCTCATCGGTACCTCGGACGTGGTGGTGTCTCGAGGTGCAACGCACGGGTCGTCGAGCCCCTTCCCACCCGGCTGCCGACAACAGATGATGCATTTCCGTCGCTCGAGCGACGGAAATGCATCATCGTCGCGGTCGCGGTCGCGGTCGCGGTCGCGGTCGCGGTCGCGGTCGCCGGGCGGTCAGCCGCAGTCCGGGCAGGTGCCGAACACCTCCAGCGTGTGCGCCACGTCCCGGAAACCGTGCTCGGTCGCCACCCGGTCGGCCCACCGCTCGACCGCCGGCCCCTCGACCTCGACCGTGCGGCCGCAGGACCGGCAGACCAGGTGGTGGTGGTGCCCACCGCTGCAACGGCGGTACAACGCCTCGCCGTCCCCCATCCGCAACACGTCCAGCTGGCCACCGTCGGCCAGCCCCTGCAGGGTGCGGTAGACCGTCGACAGGCCGACCTTCTGGCCGCGGGCGCGGAGCACCTCGTGGATCTCCTGCGCGCTGCGGAACTCGTCCTGCTCGGCCAGCGCAGCGCTCACCGCCCGGCGCTGACGGGTCGGCCGCTGCCCGGTCTCACCCATCCCGGTCCTCTCAGTGCTCGTCGTAGTGGTCGCCGTGCGGTACGTGCCGGTGCCCGTCGTGGACGTAGTCGACGTGGTCACCGTGCTCGACCGCCACGTGTCCGCAGCCGGGCCCGTGGACGTGCGGATGGCTCTCCGCCCGGTCGTGTCCGTGCGGGCCGGAGGTGGTCGACTCGACCACATCCACGGCGCCCTCGACCTCGAACGGCGCGTGCACCCGGCGGCGCCGGCGGAGCAGCCCGCCCAGCGGACTCAGCACCGCGAAGCCGGCAAGCGCCAACAGCACGATGGTCGGACCGGGGGCGGTGTCGGCGTAGAAGCTGGTCCACACCCCGGCCGTCGACGCGAGCACCCCGCCGCCCATCGCCAGCACCAGCGTCACGCGGAAGCCGCGCGCCACCTGTTGCGCGGTCGCGACCGGCACCACCATCAGCGCGCTGACCAGGAGCAGCCCCACGGTGCGCATGGCCACCGTCACGGTGACCGCTGCGAGCACCGCCAGCAGGACGCTGTACGCCCCGACCCGCAGGCCAGACACCCGGGCGTGCTCCTCGTCCTGGCAGACCGCGAACAGCTGCGGGGACAGCCCGAGGGCGACGGTAAGCACGAGCACCGTGAGGACCACGACCATCGTGAGGTCGGTGTCGGAGACAGTGGTGATCGCGCCGAACAGATAGCTGTTCAGGGTCGCCGCCGACCCCCCGGCCAGCCCGGTCAGCAGCACGCCGCCGGCGATGCCGCCGTAGAAGAACAGGGCCAGCGCGACGTCCCCGCTGGTGCGTCCGCGCAGCCGCAGCACCTCGATCAGCGCAGCGCCCACCGTCGCCACCACCACAGCCGTGACCAGCGGGGCCTGCCCGGTCAGCAGGCCGAGCGCCACCCCGGTGAGGGCGATGTGCCCGATGCCGTCCCCCAGCAGAGCGAGCCGCTTCTGCACGAGGTACGTCCCGATCGCGGGGGCGGCCAGCCCGGTCAGCAGGGCCGCGAGCAGCGCCCGCTGCATGAACTCGTACGACAGCAGGCTCATCACGTCTCCCGCTCCGACCAGCTCGGGCCGAGCACCGGTCCGGACGCACCGGTCGTCCCGTGCACGTGGTGGTGCTCGTGGTCGTGTCCGAACACCGCTGCCTCCTCCTCCGGGGTGCCGTCGAAGAGCACCCGGCCGTCGCGCAGGACCACCGCCCGGTCGACAAGCCGGGCCAGCGGTCCGAGCTCGTGTGCGACCAGCACGACCGCGACCCCCCGGGCAGCGTGCGCGCCGAGCACCTCGGTCAGCAGGCCCTGGTGGGTGAGGTCGACGCCCGCCGTGGGCTCGTCCAGCACCAGCAGGTCCGGCTCGGTGGCCAGCGCGCGGGCGATCAGCACCCGCTGTTGCTGGCCGCCGGACAGCTCCGCCACGGAGTCCCGCGCCCGGTGGGCCAGGTCCATCGCCTCGAGGGACGCCCGCACGGCGGCGTCGTCGGCGGGGCTGGAGCCGCGCAGGATCCGACGATGCGCGAGCCGGCCCGCCGCCACCACCTCCCGGACGGTCGCCGGGACGCCGGACGCCGCCGAGGTGCGCTGCGGGACGTAGCCGACCCGGCGCCAGTCGCTGAAGCGGCGCAACGGCGTGCCCAGCAGTTCGACGCTGCCGGACGTCGCCGGCACCAGCCCCATCGCGGCCCGTACCAGGGTGGACTTGCCCGACCCGTTGCCGCCGAGAACGGTCACGAACTCGCCGGGGCGGACGGCCAGGTCGACGCGGCGCACCACCGGCCTCCCACCCAGGGCGACGGTCAGGTCCTGCACCTGCAGCGCGAGCCCGCTCAACAGCCGTTCGCCTCCACCAGCGCGCGCAGGTTGCTGCGCATCAGGGTCAGGTAGTCCTCTCCCGCCGTGTCGTCCGACAGGCCCTCGATCGGGTCGAGCTCGGCCAGCTCGAGCCCGGCCTCGTCCGCGACCGCCTCGGCGACGCTGGGGTCCACCAGGGTCTCGGTGAAGACCGTCGTCACCTCTCGCTCGTCGGCCAGGTCGGCCAGCTCGGCGATCCGCTCGGGGGACGGCTCGGCGCCCGGGTCGAGACCGGCGATCGGGAGCAGGGTCAGGCGGTAACGGTCGCCCAGGTAGCCGAACGCGTCGTGGCTGGTCACGACGGTTCTCGTCCGGCAGCCCTGGAGGCCCTCCCGGTAGGCGGCGTCGAGCTGCTCCAGTTGCGCCCGGGCCCGATCGGCGCCCTCCCGGTAGGCCTCCGCGCCGTCGGGGTCGGCGGTCGCGTACGCCCCCGCCAGCGCGTCGGTCAGCCGGGCCATCCGCAGCGGGTCGTGCCAGAAGTGCGGGTCCGCGTCGTCCGAGTCCGTCGCTGCCACCAGACCGACCACGTCGGCGGCGTCGACCACCGTGCCGTCGGCCTCCTGGGTCACGACGTCGTCGACGGCGGGCTGGAAGCCGGACTCCACCACGAGCACCTTGGCATCGGCGACGGCCGCGACCTGCTGCGGCGTCAGTTCCAGGTCGTGCGGCTCGACGCCTGGCGTGGTGAGCAGGTCCACGTCGACGGACCGACCGCCGACCTGCTCGGCGGCCCACGCCAGCGGGTAGAACGCGGCCACCGTCGCGGTCCTCCCCGTGGGCTCGTCGGCGGCACCGCCACAGCCGGTGAGCAGAGCCCCGCAGGCGGTCGCCGCCAAAGCTCTTCTCAACATGAGAATCATTGTCATCTAGCGTCGGTGCGGAGGTCAAGCCCGGGGCCGTACCCTCGGCGGGTGCTGGTGCTGACTCGGCACCGGGTGCTCCCGGCCGATGTGGACGGTTTCCTGGCGGCGGCCCAGCGGGCGATCGCCGTTCTCGGCGACCGCCCCGGCTGGGTGGAGGGCACCGTCGGCCGAAACGTCGACGACCCGGACCTGTGGGTGCTGGCGACCCGGTGGCGGGACGTCGGCTCGTACCGGCGGGCGCTGTCGGCCTACGACGTCAAGGTGTCGGCCGTGCCGTTGCTGTCGACGGCGGTCGACGAGCCGAGCGCGTATGAGGTGGTCCTCGGCGACGGCGGCGACGGGACCAGCAGTTCCGCCTCGGACGCTGACTCCGGTGGGCCGGGGGCGGGGCGCTAGCCTGGTGGCTCCGCGTCGGCAGGCACGCTGCCCGACGTGCCCCGCCGCCGACACCCAGCCGGATGGAGGATCGCGTGCCCGCTGAGTCCGTGGACACCGTCGTCAGCCTGTGCAAGCGCCGGGGGTTCGTCTACCCCTCCGGCGAGATCTACGGCGGGACCCGCTCCGCCTGGGACTACGGCCCGCTCGGCGTCGAGCTCAAGGAGAACGTCAAGCGGCAGTGGTGGAAGGCCATGGTGCAGGGCCGGGACGACGTCGTCGGCCTCGACTCCTCGGTGATCCTGCCGACCCGGGTCTGGGAGGCCTCCGGCCACCTGGACGCCTTCGTCGACCCGCTGGTCGAGTGCCAGAGCTGCCACAAGCGGTACCGCGCCGACCACCTGCAGGAGGCGTATGCGAGCCGCAAGGACATCGCCGACGCCGACAGCGTCGATCTGAGGCTCGTCGCTTGTGCCAACTGCGGGACCCGTGGCGCGTGGACCGAGCCGCGCATGTTCAACGGTCTGCTGAAGACCTACCTCGGCCCGGTGGAGAACGAGGAGGGGCTGCACTATCTGCGGCCGGAGACGGCGCAGGGCATCTTCGTCAACTTCCTCGCGGTGATGACCTCATCGCGACGCAAGCCGCCGTTCGGGATCGGTCAGATCGGCAAGAGCTTCCGCAACGAGATCACCCCCGGGAACTTCATCTTCCGAACGCGCGAGTTCGAGCAGATGGAGATGGAGTTCTTCGTGGTGCCGGGCAGCGACGAGGAGTGGCACGAGCACTGGATCGAGCAACGGCTGGCCTGGTACACCGACCTCGGTGTCGACCGGGACAACCTGCGCCTGCACGAGCACCCGCAGGAGAAGCTGTCGCACTACTCCAAGCGGACGGTGGACATCGAGTACCGGTTCCGCTTCGCGGCCAAGGAGTTCGACGAGCTCGAGGGGATCGCCAACCGCACCGACTTCGACCTGTCCACGCACGCGAAGCACTCCGGCCAGGACCTGTCGTACTTCGACCAGAGCACGGGGGAGCGCTGGGTGCCCTACGTCATCGAGCCTGCCGCCGGGGTGAACCGCTCGATGATGGCCTTCTTGATGGACGCCTACGGTGAGGACGAGGCGCCCAACGCCAAGGGTGGCGTGGACAAGCGCACCGTGCTGCGGCTCGACCCGCGGCTGGCGCCGGTCAAGGTGGCGGTGCTGCCGCTGTCCCGCAACAGCGACCTGTCGCCGAAGGCGCGCGACCTCGCCGCCCGGCTGCGGCGGTCCTGGAACATCGACTTCGACGACGCGGGTGCGATCGGTCGGCGATACCGGCGCCAGGACGAGATCGGGACGCCGTTCTGCGTCACCGTGGACTTCGACTCGCTCAACGATCAGGCCGCGACCGTCCGCGAGCGGGACACGATGAACCAGGAGCGGATCGGCTTCGACCAGCTGGAGAGTTGGCTGGCGGCCCGCCTGGCCGGCTGCTGACGGTGCCGGTCGTGGGGGCCAGCCGCCGCATCGCGTCCCCGCCCCTGGCCGCCCTGGCGGCCCTGATGATGCTCGCCGGCGCCGGCTGCTCCGAGGACCAGTCGGAGCCGAAGCGGCCGGCGAGCACCAGAACGCTGGACGTGGTCGTCCCAGACGGGGTGCAGTTGACCGAACCGGGCAGCACGGTGCGAGTCGGCGAGTCGGCGGTCGTGTCGTACGTGGTCGGCCCGCAGCGCCGGGCCGTGGTGGAGGTGCGCGTCACCCGGATCCGCCGCGGAGTTGCCCGCGACTTCGTCGGCTACCAGCTGGACCGGGCCACGGCGTCCGCGACCCCTTGGTACGTCGAGGCCGAGATGACGGTGCTTGGCGGCGGGCGGCTGGGCCGCGCGCCGCTGCCGGTGTACGGCTTCGACTCCACCAACACGTTCTTCCCCGCCGCCGAGGTGGAGGGGTCGTTCGACCGCTGTCCGCCTCCGGACGAGGCCAGAAGCCTCGGTCGCGGGGATCTGGTGCGCGGCTGCCTGGTGTTCTTCGTGCCGCGGCGAGCGACCTTCGAGGCGGTGCAGCTGCGGGCGACCGAGGGCGTCGAGCCGATCAGCTGGTCGATCCCGCCCTGGGCGGGCGGCGACACCGGCGACTGAGGCCGGCCGGCCGGACCGCCGGCAGCCTGGGACACTGGGGAGATGTCCGCCCTGCCCAGCACGCTGCGCCTCGGTGCGCTCGAGGTCACCCCGCCGGTCGTCCTCGCGCCGATGGCCGGCGTCACCAACGCCGCGTTCCGCCGGCTCTGCCGGGAGCAGGGGGCGGGGCTGTACGTCTGCGAGATGATCACGTCCCGTGGCATCGTGGAGGGCGATCGGACCAGCCTGGCGATGCTGCACTTCGACCCCGACGAACCGGTGCGCTCGGTGCAGTTGTACGGCGTTGACCCGGTCTACGTCGGCAAGGCGGTCCAGATCCTGTGCGGCGACCACGGGGTGCACCACGTCGACCTGAACTTCGGGTGCCCGGTTCCGAAGGTGACCCGGCGCGGCGGCGGCGCCGCACTGCCGTGGAAGCGCGATCTGCTCGCCGACATCCTGGCCGCGGCCGTGGCAGCGGCCGCGCCGTACGGCGTCCCGGTCACGATGAAGACCAGGCTCGGGATCGACAGTGACCACCTCACCTACCTCGACGCGGGGCGGATCGCGCAGCAGAGCGGGTGCGCGGCGATCGCGCTGCACGCCCGCACCGCCCAGCAGCACTACTCCGGAACCGCCGACCCGGGCGCCATCGCCCGGCTGGTCCGGCACGTGGACATCCCAGTGCTCGGCAACGGCGACATCTGGGAGGCGGCGGACGCGGTCGACATGGTGCAACGCACCGGGTGTGCCGGGGTGGTGGTCGGACGCGGCTGCCTGGGCCGTCCCTGGCTCTTCCGCGACCTGGCCGCGGCCTTCACCGGCGAGCGGGTGCAGGCGCTGCCGACGCTCGGCGAGGTGACCACGGTCATGCGCCGGCACGCCGAGCTGCTGAGCGAGCAGATGGGGGAGGAGAAGGGGTGCACCGAGTTCCGCAAGCACGTCGCCTGGTACCTCAAGGGCTTCAGCGCCGGCCGGCACGTCAGGCAGCACCTGGGCTTGGTGTCCAGTCTGGCGGCGTTGGACGATCTGCTCGCGGATCTCGATCCGGCCGAGCCCTACCCGGTAGCGGAGCTGGGCACCCCGCGCGGGCGTCAGGGCAGCCCGAAGGCGGTCGCCCTCCCGGACCGCTGGCTGGCCAGCGACCGGTACGCCGACCTGGACGCGACCGCGGAGCTCGCCACCTCCGGCGGGTGACCAGCGGCCGTCCGCTGGCCCGAGCGTCGCGACCGTAGGGTTGGCCGCATGACACGCGAGCGGCCGGCTGCGGTGTTGCCGGTGGTCCTGGTGGCGTGCCTGGGAGTCGGTGCGTGCACCGGCGACGGCTCGCCGCCCGCCGAGGCGGGCGGAGGGCCGGGCAGCGCCAGCACCCCCGCAGCGAGCACGACCCGGCCGACCGGTCCGGCGTCCACGACCCTGCCCACCGACGGCCCGACCCCGACCGGCTGCTACGCCGACGTTCGCTCGAAGCGGGTGCCCCCGGAGCTGGCCAACCTGTCCTACCCCGACGACACGATCGTGCACGACGTGGACGTCCGCGGCGACAACGGCATCCTGCTCACCGGGGTCACCGACCTGCCGTTCCGCCGGGCCCTGCGGCAGATGAGGCAGCGCTACTCCGACCCGCCGTTCGGCATCGTGGGCACCGACGACGTGGAGGGCGGAATCGGAGCCAACTGGACCGGTCCGAGCATCAGCGGCCGGTGGGTGGTGACCGACATCTCCGCGCTGTGCGGGGGTGACACGGAGGTCCAGATCCTCTGGACGTCGGCCGCTAGCCCGATCGGCTGACGGTCGATGGATCTTGAGCTCCCGCTTCCTGGGTATCCGCACGACGCGGTCCGGCGGATCGTCGACGAGCCGCCGAAACGTAGCGGTCGCACCGCGTTCGAGCGGGACCGGGCGCGGGTGCTGCACGCTGCCTCGCTGCGCCGGCTGGCGGCCAAGACTCAGGTGGTCGGACCGGGGACCGACGACTTCGTCCGCAACCGGCTCACCCATTCGCTCGAGGTGGGGCAGGTGGCCCGCGAGCTCGGCAAGGCGGTCGGCTGCGACCCCGATCTGGTCGAGACGGCGGCCCTCGCCCACGACCTCGGCCACCCGCCGTACGGGCACAACGGTGAGCAGGTGCTGGACCAGGCGTCGGCCGCCTTCGGCGGGTTCGAGGGCAACGCGCAGACGCTGCGGATCCTGACCCGACTCGAGGCGAAGACCGTGGACGCGTCCGGCCGGAGCGTGGGCCTCAACCTGACCCGGGCCACGTTGGACGCCTGCATCAAGTATCCGTGGCGTCGTGACGAGGCCGGCGACAGTGCTGTGCGGCCGACGGCGAAGTTCGGGGTCTATGCCGACGACGAGCCGGTCTTCGGCTGGGTCCGGCAGGGCGTGGACGGGGCGCGCCGGTGCATCGAGGCACAGGTGATGGATCTCGCCGACGACGTGGCCTACTGCGTGCACGACGTCGAGGACGGGATCGTCGGCGGCCCGGTCGACCTGGCCAGCCTGGAGTCCGCCGAGGAGCGCCGGCAGGTCTTCGACGTGGTCCGCGACTGGTACCTCCCCGACCGGGACGACGAGTCCCTGGGCCTCGCCCTCGACCGGCTGCGGGCGCTGCCGATCTGGCCCTCGGCGGGCTTCGACGGCAGCCGCAGCGCCCTGGCCGGGCTGAAGGGCCTGACCTCGGGCCTGATCGGACGGTTCAGTGAGGCGGCGCAGCAGGCGACACACACCGCGTTCGGGGCGGGCTTGCTCACCCGGCACCGCGCCGACCTCGTGGTCCCGGACGAGATCCGGGAGGAGATCGCGGTGCTGAAGGGGATCGCGGCCCACTACGTGATGCGGGCGGACGCGCGGCTGGCGCTGCTCGACCGGCAGCGGCAGGTGCTGGCCGAGCTGCTCGACGCCCTGCTCACCAGGTCGCCGGAAGCGCTGGAACCGGCCTTCGCCGCGGACTGGCGGGCGGCGCCGGACGACGCCGGTCGCTGCCGGGTGGTCGTCGACCAGGTCGCCAGCCTGACCGACGCCTCGGCGACCACTTGGCATGCCCGGGTGACCTAGGCTCGGTCACATGCCGCAGCAGCACGGATCGGACGGAATCGTCGTGGTGGGGGGCGGGCTCGCCGGGGCCAAGGCGGTCCAGACGCTGCGAGGCGAGGCCGGCTACGACGGGCGGCTGACGCTGCTGGCCGCCGAACCGCTGCTGCCGTACGACCGCCCACCGCTGTCCAAGGGCGTGCTCAAGGGCGAGGACAGCCCGGACTCCACGACGCTGCTGGAGCAGGAGTGGTGCAGCTCGCACGACGTCGACGTACGGCTGGGGGCCGAGGCCGCGGCGGTCGACCTGACCGCTCGCGCGGTGACGACGGTCGACGGCGAGTCGGTCGGTTTCGGGCGGTTGCTGCTCGCCACCGGGTCTCGAGTGCGGACGCTGCCCGTGCCGGGAGCCGGCCTGGAGGGTGTGCTCACCCTGCGCCGGCTGGAGGACTGCGTCCACCTGCGGGACGCGTTCGCGCGGCAGCCGAGCGTCGTGGTGGTCGGTGCCGGCTGGATCGGCCTCGAGGTCGCCGCCGCCGCGCGGTCGCACGGCGCGAAGGTCACCGTCGTGTCCCCGCAGCCGCCGCTGGTGGGGGCGCTCGGCGAGCGGCTGTCGTCGGTCTTCGCTGCCGCCCATCGCGACCACGGCGTGGACCTGCGGATCGGGCCGGGGATCAGCGAGCTGCGGGGGGCGGGTCGGGTGGAGGCAGTCGTGACCGACGACGGGCAGGTGCTGCCCGCCGACCTCGTCGTGGTCGGTATCGGGGTCACCCCGGACACCTCCCTGGCAGCCTCGGCCGGCCTCACCATCGACGCCGCCACGGGCGGAGTCGTCGTCGACGGTGCGCTCCGGACGTCGCACGCCGACGTCTTCGCCGCCGGGGACATCGCCGCCTGGCCATGTGCCCCACTGGGCGACAGGCGGGTGCGGGTGGAGCACTGGGCGAACGCCCACGACGGTGGGATCACGGCCGGCCGGGCCCTCGCCGGCCGGGAGGTCGTCCATGACGCGCTCCCGTTCTTCTGGACCGACCAGTTCGATATCGGCATGGAGTACGTCGGTCACGTGTCCGACCTCGCGGCTGCCGAGCTGGTGCTCCGCGGTGACGTGGACGGTCGTGAGTTCATGGCCTTCTGGTGCGTCGACGGCCGGCTGGACGCGGGCATGCACGTGAACGTGTGGGACACCGTTGACGACATGCAGGAGCTGATCCGCTCCCGGCGCCGGCTGGACCCGTCACGTCTCGCCGACACCGACGTGCCGCTCCGCGACGTCTGACCGGTCCCGGCAGGCGCACACAACCGGCCGGCCGCCGGGTCGGCCGTGGCGCCGGCACGACCTAGACTCCCGGGCGTGGCCGGGCGCATCCGTGACGAGGACATCGCGGCTGTCCGCGAGCGCGCCGCCATCGACGACGTGGTCTCCGCCTACGTGACGCTCCGCGGCGCCGGCGGAGGTTCGCAGAAGGGGCTGTGCCCCTTCCACGACGAGAAGACGCCGTCTTTCACCGTGACCCCGGCGCGGCAGTACTTCCACTGCTTCGGCTGTGGTCAGGGCGGGGACGTGTTCACGTTCGTCCAGCAGATCGAGGGCCTCAGCTTCGTCGAGGCGGTGGAGAAGCTTGCCGGCCGGTTCGGGGTCGAGCTGCGCTACACCGAGGGCGGCGCGCGAAGTGCCGGCGGGGACCGGGGGCAGCGGCAGCGGCTGATCGAGGCGAACCGGATGGCACAAGGGTTCTACGCCGGCCAGCTCGCCGAGTCCGACGAGGCGCGCCCCGCGCGGGCCTTCCTCGCCGAGCGCGGGTTCGACCGCGAGGCGGCGGACCGCTTCGGCGTCGGCTACGCGCCCCGGTCGGGCGAGGCGCTGCTGCGTCACCTGCGCACCCGCGAGGTCCAAGACGACGACATGCTGGCGGCCGGCCTCGCCGGCAGGAGTGAGCGGGGCGCCTACGACCGGTTCCGGGGGCGGCTGCTGTGGCCGATCCGGGAGCTGTCCGGGGAGGTTGTGGGCTTCGGTGCGCGCCGGTTGTACGACGACGACCGGATCGAGGCGAAGTACCTCAACACCCCCGAGACCCCGCTGTACAAGAAGAGCCACCTGCTCTACGGGGTGGACCTGGCCCGCCGGGAGATCGCCCGCGCGCAGCAGGCGGTCGTGGTGGAGGGCTACACCGACGTGATGGCTTGTCACCTGGCCGGGGTGCCCACGGCGGTCGCGACCTGCGGCACTGCCTTCGGCGAGGACCATGCGCGGATCCTGCGGCGACTGTTGCTCGACCACGACGAGTTCCGCGGCGAGGTGATCTTCACCTTCGACGGTGACGAGGCCGGTCAGCGGGCGGCGTTGAAGGCCTTCGCGGGAGACCAGCAGTTCGTCGCTCAGACCTACGTCGCGGTCGAGCCGGGGGGTCTCGATCCGTGCGACCTGCGGCTCACCGGTGGTGACGCCGCCGTTCGCGAGCTGGTGGCCCGGCGGGTGCCGCTGTACCGGTTCGTGCTGCGCAACGTCGTGGAGCGCTACGACCTGGACCGCGCGGACGGACGGGTGGACGCCGTACGTGAGGCGGCGGTGCTGGTGGCGAGCGTGCGGGACCGGTCCAAGGTCGACGCGTTCGCCCGCGAGCTGGCGGGGATGGTGGGCCTGGACCCGGACGAGGTGCGCGGTGTGGTGCGCGCAGCGGCGCGTCGCGGGCCGGTGCGCGCGGGGGGCGGTCGTGGCCGAGACGCCCGCGCGCCGACGGTCGGGGCGACACCCGAGCCCTCGGTCGGCTCGGACGCGGCGATCGGGTCCGGCCCCGAGCTGTCGGCCGGGGCGGTGTCGGCCGAGGGGGCGGAGGCCGAGGTGGCTCCGGCGCCGGACGTCCCGTCGCCGGGTGAGCCGCGGTTCGCCGCGGAGCGGGAGGTCCTGCAGGCGGTGCTCCAGTTCCCGCACCTCGTGCCGGACCCGCCCGGCGTGGACGCGGACGACTTCCAACATCCTTGGCTGCGCGCGGTGTGGGAGGGCGTGGCGGGCCTTCCGCTGCCCGCGAGGTCCGAGCCGGACTGGCTGGAAGGCGTCCGCGACCGCGCCGGCGAGCCGGCGTCCCGCGTCGTCGCCCGGCTCGCCGTCGAGCCGCTGCACAGCACCGGTGAGCCGGACGCCCGGCTGGTCGCGGCGCTGCTCGCCCATCTGCAGGAGCTGACCGCCGCTCGCCGGATCGAGACGGTCAAGTCGAGGCTGCAGCGCACCAACCCGGTCGAGCAGGCCGCCGCCTACAACAAGATGTTCGGCGAGCTGGTAGCACTCGAGCAGCACCGCCGGCAGCTGCGCGAGCGGGCCATCGGCAGCATCGGCTGACGACCTGCGTCCCGTCCCCAGGCGGTCGGGTCGTCGCACCGCGTCCACACCCGGCCGACCGGTCGGGGACAAGCTGCGGCATCCCGACCGAGACTCGGTTCCCCTGGCGGGACCGAGGAGGTGGGCACGTGACCGGCGACGCCTGGCGGCGCTACCTGGACGAGATCGGACGGATCCCGCTGCTCAGCCGCGAGGAGGTGGTGGCCGCCGCGCGCCGGCTCGAGATTGGGGAGCAGGCCCGGGTCCGGCTCGGAGCGGATCCGCCGCCCGCACCCGACGATGCCGCGGCCTTGGCCGAGGCGGCGGCGGACGGGGCCCGGGCCAAGGAGCTGCTCGTCACCTCCAACTTGCGGTTGGTCGTCTCGATCGCCCGCCGGTTCCGACCCGGCGGGCAAGGGCTTCCGGACCTCGTCCAGGAGGGTGCCTTCGGGCTGATCCGTGCGGTGGAGAAGTTCGACCACCGCCGGGGGATCGCGTTCTCCACGTACGCCACCTGGTGGATCCGGCAGGCGATCGGGCGGGCGGTCGCCGAGCAGTCCCGAAGCGTGCGGGTACCCAAGCACGTCAACGACGAACTCGCGGCCTGCGTCCGTGCCCGCGATGCCCTCGCCGAGCGGTGCGGCCGGGAGCCGACGGTCGCCGCGGTGGCCGCGGCGTGCGGGATCGACAAGGACCGGGCCGGCGTGCTGCTGCGCTGGGTGCCGCCGGCGGAGTCGCTCCAGGCGCTCAGCGAGGCCGGCCGGCCGGTCGGGCTCGCGGAGCCCGGGCTGGCACCACCCGATCCGGTGGACGCCGCCGTCCGTCGGGTGCAGCGCGGTCAGCTGCGCGACCGGCTGGACGCGGCGCTGGACCGGTTGCCGGACCGGCACCGGTCGGTGCTCCGGCAGCGGGTGGGGTGGTCCGACGGGCAACCGCGAGGCGTGCAGGCCGTAGCCGCGGCCCACGGCATCAGCCGCGACACCGTCCGCCGGCTCGAGGACGAAGGGCGGGCGATGCTGCGGGAGCAGGCACAGCTGTACGCGTTGCGGGACTGGGTCGACCCCTGACGCACAATGGGGGAATGCGCAGACCGGGCCGGAGACCCTCCGTGCCCGCGGACGTGCGCCGGTCCCTGCAGCTGGAGCCTGGCGAGCGGGTGCTCGCCGGGGCGGCCGACGAGTCCGGCCGGTGGTTTGTCGGGACCGACCGGGCCCTGCACCTGCCCGACGGTGCCGGCTGGCGCCGGGTGGGCTGGGAGCGCATCGACCGGGCCCGCTTCGACGACGAGACCGAGCGGCTCAAGGTGGTCGAGGTCGCCGACTTCGGCGAGCCCGAGCCGGTCCACGACCTGGTTCTGGTGCAGCCGCGTCGGCTGCTCGACCTGGTCCGCGAGCGGGTCACCGCGACCATGTTGCTCACCCGCCATGTCCCGGTTCCGGGCAGCCGCGGGGTCAAGGTGATCGCCCGCCGGTCGCCGGTCGGCGGCCCCGTGGAGTGGTCGTTCTGGCTCGACGAGGGGTTGCAGCCGGACGACCCGCAGGTGCGCGCTGCGATCGACATCGGGCTGGCAGACGCCCGGGCGGAGCTGGGCTCCTGAGTTGCTAGGGTACTGACGCCCGAGCGCTGCTCGGCGATCCCGCGTAGCTCAATTGGCAGAGCAGCCGGCTGTTAACCGGCAGGTTACTGGTTCGAGTCCAGTCGCGGGAGCTTCTACGTCCGAAGACGGTGCTCATACCCGAGCTTCGTGCCACCCCCAAGAGGCTGCACTTTGGCTCGCCCACTTGCAAGAGACTCCCGTTGCCTCGGCCTACAGAGAGCATCGGGGGAGCAAAGCTATAGGCTTCGCAAATGCGCGACGATCAGGACTTCACCAACCTCTGCGTGTCAGCAAACCTGGAGAAGTTCCAGAAGCCGGCCACCCGGGTCTGGCTCGAGGGAGTTCTCGCTCGACAACCGGCCATGATCTTCGGCCAGGAGCTACACAAGCCTGAGCTATTGCGCGACCTGGCTGAGGAGCACGGCTACATCTTGTTCAATCCGCCGAAGATGAACGAGCGGTGGTGGATCGGATCCTGGGTGCTTGTGCGACAGGACCTGTCATCCCGTCCGGCGTCACACGAGCTTCTAGAAGTCTTCGACTCCTACGTTGCGTGCGCAGAAGTCGAGCTTCCGACTGTCGGCACGGTCACAGCATTCAGCGTCCATGCGAGCACCAAGGAGGTGACCGATGACGTCGTGCGGCGGTGGCCCCGCCCCTTGCCGGCGGAGCGGCGCCGGCAGCGCGCCAGAGTCGACCGGAATCCTGGGTACGCGGACCTGATGCTCGAAGTGATGAAGGACGCTGCTTTGCAGCATCCTGTTATTGCTGCTGGAGATTTCAACGTCTCTCGGCTCTGGGATGTCAATGACAACAGCGATCTCTGCCAGCAATTCTTTGATGCCGTGTCGGGGGCCGGATTCACCGACGTCACATACGAAGAATGGGGAGAGGAGCGGCGGACGTACTTTCGGGACGGTCATCCTCCCTACCAGAACGATCATCTGTTCGTTTCTAACGCAATTCGTAGTCGCGTTGCCAGGGCGTGGGTGGATGAAGACTGGGCGGACGCAGACCAGCGGACTGCACACGCCGACCACGCCCCGCTGTGGTTCGAGCTAGACCTAGAGCGCTAGTCGACGTTCTGCCCCCCTCATGCAGAAGTCGCGGATCGTGGGGTGAGTTTGCGTGGAGACTCGCTGCATCGTCACTGCCGGTCCGGGTGCGCCGACCCGCCTCGGTCGACGGCCTCCCGCTCGTCCGCGATCCGCCTGCTGCTGCGTACGAGGCGAAGCAGCGTGACCAGCACGAGCCCCCCGAGCATGTTCCCGGCCGCGGTGTAGCCGAACCAGCCGAGCCAGTCGACGTACCCGAACGGCACGTCCTTGACGTGCAACGCGCCGAAGATCAGCAGCGAGTCGAGGATGGAGTGGAACATCTCCAGCCCGGCAAGCAGGAACGCCCCGGCGATCGCGGCGGCGATCTTGGCCGGCATCGACTCGGTGCCGTGCTGCATCCGGGTCATCAGCGTGATGACCGCTCCGCCGAGCACGGCCAGGGAGAACGTCTCCGCCGAGAACGGTGCGGTGGCGAAGTGCTTCGCCGACTCCACGGTCTGGGCTTGCAGGTCGGGGAAGGCAATCATGATCAGCCACATCAACAGCCAGCCGCCGGCGAGGTTGGCCACCAGCGTTCCTGACCACAGCTTGGCAAGCTGGCCGACGCTGGCTCGCTTGGCCGCCACCGTGGTGACCGGGATGAGGAAGCCCTCGGTGAACAGCTCGCTGTGGCCGAGCAGCAGGGCCAGGAAGCCGATGGAGAACGCCAAGCCGGCAAGCAGGACGCTGCCGGTGGCTTCCCGGACCGCCAGGAAGGCCAACACGCCCAGTGCGACCTCGGTCCCGCCGAAGAAGCCCGTGACCAGCACCTCGCGCCAGCTGCGGTGCAGCCGCTGGACGCCCTCCTCGACGGTGCGGTCGAAGGCGCGCTCCAGCTCGTCCTCCATCGGCCCGTCGTGCGCGCCGAGTTCGCGGCGGTCCGGCTCGCTCATGGGACACCCCTTCGGAGTTGCAGTGCGCCGATCATCGGATCGGTCCCGGCTCCGCGCACCCCGAGTGAGCCGTGCGCTACTCGCCCCAGCCCATCGGGAACACCTCGAACGCGGCCGCGAACGTCGTCCCCAGCCGTGCGCCGTTGCCCCGGGCCATCGACTGCAGGAACTCGTCCGGGTCGAAGTCCTCCCAGCCGAGGCCGTCGATGTACGCCTTGTGCGCGGCGAGTGACTGCACACCGAGCGAGAAGGTGTCGGTCGTGTCCACAGCGTGCCCCGCGCCGGGCGAGCCGAACGCCCACACCTGCTGCACGCCGCCCCACGGCTCGACCCCGCCGGTGAGTTGCTCGGGGAAGACCCACCGGTTGCCGGCGTCGCGGACGGCGTCGAGCGTGGCCCGGCCGACGGCGATGTGGTCGGCCTGGTTGAGGTTGCGGCCGCCCCAGGTGTCGCGGAAGTTGCCGGTGATGACGATCTCGGGTCGGTGCTCTCGGACCGTGGCGGCGATCGCCCGGCGTAGCGGGACGCCGTACTCGAGGATGCCGTCCGGAAGCCCGAGGAAGTCCACCGAGTCGACGCCGACGATCCGGGCCGAGTCCACCTGCTCGGCTTCGCGCACGGTGCGGCACTCGTCGGGGTGCATGCCGTCGATGCCCGCCTCACCGCTGGTCACCATGCAGTAGACGACCTGTTTGCCCTGCTCGGTCCAGCGGGCCACGGCGGCGGCGGCGCCGAACTCCATGTCGTCGGGGTGCGCGACCACGGCGAGGGCGCGCTCCCAGTCCTCACGGAGCGGTTCGAGGGGGGACGGTGCGGGGGTCTCGGTCATGATCGCGACCGTACGCCTCTCGAAGGTGGGGGACGACTGCTATCGGGTGACCGCGCTGACCGCGCCACCGATCAGGGACGGAGGCCGAGCCGGCGCTCCGCGCGCCGCTCGGCCGCCGCGAACTGCGGGGCCGGCCGGAGGTCCGATACGCGGACCGCGCTGATGGCGGGGGTCTCGCCCGTCGAGTAGACCTGCAGACCGGTGTCGCCGGCGGAGTAGACCTTGCCGTCCGAGATGGTCACGGTGGAGTAGGGGGCGTTGGAGAACGTCCCACCCGAGCCCGCCGTCCACAGCGGTGGGCATCCGTTGTAGCAGGTGGTCGGGTAGGCGAATACGTCCCTGGCCGTCGGGACGTACACCACGCCGTTGGCGACGGTCGGCGGGTAGGGGACCTGGCCGCCGGTGTTCGTCGACCAGATTGGTGTGCAGGTGGAGGACCCGCAGGACGTCGGGAAGACGAAGAGACTCGTGCCTTGCACGACGTAGACCCGCGCCCCGGCCACGGTGACGGTACGGAACGCCCCGCCGGGAAGCGTCCCCGTCCACGCCGGTGCGCACGCGAGGCAGTTGGGTCGCCGGACCGCCAGCGACGACCCCTCGACCTCGTACACGTAGTTGTTGGCGAAGGTGGGGGAGGTCCCAGTGGCGACGCCGACGGCCGAGCCGACGGGTGAACACGTCGCCCCTACGGTGCCACATCCGACGGCGAACGCGACGAGGTCGTTGCCGAGCCGCGCATAGACACGGCCTCCCCCGACCGCGGCGCTCATCTCCGGGTAGAAGGAGCTGCCGCCGGTGAAACCGCCAGGACCGATCCACAGCGGTGTACAGATCGCCCCGCTGTTTCCGCAGGCCACGTCGAAGGCGTAGAGGCCGTTGGTCAAGGTGGTCGATCCCTCGGCCACCACGTAGACGACTCCACCGACGACGACCGGGGCCCCGACCGCGCTCGGAAGGTTTGCTCGCCAGACCAGCGCGCCCGTGGTGGCGTTGCGCGCCTGGATGCTGCCTTGGCCGGTGGTGATGACGCGGTTGGCGGCCACCACCGGGGGGATAAGCGAGGTGGCCGACGCGTTGACGTTGAAAGTCGGCTGGCTCGTGGTCCTGGAGTACGCCCGCAACCTCCCGTCGCTGCCGACGGTGTAGACGTTGGCTCCGGCAACGACGGGCGCTGAGTACACCGGCGGCCCGCCCGGGGACCAGTCGAGGTCCAGGTCGCCGACGGTGCCGGTGTCGAGGACGTTCTCGAACCGGTTGTTGCCCTTGCCGGTGGCGTTCCCACGCCACTGCGGCCAGTTCGTCCGGACGGTGAACTTTCGCTGGGCGGCGAGGCTGCCGTTGTGTGCCACGGCGGTGATGGTGTGGCCGCCGGGCAGCGCGGTCGAGGGCACGGTCAACGAGTAGCTGAAGGCGCCCGTCCCGTTGGTGGCGACGAATCCGACCTGCTGGGTGTCGAAGTAGACGTCCACGAGGGAGTTGGCGGCGAAGCCTGTTCCGCCGACGGTGGTCGTCGTCGACGGCGCGCCGACGGCGGGGGTGAGGGTGAGCCCGGGTGCGGCCTGGGCCGGTGCCGCCACGAGAGTGCTGATCAGCACCAGGACGGTCACCGTCAGCGCGCGAAGCGTCGTCATGTGTCATCTCCTGGTCGAGCACACAGCGTGCTGTGAGGGATGCGGAGCGGCCATCCTCCGTTCGGGTGAGTTCGTGTTCCGACTCCGAGGTCGTCAAGCTCGGTATGGACTGTTTTGCCACCGTCTGAGTGGCCCGATCAGGCGATGGGCGGTTCGCCGAGTGCACGAAAGACTCGTGGCTGTCGTCCGGCGGCACGTGGCCGCTGACGCTCGAATTGAGGAGTGTGCGGCATGAGGTGGCTTCGTCCTGCGTCTCGGAGCGGTGTGCTACTGGCGGTGGGGGCGGGACTTGCCCTGGTGCTGGCGGGGAGTGGGCTGGGGGTGGCGTCGGCTCCAGACCCGGCCAACCACGAGCGCGGCACCGGGCACGGTGTTCAGCCCGATCCCCGGGTGACCGGGCAGGTCGCCGGTGGGGGCTGCCGGGCTGGTTTCGACACCCAGACCGCAACACTGGTACCGCCGGACGACAGCACCACTGACAACGTCGCCGCCAGCACGGTCCGGCTGCACAAGACCTGCCAGGGCCCTGTGGTCGGGACGTTCAGCGCGGAGGTGGCTACCCCGGGTGCCGGTGACTTCGTGCACCTGGACATGCGGGCGACCTGCACGGGCACCGGTCGGCAGACCAACCCGTGCACGGTGGGTGAGCAGGTGTCCGCGTCGCCGGGGCACTCGTTCTTCCAGAATGGGCAGGCGTCCACTCACGTGGGGGCGGTAACGATGGTCTGGACCGGTTTGAAGCGCGGAAACTGGAAGTTCGAGGTGCTGCCCGGCGGCAACGGCGTGGCGAACCTGCAGTTCCGCACCTTCACCGTCGAGGCCTTCGGCACCTCCTGACCCCACCCGGCCCCCCGCAGCCCACGATCCGCGGCTTTTGCAGTACCCGGCAGAAGTCGCGGATCGTGGACGGTGGTGCCGCGACTACGCTGTCCGCGCTGCCGATCCGGCGGTGACGGGGCGGTAGCTCAGCAGGTCAGAGCAAGGGACTCATAATCCCTGGGTCGCGGGTTCGAGCCCCGCCCGCCCCACAGGATATGACCGGCCACCGCTCCTTGCGGACGCCGTCGACGAGCTTCCGATATACGGTCGCCGGGTCGAGGCAGGAGGCGGCACATGGCACTGGACGCGGTGGTTCTCGGCGCGGGGCTGGCGGGGCTGTCCGCGGCGCGCGATCTGCGACGCGCCGGCGCGGACGTTCTCGTGCTGGAGGCCCGGGACCGGGTCGGTGGCCGGGTGACGCAGACGCGCATGCCTGACGGCCGGCTGGTCCAGTTGGGCGGCGAGGTCGTCGGGCTTGGTCACACCGCCTATGCCCAGCTGGTGGCCGAGATCGGGCTGATGCTCGAGCCGGCGTTCCCCGCGGTGGCCGGAGAGGACACCTGGGCTCTGGTCGACGGCGTGGTCGTCGGTGGTCCGGAGTGCTGGCTCGGGCCGGAAGACGTGGCGTCGTACGAGCGGGTGGAGAGCCGGTTCGCGGCCCTGGCGCGAACCGTGGATCCCCGTGACCCGTGGAGCCACCCGGACGCGGAGCGGCTGGACCGGCTCAGCGTCGGTCAGTGGCTGCGCGAGGAGGGCGCCACTCCCGCGGTGGTCCGGGCTCGTGAGCTGGCCATGCTGGCCCTCGCCGCCGAGTCGGTCGAACGCACGTCGCTGCTGTCCGACCTGCGCATGGAGGCTGTCGTCGGCGCGCACGGCTTCTACGACTACGAGCGGTGGGAGTGCCTGCGGGTGCGCGAGGGCTCGGCGACGGTGGCGCTCAGGTTGGCCGAGGATCTGGGCGACCGGATCCGTTTCGGCTCCCCGGCCACCCGCGTCCAGGTCCATCCGCACCGTGCCCGGGTCACGCTGGCCACCGGGGAGCAGTACGACGCCGCCGCGGTGATCTGCGCGCTGCCGCCGGGGCCGCTGCGGAGCGTGGCGGTCGAGGGCGTCTCCGAGGCTCGGCTGTCGTCCCTACGACGGCAGCGACACGCCCCCTCGGTGAAGGCGTGCTTGGTCTACGACCGTTCGTTCTGGGTGGACCACGGCCAGAACGGGGCGAGCTACTTCGAGCGCACGATGCTGGGCGGGACCTGGCAGCAGGTCGACGGCGTGCTCTCGGCACTGATTCCGCCCGAGCGCGTCGGTGGCTACCTCGGCACGGATCCCGCCCTGGCGCGCGAGGAGTTCGTCGAGGAGGTGGCTGCCGCCTTCGGACAGGAGGCGCGGCATCCGCAGGAGGTGTTCGTCCGAGCGTGGGTGACTGATCCGTACACCCAGGGCTACGTGACGGCATGGCGCCCGGGAGACGTCACCGCGGTCGGCCCACTGCACGGGACCCACGACCCGCCGTTCTTCGTCGCGGGGTCGGACCAGTGGGTGTGCGGCTACATGGAGGGTGCGGTACGGACCGGCAGAGCCGCCGCCGCCGCCGTCCTCGGCCGTGACCACCCGCACCCCGGCGAACCCGACTTCACCGTGCCGTGGTGACCGCACAGCACCGTCCGTGCGGAATCCTGAGGGCGGACGCGTTCAGGTCAGGGGAGAGCTGATGGACCGCCTCGTGGACCGGCAGCTGGGTGCGGATGCCTGCGGGATCGAGGCCGCAGGCGCGGAGCTGCCTGATCGGGTACGCGTCGTCGTGGTGGGCGGCGGGCTGGTCGGTGCGGCGGTCGCCTACCACCTCACGCTGATGGGGGAGACCGACGTACTACTACTGGAGCGCAACGTCCTCGGCAGCGGCACCAGCTGGCACGCCGCCGGGCTCGTGTCGCGCGGTCGCAGCTCGGTGGCGCTCAGCGAGCTGGCGAGCTACGGCGTGGACTGCTACGCGCGGTTGCAGGAGGAGACCGGCATCGACGTCTCCTTCAACCAGTGCGGCTCGCTGGCGGTGGCCCGGACTCCGGGACGCTGGGACGAGCTGTGCCGCCAGCAGATGGTGGTCGGGCAGCTCGGTGTCGAGGCACACCTGGTCACACCCGAGGACGTGCACCGGATCTGGCCGCTGGCCCGTCCCGATGGGCTGGTGGGAGGGCTCCACCAGCCGCAGGACGGACACGTCAACCCCGGCCATGCTGCGCTGGCGTTGTGCCGGGCGGCGCACGTGCGTGGGGTAGCGGTGCGTGAGGGCGTGCCGGTCGTCGGCGTTCGGGTGCAGGACGCCACCGTTGCCGGGGTCGAGACGGGCCGGGGTTTTGTCGCCGCGGAGCACGTGGTGCTGGCAGCCGGGCTGTGGACCCGCGATCTGGCCGCCACGGCCGGAGCCAACGTGCCGCTGTACGCCGCCGAGCACGTGCATGCCCGCACCGCCCCGATCGAGGGCGCCGGGGCCCGGCTTCCGGTCCTGCGCGACCTCGACGGCTACTTCTACGTGCGTACGGAGTCCGGCCGGCTCCTCGTGGGGGCGTTCGAACCGGACGGCAGGCCACGCCCCCTCCAAGACGTGGCAGCCGACGGGTTCGCCGAGTTCGAGCCGGACTGGGAGCACTTCTCCGCGGTCCGCCGGCTGGCGGAGGAGCGCGTTCCCGTGCTCAGCGGCATCGACTACGACCGCTTCCTCAACGCGCCCGAGAGCTTCACCCCCGACGGCAGCTTCTGCCTCGGTGAGAGCGCCGAGGTCTCAAGCCTGTTCGTCGCTGCGGGGTTCAACTCCCAGGGAGTCATCTACGCCCCGGGAGCCGGCCGCGCGCTCGCGGACTGGATCCTCCACGGAGCGCCGGGGTTCGACGCCTCCGCGGTCGACGTGCAGCGCTTCAGCCGGCAGCAGGGCAGCACGGCATACCTTCGTGAGCGCACCCGCGAGTCGTTGGGGCAGCTGTATGCGATGCACTGGCCGCACCGGCAGCCGGAGACCGCCCGGGACGTACGGCGCACCCCGCTCCACGAACGGCTTCTGCACGCAGGGGCCTGCTTCGGCGAGACGGCCGGGTGGGAGCGGGCGAACTGGTACGCCGAGCCAGGGCAGCGACCGGAGTACGAGTACAGCTACGGACCGCAGAACTGGTTCGAGCGGGCCGGGCGCGAGCACCGCGCCGCACGCAAGGCGGTGGCCCTGTTCGACCTCAGCTCGTTCACCAAGGTGGAGGTGGCCGGGCCGGAGTCCCTCGACGTGGTGCAGGAGCTCTGCACCGCGGATATGAACATGGAGTCGGGTCGGGTCCGCTACACCCTGATGCTCAACGGGCGCGGCGGCATCGAGCTGGACGGCACCGTGACGCGGTTGGGCACCGACAGGTTCCTCGTCGTCACCCCAGCGGCGAGCCAGACCAAGACGCTGTGGGCGCTGCGACGCCGTGCCCGGGGCCGGGCGGCGGCCGTGTTCGACGCGACCTCGGGACTCGCCACCATCGCCGTCATGGGGCCGCGCAGCCGTGAGCTGATGACGCGGATCTCTCCGGCGGGCTGGAGCGACGAGGAACTGCCGTACATGCGTGCTCGCGAGGTCGAGGTCGCGTCCGGTCTCGCACTGGTGCTGCGGACGAGCTTCGTCGGCGAGCTGGGCTACGAGATCTACCCGTCCACCGACGTGGCGGTCCATGTGTACGACGCAGTGGTTGACGCGGGCCGTGACCTGGGGCTGGTGCATGCCGGCTACCACGCCCTGGACTCACTGCGCTGCGAGAAGGGCTATCGCCACCTCGGCCATGACATAGGACCGGGTCTCGACCCGGCGGAGGCAGGGCTGATGTTCGCGGTGTCCGAGCGCAAGCAAGCCGACTTCGTGGGAGCGGCTGCCCTGCGACAGGGTCGCGAGCCGCGGTGGCGCACCTGCTTCGTGCGCCTCGACGACTCGCGCCCGCTGCTCCACCACGACGAACCCGTCCTGCGGGAGGGGCGCCGGATCGGTCGGGTGACGACTGGCGCCTACGGGTGGACGGTGGGCGGCGCCTGCGGCGTCGCGCTCGTCGACCAGCAGGAGGCGCGCGAGCTGGGCGACGACCGGTGCAACGTGACGGTCACCTGCGGGATGACCTCCGTGCCGGCCACCCTGTCGCCGCAGCCCTTCTACGACCCCACGGGATCGCGGATGCGGTAACCGGAATCACCTCCTGCGGGTCCGAGCCCCGCCCACTCCACCGACCCAGGATCTCGTGATCGAGCCAGCGGTCCGGCTCAGGGGCGGGCCCGCACGCACCAGGCGGTCGCAGTCACCTCGAACGGCGCCGCCGGCGTCAGCTCCGAGCAGCAGACGCGCAACGCCTCGCGCTTCTCCTCGTCGAGCGTCGCGACGTACGCACCCGCGGGTCCGACCCCCATCAGGTACGGCGCCCACCAGGTGTCGAAGGAGTCGTAGCCGACCCGCACCGTCAGCGTCGAGGGCTCGATCTGGTGCAGACCAGCAGCGGCGCAGAGCTCGGCGAGGTGTCCCTCGCGAGTGCCCGCCATCTCACGTTCGCCAGGGTGGTGCGGGTCCACCGTGCGCACGGCCCGCCAGAACAGCGTCAGCGGCCCGGACCCGCCACCGTGGTCCCAGACGCACGCCGAGACCGTCCCTCCGGGCTTGGTCACGCGACCCATCTCACGCAACCCGGCGACGGGATCGCTCATGAAGGGCACCACCAGCTGAGCCAGGGCCGCATCGAAGCTGTCGTCCGGGAAGGGGAGGTCCTCGGCGGCCCCGAGCCGCACGTCGACCGCGGGGAAGCGCTCCCGTGCAGCCGCCACGAACGGTGGCGAGGGGTCGACGCCGGCGACGGCGTCGGCGCCCAGGCGGTCGACCAACTGTGTGGTCAGGGCTCCCGGCCCGCAACCGACGTCGAGGGCGCGCAACCCCGGACGCACGTCCGCCCGTTCGACGAAGAGCGCGGCCAGCGGCTCGGAGAATCGGCCCATGAATCGGCCGTAGGCGTCCGGGGTGACGTCGAACATCCGCCGACCATAGACGCGGCGCCCTCGGTGTGCCCAGAGCCCGCGAGGGTTCCACTGCCTGTTGGTTTCATCTATCATCGACGATGAACGATGGAGGGGATAGCCGTGCTCGACCGCTCCACCGCCGTGGCCTATGCCGGCTGGTTCGCCTGCCTGTCCGATCCGACTCGGCTGCAGTTGCTGCACGAGCTCGCGACCGCCGACGGACCGCGGTCGGTCGGCCAGCTGGTCGATGCGCTCGGCGTCGGCCAGTCCACCGTCTCCGCACACCTGCGGCGGCTCGCCGAGCTGGAGTTCGTCTTCGTCGAGCGGATCGGCACGACCAGTCGCGTACGAGTCAACCCGGACTGTCTGGCGGCCTTCCCGACCGCCGCGGATGTCGTGATGGCACGTGCTCCTGTGCAGTCGGCCGATAGCGGCGGCGGCAACGGTGCCGGCAGCGTGCCCTGGCGCCGGCGGCCGGGCCGGTGACCGCCGTGTCCGACGGGTCGGCTGGTTGGGCCCGGCTCGCCATGGAGTTCGGCTGGCTGCTGGCGGAGATGCTCGTCCTGCTGGTCGTCGTGTCGGCGCTGCTCGGCCTGCTGGCCCGTCGCGTCGGTGTGGCACGGTTGCAGCGCTTTTTGGGTGGCAGCGGCCTGACGGGAGCGGGCAAGGGCATCGTCCTCGGCTTCGTGACACCGTTCTGCACATATTCGGCGATCCCGGTGGTCGTTGCCATGCTGCGGATGCGGCTGGGCGCGGCGACCGTCGTCGCGTTCCTGTTGTCGTCACCGCTGCTCGATCCCGTGGTCGCGGCGATCCTCGTGCTCCTGTTCGGGTGGCAGGTGACGCTGGCGTACGTCGCTGTCACCACCGTGCTGGTGCTGGCCGCCGCCCTGGCCGCTGAGGTCCTCGCCGTGGACCTCCACCCCCACCCCCACCCCCACCCCCACCCCCACCCCCACCCCCACCCCCCTTCCCCACGATCCGCGACTTTTGCCGGGGCTGGAGACGTCGCGGATCGTGAGCGAGAGGGGTGCGGTCGCGGCGGGCGGCGACACCGGCCTGCAAAAGTCGCGGATCGTGGACGGGGGGGTGGGGGGACCTGATCCGTTCGCGGACGACGCGCCCTGGGTCGGCTGGCGGGGCGAAACGGTCACCGCGCTGCGCTACGGCACAGGAGTCGCGCGGGCGTTGGCGCTGCCGGTGCTGTTGGCCGTCGCCGCGGCCGTCCTGATCCTGGGTGCCGTTCCCACCGAGGTCGTCACTGCGCTGGCGGGCCCTGGCAACCCCGTCGCGGTACCGCTCGCGGCCGTCCTGGGCGCACCGTTCTACGTCGCGACCGAGGCGTTCCTGCCGATCGCGGCCGCGCTGCACGGCGCCGGGATGGGTCTCGGCGCGACGTTCGCCCTGGTGATCTCCGCGACCGGCGTGAACCTGCCCGAGCTGGCCGTGTTGTCCCGGGTGCTGCCGACGCGGCTGCTCGCCGCCTACGCCGGGGCCGTGCTGGGGGTGGCGGTCGCCGCCGGATACCTGGTCCCGTTCCTGACCTGAGCCACGCCGGCAGTCCGTGCCCCGAAGTCGGCTCAGGCCGGCGCCACCTCGGGTCGGGTGTCCTCGAGCTTGCCGAGCTGGGTCTTGACCACCTCGCGGGTCAGGCTGCGGAACTCGGCCTTCGTCATCCCCTCGGGGATCTCGATGGCGTCGATCGCCGCGAGCACCTGCTTGGCGCGGGCGTCCTCCGCCTTCACCCGCTCCTTGTCACGCTTCACCTCGTTGGCGCGAAACTCCTTGAACTCCTTCCGCAGCGCGGACAGGTCGTTGTGCATCTCCCGCATCGCCTGCTTGAGACTCACGTCCTTGGTGATCTCGGCGGCGAGCAAGTCTTCCGGTGTGGGCATGTCGGCCTCCTGGTCGTACGAAAAGGTGGGGATCGGGTCGGGACGCCAGTGGTAGTCGGGTCCGCCGGAGTCGAGGCCGTCCCGCCCGGCCCGGTAGGCGGCCATCTGCGACACCGCGCCACCGGCGGCGTCCTCGTCGTCGAGGAGCACCCAGTGCATGTGCTCGTCCATCCCGCCGTGCGCCGCGTCTCGCTTCCAGACCGCCCAGCCGACCGTCCGGCCGGTGCGGATGACCCTCTGCTGCTGGTCGGCGGTCAGGTCCCACGTCCGGGTGTCGATACAGCCGCCAGCGTCGTGGTAGCCGGCCGATTCACTCGCCCCGCCCCCGGCCCGAGTCATGTAAGCCCCTTGCACGATCGTCGGTGTGAAGCCCAGCCGGTCGACCGTCATCGCCCAGGCGGCAGCCATCCTCCGGTTGAGGAAGACCGGCCGGCCGGACGTGTCCTGCGCCTGGAACAGAAACACCTCGTACGCGTCGCTCACGTGGCACCTCCTCTCGTGTCCTCAGCCGCGACCATCAGGTCGTCCCGGCACGGTGGGCGCTGAGCTGTGTCCGGAGCACCTCCCGCGTGAGCGACCGGAAGTCTGCCTCGGTCAGGTTCGTCGTGGTGTCGATCGCGTCCAGCGCGTCGAGCACGCGACGGGTTCGCACGGAGGCGCTGTGCTCCGCGTCCCGGTCACGCTGCACCTCGTGGGCACGGAAGTCGGCGAACTCCCGCCGCAGGGCGGCCAGGTCGCGATGCATCTCCCGGACGGCTTGCTTGAGGCTCACCTGCGCGCTGACCGCGGCGGCGACGAACTCCTCCGGAGAGGGCAGGTCGTCGATCGCACCGGCACCGGACCTAGCCCGTCGCAACACCTCCGGCACCTGCGCGATCCGTCGGTCCCCGGGACAGACCTTGCCGGTCGCCTCCGACCACAGCTCGCCTCCGGCGCAGCGCCAGGGGTCGCAGCCCTGTCGATGCCAGCCCACGCCGCGCCGCTCCGGGCGCGAGTCCGGCAGCGGCTCGATGGGGAAGCCATGCTCGGCCGCCGCCCAGCCGATGATGCCGGCGATCGCGTCCAGCTGGGCCTCGGTCCAGGCCGGAACGTTCGAGCCGGTCCAGGCCGCGAACGGTGCGCCGGTGTCCGCGGTCTCGATCGACAACAGCCGCCAGGTGCCCTCGAGATGCGCGTCGGCTCGTCGTGCCGTGTCGACCCACTGGTACACCGTTCCGTCCGCGCCGACCCCGAAGTGGGACTCGGTTCCGGAGTAACCCGCTGCCCGGAACAGGGCGTCGGTCGACTCGAGGCTGCCCACCATCGTGTGCAGCACGATGCCGTCGTGGCGTGTCATCGGAGCCTGGTGGGAAGGGTCCGCGGCGAGCGGACGCCAGTGAGCGCCGGGATATCGGCTCATTCCGCCTCCGCTGCCGGACGGCTGTCTCCGATGACAGATTCCTCCGTCGTCGGGGGGTTCGCAACCGCTTTCCCGGACCAGGTTCCGCCCGGTTGAGCCGTTCTGCCTCCCGAACAGGTCAGCACCCGCCACGATGTCGGTCCAGCACTACCCGATTCGCGAGGGGGACCCTGTGTTTGCTGGTCGACGAATGGCTCCGCTCTATGTGGTGGCCGGGCTTGCGCTGCTGCTCGGCCCGGTTGTCGGATGTGGTGCGGACTCCGACGAGCCGGCAGCCGCGACCCCCACGACGTCCGCGCCTCCCACGACGTCCGCGCCGACCGAGGCCGAAGAGCCGGAGGTCGAGGAGCCGGAGGCCGACGAGCCGGAGACCGAGGCGACAGCCTCAGCCGCCGACGAGACCGATGAGCCGGCGGGCGACCTCACACCCGCGGACGCCGCCACCATCGAGCAGGTGCTCAAGACCTGGGACATGGAGGGCGGATGCGAGCTCATGACGGACAAGTTCCTCGAGGATCAGACCTTCTCGTCCGACCGCAAGACCGGATGCGCGCTGCACGAGCAGTCCGTCGTGCCGAAGCAGTACACCGAGGACGACATCCTCATCACCAACGTGCGCGGCACCGCGGAGAAGGCCAAGGCCACGCTGGGGAGCACCATCTCGGACCTGACGGTCACGTTCACGCTGGTGAACGTGGACGGCTCCTGGCTGATCGACGCCTTCGACTTCTGACCGGGGCGGCCGAACCTCAGGCGTCGACCGTCGGACGCTCGGTCAGCGTCAGCGTCGGCGTCTAGGTGCGCTTCGAGCGTTCATGACCCGACACGTGGGTGTTCGGCGCCTGCTCGGCGGCAGGCTCGATCCGCTCGTGCTCGCGGGCCCGGTTCCGGAGCCGGTCCCGCAGCCGCGGACCGCCATCGGAGTTCCCGGTCGCGATCGCCCCGAGCGTCACGGCGATCCAGCCGATCCCGATGCCCGCGATGTCGTCCACCACGTAGTGCCAACCGAAGTAGACCGTGGCCAGGATGGTCAGCCCGAGGTAGACCCACAGCGTGCTGCGCAGCACCCGGTGCAGGCCGGCCCGGTGCGCGAAGTAGGCGGCGGTGAACACCACGGACACGTGCAGGGACCCGAAGGCCGCCACTCCGTGGACCGAGCTGGTCGTCCACGGGTCGAACAGCACGGTCAACCGGGAGTTCCACAGGCTGTCCTGCAACAGGCTGACACCGGTCTCCGGCAGGTCGGCGTAGTTCTCGCTCTCGATGTAGACCGGACCGACCGCAGGCGCCAGGTAGTACGAGACCACCCCGAGCGCCCAGTTGAGGTTCAGGGCGGTGACGTACCAGAAGCCGCGGGACAGGTCCTTTGTCCACACCAGCGCCGCTGCCAGCGAGATCGGGACGACGACGAGGTAGGAGATGTAGACGAACGACAGCACGTAGGCGGCCGCGCCGGTGCCCAGCACCGTGTGCAGGACCACCGCCGGGTCGGCGCCGAGGAACAGGATCGAGTCGGCGATGCCGAGCCAGTCGTCGATCAGGTCCTCGCGGGCGAAGGGCAGATAGCTCTTCAGGTTCCGGTATGCGACGTAGGTGACGTAGAACGAGACGAGCCCCACCAGGGCCAGCCGGGTGCGCTGCCACGGCCAGCGGTCGCGGACGACCTCGCGAAACGCGGACAGCACGCCGCCGACGGTGCGGGCCCGGCGGAGGGTGCGGGGGAGGACGTCGGCGAGGAAGAACAGGCCCAGGATCAGGGGCAGTCGGACGTAGGACGGGCCGGCCATCCCGTCCGGGTCGCGGACCGGCAGCCCCATGATCACCGCGACGACGACCGCCGCACCGCCGGTGACGGCAGCCACCGCGACGGCGAAGAGATAGGGACGCCCGGGCACCAACCCAGATTAGCGGCAGCGTTCACCCGTTCACGACCGTCGGCGGTCCGCTCCTCGGTCAGATCGCGGCCACCGCCGCGTCGATCTCGGTGCCACCGCCGACCAGCTCGAGCGTGCGACGGACCGTCCCGGCGTCGATCAGCGCGTGCAGAACCGCCGCGACGTCGTCGCGCGGCACGTCGCCGCGGGGCACCGACTCGGCGAGGTGCACCCGACCACTGCCGGGCTCGTCGGTGAGGCCGCCGGGCCGCAGGATCAGCCACCCGAGGTCCCGCCGCCGAAGGGCAGCGTCCGCGGCGCCCTTGGCCCGCAGGTAGACCGCGAAGACGTCCTCGTCCGGGGCGACGGCCTCGTCCGACGCGTCGTCCGTCGGCTCTGCGGCGTTCATCGACGAGACCATGAGATAGCGGCGCACGCCGGCCTCGACTGCGGCGTCGGCGAGCAGCACCGCACCGTCACGATCCATGCTGAGCTTGCGGGCGGCGCCGCTGCCGGGACCGGCCCCGGCGGCGAAGACGACGGCCGCGGCTCCCTGGACCGCCGCGGTGACCTCCTCCAGCGCGGCGTGCTCCAGGTCAAGCACGACCCCCTCGGCGCCGGCGGCCTGGAGCTCGGCGACGTGCTCGACGTTGCGGACCAGGCCGACGGCATCGTGCCCGGCCGTGGCGAGCAGCCTGAGCAGGCGCAGACCGATCTTGCCGTGCCCCCCGGCGACGATGACCCTCATGGGCACTCCCTATTCGGGGACTCGCTCACAGCCGAATGAGTCCCGCTCGTCGACCGGCACCAGGTCGAGGTACTCGGGGTTGTCCCGGATGAAGCTCGAGACGAACGAACAGTACGGGAGCACGAGGTGGCCGTCGGCACGCGCCGCATCGAGCACCTGCCCGACCAGCGCGGTGCCCAGCCCGCGGCCGCTCAGATCGGGGCGGATCTCGGTGTGCGGGATCGCGGCCCGGCCGTCTTCGACGTGATAAACGGCGAAGCCGACCACGTCCTCGTCCAGGAGGATCTCGAACCGGCTGCGCTCAGGCGCGGCGCGCACAGTGATGGCCATCTCGGGCGGGGCACCTCTCGGGTCTCGGGTGTCCCCCCGGGCCTGAAGGGACAAGTCAGACCTTAGGGGTGCGAATCGGACCAAGCCACTCGACCCGTTCTCAGGCCCGCCCTCGCTGAGAGTGACGAATACTCCGCCTTTTCCGGCGTGTCGCAGCAGAACGGTCACTCTCAGCGGCGTGGGCGGGGTGGTGGTGCTGGTGCCGGTGGGGTCGGTGGTGCACAATAGGGCCCGTCGGATCGGGCGCGATGACCCGTCGAGGCCGCTGGGGAAGGCGAACCTCGAGCAGGGGAGGTCATCGTGACCGTGACGACACGGGGCGTTGTGTACGTGCACTCCGCGCCGTCGGCGCTGTGCCCGCACGTCGAGTGGGCGGTCGGCGGCGTGCTCGGCCTGCCCGTCCAACTGTCGTGGACGCCACAACCCGCCGCCGCCGGCGCGTACCGGGCCGAGCTGTCGTGGCAGGGCTCGGCCGGCACCGCTGCCGCGCTCGCGTCGGGGCTTCGCGGCTGGACCCATCTGCGCTTCGAGGTCACCGAGGAACCGACCCCGGCGACCGAGGGGGCCCGCTACTCCTACACCCCCGATCTCGGCATCTTCCACGCGGTTTCCGGTCTGCACGGCGACCTGCTGATCCCCGAGGACCGGCTGCGCGCGGCGGTCGTCAAGGCGGCTCTCGGCCAGGTCGACCTCGAGCAGGAGATCTCCCGGTTGCTCGGCAAGCCTTGGGACGACGAGCTGGAGACCTTCCGACACGCGGGCGAGGGCGCCCCGGTGCGCTGGCTGCACCAGGTGGTCTGACCAGCCCGCAGGTCCGCCCCGCAGGCTCAGCCCTCGAGGACCTCGTCCTGCCCGAGTTGGTCGCTGAGCGCGGTCACGACGCGATCGAACGCGTCACAGCGGGATGTTGCCGTGCGTGCCGCGCGCCCGCCCGTCCGGCTGATCGTCGGTCAGCGCGTCGGCCAGGGCCCGGGCCAGTGCGCCGCGGGTCTCGCCGGGGGCCACCACCTCGTCCACCACGCCGATCTCGACGGCTCGCTCCACGCCTCCCGCGATCCGCTCGTGCTCGGCGGCCAGGTCGGCCTCCACCTGAGCGCGAACGTCGGGCGCCACGTCCGCCAGCTTGCGGCGGTGCAGGATCCGGACCGCGGCCACCGCGCCCATCACCGCGACCTGCGCACCCGGCCACGCGAAGACCTTGGTGGCACCGAGACTGCGCGCATTCATGGCGATGTACGCGCCGCCGTACGCCTTGCGGGTCACCAGCGTCACCCGGGGCACGGTCGCCTCGGCGAAGGCGTGCAGCAGCTTGGCGCCGCGGCGCACCACCCCGTCCCACTCCTGACCGACGCCGGGCAGGTAGCCGGGGACGTCCGCCAGCACGATGAGCGGCACGCCGAACGCGTCGCACATCCGGACGAAGCGCGCCGCCTTCTCGGCGGAGGCCGAGTCCAGGCAGCCACCGAGGCGCAACGGGTTGTTGGCGATCACGCCGACGCTGCGGCCGCCGAACCGGCCGAGGGTGGTGGTGATGTTGGGTGCCCACTTGGCGTGCAGCTCCAGCGGCGTCCCCTGGTCGAGGAGCTGCTCGAGCAGCGGGTGCACGTCGTACGCGCGGCGGATCGACTCGGGGAGGGCGGTGCTGAGGTCGACGTCGTCGACGGCATCGACGTCGAGGCGGCGCTGATCGCCGAGCAGCGAGGCGAGCGAACGGGCCCGGTCGATTGCCTCGACCTCGGAAGTGGCGAGGACGTGCACGACGCCCGAGCGCCTGCCGTGCGGCTCGTGTCCGCCCAGCCGGGCCATGTCGACGTTCTCGCCGGTGACCGAGCGGACGACGTCCGGACCGGTGACGAACACCCGGCCCTCGGGGCCGAGGACCACAACGTCGGTGAGTGCCGGGCCGTAGGCCGCGCCTCCGGCGGCCGGGCCCAGCACCACCGAGATCTGCGGCACCTTGCCGGAGGCAAGGGTCATGGCCTGGAAGATCAGGCCCACGGCGTGCAGGGAGAGCACTCCCTCGGCCAGCCGGGCGCCGCCGGAGTGCCACAGGCCGACGACGGGAGCACCGTCGGCCACCGCCCGCTCGTACGCGGTGACGACGACCTTGCATCCGTCGTCACCCATCGCCCCGCCCATGACGGTGGCGTCGGAGCAGAACGCGACGGTGTGCGTCCCGTGTACCGGACCGACCGCGGCGAGCATGCCGGAGTCGTCGTCCGGGGTGATCAGCTCCATCCCGCCCTCGTCGAAGAACGCTCGCAGCCGGGTGACCGGGTTGCGGGGGTCCTGGTCACGGGGCAGCTTGGCCGGCTTGGTGCTCGCGCCCGGCTGGCCCGGCGAGGTGGTTGCGGTCATGTGTCGCTCCGGTCGGACGATAGTGCTCGGACGGTGCTCGGGCTGCTCGCTCGGGGCTGGCGTACGGCTCAGACGCTGCGGAACGCCAGGGCGACGTTGTGCCCGCCGAAGCCGAACGAGTTGTTCAGCGCGGCCAGGTCCCCGCTCGGCAGGTCGCGCTGCTTGGTGGCGATGTCCAGCTCCACGGCCTCGTCCTGCTGGTCGAGGTTGATCGTCGGCGGCACCACCCGGTGGTGCAGGGCGAGCACGGTGGCGATCGACTCGAGCGCGCCGGCGGCGCCGAGCAGGTGCCCGGTCATCGACTTGGTCGCGGTGAGCACCACCTGGTCGGCCGCAGCGCCGAGCGCGGCCCGGATCGCCCGGGCCTCCGCGACGTCGCCCAGCGGCGTGGAGGTGGCGTGCGCGTTGATGTGCCGCACGTCGGCCGGCTCGAGGCCGCCCTCGTCCAGCGCGCGCCGGATCGCCCGGGTCGCCCCGAGCCCCTCCGGGTCGGGCTGAGCGATGTCATGTGAGTCCGCCGTGATGCCGGCGCCGGCCACCTCGGCGTAGACCCGTGCTCCTCGCGCAGCCGCGTGCTCCTCGGACTCGAGCACGAGGATGCCCGCCCCCTCGCCGAGCACGAAGCCGTCCCGGTCGACGTCCCACGGCCGAGACGCGTGGGTGGGGTCGTCGTTGCGGCGAGACAGCGCCATCATGTTGCCGAAGGCAGCCATCGGCAGCGCGTGCACCGCGGCCTCGGTGCCGCCGGCCAGGACCACGTCGGCTCGGCCGAGCCGGATCATGTCGACGGCCTGCGCGATGCCCTCGTTGCCCGAGGCACAGGCCGACACCGGCGTGTGCACGCCGGCTCGCGCGCCGATCGCGAGGCCGATGTTGGCGGCCGGGCTGTTCGGCATGAGCATCGGGATCGCCAGCGGCGACACCCGCCGCGGACCCTTGGTGATCAGCGCGTCGTAGTTGCTCAGCAGCGTGTGCACACCGCCGATGCCGGAGCCGCACGCCACGCCGACCCGGTCGGGATCGGCCAGCGGCTCCTCGCCCTCGGCGGTCGCCAGCCCGCTGTCCGCCCACGCCTCGCGGGCGGCCACCATCGCCAGCTGCCCGGACCGGTCGAGACGGCGAGCCTTGACCCGTTCGAGCACCTCGGTCGGGTCGACTGCAGCCTCGGCGGCGATTCGGGTGTTCAGCTGCTCGGCCCAGTCGTACGCCAGCGTGTTCACGCCGGAGGTACCGTCGAGCAGCGCGTCCCAGGTCGTCGGGACGTCACCGCCCACCGGGCTGGTCGTGCCGAGTCCGGTCACGACGACGGTGCGGGTCATGGCTGTGCTCACCTCGCGGTCGGGTGTCGCTGGGCTGGTGACCGGGTCAGGCCGCCTGCGCGCGCTCGATGAAGGCGACGGCGTCGCCGACGGTCTTGAGGTTCTTCACCTCGTCGTCGGGGATCTTGACGTCGAACTTCTCCTCGGCGGCGACAACGACCTCCACCATCGACAGCGAGTCGACGTCGAGGTCATCGACGAACGACTTGTCGAGCTGGACGTCGTCGGCGGGGACGCCCGCGACCTCGTTGACGATCTCGGCGAGGTCGGAGCGGATCTCCTCGGTGCTGGCCATGTGTGTGCCCTCTTTCTGGTGCGGGTGGTTGGTCGTTCTTCTGTGGTCCTGCGGGTGCGCCTGATGGCGCCGCGGGGAGGTGTCCGGAGGTCAGGGCAGCCGGACCACCTGCGCCGCGTAGACGAGGCCGGCGCCGAAGGCGATCAACAGCGCCAGGTCGCCGGAACGGGTCGCGCCGTCGTCGTGCATCCGGCGCAGCGCCAGTGGCACCGACGCCGCGGACGTGTTGCCCTGGTCGACGATGTCGCGGGCGACCACGACGTGGTCCGGCAGCTTGAGCTGGCGGGCCATCGCGTCGGTGATGCGCATGTTGGCCTGGTGCGGGACGAAGGCGCTCAGATCGTCGACGTCGACCCCGGCGGCGTCCATCGCCTGCCGGGCCACCTTCGCCATCTCGTAGCTGGCCCACCGGAAGACCGGGCTGCCGTCCATCCGCAGGACGTGCGCGCCTTTGGCGCTGGCCGGGTCGGGCTCGACGCCCTCGATCTCGGCGCCGAAACCGTCGACCGGCCAGTACGCCTCCTGGCGGATCATGTCGAAGCGTTCCCCTTCCGAGCCCCAGACCACAGGCCCGATGCCGACGCTGTCCGACGGTCCGACGACCACCGCGCCGGCGCCATCGGCGAAGATGAAGGCGGTCCCCCGGTCGGTGGGGTCGGTGATGTCGGACAGCCGCTCGACACCGATCACCAGCACGTGCCGGGCGGTGCCGCCCCGGATCATGTCCGAGGCCAGCGACACCGCATAGCAGAAGCCGGCGCAGGCAGCGGAGATGTCGAAGGCCGCGGCGGGGGTGGCGCCGAGCTCGGCGGCGATCAGGGTGGCCACCGACGGTGTCTGCAACAGGTGGGACACCGTCGCGACGACGACGCAGTCGATGTCCTCGGCGTCGACGCCCGCGTCGGTCAGTGCCTGTCGCGACGCCGCCACGGACATCATCGCGACGGTCTCGTCGGCGTCGGCGAACCGCCGGCTCGCGATCCCGGACCGGGTGCGGATCCACTCGTCGGACGAGTCGATCCGGTCGACCAGCTCGGAGTTCGGCACGACCCGTCGGGGTCGGTAGCCGCCCACCCCGAGGATCTGTGAGGCGGACCCGGCCGAGCCGGGCTCGGCGAGCGCGGGTGCGCTCCCCGTACGGGTGCTGGGTCCGGTGCTCATGATCCTGCCTTCGGGTGCAGCCGGACCAGAGGTTGGCCAGGCGAGACGAGGTCCCCGTCCTCGACCAGCCATTCGACCACGGTCCCGCCGTGCGGCGCGACCACCGGAATCTCGTCTCGCAGGCTGCGTACGGTGCCGACCTGGTCGTGCGGCTGCAGCGGCTTGTCGATGTCAAGCCCCGCGGCCATCTCGAACGTCCCCTTGGCCGGTGCGACGAGCAGTCGCCACGTGGGGGAGTCGAGCAGTGGCGAGGCGTCCGCGTGCCGCTCGACGAAGGCCCGGGCGTCGTCGAGCTGGTCGGGGGTCTTCAGAGCGAAGGTCTCCACGCCCTTCAGGTTCCTCTTGGCTATGTTGGTGAGCGTCCCCGCCGGTGGCATCTCGAGGATGCCGGTGGCACCGAGGTCGGCCATGGTCTGCAGGCAGAGGTCCCAGCGCACCGGTGTGGCGACCTGGTCGACGATCCGGTGCAGGACGTCGCGGCCGTCGTGCACGACCCGGCCGTCACGGTTGGAGATCAGCCGCAGCCGCGGGTCGTGCGTCGACACCGATCGGGCGTAGCGAGCGAGGGTCTCGACGGCGGGAGCCATGTGCTCGGTGTGGAAGGCGCCGGCCACGGACAGCGGCGTGAGCCGCGCCTTCGTCGGTGGATCGTCGGCCAGCGCCTGGAGCTGCTCGACCGTCCCGGCCGCGACCACCTGGCCGGGACCGTTGTCGTTGGCGGCGGTCAGCCCGTGCCGCTCCAGCGTGGCGAGGACCTCGTTCCGGTCGCCGCCGAGCACCGCGGTCATGGAGGTCGGGGTCACGGCCGCGGCCGCGGCCATCGCCCTGCCCCGTTCGCGGACGAGGACCATGGCCTGCTCGGCGCTGATGACGCCGGCTCCGGTCGCGGCGGTGATCTCACCGACGCTGTGGCCGCCCGCCGCTCCCACCGACGAGAACGCGTCAGACGGGTGCGGGAACAGCTGGAGCGCGGCGACCAGGCCGGAGGCGACCAGCAGCGGCTGGGCGATCGCGGTGTCGCGGATCGTTGCCTCGTCGGAGTCGGTGCCGTGTGCGGCCAGGTCGATGCCGGCGACCGCGGACAGCCAGTGCATCCGGTCGGCGAAGATCGGGTCTTCGAGCCACGGGCGGAGGAAGCCGGGGGTCTGGGCACCTTGGCCGGGAGCGACGATGACGAGCACGGCACCAGCCTGCCCGTTGCAGAGGCTGCGTTTCGGCTGCCGAGCGGACGAATCTCACCGCGTGTCCTTAGAGGACTCCTACAAGAAACCCGAGGGGAGCCACCTACCGCCGATCAGCCGTCGCCGCCGCGCAGCCGGCCGAGGGTCAGGGCCACACGGAGCGTGTAGGCGTCCCGGGGGTTGGCCGGGGCCAACCCGGTCAGGTCCTCGATCCGCCGGATCCGGTAGCGAACCGTGTTCACGTGCACGAACAGTGCCCGCGCCGTGCCCTCGAGCGAGCCCCCCTGCTCGGCGTGCGCCGACAACGTCTGCAACAGCACCTCGTCCTTGGTCAGCGGCCGGTAGATGTCCTCGACCAGATGGTGCCGGGCGTGTCCGTCGCCGGACAGTGCCCGCTCAGGCAGCAGGTCGTCGGCCGCGACCGGGCGGGGGGCGTCCGGCCAGCCCGGCGCCGCGCGCAGGCCAGCGACCGCGCTCCGGGCCGAGATGCTGGCGGCGGTGAGGTCCGTGACGAGCGGTCCCATCACGACCGGGCCGTCGCCGAAGTGCTCCGCGACGACGGCGGCCGCCTTGTCGAGGTCCTCCACCCCGCCGAGGACGACCACCAGGCGGTCGCCCTGTACCGCGCAGAGCGCGTCCACGTCGATCAGCCGGCTGGTCCGGCGGATCTCCTCGACCGCATCGTCGGAGGCGTGCCCGTCGGGGTCGCCGTGGCTCGGCACCCGGCCGAGCACCACGCTCACGCCGCCGCTCGCCGACCAGCCGAGCGCCGCGGCCCGGGAGCGCACCGCCTCGTCGGCCTCGCCGCGCAGCACCGCGTCGACGACCAGCGCCTCCAGCCGGGCGTCCCAAGCGCCCCGGAGCTCGGCGGCCCGGGCGTAGACCTCGGCGGCGGCGAACGCCACGTCGCGGGAGTAGCGCAGCATCGCCTCGCGCACCACGGCGCCGTCCTCGGGGCCGAGCAGCCGGTCGACGTCCCCCTCGACCACGTCGATCGTGGTGCGGACCAGCTCCACCGTCTGCTGCAGGCTGACCACCCGGGTGAGCGCCTGAGGGGCGTCGCCGAACACCGCGGCGGCGATCGCGGAGCGCGGCTCGCTTTCCCGCATCCACGCCGCGAAGGCCGCGATGCCGTTCTGGGCGATCAGGCCGACCCAGGACCGGTCCGCGGCGGACAGCTCCCGGAACCAGGCCAGCTCCCGCTCCATGCGGGCCACGGCAGCCGTCGCCAGCGGGCCCACCGACCGGTCCATCCGGCGGGCCAGCGCGAGTGCCGACCGCTCAGCCACCACCCCTGCAGGCTATCCCGGCCGCCGGGACACCACCCGTGCGTCTCCCTCCACTCTCAGCGGGGGCGGAAGCGGGGCGGAGCGGTTAGGGTGCCGCAACTGCCCACCTGGCGATCTGGGAGGCCCCGTGCCGGTGCCGGTCGACGAGCCCGGCGAGCCGCCCGACGAGCTGGTCGACGAGCTGGTCGACGAGCTGCGGTCGCAGTACGTCGTCGTCCACGGCCACCGACGTGCATTCATCAAGACCGGCAGCGGGCCGGCGCTGCTGTTGCTGCACGGCCTCGGCTGCGACTCGAGCACCTGGCTGCCGGTGATCCCGCGGCTCGCCGAGCACTTCACGGTGGTGGCCCCCGACCTGCTCGGCCACGGCCGGTCCGGCAAGCCGCGCGCGGACTACAGCCTGGGCGGCTACGCCAACGGGATGCGTGACCTGCTGACCGTGTTGGGCATCGACCGGGCGACGGTGGTCGGCCACTCACTCGGCGGCGGGGTGGCGATGCAGTACGCCTACCAGTTCCCCGAGCGGACCGAGCGGCTCGCGCTGATCGCCCCCGGCGGCCTCGGGCCGGACGTGTCCTGGGCGATCCGCGGCCTCACCCTGCCCGGTGCGGGGACCCTGGTCGGCCTGGCCTCGCTGCGCCCGTGGCGGCCGGTGGTGGCAGGGACGATGCGGGCGCTCTCGCGCACCGGGGTCCGCCAGGTGCGTGACCTGGACGAGGTGGCCGCCATTTACGAGCACCTCGCCGACCCGGCCGCCCGCGCGGCGATCCGGCATGTCGTGCGTGCGGTCGTGGACTGGAAGGGACAGATCGTGACGATGACCGACCGGGCCTATCTCACCCGGTTGATGCCCATGTGCGTCGTGTGGGGCTCGCACGACCAGGTGATCCCGGTCGACCACGCCCGCACCGCGGAGGCGTACGCGCCTGGGGCAGAGGTGCACGTCATGGACGGTTGCGCGCACTTTCCGCACAAGGAGCGGCCGGACGAGTTCGCCGCGATCCTCACCGACTTCGTCCGGCACACCAAGCCGGCGTCGTATCGCCGGGAGCGGTTTCGGACGCTGATGCGCCGCGGCGACCTGGCCGACCTCTCGGCGGTGACCAGCGAGGCCGGTGCCTGACCGTGGACCCGGTGGTCGCGCTGCGCCGGATCGCCTTCCTGCTGGAGCGACGGCAGGAGGCCACCTATCGGGTCCGTGCCTACCGCAACGCCGCGAATGCGCTAGCCGTCCTCGACGCCTCGGAGGTACGCCGGCTCGCCGAGGCCGGTGCGCTGACCTCGCTGACCGACGTCGGGCCCAAGACCGCCGCGGTGGCCGCCGAGGCGCTGGAGCACGGGGTGCCGAGCTACCTGGAGCGGCTGGAGGCAGAGGTGGTGCCGCTGGCGGAGGGCGGTGAGGTGCTCCGAGCAGCGCTGCGCGGCGACCTGCACACGCACTCGGACTGGACCGACGGCGGCAGCCCGCCGGAGGAGATGGCCGAGACCTACCGGGCCGTCGGGCACCAGTACGCCGCGCTGACCGACCACTCGCCGCGGCTGACCGTCGCCCGGGGGCTGTCGGCCGAGCGGCTGCGTGAACAGATCGAGCTGGTGGGGCGGCTGAACGAGCGGCTCGCCCCGTTCCGGGTCCTGACCGGGATCGAGGTTGACATCCTCGACGACGGGTCGCTCGACCAGGAGGACGGTCTGCTCGCCGAGCTGGACGTGGTGGTGGCCAGCGTGCACAGCAAGCTCGGGATGGAGCGCGCCGCGATGACCCGCCGGATGGTCGCCGCGGTGCGGAACCCTCGCGTTGACGTGCTCGGCCACTGCACCGGCCGACTGGTCACCGGCGGACGCGGGACGCGCAAGCAGTCGCAGTTCGACGCGGAGCGGGTCTTCGCCGCGTGCGCCGAGGCCGGCACCGCGGTGGAGATCAACAGCCGGCCCGAGCGGGCCGACCCGCCCGACGACCTGCTTCGGCTCGCCGTCGACACCGGCTGCCTGCTCAGCATCGACTCCGACGCGCACGCTCCGGGACAGCTCGACTTCCTCGACCACGGCTGCGCCCGGGCGGCGGCGCACGACGTCCCCGTCGAGCGGGTCGTGAACGCCTGGCCGCTCGACGAGCTGCTGGCCTGGAGCCGGGAGCACTGACCCCGGGCCCGGCGATCCGTCTCCGCCGACGGGGCGGGTCAGGCGTCGCCGCCCTCCTGCCGCACGCCGCGAACCGCGGTCGGGTCGTCGATCGCGTACGCGGCGAACGCCTCGCCGACCGCCTCGGGCTTGACCTCGCCGCGCTGGGCCAGGGCCTGCAGGGCGGCCACCACCACCGACTGCGCGTCGACCTGGAAGTAGCGGCGGGCCGCCGGCCGGGTGTCGGCGAAGCCGAAGCCGTCGGTGCCGAGCGACTGCCACTGTCCAGGCACCCAGCGCGAGATCTGGTCCGGGACCGAGCGCATGTAGTCGCTGACCGCCAGGACCGGGCCGGGCGCGTTGTCGAGCACCTGCGTGATGTACGGGGAGCGTGGCGACTCCGTCGGGTGGTTGAGGTTCCATCGTTCGGCCGCCACGGCGTCGCGCTGCAGCTCGTTCCAGGAGGTCACGGACCACACGTCGGCGGCGACGCCGTGGTCCTCGGCCAGCATCCGCTGCGCATCCAGCGCCCACGGCATCGCGACGCCGGAGGCGAGCAGCTGGATCCGCGGCCGCTCATCACCGTCGTCCACGCCTGCGGCCGGCGAATACCGGTAGATGCCCTTGAGCAACCCGTCGACGTCGAGGTCGTCCGGCTGCTTCGGCTGCACGATCGGCTCGTTGTAGACCGTCAGGTAGTAGAAGACATCCTCACCGTGCGGATGCTCGTCGCTCGCGGCGTACATCCGCTGCAGCCCGGTGCGCACGATGTGGCTCAGCTCGAAGGCGAACGCCGGGTCGTAGTGCACCGCTGCCGGGTTGGTCGACGCCAACAGCGGAGAGTGCCCGTCCGCGTGCTGCAGCCCCTCACCGGTCAGCGTGGTCCGTCCCGCGGTCGCCCCGATCAGGAAGCCCCGGGCGAGCTGGTCGGCGAGCGCCCAGATCGAGTCACCGGTGCGCTGGAAGCCGAACATCGAGTAGAAGATGTAGAACGGGATCATCGGCTCGCCGTGGGTGGAGTACGACGAACCGGCAGCGGTGAATGACCCGATCGCCCCGGCCTCGCTGATCCCCTCGTGCAGGAGCTGGCCCTGCACGGACTCCTTGTAGGTGAGCAACAGCCGTCGGTCGACGGACTCGTAGCGCTGGCCGTGCGGACTGTAGACCTTGGCGGTCGGGAACATCGAGTCCATGCCGAACGTGCGGTACTCGTCAGGCGCGATCGGCACGATGCGGCTGCCGATCTCCTTGTCCTTCATCAGGTCCCGCAGTAGCCGGACCAGTGCCATCGTCGTGGCAACGGCCTGCTTGCCGGAACCCTTCTGCAGCTCGGCGTACGCGTCTTCGCCCGGCAGGGTGAGCGGCTTGGCGGTGAAGCGGCGCTGCGGGATCGGGCCGCCCAGCTTGCGGCGCCGCTCGTGCATGTACTGGATCTCGTCGGAGTCGTCGCCTGGGTGGTAGAACGGCGCGACGTCGGACTCGTCGATCGCCTCGTCGCTGATCGGCAGGTACAGCCGGTCGCGGAACTTCTTCAGGTCGTCCTTGGTCAGCTTCTTCATCTGGTGGGTGGCGTTCTTGCCCTCCAGGGCGTCGATCGTCCAGCCCTTGATCGTCTTGGCCAGGATGACCGTCGGCTGGCCGACGTGCTGCGCCGCCGCCTGGAACGCCGCATAGACCTTGCGGTAGTCGTGTCCGCCGCGGGGCAGCTTGCGCAGCTCGTCGTCGGACAAGTGCTCGACCATCCGAGACAGTCGCTGGTCACCGCCGAAGAAGTGCGACCGGATGTACTCGCCGGCCTCCACCGAGTACGTCTGGAACTGCCCGTCCGGGGTGGCGTTCATCTGGTTGACCAGCACGCCGTCGGTGTCGCGGGCGAGCAGCTCGTCCCACTCCCGACCCCACACCACCTTGACGACGTTCCACCCGGCCCCGCGGAAGTACGCCTCGAGCTCCTGGATGATCTTGCCGTTGCCGCGGACCGGGCCGTCCAGCTGCTGCAGGTTGCAGTTGACGACGAAGGTCAGGTTGTCGAGCTCCTCGCGCGCGGCGATGCCGATCGCACCGAGCGACTCCGGCTCGCCCATCTCGCCGTCCCCGAGGAACGCCCACACGTGCTGCTGGTCCGTCTGCTTGATGCCGCGGTTCTGCAGGTACCGGTTGAAGCGGGCCTGGTAGATCGCATTGATCGCGGTAAGGCCCATCGAGACGGTGGGGAACTCCCAGAAGTCGTTCATCAGCCGCGGGTGCGGATAGGACGACAACCCCTGTCCCGGGCCGTGCGAGACCTCCTGGCGGAACCGGTCCAGCTGGGTCTCGTTCAGCCGGCCCTCGAGGTAGGCCCGGGCGTAGATGCCGGGGGAGGCGTGCCCCTGGATGAACACCTGGTCACCGCCGCCGGGGTGGTCCTTGCCGCGGAAGAAGTGGTTGAAGCCCACCTCGTACAGGCTCGCCGCGGACTGGTACGTCGCGATGTGGCCGCCGACCTCCAACCCCTTGCGGTTGGCTCGGGACACCATCACCGCCGCGTTCCAGCGGATGAACGCCCGGATCCGGCGCTCGATGTCCTCGTTGCCCGGGAACCACGGCTCCCGCTCGGGCGGAATCGAGTTGATGTAGTCCGTGCTGCGCAGCGCCGGCACGCCGACCTGTCGTTCGCGGGCCCGCTCGAGCAGCTTGAGCATCACATAGCGCGCCCGGTCACGGCCGCGCTCGTCCAGCAGCGCGTCCAGGGAGTCGACCCACTCCTGCGTCTCGTCGGGGTCGATATCGGGGAGCTGGGTCGGCATCCCCTCGTGAATGACCGGGGGGCGATCGGAGCCGGGAGCCACAGGTGTCCTTCCGTCAGGTACGCCGTCAGGGCCGGCCCCACCACGGTGAGCGCCTGACCTCGTGCCTTCAGTGTTCCACCCGGTTCGGAAGGCTTCATCTCTACCGGCTGGTAGCAACCACCGGACCGCTGCCGGCATCCCGACCTGTTCGGGGCATCTGGTGTCAGAGCCGACCCGCCGCGACTAGGGTGACCGGCAGCGACCGGCCGCCGGCCGGAGGTTCGAGGAGGCATTGGGTGAGCACGACCGCGGGCGACGCGGGCTCCAGCAGCCCCGCCGCCCGGCTGGGGTTCAAGCCGGACACGGTGGTGCAGGAGCTCGGCTGGGATGAGGACGTCGACGACGCCTTGCGCACCGCCATCGAGCTGCAGGTGGGCAGCGGCCTCGTCGATGGAGATGTCGGGGACGTCGTCGACGGTGTGCTGCTGTGGTGGCGGGATGGTGACGGTGACCTCGTCGACGCGCTGGTCGACGCGCTCACCGACCTGGGCGAGGGCGGTGCCATCTGGCTGCTGACCCCGAAGATCGGCCGGGACGGTCACGTCGACCCGGCGGACGTGGCCGAGGCGGCACCGGTCGCCGGGCTGGCCACCACGACGACGCAGACCGCCTCGGACGGCTGGGCGGCGACCCGGCTGGTGACCCCGCGCGCGACGCGGAAGGTGCGCTGACCGGCCCGTCAGCCTGATCGCACACCGGCGCCCCGCGCGTTGCGGCTGAGGGCTGGGTCACAACGCGTTTCGTTTGGCCCGCGTTGGCGGCAGGCTGGGCGGTGATGAGCGATGTGCACGCCGAGGTCCGAGCGACCCGCCCTGCGGTCACCGCACGGGTCGCCGTGGTCGCGCAGAGCCTCTGGGCGCTGGCGTCGACCGGTGTGGTCCGGCCGTACCGACCTGACCGGGTCTATCGGTTGGCCAAGACCCTCGTCCGTTGGGGCACCGGCCCCGCCGGCGGCTACACCGCCCTGGCGATGCGGATGCCCGACGCGGTCGGGCTCGTCGACGAGCGCGGCCCGCTGACGTTCGACGAGATCCACCGGCGCAGCAACGCGGTGGCCAACGCGCTGGACGCGCTCGGGGTTCAGGAGGGCGACGCGGTCGCGCTGCTGATGCGCAACTCGCGTGGCTTCGTCGACACCACCGTCGGGGTGGCGAAGCTCGGCGCTGACGTCCTTTACCTGAACACGGCATTGGCCGGTCCGCAGCTGCTGGAGGTCCTCGAGCGGGAGCAGCCGGTCGCGCTGGTGTACGACGCGGAGTTCGCCCCGCTGGTCGCGACGGTGCCGGACTCGGTCCGGCGGGTGCTGGGCGCCTCCGATGGGCAGAGGACCGGGCCGCCGACCCTCGACGAGCTGATCGCCGGCACCGACGACGTCGACGTCGCAGTGCCGGCCCGGGAGGGCCGCACCGTCATCCTCACCTCCGGCACCACCGGCGCTCCGAAGGGAGCGAGCCGGGGATCCGGGTCGCTGGAGGCGGCCGCCGCGCTGGTCTCCCGGCTGCCGCTGCGGCACGGCTGGTCGGTGCACGTGGCCGCGCCCCTGTTCCACACCTGGGGGTGGGCGCACCTCCAGCTGTCCATGCTGATCGGCTCGACGCTGGTCCTGCGGCGCCGGTTCGACCCCGAGGACTTCCTCCGCACCCTTGCCACCCACGACTGCGACGCTGCCGTAGCCGTGCCGGTGATGCTGCAACGCGTGCTCGAGCTGCCGGATGAGGTGCTGGCCCGTTATGACCTGTCCCGCCTCCAGGTGCTCGCCGTGAGTGGCTCGGCCCTGCCGGGAGATCTGGCGGATCGCTGGATGGACCGGTTCGGGGAGCACCTGTACAACGTCTACGGCTCGACCGAATGCGCCTGGGCGACGATCGCGACTCCCGCCGAGCTGCGGGCCGCCCCCGGGACGGCCGGCCGGCCGCCGATCGGAACGACGGTGCGATTGCTGGACGAGGACGGCGGAGACGTCGGCGACGGTGAGGTCGGTCGCGTGCACGTCGGCAACTCGGCGCCGTTCGAGGGTTACACCGGCGACCGGTCGTCCGCCGCGACCCCGGTCCAGGGGCTGCTGCCGACCGGTGACCTGGGTCGTCGGCGGAACGGCTTGCTGTTCCTCGAAGGGCGGGTCGACGACATGGTCGTCTCCGGCGGGGAGAACGTCTTCCCCGGCCAGGTGGAGGACTGCCTCGCCCGGCACCCAGGGGTCGCCGATGTCGCCGTCGTAGGCGTCGACGATGTCGACTACGGCCAGCGACTGCGGGCGTTCGTCGTCCGGGCAGTCGACGACGTCGATCGGGACGTGCTGCGCGGCCTGATCCGCGACCGGGTCTCGCGGTTCGCCGTCCCCCGTGACGTGTGGTTCGTCGACGAGCTGCCGCGCAACGCGACCGGCAAGCTGCTCAAGCGTGAGCTCCTCGAGCTGCGAGAGCCGCCGACCCGGTGACCGGACCGAGGGCCGCACTCGGCGAGACTGGGACCATGACGTTGGAGATCGGCCGGCACGCCCCGGACTTCACCCTCAAGGACCAGCACGGGCAGGACGTCACGCTGTCGGGATTCCGCGGGGAGCGGAACGTCGTGGTGATGTTCTTCCCGTTCGCGTTCACCGGAATCTGCTCGAGCGAGCTGGCCGACGTCCGCGACGACCTCGGGTCGTTCCGCAACGACGACGTGGAGCTGCTGGCCGTCTCCTGCGACCAGATGTTCACGCTGCGTGCGTACGCCGAGCGGGACCGGCTGGACTACCCGTTGCTGAGCGACTTCTGGCCGCACGGCGAGGTGGCGCAGGCGTACGGGACGTTCGACGCGGAGCGCGGTGTCGCGCTTCGCGGCACATTCGTCGTGGACCGTGAGGGTCTGCTGCGCTGGCAGGTGGTGAACCCGACCGGGACCGGGCGCGACCTGGACGTGCTGCGGCAGGTCCTCCAGGACCTCAAGGTCTGAGCCCGGCGGTCAGGACCGGAGTCGCCAGACCCGCACCGCGTCGAAGTCGGCGGTGAACCCGGCGCCGCCCATCGACACCAGGCCGATCCGGTGCTCCGGCCCCAGCCGGTGGGTCCACACCCCGCCGCGGACCCAGTGCTGTCCGGGCGCCCGGGTGTAGGCGGTGTAGTCAGCCGTCCGGCCCGAGCCGCCCGGCCGCTGCTCGCGCACGATGCGCAGCCAGGTCCAGTCCCCGGGCGGGCCGACCACCGTGTTGCCGTACCGCGGGTGGTCCGGGGGTGCGGTGGGGACCTCCTTGGCAAATTCGGTCTGGCGGGTCTCCCAGATCGAGGTGTGGGTGAGCTTGACGAACCTGTCGTCGCCGCCGTACAGCACCAGGCCGGCCTGCACGTAGTTGTGACAGCACCCTTCGGGCGGCACGTCCAGCCGCACCTTGGTCTGCACCACGTAGTCGCCAGGTGGCGCCGGCGTGGTGAGCACGGACGCGGTGTCGCTGTCCACGTACAGGTCGCCGGGCTGCGTCTCGAAGCGGAAGCGACCGCTGCCGACGTCGTACGTCGCGGGGTCGGGCTGGCGGACCCAGCTCCACCGGTCGCCGAGGGCGGCGCCTCGGAACGAGTCCGACGGTCCCGGCAGCCGGGCGCCCTTGCGGTGCGGCGGGACGGGGTCAGGCTCGTAGCGCGACTCCTGACCCGGCTGAGCCGCCGGTGCCGGCATCCGGCGGTCGGAGGCCCAGCGGCCGGCGCGGACCGTCGGCCAGCCGCGAACCCAGTCGACCGGGTCCAGCAGCACCGGGCGCTTGGTGAAGCCGGGATCGAAGGAGAAGTAGGGGTCGCCCCGGTCGACCGCGTGGTAGGCCGTCCACCACTGGCCACCGTGGTCGCGGAACACGCTGTTGTGACCCAGCCCGACCCAGCGGTTGCCGTTCATCGACAGCACCGGGGTGCCGCCCACTCGGCCGGCCAGCAGCGAGCTGCCGTTCCGGTCGACGAACGGTCCGAGCGGCGACCGGGACCGGCCGGCGAACACGCTGTAGCCGGTCAGCGGTCCGTTGCAGCAGTTGGTCGCCGAGGCGAACAGGTAGTACCAGCCGTGCCGGCGCACGACGTTCGCGCCCTCGTACCGGTTGCCGATGGCGAGGGGGGAGGAGCTGCCGACGGTGCGCATGCCGTCCCGGTCGAGGGCCACCTCGGTGCCGTGGACGCCGCCGTAGTAGGAGCCGTAGTAGAGGACGCCCTCGCGGCCGATGCTGTCGCCGAGCACGTCCGGGTCGAACGTCCAGAGGAAGTCACAGCCGCCGGAGCCGTCGGGGTTGCGCCGTGGGGGCACCACCGGCTGGCCGGAGACGTCCCAGGGCCCGGTCGGCCCCCGGCTCACCGCGACCCCGATCGCGCTGTCGGAGGCACAGCCCGGCTCGCCGCTGACGTCGTCGTCCACGTCGGTGACCACGAAGGTGAGGTAGTACCGGTTCGTCGCCCGCGAGTAGACGACGTCCGGGGCCCACAGCGCGGCACCGTCCGCGGCCCACTCCGGCGGCTCGGGGAGGGCGTCACCGACGTAGTGCCAGTCGACGAGGTCGCGCGAGCGCATCATCGGCACCGGGTGGAAGCGGGGGTCGCCGGCGGCGTCGGTGTCGTCGTCGTTGAGCGGGTCGGTGGTGCAGTACAGGTACCACCACCGGTCGTCCGCTCGCTGGCCCTCGAGCACCGCCGGGTCGGCGCAGCTGTCCACCGTGCCGCCGTCGGGTACGCGGGGGGCAAGCGGGTTGGCGTACGACTCCTGGACGGCGGAGTCCGGGTCCGGAGCGGCGCCGGCGGGAGCGAGGGTGCCGATCAGAGCCAGCACGACGACGAGCGGGAGCAGGGTGCCACGATGCATGCTTACAACGTTGCAAACGGACAAAGCGCCGCGCAAGCCCCCAGACCCCACTTTCTCAGCCCACCCCCCCCTGGGCTCACGATCCGCGACTTTTGCAGCCCTCACCGCCGGCCCGAACCCCGTGTCACGATCCGCGACCTCTGCCGGGAGCGGGGTCAGGGCTCGTCGGGACGGTGCGTGAGCTGCTCCGGCGGGATGAGCACGGCGTAGGCGTGGTCGACTTGCAGCGTGGTGTGCTCGACGCCGTAGCGTTCGGCCAGCAGTGTGGCGATGGCCGTCCGCCGCTCGTGACAGTCCGCCTCGGGTCGGACCAGGATGTGCGCGGACAGCGCCGGGAAGCCGGAGGTGACCTCCCAGACGTGCAGGTCGTGCACCTCAGTGACCGCCTCCATCGCGTGCAGGTCGGCGTCGAGTGCCGCCACGTCGAGGCCACGAGGCGCGGCCTCCAAGAAGATCCGCCAGGAATCCCGCAGCAGTCGCCAGCCCGCACGGGCCATCAGCGCTGCCACCACCAGGGCCGCGAGAGCATCGGCCTGCCGCCAGCCGGTGAGCAGGATGACGAGCCCGGCGAGCGCGGTGGCGATGAAGGCGTACAGGTCGTTGAGGACGTGCTGGAAGGCGCCCTCGACGTTCAGCGACCGACGGTCCGCCCGGCTGACGAGCCAGGTCGCCCCGAGGTTGACGACGATGCCGACCAGCGCCGTGCCCAGCACCAGGCCACCCTGAACCTGCGGCGGGTCGAGGAAGCGCCGGACGGCCTCGAAGCCGAACCACCCGACCAGCAGCCACAAGGTGATGCCGTTCGCCTGAGCCGAGAGGATCTCGAGCCGGCGCAGGCCGTAGGTGAGGTTGCCGCTGGCCGGGCGAGCGGCGAGCCGGAGCGTGACCAGCGCCAGGGCGATGGCCGTGGCGTCGGTGAGCATGTGTCCGGCGTCGGAGATCAGCGCCAGGGAGGAAGCCAGCACGCCGACCACGACCTCGACGACCATGAACCCGAGGATCAAGCCGAGAGCGACGCCGAGGTTCCGAGTGGTCGCAGGCCGGGACTCGTCCGCGGCCATCTGCCGATCTTAGCCCGCGCGATGCCCGGTCCGGCGCCGCAGGCGGTCCTGCAGAAGTCGCGGATCGTGGACTGGGGTGGGCGCAACAGGGATCGAACCTGTGACATCTTGCTTGTAAGGCAAGCGCTCTACCGCTGAGCTATGCGCCCCAGCGGCCGCACAGCGTAGCCGCACCCTGCCCGGCCGGGGCCTGCAGAAGTCGCGGATCGTGGTGGGGGTGGCGGCGGTGGGAGACTGTCGGCATGGCCGTTGACGGTGCCGACTCGGTCGCCCATGCCATGCGCACGGTTCGACGGGAGGACTTCCTGCCGGCCGACCAGCGGGCGCTCGCCGGGACCGACGGCCCGCTGCCGCTGGGTGACGGCCAGACCAGCTCGCAGCCCCGCACGGTGGCAGCGATGCTGGATCTGCTCGACGTCCGGGTCGGCCAGCGGGTCCTCGACGTCGGTGCGGGGTCCGGGTGGACCACAGCGCTGCTGGCCCGGCTGGTCGGCCCGAACGGATCGGTCATCGGTGTCGAGATCATCCCGTGGCTGGCCCGCTGGGGAGCGGACAACCTTGCCGCCCAGGACGTCCCGTGGGCCCAGATCCGACAGCCGGAGCCGGAGCTGCTCGGCTGGCTGCCGGCAGCGCCGTACGACCGGATCCTCGTGTCGGCCGAGGCGCGTGAGCTGCCGCACTCCTTGGTGGACCAGCTGACCGACGGCGGCGTGATGGTCGTCCCCGTCAAGGGAGAGATGTGGCGGGTCATCCGCGCTCCCGACGGGACGGTGGACGTGACCCGGCACGGCGCCTACCGGTTCGTCCCCTTGCGCTAGCGCCGACGGGGCGTCGTCCGGTCCCCGCCCGCACTCCAGACCGCAGGGGTCCGCGAGTCTCGTCGTGCCGGGACCGTCGTGATAGGTGAGGATGCGGGTAACACCGGTCCGGACCCGGTCGGTGTCGACGAGCGAGGGGAACGACATGAGGAGATCGGTACTGGGTGGCCTGGCCGCCGGCGCGATGCTGGGCGCCAGCCTGGCCGCCGTGCCGTCGGCATCGGCCGTGGTGACGCAGTCGGACGAGGGGCTCTGCGACTCGACCTACAGCGCAGCCAAGATCGCCGAGGGCAGCGACCTGCGCGCCGAGCCGACGGCGATGAGCGAGCGGCAGATGCGCAGCTACGAGCGGCAGATGGTGCGGCGGCTGCACAAGATGGGCTACAAGAACAAGGCCGAGGCCGCCCGTGAGATGCGCGCCAAGAACATCCGCATCGACGTGTTCGTGCACGTGCTGCGCAAGAACAACGGTGACGGCAACGTCTCGAACCGTCAGATCGAGCGACAGATCACGGTCATGAACAACGGCTTCGCCGGGCGCACCGCCAAGGACGCCGCGGCGACGCCGTTCCGCTTCCGGGTCAAGGCCATCGACCGGACCAAGAAGACCGACTGGTACGACTGGGGATTCAAGGACGACGACCGGGAGGCCAAGAAGGCGCTGCACCGCGGCAGCTTCGAGGACCTCAACGTCTACATCGCCAACCTCGACGGAGGGCTGCTCGGATACGCGTTCTTCCCCGGCCTGCCGAAGAAGAAGATGTTCCGCGACGGGCTGGTCATCCTGAACGAGTCCATGCCGGGGGGCAGTGCCGCTCCGTACAACAAGGGTGACACCGCCACGCACGAGATCGGACACTGGCTGGGGCTCTACCACACGTTCCAGAACGGGTGCAGCCGGCTCGGCGACCGCGTCGAGGACACGCCGCGCCAGGAGGCGGGTAACAACGTCTTCGAGTGCGACGAGTCGCTGAACACCTGCGCGCCGCCGGTCCCGCCGGCGAACCCGCTGCTCGACCCGGTGCACAACTTCATGAACTACACCGACGACCCGTGCATCGACCGCTTCACCCGTGGTCAGAACGACCGGATGAAGCTCAGCTGGCTCGCCTACCGCAAGGGCATGTGAGCGAGAGCAACACCACGCACCACAAACGGCCACGATCCGCGACTTCTGCAGCCCTGCAAAAGTCGCGGATCGTGGCCAGTGTGGTTGGGGGTTATCGGGGGGTGAGGGTCACGTCGTCCACCAGGAACTGGGACAGCCCGGAGAAGTCCTCCTTCGCGCGGAACCCGAGGGTGACGGTCTGGCCCGCCCAGCGCGACATCGGGACATCCCAGCGGATGTAGGTGTTGTTGGCGTCCAGGTTGGACCAGTGTCCGGACGGGCCGATCTTGGTGCCGTTCACGAGCACGTCGAACGTGTCGAACTCGGAGAAGATCGAGTCCTCGGTGTAGACCAGCATGTCGAACCGCAGGTGCGCAGTCGCGGTGTTGGGGACCGTGACGCTCCTGGTCATCAGCCCGTTGCTGGTCGTGCCCTGCATGGCGAAGTTCGCCCACCAGGACCCGCTGTGCGCCCAGCCGATCGCTTGGTTGTTGGTGATGATGGCCGAGCCGGTGCGGGCCCAGCCGACGTTGCCGGACTCGAAACCGGGGTTGCTGCCGAGGACGCTCGCGCCCTCGTCCAGCTGACCCTGGCAGGTCCAGTATCCGGCCGGCACGTCGACGGCCTTCCAGGCGCGGACCACAGCGGTGCACTTCTTGGGTGCCGCCGGGAACAGGTCCTTGGTGGCCCGGATCGTGGCGTCGCGCGCGTCGATGTAGCTGGTGGTCGAGGTCATGTAGACGCTCAGCGCCCGCCACCAGATCTTCGCCGCCGCTGCCTTGCCGATGCCCGCGAAGGTGGTCCCGTTGCAGGACGTGCCGTTGTGCGGCAGGCCGCCGATCGTCTTCGACCCGGTGCCCTCGGACAACAGGTAGAAGAACTTGTTCGCCGGGCCGGACGAGTAGTGCACGTCGTCGTAGCCCATCCCGATGGTCCAGCAGTCGTAGCTGCTGCCGTCGGCGCTCGGCGTGTCCATCCGGCGCAGGAACGGGCCGAAGGCGGGCTTGGTGATCTCCTCGCCGATGTAGTAGTCACCGGGGTCGCTGGCGCGGCCGGCGCCGAACTCGACCATCGTGCCGAAGATGTCGCTGGTGGCCTCGTTCAGACCGCCGGACTCGCCGAAGTATCTCAGCCCGGCGGTGTTCGAGGTGACACCGTGGGTCATCTCGTGGCCGGCCACGTCGAGGGAGACCAGTGGGTTGAACAACGTGCCGCCGTCGCCGTAGGTCATGCAGAAGCAGTCGTCGTCCCAGAAGGCGTTGTCGTAGTTGTTGCCGTAGTGCACCCGGCTCTTCGCGCCGACCCCGTCACCCCGGATGCCGGAGCGGCCGAAGGTCTGCTTGAAGTAGTCCCAGGTCTCGGCGCCGCCGAACGCGACGTCCACCGCGGCGGACTGCCGGCTGCTGGTGCTGCCGTTGCCCCACGCGTTGTCGGGGTCGGTGAAGATCGTCCCGGCGAGGTAGCCGCCGGGCGGGTCGGTCCCGTTGAAGACGTCCACGGTGCGCGCGCCGCCGCGGGTGGTGTCCTTCAGCTGGAACCTGCCGTTCGCGAGCGTGGTCTTCAGCGGCACCGTGCCGCTGTAGAGCGACTGGCCGCTGCCGTCGGCGTGCTGGATGCTGCTCCAGCCGGCGATGTACCGGCCGGTGCCGGCGTCGACGTACTCCACCCGGCGAACCGGCCCACCGCGACGGTCGACGCCGTCAACCTCGACCTGCCAGGCCGGACGCGGGACGCCGTCGACCGCCCACACCACGAGCCGGGCAGCACCGACGGACCCGTCGGCCAGGTGCTGGCGGGAGGCCGCGACGCGGGTGGCGGCCTTGCGGCCGACCACCGGGTCGCCGGTCCACACCGCCGCCAGCGACTGCTCGGTGGCGAGGTCGGCCGACCGGACGGCGCCGCCGACGGACTGGTGCACGACGAGGTCACCGCCGATGACCTCGAGGCCGCCGACCGTCCGGTCGTAACGCACGTGCCGGGTGCCGTCGGCGTCCTGCTCGACCGAGCGGGCAACCAGCCGCTCCGAGTCGCTCAGCCCGAGCGCGCGGGCGACAGCCGGGGCGTCCGCCCGGGCCTGTCGCAACGCGGCCGCGCGGTCGGCCGGGCCGAAGCTCCGGTCGGGCCGGGCTCCGGCGTCGACGATAGGAGCGACCGGCGGGCTTCCCGGCGCGACGGGCGGGGCGGCGGTCGCTGCCACCGGAAGCGCGAGTGCGCCGGCTAGGACTACCGCCAGCGTGAGGGCAGGACGTCTGGACACGAAGGCTCCTCGAGAAGCAGTGGCCGTCCCCCGTGCGGACACGGCAGACGCACGGTAGTGAAGCGGTCACCCGGCTGTCCGGCGAATCGGTCAAGAGTTCGGGACGCTGCTCTGCTCCTGCTCGTCGACCCAGCGGTCGATCTCGGCCCAGCGCTCGAACAACCAGCCGATCCGCTCCTCGCGCCCGGCCGGTAGCTCGCCGGCCGGGTGGAACCACCAGCGCAGATGCAGGGTCTTGTGCTCGTGCAGCACCCGCCAGGCCGCCCGGGCCCCGGTGATGTGCTCGAGGCCGGTGTGCGCCACCAGCACCAGGTCGGCGTGCGGAGCCGCCTCCACGGCGGCGAGCACCCCGCCGGGACGGGGTGGCAGCACATGCGGCATCTGCTCGGCCCGGTCCGCGTACGCGCCGTGGCCGCGCCGGCGCAGCCGGTCGATGGCGCGGACCCGGCGGCGCGGGGTGTAGTTGCCGCCCTCGGGGAAGATCAGCAGCGCGTCCTCCTCGCCGAGGTCGGCGGCCAGCGCAGCGATCGTCGACTCGACATCCTCACCCTCGCGCGGATCGGGGTCGATGAACCGGGACGGCAGCCGGTGGAACCAGACGTCCACGACCGGGTCCAACGCCAGAGTGGACTTGGCGACCGTCCGTGGCCGGCGCAGGTGGTCGCGGTTCATCAGCGTCTCCAGCAGCAGCAGGCTGTCGCCGGGGCCGGCATGCCGGCTGAGCACGATCATGGCGTTGGTGGAGCCGGGGACGCCGTCGTCGAGGGGGCTCCAGGACACCCCGTCGGTCTGCAGCCGGAGCACGAACAGCCGTCGCGCCGTTCGTACGATGACGCGCAGCATCCAGCGCAGCAGGGCGTAGTGCGCGCGCTGGAACGGCGGCGAGGCAAGCCGGGCACCGAACCCGCTCGCCACCCACAGCACCAGCGCCACAACCAGGGCGAGCAGCTCCACGGTCAACCCGACCAGGGCGAAACCGAGCAGCCGCAGCCCGCGCCACCGTCCCGGCAGCCAGTACGACGCGAGTGCCGCCGCGACTCCCAGCAGGGGCAGGGCGACGACCACGAGCACCCAGCACACCGCCAGCAGCACCGGCCCCACGACCCGGCGTACGGCCCGCGGTGGCAGCCTCACCGGACCGCCGCCGGGTCCTGCAGGTAGGCCTGCGTCGCGCGGTACGCGACCTCGATTCGCTCCGGGACCGACGCGAAGTCGCGGTAGCGGAACTGCCGGCGGTCGCTGTAGGGGATCGGCTCCCCGCCGGTCGGCAGCACGTGCACGTCGACATCCTCGGGCAGTGTGGCCATGGCGGTCGCGAACCGGTGCCGCCGGGCGATCTCGAACGCCACCAGCGCCACCTCCCAGGGCAACCGGGGGACGTGCAGCGGCGCCTCGATCCGCCCCACCTGCAGCACGTAGATGGTCCGGGCGCCCAGCGTCACCGCGCGGTCCACCGGGATGCTGGCCACCAGGCCACCGTCGAGGAAGTGCTCGTCGCCGATGCGCACCGGCGCGAGCAAGCCGGGAACCGCGCTGCTGGCGAGGACGGCGTCCACCACCGGTCCGGCGGTGAACCAGTGCTCCGTGGCCCGCTCGATGCTCGCGGCGACGCACTGGAACGGGATCGCGAGCTCCTCGATCCGCAGGTCGCCGAGCTGCTCGCTGAGCAAGTCGCGCAGCGGCTCGGGCGGGTGCAGGTGGGTGCGGGTGCGCACCAGCGTCGCCGTCCGGGTCACCAGGGAGCCGCGGAGGACGTCGCTGTCCGCGAGCCGCTGCCAGAGGCGGGTCAGCCGGTCCACCACGTCCGCGCCGGAACCGGTGGCGACCAGCGCGCCGTTGATCGCCCCGATCGACGTGCCGCACACCAGGTCGGGCTCGATCCCGGCTTCGGCGAGGGCGCGCAGCATGCCGACCTCGCTGGCTCCGAGCAGGCCGCCGCCGCCGAGGACGAACGCGACGGGGCCCCGCGGGGGGTGCGTACGGGGTGTCGGCGGGCGCACCGGTGGATCGTCCCAGACCACCGGCCCGCCCTGGTCAGCCGGTGAAGCGGTCGACCCGGGTGTGGTAGCGGTGCCCGGCCTTGCCACCGAGCATGGCGGCGAGCAAGGTGCCGACGACAACGACGATCAGCGTGATCACGCCACCGGTGGTCAGGGTGTCGTCGGGGATCGGGATCGACGGCAGGTTGACCCGCTCGAGCACGTCGTACTGGCGGCCGAAGATGACGCCCATGACAGCGGCGACCACGGTCACCAGCAGCCCGATCAGCCACACGGCCAGCCCCTGGCGACCGCCGTCGTAGCGCGACATCCGGCCGGCGACGTACCCGCCGGCGAAGTAGCCGATCACCAGGACCACCAGCAGCACGATCACGGCTGTCAGCCCGATCGTGCGGGCCTCTCCGGCGGCGTCCGTGCGGGACACGTCGAGGCTGTCACCGACGGCTGCGGCGACGGCGCCGAGGATGCTGACCAGCAACACGCTCAGCGCGAACGCGACCAGCCAGCCGAAGAACGCCGCCCCGGTGTTGGCACCGCCGAAGCGCTCGTGTCGACGAGCCTCGACCTCGTGGGCGTGGGCGTGAGCATGGGCGTGACCGTGGGCCGCTCGTGGTGCTCGGGGTGGTGCTCGTGGTCGCGCGGCTGGCCGCGGTGGTCGGCGTGCTCGGAGTCGCTGTGCCGGCCGACGGGCTCGCCCGCGTGCTCGCCCCCGTGGCCTGCCGGGTGGACGGCGGTCTGGTCGTGATCGGGGTGGGCGGATTCGGAACGGCGGTCGCTCATCGGTCCACTTCCTTGGGTCTGGCCGTCGGCCGGGCATGGCAAACCGGGCGGTTCGGCATCCTGTTCTACCTCGCCGTTCGCCCGGCTGCACCTCGAGCCGTCGGTTGCAGGCGGCCGGGGTGACTAGCCTGGCGCGGTGCCGGATGCCGACCTGCCACCTCTCGACGCGCCGACGGTGGCCGACGTGACCGGGCTGCTCGACCGCTGGTACCCCGCTGCCTGGGCCGACGAGTGGGACGCGGTCGGCACCGTGTGCGGCGATCCGGCCGCGCCGGTCCGCCGGGTGCTGTTGGCCGTCGACCCGGTGCGCGCCGTCGTGGACGAGGCTCGGGACTGGGGTGCGGACCTGCTCGTGGTGCACCACCCGCTGCTGCTCCGACCGGTGCACGGGGTGCCGGCCACGACGCCGAAGGGTCGGCTGGTGCACGACCTGATCCGCGCCGGGATCGCGCTGCACGTCTGCCACACCAACGCCGACTCCCCGGCCGGCGGCGTCAGCGAGGCACTGGCGCGGGCTCTCGGAGTGGTGGACCTCGCGCCGGTGCGCCCGGATCCCGCCGAGCCGCTGGACAAGCTGGTCGTCTTCGTCCCGACCGAGGCGCTCGGCCAGGTGCGGGCCGCCGTGACGGAGGCCGGCGCGGGGGCGATCGGTGACTACGACGGCTGCACGTTCACCTCCACCGGCACCGGGTCGTTCCGGCCGCTGCACGGAGCGGCCCCGGCCGTGGGCGAGGTGGGTCGGGTCACCGAGGTGCCGGAGACCCGGCTGGAGACGGTGCTGCCGCGCGCCCGCCGGGGCGCGGTCCTCGCGGCGCTGCGGTCGTCGCACCCGTACGAGGAGCCGGCCTTCGACCTGCTGCAGATGGCGGACCTGCCCGGTGACCGCGGCAGTGGTCGCGTCGGCCGGTTGGAGCGGCCGGCCGCGCTGGCCGACTTCGTCCGCCGGGTGGCCGCGGCGCTGCCGGCCACTGCCAGCGCCGTACGGGTCGCGGGAGACCCGGGACGGCGAGTGGAGCGGGTGGCGGTGTGCGGGGGGTCCGGTGACTTCCTGCTCGACGAGGTCCGAGGACTGGGCGTGGACGCCTACGTGACCTCGGACCTGCGGCACCACCCGGTGTCGGAGTTCCGCGAGCACGCCGGCGCCGACCCGCGCACCCCGGCTCTGGTGGACGTGCCGCACATGGCGGCGGAGTGGACCTGGCTGCCGCTGCTCGCCGAGCGGCTGACGGGTGCGCTGCCGGACGTGCTGGCCGGTGTGAGCAGCGGCCCGGCCACTACGGTGGAGGTCCGCGTCTCGACCCTGGTGACCGATCCCTGGACGGACCACGTGCCGATGCGCGGCCCGACCGACTGACCACGCCGCGACCACGCCGCGACCACGCCGCGACACCCTGAGGAGCCCCCCGCTGAGAGCCGACCCCGCCGCGCAGCACGCCCTGCTGGACGTCCAGAGCCTGGATGCCCGGCTGGACCGGCTGACGCACCAGCGCCGCACCCTGCCCGAGGTCGCCCGCGCCGAGCAGCTCGCAGCCCAGCGCGGGGAGCTGTCGGTCCGGCACGGGTTGGAGCGCACCGCCGTGTCCGACCTGGCGGCCGAGGTGCGCAAGGCCGACGCCGACGTGAGTCAGGTCCGCACCCGGCGCCAGCGTGACCAGGAGCGGCTGGACAAGGGCGCGGTGAGCTCGCCCAAGGAGTTGCAGGGGCTGCAGCACGAGATCGAAAGCCTGGACCGCCGGATCGGCACGCTCGAGGACGCCGAGCTGGAGGTGATGGAGCAGCTCGAGCAGGCACAGGCCACGCTGGACCGAACCGAGGCCGAGCTGACGGCGCTGGACGCCGAGCTCGGCGCGGCGACGGTGGCACGGGACGAGGCGCTGGCCGACCTGGACCGGCAGGCCGAGGCGGCCCGGGTCGAACGCGAGCAGACCGTGTCCGGAGTGCCCGCCGACCTGCTGGCGCTGTACGACAAGGTGCGCGGCCAGCAGGGCGGGGTGGGTGCGGCCGAGCTCCGGCAGCGTCGCTGTGAGGGCTGCCGGCTGGAGCTCAACGCCGCAGACCTGCGTGAGCTGGCCGCCGAACCGCCGGACACCGTGCTGCGGTGCCCGGAGTGCAACCGGCTGCTCGTACGCACCGCCGAGTCGGGGCTGTGAGCGTCGAGCGCGACGCGGTTCGCGCGGTCGTGGTCGAGGCCGACGGTGGTTCGCGTGGCAACCCCGGCCCCGCGGCGTACGGAGCGCTGATCCGGGACCGTGACACCGGGCGGGTGCTGGCCGAGGCGGCCGAGACGATCGGGACGGCGACCAACAACGTGGCGGAGTACCGCGGCCTGATCGCCGGGCTCGAGCTGGTCGCCGAGCACGCGGCTGGCGCCGCGGTCGAGGTCCGGATGGACTCCAAGCTGGTCATCGAGCAGATGGCCGGGCGGTGGAAGATCAAGCACCCCGGGATGCGACCGCTCGCGTTGCAGGCGCAGCGGATCGCACCGGAGGGGACGGTGTGGACCTGGGTGCCGCGGGCGGAGAACGGCGCCGCCGACCGGCTGCTCAACGACGTGCTCGACGGCCGGCGGGCCGAGGGCGCCCGGGCGGTGGACGAGGCGGAGCGTGCGGCTGAGGATGCGCTGGTCGGCAGGCGAGGTGGAGACCCGCGCGAGCGCACCGGCTCCCGCGGGGACCCGCTGGTCGGCTGGCGGGACCGCGAGCAGACCTCGCCGACCACTGTCGTGTTGCTGCGGCACGGGGTCACCGACAGCACCGAGCGCCGGCTGTTCTGCGGCACCGGCGGGACCGACCCCGGCCTGACCGAGCGTGGTCGCGGCCAGGTGACCAAGGCCGCCAGTTGGTTGGAGCGCCGGCGGGAGGCGCTCTCCGCCGGGGACCGGGTGGCCCTTGACGGGGTCGGTGCGGTCGACGTGATCGTGAGCTCCCCGCTGCGGCGCTGCCGGGAGACGGCCGACCTGGTCGCCGGGCGGCTGGGGTTGCCGGTGACGGTGGTCGATGACCTGGCCGAGGCGGCCTTCGGCGACTGGGACGGGCTCACCTTCGCCGAGGTCCAGGGCCGCTGGCCCGAGCTGCTGGCGAGCTGGCTGCGGGACCCGTCGGTGCGCCCGCCCGGCGGGGAGTCCAACGACGCGGTGGCCATCCGGGTCGCCCGCGCGCTGGGTCGCCTGGTCGCCGAGCACGAGGGCCGTACCGTCCTCGCGGTGTCACACGTGACGCCGATCAAGGCCGTGGTGCGCGAGGCGCTGGACGCACCGGTCCAGGTGCTGCACCGGATGCAGCTGGCGCCGGCTTCGCTGAGCGTGACCCAGTGGTGGCCGGACGGCGTCTCGGTGCTGCGGACGTTCTCGTACGAAGCGGAGTGACCGCCGGGCAGGGGATAGGCTGACCGCGCGGACGAGCCGGCCAGGCGGCCGCGGCACGCGCCCCCGGGCACGTGTCGAGGAAGGTCCGGACTCCACAGAGCGAGGTGGTGGGCAACACCCACCCGGGGTGACCCGCGGGACAGTGCCACAGAAATCAGACCGCCAACGGCCGTCGGGGCCTCGCCTCGACGGTGCGGGCAAGGGTGAAACGGTGGTGTAAGAGACCACCAGCACCCCGGGTGACCGGGGTGGCTCGGTAAACCCCACCTGGAGCAAGGCCAAGAGGGCCGACCGTTCGCGGTCGGTCTGCGCGGACGATCGAGGGCTGCTCGCCCGAGTTCGCGGGTGGGCCGCAGGAGGGCGCCGGTGACGGTGCTCCGTAGATGGATGGTCGCCACGGTCGTCGCGAGACGACCGACAGGATCCGGCCTATCGGCCGGCTCGTCCGCCCCAACCGCTGCGGGGGAGCGGGGGCGGGGGTCAGGGCAGGGTGAGGACCTCGGCGCCGTCCTCAGTGACGACCAGGGTGTGCTCGAACTGGGCGGTCCGCCGCTTGTCCTTGGTGGTGACGGTCCAGCCGTCGTCCCACAGGTCCCAGTCGATCGTGCCGAGCGTCAGCATCGGCTCGATGGTGAAGGTCATGCCCGGCTCGATCATGGTGTCGAACCGCTCGTCGTCGTAGTGCGGGATGATCAGCCCGGTATGGAACGCGGGCCCGACCCCGTGCCCGGTGAAGTCCCGCACGACGCCGTACCCGAACCGATTCGCATACGCCTCGATCACGCGCCCGATCACGTTCACTCGGCGCCCCGGCTTGACCGCCTTGATCGCGCGGGCCAGCGCCTCACGGGTCCGCTCGACCAGCAGCTTGTCCTCCTCGGCGACGTCGCCGACCAGATAGGTCTTGTTGGTGTCTCCGTGCACTCCGATCCCGTCGATCGTCAGGTAGGCGGTGATGTCGACGTTCACCAGATCCCCGTCCCGGAGCGGTCGGGCGTCGGGGATCCCGTGGCAGATCACCTCGTTCACGCTGGTGCACAACGACTTCGGGTACGGCGGCGACCCGCCGCCGGGGTAGGTCAGCGTCGACGGGTACGCGCCGTGGTCGACGAGGAAGTCGTGCCCCACCCGGTCCAGCTCGTCGGTCGGGACACCTGGAGCGACAGCCGCCTCGACCGCGTCCAGCGCCTGCGCCGCGAGCCGCCCCGCCACGCGCATCCGCTCGATCACCTCGGCCGGCTGCACGTCCGGGCCGGTGTAGGGGACCACCCGGGAGCGGCCCACGTAGTCGGGTCTGGGGATCGATGCCGGCACTGGCCGGGTCGGCGACACCGGGTACGGCTGCAGGACCGTCCCGGTGGTGGGGGCTGGGGGAGGCATGGGGGGAAGTGTAGGAGCCGTGCCGGGTGCAAGATGTGGCCATGGCTGACCGGTACTACTTCTGCCTCGAGCACCACGCTGTGGAGGGTGCCCACGGGTGCCCTGCGATCGACCGGCTCGGTCCCTACGACACCCGGGAGGAGGCCGAGCGCGCGCTGGAGAAGGTGGCCGAGCGCAACGAGGCCTGGGACAACGACCCGAACTGGAACGACGACCTCGACGACTGACCGGCCCCGCACCCTGCCCCGCCACCGGCGATGAGGCATTCCCGTCGCTCGAACGACGGAAATGCCTCATCGCGCGTCGAGAGCCACCTCCCGTCGGGCTGCAAAAGTCGCGGATCGTGACCAGGGGGGTGGGGGTCAGGCGTCGGGGGCGGCGGCGGAGGCCGCCCGGTGGGCAACGGCATGCGGGTTGGTGCGGGTGTCGTAGCGGCGGAAGTCCCGCATCGCCGCGCCCGCCGCCAGGGTGAGCACCACGCCGAGCACCCCGCCGGAGACGATCGCGCCGCGGACACCGATCGCCGAGGCGACCAGCCCCGACCGGGCGTTGCCCAGGGTCGGGCCGATCGAGTAGCTGAGCAGCTCCACGCCGGCCAGCCGGCCGCGCAGCTCGTCCGGGATCGAGCTGTTCCAGACGGTCTGCCGAAACAGCGCGCTGACCATGTCGGCGCCCCCGGCGGCGGCGAGCGCGAGCAGCGCCAGCCACACGTTCGGGGCCAGCCCGACGCAGACCATCGACGCGCAGTACGCCGCCGCGGCCCACGCGATCGCCAGCCCGTGCCGGTGCACCCGGGCGGTCCAGCCGGAGGTCAGCGAGACCAGCAGGGACCCGACCGCCGGAGCCGAGAACAGCAGACCCACCGCCCACGGGGCGTCCAGCGTCACCGCGAGGAAGGGAAAGATGGCGGTGGTCATGCCCAGCACCATCGCCATCGTGTCGACGGCATAGGTGCCGAGCAGGTCCTTGCGCTGCCAGGCGTACGCCAGGCCCTGGGCGACCGCACGCAGGCTGGCGGTCGCCCCGTCCGGGGGCGCCGACACATGCGAGATGCGGGCCAGCAGGCTCAGCGATGCGAGCGTGGTGAGCACGTCGAAGCCGTACGCGGTCCACGTCGCGCCGACCGTCAGCAGCACGCCGGCCAGTGCCGGCCCGGCGATGGAGCCGACGTCGTACCGGATGGCGCTCAGCGCGCTGGCCGCCGCCAGCTCGTCGTGTCGGACGACCTTCGGGATCATCGCGTCCAGCGACGGCCGTTGCAGCGAGTCGACGGCGGCGAACAGTCCGGCCACGACGAACAGCACCCACACCCGCGGGTCCGGCAACAGGGCGTTGCCGAGCAGGACGCCGGTCAGCGCGAGCAGGACGAGCTCGGTACCGATCACCATCCGCTTCCGGTCGCGTGCGTCAGCCAGCGCGCCGCCGTACAGCCCGAAGACGATCAGCGGCACCACCTCCGCGACCCCGAGCAGGCCGGCGAGGGCGAGCGACCCGGTGAGCTCCTTGATTTGGAACGGCAGCGCGACGTAGGTGGTGATCGAGCCGAAGTAGGTGACCAGCCCCGAGCTCCAGATCAGCCGGAAGTCGCGGGAGGTGCGTAGCGGGGTGGTGTCCACCCGCCAGCTGCTCGGCGCAGGGTGGACCGGCTCCGGTGTCGGCGGATGCGGCGCCAGGGGGTCGGTCACGTGCGGCGATGATCCCGGTCGCCGGGTCCGGGCGCCACCGGATTGTCTCCCCGCGGCCGACGGCGACCGGTTCGCTCCGTACGGTGGTGGCGCCATCCGCCGGGGTGGTGACCTGCGTCCGGCAGCGTGCCACCGCCATGACCGAGGGGAGACCGGTGCGTATGGGCCACGGTGACCCGACGCCGCGGCCACTGGCGATCCTCGGTGGGACGGGGGCGCAGGGACGCGGGCTGGCGACTCGGTTCGCCGCGGCCGGACTGCCGGTCGTGCTGGGGTCGCGGGACGCGGCGCGCGCCCAGGAGGCGGCCGCCGCGACCAGCCGGCTCGCCGCCGAACTGTCCCGCACCGGCCGAGCCGCCGGCGCAGCCACGCCCCACGCCGCCGAGGTCACCGGCGGGACCAACACCGACGCCGCGGCCGGGGCGGACATCGTGGTGGTGGCGGTGCCCTGGGCCGCGCACGCCGACACCCTCACCGAGCTGGCGCCGGTGCTGCGCGGGCGGATCGTCGTCGACTGCGTGAACCCGCTCGGCTTCGACCAGCGCGGGCCGTATCCGCTGCCGGTGCCCGAGGGCAGTGCCGCGGAGCAGGCGCTGCGGCTGCTGCCGGAGTCCAGGGTCGTCGCGGCGTTCCACCACGTGTCCGCCGTGCTGCTGCTCGACCCGGACGTCGACCGGGTCGAGACCGACGTGCTGGTGCTCGGTGACGACCGGGAGGCGACCGACCGGGTGATCGAGCTGGCAGCGTCGGTCCCGGGGATGCGCGGGGTGTACGCCGGCCGGCTGCGGAACGCGGGCCAGGTCGAGGCGCTCACCGCCAACCTGATCGCCGTCAACCGGCGCTACCGGGTGCACGCGGGAGTCCGGCTCACCGATGTCTGAGCGACGGACGCCGCCGCGCCGGGTGGTCAGCCTGGTGCCGTCCCTCACCGAGGCGGTGGCCGGCACCGTTCCGGACGTCCTGGTCGGTGCCACCGACTGGTGCACCCACCCCGTTGGGCTGGACGTCCCCCGGGTCGGCGGCACCAAGAATCCGGACGTCGCGGGCGTGCTGCGGCTCGACCCTGACCTGGTCGTGGTGAACACCGAGGAGAACCGCGAGCCGGACATCGCCGCGTTGCGGGACGCCGGCCTCCGGGTCTGGGTCACCGATCCGGAGACGCTGCCGCAGGCACTGCACCAGCTGCGGCAGCTGCTCGCCGCCCTGGGCGCGGACCGGGTGGGCTGGCTCGACGACGCGGAGCGGGCCTGGGCGGCGCCGGCGTCGGCGGTGCCGGCGGCGCCGGCGTCGGCGCTGCCGGCTCGCCGGGCACTGGTGCCGATCTGGCGCCGACCGTGGATGGCGCTCGGCCGGGACACCTTCGCCGGCGACCTGCTCGCCCGGCTCGGCGTGCACAACGTGCTCGGCGCCGCGGCCGACCGCTATCCCCGCTTCGACCTCGACACCGTTCCCGAGCACGACCTCGTGGTGCTGCCGGACGAGCCGTACCGGTTCGCGGCCGACGACGGGCCCGAGGCGTTCCCGACGGTGCCGTGCGCGCTGGTGTCCGGTCGGCACCTGACCTGGTACGGACCGTCGCTGGCCGAGGCACGCGACGTGCTGACGGCCCAGCTGGCCGGCGCGGCCCGGGCCGGGTGACCCCGGTGGCGCGCGCGAACCTGTCCCGGTCGGGGCCGTGGATCGGTTTCGGCGGCCTCGCCGTGCTGCTGTGGATGTACGTCGCGAGCGTGCTGTTCGCGCCATGGCAGGCCGTGCTCGGGCTGCTCGCACTGTGGCTCGGCCTGCTGGTGCTCGCGGTCGGCTGGGCCCGGCCGCACCCGCGCGCCGTCGCCGGCTTGCCGGTCGTGGGGCTGGTGGCCTGGCTGGGCCTGGTGTGGGCCGGGGGCGCCTGGCTCGACTGGTCCTGAGCCGGCGCCCTAGTCGAAGGTGTGCTCCGGGGCCGGGAAGGTCCCGTCGGTCACCTCGGCCGCGAACGTCCGTGCCGCCTCCAGCAGCACGCCGTGCACGTCGGCGTACCGCTTGACGAAGCGGGGAGTCCGGCCGGTGCGCAGCCCGGCCATGTCCTGCCAGACCAGCACCTGGGCGTCGCAGCCCGGCCCGGCGCCGATGCCGATGGTGGGGATGGTGAGCTTCGCCGTGACCTCGGCGGCGATGTCACCGGGCACCATCTCCATCACGACCGCGAAGGCGCCGGCGTCCTGCAGCGCGACCGCCTCGTCCAGCACCCGGGCGCCGGCGTCGCCACGCCCCTGGACGCGGTAGCCGCCGAGGTTGTGCTCGGACTGCGGGGTGAACCCGACGTGCGCCATCACCGGGATGCCGGCATCGGTCAGCAGCCGGACCTGCGGGAGCACCGGCAGGCCGCCCTCCAGCTTGACGGCGTGCGCCTCGGCCTCCTTCATGAACCGCACCGAGGTGTCGAAGGCCTGCTGCGGCGACGCCTGGTAGGACCCGAAGGGCAGGTCGGCGACGACCAGGGCCCGGCGGACCGACCGGGTCACCGCCCGGACCAGGGGAATCAGCTCGTCGACCGTGACCGGCAGCGACGTCTCGTTGCCGTAGACGTTGTTGCTCGCCGAGTCGCCGACCAGCAGCACCGGAATGCCCGCCTCGTCGAAGGTGGCGGCGGCGTACTGCTCGTAGGCGGTGAGCATCGCCCAGCGCTCGCCCCGCTGCTTCATCTCGAGCAGGTGCGAGGTGCGGACCCGGCGCACCGGCGGGGAGGGGTTCTCGGACATGTCGGCCTCCAGATCTCGAGGCCCCGTCGAGAGGGGGTCCCCGGACGGCTCCCAGCCTGGCACGACCGGCGGGCGCGGGGGAGGGGCGGCGGGTGTCTGCTGTGTCACTCCTGGGTGTGGTGCTCGCGCCACAGGTTCGTGATCGGCAGCCGCCGGTCCCGGCCGAAGTTGCGGGTCGAGATCTTCGGGCCGGGCGGGTACTGCCGCCGCTTGTACTCGGCGCCGTCCACCAGCCGCAGCACCCGCTCCACCACGGCGGCGTCGAAGCCCTGCGCGACCAGCTCGTCCGAGCTGGCGTCACGCTCCACGTAGTCGTCGAGGATGTCGTCCAGGAGCGCGTAGTCGGGCAGCGAGTCGCTGTCCAGCTGGTCCGGACGCAGCTCGGCCGACGGAGGCTTGGTGATGATCGCGTCCGGGATCGGCTCTCTCTCACCCCGTCCGCGCGCGGCGGCGTTGCGCCAGCGGGCCAGCTCCCAGACCAGCGTCTTCGGCACGTCCTTGATCGGGGCGTAGCCGCCCACGGAGTCTCCGTACAGCGTGGAGTAGCCGACCGACAGCTCGCTCTTGTTGCCGGTGGCGAGCACGAGGTGTCCGAGTTGGTTGGACAGGCCCATCAGGATCACCCCCCGGCATCGGGCCTGCAGGTTCTCCTCGGCCAGTCCGGACAGCTGCAGGGGCCGCAGGAACGCCTCCACCAGGTCGTGGATCGGCACCACCTCGTAGCCGATGCCGGTGCGCTCGGCCAGCTCGGCCGCGTCGCTGCGGGAGTGGTCGGTGGAGTAGACGCTCGGCATCGACACCGCATGCACCCGCGACGGGCCCAGGGCGTCGGCGGCCAGCACGGCGGTGACCGCCGAGTCGATGCCGCCGGACAGTCCCAGGACCACGGTGCCGAAGCCGTTCTTGCGCACGTAGTCCCGCAGTCCGGTCACGGCCGCGTGCCACACCTCCGCGACGTCGTCCAGGCGCTCGGAGACGGTGGGGTCGCGTGCGGGGTAGGGCGCGACCGGTTCGGCCGCGACGACGGTGCGGCGCACGACGAGCCGGTCGACCGCGGCGGGCAGGGTGACCGGCTGCCCCGGGTCCGCGGTCGCCGCCGGCAGGTCGAGATCGACGACCAGCAGCTCCTCGGCGAACTGCGCGGCGCGGGCGAGCAGGACCCCCTGGGCGTCGACGACCAGGGAGTCGCCGTCGAAGACCAGCTCGTCCTGCCCCCCGACCAGGTTGACGTAGGCGAGGGCGCAGTTCCCCTCCCGTGCCCGGCGGGCGCAGAGCTCCAGCCGGGCGTCGTCCTTGGCCCGTTCGTACGGTGAGCCGTTCAGCACCAAGAGGAGACCGGCCTGGGCAGCCGCGGACGCGGCCGACGGCCCGTCTCGCCACAGGTCCTCGCAGACCGCCAGCGCCACGTCGACGCCGTGCACTCGCAGCACGTTCACGGTGTCACCGGAGACGAAGTAGCGCGCCTCGTCGAACACGCCGTAGTTCGGCAGGTGGTGCTTGGCCTGACGCGCCACCACCGCGCCGCGGTGCAGCACGGCGACCCCGTTCTGCGGCGACCCCCGGGGCACTCCCAGTCGCTCCTCGGCCGCCTCCACCCGGTCCAGGCAGCCGACCACCACCACCACCTCGCCGAGCCCCAGGTCCTGCAGCCGGCGGGCGAGGTCGGTGACCGTGTGCCGGGCAGCCTGCACGAACGACGTCCGCAGCGCCAGGTCCTCGATCGGATAGCCGGTGAGCACCATCTCCGGGAGCGCGACGAGGTGCGCCCCCTCCCGTCGGGCGGCCTGCACGGCGGCGATGACCTGCGTCGCGTTGCCCTCGAGGTCGCCGACGACGGCGTTGACCTGGGCCAAGGCGAGGCGGAGCTGGGGCACGGTCCCAGCCTAAGCAGCGACACACCGGGAGCGACGCCGGGACCACGTGGCCGAAATGTCCGAACGGTCGCACCTGCAGTCGTCCACCGATCAGCCGTTCAGCCACTAGTGGTCAACAACCGATCACTGAGCGTCACAGGCTTTCTATCGTGGTCGTCCCACCGCAGATCGCAGAGGACGAGATGACCGCGCTCGACTTGCCCGTCCAGGGCCGGAGCACGCGGACCGCTCGGCGCGAGGCCGAGCGTGCCGCGCGGTCGATGACGCTCACGCTGCGCCGGGTCATGGCCGCCGCGACCGCGGGCGCCGCCCTCGGTCTGGTCGCAGGCGTCCTCGGGCTGGTGCTGGGACGCACGTCGCTGTTGCTCGGCTGGCCGGTGCTGGTGCTCGCCGCCTCGGTCGGCTGGACGATCCTGAACGCGCAGCGGACCCCTCCACCGGCCCAGCGCGGGCTGCAGCTCAACCTGCTCGTGGAGAGCAAGCTGCACGAGCACCTGGCCCGGCTCGCCACCGAGGTCGGAGTGCAGTGCCCGACCGAGGTCTGGCTGGTGCCGGAGGCGGAGATCCGACTGGTGCCGGACCCCGACAGCCCCGTGCTGTACGTCGGCGCACCGCTGCTCTGGCACCTGGACCTGACCGAGCTGGACCGGCTGGTGGCCGGACCGTTGTCCCGGATGCGCCCGGTGCTCGATCCCCAGGTGCGCCCGGGCCTGCAGCTGAGCGCTCGGCTCGACGTGGCCAGGCTCACCAACGACGCCACCCCGCTCCTGGGCGTCCTCGTGCGCCGTGCCGGGCGCCGGCTGGAGAGCCGCCGCCAGGCGCTGCTGGACGCGGTCGGCAGCTGGTCGGACAGCTCGGTCCCGAAGGCACTGAGGCCGACGCCGTCCGACATCGCCGAGCTGCTCGCGCTGCGCGAGGTCGACGACATCCAGGCCGAGCGACGCGAGGCGGCGGCCGCGCGTGGCGTCGGGCTGGGAGCCCCCGGCGCGACCGCCATCGCCACCCTCGCCGCCTGCGAGCGGGTCGGCGTCATCGAGTCCCGCACCCATCGGACGGTGGTTCGGCCGGCGTTCTCACTCCTCGTCGATGCGGTCAGCACCGACCGGCGGCTCGGCGAGCGGGCCGCCATGGTCGACGGGCACCCCGTCCCGATGGTGTCCCCCGAGGACCTCCCGAACCGGGTGTGGCTGCCGCAGTGGCGAGACGAGCGCGACGCCGGCCTGCCGGTGGTGGTGCACCTCACCGGCCGCTGGCCGCGGACTCTCGCCGAGCTCCTCGAGGTGCTCGCCCCGGGCACCGTTTTGCGCCGGTCCGGTCCTGAGACGGTCGATCGGGTTCCGGTGCTGGGCGCACTGTTGGCCGGGCTGCCGCACTGTCCTTCGTCGCTGACCGCTGCGGCCCACGGGGGCGACGCGATCGGCGAGAGCGACGACGAGCGGCATGCCCGGGAGCGGGCGGAGCAGCGGGCCCGGCTGGAGGCCGTGACCGGCCTGCTGACCGCGGCGATCCAGGTGGTGGCGCTCGAGCAGGACAGGCTGACCCTCGGCTGGCATGACGCCTGGGGACCCCAGCTGCTCGACCACAGCGGCGAGGTCGTGCCGGTCGCGACCTTCGTCGGCGACTCGGTGACCCGTCGCGACGTACACGCGCTGCGTGGCTGGCTCGAGCAGCTCGGGATCGACCTCGACGTCGCCTGGCACGACGCCGAGCCACCTCCCGGTGGCCTGGACGAGCTGCCGATCACGGCGGTCACGGCGGCGCTCGCCGGTCCTCGGCTGACCGGTGTGGACCTGGTCATCCTCGACGGGTGGATGCTCGGCTATCCCCATCCCAGCCGCCGGTTCCTCGCCGACCTGGCGGGCCGGCTCCTGCCCCGGCCCTCCGAGACCCGCGAGTTGCTCGAGCTGGCGAGGACGCACCGCGACAGCCTGGTCGGGGTCGCCGATGCAGAGGTCTCCGTGCGGCTGGCCGACGTGACCTCGGCGCGGCTCGACGGCAGCGCGCATTCTCCGGGCTGGCACCTGTGCCTGGAGCTTCCGGACCGGCGCCTCGAGCTGTGCGGGCACGGCCGCGCGGACGCTATGGCCGCGGCACTGCGGCCCGACCTGCGGGAGCGGTTGGTCACCACCGGAACGGCTCGCCCCGGCCTACCGGCGCGGTCCTGGCCGGCCTGGTGGTCGCGGCTGGCCACTCGCGCCTGCGTGGTCGCGTTCGGCGTGCTCGCGGTCGCCGTCATCGTCGGCGCGGTGGCTGCCGGGTGGCTGCCCGGCGACACCGACCGCTTCGAGGCAGTGGCCGTCCTCGAGCTCGGAGTCGTCGCGATCCTGCTCTGCCGACTGGCCGAGCAGAAGGCCGACCGTGCACTGCGACGCGCCGGCGGCCAACCCCGGCTCGCCTCGTTCTGAGCTGCCGTCCCGATCGGCGTGCGGATCGGCAAGACTGTCGCCATGGGTAAGCAGGAGGACTTCGTGCTGCGGGCGCTCGAGGAGCGCGACGTCAGGTTCGTCCGGCTGTGGTTCACCGACGTCCAGGGCTTCCTCAAGTCCGTGGCGGTGGCCCCTGCCGAGCTGGAGAACGCCTTCGACGAGGGCATCGGCTTCGACGGATCGGCCATCGAGGGGTTCGCCCGGGTCTACGAGGCGGACATGCTCGCCAAGCCCGACCCGTCGACCTTCCAGATCCTCCCGTGGCGCGGCGACGGCCCGGCGACGGCGCGGATGTTCTGCGACATCCTGCTGCCCGACGGCGGGGTCTCCTACGCCGACCCTCGGCACGTGCTGAAGCGAGCGTTGTCACGGGCCGGTGACCTCGGCTTCACCTTCTACACCCACCCCGAGATCGAGTTCTTCCTGCTCAAGGGCCAGCCCACGCCCGGTGTCGTCCCGGTGCCGGTCGACAACTCCGGCTACTTCGACCACACCGCCCAGGGAGTGGGCCAGGACTTCCGCCGCGAGGTCATCACGATGCTCGAGTCGATGGGGATCTCGGTCGAGTTCAGCCACCACGAGGGAGCGCCGGGGCAGCAGGAGATCGACCTGCGCTACGCCGACGCGCTGTCGACCGCCGACAACATCATGACCTTCCGGGTCGTCGTGCGGGAGGTGGCGCTGAGCCAGGGCATCTACGCCTCGTTCATGCCGAAGCCCTTCACCGAGCACGCCGGGTCGGGCATGCACACCCACATGTCGCTGTTCGAGGGAGAGCGGAACGCCTTCTTCGAAGCCGGTGCGGAGTACCAGCTGTCCAAGACCGGGCGGTCGTTCATCGCCGGTCTGCTGCGGCACTCTGCGGAGTTCACCGCCGTGACCAACCAGTGGGTGAACTCGTTCAAGCGGTTGATCGGCGGCGGTGAGGCGCCGGCCTACGTCTGTTGGGGACACAACAACCGCTCCGCGCTGGTCCGGGTGCCGCGGTACAAGCCGCAGAAGGGCCAGTCCACCCGGGCCGAGGTGCGGTCGATCGACTCGGCGGCCAACCCGTACCTCGCCTACGCGCTGATGCTGGCGGCCGGGTTGAAGGGGATCGAGGAAGGCTACGAGCTGCCGGCCGAGGCCGAGGACGACGTCTGGTCGCTCACCGACGGCGAGCGGCACGCGCTCGGGATCGAGCCGCTGCCGCACAACCTGGAGCAGGCGATCCGGGTGATGGAGTCCAGCGAGCTCGTCGCCGAGACGCTGGGTGAGCACGTGTTCGACTTCTTCCTCCGCAACAAGCGCGCCGAGTGGCAGGCCTACCGGCGCCAGGTCAGCCAGTACGAGCTCGACCAGTTGCTCCCGCTGCTCTGAGCCGACCCCGCACAGCGGCTAGCCTCGACGGGTGAACGCGTCAGGTCACCGCTCCGCACCGATCCTGGCGGTGCAGCACGAGGACGAGTGCCCGCCGGCCTGGTTCGGCGAGTGGCTGGAGCTCGCCGGGATGCGGCTGGAGGTCCGTCGCCCCTACCTCGGCGAGCCGCTGCCCGCCGACCTCGCGCCGTACTGCGGCCTGCTGGTGCTGGGCGGCGCCATGGGCGCCAACGACGACGCCGACCACGCCTGGCTGGGGCCGACCAAGCAGCTGCTGCGCACCGCCGTCGACCGCGACGTCCCGACGCTCGGGATCTGCCTCGGTCACCAGCTCCTCGCCGCGGCGACCGGCGGCCGGGTCGAGCGGCACCCGAGCGGCCGGCAGTGCGGCCTGCTGCCCGTGGGCTGGACCGCGGAGGCTGAGGTCGACGCGTTGTTCGGCCCGCTCGTGGCCGCTGGCGGCTACGACGCCCCGGTGGCTGTGCAGTGGAACGTCGACGTGGTCACCGCCCTGCCGCCGGGTGCGGTGGCCCTCGCGTACACGATCGGGGATGCGTTGCAGGCCTTCCGCGTAGGGACCGCCGCGTGGGGGATCCAATCGCACCCGGAGGCCGGTTCGGCCATCGTCGGTGCCTGGACCGAGTCCGCGACGTCGCTGGAGGAGGCCGACCTGCGGCTGCTGGCGGCGCTCGGGCCCGCGGAGGAGCGGCTGCGCACGGCATGGCGGCGGCTGGCCGACGGCTTCGCCGTCCGCTGCGGGGCCGCCGGCGTGCGGCCGGCGGCCGAGGCCGTCGGAAGGCCGGGGTGACCACGACCCACCCGTCCGGGGGCGGAGCGGGGCGGCTGGCCCGGCTCGGCCTGCAGGGCCCGGACGCAGACGACCACGTGCGCGCCCTTCGGCTGGACGAGCCGGACCGCGACGTCGTGCTGCGCGAGATCGTCGCCGCCGCCGACCCCGACGCCGCGCTCGCCGGCATCGCCGCGGTGGTGGCGGCCGCGCCGGACGGTGCCGCGCTCAGCGACGCGCTCGCCGTGGACGAGGGGCTGCGGGCGCGGTTGGCAGCCGTCTGCGGTGCCAGCGTCGCGCTCACCGACCACCTGCGCCGGCACCCTGCGTACTGGCACGACCTCCGCACCGACGGCCCGGATCCGCCGGACCTGCGCGTGGACGAGCAGGCCGGGGCAGATGCCGACGCGCTGCGGGTCGGGTACCGGCGGCGGCTGCTCCGGATCGCCGCCGCGGACCTCACCGGCACTCGGTCCCTCGACGAGGTGGCGGCGGCGCTGGCCGAGCTGGCGGACGCGACGCTGGAGGTCGCGCACCGGCTCGCCTGCCGGCAGCTGCCGGAGGCGGCCGAGCGCTGTCGGCTGGCCGTGATCGCGATGGGCAAGTGCGGTGGTCGCGAGCTGAACTACGTCAGCGACGTCGACGTCGTCTTCGTGCACGAGCCCACGGCCGCAACGCCGGACGACGTCGCCGCACGGGCGGCCGGTCAGCTCGCTGCCGCGCTGATGCGGATCTGTTCCGAGCGCACGGCGGAGGGGAGCATCTGGCCCGTCGACGCCGGGCTGCGCCCCGAGGGCAGCTCCGGCCCGCTCAGTCGGACGCTGGCCAGCCACCTCGGCTACTACGAGAGCTGGGCGAGCACGTGGGAGTTCCAGGCGTTGCTGAAGGCCCGTCCGGCCGCCGGTGCCGCCCCGCTGGCCGACCGGTACGCCGCCGCGGTCGACGAGCTGGTCTGGCGGGCCGGTGAGCGGGCCGGCTTCGTCGCCGAGGTGCAGCAGATGCGCCGCCGCGTGGTCGACCACATCCCGGTGGGCGACGTCGACCGGGAGCTGAAGCTCGGCCCCGGCGGGCTGCGAGACGTCGAGTTCGCCGTGCAACTGCTCCAGCTGGTGCACGGGCGGGGCGACGCCGCGCTGCGCGAGCGCGGCACGCTCGCCGCCCTGGAGGCGCTCACCGCGGGTGGGTACGTCGGCCGCCAGGACGGCGCTGCACTGGCGGAGTCGTACCGCTTCCTGCGCACGATGGAGCACCGGCTGCAGCTGTGGCAGCTGCGCCGCACGTCGGTGGTCCCCGACGACGAGGCGGTGCTGCGCCGGCTGGGACGAGCGCTCGGGCACCGGTCCACTCCGGTCGAGGGGCTACGGGAGCAGTGGCAGCGGTGCATCCGCGAGGTGCGGCGGCTGCACGAGAAGCTGTTCTACCGGCCGCTGCTGGAAGCGGTGGCGGCGCTGCCCGCCGACCACCTCCGGCTCAGCCCGGACGCGGCCCGCGCCCGGCTCACCGCGCTCGGCTACGAGGACCCCCGCAGTGCGCTCGGCCACCTCGAGGCGCTGACCAGCGGGGTGTCCCGCCGGGCGGCGATCCAGCGCCAGCTGCTGCCGGCGATGCTGAGCTGGTTCGCGGAGGGGCCGGACCCCGACGCGGCCCTGCTGGCCTTCCGCCGGGTGTCCGAACGACTGGGGAAGACGCACTGGTACCTGCAGCGGCTGCGAGACGAGGGGGCGGCGGCCGAGCAGCTGGCCCGGTTGCTGTCCGGCAGCCGGTTCGCCACCGAGCTGCTGCTCGGTGCGCCGGAGTCGGTCGGGCTGCTCGGCGGCGGTGACGAGCTGCGGCCACGCTCGGGTGCGTCGCTGCTCGAGGAGATGACCGCGGCGGCACAGCGGCACGAGGAGCCGGAGGCGGCGATCGCCGCGGTCCGCACGATGCGGCACCGCGAGCTGTGCCGGCTCGCGGTCGCCGACGCCCTCGGTTCGCTGGCGGTCGACCAGGTGGGCGACGCCCTCGCCGACGTGACCGTGGCCACCCTCACCGGCGCGTTGCACGCGGCGTCCGCGGCCGTCGCCGCCGACCTCGGCGGCCCGCTGCCGGTCCGGATGGCGGTGGTGTCGATGGGTCGGCTCGGCGGACGCGAGCTCGGGTTCGCCAGCGACGCCGACGTGATGTTCGTGCACGTTCCCGTCGCCGGGACCGAGGAGCGGCGAGCGAGCGAGGCCGCGCACGCCGTGGCCGCGGAGATGCGGCGGCTGCTCGCCGGGCCGGGTTCCGCCCCGGCCCTGCAGATCGACGCCGGACTGCGTCCCGAGGGTCGTCAGGGGCCGCTGGTACGCAGCCTGTCCTCGTACGCCGCCTACTACGCGCGCTGGTCGCAGCCGTGGGAGGCGCAGGCGCTGCTGCGCGCAGAGGCTGTCATCGGTGACGTCGAGGTGTGCGAGCGGTTCCGCGCTCTGATCGACCCGCTGCGCTGGCCGGCGGACGGGCTGGACGACCGGGCCGAGACCGAGATGCGGCGGCTGAAGGCACGGATGGAGGCGGAGCGGCTGCCACGCGGGGCCGACCCGGCCGCGCACCTGAAGCTCGGTCCGGGCGGATTGACCGACGTGGAGTGGACCGCCCAGCTGCTGCAGATGCGGCACGCGGCGCGGGTGCCCGACCTGCAGACCACGCGCACCGTGCAGGCCCTGGAGGCGGCGGTGCGACACGGGCTGCTCGACCGGTCCGACGCGCACGACCTGATCGTCGCCTGGCGGCTCGCCCAGCGGCTGCGCAACGCGGTCATGCAGGTCCGCGGCCGGCCGTCGGACTCGCTGCCGGGCGATCTGCGCGACCGGGCCGGCGTGGCGTACCTGCTGGGGAGGTCGGTCCTGGACAGCGACCGGGTGAGTGAGGACTGGCGGCGCGCGGCGCGACGCGCGCGCGCCGTCGTGGATCGGGTCTTCTGGGGCTGAGCGCGGACGCGAGTCGGGTCAGACGGCCACGGCAGGGCGCTCCAGGGCGGCCCGCTCGGACGTGGTCAGTCCACCCCAGACGCCGTACGGCTCCTTGACCTTGAGCGCGTGCTGCAGGCACTGCTCGACCACCGGGCAGCGCTGGCAGAACAGCTTCGCCGCGTTCTCCCGCGCATAGCGGCGCGGGCCGCGCTCGGACTCGGGGGAGAAGAACAGGGCGGGATCGGCGTCTCGGCAGGCGCCGTCGTACTGCCACTCGTAGACGTCGATCAGTGGCATCGGCAGGCGGGCGATATTGGCCATCGTGTCCTCATTCCTCCCGAGCAACGGACTGGTGCAGAACCTACGCAAGACCTACTCAGCGCACAAGGCCCGTGACGAGTTCATTTCCGTTGCTGCTCCCCCCGACCGGCACGGCCCTCCGGTGGCGACATGTACCCGACTGGCGCAGGATCAAACCTATGCACGACCGTGCGGGTGTGAGCGACCCCGACCCGGGAGTGGCCGGGGGGTTCCCCCCCGGCGTGCTGTGGGGTGTGGGGGCGGTGTCCCGGAGGCTCGGAATAGCCAGCCCGACGCTGCGCAGCTGGGACCGGCGCTATGGCCTGGGGCCGAGCGCGCGGACCGCCGGCGGCCATCGGCGCTACAGCGAGGCAGACGTCGCCCGGGTGGAGCGGATGAGCCACCTCATCCTCGGCGGCGTCCCCTCCGCGGAGGCGGCGCGGCTGGTGCTCGCCGCCGAGAGTCGGCTGCAGGCGACCGCGGCCGCCAGCACACGCTCGGCGTCGGCCACGCTGATCCGCACGATGCTCGACGCCGCCCGCGAGCTCGACGCGCCGCTGCTGAGCCGGCTGGTCGCGCAGGTGCTGGCGGCCCGGAAGGTGCGCGCCGGCTGGACCGACGTGCTGGCACCGTTCCTGATCACGATCGGCGAGGAGTGGGCGGCCGGTTCGGTCGGCGTCGACGTCGAGCACCTGGCCAGCGAGTGCGTGGCCGGCGGGCTTCGCGACCACACCACCTGGCGGCCGACCGAGCCCGGCCATCGCAGTCGGGTGCTGCTCGCCGGCGCCCCCGAGGAGCAACACGTGCTGCCGCTGCTGGCCCTCAGCGCCGCGCTGGCCGAGCACAAGACCGGCACGGTGCTGCTCGGCGGCCGGACGCCCGTGGCGGCGCTCGCCAGCGCCGTCGACCGGGTCGCGCCGGCGGTCGTGCTGCTGTGGTCCAGCAGCGCCGAGACCGGGCGGGACCTTCCGGCGCCGGGCGACCCCGCCGGCGCAGGCGCGGCCCCGCTGCTGCTTCTGGGCGGGCCGGGGTGGCGCGCCGTCGACGATCAGTCGGGGGCCGACCGGCCGGGTGAGCCGGTCGACGACCTCGGCGCCGCGGTGGACCGGATCCTGGCCGTAGCCGGGTGAGCCTCAGCCGGGGCTGCGGCCCAGCGACAGCTGGCTGACCCCGAGGTAGTCGGTGCGGAAGCCGGCCTCACAGTAGGCGAGGTAGAAGTCCCACATCCGGCGGAAGGTGCCGTCGAAGCCGTGCGCCGAGATCTCGGGCCAGGCGACGTCGAACCGGGCCCGCCACTGCCGCAGTGTCTCGGCGTAGTGCCAGCCGAGGTCGCGCCGCTCCAGCAGTCGCAGCCCCGTGTGCCCGGCGAGCGTCTGCTCGATCGCCTGGATGGACGGGATCAGGCCGCCGGGGAAGATGTACTTGTGGATCCACCCGTACGAGCGGCGGGTCGTCAGCATCCGGTCGTGCGCCATCGTGATCGACTGCAGCCCGATCCTGCCGCCCGGTGCGAGCAGCCGGTCCAGGGTGGCGAAGTACGTCGGCCAGTAGCGCTCGCCCACGGCCTCGATCATCTCGACGCTGACGATGGCGTCGTAGCTGCCCTCGACGTGCCGGTAGTCCTGCAGTCGGATGTCCACCCGGTCGGCCTGCCCGGCGGCGGCGACCCGCTCGCGGGCCAGCTCCTGCTGCTCGGTCGAGATGGTCACGCTCGTCACCCGGGCGCCGCGTTGTGCGGCCCGGAGCGCCAGCGCACCCCACCCGGTGCCGACCTCGAGCAGCCGGGTCTCGGGACCCACCCGCGCGTAGTCGAGGATCCCGTCGATCTTGCGCAGTTGGGCCCGCTCCAGGTCCAGATCCGCCTGGTCCCGGATCACGTCCGGGAACCAGCCCGCGGAGTAGGTCATCGTCGGGTCGAGGAAGTGCGCGAACAGGTCGTTGGACAGGTCGTAGTGCCGGGAGATGTTGGTGGCCGCGCCGCTGACCGTGTTCTCCTCGTGGAGCGGCAGCCGCTGGTCGACCACGCCCCGCAGCCGCTGCAGCGGCCGCGGCACCAGCTCGGTCAGCCGAGCCGCGAACGGCGTGAGCAGGTCGGCCAGGTCGGTGCCCGGCGCGGTGGTCCAGTCGCCGGCCATGTAGGCCTCGCCGAAGCCGATCCGCAGGTCGGCACCCAGTCGGGCGAACACGGCGTCCGGCCGGACCAGCAGCATCGTCGGGGCGTCCGGCCCGCCCGCCCCCCAGTGGCTGCCGTCCGGGAACCGCATCCGCACCGGGAGCCGGCGCAGGGCCCGAGCGGCGATGCCGCGGGCCACCGGGGCCTGCACCGTCGCCCGGGGGGCGGTGGCCAGGCCGGGCCACCGCTCGGCGTCCGGCACCGGGACCGCCGCGGGCAGCAGCGCGACCTTGGCGCCGGCGCTCGGCGTGCGTGGGGCGGTGTTCATCGGACTCCTCGTTGGTGCTGGTGGGCGGTGCGGGGAACCACCGGCAGCCGGCGCAGCCACAGCCAGACGCCGTGGACGCGAATCAGCAGGCTCACTCGCTGGGTCATGAACGGCCGACGGACCAGCAGCGAGACCAGCCGGGCGGGAGTCGCCGGCCGGAGGCTCCCGGAGAAGTCAGCGGTGAAGACGGGGCGGTTGTTCTCGGTGGCGACCGGAGGCCCGTGCTCGGTGTCGACCGGCTGCCGCAACAAGACGGTGGTCGCCACCTGTTCGCGGTCGAGCCGGAAGCGCAGCTCGTAGCGCCCGCCGACGGTGAAGAACGGCGAGACGTAGAACGCCTTGTCCGCGCCGGCCCGACCTCGGGCGTCCACGTCCAGCAGGTACGCGTGCCGCTCGCCGTAGGTGTTGTGCACCTCGGCGACGACGCAGCGGACGTTCCCGTCGTCGTCGAGGCACCAGAACACGGTCAGCGGGTCGAACACGTGGCCCAGCACCCGCGCGTTGGCGAGCATCAGGATCCGCCCGCCGGTGACATCCACGCCGCCGAGGGCGCAGAACTCCTCCAGGTTGGCGCGGATCGTCCGGGTGGGGTCGCCGAGGTGGTCCGAGGCGCGGAACGTCGCGAACGGCCGCAGCCAGCGCGGCAGCCTCGGCGGTGCGTCCACGTCGACCAGCCACTGGTAGACGCGGTAGCGGAACCGATGCCGCACGGGGGCCCGGCGGTCGTGGGTGACCACTCCGTCCGCCAGGGCGGGGATCGGCGGCAGCGGGTGCACCGCGGTCGCCGCGCTCGCCGCGGTGTCGGTCGGACTCACCAGTCGGCCCCGAGTCGCCGCGCGGCCTCGACTCCCGACCGGCAGCCGTCCTCGTGGAAGCCCCAGCCGTGGTGCGCCCCGGCGAACGCGATCCGGTCGGTCGCCAGCGCGGCCAGCCGCGGCTGCGCCGCCACCGCCTCCCGGGTGTAGACCGGATGGCTGTACTCCATCCGGGCGATCACGCGGGCAGGGTCTACCCGCGCGGAGTCGTTCAGGCTCACCAGGAGAGTGTCCGCGGCACTCTCGTACCCCTGCAGCCGATTCATCCAGTAGCCGACCCGGGTGCGGCCGAGCACCTCGTCGCACCGGCTCAGCCGGTAGTTCCACGACGCTCGGGCCCGAGGCGCCCGGGGGAGCACGGAATCGTCGGTGTGCAGCAACGCCTCGTTGCGCGAGTAGCCGAAGGCGCCGAGCACCCCCCGCTCGTCGTCGGTGGCGTCGGTCAGCAGGGCGAGCGCCTCGTCCGCGTGGGTGGCCACGACGACCTGGTCCATCAGGTGGGTGGCGCCGGTGGTGTCGAGGACCTCGATGGCGTCGGGCTTGCGGGTGATCGCGCGGACACCGGTGCCGGAGCGGACGTCCCCGATCCGTGCGGCGACCGCCCGCACGTAGGTCCGTGACCCGCCGATGACGGTGAACCACTGCGGTGCGTCCCGGAGCGCGAGGAAGCCGTGCTGGGCCAGGAACCGGAACAGGTAGGTCGCCGGGTAGCCCAGCGCGCCGTCCCTGCCGGTGGACCAGACGCAGGACACGACCGGGACCGCGTAGTGCTGCACGAAGTAGTCGTCGAAGCGGTGCCGCTCGAGGAACTGCCCGTAGCTGTGCGGCGCGTCATCCACCGATCCCGACGCGGAGCCCGCGTCGGCGGCGGCCAGCTGCGCGCCGGCGAGCCGCTGGAACCGGCGCACCTGCCGCAGCAGCCGCAGGAAGCGGACGTCGGCGAGCCGGCTCGGCCGGGCAGCGATGCCCTTCGCGCCCCGGCCGCCGGCGTACTCCAGGCCGCAGCCGTCGCAGCGGATGCTCATGCTCATCTCGGTGGGGCGCACGGGCACCCGCAGCTCCTCGAACAGCCGGCGGAGCAACGGGTAGGTGCGGTCGTTGTGAACGATGAACCCGGAGTCCACCGGGTAGGACTCCCCGTCGCTGGTCAGCACGTCATGGGTGTGCGCGTGCCCGCCGAGCCGGTCCGCCTGCTCGAAGAGGGTGACGTCGTGGGTGCGCCGCAAGACGTACGCCGCGGTGAGTCCGGACACGCCCGAGCCCACCACGGCAACGCGTGGTCGCGTCGGGGCGGGGGCGTCGCGCACGTGTGCTCCTCGGGGTCGATCCGGCCGGGGATCCACGAGACATTCGGTGCCGTCAGCATGACGGATGGGCCGGCGACCCGCCCGGCACGGTCAGCCGGGCACCTGCGGACCCGGCTCGGCGTCCGAGGCCACCGGGTCCACCAGGTCGCCCAGGTCCGCGATTCGGTCCGGGAGGTCGGCGGCGAGCGCCTGGCGGAGCGACCCCGGGTCCTCGATCTCCTCCCAGGTGCGAGGGGTGGCGACCCAGGGTCGGTCGCGACCACGCAGCGAGTACGGCGCGATCGTGGTCTTGGCCGAGTCGTTCTGGCTCCAGTCGAGGAACACCTTGCCGGTGCGGACCCGCTTGTCCATCCTGGCCACGACCAGCTGCCGGTGCTCGGCCTCCAGCTCCTGGGCCACCGTGCGGACGTAGTCGCGCACGGTGTCGGACGACTGCCTGCCCGACACCGGCGCGTACAGCTGCAGTCCCTTGCTGCCACTGGTGACCGGGACCGGGCGGAAGCCGTCGGCGACGAGCCGCTCCCGGACCAGGACGGCTGTCTCGGCGCACTCGGCAAGTCCGGCGGGCGCCCCCGGGTCGAGGTCGATGACGAGCCGGTCGGGGTTGTGCACCCCGCCACGGGGCCCGACCTGCCACTGCGGGACGTGCAGCTCGAGTGCGGCGAGGTTGGCGAGCCAGACCAGCGTCGCCAGCGAGTCCACCACCGGGTAGGTGACCTGCTCGCGCTGGCGGGTGCTGCCGGGGGAGTCCAGGGTCACCCGGCGCACCCACGGCGGCGTCCCCTGCGGCAGGTTCTTCTCGAAGAACGCGCCGGCGTCCGCGGCCACCCCGTCGGGCCACCGCTTACGGGTCGTCGGCCTGCCCGCGAGCTGGCGGAGCAGCGCCTCGGACACCGTGACGTAGTGCGTGAGGACGTCGTGCTTGGTGAAGCCGTCGTCGGGATAGAGCACCTTGTCCAGGTTGGACAGCCGGACCCGGCGCCCGTCGACTTCTACGCTGTCGGAACCGGACACGCGTGTGCCTCCTGAGGCTGAGGAGATGGCAGACTCGTTCTCGACACGTCATGCTGCCGTGATCACGGCTGGCCTGCGCGCCGGCGGTCGGAGGAGGTGAGCAGTGCGCTCGATCTGGAAGGGCTCGGTGTCCTTCGGGCTCGTCAACATCCCGGTCAAGCTGTACGCGGCCACGGGGGACCACGACGTCCGGTTCCACCAGGTGCATCGGGCCGACGGCGGCCGGATCCGGTACAAGCGGACCTGCGAGCACTGCGGCCAGGAGGTCACCTACAGCGACATCGCCAAGGGCTTCGAGTCCGACGACGGGCGGATGGTGATGCTCACCTCCGACGATCTGGACGCGCTCCCGGTCGCCAGCGGGCACGAGATCGACGTGGTCGAGTTCGTGCCCGCCGAGCAGGTCGACCCGATGCTGATGGACAAGTCGTACTACCTCGAGCCGGACGCGAAGGCCACCAAGCCGTACGCCCTGCTGCGGGAGGCGCTGGTCGGCACCGAGCGGATGGCGGTGGTCAAGGTGGCGCTGCGGCAGCGGGAGACGCTCGCCGTGCTGCGGGTCCGGGACCAGGTCATCGTCTTGCAGACCCTGCTGTGGCCGGACGAGATCCGCGCAGCGGACTTCGGCGCGTTGAGCGAGGAGATCGAGCTGCGCCCGCAGGAGGTGACGATGGCCGAGTCGCTGGTGGAGAGCCTGGCCGCCGACTTCGAGCCGGAGCAGTACGACGACGACTACAAGCAGGCCATGACTGACCTGATCGAGGCCAAGCTCGACGGCACGGACGCGCGCGAGCTGCTGGCGCCGGAGACCGCCGAGGGTGACGAGGACGCCGACGTCGTCGACCTGGTCGCGGCGTTGCGCAAGAGCGTCGAGACCGCGCAGGGCCGCAAAGCCTCGGGTGGCGCGTCGGGTGGCGCCTCGGGTGGCGCGCCTCGGGTGGGTCGCGAGCGGCGGCGAAGAAGTCCGGCGGCAAGAAGAGCCCGGCCAAGAAGGCCGTGACCAAGAAGTCGACGGCCAAGAAGGCGGCGAAGAAGCCCGCGGCCCGCAAGACCGGCAGCAAGAAGGCGGCGGCGAAGAAGTCCGCCTGACCCGGCGCCCCTAGGGTGGTCCCCCCGACCCTGGGAGGCACCGGTATGGCGGCGGGCGCGAGCCGCGGCACGGACACGTTCGACTCGTTCGACCCGAGCACGAGCGCCGTGGTCGGGACCCACCCGGTGCTCGGCGCGGCGGAGGTCGAGGCCGTCGTCTCCCGTGCCCGGGCGACCGCCGGGCCGTGGCAGGCAGTGGGCTTCGCCGGCCGCCGGGACCGGCTGGACGGGTGGCGATCGGCGCTGTCCCGACGCGCGCCGGAGCTGGCCGACGTGGTCCGGTCCGAGACCGGCAAGCCGCACCGGGACGGGATGCTCGAGATCACCATGACGCTCGAGCACCTGGCCTGGGCTGCGCGGCAGGCCGCCCGGGTGCTCGGCAGGCGGCGGGTCGTGCCGAGTCTGCTGCTCGCCAACTACGCCGCGACCGTCGAGTACCTGCCGTACGGGGTGGTCGGTGTGATCGGGCCGTGGAACTACCCCGTCTATACGCCGATGGGATCGATCGCCTACGCGCTGGCGGCTGGTAACGCGGTGGTGTTCAAGCCGAGCGAGTACAGCCCCGGTGTCGGGCGGTGGCTGGTCGACAGCTTCGCCGCCTCCGTGCCGGACTGCGCCGGCGCCCTCTCGCTCGTCACCGGGACCGGGCCCACCGGCGAGGCGCTGTGCCGCTCGGGCGTCGACAAGGTGGCGTTCACCGGGTCTCCGAGAACCGCGCGCAAGGTGCTCGCGGCCTGCGCGGACGGCTTGGTGCCGGCCGTGATCGAGGGCGGTGGCAAGGACGCGCTGGTGGTCGACGAGGACGCCGACATCCCCGCAGCGGCCGAGGCGGCGCTGTGGGGTGGCATGTTCAACGGCGGCCAGACCTGCATCGGGATCGAGCGGGTGTACGTGCACGAGCGGGTGCACGACGCGTTCGTCGACGAGCTGGTCCGCCGGGCTCGGCACCTGCGCCCGGGCGCGGACGGGACCGCGTCGTACGGCCCGATGACGATGCCCGGCCAGCTCGACGTGGTCCGTCGGCACATCGCCGACGCTCTGGCGCGCGGTGCCCGCGCGGTGGTCGGCGGGCCGGACGCCGTGGGGGAGCGGGCGGTGCAGCCGACCATCCTGGTCGACGTGCCCGAGGACAGTGCCGCGGTGCGGGAGGAGACCTTCGGCCCGACGCTGACGGTGTCCCGGGTGCGGGGCATGGACGAGGCGGTCGAACGGGTGAACGCCTCCGCCTACGGGCTCGGCTCCGCGGTGTTCTCGCGCCGCCGGGGGGAGCAGGTCGCGGCCCGGCTGACGGTCGGTCTGTGCAGCGTGAACTCCGTGATCGGCTTCGCCGGGATGCCCGCGCTGCCGTTCGGCGGCCGGGGGGAGTCGGGCTTCGGCCGGGTGCACGGTCCGGACGGGCTGCGCGAGTTCGCCTACCCCCGATCGGTCGCCCGGCAGCGGTTCCCGCTGCCGGTGGCGATCCAGTCGTTCGACCGCACCCCCGGCACCGACCGGTTGCTCGCCCGTGCCGCCCGGCTCCTGCACCGCGGGTGAGTGTTGCCCGATTCGCCGGACGGAGACCGGTCCGAGCCGGTTGACTGTGCGTGAGAAATCAGTCACGTCGAGGAGTTGCCATGCGTCGCCTGCTCAGCTCGCTGTCCGCGGTCGTCCTGGTGGCGGTGGCCGTCACCACCGTGGCCGGTATGCCGAGCGCCTCGGCCGCCGGACCGATCACCGGACGACTCGTGGACGGCTCGACCAGCGACCCGGTCGCGGGGATGACCGTGCGGCTGCTGCGCACCGCGGCCGACGGCTCCCCAGGTGCGCTGGTCGCCAGTGACGTGACGACCAGCACCGGTCAGTTCGAGCTGCCCACCATGGCGGCGCCCGCCGAGGACGAGTTCTGGGTCAAGGTCGAGCCTGGCGACCACATGGGCGGGTGGATCGGGAACGGCGCGGTGCAGGCGCTGCGCAGCAACGCCAGCACCCATGGTCCGGGCACCGCGCTCGGACAGGTGCTCGCCACGCCATCGTTCGTCCAGGGAGTGATGGTCGACGCGACCACGGGGGACCGGGTGGCCGGCGTGGTCGTGACGGTGCGAGACGTCAGCAGCCTCTCGACGGTGCTCGGTCGCGACCGGACCGGCCATCGCGGGGTCTTCAACGTCACCGGCCTGCACGGCGACGACGACTCGTTCGGTCTCCGGGTCAACGGCAGCCCGGTTGCGTACGAGTCGGGGTGGCGCAGCTGCTCGGCAGAGGTGGTTCCCACCTGGGGCGCCGCCTGCGGCTCGCCGCTCGGACGCATCGGCAGCATCGCGATCGAGTCACGCTGACCGGCTGAGCCGGGCGGCCGCCAGCATCGTCCGTTCGGTGGAGGGCGATACCCGTTCGGCGTACTTGCCCGCGTGTTGCGTGACCCGCGGCGGCCCGCGGGCTAGCGTCGAAGCCATGATGGTGCTGCTGATCCTGATCGCGTGGTGTGCCGTCTCGCTGGCCACCGGCGCAGCCTGGGCCGTCATCTGCCACCACGCCCGGCAGGTGGACCGGGTCGCCTCGAGGTGGCAGGCCGCGCACGAGAAGACCTTCGCCTCGCTGCAGCACGTCGCCTGACACCGCCTGGCACCGCCTGGCACCGGTTGCCCTAGAAGCGACCACCCGTCCGGGCGGTCGTAAACCGCCCGAATGCGCACGCAGGTTCGCGGGTCGGGTCATTGTTGGGGCGGGACGGCTCCAGGAACCTTGACGAGTTCGTGTCTTCGTCCGAGGGGATCGTCATGCGCCGTTTCCGAACCGTCGTCGGTCTTGCCGTCCTGCCACTGGCTTTCGCCGGTGTCGGGGCCGCTCCAGCCATCGGCACAGACAGCGCGACCGGCCCGGCCGATCGCCCGACGTCGCGGCCGGCCGCGGCCGCCGTCCTGCGCGCGGCTCCTGGCGTGGCGAACACGTTCGTACGCCCGGATCGGCACCGGGTGCGGCCGGACGGGCGCGCGGCCACCTTCCAGGTCACCTATAGCGGATTCAGCGCCCCGGCTCGTCGCGCCTTCCAGCGTGCGGTCGATCTGTGGGCGCCACGGATCACCTCGTCGGTCCCGATCACGGTCAGCGCCACGTTCGCACCGGCCGCCAACCCCAACAACCTGGGTTCCGCGGGCTCGAGCTTCATCTGGCGTGACTTCACCGGTGCGCCGAAGCCGGGCACCTGGTACGTCGACGCGATCGCGAACAAGAGGGCCGGCTCCAACCTGGACCCCTCGGCAGACATCGTCGCGAACTTCAACAGCTCCCGCAGCGACTGGTACTTCGGCCGGGACGGGAACCCGCCGGCCGGCCGCTACGACTTCGTCAGCGTCGTCATGCACGAGATCGGGCACGGGCTCGGCTTCCTCGGTGCCGGCCGGGTGACCGGTTCGAACGGGACCGTACGGCTGGGGGGGTTCCCCTACGGCTATGACCGGTTCACGGAGACCGGGGCCGGCGCGAAGCTGCTGTCGATGCCGGACAACTCCACCCAGCTCGGGACCGCGCTGCGCAGCAACAACGTGGTCTTCGACAGCCCGAAGGTGCGGAACGCCAACGGTGGCCAGCCCGCTCGGCTCTACGCGCCGGCCACCTGGCAGCAGGGCAGCAGCTACTCGCACCTGAACGAGACGACCTACCCGGCCGGGAACGCCAACTCGCTGATGACCCCGTTCCTGAGCTCGGCGGAGGCGATCCACAATCCGGGCGCGATCGTGAACGCGGTGTTCAAGAGCACCGGCTGGTAGCGCTCCTGTCCGTGCCACCCGACCGATCGTGTGGCACCGTGCGGCGATGATCGGTTGGCTGGAGAAGACCGTCGTCGACTGTCCGGACCCGCGACAGCTGGCGGCCTTCTACGCCGCGGTGCTGGGCATGCGTGTCAACGAGGACGACGCCGATTGGGTGGTCATCGGTCGTGAGGCGGGCGACCGCGAGCTGGCATTCCAGCGGCGTCACCCTGGGTGCCGCCGCGGTGGCCGGATCCAGCGCATCCGCAGCAGCAGCACCTGGACATTCGCGTGGACGACGTCGATGCGGCTGAGCGATCGGTGCTCGCGCTCGGCGCCCGTCGGCTTCCCGCAGAGCACGAGGACGGCTTCCGGGTCTTCGCCGACCCGGCCGGACATGCCTTCTGCCTGGTCTTCGGCTGACGGTCGAGTGGCAGGCGGCAACTGGAGACGTCGCGGAGGACTGCCGTGAGGGTCGTGATCGTCGGGGCTGGTCTGGTCGGCAGTCAGGTGGCGGTCAACCTCACCGCGGCTGGGCAGGACGTGGTCGCACTCGACAGAAGGTCCGGGATCGACACCACGACGGGCAGAGGCGTGGCGAAGGCGGTGACGGGGGCTGACGTCGTCGTAGACCTGACCAACTCGCGGTCGCCGGCGGATGACGAGATGCAGGCCTTCTTCCGCGAGTCGACCAGCCGGCTGCTCGCTGCCGAGCAGCAGGCAGGGGTCGGGCACCATGTGATCGTGTCCGTCGTCGGTGCCGACAGGCTGACCGACTCCGGCTACATGCGAGCGAAGCTCGCCCAGGAGAGCCTCGTCATGGCCGGCCCCATCCCGTACACGATCGTCCGGTCGACCCAGTTCTTCGACTTCGTCGCGAGTATCGCCGACGCGATGACCAAGGACGGCGCCGTTCGGGCGACGCCGGCACACCTGCAGCCGATCGCCTCAAGGGACGTGGCCGCCCGGGTCGCGGAGATCTCGCTCGGTGACCCGGTCAACGGCATCATCGAGATCGCTGGGCCTGAACTGCTGGGCATCGACGAACTCGTGCGCCGCCTGCTCTCCGCGACCGGTGACGAGCGGTGCGTGGTGACCGACCCCGAGGCCGGGTACTTCGGAGCGAGGCTCGACGATGCCGCGCTGACACCCACTCCGGGTGCCGGCGCCTGGATCGCCCCGACTACATTCGACGATTGGTTGAGCCACCGCTAGGGACGACGCCGTACAGGGGTGTGTACTCAGGCGACGAAGACGCAGAACGGGTGACCCGCCAGGTCGGCGAACACGAACAGCGGCTCGTGCGGGTCGCCGGACCGGTCGAGGATGAGCTCCGCACCCAGCGCCTCCGCGCGTTCGCGCTGCCGGTGCAGCTCGGCGGCGCTGGAGACGGTGAAGTCGACGTGCAGCTGCATCGGTACATCGTGCGCCGGCCAGGTCGTCGGTTGCAGGTGGTCGACCTGTTGGAAGGCGAGTCGGCGGGTGCCGTCGGCGGCCGTGAGGACGAGCCAGTCCGCGTCGTCGAGCCCGCCGTCCGAGGGTGGCTCGTCACCGGGTCGGTACTGGAGCCCGAGCAGCTCGCGGTAAAACTCGGCGAGCTCTCGCGGCCGGGTGGTGTCGAGAACGGTGTGCAGGAGCTGCGGGTACTCAGCCATGTGCCCTCCTCACGATTGTCACAGACCGAATCTACGATGACGGCATGCCTGCTCGCGCGGTCAGCGCGGTCGTGGCGAACCACCGGCCGCCGAGCCGGTATCGCTCAGCTCGTTCGGAGGAGGAGTTGCATGCGCACATTCACCGGGGCCGACGAACTGGAGGGTGCGGAGTTCGTCGACGCGAACCTGCGCGGCGCGCGGTTCGTCAGGGCGGACCTCTCCGCCGTCGTGATGCGCGGCGTCGACGTGCAGGGGGCCGACATCGACGCCCCGTGGCTCCTCGACGGCGAGAGCTTCCTGCGGGTCAACGGGGTCGACGTTGCGCCGCTCGTCGAGGCTGAGCTGAACCGCCGCTTCCCCGGGCGCGCCGACCGCCGCGCCGCAGACCCGGACGGCCTGCGCGCGGCCTGGGCCTCGGTCGAGCGCATCTGGGCGACCACGCTGGACCGTGTCGCGGCGACGCCGGCGGCCACGGTCGACGTGTCGGTCGGTGGCGAGTGGTCGTTCGCTCAGACGCTGCGGCACCTGGTCATGGCCACGGACGTATGGCTGCGCCGGGCGATCCTGGGGCTCGAACAGCCCTTCCACCCGATCGGCCAGCCGAACGCTGAGTACGAGGCCGACGGCAACGACATGTCGGTCTTCACGACGGTTGCGCCGTCGTACGCCGACGTGCTCGAGGTGCGGGCCGGCCGCGTCGCCATGGTGCGTGACTTCCTCGCCACCGTCACGTCGGAGGAGCTGGCAGCGACGAAGCAGAACCCGTGGAATCAGGCGTATCCGGAGACCACGCTCTCCTGCCTGCACGTGATCCTCGAGGAGGAGTGGGAGCACCACCGCTACGCCGTCCGCGACCTCGAGGCGATCGAGGTGCGGTCCGGCGAGTGACCCACCGCCCGGTTCGAGCACCCGGGCCTCGGTTGCGCATGGGTGAACTGCCAGGCCCGCTGTTGGCGTGCTGCTCCCGGCGTGCGTGAATGGCGCGCGGCTGCCGCACGAGCATCCGGCCCTTCCGGTTGTGCGTCGATCGAAATGAGGGCCCGGCGTCGCGTCCCTCGAGGATGAGCACGGGTCGAGCCGCAGCACTCCGTCCTCGATGAGCCGCATCACCGCGAAGGCAGTGAACGCCTTGCTCCCGCAGGCGATCGCGTTCTGCGTCTGGGTCGTTATCGGCACGCGGAGTGCACGATGAATGAAGCCTTGGGAACGCTCCAGGACACGGTGATCGCCGACATCCACCGTCGCGACGCCGGTGAACGCCTCCTCCGCGGCCGCGTCATCGAGAGTTCGAGGATCTACGCGCGCATCTCAGTCCCCAACCGATCATTGAACTCGGACGCTACGCGAGTTGGATCGAGGGGTGAGCCTGTGCGGCACGGCCCCGATCATCCCGGTCGGTCAACAACCGTTAGCGGATGCCTCATCGGGCACGGACGCACACCCATCACGGCAATCCAGGTTCGTCGGGCCTAAGGTGTCTTGGTGGTGATGCAGAACGGATGACCTGCCGGATCGAGGAGTACGTACCATCTCGGATCTGGTTGGTGGGCAGTCTTCTTCGCCCCCGATGCCACCGCAAACGCGACCGAACTCTCAAGATCTGATCCCGCCGCGAGGTCCAGATGGACCACCGAGGTGCCGGGCCACGTCGGCGGGACGTAGTCCGACACTCGCTGGGCGATGAGGACGACACCGCTCGTTTCGACACCCGCGCTATCGGCATTCGTCCATAGCGCCCGTCCGCCGAGTACCTCTCCGTAGAAGGCGGCCAGCCGCGCCGGATCCGGGCAATCCAATGAGATGCCAGCGATCCGCAAGTCCTTCTGCTCAGACACGTCCACGACACTAACGCTGCAATCGCGGCAACGTTTGGCGGCCGGGCCGGAGAGACAGATCCACAGATCGAACCTGCGCGACAACCACGCACCGAACGGCGTCAACCTCACTGATGAGGTCAGCTGCCGTTCATGGCGACTACTGGCTGGGGTCGAGACCCCTGAACTAAATGTCGTAGTTCTCGTTGTCTCTCGTTGTCTTCCGTCCTCTTTCATTGCCCGGGCCGGGCGGCCGATAGCGGCCGCGGATCGTTCGGGTCCGCGGTTAGCCTTCGAGCGTGTCGATCACGTGGTCGCAGGCCCTCGCGTGGCGGATGCGGCGGCACCTGCTCGAACCGGTCGGGAAGGAGTCCGTCGCGGGCGTGGTGGGGCGACTCGGCGCGGTCCCGGCGATGGACGAGGGTTTGGCCGAACTTGCCGTCCGGATGCGACGTACGCGGTCGCGCCGCGGGGAGGTGGCCCGCGCGCTCGGGGAGGGGCGGATCATCAAGTCGTTCGCCTTCCGGGGTGCGACGCACTACCTCTCACCCGAGGACGGCGGCGCCTACCTTGCGCTGCGGGCCTCTGGTCGCCAGTGGGAGCGGCGCAGTTGGCAGGATTACTACGAGCTGAGGCCCACGGACTGGCCGGCGTTCCGCGAGACGGTTCGGGAGGCGCTCACCGGGGGGCCGATGACCGTGGGGGAGCTAGGTGCGGCGGTGACACGAAGGGCGGCGTACCGGCACCTGCGCCCCGTCTTCGACGACGGTGCCGGCACGCTGGTCAAGCCGCTCACCTGGCAGGGCGACATGAGCTTCGGGCCACCGCGGGACGGGAAGCACACGTTCCAACGGCTCGACGACAACCCGCGCTGGGCTGGGGTCTGGGACTTCGACCAGGCGGGGCCGCACGCGATCACGTCGTATGTCCGCGCCTACGGGCCGGCGACCGCCGGTCACATCCACTACTGGCTCGGCGAAGGGCTGAGTGTCAGCCGCAAGCGCCTGGACTCCTGGCTCACGACTCTGGAGGACCGGCTGGAAGCCGTCGACGTCGAGGGGACGGCCGCCTACGTCCTCGGTGAAGACGTCGACGAACTGGTGGCGGCGCGACCCACCGATGCCGTGCGACTGCTGCCGGGACACGACCAGTGGGTCATCGGCCCGAGCACCCGGGACGCGCACATCGTGCCGCCGTCACGCCGTGCGCTGGTCACACGCAAGGCGAACCTCGTGGTCGCCGGCGGCGTCGTGAGCGGCACGTGGTCGGTCAAGGGCGGTGACGTCAAGGCGAGCTGGTTCGGGGAGCAGGGGAAACCGCCACGGAAGGCCCTGGAGCAGGAGGTCGCCAGACTCGCCACCCTGCTCGACCGACCGTTGAGCCCGGCCATCGAGATGGCATGACGCCGTGTCCAGTGCAGCTCGAGCAGTCAACGGTCTACCTCGCCACCAAACGCCAACGCGCTGAGGCTTGAGCGGCCCTGCGGAGGGTCCCAGGGGTACTGACACCACCTCGCAGGAGCCGGCTCCCGATCGAGGTCGGCTTGAGAAGCGCCGCTCATCCCGGCAGTGCGTCCGCGGGCTCATCGCCCGCGGTCAGCTCTTCTTCAGTTCCTCGGCAAGCATCACGATGATGCCGCTGGGGCCGCGGACGTAGGCGAGCTTGTAGACGTCCTCGTAGGTCGCCACGCCGCGCAGCGGGTGGCAGCCGTGTCTAGCGGCGATCTCGAGAGCCTCTTCGATGTCGTCGACCGAGAAGGCGACGCGGTGCATACCGATCTCGTTAGGCAGGGTTGGCTTCGTCTCGATCGCTTCGGGGTGGATGTACTCGAAGAGCTCGAGGCGACCGTCGCCGTCGGGCGTCTTGAGCATGGCGATGCGGGCGTGATTGCCGTCGAGGCCGACGGCCGTGTCGGTCCACTCGCCGCTGACCGTGTCGCGGCCGAGGACGGTCAGCCCGAGGTCGGTGAAGAAGTCGATCGTCGCTTCGAGGTCGCGGACGGCGATGCCGACGTTCTCGAGTCTGATGGGCATGAGGTGAACGCTACCGAGCCCGGGCAACTGCTGATGTGAGTCGGCAGGCGAGCGCGTCCCTGCGCCGTCGACGATGAAGGTCATCGGCTCGGCCGAGGTCCGAAGGTCAGCGAGTCCTCGGAATCAGATGTCGTAGTAGAGCTCGAACTCGTGCGGGTGTGGGCGCAGCCGGATCGGGTCGATCTCGTGGGTCCGCTTGAAGTCGATCCAGGTCTCGATCAGGTCCGAGGTGAACACGTCCCCGGCGAGCAGGAACTCGTGGTCGGCCTCGAGGGCGTCCATCACGGCGGGCAGCGAGGCGGGGACGGTCGAGACCTCAGCGAGCTCGTCCGGCGGCAGCTCGTACAGGTCCTTGTCGATGGGCGTGGGCGGCTCGATCTTGTTCCGGACTCCGTCCAGACCGGCGAGCAACATCGCGGCGAACGCGAGGTACGGGTTGCTGCTCGGGTCCGGGCAGCGGAACTCGATCCGCTTCGCCTTCGGGTTCGCACCCGTGATCGGGATCCGCACGCAGGCGGACCGGTTGCGCTGGCTGTAGACCAGGCTGACCGGCGCCTCGAAGCCGGGCACCAGCCGGTGGTACGAGTTCACCGTGGGGTTGGTGAAGGCCAGCAGGCTGGGCGCGTGCGCCAGGATGCCGCCGATGTAGTGCCGGGCGGTGTCGCTCAGTCCCGCGTACCCGGTCTCGTCGTAGAACAGCGGCTCGCCCTCGTTCCAGATCGACTGGTGGCAGTGCATGCCCGACCCGTTGTCCCCGAAGATCGGCTTCGGCATGAACGTGGCGGTCTTGCCGGCGGCCCAGGCGACGTTCTTGACGATGTACTTGAACTTCATTGTGTTGTCGGCGCTGGCGAGCAGCGTGTCGAAGCGGAAGTTCACCTCGGCCTGGCCGGCGGTGCCGACCTCGTGGTGTGCGCGCTCCACCTGCAGACCGGACGCCTCCAGCGTCTTGACGATCTGGTCGCGGAGGTCGGCGTAGTGGTCGGTCGGGGGCACCGGGAAGTACCCGCCCTTGTAGCGGACCTTGTACCCGCGGTTGCCCGCCTCCTCCTCGGTGCCGGTGTTCCACGCCCCCGCGACCGAGTCGATGTGGTAGTACCCGGCCTCTGCCTTGGTCGCGAACCGCACCTTGTCGAAGACGTAGAACTCCGCCTCCGGCGCGAAGAACGCCGTGTCCCCGACACCGCTGCTGCGCAGGTACGCCTCGGCCTTGCGGGCGATGTTGCGCGGGTCGCGCGAGTACGCCTCACCGGTGAGCGGGTCGTGGATGAAGAAGTTGACGATGAGCGTCTTGGCCACCCGGAACGGGTCGAGGTACGCACTGCTCGGATCCGGGAACAGCGCCATGTCGGACTCGTGAATGGCCTGGAACCCGCGGATCGACGACCCGTCGAACATCAGCCCGTCCTCGAACACCTCGGGGCCGAACGCCGACTCCGGCACGGTGAAGTGCTGCATCACGCCCGGGAGGTCGCAGAACCGGATGTCGATGAACTCGACCCCTTCGTCCTTGACGTACTTGAGCAGCGCGTCGGCGTTCTCGAACATGCGTCCTCCTCGGCGGGCCGGCGCGCGGCCAGCGGGTGCGGGTCTGCGGTGTCGGGTTGCGCTCGGGCACGACGGTAGGCAGCGCCGGTTTCCCGTCGGTCACCCTCGTGTTTCGACGACGTTACGGTGCCCGAGCGCCACCGGCTAGCCTCGCCGTCGTGAGCAGCGGGGCGGCGGCCGGCGACGACTACGCCGGTGCGACCCTGGGGCTACCGGCGGCCGGCCCCGGCTCGGCCGCCCGGCTGGCCTCGCGGCTGCTCGGACTGTGCATCGACTGGGTGGTAAGCCTGCTCGTGGTGGCCGCCTTCGTGGGCAGCGAGGTGTGGACCGGGGACGGATGGGTTCGGGCGGCGCCGCTGCTCGTCCTGTACCTCGAGCAGACCCTGCTGGTCGGGCTGCTCGGCACGTCGATCGGGCACCGGGTGGCCCGGATCCGGGTGGTGGGCCCCTCGGGCGGTCCGGTGGGGTTGCCGCGAGCTGCCGTACGGGCGCTGCTGCTGTGCCTCGCGATCCCGCCGCTGCTGATGGACCGGGACCTGCGCGGCGTGCACGACAAGGTGGCTGGGACGGTCGTCGTCCGCGCCTGACCGCCGGGCAGCTGCGGCTGCTTTCACGGGGTACCCCGTGAAAGCGGCACCTCCGGAGGCTTGTGACTCTCGGGCAGCGTGCACAACCCTCGGGCAGTGGGGGCGAGCTGCTCTCCGTACGGTCCGGCGAGCAACGCGCCCAGCAGACCGGCGACCGGCCCTCAGAGGTGGGCGGGGCTGTGCCAGCCGAACCGCTCGCCCTGGTCCCAAGCCGGCCGCTGGTTGCCGTACGCCGGGATCCCGCCAGCGTCCCGCAGCATCCGGGCCAGGTGCATCAGGTTCCAGGTCATGAAGGTGGCGTTGCGGTTCGTGAAGTCGTTCTCCGGCCCGCCGGACCCCTCGTCCAGGTACGACGGACCCGGCCCGGCCTCGCCGATCCAGCCCGCGTCGGCCTGCGGCGGGATTGTGTACCCGATGTGCTGCAGGCTGTAGAGGATGTTGCTGGAGCAGTGCTTGATGCCGTCCTCGTTGCCGGTGATCAGCGCGCCGCCCACCCGGCCGTAGAACGAGGACTGACCGCGCTCGTTCTGCTGGCTGGACTGCGCGTACAGCCGCTCGATGACGCGCTTGGTCACGCTGGAGTTGTCGCCGAGCCAGATCGGTCCGGCGATCACCAGGATGTGCGCCGCCTCGACCCGGGGCCACAGCCGAGGCCACTCGTCGCTCGCCCAGCCGTGCTCGGTCATGTCCGGGTACACGCCGGTCGCGATGTCGTGATCCACCGCCCGCAGCTGCTCCACCTGCACGCCGTGCTCGGTCATGACCGCGGCGCAGGCGGCGACCAGTCCCTCGGTATGGGACGGCTCGGGCGATCGTTTCAGCGTGCAGTTGATGAACATGGCCCGCAGGCCGCTGAAGTCGAGGTCGGTAGGCGTGGGCGAGGCAGTCATCTCCCCATGGTGCCCGTGCACACCGTCCGACGGGGTGGAACCCGCGTCCGATCGGCTGATTCAGCACTCATCTGCTACTGCCCGCGACCTCCAGCCGGTGACACTCAGACCCGGACATTCGTGGGCGGAGGCCAGTCATGCAGGTTGGGCGCAGCGTGCGTCGATCCGCGCTGTCTCGCAGGGGTCACGGTGCGAGGACAGACGCCGGCGCCTCCGCGGTCGAGTTCGCCCTGATCGTCCCTATTTTGATCATGTTGGTCTTCGGGATCATCCAGTTCGGGCTGGCGATGTCGCAGAAGGCGTCCCTCGCCAATGGCGCCCGCGAGGGTGCTCGCGTCGGCGCCGTCAACCTCGTCGGCACGCACACCTGCGGCGAAGTCGTCAGCACGGCGCGGAAGAACGCGGTCACCCTCGGCGTCTCGGAGACCCAGGTCGCCGTGAAGGTCGAGCGGCTGTCGGCGGCCGGTGCCGCCAGCCTGGTGTGCTCCGCCTCCGCCGGTGCCGGAACCCCGGGGGTCAGCACGTCACCGTGTACCAATGCCGCCGTCTCGGCGGCCACCGAGCAGCGGGTACGGGTCACCACCGAGCTCCTTGGTCGTTCCATCAGCATCCCCGGTCTCCCCGGTGCACCCCTGACCCTCAAGGCAACCGGGGAGTTCCGATGCGAGTACCACTGATGCGCGCCCGGCGCCGCGGGCAGGAGCACGGGGCCGCCGCCGCCTTCATCGCGATCCTCACCACCGTCCTGATCGGCACGCTGGCCTTTGTCACCGACTACGGCCTGGCGTACGTACACGAGCGTGGCCTGCAGAACGGGGCCGACGCCGCCGCGCTCGCCGTCGCGCAGAAGATCGCGCTCGAGGGGGCTCCGACCGCGTCCTGTGCCCAGCTGGTCGCCACCTATCAGGCGCAGGGACAGGCGATCGCCGCGGACTACGTCAGCAAGAACCGCACCGCCACGGACGCGACGCTGAGCAGCTTCGGCATCAGCTGCAACGCCAGCGGGACGATGCTCATCGTCGATGTGGGCACCACCCAGGACTCGCCCACATTCTTCGGCGGGATCCTGGGCAAGGACGGCGTGGATCTGGCGCAGACCGCCAAGGCGGTGGTGACCCCGGCTGCGACCGTCGTCGGCCTGCGGCCGTTCGCGGTCTGCAAGGGGGTCGCCCTGCAGGCGATCGCGGCGCCGACGATCAACCACACGATCCGGCTGGACAACGTCAACTTCGGCTGTGGCAGCGCGTCCGGCAACTGGGGGGTGATGGACTTCAACGGCGGGGCGAACTCGACCGGGGAGATCGCCGACTGGATCCTCAACGGCTACAACGGCCCGGTCTCCAACACCCCGCCGGTCTACATCCCGGGCAACCCGGGTGCGCCGAACCCCGGGGCGCTGGAGACCGAGATGAACTGGCTGATGAACAAGGAGATCGTCATCCCGGTCTATGACCAGCTGACCGGGAACGGGCAGAACTCGCAGTTCCGGATCATGGGCTTCTTGTCGGTGAAGATGTGCGGCTGGAAGTTCCAGAACAAGAGCGGCCAGGGAGCCTGCTTCAGCCAGCTGGTCGTCCCGGTCCCCACTCCGCAGAACTACCTGCAGATCCGGTACACCGGCTACTCCTCGCTCGGGGACGCCGGTACGACCTGCGTGATCGGCAACGTGGCGTGCGACCTGGGCACCCGGCTGTTCAAGCTGGCCGACTGACTACTCGCCGCCAACCCCGCCAACCCACCCGCCGCACCCCGCCGCACCCCGCCGCACCCCGCCCGCGATCCGCGACTTCTGCAGGCCCTGGGGGCTGCAAAACTCGCGGATCGTGGACGGGGTGGGGGCGGGTGGGGGCCGGGGGTGCAGGGGCGGGTTAGCGGCCCTGCATCAGCTTGCGCATCCCCTTGGCGCTGGTCGGGACCGGTCCGCGGGGGATCGGGGCCTGCGGCCGCATGGCGTCCAGCGCACGAAGCCGCTGGAGCAGGTCGGTCATGTCGCTCGGCGTGATCGACTTGGGCAGCTTCTGCACGTGCCGGACCAGCTTGGGGATCGGCACCGACCCCTCGTCGTCCCCGGCGACCACCTCGTGGATGGCCGCGTCCTGAGCCAGCCGGGCGTGCTTCTTGCGCTCGACCGCGAGCAGGTTGCGGACCCGGTGCGGGTTGCCCTCGCCGACCAGGACGATGCCCGGACGGCCGACCACCCGGTGCACGACGTCCTGGTTCTTGGTGAAGGCCACCGCGGGCTTGACGTCCCACCCGCGGCGGAGCATCTGCAGCGCCGAGGCCGCGGCACCGGCCTGTCCCTCGACCTGGGCGTAGGCAGCCTTCTCGACGCGCTTGCCGAACACCACGATCACCGACAGCAGCCCGAACAGGACGCCGAAGGCGACGCCGGCAGCCGGGTGCACCCAGACCCAGCCGGCGAAACCGACGACGCCGCCGACGCCGAGGAACAGACCGAGCAACAGCCAGCCGATCCACGGGTAGGTCTTCTTCGTGATCCGGTACGCCTGCGCGATCTGCTTGCGGCGCTTCGTCGGGGGAGCGGCGGGGGTCGACATCAGGCGCGCACCTCCTCCAGCGACTGTGCCCGTGCCTCGAGCGCCTGAGCGTAGAGCCGTCCCGCGCGGTACGACGAGCGGACCAGCGGGCCGGACATCACCCCGGCGAAACCGAGCTCCAGGGCCTCGTCGCGGAGCTCGACGAACTCCTCCGGGCGGACCCAGCGCTCGACCGGATGGTGCCGAACGCTGGGGCGCAGGTACTGCGTGATCGTGAGCAGGTCGGTGCCGGCGTCGCGCAGGTCGCGCATCGCCTCGGACACCTCGGCACGCTCCTCGCCCATCCCCAGGATGAGGTTGGACTTGGTCACCAGCCCGGCCGCACGGCCGGCGCTGATCACGTCCAGGGAGCGCTCGTAGCGGAAGCCCGGCCGGATCCGCCGGAAGATCCGCGGCACGGTCTCGATGTTGTGCGCGAACACCTCCGGACGGGCGTCGAACACCGTCGCCAGCAGCTCCGGGACGGCGTTGAAGTCCGGGGCCAGCAGCTCGACCCCACACCCGGGGTTCAGCCCGTGGATCTGCCGCACCGTCTCGGCGTACAGCCAGGCGCCGCCGTCGGCCAGGTCGTCCCGGGCCACCCCGGTGACGGTGGCGTAGCGCAGCTCCATCGTGCGGACGCTCTCCGCCACCCGGCGGGGCTCGTCCCGGTCGAGGTCCTCGGGCTTGCCGGTGTCGATCTGGCAGAAGTCGCAGCGCCGGGTGCACTGGTCGCCGCCGATGAGGAAGGTGGCCTCGCGGTCCTCCCAGCACTCGAAGATGTTGGGGCAGCCCGCTGCCTGGCAGACGGTGTGCAGGCCCTCACCCTTCACCAGCTGCTGCAGCTTCTGGTACTCCGGGCCCATCCGGGCCCGGGTCTTGATCCAGTCCGGCTTGCGCTCGATCGGCGTCTCGGCGTTTCGGACCTCGAGCCGGAGCAGGCGCCGTCCCTCGGGTGCGATCGTCACCCGCCCAGCCTACGCGGACGGTCGTCGGCCACGGACAGCGTCCGCGGACCCAGGCGTCTGTGATAGTTGCCTCATGGCTGCGGAGACCTTGCCGCGCGGCACGCTCACGCTGCTGTTCAGTGACATCGAGGGGTCCACGCAACTGCTGGCCGACCTTGGTCCGCACCGGTACGGCCAGGTGCTGGTTCGTTCTCGACACATCGTGCGGTCAGCCGTCGGCGCCGCCGGCGGTCGGGAGATGGGCACCGAGGGTGACAGCTTCTTCGTGGTGTTCCGGTCGGCCGCCCAAGCGATCGCTGCCGCGGTGCAGTGCCAACGTGATCTCACCGCCAGCGACTGGCCGGAGGGTCGCGTTCCGCGCGTGCGGATGGGGATACACACCGGCGAGCCGGAAGTGCTCGACGACGGGTACGTCGGGATGGACCTGCACCGCGCCGCCAGGATCGCCGGAGCCGCGCATGGTGGGCAGGTGCTGTTGTCCGACGCCACCTGGGCGCTGGTCCAGGCCGGCCTGCCCGCCGGCGTCACCGGCGTCGACGTGGGCGAGCACAGGCTGAAGGATCTGCCCCGGCCGGTCCGGCTGTACCGCCTCCTGATCACCGGCACGCCGTCGGTCGACGCGCCGCCTCGGGCCCTGGGGACGACGACGAACCTGCCCCAGCCCGTCGGGCCGCTGGTCGGCCGGGAGGCGGAGCTGGCCACCGTCACCGGCTTCCTGGCCGGTGACCGGAGGCTGGTCACCCTGGTCGGGACCGGTGGAGTGGGCAAGACCCGGCTGGCGGTCGAAGCGGCCGGAACGCTGGCCGACCGGTGGCCGGACGGAGTGCACTTCATCGCCCTGTCGGGTGCCACCACGTCCGGACAGGCCTGGTCCCTGATCGTCGAGACTCTGCCGACACCCATCGACGCCGACTCCGACGTCGACCCCCGCACCTCGGCCCGCGGCTGGCTTGCTACGCGCTGCTGCCTGGTCGTGCTGGACAATCTGGAGCAGGTACCCGGTGCCGGCGAGCTCGTCGCCGAGCTTCTCGACGGGGCTCCCCGATGCGCCGTGCTGGCGACCGCCAGGCAGCCGCTGCACGTGCTGGGCGAACAGCTGGTGGCGCTGGAGCCGCTTTCGGTCCCGGAAGCCGACGCGACGGACCCCGTCGACGCCCCAGCGGTGCGGCTGTTCCTGCAACACGCCCGGCGCGTGCGCCCCGCCTTCGACGCCGAGGGCGCCGATCTCACGGCGGTGGTCTCGGTGTGCCGCGCGTTGGACGGGCTGCCGCTCGCCCTGGAGATCGCCGCCGCCCGGCTCCGGCTGCTCGGACCGCGTCAGCTGCTGGCTGGGCTCGGTGCCGGGCTGTCACTGGTGGCGCCGGAGGTGGACCGTCCCGCCCGGCACCGGACACTGCGCGACACGCTCGCCTGGTCCTACGAGCTGCTCGGCCCGGCGGCCCGACGGATGCTGGGTTCGCTGTCGGTGGCCCCCGCGGGCATGGACCTGCCGATGCTCGCGGAGGTCTATGCACCTGCCGAGGGGTCCGCCGGCACGCGGTCCACGGACCCGCTGGAGGTGCTCTCCGAGCTTGTCGACGCGAGCCTGGTGCGCCTTGCGGACTCCGTCGACGGCGAGCCTCGCGCGGGTCTGCTGAACGTCGTCCGGGAGTTCGCGGCCGAGACCCTGCCGCCCGGCGACTCGGACGAGCTGTGGCATCGCTTCGCCGCGCAGATCTCCACCCTCGTCACCGACCTGGCCGGCCAGCTGAGCGGACCCCATCAGGTGCAGGCGCTGGACCGGCTCAAGGTGGAGCAGGCCAACGTCTACGCGCTGCTGGAGTGGAGCCTCGGAGCCGACGCCCCCACCGAGGACCGCGAGCGGGTGCTCGTCGGGCTCCGGACGGTCGTGTCCCTCGGCCCGTTCTGGCAGCACCACCGGGACGCCTCGCTCGGCCGGCACTGGCTCGAACGGGCGATCGCCGTCAGCGACGGCGAGCGGGGTGAGGCCAGCTCCGACCCGCACCTGCGAACCGCGGCGTTGCGGTCGTTGCAGAGCCTCGCCGGGATCCTGCTGCGCCAGGGCGAGCCGGCGGCGGCACGGGAGTCGTTGCGTCGTCCGATCGCGGCCTGGCGCGCGCTGGGTAACGACGAGCTGCTCGCGGCCGGCCTCTCCGGGCTGGGCCTGGCGTACCGGGTCGAGGGTGATCTGGACGCCGCTCGCGCAGCGCTCGAGGAGAGCGTTCTGGCGGCTCGTCGGGCCGGCAACCCGAGCCGGCTCGCGGGCTCGCTGACCGACCTGGGGATCGTGACCACCGATGCCGGCGACCCCGGGAAGGCCGCGGACCTGTTCGCCGAGGCGATCGCCGTCGAGGAGCCGACCGGGGACCTGTGGGGGCCGGCGGTCTCGCGGGCCAACCGGGCGGTGGCGCTGCTCGACGACGGACGGCCGGACGAGGCGTTGGCCACCCTCGCCCGCGTGGTCCCGATCCTGTCCGCCGTCGACGACCCCGAGCTCACGATCGTGACGCTGGAGGGGCTCGCGGCCGTGTTGTCCGCGCTCGGCTGTGACGCGGCGGCCGCGCGGTGCTACGGCTCTGCGCAGGGCAACAGGGAGCGGGTCGGGCTTCCGATCGCCGTCCGGGACCTCCGCGAGCTGGATCGCAGTGTTGGCTCGAGTCGGACGCGACTAGGGGAGCAGATGTGGACCGATGCGGTGGCAACCGGAGCAGCCGCCACGACGGAGACCGCGCTTCGCGATGCCCTGGCGGCAGCTGAACGGCCCACCCCGGCGTGACCGGCCGGCGACGGCGGTGTCGTCTCCCGGGCTCGACGCTCAGCCGACGCCCGGCGTCAGGACGCCGATGCCGGGGGCCCCGTCGAGCCGGCCGTCGTGCGCGTCGTCGCGAGGCAGGTCCGGCGACCGGTCGTACGGCTCCCAGACGAGCATCCGCCGCAGGTGCGGCTCCACGACGTCCGCCACCTCGTCGACGCTGACCTGCCGGCCGAGCTCGACGCTGAGAGACGTCACGCTGGCGTCGCTGATCCCGCACGGCACGATCCGGTCGAACCAGCCGAGATCGACGTCGGCGTTGACCGCGAACCCGTGCATCGTGACTCCGCGGGAGACCCGGATGCCGAGCGCGGCAACCTTACGATCCGGACGCCCGTCGTCGGCCGGCACCCACACGCCGGACCGGCCGCGGACCCGGCCGGTGGGCACGCCGAAGTCGGCGCAGGCAGAGATCAGCGCCTCCTCGATCCGTCGGACGTAGTCGACGACGTAGACGTGTTCCGGCAGGGCGACGATCGGGTAGCCGACCAGCTGGCCGGGGCCGTGGAAGGTGATCTTGCCGCCGCGGTCGACGTCGATCACCGGCGTCGGAGCCGCACCGTCCTCGACCGGGCGCTCGTGAGCCTGGGTACGGCGACCCGCGGTGTAGACCGGCGGGTGCTCGAGCAGCAGCACCGTGTCGGGACCCGTGCCCGCGACCCGGGCAGCGTGCAGCGCGCGCTGGCGGTCCCAGGCGGTGACGTAGTCCACCCGGCCGGTCCGCTGTACGTGCACGTTCCGAGCCTAGTCGGGCCGGTCCCCGCCTGTGCACAACGTCTGTGCGGGCCTCCGCCGCGGCAGGCTGGGCGGATGACCGCACCCCGGACGCGTCCTGCCCGCCACCGGGCCGCGGAGGCGCCGGCCGGCCACGGGGTCCGGATCGCAGCCGGTGGTCTCGCATTGACCGTGGTCGCCGGGCTCGGGGTCGCCGTGAGCAGAGCTGGCGACGGGCCGGTGAACTCCGCCGATCCGGTTCCTGTGCCGACCGGTTCCGAGCCCGCGACCGCTCACTGGGAGCGGGTGCTCACGAGGCTTGACCGGCGCCGCGAGCGCGCGTTCGCCGCGGGGCGGGCCGGGCTGCTGGCCGGGGTCTACGAGGCGGGGTCACCCGCTCTGCGTCGCGACCAGGCGGTGCTGCGAGCGTACGCGCGCCGGGATCTGACCGTGACCCGCGCACGGACCGAGTGGCTGGACGTGGACATCCAGCGTCGAACCCAGGGGGTGACGGTCCTGCGGGTGGTGGACCGCCTCGCAGCGGCCTCCGCGCGCAGCCGCTCGGGGCGGCAGGTCCGGCTCCCCCGGGACCGGGCCAGCGAGCACCGGCTCGTGCTTCGCCGAGGGGCCGACGGCTGGCGGCTGGCGGAGGTCCGGGCGCTGTCCGGCTGAGTGGCCGGGGCTAATGGCCGGGGCTAATGGCCGGGGCTAATGGCCGGGGACTAGTGGCCCACCGCGGCCCGCACGGCTGTGTCGACGTCGGGGTGCGCGAACTCGTAGCCGGCCTCGCCCAGCGCTCGCGGCACCGCCTTGAGGGAGCCCAGGATCAGCCCGGCCATGTCTCCGGCGACGAGCCGGACCGGCGTGGCCGGCACCGGGATCGCCGCCGGGCGGTGCAGCGCACCGGCCAGCGCGCGGGTGAACTCGGCGTTGGTCGCCGGCTCCGGCGCGACCAGGTTGAACGGCCCGGACAGGTCCGCGCGGTCGACGAGGAACATCGTGGCGCCGAGCCAGTCGTGCAGGCTGACGAACGGGAACCACTGACGTCCCGACCCGACCCGCCCCCCGACGCCGAGCCGGAACGGGATCCGCACCAGCGGCAGCAGCCCGCCGTCGCGGTGCAGCACGCCGGCGGTTCGCAGGCACACCACGCGCGCGCCTGCATCGGAGGCGGCGGACGTCGCGCCCTCCCAGCGCTCTACCACCCCGGCCAGGAAGGTGTTGCCGAACGGTGAGCGCTCATCGCACACGACGTTGCCGGGGTGCCCGTAGGCGTCGACTCCGGACCCGTTGACCAGCGCGGTGCCACCGCCGGTGCGGGCGATCGCGGCGGCGATCGTGCCGGTCGTCCGCACCCGGCTCTCCAACAGCGTCTGCTTGTACGACTCGCTCCAGGGCCAGCGGACCAACGCTGCCCCGGCCAGGTTCACCACCACGTCGGCCGACCCGATCACGCCGTCGTCGATCTCCCCGGCGTACGGGTCCCAGCGCGACTCGGTCGGAGTGCCGGCCGCCCCGCGGACGAGCCGGAAGACCTCGTGACCCTCGCGAGCCAGCCGGTCGCGCAGTGCGGTGCCCAGGAAACCGGACGACCCGGCGACCACGACCCGCACGTCAGAGGCCCAGCTCGGCCTCGAAGCGGCCCTCCTCGAGACGCTGCTTCATGGTGCTGAGGAAGCGGGCGGCATCCGCACCGTCCACGAGCCGGTGGTCGTAGGTGAGCGCGAGGTAGACCATCTGGCGGACCGCGATCGTCTCCCCCAGGTTGGGGTCGTCGATCACCACCGGCCGCTTGACGACGGTCCCCGTCCCGAGGATCCCGACCTGCGGCTGGTTGATGATCGGGGTGTCGAACAGCGCCCCGCGGCTGCCCGTGTTGGTCAGCGTGAACGTTCCGCCGGAGAGCTCGTCCGGGCCGATCTTGCTGTCGCGGGTACGGATCGCGATGTCGGCGATCTTGCGGGCGAGACCAGCGATGGACAGGTCACCCGCGTCCTTGATCACCGGTACCAGGAGTCCGCGCTCGGTGTCCACCGCGACGCCGAGGTGCTCGTTCTCGTGGTAGGTCACCTCGCCCTTCTCGGTGTCGATCGAGGCGTTCAGCTGCGGGTAGGTCTTCAGCGCGTCGATCGCGGCTTTCGCGAAGAACGGCAGGAAGCTGAGCTTGACCCCCTCGCGGGCCGCGAACTGGTCTTTGGCCCGGTTGCGCAGCCGGGCGATCGCGGTGACGTCCACCTCGACGACCGTGGTCAGCTGCGCCGACGTCTGCAGTGACTCGATCATCCGGCTGGCGATCACCTTGCGGAGCCGGCTGAGCTTCTCGGTGGTCCCGCGCAGCGGGCTGACCTCCGCCTGCGCGCTCGCGGCCGGTGCGCTCTCCTTGGCGGCTGGTTGCTCCGCCTGCGCGGGCTGGGTGGCGCGCTCCTTGGCTCGTTCGGCGGCGGCGAGCACGTCCTGCTTGCGGATCCGGCCTCCGACGCCGGTGCCGGTCAGTCCGGACAGGTCGACGTCGTGCTGGGCGGCGAGCTTGCGGACCAGTGGGGTGACGTACGAGCCACCATCGCTCGACGCCGTCGAGGACCCGGTGTCGCCGGAGTGGCTGGGAGCCTCCTTCGGCTGCTCGTCCGGTCCACCCTCGCGCGGCTGCTCCGCGCTCTCGGCCGCCGCCGGCTGCTCGGGCTCGGCCGTCTTCTCGGGCTCGGCCTTCTTCTCGGGCTCGGCCTTCTTCTCGGGCTCGGCCTTCTTCTCGGGCTCGGCCTGCTCGTCGGGCTCTTGCTGCTCACCGGATCCGCCGTCGGCCCCGCCGGCCGACTTGTCACCGACGACGGCCAGCTGCGCGCCGACCTCGACGGTCTCGTCCTCGTCGACCTTGATCTCCAGCAGCGTTCCCGCGACCGGAGACGGGATCTCGGTGTCCACCTTGTCGGTGGAGACCTCGAGCAACGCCTCGTCGACCTCGACGGAGTCGCCGACCTGCTTCAGCCAGCGGGTGACGGTCCCCTCGGTCACGCTCTCGCCGAGCTCGGGCAGTGTGACCGATGTGCCGCCGCCGGAGCCGGACCCACCGGAGCCGGACCCACCCGAGGACGAGGCGGAGTCGGCCGGCTGGTCGTCCGCCGAGGCGTCGGTCCGGTCGTCGGAGTCGTCGTCCTGGGCCGGCTCGGACGCAGGCTCCGCCTCGGCCGAGTCGTCGGCGGAGTCCTCGGCCGAGTCGTCGGCGAGTCGTCGGTCGGAGTCCTCGGCGGAGTCCTCGGCAGAGTCGTCGGCAGAGTCCTCGGCAGAGTCGTCGGTGGACGCTTCCTCGGAGCCGCCAGAGCCGCCGTCCTCGTCTGCGTCGCCGACGACGGCCAGCTCCGCGCCGACCTCGACGGTCTCGTCCTCGTCGACCTTGATCTCCAGCAGCGTGCCGGCGACGGGGGAGGGGATCTCGGTGTCCACCTTGTCGGTCGAGACCTCGAGCAACGGCTCGTCGACCTCGACGGAGTCGCCCGGCTGCTTGAGCCAGCGGGTGACGGTGCCTTCGGTGACGCTCTCACCGAGCGCCGGAAGCGTGACCGGGGTCGCCATGGATGTTCCCTTGTCTGTCGAGGTCGGCGGGAGGATCAGCGGGAGGTCAACGGTTCGGCGGATGCCAGTCCGCGTCAGGAGTGAGCGTGCAGCGGTTTGCCCGCAAGCGCCAGCGAAGCCTCACCGAGCGCCTCGTTCTGCGTCGGGTGCGGATGCAGCAGTGCGGCGACGTCTTCGGGGAACGCCTCCCAGTTGACCGTCAGCGACGCTTCTCCGGCCTGCTCCCCGATCCGGTCGCCGATCATGTGTACGCCGACGATCGGCCCGTCCTTCTCGCGGACCAGCTTGACCAGCCCCGCGGTCTTGAGGATCTGGCTGCGGCCGTTGCCGCCGAGGTTGTACTCGTAGGTCTCGACGTCGGCGTACTGCTCCCTGGCCTCCGCCTCCGTCAACCCCACCGACGCGATCTCGGGGTTGCAGTAGGTGATGCGCGGGATGCCGGAGTCGACGATCGGCATCGGCTGCAGTCCGGCGATCTCCTCGGCGACGAAGATGCCGTGCGCGAACCCGCGGTGCGCCAACTGCAGGCCGGGGACCAGGTCGCCGATGGCGAAGACGCCGTCGATGTTGGTGCGCAGCCGCTCGTCGGTCGGCACCCAGCCGCGGTCGACCGTCACCCCCGCGTCCTCGAAACCCAGGCCCTCGGACGCCGGGCCGCGCCCGACCGCCACCAGGAGCAGGTCTGCCTCCAGCGTGTCGCCGCCCTCGAGCGAGACGGTCACGCCGGAGTCGCTCTGCTCGACGGAGGAGAACTTGGTGCCGGTCTTGAAGCCGATCTTGCGCTTGCGGAAGGCGCGTTCGAGGTTCTTCGACAGCACCTCGTCCTCGGCGGGCACCAGCCGGGGCAGGGCCTCGACGATCGTTACGTCGACACCGAACGACTTCCAGACCGAGGCGAACTCGACGCCGATGACCGAGCCGCCGATGATGACCGCGCTCGAGGGCAGGTCGCTGAGCCCCATCGCCTTCTCGCTCGTCATGACCCGGCCGCCGATCTCGAGCCCGGGCAGCGTGCGGGCGTACGAGCCGGTGGCGAGCACGACGTTGCGGCCGACGAGCCTGCGGTCGCCCACCTCGACGGTGTCCTTGGCGGCCAGCCGGCCCTCGCCCTCGACGATCTCGATCTTGGCGGCGCCGAACAGCCCCTGCAGGCCCTTGTACAGCCGGGCCACGACACCGTCCTTGTAGCTGTTGACCGCGGACAGGTCGATCCCCTCCAGCGACGCCTTCACCCCGACGGAACCACCGTCGCGGACGTGGTCGGCCACCTCGGCGGAGTGCAGCAGGGCCTTGGTGGGGATGCAGCCGCGGTGCAGACAGGTGCCACCGAGCTTGTCCTTCTCCACCAGCACCACGGACAGGCCGAGCTGGGCGGCACGCAAGGCGCAGGCGTAGCCGCCACTCCCGCCGCCGAGCACCACCACGTCGTAGTTGTCGCCGCTCACCGCATCTCCTCCCGCATCGGGGTCGGGGGCCGGAAGGCGTCGGACCGATGTCGCTAGCCCTCGCACCCGGACCGCGTCTGCATCTTGTCACTGCAGGTCGGTCTGCACGAACGCGGCCCGACCGAGGGTGATGTGCGCCGGCGCCGGTCCCGCCAGGTGTCACACTGGCTGCCGCCGGGTGACCGGACGCACCCGGCGGCGAGGGGAGACACGATGCGGTTTCGGCGGCGACGACGCGATCGCGGTGACGGGCCGTCCACGATGGACCGCGAGGCGGCATCGGTGGACCGCAAGCACCTGGAGGAGTTCGTCTCGACCCGCACCGGCGTCGAGGGCTTCGTCGAGCCTCGCACCGCGGTCACCGAGACCACCCTGCTGCTCGTCAGCGTCGAGGGGGAGTGGACCAGGCGCCGGGTTCCGTCCGCTCAGTGGGCCCACCAGTGGGCCAACAAGCTGGGCGTGCCGACGTACGACGCCGCCGTGGTCGGCTACCCGCAGCGGATGCGGGACTGGAACCGCCGGCAGAAGCAGGGTGGTGGCTGAGCCGGCTGCGCGGGCTGCGCCTCAGCGCTTGCCGAGCAGCTCTCCCTCCGCGACCTCCTGCGCGAGCCGCACCAGGGTGCGGACGGCGGCGCCGGTGCCGCCCTTCGGGGTGTAGCCGTGCGCCTCGCCCTCGTTGTACGCCGGCCCCGCGATGTCGATATGCACCCAGCGGTTGTCCTTGACGAACGACCGCAGGAAAGCGGCGGCGAACAGCGTGCCGCCGTGCGGCTCCGGGTTGTGCTGGCGCAGGTCGGCCAGCGCCGAGGTGGTCACCTTGGCATTGATCTCCTCGGGGATCGGGAGCGGCCACATCGCCTCACCCGCCCGGTCGGCGACCTGGGGGATGGCCGCCAGGAGATCCTCGTCGTTGGACAGCACGCCGGCCACCCGGGTGCCGAGCGCCACCACGCACGCGCCGGTCAGGGTCGCCACGTCCACCACGAGGTCGGGCTTGCTCTCGATCGCCATGTCCAGCGCGTCGCCGAGGACCAGGCGGCCCTCCGCGTCGGTGTTCAGCACCTCGACGGTCTTGCCGTTGCGCATCGTCAAGACGTCGCCGGGACGGCTGGCGGTGCCGCTCGGCATGTTCTCGGCCAGCGACGCGTAGGCGGTGACCGCGACGGGCAGGCCGAGCTCGGCGATCGCGTACGTCGCGGCGACGACGGCAGCCGCGCCGCCCATGTCGCACTTCATGGTCATCATCGACTTGCCGGGCTTCAGCGAGAGGCCGCCGGAGTCGAAGGTGATTCCCTTGCCGACCAGCGCGATCCGGGCGACCGGCTTCCGCGGCGCGTACCGGAGCGACACCAGCCGCGGCGGGTGTGCCGAGCCCTGCCCGACTCCGAGGATCCCTCCGCAGCCCTGCTTCGCCAGCTCCCGCTCGTCGAGGACGCTGACCTTGACCTTGCCGGTGCTGCGGTGGGCCGAGATGGCGTCCGCGAACAGGCCCGGCGTCAGGTCGTTGGGCGGCGCGTTCACCCAGTCCCGGGCGATGCTCACCGCACGGGCGACGGTCTGGGCCCGTTCGACGGCGGCCTGCACCGGCTTGGAGCGGGCCTTCTCGCACAGGACGACGACGTCGGCGGGCGGGTCGGCTGTCGTCGTCGTGCGGTAGCGGTCGTAGCTGTACAGGCCGAGCAGCGCGCCCTCGCCGGCGGCCTGGACGTCGTCCGGGCCGTCCACCGGCAGCGCCAGCGCGACCGAGACCGCGTTCGACAGCGCCTGCACTCCGGCGGCGGCCGCGCGGCGGATCCGCTCCCGGTCCACGGCGCCTTCCTCGCCGAGGCCGACCGCCACGACGAGCGAGGTGCGGAGCAGGTGGCCGGACGGCAGCTTGGCCACCTGGCCGGGCTCGCCGGTGAAGCCGAGCCCGCTCAGCATCGGGACGAAGCCACGCCCGAACGCCTTCGACACATCACCGGCCGAGGACACGACGGCCAGGCCCTCTCGGGGTGCGCACCATCCCGACGACGACGGCGTCGGTGCGGACGGAGCCGGCCTGGGCGGAGCGGGCGCTGAGCGTGGGCACGGTGGAGCAACCTCCGAGAGATCGGGGAGACGCGGGGTGCGCGTCCTCGCGTACGACCCTAGCCCGCACTCATCCAGACCGGCGATGATGCATTCCCGTCACCTGACGGCAGGAATGCATCATCGCCGGTGGGTGGGGGCGCTGCGGGGCGGGCGGCAGCGGCGGCGGCTAGGTTCCGGGGCATGACCGACGCGTCCACCGAGCCGCTGAAGACCTCTCCCCTGCACGACCGACACCTGGCCCTGGGCGCCCGGACCGCCGCGTTCGGCGGCTGGGAGATGCCGCTGGAGTACGCCGGCGGCGGGGTGCTCAAGGAGCACGCCGCCGTCCGCGAGTCGGTCGGCCTGTTCGACGTCAGCCATCTCGGCAAGCTCGTGGTCCGCGGACCCGGCGCGGCCGCGTACGTCGACTCCTGTCTGACCAACGCGCTCGGCCGGATCGGCCCGGGCCAGGCGCAGTACACCCTCGCCTGCGACGACGCGACCGGCGGCGTGGTCGACGACCTGATCGTCTACCTGCGCAGCGACGACGAGCTGCTGCTGGTGCCGAATGCGGCGAACTCCGCCGAGGTGGCGGCCCGGCTCGGGGCGGGGGCACCCGACGGCGTGCAGGTGGTCGACCGGCACGCCGACGACGCGGTGCTCGCGGTGCAGGGACCGCGCAGCGACGACGTGCTCGCGGCCGCAGGTCTCCCGGTGGGCCATGCCTACATGTCGTTCGTCGGCGCGGAGGTGGACGGCGCGGCCGCCACGGTGTGCCGCACCGGCTACACCGGCGAGCGCGGGTACGAGCTGGTGCTGCCCGCCGAGGCGGCGCCGGCGCTGTGGGACCGGCTGCTCGAGGCCGGCGCCGAGCACGGGATCCGTGCCTGCGGCCTCGGCGCCCGCGACACGCTGCGGACCGAGATGGGCTATCCGCTGCACGGTCAGGACCTCGGCCCCGAGATCACCCCGGTGCAGGGCCGGGCGGGCTGGGCGGTCGGCTGGGACAAGCCGGCCTTCTGGGGCCGGGAGGTGCTCAGCCGCGAGCGAGCCGAGGGCGCCCGCCGGCTGCTGCGTGGGCTCCGGGCCACCGGGCGCGGCATCCCCCGACCCGGGATGCAGGTGTCCCGCGGGGCGGACGGTGACGCTGTCGGCACCGTCACGTCCGGCACCTTCTCGCCGACGCTGCGGGTCGGTATCGGGCTGGCCCTGCTGGATCGGTCGGTCAAGGACGGCGACGAGGTGACGGTCCAGGTGCGGGGGAGGGACGAGGGCTTCACCGTGCAGAAGCCGCCGTTCGTGCAGACCGTCCCGCGCTGACGCGCCGGGGCCCGCCAGGGACCGGCACCCGGTCGCCGTAGGCTGCCCGCATGGCGTGGACGTGGCGGTTCGAGAACTCCGCCGGCGAGGGCGTGGCGGCTCCCGAAGGCGCGGTTGCCGTGTTCCCGTCGCAGGCCGACGCGGAGACGTGGCTCGGAGAGGCCTTCCCCGAGCTGGTCGAAGCCGGCATCGACCAGGTGGTGCTCCTCGAGGGCGTCCGCGAGGTCTACGGGCCGATGAGCCTGCACGTCGGCTGAGCCGGCCACAGCCGCGCCGCCTCGGCCGATCGCGTCAGCCCCCGGGACGGTGCCGCGGGGACTTCGTCTGGTCGGCGTCCCGCTCCACCGCGTCGCCGAGCACCTCGTCGATCCGCTTGAGCAGTTCCGGCTCCAGCCTGACTCCGGCGGCCTTGACGTTCTCGGTCACCTGCTCGGGACGGGAGGCGCCGATGATGGCCGACGCGACGTTGTCGTTGGCCAGCGTCCACGCGACCGCAAGCTGGGCCAGCGAGAGCCCGGCCTCGTCGGCCAGCGGCCGCAGCCGCTGCACCCGCTCGAGGACGTCGTCGGCGAGGTAGCGCTTGACGGTGTCCGCGCCCCCCTTCTCGTCGGTCGCCCGCGAACCGGCGGGCAGACCCTCGCCAGGCTTGTACTTGCCGGTGAGCACGCCCTGGGCGATCGGGGACCACACGATCTGTGACAGCCCGAGCTCCTGGCAGGTCGGCACCACCTCGGCCTCGATGACCCGCCACAACATGTTGTACTGCGGCTGGTTCGACACGAGCGGGATGCGCAGCTCACGCGCCAGCGCGTGTCCGGCCCGGATCTGGTCCGCGGTCCACTCCGAGACGCCGATGTAGTGCGCCTTCCCGGAGTGCACGACGTCGGCGAACGCCTCCATCGTCTCCTCGAGCGGCGTCTCGTGGTCGAACCGGTGTGCCTGATACAGGTCGACGTGGTCGGTGCCGAGGCGCTCCAGCGACCCGTTGATCGACTCCGCGATGTGCTTGCGGGACAGTCCGGCGTCGTTCGGTCCGCCCGGACCGGTCGGCCAGTAGACCTTGGTGGCGATCTCCAGCGACTCGCGCCGCTCGCCCTGGAGCGCCTTGCCGAGGACCGTCTCCGCCGCGGTGTTGGCGTAGACGTCGGCGGTGTCGAACGTCGTGATCCCCTCGTCGAGGGCTTGGCGCACGCAGGCGAGCGCGGCGTCCTCCTCGACCTGCGAACCGTGGGTGAGCCAGTTGCCGTACGAGATGGCGCTGACCTTGAGGCCACTCGCGCCGAGGTATCGAAACTCCATGGCCTCGAACGTACGGGGCCGGTGGTGAGCGTGCACGCGGGGGAGGTGGCCGGCCGCCCGTCAGTAGCGCTGGGGCAGCGGGTCGCCGTACTTCACCTGCGGCTTCGGCAGCCGCAGCCGGCGCAGCTGGGTGCTCCGGAGCAGGGAGTAGGAGACGGCGCCCTTGGTCTGGCCGGGCTCGAAGCGCCGGCGCAGCTCACGGCGCAGCCGGACCGCCAGCCAGATCGTGTCCACGGCTGTCAGCGCGATGGTCAGCGACCACACCAGCAGCTGGGCCGCGAACAGCCGGGGGATCACGCTCAGCAGCAGGATCACCATCAGCAGTGGCAGCAGGTACTGCGCGACGTTGCGTCGGGAGTCGACGAAGTCGCGGCAGAAGCGGCGGACCGGGCCCTGGTCGCGCGCCGGCAGGTGCTTCTCGTCGCCCGCCGCCAGCGAGGCACGGATCCGCTGCCGCTCGGCCGTCTTCCGCTGCCGTTCGCGACGGGCCAGCTCCTTGCGGTTGCGCACCGGCTTCAGCTGCTGTCGGCGCGCCGCCTCGGCCTCCTTGCGGCTGGGGGTCGGCCGGCCCTTGCCTTCCGCCTCCAGCCGGCGCAGCGCGTCGGCGGCCGACTCACCGGACTCGACGGCGGCCGGATCGGGGGCGGAACGGCGACGGAACACAGGTCGACCTCGACATGCTGCGCGGGGGAGGAGGGCGCGGCCAGGGTACCCAGGTCTCGCCACCGGCCCGTAGGCTGGGAGTCCCTGACACCGACGAGGGGTGGCGGCACACGTCCATGAGCATCATGAAGCGGATGGGCCTGATCTTCCGGTCCAAGGCCAACAAGGCGCTGGACCGAGCGGAGGACCCACGCGAGACCCTCGACTACAGCTATCAGAAGCAGCTGGAGTTGCTGCAGAAGGTTCGCCGGGGGGTCGCGGACGTCGCCACCAGCCGCAAGCGGGTCGAGCTGCAGATGACCCAGCTCCAGCAGCAGGGGAGCAAGCTGCACGGCCAGGCGCAGAAGGCCCTCGGAGCCGGCCGGGAGGATCTCGCCCGCGAGGCGCTGACCCGGCGGTCGGCGCTGCAGCAGCAGACCGAGGACCTGCAGGCCCAGCACGCCCAGCTGCAGGCCGAGGAGGAGAAGCTGACCCTTGCCTCGCAGCGACTGCAGGCCAAGGTGGAGGCCTTCCGCACCCGCAAGGAGACCATCAAGGCCACCTACACCGCTGCCGAGGCGCAGACCAAGATCGGCGAGGCGTTCTCCGGCATCTCCGAAGAGATGAGCGACGTCGGGCTCGCGGTGCAGCGCGCGGAGGACAAGACCGCGTCGATGCAGGCTCGGGCCGGTGCGATCGACGAGCTGGTCGCCTCCGGCGCGCTCGAGGACGCGTCCGCCTCGCCGAACAGCGACATCGAGCGGGAGCTGGCCGCGATCTCGTCCGGCTCCGACGTGGACGCCGAGCTGGAGGCGATGAGGCACCAGCTCGGGGCCGGTGAGGAGCGCCCGGCGATCGGCGGCACCTCCGCCGACGGCCCCGGTGCCGAGGGCACTCAGGCCGCGGGCGGCGCCACGGCCCACCCCGAGCCGGCGCCCGAACAGCGGGAGGGCTGAGCGGTGATCATCCGGATCATGGGCGAGGGGCAGTACGAGGTGGCCGACGCCGATGCCGACGAGCTGAACACCCTCGACTCGACGGTCGAGTCGGCGGTCGAGTCCGCCGACCCCGCCGCGTTCGCGACCGCGTTCGGCGCCCTGCTCGGGGCCGTCCGGGAGCGAGGCAGCGTGCTGGCCGACGACGTGCTCGTCGACTCCGACCTGGTGCTCCCGCCGGCCGACGCCACCGTCGACGAGGTGGCTGCGCTGCTCGGCGACGAGGGGCTCATCCCCGGCTGAGCCCGCGGCCACGGACTCGGTGCCCGGTGCCCGCCCGGAACAACCGGAGCGGCCGGAGCGTCGTACCAGGTGGGACGACTCGACAGGAGAACGCAGCACACGATGGCCCACACTCGCTTTCGCACCGATCGCGGACTGACCGCCCGGATGGGCCTGGTCGGGTTCCTGTTCGTCGCGCTGTACCTCGGCTTCATGGCGCTGCTCATCGCGCTGCTGGACGTGGCCGCGCCGGTGATCATCGTGATCGCGCTGGGTCTCGGCTGGGCACAGTGGTACTTCTCCGACACGGTGGCGATGAAGGCGATGCGGGCCCGGGAGGTGACCCCGGAGCAGGCGCCCGAGCTGCACGGCGTCGTGGACCGTCTCTGCGCCCTCGCCGACATGCCGAAACCCCGGGTGGCCGTTGCCGACACCGACATCCCGAACGCGTTCGCGACCGGTCGCTCGCCCCAGCACTCGGTCGTCTGCGTCACCACCGGACTGCTGCGTCGGTTGGACGCCGACGAGGTGGAGGGCGTGCTCGGGCACGAGCTGGCGCACGTCGCCCACCGCGACGTCTCGGTCATGACCGTCGCCGCGACTCTCGGGGTCGTGGCCGGCCTGATCATGCGCTGGGGGCTGTGGTTCGGCGGGGGCGGTCGCGACCGCAACAACGCGCTGGTGTTCCTGGCGGTGTGGGTGGCGAGCATCGCGGTCTACCTGCTGAGCTTCCTGCTCACCCGGGCGCTGTCGCGCTACCGGGAACTGTCGGCGGACAGGTCCGCCGCCTACCTGACCGGTCGGCCGTCGGCGCTGGCCTCGGCGCTGACCAAGATCTCCGGTGACATGGCCAGCATCCCCACCCGCGACCTGCGGCAGACCGAGCCGGTGAGCGCGTTCCTGTTCGCTCCCGCGTTGAACCGCAAGTCGCTGAGCGGACTGTTCTCGTCGCACCCGTCGCTGGAGCAGCGGCTGGAGCAGCTGGCGCGGGTGTCCGCCGACCTCGGCCGCCAGGTCTGACCGACGGCGATGGGACTCCTGGACGCGCTGCTCGGGCGCAGCAAGCCGGTCAAGGCCGACCTCGACGCGTTGTTCGGCGTCAGCCAGGCCGCGCTCACCCTGGAGGCGGGAATCGGGCTGAGCCCGACCGGCGTCGGCGCGGTCTGCTACCGGGCCAACGAGGGGGCCGCCTTCGCCACCGCCCAGACCGACCTGCAGCAACTGCTCGACGCGGACGGCGGCCCCGCTGTCGAGATCAGCACCGACTCGTACGGCTTCACCTGGCTGGTGTGCCGGCAGCCGGCGGATGCGCTGGGCGACCTCGTGACCGAGCTGCACGCGGTGAACCAGACCCTGCAGGACAACGGCTTCGGCCCGTCGCTGCTGTGCTCGGTCGTCGGTTTCGCGGGTCCGGACGGGCGGCAGGTGGGGCTGGTCTACCTGTACAAGCGGGGCACCTTCTACCCCTTCGCGCCGGTCCCGGGCGGGGCGCAGCGGCGGGACAACGCCATGGAGCTGCAGGTGCGCGGCGCCCTCGGGGCCGACCTCCGGATCGAGCCCGAGCTGAACCGGTGGCTGGCGATCTGGGGGACCCCCGCGCTGACCTGACCGGCCCGCCATGATGGGCCGATGCGCATCCTGGTCGCCCCGGACAAGTTCGCCGGCACGCTGAGCGCCGTAGAAGCCGCCGACGCCATGGTGACCGGCTGGCGGCGACACGCACCCGACGACCAGCTGTCCACCGCGCCGATGTCGGACGGCGGTCCGGGCTTCGTGCACGCGCTGGCCGGCCACCTCGACGGGCAGCTGCTCGCGGTGTCGGTGACCGGGCCGTACGGCGCGGCCGTGCCGGCCGCGGTGCTGCTCGTCGACGACACCGCGTACGTGGAGTCGGCGCAGGCCTGCGGCCTGCACCTGACGCCGCCCGACGACCGCGATCCGGAGCGGGCCTCCACGGTCGGGGTGGGCGAGCTGATCGCGACCGCCGTGGACGCGGGCGCTGAGCGGGTCGTGGTCGGCCTCGGCGGCAGCGCCACCACCGACGGGGGAGCGGGCATGCTGGCGGCTCTGGGTGCGGAGGCCGACGTCGACCTGCGAGCCGGCCCGGCCGGGCTGGCCTCGCTCGCCGAGCACGGGCCCAGCTCCCGGGTCGACATGGGCGCGGTCCGCGAGCGCGTCGGCGACGTCCGGCTGGTCGCCGCCAGCGACGTGGACAACCCCCTGCTCGGGCTGCGGGGCGCGAGCAACGTCTTCGGGCCGCAGAAGGGGCTCGCCGCCGAGCGGCTGCCGGCCGTCGACGCGGTGCTGGAGCGGTTCGCGGTCGCGACCGACCGGACGGTCGCGGACCGGCCCGGGGCGGGGGCGGCTGGCGGCCTCGGCTTCGCCCTGCTGCTGCTCGGCGCAACCCGCGAGCCCGGCGTCGAGCTGGTCGCCGACGCGATGCGGCTGGCCGAGCGCTGCGCGGCCGCCGACCTGGTGCTCACCGGTGAGGGCGCCTTCGACCACTCCTCCCGCGGCGGCAAGGTGGTGTACGGAGTCGCACAGGAGGCGGCCCGAGCGGCCCGCCCGTGCGTGGCGTTGGCGGGCCGCGTCGACGTCGGCGCCCGGGAGACCCGCGCGATCGGAGTCGAACAGGCGTACTCGGTGACCGACCTGGTGGGCGAGGAGGCCGCCTTCGCCGACCCGGCCGGCTCGGTCGCGGCGCTGGCCGAGAGGGTCGCCCGGCAGTGGTCGCGCTGACGATCGTCGGCGCGACGTGGCACCATGGAGGGGAATCGTCGGCGCAGAGTCGGCGTTCGACCCGTGCGAAGCGTCGGGACCCAGCAAGCGACGCGGCCACCGCCGCCGGCAGTGACCTCAGACCGCGACCATAGGAGCGACTCGATGAGCGACCAGACCGCCACCACGGCCGCCCCGGCCGAGACCACCACCGACGGTGTGGTGCTGACCTCGGGTGCCGCGGGCAAGGTCCGCAGCCTGCTCGACCAGGAGGGCCGGGACGACCTCGCGCTGCGCATCGCCGTGCAGCCGGGCGGCTGCTCGGGGCTCCGCTACCAGCTCTTCTTCGACGAGCGCAGCCTGGACGGCGACGTGGTCCGCGACTTCGACGGCGTGAACGTCGTCGTCGACCGGATGAGCGCGCCGTACCTCACCGGCGCCACGATCGACTTCGTCGACACCATCGAGAAGCAGGGCTTCACCATCGACAACCCGTCGGCGACGTCGTCCTGCGCCTGCGGCGACTCGTTCCACTGAGTCACCGGCACGCCGCCCGACCCGCCGTCCGACCCGCACCCCCAGCGCCGCAGCAGCGCTGCGTACCGAGCCCCGCTCGCCGGCCGTCCGCCGGTCCAGCGGGGCTCGTCGCATGTGCGCCCGATCCGGCACCCGGCACCGGCTCCCTGCGGACGAGACTGCGGGTGGTCTGGAGTAGGTTGTTCCCTGTCGGATCGGACACCAGAAAGGCGACGTGTGAGCTCGGATCTCCGTGCCGCTGGCCGTCGGGGGAACGTGCCCCGTCGGCGGCGCCTCAGCACCGGCGCCCGGGTGGCGATGGCGCTCGGCGGGCTGCTCCTGGTCACCGGTTGCAGCGGCCGTGACCTCGCACTTCCCGAGCCCACCTCCGACCGCGCGCAGTACGTCGACTCGCTGTGGCTGGGCGCGTGGGTAGCCGCCGGCGTGGTCGGCGTCTTCGTGTTCGGATTGATGGTGTGGGCGGTGGTCCGCTACCGCCGCCGCTCCGACGACGAGGTGCCCGCGCAGGTGCGGTACAACCTGCCGATCGAGGTGCTCTACACCGTCGCGCCGATCATCGTGGTGCTGGTCTTCTTCTTCCACACCATCCAGACCGGGCAGGACCTGCTCGAGGAGCCGTCGGACCCGAGTCACGACGTGCAGGTGCTCGGCCAGAAGTGGTCCTGGTCGTTCAGCTACATCGAGGAGGACGCCACCGGTGGCGAGTCGGTGTTCACCTCCGGCACTCCGGCCGACCGGCCGACCCTCGTCCTGCCCGTCGGTGAGACCGTCCAGTTCACCCTGCGCTCGCAGGACGTCGTGCACTCGTTCTGGGTGCCGGCGTTCTACTTCAAGCTCGACGTGGTGCCCGGCCGGGCCAACACCTTCTCGCTGACCCCCACCCGCGAGGGCACCTTCGAGGGCCGCTGTTCCGAGCTCTGCGGCATCTACCACTCCCGGATGCTGTTCACCGTCGAGGTGGTCAGCCCCGAGGAGTTCGACGCCCATCTGCGAGACCTGCAGGCGGCCGGCAACGTGGGGGTGCTGGAACCGGGCAGCGACGCCACCCAGATCGCCGGCGAGGAGCCCGCGGCCGACGAGTTCACGAGCGAGGACGGAGACGCGCAGTGACCACCACCGTCACCCCGCCCGGCCATGCCACGCCCGGCTCGGCTCCTCCGCCGCAGCAGCCGCAGCGGACCCTGGGGCAGCTCGCGAGCAAGGTGCTCAGCACCACCGACCACAAGGTCATCGGCAACCTCTACTTCGTCACCTCGTTCGCGTTCTTCCTCGCCGCCGGCGTGATGGCGCTCATGATCCGCGCCGAGCTGGCGCAGCCCGGCACCCAGCTGGTCAGCGACGAGGCCTACAACCAGCTGTTCACCATGCACGGCACGATCATGCTGCTGCTGTTCGCGACGCCGCTGTTCGCCGGCTTCGCCAACGCGATCATGCCGCTGCAGATCGGCGCGCCGGACGTGGCCTTCCCCCGGCTGAACATGTTCAGCTACTGGACGTACCTGTTCGGTGGCCTGATCGCCTCGGCCGGTTTCATCGTGCCCGGCGGGGCGGCCGACTTCGGCTGGTACGCGTACGCCCCGCTGTCCAACGAGGTGAACTCGCCGGGGCTCGGCGGGGACCTGTGGGTGATGGGGCTCTGGCTCGCCGGCCTCGGAACGATCCTCGGCGCGGTCAACTTCGTCACCACCATCTTCTGCATGCGGGCGCCCGGCATGACGATGTTCCGGATGCCGATCTTCACCTGGAACATCCTGGTGACCAGCCTGCTGGTGCTGATCGCGTTCCCGATCCTCGCCGGTGCGCTGCTGATGCTCGAGGCCGACCGGGTGCTCGGTGCCCATGTCTACGACGCGGCCAACGGCGGCGCGATCTTGTGGCAGCACCTGTTCTGGTTCTTCGGCCATCCCGAGGTCTACATCATCGCGCTGCCGTTCTTCGGGATCATCACCGAGGTGCTGCCGGTGTTCAGCCGCAAGCCGATCTTCGGCTACGTCGGACTGGTGGCCGCCACGCTGAGCATTGCCGCGCTGTCGGTGGCGGTGTGGGCGCACCACATGTTCACCACCGGGGCGGTGGACCGGCCGTTCTTCTCGTTCATGACGTTCTTGATCGCCGTGCCGACCGGAGTGAAGTTCTTCAACTGGATCGGCACGCTGTGGGGGGGATCTCTGACCTTCGAGACCCCGATGCTGTGGTCGCTCGGCTTCCTCACCACCTTCTTGTTCGGCGGCTTGACCGGCGTCATCCTCGCCTCCCCGGCGCTCGACTTCGCCGTCTCGGACAGCTACTTCGTGGTGGCGCACTTCCACTACGTCGTGTTCGGGACAGTGGTGTTCGCGATGTTCGCCGGCTTCTACTTCTGGTGGCCGAAGCTCACTGGGCGGATGCTCGACGAGACGCTGGGCAAGATCCACTTCTGGCTGTTGTTCATCGGCTTCCACCTGACCTTCCTGGTGCAGCACTGGCTCGGCGTGGAGGGCTTCCCGCGCCGGTACGCCGACTACGAGGCGAACGACGGCTTCACCACGCTCAACGAGATCTCGAGCATCGGCGCGTTCGTGCTCGGCGCGTCGATGGTGCCGTTCATCTGGAACGTCTGGAAGACCCGGAACGCGCCCAAGGTGGAGACCGACGACCCCTGGGGCTGGGGCCGGTCGCTCGAGTGGGCCACCTCGTCGCCACCGCCGCGGCACAACTTCCACCGGCTGCCGCGGATCCGCTCGGAGGCACCCGCGTTCGACCTGCACCATCCCGAGGTCGCGGCGCTGGAGCTGGACGAGAACCCGGCGATGGAAAACGGCGGGCTCTCCGACAACCCGGACCAGGACGGTCGTCGCGAGCAGGTCGGCGGCCACACCACCGGCCAGGAGCGTGACCAGTGAAGGTCGAAGCCGGCGTCACCGGCCTGGTGGCGCTGTTCTTCGGGGTGGTGACCCCCATCTACTGGTACATGTCGGAGGACCCGACCGGTACGGCTGCGCTGGTGATGACGACGCTGCTGGGAGCGCTGGTCGCGTTCTACCTGGCCGTGGTCGCCCGCCAGATCGACCCGCGGCCGGAGGACCGGGCCGAGGCGGAGGTGTCCGACGGCGCGGGTGAGCAGGGCTTCTACCCGCCGTACAGCTGGTGGCCGCTGTACACCGCGCTGTCGCTGGCGGTGGTGGTGCTGGGCGTGGCGATCGGCTGGTGGCTCGTCATCATCGGTGTCGGGGTCGGATCGCTGGCGCTCGTCGGGTTCGTCTACGAGTACTACCGCGGGTTCCACGCCCACTGATCCCTGCTCGCGGGGAGCCCGGCCGGGCGCCGGCTCCTGTGCTCGCCACGCCGAGGATTCGGATCGATCCGGTGACCGGGTTACCCTGATTTGGTCCCATGGCTCTGCCCCGGAGGTCTCCCCCATGCTCTGTGTCCGCTCGTACCGCCGCGGTGTCGGCCTGACCGCCGGCATCGTCGCGGCGCTCGCGCTCGCAGCCTGCACGTCGGGCAGCGCCGACTCCGACCAGGCCCTCGTGCAGGAGGGCTCCGCCCCGCGCGGTGACACCGGACCGGCTCCCGCCGAGCCCTTCGGCGCCGACGTACGCGTGCCCGATGGGGTGCAGCAGGTGGCCGTGGACAGCTCCGTCCGGGTCGCGGCTGTCAACGGCACGCTCGACCGGGTGGTTGCCTACTCCGGCCGCCGCAGCCCGGACACGATGCTCCAGGGTGACCTCGACGCGGACGGCACCGAGTGGCGGCTGGACGGGGTGTTGGAGCCGGGGCTGACGTACACGGTGCTGAGCACCGGGACCAATGCCGACGGCGAGAGCCGCACCGTGCGGGACCGGTTCTCGACCGAGAAGCTCACGCTGGACGAACAGACGTACCCGTCCGTGGCGCCGCTGCAGGGCGAGACGGTCGGCGTCGGCATGCCGGTGATCGTCACGTTCGACGTCCCGGTGTCCGATCGGGCGTCGATCGAGCGGCACATGTCGGTGTCGTCGACCCCGCAGGTGCGGGGGAGCTGGCACTGGATGTCCGACACCGAGGTGCACTACCGGCCGCGGACGTTCTGGCCGGCCGGCGCCGATGTCGACGTGGACGTGGACATCAACTCGATCGACGCCGGAGGCGGCATCTACGGCCAGGAAAGCCGGCAGGTGTCGTTCGACGTCGGTGACAGCGTCGTGAGCACGGTGAACGTCGACAACCACACGATGCGGGTGGCGATCAACGGCAAGGCCGCACGGACGATCCCCATCTCGGCCGGCAAGGCGGGCTTCGAGACGCGTGGCGGCACGAAGCTGATCATGGAGAAGTACGAGTCCAAGCGGATGGACGCAGCGACCACCGGCATCCAGCCCGGGGACCCGGAGTACTACAACCTCGCGAACGTGCAGTACGCGATGCGGGTGACCTACTCCGGTGAGTTCCTGCACGCCGCCCCGTGGTCGGTCGGTGACCAGGGCAGCGCCAACGTCAGCCACGGCTGCGTCGGGATGAGCACCGAGGACGCGGCCTGGCTGTTCGGGCTCTCGCACCGCGGAGACGTCGTCAAGGTGCTCGGGAGCAACCGGCCGCTCGAGCAGGGCAACGGCTGGACCGACTGGGACGTCAGCTGGGCCGAGTACAAGGCCGGCTCCGCCCTCTCCTAACGCCCCTTCGCTCGTCCGTCAGTTCCGAACCGCCCGTCCGCCAGTTCCGACCCGCCCGTCCGTCAGTTCCGACCCGCCCGTCCGTCAGTTCTGACCCGCTCGTCCGTCAGTTCCGACCCCAGCGAGTGACCAGTCCTGCCCACCTTGTACGTCACGAGTGACGGATCGCGGGGTCACGAGTGACGGATCGCGGGGTCACGAGTGACGGATCGCGGGGTCACGAGTGACGGATCGCGGGGTCACGAGTGACGGATCGCGGGGTCACGAGTGACGGATCGCGGGGTCACGAGTGACGGATCGCGGGGGTGTGGGTCAGTGGTTGCGGGGGACGCCGAGCTCGTTGACGCCCTGGAACTCCTCGGCCGCCTCGACCTCGGCGTGTTCCTCACCGTGCCCGTGGGCCGCTGCCTCCTCGACCTCGTCCCGGGTGGGCTTCTGGTGGTCGTGCCCGACCCAGAAGCGGGACAGCCGGGCCCGCACCTGCTCCACCCGGGCCTTGGGCGCAGCCACCCCGTTGGCGTCCGTGGTGGGCGGCAGCGCGGCGACCTCGGTGCGGTCGTGCGCGGTGAGGGTGTAGGCGATGGCGGGGTCCACCGGGACATGCCGCTCGGAGTAGGCACCGTCGGGGGAGCGCACGATGATGCCCGACTCGTAGCCGTGCAGCACCAGCTGGCTGGTCTGGCGCTGCAGCCCGATGCAGATCCGTCGGGTCACGATGAAGGCCGCCACCGGGCCGACGAAGATCAGCACCCGCAGCGTCCAGGTGATGGCGTAGAAGTCCAGCCCGAACGACGTCGCGATGATGTCGTTGCCGCCGGAGATCCACAGCAGCCCGTACGCCGTCATCCCGGCGACGCCGAAGGCGGTGCGGGTCGGGGCGTTGCGCGGACGCTGCAACAGGTGGTGCTCGCGCCGGTCGCCGGTCACCCACTGCTCCACGAACGGGTAGGCGCCGAGGATCCCGAACAGCAGCCCCATCAGCAGCACGCCCGGGATGAAGACGTTCATCGACAGCGTGGAGCCGAAGATCGTGAACTCCCACGGCGGCATGATCCGCAGCGCACCGTCCAGCCAGCCCATGTACCAGTCCGGCTGTGAGCCGGCGGTGACCTCCGCGGGGTTGTACGGGCCGAAGTTCCACACCGGGTTGATCTGGAACAGCCCGCCCATCAGCGCGGTCACGCCGAAGACGATGAAGAAGAAGCCGCCGGCCTTGGCCATGTAGACGGGCATCAGCGGGTACCCGACGACGTTGCTGTTCGTGCGCCCAGGACCCGGCCACTGGGTGTGCTTGTTGTAGACGAGCAGCAGCATGTGCAGCGTGATGAGAGCCAGCAGGATGCCGGGGATCAGCAGGATGTGGGCGACGTACAGCCGGGGGATGAACTCGTTGCCGGGGAACTCCCCGCCGAAGACGAAGAAGGAGATGTAGGTGCCGACCACCGGGATGGAGCGCATCAGTCCCTCGGCGATGCGCAGGCCGGTGCCCGAGAGCAGGTCGTCGGGCAGCGAGTAGCCCGCGAAGCCCTCGATGATCCCGAGCTGCAGCAGGCCGAGCCCGACCAACCAGTTGGTCTCCCGCGGACGCCGGTAGGCACCGGTGAAGAACACCCGAAGCATGTGCACGAGCATCGCCGCGAGGAACAGGTTGGCCGCCCAGTGGTGGATCTGGCGCATCAGCAGCCCGCCGCGCACCTCGAAGGACAGGTCGAGCGTGGAGGCGTAGGCGGCCGACATCTCCAGGCCGCGAAGCGGCAGGTAGCTCCCGGTGTACTCGACCTCCTGCATGCTCGGGTCGAACCACAGCGACAGGAACACGCCGGACAGCAGCAGCACGATGAAGCTGTACAGCGCGATCTCGCCGAGCATGAACGACCAGTGCTCGGGGAAGGCCTTCCGCAGGTTGCCCTTGGCGAGCTTGGCCAGCCCGACCCGGTCGTCGACCCAGCGGGTTGGCCCGGCGAGCGGCCCGTAGGACCGTGTGCTGCTACCGGCGGACCCGCCTGCGCTCTCGGTCCCGGTGCTCATTGCGGCTCCCACCTCGGTCGTACGGCGTCGGTCCTGCGTCCAGTATGCGTTGTGATCGGGGAGTCAGCCCGAGCTGATCTCGGGGAAGCTCGGTCCGACCACGGCCTCGAAGTCACCGAGGGCGATGAGGTACCCCTCCTCGTCCAGCCCGATCTCCAGCTGGGGGACCGGGCGGGCGGCCGGACCGAACACCACCCGGCCACCGTCGGACAGGTCGAACGTCGACTGGTGGCAGGGGCAGAGCAGGTTCCTGGTCTGCTGCTCCCACAACGAGATCGGGCAGCCGAGGTGGGTGCAGATCTTGCTGAAGCACAGCACGCCGTCCACGCCCTTGCCGGCGCTCGCGGTGTTGACCAGGTCCTCCGGGTCGATGCGGACGAGGATCACGGCGGCCTTCGCCTTAGCGTTCAGCAGCTCGGTGCCCTCGTACAGCGGGTGGCCCTCGTCGTCGGTCTCGAAGAACACCCCGGGCTCGCCGTTCACCAGCTGCCCGAGCTGGACATCCTCGAGCCGGAGCGGCTCACCGGAGATGTCATTGACGACCCGGACGCCCTTGGCCCACACCGTCTCCTTGGGGCGGTTGCCCGGCAGCGGGCCGAGATCGGCGAGGAACACCACGGCCGGCAGGCCGAGCACACCGAGCGAGGTGATCAGGCTGCCGCGGATCATCTTGCGCCGGCCGAAGCCCGACTCGGTGGCTCCCTGCTCGAACTCGGCCAGGGCGGCCGCCTGGTCCTCCGGGCTGGAGCCGGAGGAGTGCCGCAGCTCGACGATCTCGTGGTCGTCCATGAGCGTCTTGGCCCACTGGATGGCGCCGATGCCGATCAGCAGCAACGCGGTGCCCAGGCCGAGCCCCAGTGCAGCGTTCAGCGCGTTCGTGCCGGCGAAGGACGTGAACTTGTCGATGGCGAAGAACGCGACGCAGGTGGCCAGCGTCAGGACCGCGGACAACGCGAACAGGGTCGAGATCTGCCGCTCCGCCCGCCGCTCGGCGGCCGGGTCGTTATCGGTCGGACGCGGGGTGTGCGCCGCGATGCCGGGGTCGTCGTACGGCTCTCCGGCGCGCAGCTCGACCCGGCGCGCCTCGGGGTGCGCCCGGCTGATCCCGCCGTCCCGGGGGGCGTCGGAGTCAGCCGCGTCGTCGGGGGTCCGGCTGTCCTCGCTCACTGCTTCCTCGCCCTCACCGTGTGCTTCCCGATCCACGCTGCCGCCCCGGCCAGGACGCCGATGCCGACGACCCACGCGACCAGTCCCTCGGACACCGGGCCGACCCGGCCGAGGCCGAGCCCGCCGTTGTTCGGCTGCCCCTGGACCTCCTCCAGGTAGGCGTAGATGTTGCGCTTGTCCTCGGGGGTGATGACCTCGTCGCTGAACACCGGCATCTGCTGCGGGCCGGTGAGCATCGCCTCGGCGAAGTACTTGCCCTCGACGCCCTCCAGGCTCGGCGCGTACCGGCCGCCGCCGAGTGCGCCGCCCATGCCGGTGGAGTTGTGGCAGGCCGTGCAGTTGGTGCGGAAGAACTCCCCGCCGCGGACGACGTCCTCCTCGTCGACCTCGGACAGGTCGAAGTACTCCGGTCCGGGGATCGGCGGTCCGGGCGCCAGCGAGCCGACGTAGGCCGCCAGCGCCTCGGTCTCCGCGGCGTCGTAGACCGGGTCCTTGGCGGGAGCCTGCTGGCTGTTCTGCGCCATCGGCATCCGACCGGTGCCGACCTGGAAGTCGACCGCGGCGGCGCCGACCCCGATCAGCGACGGGCCGTACTGGCCGCCCTTGTTCTGCGCGATGCCCTGGGCGTTGGCCCCGTGGCACGACGAACAGCCGATCAGGAACAGCTCGCGCCCTTCGGAGACCAACTCGGTGTCGGTCGTGTCCTCGGCCTGGGCCGCTCGGGGGGCGAACGCGGAGTAGACCGCGCCGACCGCGACCAGCCCGAGCAGCAGCACGAGGACGCCCGCAAGCGGGTGGCGCCGGTGGGTCGAGAGTCGTCGCACGGCTCGCGGGCCTCCCTGGGTCGTCATGCGGCGGGCGTCGGCGCGGTCACCGGGACCGCAGTCGGGACGGACGTCATCGGTGCGGCCGTCACTTGATCATGTAGATGGTGGCGAACAGGGCGATCCAGACGATGTCCACGAAGTGCCAGTAGTAGGACACGACGATGGCGCTGACGGCCTGCTCGTGGGTGAACCGCCTTGCGATGAAGGTGCGCCCGATCACCAGCAGGAACGCGATCAGCCCGCCGGTCACGTGCAGGCCGTGGAAGCCGGTGGTGAGGTAGAAGACCGAGCCGTACGGCGAGGACGCGATCGTGATGTTCTCCCGGACCAGCTCGGCGTACTCCAGCACCTGGCCGGCGACGAACACGGCCCCCATCAGGTAGGTGAGGACGAACCACTCCCGCAACCCCCACGCCGACCAGTTCAGCAGGCTCCCGGTGCGGCCGACCCGACCGCGCTCGGCCGCGAACACCCCGAGCTGGCAGGTCACCGAGCTGAGCACCAGGATCGTCGTGTTCACGGTGGCGAACGGGATGTTCAGCAGCTGGGTCTCGGTGGCCCACAGGTCGGTCGCGACGTTCTTGATCGTGAAGTACGCCGCGAACAGCGCGGCGAAGAACATCAGCTCGCTGGACAGCCAGACGATCGTGCCGACGCTGACCATGCTGGGGCGGTTGAGCTGCCCGTGCAGACGAGAGGTCGGGACCGCCGTCGTCGTCGCCACGGCGTCATTATGCTGTGCCGACCGTGATCCGAGCACCCCGGCCCCCGGCATGTTGCGGAGACCGGTCGCGGCCGCGGTCGCCGGTCGGTCGTGGACGCCGGCTCGCCTACGCTGGCAGCGTGCTGGAGACCTCGTTCGTGCACGCGCACGGCGACCCGTCCGAGGTGCCGCCGATCGATCTGGTCGCCCTGCTCACCGAGTGGCGGCTGGAGTTCTGGCCGCTGCTGGGCGTCGTGACCGCGGTGCTCGCGTACGCGCTGCCGGCGCGGGCGCTCCGCCGCCGCGGCGACCACTGGTCGTCGTGGCGCTCGGCGTCGTTCCTCGTCGGCGGCTGCGGGACCCTCGCGCTCGCCACGCTGTCCCCGCTGGCTGCCTACGACACCACGCTGCTCAGCGTGCACATGGTCCAGCACATGCTGCTGTCGATGGTGGCGCCCGTGCTGCTGGCACTCGGGGCGCCGGTGACGCTGTGGCTGCGCACCCTCCCGGCCGCTCCTCGCCGACTGCTGCTGGCGGTCGTGCAGAGTCCGCCGGTCCGGGTGCTCAGCTTCCCGCCGGTGGCGTTCGGGATCTTCGTCCTGAGCCCGTGGGCGCTGTACTTCTCCGACTGGTACGAGGCGACGCTGCGCTCCGCGCCGCTGCACGAGCTCACCCACCTGCACTTCGTGCTGGTCGGATCGCTCTTCTTCTGGCCGCTCGTCGGGCTCGACCCGGTGCCCGGGCGGGTGCCGTACGGGTTCCGGCTGCTGACGACGTTCCTCACGCTGCCGTTCCACGCCTTCCTCGGGATCACCGTGATGGGTGCCTCGACGTTGATCGCGGGGGACTACTACCTGGCGCTGGACCGGGACTGGCCGCCGGGCGTCGCGGAGGACCAGCAACTCGCCGGTGCGGTGTTGTGGGCGTCCGGCGACCTGGTGGGGCTGCTGTTCTTCGGCGTGCTGTTCGTGCAGTGGGTCCGGGCCTCGCAGCGGGAGGCGGTTCGTGAGGACCGTCGGCTGGACCGGCTGGACCGGCTGGAACAAGTGCAGCGCCGCGACGGCTAGCATCGCGCTCGTGACCGAGCCCTCCGCCGCCGACGACCGTCCGGTCCGCACCCTCGTCTACAGCGACGACGTGGAGACCCGCGAAGCGGTCATCCTGGCGCTCGGCCGGCGCCCGGCACCGGACGTGCCCGAGCTCGAGTACGTCGAGTGCGCGACCGAGCCGACCGTGATCCGCACGGTCGACCGCGGCGACATCGACCTGGTGATCCTGGACGGCGAGGCCGTGCCCGCCGGCGGGCTCGGGATCGCCCGCCAGCTCAAGGACGAGATCTTCCGCTGCCCGCCGGTCCTGGTGATCACCGGCCGGCCGCAGGACGCCTGGTTGGCCACCTGGTCGCGGGCTGACGGCGCGGTGCCCCACCCGATCGACCCGCTGCACCTCGCCGACGTCGTGGCCGCGATGGTGCGCGATCGGCTGCCCGCCGGTCGTGGCAGCTCCGCCGGCAACCCGTGACCGACCGCAACCCTGCGTCCGTCCCCCCGCCGGTGAGCAGCTGGCCGGAGGTGCTCGCGGCGCTGCTGGCGCGCCGGGACCTGACCGCGGACCAGACCGCGTGGGCGATGGGGGAGGTCCTGGCGGGCGACGCGTCACCGGCGCAGATCGCGGGCTTCGCGGTGGCCCTGCGCGCCAAGGGAGAGACCGTCGACGAGGTCGAGGGTCTCGTCCGCACCATGTACGCCCACGCCGCCCCGCTCGACGTCCCGGGTCGTTGCGTCGACGTGGTCGGAACCGGAGGCGACCGGGCGCACACCGTGAACATCTCCACGATGGCGGCCGTCGTCACCGCGGGCACCGGGGCCACCGTGGTCAAGCACGGCAACCGGGCCGCCTCGTCGTCGTCCGGTTCGGCCGACGTCCTGGAGGCGCTGGGGGTCGCCCTCGACCTCCCGCCGGCGCGGGTCGCCGAGGTGGCCGTCGAGGCGGGAATCACCTTCTGCTTCGCCCCGGTGTTCCACTCCTCGCTGCGACATGCCGCCGTGCCCCGCCGTGAGCTCGGGGTGGCGACCACGTTCAACTTCCTCGGCCCGCTGACCAACCCCGCGCGTCCGGCCGCGCAGGCGGTCGGCGTCGCGGACCCGCGGATGGCGCCGGTGCTGGCCGGGGTGCTGGCTCGCCGCGGGGTGGACGCGCTGGTCTTCCGCGGTGACGACGGCCTGGACGAGCTGACGATCAGCGCGACGTCGACGGTGTGGGTGGCCCAGGCCGGTCAGGACGGCGTGCAGGAGGTGACGCTCGAGCCGCGTGACCTCGGGATCGAGCGGTCGCCGGTGCAGGCGCTGCGCGGCGGGGACCCGGCCGCGAACGCGGCGGTCTTCCGCAGCGTGCTGGCAGGGGAGCGCGGCCCGGTCCGGGACGCGGTGCTGCTCAACGCCGCGGCCGCGGTCGCGGTGCACACGCCGAGGCCCGGCCCGTTGCCGCAGCGGCTGCAGGCCGGACTGACGGCGGCCGCGGAGTCTCTCGACTCCGGTGCCGCGGCCGATGTCCTCGATCGGTGGGTCGCTGCCACCGCCCGCTAGCGGCGCACCCGGAACTGCCAGCTGGTCTTGGCCAGCGGGTTGCCCGCCCGGTCCGTGATCGCGGTCGTGAGCACCGCCTTGTAGGTCTTGCCCACCCGGAGGTCCCTGCCGGGGTTGAGCGTGGCTCGCAACGTCGAGGGGTCCCAGGTGACCGACGCCGACACCGGGTGCGTCGAGCCCACCTGGGTCAGCTTCATGCTGGCGCTGTCCGTCCCGCGGACCACTTCGGAGAAGGTGACCCGGACGTTCGCCCCGGGCTTGGCGGTCTCGACCGGCGTCTTGGCCGCCACCGTCGGCGCGGTGCCGTCGACCGAGAAGCCTCGCCACGCACTGGTGGCCATCAGGCTGCCCCCGGTGTCGATGCTGCTGACCCGCCACTCCCACGCGCCGTCACTGAGCCGACCACGCGGCGCGTAGGCCAGCGCGACCGTGTTCACCGACGACGTGGAGCCGCCGACGCGCCGCAGCTCGTAGCGGTAGTAGGCCGCCCCGGTCCGCGGTCGCCAGGTGAACAGGGAGTCGACGGCGCCGACGTTCGCTCCGTCTGCCGGGGCGAGCAGCTTCGGGGCAGCCCCCCGGACCCGGAAGCTCCAGGTCTGGTCGGGGGTGTCCGCGGTGGCGCTCCACGGTCCGTAGTTGCCGCTGCCGTCGATGCGCCGAATGCGCCAGACGTAGGGGTTCGGCGATACGGGCAGCGGGTTCGTCAGCGACAGCGCGCTCTGCCGGGTGGTGGTGTTCACCACCCGGTTGACGCTGGAGAAGTTGGTGTCGTTGTTCTTGTAGATCTCGACCTGATAGCTCGCGGCGTTGGGTTGCGGCCGCCAGCGCAGCGCGGGCGTGGCAGTGCTGCTCGACCCGTTGGCGGGGCTGGTCTGCACGACCGGGACACTGTGCTTCTCGGTGTGCCAGATCGGGCTCGGCGTCAGGTCGTTGCCGCTGCCGTCGATCGGGGTGACCCGCCACCACAGCGGGCCCTCGGGGTAGAGCTTGTTGGTGGCTGTGTAGGTGGTCTGGTCGACGACCGCGCTGTCCAGGATCTGCTGGAAGGTCGGGCTGTTGGACACCTGGATCCGGTACGTCGCCGCCTCCACGGAGGTGTGCACCAGCGGGCCGTTCTCGCCGGCGGTGTTGGTGCGCAGGTAGTCCCGCCAGGTGAAGGTGACGGTGTCGCCGCCCGGTTCGACGCCGCCATTGGCGGGTGACAGCAGCTGCAGCGCGCGCGACGTCTTGTCGAAGGCGTTCGTCGCCCGGGTGGGGTCCGGGGCGCAGACTCCGGGTGCCTTGCACGGGCGGATCACCCAGTAGTACGCCTGCCCCGCCTGACTGTCGGGCAGCAGCTCGGTCGGCGTCCAACGGGTGCTCTGCGTGATGGTGCCGTCGTAGACCAGGTTCGTGAGGTTGACGTCCCTGGCCAGGTAGACCATGTAGTAGGACGCGCCGGTCACCGGCGCCCAGTCGAGGACCGGCGTCTGGGTCAGCCCGCCGCACAGGTTCGGCAGCGCCGCGCTGCACCGCTCGGCGGAGTCGAGCAGCACCCCGCTGAGGGCGGCCCCCTGCGCGGTGGGGGCGGCCAACGCGCCCACGCTGAAGCTGCCGGTGCTGCTCATGGACAGCTGCACGTTCGAGCCGTTGTAGGCGACCACCCGGTAGTCATAGTTGCCAGGCCGGATGAACTGCACCGTCGGGTCGGTGCCGGCCGCGTAGGGGTGCTTGGTCGACAACGGTGTGAACGTCCCGGTCCCCGGGGTGCCGACGAGGAGCTTGTAGTGGTCCGCACCCGTCACGGGCGTCCACGACAGCGCCGGGAAGCGACGGCCCTGGATCGGGTCGAGCAGCTGCGGAACGGCGCCACCAGGCGGGCTGGCGCCGCTCAGCGTGAACGAGGGCGGGTTGAGCGGGATCGCCGTCTTGTCGCCGTTGTGGTAGATCGCCTGGACCCACCACGTGACCGTGGCATCGGCCGGGGTGATCCTGGTGGTCGGGGTGAACGACGTGGAGTAGGTCTCGGCCGTCTTCGTGACGCTGCCGTACTGCCAGGTGACCTTGTACATCTCCGCCCCGGGCGCGTCGTTCCAGCGCATGGTGGGGACGTCGACGGTGGCTCCGTTCGCGGGCGCGACCGTGGGCACCACCCCCGGCCGGTAGGTGAAGGTGTGGATGTCCGACCACGGGGTGACGACACCGGTCGGGTTGTCCACCGCCTGGACCCGCCAGTAGTAGGTGTAGCCCGGGTACGGCAGGCAGCTCTGCCCGGGGCGCTCGTCGCCGGTGGGAGTGAGGGTCGTGGCCTTGGTGCTGCACTGGTCGTACGTGTCGGGGGAGAAGTTCGGGTCGGTCCCCATCTGCAGGACGTATCGGCTGGCCAGCCGGACCGGCTCCCACTGGTAGAAGAACGGGTCCGTCGCGGCCGGGTTCACCTGGTCGGCCGGGTGCACCAGCTCGGGGGTGGCCGGGTCGGTGCGCGGCGGGTCGTCCACCGTCCCGGCGAACTGCCAGCGCCGCTCGAACTGCCAGGTCCGCTCCGGCCAGACCGGCCAGTCGCTCGTCCGGCCCTCGACGTCGTAGGCGCGCACCTGCCACCAGTACTGGTCGTTGTTGAAGGTGGCCGGCGGCGACCAGCGGGTCCCGAACGTCATCGCCGTCGACGTGGTCCCGGCGCTGAAGTTCTGATCCGGGCTGACCCGGATCTCGTACCGGTAGGCACCCGGGACGGCGTCCCACTCGAGCACCACGTCGTTGAGCAGGCTGTCCGGGCTGCTGTCCGGCGTCGGGTTGGTCGGTTGCGCCAGCGGCTCGATGGTGTACGACCAGGTGGTCGACCACTCGGTGACGCGGCCGCCGCTGCGCACACCGCGGACGTGCCAGTAGAGGGTCCCGGGCCGCGGCGTGCTGGTGAAGCTGAACGAGGTCGTCTTGGAGGTGTAGTCCTCGGCGCCGGCCAGGCCCGGGTCGCGGCTGACCTGGATCTCGTAGCTGTAGGCGCCGGGGACGGGACGCCAGGACATCTGCGGCGGTTCCTGCGGCTGGGGCAGGGAGGCCCCGTCGGCCGGTGTCAGTGGCACCGGCGCGGCGTGGGCGCCGACCGAGAAGCTCGCCGTGGCCCAGCCGCTGGTCGCGCCCTCCGCATCGGTGGCGCGGACCCGCCAGTACAGCTCGCCGGCCGGCAGCGCAGTGGTCGGTACGGCCCGCCGGTTGACGGTGTCGTCCACGGTCCAGAGCGCCGAGCCGAAGCTGGGCGACTCGGACAGTTCGACGTCGTAGCTCTCGGCTCCGGGCACCCGGTCCCACTGCAGCGGCGGAATACCGCTGACGGTGGTGCCGTGCGGGGTCAGGTTGGAGGGCATCGCGGGAACCGCCCCGGCGTCCGGTGGCGTCGAGACGATCAGCGTCGCCCAGATGCCGAAGACGGCGATCGCGACGTACGTACGGTTGAACACAGCGCCCCCAGCGGCAGACGGCTACCAGCCCGGGCACCGTAGGACGGGCCGGGACCGACCGGCCGGGTCGAACGGGCAGATCGGACCGTTCGGCCGAGCAGGTCTGGCCTCCCGGCCCACGCCCGCCCGGCTCAGCCCTCCACGCCGAGGCTGAACGCCGCCTCCAGGTCGTGCTGACTGACGGTGCGGAACGCGATGTGCGTCTCGGTGGACTGGACGCCGGCCACCTTGTTCAACCGGTCCGCCACCACCGTCGCGACGTCGTCGTGGGTGCGCACCCGGACCATCGCGATCAGGTCGATATGACCGGTGACGGAGTAGACCTCGCTGACCCCCTCCAGGTCGGCGATCTGCTCGGCCACCTCGGGGATCCGGGCCACGTCGGCCTTGACGAAGACGATCGCGGTGATCATGACCGGGCAGCCTAGCGTCGGGCCGGCTCGTCGAAGGGGACCAGCAGGTCGCGTCCGCGTACCGCCCCGTCCAGGACCGGGAGCAGCCGTACGGCGCCGCCCACGGGGCAGGTCCAGTCCCCGTCGACGTGCACCAGCCGGACCCCGTCCGACTCGAGCCAGCGCAGCAGCACCTCGGACTCCTCGGCGGTGGCCGCTGGCGCCGGTCCTGGCCCCGGCAACACGGTCTCGGCGCCGCGACGCAGCTCGAGCACCCAGTCCCGGGCGCTTCGGCCGGGCGGGATCACCCCGGCGGCGGCGAGCCGCCCGCGTCGCACCACGTGCACCTGCCAGCGGCCGTCGTCGTCCCGGCGAGCCGCCACCAGCTCGGCGCAGCTGGTCAGGCCTTGCAGCCGCTGGCTGCGGGCGGTGCCCCGGACCAGGGCGACCAGCCGGTCCCGGTGCGCACCGGCCTCCTCGAATCGTTCCTGTCCGGCCAGCGCCGCCATCGTCGCGGCCAGCCGGGCGCGGACCGCCTCCGGCCGGGCGACCAGCACCTCGCGGACGCGGGCCACCTCATCGGCGTAGGTGGCGGGGTCGGCCGCCCCGTCACACGGGGACAGGCAGCGACCCATCTCGGCCAGCGCACAGGCGGTGCGGGTGGCCTGGCGGGGAAGCCGGCCGGTGCACTGCCGGATGCCGAAGGTCTCATGCAGCGCGGCCATCGCCCGCTCGGCGCTCACCCGTGCGGTGAACGGTCCGGCATAGGCCGCACCGTCGTCGAGAACCCTGCGGACCACGGACAGCCGCGGCCAGGGCTCGTCGGTCAGCTTGAGCCAGTGACCCCGCTCGGGGTGCCGGGACCGGCGGTTGTACCGCGGCTTGTGCTTCGCGATCAGCCGCAGCTCGCGGACCTCCGCCTCCAGCGGGGTGGCGCACACGATTCCCTCGACCCGGTGAGCCAGAGCCACCATCTCGCCCATCCGGCTCCGGGTCTCGCCTGCGGTGAAGTAGTGCCGCACCCGGGTGCGCAGGTCACGAGAGGTGCCGACGTAGAGCACCTCGTCCCGCGGGCCGCGGAACAGGTAGACCCCCGGGGCGTGCGGCAGCGGTTCGGCGAGGTAGCGCTTGCGTCGCTGTTGCGCGCTCACCCGGGCGGAGTAGCTGGCGAGCTCCTCCAGGGTGTGCACGCCGACTCCACCCAGCCGCTCCACCATGCCGTGCAGGACGTCGACGGTGGCCCGGGCGTCGTCGAGCGCCCGGTGCGTCGGTGTCGTCCGGGCTCGGAACACCCGAGCCAGCGTGGCCAGCTTGCAGTTGGGAGCCTCGTCACGGGTCACCAGCCGGCGGGCGAGCGTCGCGGTGTCGAGCACCTCGAAGGGGGGCCACGGATGGCCGAGCTCGCCGGCCGCGTGCCGCAGGAAGCCCACGTCGAAGGGCGCGTTGTGCGCGACCAGGACGGTGCCGCGGGCAAACTCGAGGAAGGCCGGCAGCACGGCGTCGATCCGCGGGGCGCTGGCGACCATCGCGTCGGTGATACCGGTGAGCACGGCGATGAACGCGGGAATCGGAGTGGCCGGGTCGACCAGGGTCTGGAACTCCCCGAGCACCTCCCCGCCGCGGACCTTGACTGCACCGACCTCGGTGATGCGGGACCCGGCCGCCGCCGATCCGCCGGTGGTCTCCAGGTCCACCACGCAGAAGGTCACGTCCCGCAACGGCCGGCCCAGCTCGTCGAAGCTGGCCTGCACCGGCGCCGGCGCGGTGGTGGTCATGGTCGGTGACGCTAGATGCGGCCACCGACGGTTCCCCGGCGCCACGCGGACGCGGCGGCCCGCTGCGCGCCCCGCTACCGTGACCGGACATGACTCCGCCGACGGGAATCCGGGTCCCGGCTCGCCATGAGCGTTGGCGCTGCGGCGGGTGTGGCAACCTCACCCGGTTCGACGTTCTCCGCACCCGCACGACCGACGAGTTCTGGCACGTCGACCTGTCCGGGGAGCCGGCGGTGGACGAGAGCACGACGGTCGACGAGACGATCAGCCGGGTCACCTGTCGCTGGTGCGGGCGGTCCGACGCCATCGAGTACGTCCCGCGGGCCGCCGATGCCGGCTGAGCCTGCGCTGCCTGCGCTGCCTGCGCTGCCTGACCTGCCGGCGCCGATCCGGCGGCGGGTGGTCGCGCTGGCGGCCGAGTCACTCCCACAGCTGAGCGCAGCCGGCCTGCCGGCCGCGCTGCGACGGGTCGCGGACTTCTCGGCGCCGCGCCGGGCCCGGCAGGCCGGGACCCAGATCGCGGCCGCGCTGGACACCGACGCAGACTTCCGCGAGCGGGTGGCCGCCGCTGTCCGGTTCCGGTACCCGCATGTCGGCGCGTCGGTGGCCGACGGCGTCCCCCTGCCGGCTGCCGATCCGGTCGAGGTGGCGGCCCTGGCCTACCTGCTCCGGCCGGACGGGTGGGTCGAGCGGATCCAGGAGGCCATCGCGAACAAGCGGCCCTCCGGTCCGGCTGTCGCTGCCGCCGACGCCGGGTCGGGCCGGTCGCAGGATCGGCTGGAGCGTGTCCGCGACGAGCTGCGCGAGGTGCGTGAGCGCGGCCGGCAGCGGTTGGCTGAGGCAAAGGCCGAGAACGGCGAGCTGCGTCGGCGGTTGGCAGAGACCCGGCAGCAACTGCGGGAGGCTCGATCGGCCGAGTCCGCGGCGCGGGTGGATGCAGACGCCACCACGACACGGCTGGTTTCCGCGTCCGCTGCCGCGGACGCGCTGGAGCGGCGGCTGCGCGGCAGGGTCGCCGAGCTCGAGGCTCAGTTGGCCGAGGTGCGGCGTGGGGACCGGGGCGGTCGCGATGCTGTCAGCACCCGGGTGCGGCTCCTGCTGGAGACCCTGGAGGGCGCCGTGCAGGGGCTCCGGCGCGAGCTCGCCCTGCCGGCGGGAGACGTGCTGCCGGCCGACACGGTCGACGCGTCCCGCGCCGGCGGGGCCGGCGCCGACCAGGCTTCCGGCCGGTCGCTGAGAGCCGATGGCGACGCGCCGCTGGCTCAGCTGCTCGCGCTGCCGCGGACGCATCTGGTCGTGGACGGTTACAACGTGACCAAGACCGGATATCCGTCGCTGGCCCTGAACGAGCAGCGGACCCGCCTGCTTCGTGACCTGGCGCCCCTGGTGGCGCAGACCGGGGTCGAGGTGACCGTGGCCTTCGATGGAGCCTCGCTGCCGCACCTCCCTCCGGTGGCCGGCCCCCGGGGAGTGCGGGTGCTGTTCAGCTCGACCGGCACCAGCGCCGACGAGCTGATCGGGGAGCTGGTGGAGGCGGAGCCGCGCGGTCGTCCCGTCGTGGTGGTGTCAGCCGACCGGGAGGTGGCCGACCGCGCGCGTGCCGCCGGCGCCCGCGCCGTCTCGGCGGCCAGCCTGCTCGGGTTGCTCGCCCGCAGCTGATTCGCCGGGAGCGGAGGTCGCCCGCAGCCGGTGGGACTGTCGGTGCCCGGGCCTAGCGTTCGCGGTGGCTCGAACCCACGAGCCGGCGGGCAGCTCACGGAGTCCGCGACAGCGAGGAGGACCGCCATGCCGGAGCCGTTGCCGCAGCAGCACGCTTCCCCCACCGGCGCCGCGGAGCACCCTGCGGGTGCTCCCGCCACGGACGCGCTGACCGTCGACTGCGACGGGTGCATCGCCCGGGGACCTGCCTGCGCGGACTGCGTGGTGACCGTGCTGCTCGGACCGCCGCGGCCGCGGCTGGAGCTGGACCCGGAGGAGGTGACCGCCCTGGACGCCCTCGCGGCAGCCGGCCTGGTCCCGCCGCTTCGGCTGGTACGGGCCGTGGACGCCGCCGAGGAGGAGGTCGGACCGGACGCACAGCCCCCGGTGTGATGACGCGTGGTGACGGTCGACTCACGCAGCGAAACCGTTCAGCCCGGGCGAGTCGGGACTTTCCGGGCGTGGGGGACGCCACACCGCTCGTGTTGATGTCGGCCCCGCCGGGTGGGTAATGTCTCGCCTCGGTGCCTGCACCAGGCCGGTGGACCCGTCACCGGCTCAGGGACCGCGCCGCGACCGGGTCTGTGGGGGACCCCCGCCCGGCTTCGCGACAGCATGGCCCGAGAACCGGGCCGGTGGGCTGCCGCGGAAGGCGTTGAGCTGTAGGGAGACCGACCGATCGTGCTGACCGGCCGGAAGTCGCGTGCTGTCCGTTTGTCCATCGCCGCCGGCGCAGCCGTTGTCGCTGCCGGTGTGCTCTCGCCGTCGGCCAGCGCCGACCCCGACCCGAGCATCGGTGAGGTCGCCGAGCGGGTGGGTGCGCTGCACCACGAGGCCGAACAGGCGATCGAGCGCTACAACACGATCACCGAGCAGGTCGCCGACGCCCGAGACGAGCTGGCCGCGGTCCGCGCCGACGTCCGTGCCCAGCGAGGGCAGACCGAGGATCTGCGCCAGCAGGTGGAGCAGCTCGTACTCGCACAGGCGGAGAGCACGGGGGGCGTGGACACCGCCGCCCAGCTGCTGAGCGCGGAGGACCCGGACGCGTTCATCTCGTCGATGGTCGCGATGCGGTCGTACTCCGACCAGACCGCCGACCTGCTGACGTCGTACGAGAACGCCCAGGCCCAGCTTGCGCTGCGCCAGCAGCAGGCTGCCGACCAGCTCGCCGCGATCGAGGCCGCCGAGGAACGCGCCGCCGAGGAGAAGGCGCTCACCTTCGAGAAGGCGGAGGCGGCCGAGGCGCTGCTCGCCGACCTGAAGGAGGAGCGAGCCGCGCGGATCGCTGCGCGCGCCGCCAGCCACACCAGCCGGGACGAGACCCGGACTGCCCCCGAGCCGGCGCCAGAGCCGGAGCCGGCCCCGACGTCCGCCCCGGTCAGCGGCAGTGCAGGGACCGCCGTCGCGACGGCCCTCGACCAGGTGGGCGACGCCTATGTCTACGGTGCCACCGGTCCGGACGCCTTCGACTGCTCCGGTCTGACCATGTACGCGTGGAATGCCGCCGGCGTCTCGCTGCCGCACTCCTCCTCGATGCAGGCCGGGATGGGTGTCCCGGTCGCCTACTCCGACCTGCAGCCCGGCGACCTGGTCTTCTACTACTCACCGATCAGCCACGTCGGCATGTACATCGGCAACGGCCAGCTCGTGCACGCGCCCAACTCCAGCACCCCGGTCCAGGTCGTCGACGTCGACCTGATGCCGATCACCACCATCCGCCGCGTCGGCTGAGCCCGACACCCCGCCTGGCGTGAACCGCCTGCCTACGATCGGCGGGTGACCGGCCCTCCCGCCCGCGCGTCCGCCCCCGGACCCGGGCGTGCGGGCGCCGTGGTGGGTGGCCTGGTGCTCGCCATCGTCGCCGCGACCGGAAGCTGGCTGGTCGGCCGGGCGGACGGGGGCTCGGCCGGCCCCGACGCGCCGCCCGCCGCCACCCCGGTCGCCGCGGCCGATGCCGCCGAGGCCGCCGGCCGGGACCTCGTCGACCGGCTCGAGCGCGCCTGGCGCCAGGACCGGCCCGCGTCCTTCCTGGCGTCCGCCGCGACGACCGGCGCCGCTCGGCGGTACGCCCGGGACACCTGGCAGGCGCTCACGGCGCTGCGGGTTCGCGACCTGGAGCTGCGGTGGATCGCGTCCGCGACGCCGCCTCCGGACGCGCCTCGCGGCAGCGCGGCCGCGGTGGTGCAGACCCGGTGGACGCAGCGCGGCTGGCCAGGGACCGCTCGGAGTCGGCTCGTCCTCCTCCACGACGTCGGCCCAGCGGGGGACCGCGCCGGGGGCCGGTTGCTCGGCGTCGACCTGCGCGGCGACCGGCCGGCTCCGCTGTGGTCGCTGGGGCCGCTTCGCGCGTCGACGACCTCTCGTGGCGCGATCGTCGTGCGGCTCCGCGGACCGTCGGTGCGGCCCGACCTGCGGTCGCTGGTCACGGCCGCAGACCGCGACGTGCGGGCGGCGCTCGCCGGCGCCGGGAGCAGGGCGGCGGAGCTGATCGTGGTGGTCCCGGCCACGGCAACCCAGTTCAGCGAGTTGGTCGGTGACCGTGCCGACTACCGCAACGTCGCCGCGGTGACGGCCACCGTGGACGGGTCGGTCCGGGCCGGCGCACCGGTCCAGGTGCTGCTCAACCCGACCGTCTTCCGCCGTCTCGGTCCCATCGCTGCCCAGGTGGTGCTGGCGCACGAGGCCACCCACGTGGTCACCGGCGCCACCGCGGCGAGTCTGCCGCTGTGGGTGGCCGAGGGTTTCGCCGACTTCGTCGCCCTGCGGAACGGCCCGGTGCCGGTTCGGGTCGCCGCCGGCCGGGCGTTGGCCGCCGTCCGTCGGTCCGGCCCGCCCGGGCGGCTGCCGACCGCGACCGACTTCGGCACCGAGGCGCACGGGCTCGGCCGGGCGTACGAGGAGGCCTGGCTCGCCTTCCGGGTGCTGGCCGGGGAGGCGGGCGCGCCCGCGGTGGTCGATTTCTACCGGTCGGTGCTCTCCGGCCGGTCGCTGGACCGAGCGCTGCGGCGCGCGACCGGGCTGGACGTGGACAGGCTGACCCGGCGCTGGCAGGTCGAACTGGTCAGGCTTTCCGATGCCGGCCGGTGAGCGCCGGGCGGCCTGGTCCTGGCTCGCCGTCGTGGTCGTCGGCTGGCTGCTGGTCGCCGGATTACTGGTGCCGTGGGACTGGCTGCCCGGCGGGACGCCGCCTCCGGCCGACCCGACTGCCGGGCTGTCGCCGGCAACGCTGACGGCCGTCGGCGACTACCGGGACCGAGTGGTCCCGCTCGGCCTGGCGTCGACTGCCGTGTCGGTGCTGGTGGCGTTGCTGCTCGCGCTGACCCGGTGGGGGTCCCGGTTGACGCGCGCGCTTCCGGGCCGCCGGCGCTGGCCGCTGCACCTGCTCGTCGTCGTGCTGGTGCTGGTCCTGGTCGGGCGGGTGGTGACGCTGCCGCTGTCGGTGCCGATAGAGCTGGCCCGCAGGGAGGCCGGGCTGTCCACCCTCGGCTGGGCGGGCTGGGTCGGTGACATCGGGCGCTCCGTGCTGGTGGAGACGGTCGGCACCACGCTGGCACTGCTCGTCCTGGTCGGCCTCGCCCGCCGGGGACGTCGCGGCTGGTGGTTGTTGGCCTCGGCGGGAGCCGGCCTCCTCGTCGTGGGAGCGTCCTTCGCCTACCCGCTCGTCGTCGAGCCGGTGTTCAACGACTTCACCGACATGCCCGACGGGCCGCTGCGATCGGCGCTGGTCGAGCTGGCCGCCGACGACGGGGTCGCCGTCGACGAGGTCCTGGTGGCCGACGCGTCGCGGCGGACGACCGCGGTGAACGCGTACGTCTCCGGGTTCGGGTCCACCCGGCGGATCGTGGTCTACGACACCCTGCTCCGCGAGGCTCCGCCCGAGCAGGTGCGGCTGGTGGTCGCGCACGAGCTGGGGCACGCGAGCGAGGGTGACGTGCTGCTCGGAACCGCGCTCGGCGCCCTCGGGGCGACAGCGGGTGTCACTCTTCTGGTGCTTGTTGCTGGCAGCGCCCCGATCCGCCGGCGGGCGGGGGTGCGGTCGTTGGGGGAGGTCCCGGCGGTGCCGCTGCTCGTCGGCCTGGCAGCGGCCGGGATGCTGCTGGCGCTGCCCGTGCAGAACGCCGTGAGCCGGGCCGTCGAGGCGCGGGCCGACGTGCACGCGCTCGGGCTGACCGGCGATGCGGCCATGTTCGCGGCGATGCAACGGCGGCTGGCGGCGAGCAACCTCACCGACCCGGACCCGCCGCGACCGCTCTACCTGTGGTTCGCCGGTCACCCGACGCCGGCGGAGCGGATCGCGCTCGCCGAAGGCTGGGCTGAGCTGGCTCCGCGCTGAGCTCCGCCTGCCCGACGCACACGGTCAGGGGCAGCTGGCCGCCGAGCCGCTGCCGGCCAGCGAGTCGCAGGGGCTGCCCATGGCGTCGCCGGTGGACTGGCCGAGCGCGACCACGGCGATGACGATGACCGCCGCGATGAGCACTGCGAGCAGGCCGTACTCCACCGACGAGGCGCCGGTCTCGGGGCGCGTGCGGGTGCGAGCGGCGAGCAGAAGGCCCAGTGCTCTCATGGCTCCTCCAGGGTCTGGGGATGGGACGAGGGGGCCGTGACCGCCAGGTCACGACCCCCTCGTTCGACTGTGCGTCAGATCCGGTCAGGGATCAGGGGGTGCCGCCGCCGGTGATGCCGTCGTTGGTGTCCTCGAACGCGCCGAGGACGGTCTCACCGAGGGCCAGCACGGCCAGCACGATGACGGCGGCGATCAGGGCGACCAGCAGGCCGTACTCCACGGCCGAGGCGCCCTTCTCGTCCCGCATGCGGGTGATGAGGAGGTGGGTGCGAACTGCGAGCTTCATGTCGTGCCCTCCGAGGGTGTAGGGGGCGCCCCCGGTTGGGACGCGGTCCGTATCGACACCCCGAAGTCTCCCCGAGTCCGGTTACTCTGTGTATCCGTTGGCCGGTCACACCCGGCTGGCCGAACGGGTGACCGACCGGTCGGCGGCCGGGTCAGTCCCGTGGCACTCCCGTCACACCAGCCGCAGGAGTCCCGGTCAGACCGACGACGACGTGTTCTTGATCAGCCCGGCGCGGATCGCGTTCATGATCGCCTGCGCCCGGTTGGCGGCGCCGAGCTTGTCGTAGATCTTGGAGATGTGTGTCTTGGCCGTCGACTCGGAGATGTAGAGCTTGCGGGCGATGGCCGCGACGCCGAGCCCCTCCGCCAGCAGGTCCAGCACCTCGCGCTCGCGCGGCGACAGCTGCGGGCCTGACGGCTTGAGCCGGCGCTGCATCGCCTCGGCGAGGTCGGGCGCGGTGAAGGACCGCGGCGCCACCGCGGCGTGCCGCGCCGCCGCGACCACGTCCTCGGCGGGTGCGTCCTTGGGCACGAACGCGGAGGCGCCGGAGTCGAGCGCCGCGAAGAGCTGCTCGTCGCCGGCGTACATGGTCAGGACCACGATGCCGAGGTTCGGCACGTGCTGACGCATCTTGCGGACCAGGTCCAACCCGGACCCGTCGGGCAGGCGGACGTCGATGACGACGACCTGTGGCTTGAGCGAGGCGACCATCTGCTCGCCCTGGCCGAGACTGGCGGCCTCACCGAGCACCTTGAAGTCCTCGTTGCGCTCGAAAGCGCGCCGCAGTCCCTGTCGGATGAGGTCGTGATCATCGATGAGCAGGACCGAGGTGACCATGGTCATTCCCTTCAGCGCACCTGTCAGCACGGGCCCGATGGGGCCTGTGTGACCTCACGCTATGTGATCGAGTGTGTTCTGTGTGGTAATCCGGGGGTTTTTTCGCCGATCCTCCAGAACGAGGATGACCTCGGTTCCGGAGGTTCCGGTGGTCTTGTTCCGCACCCGCAGGGCGGCGCCGATGCGGTCCGCGCGCTCTCGCATCGTCCGCATCCCGAAGCTGTCCTCGCGGGCGACGCCGAGTCCGCGGCCGTCGTCGGACACCACGAGCCGCGCGTAGGGCGACTCCACCGACAGCGACACATGCAGGTTGCGTGCTCCGGAGTGCTTGCGGGCGTTGGTGACGGCCTCCTGGGCGATCCGGAGGATCTCGGTCTCGGTCTGCGCCGGCAGCCGCTTGGCGCCCTCGGCGAGGGACAGGTGCACCGTCATGCCCGAGCGGGCTCCGATCAGCCGGACGTGGTCGGACAGCACCGCCCCCAGGCTGGCGGTCCGGCTGACCTCGGTCCGCAGGTCGAAGATGGACAACCGCAGCTCACTGGTCAGACGGGTCAGCTCCTGGCGCAGCTGGCGCAGGTCCTCGCGTTGCCGATCGTCCGCGTCGGCGACCATCGCATCCACCAGATACCCCAGCGAGGCCACCTCCTGGGCGATCCCGTCGTGGATCTCCCGGGCCAGCCGGCGACGCTCCTCGGCGGTGGCCAGCGAGCGGACCTCGTCGAAGACCATCGCAGTGTCGAGCCGCAGCGAGTTCTCCGACAGCGACTCCCGCAGCTCTCGCAGCTCGGAGCCGGTGAGGGTCCGGTCGGTCTCCACGACGACGACGCCGACGACGCGCACGCCGACCTGCAGCGGGATGGCCAGCCGGATGTAGCGGGTGCTGCCGGGCGGACCGGACGGTCGCTGGACCGGAGACTCGTTCGTCCACGCGTCCATGACGATCGGGTCCTCGCCGGTCAGATCCCGGGCCGCCCCGTCGCCGATCTCCGCCAGCGGCTGCAAGCCACCTCCGTCGGACAGGGCGAGCACGACGCCGAGAGAGGCGTTCACCCGCAGCTCCACCTCGGTGAGGATCTGCTGCGCGATCCCGACCGGGTCGAGTCCGGCCGAGAGCCGGCGGGCGACCGTACGGAGCTGGGTGAGCAGCCGGCGCGCGGACTCGTAGTCGGTGTCGTCACCGGTGGTCCGTGCCGACATCCCCTCCACCAGCCAGTGGCCGAGCAGCGCGGCGGCGGCGCCGGTGGCCAGCCACGGGATCGAGAGCTCCAGCCGGGTCTGCATCGGTCCGGCCGCGAACTCGGTGAGGGTCAGCAGGTCGATGCAGACGAACTGGGTGAGGATCACCGACGACGCCGTCCCCCAGCCGCCTGCGATCCCGGCCACGAAGGGAGCCACCAGCACGTACGCGAGCGCCCCTGAGTCGGCGTTCATGGAGGTCCCGATGAGAACACCGGCGATCAGCGCCTCGAGCACCGCGAGCTGGGCCAGCTGGTGCGGGAAACGGATGGTGAGAGCGGCCATCGCCGCTGCCAGCCCGCAGAGCGCTGCCGCGGTGAACACCGCCCGGGACGTCGGCTGGAGCGACGCGAGCAGGAAGACCGTGATCGCGCCGAAGGCCCGGGCGCCGACGGCCGCGAGCTGTTCGCGGCTCAGCTCTCGAAGTGCCTGCACGTCGGCTGTCCCTCCTCGGCGAACACGCGTCTGCGTGTCAGAGGGTATTGGTACGGCCACCGTCCGTCAGAGTCCTCCCTCGCCGAACGACTGCATCATCGTGATGGCACCTGGGCCCATGACGATGATGAACAGCGTCGGCAGGATGAAGAAGATCAGCGGGAACAGGATCTTCACCGGGACCTTCTGTGCCTTCTCCTCCGCCAGCTGGCGCCGCTTGAGTCGCAACTCCGAGGACTGGACCCGCAGCACCTTGCCCACCGGGATCCCGAACGAGTCAGCCTGGATCATCGCGGTCGTGAAGCTGCGCAGCTCCGGCAGCTTGCTGCGCTGACCGAGGGCGCGGAGGGCCTCGCTCCGGCCCATCCCGATCTGCATCTCCTGCAGGACCCGACCGAACTCGTCGGCCAGGGCTCCGGTCGTGTTCTTGGCCACGTGCGCCAGCGCCTGGTCGAACCCGAGACCGGCCTCGACCGAGATCGTCAGCAGGTCGATCGAGTCGGCGATGTCCCGGCGCATCGAGTCCGCCCGCTCGTGTGCCTTCTGGTACAGCCAGAGGTCGATCGCGTAGTAGCCGGCGAGCGACAGCCCGACCGCCGTGGCGACCGCCGGGAACGACGGACAGGCCGAGCAGGAGGACGACACCGAGCGCGGCGCCCAGCCCGACGACGAAGCCGATCGCCTTGAGCGCGGTGATCCGCTCGCTGGACCAGCCGGCCGGATTGCCCGCGGCGTCCAGCTTGCTGCGCATCCGGGCGTGGTGGTCGCTCGGGGTCAGCCGACGGCCGAGGGAGGCGAACCAGGTCTGCGTCGGGTCGAGGACGCGCTGCCGGAAGCCCGGGTCCAGCTCCTCCTGGATGGAGGCGGGCGCCGAGGTGAAGGCCTCCAGCACCTCGAAGGACCGGCCGACACCGGACTTGGCAGAGCTCAGGACACCCGCGCCCAGGAGGGCGAGGACGATCGCCGCGAAGATGGCGAGCGCACCGAGGGCGAGCAGCAGGGTGGGGTTCATCTCAGACCTCGACCTTCACCGTCTTCTTGAGCCAGATGACCCCGAGCCCCATCATCACGCCGGCCGCGCCCAGCAGCATCCAGCCGAGGGTGGCGTCCAGCATGGGCTGCAGGTACTCCGGGCGGACCAGCATCAGGTACATGAAGAACGCCGGCGGGAGGCCGCCGAGGATCCACGCGGAGAGCCGGCCCTCGGCCGACAGCGTGGACACCTGGCGGCGCAGGTACTCCCGCTCGCGCAGGGTGGCCGCCACCGTCAACAGCAGCTCGGCGAGGTTGCCCCCCACGTCACGCTGGATCCGGATCGCCATGACCACCCAGCCGAAGTCGTCGCTGTTCATCCGCTGCGCGACACCGTCGAGCGCCTCCTCGACGTGGACACCGAGGCGCTGCTCGACGAGTGCCCGACGGAACTCGCTGGACACCGGCTCGTTGCCCTCTCGGACCACGGTGTCCAGCGACTGGCTGAGCGACAGGCCGGCGCTGAGGCTGCCGGAGATCAGCTGCAACGTGTCGGCGAGCTGGGAGCCGAAGTTCTTGACCCGCTTGGTCTCCCGCCTGGACAGGTAGAGGTAGGGCAGTACGGCGCCGGCGACGAACGCCAGCACGGTCAGGAGGATCCCGCCGGACACGGCGTAGCCGATGAAGGCGGCCCCGATCGCGATACCCGTGTGCAGCAGCAGCCACTCGGCGGCGTGCAGCTTCAACCCGCCGGCGTCCAGCTTCTTCGCCAGCCTGACGTCCAGGGAGCGTCCACGCAGCACCTTCTCGGTGGCGTCCACGGCCTGCTGCACGACACCGGGCGAGGGTGCTCCCGGTGCGCTTCCAGGTGCGCTGTGCTTCCCGGCGCCGCCGTACGGGGCGAGCCGGTCGTTCAGCGATGCCTTGGTTCTTGCCGCTGAACATGCCGACCATGAGCAGGCCGATGAGGGCACCGCCGAGGCCCAGGGCGACGAGTCCGCCGATCATCCACGGGCGGGTCACCAAGAAGATGGACGGCTCCGCGGGGAGCGGCTCCGCGGGCGGTGCCGCTTCCTCCGCCTCGACCGGTGTGGCCGGCGGCACGGCGACGTAGGTCTCGTCGCCGTACGACTGGCCGTCGGCGTCGATGGTGACGCCGACGGTCGCACCGCCGCCGTCCCAACCGTCCGGGACGTCGAACGACACCAGCACCTGTGAGGCGAGGACCTCGGCCTGCTGCTCGAAGACTGCGGTGAGGGCGGCGGGGTCACCGGCGCTGATGACCTCACCCCCGCCGGACCGGGCGACCGACTGCAGCACGTCCAGCGGGGCTCCGGTCTGCTCCAGCGCGACGACGTCGACCCGGGCACCGCTGCGTCGGATGTCGGCCAGCAGCGGGCCTACCGCGTCACCGGAGGTGTCCCGGCCATCCGACAGCACGAGCACGCTGCCCTCCGCGTCGACCGGCAGCGCATCGACCGCGGTCTGCACCCCGGCGTAGAGCTCGGTGCGCTTGCTCAGCGACAGCCCCTCGATGGCCGACCGGACGGCGTCCCGGTTGACGGTCGGCTGCTGCACCACCTCCGCCGCGCTCGCGAAGGTGGCGAGCCCGATCCGCACGTCGGCGGGCGCCTGGTCGACGAACGCCAGGGCGGCGGACTTCGCCTGCGCGAAGCGCTCGCCCCTCATGCTCTGGCTGACGTCGACGGTCAGCATCGTCACCCGCTCGACGGTGGCGGCCTCGGAGGCCAGCTCGGCCTCGGCGGCCTGTACGTCGCCGTCGATCGTGGCCTGCACCGTCGCCAGGTCCGCCTGCGCCCCGCTGGGCAGGTCGCGGAGCGAGAACAGCAGCTGGACCTGGCCGTCCTCGGTGGTGATCTGGTCGATCTGGCCGTCGGCTGCCCACGCGGGGGTTGGCAGGCCGAGCAGTGCGGCCGGTGCCAACAGGCCCACCGCGGCCGATCGTGCGAGGAGTCGCATCATGCCCCGTCCATGGCGAAGGTCATCGGGTCGAGCTTGACGCCGTGGTCGGCCAGCTTCTCCATGAACTTCGGGCGCAGGCCGGTGGCACGGAGCCGTCCCAGGCTCTTCCCGTCGTCGTCCCAGCCGGCCGAGTGGTCGAACAGGAAGACGTCTTGCATGGTGACGACGTCGCCCTCCATGCGCTCCACCTCGGTGACATGGGTGATCCGACGCGTCCCGTCCTTGAGTCGGGCCTGCTGGATGACGAGGTCGACGGCGCTGGCGATCTGCTCGCGGATAGCCCGCATGGGCAGGTCCATGCCGGCCATCAACACCATCGTCTCGATCCGGGCGAGAGCGTCCCGCGGAGTGTTGGCGTGCACCGTGCAGATGGAGCCGTCGTGACCGGTGTTCATCGCCTGGAGCATGTCCAGCGCGGACGCGTCACGGACCTCACCGACGACGATGCGGTCCGGTCGCATGCGCAGGCAGTTGCGTACCAGATCTCGGATGGTCACCTCACCCTTGCCCTCGATGTTCGCCGGACGGGACTCCAGCCGCAGGACGTGGTCCTGGTGCAGCTGGAGCTCGGCGGCGTCCTCGACGGTGACGATGCGCTCGTCAGCGGGAATGAAGCTGGACAGCACGTTCAGCGTGGTCGTCTTCCCGGCACCGGTACCGCCGGCGACGACGATGTTGAGCCGCCCGGCCACGCACGCCCGCAGGAAGTCGGCCATCCGGGGAGTGAACGAGCCGAACTTGATCAGGTCCTCGACCGTGAACGGGTCGGCGGAGAACTTCCGGATCGTCAGCAGCGAGCCGTCCAGGGCGAGTGGCGGGATGACGGCGTTGACCCGGCTGCCGTCGGGGAGCCGCGCGTCGACCATCGGGCTGGACTCGTCCACCCGCCGTCCGATCCGGGCGACGATCTTGTCGATGGTGCGGCGGAGGTGGGCCTCGTCGGCGAAGTGGGCGTCCACCTTCGCCAGCCGCCCGTTGCGCTCGATCCAGATGTCGAAGGGCCCGTTGACCATGACCTCGGTGAGGCTGGGGTCGCGCAGGAACGGCTCGATAGGCCCGTAGCCGAGGATGTCGTCGGCGATCTCCGACGTGATCCGGTTGCGGTCCATCATCGTCAGCGGCGTCTCGTTGGCCGCGACGACCTCCTGCAGGGCCTTTCGCACCATGGACTCGAGCTCGCTGTGCGCCATGTTCGCGTCGTACAGCTTCGGTCCCAGCGCCGCGAGCAGCGACTGGTGCACCTGCACCTTCAGGTTGCCCAGCGGGTCACCGCTGGGCGCCTTCGGCTGGTCCAGGGGCGCGCGGCGCTCCTCGGTGGCCGTGTTGTTGGCGGTTCCGAGACGCTCGCGCTCCGCGGAGGCGAGGCGGTCGGCGAGGCTCATCAGCGGGCCGCCTTCCGGGAGAACAGGCCGCCTGACTTCCGGCGGCCGCCACTGCCGGTCTGCGGCTTCGACGCACCGGCTGTGGTCGCCGGCTCCGACACGGGAACGTAGTTGCCCGAGGTGACGGACACCACCTCGGCCGCCAGGTGCGCGATGCCCTGGCTGACCGGATGCCGCGGGTCGGACAGGAACAGCAGCTCACCGCGGTTCACGGTGGCCGGCACGTCCCGCGACGACGGCACCGAGGTGCTGATCGACATGCTCAGCGAGGCGGCGACTTCGTCCGGCGAGATGCCGACCCGCGCGTCCGCGCGGTTGAGGACGACCCGCAGCTGCTCCTTGGGGATGTTGAGCAGGCTGATCGTCTCGCAGGCGATCTTGAGGTTCTTCAGGGCCGGGATGTCCGGCGTCGCCACGAGCACGATCAGGTCGGAGTCGTCGAACGCCTGCAGCACCTGGTCGTCGAACGCGGGCGGCGTGTCCACGACCACGTAGCTGAAGCGCTCGCGCAGCAGCCGCAGCACGTCGTGAACCAGCTTGGGCGAGATGGAGTCACGCGCGTCCGGCTGCACCGGCGCGGCCAGAGCGAAGACCCCGTTGCGGTACGCCGTCAGCAGCGACTCGAGTCCCTCCAGGTCGAGGTGCGCCTGCATCGGGACCGTGTCGGCGATGGTGCGGGTCGGGAAGATCTGCAGCGCGATGGCGACGTCGCCGAACGACAGGTCCAGGTCCACCAGGCAGACCTGCTGCGCGCCGCCGTCGGCAAGCGCCACCGCCAGGTTGGTGGAGATGGTCGTCTTCCCGACACCACCCTTGGCGGAGAAGACCGAGATCACCTTGCCAGCCGGCTCCGGCTCCGCCTGTCCCGGCAGGGCCGTGACCAAGGCGTCGTGCAGCTTGCGGGAGCGCTGGACCGCGAGCGAGACCCCCGACAGGTCGTCCAGCGGGACGACCTCACGCATCCCGGAGCGCAGTGCCTCGGCCAGCACGGTGGTGTCGACCTCATCCCGGACGAGGATCACGCCGACGGTCGGTCGGGTGACGCGCAGCGTGTCCGCGAGCGCGGTGGCGGCCGACAGCGGCACGCTCGGGCCGAGGATCAGCACGAACTCCTGCGGCCGGTTGCTCAGGTGCACCTTGACCTGGCCGACCGACTCGATGATCTCGGCCGCTCCCGCCGCTTCGGCGAACCGCCGGGCGATGGTGGCGTCGCGTTCGATGATCGTGGTCATGACGGTTCACCCCTTTCCGAACAGGCCGTCGAACCCGACGCCGCTGGACGGCTTCACCACGGAGTTCTCGGTCCGCAGTCCGAGCGACAGACAGCTGGTCTGCGACGCCAGGATCACCCGCTCCGAGTCGCGCTGGTCGAGCCCGACGGTGAGGATCGTGGTTGGCACCTGCTCCAACGTCTCGTCCGCGGTCGCCGTGGGGTCGGTCGCTGTGGCCGCGAAACCGGTCTGGCCGACGCCGATCACCGGGACCCTGTCGAGCAGCAGCCGGGTGTAGGGGGTGGTCGCCTGGTCGGCGCCGGCCTGCGTCTGGCAGCTCGTCCCGACGCTCGCGAAGATCGCAACCTCGGCCCCGGGGCTGACGAAGCCTGCGACCCGCTGCGGGTCGGTCAGCTCGAGGCTGACCGCGAGCGCCTTGTCCGGGATGGTGATCTGCTGCTGGGAGCCCACCTCGCCGAACTTGGACTCGATGATCTGCTCACCGGGGTACATCGTCGTCATCGCGACCTTGTCGGTGATCCGGTCGGTCGAGACCAGCGCCCCGTCCAGCAGGGCGGTCCCGGGCACGTCCTGGAGCGCGAACTTGCCGGCTGCCTCCGCGTCGGAGACCCGCTCACCCGCCTCGATCGTCTCGGTGGCGGTGAGCACCTGCACCGGCTGCGCATCGGCCTGCGCGCGCTGGTCCACGCCCTGCACGTACAGGAAGACCAGCGAGGCGCCGATCACGGCGATCACCAGCGCGCTGATCAGGAGGATGGTTCGGCGTCCCATGAGTGTTCCCTCGGGTCTCGGAAGTAGTGCGTGGGCGGGGTCGGGCGAGCTCCCTGGTTTCGATGGCTCACGGTGTCAGGGGGGACGGGTGGGATGTGAGGTTCGACGCCCTTTTGGGGCCGAAGGTCGAGGCCGGGGTGAACGAACGGATGAGGGCGATCGGAACCGCCGCTCGGGGTCAGCGCACCAGCAGGTAGACCGCCGGCGCCGGCATCGTGATCGAGTTGCGCGGGTTGGGCTGCATGACGACCGTCGAGTTGCCCTTGACCTCGAGAGCGCGGGCGACGAACTGGGCGTTCTGCCGGGCGGTGTTGTCCGAGCCTCCGCCGAGCAGGAACGGATTGGCGTTGGGCGCCACGAAGACACCGCTGACGGAGACGGCGCCGCCGCCTCCGAGGCCGTTCCCGCTCGACGTCTCCGTCCAGAACGCGAGATCCTCGAGATAGGTGTTGGTCTCGGCGATGGTGGCCACCCGGGTCCTGATCAGGTCCGGCGCCGTCCAGTCGAGCGGTGGCACCGGCGCCGATGTTCAGGTATCCCCGGCAGGCGTTGCTGTAGGGCGCGATCCCGACGGTCGTGGGGAGCGGGCAGCCGGGGGTGCCGGAGTTCCCGGCCATCAAGACGGAGGTGTGGCACAGCCGCACCACGGCCGTCGAGCCGCCGGTGAACGGTCCGAAGCCCACGACAAGCCTGGCCCGCGGCGCCGCGGTGAGTCCGGGGCAGCTGGTGCCCGCCACGCTGTTGTTGATACTCAGGTTGCCGGCCACGGTGAGCCCGTCGAGGGAGCCGCTCGTGGTCCTGCCCCGCACGTAGAACTGCGTGGCTTTGGGTGCGGCCAGTGTGGCGGACGGCTTGACCTCGAGCGGGCCGTTGAAGACCACGCTCGGGGCGTTGGTGAACGTGAAGGTGCCGTCGATCTTCGCGCCGTTGGGGCAGTTCACGAAGACCGGGCTGGTGGTGGTGTTGGTCCCGGAGCCGAACGTGCAGCTGCCACCTTGCGCGACGTATCCCGCAGGAGTGCTGGTGGCGTTGTACAGCGGGGTCGGCGGCAGCGACGGCGTTGCGCACCCCGCTGAGGTAGCGGACGTCCGGCGGTCGACGGCCGATCAGGCTTCCTCCGACCGCGGCGGTGCAGGTACCGGTCAGGGTCTCCGCGCAGGTGTTGCTCGCTCCGTCGGTGGCTCGTGCCGGCACCGCGCCGGGAGCCCCGCTGCTGGCGACCGTCGTGATCAGCCCGGGCCGTCGGGGGCTGCCGCTCGTGGCGGCGTGGGCCCAGATGTGTTTGGCCGCCTTGCCGCGCATCACGTAACTGCCGGAACCGGAGGAGCAGGTGCTCCCGCTGCCGAGGCTGTCCGCGTGGATCGTGCCGGGAGCCGCCCCGCTGCCGTAGACCTCGATGTAGGACGCACCACTGCCCACCTGTAGCGCGTTGCACTCGGTACGCTCCAGCAGGATCAGGGCCGGCACGACGTCGCTCAAACCGTCGGACGAGGCGCGTCCGACGGAGCGGATCGTGGTCACCGTGTCCTCGTCGGTCGCCAGGGCACCGAGACCGGGACTGCGCGACTCCCGGATGATCACCGCGAGCTGGTCGCAGCCGGCGGCGTCGGCCACGCCCGTGTCGGCGCTGAGGGTGGCATCTTCGGTGAAGGCGGGGTCCGGCATCAGGTATCCGCTGCGGATCTGGATCGTGATCCGGCCGTCGCCCGCGGTGCCGTCCCACCGGGCCCAGGTGGACTGGTCGTCAGGAAGGCAGGTCAGGTCCTGATAGCCGAGAGTCGTGCAGGGGTCGCCTCCGACAGCTCCGCCGGTGCCGGTGGTGAACGTCCCGGTGGCGGTGGTCAGCTCGGGTCCGTTGGCGCGCAGGTAGGAGATGGCCGTACACACCGCCCGCCAGGACTTCCGCTCGCCCTCGGTGTCGTACATGGCCTGCAACCCGGCCATCACCGAGGCGTCCGCCGTCAGCTTGTTGGAGGTGCGGTCCAGCCGGGCGATCCCGAAGTCCAGCACCAGCGCCGCCGTCACCGCGAGCAGGGCCATCGAGACGGAGACGACGACGGCGACGGCTCCGGTCTCAGCCCGGGTCCGCCGCATCCACCACGAGGTCCGCGGCCGCATCAGCAGGTCCGTTCGTAGCGGGTGACGGACCCGCGCTTGAGCAGGATCTCCTTGCTGTAGAACGGAGGAGCGGAGAGCGTCGCCGGCTGTGCCGCCCACACCTTGACCACGCAGTCGGTGGCGGTCAGTCCCGCGGGCGAGGGCGGTGGGGTCGCCGCGCTGCCGGTGAGCGCACACGCCGACTGGACCTGGGTGGCGCTCGGGCCCTTGACCAGCTGGACGCAAACGTCGGCGGTGGTCAGCTCATCGGAGGCTCCCGCGTAGTACTCCACCGTTCGCGCCCGAACGGCGGCGGTCCAGTTGCCGTCGCTGACGGCGGTAGCCCCGAAGCGCGCACCGGCCCGGACGGAGTCGTTGAGCGACACGGAGTGGAAGAGCGCGAGACCGCAGGTGACGATGCCGAAGAGCAGGCAGACCAGCACCGGCACGACGAAGGCGAACTCGACGGCGCTCGCCCCGGTCTCGCCCGGACGCCGGGCGAAGCGAGTCGACGGACGAGTCGTCGCGACCATCTCGCCCCCTCCTGTCAAGTGTCGGGTCTGCAACGACCGACGCTAGGACCGGCCGCGGGCGTCGGGAACGCGAGCGGGTCGCTTCGGCACCGGCGGGGGACCAGAAGCATCCGAACCGGCACGGTCGTCCACCGAACGGGGGATGCCTGTCCACCGGCCCGTCGGTCAGGCGTAGAGCGACTCGATGTCGGCCCTGAAGTCGTGCACCACCAGTGACCGCTTGAGCTTCAGACTCGGAGTGACGTGCCCGCCCCCCTCGGTCCAGTCCTCGGGAAGCACAAGGAACCTGCGGATCGACTCGGCGGCGGAGACCGTGGCGTTCGCACCGTCGACGGCCGCCTGCAGCTCTGCCCGCAGTGCGGGGTCGTCGACGAGATCCGCCGGCTCGCCGGCACGACCGGCGGAACGTGCCCAGGCCACGGTGGCGTCCCGGTCGAGAGTGACGAGCGCGGCGACGTAGGGTCTGCCGTCGCCGACCACCAGGCACTGACTGACCAACGGATGGGTGCGGACCCGGTCCTCCAGCACAGTCGGCGCGACGTGTTTGCCGCCCGCGGTCACCAGGAGCTCCTCCCGGCGACCGGTGACCCGGACGAAGCCCTCTCCGTCGATCTCCCCAAGGTCGCCGCTGTGGAACCACCCGTCGGCCAGGGCGCGCGCCGTCGCCCGGTCGTCATGCCAGTAGCCGCTGAATATCTGCGGTCCGCGGAACAGCAGCTCGCCATCGTCTGCGACCCGCACGTCGACGCCGGGCAATGGCCGCCCGACGGTGCCGACCTTCTGCTCCGCCGGGAGGTTCACGGTGAGCGCCGCCGTGGTCTCCGTCGACCCGTAACCCTCCAGGACGGTCACTCCGATCCCGCGGAAGAAGTGCCCGAGCCGGTCACCGAGCGGCGCACCGCCGGACACCGCGTGCCGCAGCCGGCCGCCCAGGCTCTCGCGGAGCCGGCGGTAGACGAGGCGCTCGAAGGTGGCGTGCCGGGCCCGCAGGGCAAGACCCGGACCGTCCGCGTCCAGGGCCCGGCTCCACGCGATCGCCGTCGCTGCGGCCGCGCCGAAGACCCGGCCGCGACCGGCTACCGCGGCCTGCTGGCTGCTGGCGGTGTAGACCTTCTCGAAGATCCGTGGCACGGCCAACACGAACGTCGGCTGGAAGTCCGCCATCCGGGCCGCCAGGTTCGCGACGTCCGCGGTGTGCCCGAGCGCGGTGCCCGAGTGCACACAGCCGACCTGGACGACTCGGGCGAAGACGTGGGCGAGCGGAAGGAACAACAGGGTCGAGGCGTCCGGCTGGTCGAAGAGCTCTGGCAGGGCGTCGGTGGTGCTGGCCAGCTCGGCCATGAAGTTGCCATGGGTGAGGCAGCAGCCCTTCGGCCGCCCGGTCGTGCCCGAGGTGTAGATGATCGTGGCCAGGGAGTCCGGCGCGACCTCCGCCCGCCGTCGCTCGAGGTCGTCGTCGGACACGTCCACGCCTTGTGCTCGGAGCGCTTCCAGCGCGCCGTCCTCGATGGTCCACACGTGCTCGAGGCCCGGCAGAGCCGCGTCGACCGACGCCACCCGTAGCCGGTGCGGTGCGGTCTCGACCACGCATCCGACCGCCGCGGAGTCGGCGAGGATCCACCGCACCTGGTCGGCCGGCGCGGTGTCGTACATCGGAACGGTCGCCGCCCCCACCCACCAGGCGGCGTAGTCGACGACCGTCCATTCGTACCGGGTGCCGCAGAGCAGGCCCAGCCGGTCACCCACCTGCAGTCCTGCGGCGAGCAGCCCCTTCGCCACGCCGACGACGTCGGCGCGGAACCGGCTCGCGCTCACGTCCTGCCAGCCTTCGCGGCCGTCCGCGGGCTCCCGACGCCGGAACAGCACGGCGTCCGGGCGGCTCTGCGCGTTCGCCACCACGTCGTCGGTGAGGCTGCCGCGGACCGGCGCCGAAGACGTCGCCGGGGTGGAGTACTGCCGCACGCGCGAACGCTACAGTCCCCGATGTCCGTACCCGACGTCGTCGACGAGCACGTCGTCGTGGCCACGCCGCCGGAAGCGGTTCGGAGGGCCTTCTCGAGCCCGGCCAGCCCGGCCGGGCCGGCGGCCCCGATCGGCGGTGGCCGGGTCGATCCGTCGCGGCGCGTCGGTAGTGTCCCTCCGTCGGCGTCCGCCCCGGGCGCCGGGCTGGCCGGCGCCTGACCGCCGGCGAGCACCGTCGCCGGTCGCACCCGGGAGACCCCGCACATGGCTGACCAGACCACATCGGACATCACCGTCGCCGCCGACGCCGCATCGGTGATGGCCGTGATCGCGGATTTCGACGCCTATCCCACCTGGGCCACCGGCGTGAAGCGGGCCGAGACCGTCGAGGACGGCCCGGACGGGCGGCCGGCGAAGGTCCGTTTCGTCCTGGACGCGGCGCCCATCAAGGACGAGTACGTCCTCGCGTACGAGTGGGACGACGACCGGTCGGTCACGTGGACCCTCGTGCAGGGCAAGGTGCTCAAGGGCATGGACGGGGCGTACGAGCTCGCGGAGGCGGCCGACGGCGGCACGACCGTGACCTACCGGCTGGCCGTGGACGTGTCCATCCCGATGATCGGCATGCTCCGCCGCAAGGCCGAGAAGGTCATCATCGACGCCGCACTCAAGGGGCTGAAGAAGCGGGTCGAGTCGCAAACCTGACCCGGCGCAAGCCGGCCGGCCGGCCGGTCGTCGCCCGGGCATAGGCTGACCGGCCATGCGCGTGCTGCTGTTCACCGGCAAGGGCGGGGTGGGCAAGACCACAGCCGCGGCCGGGACGGCCGTGCTCGCCGGCCGTCGGGGTTTGCGGACGCTGGTGCTGTCCACCGATGCCGCGCACTCGCTCGGGGACGCCTTCGGCATCGCGGTCGGTCCGGAACCGACCCGAGCAGAGGATCGGGTGTGGGTGCAGCAGGTCGACGTGCAGCGCCGGTTCGAGCGCTCCTGGGCCGAGGTCCAGTCCTACCTGCTCGCGGTCCTGGATGCCGCCGGGGTGGATCCCATGGCGGCCGAGGAGCTGACCGTGCTGCCGGGTGCCGAGGAGGTGCTGGCACTGCTCGAGGTGCGCGACCAGGTGGCGTCCGGTCGCTGGGATCTGGTGGTCGTGGACTGCGCCCCCACGGCGGAGACGCTTCGACTGCTGGCGCTGCCCGAAGCGCTCGGGTGGTACCTGGATCGGGTGGTTCCGATGGAGCGGCGGGTCCTCAAGGCTCTGCGGCCGATGCTGACCCGGAGTGCTGCGGTGCCGCCGCCGCGGGCCTCGGTCTTCGACGCGCTCGAGCGGCTGCACGCCGACCTGCTCGACGTGCACACCCTCCTGACCGGCAAGGACGCCTCCGCCCGGCTGGTGCTGACCCCCGAGCGGGTAGTGGTGGCGGAGGCCCGCCGCGCGTTGACGACGCTGTCCCTCTACGGATACAGCGTCGACGGAGTGGTGGCGAACAGGGTGTTCCCCGCCGGTGCCGGCACGGCAGACGGCTGGCGCGCCGGCTGGGTGGCCGCGCAGGCAGACGTGCTGACCGAAGTGCGCTCCTCGTTCGCACCGCTGCCGGTCTGGTACGCCGCCTACGGCGCCGCGGAGCCGGTCGGCGCCGATGCCTTGGCCGGGTTCGCCGCCGGGCTGTACGACGCCGACGACCCCACCGCGCGGTACGAAGGGCCCGCTCCGCTGCAGGTGGAGCGGCACAACTCTGGCGTCCGCTTGACTCTCCCGCTCCCGTTCGCCCGGCGGGACGACCTGGACCTCGCCCGACACGGTGACGATCTGGTGGTCACCGTCGGCTCCTACCGTCGGGTGATCGCGCTGCCATCCGTGCTGCGGACCGCCGGTGTGGTCGGCGCCCGGCTCGACGAGGGCCGGCTGCAGGTCCGCTTCGAGGAAACGGGATGAGCCCGGCGGGCGACCGCGATCCCGTCGGGACCGCGGCCGAGGAGGCGGCCCGGCTGTTCGTCGCGCTGCTGGACCGCGCCCGTGAGCATGCCACCGGGGCCGACTCGGCGGTCGACGGTGTCGATCCGGCTGGGCAATCGGCTGGGCATCCGGCCGAGTGCCGGTGGTGCCCGCTGTGCCAGGCCATGGCGTTCATGCGTGACACGAACCCTGAGCTGCGCCAGCAGGTCGTCGCCGCTGCGGCCTCACTGGCCGTGGCCGTCCGGGACCTCGCCGAGTCCGCCGCTCGACCTCCCGCTCGCCCGCCCGACGGCGCGGCGGGGCCGGCCACCGACGTCCAGCGCATCGACCTCGACGACGCAGCCGTCGACGGCGAGTCGAAGGGGTCGGCGTGGGACTGACCGTGGGCGTCGACGTCGGCGGCACCAAGATCGCGTCCGGCGTGGTGACCGACTCCGGCGAGGTGCTCGAGCACGAGCAGGTTCCCACCCCCGCCGCCGGGTCCGGCGACGTGTCGTCCGCCATCGCGGCGGCGATCGCCGATCTCGTCGGCCGGCACCGGGAGCGGCACTCGATCGAGGCGGTGGGAATCGGCGCGGCGGGCTTCGTGGACTCTGCGCGCTCGACGGTGCTGTTCGCACCCAACATCGCCTGGCGGGACGAGCCGCTGCGACAGCGGGTGGTCGAACGGGTCCAGCTGCCCGTGGTGGTGGAGAACGACGCGAACGCCGCCGCGTGGGCGGAGTTCCGGTTCGGGGCCGGTGCGGACGTCGATGATCTCGTGCTCCTCACGGTCGGCACCGGCATCGGCGGCGGCATCGTGCTCGACGGTGCCCTGCACCGAGGTGCCTTCGGGGTGGCGGCGGAGGTCGGCCACCTGCGGGTGGTCCCGCAGGGGGAACGGTGTGGGTGCGGGAACCGGGGCTGTTGGGAGCAGTACGCCAGCGGCCGGGCACTGGTCCGCGAGGCCCGCGAGCTGGTGCGGTCCGGGTCCCCGTTGGCGGGCTCCCTGGCCGAGGCCTGCGGGGGCGATGCGGACGCGCTGGACGGCCCGATGGTCACTCGACTGGCCCAGGAGGGAGACCTGGCGAGCATCGAGCTGGTGGGGGATGCGGGGCGCTGGCTCGGGGAGGGCCTTGCGTCGCTGGCCGCCGTGCTGGACCCGGCGGTGGCGGTCGTGGGTGGTGGCGTCGCGGACGCCGGTGAACTGCTGATCGGCCCGATGCGCGCGGCCTTCGCCCACGAGCTGACCGGCCGGGGACACCGGCCGGCACTCGACATCCGGTTGGCCGAGCTCGGCAACAGCGCCGGCATCGTCGGGGCGGGCGACCTCGCCCGGCGCGACTAGTCAGCTCCGCCGCACGACGTGGGCCACCACGACCGGTGGTCCTGCCTCGTCGTCGAGAACGGTCGCGACCACCGTGACCGGCACGATCTGCCCGGCTCCGGTGACGAACCGCTTGTCCAGCGTGTGGCTGATGGCACTGCCGGTGGTCAACGCCTCGGTGTTGAAGGCGTCCACCGCCCGGTCCTCCGGGTGGGTCCAGTCGGCCACTGTCGTCCCGACAATCCGCCGCTGGGTGACCCGGAGCAGCTTCGCGAACGCGTCGTTGACCTGGAGCAGGGTGCCGTCCAGCGTCGACACCGCCATCCCCACCGGCGACTCCTCGAACGACAGCCGGAACAGCTCCTGATGTCGGTGCGCCCGATCATCGGCCGCCACCCGTTCGGTCACGTCCCGGCACAGCCACAGCGTCTCGGCCGGGAGCCCCTTGCGGTGCAGCCGGTCCCCGCGGGCGAAGACCTGCCAGGTCCGCCAGCCGGGCCGGCGGCCGCCGCTGACCCGCACCGTGGCCCAGCCCGACCCGGGGCGCAGCACGGGCAGGTCGTCGGGGTGCACGAACGATCCGGCGTCGGTGCCGACCAGCTCGGCAGATGAAAGACCGAGCTGGTCCCCGGCCGTCGGTGACGCGTACAGGACGCGGTCGTCGGCGTCGGTGACGACGACGATGTCCTCGGTGGCACCCAGCGGCAGCGTCGGCGCCACCCGAACGTCCACGGCGGCCCGCGGCCATTGGGCGACGGGCAGCTGGCCGCTGGCGGTGACCGGCGCCGGGCGTCCGAACAGCCAGCCCTGCCCCCGTTCGACCCCCAGTGCGGTGAGCTGCCGAGCCTGTTCGACGCTCTCCACACCCTCGGCGCAGACGGTCAACCCGAGCGCGTGGGCGGCGTCGGTGAGGATCCGAACCAGGACGGCGTCGCGTGGCTGCTCGGTGACCTGCGCGACGAACGACCGGTCGATCTTGAGGATGTCCACCGGAAGCTGGCGGAGCAACGTCAGCGACGAGCTGCCGGTGCCGAAGTCGTCGAGGGCGATCCGCACCCCGAGCTCGCGCAGTGTCGAAAGCAGCTCGGCGGCACCGTCCGGGTCGCGGACGATGCTGGACTCGGTCAGCTCGAGGCACAGCGCGGGAGCGGGCAGCCGGTGTCGGCTCAGCGTGTCGCACAGCTGGTCGGCGAAGGCTGGGTCTTCGAGCTGGCGGGCGGACACGTTCACCGAGACGGCCACGTCCTGGCCCCCGGCGCGCCAGCCGGCCGCCAGCTCGCAGGCGCGATCCAGGACCCGCTGGCCCAGCGGGTGGATCAGGCCGCTGCGGTCGGCCTCCGGGATGAACTCGTCAGGTGAGGCCACCAGGCCGTCCCGTCCGGGCCACCGGGCGAGGGCCTCGACCTGGACCAGGTCACCGGCCGGCAATGACACGATCGGCTGCAGGTGGACGTCGAGGTCCGCGATGGAGCCCGCCACCCGACGTTCCCCGTCCACTCGGCCACTCTCGCCGACCAGGGTGACAGCGGCAAGGCGGGCTCGGCCGGGGCGTCTGGGAGGATGCTCCCGTGCCGCTGCTGGAGCGCCTCGCGATCGGGATCGACATCGGGGGCACCAAGGTCGCCGCCGGAGTCGTCGACCCGGACGGCAACGTGGTCGACCGCACCCGCCGGACCACCCCGAACACCAGCCCGACCGAGGTCGAGGACACCATCGCCGACGTGGTCGGCGAGTTGCGGTCTCGCCATGTCGTCGTGGGCGTGGGCATCGGCGCCGCGGGCTTCGTCGACATCACCCGGTCCACCGTGTTGTTCGCCCCACACCTGGCCTGGCGGCACGAGCCGCTGCGGGACGCCGTACAGCGCCGGATCGGGCTCTCGGTGGTGGTGGAGAACGACGCCAACGCGGCGGCCTGGGCCGAGTTCCGCTTCGGCGCCGCGCAGCGCGAGGAGGACCTGGTCTGCATCACGCTCGGCACCGGCATCGGTGGCGCGATGATGATGGGCGGGCACCTCTATCGCGGCCGGCACGGCATGGCCGGCGAGTTCGGTCACATGCAGGTGGTCCCGAACGGGCACCGGTGCGAGTGCGGCAACCGCGGCTGCTGGGAGCAGTACGCCAGCGGCAACGCGCTGGTCCGTGAGGCGCGCGAGATGGCCCACACCCGGTCCCCCCGCGCGCAGCCGATGCTCGAGGCCATCGGGGTTCCGCCGGAGGAGATCACCGGCCCGATGGTGTCCGAGGCGGCTCGCGGTGGCGATCCGGCAGCTCAGGAGCTGCTCGCTGAGGTCGGGCAGTGGCTCGGCGTCGGCATGGCCGGCCTGGCCGCCGCCCTCGACACCGGCCTGTTCGTCGTCGGCGGCGGGGTCTCCGAGGCGGGGGAGCTGCTGCTGGCCCCGGCGCGGGACGCGTTCCGCCGCACGCTGACCGGCCGCGGCTTCCGCCCGGAGGCTCGGATCGTCAAGGCACACCTGGGCAACGAGGCCGGTCTGGTCGGTGCCGCCGACCTGGCCCGGTCGCGGCGGGCGCGCAGCCGGCGCTCCCGCGGGTCTCGCTCCTCGCGCCGGTCCTGGGTCGGCGAGGGCGGATCGCCGGTGACCCGGCTCGGCCAGCGCTGGGCGGAGGGCAGCAGCCCCGGGCTGGGCTACCGGTCGACGAGGGTGAGCTCGAAGGAGTAGCGCTCCGGTCGGTAGGTGTGGTCGCCGTACTCCACCGCCCGGCCGCCGTCGTCGTAGGCCACTCGCTGCATGGTCAGCAGCGGGGCACCGCGGCGCTCGTCCAGGAGCCGCGCCTCGCGGGCTTCCGCTCGGCGGGCACCGATCCGCTGGTTGGCGACCCGCAGCAGGATCCCGGCCCGGCGCAGCCGGGCGTACAGACCCTCGGTCTCGAGATCCGCGGCGCGCAGGTCCACGACGTCGACGGGCAGGAAGTTGTGCAGCAGCGCCAGTGGCTCGTCGGAAACCCGGCGCAGCCGCTCGAGGGACCACACCGCTGTGCCCGGCGGGATTCCCAGCTCGTGGGACACCTCGTCGGACGACTCCATCACCTCACAGCCCAGCACCTCGGTGTGCGGGTGCTGTCCGCCGCGGACCAGGTCGTCGTACAGGCTGGTGAGCTCGACCGGCCGGCGAATCTGGCTGCCCACCACCTGGGTGCCCACACCGCGCTTGCGGACCAGCATCCCCTTGTCCACGAGCACCTGGATGGCCTGGCGCAACGTCGGCCGGGACAGTCCGAGCGACGCCGCCAGCGCTACCTCGTTGCGGATCCGGTCACCGGGGGAGAGGTTGCCGTCGACGATCGCGCGTTCCAACTGTTCGGCCACCTGGAAGTACAGCGGGACCGGACTCGACCGGTCGAGCGCGATCCACGGCTGCTCTCCCATGGTGTCCAGCATCCGTCTCCCGAGGCATGGACGTCAATATGTCAATACAAAACCTTGACAGCCTCTCCGGACCCCGACAACACTCGGCGGCAGCACGATCGTCATCGGGGGCTGAGAGGAGCACGTCGCCGCATGAGGCTGGACCGGGTCGCAGGTGCTCCGATCTCCTGGGGTGTGTGCGAGGTCCCCGGATGGGGGCACCAGATGGAGCCCGACACGGTGCTCATGCAGATGCGCGAGCTCGGGCTGGCGGCGACGGAGTTCGGCCCGGCCGGGTTCCTCCCTGACGACCCGGCCGACAAGGCCGCGGTGCTCACCTCCTACGACCTCGAGGCGGTCGGTGGCTTCCTGCCGGTGCCGCTGCACGACGAGTCGCGCGACCCGATGCCGACGGTCGACGCCTACCTGGACGCGTGCCTCGCCGCCGGGGCACGGGTGATGGTGCTCGCCGCTGCCGGTGGCGGGCTCGGCTACGACGCCCGGCCGGTGCTGGACGACGGGCAGTGGCGGGTGCTGCTCGGCACGCTGGACCGGGTCGCGGCGCACGCCGCGGAGCGTGGCGTGCTCGCCACGCTGCACCCGCACGTGGGCACCGTGGTGGAGACCCGCTCCGAGGTGGACCGGGTCATCGAGGGGTCCCGGGTGAGCCTGTGCCTCGACACCGGCCACCTGCTTGTGGGCGGCACGGATCCGGTCGCGCTGACCGCTGCGCATGCCGGCCGCGTCGGCCACGTGCACCTCAAGGACGTGGACGCGGCGCTGGCATCGCGGGTGGTGGCCGGCGACCTGCCGTTCGGCGACGCCGTCCGGGCCGGGCTGTTCCGGCCCCTCGGCGCCGGCGACGTCGACATCGCCCGCATCGTGCGAATCCTGCAGGCGGCCGGCTACGCCGGCTGGTACGTGCTCGAGCAGGACGTGATGCTGCCCGCCCCCGACGAGGCCGGTCCGCGCGCGGACGTGGCCCGCTGCCTGGACTACCTGCGCAGGGTGGACGCGTGATGACCGCCGGGCCGGGCTTCGAGGTGCTGACCATGGGTCGGGTCGGCGTCGACGTCTACCCGCAGCAGATCGGGGTCGGCCTCGCCGACGTCGCCTCCTTCGGCAAGTACCTCGGCGGCTCCCCCACCAACGTCGCGGTCGCGGCCGCCCGGCACGGCCGGCGCGCCGGTCTGGTCACCCGGGTCGGCGACGACCCGTTCGGGGAGTTCGTGCACCGCGCGCTCCGCGGCTTCGGCGTGGACGACAGTCTCGTCGCGGCCGTCCCGGGGACGCAGACTCCGGTGACGTTCTGCGAGATCTTCCCGCCGGACTCCTTCCCGCTCTACTTCTACGGCCGGACCCCGCTCGCACCGGACCTGATGATCCGTCCCGACGAGGTGCTCGCGGAGCCGCTGGCCGGGGCGATCCGCGACGCGGAGGTGTTCTGGGTGACCGGCACCGGCCTGTCGGCGGAGCCGAGCCGGGCCGCGACACAGGCGGCGCTGGAGCTGCGGGGACGCCGGGGCATCACCGTCTTCGACCTCGACTACCGGCCGATGTTCTGGTCCTCCCGCGCCGCGGCTCACGCCGCGTACGTCGAGGCGCTGCCATACGTCTCCGTCGCCGTCGGCAACCTGGACGAGTGTGAGACCGCGGTCGGGGAGCGCGAACCGGACGCGGCAGCGAAGGCGCTGCGCGCTGCCGGGGTCGACCTCGCCGTCGTCAAACAGGGTCCTGGCGGTGTCCGTGGCGACGACACGACCGGGACCGTCGTCGTCCCCCCGGTGCCGGTCGACGTCGTCAACGGGCTGGGTGCGGGAGACGCCTTCGGCGGCGCGTTGTGCCATGGCCTGCTCGCCGGCTGGGACCTGACCCGCGTGCTCGGCTTCGCCAACGCGGCCGGCGCGCTGGTGGCGGGCCGGCTGGCCTGTGCCGACGCCATGCCCACCTCCGACGAGGTGGAGGCGATGGTGTGACCGGATCCTCGCTGCCCCCGGCCCCCGCCGCGGTGGGTGTCCAGGACCTCGTGGCGACCCGCGTCCGCGAACCGGAGCGGATCGCCCGGGCCGCCGCCGCCCGCCGCCGGCCCGCCGCTCTCACCGGTGAGACCGGACGGTTGCTGCTGGTTGCCGCGGACCACCCGGCCCGCGGCGCGCTGCGGGCCGGCGCCCGGCCGCTGGCGATGGCGGACCGATTCGACCTGCTGGAACGGCTGTGCGTCGCGCTGTCCCGGCCCGGGGTGGACGGCGTCCTGGGCACCGCCGACGTCGTCGAGGACCTGATCCTGCTGGGTGCACTGGACGGCAAGGTCGTGGTCGGTTCCATGAACCGGGGCGGGCTGGCAGGCACCGTCTTCGAGATCGACGACCGCTTCACCGGCTACTCGGCTGCGGCCGTCGCTGCCACCGGTCTGCAGGGCGGCAAGATGCTGCTGCGGATCGACCCACAGGACCCCAGCACCGCGCCGACCCTCCAGGCGTGCTCGGCCGCGGTCGACGAGCTCGCCGCACGCGGGCTGATGGCCATGGTCGAGCCGTTCGTCTCCGAGCGGGTGGACGGCCGGGTCCGCAACGTGCTGACGACCGAGGCGGTGATCCGCTCCGCCTCGGTCGCGGCCGGGCTCGGCGGCACCTCCGCCTACACCTGGCTGAAGCTGCCGGTGGTCCCGGACATGCAGGACGTGCTCAGCGCGACGACCCTGCCCGTCGTGCTGCTCGGTGGCGAGGTCGCCGACGACCAGGGTGCGCAGCGCGACGCCTGGCGCCAGGCGCTTGCGCACCCCGCCGCCGCCGGGATGGTGGTGGGCCGCTCGCTGCTCTACCCCCACGACGACGACGTGGCCGGCGCGGTCGACGCCACCGTGGAGCTGATGGGATGACGCTGCGAACGAGTGACCTGCACCTGCCCGCGGGCTCGACGGCGGCGGGACCGGTGGCAGTCGACGTCGAGCCGGCCCGGGCCGGCTGGGCCTACTCCGGTCTCCGCGTGCTGACGCTCGGCGAGGAGGGTCACGCCGAGCTGGCTACCGCTGGTCGCGAGACGCTGGTGGTGCCGCTGGCCGGGGGGTGCACGGTCGACGTCGACGGCCAGGTGGTCGAGCTCGCCGGGCGGAGCGGAGTCTTCGCCGGCGCGACCGACAGCCTCTACGTCCCGCGGGACGCCGTCGCGACTCTCCGCAGCCATGGGGGCGGCCGGTTCGCCCTGGCCACCGCCCGCTGCGACGCGACCCGCCCGGTCGCGTACCTGCCGGCGCGGGACGTGCCGGTCGAGATGCGCGGTGCCGGTCGCTCCAGCCGGCAGGTGCACAACCTCGGCACCCCCGACGTGCTCGACGCCGACCGCCTGATCGTCTGCGAGGTGCTGACGCCCGCCGGCAACTGGTCCAGCTGGCCGCCGCACAAGCACGACGAGGACCGGCCGGGGGAGAGCGTGCTGGAGGAGATCTACTACTTCGAGGTCGCTCCCGGGCCCGGCGGTCCGGGGATGGGCTATCAGCGGGTCTACGGGCACGAGTCGGCCGACGTCGACGTGCTCGCGGAGGTGCGTACCGGTGACGTCGTCCTGGTGCCGTTCGGGTGGCACGGACCCTCGATGGCGACCGACGGCTACGACCTGTACTACCTGAACGTGATGGCGGGGCCGGGGGAGCGGGCCTGGCGGATCTGCGACGACCCGGCGCATGCTTGGGTACGTGAGAGCTGGTCGCACCAGCTGACCGATCCACGGCTTCCCCTGGGCGGACCGGCGGGGCGAGCGGGGGTGGAGACATGACCGAGACGACGGCCGCGGGCGCAACGCCCAGGACGCCCGAGCACACGGTTCGGCTGACCGTGGCGCAGGCGGTGGTGCGTTTCCTGGCCGCCCAGCAGGTCGAGCGGGACGGCACCCGGAACCGGTTCGTCGCCGGGTGCTGGGGCATCTTCGGGCACGGCAACGTCGCGGGCATCGGGCAGGCCCTGCTCGAGGACGAGCTGGCTGCGGAGTCCGGCGCGGAGCCGGACCGCCCACGGCTGCGCTACCTGCTCGGACGCAACGAGCAGGCGATGGTGCACGCGGCCGTCGGCTACGCCCGGCACCGGGACCGGCTGGCGACGTTCGCCGTCACCACGTCGGTCGGGCCGGGTGCGACCAACCTGGTCACCGGCGCCGCGCTGGCCACGGTGAACAGGATTCCGGTCCTGCTGCTGCCCGGCGACGTGTTCGCCACCCGGGTGGCCAACCCCGTGCTGCAAGAGCTCGAGGACCCGAGCAGCATGGATCTGAGCGTCAACGACGCGCTCCGCCCGGTGTCGCGCTACTTCGACCGGATCAACCGCCCCGAGCAGCTGCCGTCCGCGCTGCTCGCTGCGCTGCGGGTCCTGACCGACCCGGTGGAGACCGGCGCGGTCACGCTGGCCCTGCCCCAGGACGTGCAGGCCGAGGCGCACGACTGGCCGGTCGAGCTGTTCGAGACGCGGGTGTGGCACGTGACCCGGCCGCGACCCGAGCAGACCGCCCTGCACCGCGCGGTCGACGTGCTCCGGACCGCCCGCCGCCCGCTGGTCGTGACGGGCGGCGGCACGATCTACTCCGGTGCGACCGACGCCCTGCGGGCCTTCGCCGAGGCGACCGGCGCACCGGTGGCCGAGACGCAGGCGGGCAAGGGGGCGCTGGCGTTCGACCACCCCCGCTCGGTCGGCGCGATCGGTGCCACCGGCACCACCGCCGCCGACGAGCTGGCGGCCGAGGCCGATGTGGTCCTCGGCGTAGGCACCCGGTGGAGTGACTTCACCACCGCCTCCCGCTCGGTGTTCGCCTCCGACACCCGGTTCGTCAACCTCAACGTCGCGTCGTTCGACGCGCACAAGCAGTCGGCCGTCGCCCTCGTGGCGGACGCCCGGGAGGGGCTCGAGGAGCTGACGGCGGCCCTGGTCGGCTGGCGGGCCGACATCGGCTGGACCGAGCGGGCCACCGCCGCCGCCAGGGAGTGGGACGAGACCGTCGAGCGCGCGTACACCCTCGGGCACGACCCGCTGCCCGCGCAGTCGGAGGTGCTGGGGGCGGTGAATGCAGCCACCGGGCCGAGGGACGTGGTCGTCTGTGCCGCCGGGTCGATGCCCGGGGACCTGCACAAGCTGTGGCGCACCCGGGACCGGAAGGGCTACCACGTCGAGTACGGCTTCTCCTGCATGGGCTACGAGATCGCCGGTGGGCTGGGCGTGAAGCTGGCCGTCGACGAGCTCGGCGAGGACCGTGAGGTCGTCGTGCTGGTCGGGGACGGCTCGTACCTGATGATGGCGACCGAGCTCGTGACCGCGGTCGCCGAGGGGGTCAAGCTGGTGGTCGTCCTGGTGCAGAACCACGGCTTCGCCTCGATCGGCGCGCTCAGCGAGTCTCTCGGCAGTCAGCGTTTCGGCACCCGTTACCGCTACCGGACCGACACCGGGCTCGACGGCGACCGGCTGCCGGTCGACCTCGCGGCCAACGCGGCCAGCCTCGGCGCCGACGTGGCCGCCGTGCGCACCGTGGGCGAGCTGCACGCTGCCGCTGGAGAAGGCGCGCGAGTCGGCCCGGACCACCGTGATCCACATCGAGACCGACCCCCTGGTGCCGGCCCCGGACAGCCCGGCCTGGTGGGACGTGCCGGTCGCCGAGGTCTCCAGGCTGGACAGCACCCGGCAGGCCCGGCGGACCTACGAGCAGCACAAGGCCACGCAACGGACCTACCTTCGTCCCATCACGACCTCAGGCCACCCCGACGGACAGGACGCTGACATGCGCACCATCGAGCACTGGATCGGCGGAACAGCGACCGGCGGCACCGGGGACCGCACCGGTGACGTCTTCGACCCTGCCGAAGGCCGCCCACAGGCGCAGGTGCGACTCGGCACCGCCGCCGACGTCGACGCGGCCGTGGCAGCCGCTCGCATCGCCTTCGAGTCCTGGTCGCAGACGTCGCTCACCGCTCGCGTCCAGATCCTGTTCCGCTTCCGCGAGCTGGTCGTCCAGCACACCGACGAGCTGGCCCGGCTGATCGCGCTGGAGCACGGCAAGACCCTCGACGACGCGCGCGGCGAGGTCGTTCGAGGCCGGGAGGTGGTGGACTTCGTCTGCGGGATCCCGCAGCTGCTCAAGGGCGAGTTCAGCGAGCAGGTCTCCGGGTCGGTCGACTCGCACTCGTTCCGCCAGCCGCTGGGTGTCTGCGCCGGCATCACCCCGTTCAACTTCCCGGTGATGGTGCCGATGTGGATGCACCCGGTCGCCATCGCGTGCGGGAACACCTTCGTGCTGAAGCCGAGCGAGCGGGTGCCCGGAGCGTCGGAGCTGGTCGCCCGGCTCTACGCCGAGGCCGGGCTGCCCGACGGTGTCTTCAACGTCGTCAACGGCGACAAGGAGGTGGTCGACGCGCTGCTCGACCACCCGGGCGTCGACGCGGTCAGCTTCGTCGGCTCGACACCGATCGCGCGCTACGTGCACGAGCGGGCCAACGCGAGCGGCAAGCGGGTGCAGGCGCTCGGCGGAGCGAAGAATCATGCCGTGGTGATGCCCGACGCCGACCTCGACTTCGCCGCCGACCACCTGGTCGCCGCCGGCTACGGCTCGGCCGGCCAGCGGTGCATGGCCATCTCAGCGGTCGTCGCGGTCGGACCGGTCGCCGACACCCTGGTGGACAAGGTGCGCGAACGCACCGCGGACATCGCCGTCGGCCCGGGCACAGCCGACGGGTCCGAGATGGGGCCGGTCGTGACGGCCGCTGCCCGAGAGCGGGTCCTCGGCTACATCGACGAAGGGGAGAAGGACGGGGCGGTGGTGGTCGTGGACGGCCGCGGGCTGGCCGTCGAGGGCAACGAGGAGGGCTTCTTCGTCGGCCCGACCCTGCTGGACAACGTCACCACGGACATGTCCGTCTACACCGACGAGATCTTCGGACCGGTGCTGGTGGTGCTCCGGGTCGGCTCCCTGGACGAGGCCCTCGCGCTCGTCAACGCCAACCCCTACGGCAACGGGACGGCGGTCTTCACCTCGTCCGGGGAGGTGGCCCGCACCTTCCAGCGCCGGGTCCAGGTCGGGATGATCGGCGTGAACGTGCCGATCCCGGTGCCGATGGCGTTCCACTCCTTCGGCGGCTGGAAGGACTCGTTGTTCGGCGACCACCACATCCACGGGCCGGAGGGGGTCCGCTTCTACACCCGCGGCAAGGTCGTCACGACCCGCTGGCCGCACGTCAGCGAGGAGTCGCTGGCGCACCTGAACTTCCCGACGGCGCACTGACCGCCGGGTTGAGCAGCCGGGCGCCCGCCCGGCCGTACGAGAGGAAGAACGCAGATGACCATCAAGAACACGCTGCTGGCGGCGATCGCCGCCGGGGCACTCGTGCTGACCGGCTGCTCCACCTCGGACAGCGGCAGCGACTCCACCTCCGATGAGACCGAGGGTGACACCAGCGCCGCCAGCGGCGGCAGCAAGGACATCACCATCGACGTGATCACCCACGCCGCTCCCGGTGACTCGTTCTGGGACGTGGTGAAGTCCGGCGCGCAGCAGGCCGGCAGCGACCTGGGCGTGTCGATGGAGTACGGCAGCAGCCCGGATCCCGGCGAGCAGAGCACGCTGATCGACAACGCCGTCGCCGACGGCACAGACGGCCTGGTCATCTCGATGGCCAACCCGGACGGGCTCGAGTCGAGCATCAAGGCCGCGGTCCAGGCGGGCGTGCCCGTGATCACCATCAACTCCGGCATCGACCAGTGGGAGGAGTTCGGGGCCATCACCCACGTCGGGCAGAGCGAGACCATCGCCGGCGAGGTGGCCGGCGAGCAGCTGAGCGAGGCCGACCTGAGCAACGTCGTGTGCGTCATCCAGGAGGCGGGCAACGTCGCGCTCGAGGAGCGCTGCCGGGCCGCCGCGTCGACGTTCACCGGCACGATGGAGAACCTGCAGGTGGACAACACCGACCTCGGTGCCGCCCAGGCGACGATCGAGTCCGAGCTGACCGCGAACGCCGACGTGGACGGGATCTTGTCCCTCGGCGGCGACATCGCCGGCCGCGCGGTCGCGGCGGTGGAGGCCTCCGGCAGCGAGGCCCTCGTCGGCACCTTCGACGTGAACGCGGACGTGGCCAAGGACGTCGCCGACGGCAAGCTGCTGTTCGCGATCGACCAGCAGCCTTACGTGCAGGGGTACCTCGGCGTCACCGGCATCTACCTCAAGGTGACCAACGGCAACGACATCGGCGGCAGCCAGCCGGTCTACTCCGGGCCCGCCGTCATCACCCAGGAGAACGCCGAGGAAGTTCTCGAGTTCGCCGAGAACGGCACCCGCTGAGGCGGAGGGAGACCTCGATGAGCACCACAGCCGAAGCGCCCCCGGACACACCGCAGACCCCGCCGGACGACCGGCTGGCCAGCTCGCACGGCATCACCCGCGTGCTGCGCCGGCCGGAGGTGGGGGCCGCGGTGGCGGCGATCGCCGTCTTCGTGTTCTTCAGCGTCGTCACCGACGTGTTCCTCACACCCGGCGGCGCCAGCACCTGGCTGCTGACGTCGTCGACCGTGGGGATCATGGCGGTCGCGGTGGCGATGTTGATGATCGGCGGGGAGTTCGACCTGTCGGCGGGGGCGATGATCGGCACCACCGGTCTCACCACCGGCATCATGATGACCGAGTACGACCTGAACGTGTGGGTGTCGATCCTCGCCGCCTTGGTGCTGGCGGTGGGGCTCGGCATCGTGAACGGGATCCTGGTGATGCGCACCGGACTGCCCAGCTTCATCGTCACGCTGGGCACGTTCTTCGTCCTGCAGGGCATCAACCTCGCGGTGACCAAGATCCTGATCAACCAGGTGTCGGTCACCTCGTTCAACGACGCGGCTGGCTACACCGCCGGCCAGCAGCTGTTCGGCTCCTTCGTCAAGCTGGACCTCGGCGGTGACCTGCCGCTGACCCTGTACGCGGCGACGTTCTGGTGGGTTGCGGTGACCATCGTCGCCACCTGGGTGTTGCTGCGGACCCGAGCCGGCAACTGGATCTTCGCCGTGGGCGGTGCGCAGGTCAGCGCCCGCCAGGTTGGAGTCCCGGTCTTCAAGACCAAGGTCGGCTTGTTCGTGACCACCGCCACCGCCGGCTGGCTGGTCGGCATGCTGAACTTGTTCAAGACCACCACCGTGCAGAGCACGACCGGTGTGGGACAGGAGTTCATCTTCATCATCTGTGCCGTCGTGGGCGGCTGCCTGCTGACCGGTGGCTACGGCTCCGCGGTCGGCGCCGCCCTCGGCGCGGCCATCTACGGCATGGTCAACCAGGGCATCGTCTACGCACGGTGGGAGAACGACTGGCTGTTCACGTTCCTCGGCGTGATGCTGCTCGGAGCGGTGCTGGTCAACAACTGGGTGCGAACCCGAGCGGAGGTGGCCAGATGAGCGCGGCCAAGCAGCCGGAGGAGCACGGGACGGCGGCGGCCGGCCGGGGACCGAACCTCCCGCCACCGGGCACCTCGATCATCGAGGTGCGGGACCTGGGCAAGAACTACGGCAGCGTGATCGCGCTTCGCGACATCACCACCACGGTCAACGCCGGCGAGGTGACCTGCGTGCTGGGCGACAACGGCGCGGGGAAGTCGACCTTCATCAAGATCCTCGCCGGCGCGCACGAGCACAGCTCCGGTCAGTTCATCGTGGACGGCGTGCACCGGCAGATGTCCTCGCCCCGCGCCGCGCTGGCGCTCGGGATCGCGACGGTCTACCAGGACCTTGCGGTCGTCCCGCTGATGCCGGTCTGGCGGAACTTCTTCCTCGGGTCGGAGCTCACCGTCGGGCTGGGGCCGCTGAAGCGGCTCGACCTCGGGTCGATGAAGCGGATCACGAAGACGGAGCTGTCCGCGATGGGCATCGACCTGCGCGACGTCGACCAGCCGATTGGCACCCTGTCCGGCGGGGAGCGGCAGTGCGTCGCGATCGCGCGGGCGGTCTACTTCGGCGCCCGCGTGCTGATCCTCGACGAGCCCACCGCCGCGCTCGGCGTGCGGCAGTCCGGCATCGTGCTGAAGTACATCGCCAAGGCCCGGGACCGGGGCCTCGGCGTCGTGTTCATCACGCACAACCCGCACCACGCCTACCCGGTCGGGGACCGCTTCCTGCTGCTGCGTCGCGGCCGGAGCATGGGGGACTTCGCCAAGGCGGACATGTCGCTGGACGACCTGGTGGGGGCCATGGCCGGCGGCGCGGAGCTGGAGGCGCTCAGCCACGAGCTGGCCCGCACGATGGGTGAAGACTCCAGCGTGGCCAAGGACATGGCCGCGGAGCTGCGCAAGCCATGACGGGGGCGCGACCGACTGTCGGCGTGGCGGTGCTGGGCTTCGGCTGGATGGGGAAGGTGCACGCGCGAGCGCACACCCGGCTGCTCCAGCACTACCCGGACGCCCCGGTCAAGCCGCGGCTGGTCGCTGCCGTCGACCCCGAGCCGGCCCGGCGCGCGGCGGCGGTCGACGCCTACGGCTTCGACGCGGCGTACGCCGACTGGGTCGAGGTGCTGGACCGGGACGACGTCGACGTGGTCAGCGTCACCGGCCCGAACTTCGTGCACGCCGAGATGTCGGTTGCGGCGGCGCGGGCCGGCAAGCACGTGTGGGTGGAGAAGCCGGTGGGCCGGCACCTGGCGGACACCACCGCGGTCGCCGACGCGGTCGGCGCCGCGGGCGTGCGCTCGGCGGTCGGCTTCAACTACCGCAACGCGCCCGCGGTCGAGACCACGCGCCGGCTGGTGGCCGACGGCCGGATCGGACGGGTCCAGACGGTGACCGTGCGACTGCTCAGCGACTACTCCGCGCACCCGGCGGGCGCGCTGTCGTGGCGGTTCGACCCGCGGCGCGCCGGATCCGGTGTCGTCGGGGATCTCGCGTCGCACGCCCTCGACCTGGTCCGGTACGTCCTCGGCCCCGTCGCCGGCGACCTGACCGAGGTGCTCGGGGACTCCGCCACGTTCATCCCGGAGCGACCGGAGCCGACCGGCACGACATCGCACTACGCGACCGCCGAGGGAGCACCGACCGGCCCGGTCGGCAACGAGGATCACATCGCCGCGCTGCTCCGCTTCGCCGGTGGCGCCCGGGGGGTGCTCGAATCGTCCCGCGTCGCGGTGGGCGAGCAGTGCACCTACGGCATCGAGGTGCACGGCTCGGCCGGCGCGCGTGTCGTGGGACTTCCGCCGGATGGGCGAGCTGTCGATGTGTCTGGACGCCGACGCAGCGGGCTACACCGACGCCCCGTGGCAGCTGCACCGGGTCAGCCCCGCCGACGGTGATCTCGGAGTCTTCCAGCCGGGGGCGGGCATCACGATGGGCTACGACGACCTCAAGGTGATCGAGGCCGAACGGCTGCTCCGGTCGATCGCGGAGCGACGTCCGATCGGGGCCACCGTCGAGGACGCGCTGGTGACCGCACGCCAGTCCGACGCACTGCTGCGCTCGGCCGCGCAGCGCGCCTGGGTGACGGTATGACGGCCTACCCGCTGCGCGTCGGCGTCATCGGGACCGGTGCGATGGGCAGCGCGCACGTCCGGATGCTGTCCCGGTGGGTGCCCGACGCCGTCGTCACCGCCGTCCAGGACTTCGACACCGAGCGCGCGACCGCGCTTGCGGTCGAGGTCGGCGCCACCGCCGTCGGCTCCGCGGCCGAGCTGATCGCCGGCGTGGACGCGGTGGTGATCGCCTCGCCCGACCCGACCCACGAGGAGCTGGTGCTCGCGTGCCTCTCCGCCGACCGGCCGGTGTTGTGCGAGAAGCCGCTCGCGGTCGACGTTGCCGGTGCCGAGCGGGTGCTCACCGCCGAGCGGGACCGCGGCCGCGAGCTGGTTCAGGTCGGGTTCATGCGCCGCTACGACCCGGCCTTCGTCGCGCTGCGCGACGCCGTGCTGAGTGGTCAGGTCGGCACGCCACGGATCGTGCACTGCGTGCACCGCAACCCGGCCGCACATCCGACGGCCACATCCGACGGCATCGTGACCAACTCGATGATCCACGAGCTGGACGGCGTCCCCTGGCTGCTCGACGACCCGGTGGTGGCGATCACCGTGCGCTCGCCGCGACGGGAGGGGCTGCTCGACCCGCAGCTCGCGTTGCTGGAGACCTCGACCGGCACGCTGGTCAGCGTCGAGGTGTTCGTCAACGCACGGTACGGCTACGACGTGCAGTGCGAGGTCGTCGGGGACGAGGGCACGGTGCGGCTCACCCCGCCGTACGGCCTGGCCAGTCGCACCGACGGGACGGACGGGCACGCGGTCACCGCCGACTTCGTGCAGCGGTTCGCCGACGCCTACCGGATCGAGCTCGCCGACTGGGTCGACGGGGTGCGGCGCGGCGAGCTGCGCGGCCCGACCGCGACGGACGGCCACCGCGCCGCGGTCGTCGCGGCCTGCGGGGTCGAGTCGCTCCACACCGGCGCCCGCGTCGAGATCCCCCCTCAGCGGGCGCCGCGGTAGTCGTCGACCAGCTCCAGCGCGAGCTGCTCGAGGAACAGCCCGACGTCGGTGACGATCCCGCGGGCCTGAGACGAGCCGCGGTCGGCAAGCTTGGTCACGGTGGCGGGGTTGATGTCCACGCACACCAGCGGCACCGACGCCGGCAGGATGTTGCCGGTGGCCACCGAGTGCAGCATGGTCGCGGCCATCAGGCAGAAGCCGACGTCGTACAGCTGCGCTCGCATCGCCCGCTGCCCCTCCAGCACGTCGGTGTAGACGTCCGGCAACGGCCCGTCGTCACGCACCGAGCCGACGAGCACGAACTCGTGCCCGCCCTCGACCAGCGCGTGCATGATGCCGCCGGTGAGGACGCCCTGCTCGACCGCCGCGGCGATCGACCCGGCCTTGCGGATGGTGTTCAGCGCCCGGATGTGGTGCTCGTGCCCGTGCTCCACCCCGCGGCCCTGCGCGAGGTCGACGCCCAGCGAGGTCCCGTACAGCGCGGACTCGATGTCGTGGGTGGCCAACGCGTTGCCCGCGAACAGGCAGTCGACGAAGCCGGCCTGGACCATGGCGACCATCGCCGGTGCGGCGCCGGTGTGCACCACGCCGGGACCGCCGACCCAGAGCACCCGCCGGCCGGACGCCTTGGCCTCCCGAATCCCGTCGGCCACCTGCCGGACGAGGACGGTCTGCGGCTTCTCGCTGGAGACGTCGGACTCCATGAAGCCGAAGACCTCGCTGTCGCGGTCGACCGCGGGGATCGTGACCCGGACGCCACCGGCCCCGCACACGACCCGCATCCCGGCTCGGACGTCGGACATCGGGATGGTCTCGACCTGGGTGTCCGCCCCGTCGCCCAGCACCACCAGCCCGCAGTCCATCTCGGGGTTGGAGACGGCCAGCCACCGACCGCCGATCCGAACCCTGGTGTCCAGGTTCGTCGTGGAGTAGAAGCCGTCCGGGAAGACCCCGTTCTGCTCGGCTGGTGTCACCGTGGCCTCACCGGGGTCGGTCAGGTTGGCGCCCCGGGTCTGCAGCCGCATCAGCAGCCGTTGGAGGTCGTCGTCGTCGTCCGCGCTGATCGTCAGGCTGGCGTACGAGGTGTCGCCGGACTCGCGACCCACGTCGAAGCGGTCGATCGTGTAGTCACCCTCGTACTCCCGGATGTCATCGAGGATCCGGGACAGGATGCCGTGGTCCATCAGGTGGCCGGTGATCTCGATGGTGTCGCTGGCGTGCACGAACGGGCTCCCTGCTGTGCTGGTGCGGCCGGGCCGCGGGGGTCGGTGGTCCGGACAGTAGCGGTCCGGGGCGGCGGTTCAGACCTGGGCGCCGTTGTCCCATCCGCCCGGTCCGCGGTTGTCCATCCGGGCGATCAGGAAGACGAGTCCGCCGACGAAGCCGACCACCGCGGCCGCGGTGAGCAGCGTCGGCAGTCGCCAGCCGAGCACGGTGGCCACCAGCAGCAGCAGCGGCCCTCCGAGCAGACCTACCCAGGCCGCGCCGACGAGGCCGGTGGGCCGAGGGAGCGGCGGTGGGTGCGGCGGAACGTAGTGGCCCTCATCGTCCGCACCCACCCGCGGCGCACGGACCGGCTCCTCCGGCTGTGGGGCCGCGGTGCCGTCCCGGTCGTCGTCGCCCGCGACCAGGTCCTCCGACTCCGGCCAGGGGTGCCGAGCCTCGTCGGGACCGCGCTCGTACCCGGCAACGATCCGAGCCCACGCCTCGTCGATGCTCTCGCCGTGGGCGTCGTCGGGGGAGTCGTCGGGGTGCTCGTCCCGGGTGGGGTCAGGCGCCATCGCCGACCCGCCCGACGGCCGGCGCACGGTGGCGGTCCGGCGGCAACGCATGACTCACGTTCGTCATGGTCGCACGGGTCGCCCGCGAGTAGGGTGCGGGCACTGCACGGATGAGCAGACGGGTGAGGAGCACGGTGTTCTACTGGCTGCTGAAATGGGTCTTCGTCGGCCCGCTGCTGCGAACCGTGTTCCGACCCCAGGCCGAGGGCTCGGAGAACGTCCCGCTCGAGGGCGCGGCCATCCTCGCCAGCAACCACCTCAGCTACTCCGACTGGCTGTTCATGCCGTTGGTGATCCCACGCCGGGTCACCTTCGTGGCGAAGGCCGAGTACTTCGAGGGCTCGGGGGTCAAGGGGTGGATGCAGCGGACCTTCTTCTCCGGAGCCGGGCAGGTTCCGATCGACCGGAGCAGCGGTCGCGCGGCCGAGGGCGCGATGCGCACCGGCCTCCGCATCCTGCAGAGCGGCGAGCTGTTCGGGATCTACCCGGAGGGCACCCGATCGCCCGACGGACGGCTCTACCGCGGCCGAACCGGGGTGGCCCGGCTGGCGCTGGAGGCCAAGGTCCCGGTCATCCCGGTCGCCGTGATCGGCACCGACATCGTCGCGCCTCCGGGCAAGATCTTCGGCCGCTACCACCGGCCGCGCGTGCGGTTCGGCCGGCCTCTGGACTTCTCCCGCTACGAGGGGATGGAGGGCGACCGCTACATCCTGCGGGCGATCACCGACGAGATCATGTATGAGGTCATGGACCTGTCCGGGCAGGAGTACGTCGACATCTACGCCACCAAGGGCAAGGCGGCCGCGTCGCGCACCGAGCCGAAGCCGAGCGGAACCTCCGGCGCCACAGCGGCCTGACCCGTCCGGCTGGACGCGGGTCGGCGGTCAGCGAGCGCGGGCTGCGCCGTGGTCGTCGTCGACCGGCAGCGACACGGCCAGCGCAGCCCAGCCGGTGGCCAGGAGGAACAGCGTGACCACGCCGCGCGGCCAGTAGATGTGGCTGTCGAGGAACGAGATCGAGGCGGCGACCACCAGCAGCGCCCCCGGCAACGCCCGCAGGCGTACCCGCCACAGCGCCAGCCCGGCGGCCAGCGAGGCACCGGCCAGGTGCGCCCAAACGCCGACGTCCCCCAGTCCGCTCCCCAGCCGGAAGACCACGTCGAGGTCCGCCGACCCGGCGATCTTCAGGGCGCCGGCGGTCGCACCGGCGATCAGGTCGAGACCGGTGTAGAAGCAGGCGTAGACGTAGCCGAGCAGCAGCCCGACCCACCCGGCCACCGGGTTCACCGCCCGGGCGATCAGCCACGGCCCGAGTCCCAGCAACGGGAAGAGCGGCAACGCCAGCACGTGGATGTCCCGCCAGCGCTCGGCGGTCTCCGGGGTCAGTCGCGCCGGGTGGAACATCCCGGCGACTCCCAGGACCAGGGCGGGCACGGCAACCGCGGCGACCAGGAGCAGCCGTGACCGGGCCGGCCCGGTCACCCGCGGACCGAGCCGTCCGCGGCCGCGCCCGCCTCCCGCAGCCGGGCGAGCACGAACGGGTCGATCCGGCCCGGCCGGATCCGCAGCTCGTAGTTCTCCACCCCGGCCCAGCTGTCCAGGTCGGGATGACCGACCGCCGCCAGCAGCGCGGTGACCTCCGCGGCCAGGTCACCCTCCAGCGGCAGCAGGGTGTCCTCGTCGGGTGCATCGAAGTAGAGGTGGTGCAGGGAGAGCAGCCGGGCGAGTTCGGGGACCGGATCGGGGTGGTCGTCCACGCGCAGGTCGTAGGCCAGGTCGTCTCCGGGGGTGTACCCGCCCGCGTCGGCGACCACCAGCAAGGCGGCGCTCTGCCGACCGCGCCGGTCGCCGCCCGCCTGGTCTCCCGCGGTGACGCTGGCCATCAGCCGCTCGGGCAGCGGCAGCTCCGCGCCGTCCAGCCAGGCCCGCTCCATCGCCCGCACCACCTCGGCGCCGGTGAGGATGTTGCCCTGGATGGCGTACCCGTCGCCGGTGACCCCGCCGGCCCAGTCGTGACACTCGCCGCCCGTCCAGGTGGCCGCCCGGCCCGCGGCGTCGACGACACCGAGCTGCCGGGTGGCGCGGCCGTCATCCGACCGCAACAGCGCCTCGACGGTCTCCGACGCGGAGCTCCCGTCGGCGAGCAGCGCCAGCCCGTCCCGCTTGTACAGCGTGTTGGCGTACGACTGGGTGGCGAGCGCGCCGACGCCGTGCCTGGCAGCCGGCACGGCACTGCCGACAGCGAGAAACTTCGAGGCGACCGCGACGCCCGTGCTACGACCGTCGAGGCTCCTGCCGACCACGGAGAACGTCATGACCGGCAGGGTACGTGCTGGTCAGCGACGGTTCTTGCCCTTGCCGGGCCCGGCGCCGGTGGCCCCGGCGTAGCCGACCGCCTCGGCAGCGTCCACGATCCCCCAGCCGGCCGGCTCCGCGCACAGCTGGTCGAGACCCCACTGCTGTTTATGGTCGCGCCGGTAGCCTGCGAAACGTGGCCGACCCCGGGGAGAGGTACGGACGGACCGCACGGCTGGAGCTCGCCGACCAGACGCTGCGCACGTGGCAGGCGACCGTACTGGCCAGCAGCGCTCCTCCGGACGAGCCGGGCGTGGTGCTGGACCGGTCCGCCTTCTACCCAGGCGGTGGTGGCCAGCCACCGGACCACGGGGTGCTGCTGTGGGGTGGCGTGCAGACGCGAGTGGTGGGAGCGAGGAAGGCCGACGACCTCGTGCTGCTGACCGCCCCCGACGACCCCGTGCCGGCCCCGGGAACCCGAGTCCGCGGCGCCGTCGAGGACGAGCGGCGCACCCTGCTGATGCGCACCCACTCCGGGCTGCACCTGCTCTGTGGCGTCGTGTTCCGCGACTACGGGGCGCTGGTGACCGGCGGCAACATGGAGCCGGGGACCGCCCGGATGGACTTCGGCCTCGAGCAGGTGCCGCCCGACTTCAAGGCCCGGGTCGAGGAGGCCTGCAACACCGAGATCGCCGCCGACCGCGGGATCCAGGTCAGCGTGCTGCCCCGGGCGCAGGCGTTCGCGATTCCCGACATCGTGCGCACGGCCACCAACCTCGTCCCGGCCGAGGTGGAGATGGTGCGGATCGTCGACATCCAGGGTCTGGACACCCAGGCCGACGGCGGCACCCACGTCGCCTCCACCCGCCAGGTGGGGCGGATCGAGGTCGCCAAGGTCGAGAGCAAGGGGCGCGGGTTCCGTCGCGTCCGGGTGCGGATCGTGCCGCCCCGTGGTGACCGGAGCGCTCCGGCTCTGGTTGGCTGACACCCGTGCGAGTCGGAGTGCTGACCGGTGGTGGTGACTGCCCGGGACTGAACGCGGTGATCCGCGCCATCGTGCGCAAGGGGATCACCGAACATCAGATGGACTTCGTCGGCTTCCGGGACGGCTGGCGCGGTCCGCTCGAGAACGACATCGTTCCGCTCGGCATCGAGCAGGTCCGTGGGATCCTGCCGCGGGGCGGGACGGTGCTCGGCTCCTCCCGGACGAACCCGTTCGGGGTCGACGGCGGGGTGGAGCAGATCACGCGCAGCCTCGAGGCCAACGGCTGCGAGGCGCTGATCGCCATCGGCGGCGAGGACACCCTCGGCGTCGCCACCAAGCTGGCCGAGCTGGGTGTCGACGTCGTCGGCGTACCGAAGACCATCGACAACGACCTGTCCGGGACCGACTTCACCTTCGGCTTCGACACTGCGGTGAACATCGCCATGGAGGCGATCGACCGGCTGCACACGACCGCCGAGTCGCACCACCGGGTGCTGGTCGTCGAGGTGATGGGCCGGCACGCCGGCTGGATCGCGCTGCACTCCGGCCTCGCGGGCGGCGCCAACATCATCCTCATCCCGGAGCGGCCCTTCGACATCGAGAAGGTGTGCGCGCAGGTGGAGAGCCGCTTCGCGACCCGCTACTCGCCGATCATCGTGGTCGCCGAGGGTGCGACCCCGGCCGAAGGCGGCATGGAGCTGCTCACCGGCGCGACCGATGCGTTCGGGCACGTGCGGCTCGGCGGGATCGGGGACCGGCTGGCGCAGGAGATCGAGACCCGGACGGGTAAGGAGGCGCGGGCGGTCGTCCTCGGCCACGTACAGCGCGGCGGGACACCGACGGCCTTCGACCGGTGGTTGGCCACGCGGTTCGGCCTGCACGCCGTCCAGGCGGTGCACGAGCGGGACTTCGGCATCATGGTCGCGCTGCGCGGCGCCGACATCGTGCGGGTGCCGCTGTCGGAGGGGACGCAGGAGCTGAAGACCGTCCGTCCGGAGATGTACGCCGAGGCCGAGGTGCTGTTCGGGTGACGCGGCGCGCGGCCCTGGTGGTCAACACCGGGTCGCGGACCGGCGCGCAGGTGTTCCGCCAGGCGCGGGAGCGGTTGTCCGCGCTCGGCGTCCCGCTCGCCGACAGTCGGCCGGTGGACGACCCGTCCCGCTTGGGGGAGACCGTCCGCCGCGTCCTGGACGACGGCTGCGACCTGCTCGTCCTCGGCGGCGGTGACGGGACGGTCAGCGCCCTGGTGGACCTGCTGGTCGAACGTCCGACGGTGCTCGGTGTGCTGCCGCTGGGGACCGCGAACGACTTCGCCCGGACCCTCGGCATCCCGCGCGAGGTCGACGCCGCCTGCGAGGTGATCGCCCACGGCAAGGTCGTCGACGTCGACCTCGGCGTGGCCGACGACCGGCACTACGTGAACGTGGCGTCGCTCGGGCTGTCCGTCGCGGTCAGCCGGGCCGTCACCCCCGGGCTGAAGCGCCGCCTCGGGTCCATGGCGTACCCGGTGGCCACCTTGCGGGCCTATCGCGGCTTCGAGCCGTTCGGCTGCCGGCTGGAGTTCCCCGGCGGGGAGCACCCGACGATCACCGTCGACGCGGCGATGCAGGTCGCGGTGGGCAACGGCCGCTACTACGGGGGAGGCAACGTCGTTGCTCCCGGAGCCGGCATCGACGACCACCAACTGGACGTCTACGTCATCGCCCGCGGCGGGTTCCGCGACCACCTCGCGATCGTCTCCGCTTTCCGGACCGGGAGCTTCGTGCAGCACGACCTCGTCACCCACGTGGCCACCCGCGAGGTGGTCGTGCGAGCCGAGCCGGCCCGGCAGATCAACATCGACGGCGAGCTGACCACGGCCACGCCCGAGCGGTTCCGAGTGCGGCCCAACGGGCTGCACGTCGCCGTGCCGCAGGAGTCCACGGCGGCCCGGCTCGACACCCCGCGGCCCTCCGCGCCGTAGTCTGGGGCGATGCCGATCCCGGACCTGACCGAGCTGCGGGCGCTCGGCGCCGCGCAGCAGCCGGTCTGGCCGGACCCCTCCGTCACTGACGAGGTGGTGCAGCGGCTGCGCCGGCAGCCGCCGCTGGTGTTCGCCGGCGAGTGTGACGCGCTCCGCGACCGGCTGGCCGCGGTCGCCCGCGGCGAGGCCTTCCTTCTCCAGGGCGGCGACTGCGCCGAGACGTTCGACGAGGTCGGCGCCGACATCCTGCGCAACAAGCTGCAGGTGCTGCTGTCCATGGCGGTCGTGCTGACGTACGCCGCGAGCGTTCCGGTCGTCAAGGTCGGCCGGCTCGCCGGTCAGTACGCCAAGCCACGCTCGGCGGACAGCGAGACGCGGGACGGCGTGACGCTGCCCGCCTACCGCGGTGACGCGGTCAACGGGTTCGCCTTCACGCCGGAGGCGCGCACCCCCGACCCGCGGCGGCTGCTCGACGCCTACAACGCCTCCGCCGCGACGCTCAACCTCACCCGCGCCTTCGTGACCGGCGGCTACGCCGACCTGCGACAGGTGCACCTGTGGAACACCGACTTCGCCCGCACCAGCCCGGTGGGGGAGCGCTACGAGCGGGTGGCCGCCGACATCGACCGCGCGCTCGCGTTCATGAGCGCCTGCGGGGTGGACATGGACGAGTTCCACTCGGTGGACTTCTTCTCCTCGCACGAGGCGCTGCTGCTGGAGTACGAGCACGCGATGACGCGGATCGACTCGCGCACCCAGCTGCCGTACGACGTGTCGGGACATCTGCTGTGGATCGGGGAGCGGACCCGACAGCTCGACGGCGCGCACGTGGAGCTGCTCTCGCACGTGCGCAACCCGCTTGCGGTCAAGCTCGGCCCGACAGTGACGCCGGACGTGGCGATCGCGCTGGCCGAGCGGCTCGACCCGGACCGGGAGCCCGGCCGGCTCACGTTCGTGACCAGGATGGGCGCCGGTCGGGTCCGAGACGTGCTCCCCGACCTGATCGCGAAGGTGCAGGCGGCGGGGGTCACCGCCGCGTGGGTGTGCGACCCCATGCACGGCAACACCTATGAGGCCGACGGCGGCTACAAGACTCGTGACTTCGAGTCGGTCCTCGACGAGGTGCTCGGCTTCTTCGAGGTGCACCGCAGCCTCGGCACCTGGCCGGGCGGGTTGCACGTCGAGCTCACCGGTGAGGACGTGACCGAGTGCCTGGGCGGCGGGGCGAAGCTGCTGGCGGCCAACCTCGGCGACCGGTACGAGACCGTCTGCGACCCACGGCTGAACCGGGCGCAGAGCCTCGAGCTCGCCTTCCTCGTCGCCGAGATGCTGCGCTGACGCCGTCCCCGGCTCCGTACGCTGACCGCGTGATCGACCTGCGCAGCGACACCGTGACCCGGCCCACCGAGTCGATGCGGGCGGCGATGGCCCGGGCGGACGTGGGCGACGACGTCTACGGCGAGGACCCGACCGTCCGGGCGCTGGAGGAGCGGGTCGCTGCGGCGTTCGGGCACGGCGCCGCGCTGTTCACCGTGACCGGCTCGCTGGCCAACCTGCTGGCCGTCCGGGCAGTGGTCCCGGTGGGGACCGAGCTGCTGTGCGAGGCGGAGGCGCACGTCGCCCGGGCCGAGCTCGGCGCGCACGCGGCCGTGACCGGGGTGACCATGCGCACCTGGCGGCACCCGCGGGGGCTGGCCGACCCGGTGGCGGTCGAGCCGATGGTGGCGCCCGAGCTCGGCCCGTTCCTCGTCCGTACCGCCGCGGTGTCGGTGGAGAACACGCACAACTTCGCGGGCGGGGTGGTGCAGCCGATCGAGCTGCTGCGCGACCTGCGCGCACTTGCCGACTCCGCCGGTCTCGCCATGCACCTGGACGGTGCCCGGATCTGGAACGCCTCCGTGGCCACCGGGGTCGCGCTGAGCGACTACGGCGAGCTGGCGGACGTGCTGGCGGTCTGTCTGTCCAAGGGGCTGGGTGCACCGGTGGGCTCGCTGGTGGTCGGCAGCCCCGAGGTGGTCGCCGAGGCCCGGGTCTGGCGCAAGCGGCTGGGGGCCGGCTGGCGGCAGGCAGGGGTCCTGGCCGCGGCCGGCCTGCACGCCCTGGACCGGCACGTCGAGCGGCTCGCTGTCGACCACGGGCACGCCCGGGAGCTGGCCGCGGCCTGCGGCGTCGACCCCGCCGCGGTGGAGACGAACATCGTGGTGGTGCCCTGCGCCGACGCACCGGCGGTCGTCCGGGCCGCCGCGGCCGAGGGCGTCCTCGTCGGTGCGCTCGGCCCGCGTACGGTCCGGCTGGTCACCTCCCTCGAGGTGGACGGGGCCGCCGTCCGGAAGGCGGCCGGCGTCCTCGCACCGCTGCTCACCTGACCGCCCCGGCGACGAGCGATGACGCATTTCCGTCGCCCGGGCGACGGAAATGCATCATCGCCGCGTCCGGAGCCCGCGCGCTCGGCCGGGCGGCTCAGCCGCGCGACCGGCCGAACAGCGGCGGGAGCTGGCGCACGGCCTGCGCCAGCAGCCGCAGGTCGGCCCCCACCAGTGCCTGCGGCCCGTCGCACAGGGCCTCCTCCGGCTGCGGGTGCACGTCCACGATGATGCCGTCCGCGCCGACCGCGATCGCCGCGCGTGACAGCGGCACGATCAGGTCCCGGCGTCCGCTGGCGTGCGACGGGTCCACGATCACCGGCAGGTGCGAGGACGCCTGGGCGACCGGGACCGCGGACAGGTCCAGCGTGTTGCGGGTCGAGGTCTCGAACGTCCGGATGCCCCGCTCGCACAGCACCACGTCGAGACAGCCGCGCTGGGCGACGTACTCCGCAGCCATCAGCCACTCCTCCACGGTGGCCTGCATCCCGCGCTTGAGCAGGACCGGCCGGCCGGCCGCGCCCACGGCCTGGAGCAGACCGAAGTTCTGCATGTTGCGGGTGCCCACCTGCAACATGTCGGCGTGCGCGGCGACGACTGGGACATCGGCGGCGTCGACCACCTCCGTGACCACCGGCATGTCCAGCGCGGCGCCCACCTCGGCCAGGATCTCCAGGCCCGGGACCCCCAAGCCCTGGAACGCGTAGGGCGACGTGCGCGGCTTGAACGCGCCGCCGCGCAGCACCTGGGCACCGGCAGCCCGCGCCATCTCCGCCGCCTCGGCGGTCTGCTCGCGGCTCTCGACCGCGCACGGACCGGCGACGAACGTGAAGGTGTCGGGGCCGAATGCCACCGCCGTGCCCGGCCGGCCCACGGAGACCACCGAGCGCTCCGGGTGGTGCTCGCGGCTGACCAGCTTGTAGGGGACGGAGATCCGGTGCACGTCGGCGACACCCGGGAGGCTGCGCAGGTTCAACCCGCGGAACGCGTCGACGTCACCGACCAGGCCGACGATCGTCCGGGCGACACCCCGGCTGACGAACGCCTCGCCGCCGGCCGCCTCGACCCGCGCGACGACGGTGGCGACGTCCTCGTCCGTCGCGTCCGCGCTCATCACGACGACCATGGCTGCTCCTGACAGACACGAGCCCCGGTGAGATCACCGGGGCTCGGGCGGGGGTGGCGCGATGGGTCAGCGCACCTCGCCGGACTTCCCGGCAGGGATGCGGATGTACGTCCTCGGCTGCCGCACGCCCGCACTCTAGACCCGTCGGTGCCGGCCGACCGCGTGCGTTATCACCATGTGATCGGCGGTGTCCCCTGGGCGTGACCGCAGGAACCCGGCCGTCAGACCAGGTAGATGAGCACCCGGCTGCCGACTGGGGCCAGCTCACCGGCGGCGGGGGACTGCTGCACCACGAAGCCGAGCCCGCTGTACAGATCGGTCTGCACCTCGCGGATCCGGAACCCGGCTGCCCGGAGTGTCTGGCGCGCAGCCTCGACGCCGCTGGCTCGCACGTTCGGGACCTCGATGAGCTGCGGTCCCTTGGACACCACCAGCCGGACCACCTGGTCGCGGAAGCCGGTGCCGGTGCTCGGGGTCTGGGTCACCACCAGACCCTCGGCGACGGAGTCGCTGAAGACCGACCGGCTGCGCACCGTGAACCCCGCGTCGGACAGCGCGGCGGCGGCGTCCTCGGCAGCCTTCCCGGTGTAGTCGGTGATGCGGATCGGCCGCGGCCCGCGGCTGATGTCCAGATCCACCTCGGTGCCGGGCTGCACCATCGTCTCCGGCTCGATGGCGGCACCGATCACCGCACCGGCCGGGACCTGCTCGTCGTACGCCCGGCGCAGCTCCCCGGGCTCGAGGCCCACGGCTGCGAGCCGGTCGAGGGCCCGGCCGCGTGGCAGCCCGGCCAGCCGCGGGACGGGATAGCGCTCCTTGCCCTGGGAGACGGTCAGCGCGATGGTCCCACCGTCCTCGATCCGCGCCCCGGGTTCGGGGTTGGTGCTGACGATCGCGCCGCGCGGCACGGTCTCCGAGTACGCCGTCTTCGTCACGTCGACCGACAGCCCGAGCTCGGCCGCCGTGGTGCTCGCCTCCCGCTCGGTCATCTGCAGCAGCCGGGGTGTCTCGGTATACCGCCCGACGCCGAACCACCAACCGGCCGACCCGGCCAGCAGCGCCAGCACCAGGACGGCCAGCAGCAACCGTCGACCCCGTCGCCGGCGCCGCCGTAGGTCGGTGCGCCCGGCGTCGATCGCGGCTCGGCCGGACGGCGGCGGAGGTGTCGGCTCCGACCGGTCGGCTGTTCCGCCCGGGTGTACCGGCGTCGCCTCCTCGGTCGCGACGACGACGGTGTGCTCGCGGTCGTCGTCGAGGGGGCTGGGGGTCGGGACGTCGTGCGGGGGCTCGGCCAGCGCGGGGACGGCGCCGGTGGCGGTCGCGGCGCCGTCGAGCCGGCCGCTCGGTCGCGGCCGCAGGTCGTCGGCAAGGTCCTGGTCGGCCGGCAGCCGCTGAGCGAGCGCCGATCGCACCATCGTCAGCTGACGGACCAACACACCCGCGTCGGTAGGGCGCAGGGCCCGGTCGCGGGCGGTCGCACGGGCCACCAACGCATCGACGTAGTCCGGTATCCGGCCCGGCTCGGCGCCCGCGAGGGCCGGTGCCTGCGACGGTGGCGGCACGTCGCTGTGCACGTGCTGGTAGGCCACCTGGATCGGGGTGTCACCGGTGTGCGGCTTGCCACCGGTCAGCAGCTCGTACAGGACCACACCGCAGGCGTAGACGTCGCTTCGTGGGTCGGCGGCCTCGCCGAGGACCAGCTCCGGGGCGAGATAGGAGACCGTTCCGATCAGCAGCCCTCCGGTGGCGGTCGCGGTGCTCTGACCGGCGCCGCTCTCCAGCGCCCGGGCCAGCCCGAAGTCGGCGACCTTGACCGCGCCGTCCTCGCCGAGCAGGACGTTCTCCGGTTTCACGTCGCGATGCACCACGCCGGCGGCGTGCGCGGCCGCCAGCGCGCGGGCCACCTCCTGCACCAGCGTCACCGCGCGGAGCGGGCTCAGCGGCGCCTCGTCGCGCACCACGTCCCGCAGCGTCCGGCCCGGGACGAGCTCCATGGCGAGGTAGACAGACCCGTCGTCCTCACCCTGGTCGAAGACGGCCACCACACCGGGGTTGTTCAGCCGGGCCACCGCCCGGGCCTCGCGCACGAACCGGGCTGCGAACGCCTCGTCGTCGGCGAGGTGCCGGTGCATCACCTTGACGGCGACCACCCGGTCCAGCCGGGTGTCCAGCGCCCGGTAGACCGTCGCCATCCCGCCCCGCGCGATCCGCTCGTGCACCGCGTACCGGCCGTCCAGCAGCCGCCCGACCAGACCGTCGGCGGTGGCGGCTGGGGACACGGTGCCAGGCTCCTCACGGCGCGAGGGCGGGGAGGGTCGCGCGGCGCGGACCGCTCGGGACGCGGCCGAGTGTAGGTCCGGAGCCGCTTCCCGCGGCGGAGGCGCCCCGGCGGGTGGCGCTCGGCCTCAGCGCACCCGCTGCACCGCCGCGGACGCCAGCCCGGCGAGCACCGGACGCACCCCGGCCGCCGTGTCGCCGCGGAGCAACCCCCCGCTGTCGAGCGCCTCGAGGGCGCTGCGGGCCCGGGCATCCAGCTCGGCGATCGTCTGCTCGATGCTCGCCAGGGCGCCACTGGCCACGATCAGGTCCCGCAGCCGGCGCAGGTCGGCCGGGTCGAGATCCGGGTCGCCGACGCAGCGGTCGAGCAGGTCGCGCCCGGCGTCGTCGCTGCGAGCGGCGGTACGGGCGAGCAGGACCGTGCGCTTGCCCTCGCGCAGGTCGTCCCCGGCCGGCTTGCCGGTCTGCTCCGGGTCACCGAAGACGCCGAGCACGTCGTCTCGCAGCTGGAAGGCGACCCCGACCGGCTCTCCGTACGCGGTGAGCGCGGCCAGTAGCCGCTCCTCCGCCCCACCGAGTGCGGCACCGAGGTGCAGCGGGCGGACCACGGTGTACGAAGCGGACTTGAACCGCACCACCCGAAGCGCGAGATCTTCGTCCGCCCGCCCGGCGGCCTGGCTGACCAGGTCGAGGTACTGGCCCGAGGTGACCTCCGTGGTGCACAGGTCGAACCACGGGGCCGCCCGGTCCACCGTGACCGGGTCGAAGCCGCAGCCTCGCAGCAGCTCGTGCGCCCACGTGAGCAGCAGGTCGCCGAGCAGCACCGCTGCGCCGGCACCGAAGCGGGTCCGGTCACCACCCCAGCCGGCCGCGGCGTGACGCTGCTCGAACGCCCGGTGCGCTGACGGGTGGCCGCGCCGGGTGTCGGAGTCGTCCATCAGGTCGTCGTGCACCAGCGCGCCAGCCTGCAACAGCTCGAGCGCGGCCGCGGCCCGCAGCGCCCGGGGGTCGTCGCGGGCACCGCCGGTGGCCTGCCAACCGGCCACGCAGAACGCCGGCCGGAGCCGCTTGCCACCGGCCACCGCGACCATGGCCTCGTCCACCAGGGCATCTGTCTCGGGGCCGGCGGCGGTCAGCATCCGCCGCCGCGACGCGAGGAAGTCCGACAGCTGGGCGTCCACCCCGGCCGTGAGCGCCGCCGCGTCCGCCGTGGAGTCCTGCCCGTGCACGCGCGTGAGACTAGCCGCAGCGACCCGCGCCTCCGGACGTACGCTGGCCCGCATGCCATCGGCCGCGGACCGTACCGACGCCGCCTCCGCCGACCTCCGGCTTCCCGAGGTCTTCGCGGCCGGGCTGCGCTCGGTCTCGTTCGAGTTCTTCCCGCCTCGCGACGACGAGGGGGAACGGCAGCTGTGGACCACGATCCGCCAGCTCGAGCCGCTGGCGCCGACCTTCGTGTCCGTGACGTACGGGGCGGGCGGCTCCACGCGGGACCGGACGGTCCGCATCACCCGCCGGATCGCCGCCGAGACCACGCTGCGCCCGGTGGGGCACCTGACCTGCGTGGGGCACACCGTCGAGGAGCTGAGGACGGTGATCGGCCGGTATGCCGACGCGGGGGTGCGCGACCTGCTCGTGCTCCGCGGTGACCCGGAGGGCGGCCCCGGCAGCGACTGGCGCCCGACGCCCGGTGGCCTGGACAACGCGGTGCGACTGGTCGAGCTGGTGAAGTCGCTCGGGGACTTCTCGGTCGGTGTCGCCGCCTTCCCCGACAAGCATCCGGAGGCCGTGGACCTGGCCGCGGACGCCGATTTCCTCGTGGCCAAGGCCCGCGCCGGCGCGGACTACGCCATCACGCAGCTGTTCTTCCGGGCCGAGGACTACCTCGCGCTGGTGGACAGGGTCCGCCGGCGGGGGTGTGACATCCCGATCGTGCCGGGGATCATGCCGGTCACTAACCTCTCGCAGGTTCAGCGCTTCGCCGAGCTCTCCGGCACGGCGGTGCCGACCGAGGTGGTCGAGCGGCTGGAGCCGTACGCCGGTGACCCGCCCGCGTTGCGCGCCGCCGGAGTGGAGCTGGCCACCCGGTTGTGCGACCGGCTGCTCGACGAGGGAGCGCCGGGCCTGCACTACTACACGCTGAACCGGTCCACCGCGACGCGGGAGATCCACGCCGCGTTGGGCGCCGCGGTCTGACGCCCAGCGCCGGCGGATCAACGCCGGACATGGTCAGCGCGGGTCAACCGCCATCCCCCGTTCGGGCCATTTCCCGGCGAGTCGTCCCGCCTCGGCGGGCATTGGCGGAGGATTCTTTTCGTCATGAGCAGTCGTCGCCGGACCCTTCGCGGGGTTCTCGTCCTCCTGGCCCTGGTGGCCGGGGTCGGCTGCTGCGCGGTGCTCGTGACCCTGATGCTGGGCCAGGTCGGCACCGACGCCCGCCAGTTGCTCGAGGCGCTCGCCTGGGCGTGTGGGCTCGGGACCTGCGTGCTGACGGTGGCGGCTCTCCAGGAGCACACCGACCCCGACGACGACCCCCGCTACCTCGAGACGATCGTGCACGGCTTCGTCGACGAGTGGCGGCGCTGACCGGCGGCGCTGACCGGCGGCGCTGACCGGCGGCGCTGACCGGCGGCGCTGACCGGCGGTACCGCCACCGCTCAACGCCCGGCCCGCTGCACCCGGCCGAGCAGCTCGGCCGCCTGAGCCGCCCCGAGCCCGGTGAGCGGCAGCCCCGGGCCCGGATGGGCGGCGGCTCCGACGCAGTGCAGGCCGGGCACCCCACTGTCCGGCCGGGGCCGGTCCAGGCCGCTGCGCCACCCCCGCCACGCCGGGGGGACCGTCGCCGCACGGTCACCGGTCACCTGGTCGGCGGCGGTGAGGTCCAGCCGGGTCAGCACGTGAGCGCGCAGGTTCAGCCCGCGCCGGGCCAGCGCCACCAGTGGGTCCTCGCTGCCGCCACGCTGCAGCACCGTCCAGGCCCGGGCCCCGGCTGGGGCCGAGCCTCCGGTTCGGACCACGAGCGGCCCGCCAACCTCGTCGGCATCCCCGTGCCAGTACGTCTCGTCCGGCAGGTCGGGCAGGGTTGCAGTCGCGCCGGACCGGGTGTTGGCCTGCGTACCCAGCCCGACGTGCACGGTCCGTACGGGCAGCACCGGTGTGACCCGCTGCAGCCGGGGCAGCCAGCGGGCCAGCGGGCGGGGGTCGGCCGCCCAGACCACCCGGTCGGCCGGCAGGACGGCGCCGGCGGCCAGCTCGACACCGGCGGCCCGGCCCGCGCGCACGACCAGCCCGCGGACGGTGCACTCGGTGCGCACCTCGACCCGGCGCTCGGCCAATCGGGCTTCCAGCGCGGCGAGCAGCGCGGGCACTCCACCGTCGAAGCGCCACCGTCCGAAGGTGCGCTCCACGTAGTGCGTGCAGGCGGCGACGGCGGGCACCTGCGTCGGGTCGTGCCCGTCCAGCAGGACCCGGTCCAGCACGAGAGTGCGCAGTCGAGGGTCGGCGAGCCTGCGGACGTGCCGGCTCAGCGGGCGCAACGGCAGCCGGCGCCGGTCCGCCCGGGGAAGTCCGCCGAACGGGGTCTCGAGAGCCGTGCGGCGAAGTGCCTCCCAGACCGGGGCGAAGTCGTCGACCCAGGCGCCCCAGCTCGCGCCCGCGCCGAGGGCGGCCTCCACGGCGGCGACCTGCGCACCCCGCCCGCCCATCGGCAGGTCCAGCACGGTGCGGCCGGGAACGCCTGCCCCGTCGGGGAAGACGTGTCGCCGGCCGGGATCGGCGGCCACCAGGTCGAGCACCCGCTCCAGCGGGCGGCCGGACGTGCGGAACAGGTCGCGGAGCACCGCGGGCAGCGCGGTGGTGGTCGGCCCGGGGTCCCAGCCGAAACCGTCCTGTTCACGCCTGCGGAGGCTGCCGCCGATCTCGATGCTGCGCTCCAGGACGGTCACCTCGTGCCCCTGACGGGCCGCACGCACAGCGGTGGCGATGCCGGCAAAGCCGCCGCCCACCACCAGCACGCGCGCCACGGTCCACGAGGCTAGCCAGCCGAAGGCCCGGCCCGCTGGGTCGCCCCACGGAGCCGGGCCGTCCGTCCCGCCCGGGACCGGAGGTCAGCCGTCGTCGCCCGCGCCCTCGTCGTCGGTGCCGTCGTCCTCCTGGCCGACGACCTGGAAGTCTCCGTCGAGCTGCACGTCGACCTGGGTGCCGTCGTCGCGGGTCACCTCGACCTCGTACGTGCTCTCCTCGTCGTCCACCTCGGTGCCGGTGACGCTGCCCTCACCGACCTCGGCGAGCGCGGCCTCCTCGGCCCGGTCCTTGGCGGCGCCGCTGATGGGGGTGTCCGACGCGTCGTCGTCCCCGCTGCTCGCGGCGACGGCGCCGGTCCCGGCTCCGAGCGCCACGACGGCTGCTGTTCCGGCTACGGCGATCTGGGTGCGACGTCTCATGATGTGCTCCTCGTTCTCGCTGGTGTCGATGCTGTGCCGTCGACGGTAGGAGGATGCTGCTGACGGGACGCTGAACGTCGGTGCCGCCTTTCGACGCGGTCCCAACGCGGTGCAAGCGCGGTCAGCCGGTCGTGTCGCCGGGCAGGTGCACGGTGATCCGGGCGCCGCCAGCCGGGGACTCGCCGACCTCGATCCGGCCGCCGTGCGCCAGCACCACGGCCCGGACGATGGCCAGGCCGAGTCCGGCCCCCCCGGCGTCTCGTGCCCGGGCCTCGTCGAGGCGGACGAAGCGGTCCAGCACCCGCTCCCGGTCCGCGGCCGGGATGCCGGGGCCGTCGTCGTCGACGGTGAGGCGCACCTCGCCGGCACCACCGGGGAGGCCGGACTCGGTCAGGCTGACCAGCACCCTGCTCTGCGCGTGCCGGGCGGCGTTGTCGATCAGGTTGCTCACGAGTCGCCGGAGGAGGGTGGCGTCACCGTGCACCCGGCCGGCCGACACCGAAGAGACGTCCACCCGGACATCCCCGCCGGCGCGGACCCGGGCCGCCTCCTCGAGCACCAGGTCGTCCAGATCCACGGCGCGGGCGTGCATCGGGACCAGCCCCTCGTCGCTGCGCGCAAGGAGCAGCAGGTGCTCGACCAGCTGTTCGAGCCGGTGCCCCTCGGAGAGGATCACGGCGGCGAGCTCCTCGATCGACGCGCTGTCCGGGTGCGCGAGGCTGACCTCCGCATGCTGCCGGATCGCGCTGGCGGGGGAGCGCAGTTCGTGGCTGGCGTCCGAGACGAAGCGACGTTGCTGCTCCTGCGCCCGCTGCAGCCGGTCCAGCATCGCGTTCATCGTCGCCGCGAGTCCGGCGATCTCGTCCCGGGTCCGAGGCTGGGGCACCCGACGGGCCAGCGCGTCCGCCCCGATCCGGTCGACCTCCCGGCGGATCGCCTCGACCGGTGCCAGCGCCCGACCGACCAGCCACCAGGCGAGCAGGCCCACCGCGATCGCCAGCAGGGGGACCACCGGTCGCAGCGTCCCGGCGAGCGCGTCCTGCGCCTCGCCGACGTCGGACGACTCCAGTGTCACCAGGACGCGCAGTTGCTCGTCGCCGGCCAGGTCGACCGGCCGGGCCACGACGACGAAGTCCTCGTCTCCCGTCGGCGAGGAGACGTCGGTGCTGGGCCCGCCCGCCGGGTCGGCCAACGGACGCGCCGTCGCGCCCGGACTGGCCGCCACCACCGCGCCGGAGCCGTCGACGACGTGGACGAACCGGTCCTCCTCCTCGCCGCGGACCGCCACGACCGGGCGGGTGCCGGCCTCGAGCGCGGTCGCGACCGCGTCGGCGCGGTCCTCCGCGAGCCCCACCACCTCCTCGGTGAGCGTGCGGCCCAGCGCGCTCACCAGCGCAATGCTGCCCACCGTGGCCGCAACCAGCACGACGAGGACGACAGCCAGGGTGATCCGGACACGGACGGTGCCGAGCCGGGCCCGCCAGCTGGACGGGCGAGGACCGGACCGGGCTGGGACCGGATCGGGATGGTCGTCAGCCACCGTCCGGCTCCAGCCGGTAGCCCACGCCCCGGACGGTGGTGATCGCCTCCCGGCCGAAGGGCCGGTCGAGCTTGTTGCGCAGCCGGCGGACGTACACCTCGACGATGTTGGGATCCCCGTCGAAGCGGTCGTCCCACACGTTGTCGAGCACTGCCGTCTTCGTCACCGCCTCACCCTTGCGTCGGAGCAGGAACTCCAGCAGCGACGTCTCCCGCGCGGTGAGCTCCACCTCGGCGCCCTCCCGCCACACCCGGCGCGCTCCGGGGTCGAGCCGCAGGGTGCCGGCCTCCAGCACCGACGGCCGCTCCGCCGCCCCCCGGCGCAGCAGCGCGCGCAGCCGCGCGGTGAGCACGACGAAGCTGAACGGCTTGGCCAGGAAGTCGTCCGCGCCGGTGTCCAGCGCATGCGCCTCGTCCTGCTCGCCGTCGCGAGCGGTCAGCACCAACACCGGCGTCCAGACCTCCGCGGCGCGCAGCCGGGCGCAGACCGTGTAGCCGTCCAGTCCCGGCAGCATCACGTCGAGGACGATGGCGCCGTAGGCGTGCTCGGTCGCCATCCACAGCGCGTCGACGCCGTCCCCGGTGACGTCCACGGCGTACCCCTCGGCCTCCAGGCCGCGCCGAATGCCGTCGGCGAGCGCCGTCTCGTCCTCCACGACGAGTACGCGCACCGTCGCCACCTCCCTCCGGCCTCGGCCCTGGTTGCAGGCAGTACAGCCTGTCGTCGGGCCGCTGACCAGCGGCTGAACGGCCGGATCGCTACCCGACGTCGGCGGGGGTCCCGCCGGTGATCCGGACCAGCTCGGTGAAGGAGGTGGGGAAGACCGCGTGCGGATGCCCGCCCGCCGCCCACACGGTGTCGTGCCGCTCGAGCCAGCGGTCGACCAGGGTGCGCAGCGGCGCGGGATGGCCGACCGGGGCGACCCCTCCGATCGCCTGCCCGGTGTGCGTACGGACGAAGGCCGGGTCGGCTCGCTCCAGCGGGGCCAACCCGTGCTCGGCGGCCACCTTCGCGGTGTCGACCCGGTGCGCGCCGGAGGTGATGACCAGCACCGGGACGCCGTCCGCGGCGAAGACCAGGCTGCTCGCGATCGCGCCGACGTCGCAGCCGAGCGCCGCCGCGGCCTGGGCGGCGGTGCGGGTGGAGTCGGGCAGCACCCGCACTCGGCCGGCGACGTCGAGCGCCGTCAGCACCGTCTCCAGCCGGAGCACCGAGCGGTGTCGGACACCGGTGCCGGGATCGGGTTCGGTCACCGGCGCGACGGTATGCGTCCCGGGTCCGGGATGCCAGAGATTTGTCGGCTGGACCGGTTGACGCGGATGTCGGTGACGGGGTCTACTGTTGCCTTGTTCGAACATCTGTTCGAACAAACGAGGGTGGTGTTTCGCGGCACCTCCCTCACCGGTGGACTCCGCCCCGGCGGCCGTGCCTCGACCCCACGGCGCCGGTGCGGGTCGCCGGGCCGGACGGGGTGAGGGGAAGTCCCTCCGTCCGGCCCGGCGGTTCGCCGTCGGCGTCACTTCCCCTGACGTCTCCTCCGGCGCCGACCGGTGCCGGAGCCGAGCACGAGAGGGGTGTGGGATGCGTCGCTACGACGAGCCGGTCGCGGTCCGCAACGGACTCGTCGACGGTGTCGAGGGGCCCGAGCAGTTCATCTGGCGGGACCGGCTCTGGCGGGTGTGCTCGGTCGCCGGTCGCTGGATCGAGACCGCACCGTGGTGGGAGCACGGTGCGGTCCGGGACCTGCTCGGGTCCGACCAGGCCGAGACGGAGCGGTCCGGGCCGGCGGTGGTGTCGGTGGCGTCGGTGGCCACCCTCGCCCGCGAGCGGGAGGTGTGGCGGGTGGACGCCACCCGCGGCCGGCTCGGCCTGGTCCGGCCGGCCGATCCGGCGGTGCGCGGAGTGTTCGACCTCGCCCGCGACGGCGAGACCGGCGAGTGGCGGCTGGTCGGATGCCTGGACTGAGCTCCCGGCCAGCCGGTCGGCCGACCACACCCGTGTCCCCAGCACCACCGCCGGTGCGCCAGGACGCCGCCGTCGCCTGCCTCGAGCGGGCGGAGCGCGCGCTGGTCGCCGCCGGGACGACGACCGAGCACACCGAGCGGTACGCCAGTGCGCACGTCGCGGCGTTGCGGACGGCCGCTGCCGTGCTCGCCGTTCGGGCCCGTCCGCACCCGCGGGGGGAGCGCAACGCCTGGGTCCTGCTCACCCGGGTCGCCCCCGAGCTGGGCGAGTGGGCCGCCTTCTTCGCCGCCGGTGCCGGCAAGCGGGCCGCGGCCGAGGCCGGGCTGGCACATGCGGTGACCACTCGCGAGGCCGACGACCTGTTGCGCGACGCGGAGTGCTTCCTCCGGGTGGTCGAGCAGTTGCTCGACCTGCCGCGGCAGCCGGCGCTGCCCGGCCCGGCGCCCGCCTCCTGCCGGTGGTCCGCGTGAGCGACCCGTTCGTGCATCTGCACGTGGCCTCCGGTTACTCGTTGCGGCACGGCGCCTGTCATCCGCACCGGCTGGTGGAGCGGGCCGCCGACCACGGCATGGACACCTTGGCGCTGACCGACCGGGACGGGGTCTACGGCGCGGTCCGGTTCGCCAAGGCGTGTCTGCGGGCCGGCATCCGCCCAGTCCTCGGCGTCGACCTGGCGGTCGAGTCGTCCGGCCTGCTCCCGGCCAGGCCCGACCGGGGCGGTCCGGGTGTGGCCACGACCGGGCGGACCCCGGTACGCGGCGGATCGTTCCGGGACGCCGACCCGCCCCGCATCACGCTGCTCGCCGAGGGTCGGCAGGGGTGGGCCGCGCTGTGCCGGCTGGTGTCTGCGACTCATCTGAGCGGTGCGCGCGGGGTGCCGGTGAGCACCGCCGACCTGGTCGCCGAGCACGTCGCCGGCCGCGGTGTCGTGGTGCTGCTCGGTCCGGGGTCCGAGCTGGGGCGGGCGGTCACCGCGCGGCGGACCGACCTCGCCGACGCCGTGCTGCGGCGCTGGCGCGACCTGCTCGACCCGGCCGACCTGATGGTCGAGCTGGTCTCGCACCGCCGGTCCGGCACCGGTCCCGGCAGCACCGTGCACGCCGCCCGGCTGGCGGGCGTCGCCGAGCGGGCCGGGCTCGGCATGGTCGTCACCAACGCGGTCCGGCACGCCGACCCGGCCGACGCGGCCGTCCTCGACATCCTCGACGCCAGCCGACGGTTGGTCCCACTCGACCTGCGGCACCTCGACCGGCGCAACGCCGAGGGCTTCCTCAAGTCCGGCAAGCAGATGGCCGAGGTGGCCGACGAGATCTGTCGCGCCGCCGGGCTGGGGGAGCAGAGCGCCCGCCGGCTGCTGGCCCGCACCCGCACGGTGGCGGAGCGAACCGCGCTGGACCCGCGAGCCGACCTGGGGCTGGGGGAGGTGCACCTGCCCGAGCTGGCCCTGGCCGCAGGCGCGTCGGCTGGGGCCGGCGGGACGGCCGACGGGCTGCTGCGCGAGCGGTGCACCGCCGGGTTGGCACGCCGCTACGGCGCGGTGTCCCGCCGGGTCGACCGACGGGTGCAGGATCGGCTGGACGCCGAGCTGGGGACGATCGCGACGCTGGGCTTCGGGGCGTACTTCCTCACCGTGGCCGACGTCTGCGACCTGATCCGTGACATGGGCGTGCGGGTCGCGGCCCGGGGGTCGGGAGCCGGCAGCCTGGTCAACTACGCCCTCGGCATCTCCGGCGTGGATCCGCTGCAGCACGGCCTGGTGATGGAGCGGTTCCTCTCCCCGTTGCGGCAGGCGTTGCCCGACATCGACATCGACGTCGAGTCGGCCCGACGGGAGGAGGTCTACACCCGGATCCTCGCCCGCTACGGCGGCGAACGGTGCTGCTGCGTGGCGATGATGGACACCTACCGGATCCGGCACGCGGTCCGAGACGTCGGTGCCGCGCTGGGGATGCCGCCGGGCGAGGTGGACGCCATCGCCAAGGCGTTCCCGCACATCCGGGCCCGGGACGCCCGCAACGCCCTACGCGAGCTGCCCGAGCTGCAGGTGTCCGGGCTCGGCGCGGATCGGCTGACCGTGCTGTTCGACCTGGTCGAGCGGCTCGACGGGCTGCCCCGGCACATCGCCCTGCACCCGTGCGGGGTGTTGCTCTCCGACGCGACCCTGCTCGACCGCACCCCGGTCGAGGCCAGCCACGCCGGTTTTCCGATGAGCCAGTTCGACAAGGACGACGTCGAGGACCTCGGGCTGCTCAAGCTCGACGTGCTCGGCATCCGGATGCAGTCGGCGATGGCCCATGCCACCGCCGAGATCGCCCGGGTCGACGGCGTCGAGATCGACGTCGACGACCGTCGGCAGGTGCCGCTGGACGACCCCGCGACCTACCGGCTGATCGGCCACGCCCGCACCCTCGGCTGCTTCCAGATCGAGTCGCCCGGCCAGCGCGAGCTCACCGGGAAGTTCGGCCCGGAGACGTTCGACGACATCATCACCGACATCTCGCTGTTCCGGCCCGGCCCGGTCAAGAGCGACATGGTCACCCCGTTCCTGCAGGCCCGGCAGGGCTGGCGGCAACCGACCTATCCGCATCCCGACCTGGAGCCGGCGCTGTCCTCCACCTGTGGTGTGGTGGTTTTTCACGAGCAGGTGCTGGAGATCATCGCGGTGTTCACCGGCTGCACCCTGGCCGAGGCCGACGAGGTCCGGCGAGCACTCGGCGACCGGGAGGGCAAGGAGGATGTCCGGGTCTGGTTCTTCCCGGCGGCCCTGGCCCGGCGCTACCCGCAGACCGTGGTGGAGCAGGTGTGGACCGTGCTCGAGGCCTTCGCCTCGTTCGGCTTCTGCAAGGCCCACGCCGCGGCATTCGCCCTGCCCACCTACCAGTCGGCGTGGCTCAAGACCCACCACACCGCCGCATTCCTCGCCGGCGTGCTCACCCACGACCCGGGGATGTACCCCAAGCGGCTGATCCTCGACGACGCCCGCCAGTTCGGCATCGCGGTGCTGCCGCTCGACGTCAACTGCTCCGATGCCAGCTACCGGGTCGAACGGGTGGCGGTGGGGGACGAGCCACCGCCACGGGTGTTCGACGAGGACCCCCGGGTCCCGCCGGTGCCCGGGTTGCCGGACGCCCGGAGCTACGGCATCCGGCTGGCTCTCGCCGACGTCAAGGGCATGTCCGGCACCGAGGTCGCCCGGGCCGTCGCCGGCCGGCCGTACCACTCGCTGACCGACTTCTGGCATCGCGCCGGGTGCTCTCGCCCGGTGGTGGAGCGGCTGGTGGTCGCCGGCGCCTTCGACAGCCTGTACGGCATCGGGTCGCCGGTCCCGGTCCGCCGCCGCGGGACGGTGACCCGGCGGGACCTGCTGCTGCAGGTGCTGGAGCTCGACCGGTGGACCCGGGTCGCCAACCGGGCCCGGTCCCGGGGACGCCGGGTGCCCCGGGCCGACCGAGCCGACCGAGCCGACCGGGCCGACCGGGCGGACCGGGCCGGAGTCGTCCGGGCCGAGACCGGACCGGACCTGGTCGCGCTGGCCTCCGCCCAGTCCCAGGCGACGGCACCGGTCGAGCAGCCGGCGGCCGTCCAGCTGGCCCTCGACCTCGGCGACGCTCCCGGACAGTCCGAGCCGTCCGGGCTTCCGGAGATGACCGGTGCGGAGCGGGTCCGGGCCGAGCTCGAGGTGCTCGGCCTCGACGTGAGCCGGCACGTCGTCGACTTCTACACCCCGCTGCTCGACGCGCTCGGCGTCACCCGGTCGGCCCAGCTGCTGTCCCGGCGCAGCCGCAGCAGCCTGCTCGTCGCCGGTGTCAAGGTCGCCACCCAGACCCCACCGATCCGCTCCGGTCGCCGGGTCGTCTTCCTCACCCTGGACGACGCCACCGGCCCGGTCGACGCGACGTTCTTCGAGGACGCGCAGGGTCCCTACGCTGCCACGGTCTTCCACTCCTGGCTGCTGCTGGTGCGCGGTGAGCTGCGCCGGACCGGGCCGCGCGGCGTCTCGCTGCGTGCCACCGGGTGCTGGGACCTGACCGCCCTGTACGAGCTCTGGCGGACCGCGGGTCTGGACGCCGTCCACGACGAGTTGGCCCGGGTCCCGGACGGCTTCGGGACGGAGGCGTCGCCGGCGGCGGTGGAGGGGGCACTGCGCGGGGCCTCGGACAGCCGGTCGAGCCGGCCGGTGATGGCCCGTCCGCCAGTGGGCTCGGACGGGGCCGGCGCCGACCTCGGCACCGACCTCGGGGCCGACGTGCACGACCAGCAGCACTCCGCCGGCGGGATGGGCCGGCGGCGGGTGTTGGTGCATCCCAGTGGGTTCCGCCAGTCGCCGTACGCCGACGTCAAACCACCCGGAGAGGACGTCAAGACCGCGGCCAAGTCGGCGCCGCGCAAGCTGTGGCACTCCAGCCCGGGCAGCTCGGGGGGCTGAGGCATGGTCAGGAGGCTGTCCGGTCCGGCGCTCCTGCTCACTACGCTGACCCCGTGGTCGAGCACCGACGCAGCGCGCTGCGTACCGCAGTCGTGTGGGACTTGTTGCAGACCGAGCTGGCCGGGGTGGACGGCTCGGCTCGGGTGGTGGACCTCGGGGGAGGGACCGGCGGGTTCGCCGTCCGGGTGGCCGAGCTGGACCACCACGTCACCGTCGTGGATCCCAGCCCGGACGCGCTGGCGGCACTCGGCCGGCGGGCCGCCGAGGCAGGGGTGGTCGACCGGGTGCACGGTGTGCAGGGCGACGCCGCCGACCTGCCGGGGCTGGTGGCCGCCGGCACGGTCGACGGGACCATCGACGTGGTGCTCTGCCACGGGGTGCTCGAGGTGGTCGACGACCCCGGGTCCGCCCTGGACGCCATCACCGGCGTGCTGCGACCCGACGGAGTGCTCAGCGTCACCGTCGCCGGCCGGTTCGCCGCCGTCGCCGCCCGGGCGCTGGCGGGCCACTTCGACCAGGCGCGGGCGCTGCTCGACACCTCGGCCGCGCAGTGGGACCCCGATGCCCTGGGGCCGCGCCGCTACACCCGGGACGAGGCGGTGCAGTTGGTGCGGGACCGCGGTTTCACCGTGCAGACCGTGCACGCGGTCCGGGTCTTCACCGACCTGGTGCCCAGCGCGCTGGTCGACGCCGAGCCGGGTGCCGCCGCGGCGCTGCTCGCGCTGGAACGCGCCGCGGCCGACGTCCCCGAGCTGGCGGCGGTGGCCGGCCAGCTGCATCTGCTCGCCCGACGACGCTGAGCCGGCCGGCACCCGGCGGAGGCCGTGGTGACCGACTGCTCGATCCTGCACGTCGACATGGACGCGTTCTACGCGTCGGTGACGGTGCGGGAGCGTCCCGACCTTCGCGATCGGGCGGTCATCGTCGGCGGGGGACACCGCGGGGTGGTGCTCTCGGCCAGCTATCCCGCCCGGGTGCACGGGGTCCGGTCGGCCATGCCGGTCATGCGGGCCCGCCGGTTGTGTCCGCACGCCGTGGTCGTCCCCCCCGACTTCGAGCTGTTCGCCGCGGTCTCCGGTGCCGTGATGGAGACCTTCCGCACCATCACCCCGCTGGTCGAGGCGATGTCGTTGGACGAGGCGTTCCTCGACGTATCCGGTGCCCGGCGCCGGCTGGGCAGCCCGGTCGACATCGCCACCCGGCTACGCGCGCAGATCGCCGCCGAGCAGCAGATCAGCTGCTCGGTCGGAGTGGCCTCCACCACCGACCTGGCCAAGCTCGCCTCCCGCCGGTCCAAGCCCGACGGCCTGCTGGTGGTGCCCCGGGACCGGGCCACCGCCTTCCTGCACCCGCTCGAGGTCGGCGAGCTGTGGGGGGTGGGCGAGGTGACCGCTGCCGGGCTGCAGCGACTCGGTCTGCACACGGTGGGGGACCTGGCGCACACCCCGCTGGCGCTGCTCCGCCGTGCTCTGGGCGCCCCCACCGCGGATCACCTGCACGACCTCGCCTGGGGTGGCGGGCGGACCACCGTCGTCCCGCGGCGCTCCCCGGACGAGCCCGACCGGAGCATGGGTGCCGACGAGACGTTCTCCCGCGACACCGACGACCCGGAGGTGATCCGCCGGGAGCTGCTCCGCCTGTCCGGCCGGCTCGCCGCTCGGTTGCGCGCCGCCGGAGTGGTCGGCCGGACGGTGACGCTGCGGGTGCGGTTCTCCGACTTCACGACGATCACCCGGTCTCGGACGCTGGCCGACCCGACCGACGTGGCGGTGGAGATCTACTCGACCGTGACGCAGCTGTTCGAGGCCCTCGGCCTGCAGCGAGCCCGGCTGCGGCTGGTCGGGGTACGCGTCGAGGGTCTTCGGGCGGCGCGGGAGAGCTACCGGCAGCTGGAGCTCGGCACCCGCGGCTCCGGCTGGTCCGACGCGGAGCGGGCGGTCGACCGGGCGGTCACCCGGTTCGGCCGGCACGCCGTCGCCCCCGCCGCATTGGTCAACACCACCCGGCCGTGACCGAGAGGAGAGCCGGACGGCGGTCAGGACCAGCGGCCGTAGACGTGCACGTTGAGGCGGACGTCGTGGGTGATCCGCCACAGCTGGCGGGCGTCCTCGATGTACATGTTCACGCAGCCGTGGCTGTGCCCGCGGAACGGGTTCGTCATGTACGACGAGCCGTGGAAGGCCTGCCCGCCGGAGAAGAACTGCGAGTACGGCATCGGGCTCCCATACAAGCTGCTGACGTGGTCCCGATCCCGGCGGAAGACGGAGAACCTCCCGGTGCGGGTCTCGTAACCGCGGGCGCCGCCACGTACCAGCCAGGTGTTCCACAGTGTGCCGCGCTTCCACAAGGTGACCTGGTGCCGGGACCGGTCGTAGCAGGCGTGCCAGCCGATCCCGCGGGTGCACAGCCGGGGGAGCGCCTTCTCGTGCTGGGTGGTGCGCTTGATCAGCGCCCTCCAGGTGGGGTGCGTGGCCACCCCGCTGACCCGGAGGTCGGCCTTGCGCTGGAACCGCATGACCGCAGCCCGGGTGAGATCGCCGAAGTAGCCGGTCACCGGGCCGCGGTAGACGCTCGCCCAGCGCAGCCGGTACTGCAGCTCGGTGACGTGCTCGATCGCGCGCGGCCCACGGTCCTCGTCGCCGCGCCTGGCGACCTCGCGGGCGAAGCGCTCCTTCAGCCGGAGCCGAGCGTCCTCGACTCCCTGCGCCATCGGGGTGACCCGGGGAGCCGCTGCCGCCGGCGCCGATCCGGTCGCTGCGGTGGCGGTCCCCGGCAGCAGCCCACCGATGAGCGCGCCTCCCGCGACCAACACCGCGACCAGCACACCCGCTCGGGTTCGCGTCATGTCAGACCTCCGTCGATCCGGGTCCGGTCACCCGGGCTCCCACCGTCAGCACCACCGGAGCCCGGTCGGTGCCGGAGTCGGGCGGACCCGACATCACCTGGACGCGACTGACCACTGTTTGGTTGCGTCCGGCAACGGACAATCTCGCACATTCACACCGGCCGAATCAGGCAGTCAGCCAGACGGTCACGATTAGGCGGTGGGCTTTCGGGACCGCCGCCTGCTGCCTACACTCGAAGCAGGAACGGCAGCAGGAGGACAAGAACAGTGCCACTCTCCGACGAAGAGCAGCGACTGCTCGAACAGATGGAGCAGGCGCTCGCAGCCGAGGACCCGAAGTTCGCGTCAGCGCTTCGTGGCTCGGCGCTGCGGGCGAGGCTGCGGCGCACCGCGATTCTGGCGGGTGTCGGCTTCTTCGCCGGTGTCGCCGTGCTGATGTTCGGCGTCGTGTTGAAGATGACCGTCGTCAGCGTCGTCGGCTTCGTCCTCATGCTCGTCGCGGCGTACGTCTTCGCCACCGCCTGGCGGCGTGGTGGCGAGGTGGCCTCCGGAGAGGCGGAGGAGTCCAGCACCCCGCAGCCACGGGCCGTGGCCCCCTCGCAGCGGCAGTCGTCGTTCATGGACCGGATGGAAGAGCGCTGGCGCCGCCGGCGCGACGAGGGCGTCTGAGGGACCTGCTCGACCGGCGCGGCCGACCGCATCAGCGCGGCTGATCCTCCGTCCGGAGCAGCAGGCCCGACCCCGGCACCCGCCCGCGCCACCAGGTCCGGTCACCGCGGCCCGTGCTGCGGGGAAGCAGCGAGGCGGGCAGCCAGCGGGCGCGCCAGCGCTGCTGCGCGGTTCGCCGACCCCACAACCGTCGGTTGACCGCGGCCACGTCCCGCCCGGCGATGTCGGCGGTTCGCGCGGCGCGGCCGGCGACCGGCGCGAAGCGAGAGCGTTCGACGTCGACCACCAGGCGGTTGAGGGCGCCGACCGCGTGCTCGTCCCCGTCCACCTGGGACCGCAACCGGCGTCCGGAGGTGCGCAGCGTGGCCGCCGGGTCGACGCGGATCCCCAGGTCGACGGCGGTGTCGGTGAGTTCGGCCCACGCCGCCTCGGCTGCCGGCAGCCGGCCGGCGCGCACCCGGCGCCACCGAGCCTCGCGCCGGGCGGCCCGCGCGGCGCGGGGGGCGACCGCGAGCGCCAGGGCGGTGACGAGCCCGAGCCCGGCCAGCAGCAGACCACGCCCCGCGCCACCGTCGTCGCCGGCACCACCGGAGGCGGTGGCGTCCTGCCGCGGAGTGGAGGGCGTGTCGTCGGGACCACCGGGCGTGGCCTGCGTCGGCACGCTGCTGTCGCCGAACGAGCCCGAGTCGGTGACCTCCTCGAACGACGGTGCCGCCCCCGTCCGTACGCCGGGTGTCGGCTCGAAGCGCACCCAGCCGATGCCCTCGAAGAACAGCTCCGGCCAGGCGTGCATGTCGACACCGCGGAACGTCCACGTGCCGTCGTCGGCCTGTTGCGGTCGGAGGAAGCCGACTGCGACCCGGGCCGGGATGCCGAGGGTCCGGGCCATCAGCGCCATCGACGAAGCGAACTGCTCGCAGTAGCCGACCCGCTCGGTCTGCAGGAATCGCTCGATCGTTTCCAGGCCGTCACCGGGACCCGGCGCGAGTGAGTAGACGAACCCACCGTCGCTGCGGAACCAGTCCTGCAGCGCCTCGGCCCGGCCGAAGGCGGTGTCCTCGCCCTGGGTGACCTCCTCCGCGAGCTGACCGATGCTCGGCGGGGTCTCGCCCGGCAGCTCGAGGTAACGGCTCATGTCCTCGATGGGATCGGGCGCGTCGGCCAGCTCGGCGGCGCTCGGCAGCAGCGGCGCGGCGCTGACCCGGTAGGTCAGCCCGGCGCCGTTCAACCCCTCCTCGCGGGCCGAGATGTCGAACTCCGAGACGTCCATGCCCCAGGCGCCCGCCACCGCCAGGTCGGTGGCGGGGTAGAACGTCGGCAGCCAGGTGGTGCGGAACGAATCGCTGAGCGTGACGATGCTCGTCAGCCGGATCCGCTCCACCGACGTGGTCAGGCCCGGCGGCTGCGGCACCTCGTTGACCCCGACCGCGTCGCTGTCCGGCCGCGGGCCGGGCTGCCACGAGCTGCCGGTGAAGTCGTCGAGCGAGGCGATCCGCAGGTAGGTAGGGGTCACGCCGTTCGTCCGCATCGTGACCAGGACGCTGTCGGTGCGCTCGCCGAGGTTGCGGCGCAGATCGAGCATGGGGTTCTCGATGTCCACGGTTCCGTCGCCCGGCCCGCTTCCGTCTTGACCCCCGGTCAGGGGGCCGTCGGCGAGGAACGTGCGGGGCAGTGTCGGGATCAGCAGTGGCACCACCACGGCGAGAGCGACCGCACCAAGACCGACCCGGCGGCCCGACTGAACGAGTGACGCGACGGTGACCCGCTCCCGGTCCCGTGCGCTGAGCAGTGAGCTGGTCACGCCGATCTGGCGCCCCCAGTGCGTCACCCGGTCGCGCTGCTCGACACCGAGCAGGAACACGTAAGCCAGCGCACCCGGCAGGAAGGCGAGCACCGGCACCTCGCCCGCGAGCAGCGACACCGGCGCCATGTACACGCCGAGGAACACCAGGCCGACCAGTGCCGGCCGGCGCCACGAGACGGCGACCAGGTCGACCACGAGCACCACCCCGGCGACCACCGCGGCGAGCGACGCCTCCACCCCCTCCAGCTCCGGCGCCGGCGGGGCGTACTCCTCCGCGGTGGTGAGTGCGGCGCCGACCAGGTCGGCGAGCGCGGCCAGCGAGTCCCGGGTGGGGAGCAGGCCGGCCCAGGCCTCCGCCGAGGCGTAGGTCAGTGTCGCCCAGAGCAGCAGGACGACCAGCTGCAGCACGACGATCAAGGTGAGCGGGGCATGCACTCGGCGACCGGCTGCTCCGACGCCCGCGACGAGCGCGCCGGCGACGGCGCCGGCGACCAGGAACCCGCTCCCGCTCACCAGCGGGGCCAGGCTCAGGCAGGCAGCCAGCGACGCGAGCCAGGCCCACCCGGTCAGACGGGTGGCGCTGGCGGACGACCGGGTCATCCGGCGCCCGCCACCGGGTCGCGCTCGGACACCGCCGCCGCGCCGGACCACTGTCCGCGACCCCGGCTGTGCAGCTGTGCACCCAACCGCTGCCACACCTGCGGTACCGGCTCACCCGGGCCCGCGGTCGCCACCGTCCAGCCGGCGGCCCCGAGCAGCGCCCGGTGTCTGGCGATCTCGCGATCGGCAGTCTCCGGCCTCGCCCCGGTGGCCGCGCTCCAGGCCTCGGTGTCGATCAGCAGGGCCAGACCGCGGGTGCCGGGGGGCAGCGCCCGGCACAGCTCCGGCACGTCCATCGACTGCAGCCGGCCCAGCACCGCCACCAGCAGGCCGGGCTGGCGGCTGACCGCCTGCGCCGCATCGGCCAGGCGCACCTGGGTCGAAGGCGTCAGGGCGGCGAGCTGGTCCAGCACCGGCCCGCTCTGCGCCTCCGGGGTGAGCGTGTGGTCGTGCCACGTCGAGGCCTCGATGTCGGGGTGGTCGGTCAGCAGCCGGACCGCGCAGCCGGCCCGGGCCAGGTGCACTGACACACTGGCCGCGGCCGACACCGCCCACTCCAGGGTCGACCCGGGGCCCTGCCCCTCGTGCGCCAGCCGGCGGCCGTCCAACAGCACGGTGGCCCGGCTCTGCCAGGGCTGCTCCTCCCGGCGCACCATCAGCTCACCGGTGCGGGCGGTGCTGCGCCAGTGCACCCGGCGCAGGTCGTCGCCGCGGCGGTACTCGCGCACCGTCACGTCCTCGGCGCTGCCGGCCGTGTAGGCACGAGGGCGCCGGTCGCCGGTGCCGACCCACTCACTGGTGGCCGCCAGCGCGGGTAGCCGGTGCACGGCCGGGGTGACGACCAGCCGGTTCGTCGCGGTGAAGGTGCGGACCAGCTCGATCATGCCGAACGGATCGGTGACACGGATCGACAACGGCCCGACCTCGAAGTGGCCGCGGCCGTCGGAGCGGACCGGGTAGGTCAGCTCACGGGACCAGCGCCGGCCCATGTGGTCGACCACGAACCGTGGCCTGGTCCCGAGGGCGTACGGGACGCGGTCCTCGAGCAGCATCAGTCCGGTCGGCATCCGGCCCTCGTTCGCCAGCCGCAGGGTCACGGTGGCGGGCTCGCCGACCGCGACCCGTCCGGGGGTGACCGAGCGGTCTGCGCGCAGTCGGTAGCGCGCCTTGCTGACGATGACCGCGGTGAGCACCGGGACTGCCGCGGCCAGCACGCCGACCCGGAGGAGCGCGTCGTACCCGAGGACGATCGCGCACAGGCCGGTGGCGGCACCGGCGGCCAGGAAGGCGCGTCCGCGGGTGGTCAGTGCGGCCAGGGCCTCGCGCACCGGCTATTCGCCGCCCGTGCTGTCCGGACCGGCCGGAGCGGGGACGGCGGCGACAACCGAGGCGAGGACCTGCTCCGGCAGCCGACCACCCATTGCGGCTTCGGGGGCGAGCAGCAGCCGGTGCGCGAGCACCGGGCCGACCAGACGCTGGATGTCGTCCGGGACGACGTAGTCACGCTGCTCCAGCGCTGCCCACGCCTTCGCGGCCCGGACCAGATGCAGCGTCGCACGGGGAGACGCGCCGAGCCGCAGTTCGGGGGACCGGCGGGTTCCGGTGACGATGTCCACGGCATACCGCTGAACACTGGGCGCCACATGCACGCCGCGCACGACGTCGATCAGCTTGCCCACCTCGGCGGCCGTGGTGACCGGCTCGAGCTCGTCCAGCGGGCTGACCCCGGTGTGCCCGTCGAGCATGGCCAACTCCGCGGCCTGGACGGGGTAGCCCATCGACACCCGGGCCATGAACCGGTCGCGCTGTGCTTCCGGCAGCGGGTAGGTGCCCTCCATCTCGATCGGGTTCTGGGTCGCGATGACCATGAACGGGGCGTCGAGGTGGTACGTCGCGTTGTCGACGGTGACCTGGCGCTCCTCCATACATTCCAGCAGCGCGGACTGCGTCTTGGGGGAGGCCCGGTTGATCTCGTCGCCGACCACGATGTTGGCGAAGACACCACCGGGGCGGAACTCGAACGTCCGGGTGTCCTGGTTGAAGACCGATACGCCGGTGACATCGCTCGGCAGCAGGTCGGGCGTGAACTGGATCCGGCGCACCGTGCCGTCGATCGCCCGCGCCAGGGTCTTGCTCAGCATCGTCTTGCCGACGCCGGGGACATCCTCGATCAGCAGGTGCCCGCCGGCGAACAGCACGGTGAGCGCGGACCGGACCACCTCCGCCTTGCCTTCGATCACCCGCTCGATGGCCTGCTGCAGTAGCTGGGCGATGGCGGTCAGGCCGTCGAAGTCGGCACTCAGCCCGCCCGCGACGTCGTCGCCGATGTCGCCGCGCTGCACGTCGGCGGCCGTCGCCGCCTGCGCGTCCCTCACCGGACCTCCTCGGTGGCGGGGTGCCGCCCTCGCCGTGACGTGTCGAGCCTAGGCGCCGGACACAAGTCCGGTGCCGGTTTCCCCGGCGGGGCCGCCGCCGTCCGCATCCTCACACGGCCCCGCTCGGGTCCGCCCCCGACTCTGACAACGATCCGGTATCCGTCCGGTCACCGGTCCCCCACTTCGCCCCACCCTGAGCGCGGACACGACCCCAACGTGTCGAGAACGGCAGGTCAGCCGCGCCGGGCGTAGGCCCGGGAGGAGCCCCGACGACGACAGGAAACAGCCGAGACCGCCGCTCAGATCAGCGGCGATTCGGTTGACGGTGGGGGACAGTGGGGTAGAGTGGGGGAAAGTGGAGGACGGGTCCGAGGAGGTGGTGCGGTGTTCTTCGGCACACACACCCCTCGCCTCGACGACAAGGGCCGGCTCACCTTGCCGGCCAAGTTCCGCGAGGAGCTCAGGGAGGGGTTGGTCATGACGAAGGGCCAGGACCGCTGCCTGTACGTCTTCCGTCCCGAGGACTTCACCCGCACCACCCACAAGCTCGCCGAGACGTCGGTGACCGACAAGCGCACCCGGGACTTCTCCCGGGTCTTCTACTCGAGCACCGCCGAGGAGGTGCCCGACAAGCAGGGCCGGGTGACCATCCCGCCCGCCTTGCGGGCCTACGCCAACCTGCAGCGCGACTGCGCCGTCATCGGCGCCAACGCCCGGATCGAGATCTGGGACTCGGTCGCCTGGGAACGGTTCATGGCCGAGCAGGAGCAGGTCTTCTCCGAGATGGAGGAGGAGGTGGTCCCGGGCGTGATCTGAGGCTGACCCGGCCGTGCCGAAACCGGACGGTCGTGGTGCGAGGCCTTCGCCCTCCCCGCCTGCTGGCGTCCCTTCCCCGGCGCCAGGCGGCGACCGAGTGGCGGGCGAAGACCTGGTCCCACGAATACCGCGCAGACGGAACTGACCGAGGACACGAGCGAACAGCAAACAATGCGCCACGACGGCGGGTCGAGGGTGAGGGGTCGGGACGTGGGAGCAGTACACACCGAGGTCGTGAGGCCGGAGGTGCGGCGCCGTCCGGCGCAGCCGACCGGCGAGCCCGGCCCAGACGGGTCGGCGGTCAGGGGTCCCGCTCGTCGGATCCGCGAGGATCTGCGGGACGGGGTCTACGTGATGGCCTTCTCCTGCGTGGCCTCGACGGTGACGGCGCTGGCGATCGTGGCCTTCGCCCGGCTGGCCGGCTGAGCCGCCGGACTCATGACCGCACCCGCCCACCTCCCCGTGCTGCTCGATCGGGTGGTCGAGTTGCTGTCCCCGGCGCTGGCGGGGCCGAGCGCCCTCTTCGTGGACGCGACGATCGGCCTCGGGGGACACACCGAGGCGGTGCTGGACCGGTGCCCGAACGCGCGCGTCATCGGGCTGGACCGGGACCCCGAGGCGCTGACGCTGTCCCGGCAGCGGCTGGCCCGTTTCGGCGACCGGGTGACGCTGGTCCAGACCGTCTACGACGGCATCAGCGATGCCGTCGCCGAGCAGGGCGGCGTCAACGCGGTGCTGTTCGACCTCGGCGTCTCGTCGGTTCAGCTGGACCGGACCGACCGGGGTTTCGCCTACGCCTCCGACGCACCGCTGGACATGCGGATGGACCCCACGCGCGGGTCGACCGCGGCGGACCTGCTGAACTCCGCGGACGAGCGGGAGCTCGCCCGGATCCTCCGCACGTACGGCGAAGAGCGGTTCGCGCACCGCATCGCCCGGGCCGTGGTGCGAGCTCGCGTCGAGCGGCCGTTCACGACCAGCGCGCCGGCTCGTGGACCTGGTGCGCGACGCGGTGCCCGCAGCCACCCGGCGTACCGGTGGACATCCCGCCAAGCGCACCTTCCAGGCGTTGCGGATCGCGGTCAACGACGAGCTGGCCGTGCTGCGGGTCGCACTGCCGGCGGCCGTCGACGTCACGGTCGTGCACGGACGAGTGGTCGTGCTGGCCTACCACTCGCTCGAGGACCGGATCGTCAAGCAGGAGCTCGCCGCCCGGTCCCGCGCCGACGTCCCCGACGACTTCCCGGTCGTCCCGGAGGAGCGTCGCCCCGAGCTGAGGCTGCTCACCCGCGGTGCGGAGCGGGCGTCGGCGGCCGAGATCGAGGCCAACGCCCGGGCCAGGTCGGTACGGCTGCGGGCCGCGGAACGCGTCCGGGCAGTGGCATGAGCAGCCCCGGCCCGGTGGCCCGTCCGACGCGGTCCCGAGCGACGTCGGCGCGGACCAACCCGCGGCTCCGCCCACCGGCTCGGCCGCCCGTACGCTCCCGGTTGCGGGCCGTTCCGGAGCACGACCCGGAGCCGCGCGGCAACGCCTTCGTCGTCCTGCTCGTGCTGGTGCTGGCTGCCGGGCTGGTCGGGCTGCTGGTGTTGAACACGGCGATGCAACGCTCGGCGTTCACGCTCGACGAGCTGCGCGACGAGGCCGCGGCGCTGAGCATCCGCCGCCAGGTGCTCGACCTCCAGGTGGAGAAGCTGCGCTCACCGGACCGGCTGGCCGAGGAGGCCACCCGGCTCGGCATGGTGCAGATGGCAGCGCCGGTTTTCCTGCGGCTGTCGGACGGGAAGGTGCTCGGTGAACCCGCGCCGGCCGTGGCCGGCACCGGCCCACAGCTGGTGCCGCCGCCGCCCGCTCCCGCGCCGGACGAGTCCGAGGCGCAGAACGGCGGCAATCAGAACGGCGGCAATCAGAACGGCGGCAATCAGAACAACGGCAATCAGAACGGCGGCAACCAGAACGGCGGCAATCAGAACGGCGGCAATCAGAACGGCGGCAATCAGAACGGCGGCAATCAGAACGGCGGCAACCAGAACGGCGGCAACCAGAACGGCGGTCCCGGCGGCGGAACCACCAGCGGCGGCCGCGGATGACCCGGCGCTCCGGTGACGCGGCCGACCGCCGTGCCCGACGGATGCAGGTCCGGATCCGGTTCGTGTTCTTGCTCACCGCCTTCTGCCTGTCGATGTTCGCCGCCCGGCTGGTGCAGCTGCAGGGTGTGGACGCCTCGGCGTACGCCGCCATGGCGGCCGACGAGAACACCCGCACCGTCGAGCTGCACGCCGAGCGCGGCGTCATCCGCGACCGGGACGGTGAGGAGCTCGCCAACAGCGTCGATGGCGTCGCGCTCACCGCCGACCCGACGATGACCGCCGCTGACGCGCCCGCGATCGCCGCGGTGCTGACTCAGGAAGTCGGCCTGGACTACTTCAGCACCGTCGAGGCCCTGCGGACGCCGGACACCCGGTTCGTCTGGCTGGAGCGTCAGGTTCCGGTGTGGCGCGCCGAGCGGGCGCTGCGCATCCTGTCCCGCGACGGGGTCACCGGGGTGTTCACCCAGCGCGACCCGTTCCGCACCTATCCGGCCGGTGACGTCGCCGGCAACGTGCTCGGCTTCCTCAACATCGACGGCGAGGGCATCGCCGGGTTGGAGTCCGTGGCGGACGAGTCGCTGAATGGGACCGACGGCTCCGAGACCTACATGGTCGCCGCCAACGGCGCCCAGATCCCGTTGACGCCGAGCAGCGTGGACGAGCCGGAGCAGGGGACCGGCCTCGCGCTCACGTTGGACCGGGACCTGCAGTGGTACGCGCAGCGCCGGTTGCAGCAGGCCATCCGGGAGACCGGTGCGCGCAGCGGGACTGTCGTGGTCACCCACGTCCGGAGCGGTCAGGTGCTCTCGCTCGCCGAGTGGCCGACCGTCGACCCGAACCGGCCCCAGGCAGTGCCGGCGATGGACCGGGGCAGCCGGGCGGTGCAGAACGTCTACGAACCCGGCAGCGTCCAGAAGCTGATGACGTTCGCCGCGCTGCTCGACCAGGGCCACGTAACCCCGCGTACCCGGCTGCGAGTCCCCAGCACCCTGATGTTCGACGGTTACACGGTGCACGACTGGTGGACCCACGGCCCGCTGCGGTTGACCGCCACCGGCGTCATCGCCCAGTCGTCGAACCTCGGCACCATCACGGCGGCCCGCGGCTTCCCGGCGCCCCGGCTGGAGGACTATCTGCGGGACTTCGGCCTCGGCGCTGAGACCGGGCTCGGCCTGCCGGGTGAGTCGCGGGGCATCCTGGCGCCCGCGAGCACATGGTCGGACATCGGGCGGGCCAACATCCTTTTTGGGCAGGGACTCTCGGTGACCGCCGTGCAGATGGCCGCGGCCGTCAACGCGATCGCCAACGACGGGGTCTACGTCGCACCGTCCGTCGTGCTCGGCGGTGTCGAGGCGGACGGTGACCTCATACCGGCGGACCCACCCGAGCGGCACCGCGTGGTCTCGGTCCGAACGGCCGAACAGGTGCAGCGGATGATGGAGTCGGTGACCGCTCCCGACGGGACCGCGCCCGGTGCGGCGATTCCCGGCTACCGGGTCGGCGGCAAGACCGGCACGGCGCAGCGGGTCACCGAGGCGGGCGGGTACGACGACAACGCCACGGTCATCTCGTTCGCCGGCATGGCCCCGGCGGACGACCCGATGTTCTCCATGTACATCGTGCTCGACGACCCCGCGTCCGGATTCGGCGGTGGGTCGGGCGGTGGCCCGGTCTTCCACGACGTGATGACCTACGCGCTGCAGCGCTACGCGGTGGCTCCGACCGGGGAGCCCGCGCCGCGCATCCCGACCACGTGGTGACCCGGTAGCGTGCCAGGCCGACCGACCGGTGTCGCGGCACCCGGCCCGCCACCTCGTTCTCCCGGCCCCGAATCCCCCGGAGTTCTGCGTTGACCAGCCCGGCCGCCCCCCTGGACGCCAGGCCGCTGGCGGTGCGCGCAGTCGCGCTGGGTGAGCTGGCCGCCCTCGTCCCCGGGGGTGGGCGGCTGTCCCCGGGGGGCGGGTCGGAGCAGGTGACCGGTCTGACCCAGGCGTCGGCCGACGTGCGGCCTGGTGACCTCTACGCCGCGCTGCCCGGTCGGCGCACCCACGGCGCGCGGTTCGCCCAGGGAGCGCTGGAGGCGGGGGCGGTGGCGGTCGTGACCGACCCCGCCGGCAGCGCGCAGCTGCGTTCGTCGGGGATGCGGACACAGGTGCTTGAGGTGCCGCGGCCGCGGACGGTGCTGGGAGCACTCGCCGCCGCCGTCTACGGGCGCCCGGACGAACAGCTGCTGACCATCGGCGTCACCGGGACGCACGGGAAGACGACCGTCACCTACCTGCTGGACTCGGCTCTGCGAGCGGCCGGTCGTCGTCCCGGTCTCGTCGGCACGACGGGTGCCCGCGCCGGGGACCGGCCGATCGCTTCTCGGCTGACCACGCCGGAGGCGCCCGACCTGCACGCGCTGCTCGCGGTGATGCGGGAGCAGGGCGTGGACTCCTGCGCGATGGAGGTGTCCAGCCACGCCCTGGTGCAGGGGCGGGTCGACGGCGTCGGGTTCGACCTGGCGGTCTTCCTCAACCTGGGCCGTGACCACCTGGACTTTCACGCCGACGAGGAGGACTACTTCGCCGCCAAGGCCAGCCTCTTCACACCGGACCGCAGCCGGCGGGCGGTGATCGACGTGGGGGACCGGTGGGGACGGCGGCTGGTCGAGCTGGCCGCGGAGCGAGGGCTACCGGCCGTCACCTGCAGCGCCGACCCGGCCGTGCCCGCGGACTGGCGGGCCGAACCGGGCGCGACCGGCCCGCGGCACAGCGAGTTCTCGATCGTCGGTCCGGACGACCGGCGACAGGCGGTCCGGCTGCTCCTGCCCGGGGCCTTCAACGTCCGCAACGCCCTGGCGGCCGCCGTCGCGCTCGTCGAGGCCGGGCTGCCGCTGCCCGCCATCGCCGAGGGGCTCGGTGCCACCCCTGGCGTGCCCGGCCGGATGGAGACGGTGGACGAGGGGCAGGACTTCGTCGCCATCGTCGACTACGCGCACAAGCCCGATGCGGTGCAGGCGGTGCTCGACGCGTTGCGGCCGGCGACCCGGGGCCGGCTGCTGCTGGTCCTCGGTGCCGGTGGGGAGCGAGACCCGGGCAAGCGGCAGCTGATGGGCCGGGTCGCCGGCAGGCTCGCGGACGTCCTGGTGGTCACCGACGACAACCCACGCTCCGAGGACCCCGCGGAGATCCGCGCCCAACTGCTCGCCGGAGTCGACACCGAGCGTCCGCACGCCGAGCTGGTGGAAGAGCCGGACCGGGCCGCCGCCGTCCGTCGGGTCGTGTCGGTGGCGGGCCCGGGGGACACCGTCGTGGTCGCCGGGAAAGGGCACGAGACCGGGCAGGAGGTCGGAGGGACCGTGCTTCCCTTCGACGACCGCGAGGTGCTGCGCGCCGCGCTGCGGGAGCGGGTGCTCGGTACCGGGGCGGGCGGTCCGACATGATCCGGCTGACTCTCGCGGAGGTGGCCGCCGCGGTGGACGGTCGTCTCGAGCGAGCCGACCCTGACCGGCTGGTGGACGGCCCCGTGGTCATCGACTCGCGGGTCGCCGGCCCCGGCTCCCTCTTCGTGGCCGTGGCCGGCGAGCACGCCGACGGGCACGACTTCGCCGACCCGGCGGTCCAGCGCGGCGCCGTTGCCGTGCTCGCCGCCCGCCCGGTGGACGCTCCGCACGTCCTCGTCGACGACACCACGCTCGCGCTCGGCCGGCTGGCGGCGCACCTGCGGGCACGGCTCCACGGCCTGCACACGGTCGGCGTGACCGGTTCACAGGGCAAGACCTCCACCAAGGACCTGCTGGCGCACCTGCTCGCAGCGGACGGAACGGTCGTTGCGCCAGCGGGCTCGCTGAACAACGAGCTCGGGGTACCGCTGACCGTGCTGCGGGCGGACCGGCAGACGCGTCACCTGGTGGTCGAGATGGGCGCGCGCGGCGACGGCCACATCCGCTACCTGTGTGAGATCGCCCGCCCGGACACCGGGCTGGTGCTGAACGTGGGAACCGCCCACGTCGGCGAGTTCGGCAGCCGGGAGGCGATCGCCCGGACGAAGGGGGAGCTGGTCGAGGCGCTTCCCGACGACGGAGTCGCCGTGCTCAACGCCGACGACCCGCTGGTGCTGGCCATGGCGGAGCGCACCCGGGCCACGGTGCGGACCTTCGGGGTGACGAGCGACGCGGACGTCCGGGTGACCGACCTCGAGATGGACGAGTCCGGCTGCCCCCGCTTCGTCCTCGCCACGCCGGGCGGCGGCGCTCCGGTGGCGATGCAGCTGTTGGGCGCGCATCAGGCGAACAACGCGGCGGCTGCCGCAGCCGTCGCGCTGGCGGCCGGCGTCCCGCTCGGCACGGTGGCGCAGTCACTGGCCACCGCGACACCCGCCTCACGGTGGCGGATGGAGCGGCGGGTCCGTCCGGACGGTGTGGTCGTGGTCAACGACGCCTACAACGCCAGCCCAGACGCGATGCGCTCCGCGCTGCACACCCTCGCCGCGCTGGGCCGCGCCCCCGGCGCCGGCCGGACCGTCGCGGTGCTCGGCGAGATGCGCGAGCTCGGCGCCGTCGCCGACGACGAGCACCGGGCCGTCGGACGACTCGCTGCCGGGCTGGGCGTCGATCGGCTGGTGGTGGTCGGCGCCGGCGCCGAGCAGCTGCACCACGGTGCCGACGACGTTGCGGCCTGGGGAGGCAGCTCGGTCCGCGTGCCCGACGTCGAGGCCGCGCTGGCGGCGCTGGACGGCTACCTGCGCCCGGGAGACGTGGTCCTGGTCAAGGCGTCCCGGGCCGCCGGTCTCGAGCGGGTCGCCGAGGGGCTCTTCGGGGACCCGACGCGCGGGGGCGCGCCCGGCGCTGGTGCGGACCGCCCAGACCGGGATACTACTCCCGGCGGACGGCCCAATCCGGAGGGAATGCCCAGGCGATGAGAGCCATCCTGCTCGGCGGAGGTCTGGCCCTGCTGGGCACCCTGCTGGGTACTCGTCTCTCCATCCAGCTCCTGGTCAAGCGCGGCTACGGCCAGCCGATCCGCGACGACGGTCCCACCACGCATCACACCAAGCGGGGGACGCCCACGATGGGCGGCTTGGTGATCATCGGCTCGGTGGTCGTCGCCTACGCGCTCGCGCACCTGCTCACCCAGGACATGCCCACCGCCTCCGCGCTGCTGCTGCTGTTCCTGTTCAGCGGTCTCGGACTGGTGGGCTTCCTCGACGACTGGATCAAGGTGTCGAAGCAGCGCAGCCTCGGGCTGCGCAGCAAGACGAAGATCGGGGGGCAGACGCTCATCGCGGTGGCGTTCGCCGTGCTGGCGCTGCAGTTCCCCAACGAAGACGACCGGACACCGATCTCCAACAGCATCTCGTTCACCCGGGACTTCCCGTGGGAGCTGCCGGCCGCGCTGGTGGTGGTCTGGGTGCTGCTGATGATCGCCGGCACGAGCAACGCGGTGAACCTCACCGACGGGCTGGACGGCCTGGCCACCGGCGCGTCGGTGATGGTGTTCGCGGCGTACACGCTGGTGAACATCTGGCAGAACAACCAGTCGTGCAGCACCCGGGAGGGCCCGCGCTGCTACGAGGTGCGCGACTCGCTGGACCTGGCCGTCGTCGCGGCGGCGATCACCGGCGCCTGCTTCGGCTTCCTGTGGTGGAACGCCTCGCCGGCGAAGATCATCATGGGCGACACCGGGTCGCTGTCGCTCGGCGGCGCGCTCGCGGGTCTGGCGCTGATGACCCGGACCGAGCTGCTGCTGCTCCTGATCGGTGGGCTGTTCGTCACGATCACGATGTCGGTGATCCTCCAGGTCGGATGGTTCAAGCTCACGAAGGGCAAACGGCTGTTCCGGATGGCCCCGCTGCAGCATCACTTCGAGCTGGCGGGTTGGGCCGAGGTCACCATCGTCATTCGGTTCTGGATCATCTGCGGGCTCTGCGTGGCCGGCGGGATGGGGGTCTTCTACGCCGAGTGGGTCGCGGGCACGTGACCGCGACCCCGGTCCGGCCCGGCACCCCGGTCGTCGTCACCGGAGCCGCCGTCGCCGGGTTCGCCGCCGCGGACGCCCTGCTCGACCTCGGCGCTCGGGTGACGGTCCTCGACGGTCGCGACGACCAGAGCACGCGAGAGCGGGCCACCATCCTGGAGCTGCTCGGCGCCGACGTCCGCCTGGGCCCGGCGGCGGAGGCGCTGCCGCCCGACACCGCGCTCGTCGTCACCTCCCCGGGCTGGCGGCCCGCAAGCCCGGTGCTGACGGAGGCGGCCCGCCGTGGGGTGCCGGTCTGGGGTGAGGTGGAGCTCGCCTGGCGACTACGCCCGCCGGGTATCGACGGGGAGCCCGCACCATGGCTGGCGGTCACCGGAACCAACGGGAAGACCACGACCGTGCAGATGCTGGACGCGATACTGCGCGCCGCGGGGTTGCGCAGCGCCGCGGTCGGGAACGTCGGCACCCCGGTGCTCGAAGCGGTGCGCTCTCCCGAGCCGTACGACGTCCTCGCCGTCGAGCTGTCCAGCTTCCAGCTGCAGACCACCTCGTCGATGTCGGCGCAGGCCGCCGTGCTGCTCAACGTCGTCCCCGACCACCTGGACTGGCACGGGTCCTTCGAGGCCTACCGGGCCGCGAAGGCGCGGGTGTACGAGCGGGCGCAGGTGGCCTGCGTGTACCCGGTCGCGGACCGCGCGGTCGAGCAGCTGGTGCGGGCGGCGGACGTGGTCGAGGGTTGCCGCGCGGTCGGCCTGACCACCGGCATCCCAGACGTCGGGTGCGTCGGTGTGGTCGACGGCGTGCTGGCCGACCGTGCGTTCGTCCCTGGCCGCCAGCGCCAGGCCGCCGAGCTCGCATCGGTGGACGACATCGAGCCGTTGGCGCCGCACACCCTCGTCGACGCGCTGGCCGCCGCCGCGCTGGCCCGGGCGCACGGTGTGCCCGCCGCGGCGGTTCGGGCCGGGCTGCGCTCGTTCCGGCTGGATTCGCACCGAGGCGCTCGGGTGGGAACCGTTGGGGGCGTCCGGTTCGTGGACGACTCGAAGGCGACCAACCCGCACGCCGCGCAGGCGTCGCTGTCCGGCTGCGACTCCGCCGTGTGGGTCGCCGGCGGACTGGCCAAGGGAGCGACGTTCGACCAGCTGGTGGCCGCGGTGCGGGGACGGCTGCGCGCGGCGGTCCTGATCGGCCGCGACCGTGCGCTGATCGCCGACGCGTTGCGCCGACACGCGCCCGATGTGCCGGTGATCGACGTCGACGGCGGTGAGACTGGGCACGAGGTGATGGACCGTGTCGTCGCCGCGGCGCTGGCGCTCGCACAGCCGGGTGACACCGTGCTGCTTGCACCGGCCTGCGCGTCGCACGACCAGTTCCGCGACTACGCCGATCGGGGGGACGCCTTCGCAGCGGCGGTCCGGAACCGGACCGGAGACACTCGGCCCGACTGACCGGCGACGACGAGGAGGGTGTGCGTGACCACCACGTCGCCCGGTCCCGGGCGCTCGGCCGCGCCGCCGCAGCGCGAGCGCTCCCGTCCGCGCGAGCACCCGTGGCTGGTGGCGCTGGGTCGGCTGCTCGACCGGCCGTTGGCGTCGTACCAGCTGGTCCTCGGCGCCACCGCGCTGCTGCTCGCGCTCGGCCTGGTGATGGTGCTCAGCGCCAGCTCGGTGACGTCGTACACCGAGCAGAACAACTCCTACGCGATCTTCAGCAAGCAGGCGATCTGGGTCGCCATCGGCCTGCCCGCCGCGTGGCTGGTCTCCCGGATGCCGGTCGGACTGATCCGCGCGCTGGCCTGGCCCAGCCTGCTGCTGTCGATCGTGCTGATCGCGCTCACCTACGTCCCCGGACTCGGGGTCAGCGTCAACGGGAACCAGAACTGGCTCGCCCTCGGGCCGCTCACCATCCAGCCGTCCGAAGTCGCCAAGCTGGCGATCGTGCTGTGGTCCGCCGACGTGTACGCCCGCAAGGACCGGCTGCTCGACGACTGGCGGCACCTGCTCATCCCGGTGATCCCCGTGACCCTGGTGGTCGCGCTGCTCGTGGTGGGCCAGCACGACCTCGGGACGGCGCTGGTGCTGTTCGCCATCATCCTCGGCACGCTGTGGGTGGTCGGGGCGCCGCTTCGGCTGTTCACCGGCGCTCTGCTCGCCGCCGCCGGGGTCGTCGCGTTCCTGGCCAGCACCGACCGCGAACGGGTGGAGCGGATCACGACGTTCCTCGATCCGTTCTCCGACCTCCAGGGCGGTGGTTGGCAGGCGGCGCACGGGTTCTTCGCGCTCGCCTCCGGCCAGTTCTTCGGGGTGGGTATCGGTGCCAGCCGGCAGAAGTGGGGCACGCTGCCCGCCGCGCACACCGACTTCATCTTCGCCGTCATCGGGGAGGAGCTCGGGCTGTTCGGGACGCTCGTCGTGCTGTCGTTGTTCGGGCTGCTGGCCTTCGCGGGCTTCCGGATCGCCACCCGGACCACCCTGCCGTTCGTCCGCTACGCCGCGGCGGGCATCACCGTGTGGCTGCTCGCGCAGGCGCTGATCAACCTCGGCATGGTGCTCGGCTTCCTGCCGGTGATCGGGATTCCGCTGCCGCTGGTGTCCTACGGCGGCTCCGCCCTGCTTCCCACCCTCGTCGCGCTCGGGATGTTGCTCGCGTTCGCCACCACCGAACCCGGGGCCCGTGCCGCGCTCGCGGTCCGACGGCAGCGCCGCGGTCGCCGAATCGGGGCAAGCATCGGTGCCGGCGTCGGTGCCGTCGCCTCGGTGCCGGGGCGGGTTCGGGACCGCCGCGCCCACCGACGCCGGCCGGTGGACCGATGACCCGGGTCCTTCTCGCCGGTGGCGGGACCGCGGGTCACACGTCCCCGCTGCTCGCCACCGCCGACGCGCTGCGCGACCTCGAGCCGGGCGTCGAGATCGTCGCGCTCGGCACCCCCCGGGGGCTGGAGACCCGGGTGGTGCCCCGGGCCGGCTACCCGCTGGAACTGGTGCCGCCGGTGCCGCTGCCCCGTCGGCCCTCGGTCGACCTGCTGCGGGTGCCGGGTCGGCTGCGCCGGACCGTCCAGGCGACTGGCGCGGTCTTCGACCGGGTCCAGCCAGACGTGGTGGTCGGGTTCGGCGGGTACGTCAGCGTCCCGGCCTATGTCGTCGCTCGGCGCCGCCGGATCCCGCTGGTCGTGCACGAGCAGAACGCGCTGCCGGGCCTCGCCAACCGGCTCGGGGCGCGGTGGACCACGCACGTCGCGTGCAGCTTCCCGGACACGCCGCTGCCGCACGCGACGATGGTGGGCCTTCCGGTCCGGCGGGCGGTGTCCCGGCTCGACCGGCGAGCGCAGCGGGCGGAGGCCCGGGCGGCCTTCGGGCTGCACCCCGATCTGCCGACCGTGCTGGTCTTCGGCGGGTCCCAAGGCGCCCGGCGCCTCAACCAGGCGGTTTCCGGCGCTGCCGAGCAGCTCGGCGCAGCGGGTGTCCAGGTGCTGCATGTGACGGGACCTGAGCAGCAGGTCGACGTCCCGACCGGGCTCCCGTACGTCGTGGTCGGCTACGTCGACCGGATGGACCACGCCTACGCCGCGGCGGATCTGGCCGTCTGCCGGGCCGGGGCCAGCACCGTCACCGAGGTCGCTTGCGTCGGGCTGCCGGCGGTCTTCGTGCCACTGCCGATCGGCAACGGCGAGCAGGCCCGCAACGCCCGGCCCGTCGTCGACGCGGGTGGCGGCCTGCTGGTTGACGACGCGGCGCTGACGTCGGACTGGGTGCGTGACCGGGTCCCCGCCCTGGTCACCGACGCGATCGGTCTGGCCGCGATGTCGGCCGCCGCCTCGGGTCTGGTGCCCCGGGACGCTGACGTCCGACTGGCCCGGATGGTCCTCGCCGCCGCGGCAGCGGACGGGGGAGGCCGGTGAGGGTTCCCGTCCCCGACCCCGTGCTGCCGGCCGACGCGCTCGGCCGGGTGCACCTGGTCGGCATCGGCGGCGCCGGGCTGTCCGGCATCGCCCGGCTGATGCTCGCTCGGGGGGTCCAGGTCAGCGGCTCGGACGTGCAGGACAGCCCCGTGCTCGGCGCGCTGCGTGCCCTGGGAGCCCGTTGCCACGTCGGGCACGCGGCGGAGAACCTCGGCGCCGCCGACAGCGTCGTCGTCTCGACCGCGGTCCGTGCAGAGAACCCGGAGGTGGTGGAGGCGGAGCGCCGCGGGCTGCGGCTGCTGCCCAGATCCGCCGCGCTCCAGTCCCTGATGCTCGACCGCACGGTGCTCGCCGTGGCCGGCACCCACGGCAAGACCACCACCACCTCACTGCTGGTGATGGCTCTGCTCGGCACCGACGTCGACCCGTCGTACGCCGTGGGCGGCGAGCTTGCCGACACCGGCACCAACGCCGCACACGGGTCCGGGCGGCTGTTCGTCGCCGAGGCCGACGAGAGCGACGGGGCGTTCCTCGTCTACACCCCGTACGCCGCGGTGGTCACGGGCGTGGACGCCGACCACCTCGACGTGTGGGGGACGCCGGCGGCCTATCGAGCCGCCTTCGAGCGCTTCCTGGACCGGATCGAGAACGGCGGGTTCCTGGTCGTCAGCGACGACGACTCGGGCGCGGCAGCGCTCGCGGAGCGGGCGCAGCTCCAGGGGATCGAGGTGCTGCGGGTCGGCGGAAACGAGCCGGCCACCCTCAGGCTGGGCGACACCCGACCGGACGGCGCGGGCTCGGTGACCCCGGTGTCCTGGCAGGGCGGGCCGGGGATCGAGGTCCGGCTGCAGGTGCCGGGCCGGCACTACGCGGTCGACGCCTGCCTGGCGCTCGCGGTCGGGCTGCGGCTCGGGCTCGACCAGGACCGGCTGGTCGCCGGCTTGGGGGCGTTCACCGGGACCCGCCGCCGGATGGAACGCCGCGGAAGCGTCGCCGAGATCACCGTCTACGACTCGTACGCCCATCACCCGGTCGAGATCGACGGGGACCTGCAGGCCGCACGGGCGCTGGTGGGGGACGGCCGCCTGGTCGTCTGCTTCCAGCCGCACCTGGTGAGCCGGGTGCGTGCCTTCGGCACCGAGATGGGTCGCGCCCTCGGCGCCGCGGACGAGGTGGTCGTGCTGGACGTGTACGTCGCGCGCGAGGACCCCGAGCCGGGCATCGACGGCTTGCTGGTCGCGAGCGCTGTCCCATTGCCGTCCGAGCGCGTCCACCACGTCCCGGAGACGGCGACGGTCCCCGCGCTGCTCGCGGAGTTGGCGCGACCGGGTGATCTGGTGCTCACGCTGGGGGCCGGTGACGTGACCACGCTGGTCCCACAGGTGCTGGCCGAGCTGCGGGGGCGCCATGAGCGTCCGTGAGCGAGCTGCTGCGTCGGCTCCGGTCGCCGTCGCGCGGGCGCGCTTCGCCCGGCGACGGTGGAGCGGCCGGCTCCGCCGCTGGCGGACGGCGGTGGTGGTCCTGCTCGGGCTGGTGCTGGCTTGCACCCTCGCCTGGGTGCTGTGGTGGTCCGACCTGCTGGCGGTGGACGGGGTCGGCGTGGACGGCGAGCAGGTGCTGTCCGAGGAGGAGGTCCGGGTGGCCGCCGGGGTCGGCACCGGCACGCCGCTGGCCCGCGTCGACCTGGACGCGGTCGCCGGGCGGGTGGAAGCGCTGGCGCCGGTCGCCGACGCCGAGGTACGCAGGGAGTGGCCCGGGACGCTGCGCATCGAGGTCCGCGAGCGGGAACCGGTCGCCGTGCTCGCCGAGGCAGGGGAGTACCGGGCGCTGGACGCCGAGGGGGTGCTGTTCCGCAGCTATCCCGACCTGCCGGCCGGACTGCCGTTGGTCCAAGGTGACGAGTTGGCGGAAGCCACCGAGACCGGCTCGGCCGGCTCGGCGCGCGAGGACGCGCTGCGTGAGGTTGCGTCGGTCGTGGTCGCGCTCGAACCCGCGGTCGCCCGCCAGGTCGACCACGTCGAGGTCGCCAGCCTGGACGCGGTGGTGCTGGTGCTGGCAGACGGTGCCGTGGTCCGCTGGGGGAGTGCCGAGGACTCGGCGTTCAAGGCCGAGGTGCTGACCGCGCTGATGCGGGTGCCGGCAGCTACCTACGACGTCTCCGCGCCGAGCCTGCCGACGACGTCCGGCACCGCCCCGGCGTCCTGAGCTCTGAGACCGGGTCCGGGCAGCGGGAAAATCTGACGTGACACCCGCGTGTCGCACCCTGGCGGGACGGGGATCTGCGTACGTTCCTGTCCCAGGTCGAGGTTGACATAACTATAACCCTCTACTTGAGAGTGACAGTTCTGCCACCCCGGCCGCTCCCAGGCCCAACGACCGCAGGTCCCCCGAAGACGAGAGGTGCGCGACATGGCAGCGCAGAACTACCTGGCCGTGATCAAGGTCGTCGGCATCGGCGGCGGTGGTGTGAACGCGGTCAACCGGATGATCGAAGTCGGTTTGAAGGGCGTGGAGTTCATCGCCATCAACACCGACGCCCAGGCGCTGCTGATGAGCGACGCCGACGTGAAGCTCGACATCGGCCGCGAGCTCACCCGCGGCCTTGGTGCCGGCGCGGACCCCGACGTCGGTGGGCGCGCTGCCGAGGACCACTCGGAGGACATCGAGGAGGTGCTCAAGGGCGCCGACATGGTGTTCGTGACCGCCGGCGAGGGTGGCGGCACCGGAACCGGGGGGGCCCCGGTGGTCGCCAAGATCGCGCGCTCGCTCGGTGCCCTGACCATCGGCGTCGTCACCCGCCCGTTCGCGTTCGAGGGCCGGCGCCGGGCCAACCAGGCCGAGGAGGGCATCGCCGCTCTGCGGGACGAGGTCGACACGCTGATCGTGATCCCGAACGACCGGCTGCTGTCGATCAGCGACCGGAGCGTCAGCGTCCTCGACGCCTTCAAGCAGGCCGACCAGGTGCTGTTGCAGGGTGTCTCGGGCATCACCGACCTGATCACCACCCCCGGGCTGATCAACCTGGACTTCGCGGACGTGAAGTCGGTGATGTCGGCCGCCGGGTCGGCGCTGATGGGCATCGGGTCCGCCCGTGGGGACGAGCGGGCCGTCGCTGCGGCAGAGATGGCCGTGTCCAGCCCGTTGCTGGAGGCCTCCATCGACGGCGCACACGGCGTGCTGCTGTCGATCGCAGGCGGCTCCGACCTCGGCTTGTTCGAGATCAACGAGGCCGCCGCACTCGTTTCGCAGTCTGCGCACCCGGAGGCGAACATCATCTTCGGTGCGGTTATCGACGACGCCCTCGGCGACGAGGTGCGGGTGACCGTGATCGCCGCCGGGTTCGACGGAGGGACGCCGCGACGCCGCGACACCGGCGAGCCGGCCCTGCGCCGGGACAGCGCTCCCGCCCCGGGGACCGATCGGATCCGTCCGGCTGAGCCGGTCGCGTCCCGCCCGGCCGAGCAGACGCCCGCATCGCCTCCGCCCGAGCCGACCCGGCGTCCCGAGGTGCAGCCGGTCAACCGGCCCACGCCGGTGGGTGCGGGGGCGACGGCCCGGCCGGCGCAGCCGCCGGCTCCGAGGCCGGTGCACTTCGATGACGACGATCTCGATGTGCCCGACTTCCTGAAGTAGGAGGCCGGCGATCGCGTGTTCGTCTTCGACACGGTCGTGGGGCGGGTCCGCGTCGCCTTCACCGGCCGGTACCAATCGCCGGCGGTGGAGGCGGGCGCGGAGCTCGACCTGGCCGACGGGGACAGCGCTCTGCGCCGCGTGGTTGCGGCGCTCGGTGCCGGCTCCGACGACCGCGTGCTGATGCGCCAGGTGCACGGGCGGACGGTCGCTGTCGTCGATGCCGGGTCCCCGCGGCAGCCGGTGGTCGAGGCCGACGCTCTGGTCACCGGAACTCCCGGGCCGGTCCTGGTGGCTCGGGCCGCCGACTGCGTCCCCGTCGCCCTGGCCGACCCCGCACGCGGCCTCGCCGGAGTCGTGCACTCGGGTCGCGGCGGGACCGTCGCCGGCGTCGTTCCCGCCACCGTCGAGGTGCTGCGCTCGCTCGGTGCCGTCGACGTCGTGGGGTGGCTGGGGCCGCGGATTTGTGGCCGGTGTTATGAGGTCCCGGCGGCGATGCGGGACGAGGTCGCAGCCGTGGAGCCGGCGACGTGGTCGACGACCCGTCGAGGCACGCCTGGCCTCGATCTCGGGGCGGGAGTCGCCGCCCAGCTCCGGCGGGCGGGGGTGGAGGTGCGTGACCTCGCTGCCGACACCGTGGTCTGCACGATGGAGTCCGAGAGCCTGTTCTCGCACCGCCGCCAGGGCGGCGTCGCGGGCCGGCAGGGTGTGCTGGTCCGGGTGCTCGGATGAGCGCCGACGAGATCGACCGGCCGGACCACGCGGACGTCGCGCAGCACGCCGACCGAGCGGACCTCGCGGACCGGGGAGCCGAGCTCGCGCACCGGCTCGCGGCCGTCGAGCAGCGGATCGTCACCGCCTGCCAGACCGCGGACCGGAACCGGTCCGAGCTCACCGTGGTGGTGGTCACCAAGACCTACCCGGCGTCCGACGTCGGGCTTTTGGTGCAGCTGGGGGTGACGGACGTCGGCGAGGCGCGGCACCCCGAGGCCGGCCGCAAGGTGGCCGCGTGTGCGGAGGCCGGCTACCCACCGCAGCGCTGGCACTTCGTCGGGGCGGTGCAGACCAACAAGGCCGCCGCCATCGCCGGGTACGCCTCTGTCGTGCACTCGGTGGACCGCCTCCGGCTGGTCCGCGCCCTGGACCGGGGCGCGGCGCGGGCCGAGCGCATCCTGGACTGCCTGGTCCAGCTCGACCTCGACCCCGCGGCCGCGGCGACTGCCACCGACTCACGGTCCGGCCTCGCCGAGTCGGATCTCCTCGCCGTGGCGGAGGCCATCGCCTCGGCCGGGGCCTTGCGGTTGCGGGGCGTGATGACCGTGGCGCCGCTCGGCGCCGACCCGTCGCGGGCGTTCGACCGGCTGGCCGACCTGTCGGCGTCGCTACGCGCCGCGCACCCCGCCGCCGACGTGGTCTCGGCGGGGATGAGCGGTGACCTCGAGCAGGCGATCCAGGCGGGCGCGACACACCTGCGTGTCGGGCGCGCGGTGCTCGGTGAGAGGCCTGCGCTCCGCTAGTGTCGGCGCGGAATCGGTAACGCCTTCCGGAGGGTGACGGCAATGGCTGGCGCTATGCGCAAGATGGGTGTCTACCTCGGGTTGGTCGAGGATGCGGACCGCTTCGACGACGACTACGACGACGTCGAGCCGGAGGAGCAGGAGCGTCGCCCGGTGCGTGCGGTTCGGGCCGAGAGCGCCGCTCCGGTGGCGCACCTGTCCGAGCGCCGCCCCCGCCCGGTCAGTGCGGAGATGTCACGTATCACCACCCTGCACCCGCGGACGTACAACGAGGCGCGCACGATCGGCGAGCACTTCCGCGAGGGGATCCCGGTGATCATGAACCTCTCGGAGATGGACGACAACGACGCCAAGCGCCTGGTCGACTTCGCCGCCGGGCTGGTCTTCGCCGTCCACGGGTCGATCGAGCGGGTCACGAGCAAGGTCTTCCTGCTGTCCCCGCCGAATGTGACGGTGGCGGCCGAGGACAAGCAGCGGATCGCCGAGGGCGGCTTCTTCAACCAGAGCTGATCCGATGCGCCGAGTGGTCCCGACCCCGGTCGGGCGCGAGCCGGCTGCGACCCGGACAATCGACGGATGATCCTCGTCGGTCAGGTCATCGACTTCGTCCTGTGGGCGTGCGTCGTCGTCCTCATCGCGCGCTTCGTCATCGACTGGGTCCAGGTGCTGGCCCGGTCCTGGCGGCCCAGCGGGATCGTGCTGGTCATCTGCGAGTTCGTCTATACCCTCACCGACCCGCCCCTGCGTGCGTTGCGCCGGGTGATTCCGCCCCTGCGGCTCGGGTCGGTGGCGCTGGATCTGTCCCCGATGGTGCTGTTGATCGCGCTCTGGATTCTGCAGGGGATCAACCGCGCGGTCTTCTTCTGACCCTCCGGCCGACCCGGGTGCCGCCGGACGGTGCGGCCGGGGTGGTCCGAAGGGTCGAGATGACACACCGATACCGCTCGTGGAGTTGTCGTCGTGACCCTACGAAGCGGTACGGTTGCACCGCGAACCGCAGGCCTGAGGGAGTCGCCGCATACTGCGCCCCGCCTGCCTGTTGCCCGAAACCGACCACTGCCGATACACCGACCGAACAGGTGAGGTCATGCCGCTGACGCCTGAGGATGTGCGCAACAAGCGCTTCACTCCCGTTCGCCTTCGCGAGGGCTACGACATGGGGGAGGTGGACCAGTTCCTCGACGAGGTCGAGACCGAGCTGGAGCGGCTCACCGGTGAGAACACCGACCTGCGCAGCAAGCTCGAGGCGGCGTCGACCAACCAGCCCATGCCGGCTGCGACCGTCGCGGAACCAACCCCCGAGCCGGACCCCGAGCCGGAGCCGCAGATGGCGGCGCCGGCGCCGGTCGCCCCGGTGGCGCCACCGGCCACTGTCGGCGAGGCGTCCAGCGCGGCCGCACGGTTGCTCGAGATCGCCACCCGCAACGCCGACGAGGTCGTGGCCGACGCCAAAGACCAGGCGGACAAGATCCTGGCCGAGTCGCGGACCAAGGCGGAGCGGCTGGAGCAGGACGCGCGGTCCAAGTCCGACCAGATGGAGGCCGACGCCCGCGCCCGCGCCGAGAAGCTCGACGTCGAGACGGCGAACAAGCGCCAGCAGCTGTTCGGCGACCTGGAGCGGGACCGCGACCGGCTGGCCGGCGAGGTCGAGCACCTGCGGGCGTTCGAGCGGGAGTACCGCAGCCGACTGCGGAACTACTTCACCGCGCAGCTGGCCCAACTCGAGGGCGAGGAGGCCGGTCCGGCCTCGCTGCCCGGCAGCGACGGTGAGCACACGCCCAAGCGACTCCGTTCGCTCCTCGGTGAGGACCAGGGCTCGCAGGGCTGACGCAGAGGTACCTCTTGCTGCCGGTCGGTGACATGTCACCGGCCGGCAGCATGATGTCCGGGGTGCTCGGCGGTTCGCATTTGATGCGGGCAACGGGTCCGCCTATTCTCTCCGCACCTGACCCAGAGATGAGGCTGGCCGACAATGCCCGGAACCCCATCGGAGCGCGATTCTGAGCGGTCCCCCTCGCGTCGCGCGTCGCGCGGCGCGTCGGCGCTTCGCGCGGCCGCCGACCGAGTCGTCGGTCGTCGATCGAAGCCGGTCGCCGCAGCGGCCAAGAGCGCGAGTGCCGACGTGACCGCCAGCGCGAAGAAGGCCGGCGCGAAGAAGGCGGCGGCGAAGAAGACCGGCGCGAAGAAGGCGGCGGCAAAGAAGACGGCGGCAAAGAAGACGGCGGCAAAGAAGACGGCGGCAAAGAAGACGGCGGCAAAGAAGGCCGGCGCGAAGAAGGCCGGCGCGAAGAAGACCGGCGCGAAGAAGGCGGGCGCGAAGAAGACCGGCGCGAAGAAGACCGGCGCGAAGAAGAGCGGCGCGAAGAAGGCCGGCTCCAGGCAGGTGGCCGCATCCCCGACCGTGCCGAGACGAGGCGGACTCCCGGTGCTCGCCGGCGAGGACCCCTGGACCAAGGCTGAGATCGCCGAGGTCCGCGGTGAGCTCGACGAGGAGCGGCAGCGACTGCTCGGTGAGGTCGCCGCGGCCGAGCAGGAGATCAAGGTCCTGCTCCGAGACGGCGGGGACGGCGCGGGCAACGACCAGGCGGACATCGGGTCGAAGGCCCTGGAGCGGGATGCCGAGATGTCGCTGGCCAACAACAGCCGGGAGATGCTCTTCCAGGTCGAGCGCGCGATGACACGGCTCGAGGACGGCAGCTACGGGCTCTGCGAGTCCTGTGGTCAGCCGATCGGCAAGCTGCGGCTGATGGCGTTCCCGCGTGCGACACTGTGCATGACATGCAAGCAACGCCAGGAGCGTCGCTGACTCCCGAGGGCGACGTCCCTCGGTCCGCGCCCCGAATTCCCTGCCGCGCGCCCCGGCGGCTCTTGCTGCTCTTCGGCGTCGCCGGACTCGCCTGGGCCCTGGATGTTGGCAGCAAGGTTGTCGCAGTCGACACCCTCACCGGCCGGCCACCGGTCCAGCTGGTTCCGGGGATCCTGGACCTGACGCTGACCCGCAACCCCGGCGCGGCCTTCAGCCTGGGCGCCGGCCTGACCGTCGTTCTCACAGCGGTGGCGCTGGTGGTGGTGCTGGTCCTGTTGCGCCTGGCATCCCGCGTTCGCGACCGGCTGTGGGCGATCGCCCTCGGGATGTTGCTCGGTGGGGCGCTCGGCAACCTGACCGACCGGATGTTCCGCGAGCCCGGACCGTTTCGTGGCCACGTCGTGGACTTCCTCCGGCTGCCGAACTGGCCGGTCTTCAACCTGGCGGACAGCTGCATCGTGATCGCGGCCGCGATCATCGCGGCCCAGTCGCTGCGCGGAGTCGGCCTGGACGGCGACCGCGCGCGGCCCGCGTCCGACCGGTCGGAGCCGTGAGCCAGCACCGCAGCCTGCCGGTGCCGGACGGGCTGGACGGCGACCGGCTGGACAGCGCGCTGGCCCGGCTGCTGGGCCTGTCCCGGACCCGAGCCGCTGACCTGGTCTCCACCGGCCAGGTGCGCGTCGACGGTGCCCTCCCCGCGAAGTCCGAACGGGTGCGGGCCGGATCGTGGCTGGAGGTGGTGCTCCCGACGGTCCAGCCGGAGACGGGGTTGGTCGCGCAACGCGTGCCCGGTCTTCGGATCGTGCACGAGGACGACGACCTCGTCGTGCTGGACAAGCCGGTCGGTGTCGCAGCCCATCCCAGCCCCGGATGGAGTGGACCCACCGTTCTCGGGCACCTGGCAGCGGCCGGGGTCGGAGTCGCCACCTCCGGCGCGGCTGAGCGGCAGGGCGTCGTGCACCGGCTGGACGTCGGGACCAGCGGGCTGATGGTGGTGGCGAAGTCCGAGCCGGCGTACGCCGCCCTCAAGCAGGCGTTCCGGGACCGCGCCGTGGACAAGACCTACCACGCCCTGGTGCAGGGCCACCCCGACCCGTCCCGCGGGACCGTCGACGCCCCGATCGCGCGGCACCCGCGTCACGACCACCGCTGGGCGGTGGTGGCGGGCGGCCGGCCGAGCGTGACCCACTACGCGACGCTGGAGGCGCACCGGTGGGCCAGCCTGCTCGAGATCCGGCTGGAGAGCGGCCGGACGCACCAGATCCGGGTGCACATGAGCGCGCTTCGGCACCCTTGCGCCGGTGACCTGACCTACGGCGCGGACCCGGTGCTCGCGCGTCGACTCGGCCTCACCCGGCAGTGGCTGCACGCCGTCGGACTGGGGTTCGCGCACCCGGGCACCGGGCGGGAGGTGTGCTTCACCAGTCCCTACCCCGACGACCTCGAGCAGGCTCTGCAGCAGGTACGGGAGGCGTCGTGACCGGCACGCCGCGGCAGGAGCCCGACCTCGTGCTCCGCCCGATGGAGCCGACCGAAACGGGCGCGGCCAGCGCGGTGCACGTCGCCTCCCGGCTGGCGGCGGCCGAGCGCGGAACCATGCCACCCCCGGTGCATCCGGTAGCCGGAGCGGCGCGCTGGTTCGCCGAGGAGGTCGCGCCGAAGCGCGAGGTGTGGGTCGCCGAGGAGGACGCCCGGCTCGTCGCCGTCCTGGTCCTCGACAGCGCCTTCCTCGACCAGCTGTACGTCCACCCGGACTGCGAAGGGCGCGGCATCGGGACCGCCCTGCTGCGGCTGGCGATGGCGCTGCGCCCCGGGGGGTTCGGGCTGTGGGTCTTCGCGGCCAACGACCGGGCGCGGGCGCTGTACGAGGCGAACGGCCTGGTTCCCGTGGAGCACACCGACGGTGCCGGCAACGAGGAGCAGGCCCCGGACGTCCGCTACGAGTGGCGGCCGTCGGGTGTCGGCGCGGCCCGGCACCCTGGAGCCAAGTAGGCTCTGTCCACCCCGAGGTCCGGAGGCCGGCCCCCCGATGTCGAGCAGCTCGTCGTTCGTGCACCTGCACGTCCACACCGAGTACTCCATGCTCGATGGAGCGGCGCGTCTCCCCGAGCTGTTCGCCCGGACCGCCGAGCTCGAGATGCCGGCGATCGCCATGACCGACCACGGCAACGTGTTCGGCGCCTACGACTTCTACCGGCAGGGCCGAGCCGCGGGAGTGAAGCCGATCATCGGCATGGAGGCCTACCTCGCGCCGGGGACGCACCGCTCCGAGCGGCGGAAGGTCCGCTGGTCCAAGGGCGGGGACGACGACGTGTCCGGGGGTGGCGCCTTCACTCACATGACCCTGCTCGCCAGCAGCACTGCCGGGATGCACAACCTGTTCCGGCTGTCGTCGCGATCCAGCCTGGAGGGCTTCTTCTACAAGCCGCGGGCCGACCGCGAGCTGCTCGCCGAGTACGCCGACGGGCTGATCGGGACGACCGGGTGCCCGTCCGGCGAGGTGCAGACCTGGCTCCGCATCGGGGACTACGAGGCGGCGCGGCGCAGCGCCGCCGAGTTCCGGGACATCTTCGGCCGGGACAACTACTACCTCGAGCTGATGGACCACGGGCTGCCCATCGAGGACCGGGTGCGCGACGACCTGCTGCGCCTGGCGCGCGACCTGGGTCTGCCGATGGTGGCCACCAACGACCTGCACTACACCGCCCCTGAGGACGCGGACGCCCACGAGGCGCTGCTCTGCGTACAGTCCGGCAAGACGCTCGCCGACCCGACCCGGTTCAAGTTCGACGCACGCGACTTCTACGTCAAGTCACCTGCCGAGATGCGGGCCCTGTGGGAGGAGCGCTACGACCTGCGGGAGGCCTGCGACAACACGCTGCTCATCGCCGAGCGTTGTGAGGTCGAGTTCGACGACACCGCCAACTACATGCCGCGGTTCGCCGTCCCCGACGGGCACACCGAGCAGAGCTGGTTCGCCGCCGAGGTCGAGGCCGGGTTGACGCAGCGCTACCCCGACGGGATCACCCCGGAGGTGCGCGCCCGCGCGGACTACGAGGTCGGCGTGATCGCGCAGATGGGCTTCCCCGGCTACTTTCTCGTTGTCGCGGACTTCATCAACTGGGCCAAGGCGAACGGCATCCGGGTCGGTCCGGGCCGCGGCTCGGGGGCCGGCTCGATCGCGGCGTACGCGCTGCGGATCACCGACCTCGACCCGCTGGTGCACGGGCTGATCTTCGAGCGCTTCCTGAACCCGGACCGGGTCTCGATGCCCGACTTCGACATCGACTTCGACGAGCGTCGCCGGAGCGAGGTGATCCGCTACGTCAGTGACAAGTACGGCGACGACCGGGTGGCGCAGATCGTCACCTACGGGACCATCAAGGCCAAGCAGGCGGTCAAGGACGCCTCCCGCGTGCTCGGGTACCCGTTCGCGATGGGGGAGCGGATCACCAAGGCCATGCCACCGGCGGTGATGGGCAAGGACGTGCCGCTGACCCGGATCTTCGACCCCACGCACGAGCGGTACCACGAGGGCAACGAGTTCCGGAGCCTCTGCGAGAGCGACCCGGACGTGCGGACGGTGGTCGAGGCCGCTCGCGGGCTGGAGGGGCTCAAGCGGCAGTGGGGCGTGCACGCCGCCGGCGTGATCATGTCGAGCGAGCCGCTGCTGGACGTGATCCCGATCATGCGTCGCGAGCAGGACGGCGCCGTCATCACCCAGTTCGACTACCCGACGTGCGAAGCGCTCGGGTTGATCAAGATGGACTTCCTGGGGCTGCGCAACCTCACCGTCCTCGACGACGCCCTGGCCAACATCGCGACCAATCGGTCTCAGACCGTCGTGCTCGAGGACCTCCCGCTCGACGACGAGCCCACCTTCGCCCTGATGTCCCGCGGCGAGACGCTGGGCGTCTTCCAGCTCGACGGTGGCCCGATGCGGGCGCTGCTGCGGTCGATGCGCCCGGACACGTTCGAGGACATCTCCGCCGTCGGTGCGCTCTACCGCCCCGGACCGATGGGTGCGGATTCGCACAACAAGTACGCCAACCGCAAGAACGGCCGGGACGAGGTCTCGCCCATCCACGCCGAGCTGGCCGAGCCGCTCGCGGAGATCCTGGGGGAGACGTACGGCCTGATCGTCTACCAGGAGCAGGTGATGGCCATCGCCCAGCGGGTGGCCGGCTACTCCCTCGGTGAGGCGGACCTGCTGCGGCGGGCGATGGGCAAGAAGAAGAAGGCCGAGCTGGACGCCCAGTGGTCGAAGTTCTCCAGCGGGATGGCCGAGCGCGGTTACTCCGAGGCGGCGATCAAGAAGCTGTGGGACGTCTTGGTGCCGTTCTCCGACTACGCCTTCAACAAGGCGCACTCCGCCGCGTACGGACTGGTGTCGTACTGGACCGCCTACCTGAAGGCCAACTACCCCGCGGAGTACATGGCCGCACTGCTGACCAGCGTGCGCGACGACAAGGACAAGTCGGCGATCTACCTCAACGAGTGCCGCCGGCTGGGCATCAAGGTGCTGCCACCCGACGTCAACGAGTCCGACGCGACCTTCACGCCGGTCGGCACCGATGTTCGGTTCGGGCTGACGGCGATTCGCAACGTCGGGCACAACGTGGTCACGGCCGTCGTGTCCGCCCGCACCGAGCAGGGGCGGTTCGATGACTTCCCGGACTTCCTGGCCAAGGTTCCCGCGGTGGTCTGCAACAAGCGGGTGATCGAGTCGCTCGCCAAGGCCGGTGCGTTCGACTCGATGGGGCACCGCCGGCGGGCACTGGTGGCGGTGCACGAGGACGCGGTGGACACGTTCGTCGACATCAAGCGCAACGAGGCGATCGGACAGGACTCGCTGTTCGGCGGACTCGACGACGACTCCTTCGGGGGAGTCGAGGTCACCGTGCCGGACCACATCGACGAGTGGGACAAGCAGACCCTGCTGAGCTTCGAGCGGGAGATGCTCGGCCTCTACGTCTCGGACCACCCGCTGCTGGGGCTGGAGCACGTGCTCTCGTCGGTCAGTGACTGCACCGTGGGACGGCTGCTCACCGACGAGGACCGCGAGGAGCACAGCACGGTGACCGTGGCCGGACTGGTCACGTCCGTGCAGCGCAAGCTGACGAAGAAGGGCGACACCTGGGCGGTGATCTCGGTCGAGGACCTCGAGGGTGCCGTCAACGTCATGGTCTTCCCCGGGACGTACCAAACCGCCGCTCCGCTGTTGGTCGAGGACGCCATCGTCGCCGTCACCGGCCGGATCAAGCGGCGCGACGACGTGCCGGAGCTGCACGCGAGCGAGGTCCGGGCGCCGGACCTGTCCCGGTCCGGCGCCGCGCCGGTGGTCATCACGGTGCCGGCGGCTCGCTGCACGGCACCCACGGTCGAGCAGCTCAAGGACGTGCTGGCGACGCACCCGGGGGTCACCGAGGTGCACCTTCGGTTGCAGGCCCGGTCGGCCACGACACTGATGCGCCTGGACGAGCGGCTTCGGGTGACTCCGAGCTCCGCGCTGATGGCCGACCTCAAGGCGCTGCTCGGTCCGCGCTGTCTCGGCGTGTGACCGGGACCCACGCGCGGTCCCGTAGCCGGCGGCCGTGGACCGGTGTGCTCGTGCCCGTCGCCGCCTTCGGGCTGGCCGGTCTGCTGGGCGGGCTGGTCTGGGCCTGGTGGTCCGACCCCGCGACGTACACCGTGACGGCGCAGCTGACCTTCATGGACGAGGCGCAGCTCGGTCGACTGTTCGCGGTGGAGGCGCGCTACACCGCGGTCGGACTCACGGGCGGGGTGCTGGTGGGCAGCGGGCTCGCGCTCGGCCTGCGCCGAACCGGCTGGATGCTCGTCGCCGGGGTGTTGCTCGGGTCCGGGCTGGCCGCCTTGGTGTCCTACCTCGTGGGTGGCCTGGTGGGGCCGGACCAGCCGGCCGAGGCCGCGACCCCCGCGCCGGGGGACCTGCTGCCGGCGCCCTTCGAGGTACAGACCCCGGGGCTCTTCCTCGCCTGGACCATCGGGGCGCTCGCCGGCCTGATGGTGACGGTCTGGCTCCTCGACCGGGAAGCGCCGCAATCGCCGGATACCGACCGGCTGGAGCCTTCCAGCCAGTAGGCTCTCGGTCTGACGTTGGGGGGCGTGCGGTCCTCCCAGCACGGGAGCGGCGGAGGGAAACTCGTGTCCGACGGGCAGCAGGGGACGGGGTACGGGGAGCCGGGCGACAGCCGGGCGCCGACCGAGTGGATCGGCAGCGACGACCCGCCGACCGGTGGACCCGCCGGCCAGGGCGCCGACGGCGGCGGGCGGAGCCGGCGCCGGTTGGCCGTCGCCCTCACCGCGGCCGCCGCGGCCCTGGCGCTGATCGGGGGTGGCGCCGTCGTGGCCTTCCAGGTGCTGGGGGGCGGCGGCCCGCAGCCGGCCGACGCGATCCCCTCGTCGGCCCTCGCCTACGCGCGGATCGACCTCGACCCGTCCGCGGAGCAGAAGATCAACGCCCTGCGGCTGCTGCGTCGGGTGCCCGAGCTGGAGACTCAGCTGGCGGATGCCGGCATCACCTCCGACACCGACGACCTGCGTCGGCACCTGTTCGAGGAGGCGCTCGCCGACTCCGAGGGGTGCAGCGACATCGACTATGCCGCCGACATCGAGCCGTGGATCGGTGACCGTGCCGGCGCTGCCGCGCTGCCCGGCGAGGCCGGGGAGGACCCCAAGCCCCTCGTGGTCGTCCAGGTCACCGACGAGGACGCGGCACGGACCGGTCTGCAGGCGCTCTTGGACTGTGGTGCCGACGACGGCCCTGAGGCGAGTGAAGGCGGGATCGCGTTCGTCGGTGACTATGCCCTGCTGGCCGAGGATCAAGAGCAGGCCGACGACTTCGCCGCCGCCGCGGAGGAGGAGCCGCTGTCGGAGGCATCCACGTTCAGCGCGGACATGGACGCGCTGGACGGGGAGGGGCTGGTGTCTTTCTGGGTCGACCTGGACGCGGTGGTCGCGGCCACCGAGGAGTCCGAGCCGGAGGTCGCTGAGGCGCTCGGCGTGCTCGGCTTCGAAGACCTCGGTTCGGTCGCCGTCGCGCTGCGGGCGCAGTCCGACGCGCTCGAGGTCGTCCTCGCCGGGACCGGTGACCTGATGACGTTCGGCGTCGGCTCGGAGGAGGCGGCGGGCGACGTGCAGGCACTTCCGGAGACCACGTTGATGGCCTTCGGCTTCACCGGCGGCGGTGACTCGGTCGACGCGGTGTGGCAGCGCCTGCAGGATCTGCAGGACAGCGACCTGGCCGGCTCCGAGTTCGGTCCGGGCGCGCTGGCGTACTTCGCCGCCCAGCTCGAGGCACAGACCGGCTTCACGGTGCCCGAGGACGTCGGGACACTGCTCGGAGACGAGTTCACCCTCGCCGTGGACAGCAACGGGTTCGAGCTCGACTCGGCGACCGGCCAGCCGGACCTGTCCACCATCAACGTGGGCGCCCGGATGCGCACCGACCCGGAGGCCGCCGGCGAGCTGATCTCGCGGATCCAGGAGCTGCTCAGCTCCAGCGGCGCCCCGTTCGAGATCGCGCAGCAGGAGGTCGACGGCGGGCTGGTCGTCGCCGCGAACGAGGCGTATGCGGAGTCGCTCGCCGACGGCGGCAGCCTCGGCGACAGCGACGTCTTCGACGCGGCCGTCGCCGACGCCAACGACGCGGTCGCGGTTGCGTTCGTCGACCTGGACCTGGTCGCGGAGCTGGTGGACAGGGTCGCGGCGGACATCGGCCAGCCGGTGCCGTCCGAGATCGCCGGCACCCTCGACGTCCTGCGGGCGTTCGGCGCGTCGGCCACGGTCGACGGCGAGTACCGCCGCTCGACCTATCGGCTGGTCTTCGACTAGGCGAGGCGAAGCGGGGCCGGGCGGCTGGTCAGTTCGGCGACCAGCCGGTCCGCACCACGTCCGTCGCCGGCAGGCTGGGCAGCGCCGTCATCGCCGCCGTCTCGCTACGCAGCAGTCGGGCCAGCCGGGCGAGCCGGCCGGCGGCGGTGCGCTCCTCCAGCAGCAGCTGCCGGTCGCCGAGCATGAACAGGCCACCGGCGGCCAGCGCGTACGACAGCGTGAGCGCCTGCCGCGGCAGCTCGAGCACCCGCACCTCGGCGCCCTGCATCGTGCTGAGCCGGGTGCGGTAGGCCTCGAACGCCGCCAGCGCCTGGCCGCAGGCGGCGTCGACCTCCGGACCGTCCGTCTCGTCCAGGAAGGTCACCTCACCGGTGAGGTAGGACTTGCCGTCGTCCATGCCGTCCACCCGGAACCGGCGTCGGCCGACGGCCTCGACGTCGTACCGTCCGTCCGGTCGCTCGGTGATCTCCTCGACCACCGCCTCGCAGCCCACCCGGTGTGCGGAGTGCACGGCGACGTCACCGACCTCGTAGCCGTCCCGGATGCCCACCACGCCGAAGGCGCGCTCGTCGGCGGGCCGACGCAGCAGGTCGCCGACGAGGTCGCGGTACCGGTCCTCGAAGACGAGCAGCGGCAGCGGCATGCCCGGGAACAGAACCGTGCCCAGCGGGAACAGCGGTAGCGGGTCGCCCACGTCCACAAACGTAACCGCGGCCGGCGACCGGCGCCCACCTCCGTAGACTTCCGGGGTGATCCGCCGCATCGACCTGCGGGGCCAGGACCGCTCCGTCCCGCTCCTCCCCGGAGTGCTGCCCCGTGCCGGTCTCGACGTCGACCAGGCGCTGGAGACGGTGCGCCCGATCTGCGCCGACGTGCGCGACCGCGGGCTGGACGCGATCCGCGCGGCCAGCTCCCGCTTCGACGGCGTGCAGCAGACCGACATCGCCGTTCCCCGGGACGCTCTCGAGACCGCGTTGGCTGCCGTCGACCCCGACGTGCGCGCGGCCATGGAGGAGTCCATCCGCCGGCTGCGCCGCACCTGCACCGCCGAGCGCGGCGCCGAGGTCGCCACCCAGGTGGTGACCGGCGGCACCGTGCACCGGCGGCTGGTCCCGGTCCGCCGGGTCGGGCTGTACGCCCCCGGAGGGCTGGCGCCGCTGGTGAGCAGCGTGTTGATGAACGTGGTGCCGGCCCAGGTCGCCGGGGTGGACTCCCTGGCCCTTGCCAGCCCGCCCCAGCGCGAGCACGGCGGGCTCCCACACCCCACCATCCTGGCTGCCTGCGCCCTGCTCGGCGTCGACGAGGTCTACGCGGTCGGCGGCGCGCAGGCGGTCGCGATGTTCGCCTACGGGGCGGGACCGTGCCAGCCGGTCGACATGGTGACCGGGCCGGGGAACATCTACGTCGTCGCGGCCAAGCGGCTGCTCGAGGGCCGGATCGGCATCGACAGTGAGGCCGGGCCCACCGAGATCGCCGTCCTGGCCGACGACGGTGCCGACCCGGTGCACGTGGCCGCCGACCTTGTCAGCCAGGCCGAGCACGACCCGCTGGCCGCTGCGGTGCTGGTCACCGACTCGCCCGCGCTGGCCGAAGCCGTCGACGCCGAGCTTGCCCGCCAGGTCCCTGCCGCCAAGCACGCCGAGCGGATCGCCACTGCCCTGTCCGGGGAGCAGTCCGCGACCGTCCTCGTGGACGACCTCGACCATGGCCTGGCCGTCGTGGACGCCTACGCCGCTGAGCACACCGAGCTCCAGACCCGGGACGCGGCCGAGCGGGCGCTGCGGATCCGAAACGCCGGAGCGGTGTTCGTCGGTCCGTGGAGCCCGGTGTCGCTGGGTGACTACACCGCCGGCTCCAACCACGTGCTGCCGACCGGTGGCTGCGCCTGCCACTCCTCCGGCCTCTCGGTCCGCTCGTTCCAGCGCACCGTGCAGGTGGTGACCTACGACGAGCAGGCCCTGCACGCCGCCGCACCGCATGTGATCGCGTTGGCGGAGGCGGAGAACCTGCCGGCGCATGGGGACGCCGTGCGCGTGCGCCGCCGGTCGTGACCGGGCCGCCGCCGGTGCGGCCCGAGCTGGTCGGCGTCGAGCCCTACGGCGCCCCCCAGCTGGACGTCCCCGTGCGCCTCAACGTGAACGAGAACCCGTACCCCCCCGGCGCGGAGGTGGTCGCGGACGTGACCGCGGCCGTGGCAGCGGCGGCCGGGCAGCTGAACCGCTATCCCGACCGGGAGGCGCTGGAGCTGCGCACGGCGGTCGCCGGCTACCTCGGCCACGGCCTGGGCCCGGAACGGATCTGGGCCGCCAACGGCTCCAACGAGGTGATGCTGCAGCTGCTGCTGGCCTTCGGCGGCCCCGGACGCACCGCGCTGTCCTTCGCACCGACCTACTCCATGTACCCCGAGTACGCGCGCACCACCTCGACCGCCTGGGTGCAGGGCTCGAGGACCGACGGCGGCTTCGCCGTGGACCCCGTCGCGGCGGTCGACCTGGTGCGCCGGGTGCAGCCGTCGGTGGTCCTGCTCTGCTCGCCGAACAACCCGACCGGCACGGCGCTCGACCTGGCGACCGTGCGGGCGGTCGTCACCGCCAGCACCGGGGTGGTGGTGGTCGACGAGGCGTACGCGGAGTTCCGCCGCGAAGGGACGCCGACGACGCTCGCGCTGCTGGACGAGCACCCGCGGCTGGTGGTCACCCGCACGATGAGCAAGGCCTTCGCGGCCGCCGGGGTCCGCGTCGGCTACGCCGCCGCCTCGCCCGAGATCGTGGACGCGCTGCGGGTGGTCCGACTGCCCTACCACCTTTCCGCCGTGACCCAGGCGGCAGCGACGGCGCTGCTCCGGCACGCGCCGGCGCTGCTCTCCCAGGTCGACACGTTGCGGGGCGAACGGGACCGGCTGGCGGTCGAGCTCGCCGGTCGTGGGCTGCAGGTGGCCGAGTCGGACGCGAACTTCCTGCTGTTCGGCCGCTTCGCCGACCGGCACCGGGTCTGGCGGGGCCTGCTCGATCGCGGCGTCCTGATCCGCGAGACTGGACCCGACGGATGGCTGCGGGTGTCGGTGGGGACACCCGCCGACACCGCCGCCTTCACCACTGCGCTGACGGAGGTGCTCAGCCGATGAGCCGCAACCCGCGGACCAGCCGGGTCGAGCGGGCCACGAGCGAGTCCAAGGTGCTCGTCGAGCTCGACCTCGACGGCTCCGGGCGCGCCGAGGTCTCCACCCAGGTCCCGTTCTACGACCACATGCTCCAGTCGCTGTGCCGGCATGCGCTGTTCGACCTCACCGTGCACGCCGACGGGGACACCGCCGTCGACGCCCACCACACGGTGGAGGACACCGCCATCGCGCTGGGCGACGCGCTCCGCCAGGCGCTGGGGGACAAGGCCGGGATCCGGCGCTTCGGTGCCGCGCTGGTGCCGTTGGACGAGACCCTCGTCCAGTGCGCCGTCGACCTCTCGGGGCGGCCGTACTGCGTGCACACCGGTGAGCCCGACGGGCAGCAGCTGGTCGTGATCGGCGGACCGGTCGGCTACACCGGCTCGCTCACCCGGCACGTGCTGGAGACGCTGGCGCACCGGGCCGGGATCGCCGTCCACGTCCGGGTGCTGACCGGCCGGGACCCGCACCACGTCATCGAGGCGCAGTACAAGGCTCTGGCCCGGGCGCTGCGAGACGCGGTCGCGCTCGACCCCCGCGAGCAGGGAGTGCCGTCCACGAAGGGCTCGCTGTGAGGGCTGGACTCGACGGCTGCGCGCGGCTGCCGACCTGACGTGGACACCTTGTTGCTGGTGCTCGCCGGGTTGCTGTTCGGCGGCGCCTGGTCGCTGCGCAGCCAGACCGCGCCGGCCTGGCTGGTGATCCTGACCGTGCTCGCCGCCGCCGCCAGCCTGACGGCGGCGCTGGTGACCGGGTGAGCGCACCGGCAGTCGTCGTCCTCGACTACGGGTTCGGCAACGTTCGCTCCGCCGTCCGGGCCCTGGAGCGGGCCGGTGCGGAGGTCGAGCTGACCGCGTCGTTCGAGCGGGGCCTGGCAGCGGACGGCCTGGTGGTGCCGGGTGTGGGGGCGTTCGCCGCCTGCATGCGCGGTCTGGAGGCCGTGCACGGGCCGCGGTTGATCGACCGCCGGCTGGCGGGCGGACGGCCGGTGCTGGGCATCTGCGTCGGCATGCAGGTGCTGTTCGAGACCGGGGTCGAGCGCGGTGAGGCGGCCGCCGGCTGCGGGGAGTGGCCGGGCACGGTGGAGCGCCTGCATGCCGAGGTGGTTCCGCACATGGGCTGGAACACCGTCGAGACCGTCACCCGTAGCCGGATGTTCGCCGGCGTCGAGACCGAACGGTTCTACTTCGTGCACTCGTACGCAGTCCGCTCGTGGACGATGACGACCGATCGGCACACCGCCGCCCCCGCGGTCGCCTGGACGTCATACGGCGGCGACCGGCTGGTGGCGGCCGTGGAGAACGGGCCGTTGTGGGCCACCCAGTTCCACCCGGAGAAGTCCGGGGACGCCGGAGCCGCGCTGCTCCGCAACTGGCTGGCCACCCTGTGACCCGGGCCGCCTCGCGCCGCTCCGGGAACCGTCCCTCCCAGCGCTGCGTCGCATCCCCATGACCAGGCCGGGCTCGGTGCGAGCATCGTGCGCAGCAGTCGCCGTAGGCGTCCTGCTGGCCGTCGGGGGGTGCGCCGATCCGGACCAGGGCGCGGACGCCGCCGACGGCGCCTCGGCAGGCACCGGGGACGCCACCCCGGTCGGCCCCGCCGTCACGGCGGTCCGGGTCGAGTCCACCGGAGGGCTCGCCGGCATCGAGGAGTCGGTGCAGGTGACGGCGGACAGCCCCGGCTCCGAGGAGGTCATCCAACGGGCGGCCGAGGTGGCAGCGCTCGCCGACCAGGGCGGCGACCCGGGCAGCACCCCGCCGTGCTGTGACCAGATCACCTACCGGGTGACGATCACCCTGGCGGACGGGTCCACGGTCGAGACGACCACCTACGACGGTGCCGACTCGCCGGCCCTGGACCTGGTGCGGGCGGTCATGGAGCAGGCGGCACCGACCCCGCACTAGGGTGACCGCCGTGGCAGCCGAAGGCGGGACCAGAGCGATCGTCGCCGCGTTGGTCGCGAACCTCGGGATCGCGGTCACCAAGTTCGTCGCTTTCGCGTTGACGTCCTCGTCGTCCATGCTCGCCGAGTCCATCCACTCGGTCGCGGACTCGGGCAACCAGGCACTGCTGCTGCTCGGAGGCAAGCGCGCCAAACGGGCCGCTACCCCCGCACACCCGTTCGGCTACGGGCGCGAGCGCTACGTCTTCGCGTTCATCGTGGCCGTCGTGCTGTTCACCGTGGGCGGCCTGTTCGCGCTATATGAGGCGTGGCACAAGTGGGCGGACCCGCACCCCATCGAGTCGTGGCAATGGGTGCCCGTGGTCGTTCTGGTGGTGGCGATCGCCCTCGAGACGTACTCGTTCAGGACCGCGATCGTCGAGTCCAACCGGGTCCGGGGCAACCGCTCCTGGGTGGACTTCGTGCGCACCGCGAAGGCGCCCGAGCTTCCCGTCGTGCTGCTCGAGGACCTCGGCGCGCTGCTGGGGCTGATCTTCGCGCTGTTCGGCGTCAGCCTGACGTTGGCGACCGAGGACGGCCGTTGGGACGCGGCCGGGACGGCGATGATCGGTGTCCTGCTCGTGACCATCGCAGTGGTGCTCGCCATCGAGATGAAGTCGCTGCTCATCGGCGAGGGCGCCTCCCCCGAGGCGGTCCGGCGGATCCAGCAGGCGCTGCTGGCCTGCAACGACCACGAGGTGACGGCCATCATCCACATGCGGACGCTGCACCTGGGACCGGAGGAGCTCCTGGTGGCGGCCAAGATCGGCGTCTCCTCCACCGCCTCCGGGGCCGACATCGTGCGGGTGATCGACGAGGCGGAGGCTCGGGTGCGGGCGGTGGAACCGGTCGCCCGGGTGATCTATCTCGAGCCTGACCTGCCCCAGTGACCGCGCCACCGCTGCAGCTGTTGCCCGCCGTCGACGTCTCGGACGGACGCGCGGTCCAGCTGGTGCAGGGGGTCGCGGGAAGCGAGCGCGTGTTCGGCGACCCCGTCGAGGCGGCGCTGCGCTGGCAGCGGGCCGGAGCGGACTGGATCCATCTGGTCGACCTCGACGCCGCCTTCCGGCGCGGGGACAACTCGGCCCTGCTGGCCGAGGTGGTGCGCAGCGTCGACGTCGACGTCGAGATGTCCGGAGGTATCCGCGACGACGACAGCCTGCGTGCCGCGCTCGCCACCGGCTGCCGCCGGGTCAACATCGGCACCGCAGCGCTGGAGGACCCACAGTGGTGCGCGCGCGCCATCGCCGAGCACGGGGACCGGGTCGCCGTCGGACTGGACGTCCGCGGCCGGACCTTGGCAGCCCGTGGGTGGACCCGGGACGGGGGTGACGTCTGGGAGGTGCTCGACCGGCTGGACCGGGCAGGCTGTGCGCGGTACGTCGTCACCGACGTGGACAAGGACGGCACGCTGCGCGGTCCGAACCTCGACCTGCTGCGCTCGGTCTGTGCCCGGACCGACCGGCCGGTCGTCGCCTCCGGCGGCATCTCCACGCTGGACGACCTGCGGGCTCTGGCCGCGTTGACCCCGGTCGGGGTCGAGGGTGCGGTGATCGGAACCGCCCTGTACACCGGTGCCTTCACCCTGGAGCAGGCGCTCGCGGCCGTGGGGAGCCGGGGGTGAGCCTGGCGGTCCGGCTGATCCCCTGCCTCGACGTCCTCGACGGCAGGGTGGTCAAGGGGGTGAACTTCGTCGACCTGCGGGACGCCGGCGACCCGGTCGAGATGGCCCGGGTCTACGACGCCGAGGGTGCCGACGAGCTCTGCTTCCTCGACATCACCGCGTCCTCGGACTCTCGCGCCACGACGTACGACGTGGTGTCCCGCACCGCCGAGCAGGTGTTCATCCCGCTGACGGTGGGTGGGGGAGTGCGTGGCGTCGACGACGTCGACCGGCTGCTGCGGGCCGGAGCCGACAAGGTCGCGATGGTCACGGCGGCCGTCGAGCGGCCGCCGGTCATCGCCGAGATCGCGGACCGGTTCGGCTCGCAGGTGCTCGTGCTCAGCGTCGACGCGCGACGCTCCGCGGAGCAGCCCAGCGGCTACGAGGTCACGACCCACGGCGGTCGGCGCTCCGCGGGCCTCGACCTGCTGGAGTGGGTGGCGCGGGGCTGCGCGCTCGGGGCGGGCGAGGTGCTGCTGAACTCGATGGACGCCGACGGCACCCGGGCCGGCTTCGACCTGGAGATGCTGTCCGCCGTCCGGGCGGTCTGCCCGGTGCCCCTGGTCGCGAGCGGCGGTGCCGGCGCTGTGGAGCATTTCGTCCCCGCCGTGGAGGCCGGCGCCGACGCGGTGCTGGCCGCCAGCGTGCTGCACTTCGGAACGCTCCGGATCGGGGAGATCAAAAACGCCCTGCGCGGTGCCGGTCATCCGGTCCGTTGACCGGGCGGGCGGCGCAGGAAGGGGCCGGGGCGGCGCCCCGCGTACGCTGACAGCCGGTCCGTTGACCCCGAACAAGGAGTAGAACCGGCGTGTCCACCCGCCCAGGCACGACCCGTCGCGGGTTCGAGGTCATCGCGCACGGTGCCCGGGCGCAGTGGCGGCTGTTCACCGTGGCCGTGATCGGCAGCCTGGTCTACGGTGCGCTGACCGTCGCCGACGCCTGGGTGCTCGGCTGGGCGACGGACGAGGTGATCACACCCGCCTTCGACGCGGACGTGGTCGACCGCTCGGACCTGCTGGCGGTGAGCCTGCTGTTCCTCGGCGTCGCGATCGGCCGGGCGCTCGGGATCGTGGGTCGCCGGCTGGTGGGCGGCGTCGTCTACTTCCGACTGATGGCCACCCACCGGCGGGCCGTCACTCGGCAGTACCTGCGGCTGCCGATGCGCTGGCACCAGGCGCATCCGACCGGGCAGCTGCTGTCCAACGCCAACGCCGACGTCGAGGCCGCCTGGGCGGTGATGATGCCGTTGCCGATGGCGGTCGGCGTCCTCGCGATGCTGGTGGTCGCGGTGGTCGCGATGGTGATGGCCGACCTCGTGCTCACCCTGGTGGGGCTGGTCGTCTTCCCGCTGCTGTTCTTCATCAACGTCGGCTATCAGCGGATCCTGTCCCCCCGCATCACGCTGGCCCAGCAGCTGCGCGCGGACGTCAGCGGCGTGGCGCACGAGTCTTTCGACGGAGCGATGGTGGTCAAGGCGCTCGGTCGCGAGACCGAGGAGACCCGGCGCTTCGAGCGCGACGCGCAACGGTTGCGGGACGCGAACGTCGCCGCCGGTCGGGTGCGCAGCGTCTTCGACCCGGCGTTGGAGGCGCTGCCCACGATCGGTGTGCTGCTCGTCATCCTGCTCGGCGTGGTCCGCGTCCAGAGCGGGGCCGCCGACCCCGGTGACGTCGTCCAGGTCGCCTTCTTGTTCACCGTCATCGCGTTCCCGGTCCGCGCGATCGGGTGGGTGCTCGGTGAGCTGCCGCGCAGCGTGGTCGGCTGGGACCGGGTGCGTGCGGTGCTGGACGCCACCGGCTCCACCCCGTACGGCGAGGGACGCCTGGACGGGGCGGGACCGGTGCGGCTGGAGCTGCGGGACCTCTGGTTCGGCTACGCCGAGGGCCGTCCGGTGCTGCGCGGGCTGGACCTGGCCGTCGAGCCCGGCCGCACGGTGGCGCTGGTCGGTCGCACCGGCTCCGGCAAGAGCACGCTGGTCTCCGTGGTCACCCGGCTGCTGGACCCGGACGAGGGCGCGGTGCTGCTCGGCGGCCGCGACGCCCGCGAGCTCAGCCACGAGGCCCTGGCCGGTACGGTCGCGCTGGTGCCGCAGCACACGTTCCTGTTCGACGACACCGTTCGCGGCAACGTCACCCTCGGTGCGGACCTGACGGACGAGCAGGTCTGGGCGGCGCTGCGCACCGCGCAGGCGGACCGGTTCGTCGCCGCGCTTCCGCAGGGTCTCGACGCGCCGCTCGGCGAACGCGGCACGACGCTGTCCGGTGGACAACGGCAGCGGTTGGCGCTGGCCCGGGCCCTGGTCCGCAACCCCCGGCTGCTGGTGCTGGACGACGCCACGTCCGCCGTCGACCCCGAGGTCGAGGCCGCGGTTCTCGCCGGCCTGCGCGCGCACACCGGGGCCGGCGGCCCCACCACCGTCCTGATCGCCTACCGCAAGGCGACCATCGCCCTGGCCGACGAGGTCCTCTTCCTCGACGACGGGCGGATCGCGCTGCGGGGCACCCACGACGAGCTGGTGCGGCGTTCGCCCGCGTACCGCGACATCGTCGAGGCGTACGAACAGGCTAGGGAGCGCGCCGAGCGCGCCGCCGACGACGCTGCGGCCGCCGGAGTGGGCCGATGACCGCCGATCGTCCGGACGACGCCGGCAGCACAGTCGGCAGCGGCGAGGACGCCGGCGCCTGGCAGACGCTTCGCCGTGGGCTGCAGCAGTCGCCGGCGCTCCGGGACGGGATCTGGGGAACGCTCGCCCTGGCGGTGGTGTCGACCGTCGGCGGGGCGGTCGTGCCGGTCGTGGTGCAGCAGACCATCGACCGCGGCCTGACCGGCGGTACGACCGTCGACAAGCAGGCGCTCATCGTCCTCGTCTCGGCCGCGGCGCTCGTGGTCGCGGTCACGGCGGTTGCGGCGTACGCGATGAAGGTGCGGCTGTTCGTCGCCAGCGAGAACGGGCTCGCCGACCTGCGCGTCCGGGCGTTTCGGCACGTGCACGACCTGCCGGTGCTGACCCAGAGCACCGAGCGGCGGGGGGCGCTCGTGTCCCGGGTGACCAGCGACGTCGACCAGGTGTCGCTGTTCCTGCAGTTCGGCGGCGTCTTCTTCGTCGTCTCCATCGGCCAGGCGCTGGTGGCGACCGTGGTGATGCTCGTCTACTCGTGGGAGCTGACCCTCGTCGTGTGGGTGTGCTTCCTGCCGTTGGTGTTCGCGCTCCGCTCTGTGACCAGCCGGATGACTGCTGCGTACGGTCTCGTCCGGCGCAGCGTGGGCGACATGCTCTCGGTGATCGCCGAGCCGGTGGTCGGTGCCTCCGTGGTCAAGGCCCACGCCATCGAGGCGCGAACCCAGCGCCGCGTCGACGCCGCCATCGAGGCCAACTACCGCCGACAGGTCGAGGCCCAACGGCTGGTCGCCGTGACGTTCGCCTCCGCGGGGCTGGCCGGTGGGCTGGCCAGCGCGGGGGTGGTGGTGGTCGGCATCTGGCTCGGCGTGGCGGGCCAGCTCACCATCGGGACCGTGGTCGCCTTCGCCTTCCTGGTCTCGCTGCTGGTTGGCCCGGTCCAGATGGCGACCCAGGTCCTGACCGAGGCGCAGAACGCCGTGGCTTCCTGGCGGCGGGTGATAGCGCTGCTGGACACCCCGGCCGACGTCTCGGACCCGGGCCCGGACGGCACTCCGCTGCCGGATCGTCCGCTCGATGTGCACTTCGAGCAGGTCGGGTTCGCCTACCCGGACGGGCCGCCGGTGCTGCGGGACGTCGAGGTGGCGATCGGTCCAGGCCGCAGAATCGCCGTTGTCGGCGAGACCGGATCGGGCAAGACCACCTTCGCCAAGCTGCTCACCAGGCTGATGGACCCCGGCAGCGGCGCGGTCCGGGTCGGTGGGGTCGACCTGCGCGCCGTGCCGTTCGACTCGCTGCGCGGGCGGGTGGTGATGGTTCCGCAGGAGGGCTTCTTGTTCGACGCCTCCTTGGCCGAGAACCTCCGTTACGGACGCCCGGACGCGTCGGACGCCGACCTCGTCACCGCCGTCGAGGAGTTGGGCATCGGCGAGTGGTTCGCCGGGCTGCCGGACGGGCTCGCCACCTCGGTCGGCCAGCGCGGCGAGTCGCTGTCTGCCGGCGAGCGCCAGCTCGTGGCGCTGGTGCGCGCGTCGCTGGCCGACCCCGACCTGCTGGTCCTGGACGAGGCGACCAGCGCCGTCGACCCGCAGACCGAGTCGATGCTGGTTCGCGCGCTGGACGGTCTGCTGCGCGGTCGCACGTCGGTCACCGTGGCGCACCGGCTGAGCACCGCCGAGGCGGCGGACGAGGTCCTCGTCTTCGACGACGGTGAGCTGGTGGAGCGCGGCGTGCACCGCGACCTGGTGGACCTCGGCGGCGTCTACTCGCGGTTGCACGCGTCCTGGGCCGCGCAGGCACGCATCGGTGGCGCCAGTCAGGCAGCGCCGGTATGAGCCGGCTGGAGCCTGGCCTCGCCGCTCGCCTGAAACGGGACCGCGACGGCCTGGTCGTCGCCGTCGTGCAGGACGCGACCTCGCGCGCTGTGCTGATGGTGGGCTGGATGGACGATGCGGCCCTGCATCGCACGCTCACCACCGGACGGGCCACCTTCTTCAGCCGTAGCCGGCAGCAGCTGTGGGTCAAGGGCGACACCTCCGGCAACCGGCAGTGGGTCCGCGAGGTGCGGCTGGACTGCGACGGGGACACCGTGTTGGTGCTGGTGGACGCCGACGGCCCGGCTTGCCACAGCGGTGCTGTCACCTGCTTCGACGCCGACGTTCTCGTGGCCGGAGAGGGCCGGCGCGATGCCCCGGAGTGAGTCCGGCGGCCGCGGGTCTCCGGGTGCGGAGTACGTGCTGGCGCTGGCCCTGGGCCTCGCGGCCACCGGTCTCGCGCTGCTGGCGCTCGGCCGGGTCTGGATCGAGGCGTCCGTCCTGGCCTCCGGCATGCCCCGTCAGGAGCTGTCGGTCACCGGCTCCGAGGCGCTGCCGTGGCTGCGGGCCGTCGCGCTCGTCGGGCTGGCCGGCGTGGCCGCTCTGCTGGCGACCGCCGGCTGGAGCCGGCGCGTCGTGGGGCTGATCCTGCTGGCTGCAGGCGCCGCGCTGGCGCTCGGGTCCGCCACGGCGGGTGCCGAGCTGCTGTCCGACGTGACCGCCCTCACCCGCTCGACCGCGGCCGGGGCGGACTCGGCTGCCGTCGAGGCGGCCGTCGACGGGGCGGACGGGTCGGGTTGGCGCTGGATGACGACTGTCGCAGGGGCCCTGCTGCTGGCGGTCGGCGCAGGCGCGACGGTCCGCGGACCGTACTGGCCCGGTCTCGGCCGCCGGCACCGGGCGCCCGGCCCGGCCGCCTCCGGCACGGGGGCTGCACCGATGGTCACCGCCGAGCCCGACCTCGTCGACGACGCCGACCTCTGGCGGGCGCAGGACCACGGACACGACCCGACCCGCTGACCGTCGGGGCCACCGGACCGGCACAATGACCCGAACGACGCCACCGGTCATCCTGCGTCGCCCTACTCCCGAAGGACGGTCCGCCGATGTCCGACAGCCACGGGTCGAGCCCCGCCCTCTGGACGGCGGTCGTCGTCGCCCTCGTGGGCTTCACCGTTGGCGGCATCGGCATGGTGGTCGGTCCGAGCTGGTTGTTGTTCTGGATCGGCTCCGGTCTGATCCTGCTCGCTCCCGTCGTCGGCGCGGTGCTGGCGGCCGCCGGGCTTGGTGCGGTGACTCCCGAGCACACCGCCCAGCAGCGGACGACCGACCCGACGACGACGCAGCGCTGACCTGACCGCCGGCACCGACGCGCCCCCGTCATCTCGCCCCCCGGCGGCGGTCGTAGTCTGGGGCCTTCACCCGCCCAGGTTCGATCGGGGGTCTGTCCATGTCCGTGCTCGACGAGATCGTTGCCGGTGCCAGGCAGGACCTCGCCGACCGCGAGGCAGCGCTCCCGCTGCCGGAGGTCAAGCGGCAGGCCGCGCGCCAGGATCCCGCGCTCGACCCGATGCCCACCTTCCGGGCCGAGGGCGTCTCGGTGATCGCCGAGGTCAAGCGGGCAAGCCCGAGCCGCGGCGCGCTGGCCGCGATCGTCGACCCGGCGGCCCTCGCCGCGGAGTACGCGTCCGGCGGCGCGGCCGCGGTCAGCGTGCTCACCGAGCAGCGTCGCTTCGGCGGCAGCCTGGACGACCTGCGGAGCGTCCGCGGGCGGGTCGACATCCCGGTGCTCTGCAAGGACTTCGTGGTCTCGTCCTATCAACTGTGGGAGGCGCGCAGCGCCGGCGCGGACATGGTGCTGCTGATCGTGGCCGCCCTGGACCAGCCGGCGCTGGTGTCGCTGGTGGAGCGAGCCAGCTCGATCGGTCTAACCCCGCTGGTCGAGGTGCACGACGAGGACGAGCTGGACCGGGCGCTGGAGGCCGAGGCCCGCCTGATCGGTGTCAACGCCCGGAACCTGAAGACCCTCGAGGTGGACCGCACGACCTTCGCCCGGTTGGCTCCGCGGATCCCCGACGGCGTGGTCAGGATCGCCGAGTCGGGTGTCCGGGGGCCGCACGACGTGATCGAGTACGCGCGTTGCGGCGCCGACGTGGTGCTGGTCGGTGAGACCCTGGTGACCGGTGACGACCCGCGCGCCACCGTCGCCGATCTGGTCGCCGCGGGGGCGCACCCCGCCCTCCGGACCCGGCCCTGACCGGCCTGCCCGACGACAGCTCACGATGACGACGCGATGACCACGTCCGCAGCCAGCCAACCCGACGCGCTCGGCCATTTCGGCCGGTTCGGCGGCCGGTTCATGCCCGAGGCGTTGATCGGGCCCCTGGACGAGCTGACGGAAGCCTGGAGGGCCGCCATGGCCGACGAGGGGTTCCGCGCCGAGCTGGACCGGATGCTGCGGGAGTACGCCGGCGTGCCCAGTCTGCTTTACGACGCGACCCGCCTCTCGCGGGAGGCGGGTGCCCGGATCCTGCTCAAGCGTGAGGACCTGAACCACACCGGGGCGCACAAGGTGCGCAACGTCCTGGGCCAGGCCCTGCTGACCAAGCGGATGGGCAAGTCCCGAGTCATCGCCGAGACCGGCGCCGGTCAGCACGGTGTCGCGACCGCGACCGCGTGCGCGTACCTCGACCTCGACTGCGTCGTCTACATGGGCGAGGTGGACATCGAGCGACAGGCGCTGAACGTCGCCCGGATGCGGGTGCTCGGCGCGGAGGTGGTGCCGGTCACCACCGGCAGCCGCACGCTCAAGGACGCCATCAACGAGGCGCTGCGCGACTGGGTGGCCAACGTCGACGACACGCACTACCTGCTCGGCACCGCAGCGGGCGCGCACCCGTTCCCCGCCATGGTGCGGGACTTCACCCGCGGCATCGGTGACGAGACCCGCGAGCAGGTGCTCGCCCTCGCCGGACGGTTGCCGGACGCGGTGTGTGCGTGTGTCGGCGGCGGTTCCAACGCGATCGGGATCTTCACCGCATTCGTCCCCGACGACGGCGTCGCCCTGTACGGCTTCGAGGCGGGTGGGGACGGGGTGGAGACCGGCCGGCACGCGGCCACCATCACTGGTGGCGAGGTGGGCGTGCTGCACGGTGCCCGCTCGTTCCTGCTGCAGGACGCGGACGGGCAGACGGTCGAGTCGCACTCGATCAGCGCCGGCCTCGACTACCCCGGGGTCGGACCGGAGCACTCGTGGCTGGCCGAGACCGGGCGAGCCGACTACCGCGCGGTCACCGATGCCGAGGCGATGGAGGCGTTCGCGCTGCTGTCCCGGACCGAGGGGATCATCCCCGCGATCGAGTCCGCGCACGCCGTCGCCGGGGCGATGCAGGTGGCTCGCGAGCTCGGGCCGGACGCGCTGATCGTGGTGAACCTGTCCGGTCGCGGGGACAAGGACATGCATACCGCGGCCGGCTACTTCGACGTGGCCGACGCAGGCGCCGAGTTGGACGCCAGGGACGCGCACGCCGCCGCCGAGGGGCACGCGGGCGAGGCGCACCGGTGAGCGTTGCGGCTGCGCTGCAGGCGGCCCGCGCCGAGGGTCGGGCGGCACTGGTGGGCTACCTGCCCGCCGGCTTCCCCAGCGTGCAGGCGTCGATCGACGCCGCGACCGCGATGGTCGCCGCCGGTGCGGACGTCGTCGAGGTGGGGCTGCCGTACAGCGACCCGGTGATGGACGGGCCCACCATCCAGCGCGCCACCGAGGCGGCGCTGGCTGCTGGTGCCCGCACCACCGACACGTTCCGGGTGGTCGAGGCGGTCGCCGGCACCGGCGTGCCGACGCTGGTGATGACCTACTGGAACCCGGTCGAGCGGTACGGCGTCCGCCGCTTCGCCGAGCAGCTGGACGCCGCCGGAGGTGCCGGCCTGATCACCCCCGATCTGGTGCCGGAGGAGGCGTCGGAGTGGCTGGAGGCGTCCGACGCGCTGGGTCTCGACCGGATCTTCCTGGTGGCGCCCTCCTCGACCGACGCCCGGATCGCCTCCACCGTCGCGGCCTGCCGCGGCTTCGTCTACGCCACCTCGGTGATGGGGGTGACCGGGGCGCGGGAGGCGACGAGCAGCGCAGCGCCCGAGCTCGTCGCCCGCACCCGGCCGGTCGCCGACGCCGCCGGTCTCGCGGTGGGGGTCGGGCTCGGCGTTCGCGACGGTGACCAGGCCGCGGCCGTCGCCGGTTTCGCCGACGCAGTGATCGTCGGGTCGGCGTTCGTACAGCTGCTGCTCGACGCCGAGGACCCGGCGGTCGGCGTCGACGCGGTGGCGCGTCTCACCGAGGAGCTCGCGGCCGGGGTCCGACGTGCTGCCGGAGCCCGCGCGTGAGCAGCCAGCCGCGACGCGGCCGGGCGGTACGGACCACCGTCGTCGCGGTCGGGCTGGCGCTGGGGCTGACCGCGGTCACCGGGTGCGGAGCCGGCCGCCCCAGCGGAGACCAGGGCCCGGCAGCGGTGGTGCAGACGTCGGGCAACGCCGGACCCCTCACCGGCATCGAGGTGCGCCCACCGTTCCCGCTGCCGGCTGCCGAACTGGTCTCCGACGACGGCGCCAGGGTGCGGCTCGACGAAGCGCTGGACCGACCGGTGACGGTGTTCTTCTTCGGCTACACGCTGTGCCCCGACATCTGCACGCTCGTCATGGCCGACTTGGCGGTGGCGGTGTCCCGGCTGCCGGACGACGTCCGGGCGGACGTGCGGGTCGCGCTCGTCAGCAGCGACCCGGCGCGCGACACCCCGGCCGTCCTCCGGGCGTACCTGGACCGGTTCGACCCCGGTTTCACCGGTTTCACCGGTGACCTCGACACGATCGTCGAGGTCGCCGAGACGATGGGGATCGCGGTGGACCAGGGCCGGCGGTTGCCCAGTGGCGGCTACGCGGTGACGCACGGCGCGGAACTCGTCGGCTACGTCGGGAACAAGGGGGTGGCGCTGTGGCCGCAGGGCGTCTCGGTCGACGACCTCGCCACCGACCTGGCCGCACTGGTGGCCGAGGCGCGCCAGGGGGCCGCGTCGGCCGCAGGGGGCGGCGAGGAAGGATGACCTTGTGCTGACCACGCTGGTGCCCGCCGTCATCCCCAGTCCCGACCAGGGGGTCTGGTACCTCGGCCCGCTGCCCATCCGGGCCTACGCGCTGTGCATCGTGGCCGGTGTGGTGCTGAGCCTGTGGCTGAGCGAGCGCCGCTGGCGGGAGCGCGGCGGCCCGGCGGGCACCGTCTACGACGTCGCGGTCTGGGCGATCCCGTTCGGCCTGGTCGGGGCGCGGCTCTACCACGTGCTGAGCAGCCCGGACGCGTACTTCGGTCCGGACGGGTCGCCGGTGAAGGCGCTGTACGTCTGGGAGGGCGGCCTCGGCATCTGGGGCGCGGTCGCGCTGGGAGCGGTCGGCGCCTGGATCGGTGTGCGCCGGGCGGGGGTCAAGCTGCCCCCGTTCGCCGACGCCGTCGCACCCGGCATCGTGCTGGCCCAGGCGGTCGGCCGCTGGGGGAACTGGTTCAACCAGGAGCTGTTCGGCAAGCCGACCGACGTGGCGTGGGCGCTGGAGATCGACCCGCTCAACCGACCGACCGGGTACGAGCAGTTCAGCACCTTCCACCCGACGTTCCTCTACGAGTGCCTGTGGAACCTCGCGGTCGTCGCCGTCGTGATCTGGGTGGACCGTCGCCGGCGGCTGGGGCACGGCCGGGCGTTCGCCCTGTATGTCGCGCTGTACACCCTGGGCCGGACCTGGATCGAGGCGCTGCGGATCGACGACGCCGAGATGATCGGCCCGTTCCGGCTGAACGTGTGGACGTCGGTGATCGTCTTCGTGCTGGCCGTCGCCTACATCGTGGTGGTGGGCCGCCGGCACCCCGGCCGGGAGGCCAGCGTCTACCGCGACGGCCGCGACGGCCGCGACGGCCGCGACCCGGTCGAGCCGGCCGAGATGACGACGCCGGTGGAGGGAGAGCGCAGATGAGCGAGCCGCACCCGACCGCGGCGGCCGGGCCGGACCCCGAGGACCTGCCGGGCGCCGACGACGTCCAGCACGAGCACCCGGACGTGACCGGGGGCTGGCTGCGGCCGGCCGTGTTCGGGGCGATGGACGGATTGGTGTCGAACTTCGCGCTGATCGCCGGCGTGGTGGGCGGGACGTCGGCTGCCGCTGCCGGTGCGCCGGACGCCGTGGTGCTCGCCGGTCTGGCCGGGCTCGCGGCCGGAGCGTTCTCGATGGCAGCCGGTGAGTACACCTCGGTCGCCAGCCAGTCGGAGTTCGCGCAGGCGCAGATCGAGATCGAGCGGGCCGAGATCGCGGCCAACAAGGACGCGGAGATGGCCGAGCTGGCGGCGATGTACGTCGCCAAGGGACTGACCCCGGAGCTGGCCGCCGAGGTGGCGACCCAGGTACACGACGACCTGGACAACGCCGTGCGGGTGCACGCGCGCGAGGAGTTCGGCGTGGACGCCGACGACCTCGCCTCGCCCACCCTGGCCGCGGTGTCGTCGTTCCTGGCCTTCGCGGTCGGGGCGCTGGTCCCGGTGCTGCCGTACCTGCTGGGCGCGGAGAGCCTGCTGCCTGCGGTCGCGCTGTCGCTCGGTGGCCTGTTCGCCTGCGGGGCTCTCGTGACCACGATCACCCGGCGTCGCTGGTGGTATGGCGGCATCCGCCAGCTCGTGCTCGGCGGTGCGGCCGCGGCGCTGACCTACGCGATCGGCAGCGCGGTGGGCACCACCCTCGGCTGACGGCGGGATCTCGGTGTCCGCCTGCCGGTCCGGGGGGCGTTCCGCACCCGGTTCTGCGTGTATCTTCGGCCCATCTGCCAGGGCCAACGTCGTCCCTCGGCGGCCGGCGTCGTGCCGGCGACCCGACGACGAGAGGTGGTCCGTGTCCGTGCACCCCCGCACCGGTCAGCCCTGCAGCCCCGAGCCGCAGGGGCTGTACGACGGGCGGCACGAGCACGACGCGTGCGGGGTCGCCTTCGTGGCCGACCTGAGCGGGACGCCCGCCCACGGCGTCGTGGTGCAGGCGCTCACCGCCCTGCGCAACCTGGACCACCGGGGCGCCTCGGGCGCCGAGCCGGACTCCGGCGACGGGGCCGGGATCCTGCTTCAGGTTCCGGACGCCTTCCTCCGCGCGGTGTGCGACTTCGAGCTGCCTCCCGCCGGCGCCTACGCGGTCGGCACCGGTTTCCTCCCGCACGAGGCGGAGGAGGCTGCGAAGGCGCGGGCCGGCATCGAGCGGATCGCAGCCGAGGAGGGGTTGCGGGTGCTCGGCTGGCGGGACGTGCCCACCGACCCCACCTCGCTCGGGCGAACCGCCGCGACCTGCATGCCGTCGTTCGCCCAGGTGCTGGTGGCCGCCAGCGGGCCGCGACTGCGCGGCGTCGCCCTGGACCGGCGCGCCTTCTGCCTGCGCAAGCGGGTCGAGCACGAGCTGGACGTCTACTTCCCGAGCCTGTCCTGCCGCACCCTCGGCTACAAGGGCATGCTCACCCCCGAGCAGCTCGACGTGTTCTACCCCGAGCTGCGCGACGAGCGGCTCGCCTCGGCGCTGGCCGTGGTGCACAGCCGGTTCTCGACCAACACGTTCCCCAGCTGGCCACTGGCGCACCCGTACCGGCTGATCGCGCACAACGGCGAGATCAACACGGTGAAGGGCAACCGGAACTGGATGCGCGCCCGCGAGGCGCTGCTCGACAGCGAGCTGTTCGCCGCCCCGAGCGGTGCGGCCTCGTCCGCCGGCGACGACGACGGGCCCGGTGGGCTGCAGCGGCTGTTCCCGATCTGCGACCCGACCGGCTCCGACAGCGCCTCGTTCGACGAGGTGCTCGAGCTGCTGCACCTCGGGGGCCGGTCGCTGCCGCACGCGGTGCTGATGATGATCCCCGAGGCCTGGGAGAACCACGTCGAGATGGACGACGCCCGGCGCGCGTTCTACGAGTTCCACTCCACCGTGATGGAGCCGTGGGACGGGCCGGCCTGTGTGGTCTTCACCGACGGACACCAGGTGGGTGCCGTGCTGGACCGCAACGGGCTGCGGCCGGGGCGGTACTGGGTCACCGGCGACGGCCTCGTCGTGCTCGCCTCGGAGGTGGGGGTCCTGGAGCTCGACCCGGCGACGGTGGTCCGCAAGGGCCGGCTCCAGCCCGGCCGGATGTTCCTCGCCGACCTCGACGAGCACCGGATCGTCGAGGATTACGAGATCAAGTCCCGACTCGCCGCCGAGCATCCGTACGGGGAGTGGCTGCACGCCGGGCTGCTGTCCCTCGACCGGCTGCCGGACCGTGAGCACGTGGTGCACACGCACGCGTCGGTCACCCGTCGCCAGCAGGTGTTCGGCTACACCGACGAGGAGCTTCGGGTGCTCATCACCCCGATGGCCCGCACCGGTGCGGAGCCGATCGGGTCGATGGGGACCGACACCCCGGTCGCCGTGCTGTCCGAGCGTCCCCGGCTGCTGTTCGACTACTTCAGCCAGCTGTTCGCCCAGGTGACCAACCCGCCGCTGGACGCCATCCGCGAGGAGCTCGTCACCTCGCTGGCCGGCTCGATCGGCCCCGAGGGCAACCTGCTCGCCCCGGGCCCGGCCTCCTGCCGGCAGGTGGTGCTGCCGTTCCCGGTGATCGACAACGACGAGCTCGGCAAGCTGATCCACATCAACCGAGACGGTGACCTGCCCGGCTTCGGCGCGCACGTGGTGAGTGGGCTGTACCCGGTGGACGGTGCGGGAGCGGGACTCGGCCGGCGGCTGGACGAGATCTGTGCCGAGGTGTCCGAGGCAATCGCGCGCGGCGCCCACGTGCTCGTCCTCTCCGACCGGCACGCCACCCCCGAGCTGGCGCCCATCCCCTCCTTGCTCCTCACCGCCGCTGTGCACCACCACCTGGTCCGGGAGAAGACCCGTACGAAGGTGGGGCTCGTCGTCGAGGCGGGCGACGTCCGGGAGGTGCACCACGTCGCCCTGCTGATCGGCTACGGCGCGGCCGCGGTGAACCCGTACCTCGCGATGGAGTCGGCCGAGGACCTGGCCCGAGCCGGCGTCTTCCTGACCGGGGTGGAGCCGGGGGACGCCGTTCGCAACCTGGTCAAGGCGCTCGGCAAGGGCGTGCTCAAGGTGATGAGCAAGATGGGTGTCTCGACGGTCGCGTCCTACACCGGGGCCCAGATCTTCGAGGCGCTCGGCCTGTCGGAGGAGCTGGTCGACCGCTATTTCACCGGCACCAGCAGCAAGCTCGGTGGGATCGGGCTCGACGTCGTCGCCGGCGAGGTCGCCCGCCGGCATGCGCGGGCCTACCCGACCGACGGTGTGCCGCAGTCACACCGGCGCCTCGCTGTCGGTGGCGAGTACCAGTGGCGCCGGGACGGCGAGGAGCACCTGTTCGACCCGGAGACGGTATTCCGGCTCCAGCACGCGACGCGGACCGGCCAGTACGAGGTGTTCAAGTCCTACACGGGGCGGGTCGACGAGCAGTCGCGGCGGCTGATGACGCTGCGCGGCATGTTCGGCTTCCGAGCCGGCGCGCGGGAGCCGGTGCCGCTCGACGAGGTGGAGCCGGTCGAGTCCATCGTCCGCCGGTTCTCCACCGGCGCGATGTCCTACGGCTCGATCAGCCAGGAGGCCCACGAGACGCTGGCGATCGCGATGAACCGACTCGGTGCGAAGTCCAACACCGGTGAGGGTGGTGAGGACCCGGATCGGCTTCGCGACCCGGAGCGGCGCAGTGCGATCAAGCAGGTCGCGTCGGGGCGCTTCGGTGTCACCTCGGACTACCTCACCCATGCCACCGACCTGCAGATCAAGATGGCCCAGGGCGCCAAGCCGGGCGAGGGTGGCCAGCTCCCCGGACCGAAGGTCTACCCCTGGATCGCGACCACCCGGTTCTCCACGCCGGGGGTCGGCCTGATCTCACCCCCGCCGCACCACGACATCTACTCGATCGAGGACCTCAAGCAGCTCATCCACGACCTCAAGAACGCCAACCCGGCCGCACGGGTGCACGTCAAGCTCGTCGCCGAGGTCGGGGTGGGGACCGTCGCCGCCGGGGTGGCCAAGGCGCACGCCGACGTGGTGCTCATCTCCGGCCACGATGGAGGCACCGGCGCCGCCCCGCTCACGTCGCTCAAGCACGCGGGTGGCCCGTGGGAGCTCGGACTGGCGGAGACGCAGCAGACGTTGCTGCTGAACGGGCTCCGCGACCGGATCGTGGTGCAGACCGACGGACAGCTCAAGACCGGCCGGGACGTCGTCGTCGCCGCGCTGCTGGGGGCGGAGGAGTACGGCTTCGCCACCGCACCGCTGGTGGTGTCCGGGTGCGTGATGATGCGCGTCTGCCACCTGGACACCTGCCCAGTGGGCGTGGCGACGCAGAACCCCGAGCTCCGGCGCCGCTTCGACGGCCGGCCGGAGTTCGTCGTGCGCTTCTTCGAGTACGTCGCCGAGGAGGTCCGGGAGCACCTGGCGGTGTTGGGGTTCCGGAGCCTGGACGAGGCGATCGGCCGCGCCGACGCGCTCGACGTGCGTCCCGCCGTGGAGCACTGGAAGGCGCAGGGTCTCGACCTGACGCCGGTGCTGCACGTTCCCGACCTGCCCGAGGGCGCGCCGCGCCGGTGCACGACGCTGCAGGACCACGGCCTGGACCGAGCTCTCGACAACGACCTCATCCGGCTCTGCGAGGACGCCTTGGTGCGGGCCGAGCCGGTCCGCGCACAGGTCACGATCCGCAACGTGAACCGCACGGTCGGGACGATGCTGGGCAACGAGATCACCCGGCGCTACGGCCCGGACGGTCTGCCGGACGGCACGATCGACCTGACCCTCACCGGCTCCGCCGGCCAGTCCTTCGGAGCGTTCGTGCCGCGCGGGGTCACGTTGCGGCTGGAGGGGGACGCGAACGACTACCTGGCCAAGGGCCTGTCCGGTGGCCGGGTGGTGCTGCGGCCGCCGCGCACCGCCCCGTTCGCCGCGGAGGAGCAGATCGTCGCCGGGAACGTGATCGCGTACGGCGCCACCGCCGGGGAGGTCTTCGTCCGCGGCCAGGTGGGCGAGCGGTTCTGCGTCCGCAACTCCGGCGCCACCGCGGTCGTCGAGGGGACCGGCGATCACGGTTGCGAGTACATGACCGGCGGGACCGTCGTGGTGCTGGGTCCTACCGGCCGCAACTTCGCCGCCGGGATGTCCGGTGGCGTCGCCTACCTGCTCGACGTCGACGCTCGTCGGGTGAACACCGAGATGGTCCGGGTCGGACCGGTGCCCGACGAGGCGGTTGACGGCCTCCGCGGGCTGGTGGCGCGACACGCCGAGGAGACCGGGTCGCCGGTCGCGGAGGCGCTGCTCGCTGGCTGGGACGCCGCCGTCGCTCGCTTCACCCAGGTGCTGCCGAAGGACTTCGAGCGGGTGCTGGCCGCCCGGACGCGGGCCGAGGAGGCCGGGCTCGACGAGCACGAGACGGCAGCGGCGATGATGGAGGCAGCGGCCAATGGCTGACCCCAAGGGCTTCCTGCACACCCCGCGCCGGATGCCGGACAAGCGTCCGGTCGAGGAACGGGTACGAGACTGGAACGAGGTCTATCCCGGCGGCCTGGGTCACGCGCTGCTCCCGATCATCACCGAGCAGGCCGGCCGATGCATGGACTGCGGCATCCCGTTCTGTCATCAGGGCTGCCCGCTCGGCAACCTGATCCCGGAGTGGAACGACCTGGTGTGGCGCGGGGACTGGGAGCACGCCATCGAGCGGCTGCATGCGACCAACAACTTCCCCGAGTTCACCGGCCGGCTCTGCCCGGCGCCCTGTGAGCCGGCCTGCGTGGTGGCGATCAACGCCGACGCGGTGACGATCAAGAACGTCGAGGTGTCGATCATCGACAAGGCCTGGGAGTCCGGCCTGGTGCGGCCGCTGCCGCCGGAGTGGCTCACCGGGCGGACGGTGGCGGTCGTCGGCTCGGGCCCCGCGGGTCTCGCGGTGGCCCAGCAGCTGACCCGCACCGGGCACACCGTGGCCGTGTTCGAGCGGGCCGACCGCGTCGGTGGCCTGCTGCGCTACGGCATTCCCGAGTTCAAGATGGAGAAGCGTCAGCTCGACCGGCGGCTCGACCAGATGCGCCGAGAGGGGACCGTCTTCCGCACCGGTGTCGACGTTGGTGCGGACCTCACCGGTCGTGAGCTGCGGGACCGCTACGACGCCGTGGTGCTCGCCGTCGGTGCCACTGTGCCGCGTGACCTGCCCGTCCCCGGCCGGGAGCTGACGGGCATCTCGCAGGCGATGGACTTCCTGCCTCAGGCCAACCGGGTCGCCCAGGGTGAGCCGATGGCGGACCAGGTCACGGCCGAGGGCAAGGACGTCGTGATCATCGGCGGTGGGGACACCGGGGCGGACTGCCTGGGCACGGCGGTCCGCCAGCGGGCCCGGTCGGTCACCCAGCTGGAGATCATGGACCGGCCCGAGGACGACCGACCGGCGCACCAGCCGTGGCCGACGTACCCGATGCTGTTCCGGGTCTCCCCGGCGCACGAGGAGGCGGGGGAGCGGGTCTACGGGGTGTCGACGACAGCCTTCCTGGGTGACGACTCCGGCCGAGTGCGGGCGCTCCGCCTGGTGGAGGTGCAGCTGGAGGGGGGCGTGCCGGTCGAGATTCCCGGCAGTGAGCGGGAGATCCCGGCCGGACTGGTCCTGCTCGCCATGGGGTTCACGGGACCGGAGCCGGGCCCGCTGGTCGACCAGCTCGGGGTGGAGCTGACCGACCGCGGCGCGATCGCCCGCGACGCCGGCTACCAGACCGATGTGCCCGGCGTGTTCGTCGCGGGCGACGCCGGGCGGGGGCAGTCGCTGATCGTGTGGGCGATCGCGGAGGGACGCGCGTGCGCCTCCGCGGTGGACGAGTGGTTGACCGGCAGCACGACGCTGCCCGCACCGGTGCGGCCCACCGAACGGCCGTTGTCGGTCTGACCGGCGGCGGGCTCCGGCCCGCCCTGACCGTAGGGTGGAGCCCGTGCGGAGAGCCAAGATCGTGTGCACGCTCGGTCCTGCGACCGCGTCCCGAGAGCGGATCCGCGAGCTGGCCGAGGCCGGCATGGACGTCGCCAGGCTGAACATGAGCCACGGCGAGCCGGCAGACCACGAGCGGGCGTGTGCGTGGGTTCGGCAGGCATCCAACGACACGGGCCGTGCGATCGGGATCCTGGCCGACCTGCAGGGCCCCAAGATCCGGGTGGGCCGCTTCGCCGACGGCGAAATCATGCTGGAAGTCGGCGCCACCTTCACCGTCACCACTCGGGACGTGCCCGGCGATGTCCGGCAGGTGTCCACCACGTACACCGGCCTGCCCGGCGACCTCCAGCCGGGTGACGAGGTGCTGCTCGACGACGGCGCCCTCCGTTTGCGGGTCATCAGCGTCAACGACACCGACGTCACGACGGGTGTCGAGGTCGGGGGGAAACTGAAGAACAACAAGGGCATCAACCTGCCCGGCGTGGACGTCAGCGCAGAGGCGATGACCGAGAAGGATGTCGAGGACCTTCGGTGGGCGTTGTCCATGCCCGTGGACTGGGTAGCGCTGTCGTTCGTGCGACGGGCCTCGGACGTGGATGCCGTGCGCAAGATCATGGACGAGGAGGACGTGCACCTGCCCGTGGTCGCCAAGATCGAGAAGCCGCAGGCGATCGACAACCTCGACGAGGTGATCGCGGCGTTCGACGGCTTCATGGTGGCTCGCGGCGACCTGGGGGTGGAGCTGCCGCTGGAGAACGTCCCGATCGTGCAGAAGACGATCGTCGACAAGGCCCGGCGAAACGCCAAGCCGGTGATCGTGGCCACCCAGATGCTCGAGTCGATGATCTCGTCCCCGCGCCCGACCCGCGCCGAGGCGTCCGACGTCGCGAACGCCGTCCTCGACGGTGCGGACGCGGTGATGCTCTCGGGGGAGACCAGCGTGGGCGACCATCCCATCGAGGCGGTCCGGACGATGTCGCGGATCATCGTGTCCACCGAGGCGCACGGGGTCGACCAGATGGCGGCGATCGACTGGCGACCCAAGACGCGGAGCGGGATCGTCTGCCGAGCCGCGGCGCAGGTGGCCGAGGCGGTCGGCGCCAAGCTGGTGGTGGCGTTCACCCAGTCCGGTGACTCCGCTCGCCGGCTGTCGCGGTACCGCGGTCCGGTGCCGGTGCTCGCCTTCACCCCGGTGCAAGGGGTGCGCTCCCAGCTTGCGTTGACCTGGGGGGTCGAGACCTTCCTGACCGCGACGGTCGAGCACACCGACGAGATGGTCATGCAGGTCGACCACAGCCTGCTCGAGATCGGCCGGGTCACGGAGGGCGACGAGGTGGTCATCGTGGCCGGTAGCCCGCCCGGGATTCCGGGTTCGACCAACGCCCTGCGGCTGCACCGGATGGGAGACGCGATCAACGAGGTGGCCCCTGCCTACCGCCGGGCGGCTCGCGGGTGATCGCCGGCAGTCGAGCGGCCGCGGCCGTGGCGGCGGTTGCTGTCGTCCTGGCCGGGTGCAGCAGCCCCGGGGGCAGTCAGACGCGCGGCGGCGAGGTCGGAGCAGAGACGGCGCAGGCACCCCGGGTCACGCAGCGACCCGCCCCGACGCCGGGTCCGGGCCGGACCGCGGACCGGTCGCCGGACCCGCCTGGCGGCAGCTCACAGGCCGGGCCGCTGCAGCGCCGGGTGCAGGAGATGACGTTGCGGGCGCTGGTGCACCAACTGCTCGTCGTGACCGTCGCCGGCACCCGCCCGCGCGCGGTCACGCCGGGTGAGGCGAGCCGGAACCTGGCCGACTTCGGGGTCCGCACCCCCGCGGCCGTGGCGCGCACGTTCCAGCCGGGTGGCGTCGTCTACTTCGACGAGAACGTCGACGTCGTCCGGCAGGTGCGTGCCCTGTCCAGGGGCCTGCACCGGGCGGGGCGGCGGGGCGGCTCGCCGCCGCTGCTGTTCACCGACCAGGAGGGGGGCTCGGTGTCGCGGCTCCCCGGGCCGGTCGCCCGGAACCAGCCCGCCGCCCGTGACCTCGGCGGTGACCGGACGCTCGGCTTCGCCAGCGCACACCGGGTGGGCGCGGCGATGGCCGGGATGGGGCTCGACGTCGACTTCGCCCCGGTGGCCGACGTCGACACGGTCGGGGGGGCCGGGGTCATCGGTGACCGGGCGTTCGGCACCACTGCGGCCGTGGTGGGCCGGATGGTCCGGGCCCAGACCTGCGGCTACCACCGCGGCGGGGTGGCGGTGTCGCTCAAGCACTGGCCCGGCCACGGGTCGACCACGACCGACAGCCACGAGTCGCTCCCGACGCTGACTCTCGCGGAGCCGGAGTGGCGGCGCACGCACCTGCCGCCGTTCGTCGCCGGCATCGCCCGCGGCGCGGACCTCGTGATGACCGGCCACCTCGCCTATCCCGGGCTGGATGCGAGCGGCCGCCCGGCGACGCTGTCGCGGAGGCTGACGACCGGCTGGCTGCGGGAGCGGCTCGGCTTCGACGGTGTCGTCGTCACCGACTCGCTGGAGATGGCCGCCCTGGCCGACTTCGGCGGTCCCGGGCGGGTCGCGGTCCGGGCGCTCCGGGCCGGCGCCGACCTGTTGTTGATGTCCCCGGCTCCGCGGGTCGCCGCCCGCGCGGTCCGGACCGCCGTGCGGGACGGCCGGCTCGCCCGCAGCGCACTCGAGGCGTCGGTGCTCCGCGTGCTGAGGCTCAAGGACGCGACCGGGCTGGTTCGCGGCCCCGGGGAGCTCAGCGGCTGCTGACGCTCCGCGGTGGCAGCGGCCAGCGGTCGGCTGGTGCCCTGGGTGGGACTCGAACCCACACTGGATCGAGTTTGAGTCGATTGTCTCTGCCGATTGGACTACCAGGGCGCGAGGGGCGCCTCGGCGACCCCTCGGTAGCCTCTCACGGTGCCCGAGAAGTCGACCAGCACTCCACCCCGCCGCGTGGTCATCGCCGAGGACGAGGCGCTGATCCGGCTCGATCTGGCGGAGATGCTCGCCGAGGAGGGCTACGACGTCGTGGGACAGGCCTCCGACGGTGCGGAGGCCGTCCGGCTGGTGGAGGCGCTCCGGCCGGACCTGGCGGTCCTGGACGTCAAGATGCCGAAGCTGGACGGCATCTCCGCGGCAGAGCGGATCGCCGCGCAGCGGATCGCACCGGTGGTCATCCTCACCGCCTTCAGCCAGCGCGAGCTGGTGGAGCGAGCACGGACGGCCGGGGCGATGGCCTATCTGGTCAAGCCGTTCGCGCCGTCGGATCTGGTCCCGGCGATCGAGATGGCGGTCAGCCGATATGCCGAGCTGGCCCAGCTCGAGACCGAGGTGAGCGATCTGCAGGACCGGTTGGAGACCCGCAAGCTCGTCGACCGGGCCAAGAGCGTCCTGCAGACCAGCCTGGACGTCAGCGAACCGGACGCCTTCCGGTGGATCCAGCGCACGGCGATGGACCTGCGGCTGTCGATGCGGGACGTGGCCCAAGGCGTGCTGGAGCACGGCCCCGCGCTGGGGGCGCCCGACGCTGCGGGGCCCGGTCACGATTGAGCAACAAGACGCGTCCGATGTGTCGTCTGCAACCACGGGTGCCCGCGCGCGGCTAATCTGCGGGCTGTGGTGGGCACCCGCCCGGGACATGCCCTGAGACGTACCGGAGGATCGATGATCCGCACAACAAGGACATGGCAGGCAGCGGCCGCCGTCAGCGCGCTCGCCCTCGTGCTCGCCGCCTGTGGCGGCGACGAGACCGACACCGACGCCGGAACCGACGAGACCTCGGCCGCGCCGAGCCCCTCCGAGGAGACGACCCCGGCCGGTGGCGAGGAGCAGGACTGCAGCGGCACGCCGAAGAAGAAGAGCGACGGCGTGCTCACGCTCGGCAGCATCCTGCCGCAGACCGGCTCGCTCGCGTTCCTCGGCCCGCCCGAGTTCACCGGTGTCGAGCTCGCGATCCAGGACATCAACAAGGCCGGCGGGGTGCTGGGCAAGGACGTCGAGTACTTCCCCGGTGACTCCGGCGACGACACGACCAACATCGCTGCCCAGACCTACAAGCGGCTCAGCAGCCAGGACGTCGACGGCATGATCGGCGCCGCCTCGTCCGCCGTGTCGCTGCTGGTGATCGACTCGATCACCGGCGACGGCGTCATGCAGATCTCGCCTGCGAACACCTCCGACGAGCTGTCGACCTACGACGACAACTGCCTGTACTTCCGCACCGCCCCGCCGGACACCCTGCAGGGTCGCGTGCTCGCCGACCTGATCTCGGCAGACGGCAACCAGACCCTCGGGATCCTGGCTCTGCAGGACGCCTACGGCACCGGACTCGCCAACAACACCGAGCAGTTCTTCACCGAGTCCGGCGGCGAGGTCGTCGAGAAGATCGTCTACGACCCGAAGTCGCCCAACTTCGCGACCGAGGTGTCCCAGATCAAGGCGCAGGACCCTGACGCCATCGCCCTGATCGCCTTCGACGAGACGAAGAAGATCATCCCCGAGCTGGTGACCCAGGGAATCGGCCCGGCGGACAAGAACATCTACTTCGTGGACGGCAACCTCGCCGACTACTCCGACGAGGACCCGGACAAGCCCGGCGACCAGCCGGCCTTCCCGGAGGGCACGCTGGACGGTGTGAAGGGCACGCTGCCGGGCTCGCAGGCCGGTGACGAGTTCCGGAACCGGCTCACCCAGGTGGCGCCGAACCTGGACGAGTTCGCCTACTCGACCGAGTCCTACGACGCGACGATCCTGATGGCGCTGGCTGCGACCTCCGCCGACTCCGACGTCCCGGCCGACTTCAACGACGACATGGTCGAGGTCAGCAAGGGCGGCACGAAGTGCACCAGCTTCGAGGAGTGTGCACAGCTCCTCGAGGACGGTGAGGACATCGACTACGACGGGGTCTCTGGTCCGGTCGAGTTCCTGGACAACGGTGACCCGGGTCAGGCGGTCATCGGCATCTACCAGTACGGACCCGACAACAGCTACTCGTTCCTGACCGAGCGGGAGGGCACGATCGGCTGACCCAGAGCCGAGCAGGACGGCAAGCGGCCCCGGCGGGAGGAATCCCGCCGGGGCCGCTTGCGTGTGCTGAATGGCGTGGTGCTGGAAGGCGTGTGCGCTGGAGGGGGAGCCCGGGTCAGGCCTTGGCCAGCGTGCCGAGGTAGAGCTCGATCACCTTGGGGTCGTTGCCGAGCTCCTGACCGGTGCCGGTGTAGGCGTTGCGACCTTGGTCCATGACGTAGCCACGGTCGCAGATCTGCAGGCAGCGACGAGCGTTCTGCTCGACCATCACGACCGAGACGCCGGCCCGGTTGATCCGCCTGGTGCGCACGAAGACCTCGTCCTGCAGCACCGGGGACAGCCCGGCGGACGGCTCGTCCAGCAGCAGCACCGCCGGCTCGGTCATCAGGGCGCGGCCCATCGCCACCATCTGCCGCTCCCCGCCGGACAGCGAACCGGCACGCTGGCCACGCCGGTCGGAGAGGACGGGGAACAGGTCGGCGACGAACTCGAAGCGCTCCTCGAACCGCTTGGGCTTCGAGTAGGTGCCCATCTGCAGGTTCTCCTCGATGGTGAGGCTGGGGAACACGTTGTTCGTCTGCGGCACGAAGCCGATGCCCTTGTGCACCAGCTGGTCGGTGCGCTGGTTGGTGACGTCCTGACCCTCCAGGGTCACGGTTCCCGAGCCCACCTTCACCAGGCCGAAGAGCGCCTTCAGCAGCGTCGACTTGCCGGCACCATTGGGGCCGATGATTCCGACCAGCTCGCCGCGCTGGCAGTACAGGTCGGCACCGTTGAGGATGTTGACGCCGGGAAGGTAGCCGGCGACGATGTCGTCGGCACGCAGCACCGCGCCCTCGGCCCCGGCCAGGTGACCGGACCGGTCGACGACAGTGTGGTCGTCGGCGGCGGCCGGGTCGTCGGGCTGCGGGTCGACGCCGTCGACGGCCGGATCGTCGTGCCGCTGGTCGCTCATCGCTTCTCCTCCTGCGGGGGGGCGGCCTCGCCGTGCGCCTCGGCGAGCATCTGCTCCTCCTCCTCGAAGGTCAGCGCGGAGTCGTGATGCGCGCCGAGATAGGCATCGACCACCGCCTGGTTGCCCATCACCGAGTCCGGTGGTCCCTCGGCGATGATCCGACCCTGCGCCATCACCACCACCCAGTCGGAGATGTCGCGGACCATGTCCATGTCGTGCTCGACGAAGAGCACCGACATGCCCTCCTCGCGCAGCGACTTGACGTGGTTGAGCAGGGACTGCTTGAGGGCGGGGTTCACGCCGGCCATCGGCTCGTCCAGCATGACCATCTCGGGCTCGACCATGAGCGCCCGGGCCATCTCGAGCAGCTTGCGCTGCCCGCCGGAGAGGCTCCCGGCGAAGTCGTCCCGGACCCGGGTGAGCTTGAAGCGGTCGAGCAGGGCGTCCGCGCGCTCGGTGATGCGCTCTTCCTGCGCACGCCACAGCGGTGGGATGAGCGCCGACAGGAACCGCTCCCCGGTCTGCTTGGTGGCGGCCAGCCGCATGTTCTCGATGACGGTGAGCCGCGACAGCGCCTTGGTGAGCTGGAAGGTGCGGACCATGCCGTTCAACGCCACCCGGTGGGGGGGAACCCCCGCCACGCTGTCGCCGTTGAACGTCCAGCGGCCGGAGGAGGGCTTGTCGAAGCCGGTGAGCAGGTTGAAGAACGTCGTCTTGCCGGCACCGTTCGGCCCGATCAGCGCCGTGATGGTGTGCCGCTGGACCTCGAAGTGGTCGACGTCGACGGCGGTCAGGCCACCGAAGGAGCGGACCACGTCGTCCACGACGAGGACGGCGTCCGGCTTGGGCGCGCCCGGCTCGTGCGGGACGTCGCGCAGCGCGGTGGCGGCGGACGGCCGGGCACCGGTGGCGGTGGGGTCGGTCACGGGCTCAGCGGGCATCGAGCTGCAGCTCCCTCTTGTCCCCGAAGATGCCTTGCGGCCGGAAGATCATCAACAACATGAGCGCCAGCCCGACGAGCATGAAGCGCACCTGGCCGACCTGGGAGGAGGTCATCAGCCAGTTGGGGATCAGCCCCTCGCGCACGCCCTGGTTCAGGAAGTTGTCCGTGAGCGACAGGATGCCCCAGAAGATCATCGAGCCCACGACCGGTCCGAAGACCCGGGCGGCGCCGCCGAGCAGCATGATCGTGTACAGGAAGAACGTGAGCTCGGTGCTGTAGATGTTGGGCTGCGCGACGGCGAAGTCGAAGGCGAACATGAAGCCGGCGAGGCACCCGATGTAGCCGCCGAGCAGCAGGCTCTGCATCTTGTAGGCGAAGACGTTCTTGCCGAGGCTGCGGACGGCGTCCTCGTCCTCGCGGATGCTCTTCAGCACCCGGCCCCACGGGCTCCGCATCAGCAGCCACACGATCAGCAGGCAGAGCGCCACCAGCGACCAGCCAAGGACGAGGACGAAGAAGTCGTCCTCGTTGTAGGTGAACCAGCCGGCGCCGTAGCTGCCGGTGGGGAAGGGGTTGAGCGCGCGGAACTCGCCGATATAGCCCTGGATCCCGTCCGCACCACCGGTCCACTTCTCCAGGCTGGCGGCCCGGAAGAAGAGCCGGATGATCTCCGCGCTGGCGATCGTCACGATCGCCAGGTAGTCGGCGCGCAACCGCAGGGTCGGGACGCCGAGGAGCACCGCGAGCACGGTGACGGCGACGAAACCCGTCAGCATTGCCACCGGTAGCGGGAGGTCGTACGTCACGACCCCCATGCCCACCGAGTACGCGCCGAGCGCGACGAACCCTGCCTGGCCGAAGTTGAGCAGGCCGGTGTAGCCGAAGTGCACGTTCAGCCCGATCGCTGCGATCGCGTAGGTGACCACCTCGCCGGCGACCATCGCCGCGACAGCGTTCTGGATGATCTGGCCCCAGTCCATGCCTCTCCTCCCGTCAGCCGACGCGTTCCGCGCGGCCGAGGATGCCCTGCGGTCGCACTAGGAGGATGAGGATCAAGATCCCGAGCGCGGCGACGTTCTTGAGCTCCGAGGGGATCCACACCGTCGAGACGGTGACGAAGATGCCGACCACGAGGCTCCCGGCGAGCGCGCCGAACGCGGTGCCTAGTCCGCCCAACGTGACCGCGGCGAAGATCAGCAGCAGGAGCTGGAAGCCCATGTCGAAGCGCACCTGCTGGGAGGTGCCGAGCAGGATCCCGCCGAGACCGGCCAGTGCCCCGCCGATGATCCAGACCACGAGGATCACCCGCTGCACGTCGATGCCCGAGGCGGCCGCCAGCGCCGGGTTGTCCGAGACCGCCCGGGTGGCCTTGCCGATCCGGGTGCGCAGCAACCAGTAGGCGACCGCGAGCAGCATCACCACCGCGACGCCCATCGCGATCAGGTCACGCGGGGCGATCTCGATCGGACCGAAGCCGATGCCCTCCTGGACCGCGTAGTCGGTGTAGGAGCGGGTCTCGGCGCCGAAGACGTACTGGAAGGAGTAGCGCAGCAGGATGGACAGCCCGATGGAGACGATCATCATGGCGATCAGGCCGGTCTGCCGACGGCGCAGCTGTCGCCACAGCACCGTGTCCTGGACGCCACCGAGCGCGCCGCAGATCAGCATCGCCAGCCCGGCGGCGACGACCAGCTGGACGCCCGCGTTGTTGAGGTACCAGGCGACGATGGCGCCCAGCGTCACCAGCTCGGCGTGCGCGAAGTTGACCAGGCCGGTGGTGCCGTAGACCAGCGAAAGCCCGATCGCGGCCAGGGCGAGGAGCAGGCCGAAACGCAACCCCTCGACGGTCAGCTGCGCGGCCAGGTCCCAGTCGCTGCGGATGTCCCGGGTCTCCTCGCCGAGCCGGAAGATGATCGGCTTGACCTGGCCGGACTGCACCTCGATGCCGCCCAGCGTGGTCTGCATCCCGGCGGTGACGAACACCCCTTCGGGCAGGCTGTCCTCGATCAGCGCGACGTCGTAGGTCCCCGGGCCGGGCAGCAGCACCTGCCACCTGCCCTCGTCCTCGGACTGTGTCTCCTCGGCGAAGTCGCCGTCGGCGCTCTCCACCCGGATCGTGGCGCCGACTACCGGTTCCTCCTCGAAGAGCAGGGTCCCGCCGACCGCCTCCTGACGGCTGAGCGGAACCGTCACGCTGGCGGTGTCACCGGCCGACACCTCGGCGGTGATGTCCTCGGCGTCACCCGGCACGATGATGCCCTCGGGCAGCGACTCCGTGTCGACCTCGACCGCGTAGGTCCCCGGCTGCGGCACCGCGACGGTGAAGCTGCCGTTGTCGTCGCTGGTGACCTCCTCGCTGAACCCGCCCTTGGCGCTGGTGACCGTCATGGTCACCTCGGGCACCGTCGAGCCGAAGTCGTCGACGACCGTGCCCTGGACGTCACCACCCTGTCCGTCCGCCGCCGCAGCGCCGCTGGAGACCAACCCGGCCACGAGCGCCAGGACCAGCACGATCAGCAGTCGGCGCAACGTTCGCTCCTGTCCGGGCGGGCGGGTACCGCGGGTGGAACTCGGTGCCGGGCTGCAGCCCCGTCCGAGCCCGATGCCCGGGACTATAGCGAGCGCCCGTCCGACGTGGGTCGAGACCGCTCAGGCAGCGGCGACCAACTGCACCAGCAGCGGCGCCACGACCAGCGCGGGCAGCAGGTCGGCGACCGGGACCCGCTTGACCTGGAGCAGTCGCAACGACACCCCCACGAGCAGCAGTCCACCGGTCGCGGTCATCGCCGCCAGGTGCGCATCAGGGACGAACGAGCCCAGGACGGCGCCGAGAGCGGTGAGCAGGCCTTGAACCGTGAGCACCGCAAGGGCGGAGGCCGCGACCCCCCAACCGAAGGTGGCGGCGAACGCGATCGACGCGAAGCCGTCGAGCACCGCCTTCAGCACCAGCAGGTCGGCGCCCTGGCCGAGCCCGTCCTGGAGCGAGCCGAGCACCGTGAGCGGCCCCACGCAGAAGACCAGCGACGCGGTCACGAATCCCTCGACGAACCGGTGGTGCGACGCCCCGTCCGGGTCTCCCGCGTCGCGGACGAGCCGCCGTCGCAGCGCGCCACCCAGGGCCTCGAGCCGCTGCTCGAGCCGGAGCAGCGACCCGGCGATCCCGCCCAGCAGGACCGCCCCCAGCACGATGAGGACCGGTGCGCTGTCGCCGACCGCCCGGCGCAGGACGTCGTCGTCGACTGCGGTGGCGGACAGCGCCGCGATCAACAGCGTCACCAGCCCGAGCCCGTCGGTGACGACGTCTCGTGTGCGTGTCGGCAGCCGGTGGCCGACCAGGACCCCGATCCCGGACCCGAGCAGCACGGTAGCGACGTTGACCACCGTCCCGAAGCCGCGAAACATCCGGGTCCCTCAGCCTCGGGGGACCAACTGGCAGGTGAGCCGAGCGGTGCACACCCGCCGATCCTGCTCGTCGCGGACCACGACCTCGTACGTCGCCACGGAGCGCCCACGGTGCACCGGAGTGGCCACACCGGTCACCACCCCGTCGCGGACCGCCCGGTGATGGGTCGCGTTGAGGTCGACCCCGACGGCGTACCGGTCCGGCATCGCCCACAAGGTGGCCCCGATCGAGGCCAGGCTCTCCGCGAGGACGCAGGTCGCGCCCCCGTGCAGCAGCCCGAACGGCTGGGTGTTGCCCGCCACCGGCAGCGTGCCGGACACCCGGTCAGCGCTCATCTCGACGATGTCGATGCCCATCCGCTCGTGCAAGGCGGCGTCGGGGATGTCGGGGAGCGGCCCGGAGCGGTCCCCGGCCGAGTCCTCGGCAGCGTTCACGGCGGTCCCTTCGTTGTCGGGTGCTCAGACTAGAGTCGCTGCCGTGGCCGACCCGACCGCGTCCTTACCGCATCGCCTGCTCCTGCTCGACGGACACTCGCTGGCCTACCGCGCGTTCTTCGCCCTCCCGGTGGAGAACTTCTCCACGACCACCGGTCAGTCGACCAACGCCGTGTACGGCTTCACCTCGATGCTGATCAACGTGCTGCGTGACGAGCAGCCGACGCATGTCGCGGTCGCATTTGATGTCTCCCGACAGACCTTCCGGCTGGAGCAGTACGCCGACTACAAGGCGAACCGCACCGCCTCGCCCCCGGAGTTCTCCGGCCAGGTCGCCCTGGTCAAGGAGGTGTTGGACGCGCTGCACGTCACCAGCGTCGAGCTGGCGGGCTACGAGGCGGACGACGTCATCGCCACCTTGAGCAGCCAGGCGGAGGGCGCCGGCTGGGACGTGCTGATCTGCACCGGGGACCGGGATGCGCTGCAGCTGGTCTCGGACCGGGTGACCGTGCTGTACCCACGCAAGGGCGTGTCCGATCTCGCCCGGATGACGCCGCAGGCGGTTTCGGACAAGTACGGCGTGTCGCCGGCCCGCTACCCGGACCTCGCGGCGCTCGTCGGGGAGAGCAGCGACAACCTGCCCGGGGTGCCCGGGGTCGGCCCCAAGACGGCCGCGAAGTGGATCGAGCGGTTCGGCGACCTCGACGGTCTCGTCCTGCACATCGGCGAGGTCTCCGGCAAGGCGGGAGAGGCGCTGCGCGAGCGGCTGCCCGACGTCCAGCGCAACCGCCGGGTCAACGAGCTGATCCGCGACCTCGACCTGCCGGTGCGTCCGGATGACCTGGCGATCCGGCCCTGGGACCGGGAGGCGGTGCACACCGTCTTCGACGGACTGGAGTTCCGCGTCCTGCGGGACCGGCTGTTCGCGACGCTGTCCGCCGACGAGCCGGTGGCCGAGGACGCCGTCACCGTCGACGGCGCCGACCTCGCGCCCGGCGAAGCGGCCGGCTGGCTGGACCGGCACGCTCCCTCCGGAACGACGGCGGGCCTGCACCTCGTCGGCAGCTGGGGCGCCGGCGGCGGGCGGGTCGACGGGCTCGCCGTCGCCACGCCGGACGGCGCCGCCGCATACCTCGACCTGACCGGTCCCGACGAGCTGACCGGTGGCCTCCCGGCCGCCGACCAGCAGGTGCTGGCGGACTGGCTGGCCGACCCGAAGCGGCTCAAGGTGCTGCACGACGCCAAGGGGCCGATGCTGGCGCTGGCGGCGCGGGGGTGGCGGCTCGACGGGGTCGCCTCCGACACCGCGCTGGCCGCCTACCTGGCCCGGCCCGACCAGCGCTCGTACGACCTGGCCGACCTGACCCTGCGCTACCTCAAGCGCGAGCTCGGCGACGCCGAGGAGAGCGCCGACCAGCTGGCGCTGGACCTGGACGCGGACGCCGCGGCGACGACGCACACCACGGCGATGCTGCGGGCCAGGGCGGCTCTCGACCTCGCCTCCGCGTTGCAGGAGGACCTCGAGCAGCGCGGCGGGAGCCGGCTGCTGGGCGAGGTGGAGCTGCCGCTGGTGGCGGTGCTCGCGGACATGGAGCGGATCGGCGTCGCCGTCGACGACACGCACCTGGAGCTGCTCGAGGACGACTTCGCCACCCTGGTCCGGCAGGCGGCTGACGAGGCCTACGCCGTGATCGGGAAGGAGATCAACCTCGGATCGCCGAAACAGCTCCAGGTGGTGCTGTTCGACGAGCTGGGGATGCCGAAGACCAAGCGCACGAAGACCGGCTGGACCACCGACGCGGAGGCGTTGCAACAGCTGCACGCCAAGACCGAGCACCCGTTCCTGCTGCACCTGCTGGCGCACCGCGACGCCAGCCGGCTGCGGTCCACCGTCGAGGGGCTGCGCAAGACCGTGGCAGCCGACGGTCGCATCCACACCACGTTCAACCAGACCATCGCCGCGACCGGCCGGCTGAGCTCGACCGACCCCAACCTGCAGAACATCCCGATCCGCACCGAGTCCGGACGTCGGATCCGGGCGGCGTTCGTGGTGGGCCAGGGCTACGAGTGCCTGCTGACCGCCGACTACAGCCAGATCGAGATGCGGATCATGGCCGACCTGTCCCAGGACGCCGACCTGATCGCCGCCTTCAAGTCCGGCGAGGACTTCCACGCCGCCACCGCCTCGGCCGTCTTCGCGGTCCCGCCCGAGTCGGTCACCGGCGCGATGCGCGCCAAGATCAAGGCGATGAACTACGGGCTCGCCTACGGCCTGTCCGCCTACGGGCTGTCCCAGCAGCTGAGCGTCGAGACGTCCGAGGCGCAGGCGCTGATGGACAACTACTTCCTGCGGTTCGGCGGGGTGCGCGACTACCTGCGCGGAGTCGTCGACGAGGCACGGCGCAGCGGCTTCACCGAGACGCTGATGGGGCGCCGGCGCTACCTGCCCGACCTGACCAGCGACAACCGGCAGCGTCGTGAGATGGCCGAGCGGATGGCGCTGAACGCCCCGATCCAGGGTTCTGCCGCCGACATCATCAAGGTGGCCATGCTCGGCGTGCACCAGGCGCTGGAGGCGTCGGCGCTCGACTCCCGACTGCTGCTCCAGGTGCACGACGAGCTCGTGCTGGAGGTGGCGCCGGGGGAGAGGGACGCGGTCGAGGACCTGGTGCGCGGCCAGATGGCGGCCGCCTACGACCTCGCTGTCCCGCTGGACGTGTCGGTCGGCGTCGGCACGACCTGGCACGAGGCGGGTCACTGACGCGAGCGGCGGGCTCCGCGGCGGGTCAGCCCACCGGCTGATAGGTGCACGCGCTGGCGTCGTCGGTCACGCCGCCAGCACCGCCGCCGTTGCCACCGCCGCTGCCACCGCCGTTGCCACCGCCGTTGCCGCCGCCCGTTGGGGCTCCGATGGCGCGCGCGACCACGCGGTGCACCCAGTCGTAGTCCGGGGCCTCCGGGGCGAAGCTGTCGCTGCGGGCGAACACCACGCTGCGCACCTTGGCGTCCTTGACCGCGAAGGCAAGGTCCACGAAGGCGGGCAGCAGCTCGGACGGGATGTCGGTACGCAGGATCTCCTTGCCGGCGTCGAGGATCTGCTCGTACCGGGTGAGCAGGGTCACCGGGTTGGCGCGGTCGATCACCGCGTCGACGAGGCAGCGCTGCCGGCGCATCCGGTCGTAGTCGTCGAGCCCGTACCGGCCGCGGGCGAACCACATCGCCTCGAAGCCGTCCAGCCGCTGGTCCGGACCCGGCTCCAGGTAGCCCTCCGGCTCGCGCAGACCGGTCGCGCCACCGATCGGGATCGGCTGGTTGATGTTGACGGTGACGCCCCCCATCGCATCGATGAGCTGGACGAAGCCTGGGATGCTGACCAGGACGTAGTAGTCCACCGGGATGTCCAGGGCGCCGCTGACGGCCAGCTTCAGCGCGTCGGCGCCCTCGTTGTCGCTCTTGCCCAGCACGCCGGGGTGCAGTTCCGGCACCAGCGGGTAGACCGCGTTGAGCATCCACTGCAGCGGGTCACCGGGGCCGGTGAAGCCGTTCGGGTACAGCTCGGCCAGCTCCGTTCCCTCGGGGAACGGGACCTCCTCGAGGTTGCGCGGGAGGCTGAACAGCACGGTGTCACCGGTCTCGACGTCGATGCTGGCGACCATGATCGAGTCGGTCCGCGTGCCGACCCGGTTGGGACCGGCGTCACCGCCGAGGAGCAGCACGTTCACCCGGTCCTGGCCGAGCCATGGGTCGTCCTCGGTCACCTTGTCCGGCCGGGTCGCGCTGGCCGACTGGGAGGACGAGGCGAAGACGTCGCGGATGAAGTCCTGCTGTGCGGTCGCGTACCGGATGCCCAACGCGAACGGCGCGGCCAGCGCCGTGCAGAGCACCATCGTGAACGCGGTGGCGCCGAGTCGCTGGCGGGTGCTGAGGTCTCGCGGCCGGGACAGGGCGTCGCTGGCCACCACGACCGCGGCCCAGACGACGAAGCCCACGACGAGCAGGACCGTGGTGAGGGTGAGCCAGCGGGACTGCACGAGCAGCCGGACGAGCTCGGGGCGTCGCTCGAGCAGCACATACCCGAGCAGGCCGACCGACCCGAGGAAGCCCGTGAGCACCACTCCGCCGAGCACCCGGCGGTGCAGCAGCAGGAAGGCGCTGCCCGGCACCAGCGCGCCGAGGGTGGTGTGACCGAGCACACCGGACAGCGAGCGCGCCCGGCGGGGACCGTGCCGTCGGCGAGCGCCGGCCCGGTCGGCGCGCGGGTCGCGCTCCGAGCCGCCTGCCGGCGGAGATGCGGTCACAGGGCGTCCTTCATGAGGTCCTCGGGAGTGGTGCGGGAACAAGTGTGCACGCTCGGTGACGTCGGGGCGTCAGGAGTCGACCATGTCAGCGGGCGTGCCGCCTGCCCTGCTGGCGGCCACCCGCGTTGACCCCCGCAGGCGCAGCCCCGTAGTCTGACAGACGCGCTGTGGCCTGCGCGACCTCATACGGAGCAGGCCGTGCTCGCACCGAGTCGATCGGATTCGCGCCCCGCGTGGAACCCCTCACCTCTTGCGGACCAGGGCCGCTGCGCGCCCAGCACGATTCCTGTCCCCGGAGACCATCCACCCCATGACGACGAGCAGCATCGAGGCACCCCCGGCCCCCAGCGGGTCCAAGGCCCCCCAGGTAGCGGTCAACGACATCGGGTCGGCGGAGGACTTCCTCGCCGCCATCGACGAGACCATCAAGTACTTCAACGACGGCGACATCGTCGACGGCACGATCGTCAAGGTCGACCGGGACGAGGTGCTCCTGGACATCGGTTACAAGACCGAGGGCGTCATCCCCTCCCGTGAGCTGTCGATCAAGCACGACGTCGACCCGCACGAGGTCGTCGCGGTCGGTGACCTGGTCGAGGCCCTGGTCCTGCAGAAGGAGGACAAGGAGGGCCGGCTGATCCTGTCCAAGAAGCGCGCCCAGTACGAGCGCGCCTGGGGCACGATCGAGTCGATCAAGGAGGAGGACGGCGTCGTCACCGGCACCGTCATCGAGGTCGTCAAGGGTGGCCTCATCCTCGACATCGGGCTGCGTGGCTTCCTGCCCGCCTCGCTGGTCGAGATGCGCCGGGTCCGCGACCTCCAGCCGTACGTCGGCCGCGAGATCGAGGCCAAGATCATCGAGCTGGACAAGAACCGCAACAACGTCGTGCTGTCCCGCCGAGCCTGGCTGGAGCAGACCCAGAGCGAGGTCCGGCAGAACTTCCTCACCCAGCTGGGCAAGGGTCAGATCCGCAAGGGCGTCGTGTCCTCGATCGTCAACTTCGGTGCGTTCGTGGACCTCGGCGGCGTCGACGGCCTGGTGCACGTCTCCGAGCTGTCCTGGAAGCACATCGACCACCCCAGCGAGGTGGTGGAGGTCGGCCAGGAGGTCACCGTCGAGGTGCTGGACGTCGACATGGACCGCGAGCGCGTGTCGCTGTCGCTGAAGGCCACCCAGGAGGACCCCTGGCAGCACTTCGCCCGCACCCACCAGATCGGCCAGATCGTGCCGGGCAAGGTCACCAAGCTGGTGCCGTTCGGCTCGTTCGTCCGGGTCGAGGAGGGCATCGAGGGTCTGGTGCACATCTCCGAGCTCGCCGAGCGGCACGTGGAGATCCCCGAGCAGGTCGTCCAGGTCAACGACGCGGTGATGGTCAAGATCATCGACATCGACCTCGAGCGCCGGCGGATCTCGCTGTCGCTGAAGCAGGCGAACGAGAACGTCGCCGTCAGCGACGAGCAGTTCGACCCGTCGCTGTACGGCATGACCACCAGCTACGACGACCAGGGCAACTACATCTACCCGGAGGGGTTCGACCCCGAGACCGGCGAGTGGCTGCCCGGGCACGAGGACGCGCAGAAGCACTGGGAGGCGCAGTACGCCGAGGCGCACACCCGCTGGGAGGCGCACAAGCAGCAGATCGAGGACGCCAAGAAGGCCGACCTCGAGGCCGGCGAGGTCGCCAACTACTCCACCGACACCGGTGCGGAGGCCGGCACGCAGGCCGGGGACGAGGCCGACGGGGCCGACGAGGCAGACGAGGCAGACGGCGCCGACACCGAGGCCGAGGCCGCGTCACCGGACGCCCCCGCGGCTGCCGCGCCGGCGGCCAAGCCCGGCGGCGAGGGCGCCCTGGCCTCGGACGAGGCGCTCCAGGCGCTGCGCGAGAAGCTCACCGGGGGCTGACCAGCCACCCCACAAGAACGGGTCACGATCCGCGACTTTTGCAGGCTGCAAAAGTCGCGGATCGTGGCCCGCTTCTTGTGGTTGGGGGTCAGTAGGGGTAGCCGAGGCCCCGGTGCGACGGCGCCGGGAGGCCCTCGTACTCGTGGCTGCGCGGGGCGGGGTGATGCCCGTAACCATCCGACCGGAGCTCGTGCACGAGCTCCCAGGTGGCCGCGACCACGACACCGATGGCGAGGATGAGGAGGAGCAGGAAAGTGGTCATGGCAGTAATTCTGCGACCCGCTACTTCCCGCCACCAGTGGCAGATATGACAGTGTGCATTGATTTTCTGCCAACTCTGAGCGATGCTCGGGACCGTGATCACGAACGTGGCGGTGCTGGTTGGCGACGGGGTGTCGCCCTTCGAGGTCGGCGTGGTCTGCGAGACGTTCGGTCAGGACCGGTCCGACGACGGGGTGCCGGTGGCCGACTTCGCCGTCTGCGCCGCCCGACCGGGCCGGGTGCGGACCGACAGCGGGTTCGACCTGCACGTCGAACACGACCTGCAGCGGGCCGAGTCGGCGGACCTGCTCGTGGTGCCCGCGGTCCCGGGTGGCACTGACGACGCCGACGCGCTCGGCCGGACGCTGCGGGCCGCGGTCGACCGGGGGGCACAGGTGCTGTCGCTGTGCGTTGGCGCGTTCGTGCTCGGCGAGGCCGGGCTGCTCGACGACCGCCGCTGCACGACGCACTGGCGGCACGCCGACCGGCTGGCCGCCCAGTTCCCGCGTGCGCGGGTCGACCCCGACGTCCTCTACGTCGAGGACGGCCCGATTGTGACCAGCGCCGGCACCGCGGCGGCGATCGACGCCTGCCTGCACCTGGTCCGGCAGTCGTACGGTGCCGGGGCGGCCACCGCCGTCGCCCGCCGGATGGTCGTGCCGCCGCACCGAGAGGGCGGTCAGGCCCAGTTCATCCAGACCCCCGTCCCGACCAGCGACGCGGAGACGCTCGGTCCGGTGCTGGAGTGGATCGCCGAGCACCTCGACGAAGACCTCTCGGTGTCCCGGCTGGCTGCCCGCGCCCGGCTGTCCGAGCGAACCTTCGCCCGCCGGTTCCGGGCCGAGACCGGCAGCACCCCGCACCAGTGGGTCACCGACCAGCGCATCCTGCTCGCGGAGCGGCTGCTCGAGGCGAGCGACCTGCCGGTCGAGATGGTGGCGCGGCGGGCTGGCTTCGGCACGGCGGCCGTGTTGCGGCACCACTTCGCGCAGGCGCGCGGCACCTCACCGCAGCAGTACCGGCGCACGTTTCGCGGCGCGCTGGTCACGGGCTGAGCTGCCGCTCCGGGCGTCTGGCACGCTGACGCCGTGCTGCGGGTGGGCCTGACCGGCGGGATCGGCTCCGGGAAGAGCGAGGTCAGCCGCCGGCTGGCCGCGCACGGTGCGGTCGTGATCGACGCCGACCTGCTCGCCCGGGAAGCAGTGGCGGCCGGATCCGACGGGCTGGCCGAGGTGGTGGCCGCCTTCGGCGCCGACGTGCTCGCCGCGGACGGGACCCTCGACCGGGCGACCCTCGGCCGGCGCGTCTTCGGTGATGAGGCGGCCCGCCGCCGGCTGGAGGCCGTGGTGCACCCGCGGGTGCGGGCCCGGGCGCGGGAGATCGAGCGGGCCGCCGACGTCGACGCGGTGGTGGTCCACGACATTCCGCTGCTGGTCGAGACCGGTCAGCAGCAGGACTTCGACGTCGTGGTCGTCGTCGACGCTCCTGACGACGTCCGGTTCGGACGACTGGTGTCAGTGCGCGGCCTGCGCGGTGGACGACGCTCGGTCGCGGATCAGCGCGCAGGCGTCCCGCTCCGACCGGCTCGCCGCCGCGGACGAGGTCGTCGACAACTCCGGGTCGCTGGCGGCGCTGGACGCGCAGGTCGACGCCTTGTGGAGCCGGCTCGCCGAGGCCGCCGGCCGCGCCCGCTGAGCCCTGGTGCGGGTCAGGCGGCCAGGTCCGGATCGGCGATCGCCCGCAGCCGGGCCAGCGCCTCCCGCTCCAGCTGGCGGACCCGCTCGGCAGAGATCCCGTGCCGGACCCCGATGTCGGCCAGCTTGTGGATCCGGCCGTCGACCAGCCCGAAGCGGGACCGGATGATGTCGGCCTCGCGCTCGTCCAACCGGTCGACCAGGGCAGTCAGCCGGTCCCGGGACTCCCGGTCCAGCAGCGTCATGTCCGGTCCCGGTGCGCCCTCCCGGGCGACCAGATCGCCGAGCGAGGTGTCACCGTCGTCGTCCACCGGGGTGTCGAGGCTCACATGGTCGCGGCCCCAGCGGATCAGGTCGACGACGCGGCCGAGGTCCATCGCCAGCTCGGCGGCCAGCTCCTCGGCCTCCGGCTCGCGCCCGAGCTGGCGCTCCAGAGTGCGCCGGGCGGCGCCGATCTGATTCAGCTCCTCCACCACGTGCACCGGCAGTCGCACGACCCGGGCCTGCTGCGCCACGCCCCGCGTGATCGCCTGTCGCACCCACCAGGTCGCGTAGGTGGAGAACTTGTAGCCCTTGGCGTAGTCGAACTTCTCCACCGCGCGGATCAGGCCGGTGTTGCCTTCCTGGATCAGGTCCAGCATCGGCATCTGGTTCCGTCCGTACTTGCGGGCGATGGAGACCACCAACCGCAGGTTGGCGGTGGTGAACTGCTGCATCGCCCGGCGCCCCTCGGCCGCCAGCCACTCCAGCTCGGCCTCCGTGGCGGACTTGGGTGCGCCACCGCGGCGGCGACCGACCCTGCCCTCGGCGAGCAGCTGCTCGGCGAACAGGCCGGCCTCGATCGCCTTGCTCAGCTCGACCTCCATCGCGGCGTCCAGCAGTGGAGTGCGCGCGATCTCGTCGAGGTACATCCCGACGCTGTCCCTGCCGTCCACGCCGTCCCGGTCGCGCTGCGGCGTCCGGCCCCGCGTCGTAGTGGTCTGCGCCACGCTGACAACCCTCTCCCTGGTCCCGATTCTCACACCTTGTGACAACACTTCGTCACAGGTGCGGATTCCGGTTGGTGGCCGCGATCGGCCACTCTTCTGGTTGGACGAGCGAGGCCGTCGGATCGTTGCCGTTCTCAGGGAGTTCTCAGTCTCGGTCGCCCGGCCGCCGCTCCGGCGGGTCGTGGGGGGCGCCGAGGGTGTCGAGGATCCAGGCGTACTCGAAAGCGCGCTCGCGCCAGGACTCGTAGCGGCCGCTGACACCGCCGTGTCCGGCGCTCATCTCGGTCTTGAGCAGCACGTGCGGCGCGCCGCCGTTGCGCGCCCGGAGCCGGGCCACCCACTTGGCCGGCTCCACGTAGAGCACCCGGGTGTCGTTCAGGCTGGTGGTGGCGAGGACCGGCGGATACGCGGCGTCGGTGACGTTCTCGTAGGGCGTGTAGGACTTGATGTAGGCGTACACGCTCGCGTCGTGCAGCGGGTCGCCCCACTCGTCCCACTCGGTCACGGTGAGCGGGAGTGACGGGTCCAGCACGGAGGTGAGCGCGTCGACGAAGGGCACCGCGGCCACGGCGCCACCGAACGCCTCGGGGGCCAGGTTGAGCGCGGCGCCGACGAGCAGCCCACCGGCGCTGCCACCGAAGGCCACGGTCCGTTCCGGCGACGACCAGCCGGTGCTGGCCAGATGCCGGGCGCAGACGACGTAGTCGGTGAAGGTGTTCCGCTTGCGACCGGTCTTGCCGTTCTCGTACCAGTGTCGGCCCATCTCACCGCCACCGCGCACGTGTGCCACCGCCCACACCACACCGCGGTCCAGCAACGACAGCCGCGGCACCGAGAACGCGGGGTCGATGCTGATCTCGTACGAGCCGTAGCCGTACAGCACCGCCGGCGCGCTGCCGTCACGCGGCGTGCCGACCCGGCAGACCACCGAGATCGGCACCTGGGTGCCGTCGTCGGCGGTGGCCCACTCGCGGTGCTGCTCGTAGTCGGCCGGGTCGTAGCCGCCGAGCACCGGCTGCTGCTTGCGCAGCACCCGTCGGCCGTCGGCCACGAACTGGTCGTAGACGGTGGCCGGGGTGACGAAGGAGGTGTACGCGACGCGTACGTGCGGCTGGTCCCACTCGGGGTTGGCGGCAGGGTGGCAGCCGTACAGCTCCTCGTCGAAGCTGATCTCCTCCGCCGTTCCGAAGCCAGACGCCGTCAGCGGCAGCACCGCGGTCCGCGGCAGGGCACCGCGGCGGTACCCGACGACGAGGTGGGTCGCGAACGCTTCGACGTCGACGAGGCGGACCTCCTCGCGGTGCGCGAGCACCTCGGTCCAGTTGTCCGGCCCGGGGGAGTCGGCGGGCGCCGAGGCCAGGGTGAAGTTCTCCGCGCCGTCGTTGTGCAGCACGAGAAAGCGGTCCTCTCCCGCCACGACGGCGTGCTCGACGGAGTACTCGATTCCCGGCCGCCGGGGCGCGACGATCCGGAACGTCCCGGCCGGATCGTCGGACTCGAGAACCCGCATCTCGCTGGTGACCTTCGACGATGCGGCGATCACCAGGAAGCGGCGACTGCGGGTGCTGCCCACGCCCACCCAGAACCGGTCGTCGGTCTCGTGGTGCACCACCTGGTCGTCCGCCACCGGCGTGCCCAGCACGTGCCGCCAGATCTTGTCCGGCCGCCAGGCGTCGTCGACCGTGGTGTAGAAAACGGTGGAGCCGTCCTGCGACCAGGCTGTCGAGTAGCTCGTGTCCGGAACCTCGTCCGGGAGCAGCGTGCCCGACTCGAGGTCCTTGAAGCGCAGCAGGTAGCGCTCGTCGCCGACGGTGTCGACGGAGTAGGCGAGCAGCCTGCCGTCGCCGCTGACGTCGAAGGCGCCGAGCGAGAAGAACGCGTGCCCCTCCGCCTCGACGTTGCCGTCGAGCAGCACCTGCTCACCGGTGAGCGACTGACCGGGCTCGACCCGCGGCGGGTCCCACTCGTCGGTGCCGGCGACCGGGGCGCGGCAGTGCACGCCGTACTGCTTGCCCTCGATCGTGCGGGAGAAGTACCACCAGCCGCCCCGGCGGGTCGGCACCGACATGTCGGTCTCCTGAGTGCGCTGCCTGATCTCCTCGAAGATCCGCTCGCGCAGGCCGGACAGATGGCTGGTCCGCGCCTCGGTGTACGCGTTCTCCGCCTCGAGGTGGGCGATGACGGCGGGGTTCTGCTTGTCCCGCAGCCACTCGTACGGGTCGTCGACCGTGTCGCCGTGGTGGGTGCGCTGGTGTGCTGCCTGCGCCGCCTGCGGTGGGGAGAGGGAGTCGGACACGTCCGTGACGCTAGCCGACCGTGGCCGACTCGGGCTCGGCGACGTGCAGCTCAGGGTCGTCGGCGGCGAAGGTGCGGACCGGTCCCGGCCCCGACGCTGCGGTCTCGAACCGGACGGTGACCCGGCCGAGGCCCGAACCCCACACCCAGCCGCGACCGTGCACGGCGTGCACGACGTCGGCGCCAGGGGTGTGCACGTCGCGCCGGTCATGTCGCTGCAGGGTGGCGGCGAGGGCCAACGCGTCCGCGGCGGCCGGGGTGTGCGACTCGTCGACAGCGCCGTTCAGCGCACCGTCGAACAGGTCGTCCTGGATCCAGTCGGCCAGCCCGGACACCCCCACCCCGAGCAGCCGGACCCCGCCGCTGGTGTCGGACTCGTCCAGCAGCCGCCGAGCCAGGGCGCAGACCACGCGGCGACTGTCCGTCGGACCGGGCAGCGTGGCGGCGCGAGTGTGGGTGGTGAAGTCGTGCAGCCGTACCTTCAACGTGACGGTCCGGCCGGACAACCGGGCCTCGTGCAGCCGCTGCACCACCCGGGCCGCCATCCGGTCGGTGAGGGCGTGCAGCAGCGCCGGATCGGTCAGGTCGGTGTCGAACGTGTCCTCCACCGAGACCGACTTGGTCTCCCGCTCGGACACGATCGGGCGGTCATCGTCCGCGCGCGCCAGCCGGGCGAGCGTCTCGCCGCTGGCCCGGCCCACCTCGCGGACCAGCTCGTCGACCGGCAGGGCCGCCAGGTCGGCGACGGACTGCACCCCGAGCCGCCGCAATCGGGTCTCGGTGGCCGGTCCGACGCCGGGCAGCACCCGTACCGGCAACGGGGCCAGCAGCTCACGCTCGGTTCCCGGCTGCACGACGACGAGCCCGTCGGGCTTGTCCAGGTCGCTCGCCACCTTGGCGACCAGCTTGGACGTGGCCGCCCCGACCGAGGCGGTCAGCCCGCCGGTGACCTCCGCCACGCGGTCGCGCAGCCTGGCCGCGACCGCGCGGACCTCGTCCAGCCCGGCCGTCTGGGAGGTCGGGGCCAGGTCGACGAAGGCCTCGTCCAGCGACAGCGGCTCGACCAGCGGGGACAGCGCGCGCAGCTCGGCCATCACCAGCTCGCTCGCCTGCCGGTAGGCGGGGAAGCGGGAGGACAGGAAGGCGGCGTGCGGGCAGCGGCCGCGGGCCTCGGCCGTCGACATCGCCGACCGGATCCCGAACGCGCGGGCCTCGTACGACGCGGTGGCGACCACCCCGCGGCCACCGACGCCGCCCACCACGACCGGCTTGCCGCGCAGGGACGGCTTGTCCCGCTGCTCCACCGAGGCGTAGAACGCGTCGAGGTCCAGGTGCAGGACCGTCGGCGCCGCTCGCATGCGTCCATGCTCGCAGCCCGGTGCCGACCCCGGTCGGTCCACAGACCGGTCCGCGCTGCCCGCCGTCCACAGCCGCCGGACGCGCGTCGGCGTGGGGCACCACGCCGGACCCAGGCTGCTGGCATGAGCATCGACGACGAGCCGGCCGGGTCCGGCGCTCCCCGTCGGGTGCCGGTCCTGCGCGTTCGCTCGGTGCCGGACCTGCTGGCGCTGGTGCCCGTGACGCTGGGCTTCGACCCGACCGAGTCGCTGGTGCTCATCGGTGTCACCGGCCGGCACCCAGGCTTCCAGGTCCGGGTGGACCTGCCGGCGCCGCACCAGATCGCCGAGCACGCCCCGGCGCTCGCCGAGCACGTGACGGCGGCGGTCTGCCTCCAGGGGTGTACCCGGGTCGCGGTGGTCGTCTTCTCGGTGCACCGGGCGGCCGAGCAGGTGGCCCGCGTGGCCGCGGACCGGGTCGAGCGGGCCGGGCTGGAGCTCCTGGACGTGCTGCGCAGCGATGGCGCCCGGTACTGGTCGATGTCGTGTCGAGACGAGCTGTGCTGCCCGTCCACCGGGACGCCGTACGACCCGCGGACCACCGAGCTCCGCGCGGAGGCGACTCTCGCCGGACGGCTGGTGGTCCGTGACCGGGATGCGTTGGTCGAACGCTTCGCGGCCATCAGCGGTCCCGAGCGGGTGGACGCGAGACGTGCGACGCGGGTGGCCGAGGACGAGGCGGTCGTCCTGCTGGGTCTGCGGTCCCAGCGGCAGCTGCACCGCCCGACACGCCCGGTGGTCGAGGCGGCCGGCCAGGTCGGTGGTGGGCGGGTGACGTCGCTGCTCGACATCCTGCTCGGCGAGCCTGGCGGCGACCCGCGTCTGGTCGAGCAGGCGGTCAGCCTGGAGCACGCGGCGACGCTGTCGGTGTGGTGCTCGTTCGTGCCGGTCCGTGACGCGGCCTGGGGGCGGATGTCGCGGGAGGACGCGGAGCAGCAGCTGGCGCTGTGGACCCAGGTCGCCCGCCGGGCGGTGCCGCCGTACGAGCCCGCCGTGCTGGCGCTGACGGCGTTCGCCGCCTGGCTCAGCGGGGACGGGGCGAGCGCCTGGTGTGCGTTGGACCGGTGCGCGAAGGCAGACCCGGACTATTCGATGGCGGCGCTGCTGCGGGAGACCCTGCAGCGCTGCATCGGGCCGGACATCTGGACCCCGATGCCGCGCCCGGTCGCGCGCGACCGGTCCGAGCGGTGACGACCGGAGTGGCCTGCCGCCGTGACTTCGGTCAGGCTGTGTCCCGGGGCCGCGACCGGGGCACCCGCGGGCGGGCACGACCGCCCGGCGCGAAGGAGGCCGGGATGGGACAAGACGTCGAGCGTCGGGTGTTCACCCGCGAGGACCGCACCCGGTTCCGCGGGAAGGTCCGGCAGTGCTTGGACGTGTTCGCCACCATGCTGCGCGAGTCCCGGTTCGACGCGGACCGCCCGCGCACCGGGATCGAGATCGAGTTCAACCTGGTCGATGAGGACAACGACCCCGCGCTGCGCAACGCCGACGTGTTGGAGGCGATCGCCGACCCGGACTTCCAGACCGAGCTCGGCCAGTTCAACATCGAGATCAACGTTCCCCCGCGGACCCTGGAGGGTCGTGGGCTCAGCGACTTCGAGGACGGTATTCGGGCCACCCTGAACTCTGCCGACGAGCGCGCAGCCCAGGTCGGCAGCCGGCTGGTGATGGTCGGCATCCTGCCCACCCTGCGACCCGGGCACATGACCGCGCACACGCTGTCGGCCAACCCGCGCTACGAGCTGCTGTCGGACCAGATCCTTGCTGCCCGCGGTGAGGACATCCGGGTGGCCATCGACGGGCCCGAGCGGCTCGCGGTCACCACCGACTCGATCATCCCTGAGGCGGCGTGCACGTCCACCCAGCTGCACGTCCAGGTGAGCCCGGAGCAGTTCGCCGCCTACTGGAACGCCTCGCAGGCGATCGCCGGTGTCCAGCTCGCGGTCGGGGCCAACTCACCGTTCCTGCTGGGCCGCGAGCTGTGGCGGGAGACCCGGATCGCGCTGTTCGAGCAGGCGACGGACACCCGCAGCGAGGAGCTCAAGGCGCAGGGCGTGCGACCCCGCGTCTGGTTCGGCGAGCGCTGGATCAACTCGATCTTCGACCTCTTCGAGGAGAACGTCCGCTACTTCCCGGCACTGCTGCCGATCACCGACGACGAGGACCCGGGTGCGAGTCTGGAGCGAGGGGACACTCCCGGCCTCGGCGAGCTCCGGTTGCACAACGGGACGATCTACCGATGGAACCGCCCCATCTACGACGTGGTGCACGACCGCCCGCACCTGCGGGTGGAGAACCGGGTCCTTCCCGCCGGGCCGACCGTCGTCGACACGATGGCGAACGCCGCGTTCTACTTCGGTCTGGTCCGAGCGTTGGTCGAGGACGACCGGCCGCTGTGGTCGCAGATGTCGTTCTCCGCGGCCGAGGAGAACTTCCACGTGGCGGCGCGGCAGGGCATCGACGCCTCGCTGTACTGGCCGGCCCTCGGATCGGTGCCGGCCACCGAGCTGGTGCTGCGACGGCTGCTGCCGATGGCGTACCGCGGGTTGGACTCCGCCAAGGTGGATGCCGCCGACCGGGACCGTCTGCTCGGCATCATCGAGCAGCGCTGCCTGACCGGCCGCAACGGCGCCACCTGGATCGCCGGCGCCTTCCGCTCGCTGTACGGCCACTCGACCGGTGACCGCTTCGACGTGCTCCGTGACGTCACCGGCCGCTATCGCGAGCTGATGGGCAGCAACGAGCCGGCACACAGCTGGGACGTCCCCTGACCGCCGATGCACTAGCCTCGCCCCGGAGACGTCCCGAGACGGGTGCAGCTCTAGGAGGCGAAGCGATGGCAACGATCGTGGTGGGCTACGTCCCGAAGCCCGAGGGGCAGGCTGCATTGCGGCGGGCGGCGGAGGAGGCACTGCTCCGCAAGGCCCGACTGGTCGTCGTGAACTCCCACCGCGGTGGCAGGGAGTACGACCGGGACGACGCGATCCGCGACGAGCAGGAGCTCGAGGACATCCGGTCGCAGCTGACCGGGGTAGGCGTCGAGCACGAGATCCGCCAGCTGGTGCGGGGCATGGACCCGGCCGACGACCTGATCCAGGTCGCGCACGACGTCAGCGCCGACTTCATCGTGATCGGGCTGCGTCGTCGCTCACCGGTCGGCAAGCTGATCCTGGGCAGCAACGCGCAGCGGATCCTGCTCGACGCCCCCTGCCCGGTCCTCGCGGTGAAGTCCGCCGACTGATGCCGCTGGCGCTGGCCCAGGACCCCGCGGCTGACGCCGTGCTGGCCAGGGAGCCGTTCGTCCTGCTCGTCGGGATGCTGCTGGACCAGCAGGTGCCGATGGAGCGCGCCTTCGGCGGCGCCGCGCGGCTGCACCAGCGGCTGCAGGACGGTCACGGCGGGCTCGACGCCGCCGCCGTCGCGTCCCTCGACCCCGAGACGCTCACCGAATTGTGTGCGACACCGCCAGCGGTGCATCGGTTCCCGGCGGCGATGGCCAAGCGGATCTTCGCGCTCGCTGTGCACGTGCGTGACACGTACGGCGGGAATGTGACAGCGCTGTGGGAGGAGGCGCCGGACGGTGAGCAACTGCGCAGCCGGCTCCAGGCGCTGCCCGGGTTCGGCGAGCAGAAGGCGCGCATCTTCGTCGCCCTGCTCGGCAAGCAGCTCGGGGTCCGCCCAGCCGGCTGGCGCGAGGCGGCCGGAGCCTACGGCGAGGAGGGCTGCCACCGGTCGGTCGCCGACGTGGTGGACGCCGACTCGCTGGCCCGGGTGAGGGCCACCAAGCAGCAGATGAAGCAGCAGAACAAGGCGCAGGGCCGTTCCGCGGCAGCCGGAGACGCGAGACGGCGCCGGGGCTGACTGGGTGCTCTGCCGGCCGCGTGGCACACTTGACCACTGCCGCTCTTGACCAGAGCCCGATCTGCCGCGCCCAGACAAATCCCGTACGTCGAGAGGTTCTCCGTGTCGTCCACTCCCTCCCGGAAGCTGACTGAGCCGGTGCCCGAGCACCCGAGGACCCAGGAGCGACCGAGCGGTGGACGGGGCCGGGTGTCCGCAGCAACCCGGACGAAGCCGACGGTGAGCGCGACCGGCAAGGCGGCGACGAAGACCACCGCCAAGGCCGCCTCGAAGACCGCGGCCAAGAACACGACCAAGAGCGCGGCCAAGAGCACGACCAAGACGACAGTCGACAAGAAGTCGGCCGCCAAGAAGCCGGCCGCCGAGAAGCCGGTCGTCAAGAAGCCGGCGGCCAAGAAGCCCGCGGCCAAGAAGCCGCCGGTCAAGAAGTCGGCCGAGCCGCCCGCCGCGAAGAAGTCGGCCGCCAAGAAGTCGACCGCGAAGAAGTCCGCGAAGCCCACCGGGACCGCCAAGGCGGGGACGGGCAAGGCTGGCGAGGACACGGCGCTGGTTGAGGTCACCGTCGGCGGCGCGCCGGTGACCGGACCGGACGGCAAGAAGCTGCTGCCCGACGTCCCGGACGAGGTGTTCGAGCGGGACCTGAAGGAGGACCCGACCCTCAAGGAGGACGAGAAGTCCGGCTTCGTGCTCTCCTCGTCCGACGAGCGGGACGAGCCCGAGCAACAGGTGATGGTGGCCGGGGCGACCGCGGACCCGGTCAAGGACTACCTGAAGCAGATCGGCAAGGTCTCGCTGCTCAACGCTGCCCAGGAGGTCGAGCTCGCCAAGCGGATCGAGGCCGGGCTGTTCAGCGAGGAGAAGCTCGGCAAGGGCGGCAAGATCTCGGCGAAGCTGCTGGACGAGCTGGAGTGGATCGCCGAGGACGGTCGGCGGGCCAAGAACCACCTGCTCGAGGCGAACCTGCGGCTCGTGGTCAGCCTGGCCAAGCGGTACACCGGCCGCGGCATGCTGTTCCTGGACCTGATCCAGGAGGGCAACCTCGGGTTGATCCGCGCGGTGGAGAAGTTCGACTACACCAAGGGCTACAAGTTCTCGACGTACGCCACCTGGTGGATCCGGCAGGCGATCACCCGGGCGATGGCCGACCAGGCCCGCACCATCAGGATCCCGGTGCACATGGTCGAGGTCATCAACAAGCTGGCCCGGGTGCAGCGGCAGATGCTGCAGGACCTGGGCCGCGAGCCGACTCCGGACGAGCTGGCCAAGGAGCTCGACATGTCCCCGGAGAAGGTCGTCGAGGTGCAGAAGTACGGCCGCGAGCCGATCAGCCTGCACACCCCGCTGGGGGAGGACGGCGACTCCGAGTTCGGCGACCTGATCGAGGACTCCGAGGCCATCGTCCCGGCCGACGCGGTCAGCTTCACGCTGCTCCAGGAGCAGCTGCACGCGGTGTTGGACACGCTGTCCGAGCGCGAGGCCGGGGTGGTGTCGATGCGCTTCGGGCTGACCGACGGCCAGCCCAAGACGCTGGACGAGATCGGCAAGGTCTACGGCGTCACCCGCGAGCGGATCCGCCAGATCGAGTCCAAGACGATGAGCAAGCTGCGGCACCCGTCCCGCTCGCAGGTGTTGCGCGACTATCTGGACTGACAGATTCCGGCCTCAGTCGGCATCTGTGCAGGCCAGACCTGATTTTGGCCGTTCTTCGGCGACACGCTGACGTGGCATAGCGCTCTTAGTCCAGATATCGATACCCTGGCACAGTGCCGTCGACGACCCGGACCAGGCCCGCGCTAGACCTCGCTGCGCTGCTGCCGTCGTGGGAGCTGGCGCTCCGCGCCGAGCGGAAGAGCCCGCAGACGGTCAAGGCCTACGGCGACGGAGTCCGGCAGTTCCTGGGGTGGTGCCAGACCGCCGACCGACCCGCCGAGCTAACCCGAACCGCCGTGACCGGCTTCGTCGCCGCGCTGCTCGAGGCCGGGGCCGCGCCAGCCACCGCCCGCGCCCGCCAGCTCGCCGTACGGCGGTTCTCCGCCTGGCTCGTCGACGAGCAGGAGGCCGACACCGACCCGCTGCTCGGGCTGAAGGCGCCGAAGCTGGACACCGCCGTCGTCGAGCCGCTCACCGACACCCAGCTCAAGGCACTGCTCAAGGCCTGCTCCGGCGCCGAGCATGCGCGACCGCCGCGACGAGGCAATCGTCCGATTCATGCTGGAGACCGGGGCCCGGGCCGGGGAGGTGGTCGCCCTTGGCGTCGCCGACGTTGACCTCGGCGCCGGCACCGCGATCGTGCGCCGCGGGAAGGGCGGCAAGGGCCGCTCGGTGCCGTTATGGGGCGCAGACCGCTCGGGCCATCGACCGCTACCTCCGCACCCGTCGCGGCCACCGATTGGCCGACAGCCCGGCGCTGTGGCTGGGGGACCGGGGCAAGGCGTTCAGCTACGACGCGCTGCACAAGACGCTGCGGGAACGTGCCGACCGCGCCGGCATCGACGGCTTCCACCCGCACCGGATGCGGCACACCGCCGCGCACCGCTGGCTCGCCGCCGGCGGCTCCGAGGGCGGCCTAATGGCTGTCGCCGGCTGGACCCGCCCCGACATGCTGCTCCGCTACACCAAAGCCCAGGCGTCCGCCCGGGCCGCCGAGGAAGCCCGCACGCTGAACCTGGGAGACCTGTGACCCGACGCGAACGATCAGCCGAACGGTGGCAGCTCAAGCCGGAGCCCACGGTCCGGCACGCCCTCCGGCGGATCTTCTCCCTCAGCGCCGGCGATCTGGCCATCAACGAACGGGTCCTGCCCGCCACCGAAGTCACGGTGTGGATCGAGTTTCGGTGCAAGAAGTGCGGGGGGGAGGTGGGTCGAATCGAGCATCGCGACGATGACCCATGGTTCGTGGGCCGACGCGTCGTCAAAGCCGGCATGCCCCCGGTAACCGAGCGCCCCGCCATCCACCTGCGCTCTACCAGCTCCGCCGGGGTGCCTGCGCGGTGCCTCAAACACGGGAAGCGTTGGCTATCTCGCAGCAAGGCCGACGGCGAATACCGGCAAGCCCGGAGCTCCGACCACCCTGGGCGTGTCGTCCACCTGTGACGCGCAGCGGTGACTACGGTGTCCGGTAGAAACTCGGGCCTGCCGGTTTACATCGGGAGACCGCGGTGTGGCGTACCGCACTCTCTAGGAGTGCGCCCGTGCCCGCTGCAGATCCCACAACCCGATACCTAACCGCATCCGTTGCGGCGAACGCCCGCTGGGCGTGCGAGCCAGACCGAACCGCCGCGACACTGCCCGCACGAGCTGCCTTTGAGCGGCGCTTCGAAGACCAGGTCGACCCCCAGCGGACGCTGACCCCGACCGAGCGTGCCAAGCGCGTTCGCAACGCCCGAACGGCGTACTTCCACCGTCTAGCGCTGCGGTCAGCCGCAACTCGCACCGAGCGCCGGCGGGGGGTGTCCTCCGATGGCTCCACGGCCGCATGATGTTTGCGAACGTGCCAAGACCCGGTTCACCGGCACCATCATCTTGGACCTCCGACGGTCAACTGGCGCTGATAAGCCGGATCGCCGTACCTGGCCGCTCGAGCAGGCACCGCCAGGCGTGCGCGTCGTGATTCGGGTGGACGACGGCGCCCCCGACTACGCCGCAGCTGATCGAATCCGGCAACACCTGCCGCAAATCGGCGAGGTGGACGTCGAGGCTGCCGACCCCGCCACAATCCTGACCTGGCTCGAGGTGCTGCGCACCGGCCGCCGGCCCTGGGATCTGACCTCATGAGTAGCAACCGTAGTAGGTCGCTTCTCGTGACTGTCGACCTGACAACGGGACGAATGGTGGTGCGAGGCTATAGGGGCGGCGACATCTCGCGCGACGCAGGCGCTCGCCCGCTTTGGTCGACAACGCAACGCGGATGGGTGTGCCTGGCCGAGCACGCCGCCGACATCGTCGCGGTGGCCGAGCACCAGCGACGAAGGATCGTCTACCGCGAGATCAATGGCGGTGGCACCGCATGACTGAGAAGCGATCGGTCAACCGCTCAGACATTCGGCGGCGCTGGCGGGGGGCCATCTACATCAAGCGTCCCGAGATGACCAACGGCTGCCGAGTCCTCCTCCTACGCCTGTCCGACGACATGGGCGCCACGGGAAAGGTGTCAATTCCCCGCACACGACTGGCCGCCGAGCTGGGGGTCGCACCCGCCCGCATCACCGAGCAGATGAAACTCGCCAAACGCCTCGGCTTCATCGACACGGTGCGCCGGGCCAGACCAGGCACGACGGCCGTCTACGCGGCCACCGTTCCGCCACCACCGGGGGTACGCCCACCCGGAGGTGACGAGGTACGCCCTTGCGGACCTGATCTAGCGGCTGAGGGGTACGCCCTGCCCCCTCCCCAAGAGGTGGTATCGGCCGAGGTCGACAGTCTGGCAGCTGGCGACGCGGAATCTGACCACACGTGACCGCCATGAGCAGCCGAGCGATCACCTCACTGTCCGAGCGTCGAAAGCAGCAACGAAGCGCGATGCGCTTATCGCGCCACAGTCGAGGCCTTGACGTTCGCAGCACCACGGAGCAGACAACTGCGACTCTCCCGCCGTCCCGTCTACTGCTCCGCACCGACGAGGTACCCCATCTCAACGCCATCCACTACAGGAAGGACAAACCCAAATGAATGCGATAACCCCCGCCAGTAGCGACGACACCGACACTCCGGCGTCATCGGCCGCCGCGGGCTCTGGACCCGACAGTCACGCGGAGAGCGCTGAGCTGCGCACTCTGGCACGCGTCCTATTCGGCAGCCGCGCCACCACCGCAAAGGAAACACAGTGAACATCACCGACAAGGCCATCGCCCGTCAAATCATCAGCGCCAGCGAAAACGCAGGCACCAAGATCCCTAGGCCCATCGCTCAAGCCTTCACCGACGCCACCCTGCTCAGTGAGGCCGCCGGTGACCTCGCCGCCCCGCCGGAGGCGTTGGCTTCCGCCGTCACAGCCGCACTTGCCTGCGGACGTGACCCGGCTGCCGACCCGGAGGTCCATCGGAATCTGGCCGCTGCTCAGATCGCCAACCGGGGCATCCAGCAAGCCATCGACGGGATCGCCTTCAATGCCTTCCGCCAGGTCTGCATCGCGCACGCCGACCGGCTGGTCAAAGCATGGCGGAAGCCGTTTGCAGCCGCCGCCTCCACCCTGACAGCCGGCTACCGGCGCATCGGCAACGTTCCGCTCGACGATGCCCACAGCATCCTGCGACGCGGAGACGACATTGCCGCAGTGTGGGCACAAGCCCAGGCCGCGGATGCTGTGATTTCCGACCTCGTTTCTGGCTGGACAGCGCTTGGAGACTTCACTCGGCTGGTCCGCAGTGACCCTCGCTACGCAGCGCTGCGGCTTGCCTCCGTTGACTACCCGACCTGGGCCGCGCACGGCCTCCAAGGTCGCAGGCTGACCGGATGGGACGCAGTCCGTGTCGGGCTAACGCTTGAGCTACCGACTCCGGCCGAGTACCGAACACGTATCGCCGATCTGGAACGAGGCCGGCAACGAGCAACGAGTGCAAAGCCCACCGACTCAAGGCGGTCCCTCATCGCGGGCATCCCGCTGCCAAGGTCACACTGATATTCGCGTCGAACGGAAACGCGCACACATACGCTTCATGGTGCGTCCGGTCTGTTTCAAGGTGTCCGGCGGTCGGGATACGGTTCACCCATGGCGCTAGCTGACTTGACTGATCCGAACGCCGTTAGGCAGGCGATTGCCGAGTTTGATGAACGAGGTCGCGTTGGCTTCCTCAATGAGTACGGCTTTGCCCCAGCCAAGGAGTACTTCCTTGTGGCAAACGGCAAACGCTATGACTCCAAGGCCATCACCGGAGTCGCACACCGATATCAGCACGGAGTGCTGCTGTCCGCTGCCATGTTCTCGGGCGGGGACAGCACTGTGGCGAACCGGCTCGAGAGGCTCGGCTTCGAGGTCACCCGGCCGGTCAGTTTGCCGGACTGGACGGTCGATGAGCTGATGCTTGCTCTCGACCTGTACCTGCGTACGCGTGGTCGAGTTTCGTATAGCTCCACGTCGAAGGAGGTCACGGAGCTAAGTGCCGAGCTTCGCGCCTTGCGAATCTTCACAGGTGACTTGCGATCCCACCCGCGTTTCCGCAACCCGTCTGGCGTCGCTCTAAAGCTTCACAACTTCTCGTCCATCGACCCGGATCACGAGGGTCAGGGAATGGCCCATGGGAGCGCCAAAGACGCCGACGTGTGGGATGCATGGGCGCACCGACCAGGAGAACTCGGCAAGGCCGTAACCCAGATCCGCGCCAAGGGCAAGACCGACAACGCCCCAATCGACACCGGAGAAGATGAAGAGTACGAGGCGCCGGAGGGTCGCATCCTCTACCGCGAGCACCGGCGCTACGAGCGAGACCGAAGACTCGTGGCGAAGAAGAAGGCGGCCGCATTAAACACGACAGGCCGCCTCGCCTGCGAGGTCTGCGACTTCGAATCATCAGAAACTTATGACGTCGAGGGGATCATCGATGTCCACCACATCGTGCCCCTCCACAAGCTCGGTGAGAGCGTCACCACCTTGCGCGACCTGGCCCTGGTGTGTCCCACCTGTCACCGCGTACTGCACAAGCATCGTCCAGTGATCACTCCTCCTGAACTGCGAGAAATGCGGCTCAGGTCCTAGCACGGAAAGTGAGCGCTGCGGTCAGATGTGCGTCTAGCTGGCGCTTGCGTTGCCATAACGAAGGGGGGATACCCCCGTCCCCTAGGTGATCGGGACCCTCCTCGGCATAGGTCCAATATCCCCCTGAGTCTCTTTTCCACAGGTCGCCGGATCCAATCAGTTCTCGTCACTCAACTGGTCGTGCATCTGTAGCCGGGCGATGACTTGCTCAGAGTCGACGTCGGCGAAGCGGCCGGCTGCCCGCTCGGCTATTCCGAGCACAATCCACGGGAGGAACTGGTGACCGGACGCGGCTCGGTCACGGTGCCGACCGGGCGCGTGCCCAGCGGAGCAACGACACCGCCGCTCGCCCGGCTCTGCCGCGTCAGCTCGGCGTAATCGCTGGCCGCACGGCGCGGCGAGGGCGTAGCGGGTGGCGGGCTCGGGTTCAGTCCCCATCCGGCGCAGTAGTTGCCCGTACGCCGTGTCCGTGTCGAGTCCCGGCTCCGCAGTGTGCCCCTTCACCTCAGCGACCAGCCGCCTGCCGGTCTCCCGGTGCCGGGCGTCCACGTCCGGGGAGTCGCCCCGAGGTGTCAGAGGCACCTCCCAACCCTCCCGGTCGAGATAGGCAGCGAACCGGGCCAGCACGTCGGCTTCCTTCATCAACTCACCGCGCCTACTTGCGCCCTTTCCGCCGCTCAGTCCCCGGCTCCAAAGAGCGCACCGAGGAATCCTCAGAATAGAAGCATGCCAACGAAGTGTGTGAGCTTCCTTCATCGCGCCGAAGACGTGCTTCGGGCATGCGGCGATGGACCACCGTTCACTTGTGACGCTGAACATCGCCGGTCTGTGGCACGTGTCTGTGCCGCCCTGTCCGCATGCGCCCGAGCGACTGACGGATCCCTTCCGGTGCAGCAATGGGTCGTGTGGCTGCAGCGTCACGCCATGCAGGGTGACTTCGGTGGTCATCTGCTTCCCCATGATCGATCAGGTAGGTCCCATCCGGGTCGACAAGTCCTAGTGGTGCCCTTTGGGAGCGGTTGCGCCGTTCTGCCCCGAGCCGTCAGATAGGGCCGTAGCATCGAAATGTCTCGGGAGGTCCCCGTCCTCCTGGCAGGGGCGCCCCGCCTTCTATCGGATCCCCCTTCGCCGGCGGGGCGCCCCCCTTTGAGTCCAACGACGGCGCCTACTTCTCGCTATCGCAGGCACGCTGCCCCGGGCCTGCGCCTCTTGAGGGGATTCCCGACGTCGTCGATGGACTTTGGCGACCGTCGCACCTCGTGGACCTGGAGCCCGTCTGTCCAGGATATTTCACTGCACACCGCTCCTGACCTGCACGGTTGCCACGCTCGATTGCACAGCGCTAAGTCGTACGGAGTGCGCGACTATCTGGACTGATCCGCTCCCGACCCGCGGTTCGGGAGGGCGCCCGGCTGCGAAGCGGTCACACGACACACTCGGCGTACGTCACCCGGTTGACGGACGACGCGTGGGAGTGTGACGGCGATGGACCAGGTGGCGGTGTTCGAGGCTGAGCGCCCACGGCTCCTGCGCATCGCCAGCCGGGTGCTTGGCGACCCCACCGAGGCCGAGGACGTCGTCCAGACCGCCTGGATCCGGTTGCACAGCACCCCGGCAGACATCGACAATCTGCCCGGCTGGCTGACCACGGTCACCACTCGGCTGTGTCTGGACCGACTACGCGCCCGGACACCCGAACCAGACGATGTCGAGCCCCCCGGGCGCGCTCTCGACCCCGCCGACGAGATCGCGCTGGCCGACACCGTCGGCGTGGCCTTGCAGATCGTGCTCGATCGGCTCACGCCCGGTGAGCGGATCGCGTTCGTGCTGCACGACAGCTTCGCGATCGACTTCCCGACCGTCGCCTCGATCCTGGGCACCACCCCGGCCGCTGCGCGGAAGCTCGCCTCCCGCGCTCGCGCCAAGATCGCTCAGCCCGCTGTCGAGAACCATCGGGCGGACTGGGCGATCGTCGACGCCTTCCTCGCGGCGGCCCGCGGAGGTGACTTCGCGCGGCTGATGAAGCTCCTGGCCCCCGGTGCGGTGACCGTCGCCGACGACGCGGCCATCGCCCTCGGCACCCCCGCCCGCATCGAAGGCGACCGCCAGGTGGCCGAGATGTTCAACGGCGCGGCGAGGGCGGCCCTGTCGGTCCTCATCGGCGACCGTCCCGGTGCCGCCTGGATGCACCGCGGCGAGTTCAAAGTCGCCTTCGACTTCACCATCGAGGATGGCCTGGTGCACCGGATCGACTTCCGAGCCGACCCCGACGTGCTCGCGAGCGTGAGCAAGCGTACGCCAGCACGGCTGTCCGGCTCGTGAGCCACCAGCGGCTCCCGCCCTCGCGTCGGACGACGGCATCCGGGTGCCGACGGCGGTCACACTCCTGCCCGGCCGAACGTCACACTGCTACGCGGGTTCGGGGATGACCCCCCAAACCTGATTCCTAGCGACGAAGGGCGGCCCGACCGATGAAGAAGATGACCTGCCGACAGCTGGGCGGACCCTGTGACCTCGAGCTGCCCGGGGAGACAGCGGACCACGTCATCAAGGGCCAGGACCGGCACCTCAAGGAAGCGGTCAAGGCCGGCGACAGCACCCACGAGCAGGCCCACAAGGAGATGAAGGGGCGCTGGAAGCATCCGAAGGCGTCGCTTGGCTGGTACCGCGACGTCAAGAAGTCATTCGCCGAGCTCCCCGAAAGCTGACGCGCGAGGCACCGCGCGAGCGTCGGTATCGCGAGGCTAGGCGTCGCAGGCGATGCCGTCCCCGTCCGCGTCGAAGCCGTGCGGATCCTCGCCGACGACCCGGAGACCTTGGGCGCTGATCTGCGTGCAGTCGAGGTCCGGCGGGTAGGGCGGGATGCAGGCGCCGGAGTAGTTGGGGTCGCAGTTGCCGCCATCGTCACCGCCGGAGGGCGGGGGTGGCGCTGGCTCGGGTCGCGCCAGCGGTGCGCCGAAGTGGGAGCAGTGGCCCCACAGGCCACGGTCGGCCGACCTCGCCGACGACTCGGCCGCGTCCATGACGTCGATGAACCGGTCGTTCGGCTCGTACAACGCGGCCTTGGCGAACCCGCGGGCGACCATGGCCCGGTTGACGAACAGCGCCTTGCCGTCGTCGACCGACCACAGGTACAGCAGAGTGCGGTCGTAGTAGTCCTCGAGCTCCTGATCGGGGAGCACCCAGACGGTCGACCCCACCGGGGCCAGCCGGGCCAGGGCGTCGGACGCCGCCGGACCGAAGCACTGCACCGGCTCGCTCGGATGGACCGTCTCCGGGGTGTCGATCTCCAGCAGGCGCACGTCCACCGACGCCGTGGATCGCAGCACCCGGCCGGACCGCAGCGCGTGCAGCTCGAGAGTGTCGCCGTCGACGATGCGCTCGACGACGGCCCGCTGCGCTCCGTCGGGTACACCCGCGGGTGTTCCACCCCGGAAGGGGCCGTCCTCCGGCCCGGACGCCTCCGGGCCGTCGTGAGACGGCGGGTCGTCCGCCGGGGGCTCGGCTCTTTGACGGAGCCGGTGACATCTCGAGGGTGTCCCTGCGCGGCGCGTCGGCGCTCGCGTCGGTGGCCGGACCGCACCCAGCGGCGACCACGACCGTGATCACCAGCGCGGGAAGAGCTCCGCGCACCCGGGCCAGCACCACGCCCCCGCCCCCTGTCCGTCCGTGCAGGAGACGCTACGCATCGCCGAATCCTCCGTATCGGTTTCGCTGACAGCAGGCTCAGGCCGGCCACGCCTGACCGGGTGCGGGTCGTATCAAGACACCCCGTATCGGTAACAATTTCGCGAAGCGCCCCTCTCGGCCGATAACCGTGCAAGCATCTTCGTGACTGATCGTCCCGAGGTTCACGTGACACGGGGGTTCTGCGATGCGTGGTGTGGCTCTGACGGCAGCACTCGGCGTGGGGTCGGCCCTCCTGAGCCCGCTGTTGCCCTCGACGGCCGCCTCGGCCCCGGCCGTCGCGACCGACCCTCCCAATGTCGTCGTGGTCCTGCTCGACGATGCCCGCGCCGACGACATGGACACGCTGCCGGAGATCGCCGCGCGGGTGGGCGACCAGGGCGCGGTCCTCCCGCACTTCTACGCGTCCTTCCCGCTGTGCTGTCCGGCGCGGGCCACCCTGCTCACCGGTCAGTACCCGCACAACCATGGCGTCCTGAACAACGTCGCCCCCACGGGAGGCTTCAAGAGGTTCGAGGACTCGTCCACGCTGGCCACGTGGCTGGACCCCGGCTACCGGACAGGGCTGATCGGCAAGTACTTCAACCAGTACGCGCCGCCGTACGTGCCGCCCGGCTGGGACGAGTGGATGGTCCCGCGTTCCATGTACAACTACACCGGCAGCGGCTGGTTCATCGACCGGGGAGCCGGCGGCGACTACGTGGCCCACCCCGGCTACCAGACCGACACGATCGGAGATCTGGCGACCGACTTCATCCGGCGCAACGCCGGTCAGGCGGAACCGTTCTTGCTGTTCACGAGCATCGTGGCCCCGCACGCCGGCCGGCCGGCCGAGAGCGACGACCCCATCGGCATCCCCACTCCCGCCGTGTCCGATCGCTACCGGGACGTCTTTGCCGGGCGACGCAGCACCGACCCCTCGTTCAACGAGGCTGACGTCTCCGACAAGCCGCTGGTGCCGAAGCCGCTGTCCACCGCGGAGATCGCCGGGCTGACGGAGGCGAACGCGCAGCGTCGCGAGGCCAACCTGTCCGCCCAGGACGTCGTCATCGACGTGCTCGACGCGTTGGCACAGACCGGCGAGCTCGACAACACCTACGTGATCGTGTCGTCGGACAACGGGTACATCCTGGGTGAGCACCGCCTGCGCGGCGGCAAGGTGGCCCCTTATGAGGTGGCGAACCGGGTGCCATTCATGGTCCGCGGACCCGGTATCGACTCCGGAAGCGTGGTGGAAGACGTCGCCGCCCAGGTCGATGTCGCGCCCACGATCTTGTCGATGACCGGCGTGGCTCAGCCCGCCGACACCACCATCGACGGTCTTGATCTGTTGCCCGCCCTGCGGGGACAGGCACCGCCAGGTCGGGCACGGGAGGCGGTGGTCATCGAGGCGACCAAGTCACAGCTGAACACCGAGCCGCTGCCGTGGCTTTACCACGGCGTGGTCAGCGGAAGCTGGAAGTACGTCGAGCGCACGCATGGACGCGCGGAGCTCTACGACCTGGAGTCCGACCCGTACGAGCTGCAGAACGTGGCCGCCGATCCCGCCTATGCCGACACCCGGACACGACTCGCAGCGCTCGTCTCGGCCTACCAGTGGTGCCGGGGCGCGTCCTGCCGGTGAGATGGTCCGGACGGGCTGGCCCGGTCGTCCCTCCCGTCCCACAGGACCGCCACGCGACCGTCCGAACTGGTCATGGTGCCCGGAATGCGGTCCCCTCCATCCTGTGCCATGCGCATTCGGTGGTGGTGTCGAGCGGGGCTGCACCGGTGGCGCCAGGTGGCCGGTGGGCCGGAGACCCTGGGCTTCCTGGCCTGCCGCTGGTGCGGACGCCAGCGCTGAGTCAGCGGGTGGCACCGGTGACGGCGAGATGGACCAGGGCCCGCAGGCAGGGTTCGGCGGAGAACAGTCCGGGCGAGGTCTGCGGATCGCCGTACAGCTCGACCAGCCAGCCCGTCCCGTCGGCGCCCGTCTCGCCGGCCCCGAGGACCGACACGTAACCCATCCGGGCGAGCAGCGCCTGCTCCACCGGATCACCCTCGGTCAGGCTCGCGGTGTACGACCCGCCGCTGAGGGCGTGCCGCGTGGCCGGGTAATCGGCGGGATTGAACTCGACCCCGGACATCATCTCGATGCCGGCCAGCGCGCCGCGCACGTCATTGCGCAGCATCCGGGACAGGACGTCCACCAAGATGCCGTGGCGCTGCCGGCTCACCCACCAGGTGGAGGCGTCGTACACCTCGGCGAACGCGTCGCAGACGACCTGCAGCCGGTGCTCGACCGTCCGACCGCCGGTACGGAACCCGGCCAGCACCCGGTCGGTGATGGTGGCCGCCTCCGGAGGGATCAGTGCCGGAACCGGCGCGGCGCCGACCAACAACGTGTCACCGGACAGCTGACGGGTCTGCTTGTGCCGGTACTGCGCAGCGTCGGCCAGCCTCAGCAGTGCCCGCGCGGCGGTCTTGGCCGACTGGGTCCCGGCCGCCCTGGTGCGGGTGGTCGCCGCACCGACAGCGAGGCCGGAATGATGCGGGAGCATGACTGCGGCCACTCGCTGGACCAGCGCGTCGACCTCGGTCACCTCGGCGCCGTCGAGCAGCACCACGAACTCGTCCCCGCCGATCCGTGCCACCAGCACGTCCCGCGCGTCACCGATCGCGCCGGTGAGGGTGTTCGCGGCTGCCCGGACCAGCTCGTCCCCGGCGGCATGGCCGAAGTCATCGTTCACCTGTTTGAGCCCGTTGATGTCGCACAGCACGGCGGACACCGGCGGGAACGGCTCCGGCGCCGCCAACCGCTGCAGCAGCCAGTCGTCGGCGGCCCGGCGGTTCGCCAGTCCGGTCAGCGGATCGGTGTACGCGAGCCGGGCCAGGTCGTCGAGGGTGTCCAACCGGGACAGCCCCGCCGACAGCAGTCCGGCGAGCGCCGAGCCGGCCGCGCAGTCGTCCGGAGTGAACGGCTCGCCGGCCGCCCGGGTGACGTACAGGTCGCCCCAGACCCGGTCGGCGACCCGGATCTGGAACGCGGCCGCATATCGCTTGCCCAGCCGCTGCAACAGCTCCCGGTCGGCCGCTGAGGTGAGCGGGTCGTCGAGCGAGCCGGTCCAGGTCGTGTGCTGCCCGCCGAGAGTGGTCATCAGCTGGGCGTAGTCGGCGATCGGGTAGTACCGGTCGGGGGGCCACTCCTGCTCCCACTCGGCGAGGTCACCGACGTTGTGCAGGATCTTGACCCGGGCGCGGTCTCGCTCGTAGCGCGACATCGACGCCGACGAACCCCCCATCACGTCGAGCGCCGCGCGCAGGGTGGTTTCGACGAGGCTGTCCACCCGGGCTCCCACAGCGACCGTCAGGGCGACGTCGCGCAGCCGCTGCAACCGACCCGCTGTCGTCAACGACGTCACCGTCGACATCGGCCCCTCCTTCCGAGCGCGCGTCTCCCGCGCCCCTCCTGGCCCAGTGTCTGCTACCGAATGTCACCTCCCTGTTACCGCACGTAGCGAAGCGGCACGACCGGCGGAGAAGGCCGACCGAACAGACGATCGGAGACCCGACGTGCAGCGCGGTCAGCGTGCCGGGAGACTGGGCCACAACGCGGAGGTGGTTATGGGACTGGTGAGCAAGATCGTGAAGATCGGGATCGCCAAGAAGCTGTACGACGAGGCGCGCAAGCCGGAGAACCAGGCCCGGATGAAGCGCGGCGTGCAGCAGTTGCGCAGCTACGCCGAACAGCGCAAGACGCAGCCGCCGCGCTGACCACCACGCTAGGCGGTAGGTTCGGCGCCGGGCGCCCCATCGGGCGCCATCGAGACGGGAGTATGCGGATGGGGATGTTCAGCAAGATCGTGAAGACCGGAGCGGCCAAGAAGGTCGTCGACCAGGCCCGCAAGCCGGAGAACCAGGCCAAGCTGAAGAAGGGCGTCGCACAGGCCAAGGAGAAGGTGGCCAAGACCCGCAAGCCGCGCTGACTCAGCCAGCCCAGCGGCGCGCCGCGGTCCAGCCGCGGCGCACCGTACGGGACCCGGTCAGGTCAGCAGCACCGTCAGCACCCAGGCGCCGGCGATGAGCATCGCTGCCGCGAGCTCGAGCAGGATGGACAGGCCGACCGCCTTGAGCGCGTGCACCGTGGACCCGCGGGCCGCCTCGTGCCCGCCGAGTCGCTGCCGCTCGGCGCCGTAGACCCCGCCGACGAACCCCAGCGGCAGCCCGAGCACCGGGATCACGAAGAAGCCCAGCACGCCCGCGAGCCCTCCGACCAGCAGGGTGCGGGTGGGCACGCCGGCCTGCTGCAGCCTGCGGCCGGGGACGAGGAACTTGAGCAGCTGGCTGGCGGCGGCGACGACGGTCGTGCCGGCGAGCAGCGCGTAGGCCACCGTGCCGCCCTCGACCACGGCCCAGCAGGCCGTGGCGCCCCAGACCAGCAGCAGACCCGGGAGCAGTGGCACCACGACGCCGACCAGGCCGACGAGGACGACCAGGCCGACGAGCACCACACCCCAGGTGTCCATCCCGCGAGTCTGCCGCTACCGACCGGCTGCGGACGCCACGAGGCCCCGGGCGGTGGACCCGGGGCCTCGTGGAGCTGAGGGGTGTCGCTGGCGCGGGGAGCTCAGAGCTCACCGTTCGGCGCGGTCGCGGGGGTGCCCCGCAGCCGCTCGGTCTCGTCCTGGATGGTGGCCGCCACCTGGCGCAGCGCGTCCTCGTGCTCGCGGCCGTGGTGGGCGCAGAAGTACAGCTCGGCGCCGCTCGGCATCTCGACTCGCAGGTAGGCCTGGGCGCCGCAGCGGTCGCAGCGGTCCGCGGCAGTGAGGTCTGCCCGGGGAGCAACAGCAGTCGTCACGTGTGCCTCGTCTCCGTCTCGGCTCGGTAGGGCGAGAAGTGTGACACTTCGCGCCCACACCAGACTCCAACATCCAATCACGCTCCGGACTTCCCGGATCGCGCCCCCTTCGGGTGTGACGCAGGACCTACCCTGCTGCGTTCCGTTCGCCCGGCGCCGTTGCCGGAGAAGCGGTACGTCAGTACTTCGATACTGCCTCGCCCGCGGTGTGGTCGCCGGACTTCTCCGAATCGTGGACCCGGGAACCACCACCATGCGGGCAACACGCCCGAGAATCATCCGTCCGGTCGAGCCGGTCGGGGCCGTGCGGCGTGCTGCCACGGGCCGGGGGGTGGGCCTCGATAGGCTGCCGAACGCCCGCTCACCCCAGAGGGAGACCGCCATCGACACCGCGTACACCGCTCGCAACCTGCTCGTCTTGGAGGGGCTGGAGGCGGTTCGCAAGCGGCCGGGGATGTACATCGGGTCCACCGACACGCGCGGGCTGATGCACTGCGTCTGGGAGATCATCGACAACGCCGTCGACGAGGCGCTGGCCGGCGTGTGCACCCGGATCCAGGTGGTTCTGCACGCCGACGGCTCGGTCGAGGTGACCGACGACGGGCGGGGGATCCCGGTCGACACCGAGCCGCGGACCGGGCTGTCCGGCGTCGAGGTGGTGTTCACCAAGCTGCACGCCGGTGGCAAGTTCGGCGGCGGCTCCTATGTCGCGACCGGCGGCCTGCACGGCGTCGGCGCATCGGTCGTCAACGCGCTCGCCGCCAGGCTGGACGTGACGGTCGACAAGGGCGGCGCGCGGTGGACCACGTCGTTCCGCCGCGGGGTGCCCGGTCGCTTCGACGCCGACGGCCCGGCGGCGGACTTCACCGCTCGGGCCGGCCTGGACCGGGTCAAGCGGGTCAGCAAGACCAGCACCGGCACCCGGATCCGGTACTGGCCCGACCCGCAGGTCTTCGTGCCGGGTGCCGGCTTCGCCTACGACGAGCTGCTGACACGGGCCCGACAGACGTCGTACCTGGTGCCCGGGCTCGAGCTCGTGATCCGCGACGAGCGCCGGCTCGAGGGCGCCGAGGGACCGCGCGAGGAGCGGTTCAAGCACGACGGCGGCATCGCGGAGTTCTGCGAGTTCCTGGCTCCCGATCCTCCCGCCACCGGCGTGCTCCGGCTGCACGGCAGCGACCACTTCACCGAGACGGTGCCGCTGCTCGACGATGCGGGGCACATGACGCCGCAGGACGTCGACCGGGAGGTCGTGGTCGACGTCGCCCTGCGCTGGGGCACGGGCTACGAGACGGAGCTGCGCAGCTTCGTCAACATCATCGCCACCCCCAAGGGCGGGACGCACGTCAACGGGTTCGAGCGGGCGCTGACCCGCACGTTCAACGACGTGCTCCGGCAGGGCCGGATGCTCAAGAACGGCGACCCCGACGTGGCCAAGGAGGACGTGCTCGAGGGGCTCACCGCGGTCGTCACGGTCCGGCTGGCCGAGCCGCAGTTCGAGGGACAGACCAAGGAGGTGCTCGGAACGCCCGCCGTCACCCGCATCGTCGGCAAGGTCGTCAGCAGCGAGCTGCGGACGTTCCTCACCTCGAGCAAGCGGGCCGACAAGCCGGCCGCCCGCGCGGTGCTGGACAAGGTGGTTGCCGCGGCGCGGACCCGGATCCTCGCCCGCCAGCAGCGGGACAACCAGCGCCGCAAGAGCGCCCTGGAGTCCAGCGCGCTGCCGGCCAAGCTGGCCGACTGCCGCAGCAACGACAGCGATCGGACCGAGCTGTTCATCGTCGAGGGCGACTCGGCGCTCGGCACGGCCAAGCTGGCCCGGGACGCGGCGTACCAGGCGCTGCTGCCGGTCCGCGGCAAGATCCTCAACGTGCAGAAGGCCTCCACCGGCGACATGCTCAAGAACGCCGAGTGCTCCTCGATCATCCAGGTGGTCGGCGCCGGGAGCGGTCGCACCTTCGACGTGGAGCAGGTGCGCTACGGCCGGATCATCTTCATGGCGGACGCGGACTCCGACGGCGCCCACATCCGCTGTCTGCTGGCCACCTTGTTCTTCCGGTACATGCGCGAGCTGGTCGAGGCCGGCCGGGTCTTCTCCGCGGTGCCGCCGTTGCACCGGATCGAGCTCTCCGCGCCGAAGAAGGGGCAGAGCAAGTACGTCTACACCTACTCCGACGACGAGCTGCAGCGCCGGCTGGCGGAGCTGAGTCGCAGGCAGCAGCGGTGGAAGGACCCGGTGCAGCGCTACAAGGGCCTCGGTGAGATGGACGCCAACCAGCTGGCCGAGACCACCATGGACCCGCGGCACCGGACGCTGCGCCGGATCACCGTGGACGACGCCGAGGCGGCCAGCGGCGTGTTCGAGCTGCTGATGGGCAACGAGGTCGCCCCGCGTAAGGAGTTCATCGTCGCGAACGGAGGGCACATGGCCGAGGAGGACCTCGACTTCTGATGGCACGGTACGTGCGGTTCCAGAGTGCTGAGAGGTCAGACCGGCTTGGCATTCACATCGGTGTCTTCGGCCTTGTCAACATGCTGTACAACCGCAGCCTGCTGTCAGACCGGGACCTTCGCGTGCGCCGAGCCAGGCTGGACTGGTTCAACCGGGCCTGCACCGACCCCGCCTCCGTCGACCCCACCGTCTACCAGACCGGCCGGAACCCTGGTCCGGTCTCGTGGTTCGACAGCGCCGCTACGCATCTGGTCAGGGGGATGCGCGAGCACTGCGAGATTCTCGACCGACACGGCATCGCCTGGGAGAGAGTCGAGTCAGACGACCCCGGCCGAGCTCTCTACGAAGACGAGCACCAGGTCGTGGTCGTGCCGTACGCGGAGTTCAGCGTCGCGAGCGGCGGGCACATGGCCGCGGAAGACCTCGACGTCTGAATCAGGCACCCACCTCCAGGCCGCTGACCCGCGCCGCCCTGGCCCGGCGGAACACCACCAGGGCCAGGCCGGCTGCCAGGACGGCGGCGCCGGCGGCGCCGACGAACACCACCTCGAGCTGGGCCAGCCCGGCCTCGCGCAGCCGCTCGCCGTACTCCGGACAGAACGTGGGGTCGTTCGGGCACAGCTCCCGCGCCGGCGGGACGGTGTCGGCGACCGCGTAGAAGCGCCGCAGCCCGAGGTCGGTGAGTGCGGAGATGCCGACCAGCATCCCGACCATCCGGGCAACGACCAGCAGCGCGCTGGCGATCCCGTGGACCGCGCGGTCGGTCGCTGCGAGCAGCGCGGCGTTGACCGGTGCGAGGGCGAGGCCGAAACCGAGCCCGGCCAGCACCAGCGGGACGGTGGCCCACCCGGACCGGAGCGCATCCACATCCCACCGCGACATCAGCGCGAACCCGCAGGCCGCCAGCAGCATCCCGGCCGCCGTCAGGGGCCCTGGAGGCACCCGGCGGGTCAGCCAGCCACCGAGCACCGCGCCGATCGGCAGGGCGGCCAGGAATCGGACCAGGACCAGGGCGGCCGCCAGCTGGGAATCGCCGTAGATGGTCAGCCGGGCGAAGAACGGGATGTCCACCAGCGCGGCGATCAGCGCGGCGCCGACGAGGAAGGACACCGCCACCGCGCCCCACGCCGCCCGCTGCCGCAGGCTGCCCCGCGGCACCAGCGGAGCGACCGCGGTGCGCTGCCGCCAGCCGAACGCGACCGCTCCGCCCGCTGCGACCAGCAGCCACCACGGGCCTGCGTCACCCAGCACGGCGACGGCCGGGTCGGCGGAGGCGAACGCCACGATCACACCGCCGAGCGCGAGCGCCAGCAGCAGGGCGCCCAGCAGGTCGGTCTGCCGCAGCACCGAACGCCACCGGCGCCAGCCCAGCAGCGGCCGGTGGGCGGTGGCCTGACGCAGCACGAACGCCGCCCCGAGCGCGTAGACCCCGAGCGCCAGCGGCGTCAGCCAGCGCGACGTCCCGACCGACGGCAGGAACGCCTGCCCCCAGAACACGTCGGTGACGAGCCCCCTGGGCGGCTGCATCACCAGCGCCGTCCCGACGAGGATGCCGAGCGCGAGGGCGATGCCGGGCCAGTCCGTCCGGGCCCGAGGCTCGACCGTGCGGTCGGGGGCCTGGCCCACCACGAGCGCGCCGCCGGCCCGGCGCAGCAGGACGGCGAGCAGCAGCCCGACGGTGAGGTTCACCCAGAAGATCGCCCGCCAGTCGGCCACCGACAGCACCACCGCGCCGAACAGCGGCCCGAGGACCGCTCCGAGCTCCTGCACGCCCCCCACCACGCCCAGCGGCAGCCCGCGCCGCTCCGCCGGCCACAGGTCGGCCACCAGCGCCAACGTGGCCGGCACGAGGCCGCCGGCGCCGACCCCCTGGACGAACCGGCCGGTCACCATCGTCGGCAGGTCGTAGGCGGCGGCGGTGACGAGGGACCCGACGGCGAACACCACCAGCGACCCCACCAGCACCGGTGTGCGGCCCCTCAGGTCGGCGATCCGCCCGATCAACGGCAGCATGCCGACATAGCCGAGCAGGAAACCGGAGATCAGCGGCGCGGCCCGCTGCAGCTCCTCCGTCGTCAGGCCGGCAGCGGCCATCATCTCCGGCAGCGCCAGCACCACCACGTAGGTGTCCGCGGCTGCGAACGCGACGGCAACGGCGGCCAGGCCCAGCAGCACCCGACTCCGGCGCGGGACGCGGTCGGCGCTGGTCACGAGGGAGTCAGGGGAGGACGATGTCGACGGGGTCGTCGGAGGCGGTCACCTCGAGGTCGTACGTGACATCGTCGCCACCGGGGTAGAAGGGGCCGGTGATCGCGGCGTCGCGCAGTTCGTCGGCCTCGGTGAGGCGGTAGGACACGTCGAAGTCGGCGGCGTCGTCGGCGGAGGGGATCAGTGCCTGCACAACTGCTCCGGGCAGGGTGCCATCAACGGTCGTCAGCACCTCCTCGCCGTCCCGGCTCTGCTCCCCGGCGACCGGGTCGACCGTCTCGGTGAGCCACGAGGACACCCCGTCCTCGGCGGCGACCAGCTCGGCCGGGTCAGGCGCCCCGAAGTCGGCGGGATCGACCGGCGTGAAGTCGGGGATGAAGCCGATCTTGGCCACCACCTCGCCCTCTACCGAGACCAGGTCGGCGTCGACCTGACCCATCCCGCCGGCGACCACCGTCACGGTGCCCTCGAACGCGGGGTCGTGGTTGCCGACTCCGTCGGCCTCGACCAGGCCGAGGGTGCCGTCGGGAAGCTGTTCGGTGACCAGCCGGATCTGGAGGCTGGCCGCCTCGTCGAGGACCGTGCGGGCGACTGCGAGCCGCGCGGCCGGGTCGGCGTCCGTAGGGCCGTCGTCGTCACCGCCGGTGCACCCGGCGACGACGGTCAGCGCGAGCACGGCGGCGGCTACCGGTGCCGCGCGCAGCGGAAGAGATCGGGTGGGCGGCACACGTGCACCTTCTCACGCAGGGGAGGTGCCGCCCGGGACCTGTCCCGCCACCGGCGCCGCCACCGCCGCCAGCGGTTGGGCGGCCGGGATTCCGGACCCGTCCCGCCGGCCGTCCGCCGCCGGCAGGTCGACGGCTGCGCCGCTGCTCGCCGTCGCCAGCGCGGGGCCCGGCCCCACCCAGGCCAGCAGCAGCCGGTCCTCACCCTTGAGGAAGCGGTGACAGCGCACCCCGCCGGTGGCCCGACCCTTGGCCGGGTACTCCTCGAACGGGGCCACCTTGACGGTGCCGGGTTCGGTTCCGGGCAGGGCGGATCCGGCGCCCGCAACCGTGACCACCTCGGCCCCTGCTGCCTGGCCGGCTCGGATCGCGCCGAAGAACACCACCTCGGCCCGGCCCGACAGCCGGACACCGGCGATTCCACCGGCCGCTCGTCCCTGCGCCCGGACGCCGGCCGCCGAGAAGCGCAGCAACTGGGCGTCGGAGCTGACGAACACCAACTCGGCACCGTCGACGTCCTCGGCGGCGAGCTCGACGGCACCGACGACCCGGTCCCCGTCGTCGAGGCGGACGACGTCCCAGACGTCGCGGTTCGTGGGGTGGTCGGCCTGGACCCGCTTGACCACCCCCCGCGCGGTGCCGAGCACCAGGCCTCCCGAGTCCGGCTCCAGGGCGGTCAGGCCGAGCACCCGCTCGGCCGGCTCCAGGGAGAGGAACTCGCTCACGGGTGCGCCGCCCTGCAGGTGCGGGGCGGCGGCGGTGCCCGGCAGCGCGGGCAGGTCGAGCACGCCCAGCCGGTGCACTCGGCCGGCGCTGGTGACCACGCCCACCTGCCCGCGGGCGGTCGAGCGTACGACGGAGACGACGGTGTCGTGCCGGTTCCGGCCACCGCCGGTGCCGAGCGGTTCGTCGGACGACGTGCGGGCGAGCAGGCCGGTAGCGCCGAGCAGCACGAAGACGGGGTCGTCGGCCACCTCGAGCGGGGTGGACGCGGTGACCGTCTGGCCGGCCGACTGCAACAGCACCGTTCGGCGCGGCGTGCCGAACTGCTTGGCCACGTCGGCGAGCTCGGCTCCTACCGTCCGGTCGAGCAGCGCCTGGTCGGACAGGATCGCGTCCAGCTCCTCGATCGTGGTCTGCAGCGCCTGTTGCTCCTGCTCCAGCTCGAGCCGGGAGAAGCGGGTCAGCCGACGCAGCGGCAGGTCCAGGATGTGGCTCGCCTGCAGCTCGGACAGGTCGAACACCGACATCAGCCGCTCCCGTGCCTGGCCCGCGTCGTCGCTCCCGCGGATCAGCTGGATCACCTCGTCGATGTCCAGGATCGCGACCAGCAGCCCCTCCACCAGGTGCAGCCGAGCGGCCGCCCGGGCCCGGCGGAACGCGCTGCGGCGGCGCACCACCTCCCTGCGGTGGCCGAGGTAGACCCGGAGCAGGTCGAGGAGGCCCAGCGTGCGCGGCTGCCCGTCGACGAGGGCGACCGCGTTGATGCCGAACGAGTCCTCCATCGGTGTCAGCTTGTACAACTGCTCCAGCAACGCCTCGGGATGGAAGCCACCCTTCACCTCGATGACGAGGCGCAGTGCGTTCTCCCGGTCGGAGTAGTCGTTGACCGCGGCGATCCCCTGCAGCTTCTTGGCCTGCACGAGCGTCTTGATCCGCTCGATCACCTTCTCCGGGCCGACGCCGTACGGCAGCTCGGTGACCACGATGCCCTTGCGCCGCGCCGACACCGACTCGATCCGGGCGGTCGCCCGCATCTTGAACGAGCCGCGACCGGCCTCGTAGGCGTCCCGGATGCCGTCGAGGCCGACGATCTTGCCGCCGGTGGGTAGGTCCGGTCCGGGGACGAACCGCATCACGTCGTCCAGACCGGCGTCCGGGTGGGCGAGGAGGTGTCGCAGAGCGCCGACCACCTCGACCAGATTGTGCGGTGCCAGGTTCGTCGCCATCCCGACCGCGATCCCCGAGGCGCCGTTGACCAGCAGATTCGGGATCGCCGCCGGCAGCACCGTCGGTTGGGTCTCCCGGCCGTCGTAGGTGGGCATGAAGTCGACGGTGTCCTCGTCGATGGAGGCCGTCATCGCCACCGCGGGACTCGCCATCCGGCACTCGGTGTAGCGCATCGCCGCCGGGCCGTCGTCGAGGTGGCCGAAGTTGCCATGCCCGTCGACCAGCGGGAGCCGCATCACCCACGGCTGGACGAGGCGCACCAGCGCGTCGTAGATGGCGGCGTCACCGTGCGGGTGCAGACGGCCCATCACCTCGCCGACCACCCGGGCGCTCTTCACATGCCCGCGGTCCGGACGCAGGTTCAGGTCGTTCATCGTGAACAGGATCCGGCGCTGCACCGGCTTGAGCCCGTCGCGCGCATCCGGAAGTGCCCGGGAGTAGATGACCGAGTAGGCGTACTCGAGGAAGCTGGTGCGCATCTCCTCGCCGACGTCGATGTCGACGACGTGCTCCTCAAAGTCCTCCGGTGGCGGGGGGGTGGGGGTACGGCGAGCCATGTCGGTCATTGTCGTCTGGGGGGCGGACAGCCGGCGCACCGGCACGCGGCAGAACCCGCGACGCTGTGCGGGAGACTGAGCCGATGGCCGACTTCCCTGAGCTCGACGACGGGCGCACCGACGTTGCGCAGCTGTTCTGCGTCTACCTGGACTACTTCCGTCAAACCGTCGAGGACAAGCTCACCGATCTCGACGAGGCCGCGCTGCGCACCTCGCGGCTGCCGTCTGGCTGGACTCCGCTCGAGATGGTCTCCCATCTGCTGCACATGGAGCGGCGCTGGCTGCAGTGGGGCTTCCTCGGCGCGGATGTCGACGCGCCGTGGGGCGACCGTGGCGACGACGACCGGTGGCATGTGTCCGAGGCCGAGACGCTCGAGTCGCTGGTCGCCCGGCTGCACGCCGGGGGCGCCGAGACCACCCGCATCGTCCGCGAGCACCGGCTGACCGAGGTCGGACGGCCAGGCCCGCGCTGGGAGGGCGCCGAGCCGGCGGCCCTCGTGCGCATCCTCTTCCACGTGTCCCAGGAGTACGCACGGCACGTCGGCCACCTGGACATCGTCTGCGAGCTGGCCGAAGGCACCGTCGGCGAGTGACCCGGACGGTGCGGCGTACGCCGACGGCGCAGGTCAGCCGTCTGCCTTCAGCTCCGGGAAGTCCTCCTCGCCCCATGAGCCGGACGACCCGCCGACCGCCCGGGCCACCCGGTCGGCCTCGATCTGCTTCAGCTCGACCCGGCGGATCTTGCCGGAGATGGTCTTCGGCAGGTCGGCGAACTCGATCCGGCGCACCCGCTTGTACGGCGCCAGCCGATGCCGGGCGTGCTGCAGGATCGCGAACGCGGTGTCCCGGTCCGGCTCGTGGCCGGCCGCGAGCACGACGAACGCCTTGGGGACCGACATTCGCACCGGGTCGGGGGAGGGGACCACGGCCGCCTCGGCCACCGCCGGGTGCTCGACCAGCACGCTCTCCAGCTCGAACGGGCTGATCCGGTAGTCACTCGCCTTGAAGACGTCGTCGCTGCGACCGACGTAGGTGAGGTAGCCGTCGGCGTCCCGGCTGGCCACGTCCCCGGTGTGGTAGACCCCGCCGCGCATCACCTCGCCGGTGAGCTCGTCGTCCCCGGCGTACCCGCTCATCACGGGCAGCGGACGGGGAGACAGCTCGATGCAGATCTCCCCGTCGTCGCCGAGATCACCCGTGGCCGGGTCGACCAGCACGATCTCGTAGCCGGGAAGCGGCCGGCCCATCGAGCCCGGCTTGACCCGCTGGCCGGGGGAGTTGCCGACCTGAGCGGTGGTCTCGGTCTGCCCGTAGCCGTCCCGGACGGTCAGCCCCCACGCCGCCTGCACCTGCTCGACCACCTCGGCGTTCAGCGGTTCACCGGCGGCGACCACCTCCCGCAGCACCGGCTCGTGCGCGGCCAGATCCTCCTGGACCAGCATCCGCCACACCGTGGGTGGGGCGCAGAAGGTCGTCACGCCGCAGTCCACCAGCACCCGCAACAGGGCCGCCGCATCGAACCGGGGGGCGGCGTGCACGACGACGGTCGCCCCCGCGTTCCACGGCGCGAACACGCACGACCACGCGTGCTTGGCCCAGCCCGACGAGGACAGGTTCAGGTGCACGTCGCTGCTCTGCAGCCCGATCCAGTACATGGTCGAGAGGTGGCCCACCGGGTACGAGGCGTGGGTGTGCGTCACCATCTTCGGCTGGGCGGTGGTGCCCGACGTGAAGTAGACCAGCAGCGGGTCGTCGGCCCGGGTCGGGGCCAGCCGCTGCCCGGCTGCCTCGACCACCAGCACCAGCTCGTCGTGTCCGTCACTGTCCTCGTACGCCAGCCAGCCGTCCGGCGCCGGGTCGCCCGAGGCGCCCCGCACCGCCACCCGGACGCAGTCGGCGGCCACGTCGCCGAACCGGGCGGCGTCCTCCGCGGCGGCGACGGCCACCCGGACCGCGCCTCGCCTCACTCGGTCCGCGAGGTCGTCCCTGGACAGCAGCGTGGTCGCGGGAATCATCACCGCACCCATCCGGATGCAGGCGAGCATCAGCTCCCAGAGGGGGACCACGTTGCCCAGCACGAGCAGCACCCGGTCGCCTGGGCGCACGCCCTGCGCCCACAGCCAACCGGCCGTCTCGCGGGACCTGCGGGCCATGTCGGCGTACGACACCTTGGTGTGCGCCGGCTCGGCATCCTCCGCACCGGTCTCGACCAGCCACAGCGCCGTGGCGGCGGGTTGCTCCGCTGCCAGTCGGTCGAACCAGTCGGTGGCCCAGTTGAAGTGCTCCAGCCGCGGCCACGCGAAGTCCCGCCGAGCGCGGTCGAGGTCCTCTCGGCGTGCCAGCAGGCAGTCCCGCGCGGTCCGGAACGCCCGGGTCGGGTCCGTAGGCTCGTCGGGCGCCGGCTCGGGGGGGATGTCCGTCATGGGCGGTGAGTCTGGCCCGCGCCTCGACGTCGGACAACTCGCCTCCCGCGGGTCGCTACATTTCGGTGCATGGCCGCCGACCCCGAGGTCTCGCCGCGCGAGTGGGAGGCGGACGTGGTCCTGCGCGACGGGCGGCCGGCCCGGCTGCGCCCGATCCGGCCCAGCGACGCAGACCGGCTGGTCGCCTTCTATCGCCGGGTGTCCGAGCGGTCGAAGTACTTCCGGTTCTTCGCCCCCTACCCGGATCTGACCGAACGCGACGTGCAGCGGTTCACCACGGTCGACCACGACAAACGGGTCGCCCTGGTCGTCACCCTCGGCGAGCAGATCATCGGGCTCGCCCGCTACGACGCCATCGACGACCGGCAGGCGGAGGTGGCGTTCCTGGTCGAGGACGCGCACCAGGGGCGGGGGCTCGGCCAGCTGCTGCTGGAGCACCTCGCCCAGGCGGCCCGCGAACGTGGCCTGCAGCGCTTCGTCGCCGACGTCCTGCCGGACAACTCACGGATGATCCAGGTGTTCCGGGAGCAGGGCTACCGGGTGGCCGGCGGGATGACCGACGGCGTGCTGCGGCTGGAGTTCCCGATCGAGCCCACCGACACCGCGGTAGGCGTGATGCTGGCGCGGGAGCACCGGGCGGAGGCGGCCTCGATGCGGGCCTTCTTCGACGTGCGCAGCGTCGCCGTGGTCGGCGCCAGCCGGCGGCAGGACACCGTCGGCCAGACCCTGGTCCGGAACCTCGTCCTCGGTGACTTCACCGGCCGGGTGTACGCCGTGAACTCCACGGCCGAGGCGGTCTCCGGGCTGCCGGCCTACCGCTCGGTGCAGGAGATACCGGACGACCTGGACCTCGCGGTGGTGGCGGTGCCCGCCGACGCGGTGACCGACGTCGTCCTCGACTGCGCGGCCAAGGGGGTTCGCGGCCTGGTCGTGATCTCCTCCGGCTTCGCGGAGACCGGCGAGGAAGGTCGGGCACGGCAGCGGCACCTGCTCGGGCTCGCCCGCAGCTACGGCTTGCGGCTGGTCGGGCCGAACTGCCTCGGGGTCATCAACACCGCGCCGACGGTGCGCATCAACGCGTCCCTCTCCCCACTGATGCCTGCCCGCGGACGGGTGGGCTTCTTCTGCCAGTCCGGCGCGCTCGGCACGGCGATCCTCGAGAACGTGAACCGGCGCGGCATCGGGCTGTCCACCTTCGTCTCCGCAGGCAACCGGGCGGACGTGTCCGGCAACGACCTGCTGCAGTACTGGGAGGAGGACGACGCGACCGACGTCGTGCTGCTCTACCTCGAGTCGATCGGCAACCCGCGCAAGTTCTCCCGGATCGCCCGACGGGTGGCTCGGCGCAAGCCGGTGGTGGCGGTCAAGACCGGTCGTACGCTGCAGGGCGTCCCGGTGGGGCACGCGGTCCGCAGCTCGAGCGCGCCGCAGCAGGCGCTGGACGCGATGTTCCGGCAGGCCGGGGTGATCCAGGTGGACACGCTCGACGAGCTGTTCGACGTCGCCCAGCTCCTCGCCTACCAGCCGCTGCCGCGGGGTGACCGGGTCGTCGTGGTCGGCAACTCCGACGCGCTGGGGTTGCTTGCCGCCGACGCGGCCTCTGCCGTCGGGCTGACCGTCCGGGAGCCGGTGTCCCTCGGGGCGGACGCGACGGGTGACGACTTCGAGCACGCCCTCGACCTGGCCATCGACGACCCGTCCGTGGACGCCGTGGTCGCGGTCTACATCCCGCCCCTGGAGTCGTCCGGCGAGGAGGTCGCCGACGTGCTGGCCGCGGTCGGCGAACAGTCGGACAAGCCCATCGTGTCCACCTTCCTCGGCCGGGAGGGCGTGCCGGAGATGCTTCGGATCCCCGACGTCGAGGGCGCGCCGGGCCGGGGTTCGGTGCCGTCCTACCCGGCGGTGGAGACGGCCGTGCGGGCGCTCGCGCGGGTGGTGTCGTACGCCGAGTGGCTGGCCCGCCCGGCCGGCGACGTCCGGGTCTTCGAGGACGTGCGGCCGCAGGACGCCCGGAGAGTGGTCGAGGGCACCCTCGTCGCCGAGCCGACCGGAGTCGCGCTGACCCGCGAGCAGACCCGCGAGGTGCTGGCGGCCTACGGCATCGCCTTGTGGGACCACGTGCCGGTGACCGACGTCGACGCCGCGGTCGCGGCCGGCGAGGCGCTGGGCTGGAACGTGGTGCTGAAGGCCCAGGCCGCGCCGCTGCAGGTGAGCCCGGACCTGGCGTTCGTGTGGCGCAACATCGGTAGTGCGGCAGAGCTGCGGCACGCATGGGAGACGCTGACCGCCGGGCTGGACGAGCCGAGTGCCGCCGACTTCGTCGTCCAGCGGATGGCACCGGCGGGGGTGCCGGTGGGCGTGCAGGGTTTCGAGGACCCGCTGTTCGGGCCGATCGTGTCGTTCGGTCTCGCCGGTGCACCGAGCGAGCTGCTGCACGACCGGTCCTACCGGATCCCGCCGATGACCGAGCCGGACACGGCCGGCATGGTCCGGGAGATCCGCTCCGCCCCCCTGCTCACCGGCTACCGAGGTGCCCAGCCCGCCGACCTGGCGGCGCTCGAGGACCTCGTGCAGCGGGTGGCTCGGCTGAAGAACGACCTGCCGCACCTGGTGCTGATCGACCTGTCCCTGGTGCTCGCGTCGGCCGACGGCGTCAGTGTGCTCGAGGCGCGCGGCCAGGTCGGCCCGGTCGGCGACAACCGGTCGGACGGGTACGTGCGCCGGCTGGCCCGGATGCCGGGCGACACCATCCCGCGCTGACCGCGCCCGACTCGGCTCACACCGTCATCCCCAGGCCCCCGCCAGCCCGAGGAGCAGCCCGACCACGCCGGCGGTCGCGAGCGTTCGGAGCACCGGCCAGCGCAGGACGAGCACCAGAACCGCGCTGCCCGACGCGACGGCAACGGCTGCCCAGCGCACCGTCGACCACTCCGGCAGCACCAGGTGCAGCGGCCCGACCCGGATGGCGTCCAGGGCGCCGAACAGGGTCGCGCCGGCGAAGGTCACCGCAAGCGTCGCGATCACGCCGACCACGGCCGCCGTCACACCGGTCAGTGCGGCGGACAGGTGCGCACTGCCGCGCAGCCGTTCGACGTACGGCGCGCCGACGAGGATGAACCAGAACGACGGCAGGAACGTCACCCACGTGGTGAGCAACGCGCCGACAGTCGCGGCCGCCCACGGATTCAGGTCGCCGGGCGAGGTGTACGCGCCGACGAACGCCACGAATTGCACGACCATGATCAGCGGGCCCGGGGTGGTCTCGGCCAGCGCCAGGCCGCGCACCATGTCCAGCGGGGTCACCCAGCCGGCCGTGACGGCGTTCTCGGCGACGTAGGAGAGCACCGAGTACGCCCCACCGACCGTGATCAGCGCGACGAAGGAGAAGAACAGCGCCTGTGTCACCACCGTGCTGCCGAGCCCGAGCAGCATCGTTGCCGTTCCGACCGGAGCGGCCCACAGCGCCAGCGCCACCGCGGTGATGCGGGCGGCGCGGCCCGTCGACCCCCGCTCGGCATGCAGGCTCGCGTCGCTGACGAGTGCGGCCGGGTGGTCGTCGTCCGGCTCCGCACGGGCGGCCGACCGGGCGACCGCCGGGAGCGTTCGCTCCAGGATCAGCCCGATCACCGCGGCGCCGGCGACCACCACCGGGAACGGCACGTCGAGCAGTGTCATCGACACGAAGGCGGCGACCGCCAGCGCGACCAGGCTCGGGTGGTGCAGGGAACGGCCGGCCACGCGAAGCACGGCCTGCACGACGATCGCGAGCACCGCCGCGGACAGGCCCGCCAGCACCCAGCGGATCCCTTCGGCGTCGGCCGCGATCACATAGACCGCCGACAGGCCGAGCATCACCACCACGCCGGGCAGCACGAACAGCGTGCCGGCGGCGAGTGCGCCGCGGGTGCCGTGCAGCAGCCAGCCGAGATAGGTGGCCAGCTGGGTCGCCTCGGGGCCTGGCAGCAGCATGCAGTAGCTCAACGCGTGCAGGAACCGGCGCTGACCGACCCAGCGACGCTCGTCCACCAGCTCGCGCTGCATCACCGCGATCTGGGCAGCCGGTCCGCCGAAGGACTGCCAGCCGATCGACCACCACGTCCGCAGCGCGATCCGCAGCGGGACGGTCTCGCCGGCCCGTGGCCCCGTCGCGGCCATCGATTTCTCCCGCCTGGTCGACCGGCTGTGGGGGAATCGAACCATGCGGGCGGGGCCGTGGGACACTGCGCCCATGCCCGACGGCCGACGCGTTCGACGACCGCACGACCCCCGTGCTCCGCGCCCCGCGGCAGCGACCGCCGTCCCGGACGCGACGTCCGGGCCGTTCGACCGGGCGCTGGACTTGCGGACCGCGATCGAGGCGGCCGGCTACTACCCGGAGGCGGTCAGCGAGGGGGTGGAGGCGGCCCTGGTCGGTGAGCGGGTGGTCGAGTTCCTCGTGCACCACGAACCCACGTTCGACCACGACGAGGTACGCCGGCACGTGACCGTGGTCGTGCTCACCCCGACCCGGCTGGTGGTGGCGCACACCGACGAGCACCCGCCGGACGACCTGCTGCCCTCGCCGTACACGGCGACGACCACCGAGGCGGTGACCCTGCCCGCCGTGCGCTCCGTCGTGGTGCAGCGGATGGTCGCCCACCCGGAGCCGGACGCCGGCCGCACCGCCGGCGGGCTGCCCAGCGAGGCGGTGCTCACCGTTGCCTGGGGGGCGGTCCGGCGGGTGGACATGGAGCCGGCGCAGTGCGCCGACCCCGAGTGCGAGGCCGACCACGGCTATTCGGGCACCCTGTCGGCCGACGACTTCTCCATCCGGGTCAGTGCTGCCGCCGACGGGAGCGACGCGGTGGAGCGCCTCCTGGCGTTCGCCGGTGCGCTGTCCGAGTCGACGGTCCGAGCCTGAGCCGAGGTGCGTGATGGACTCCGGCTCCACCCCGGTGCTGCCGCAGTACGGCCGCTCGACGCTGGCCGACCTGCTGCCGTCGGTGCTGTCCGGCTGCGCCGCCGCCGGGTTCCAGGACGTGCTCGACCTGCCGCAGGCGCGGTCGTGGGTGGTGCTGCTGGTCGACGGCCTGGGCGCGCTCGCGCTGGACGAGCACACCGCTGAGGCGCCGTACCTCGCCTCGCTGCGGAACGGCCGGGCGCCGCTCACCGCCTGCCTGCCGTCGACGACCGCCACCAGCATCACCAGCCTCGGCACCGGGCTGCCGCCCGGCCAGCACGGCGTGGTCGGCTACACCTCGCGGATCCCGGGCACGCTGACCCTGCTCAACGCCCTCACGTGGGACGACGCGGTCGACCCCGTCGTGTGGCAGCCGCACCCGACGGTCTTCGGCACGCGCCCGCGCCGCGGGTGCGAGGCCACCGTGGTCAGCCGGACGCTGTTCGAGGGGACCGGCCTGACCCTGGTCAGCCAGCGCGGCGCCACCTACGTCGGCGCCGACTCGCCCTGGCTGCGGATCTCCGGCACCGCCGTTGCCGCCGAGACCTCCGGGTCGCTCACGTACACCTACGACGCCGAGCTGGACCGCGTCGGCCACCAGTACGGCTGCCGCTCCGAGCAGTGGCGGGAGACCCTGCGCACGGTCGACGACGAGGCGCAGGCGCTCCGGGACGCCCTGCCCCCGGGAACCGGACTGATCGTCACCGGCGACCACGGCATGGTCGACGTGCCGGACACCGACCGGATCGACGCGGACGCCAGCGAGTCGCTCTGCGACGGCGTCGTGCTGCTGGGCGGCGAGGCCCGCTTCCGGCAGCTGTGGACCCGCGCCGGCTCGACGGCTGACGTGCTGGCCGCCTGGCGGGAGGCGTGCGGCGAGCGGGCCTGGGTCGTCACCCGGGAGGAGGCCGAGGAGGCGGGATGGTTCGGGTCGGTCGACGCGACGGTCCGCCCGAGGGTCGGTGACGTCCTCGTGGCCGCCCGCGGCACGTTCGCGGTGCTGGCGTCTCGTCGGTTCACCGTCGAGACGTCGCTGGTGGGCTTCCACGGCTCGGTCACCCCGGAGGAGATGTACGTCCCCCTGCTGGTGGACGTCGTCGACTGACCGAACCGGTACGGCAGGATGGACGCCCGTGGCCGACCTCGTCTTCTTCACCGGGACCATGGACTGCGGGAAGTCCACGCTGGCCCTGCAGCTGGACCACAACCATGCCGCGCGCGGCCGCGTCGGCCGGCGGTTCACCAGCCTCGACCGGGCCGGAGCCGCCACTCTGTCCAGCCGGCTGGGCCTGGCGACCGACGCCATCGAGGTCCCGTCGAACTTCGACTTCTGGGGGCACGTCGTCGACGACCTGACCCACGGCGGCCGGGTGGACTACCTGGTGTGCGACGAGGCGCAGTTCTACTCGCCGCCGCAGATCGAACAGCTGGCCCGGGTGGCCGACGAGCTGGACATCGACGTCTTCGCGTTCGGCATCCTCACCGACTTCCGGACCCGGATGTTCCCCGGCTCGGCTCGGCTGGTCGAGCTGGCGGACCGGATGGAGGTGCTGCAGGTGCAGGCGTTGTGCTGGTGCGGTGGCCGCGCCACCCACAACGCCCGGACGCTCGACGGCGAGATGGTGACCGAGGGGGAGGTGATCGTCGTCGGCGACACCGAAGGTGAGGCGGCGGCGGCCGGGAGCGCCCCCGCCGTCGGCCCGGTGGTCGGCTACGAAGTGCTCTGCCGGCGGCACCACCGGCGCCGGCTCACCACCGCGCGTGCGCGGGCGGTTGCGCTGTCTCCTGACGTCCTGCCGCTGGGCCAGCCGTGAGCCCGCTGGTCGAGCCGGGCGAGGTGCTCCGGGCGCTGCGGGCCGGCAAGGGCGGAGCGCTGCTCGACGTCCGCTGGTCGCTGGCCGGACCGCCCGGGCGCACTGCCTACGAGGCCGGGCACCTGCCCGGCGCCGTCTTCGTCGACCTGGACGCCGACCTGGCCGGTCCGCCCGGCCGGGGCGGGCGGCACCCACTGCCCGAGCCCGCTGCGTTCGCCGCGACGATGCGCCGGGCCGGGGTGCGGATCGACCGACCGGTCGTGGTCTACGACCAGCGCGACGCCACCGCCGCCGCCCGGGCGTGGTGGCTGCTGCGCGACGCAGGACATCCGGAGGTGCGGGTCCTCGACGGTGGGTACGACGGGTGGGTGGCCGACGGGCTGCCGGTCGAGACCGGCGGGGGAGCTCTCCCGGCGCCCGGCGACCTGCCCGCCGGGTCGGGTGGCCTCCCCCGGCTGACCGCGGACGAAGCGGCCGCCCTCGCCCGCTCCGGGTTGCTGCTGGACGCCCGGGCCGCGGCCCGGTACCGCGGCGAGGTCGAGCCCGTTGATCCCGTCGCCGGGCACGTCCCGGGGGCGGTCAGCGCCCCGACCGCGGACAACGTCACCTCCTCGGGCCGATTCCGGTCGTCCGCGGAGCTGCGCCGGCGGTTCGCGGCGCTCGGAGCGTCGGGCCAGGTGGACGTCGGCGTCTACTGCGGCTCCGGGGTGACGGCGGCGCATCTCGTGCTCGTTCTCGAGCTCGCCGGAGTCCCGGCAGCGCTGTGGCCCGGGTCGTGGAGCGAGTGGGTGGCCGAGCCGGGGCGCCCGGACCGGCCGGTGACGACGGGACCCGATCCCTGGGGTCCCGACGACCTCAGCTCTGGGGCTTCGAGCCGAACATGATCTCGTCCCAGCTCGGAACCGAGGAGCGCCGGCTCTTCCGTCGGCTGCGCGGGGTCGAGTTCTCGCCGGACTCGCCGACGGCGACCGGGCGGTCCGCGCCCTCGTCGGACATCACCCGGGCGATCGCCTCCATGTCGGCGTCGGTGCCGTCCGCGGCGCCGACCGGCTCCGGCTCGGCCGCACCGGCGTCGAGCGGCAGCTGTTCGCCGACCTGACCCCGCTGCCGGCGCAGCCGGTCCAGCGCGCTCACCCGGGGCTTCGGGGCCGGCTCGAGCTCGTGCTCGTCCGCGGGCTGCTCCTCCTGCCGGGCGGGGGGCACCAACGCCACCCGGGGCACGCCGGCGCGCGGCTCGTCGCCCTCCGGCTCGACCGACAGCGGCGGCTCGTCCCCGACCAGTCGGCGGGCGGCGTCGTCGTGCGCGACGACGTAGCGGCCGGGCACGTCGTAGAGGAAGGTGGCCGGCTCACCGCTGCGGGACGCGCTCACCGTGATCGACCAGCGACCGTCCTCACGCCGCCAGGAGTCCCAGTTGGCCGCGTCGGGGTCCCAGCCGTCGCCACGCAGGTGCTCGTCCACCGCCTCGCCGAGGAGCCGACCCGGTCCGGACGCGTGCTTGCGCCGAAGCCCGGACCGCCGGGCCTGCTCGCAGACGTGCTCCCGCTCGGCCAGCACCGGCACCGCGTAGCCCATGATCCGCTCGACCGAGACCTGGGCGACGGCCGCGACCGCCTCCGGGGACTCGCCGGCCCGGATCCGGGCCTGGATGTCACGGGGACGCAGGGCGGCACTGTCCATCGGTCTCTCCACCTGTGAGGGTCGCGCGCGGTCGCCGCGGAGTGCGGCGCGGAGGCGGTCGTCGACCGCGAAACGGAAGTCCTCGCCCGAGTCGGCCCGCAGCAGGACGTGGGTCGCGTCCTCGCTCAGGCCGACGAGGTCGAGATCACGCATCGTGCCGCCTCCTCGGGTCCACACCCGTCGGTGTGGACGACTTGTCGACAGTTTCACCGGGTGCGGCTCCCGGACCAACGGGACGCGCCGTAAGGTCCCGGATCATCCAGCCGGACAGGGCCGCCAGCAGCCCGCCGGCGACCGGCACGGCGAATCCGCCGGACGCCCCCCAGGTGTCGACGGCCACCCCCGCGAGCGCCGCTCCCGGGGCGACTCCGATCGTGAGGCCGGTCGTCATCCAGGTGATGCCCTCCGTCAGCCGGGAGCGCGGGCTGTACGCCTCGGCGAGCGTGGTGGCGGCGATGACCGTGGGCGCGATCGCGAGGCCGGACCCGAGCAGGACGGCCCCCAGCAGCAGCGGGCCGGGCGCGAGCGCTGCCACGGCCACGGTGACGGTGAGCAGCGCGGCGCCGAGCCGCAGCCGGCGCAGCGGCCTCCCCGGTCCGGGCAGCGCACCGAGCACGAGGCCGGCCAGCATGCTGCCCAGCGCCCACACCGCGAGCAGCCAGCCGGCGTAGCCGCGGTTGCCGCTCTCCTCGGCAAACGCGACCGTCACCACCTCCACCGACCCGAACAGGCAGCCCAGTCCGGCCGCGACCACGCAGAGCGGAGCCAGCCGGGACCACAGCAGCGGCTGGTGCCCGTCCGTCCGGTCCGCCGGCCGGGTGTGCGGCGGGGCGGTGGAGCGCTGCGCGGCGAGCAGCAGGCCGCCGACCAGTCCGGCCGTCACCGCGGCGACCAGGCCGGCGGCCGGGTGCAACCCGGTCGCGAGCAGGGTGACCACGACCGGACCGACCATGAAGACGATCTCGTCGACCACGCCCTCGAACGCGAACGCCGTCGTGAGCTGTGCCCGGTCCTGGACGGCGTGCGCCCACCGGGCGCGCACGGCCGAGCCGTACGGCGGGAAGCAGGCACCGCCGAGCGCTGCGGCCGCCCACGTCCAGCCCACCGGCCACCCGGACTCGACCGCCAGCACCAGCAGTCCGAACCCGAGCGTCGAACCAGCGCCGGCGGCCGGCATCACCAGCGTCTGTCCGTACCGGTCGATCAGCCGGGCCAGGACCGGGCTCGCCACCGCGCCGGCCAGCACCGCACAGGCCGCGACCACACCGGCCTCGGCGTAGGAGCCGGTCCGCGCGCTGACGAGCAGCACGACACCGAGCCCCTCCATGGAGTACGGCATCCGCGCGACCAGCCCGGCGGCGCTGAAGGCCGCCGCCCCGGGGAGAGCGAGGATGCGCCGGTAGGACTGCAGCACGGCCGGGGGTCCACTTCGTTCGGTGCTCGGTCGGGGGGTCGGTGACAATGGACCCGGCCGCCCAGGCTACGGGTGTGCACCGACGGGACCGAGAGGACCAGGCATGGCCGCACCGGCCCCCAGCGTCGAGCCCTACGACGCGCTGCTGCTCGTCTCCTTCGGGGGGCCGGAGGGGCCGGACGACGTGCTGCCGTTCCTGGCCAACGTCACCCGCGGGCGGGGCATCCCGCCCGAGCGGCTGGAGGAGGTCGGCGCGCACTACCACGGCTTTGGCGGCCGCAGCCCGATCAACGACCAGTGCCGGGCCCTGCTGGCCGCGATCCGTGCCGACCTCGCCGGGCACGGCATCGACCTGCCCGTCTACTGGGGCAACCGGAACTGGCAGCCCTACCTGTCCGACACGCTCACCGCGATGCGTGCGGACGGAGTGCGGCGGGCCGCCTGCTTCGTCACCAGCGCCTACTCGTCGTACTCCGGCTGCCGGCAGTACCGCGAGAACCTCTACGACGCGGTGCAGCAGACCGGTCCGGAAGCGCCCCGGCTGGATCGGCTGCGGCACCACTTCAACCATCCCGGCTTCCTCGAGCCGTTCGTGGACGGCACCGTGGACGCCCTGCACCGGCTGCGGACCGAGCGGCGCCGCGAGGTCCGGCTTGCCTTCGTCACTCACTCGATCCCGGACGCGATGAACGCCGCCAGCGCTCGCGGTCCCGCCCCGGCCACGCCGGACGGCGGTGGCTACGTCCGGCAGCACACCGAGGTGGCCGCACTGGTGGCGGACGCCGTCGCGGAGCGGACCGGCACTCGGCTGACGCACGAGCTCGTCTACTGCTCGCGCTCCGGGCCGCCGTCCGTGCCGTGGCTCGAGCCGGACGTCAACGACCACCTCGAGCGGCTCGCCGGCGAGGGGGTGGACGGCGTCGTCCTGGTGCCGATCGGTTTCGTCTCCGACCACATGGAGGTGGTCTACGACCTGGACACCGAGGCCGCCGAGACCGCCCGGCGGCTCGGGCTGGGGCTGGCCCGGGTGCCGACCCCGGGCATCGACCCGCGCTACGTGGCGATGGTCCGCGACCTGCTGCTGGAGCGGGCTGCCGCCGAGCGCGCCGAAAGCCCGCTCCGCGCGGCAGCCGGCGCCCTGCCGCCGTCCTGGGATCGCTGCCCGCCCGGATGTTGCGCGAACCCCCGCGGCGACCGACCCGCCATCGGCGGTGTGGCGTGACCGGTGCCGACCCCGAGCTGCTCCGCGGCATCGCGGTCGACGTCGCACGAGAGGCCGCGGACTGGCTGCGCCGAGAACGGCCGGCCGGCCGGGTCGTAGCGGCAGGTACCAAGTCCAGCCCGACCGACGTGGTGACCGCGTTCGACACCGCGGTGCAGCGGCGGATCAGGGACCGGCTGCTCGGCCGCCGCCCCGGCGACACGTTCTCCGGCGAGGAGAGCCTCGGTGACGAGGGAGCCGCGACGGACCGGGCGGGATCGGGTGTGCGGTGGGTCGTCGACCCGATCGACGGCACCGTCAACTTCATGTACGGGCTCAAGGCCTACGCCGTCTCCGTCGCCGCCGAGGTGGACGGCGAGGTGCGGGCCGGCTGCGTCGTCGACGTCGAGTCCGGGGAGGAGTACGCGGCGGCACGCGGGCACGGTGCTACCCGTCGCAGCGTTGACGATCAGCCGGTGCGGCTGCGGCTGCCAGAGCCGCCGCCGCTGTCCCAGGCGCTGATTGCGACCGGCTTCTCCTACGACCTCGACATCCGCCGCCGGCAGGCGGCAGCCGTGGCCTGCCTGCTGGCCGAGGTGCGCGACGTCCGCCGACTCGGCGCGGCCTCCCTCGACCTGTGTGCCGTCGCCGCCGGCCGGGTGGACGGCTACGTCGAGCAGGGACTGCAGCCATGGGACCTGGCCGCCGGCGGATTGGTGGCGGAGGAGGCCGGGGCGGTGCTGGTCGGCGCCGGTGCCGGTACGACCGCCGAGCCCCCCGGCGTGCGGCTGGTCCTCGCCACCTCCCCGACGCTGCTGCCCGCGCTGCGCGACCTCGTCGGCAGGTGCGGGTTCTGATCCGACCCGATCCGAGCAAAAAAATCCGAGCCGATCGGAATAAGCCGGCGACCGTCCGCTGTTGATGCCTCGCACGTACCGGCTCCCGCGAAAATGTGGCGGGAGTCGCACCCGGACCGGGGGGCACGGAGGTGTGTCCGGCCGGGGGATGGGGCACAATCGGCGCCCCGGGTGCGCCCCGGAGGACCACCGTGCGGCCCCCGCACGATCGCTGCTAGTTCGAGGAACCCGTACCAGATGGCCACCGATTACGACGCACCCCGCAAAACGGACGAAGAAGCCAACGAAGACAGCATCGAAGAGCTGAAGTCTCGCCGGCACGACAAGAACTCCGGCAAGGTCGACGAGGACGAGGTCGAGGCGGCTGAGGCGTTCGAGTTGCCCGGCGCCGACCTGTCGCACGAGGAGCTGGCGGTTCAGGTGCTGCCCCGTCAGTCCGACGAGTTCACCTGCTCGTCGTGCTTCCTGGTGCACCACCGCAGCCAGCTCGCGGGCAAGGGCCGGCACGGCCCGATCTGCCGGGACTGCGCGGCCTGACGGGTCACTTGTCGACCGGGTCCATGTCCGGCGGTAGGTGACCGGTCGACCGCACCCAGTACTGCGCGGTCTTGCGGCTCACCGCGATCTTCACCAGCTCGGCGGTGACCCCGGACAGGACTGCCCACATGATCGCCTCGCGGGCGTCGATGTCGGGGTGGTCCGGTGAGTTCGGGGGCTTCTTCCGGGTGGCCAGCTGCCAGGTGCGCTGGGTGAGCTTGAGCGTGATCACCCCGGAGAGCACCGTCGCGCCACGGCTGTAGACCTTCCACAGCTGCTTGGACCCCAGCCCGGTCGTGGGCGTCGCCCCCGCCTGCTGGGCGTCCGCGACCGGGCTGTCGGACTCCTTGGGCGGGGTCACCTTCTTCTTGCGGGCCACGACATCTCTCCCGTCCGCGTTCGCTGGCCGTGCTTCGGTCGTCTCGGTCGTCTGGCCCGAGAGGGCCACGCTGTCATCGTGCCGTACGCCGGTCGTGCTGGCGCGAGGACCGGCTGGCGACCGCGGCGGCGACGATGCGCTCCGGGCGTCGGGCGGAGACCAGCCAGTAGGGCGTCGGGTCGGCGGGGTCGACGAGCTGCACCCGGACGCACCGAGCGAGGTAGGGCCGCAGCAGCAGGAACGCGCGGGCGTCCGCCTGCACGCCGCGAGCACTCCGCGCGGCCTCCTCGTCGAGCGCAGCCAGCTCCCCGCACCAGCGCAGGGGAACGTGCGCGCGGCCGGCGACGAACTCACCGTCGTGGACGCCGACCCGCACCGACCCGAGTGCCGCCAGCCCCCCCAGCGCGACGACGCCGGTGACGACCGCGCCGACCAGCGCGACCACCGCCGGAACCGCTGCCGTCAGCACCAGCCAGACCGTCAGCGCCAGGACGCCGGCGCCGACCCACCACGACACCGGCGGCCAGAGCCGCTCGGTGCAGTCGCTGGGCGGAGCCGACGAGCCGGGCACCCGTACAGCCTGGCACGCGCAGCAAGCCGCCCGACTAGGGTCGCGCCGTGAGCGAGTGTCAGGTCTCTGTGCAACGGCTGGACGAGGGCGTCCCGCTGCCCGCGTACGCCCATCCCGGCGATGCCGGGGCCGACCTGGTGACCACGGTGGACGTGGTGTTGATGCCGGGGGAGCGGGCGGTGGTGCCCACCGGGATCGCGTTGGCCCTGCCGCCCGGCACGGCGGGTTTCGTGCACCCGCGCTCCGGCCTCGCCGCCCGCACCGGGCTGTCGATAGTCAACGCCCCGGGGACGATCGACGCGGGCTACCGCGGCGAGATCAAGGTCTGCCTGGTCAACCTCGACCCGCGCGAGCCGGTGCGGCTGCGACGCGGTGACCGCATCGCCCAGCTGGTGGTGCAGCGGGTCGAGTCCGCCCGGTTCCTGGAGGTGGACAGGCTGCCGGACTCGCCGCGCGGAGCGGGCGGCTACGGTTCCACGGGGGGATTCTCCCCGTCGACCACGGTCTGAGGAGGACGGCTGCTGATGTTCGGTCGCAAGCGGTCCGGCGCCGACCCCGACGATCCGCGAGGGCCTGGGCCGGACGCCGCCGGGGACGACGCGCCGGACACCGTCGGTCCACGGGACGTGAGCGAGGTGGACCTGGACGCGGCCGGCGCCCCGCCCCGGGTCGACCTCGGCAGCCTGCTGATCGGCAACGTCGAGGGGCTCGAGCTGCGCCTCCAGGCGGACCAGGCGACCGGGGTGGTGACCGCGGTGATGCTGGCCAGCGGGGAGGGCGCGGTCGAGCTGCGCGTCTTCGCCGCTCCCAAGCGGGGCGGGCTCTGGGCCGAGCTGCGTCGCGAGATCGCGGCCGAGGCAACCCGGCTCGGCGGCACGGCCGACGAGGACGACGGGCCGTACGGGCCGCAGCTGCGGCTGCGGGTTCCGGTGAAGGCGCAGGACGGCCGCAGCGGTGTCCAGGTCTCCCGGGTCGTCGCCGTCGAGGGACCGCGCTGGTTGGTGCGCGCCACCTTCCTCGGGGCGGCCGCCCAGCACCCCGACCCGGACGCCCCGCTGGAGCGGGCGCTGCGGGAGGTCGTCGTTGTCCGCGGCGGTGCGCCGATGTCGCCCCGGGAGCCGCTGCCGCTGCGGTTGCCCCCGGAAGCCGCGAAGTGACCACGCCTCCCGCGTAGGCTGGGGTCATGGTCACTTCAGACTTGTGGCAGCGGGCGAAGGACCGGCTGGGCGGCGGTCAGACGGCCCGTGAGGACGCCGAGCTGCAGGCGGACGCTCAGCAGCAGGGCTGCCGGGGGGTCGCCAGCCACGAGGACCGGGACCGGTGCACGCTGCACGGCACCCTGCGGACCGTGACGCTGCGGCCGTACGGCGGCGTGGTCGCGCTCGAGGCGGAGCTGTACGACGGCACCGGGAGCGTGACCTTGATCTGGCTCGGCCGCCGGCGGATCGCCGGGATCGCGGCCGGTCGCCGGATGACCGTGTTCGGTCGGCTGAGCTGCTCGGGTACGCAGCGGGTGCTCTACAACCCGCGCTACGAGCTGGGCGCGTGACGCACCCAGCGGCCGTCGCGTCCTACGGCACGGTCGAGCAGCTGGTCCGCTCACGGCTCTCGCATGCGCTGGGTGGCAAGCGCGGCATGCTGGAAGGCGCGGTCCCCACCATCGCGTTCACGGTGACCTGGGTGGCCAGCCGTGACCTGCGGCTATCGCTGACGCTGGGCGCCGGGCTGGCCGTGCTGCTGCTTGCCGTACGGCTGGTGCAGCGGCAGAGCCCCCAGTTCGTCCTGAACAGCCTGTTCGGCATCGGCATCGCCGCGATCTTCGCGTTGCGCAGCGGCGAGGCCCAAGACGCCTTCCTGCCCGGCATCATCTACAACGCCGGTTACGCCGTGGTCCTGATCGCCTCGGTGCTGGCCCGCTGGCCGGTCGTCGGGTTCCTGATCGGCAGCGTGACCGGTGACCCCACCGGCTGGCGTCGCGACGCGGCACTCGTACGGCTGTGCAGCCGGTTGACCCTGGTGCTCGCGCTGCCGTGCGTGCTCCGCGTCGCGGTGCAGTACCCGCTCTGGCTCGGGGGCGAGGACATGGTGGCCTGGCTCGGGGCGGCCAAGATCGCCCTCGGCTGGCCGCTGCAGGTGGGCGTCCTGGCCGCAATGGTCTGGATGCTCAGCCGGAACGCCACCCCGCTGGCCACCCCGTTGGCGGCGCCGGAGGGTCGGGCCGCCTAGTCCCGGTGCGGGTGCTCGATCGGCGCCAGCAGTTCGGCGATCTCGTCCTCGTGCTCCTCGTGCGCGACCAGCAGCAACTCGTCGGCGGACTCGAGCGAGCGGTCCGGCTCCGGGGTCATGATCCCGCCGTCGCGAAGGATGGCGACCAGCACCACGTCCACCGGCCAGTCGACGTCCCGGACCAGCCGGCCGACGTAGGGCGAGTCGTCCGGCAGCGTGATCTCCACCAGGTTGGCCGCGCTCTGTCGGAACGTGAAGAGCCGGACCAGGTCGCCGACCGTGACCGCCTCCTCGACCAGTGCGGCCATCAGCCGCGGCGTGGAGACCAGCACGTCGACGCCCCAGGACTCGGTGAACAGCCACTCGTTCGCCGGATGGTTCACCCGGCTCACCGTCCGCGGGACCGCGAACTCGGTCTTGGCGAGCAGTGCGACCACGAGGTTGACCTTGTCGTCACCGGACGCCGAGACCATGACCTGGCAGCTCTGCAGCCCGGCCTCCTCCAGGCTGGACAGCTCGCAGGCGTCGGCCAACAACCACTCGGCGTCGGGCACCGACTGGGACCGGATAGCTCGCGGGTCCTTGTCGATGAGCAGCACCTGGTGCCCGTTGTCGAGCAGTTCCCGAGCCACCGAGCGGCCCACTGCGCCGGCGCCGGCGATCGCGACTCGCATCAGTTCTCCCCGGGGCCGGCGCCGAGCCGCTCGGTGACCTGGGCCGCGTCGGCCTCGAGGAGGAACAGGTTCAGCAGGTCACCGTCCTGGATCACCGTGTCCCGGTTCGGGATCAGACCGGCCCCCAGCCGGGTCATGAACGCCACCCGGGCGCCGGTGCGGGTCTGCAACGTGTGCACGGGTTGCCCGACCCATGCCTGCGGCGCGGGGATCTCGTCCACCCGGACGGTGCCGGACGGGTCCCGCCAGAGCGGCTCCTCGCCCTCCGGCAGCAGCCGGCGGAGCACCCGGTCCGCCGCCCACGGCACGGTCGCGATGGTGGGGATCCCGAGCCGCTCGTAGACCTCGGCGCGACCGGGGTCGTAGATCCGCGCGACCACGTTGGTCACGCCGAACTGCTCGCGCGCCACGCGGGCCGAGATGATGTTGGAGTTGTCGCCGCTGGACACGGCGGCGAAGCCGCCGGACTGTTCGATGCCGGCCGCGGCCAGCACGTCCCGGTCGAAGCCGAAGCCCTCGACGGTGGTTCCGGAGAAGGACGAGCCGAGCCTGCGGAAGGCGTCCGGGTTGTTGTCGATCACCGAGACCGTGTGATCACGGTCCTCCATGCTGTGCGCCAAGGTGGAACCGACGCGGCCGCAGCCCATGATCACGACGTGCACGGTGCCCGACGCTAGCATCGCGGCTCGTGGGAGTCGCCGACGCGGGCAAGCGCATCCTGCTGGGTCGCAAGCTCCGGAGCACCCAGCTCGCTGAGACACTGCTTCCCAAGCGGGTGGCACTGCCGGTGTTTGCCAGTGACGCCCTCTCCTCGGTGGCGTACTCACCGGACGAGATCTTCCTCGTCCTGTCCGCGGCGGGACTCGCGTCGTACTCGTTCACCTGGCAGGTCGGGCTGGCCGTCTCGGTCGTGATGGCCGTCGTGGTCACCTCCTACCGGCAGAACGTCCAGGCCTACCCCAGCGGTGGCGGCGACTACGAGGTCGTCACCAAGAACCTCGGCGTCACCACGGGGCTCGGCGTCGGCAGCGCGCTGCTCGTCGACTACGTGCTGACCGTCGCGGTCTCCATCTCGTCCGCCTCCCAGTACGTGGGGACCGCCGTGCCGGCGCTGGCCGAGCACGACGTCGTGGTGGCCGTCGGCGCCACGTTGTTCCTGATGGCGGTGAACCTGCGCGGCGTTCGGGAGTCCGGCCGGGCGTTCGCGGTGCCGACATACCTGTTCATGGTCGGCATCCTCGGCATGGCCGCGTGGGGCTTCGCCCGGCACCTGTTCGGCGACCTGCCGCTCGCCGAGAGTGCCCGGTACGACATCGTCCCGGAGGAGACCTTCGCCGACGGGCTGACCGGCTTCGCGTTCGCGTTCCTGCTGCTCCGCGCCTTCTCGTCCGGGTGCGCCGCCCTGACCGGGGTGGAGGCGATCAGCAACGGGGTTCCGGCGTTCCGCAAGCCGAAGGGGATCAACGCGGCGCGCACGCTGATGCTGCTGGGGATCATCGCGATCACGATGGCGATGAGCGTGATCGCCCTCGGCAACCTGATGGACGTACGGATCGCGGAGGTGCCGGCGACCGACCTGCGCGGGCCGGACGGCGAGCTGGCCGGTCCCGGCTACGAGCAGAACCCGGTGATCGGCCAGCTGGCCCAGGGCATCTTCGACCACTTCCCGGTCGGCTTCTACTTCGTCACCGTGGTGACCGGGGTCATCCTGGTGCTCGCCGCCAACACTGCGTTCAACGGCTTCCCGGTGCTCAGCTCGATCCTCGCCAAGGACGGCTTCCTCCCGCGCCAGCTCCAGCTCCGCGGCGACCGGCTCGCCTACAGCAACGGGATCATCGTCCTGGCGCTGCTGGCGGTGGTGCTGATCATCGCCTTCGACGCCGAGGTCACCCGGCTGATCCAGCTCTACATCGTCGGCGTCTTCGTCTCCTTCACGGCCAGCCAGCTCGGCATGGTGCGGCACTGGAACGCGCTGATCCCGGCCGAGCGGGACGCTGCGGAGCGGTCCCGGATGCGTCGCAGCCGGTCGGTGAACGCGGTGGGCTTCGCGATCACCGGATCGGTGCTGTTGGTGGTGCTGGTGACCAAGTTCGCCTCCGGGGCGTGGATCGCGATCCTGGCGATGGCCGTGCTGTTCTCGATGATGCGTGGCATCCAGCGGCACTACGAGGAGCTGGCCGAGGAGCTGTCCGTCGACGAGTCCGACGCCGGTCTGCCGTCCCGCGTGCACGCGATCGTCCTGGTCTCCAAGCTGCACAAGCCGACCATGCGGGCGCTGTCGTACGCCCGCGCCTCCCGGCCGAACGTGCTGGAGGCGATCACGGTGGACGTCGACCCGGAGTCGACGGCCCGGCTGTTGGCCGAGTGGGAGGCCCGGCAGCTGCCGGTGCCGCTGCGGGTGCTGGCGTCTCCGTACCGGGAGATCATCCGGCCGACGGTGCTCTACGTCCGGCACATCCGCCGGGACAGCCCGCGCGACATCGTGGCGGTCTACATCCCGGAGTACGTCGTGGGGCACTGGTGGGAGCAGTTGCTGCACAACCAGACCGCGCTCATCCTCAAGGGCCGGCTGCTGTTCTCGCCGGGGATCATGGTGACCAGCGTGCCGTACCAGCTGCAGTCGTCGGTGGCCGCGCGCAAGCGCGCCGAGCGGGCGGCGAGCTCGCGCGGCAAGCGAGGCGGACGGGGACGCAGATGAGCGAGGAGTCGCTGGTCGGGGCGGAGGTCGAGCTCGAGATCGGAGCGGTGGCGCACGGCGGGCACTGCGTGGCCCGGTGGGACGGCCGGGTCGTCTTCGTCCGGCACACGCTGCCCGGCGAGCGGGTCCGGGTCCGTGTCACGGAGGGCGATGCGACCAGCCGCTTCCTGCGGGCGGACGCGGTCGAGGTGCTGGTCGCGGCCGACGGTCGGGTGCAGCCGCCGTGCCCGTACTCCGGCCCGGGCCGGTGCGGGGGCTGCGACTTCCAGCACGTCTCCCCGGCCCGGCAGCGTGAGCTGCTCGGCGACGTGGTGACCGAGCAGCTGCGCCGGCTCGGAGGCGTGGACCGGACCGTGACCGTGCAGCCGGTGCAGCCGGACGCGCTGGGCTGGCGGACCCGGATGGGCTGGGCCGTGGGGGCCGACGGCGAGGTGGGGCTGCGCCGGCACCGCTCGCACGAGGTGGAGCCGGTCGACCGGTGTCCGATCGCGCATCCGGCGACGCCGCTCGTGGGCGCCGAACCCCGCCCCGGGTTGCGGCGCATCGACACCGCCGTGTCCTCCACCGGCCAGGCGCTGGTGCTGGCCGACGGGCGCCGGGTGGAGGGCCCCTCGCGGCTGACCGAGGAGGTGGCGGGGCGCGGCTTCCGGGTGACCGGCGCCGGCTTCTGGCAGGTGCACCCCGCGGCGGCCGCGACGCTCGTGCAGGCGGTCCTCGACCTCGGCCGGCCGGAGGCGGGGGAGCGGGCGGTGGACCTCTACTGCGGGGTCGGCCTGTTCGCCGCCTTCCTCGGCGAGGCCGTGGGCGGTCGTGGCGCGGTGACCGCGGTCGAGGCCGACGGGGCCGCCGCCCGCGACGCCGAGCGGAACCTGCGTGACCTGCACCAGGTGCAGGTGGTCCGCGACCGCGTGGACCAGGCGCTGCGGGTCCGTGCCGACGCGGGCCCCGCCGACCTGGTGGTCCTGGACCCGCCGCGGACCGGCGCCAAGGCGAAGGTGGTCCGTGCCGTCGCCGACCTGCGGCCGAGCCGGGTCGTCTACGTCGCCTGCGACCCGGCCGCCCTGGCACGGGACGTGGCGACCTTCGCCGAGGCCGGTTACCGGCTGGCCGACCTCAGGGCCTACGCGTTGTTCCCGATGACCGCGCACGTCGAATGCGTGGCGTTGCTGGAGCCGATCGGAGCCTGACCGCCCGGTGAACGTCTCCTGCGATGCCACTGCCGCACTGCCAGCCCAGCAGACGCTGTCTCTGCTTCGTCGTTGGCGCGACGCACCCTGTCGCGCTGCTCGCGAGGCGACGGTCTCGGCCGCTATCCGGCTCGCCGATCTGCGCTGACAGACAGATGTCTCGATGTCGTGTATCTTGACATCGAGAGACTTTCGGAGGCACCCGCCCACTGTTGTGGCTGGGTCCGGACGACCTCGGCAGGATGGGCGCCGAGCCCAGCAGCGCAGCACCGACCGACGAGCGACGAGGAGAGCCGAGATGGCGAGCGCAGGCGGCAAGGACAGCTTCGGGGCGAAGGCCACCCTGGAGGTCGGGGACCGGTCCTACCAGATCCACCGGCTGGACGCGGTGCGCGGCGAGGGACTCGACGTCGACACGCTGCCGTACAGCCTGAAGGTGCTGCTGGAGAACCTGCTGCGCACCGAGGACGGCGAGAACATCACCGCCGACGACGTGCGCGCGCTGGCCGGGTGGGACGCCGACGCGGAGCCGAGCAAGGAGATCCAGTACACGCCGGCGCGGGTGATCATGCAGGACTTCACCGGGGTTCCGGCGGTCGTGGACCTTGCCACGATGCGCGAGGCGATGCGGGACCTCGGCGGCGACCCGACGCGGATCAACCCACTCGCCCCGGCCGAGCTGGTCATCGACCACTCGGTCATCGCCGACGTGTTCGGGACCGAGGACGCGTTCGGCCGCAACGTCGAGCTCGAGTACGAGCGGAACAGGGAGCGCTACCAGTTCCTGCGCTGGGGGCAGGAGGCGTTCGACGACTTCAAGGTGGTCCCGCCGGGCACCGGCATCGTGCATCAGGTCAACATCGAGCACCTGGCTCGAGTCGTCTTCACCCGCGAGTCCGACGACGGCACGACGCTCGCCTACCCGGACACCTGCGTCGGCACCGACAGCCACACCACGATGGTCAACGGTCTCGGCGTGGTCGGCTGGGGCGTCGGCGGGATCGAGGCCGAGGCGGCGATGCTCGGTCAGCCGGTCAGCATGCTGATCCCGCGCGTCGTCGGCTTCAAGCTGGGCGGCGAGCTGCCGTCCGGTGCGACCGCCACCGACCTGGTGCTCACGATCACCGAGCAGCTGCGCCGGCACGGCGTGGTGGGCAAGTTCGTCGAGTTCTACGGCCCGGGCGTCTCCGCGGTCCCGCTGGCTAACCGGGCGACCATCGGCAACATGAGCCCGGAGTACGGCTCCACGATCGCGGTCTTCCCGGTCGACGACGAGACGCTGACCTACCTGCGGCTCACCGGCCGGTCGGACGAGCAGGTCGCGCTGGTCGAGACCTACGCCAAGGAGCAGGGGCTCTGGCACCACGACGACCGCGAGCCGCGCTACTCGGAGTACCTCGAGCTCGACCTGTCCACCGTGGTGCCGTCCATCGCCGGGCCGAAGCGGCCGCAGGACCGCGTGTCGCTCACCGACGCCAAGCCCGCCTTCCGCGCCGCGCTGCCCGACTTCGTCGCGGAGGAGGGTGACGGGCACGACGAGCAGGGCTACGACGAGGCCAGTGCCGAGTCGTTCCCGGCCAGCGACTCGCCGTCGTTCTCCGGCCACAACGGGTCTGAGCAGCCCGCGCAGCCGCGGGTGCCGGTGACCGCGGCCGAGGGCGCCGACGGACGTCCGAGTCAGCCGGTGTCGGTGACGCTCTCCGACGGCACCGAGTGCGAGCTGGACCACGGGGCGGTGGTGATCGCCGCCATCACGTCCTGCACCAACACCTCCAACCCGTCGGTCATGATCGGTGCCGCCCTGTTGGCCAAGAAAGCGGTCGAGCGGGGGCTGTCGTCGAAGCCCTGGGTCAAGACGTCGCTGGCGCCTGGGTCCAAGGTGGTCATGGACTACTACGAGCGGGCCGAGCTCACGCCGTACCTCAACAAGCTCGGCTTCAACCTCGTCGGCTACGGCTGCACGACCTGCATCGGCAACTCCGGGCCGCTGATCCCCCAGGTCAGCAAGGCCGTCAACGACTCCGACCTGGCGGTGGTGTCCGTCCTGTCCGGCAACCGGAACTTCGAGGGCCGGATCAACCCGGACGTGAAGATGAACTACCTTGCCTCGCCGCCTCTCGTGGTCGCCTACGCGTTGGCGGGATCGATGGACCTCGACCTGTACGAGCAGCCGCTGGGCCAGGACCCGGACGGCAACGACGTGTTCCTCGCCGACGTGTGGCCGTCGGCGCAGGAGGTCGAGGAGGTCGTGGAGCGGGCGATCGCGGCCGAGATGTTCACCGACGACTACGCCGACGTCTTCGCCGGTGACGAGCTGTGGCGCTCGCTGCCGACCCCCGAGGGCGACACCTTCGCCTGGGCGGAGGACTCGACCTACGTCCGCAAGCCCCCGTACTTCGACGGGATGCAGGCCGAGCCGGCGCCGGTCCGGGACATCGAGGGGGCCCGGGTGCTGGCCAAGCTCGGGGACTCGGTGACCACCGACCACATCTCACCCGCCGGAGCGATCAAGAAGGACTCGCCCGCCGGGGCCTACCTCGCCGAGCACGGCGTCGAGACGCTCGACTTCAACTCGTACGGCTCGCGGCGCGGGAACCACGAGGTGATGATCCGGGGCACCTTCGCCAACATCCGGCTGCGCAACCAGCTCGCGCCCGGGACCGAGGGCGGCGTGACCCGGTGCTTCGCCGACGGAGCGGACGGCGAGACCATGAGCGTCTACGACGCCTCGGTCGCCTATGCCGAGGCCGGCACGCCGCTGGTGGTGCTGGCCGGCAAGGAGTACGGATCGGGGTCGTCGCGGGACTGGGCCGCGAAGGGAACCGCCTTGCTCGGGGTCAAGGCGGTGGTGGCGGAGTCGTACGAGCGGATCCACCGCTCCAACCTGATCGGGATGGGCGTGCTGCCGCTGCAGTACCCCGAGGGCCAGACCGCCGAGTCGCTCGGGCTGACCGGTGAGGAGACCTTCACGATCAGCGGGGTCGAGACGATGAACGACGGTGACACCCCGCGCACGGTTTCCGTGACCGCCTCCGGGGGCGAAGCCGGCGACGTGCAGTTCGACGCGGTGCTGCGGATCGACACGCCCGGGGAGGCGGCCTACTACCGCCACGGCGGGATCATGCCGTACGTGTTGCGCTCGCTGCGCGGGTGACCGACGCCGGTCTGGAGCCGTCGGTCCTGCTGCTGGCCGGGGCCGCGGTCCTGGTCGGTGCCGTCATCCAGGGGGCCGTTGGGCTCGGGGTCGCGCTGATCGCGGCGCCGGTGGTGACGCTGCTCGACCCGACCCTGATGCCGGGGAGCCTCCTGGTCGTCGGCTTCGCGCTGCCGCTGCTGTCGCTCATCTCGGAGCACCACGACATCGACCGGCGGGTCGGCTGGGTGCTCTTCGGGCGGGTCCTCGGGACTGCCCCGGGGGTGCTGGTGGTGGCGTGGCTGTCGGCACAGCAGCTCGCCGTGGGCGTGGCCGTGCTCACCCTGCTGGCCGTGGGGCTGACCGTGCGAGCCGTCCAGATCGCCCCGACCCCGACCTCGCTGACCGCCGCCGGGGTCTTCTCCGCGGTGGGTGCGACCGCGGCCGCGATCGGTGGGCCGCCGCTGGCGCTGGTCTACCAGCGGGCGGACGCCGCAACGCTGCGTTCGACGTTGGCGCTCGTCTTCACCCTCGGGTCGTTGCTGTCCCTCGTCGCGCTGGCGGTGGCCGGCGAGCTGGACGGGCGTGAGGTGTGGGCGGGTGTCGCGATGCTGCCGTTCTTCCTCGTCGGGTTCCTGCTGTCCCTGCGGCTGCGGCGGCACCTGGCCGGCGCCCGGTTCCGAGCCGCCGTCCTGATCGTGGTGACCTGCTCGGCCCTGGTGCTGCTGGTCCGGAACCTCCCCGGCTGACCTGTCCCGCGGCGGGGTGCGGGCAGGATGGTCCGGTGACGATTCACACCGAGCACCCGTTCCGCGACCCGGACGAGGACCGGCGCCCGGTCCGCCGGCTGCGCGGCCGGCTCACCTCCCCGGTCACGGTGTGGGCCGCTACCCACGCGGGGCGCGCGCCGGTCTCACCGTCTCCTCGGTGCTGGTCGCCGACGGCGATCCGGGCCGGCTGCTCGGACTGCTGGACGACGAGTCGGAGCTGTGGCCGCTGCTCGCCGCCGGGCGACGGACGGCGGTGTCGCTGCTCGGGCCGGACGACCGGCAGCTGGCCGACGTGTTCGCCGGCATCGCGCCGTCGCCGGGCGGGCCGTTCCGTACCGGCCGGTGGGTCGAGTCCGACTGGGGTCCGGTGCTCGCCGACCATGCCTGGGCGGGGGCGGTGCTGGCCGGCGAACCGCGCGCCGTCGGCTGGTCCCTGCTGGTCGAGCTGGAGGTTGAGCACGTCGAGCTGGGCGAGGGCGCCGCCGCCGCCGGCGGCCTGGCGTACCGCCGCGGGCGCTACCTGCCGGTGTCGGACGGCTGAGCGGGCTGGCTCAGGTGGGCATCCAGCTCGGCCACCACGGCGGCACGTTGCCCACGCAGGTGGTGCCGACCGGCTCGGACGGCGTGACCACGAAGTGCCCGAGGACGAGGGTCTCGGCGGCCACCAGGACGGCGACCGAGAGCACGATCAGGAACGACCGGGTGACCGCGTTGCCGCGCCGGCCGGAGTAGACCTCGATCGGCAGCGCCACCAGCACCGCGTTCAGGAAGGTGAGGGCGGGCACCCCCAGGCCGTACAGGGAGAACGTGGTGAGGCCGGTCGCGCCGTCCACGCCGCAGTCGCGCCAGGCGGTGTCAACCAGGGCGATCTGGGCCACTCCGAGCACCAGCCCGGCGAAGACGGGGATCCACCACGGTGAGCGGCGCGCGCGCTTGCGCTCGGACTCCCACATGGCCTGTTGCACGGTGCCATTCTGCACGCTGCCGCAGCCCGTGACAGGCTTCTCGGGTGAGCAGGCCCGTCGCGCCGGCCGGGTGGCCAGCGTCGGTCCGGCCCCCAGATGCCCCGGACTGGGAGCAATCGGCCGTTTCCTGGCTGCTGGACCGGTGCCCGCCGGAGTACCGCGGCTACTCCGGCCTGCGCCGGCACCCGGTCGTCCTGGTCCGGTTCGCGGTGCTGCACGTCGAGGCGATGCAGGCCGCCGCCCGGCGGGGGGTCAGCGAGGCGCGGACCGTCGCTTCGGGACGTGGCCGACCTGGACGTGGTCGAGCGCGCGGTGGCCACGTGGCAGCTCGAGGCCGAACGGCTCGAGCTGCTGCGCCGGGAGGTCGGGCTGGTCGAGGAGGCGCTGCGCGGCCGGCGGTTCCGCCCCCGCCTATGACCCCCACCCACCCCCCACCCACCCCCGCGGTCCGTCAGTTTTGAGCCGGCGGTCCGTCAGTTCTGACCCGGCGGTCCGTCAGTTCGGCGCGCACTCGGGTGGCGTAGCCCTCAGCTTCCGCCGGGTTCGCGTACCTCGTTCGCGGCCAGAAGAACCCGCGCAGCCCGTCCCCGCGCGTGCGGGGCACGACGTGTGCATGCAGGTGGGGGACGCTCTGGCTGACCGTGTTGTTCATGGCCACGAACGTCCCCTGCGCGCCGAGCCCGTCCCGTACGGCGGCGGCAAGCTCGCGGAGCGCGGCGAAGAAGGGGGTCAGCATCTCGTCCGGCAAGCTCCGTCAGGGTCTCGACGTGTCGACGGGGGACGAGCAGGACGTGCCCCTTGAACACCGGCCGGTGGTCGAGAAACCCGACTACGTCCGGGGTGTCCAGTACCCGGGGCGCGTCGGCGCCGTTCACGATCGCGCAGAACAGGCAGTCGGCCACCGCCGCACCGTACGCGAGCCGGCAGGCCGCGACAGAAGCGACGGATCGCGGGCGGCAACGACGCGCGGGCGGAACCGACGGATCGGGGGGCGGAAGTGACGGATCGCGGGGTTGGGGCGGGGACGGCCTAGACTCGGGGGGCCCTGCCGCCCCGCCCGCCCGCGAGAACACGGAGGCCGTTCGTCGATGAGCCTGCTCGATGCCCTCGGTGGCCCGGGCGACCTCCGCGACCTCGACGACGACGCGCTCGCCGATCTCGCCGCCGAGATCCGGGAGCGGATCGTGACCGCTGTCGCGTCGCACAGCGGCCACCTAGGCCCCAACCTGGGCGTGGTCGAGCTGACGCTGGCGCTGCACCGGGTCTTCGACTCACCCCGGGACCGGATCCTGTTCGACACCGGCCACCAGGCGTACGTGCACAAGATGGTCACCGGCCGGGCCGCGGGCTTCGCGCGGCTGCGGCAGGAAGGCGGGCTGTCCGGCTACCCCAGCCGGGCCGAGTCCGACCACGACACGATCGAGAACTCGCACGCCTCCACCTCGCTGTCCTACGCCGACGGTCTGGCGAAGGCGTACGCCGTCCGGGGTGAGGACCGGTACGTCGTGGCGGTGATCGGCGACGGCGCGCTCACCGGCGGCATGGCCTGGGAGGCGCTGAACCAGATCGCCACCGGCGACGACCGGCCACTCGTGGTCGTCGTCAACGACAACGGCCGGTCCTATGCACCCACGGCCGGCGGGCTGGCGCTGCGGCTTGCGGCCGCCCGGACCAACCCCGGCTACGAGAAGCTGCTGGCCCGGGTCAAGAGCCGGCTGCACCAAGTCAAGCTGCTCGGCCCGCCCACCTACGACGCCCTGCACGCGATGAAGCGCGGACTCAAGGACGCGATCGCCCCGCAGGGCCTGTTCGAGGACCTCGGCATCAAGTACGTCGGCCCGCTGGACGGCCACGACCGGAACGCCGTCGAGCACGCGCTGGAGCACGCCAAGCGGTTCCACGGACCCGTCATCGTGCACGTGATCACCGAGAAGGGGCACGGCTACGAGCGGGCGGTCGCGGACACCACCGACCAGATGCACCAGGTCGCGCCGTTCGACCCGGACACGGGGGAGTCGCTCGCCGAGCCGGTCACCACCTGGACGCACGTGTTCCGGGACGAGATCGCCGTGCTGGCGGCCGAGCGGGACGACATCGTCGGGATCACGGCCGCGATGCTGCAGCCGACCGGGCTGGACGCCTTCGCGGACAAGTTCCCGGACCGGGTCTACGACGTCGGGATCGCCGAGCAGCACGCCGTCACCAGCGCCGCCGGGTTGGCGCTCGGCGGCCTGCACCCGGTGGTGGCGATCTACTCCACCTTCCTCAACCGGGCCTTCGACCAGACCCTGCTGGACGTCGCGCTGCACGACTGCGCGGTCACCTTCGTGCTCGACCGGGCCGGGCTCACCGGTGACGACGGCCCCTCGCACAACGGCATGTGGGACCTGTCCGTGCTCGGCATCGTGCCCGGTATGCGGGTCGCGGCGCCTCGCGACGGCGCCCGCCTGCGTGAGCTGCTGCGCGAGGCGGTGGCGGTCGACGACGGCCCGACCGCGGTCCGGTTCGCCAAGGGGCCGGTGCTGCCCGACCTGGAGCCGATGGACACGGTGACCGGTCTCGACGTGATGGTCCGGACCGGGCCCGGTGAGCTGGCGGGCGGTGTGCTGCTCGTCGGCACCGGCGCGATGGTGCACGTGGCCGTCGAGGCCGCCCGGCTGCTGGCCGACGGTCCCGACGCGCCGCCGGTCACCGTGGTCGACCCGCGCTGGGTGCTCCCGGTCGCCCCGGCCCTGGTCGAGCTGGCCGGCCGGCACGACCTGGTGGTGACCGTCGAGGACAACGGGCGGTCCGGTGGCTTCGGCTCCGCCGTCACAGCCGCGCTGGTGGACGCCAGGGTGGACACTCCGATCCAGGTGCACGCGGTGCCCCAGCGGTTCTTCGACCACGCGAAGCGAGCCGTGCTGCTCGAACGGTCCGGGCTGTCCGCGGAGGCAATCGCCGCCGCCGTCCGCCAACGGCTGCACGAGCAGGCCTGACTCGCCCGTCGACCGGTCCCGCGTTGCGACTCGCCGCGCGGCGGCATTGGCCCTACGGTATGCCCGTCCGGTCGCCGGAGAAGGGGACAGCGATGAGCGTCATGCGCACCAAGTCCGTCGAGCAGTGCATCAAGGACACCGAGGAGCCGGAGCACCAGCTCCGCAAGGACCTGTCCGCGACGGACCTGATCGTCTTCGGCGTCGGCGTCTGTGTGGGCGCCGGGATCTTCATCCTCACCGGCCAGGTCGCGGCGAGCAACGCCGGTCCCGGGGTGGCGATCTCGTTCCTCTTCGCCGGCACCGCCTGCGCGCTGGCCGCGCTGTGCTACGCCGAGTTCGCCTCGACCGTCCCGGTCGCCGGCTCGGCGTACACCTTCTCGTACGCGAGCTTCGGTGAGCTGATCGCCTGGGCGATCGGGTGGGACCTGATCCTCGAGTTCACCATCGGCTCCGCCGCGCTGTCGGTCGGCTTCTCCGGCTACCTGGTCGACCTGCTCGACGGCACTCCGCTGGCCATCCCGGCCTCGCTGCAGGCGGCGGAGAAGGACGGAATCGTCAACCTGCCCGCCCTCCTGCTCGCGCTGCTGGTGATGGCCGTGCTGATCATGGGGATCAAGCTGTCCAGCCGGTTCAACCAGATCGTCGTGGTGATCAAGCTGGCGGTCATCGCGCTCGTGGTCGGCGCCGGCATCAGCTACATCAAGGCGGAGAACTACTCCCCGTTCGTACCCCCGAGCGAGCCGGCGCCGAGCGGCGAGGGGGGCAGCTGGCTCAAGGTCCCGCTGATCGAGTCGCTGCTCGGCCTGGAGCCCGCCGTGTACGGCTTCGGCGGCCTGGTGGCCGGCGCCGCCGTCGTCTTCTTCGCCTTCATCGGCTTCGACATCCTCGCCACCACGGCCGAGGAGACCAAGAACCCGCAGCGGGACATGCCGATCGGCATCATCGGCGCGCTCGCCATCGTCACCGTCCTCTACATGGCGGTGAGCCTGGTGATCACCGGCATGCAGAGCTACACCCAGATCGACCCGGCGAGCGCCGCTCCGCTGTCGGACGCGTTCGACGCGGTCGGGCTGGAGTGGATGGCGAACGTGATCGCGGCCGGAGCGTGCATCGGGCTGGTCGTGGTCGCGATGATCCTCATGCTCGGGCAGACCCGGGTGGCCTTCGCGATGGCCCGCGACGGCCTGCTCCCGCCCTGGCTGGCCAAGGTGCACCCGAAGTACGGCACGCCGCACCGGCTGACCGTCATCGTCGGCATCGCGGTCGCCGCGCTGGCGGGCTTCCTGCCGCTCGGCACCCTGACCGATCTGGTGAACATCGGCACGCTGTTCGCGTTCGTGCTGGTCAGCGTCGGCGTGGTGATCCTGCGCCGCACCGACCCGGACCTGCCCCGGGCCTTCCGGGTGCCGGCGGCGCCGCTCGTCGCCACCCTCGCGGTGCTGTCCTGCCTGTACCTGATGCTCAACCTCCCGGGCGAGACCTGGGTCCGGTTCGCGGTCTGGATGGCGATCGGCATCGTCGTCTACTTCCTGTACGGCCGGACCAGGAGCCGGCAGGCGGTGCGGCACGCGGAGCAGGCGGCCGCCCGCACCGGCTGACCGGAATGCGGGTCGCGCCGACGCGGTTGGCACGACACGATGGACCTGATGCGATGGCGACGGCGTGACCCGGACCCGGAGGTCGCGGCGGCCCAGCCGAGCGACGGGTTGCTCGAGATCTCCCGCGACCCGGGCCACGGCCTGGTCCTGGTGCACGCCCTCGACGGCTTCCTGTCCGCCGGGCAGGCCGGCCGGCTGGCCGCTCAGCACCTGCGCAGCGCGCACCCGGGGCACGGAGACGTGGTGGCCCGGCTGGACCTGGACGCACTGTTCGACTACCGCGCCCGGCGCCCGCCGCTGGCCTTCGACGAGGACCACTACGCCGCGTACGAGGCGCCGCGGCTCGACGTGCGCCGGCTGACCGACGCCGCCGGGACGCCGTTCCTGCTGTTGGCCGGTCCCGAGCCGGACTATCGCTGGGAGGGGTTCACCGACGCCGTCCGCCGGCTGGTCGAGCAGCTCGAGATCCGGCTGGTCGTCGGGGTCGGTGCGGTGCCGATGGCGGTGCCGCACACCCGGCCGGTGGTGGTCACGGCGCACGCCACCCGGCCCGAGCTGGTGGACCGGCCGAACGTGTGGTCCGGACGGCTCACCGTCCCGGCGAGCGCGCAGGCGGTGCTCGAGCTGCGGCTGGGGGAGGCCGGTCACGACGCGTTGGGCTACGTCGCGCACGTGCCGCACTACGTTTCCGGGCTGGAGTTCCCGGCCGCCTCGGTCACCCTGCTGGAGGCCGCCGGCGCCGCGGCGGGGCTCACCTTCGACCTCGACGCGCTGCGGGAGGCGGCCCGGCTCACCGCCGAGGAGGTGGACCGGCAGGTCGCCGAGCAGGAGGGCGGCGAGGTGCTGGCGGCGCTGGAGCAGCAGTACGACGCGTTCTCCCGCGGGGCCGGCCGTTCGATGCTCGCCCGGGACGAGGACCTGCCCACCGCCGACCAGCTCGGTCAGCAGTTCGAGCAGTTCCTCGCCGGCCTCGACCGGCGCGAGGGGCGGGACTGACCCGCTCCAGCCCTTTCGCAGACCGTGGCGGCGGGTGCAGGGTGGAAGCCACCCGTACCAGCGAGAGGAGCGCGACCACCATGCATGCCGATGTGGGCGACCGGCTGCGAGTACGCGGTCGGGTCGTCGGTCAGCCGGAGCAGGTCGTCGAGGTGCTGGAGGTGCACGGCGACGACGGCGCGCCGCCGTACCTGGTCCGTCACGACGACGGTCACGAGGGCCTGATGTTCCCGGGTCCGGACGCCTCCGTCGAGCACGCGGGCGGCGACCGCTCGGGCTGAGGACCCGTACCCGCATGGCAGGATGCCGCGGGTGCCGACCTCAGTCCGCGAGCTCGTCGACATCCTCGACCTCGAGCGGCTCGAGCTCGACCTCTACCGCGGCGCGCAGCCGCCGCGGTCCACGCTGCAGCGCGTCTTCGGCGGGCAGGTGGCCGCGCAGGCGCTGATGGCCGCCTGCCGCAGCGTCGACCCGGACCGGGCCGTGCACTCCATGCATTCGTACTTCCTGCGCGGCGGGGACACCGCGGTCCCGATCGTCTACGACGTGGAGCGGATCCGGGACGGCTCCTCGTTCAGCACCCGCCGGGTGTCCGCTCGCCAGCACGGCACGGTGATCTTCTACCTGACCGCGTCGTTCCAGCGGGCAGAGAGCGGCTTCGAGCACCAGGACACCCTCCCGGACGTCCCGGCGGCCGACGACTGTCCCGACCTGGCCGAGGTGCTCGGCCAGATCAGCACCCGGGCCGAGGACTCCTGGCGGCGGGAGTGGTCGGCGCTGGACGTGCACTACGCCGGGGACAGCAGAGCCGGCGGGACGATCGAGGCGCACGGCCGGCCGGCCCGGCAGCGGCTGTGGTTCCGCGCCAGTGGCGAGCTGCCGGCCGATCCGGTCCTGAACACCTGCGTGCTCACCTACGCCAGCGACCTCACCCTGCTCAGCACCAGCCTGGTGCCGCACGGGGTGCTGATCGGCCAGCCGGGGCTGCAGGCCGCCTCCCTGGACCACGCGGTGTGGTTCCACCGGCCGGTGCGGGCGGACCGGTGGCTGCTCTACGACCAGGTGTCGCCGGCGGCGACCGGCGGACGCGGCTTCGCCCAGGCGCGGATCTTCTCCGCCGACGGCGTGCTGGTGGCGTCGGTCGCCCAGGAGGGGCTGATCAGGCAGGTGCGCGGCTGAGCAGCTCGGCCGCCCGCTCGTCGGTGAGGCCGACCTCGCCGGTGCGGAAGGTCCCGCCGTCCCGCATCCAGCGCCAGGTGTCCAGCACGGTCTCGGGGAAGGCCCGGGCGCGCAGCCCGGTCGCCCGCGCCCGGCCGGGGTCGAGCGCCATCACCTGCTCGTGCGCCCCCTCGCTCCACAGCGGCAGCTGGCTGCCGTCGACGCCCTGGTCCCGCAGCCAGCCGCCGTCGACCTCGCGCAGCTCGGTGTCGGCGGGGCCGACGGCGGTCGCCATCCCGGCCAGCATGTCGCCGAAGGTGAAGCCGGGGTCGGTCGAGCAGGCGTGCAGTGCCCCCGTGACCCCGTCCTCCAGCAGCCGGACCATCCACTCGCCCATGTCCACGCCGTCGACGAGCTGCACCGGCGCGTCCAGCGGGCCGGGCGCCAGCACCGTGCCGCCCCGGCTGATCCGGTCCAGCCACCAGCAGAACCGGTCCGTCGTGTCGTACGGGCCGACCACGTAGGTCGGCCGCACCACCGTCAGCCGGTCGTGCAGCGTTGCGGCGGTGCGTTCGCAGGCGACCTTGAGACCGCCGTACGTCTGGTCGGTCATCGGCACCGCGTCCGGGTCGTCGGCGTCCAGCTCGGCCAGCGGGATGTCCTCGTCCCCGCCCGGCCGGGGCGGGTCGGCGTAGGCGGAGACCGACGACACGAACAGGTGCTGGCCGCCGCGGCCGTCCAGCGCCTCGGCGAGCGAGCGGACCTGGCGGGGCCAGTAGCCGCAGACGTCGGCGGTCGCGTCGAAGCGCCGGCCGCGCAGCACCGACAGGTCGGCGTCCCGGTCGGCGTGCAGGTGCTCGACCTCGGGGAACGGCTCGTCGGCGCCGCCGCGGTGCAGCAGTGTCACCGTGTGCCCGCCGCGATGGCCGACCGGACGAGGTGCCGACCGACGAAACGGGTGCCGCCGATCACCAAGAGGTCCATGCCCCGGAGCCTAGGGGTAGTCACCGCGTGGTCCCTTGACTACATTGCGTCACCGTGCTGTGACCCGAGTGACACGTGAGGCACACGTGGACGAGCGGTCCGGCCGGAAAGGGTCGGTCCCATGCTCCCCGCTGCCGTACGCACCGTCGCCACCACCGTCGCGCTCGTCCTCGCCTCCAGCACCTTCTCGCCCGCGCTGGCCGCGGTGTGGGAGCCGGACTTCGAGGCTCCCTTCGGCTGCGGCCAGCGCTGGTACGCCAGCACCCGGTCCGGGCACAGCCCGAGCTACTACTCGGTCGACTTCAACGCCGACGACGACTACCGCGCGCCGGTGCTGATGAGCGCGCCGGGGGTTGTCACCGACGTCGTGGACCTCGGCAGCAGCTCGTACGGCAAGTACGTCGTCGTCGACCACGGACAGAACTGGACGACGCTGTACGCACACCTGGACGCCCAGTGGGTGGTCGAAGGGCAGTGGCTGGACCAGGGCCAGTTCATCGGGCTGCTCGGGACCAGCGGCGGGTCGACCGGCCCGCACCTGCACTTCGAGGAGCGGCTCAACCGGGTCGACCAGCACGCGGTGTTCCACGGCACCGCGCTGGACTACGACAGCACCATCACCAGCTACAACTGCGGGGACGTGCCGATCAGCGGGGACTGGAACGGTGACCGCCGCACCGACGTCGGCGTGTTCCGACCGAAGCCGAACGGCGGCCTGTTCCGGCTGCGCCAGCCCGCGGGCAAGGTGACCGAGATCCGGCTGGGTGGGGCGATGGACCGGCCGGTGACCGGGGACTGGAACGGCGACGGCCAGACCGACGTCGGGGTCTGGAAGCGCCATAAGCGCACCTTCGTGCTCCGCGGGCCGGCCGGAAAGACCACCAGCATTCGGTTCGGGTCGCGGCGCGACCTGCCGATCACCGGCGACTGGAACGGCGACGGCACGACGGACGTCGGCGTCTTCCGGCCGCGCAAGTCCGGTCCGGCTCCGGGACGCGGCCGGTCAGGCACCCTGCTTCCGTTCGGCGCGCCGCCGCGGTCCCGGTGACCGGTGACTGGGACGGTGACGGGCGGGGTGACGTGGGCGCGTTCAACGTGCGCACCGGCACCTGGTCGCTGCGGTCGACCAAGACCGGGCGGGTCACCACCGAGTCCTTCGGCAGCACCGGGACGCTGCCGGTGCCGGGGGACTGGGACGGCGAAACCCCGGCAGCACCACGCTCGGCACCTGGGGTCCGGGCAACGCCACCTTCATTCAGCAGGCCGGCAGCAAGACGACGCGGGTGACCTTCGGGAACCAGCGCCGCTGAGTCGAGCAGGTCAGTTGACGTCGCCCGGCTTCGGCAGCTGCTCGGACTCGGAGCCGTAGGTCTCGAGGTACTCGTCGATCCGGTCCTCCGCCGTCGCCGCCCAGAGCTCGCTGGCCTGTTGCTCGTCCAGCCGGACGATGCTCGCGCCGGAGTCGGTGGTGTCGAAGCTGCCGAAGGGGGCGGTCAGGAAGGTCATGTCGCTGGTGCGCACCCCGCGCAGGGACAGGGCCAGCCTGCGGATCTCACCGGTGTCGAAGGACTCGTCCACCGTCAGGTTGCTAACGACGGCCTGCAGCGTCGAGGTCAGCGTGAACGGGTTGGTCAGCGTGCCCCTGCTGAGCATCTTGCCCAGCATCGCGCGAAGGAAGTTCTGTTGCCGGTCGATGCGGTCGAAGTCACCGCCCGGCAGCCCGTAGCGGGTGCGGACGTACTTCAACGACTCCTCGCCGTCCAGCTGCTTGACACCCTCGCCCGGGACCGAGAGCTGCACCCCGCCGAGCGCGTTGGTGATGTCTTCGAAGCCGTCCCAGTCGACCACCGCGAGGTGGTCCATCCGGAGCTGGGTGAGGTTCTCCACCGTGGCGAGGTAGGCGGTCGGGCCGTACAGCGAGAACGCGGCGTTGATCTTGTTCATCTCCGCCGGCTCGCCGACCTCGTCGTAGAGCCGCACGTAGGCGTCGCGGGGGATCGATAGCAGGTACGCGCGCTGCCGGTCCGCCGTCACGTGCAGGACCATGATCGTGTCGGTGCGCAGCACGCCGGCGTCCCAGCCGCCCTCGGCGATCTCCGCGATGCTGCGTCCGTCCCCCTTGTCGACGCCTGCGAGCAGGATGTTCACCGAGTCCCCCTGCACCCGTGCGGGACGACTGTCGGCCGGCAGCGCCTCGGTGTCGAAGGTCTCGATGTCGCCCAGCTGGGCGTTGAGGTAGACCGCGAACGCCAGGACGGCGGCGACGAGCAGTCCGAACAGACCGAGCAGCGACACCAGCACCGGGTGCCGGCGAAGGAAGCCCCTGCGCTTCGTCCGCGGCCGGTCGGGCTGCTGCCCCCCGAACGTCGGGGCGCGCTCGGAGTCGTCGAAGCTCATCCGTCCAGTCTGCCCGGGTCCGATCCGTTCTCGGCGGAGGCTGCCGGTGCGGCCCGGACGATTCACGGACTAGGGCGGTTCGCTGGCCCAGCCCAGGGCGGGTGGCGGCCGGGACTCGTACCGGTGACCGGTCGGGGTCGTCCACACCACCCGGGAGGCCTCGCCCTCAACCCGCCAGCCGGGCAGGTCGCGGAGGTGGTGACAGCGGACCGACAGCGCCTGTCCGTTCCGCGCTCCGGTCGGGCCGCCGGCCGCGTGTGGGCGGATGTGGTCGACGTCGGCGGCCCGGCTGTCGCAGACCGGCATCCGGCAGGTCCCGTCCCGCCAGCCGACCAGGGTGCGCAGCGGACCGGTGAAGAACCGGTCCGTGGTCTCCGTCGCAGCCACGGAGGGGTCGGCCGGCCGGAGCAGCCAGCGGTCGAACCCGCTCCGGTCGCCCGCCGGGCGCGACGTGCGGTCGATGGTGAGCACGCGCCCGTCGTCGTCGACGATCACGCGGCGGAGGGTGGAGCCGACCGTCGAGCAGAGCCCGCGAGCGACGCTGGCCGGGATCGGCCCCACCCCGCGCAGGTGTGCGGGGTGGTCATCCTCGCCGGCCAACGTGGTCGCCTTGAGCAGGAGCCCGATCTGCGCGGCCGGCGGCAGCGGCCCGACCGGCGCGGCGGTGCCGGTCACTCGCTCGACCAGCGTGTCGGCCATGAGCTGACCGATACTGCGCTCGTCTCCGTCGGCACGACGGGCCCGGGCGTGGTGGTCGAGGGCATGCCAGCAAGCGGCGGCCTGCTCGACCGGCAGCAGAGCGACCAGCGAAGCAGCGCCGTCGCGGCTGTCACCGGTCGGTGCCAGCTGCACGGAACGGTCGGCGCGCGCACGCTCGGCCCGCTTCCCCGCCGCTTGGGCGTCGAGCAGCAGGACGAGTCGTCGCGCGGCGGCGGCCAGCCGGCTGACGGTGGCCGCCCGCGGGCGCACGTCCGGCAGGACCACGCAGCGGACCTGTCCGCGCACGACCTCGGTCAGCGTGCGCAGGTATGTCACGGGGGTCCCGTCGGGTGGTTGATCGTCCGCCAGAGGCGGCAGACCCTCCCGCGGACCGACCCAGCTGGCGGGCGCCAGCTCCGCCGCCGATCGCTCGACCGCCGCCGCCAGCCGGCGGTCGATCTCGCGTCGCACCTCGGGCTCGACGCCGTGCGTCTCCCTGACGACGGCCCGACCACCGGCCCAGGAGATCTCGCCTCGGTGCATCAGCTCGAACAGCAGCGGCAGCTCGTCCACCAGGGTCTGCGCCGCCGCCAGCTGGTGCTCGGCGGTGGTGGTCGAGACACCTCGGGCGAGCGCGACCTCGGCGGCGACCCCTCGCCCGCCGCCGGTGGCGCCCGATCCGGCGGTCTCGGCCGCGTGTGCGGCGATGTGCTCGGCCTGCTCGGCCTGCAAGCGGGCGATCCGACGCTCGAGCGCCGCGATCTCGTCGATCCGCGCGTAGCCGTCCGAGGGCTCGGGCGGCCACATCTTCGGGCTCTCCCCTGGCATCACGACCTCGAACATACGTTCGATTCTAGGCGCCGGCACCGACACCCGTCAGCCCGTGTCCATTGCCTGGGGATGCGCCGCACAGCGCACCTGGACATCGCGGCCGGGATTCGGGCCACAGTGCGCCGGTTCGAGGTCGCGCCGAGCGCCTCGGTTCGTGCGTCGCGCTCAGAACAACCCGACGGCCGCAGCAGCGAAGCCCGGGAACACCTGCGGCACGCTCACCTCCGGGAACCGCGCGGCGACCGCCTCGGCGAGGACCGAGCGGTAGTCGGTCGTCACGGCGAGGTCACCCTGGACGAGGTTGCCGTCGGCCAGGCCGGGCCACTTCGCGAGGTAGCGGCCACCGCGGACACCGGCGCCGAGGGCCAGCATGCAGTTGCCGTAGCCGTGGTCGGTCCCGTTGCCCCCGTTCTCGCGAACCCGGCGGCCGAACTCGCTGATCGTGAGCACCGTGACCCGGTCTCCGGCGGTGCCGAGGTCGGTGAAGAACGCCGCCAGCGACTTGGCCAGGTCGACCGCGTTCGTCTTGAGCTGGCCGGCCGAGATCGTGCCCTGTCCGGTGTGGTGGTCCCATGCGCCGCAGTCGACGGCTATCACCCGGGCCCCGACATCGGCCCGGACGGTCCGCGCCGTCTCACGGAGCGCGTCGCCGAGCGAGGTCGTCGGGTAGACGGCGCCGTTGGCCGTCGGTGCGCTGCCGTAGAGCCCGGCGAGCCGCTGGGTCACCTCGAGCGCGGAGCGGGCGCCGCTGCCCAGAGGCGTGTTCACGCCGTCCCAGGCCGTCGTCAGCGACTGCCGGGTCGGGACCGCCCACGAGCCGGTGGCCGCCGGCAGCTTGACGTCCCTGAAGTTGCGCAGCGCCACCGTCGGCTGCTCTCCGTACAGCGCGGTCGGGACGATCCCGTTGCCGAGCTGCATCCCGCGTACCGGGTCCGGCGCGCCCATCAGCCCGACCATCCGGTTGATCCAGCCCCGCCGCTCCGGGCTGCCCGGGTCGGCGTCCTCGACCTCCTCCATGGCTGCGAAGTGGCTGCGGTTCGGCTGCGGCATCCCGACCGCGTGCACGGCGCCGAACTTGCCGGCGTTCCACATCGGCAGCAGCGGCTGGAACGCCGGGTGCAGACCGAATGTCGGGTCCTTGGCGAGCAGCGAGCCGGTCGGGACGCCGATGGTCGGCCGAGCCGAGGCGTACGCGGGGTCGCCGTGCGGCACCACCAGCGACAGCCCGTCGGCGCCGCCACGAAGGCTGACCACCACCAGCACGTTGCCGCCGGAGACGTTGCCGTACGCGGTCTGGGTGAAGACGTCGCCGACCAGGCTGGTGGTGACGACAGCGCCGGTGAAGGCGGCGGCTCCGCGGAGCAGGTTGCGGCGCGAGACCTGGAAGTCCGGGCACCCGCAGGAGCCGTCGGACGGGGAGGGGAAGTCGGACATCGCAGGGCTCCTCAGCGGCTCATGTGCTCGGGGGTGTCCAGGACGGCCGCCAGCAGCCGGGGGAGCCGCCACGAGCGCAGGTCGTCGAAGACCCGGATGACGGTTCCCGACGAGAGGCCGATGCGCTGGCACACGGTCGCCGTCAGCCGCGCATCGGCCGGTCGGCAGAGCAGCTGGCGGCAGACGTGGTCGACGATCTCGGCAACCGTCGCCGGCAGCGGCGGCAACCAGGACTGCGGCGTAGGTCGCACCGCCCCGGTGTGCGGCTGGTGGCCCGCGGCGAGCGCGTAGTGCACGTCCCAGCAGGCGAGCACCCGGCTGACCGACGACCAGGCCTCGCCGGTGTCCGGCGGCCCGTCCGGCCGCGGCCAGTCGAACGGTCGCTGACCCACGCCGCCGGCCTGCGTGGTGCACGCCTGGGCGAAATCGCTGGACTTGACCGGCTTGGTCGGCGACAGTCCCAGCACCCGCCAGGTGGCGATCAGGTCCTCGACCGGCGTCCGGGTCTTTGCGTCCACCGCCGCCTCGAAGTCCGGGTGCTGGACCAGCGCTCGCAGCATGGCGGGGATGGACGTGCCCGAGCTCAGGTACGCGGCTGCCACCGCGTCGACCACCGCCGCGCTGGGCTGGTCGGAGACGAACCGCCGGCACAGCTTGAGCGCGATCCGCTGCGCCGTCACCGGGTGCTGGGCCAAATAGCGCAGCAGTGCCTCGGCGACCGGGCGGCCGTCCGCCGCAGCGTTGGCGTGGCTGAAGCCGAGCACCTGCACCGGTCCGGTCGAGTGGTCCTCCGGCGCGTACCAGGCATCCCACGTACCGGCGCGGTCCACCCGGTAGCCGGTGAGCACCCGCGCGGCGTCCCGGACGTCCGCCTCGGTGTAGCCCGCTCCCCGGCCGACCGTGTGCAGCTCCAGCAGCTCCCGGCCGAGGTTCTCGTTCAGCCGGCGGGCGGTGGACTTCGAGTTGTCCAGGTAGCAGCCCATCGACCGACCGAGGACGACCTCGAGCAGCATGTCCTCGAACCGGCCGAGCGCGTGCTTGCGGACGGCCAGGTCGTGCTCCATCCGCACCGCCCACGTGCCGTAGGTGTGCACGGTGACGTGCAGGTGGTCGAGCCAGAAGCCGGCCACCACCTCGAGCAGCTGGCGCTTGCTGACCGCCCGGCGCATCAGCGTCCAGCGGATCAGGTCGCTCGACACGTCCAAACTGCTCAGCGTGCCGGCGTTGTGACCGGCCTGGAGCTGCCGCGGGGTCATCGAGAGCCGCGGCCACCAGGACAGCAGCTGGTCGCCGAGCGGGTCGGGCACCGTGGCCGGCTGCAGCTGCGCCTCGAACCATGCCTGCGGGCCGCCTGCGGTGGCCATCTCCGCGACCAGTTCGGGGGTGCACCCGAAGCTGAACCGCTGCAGCAGGTGCCGCTCGGCGACTGCTGGGGTGGTCAGGGCTGAGGCAAAGGCGGTGCTGGTGAGACCCATCCGCGTACCCGTTTCGACTCTGCCCCCGACATGACGTTGTGTAGTTGGATGATTACACAGCGTTATGGGGATTGGCGAGTCGGCCGACCGGACGATCTACGTGCCTCACCCGTCCCCCGAGGCTCCGACTGTCCCAGCCGCCCCGGGCAGTGCGGTCAGGCCGGGGTAATCCGGCCGACCAGGTGGACGCGGTCGCCGGCCGAGGCCGTGACGCCGAGCAGCCGGGTGCCGCCGGCGACGGACGCGGTGCCGAAGCGGACCTCGGCCGGCAGCAGCAGCGGCTTGCGGAAGGCGACCTCGTAGCGGTAGGCGTCCGGCAGCCGGGACTCCACCGCGGCCAGGGCCCGCGCGGCTGTCCACATCCCATGCGCGATCGCCCGCGGGAAGCCGAATGCCCGGGCGGTGACCCGGCTCAGGTGGATCGGGTTCCGGTCACCGGACACGGCTGCGAAGGCACGCCCGATGTCGCCCGGGACGAGCCAGCGGACGGCACCCGGGGGCGGGTCCACGCCGGCCAGCGGCGAGTCGTCCGGCGTCGCCCGGTCACCCCCGCCGCGGGACAGCACCGTCGTGGTCTCCTCCCAGACCGGTTCGCCGTGGACCGTCGCCGAGGAGACCAGGTCCACCAGCCGGCCGCTCCGGTGCGGGCGCAGTCCCTGCGGCCTGACCACCAGGTCGTACGTCTCGTCCACCCCGAGTGGGCGGTGCTGGACGACGGTGTTCTCGACGTGCACCAGCCCGAGAGCGGCGAAGGGGAACCGGCGGTCGGTGAGCAGCACCAGCTGGGGGCCGAAGGCCGCGAGGTGCGGGTAGAGGCCGGGTAGCCGGTCGGCGAGGGCGTGCCCAGTCAGTCGGGCGTACGCGGCGAGGTGATCGGTGTCGGTGCGTACCCCGGTCCGCCGGATCTCCAGGTCGGGCAGACCATCCTTGGGTTGCTTGCGCAGGCCGGGCAGCGACCCGAGCAGCGGCAGCGACGGGAGCACCGCCCGGGCGTAGAGCGACAGGGTCTCCGGCGCGGACTCGTACGTGACGGAGTCGGTCATCAGGCCCCGAGCAGGCTCTGCCCGCACACCCGCACGACGTTGCCGGTCACCGCCGCAGAGTCGGCCGCGGCGTACCAGGCCACCGCCTCGGCGACGTCGACCGGCAGGCCGCCCTGGGCCAGCGAGTTCATCCGGCGGCCGGCCTCGCGGACGACCAGCGGCATCCGGGCCGTCATCGCGGTCTCGATGAAGCCGGGCGCGACGGCGTTGACGGTCACCCCACGCTCGGCCGCCACCGGCGCGAGCGCCCCGACCATCCCGATCACCCCGGCCTTGGAGGTGGCGTAGTTGGTCTGGCCGTTGTTGCCGGCGATGCCCGCGATCGACGCGACCCCGATCACCGCGCCACCGGACCGGATCACGCCCTCGGCGAGCAGGTGCTCGGTGATCCGCAGCGGAGCGGCGAGGTTGATGCCCAGCACCGGGTCCCAGGTCTCCGGCCGCATGTTGGCCAGACGCTTGTCCCGGGTGATCCCGGCATTGTGCACGACGACGTCCACGCCGCCGTGCTCGGCGGTCAGGTGTCGGGCGATCCGCTGCGGGGCGTCCGGGGCGGTCACGTCCAGGATGAGCGTGGACCCGTCCAGCTCGGCGACCAGCTCCTGCAGCTCGGAGGCCAGCGCGGGCACGTCCAGCCCGACCACGGTCGCCCCGTCGCGGTGCAGCACGCGGGCCATCGAGGCTCCGATGCCCCGCGCCGCGCCGGTGACCAGCGCGACGCGGCCCGCCAGCGGCCGCTCGCGGTCGTACGGCTGCTCGCCGGCCCCGCTGCCGACGCGGATCACCTGCCCGGACACGTACGCCGACCGGGGGGACAGCACGAACGCCAGCGTCGAGGTCAGCGACTCCTCCGCGCCGGACGAGACGTAGACCAGCTGGGCGGTCCCGCCGGTGCGCAGCTCCTTGGCCAGAGAGCGGGTGAAGCCCTCCAGGGCCCGCTGGGCGACCGCCGACGACACGCCGGCCGCCGCATCCGGCGGGGAGCCGAGCACGAGCACCCGCGCCGAGGGCGCCAGCCGGCGCATCAGCGGGGTGAAGAACTCGCGCAGCAGCGCCAGCCCGGCCACGTCGGTGATCCCGGACGCGTCGAAGACCACGGCCTTCGCTCGCTGGTCGTCGCCGAGCGCCGCCGTGGTCGCCACCTCCAGCGCCTTCAGCTGGCGCTGCACCGGTTCGGCCAGCCGCCCACCCGGAGCGGACCCGAGCACGCAGACGCCGTCGACCACCGGGTCGCCGGGAGTCCAGCGCTCCAGCCGGGGCGGGTCGGGCAGGCCGAGGTTCTTCACCAGCAACCGTCCGACGGGGGTCTGCACCAGCGACTGGTAGCGGTCAGGCACGTCTGTTGTGTCCCATCTCTCCAGGCCCGGGCCTCGTCGGGCCGGCCGACCGAGCGGTAACTTGCGGTGTTACCCGGGAGTTCGATTCCGGAACCGCCATCCTGACGGCCGTGCAGGTGTGGCGTCCATGTGCCAGCGGTGTGGCGTCGCCCACCGTCGTCCGCGGAGGTGCGCACCCCCATGCCCCGTCCCACCAGTGTTCGCCGGGTCGCCGTCGTCGGCGGCAACCGGATCCCGTTCGCCCGGTCCAACAAGCAGTACGCGCGCGCGAGCAACCAGGAGATGCTCACCGCGGCGCTGGACGGGCTGGCGCGGCGCTTCTCGCTCCGCGGCGAGCGGGTGGGGGAGGTCGTCGCCGGAGCCGTGCTGAAGCACAGCCGGGACTTCAACCTGACCCGGGAGGCGGTGCTCGGCTCGGTGCTGGCGCCGAACACGCCCGCGTACGACCTGCAGCAGGCCTGCGACACCGGCCTGCAGGCCACCCTCGCGGTGGCGGACAAGATCGCCGTCGGGCACATCGAGGTCGGCATCGCCGGCGGCGTGGACACCACCTCCGACGCGCCGATCGCCGTGAACGAGCGGTTGCGCCAGATCCTGCTCGAGGCGAACCGGGCCCGCTCGACCGGCGCTCGCGTCAAGGCGCTGCTCAAGGTCCGGCCCGGGCACCTCGCCCCGGCGACGCCGCAGAACGAGGAGCCGCGGACCGGGCTGTCGATGGGCGAAAGCGCGGCGCTGACCGCGGTCGAGTGGGAGATCGGCCGGCGCGAGCAGGACGAGCTCGCAGTCGCCTCGCACCAGCGGCTGGCCGCCGCGTACGAGCGGGGGTTCTTCCACGACCTGCTCACGCCGTACCTCGGGCTCGAGCGGGACGGCAACCTGCGGCCGGACAGCACGGTGGAGGCGCTGGCAGCGCTGAGGCCGGTGTTCGGCCGGGGCGCCGCGGCCACGATGACCGCGGCCAACTCCACCCCGCTGACCGACGGAGCCTCGGCGGTGCTGCTCTGCTCGGAGGAGGAGGCCGAGCGGCGCGGCTGGGAGCCGCTGGCGTTCCTGGTCGAGCACGAGACCGCGGCGGTCGACTACGTGCACGGCGCCGAGGGGCTGCTGATGGCGCCGGCGTACGCGATGCCGCGGATGCTCGACCGGGCTGGGCTAGCGCTGCAGGACTTCGACTTCTACGAGGTGCACGAGGCGTTCGCCTCGCAGGTGCTGGCGACCCTGAAGGCCTGGGAGGACCCGATCTTCTGCAAGGAGCGGCTGGGCCGCGACGCCCCGCTCGGCGCGGTGGACCGGGACCGGCTGAACGTCGTCGGCTCGTCGCTGGCCGCGGGGCACCCGTTCGCCGCGACCGGCGGGCGGATCGTCGCGACGCTGGCCAAGCTGCTCGCAGAGAAGGGCTCCGGTCGGGGCGTGATCTCTATCTGCGCAGCCGGCGGCCAGGGCGTCACGGCCATCCTTGAGCGCTGACCGCCCGCGCTCCTAGCCTGTCGGCCATGACGGAGGAGTCGGCACCGACGGAAGCACCGGTCGACCGGTGGTCGCGCAACGACTTCTGGGGCGTCGTAGTCGATGCACCGGACGTCGCGGTCCTGGCTCGGTTCTACTCCGAGCTGCGCGGCTGGAAGATCCACATGATGGACGAGGAGGACGCCTCGCTCGACCCCGGCGAAGGCGTCGCGTACCTCAACATCCAGCGCAATGACGCCTACGTCCCACCGGCGTGGCCGACGCAGCCGGGCCAGCAGCAGATGATGCTGCACCTCGACTTCGAGGTGAGCGACCTCGCGGCTGAGACGCAGCGGGCACTGGAGCTCGGCGCCACGCAGCCCGACTTCCAGCCACAGGACAACGTCCGCGTTCTCCTGGATCCCGCGGGGCACCCGTTCTGTCTCTACACCGGTTGACTCCGAGCCTGTCCGGCCAGAGTCAGGAGCGTTGGAGGACGGCCACGGCGTGCTGCACGTGGTGGTCCATGTGGGCGCGTGCGGCGAGCTCGAGCAGAGCTCGCGCGGTCCCCGCCACCCGCTCCTCGTGACCGAGCTGGGAACTGATCGCGATGTCGGTCGCGAGTATCGCCGCCTGCATGGCGACGTACACGTCCGTCTCTCGGGCGACTCGCCGACGCGCCTCGTCGACCCAGCCCAGGGCCGCGGTCGGCTCCCGGGCGGCGAGCGACTTCAGGGCGAGTACGCGTGCCGTGCTGCCCTCCCAGCACGGATCCGAGAGCTGGCAGCTGAGCGCGAACTCCCGATGCAAGTCCGGCAGCTGGCCCCGATGACCTGCTGCGAGCTCGACCTCGGCCAATACCGCCGTCGGCCACGGGCGGAAGGAGATCCATCCGGCTGCGGCGACCACGTCGAGGCACTCCCGCAACCACGCGCGAGCAGCGTCGTGGCCGTCGGCCCGCAGCTGTCCCCAGCCCCCCAGCCCCAGGGTCCAAGCGAGGCGGCGCTGGTTTCCCGAGGTCCGGGCAAGCTCGAGCGCCAGGTCCCACTCGGGAAGAGCCGCGTCGTGGCGTCCCCAGTCGGTGAGGTTGAAGGCGCGCACGGACCGCACGGCCGCGAGGAGGTCGGTATCGGTCCCGGCGAGGGACTGGCCCTGCGCCAGATGCACCTCGGCGGCGGGACGCCGCCCCGCCAGCGCGTCGATGTACCCGAGCTCGCGGTGCGCCGACGCCGCAGTCGTCTCGTCACCGACTCCCAGCGCGACCGTCGCAGCCCTTTCCAGAAGCAGCGCACCCTCGTCGTCGTGGCTGCGCACCGAGTGCACCAGCGCCGCACCGAGGGCGCGCAAGCAGCTCCCCAGCACCTGGTCGTCGCGTGCCTGCTCGGCGACTCGGGCGGCCTGGCGGAGACTCTCGATCCCGGCATCGACGGCGGCTGCGGCGAGGGCGGCGTGGCCGGCCTCGAGGAGCGAAAGCGCCCGACTCCGCGCCGGCACACCCGGTGGGGCGGCGGCGACGTCTCGGCGCGCCGCACTCCGCAGGGCCGGCGTTGGAGAGGTCCCGAGCTCGGCGGCGAACCGTTGCTCGACGCAGTCCACGGCGGCGGCCGCCGCGTCGTACCGGCCCGCTTGGCGCAGGCTTGCGACCAGCAGGATCTGTGCGCCTTCGTCGAGGGGTTGGCGTCGGGCGGCTATTTCGGCCAGGGCGAGGGCTCGGTCGATGTCGCCGATGGCAGCCGCGGCCATCGCGTCGCGGCGCAGCAGCGCGTCGATCTGGCTGGCCACGCGCTGACGCTGCACGAGCAGCCACAGCTCGAACTCCGTACTCGAGCGCGGCTCCACACCCTCCAACAGGACGCCGACCTCGGTCGGGTCGAGTCGGCCGTCGGCCAGATCGAGCAGGTCCACGGTCACGTGGTCGGGCAGGTCGACGCGGACTGGGTCGCCGGTGAGGAAGTCAGGTGCGCCCAGGGCCCGTCGTACGGCGGCCAGGCACCAGCGCAGCGAGCCGAGGGGGTCCGCGGTCTCCGGGAACAGCTCGGCGGCGAGCTCGCGGCGGGTCAGGGGACGATCGGCGAGCAGGACCCGAGCGAGTAGCGCCCAGGCCTGGAAGCCACGGACCGGGCGCATCTCGTCGGCGCCCGTGATGTGCGGCAGACCGATGAGACGTATCCGCACCGCAGCTCCTCCTCCGTCTGCGCCAGACCGCATCGTCGCCGGGCACCGTGTGACCAGGCGAGTGACGCGAAACACCGCGCGTTCCACGGCCGGTCTCACGTCGCTGACGCAGTCTCCCCCCAACGGCCGGACGAGCGGCCCCAATCGAAAGGAAATGCGCGATGGCGACCTTCTTGATCGAGCGCGAGATTCCCGGTGCGAGCACCCTCACCCGTGCGGAACTCGCCGACATCACCGCGAAGTCCAACGACGTCGTGGCCGGCCTGGGCGTCCCCTACCGGTGGGTCACCAGCTACGTCGCGGGCGACAAGATCTACTGCGTGCACGAGACCGAGAGCTCCGAGACGATCCGGGAGCACGCCCAGCGCGGCGGCTTTCCCGCCGACCTGGTCGTCGAGGTCTCCGAACAGATCGGCCCGGACTTCAGGTAGGCCGGATCCTCTCGGCCGCGCCAGTCGAGCGCTGGGGGAGACTGGGGCGGTGACGGGCTCGCAGCTCGAACGGGTTCGGCGAATCGCCCTAGCCCTGCCAGGGGTGAGCGAACGGGCCACCCATGGGGCGGTGGGCTTCTACGTCAGAGGACGGCCGCTCTGCTACCTCCACGATGACCACCGGGGTGATGGACGGGTGTCGTTGTGGTTTCCGTCGTCGGAGGCGGTGCAGGAGGAGCTGGTCACCGCCGAGCCCGACCGGTTCTTTCGGCCTCAACCCTCGGCTTCGGGCACGTTCTCGACGTGGCTGGCGGTGTTCGTGGACCTTCCTGGGCCTGAGGTCGACTGGTCCGAGATCGAAGCGATCCTCCGCGAGACCTATCGTTGCGTCGGGCCACGCCGGGACGGATGCTGACGTGATAGCTCACGAGCGCGCGATGGCAGCGCGCCTGCGTGGCGACGGCTGACCCTGGAGCTTCGGCCTACGGTCGGGTCCGTCGTCGAACCCCCGGGGCAGGGTTCGCTTTCGCTTCGTGCATTGCGGCTGTGAACGGACGTCAGCTACGAGTGCTTGGCCGTGTCCTCGACGGTTGCCCTTCCCTGCGCCGGCGCCGGATACGAAACCCCGAGCGCGACACCGGTGATCAATGCCAGGACCAGGTTGTGAACCGTGTCCGGTGCCAGCAAGAAGTGCGCCAGCCAGAGAAGTGGGACTACCGTCGTGACGAGCCACGCCCAGCGGTGGCCGCGACGGAAGGCAGTAAACAAGACGACGAGAATGACCACACTGAGCGCCAACCAGGTGATGCCCCAGCCGCGGATCAGCAGTTCTCCTTCGCCGGGGCGAAACTCGGGCTGATTGAGAACCGTGAATGGTGACATCACCATCGTCAGCGAGATCAGCAGGCTGAACACCTCGGTGACCACGAGGACCACGAAACCGACCTTGCCCATTTCTGCTCCTGACCCTGTGGGTGTTGCCATGGTAGGCATTTCGCGGTTCCCGGAACAGACCCAACAGATGAGCGGACGATCCTCGGCTACAGCAACGCCCGCACCAGGTCGATGGTGTCGGCTTCGGCCGCCGCCTTGTCGTTGCGGTAGCGCAGCACCCGGGCGAAGCGGAGCGCGACGCCACCGGGGTAGCGCGTCGAGCGCTGGACGCCGTCGAAGGCGATCTCGACCACCTGCTCGGGCCGGACGGTCACGACCCATCCGTCGTCGGAGACCTGCAGACCTCGGAACCGCTCGGTCTGCCAGGCCAGCATCTCGTCGGTCATGCCCTTGAAGGTCTTGCCCAGCATCACGCAGTCCCCGGTGTCGGGGTCCCGGGCGCCGAGGTGGAGGTTCGACAGCCATCCCCGACGGCGGCCATGCCCCCACTCCGCGGCCAGCACGACCAGGTCGAGTGTGTGTCGCGGCTTGACCTTGACCCAGGCGGCGCCGCGGCGACCGGCTTCATACGGGGCATCCGGTGACTTCAGCACGACGCCCTCGAAGCCGCGCTGGACCGTGTCTGCGAAGAAGTCCGCCACCGCAGTGTGGTCGGAGGTGCGCAGTCGGGGGACCATTAGGTCGGTCGGCGCCAACCGGTCGAGCGCCTCCGCCCGGACGGTCAGCGGCTCGGTCATCAGGTCGCGCCCGTCCAGGTGCAGCACGTCGAACAGGTACGTCGACACCGGCGTGCTCGCACGCAGCGCCGGGACGTCGGCTCGGGATGCGGTGCGGGCAGCGGTGACCTGGAACGGGTGCGGCCGGCCGTCCGGGCGCCCCGCCACCGCCTCGCCGTCGAGCACCGCGGTGTCGGCCGGCAACCGACGGACCGCCTCGACCACCTCGGGCAGCCGGTCGGTGATGTCATCGAGCGTGCGGGTCACCACTAGCACCTCGTCCGCCTGCTTGTGCACCTGCACCCGGATGCCGTCGAGCTTGGCGTCCACGACGACGTCGCGGCCGTCCGGCGCGAGCCGGTCCAGGGCGGCCGCGACGTCGGCCGCGCTGGCGGCGAGCATCGGCCGCACCGGCCTGCCGACGGTGAGCCGCACCGCGCCCAACCCGGCCCGCCCGTCGTCCACGGCGATCCGTGCGGCCGCGGTGGACGATCCGAGCAGCATCGCGGCCCGGCGCAGGTCGGCCAGCGGCACCCCGACCGCGCTGGCCAGGGCGTCCAGGACCAGGGCATCAAGGGCGCCCTGACGCAGCTCGCCCATCAGCAGCCGGCGGAGCAGGTCCTGCTCGTCCACGGTCGCCCGGGACAGCAGCGCCTGCACCCCGGCGCGACGGGCGGCCTGGCTCCCCGGACCGCTCAGCGCGCTGAGCTGCTCGAGCGCGGAGTCCACGTCGGTCAGCGACAGTTCTGGCTGATCGGCTGGCGCCGGCAGCTCCACCAGCGAGCGCCACCCCACCCCCGTCCGCCGCTGCGGCAGCTCACCGGCGAGATAGGCCACCGCCAGCTCGACCTCCTCCGGCCGGCAGCGACGCAGCAGATCGGCCAGCAGGCCCCGCTTCGCGCCCCGTGCCCGGGTCGCCCCGACCGCGCGGGAGGTCTCGACGAGGTCGGCCAGCAGCACGGCTCCATCATCGCCGGTGCCGCCGACACCGCTCGGATCGGATACCAGCGATACTTCGTCGGTGGTCCCTCGCACCCGTCAGTGGCGTCCCGGCCGTCCGGTGCCGCTGGCCACCGTGCTCGGGCCGTTGCGCCGTGGCGGTGCCGACCCGGCGATGCGCTGGGTCGACGGGCAGGTCTGGCGCACCGCGCGCACCCCGGACGGCCCGGCGACGATGCGCGTGCACACCGCCGGCGGGGGACGCGAGGTCGAGTGCGCGGCCTGGGGGGCGGGTGCGGAGTGGGTGCTCGACGCTCTACCCGGCATGCTCGGCGGCGACGACGCCGGTGCGGACGACTTCGCCGCGGTCGCCGCCGGGCACCCGTTCCTCCGGGAGGCGCTGCGCCGGCACCCGTACTGGCGGGTGCCCCGGTCCGGTCTGGTCTTCGAGGCGATGCTGGCGGCCGTGCTCGAGCAGAAGGTGACCGGCCAGGAGGCTCGGGCCGGCTGGCGGACGCTGTTGCTGCGCTTCGGCGACCCGGCGCCCGGACCGGGCGAGCAGCTCGGACTCCGGGTCACGCCGGCACCGGAGACGGTGCGGATGATCCCCTCCTGGGAGTGGCTGCGGATGCCGGTCGACCCCGCCCGGTCGCGCGCCGCCATCGTGACCGCACGGGTGGCGCCCGCCCTGGAACGGACGGCCGCGCTGGCGCACGCGGAGGCCGAGCGGGTGCTCCGCACCCTGCCGGGCATCGGGGAGTGGACCGCAGCGGAGGTGCGGCAGCGGGCGCACGGTGACCCGGACGCGGTGAGCTTCGGCGACTACCACGTGCCGGCCAGCATCGGCATGACCCTGACCGGGGAGCCGGTCGACGACGCCCGGCTCGCCGAGCTGCTCGAGCAGTTCCGGCCGCACCGGTACCGGGTGCAGCGGTTGGTCGAGCTGTGCGGAGTCGGGAAGCCGCGCCGCGGACCGCGGATGGCGCCCCGGCGGCACCTCCCGGGTCGCTACGGCTGAGAGCGGGGTCACCTCCTCGGCCACGCCGGCCGGTCCATCCGGATCCACCCGCGCTGCGGCACGGTGTCCTGGCACCACACCGGGTAGCCGTCGGCGCTGCCGCACTGCGGCGAGGTCGGCCGGTGGTAGGTGCCGGTCCAGAAGTACTGCCGCGCGCCCAGCCGCTTGCGACCGGCGGTCACCACGACGGTGCGCCGGTCGGGCCGCATCATCGGCAGCCGGGCGATCACCCGGCGGGTGGCGTTGGAGATCAGCTCGGCCACCGGCTCACCGTCGCGGGCGCTGATCCGCAGGTTGCGCTCGGCACCGCGCTGCCCGTCGGTGTCCAGCTCGACCACCAGGCTGCGGCGGTGCGGGTGGAGGGCCGTGGCGTCGAAGGCCTCGAAGGTGCGGACCCGGAACGTGACGGTGACGTGCTCACCCCGGGTGTCGGACGTCACCCGGTGCCGCACCTGGGCGATGTCGAGTCGTCCAGCGGTGTCGTCGGGATCGGTCACGCGGGTGGTGTAGGTGTGGCCGTCGCTGCGGATCTCGCGGGCGGCCGCGCCGTCCGGCGAGAGGCCGACCATGGTCAGCGTGAGGGCAGTGGCTGTGGCGAGCGCCGCCAGTCGGGAAGTGCGGCGCGGCGAGGGGTTGGACACGGAGACTCCGTCCTGCTTCAGCGGAGCACGGCACGGGCGTGCGATGCGTCCGGAACCTAGGCGGGTCGGCGAGCCGGCCGCGTCCGTCGTGCACAGCCCTGGTGAGAGCAGCCGCCTGCGCTGTCGGCGGACGGTCGTACGCTCGGCACCATGAGAGCGGTCAACGACCTGCAGCGAGCCGTCGCCCCCTTCAAGGTGGTCGCCGACTTCGAGCCCTCGGGTGACCAGCCGACCGCGATCGAGGAGCTGGCCCGCCGGGTGGAGGCGGGCGAGCAGGACATCGTGCTGCTTGGTGCGACCGGCACCGGCAAGACCGCGACGGTTGCCTGGCTGGCCGAGCGGTTGCAGCGTCCGCTGCTGGTGATGCAGCCGAACAAGACGCTCGCCGCCCAATACGCCAACGAGCTGCGGCACTTCTTCCCCGACAACGCGGTGGAGTACTTCGTCTCCTACTACGACTACTACCAGCCGGAGGCGTACGTCCCGCAGACCGACACCTACATCGAGAAGGACTCGTCCATCAACGACGAGGTGGAGCGGTTGCGGCACTCGGCCACGTGGTCCCTGCTCACGCGGCGCGACGTCGTGGTGGTCGCCACCGTCTCCTGTATCTACGGGCTCGGGTCCGCTGACGAGTACCTGAACCGGATGATCCACGTTCAGGTCGGGACCGAGATGGACCGGGACGGACTGCTCCGCAAGCTGGTGGAGGTGCAGTACGCGCGCAACGACCTCGCCGGCACCCGCGGCACGTTCCGGGTGCGAGGCGACACGCTGGAGGTCTTCCCGGTCTACCAGGAGCTCGCCGTGCGGGTGGAGTTCTTCGGCGACGAGATCGAGCGGCTGATGACCATGCACCCGCTGACCGGTGAGGTGATCAGCGAGGAGCACGAGCTTTACATCGGCGCGGCCACGCACTACGTCACGGCGCCGGAGAAGATGGAGCGGGCGATCACCAGTATCGAGGCCGAGCTCGACGACCGGCTGGCCGAGCTGGAGCGGCAGGGCAAGCTGCTGGAGGCGCAGCGACTGCGGATGCGGACGACGTACGACATCGAGATGATGCGCCAGGTCGGCAGCTGCTCCGGGATCGAGAACTACTCCCGGCACACCGACGGGCGCGTCCCCGGCTCGGCACCGCACTGCCTGCTGGACTACTTCCCGGAGGACTTCGTCCTGGTCATCGACGAGTCGCACGTCACCGTGCCGCAGATCGGCGGCATGTACGAGGGCGACATGTCCCGCAAGCGGACCCTGGTGGAGCACGGCTTCCGGCTGCCCAGTGCGATGGACAACCGGCCGCTGCGCTGGGAGGAGTTCGTCGAGCGGATCGGGCAGACGATCTACTCCTCGGCGACCCCCGGCTCGTACGAGATGAGCCGGGTCGACGGCGTGGCCGAGCAGCTGATCCGGCCGACCGGCCTGGTCGACCCGGAGGTCGTGGTCAAGCCGACCAAGGGGCAGATCGACGACCTGATCCACGAGATCCGGCTGCGGGCCGACCGGAACGAGCGGGTGCTGGTCACCACGCTGACCAAGAAGATGTCCGAGGACCTGACCGACTACCTGCTCGAGGCCGGTATCCGCACCCGCTACCTGCACAGCGAGGTCGACACCCTGCGCCGGGTCGAGCTGTTGCGGGAGCTGCGGATGGGTGAGTACGACGTGCTGGTCGGCATCAACCTGCTGCGCGAGGGGCTGGACCTGCCCGAGGTGAGCCTGGTGGCGATCCTGGACGCCGACAAGGAGGGCTTCCTGCGCTCCGGGACGTCGCTGATCCAGACCATCGGCCGGGCCGCCCGCAACGTCTCCGGCCAGGTGCACATGTACGCCGACACGATCACCCCATCGATGGCGAGCGCCATCGACGAGACCAACCGGCGGCGGGAGAAGCAGGTCGCCTACAACACCGAGCATGGGATCGACCCGACCCCCCTGCGCAAGCGGATCGCCGACATCACCGACTTGCTCGCGCGTGAGGACGCCGACACCGAGACGCTGCTCGGCGGAGCCGGCCGGCAGCAGAGCCGGGGCAAGGCACCGGTGCCGGGGCTGCGCAGCCGGGACCGGGGGACCTCGCCGCTCGACCTGAGCAGCATGGCGGCCTCCGACCTGGCCGACCTCATCCAGCAGCTCACCGAGCAGATGCACGCCGCTGCCGCCGAGCTGCAGTTCGAGGTGGCCGCCCGGCTGCGCGACGAGATTGGTGACTTGAAGAAGGAGCTGCGGCAGATGGTGGAGGCGGGTGCGCGATGATCGACCATCTCGGCGTCCAGGTGGCCGACGTCGGCGAGAGCGCCGCGTTCTACACCGACGTCTTCGGCCCGCTCGGCCTGTCCGAGCTGATGGCGTTCGACACCGACTCCGGACGGGTCGTGGCCATGGGATGGGACGGGGTTCCCTTCCTGTGGGTCTTGCCCGCGGCCGGCGACGAGACCCGGGAGTTGCACGTCGCACTCTCCGCCGCGTCCCGAGACGCCGTCGACGCCGTGCACGCAGCGGCGGTGGAACGCGGGACGGACGTGCTGCACGCGCCACGGGAGTGGCCGGAGTACCACCCCGGCTACTACGCGGTGTTCCTGCGCGACCCGGACGGGCACAACGTCGAGGCGGTTTTCCACGACTGGGCGGCGGGAGCCGGACGGTGACCCTGACGTCCGCCGACCTGCGCTCGTACGCGCTCAGCCGACCGGGTGCGTGGCAGGACGAGCCGTGGGAGGGCGACATCGTGGCCAAGGTCGCCGACAAGATCTTCGTCTTCTTCGGTGACACGGCGGTGGGCGTCAAGTGCGGCGCCAATCGAGACGAGGCCGACGAGTGGCTGCACCGGTTCCCCGACGACGCGACGGTGATGGCCTATATCGGCCGCTCCGGGTGGAACACGCTGCGCTTCGGGGGTGCGATTCCCGACGAAGAGGTGCTCGAGGCGGTCGACGACTCGTACCGCACCGTTGTCGCCAGGCTGCCCAAGCGCAGACGACCAACCGGCTGACGGACAGGAGCAGAGATGGCCACACCGATCCAGGTCACCTTCGACTGTGCCGATCCGGGCGCCCTGGCGGCGTTCTGGGCACAGGCGCTCGGCTACGTCGTGCAGCCTCCACCCGAGCCGTTCTCGCGCTGGGACGACGCCCTGACCGCCTGGGGCGTCCCGCGCCACCTCTGGAACTCGCGCTCGGCCGTGATCGACCCCGATGGCGACGGGCCGCGGTTGTTCTTCCAGCAGGTCCCGGAGGGCAAGCAGGTGAAGAACCGGGTGCACGTCGACCTCAAGGCCGGCGGATCCGGGGACGACCGACGGGGTCGCATCGACGCCGAGGTCGAGCGGCTGCGGGGTCTCGGGGCGACTGCGTTGTATCCGCTGGAGGAGTGGGGGGGCTACTCCGTGACGATGCAGGATCCGGAGGGCAACGAGTTCTGCGTCGACTAGTCCCGCCCGCCGGACGACGATCAACCGGCCCTGGAACCCGGCCGGTCCGACCGGGTTAGTCCGACCGGGCCAGCCCGATCGTGTCATTGCGCCTCGAGGTCGGGTGGACGAGCGTGGCCGGCGCCGGTCATGCCAGTTCCGCCGACCGCGCAGCGATCGGCGCGGAAGGAGTTCGTCATGCGCCGTCTGCTCCTCGTCCTCGGGCTGGTCGCCGTGCTTCTCACAGCCGGCCCTGCTGCGGCAGCGCCACCGGTCACCGAGACGAACCACGCGAGGAACCTGACCGAGACCTTTGTCGACGTCCTGCCCAGCTGCGCTGAAGAGGGATCGCCGTACCGGGTCACGACCACGAGCAATCTGGTGGAGCACGTGACCAGCTTCGAGGACGGGCGGGTGCACGCCACGTTCACTCAAGCCGGCAAGTTCGTCGCGCGGCCGCTAGAGGCTGGTCAGCCCAGCTACACCGGCCGGTTCACCGCCTGGGGTGGCTTCAACGCGAACGGCAAGACCGTGAACGGCACGTTCACGTTCTCGATCAGCGGGATCGGTTCGGACGGCTCGCGGCTGCGCCTTAACGCCGTCGAGCACTTTAACCAGCGCCCGGAAGGCTCGGTGCACGAGTTCTTTCGCTGTCACTGAGTCAGGAAAGGTCCCAGTGACCGGGTAGCGCGACGACACCGGCGGGCGCGACCCCGGCCCGGGCGAGCACGGCCTCGAGACCGGACAGGCCGCGCGATCCGACCGGAGCCGTCAGCATGGCCGCCGCACCGAGCGGCAGCGCCGCAGCGGGCGCCTCGCTCGAGCTCGCCGGCCGGAACCGCTGAAGCGGCCCGACCTGCGGGACCGTCCGCGGCCGCACCTCGTCCGCGTGCAGCCCGGCCCGCTCGGCGGCTCGTCCGATCGCGGCACGCAGTCCGCCGATGGTGTCGACGAGGCCGGAGCCGATCGCATCCGCGCCGGTCCAGATCCGGCCGCGGGCCAGCGGTTCGAGCCGGTCGACCGGCATCCCGCGGTCGTGCGCTGCCTTGCCGGTGAAGTCCGCGTAGACCTCGTCCAGCCAGGCGTTCAGCCGCTCCCACTGCTCTGCGTCGAACGGGGCGTCGCTGCCGAACATCGTCGCCTGCCGGCCGGCGCCGACCACGCTCACGCCGATCCCGGCCCGGCCGAGGGCGTCGCCGACGGCGAGCTTGCCGGCAACCACGCCGATCGACCCGGTGATCGTGCTGTCGGTGGCGACCACCTCGTCACAGCCCATGGCGACGAAGTAGCCGCCGGATGCGGCGACGCTGCCCATCGACGCCACCACCGGTCGCCCGCTGGCGCGCAGTTGCAGCACCTCGCGGCGCACCGCGTCCGAGGCGATGTACGACCCGCCGGGGCTGACCACACGGAGCACGACGGCGCGGACCTCCGGCCGGCGTGACGCCGCACGCAGAGCCGCGGTGACAGTGTCCGACCCTGCCATCGGGCCGCCGAGCGGGGTGCCGTGGCTGCGCCCGGGCACGATGCCGCCGACAACGGGCACGACGGCCACGGTGGGCTGGCCGCGGTCGCGGGCCCGTGCGGCCACGAGACTGGTCAGCGGTGGGGTCCACCGGTGCACGTACCGCAGCGTGATCCGCCCGTCGTCGGCCAGGCGGTCGCGCAGGTCGGCGTAGACCTCGTCGCGGTAGCCGAGCCGGTCCACCAGCCCCAGGCGGACGGACTGGGCGGCGCTCAGCGGTGCCTCGTCCACCGCGGTCCGCACGTCGTCCTCGGTCAGCCGCCGCCGTCGGGCGGTCTGCCGGACCATGGTCTCGAGCACCGAGTCGGCGACCCGCTGCAGGGCCTCGCGCTGAGCCGGCGGCATGGTCTCGCTCATGAAGGTGTCGGCCGCACCCTTGTACTCGTGCCGCTGGCCGAGCTGAGGCTGCACGCCCAGACGGTCCAGCAGCCCCCGCAGGTAGACACCGCGCAGCGACACCCCGGTCAGGCCCAGCCGTCCGGTCGGCTGCATCCAGATGGTGTCGAAGGCGACCGCCAGCCGGTAGCTGGCGCTGGCTCCGCCCAGCTCGCCGAACGACTCCGCGTACGCGACGGTGACCCTGCCCGCGCGACCGAACGCCTCCACGGCCGCGCCCAGCTCGTCGGCCTGAGACGGGGTCAGGGTCTCGGTGCCGAGATGTCCGACCAGGCCGACCACGTGCGGGTCGGCCGCCGCCCGGCGGAGCCGTTCCACCAGTCCGCGCAGGGTGGGCAGCCCGCGGGTGCGCAGCGCCTGGGCCGGGTCCGACGGCGGGGCCTCGACCAGGCCCCGCGAGAGGTCGAGCTCGAGCAGGACCGGTGGTCGGGGCGTCGCCGGGGTGCGCATGGCGCCACGCTAGCCCGCCCCCCATCCGGGGCGGTCAGCCGATCTCGACGACCACCAGGTCACCACCCACGTACACCGGGAAGCTCGAGGTCGCGGCGTACGTGCGCTTCGGTCGCTCGCCGTGTCGAGGCACGTACACCGCCACCGGGCGGGGTGGCGTCATCTCGACCCGGAGCTGCTGTGACCGGACCGGGATCCGGTCCCCGTCCGGGTAGTGCTCGGCGACGTCCACGTCCCGCCACAACAGCAGGTAGTGCCGACCGTCGCGCTTCTGCACCAGCGTCTGGCGCAGGTCGGCCCCACCACCGCTCACTCGCACCTGCAGTGGTGCCGGCGCGAACGACGGCCCGCGATCTGCGAGCAGGGAGAGGAACCGCTTGGTGCTGTAGAACTCCGGCTTCTTCCGCCAGGTGTCCGGCGTGGCCCGGGCGATGGTGCGCTCGGTCATCGCGACCAGGCCGAAGTGCGCGTTGCGGTCCGCGGTCCGGTTGATGCTCGCCTGGCTGCTGTAGTCGATCGGATCGGGGTCGTCGAGCAGCTCGAACCGGCCGTACACCGAGTTGCGCTGGAAGAAGTCGCAGATCCCACGGACGGCGTAGCTGGCCGACGCGAACTCCGGCACGGTCTTTCCGGTGTTGTCCTGCGGCGAGTTGTTGTAGCCGGTCTCGGTGAAGATCCACTGCTTGGCGTTCGGGAAGCAACGGCTCAGGATCGAGATGTGCTCGTCGATGTTCCGGCTCGGGCTGCTTCCCTTGTTGTACATGTGCGCGTTGCCGACGTCCGACCACTCGCTCAGGTCACCAAGCTCGGCCGCCCGTCCTGCGGTGATGTCGGTCCGCGTGGACGGGCCCGCGACCGGGATGCCGGCGGTCGCCGAGTTCGCCTTGGCCGAACGCCACAGCGCCTTCTGCATCACCCGGGCGTGCGCGGCCCACTCCGGGTCCCGGGGGAAGCCGTCGATCTCGTTGCAGCCGCCGAACGAGTGCAACAGGTTCGACAGGTTGCCGACCCGCGGCTTGTAGTACGACGCGAGGTAGCTCATCACCTGGCGGTTGACAGCGTCTGCATTCCGCCAGTCCGACAGGTTGCCGACGGTCGCGTGCCAGCGGGTCCCGGAGCCGGCGAGCGCAAGCATCGCGCGCTGCTGGTTGCGGGTGCCGGTGGAGGTGCCGGTGGTGATCCGCTCCCGGACGATCCGGACGCCCAGCTCCTGAAGCAGGTCGACGACGGCGTCGGTGTGCCCGTAGACGGTGTCCCGGTAGAACAGCTTGGTGTTCACCATGTACGACTCGCAGATGTCGTCGGCCCGGCGGGCGCGGACGTACGGCAGCGCTCGGGTGGGGTCCGGTCGCAGGACCCCGCCGGCGGCGAAGGCGGGTGCGGGTGCGGCCAGGGAGGCGAACGAGGCCAGGCCGAGGGTCAGGACGTCACGTCGGTGCATGCGGGGGTCTCCACTCGGAGGGAGGGCAGCGGGGCTTTTCGGGCGCGGTGAGACCGCGGTGGTGCGGCGGGAGAGCGCCGCTCAGCCGAGCTCGACCACCACCAGGTCCTTACCCACCGGCACCCGGATCCATGCACGGGGCGGGTTGGTGTCCACCGGACGGTTGCTCCGGCGGGGGACGTACACCGCGCTGGGGCGGTGGGTTCCCAGGTGCACGAGCACGTCGTACGGCCTGACCCAGATCGGCTCGGCGTCCGGGTAGTGCGTCGACACCTCGACGTCGCGCCAGAGCAGCAGGTAGTGCTTGCCGTTGCGCTTTTGCACCAACGCCCGCCTCAGGTCGCCGCGGGCGCCCTTCAGCTCCACCCGCAGCGGGTGCGGTGAGAAGCGCGGCCCCCGGTCGGCCAGCAGGTTCAGGAAGTGTTTGGTGGCGTAGAACTCCGGCTTCTTCCGCCAGGTGTCCGGCGTAGACTCACGCACCGTGTGCTTGGGCATCGCGACCAGCCCGAAGTGCGCGTTGCGGTCCGCGGTCTGGTTGATCGACCGCTGGCTCGAGTAGTTGATCCAGTCCGGGTCGTCGAGCAGCTCGAACCGCCCGTACACGGCGCGCCGCTGGAAGAAGTCACAGATCCCGCGGACCGCGTAGGTCGCCGAGGCCGCCGGTGGCACGGTCTTCCCGGTGTTGTCCTGCGGCGAGTTGTTGTAGCCGGTCTCGGTGAAGATCCACCGGTCGGCGCGCGGGAAGCAGCGCCGCAGGATGCGCATGTGCGCGTCGATCTCGCGGCTGGGACTGGTGCCCTTGTTGTAGATGTGCCCGTTCGCCCAGTCCGACCATGCGCTCAGGTCACCGAGGTCGGCCGCCCGAGCGGCGGTGATGTCGGTGCGCGTCGACGGCCCGGCGACGACGATGTTGCGCGTCGCCGCATTGTCCTTCGCGGCCCGCCACAAGGCCTTCTGCATCACCCGGCCGTGCGCGGCCCACTGCGGGTCCCGCGGGAAGCCGTCGATCTCGTTGCAGCCGCCGAACGAGTGCATCAGCGCGCCGAGGTTGCCTCCGAGGCGCGGGCGGTAGTACGAGGCCAGGTGCTGCATCACGTCCCGGTTGACCCGGTCCGCGTTCCGCCAGTCCGACAGGTTGCCGACGGTGCCGTGCCAGCGCACCCCGGCGTTGGCCAGCCGGAGCATCGCCCGGTGCTGCTTGTCCGTCCCGGTCGAGGTCCCGGTGGTGATCCGCTCCCGGACGATCCGGACGCCGAGCTCCTTCAGCAGGTCGACGACGGCGTCGGTGTGCCCGTACACGGTGTCCCGGTAGAACAGCTTGGTGTTGACCATGTACGACTGGGGGATCTCGTCGGCCATCCGAGCCCGCATCAGCGGGAGCGCCCGTGCCGCCCCGGAACCGTCCTGCCCGGCTGTCAGGGCCGCCGAAGCCGAGTGCGCCGGCACCGCCAGCGAGGCCATCGAGGTGACTCCGAGCGACAAGAAGTTGCGTCTGCGCATGAGGTGCCGCCTCCGCGTCGGCCGAGTCGGCGGCTGCGCCGACCCGGGATTGGTGGCTCACCCCCACGCGGTGTCCCTCCCGCTGGCCGCAGCAGAGAGTACACAATCGACTACTTTGAGTAAAATCAGGCCGGATTCGTCCTTCCGCGGGTTACCTGGGAGCATGGACGCCGGAGGGGAGTATTCCCCCGCGGTGGTGTCGTCAGCACGGTCCCGGCGACCCGGTGCCACCGGCCGACCACCGGCGGAAGAGACCTCCACGTCACCGGCTGCTGCGGTAGCCCCGAGCCTGAACGAAAGGCGAGTACGTGGACGTCTCGACCACAGCCTGGTGGGTGACCATCGGCGCCACCGTCGCGGTGCTGCTGTTCGACGTGCTCATCATCGGCCGACGCCCGCACGAGCCCAGCATGCGCGAGTCGACGATCTACATCTGCATCTACACCGCGATGGCGATCGCCTTCGGGTTGTGGGTGTGGGCCGACTACGGCAGCGGGTTCGCCGGCGAGTTCTTCGCCGGCTGGCTCACCGAGTACTCGCTGTCGGTCGACAACCTGTTCGTCTTCATCATCATCATGGGCGCGCTCGGGGTGCCCCGGAAGTACCAGCAGGAGGCGCTGCTCGTCGGCATCATCCTGGCCCTGGTGTTCCGCGGGATCTTCATCGCCGTGGGCGCGGTCGCGATCAACCAGTTCGCCTGGATCTTCTATGTGTTCGGCGCGTTCCTGATCTACACCGCGGTGCAACTCGCCCGGCACCGTGACGACAGCGACGAGTACCACGAGAACCGGATGATCCGGATGATCAAGGCGCGGGTGCCGTCGACCGACGAGTACCACGGGCTCAAGCTGCTGGTGCGGGAGAACGGGCGGCGGGTGATGACGCCGATGCTGATCGTGATCGTGGCGCTCGGGTCCACCGACGTGCTGTTCGCCCTCGACTCGATCCCCGCGATCTACGGCCTCACCAAGGAGCCGTACCTGGTCCTGACCGCGAACATCTTCGCGCTGATGGGGTTGCGGCAGCTGTACTTCCTGCTCGGCGGGCTGCTGGACCGGTTGATCTACCTGTCCTTCGGGCTGGCGGCGATCCTCGCGTTCATCGGGGTCAAGCTGGTGCTGCACGCGCTGCACGAGAACGAGCTGCCGTTCATCAACGGCGGCGAGCACGTGGGAGTCCCGGAGATCCCGATCTGGCTGTCCCTGGTGGTCATCGTCGCGTCCCTGGTCGTGACCGCCGTCGCCAGCCTGCTGGCGGTGCGCAGCGACCCGAGCAAGGCCACGCACGTGGCCGAGCCGACCGAGGAGAGCGCCCCCCCGCGCTGACCCCCCGGCAGCGCCGTCCCCTCCCTCCCGCCTCACCTCCGCTGGACGTGACGCTGCTGCGGCGACACGCCGTGCACAAGCGCGCAAGCGTCACTCTCAACGAACGGCGGCGGTGGGCCGGGCTGGTCCCAATGCGTCATTGACCGCTTCCGCCCGCGGGAGCAGCATCGGCTGCGGAGGCGCCGGCCGCCCCGGCGCGTCGGAAGGAGATGGCCCACATGCCCAGATACCTGTACGCGGTGAACTACAGCCAGCAGGGGCTCGCCGGGGTGCGCAGCAAGGGCGCCGCGGACCGGGCCGCAGCGGTCGGGGACCTCGCCCGCAGCATGGGCGGAGCGCTGGAGGGGTTCCACTTCGCGTTCGGGGACGTCGACGCGTACGTGCTGGTGGATCTCCCCGACGACGAGACGGCCGCGGCGGTCTCGCTGTCGGTGATGGGCAGCGGTGCCGCGACGATCCGGACGACCAGGCTGCTGAGTACGGACGAGATCGACGCGGCGCTGGCCAAGACGGTCCCGTACCGGCCGCCGGGCCAGTAGTCCCGCCGCCCGCCTCCTGCCCGCCCGCCGGCGGACTCGAAGTGACGCTTGCGCACATCGTCTGTGGCGTGTCGCCGCAGAAGCGTCACGCTCAGCGGGAGGGGGAGGGGGAGGGGGCCGCGCGGTGGGTCAGCTGAGGTCGGTGGGGTCCCTGACGAAGGTGCGCTGCGCGCGCAGCGCGCGGTTGGCGAACCAGGTGATCGCCCACAGCAGCACCCCGATCGCGAGCAGGACACCGGCGACCTCGTACTGGTTCTGCGCGCGGCCGGACAGCGGGGTGACGAGGTACGCGCAGGCGGCGGCTCCGACGAGCGGCAGGGCCGTCGGCGCTCGGAAGTGCCCGTGCTCCACGGTGTCGCTGCGCAGCACGAGCACCGCCACGTTGACGACCGCGAACACCGCGAGCAGCAGCAGGCTGGTGGTGCCGCCGAGCGTCTCTACCGCGGCGCTGCTCAGCGTGTTGGCATAGGCGATCAGGCCGAGCGCGATGCCGGTGGTGAACAGGATGGACGCCCACGGGGTGCGGCGGACGGGGTGCACCTTGGCGAGGAACGGCGGGAGCACCGCCTGCCGACCCATCCCGTACAGCAACCGGCTCGCCATCAGCATGTTGATCAGCGCGGAGTTGGCCACGGCGAACATCGCGATGAACGGGAAGATGTCACCGATCGGGAGGTCCGGGGCACCGGCGCGGACCACCTCGAGCAGCGGCGACTCCGCCTTGGCCAGCTCGCCGACCGGCACGATCGCGACCGCGGAGATCGACACCAGCACGTAGATCAGCCCGGTGATCCCGAGGCCGGTGAGCATCACCTTGGGAAAGATGCGGGACGGGTCCTGGGTCTCCTCGGCCATGTTCACCGAGTCCTCGAACCCCACCATCGCGAAGAACGCGAGCGAGGTTGCGGTGGTGACCGCGAGGAAGACGTTCTTGTCCTCCGGCGTGTCGAACGCGACCACGGCGCCCCAGTCGGCGTTGCCCTGGCTGATCACCCACAAGCCGACCAGGATCACCAGCAGCAGGCCGGTGAGCTCGACCAGTGTCAGCACCACGTTGGCCTTGACGCTCTCGCCGACGCCACGCAGGTTCACCGCGGCGATCAGCAGCATGAATCCGAGCGCCACGACCAGCAGCCCGCCGCTGCCCGTGGCGAGGTCGAGGCCGAACCCGGCGCTCAGGTTGGCCGCGAACGCCAAGGACGCCGTCGAGGCCGAGGTGATGCCGGAGGCCATCACGGTGAAGCAGACGAGGAACGTGACGAAGTGGATGCCGAAGGCCTTGTGCGTGTAGAGCGCAGCCCCGGCCGCCTGGGGGTACTTGGTCACCAGCTCCAGGTACGAGAACGCGGTGATCGTGGCCACCGCGAAGGCGACGAGGAACGGCACCCAGGCAGCACCTCCGACCTCGCCGGCGACGTCACCGGTCAGTGCGTAGACGCCGGTGCCGAGGATGTCTCCGACGATGAACAACAGCAGCAGGCGCGGACCCATCACCCGCCGAAGCTCCGTGCCCGGCGTGCCGGTCTCGGTCCGAGTCGTGCCAGGTTCGCTCATAAGCAGACACTGTCGACCCCCGGTGCGTACCGGGCAAGCGGGACACGCATCCCGCGGTCAGCGGTTGTGGCTCACCAGCCCCGGTCGCGCCACTCCGGCAGGTGCGGCCGCTCTGCCCCGAGCGTCGAGTCGGCGCCGTGCCCCGGATAGAACCAGGTCTCGTCCGGGAACCGGTCGAACAGCTTGTGCTCGACGTCGTCGACCAGCCGGTGGAAGTCCTCGGCGGACCAGGTCTTCCCCACGCCACCCGGGAACAGGCTGTCGCCGGTGAACAGGTGCGGCGGACCGTCGGGGTCGTCGTAGTGCAGCGCGATCGACCCGGCGGTGTGGCCGACGAGGGAGATGACGCCCAGCCGGCAGTCGCCGACGGAGACCTCGTCGCCGTCGTCGAGCGGCCGATCGACCTCGACCGGCAGGTGCGGGGCGTCGTCCCGGCCGGCGAGGGTGCGCGCAGCGGTGGCCTGGACCAGCAGCGGCAGCGCCTGCCAGTGGTCGGCGTGCCGGTGCGTCGTGACCACCGTGGTGAGGCCGCGGTCGCCGACGAGCTCGAGCAGCCGGTCCGGCTCCTCCGCCGCGTCGACCAGCAGCTGCTCCCCGGTCTCCCGGCAGCGCAGCAGGTAGGCGTTGTTGTCCATCGGCCCGACGGCGAGCTTGGTCACGACCAGTCGGGACAGCTCGCGCACGTCCGGGGGACCTCCTGCGCTGACCGCTCCGGTGTACGCCACGCCAGCCTCCCGAGTCCGGTCGGTCCCGCGACGGCAGCGCCACGGGAGCTCGCGGCCGCAGCGTAGGCCCCCAATCGCCGACCACGTCCGGTGAGCCCCACAGCCGAGGGCGTTCCGAGCCCTTTGTCATGACTCGTCCGCACCCGGCGTCGACCGGACGGCCCGGCGGTTTCCCCAGGCCGCCGATCTCGAGATGACAGCACCCGACGGTGCCCGTAGCGTCGGGCGCTGATCGTGTTCCGTCACGAGTCCGCCGAGTCCCGCCCGCTCGTGACGCCGTCGAACGAGAGGCAACCCCGGGCGGGAGTGGGGGACCCACAGTTCCATGGCGCCGGAACCCGGCCGCGCGAGTGCGGACCGGCCGGCGCCTGGGGTGAAGCCAGGGTCCCCAGCGCGCGCGCTGAGGTCATGGCCGGGCACCCTCCGCCCGAACCCGACAGCTCACCCCGCAGGCGGCGGAGTGGTCCCGTCATGTCCTCCCTCCCCGCGCTCCCCACCCGCCTGCGAGCATCCCTCACGGCCCTCGTCGCCATGACCGCCGCGCTCGTGCTCGGCGCCGGCCTGCTGGCCGCACCCACGATCGCTGCCACCGACCGCACCTGGAACCGGCTGGCCAACTGCGAGTCAGGGGGGAACTGGCACATCAACACCGGCAACGGCTACTACGGCGGCCTGCAGTTCTCCCGCTCGACCTGGCGTGCGTACTCCGGCGGGCACTTCGCCCGGCGGGCCGACAACGCCCGCCGGATCGAGCAGGTCGCCGTGGCCCAGCGGGTGCTGCGCCGCCAGGGGTGGGGTGCCTGGCCGTCCTGCTCGAGCCGGCTCGGCCTCGGCGCCAAGGAGCGCCGTGCCGACTGGGGGGTCGGCAAGTGGAAGCACGCCGGCGGACACCACCACAACTCCTCCAAGCACCGGTCGGCCCAGCACCGCTGCCACACCAGATACGGCGTCCAGGCCGGCTGACCGGCGGACTGTCGGAGCCGGCGGTTAGCCTTCCTCCGAGCCGTCCGTCGATCCCAGGAGAGTCGCCGTCGTGGCCGACAGCCTCGTCGTCCGTGGTGCCCGAGAGCACAACCTCAAGGACGTCTCTCTCGACCTGCCCCGAGACTCCCTGATCGTCTTCACCGGCCTGTCCGGCTCCGGCAAGTCCAGTCTCGCCTTCGACACCATCTTCGCCGAGGGGCAGCGGCGCTACGTCGAGTCGCTGTCGGCGTACGCCCGGCAGTTCCTCGGTCAGATGGACAAGCCGGACGTCGACTTCATCGAGGGCCTGTCGCCGGCGGTGTCGATCGACCAGAAGTCCACGTCGCGAAACCCCCGCTCCACGGTCGGAACGATCACCGAGGTCTACGACTACCTGCGGTTGCTGTTCGCCCGCGCCGGCCGGCCGCACTGCCCGGTCTGCGGGCGCCCGATCGCCCGGCAGACGCCACAGCAGATCGTGGACCGGGTGCTCGAGCTGGACGAGGGCAGCCGGTTCCAGGTGCTGGCGCCGGTGGTCCGGGGTCGCAAGGGGGAGTACGGCGACCTGTTCCGGACTCTGCAGGCGCAGGGCTTCAGCCGGGCCCGGGTGGACGGCGAGGTGCACCCGCTGGACGGTGTGCCCGCGCTCGCGAAGCAGAAGAAGCACACCATCGAGGTGGTCGTCGACCGGCTGGCGGTCAAGCAGAGCGCCAAGCGCCGGCTCACCGACTCGGTGGAGACCGCGCTCCGGCTCGGGGACGGCCTGGTGCTGCTCGACTTCGTCGATCTCCCGGCCGACCACCCCGGCCGGGAGCGGATGTTCTCCGAGCACCTCGCCTGCATGTACGACGACCTGTCCTTCGAGGAGCTCGAGCCGCGGTCGTTCTCCTTCAACTCGCCCTACGGCGCCTGCACCGAGTGCCACGGACTCGGCACCCGGATGGAGGTGGATCCGGAGCTGGTGGTCCCCGACCCCGGCCGGTCGATCGCCGAGGGGGCGGTGACCCCGTGGTCGGCCGCGCACGTGTCGGACTACTTCGGCCGGCTGCTCGCCGCCCTCGGCGACGAGATGGGCTTCTCGGTCGACGTACCGTTCGCCGACCTCTCCGCCGACGCGCAGCGCGCCCTGCTGCACGGGCACGAGCAGCAGGTGCACGTGCGCTACAAGAACCGCTACGGGCGGGAGCGGGCATACTGGACGACCTTCGAGGGGGTCATCCCCTACATCGAGCGGCGGCACGGCGAGGCGGAGTCCGACACCAGCCGGGAGCGGTTCGAGGGCTTCATGCGCGAGGTACCCTGCCCGGCCTGCGCCGGCAGCCGGCTCAAGCCGGTGTCGATGGCCGTGACGCTGACCGCTGCCGACGGGGACGAGCGCAACATCGCCGACGTCTGCGCGCTCCCGGTCGACGAGGCCTCCCGCTTCCTCGCCGACCTGGACATGAGCGTGCGGGAGCGGCAGATCGGCGAGCGGGTGCTGAAGGAGATCTCCGAGCGGCTGCGCTTCCTGCTGGACGTCGGCCTGGACTACCTCACACTCGACCGCCCGTCCGGGTCGCTGTCGGGGGGCGAGGCACAGCGGATCCGGCTGGCCACCCAGATCGGCGCCGGTCTGGTCGGCGTCCTGTACGTCCTGGACGAGCCGTCCATCGGGCTGCACCAGAAGGACAACCGCCGGCTGATCGACACCCTGCTCCGGCTGCGAGACCTCGGCAACACGCTGATCGTCGTCGAGCACGACGAGGACACCATCCGGACCGCCGACTGGGTCGTCGATATCGGGCCTGGTGCGGGTGAGCACGGCGGCCAGATCGTGGTCTCCGGGACCGTCGACGACCTGCTGGAGCACCGGGACTCGATGACCGGCGCCTACCTCGCCGGCCGGGTCAGCATCCCCGTGCCGGAGGTCCGCCGACCGCCGATGCCAGGCCGTGAGCTCGTGGTGCGGGGGGCCAAGGAGCACAACCTCCGCGACATCGACGCCGTCTTCCCGCTCGGGCTGTTCGTGGCGGTGACCGGGGTGTCGGGGTCGGGCAAGTCCACGCTGGTCAACGACATCCTCTACACCTCGTTGGCCAAGCGGATCTACCGGTCGCGGGACATCCCCGGCCGGCACCGCACCATCACCGGAGCCGAGCACGTGGACAAGGTCATCCACGTCGACCAGTCGCCGATCGGGCGCACGCCTCGGTCCAACCCGGCGACCTACACCGGTGTGTTCGACCACGTCCGCAAGCTTTTCGCGCAGACCAGCGAGGCCAAGGTGCGCGGCTACCAGCCCGGCCGGTTCTCCTTCAACGTCAAGGGCGGTCGCTGTGAGGCCTGCTCCGGCGACGGCACCATCAAGATCGAGATGAACTTCCTGCCCGACGTCTACGTCCCGTGCGAGGTGTGCCACGGCGCGCGCTACAACCGCGAGACGCTCGAGGTGCACTACAAGGGCCGGTCCATCTCCGAGGTGCTGGACATGCCGATCGAGGAGGCGGTGGAGTTCTTCGCCGCCATTCCGGCGATCGCCCGGCACCTGCGCACCCTCGTGGACGTGGGCTTGGGCTACGTCCGGCTCGGGCAGCCGGCGCCGACGCTGTCCGGCGGTGAGGCGCAGCGGGTGAAGCTGGCCTCGGAGCTGCAGAAGCGCTCCACCGGCAGCACGGTCTACGTGCTCGACGAGCCGACCACAGGCCTGCACTTCGAGGACATCCGCAAGCTGCTCGGTGTGCTGCAGAGCCTGGTCGACAAGGGCAACACGGTGATCGTCATCGAGCACAACCTCGACGTGATCAAGACCGCGGACTGGGTGGTCGACATGGGCCCGGATGGCGGAACCCGCGGCGGTCTGGTCGTCGCGGAGGGGACGCCGGAGCAGATCGCGGCCGACGCGAACAGTCACACCGGTGAGTTCCTGCGGCCCCTGGTCCGACCGGCCAAGCGGCGAACCGGTCGGCCCGCTGCCCCTCGGTCCACCTCCCGAAAGGGCACCCGGACAAAAGCCGGCTGAGCCCGCGACGGGGTCGCCGACCCGCCAGGATGAAGGTCAACGACAGCCATCCGCGATCGGGGAGGCCTTCATGGCAGCCGACCGTCATCCCACCACCGCACCCGCCGCGCACATCCCGCGTCGCATGCTGCTTCGCGGCGCCGGTGGCGGAGTCGTCGCCGCGACCTGGTTGGTCGCGTGTGGCGACGACGACACGGCGAGCAGCTCCGGCGCCGGGTCGGACACCGAGACCAGCGCGCCGTCCGACGACGAAGGCTCCGGCGGCACCAAGACGGTCACGGTCTCCGACGTGGCCGTCGGTGGCGGTGTCGTGGTCGAGGAGACCTACGTGGTCACGCAACCGACCGACGGCGACTTCAAGGCCTTCACCGCGATCTGCACGCACAAGCAGTGCCCGGTCGGCGAGGTGACCGATGGGGAGATCATCTGCCCCTGTCATGGCAGCCGCTTCTCGGCCGAGGACGGTTCGGTGGTCAACGGCCCCGCGACCGAGCCCCTCGCCGAGGCGCCGGTCAGCGTCGACGGAGACACCATCACCGTCGGCTGACGGGTCGGTTGAACGGTCGCTGCGGACTGGCCGAACGGCGGACGCGGCCCGGTCACCCCGCTGACTAGGTTCGATCGGTGCAACCCCGACGAAAGTGGAGGGATGGGCCGGATGGGTGAGTGTGCGACCGGGAGCGAGACCCACGACTGCACGGCGTGCGCGGGACGGCGGACGTTCCTGAGGGGAGCAGCGGCCGGTATCGCCGGTGTCGCCGGGGCTGCCGGCCTGGTTGCCGGCGGGGCTGCCGAGACCGCGGCAGCGGCGACCGACGCGCGCGGCCGGAGCTGGGTGCCGGTGGGACGCAAGCGCCGGTTCCCGATCGGGGGCGGGTTGGTGCTGACCCGCAAGGCGGTCGTCGTGACGCGTCCGACGCGGGGCGTGGTCAAGGCGTTCAGCATCTTCTGCACGCATCAGGGCTGCCGCCTCGACAGCGTCTCCGGCGGGACCATCAACTGCGTCTGCCACGGGTCCAAGTTCTCCATCACGACCGGCGAGGCGGTGATGGGTCCGGCGACCAGGTCGCTGCCGTCCAAGCGGACCAAGATCGAGCGCCGGCGCGTCTACGTCTGGATGTGAGGCCGGGTCACACCCGACCGGCCGGGGGCGCTCCCACCTAGGCTGAGCGTCGTGGCCGACCCCGCGACGTACCGCCCCGCACCGGGCGCCGTTCCGGACAAGCCGGGCGTCTACCGCTTCTTCGACACCGCCGGCCGGGTCGTCTATGTCGGCAAGGCGAAGTCGCTGCGGTCCCGGGTCGGCTCGTACTTCCAGGACCTGGCCAATCTGCACCCGCGCACCCAGTCGATGGTCTCCGCGGCCGCCCGGGTCGACTGGACGGTCGTCGGCACCGAGGTCGAGGCGCTCCAGCTGGAGTACAGCTGGATCAAGGAGTTCGACCCGCGCTTCAACGTGAAATACCGCGACGACAAGTCCTACCCGTGGCTGGCGGTGACGCTGCACGAGGAGTTCCCCCGGGTGACGGTCGGCCGCGGACCCAAACGCAAGGGGGTGCGCTACTTCGGGCCGTACAGCCACGCCTGGGCGATCCGGGAGACCGTCGACCTGCTGCTGCGGGTGTTTCCCATGCGGTCCTGCTCGGCCGGTGTCTTCAAGCGCTCGGGCCAGATCGGCCGGCCCTGCCTGCTCGGCTACATCGGCAAGTGCTCCGCGCCGTGCGTGGGCCGGGTGTCCGCCGAGGAGCACCGGGCGATCGTGGACGACTTCGTCGGCTTCCTGTCCGGGCGGACCGACGAGTACGTCCGCCGGCTGGAGAAGCAGATGCGGGCCGCCGCCGGCGAGCTCGACTTCGAACGGGCGGCGCGGCTGCGCGACGACGTGGGCGCGCTGCGCCGGGCGATGGAGAAGAACGCGGTGGTGCTCGGTGACGGCACCGACGCCGACGTGCTCGCCCTCGAGGAGGATCCGCTGGAGGTCGCGGTGCAGATCTTCAGCGTGCGCGACGGCCGGGTCCGCGGACAGCGCGGCTGGGTGGCCGACAAGGTCGACGACGCCGGCACCGGTGACCTGGTCGAGCGGGCTCTCGTGCAGCTGTACGACGGGGAGAGCGGTGACGCGATCCCGCGGGAGGTGCTGGTGCCCGAGCTGCCGGGTGATGCCGACGCACTGGAGCAGTGGCTGACCGAGCGCCGTGGCGGACGGGTCGGCGTCCGGGTGCCGCAACGGGGCGACAAGCGGGCCCTAATGGCGACCGTCGCGCGAAACGCGATGGAGAGCCTCACCGTGCACAAGACCAAGCGGGCGAGCGACCTCACCACCCGGAACCGGGCGTTGGAGGAGGTGCAGCGGGCCCTCGGCCTGGACGAGGCGCCGCTGCGGATCGAGTGCTACGACGTGTCGAACCTGCAGGGCACCCAGGTGGTTGCGTCGATGGTGGTCTTCGAGGACGGGCTGCCGCGCAAGAGCGAGTACCGCCGCTTCGTGATCCGCGAGGTCGAGGGCCAGAACGACGTGGCGAGCATGCGGGAGACGGTCACCCGGCGGTTCCGCCGGATGCTCGACGACCAGCTGGACCGCGGACCGGCCACACCCGGCAGCGACCCCGACGACGGCCCGCTGCTCGTCGACCCGGACACCGGCCGGCCGCGCAAGTTCGCGTACGCGCCGGGGCTGGTGGTCGTCGACGGGGGGCCGCCCCAGGTGGCTGCCGCGGCGCGGGCGCTGGCCGATCTCGGCATCGACGACATCCCGGTCTGCGGCCTGGCCAAGCGGCTGGAGGAGGTCTGGGTGCCCGGTGTCGAGGACCCGCTGGTGCTGCCGCGCAGCAGCGAGGGGCTCTACCTGCTGCAGCGGATCCGGGACGAGGCGCACCGGTTCGCGATCACCCATCACCGGTCCCGACGCTCCCGGTCGATGGTGGAGAGCGCGCTGGACGACGTCCCGGGCCTCGGCGAGGTGCGCCGCAAGGCACTGCTCAGCCGCTTCGGTTCGCTGAAGCGGCTCCGCGCCGCCACCGTGGACCAGATCGCCGAGGTGCCGGGGATCGGTCGGCAGACGGCGGCGGCGGTCGCGGCGGCGCTGCATGTCGAGCAGCCACCGGCACCTGCGCCCGCGGTCAACACCGCGACCGGTGAGATCCTCGACGACCGACCAGCAGAGGAGCAACCGTGACCGACGCGACGACCGAGCAGCCCGGTTCGCCGGGCACGCTGCTGCTGATCACCGGCATGACCGGGGCCGGGCGCAGCACCGCGGCCGGCGTGTTGGAGGACCTCGGCTGGTTCGTGGTGGACAACCTCCCACCGCAGCTGATCGGCGAGGTGCAGGCACTGGTCAGTCGGGTCGGTCGGGACGAGCCGCGCATCGCGGTGGTGGTGGACGCCCGGTCACGGTGGTTCTTCGCCGCGCTGCGCGGGGTGCTCGTCGACCTGGCCCGGCGCGGCCGCCCACCCTCGGTGCTGTTCCTGGAGGCGAGTGACGACGTTCTGGTCCGCCGACAGGAGGCCGCCCGGCGCCCGCACCCGCTGCAGGGCGCCGGCCGGTTGCTCGACGGCGTGCACGCGGAGCGGGAGATGATGCTGGAGCTGCGCGGCCGGGCCGACCTGATCATCGACACCTCCGACCTGAACGTGCACCAGCTGAGCGCGAAGGTGTCGTCCGCCTTCGGCGGCGACGAGCCGGAGGGCCTGCGCGCGACGGTGGTGTCGTTCGGGTTCAAGTACGGCATCCCGGTGGACGCCGACATGGTGGCCGACATGCGGTTCCTCCCGAACCCGCACTGGGACCCGGCCCTGCGGCCGATGACCGGCCTCGACGAGCCCGTCCGGGAGTCGGTGCTCTCCCAGCCCGAGGCGACCCGCTTCCTGCTCGAGTACGAGCAGCTGCTCGGTTCGCTCACCGCGGGCTTCGTCCGCGAGGGCAAGCGGTTCCTCACCCTGGCCATCGGCTGCACCGGGGGCCGGCACCGCAGCGTCGCCATGGCCGAGGCGCTGGCGGATCGGCTCCGCAGCCTGGACGTGTCCGTCCTCGTCGTCCACCGGGACCTGGGGCGGGAGTGAGCGCGCCACCGCCCCCCGGCGTCGGACCGGCCGGTGCGGAGCCGGCCGTGGTCGCGCTGGGCGGCGGGCACGGCCTGGCCGCCTCGCTGTCGGCGCTGCGGCACGTAACCAGCCGGCTCACCGCCGTGGTGACCGTCGCCGACAACGGCGGATCGTCGGGGCGTCTGCGACGCGAGCTCGGGGTGCTCCCGCCCGGTGACCTGCGGATGGCGCTGACCGCCCTGTGCGGGGACGACGCCTGGGGCCGGACCTGGGCGAGCGCGCTGCAACACCGCTTCGACAGCCGGGGCGAGCTGCACGACCACGCCCTCGGGAACCTGCTGATCGTCGCGCTCTGGCAGCTCCTGGACGCCCCCGGCGGTGCGGACGCGCACGTGGCGGGGCTGGACTGGGTGGCGCGGCTGCTCGGCGCCCGCGGCCGGGTGCTGCCGATGGCCGCCGTGCCGTTGGACGTGGTGGCCAGGGTGCGCGGCGCCGACCCGGCCTCCCCGGACACCGAGGTGCAGGTCCGGGGACAGGTCGAGGTCGCCTCGACGGCGGGCCAGGTCGCGTCGATCGGCCTGGACCCGGCCGAGCCACCGGCCTGCCCGGAGGCCCTGGAGGCGCTCCGCGGGGCGGACTGCGTGGTGATCGGCCCCGGGTCCTGGTTCACCAGCGTGCTGGTGCACCTGCTGGTGCCGGACCTGTTCGCCGCCCTGCACGCGACCGCGGCGCGCCGGGTGCTGACGCTCAACCTGGCACCGCAGCCGGGCGAGACCGGGGGCCTGAGCCCGGCCGCACACCTGGCCGCGTTCGCCGCGCACGCCCCGGACCTGCACGTCGACGTGGTGCTGGCCGACCGGACCGTGGCCGGCCGGGCCGATGGGCTGGCCGAGGCGGTCCACCGGCTCGGCGCCGAGCTGGTGCTCGCCGACCTTGCGGCGCGGGACGGGTCCCCCCGCCACGACGTGCTGCGGCTCGCGGCCGCCTACCGCGAGGTGTGTAGCGGTCACACCTGACGGTGCTTGCACCTCATGGCAGGATCGGCGCCATGGCGATGACGTCCCAGGTGAAGGCGGAGTTGGCGAGCACCTCGGTGACGAAGTCCTGTTGTCGCAAGGCGGAGGTCTCCTCGACGCTGCGTTTCGCCGGGGGCCTGCACATCGTGGCCGGTCGCATCGTGGTCGAGGCCGAGCTGGACACCGGCGCGGCGGCGCGCCGGCTCCGTCGGGACATCCAGGAGGTCTACGGCCACCCGAGCGAGGTGGTCGTCGTCTCCGGCGGCGGCCTGCGCCGCGGAACCCGGTACGTGTTGCGGGTGATCAAGGACGGCGAGGCGCTGGCCCGGCAGACCGGCCTGCTCGATCAGCGCGGGCGGCCGGTCCGCGGCCTGCCGCCGCAGGTGGTGTCCGGCGCGACGTGCGACGCCGTCTCGGCCTGGCGGGGCGCCTTCCTCGCGCACGGCTCGCTCACCGAGCCCGGCCGGTCCAGCGCGCTCGAGGTCACCTGCCCGGGGACCGAGGCGGCGCTGGCGCTGGTCGGCTCCGCCCGCCGGCTGGGGATCTCGGCCAAGGCGCGCGAGGTGCGGGGGGTGGACCGGGTGGTGATCCGGGACGGGGACGCGATCGGCGCGCTGCTGACCCGGCTGGGCGCGCACGAGAGCCTGCTGGCCTGGGAGGAGAGGCGGATGCGTCGCGAGGTCCGGGCCACCGCGAACCGGCTGGCCAACTTCGACGACGCCAACCTGCGCCGCTCCGCGCGCGCGGCGGTGGCGGCCGGTGCCCGGGTGCAGCGGGCGCTGGAGCTGCTCGGCGAGGAGGTCCCGGACCACCTGCGGCAGGCGGGCAGCCTGCGGCTCGAGCACAAGCAGGCCAGCCTCGAGGAACTCGGCCAGCTGCACCAGCCGCCGCTCACCAAGGACGCCGTGGCCGGCCGTATCCGCCGGTTGCTGGCGATGGCGGACAAGCGGGCCGAGGAGACCGGCGTCCCCGGCACCGAGTCGAGTCTCACCCCCGAGATGCTGGACGCGGCACCCTGACCGGCTCCCGGTAGGGTCGCAACGGCACCTGCTGTCCAGCCGCGAGGAGACCCCATCGTGACCGTGCGCGTAGGCATCAACGGCTTCGGCCGGATCGGCCGCAACTTCTACCGGGCCGCCCTGGCGTCCGGTGCCGACATAGAGGTGGTCGCCTACAACGACCTCGGCGAGACGGCGATGTTCGCCCACCTGCTCAAGTACGACTCGGTGCTGGGCCGGTTCGACGGCGACGTGACGGTCACCGGTGAGGGGATCACCGCGGGTGGTGCGACCATCCGGGCGCTGGCCGAGCGGGACCCGGCGGCGCTGCCGTGGAAGGACCTCGGCGTCGACGTGGTCGTCGAGTCCACGGGCTTCTTCACCGACGGCTCCAAGGCCCGCGCGCACATCGAAGGCGGGGCGCAGAAGGTGATCATTTCCGCGCCGGCCAGCAACGAGGACCTGACCGTGGTGATGGGGGTCAACCACGAGGCGTACGACCCGGCGGCGCACACGATCATCTCGAACGCGTCCTGCACGACGAACTGCCTGGCCCCGATGGCGAAGGCCCTCAACGACGCGTTCGGCATCGAGCGTGGGCTGATGACCACCATCCACGCCTACACCCAGGACCAGAACCTGCAGGACGGGCCGCACAAGGACCTGCGCCGGGCCCGTGCCGCCGCGGTCAACATCGTGCCGACCAGCACCGGAGCGGCCAAGGCGATCGGGCTGGTGCTGCCGGAGCTCAAGGGACGGCTCGACGGGTACGCTCTGCGGGTCCCGATTCCGACCGGCTCGGCGACCGACCTGACCGTGAACCTCGGCCGGGAGGCGTCCGTGGACGAGGTGAACGCAGCGGTGCGCGCTGCAGCGGACGGGCCGATGAAGGGGTTCCTGCGCTACACCGAGGACGCGATCGTGTCGTCGGACATCGTCACCGATCCCGCGTCGTGCATCTTCGACGCCATGCTGACCAAGGCCACCGGGAACCAGGTCAAGGTCGTCGGCTGGTACGACAACGAGTGGGGGTACTCCAACCGGCTGGTCGACCTGGTGACGCACGTCGGCCGGACCCTGTGACCCGTCCCCGGTGAGGACCATCGACGACCTCGGCGACCTCCGAGGCCGGACCGTCCTGGTCCGCAGCGACCTCAACGTCCCGCTGGACGGGACCACGATCACCGACGACGGCCGGATCCGGGCCAGTCTGCCCACCCTGAGCCGGCTCCGCGACGCCGGCGCCCGGGTCGTCGTCCTCGCCCACCTCGGCCGGCCGAAGGGCGAGCCGGACCAGCGGTACTCGCTCGCCCCGGTGGCCGGGAGGCTCGGTGAGCTGCTCGGCGCCGACGTCCGGCTGGCCGGCGACGTCGCGGGGGACAGTGCCCGCTCGACGGTCGCCGGTCTCGCCGACGGAGACGTCGCGCTGCTTGAGAACGTCCGGTTCGAGGCCGGCGAGACCAGCAAGGACGCGGGGGAGCGGGCCGCGCTGGCCGAACGCTGGGCGTCGCTGGCGGACGCGTTCGTCTCCGACGGGTTCGGCGTCGTGCACCGTCGACAGGCCAGCGTGTGCGACCTGGCGGAGCGGCTTCCGGCCGCAGCGGGCGGCCTCGTCCGGTCCGAGGTGGAGGTTCTCGGCCGGCTGGTGCGAGACCCCCAGCACCCGTACGTCGTGGTGCTCGGCGGGTCCAAGGTCTCCGACAAGCTCGGCGTCATCGACAACCTGCTCGGCGTCGCAGACGAGTTGCTGATCGGCGGCGGCATGGTGTTCACGTTCCTGGCCGCGCAGGGGCACCAGGTGGGGCGGAGCCTGCTGGAGCAGGACCAGGTCGACGTGGTGCGCGGGCACCTGGAGCGGGCCGAGCGGGAGGGCGTTCGGATCGGTCTGCCCACCGACGTCGTCGTCGCCGACGAGGTCAGTGCCGAGGCCGAGGCGCGGGTCGTTCCGGTTCAGGAGATCCCGGCCGAGGCGATCGGGTTGGACATCGGACCCGACTCCGCGGCCGCCTTCGCCGCGCGGATCGCCCAGGCAGCCACCACGTTCTGGAACGGGCCGATGGGGGTGTTCGAGATCGAGCAGTTCGCCGCCGGGACCCGCGCGGTCGCCGACGCGCTCGCCCGTGCGGACGGTTTCACGGTCGTCGGCGGGGGCGACAGCGCCGCGGCGGTCCGCCGGCTCGGTTTCGACGACGCAGCGTTCGGCCACATCTCCACCGGGGGTGGCGCGAGCCTCGAGCTGCTCGAAGGCAAGACCTTGCCCGGTCTCGTGGTCCTGGAGGGCTGAACCCTGAACGCACCCAAGACCCGGCTGCCGCTGATGGCCGGCAACTGGAAGTCGCACCTGAACCACCACGAGGCCGTGGTCCTGGTCCAGCGGCTCGCCTGGACGCTGCGCGACAAGTCGCACGACCCGGCCCGCTCGGAGGTCGTCGTGCTGCCGCCGTTCACCGACCTGCGCAGCGTGCAGACCCTGGTGGACGGCGACCGGCTCGCCCTCGGGTACGGCGCCCAGGACGTGTCCGCGCACGATGGTGGCGCGCACACCGGCGAGGTCACCGCCGCGATGCTCGCCGCGCTCGGCTGCGGCTATGTCGTGGTCGGCCACTCCGAGCGACGCGAACAGCACGCGGAGGGCGACGACGTGGTCAATGCGAAGGCCCGGCAGGCGCTGGCCCACGAGCTGACGCCGATCGTCTGCGTGGGCGAGGGGCTGGAGGTCCGGCAGGCGGGGGAGCACGTCGAGCATGTGCTCGCCCAGGTGGACGGTTCGCTCGCCGGGTTGGACGCCGGCCAGGTGGCCGGGGCGGTGCTGGCGTACGAGCCGGTCTGGGCGATCGGCACCGGTGAGGTGGCCACGCCGCAGGACGCCCAGGAGGTGTGTGCGGCGGTGCGGACCCGGGTGGCGGGGACGTGGGGGGACGGCACCGCAGCCGCGGTGCGTATCCTGTACGGCGGCTCGGTCAAGGCGGCGAATGTCGCAGCCCTGATGGCCGAGCCCGACGTGGACGGGGCGCTCGTCGGAGGGGCCAGCCTGCAGGCGGAGGAGTTCGCCGGCATCTGCCGCTTCTACGACCTCCCCGTGCTGTGACTGCCGGACGACTGCGCGAGTGAGGCCTGTACCGTCGTGATCCTGACCTTCTCCATCCTGCTCCTCATCTGCAGCCTGCTGCTGATCGTGCTGGTGCTGCTGCACAAGGGCCGTGGCGGTGGCATGTCGGACATGTTCGGCGGCGGGATGTCGTCCAGCCTGGGCGGGTCCTCGGTCGCGGAGAAGAACCTGGACCGGATCACCGTCGGGATCGGCGTGATCTGGATGCTCTGCGTGTTCGCGCTGGGAATCTTGCTCAAGGCCCAGGGCTGAGCGCACCATGGACGATGTGTCGACGATGAGGAGTGCGTGACGTGGCTGGAGGTTCTGCGATCCGCGGGAGTCGGGTGGGCGCCGGCCCGATGGGCGAGGCGGAGCGCGGCGAGGCGGCTCCCCGACAGACGGTGTCGTACTACTGCTCGCACGGGCATCACACCCAGCCCAGCTTCGCGATGGACGCCGTCGTTCCGGACGAGTGGGACTGCCCCCGGTGCGGGCTGCCCGCCAGCCGGGACTCCGAGAACCCCCCGCCGGCGCCCCGGATCGAGCCGTACAAGACCCACCTGGCGTACGTGAAGGAGCGGCGCTCGGACGCCGAGGCGCGGGAGATCCTGGACGAGGCCCTGACCACGCTGCGGGACAAGCGCAAGCGCGGCGAGATCGTCTTCTGACCGGCCCCGGTCAGGGCGAGGCGATCCGCCGCAACCCGGCCGGCACGGCCGCCGCCGCGTCACGATCCAGCAGCCACAGCGTCCGGTCCCGTCCCCGCGGGCCCGCGGCGGGCACCTGCAGCCGACCGGCCCCGCCGAGCGCGTTCCGGACGGCCGCGGCCTTGTCCGGCCCGGAGACGACGAACCACACCTCGCGGGCCCGGTCCAGCGTCGGGAAGGTGAGCGAGATCCTGGTCGGCGGGGGCTTGGGGGAGTGCCGCACCGCGACCACGCTCCGGGTGTCGTAGACCGCCGGGTGCTCGGGGAACAGCGACGCGACGTGGCCGTCCGGCCCGATTCCGAGCATCAGCAGGTCGAAGGTCGGGACGTCACCGTGGTCCTCCGGTCGGGCCTGCGCTGACAGCGCCTCGGCATAACCGGCGGCCACCGCGTCCGGATCGTCGCCCGCCGGACCATCCGCACCGGGGACCGGGTGCACGAGCTCCGGGTCCAGCGGCAGCGCGTCGAGCAGATCGGCCCGGGCCTGACCCTCGTTCCGCTCCGGGTCGTCGGTCGGCACGAACCGTTCGTCGCCCCACCACACGTGCACGGCGCGCCAGTCGACCGCCGCCCGGGCGGGGGAGTCGCGCACCGCCCGATGCACCGCGCGGGCGATCCCGCCGCCGGTCAGCACCAGGTGCGCCCTGCGGCCGGAGCTCTGCACGTCCACCAGCCGGGTCACCAGCCGGGCTGCGACCGCCTGCGCCAGGACCTCGGCGGTGCGGTGCACGACCACCGTCGGCGTCCCGGTCATGAGCGCGGTTCGGGCTTGGCGCCGCGCTTGTGGGTCCGCGTGGTCCGCGCCGTCTTCGCGGTCGACGTCACCTGGCTCTGCGTCCGGCGCGGCGGCCGCCGGGCCGGATTGCGGCCGGATCTCGCCAGCAGCTGCACGGTGTCCTCGTAGACGTCGTCGTTGTCCAGTCGGCGCAGCTCCTCGGCCAGCAGCTCGGCCACCTCCCGGCGCTGCAGCGCCACCGGCCGGTCGGCCTCACCCGGGATGGTGAACATCGCCAGCCGGCCGTCCGGCCGGTGCAGGGCGATGTCGCCGTGACTGGAGTGCAGCGCCACCGAGGTGATGCCCGGCCCGCGGCTCGGACGCAGGTCGACGTCGACCTTGCAGCGGCTGCGCAGCCAGGCCGCCATCAGCTCCGCGCTCGAGTTGTTGCGGGTCGCCTCGACGGTGGCGCCGCCGATCCGCACCGGGTGCTGGTCGAGCCCGGCGGCGAGCAGGGCCCGCCAGGGCGTGATCCGGGTCCAGGCCAGGTCGGTGTCACCGGGCGCGTGGTGCCTGGCCCGCTTGGCCAGCACCGTGGTCTTCGCCCGGGTGGCGGCCGCGGCGTCGGTGATCCGGCGCTTGGCGAGCCTGCCCAGCGGGTCTGCGGACACGTCGTCGGGGGCGTCGGTGGGCCACCAGGCCACCACCGGCGAGTCGGGCAGCAGCAGCGGCGTCACCACCGACACCGGGTGGTCCGAGAGCTCGCCGGACAGCCGCAACAGCACCGTCTCACCAGAGCCGCTCTGCCCGATGGACACTTCGGCGTCGAGCCGGGGGCGGCCACGCCGAGCCCCCCGGAGCACGCCGAGAATCCGGGACGGGTGCTCGGTCGACACCTCCCGGGCGGCGTGCATCGCGTGCTCGTGGCTGGCCTCGTCGGTCACCACCACGAACGTCAGCACCATGCCCATCGCCGGGCTGCCGGCTCGTCGCCGGGCCTGCAGCAGGGCCGACGACACGGCACTCGCGGTCGTGTCGGTCAGGTCTATCCGCATCGCAGCCGCCTCACTGCTCGTCGGGTGCCGGTCACGGCCGGCGCCAGGTGCGGCCGTCGCGGGCGAGCATCTCGGTCGCCGACGCCGGTCCCCAGGAGCCGGCCGGGTAGGTCTCGGGCTTCCCGTTCTCAGCCCACCAGCGGACGATCGGGTCCAGGATCTGCCAGGACAGCTCGACCTCCTCGTGCTGCGGGAACAGCGGAGGGTCGCCGAGCAGCACGTCGAGGATCAGCCGCTCGTAGGCCTCCGGGCTGGACTCGACGAACGCCCCGCCGTACGCGAAGTCCATGTTGACGTCCCGCAGCTCCATCGCGGTGCCTGGCACCTTGGCGCCGAACCGGAGTGTGACCCCTTCGTCGGGCTGGATCCGCATGACCAGCGCGTTCTGCCCGAGCTCCTCGGTCGAGGTTTGGGTGAAGGGCAGGTGCGGCGCTCGCTTGAACACCACCGCGACCTCGGTGACCCGACGGCCCAGCCGCTTGCCGGTCCGCAGATAGAACGGCACCCCGGCCCAGCGTCGGTTCTCGATGTCCAGTCGGATCGCCGCGAACGTCTCGGTGGTGGAGGCGGCGGAGATGTCGTCCTCGTCGCAGTAGCCGATCACCTTCTGGCCGCCCTGCCACCCGGCGCCGTACTGGCCGCGCGCGGTGTGCAGGTCCAGCCGCTCGGGGATCCGGACCGACGCCAGCACCTTCTGCTTCTCCAGTCGCAGGTTGCGGGCGTCGAAGGACGTGGGGTCCTCCATCGCGATCAGCGCCATCAGCTGGAGCAGGTGGTTCTGCATCACGTCGCGAGCCGCCCCGATGCCGTCGTAGTAGCCGGCCCGCCCGCCGATGCCGATGTCCTCGGCCATCGTGATCTGCACGTGGTCCACGTAGTTGGAGTTCCAGACCGGCTCGAACATGGCGTTCGCGAACCGGAACGCCAGGATGTTCTGGACCGTCTCCTTGCCGAGGTAATGGTCGATCCGGAACACCGCGTGCGGCGGGAACACGTCGGACACCACGTCGTTGAGCTGCCGCGCCGACGCGAGGTCGTGGCCGAACGGCTTCTCGATCACGACCCGGCGCCACGAGCCGCCATCGGCGCTCGCCAGCCCGTGCTCCTTGAGCTGACCGACCACGTCGGGGAAGAACCCGGGCGGGATGGAGAGGTAGAAGGCGTGGTTGCCGGCCGTTCCCCGGACCTCGTCGAGCTCGGCGACCGTCTCGGCGAGCCGCCCGAACGCCACGTCGTCGGAGAAGTCCCCGGGCACGAAGCGGAACCCCTCGGCGAGCTGCCGCCAGGTCTCCTCGCGGAACGGGGTGCGCGAGTGCGCCTTCACCGCGTCGTGCACGACCTGGGCGAAGTCCTGGTTCTCCCAGTCCCGCCGGGCGAAGCCCACCAGCGCGAACCCAGGCGGCAGCAGTCCGCGGTTGGCCAGGTCGTACACCGCCGGCATCAGCTTCTTGCGGGACAGGTCACCGGTGACGCCGAACAGCACCAGGCTGCACGGACCGGCGATCCGTGGCAGCCGCCGGTCCTGCGGGTCGCGCAGCGGGTTCGGCGAGATGCTCACCGCAGCTCCCGCACGGCTTGCAGCAACTGGTCCACTCCGGCCGCCCGGTCGGTGAGGTGCAGCCTCAGCACCGGCCGCCCGCGGTCCTCGAGCACCTGGGCATCGCCGTCCGCCTGGGCCTGCAGGAACCGGCCGAAGGTGAAGTCGCGGCCTGGCACCCCGAGGTCCTCGACCGGCGTGCCCGTCACCTGCAGGTAGCACCCGGTCGGCGGGCCGCCCTTGTGGTACTGCCCGGTCGAGTGCAGGAACCGCGGACCCCAACCGAAGGTGGTGGGCCGGCCGGCCCACTCCGCCAGCGGCGCGCGCAGGCCGGCCAGCCGGGCATCGGCGGTGCGGTCCAGGTAGGCCATCACCGCCAGGTAGCCCTGGCCGGGGTCGAGCTCGGCGCGCAGGGCCCGGAGCGCGGCACCGAGGTCGGAGGTGCCCGCACCCAGCCAGCCGCCGCTCGCCCGCACCTGGACGGCGCCGTCGGTCAGGTCGGGGCCGGCGTCGTCGACGGGCCGCTCCAGCAGCCCGCGCGCAGCGGTCTTCGCGCTCTCCACGTCCGGCTGGTCGAAGGGGTTGATGCCGAGCACCCGACCGACGACCGCGGTGGCGTGCTCCCAGAGCAACAGCGAGGCGCCGAGCGGTGCGTCGACGGCGGCGCTCCAGCCCGAGGCCGCAACCGGTGCGGTCGACCCCCGGGCCGGTCCGATGCCGATCAGCTGCTCGTCCGGTCGGTCCGCCCGGGCGTCGGGGGCATCGGCCGACTCGACGACGACGGGCAGCACACCGACGCCGTCCTTGCCGGTCGACTCGGCCAGCAGCTGCTCGACCCAGTCACCGAAGCCGGGCAGCGTCGAGCCGGTCTCCGCCAGCACCACCTTGTCCACCCCGCGCCGGGCGGCGGTGCCCAGCAGCGCGCCGAGCCGCAGGCCCGGGCTGTCCACGGTGTCGACGGCCAGCGCGGGCGCGATCGCCGCGGCCTCGTCCAGCAGCGCACCGATGTCGGCTCCCGCCAGGCCGCTCGGCACCAGGCCGAACGCGGTCAGCGCGGAATACCGGCCGCCGACCTCGGGGTCGGCGCCGAACACCCGGTAGCCGGCGGTGCGGGCCTCCTTGTCCAGCGGGGACCCCGGATCGGTCACCACCACGATCCGGTCGGCCGGGTCGATCCCCGCCGTCCGGAACGCCTGCTCGTACGCCCGCCGCTGGCTGTCGGTCTCCAGGGTGCTGCCGGACTTGCTCGACACCACCAGCACGGTGCGGTCCAGCCGGTCGGCGAGGGCGGCCCGGACGGTGGTGGGGTCCGACGAGTCGAGCACGGTGAGCGCGACGCCCGCCGCGGCGGTGATCACCTCGGGCGCCAGCGACGAGCCGCCCATGCCGCAGAGCACCACGTGGTCGATCCCCGCGCCACCGAGCTCGGCGCGCAATGTGGCGACCTCGTCGATAAGGGGCCTCGACGTGGTCGGGAGGTCGACCCAGCCCAGCCGCTTGGCCGCCTCCTGCTCCGCGTGCGCCCCCCACAGCGACGGGTCCCGGCGAGTGATCCCCGACGCGACCCCGTCGGCAACCTGCTGCTCGAGGGTCGCTGCGTAGGCTGCCTCGTCGGCGGCGGAGACCAGCAGGGTGTGCGCCACGCCGGTGGCGGCGCCGGTGGCCGCGCCCGAGTCCCGGCCGGTCACGCGGGACCGCCGCCGCTGCCGCCGGCGGCGGGGTCCAGCGCGGATTCGACGGTCTGGAGCAGCTCGGCCCACGACTTCTCGAACTTCTCGACCCCCTCGCGCTCGAGCACCGCGATGACGTCGTCGTAGTCGATGCCGAGCTTCGCCAGCCGGTCCAGCACGTCGTGGGCGTCGGCGTACGCCCCGGTCACGGTGTCCGCGGACGCGTCGCCGTGGTCGGCGACCGCCTCCAAGGTGGCCTCCGGCATGGTGTTCACCGTGTCGGGGGCGACCAGGTTGTCCACATACAGGGTGTCCGGCAGCGCGTCGTCCTTGACCGAGGTCGACGCCCACAGCGGCCGTTGCCGGTTCGCGCCGGCCGCCTCCAGCCGCTGCCAGCGGTCGGACCCGATGACCCGCTCGTACCGCTCGTAGGCGAGCCGGGCGTTGGCGACGGCGGCCTTCGAGCGCAATGCGCGGGCTTCGTCAGTGCCGATCGTGGTCGAGCCGCTTGTCGATCTCGGAGTCGACCCGGCTGACGAAGAACGACGCCACCGAGTGGATGCCGGACAGCTCGATGCCGTGCTTGTGGGCGTGCTCGAGCCCGGTCAGGTAGGCGTCCATGACGGCGGCGTAGCGGTCCAGACCGAAGATCAGCGTGACGTTGACGCTGATGCCCTCGGCGATCGCGGCGGTGATCGCCGGCAGTCCCTCGCTGGTGGCCGGGATCTTGACGAACAGGTTCGGCCGGTCCACCAGCCACCACAAGGCGCGCGCCTCGGCCATGGTCGGCACCGTCCGGTGCGCCAGCCGCGGGTCCACCTCCAGGCTGACCCTGCCGTCCTGGCCGCCGGTGCGCCGGTGCGTCTCGGCCAGCACGTCACACGCCCACCGCACGTCGTAGGCGGTCAGCGCGCGGGCGGCCTCGCCGACCGACACCTTTCGGGCGCTGAGGTCGCGCACCTGCTCGGCGTACTCGTCGGCGTCCTGGAGCGCCTTGGCGAAGATCGTCGGGTTCGAGGTGACGCCGACCACGCCACGGTCGCGCAGCGCGGCCAGCCCCCCGCTGGACAGCCGGTCACGGGACAGGTCGTCGAGCCAGACCGCCACCCCCTGATCGGCGAGTGCCTGGAGCCTGGTGTCGGTCATCGTTCCTCCGGTTCGGCTGCGGTGCGGGGGTGGGTATGCCGGTGTGCGGGGTGCGGCCCTCAGCCGCGGGTCGCGCTGAGGCTCTCGCGCGCGGCGGCAGCGACGGCGTCGGCGGTGATGCCGACCTTGGCGTAGATGGTCTCGTAGTCGGCGGAGGCGCCGTAGTGCTCGATCGAAATCGTCCGGCCGGCGTCGCCGACCACCTCGTGCCAGCCCTGCGCGACGCCGGCCTCGACGCTCACCCGGGCGCGAACGGCCGGGGGCAGCACGCTGTCCCGGTAGTCCGGGTCCTGCTCGGCGAACCACTCCCGGCAGGGCATCGACACCACCCGGGCGCGGATGCCGTCGCCGGCGAGGGTCTCCCGCGCCGCCACCGCGAGCTGCACCTCGGAGCCGGTGCCCACCAGCAGCACGTCCGGCTCGACGGGGCCGCCCGCCTCGTCGAGGGCGTCCAGCAGCACGTAGCCGCCCCGGGCCACGCCCGTGGCCGACGCGAAGCCGTCGCTGTCCCGCGGGAAGGTGGGCAGGTTCTGCCGGCTCAGCACCAAGCCGGCCGGCCGGTCGTTGTGCTCCAGCACGGTCCGCCAGGCCACCGACACCTCGTTGGCGTCCGCCGGTCGGACGACGTCCAGCCCGGGCATCGCCCGCAGCGAGGCCAGGTGCTCGATCGGCTGGTGCGTCGGACCGTCCTCGCCGAGGCCGATGGAGTCGTGCGTCCACACGAACACCACCGGCATCTGAGACAGCGCGGCCAGCCGCACCGCGGGGCGCATGTAGTCGCTGAAGGTGAGGAAGGTCGCGCCGTACGGGCGGGTGGCGCCGTGCAGCGCGATGCCGTTCAGGATCGCGCCCATGGCGTGCTCGCGGATGCCGAAGTGCAGGTTGCGGCCGTACCGGTTCCCGGGCCACATCGCGGTCTGCCGGTGCTCCGGGAGGAACGAGGGGTCGTCCTTCATCGCGGTGTTGTTGCTCTCGGCCAGGTCCGCAGAACCGCCCCACAGCTCCGGCAGTACCGGCGCCAGCGCGTTCAGCACCGCACCGGACGCCTTGCGGGTGGCGACGTCCTCGCCGGACGGGAAGGTCGGCAGGGCGTCGGCCCAGCCGTCGGGAAGCCGGCGCTCGCTCAGCCGCTCCCACAGCTCGACCGCCCCGGGCCGCCGGGACCGCCACTCGGAGAAGCGCTCGTCCCAATCCTTGTGCGTCGCGTGCCCGCGCTCACCGGCCCGTCTGGTGTGGGCCAGCACCTCGTCGTCCACGGCGAAGGTCTGATCGGGGTCCATGCCCATGACCCGCTTCGCGGCTGCCACCTCGTCCGGGCCGAGGGCGGAGCCGTGTGCCTTTCCGGTGTTCTGCGCGTCCGGCGCCGGCCAGGCGATGATCGTGCGCAGGATCACGAGCGACGGCCGCGACCGCTCGCCCCGGGCCGCGACCAGAGCCTCGTGCAGCGCGTGGACGTCTTCGGCGTAGGTCCCGTCCCGGCCCGCCTCCGCGCCGCGACCACCGGTCCAGTCCACCGTCTGCACGTGCCAGCCGTACGCCTCGTAGCGCCGGCCGGTGTCCTCGCTCATCGCGACGTCGGTGTCGTCCTCGATCGAGATCTGGTTCGCGTCGTAGACCACCACCAGGTCACCCAGCTCCTGGTGCCCGGCCCACGAACTGGCCTCGCTGCTGATGCCCTCCTGGATGTCGCCGTCGGAGGCGATCACCCAGACGGTGTGGTCGAAGGGGCTCTCGTCCGGCTCTGCCTCGGGGTCCAGCAGGCCGCGCTCCCGGCGGGCGGCCGCGGCCATGCCCACCGCGCTGGCCAGGCCCTGGCCCAGCGGACCGGTGGTGATCTCGACGCCGGGTGTGTGGTTGACCTCCGGGTGCCCGGGGGTCCGGGAGCCCCAGGTGCGCAGCGCCTTCAGGTCGTCGAGCTCGAGCCCGTAGCCGGACAGGTACAGCTGAACGTACTGGGTCAGGCTGGTGTGCCCGGCGGACAGCACGAACCGGTCCCGCCCGGGCCACTGCGGCTCGGCCGGGTCGTGCCGCATCAGCTTCTGGTAGAGCAGATAGGCCAGCGGGGCGAGACTCATCGCCGTGCCCGGGTGTCCGTTTCCGGTGCGCTGGACGGCGTCCATCGCGAGCATCCGGGCGGTGTCGACCGCCCGGCTGTCCAGATCGGTCCACTCCAGCTCGGGGGAAGGCGTCACGAGGCGGTGCTCCAGACTGGGTCGGGGTCACGGGCGCCGTTCGAGCCTAGCGAGGGTTGTGGGTGGCTGCCCGTGCGCGGGGGACCGGTGGCCGACGACTACACTCGCGCCGACCCCGAGGACCCCCGTGAACGAGAAGGTGGACGTGGCTGCCGTCGACCCTCGGCCCGCCGTGCTCGAGCCGGCGAAGCCGCCGCTCGGGGTCCGGCGGCACCGGGTGGCCTCGACGCTGGCCGCGTACGTGGCGCTGACGAAGCCGCGGATCATCGAGCTGCTGTTGCTCACCACCGTCCCGGTGATGTTCCTCGCCGCCGACGGCGTCCCGCCGCTGTGGCCGGTGGTCGCCACCGTCCTCGGCGGCACGCTGTCCGCCGGGAGCGCCAACGCGCTGAACTGCGTCGTCGATGCCGACATCGACGAGCGGATGCGGCGGACCCGTCGCCGCCCGCTGCCCCGGCACCAGGTGACCACCCGGTCGGCTCTCGTCTTCGGATTGCTGCTGGGCGTCGCGTCGACGCTGTGGCTCGGGCTCACGGTGAACTGGCTGTCGGCCGGGCTGGCACTGTCGGCCAACGTCTTCTACGTCGTCGGCTACTCGATGATCCTCAAGCGGCGTACGCCCCAGAACATCGTGTGGGGCGGTGCTGCCGGCTGCTTCCCGGTGCTGATCGGCTGGACGGCGATCACCGGCGAGCTGGCCTGGGCGCCGGTGGTGCTGTTCGGCGTGGTGTTCTTCTGGACGCCGCCGCACTTCTGGGCGCTCGCCATCCGCTACCGCGACGACTACGCGGCCGCCGAGGTGCCGATGTTGCCGGTGGTCGCCACGCCGACCGCGGTGGCCCGCCAGATCGTCGGCTACGCCTGGGCGACGGTGACGACGTCACTGCTGCTGTGGCCGGTGGCCGGCACCGGCGCGATCTACCCGGTCGCGGCCGGGCTGCTCGGGCTGGCCCTGCTTGCCGAGTCGTATGCGCTGCTGGCGCGCGCCCGGCGCACCCCGGACACCGCCTCACTGCAGGCGATGCGGCTGTTCCACGGGTCCAACCTCTACCTGGCGCTGCTGTTCCTGGCGGTCGCTGTGGACCCGCTGCTGCGTTGACGGCCGCTCGCGGGCAGCCGCGACCTGCCTGCCCGGGCCGGCCCGACCGACAGCAGCAGCCAGGTGGCCGCGGCCGCCGTCAGGCAGGCGCCGAGCAGGTGCAGCTCCACCAGCAGGATCGGCAGGTCGGTGGCGTACTGCGTGAAGCCGACCGACCCCTGCGCCAGCTCCACCCCCAGCAGCCATCCCGCGGCGCGGGCCACCTGCGGCGGCGCGCCGGCGGCGCGAGCGGCGAGCAGGGTCCCGACGGTGAGGCCGACCAGCAGGAACACCGCGTCGGCATGCAGCTGGCTCACCGTGGTCGGGTCGAGACCGTTGCGGGGCGCCGTGACGTCCCCGGCGTGCGGGCCGCTCCCGGTGACGACCGTGCCGAGGTAGAGCACCAGCCAGCCGGCGGCGTAGGTCAGCGCGACCAGCAGCCGCAGTGAGCGGCTGACTCGACGGCCGGGACTCCCGCCGGCAGCGGCGCCGGGTCGAAGGTCGTGCAGCAGTGCCACCGCCAACGCGATCAACGCCAGCGAGAGCAGCAGGTGACCGGCCACCAGCCACGGGTCGAGTCCGGTGAGCACGGTCAGGCCGCCGATGACCGCCTGGCCGGGGATGCCGATCGCGAGCGCCAGCGCCAGCCCGCGCCGGTAGCGGTCCGACGAGGCCGCCCGCCAGACCACCAGCAGGGTGACCAGCGCGACCAGCGCCAGCACGAACGTCAGCAGCCGGTTGCCGAACTCGATCACGCCGTGCACGCCGAGCTCCCCGTGCGCGACGTACGAGGCCTCGGTGCAGCGGGGCCAGCTCGGACAGCCCAGCCCCGATCCGGTGAGCCGCACCGCACCCCCGGTGAGCACGATGCCGATGTTGGCCAGCAGCGAGGCCACCGCCACCGCCCGCAGCACCCGCGGCTCGCTCACTCCCACCGGAACGTCCGTCCGGCCAGCGCCACTCCCAGCCCGGTCCAGGCCAGCAGCACCCCGACGACGGCCACGCCGGGCGTCGCGCCACCCGCCACCTCGCGCAGCCCGTGCGCGAGGGCGCCGGAGGGGAGCAGCTGCACCAGCGGCTGAGCCGGCTCCGGGTAGCGGTCGAGCGGCACCACGACCCCGCCGCCGACGAGGAGCAGCACGTAGACCAAGTTCGCCAGCGCCAGCGTCGCCTCGGCCCGCAGCGCACCCGCCAGCGAGAGTCCCAGCGCGGCGAAGCACGCCGTGCCGAGCAGCAGCAGGCCGAGTCCCGCGGCGACGGCCGGAGCGCCGCCGGTCGGTTCCCAGCCGAGGGCCAGCGCCACGGCACCGATGACGACCACCTGACCCGCCTCGACGCCGAGCACCGCCAGGGTCTTTCCGGCCAGCAGGCCGGCCCGCGGCAGCGGGGTGGCGCCGAGCCGCTTGAGCACCCCGTAACGGCGCTCGAAGCCGGTGGAGATCGCGAGCGACGTGAACGCCGTGGACAGCACCGCCAGCGCCAGCACGCCAGGGGCGAGCAGGTCGATGCGCCGGCCGGCACCGAAGTCGACGAGACCACCCGCCTCCGTGCCCAGCAGCAGGACGAGCAGGGGCAGCACCAGCGCGAGGACCAGCTGCTCGCCGTTGCGGAGCAGCAGCCGCCCCTCCAGCACCGCGTGGGCACGCACCATCCGCGCGAGCGGCGCGGCCCCGGGCGCCGGGGCGAGTTCCAGCGCCGTCACGGCGATGGCTCCCGCCCGGTCAGCTCGAGGAAGACGTCCTCCAGGGTGCGTCGCTCCACCGCCAGGGTGTGCGCCAGCACGCCGTGACTCGCGCACCAGGCGGTCAGCGTGGCGATCAGTGCCGGGTCCACCCGGCCAGAGACCACGTACGCGCCCGGGGCGGTCTCCGCCACCTGGCAGCCGGCGGGCAGGGCGGCGCGGAGGTCGTCGACGTCGAGCCCGCCGCGGGCGGAGAAGCGCACCGTGTTCTCGGCGCCACGGGTGGCCAGCTCGGTCGGTGAGCCCACGGCCAGCACGCGACCCCGGTCCACGACGACCACCCGGTCGGCGAGCTGCTCGGCCTCGTCCAGGTAGTGCGTGGTGACCACCACCGTCACCCCGGCCGTGCGCAGGTCCCGCACCAGCTCCCACACCGACCGGCGCGCCTGCGGGTCCAGGCCGGAGGTCGGCTCGTCCAGGAACACCAGCTCCGGGCGGCCCACGATGGCCATGGCGACCCCGAGTCGCTGCTGCTGCCCACCGGACAGCCGGCGATAGGGGGTGCTTCCGCAGCCACCCAGGCCGAGTCGCTCGCTGAGCGCCGCGGTGTCCAGCGGAGAGGCGTGCAGCGCCGCCGCGTGCCGCAGCGCCTCGCCGGCGCGCACGCCGGACCACGCGCCGCCGGACTGCAGCATCACACCGACGCGGGGACGCAGCCGGCGAGCGTCCGTCACCGGGTCCAGCCCGAGCACCCGGACCCGGCCGGCCTGCGGGCGGCGGTAGCCCTCGCAGGTCTCCAGCGTGGTCGTCTTGCCGGCCCCGTTGGGCCCGACGACGGCGGTGACCTGCCCGGTGGCCACCTCCAGACCGAGCCCGTCGACCGCCGTGACCGCGCCGTAACGCATCACGAGCCCGTCGACGACGACGGCGGATGAGGGCACCGCTGGAGTCTAGGTTCGCGGGGGAGGCGCGGACCGGCCGGGCGTGAGGCCGGAGCCGGCGTTTGTGGTGACCGAGGATTTTGGGCACACTGGTGTTGTGCAATTCGAGCAGACCGACCCGACCGGGGCTGCGCCGGTCGACGCGCCGACCCGCCAGCGGGTCGTGCGCGCGCTGCTCGAGCGCCGTACCGCCACCGCCGTGGAGCTGGCGGACCTGCTCGGAGTCACTCCGGCCGCCATCCGTCGGCACCTCGACCACCTGGTCGCGGACGGGCACGTCGAGCAGGTACGCGGCGCCGCGCCCGGCGTGGCGTCCGCCCGCGGCCGCGGCCGGCCGGCCCGCTCCTTCCGGGTCACCGACGCCGGCCGGGACGCCCTCGAGCAGGGCTACGACGACCTCGCGGTGAGCGCGCTGCGCTTCGTCGCCGAGACCGGCGGGGAGGTGGCCGTTCTCGACTTCGCCCGGCGGCGCTGGGCCGAGGTGGAGCGCCGGCTGGCGCCCCGGCTCTCCCGGCTGCCCGAGGCCGAGCGCCCGGACGCCCTCGCCGAGGCGCTCACGGCCGACGGCTACGCTGCGTCGGTGCGGGCGGCACCGCACGGCGACCAGGTCTGCCAGCACCACTGCCCGGTCGGCCACGTCGCGGCGGAGTTCCCGCAGCTGTGCGAGGCCGAGACCGAGTTCTTCGCCCGGCTGCTGGGACGGCACGTCCAGCGGCTGGCGACCATCGCGCACGGCGATGGCGTCTGCACCACGAACGTCCCGCACCTCAACCCGACCGATGCTCACCCGACTGCGGAGAGGACTCCGGCATGACGACGACCGCTCACCCCGAGCTCGAAGGCCTTGGCCGTTACGAGTACGGCTGGTCCGACTCGGACGCGGCCGGCTCGGTCGCCAAGCGCGGCCTGAACCCGGACGTCGTCCGGGACATCTCGGCGAAGAAGAGCGAGCCGGAGTGGATGCTCGACCTGCGGCTCAAGGGCCTGCGGCTGTTCGAGCGCAAGCCGACCCCCGCCTGGGGCGCCGACGTGTCCGGGATCGACTTCGACAACATCAAGTACTTCGTCCGCTCCACCGAGAAGCAGGCGACCAGCTGGGACGAGCTGCCGGAGGAGATCAAGAACACCTACGACCGGCTGGGCATCCCCGAGGCGGAGAAGCAGCGGCTGATCGCCGGTGTCGCGGCGCAGTACGAGTCCGAGGTCGTCTACCACCAGATCCGTGAGGACCTCGAGGAGCAGGGCGTCCTCTTCCTCGACAGCGACACCGCGCTGCGCGAGCACGAAGAGCTCTTCCGGGAGTACTTCGGCACCGTGATCCCGGTCGGCGACAACAAGTTCGCCGCGTTGAACACCTCGGTCTGGTCGGGCGGGTCGTTCATCTACGTCCCGAAGGGCGTGCGAGTCGACATCCCGCTGCAGGCGTACTTCCGCATCAACACCGAGAACATGGGGCAGTTCGAGCGGACGCTGATCATCGTCGACGAGGACGCCTACGTGCACTACGTCGAGGGCTGCACCGCACCGATCTACAGCTCCGACTCGCTGCACTCGGCAGTGGTGGAGATCATCGTGAAGAAGGGCGCGCGCTGCCGCTACACGACGATCCAGAACTGGTCCAACAACGTCTACAACCTGGTGACCAAGCGTGCGACCTGCGAGGCCGGCGCCACGATGGAGTGGATCGACGGCAACATCGGCTCCAAGGTGACGATGAAGTACCCCGCCGTCTACCTGCTCGGAGAGCACGCTCGGGGCGAGACGCTGTCGGTCGCGTTCGCGGGCGAGGGCCAGCACCAGGACGCCGGCGCCAAGATGGTGCACGCGGCCCCGTACACCAGCTCGTCGATCATCTCCAAGTCCGTGGCGAGGGGCGGGGGACGGACGTCCTACCGCGGCCTGATCCAGGTCGAGGACGGGGCGCACCACTCGGCCAGCATCGTCAAGTGCGACGCCCTGCTGGTGGACCAGATCAGCCGGTCCGACACCTATCCGTACGTCGACGTCCGCGAGGACGAGGTGTCGATGGCGCACGAGGCGACCGTCTCCAAGGTCAGTGACGACCAGCTCTTCTACCTGATGAGCCGCGGGATGCAGGAGGACGAGGCGATGGCGATGATCGTGCGCGGCTTCGTCGAGCCGATCGCCCGGGAGCTGCCGATGGAGTACGCCCTCGAGCTGAACCGTCTGATCGAGCTGCAGATGGAGGGGGCGGTGGGCTGACCCCGCCCACCCGTCCCGCGGGGCCACCGCCCCACCCCACCGCGCCGGCCGCCGGCGCCGAGCAGATGGAGAGCGACACCGTTGACTGTGACCGCTGAAGGCACCGCGAACCTCGCCGGTGCCGTCGAGACGAACGCCCAGCCGGCCGGCGTGGCCAGCCACCTGCACCCGGTCGGCTCGTTCGACCTCGCTGACCATCCCGTGCCCAAGGGTCGCGAGGAGGTCTGGCGGTTCACCCCGCTGAAGCGGATGCGGGGCCTGCACGACGGCAGCTTCGTGACCGGTGGCGCGCACCGAGCCGACATCGACACCCCGGACGGCGTGCGGATCGAGACCGTCGGGCGCGACGACCCGAGGCTGGGGGCCCTGTACACCCCCAACGACCGGGTGAGCGCCCAGGCGTGGACCGTCGTTCGAGCAGGCCCGGTTGATCACGGTCCCCGCCGAGGCCGAACCGGAGGGCCCGGTGTTCGTCACCGTGCACGGTGACGGTTCCGGCTCGGAGGCGGTCTTCGACCACCTGCTGCTGGACGTGGGGGCGCATGCCCGGGTCACGGTGGTGCTGCATCACCTCGGGCACACCGTGCGAGCCGGCAACACCGAGGTGCGGGTGGGCGACGGTGCCCAGCTGACCCTGGTCTCGTTGCAGGACTGGGACGACGACGCCGTGGACGTCACGCACCTGCACGCCACGGTCGGGCGAGACGCCTCCTACCGGCAGGCCGTGATCAGCATCGGTGGCGACCTGGTCCGGATCTCCTCGTCGGTGGACTACGCCGGACCGGGCGGTCAGGCCGAGCTGCTGGGCCTCTACTTCGCCGACGCCGGCCAGCACCTCGAGCACCGGCTGTTCGTCGATCACAACGCCCCGTCGACCCGGAGCAACGTGGACTACAAGGGCGCCCTGCAGGGCGAGGGTGCGCACACCGTGTGGATCGGCGACGTGCTGATCCGCAAGGTCGCCGAGGGCATCGACACCTACGAGTCCAACCGGAACCTGGTGCTCACCGACGGCTGCCAGGCCGACTCCGTTCCCAACCTCGAGATCGAGACCGGCGAGATCGAGGGGGCCGGCCACGCGTCGACCACCGGCCGGTTCGACGACGAGCAGCTGTTCTACCTGCAGTCGCGGGGAGTGCCCGAGGACGAGGCCCGGCGACTCGTGGTGCACGGCTTCTTCAACGACATCATCCGCCGGATCGGCGTGCCACAGATCGAGGACCACCTGCGCCGGACCGTCGAGGCCGAGCTGGCCAAGAACGTCGGGGGGATCGGATGAGCTTCTCGCCCGCCTGCACGCTCGACGACCTGCTCGACGGCAAGCCCTTCGCCGCCGAGGTGGACGGCACCGAGATCGCCCTGGTCCGCCAGGGGACCGACGTGTTCGCCATCCGTGACGAGTGCAGCCACGCCGAGATCGCGCTGTCCGAGGGCGACGTCGAGGGCTGCACGGTCGAGTGCTGGCTGCACGGCTCGCGTTTCGACCTGCGCACCGGAGCCGCCCTCGGCCTGCCGGCCACCGAGCCGGTCGCTGTCTATCCCGTTCGAATCGAGGGCGACGACGTGCTCGTCGACGTCCACGCCGACGCAACCGCCGACGCAACCGCTGACGCAACCACACAGGAGCACTGAGACCAGATGGCCACACTCGACATCCGCGACCTGCACGTCACGGTCGACACCGACGAGGGCGCGAAGGAGATCCTCCGCGGCGTCGATCTCACGGTCCGCTCCGGCGAGACGCACGCGATCATGGGCCCGAACGGGTCCGGCAAGTCGACGCTGGCGTACTCCATCGCTGGGCACCCCAAGTACACCGTCACCGGTGGCTCGGTCACGTTGGACGGCGTCGACGTGCTGGCGATGACGGTGGACGAGCGCGCCCGCGCCGGCCTCTTCCTCGCCATGCAGTACCCGGTCGAGGTGCCGGGCGTGTCGGTGACCAACTTCCTGCGCACCGCCAAGACGGCCACCAGCGGCGAGGCGCCCAAGCTGCGCACCTGGGTCAAGGACGTCAACGAGTCGATGGACCGGCTGCAGATGGACCGCGGCTTCGCCCAGCGCAACGTCAACGAGGGCTTCTCCGGCGGCGAGAAGAAGCGGCACGAGATCGTCCAGATGGAGCTGCTCGACCCGCGCTTCGCGATCCTGGACGAGACCGACTCAGGGCTCGACATCGACGCGCTCAAGGTGGTCTCGGAGGGCGTCAACCGCTTCCACGACCGGGGTGACAAGGGGATCCTGCTGATCACCCACTACACCCGCATCCTGCGCTACATCAAGCCCGACCACGTCCACGTGTTCGTCGCCGGCCGGGTGGCCGAGCAGGGCGGGGCCGAGCTGGCCGAGGCGCTCGAGGCCGACGGCTACGACACGTACGTGAAGGCTGCCGCCGCCTCATGAGCGACGGACCGGGTCGTTACGACGTCGAGCGCATCCGCGCCGACTTCCCGATCCTGGGCCGTCGCCTGCAGGACGACCGGCCGCTGGTCTACCTGGACAGCGCCAACACGTCGCAGAAGCCGACTGCCGTGCTGGACGCGATGCAGGCGCACTACGCCGAGCACAACGCCAACGTGGCCCGGGCGATGCACCAGCTGGGTGCCGAGGCGAGCGACGCCTTCGAGTCTGCCCGCGCCGACGTGGCCGGCTTCATCGGCGCGGCGGGCAGCGACGAGGTGGTCTTCACCAAGAACGCCTCCGAGGCGCTGAACCTGGTGGCCAACGTGCTGGCCTGGGCGGACGGGGAGCTGCGGGTCGGTCCCGGTGACGAGGTCGTCATCACCGAGATGGAGCACCACTCCAACATCGTCCCCTGGCAACTGCTCACCCAGCGCACCGGCGCCACCCTGCGCTGGTTCGGGATCACCGACGAGGGACGACTCGACCTGTCCGACATCGACGAGCTGATCACCGAGCGCACCAAGGTCGTGTCGCTGACCTGGGTCTCCAACATGCTCGGCACGGTCAACCCGATCGCCGAGATCGCCCGCCGGACTCACGAGGTCGGCGCGCTGCTGGTCGTCGACGCCTCGCAGGCCGTGCCGCAACTGCCGGTCGACGTCGTGACCCTGGGAGCCGACCTGGTCGCGTTCACCGGGCACAAGATGCTCGGGCCGACCGGCATCGGTGTGCTGTGGGGCCGCGCCGACCTGCTGGCCGCGCTGCCACCGTTCCTCGGCGGAGGCGAGATGATCGAGACGGTCACGATGCAGCGGTCCACCTACGCCGCGCCGCCGCACCGGTTCGAGGCCGGGACCCCGCCGATCGCACAGGCGGTGGGCCTCGGTGCCGCAGTGCGGTACCTGCAGGGGATCGGCATGGAGACGGTCGCGGCTCACGAGCGGGACATCACCGGCTACGCGCTGAAGCGGCTCGGTGAGGTCGGCGGGCTGCGGATCTACGGACCGACCGAGCCGGTGGACCGCGGTGGCGCGGTGAGCTTCGCGCTCGATGGCGTGCACCCCCACGACGTCAGCCAGGTGCTGGACGCGCGCGGCGTCGCCGTGCGTGCCGGCCACCACTGCGCCAAGCCGGCGCACAAGCGACTCGGCGTGCAGTCCACGGTCCGGGCGTCGTTCTACCTGTACACCACCGAGGCCGAGGTCGACGCGCTGGTAGACGCCCTCGAGCACACCCGGCGATACTTCGGAGTGGGCTGATGGATCTCGACGCGCTGTACCAGGAGATCATCCTCGACCACTACCGCAGCCCGCACCACGCGGGATTGCGGGAGCCGTACGAGGCGGAGACGCACCACGTCAACCCGACGTGCGGCGATGAGATCACGCTGCGCGTCCACCTCGACGGCGACACCGTCGCCGACGTGTCCTACGACGCCGAGGGCTGCTCGATCAGCCAGGCGGCCACCTCGGTGATGGCTGACCTCGTGATCGGCCGAACGCTGCCCGAGGCGCTGGCCGTGCACGAGGAGTTCCTTGCCCTGATGCAGGGTCGGGGCACCATCGAGCCCGACGAGGAGCGGCTGGAGGACGCGGTCGCCTTCGCGGGCGTGGCGCAGTTCCCGGCGCGGATCAAGTGCGCGCTGCTCGGCTGGATGGCATGGAAGGACGCCGTCGCGCAGGCGACGGCCGGACAGGAGGACAGATGAGCGCCACCAACGACCTGCCCGCCGTCGACCTGGGCGAGGAGCCGGCGACCACGAGCGTCGACGACCTCACCGAGGCGATGCGCGATGTGGTGGACCCCGAGCTCGGGATCAACGTCGTCGACCTCGGGCTCGTCTACGGGGTGCACCTCGACGAGTCCAGGGCCACCATCGACATGACCCTCACCTCTGCCGCCTGCCCCCTCACCGACGTGATCGAGGACCAGACCCGGCAGGCGCTGGAAGGCCTCGTCGACGACTTCGCGATCAACTGGGTCTGGATGCCGCCGTGGGGCCCGGACAAGATCACCGACGACGGCCGCGACCAGCTGCGCGCGCTCGGCTTCAGCGTCTGACCCGGTGGGTGCGACTCGCTCCGCCGAGGTCCCGGCCGAGCGGTTGCCCGGCTGGATCGAGCGGTTCGGAGCCGCGCACGGCGGCGTGCGGCTGACGTCCGAGCCGGCGCCGGTCCTGCACGCTGCGGACGGCAGCACGGCGGTGCTTGACCTGCCGTTCGTCTCTGTCGCCGACGGCCGCTGGACCGACGTCGACGAGGTGCTGGCGCACGTCGCCGCGACGGCACGAAGCCGCCGCTATGTCCTGCTGCTGCTGCGCCGCGGTGGCTGGGCGGTCGGCCGGGCGGAGGGGGAGCGGGTGCTGGCCGGTCGCGTCGGCACCCGGTACGTCCAGGGCCGCACCAGCAAGGGTGGCTGGAGCCAGCAGCGCTACGCCCGCCGGCGCGACCAGCAGACCGGTTCGGTGGTGGCCGCAGCCGTGACCGCCGCCACCGAGATCTGGGATGACCCGCCCGACGGGGGGTGGGAGCTGGTGGTCGGCGGTGACCGGCTGCTGCTGCGGCAGGCCGTGGCGGCCGTCGCCGACCAGCTGCCGGTTCGGCTGGCCGACCGCAGGGTGGACGTGCCCGACCCGAGGAGGGTCGTGCTCGACGCCGCCGCCCGCTCCGCCTGCGCCACGCGGATCCGGGTGCACGACGGCCCCGCCCTAGACTGACGACTCTGTCGGTCGACGGTCGCTAGACGCTCGGTGGACGGCTACCCGTCCCGACATCGGAGGATCCCGACATGCTCACCGCCCACGCCCTCGAGGTACGCGCCGGGCCCCGGCTGCTGCTCGCGGACACGTCGTTCCGCGTCGGGACGGGGGACCGCGTCGGCCTGGTCGGGCGCAACGGGGCCGGCAAGACGACGCTCACCCGCATCCTCGCCGGCGAGGCGCAGCCGGCCGCGGGGCAGGTCACCCGCACCGGCACGGTCGGCTATCTGCCGCAGGACCCCCGCACCGGCGATCTCGACGTCTCGGCCCGGGAACGGATCCTGTCTGCCCGCGGGCTCGGCGAAGTGGTCCGCCGGCTGCGGCGCGCCGAGATCGAGATGGGCAGCGCCGACGTGGACCGTGCCGAGCGGGCGATGCGCAAGTACGCGCACGCCGATGCCGAGCTGCATGCCGGTGGCGGATACGCCGCCGAGTCGGAGGCGGCGACCATCGCCGCCAGCCTCGGCCTCCCAGACCGGGTCCTCGGCCAGCCGCTGCGTACCCTGTCCGGCGGGCAGCGGCGTCGGGTCGAGCTCGCCCGGATCCTGTTCGCCGACGTCGACACGCTGCTGCTGGACGAGCCCACCAACCACCTGGACGCCGACTCGGTGGTGTGGCTCCGGGACTTCCTCAAGCAGCACCGCGGCGGGCCTGGTGGTCATCAGCCACGACGTCGCACTGCTGGAGCAGACCGTCACGAAGGTGTTCCACCTCGACGCGACCCGGGCCGAGCTGGATGCCTACGCGATGGGCTGGCGGGCGTACCTGGAGCAGCGGGAGACCGACGAGCGCCGGCGCCGGAGGGAGCGCCGCAACGCCGAACGCAAGGCGGACGCGCTTTTCACGCAGGCCGACAAGATGCGGGCGAAGGCGACCAAGGCGGTCGCCGCGCAGAACATGGCCAAGCGCGCGGAGCGGCTGATGGCCGGCCTGGAGACCGAGCGACGGGCCGACCGGGTGGCGCGGATCCGCTTCCCGGCACCGGCCCCCTGTGGCCGGACGCCGCTACGCGCCGAAGGCCTGTCCCGCTCGTACGGGTCGCTGGAGGTGTTCACCGACGTCGACCTGGCGGTCGACCGCGGCTCGCGCGTCGTCGTGCTCGGGCTGAACGGTGCCGGGAAGACCACGCTGCTGCGCATCCTCGCCGGGATCGACCAGCCCGACACCGGGTCGGTGCTGGCGGGGCACGGCCTCAAGATCGGCTACTACGCGCAGGAGCACGAGACGCTCGACACCACGTTGACGGTGCTGGAGAACCTGCACGCCGCCGCCCCGCAGCTCGCCGATGCGGAGGCGCGCAGCGTGCTCGGGTCCTTCCTGTTCTCCGGGGACGACGCGTACAAGCCGGCGGCGGTGCTGTCCGGTGGTGAGAAGACCCGGCTGGCGCTGGCCACCCTCGTCGTCTCCAGCGCCAACGTGCTGCTGCTGGACGAGCCCACCAACAACCTCGACCCCGCATCGCGCGAGGAGGTCCTGGCCGCGATCCGGTCGTACGAGGGCGGGATCGTGCTGGTCACGCACGACGAGGGGGCCGTGCAGGCCCTGCACCCCGACCGGGTGGTCGTGTTGCCGGACGGCACCGAGGACCTCTGGAACGAGGAGTATTCCGACCTGGTGGCGCTGGCCTAGCCCGCCCGCGGGTGGGTGGCGGGGCTGTTGCTTTCACGCGGTACCGCGTGAAAGCCACGCTGCCCGTGCCTCACAACCCGGGGGGAGTGTGCACAACCCGGGGGGAGTGTGCGTAAGCAGGGGGGAGTGCGCCCCACCGGGCAGTCGGGGCGGAGCCGATCGGCGGCCACCCCGTGCCGTCTAGGGTCGAGCCGTGAGCTACCCCGACGCCGACCTGCTGGTCGCGGCCGGGTTGCGGTTGGACGTCTCCCCGGACGTCGTCACCGTCAGCCTGGCCCGCCCCGAGCACCGCAACGCGCAGACCCCAGCGACCTGGCGGGCGCTGGCGGCGATCGGGGCGGCGCTGCCGGCCGAGGTACGGGTGGTGGTGGTTCGCGCCGACGGACCCTCCTTCTCGTCCGGGCTCGATCGTGCCATGTTCACCCCGGCCGGGCTGGCGGGTGAGCCGTCGCTGGCCGAGCTCGCCGCTCGCTCCGACGCCGACCTGGACGCGGAGCTGGCCGGCTTCCAGGCCGGCTTCAGCTGGTGCCGCCGCCCCGACCTGGTGTCGGTGGCAGCCGTGCAGGGGCACGCCGTGGGCGCCGGCTTCCAGCTGGCCCTGGCGTGCGACCTGCGGCTGGTGGGCGACGACGCCCGCTTCAGCATGCGCGAGACATCGCTCGGGATCGTTCCCGACCTCGGCGGGACCAAGCCGCTGGTCGAGCTGGTCGGCTACGCGCGCGCGCTCGAGATCTGCGCGACCGGTCGCTGGGTGGAGGCGGCCGAGGCGCGGGACCTCGGCATCGCCACCGCCGTCGTGCCGACCGCCCGGCTGGACGACGCCACCGCGGACCTGGTCGCGGCGCTGACCTCCCCGCTGCACGGAGCGGTCGCCGCCACCAAGCAGCTCCTGCTCGGGGCCGCCGACCGCTCGTACGAGGATCAGTGCAGCGCCGAGCGGGCGGCTCAGGCAGTGCGGCTGCGCGAACTGGCGGCGGCGCTGGGCGAGGGCTGACGCGGAACATCCGTCTGCGGCCGGGTGTTGACTAGTCCCGATGATGCCGGGAGCCACGCGCTGGGGGACCTTGCGGTCCTTCTCCACCGACCCGTCACAGGCGCGCTCCGTGTCGCGTCAGACGGTTCGCCGGATCGTCGCGTTCGCAACGCCGTACCGGCGGCAGATCTGGCAGTTCCTGGGGCTCGTGGTCGTCGACTCGGCCATGGTGGTGGCCACCCCGCTGCTGTTCCAGCGGATCATCGACGACGGCGTGTTGGCCGGCGACCGCTCGGTCGTGGTCTGGCTGGCGCTGGTGATCGCCCTGCTCGCGTTCGCAGAGACCGGGCTCACGCTCACCCAGCGGTGGTACTCCGCCCGGATCGGCGAGGGCCTGATCTACGACCTGCGCCGGCAGGTTTTCGGGCACGTGCAGCGGATGCCGCTCGCGTTCTTCACCCGGACGCAGACCGGTGCGCTCGTCTCCCGGCTGAACAACGATGTGATCGGGGCGCAGCGAGCGTTCACCTCGACGCTTTCCGGCGTGGTGTCCAACGTCATCAGCCTGGTGATGGTCATGGTCGTCATGGTGCTGCTGTCCCCGCTGATCACCCTGGTCGCGCTGGCGCTGCTGCCGCTGTTCCTGCTGCCGGCGAAGTGGGCCGGCCGTCGGCTGGCTGACCTGACCCGCCAGCAGATGCAGCTGAACGCCGACATGGGCGCGTCGATGACCGAGCGGTTCGGTGTCGGGGGTGCCCTCCTGGTCAAGCTGTTCGGACGGGTCGAGGAGGAGCAGCAGGCCTTCGCCGACCGGGCTGAGGGCGTCCGCGATCTCGGCGTGCGGATCGCGATGAGCAGCCGGGTGTTCTTCTCCGCATTGACGTTGGTGGCTGCGCTGGCGACGGCACTCGTCTACGGCATCGGCGGGCTCTTCGCCATCGGCGGCTCGCTGAGCGTCGGGACGCTGCTGGCGCTGTCGGCGCTGATGGCCCGGCTGTACGGGCCGCTGACCGCGCTGTCGAACGTCCGCGTCGACATCCTGACCGCGTTGGTCAGCTTCGAGCGGGTCTTCGAGGTGCTGGACCTACGGCCCAACATCCAGGACCGCGACGACGCCGTCACCCTGCCGCCCGGACCCGCCGGCGTACGGCTCGACTCCGTGAGCTTCCACTACCCGGGCCCCGAAGAGGTCGGGCTGGCAAGCCTGGAGGCGGTGGCGCGCAAGGAGAGCCGGGACTCCGGCACGGTCCTCGACGGGGTCAGCCTGGAGGTGCCTCCCGGCTCGATGGTGGCGCTCGTCGGGCCGTCTGGCGCGGGCAAGACCACGATCACCCAGCTGGTCAACCGGCTCTACGACGTCGACGCCGGCTCCGTCCTCGTCGGCGGCGTCGACGTGCGTGACGTCTCGCAGGAGTCCCTCCGCGACGTCGTCGGCCACGTCACCCAGGACGCTCACCTCTTCCACGACACCATCGCGGTCAACCTGCGCTACGCCCGACCGGAGGCGTCCGACGACGAGATCTGGACCGCGCTGCGCGCCGCCCAGATCGGGGACCTGGTGGCCTCGTTGCCGGACGGGCTGGAGACGGTGGTCGGCGACCGCGGGTACAGGCTGTCCGGCGGAGAGCGGCAGCGGATCGCGATCGCCCGGCTGCTGCTGAAGGCACCGGCCGTCGTCGTGCTCGACGAGGCCACCGCGCACCTGGACTCCGAGTCCGAGGCCGCCGTCCAGCGGGCGCTGGACGCAGCGCTCAGCGGGCGCACCTCGCTGGTGATCGCGCACCGGCTGTCCACGGTGCGGCACGCGGACGCGATCGTGGTGCTCGACCGCGGCCGGGTGGTGGAGCAGGGGACGCACGCCGAGCTGGTGGACGCCGGCGGGCTGTACGCCGAGCTCTACCGCACTCAGTTCACCGACGGGACGCACCCGCAGGTCCGGCTGGGCGACGCTGCCGGCCTGCCGGCCTGAGCGGGTCGGGGGAGCATGGACCTGGGACTGCGGGACCGTGTTCACGTCGTCACCGGTGGCAGCCGGGGGCTCGGCCGTGCCGGTGCCGCCGCGCTGGTCGCCGGCGGCGCCCGGGTCGTGCTGTCCGGACGGGACCCCGACCGGCTGTCGGGCGCAGCAGCCGAGCTGGCGGCGGTCGCCGGAGCCGACCGGGTGCTGGCCGTCCCCGCCGACAACGCCGACCCAACGACGGCGGACCGGCTGGTGACCGCGGCCAGGGACACCTGGGGCTGGGTGGACGGTGCCCTGGTCAGTGTGGGCGGCCCCCCGGCCGAGAGCGCGATGGAGACGACCGACGACGCCTGACGGGCCGCCTTCGAGTCGGGCTTCCTCGGCACCGCGCGGTTGGTCCGTACGGTGGCGGCCGCCGGGGGGAGCGGGACTGCGGTCGCGCTGGTGCTGTCGACGTCAGTGCGGCAACCGCTCGACAACCCGGCGATCAGCAACGGGCTGCGACCGGGCCTGGGCATGCTGGCGAAGACGCTCGCCGACGAGTTGGGCCCGCGCGGGCGTGCGGGTGGTCGGCTTGCTGCCCGGCCGGTTCGACACCGAGCGGGTGCGCGAGCTCGGCGGGTCCGCGGCCGGGATCCCGTTGGGCCGGCTGGGCGAGCCGGCGGAGTTCGGGCGGGTCGCCGCGTTCGCCCTGTCGCCCGCCGCCTCCCACCTCACCGGTGCCATAGTCCCGGTCGACGGCGGCTTGACCCGCGCGCCCTAGCCACCCCCCGGCTGCCACCCGGCTGCCCCTCCTGCCCGACACCGATCGGGTCAGCCCCCCTCGGCCGGACGGACGACAGTGTGGCGGATGGGACGCCCGGGGCGGGACAGATGTGACATAGTGCCCGACGGTCGTCATCTGAGGGGGAGCACTGCATGCGTCGAGGTCTCATGGTTGCTGCCGGCAGCACTGCGGCGATGGTCGCCACCACGTTGGGGGTGACCGCCGGTCCAGCCGAGACCCTCGAGCCACGGCCGGGCGCGAGCGCCCGGCCGAACGTCGTGCTGGTGGTGATGGACGACATGCGGCTGGACGACACGCCGTGGATGCCTCGGACGCTGAGGCAGGTCGGCAACCGCGGCACAGTCTACGACAACTACTACGCCCCGACGGCGCTGTGCTGCCCCACGCGGGCGAGCATCCTGCGCGGGCAGTACCCGCACAACACCGGGGTGCTGACCAACGCCGAGCCGGACGGTGGCTACGCCGGCTTCCGGCCCCTGGACGGCTCGACGCTCGCCACCTGGCTCCAACCGACGTACACGACCGGCTACGTCGGCAAGTACTTCAACGGCTACGAGGGTTCGGGCCAGACCTACGTCCCGCCGGGATGGGACGACTGGATGGGCACAATCTCCACCTACGGCTACCGGTCCATCATGACCAACCAGAACGGGACCATCATCGGGCACGGCCGGCGGAACAGCCCGCAGGTGTTCGCCGACGAGGCGTCGACGTTCGTGACGCGGAACGCCGGCAGGGCGCAGCCGTTCTTCCTGCACCTGTCCTTCGTGACCCCGCACAACGGCGGGCCGCACAACGACGGCGACAACGGCATCTCCAGCCCCTACGTCCCGCGCCGGGACCGGGACACCTACCGCGGTCCGGCGCACGCCACGGACGCCTCGTACAACGAGGCGGACATGAGCGACAAGACCGGGCCGGACGCCGACCGCGAGCTGCTGTCCCCGCGGGACAAGCGGCACATCGAGGTGGCGATGCAGCAGCGGCGGGAGTCGCTGGCCTCCGCGGACCGCGCTGTCGCCCGGGTGATGACCGCGCTGCGGGAGACCGGTCAGCTGTCCAACACCTACGTCATCTTCACCTCGGACAACGGCTTCGTGCTCGGCGAGCACCGCGACGCCAAGGGCAAGCGCTCGCCGTACGAGGTCGGTTCGCACCTGCCGCTGTACATCAGAGGTCCGGGGGTTCCGGTCGGGCACACGTGGACCAGCCCGGCGGGGACGCAGGACATCGCGCCGACGATCCTCGACATCGCCGACGCCTCGGCCGACATCGCGTTGGACGGGACGTCGGTGCTGCCGGGGCCGACCATGCTGGACGGTGAGCGGGACCGCGGGTTGCTGTTGGAGGGGGCGGACCTGCCGGTGGACGCGGAGAACGGCGGAGCGATCCGCTACGCGGCGCCGCGCACGGTGGCCGAGACCCGGTGGCTGTACCACGGCGTGGTGACGCGGAACTGGAAGCTGATCGAGTGGGACCAGCTCGGCACCTACGAGCTGTACGACCTGCGGTCCGACCCATACGAGGTGGACAGCGTGGCCGGGGACCCGCGGTACGCCGAGCGGCTGCAGGAGATGATCCGCCGGCTGCAGTCGCTGCGCTCGTGCACGGGCGCGGAGTGCGACTGACCGAGGTTTGTAGGCTCGCGGCATGGTCACTGACACCGTGGCCCGGAGCCGGGTGCAGGACTGGATCGCGGCCGCCGAACGGGTCACCTTCCTGACCGGCGCGGGCATGTCCACCGACTCCGGCATCCCCGACTTCCGCGGGCCGAACGGCGTCTGGACGAAGGACCCCGCCGCCCAGGCGCTGTTCACCCTGCAGAACTACCTCGCCGACCCAGACGTGCGCCGGCGGGCGTGGCAGAGCCGGCTGGAGCACCCCGCGTGGCAGGCCCGCCCCAACGCCGCGCATCAGGCGGTCGCGGACTTCGTCGGCAGCGGGCGGCTGCGCGCGGTCGTCACCCAGAACATCGACGGGCTGCATCAGGCGGCCGGATTGCCCGACGACGCTGTCGTAGAGATCCACGGGACGTTGCGCGAGGCCGAGTGTCTCGACTGCGGCCGTCGGGTGCCGATGGCGGACGCGCTGGCTCGGGTGGCGGCCGGGGAGGTCGACCCGCCCTGCCGGGAGTGCGGCGGGGTGCAGAAGTCCGCGACCATCTCGTTCGGCCAGGCGCTGGTGCCGGCCGTCCTGGACGCGGCGGTCGACGCAGCCCGCGGCTGCGACCTGTTGGTGACCGCCGGCACCTCGCTGCAGGTGCAGCCGGCCGCCTCGCTCTGCGACATCGCCCAGGGCGCGGGTGCTCGGCTGGTGGTCCTGAACGCCGACGCGACGCCGTACGACACGCAGGCGGACGCCGTGCTGCGGGAGCCGCTCGGGTCGCTGCTGCCGGACCTGCTGACCGGCTAGCGCAGCTCGGACTCCGCGGACGTGATCGCCTCGAACTCCTCCTCGGGAGCAACGCCCACCAGACGGTGTCGGCTGTAGAACCAGTAGTAGGCGAGGAATGCCACGAACACGGCTGCGGTGATCCCGGCCGCCTTGACGTCCACGAAGAAGGTCGCCACCACCGCGAGGCAGGCCAGCGCCAGGGCGACTCCGGTGGTGAACGTCCCGCCCGGTGTCCGGTACGGCCGCTCCAGGTCGGGTTCCCGGCGCCGCAGCATGATGTGGCTGAGCATCATCAGCACGTACGAGACGGTTGCCCCGAACACGGCGATGTTGATCATCAGCGCGCCGTCTTCGGTGATGGCGGCGAGCAGGAAGCCGATCGACGCCGGGACGAGCAGCGCGACCCACGGCGTGTGCCGCTTGCCGGTGAGCGCCAGGTAACGCGGCAGGTAGCCCGCACGGGACAGCGCGAAGAGCTGGCGGGAGTAGCCGTAGATGATGGAGAAGAAGCTCGCGATCAGGCCGGCCAGCCCCACGTAGTTGACGAAGTCCGACATCCAGGTGTTGCCGCCGTAGGCGACCTTGAGGGCCTCCGGTAGCGGGTTGTCCGACGCCCGGATCGCCTCGGCGCCGGCGCCGCCCGGGGCGACCATCAAGATCAGCGCCGCGAACACCAGCAGCGCCAGCATGGCCGCGATGATGCCGCGGGGCATGTCCTTGCGTGGGTCGCGCGCCTCCTCGGCCGCGAGCGGCACCCCCTCGACGGCAAGGAAGAACCAGATGCCGTAGACGAAGGCGGCCAGCACCCCCGCGATGCCGAACGGCAGCAACGACGACGATCCCGTGGCCGACGTGTCGACGGCGATGTCGGTGAGGTTGCCGACGTCGAACTTCGGGATCATCGCGACCACGAACAGCACCAGCGCGACCACCGCCACCGCGGTGATCGCGAACATCAGCTTCAGTGCCTCGCCCACGCCGTACAGGTGCACGCCGACGAAGATGGCGTAGCAGGCCAGGTAGACCGGCCACCCGCTGGTGAGCCCGAACAGACCGAGCGCCTCGACGTAGCCGCCGATGAACACGACGATCGCTGCCGGTGCGATCGCGTACTCGACCAGGATCGCCGTCCCGGTCGCGAAGCCGCCGAGCGGCCCCAGCGCGCGGCGGGCGAAGCCGTAGCCGGCGCCGGCGACCGGGATGGTCGAGGCGAGCTCGGCCAGGCCGAGCACCATGCAGGTGTACATGATCGCCATCAGCACGGTGGCGATCAGCAGGCCGCCGAAGCCGCCCTCGTCCAGGCCGAAGTTCCATCCGGCGAAGTCGCCGGAGATGACGTACGCAACGCCCAGGCCGGCGAGCAGGACCCAGCCCACCGACCCGCTCTGCAGCTTGCGGTGGTCGAGGTAGTCCGACCCCACCGAGTCGTACTCGACTCCGTGCACTCGTCGACGCTGACCGGACACGTGGGCCTCCCGGCAAAGGAGTGGGTTCAGACCATTTCCTGGGACTGAAGCGCAGCACTCGGCGCGTGTCAAGGAACCGAGCCGTACCGAACGGTGAACAGTACGCAGCGTCACTCCAAGAACGCGCGCAGCAACGACGCGGTGCCGCGCAGGTGCTCGTCCATCGCCGCCCGGGCCGCTCCCGGCTGCCCGGCCAGGATCGCGGTGACGATGCGGCCGTGCTGCCGGTCCGAGTGCCGGATGTTCTTCGCGAGCAGCGGGATCGCCTCCAGCAGCTCGTTCAGCGCCGTCCGCGCGTCCGCCACCGCCGCAGTCAGCGATGCCGACCCGGACAGCTCAGCGACCGCGAGATGCAGCCGGGAGTCGCAGCGCCGGTAGTGCGCCGGGCGGGCGGCGCTGGTCTGGGCGAGCATCCGCTGCAGGTGGGCGACCTCGTCGGGGGTCAGGGTCCGTGCCGCGGCCTGCTCGGCGGCTCCAGTCTCGAGCACGTACCGGTAGCTGAGCACGTCGTGCAGCCGGTCGCCGCCCCCGGTGGTCGGGCGTGCGACCGTCCCGGTGGCCGCCGGGCGCCCGGACGAAGGTCCCGCCGTACCGGCCGCGACGCGACTCCACGTACCCGGCCTCCTGCAGCGCGCGCAGCGCCTCGCGCAGGGTCACCCGGCTGACCCCGAGCCGGGCGGACAGGTCACGCTCGGCGGGGAGCCGCCCGCCGACCGGGACGACTCCCAGCTTGATCAGCTGCAGGACCCGCTCGATGGTCTCCTCGAAGGCGTTGCCCTGGCGGACCGGCCGGAGCAGGGCGTCGCCGGCTCGCGCCGCGGTGTCGAACCGATCGACCGGCACCGGCTGCAGTGATGTCATCACCGACCTCCCGCAGAACGCCCCGAGCGTCCCGGCCGACCTGACGATTGACAGGCAGCGTAGGCCGGTGCTTCAGTCCGGGCAAATGGTTCACTAGCGAGCCATTGCGCGGGCGGCCGACGATCCGCGTGGACGATGCCCTGGAGGCCGACGTGACCCAGCGCGACCCGATGTTGACGGTGGACCAGCTGCGCGAGCACATCGCGCAAGGACGGGTGGACACGGTCGTGGTGGCCTTCCCCGACATGCAGGGACGCCTGCAGGGCAAACGTATCCACGCGCAGTTCTTCCTCGACACCGTGCTCGAGCACGGCACCGAGGGCTGCAACTACCTGCTCGCGGTCGACGTGGACATGAATACCGTGGACGGGTACGCGATCAGCTCGTGGGAGCGCGGCTACGGCGACATGGAGTTCGCACTCGACCTGCCGACGCTGCATCTGGTCCCGTGGCTGCCGGGCACGGCCATGGTGATGTCGGACCTGGTCTGGCTGGACGGCGAGCACACCCCGGTCGCCGAGAGCCCCCGCGCGGTGCTGTCAACGCAGGTGGCCCGAGCCGCCGAGAAGGGCCTCACCGCCTTCGCCGGGACGGAGCTGGAGTTCATCGTCTTCAACAACACCTTCGAGGACGCGTGGACGAGGACGTACCGGGACCTGACTCCCGCCAACCAGTACAACGTCGACTACTCGCTGCTGGGCACTTCTCGGGTCGAGCCACTGCTGCGCGACATCCGCAACGGCATGTTCGAGGCCGGGTTCGTGGTGGAGTCCGCGAAGGGCGAGTGCAACCTGGGACAGCACGAGATCGCCTTCAAGTACGACGAGGTGATCCGCACGGCCGATCAGCACTCGGTCTACAAGAACGGCGCGAAGGAGATCGCCTCGCTGCACGGCAAGTCACTCACGTTCATGGCGAAGTTCGACCAGCGGGAGGGGAACTCCTGTCACATCCACATGAGCCTGCGCGGCAACGACGGCAGCATCGTCTTCGACGAGGGAGACGGACAGACGCCGCTGTTCGAGCACTTCTTGGCCGGCGTGCAGGACACCATGTGCGAGCTCACCTTGATGTATGCGCCGAACATCAACTCCTACAAGCGGTTCCAGCCGGGCAGCTTCGCGCCCATCTCGACCGCCTGGGGCTATGACAACCGGACCTGCTCGTTGCGTGTGGTGGGGCACGGCGCGGGGCTGCGGCTGGAGAACAGGCTCCCCGGAGGCGACGTGAACCCCTACCTCGCGCTGGCTGCGATGCTCGGCAGCGGGCTGCGCGGGATCGAGAAGGAGATCCCGCTGGAGCCGGCCTTCGGCGGCAACGCCTACGAGTCCGACCACCCGAAGGTGCCGACCACGCTGCGCGCGGCCCGGGACCTGTTCGCCGAGTCCGAGGTGGCGCGGGAGATCTTCGGGGAGGCGGTCGTGGCGCACTACGTCAACTACGCGGACGTGGAGCTGCAGGCCTACGACGCCGCCGTGACCGACTGGGAACGCATCCGGGGATTCGAGAGGCTCTGACGACGCTATGACCGCTACCACCCACGATGTCGTCGACCCCGCCACCGAGCGCGTCGTCGCCACCGTCCAGCTGGCCGACGTTGGGGAGACGGATCGGGCACTCGAGCGGGCCGCGAGCGCGTTCGAGGGCTGGCGGCGGGTAGCCCCGGCCGACCGTGGCCGGCTGCTGCGCCGGTTCGCCGAGGCGGTGGACGCCGCGGGCGAGGAACTGGCCCGACTGGAGGTCGCCGGCGCCGGGCACACGATCACCAACGCCCGTTGGGAGGCCGGCAACGTCCGCGACGTGCTGCACTACTACGCAGCCGCCCCGGAGCGCGCCTTCGGCCGGCAGATCCCCGTCGCCGGCGGGCTCGACGTCACGTTCAAGGAGCCGCTCGGCGTGGTCGGGGTGATCGTGCCCTGGAACTTCCCGATGCCGATTCTGGGGTGGGGGATGGCGCCGGCGCTCGCGGCGGGCAACACCGTCGTCGTCAAGCCGGCCGAGCTGACCCCGCTCACCGCGGTCCGGATCGGTGAGCTGGCTCTCGAGGCCGGTCTCCCCGAGGGCGTGCTCACCATCCTGCCGGGCAAGGGATCGGTCGTGGGGGAGCGCTTCGTCACCTCACCACTGGTCCGCAAGATCTGCTTCACCGGGTCCACTGAGGTCGGCACCCGGATCATGGCCGGCGCCGCCGAGCAGGTGAAGCGGGTGACCCTCGAGCTGGGCGGAAAGAGCGCGAACGTGGTCTTCGCCGACGCCGACCTGGAGCGGGCCGCGGCCGACGCCCCCGGCGGTGTCTTCGACAACGCCGGCCAGGACTGCTGCGCCCGCAGCCGGATCCTGGTCGAGCGCAGCGTGTACGACCGCTTCCTCGAGCTCCTCGAGCCGGCCGTGGCAGCGGTGCGGGTGACCGACCCGTCCGACCCGGCGGCCGACATGGGCCCGCTGATCAGCGCCACCCAGCGCGATCGGGTGGCCGGCTACGTCGACCCCGAGGTCGAGGTGGCCTTTCGCGGCGAGGCACCCGACGGTGCCGGCTACTGGTACCCGCCGACCGTGGTGCTGCCGCGCGGTCCCGGGGACCGGATCTGGCGCGAGGAGGTGTTCGGCCCGGTGGTGGCGGTGCTCCCGTTCGACGACGAGGTCGACGCGGTCACGATGGCCAACGACAGCGACTACGGCCTGTCCGGCTCGATCTGGACCCGGGACGTCGGTCGCGCGCTGCGGGTCGCTCGCGGCATCGACGCGGGCAACCTGTCGGTGAACTCGCACGCGTCGGTCCGCTACTCGACCCCGTTCGGCGGGTTCAAGCGGTCCGGTCTCGGGCGGGAGCTCGGTCCCGACGCCCTGGACTCGTTCAGCGAGGTGAAGAACGTCTTCATCAACACGGAGGGTTGACGATGGTGGAGCGCAGGGGCCGGCTCGAGGGCAGGACGGCCCTGGTCACCGGCGGGTGCAGCGGGATCGGGCTGGCGACGGTGCAGCGGTTCGCCGACGAGGGAGCCAACGTCGTGATCGCCGACATCGACGACGGGCGCGGTGGCGAGGTGGCCGACGAGGTGCGCGGACGCTACGTGCACTGCGACGTCACCGATGCCGAGCAGGTGCAGGCGATGGTCGACGTGGCGGTGGACCGGTACGGCAGCCTGGACGTCGCGGTGCACAACGCCGGCATCGCACTGGCCGACGACGACTCCATCCTGGACACCGGCATCGAAGCCTGGCAGCGGGTGCAGGAGGTGAATCTCACCAGCGTCTACCTGTGCTGCAAGGCGGTGCTGCCGCAGATGATCGAGCAGGGTCGCGGGTCGATCGTCAACGTCGCCTCGTTCGTCGCGGTGATGGGCGCCGCCACCTCGCAGATCTCCTACACCGCCAGCAAGGGTGGCGTGCTGGCGATGACCCGAGAGCTGGGCGTGCAGTTCGCCCGGCAGGGAGTCCGCGTCAATGCCTTGTGTCCCGGACCGGTCAACACACCGCTGCTGCAGGAACTGTTCGCGGCCGACCCTGAGCGGGCGCAACGCCGGCTGGTGCACGTCCCGATGGGCCGGTTCGCCGAACCGGTGGAGATCGCGAACGCGGCGCTGTTCCTGGCCAGCGACGAGTCGAGCTTCATGACCGCCACCACCTTCCTCGTCGACGGCGGGATCAGCGGCGCGTACGTGACGCCGCTGTGAGGGGATGCCGATGCGGCCGGTGATCGGCATCACCGCCTACGTCGAACCGGCGTCGTGGGCGGTGTGGCGGGACGTGCCCGCCGCGCTGGTGCCGCTCGCGTACGTCCGGCAGGTCCGCGAGGCGGGTGGCCTGCCGGTGGTCCTGCCGCCCTTCCCGCCGGACCCCGCGCCGGACGAGGTGGTCCTGCTGCTGGACCGGCTGGACGGTGTGCTGCTGTCCGGTGGCGCGGACGTCGACCCGGCCCGCTACGGCGGTCCGTCCTCCCCAGCGGTGCAGGCGCCGCGGCCGGACCGGGACGGCACCGAGCTCGCCTTCGCCCGGGCCGCCGCCGAGCGGGACCTGCCGCTGCTGGGCGTGTGCCGCGGCATGCAGGTGATGGCCGTGGCGGCCGGGGGTCGACTGGAGGCACACCTGCCGGACCGGATCGGCACCGACCTGCACGCCCCCGGCCCCGGCGTCTACGGATTCCACGACGTGCGGATCAGCGCCGGGTCGCGGCTGGCGGGGGTCCTGGGTGAGCGGGTCGAAGTTCCGACCTATCACCATCAGGGGGTGCTGGAGCATCCTGGGCTGACCCCGGTCGCCTGGGCCGGCGACGGGGTGCTGGAGGCGGTGGAGGACCCGGGAGCCCGGTTCCGGATCGGGGTGCAGTGGCATCCGGAGGTCGGGTCCGACCCCCGGCTGTTCCAGGCTCTGGTCGAGGCGGCCGAGAAACCCGGCTGACCCGCTCGCGGCGGCGCTTCGGGTGCGCCTCGTCGTAGGCGAACCAGGCGTAGCCGAGCAGTGCCAGGAAGCCGAACAGGAACCACTGCAGGCCGTAGAACAGGTGCGGTCCGAGACCGGTCTCCGGCTGGTCCGGTCCGGCCAGCGCACCGCCGGGCGCGGGCGGTGTCTCCTCCAGCGCCTGCACGAACCCGCCGCGCAGCGGGCCGTCCACCACGTCGGCCAGCGCGGCCGACGCCACGGCGCGGACGGTGCCGTCGACCGGCGCGGTCGCCTCGCTTGGTGCGTCACTGTCCTGGCGCAGCCAGCCGGTCACCGCCACCGTGCCCGTCGGCGGGGCGGGCACGTCGGCGAGGTCGGGGGTGCCGGCCGGCGACTCGAGGAAGCCGCGGTCGACGAGCATCAGGCTGCCGTCATCGAGGCGCAGCGGGACGACCACGTCGACGCCGCGCAGCGACCCGCGGTTCTGGTACCGCACCAGCAGCTGGTCGGCGGGCAGGTAGCTGCCGGTCAGCTCGACCCGACGCCACTCGAGCGCAGCCGCGGGCGGAGCACCGACGGCCGTCAGCGACTCGATCGGGACGGGGGGAGCGTCCAGGTTGGCGGTCACGACGGCGTCCGCCGCCCGTCGCTCGCTCATCCGGTCCAGCTGCCACAGGCCGAGCCGCACGCAGACGACCGCCACCACCACCGCGACCACGGCGAGCGCCAGCCAGCGCCGGGTCAGCAGGAACCGGTACACCGCTCGACGGTACCCGGTGGCCCCGTAGGATGATCAGATGGACGAGATCCAGATGCCGACCACGGGTGGACTGCTGGACCAGCACGGCAGGGTGGCTACCGACCTCCGCGTCTCATTGACAGACCGGTGCAACCTGCGCTGCGAGTACTGCATGCCGGCCGAGGGGCTGGAGTGGATGGCCTCGGACATCACGCTGACCGACGACGAGGTGGTGCGGCTGGTCCGCGTCGGAGTCGAGCAGCTCGGCGTCCGGCAGATCCGGTTCACCGGTGGCGAGCCGCTGCTGCGTCGCGGCCTCGTCGGCATCGTCGAGCAGGTGGCCCGCCTCGAGCCCCGGCCGCGGATCGCGATGACCACCAATGCACTGGGGCTGTCCCGCTCGGCCGGCGCCCTGGCGGCAGCGGGTCTCGACCGGATCAACGTGAGCCTCGACTCGGTCCGGCACGACACCTTCGCCACCGTCACCCGGCGGGACCGGCTCGATGACGTGCTGGCCGGCCTGGAGGCGGCTCACCGGGCCGGGCTGGACCCGATCAAGGTGAACGCCGTGCTGCTGCGGGGGCTGAACGACGTGGAGGCGCCGGACCTGTTGCGCTGGTGCATGGCGCACGGCTACCGGCTGCGCATCATCGAGCAGATGCCGTTGGACGCCCAGCACGGCTGGGACCGGTCCGCCATGGTGACCGCGGAGGAGACCCTCGAGCGGCTGTCGGAGCACTTCACGCTCAGCCCGGCGGTGACGCCGCGCGGCTCGGCGCCGGCCGAGGAGTTCCTCGTCGACGGCGGCCCGGCCACGGTCGGCATCATCGCCTCGGTGACGCGGCCGTTCTGCGGGGACTGCGACCGGGTCCGGCTGACCGCCGACGGTCAGGTCCGCAACTGCCTGTTCGCCCGCGAGGAGTCCGATCTGCGCACCCTCCTCCGGGCGGGCGCGGACGACGACGAGTTGGCGCGGGCGTGGCGGGTGGCGATGTGGGGCAAGCGTCCCGGGCACGGGATCGACGACGGCCGCTTCCTGCAGCCGTCCCGGCCGATGAGCTCGATCGGCGGCTGAGCGGCCGACCGGCCCCACCCCGCCTCGGGTCAGAGCGGCTCGACGTCGCGGAGGAAACCGCGGGCGGACAGGAACGCGCTCAGCGACTCGCGGTGCTCGTCACAGGCGACCCACTGCTTGCGCCGGTCCGGCGCGTGCAGCTTCGGGTTGTTCCAGGCCAGCACCCACACCGCCGGCGCGCTGCAGCCGCGCGCCGAGCAGGGCACCGCGACGTCGCTCTGCACCCCGGTCATCGGGGGTCCGCCGTTCCCGGCGGCACAAAGGGGTGTGCCGGACGGCCACGGGGGAAGCCGTCCGGCACGATGCTCCGACGGGGGGAACGGAGCACGCGCTGATCATGACATGCGGCCCAGCGGGGGACCACCAGATCGTCGGGACTGCCCTTCACGAGTTTCCCACTGACCGACGGATCAGCCTGCGGTGCCGTTCCGGCCGCCCTCGATCTCCCCGTAGGCGGTCGGGGTGAACGGCTCCGGCGGCGGTGGTTCACGCTGCACGCCGGCGTTGGCCATCACCACCGCGACGTAGGGCAGGAACACCGCTCCCGCCACCAACACCCAGCGCAGCACTCCGTCGGTGGCGACGGCGCCGACGAAGCAGACGGTGCGGATCAGCATGGACAGCACGTAGCGAGCCTGGCGGCCGGAGATGTCCGCGCTTCGGGCCGTGCGGGCCGAGGTGATGTTCACCGTGGCAGGCCGCCGATCCATGTCCCCACCGTACGTCGCGACGGCCCACGGTGCGAGGCTGGCTCGGCCCGTACGATCAGCCCATGGCGAACCGCACCTACCGAGTGACCGAGATCGTGGGCACGTCTCCCGAGGGGGTCGATGCCGCTGTCCGCAACGGCGTGCATCGGGCCGGCCAGACCTTGCGGCACCTGGACTGGTTCGAGGTGACCCAGATCCGCGGGCAGATCGTGGACGGCACCGTCGAGCACACGCAGGTGACGATGAAGATCGGCTTCCGGCTCGAGGACGACGAATGAGCGCAGCGACGGAGACGGGGACGGGGACGTCCGGCAGATCCGTGCTCGTGACCGGGGGCAGCCGCGGGATCGGTCGCGCCGTCGCGCTGGCCCTGGCGGCACGCGGTGACCGGGTTGCGGTCACCCACCGCGGCGGCGACGTCCCGGAGGGGGTGCTGGGCGTGCGCTGCGACGTCACCTCCGGCGAGGACGTCGAGCGGGCGTTCACCGAGGTCGAGGAGGCGCACGGCCCGGTCGAGGTGCTGGTGGCGAACGCCGGTGTCACCAAGGACACCTTGCTGATGAGGATGGCCGATGACGATTGGGACGCGGTGCTGGACACCAACCTCACCGGCGCGTTCCGGGTGGTCCGGCGGGCTGCGCGGGGAATGCTGCGCGGCCGATGGGGGCGGGTGGTGCTGATCTCGTCGGTGGTCGGGATGCTCGGGTCCGCCGGTCAGGTCAACTACGCCGCCAGCAAGGCCGGGCTGGTGGGTCTGGCCCGGTCGGTCGCGCGCGAGCTCGGCAGCCGGGGCATCACCGCGAACGTCGTTGCTCCGGGGTTTGTGCAGACCGACATGACCGCGGCCCTGCCCGAGGCCACCCAGGAGCAGTACCGCGGGCAGATCCCGCTGCAACGCTTCGCCAGCCCCGAGGAGGTGGCCGCCGTGGTGGCCTTCCTGACCTCCGAGGAGGCCGGGTACGTCACCGGCGCCCTCGTGCCGGTCGACGGCGGCCTCGGTATGGGGCACTGACCGCGACAGCCCGCCAGCAGCGCCCGACCCCGACCCCAGAACCCCAACCCAGACCCCGACCTAGGAGCAGACACGTGGGCATCCTCGACGGCAAGCGCATCCTGGTGGCCGGCGTCACCATGGACAGCTCCATCGGCTTCGCGGTGGCCCGCGTCGCGCAGGAGGAGGGGGCAGAGGTCCTGGTCTCCAACTTCGGCCGGGCGCTCGGCATCACCCGCCGCATCGTCGGCCGGCTGCCGAGACAGACCCCGGTGCTGGAGCTGGACGTCACTGACGACGAGCACCTGGCCCGTCTCCCCGAACTGGTCGGCGAGCACGTCGAGGCGCTCGACGGCGTCGTGCACTCCATCGCCTACGGCAACCCGGAGACGATTCTCGGCGACCGCTTCCTCACCGCCCCCTGGTCGGACGTCGCGCAGGCGCTGCAGGTTTCGGCGTACTCCCTGAAGTCGCTCACCGGCGCGGTGCTCCCGGTGCTCGCACCGAACGCGTCCGTGGTCGGGATGACCTTCGACGCCTCGGTCGCCTGGCCGGCGTACGACTGGATGGGTGTTGCCAAGGCCGGCCTCGAGTCCTGTGCGCGGTATCTGGCCCGCGACCTGGGTCCGCGCGGCCACCGAGTCAACCTCGTCGCCGCCGGTCCGCTCAAGACGCTGGCGGCCAAGGCGATCCCGGGCTTCGAGGGACTGGAGAGCACCTGGCGCGATCGCGCGCCGATCGGGTGGGACGAGACCGACCAAGACCCCACCGCGCGGGCGGTGGTGGCGCTGCTCAGCGACTTCTTCCCCGCGACAACCGGGGAGATCGTGCACGTCGACGGCGGGTTCCACGCCATGGGGGCGTGAGTGACCGCCCTGGTCGAGCTGCGCATCCTGGACGGGCCCAACTTGTACGTCAGCAGGGCTGCGGTGAAGCTGACGCTGGACATCTCCGGACTGCTGACGATCGACGGCCCCGCGGCCCGGGGGGTCGCCGCCGGACTCGGCCTCGGCCAGACCAGGCCCGGCGAGGTTGGGTCCGGCTTCCGGCAGCGGTTCGCCGCCCGGGTCGCCGCCGCCGTCGTGCGCCGGCTGGCGGCGGAGGTCGGCGTGGGCCGGCTCGCCGTCCGGGTCCGCCCGACCGCTCAGGTCGACCGGCTGATCGTCGCCTATCCGTGGCGGCGGCGCGGCACTGCCCAAGCCCTCGGTGAGGAGGTGGCCACCCTGTTGGACGCGGTGGCCGACCATCCCGACCTGGACCTCGAGACCGCGCTGTCGGTCGCCGGAGCACGCATCCGCGAGGTCGACCCCGGCGCCCGCCCGGCGACCCTGGTGCCGCGGATCCCGGTGGTGGCCGTGACCGGCACCAACGGGAAGACCACGACCGCCCGGATGATCGCCCACATCGGCCGGGTCGCCGGCAAGCAGGTCGGCTGGTCCAGCACGGACGGGATCTACGTCGACGGCGTGCTGGTGGAGGCGGGGGACTATTCGGGACCGAGTGGCGCCGCGCAGGTGCTGGCCCAGCCACACGTCGAGCTCGCAGTCACCGAGACCGCCCGCGGCGGCATCCTGCTCCGCGGAATCGGCGTGACCCATAACGACGTGTCGGTGGTGACCAACGTCAGCGCGGACCACCTGGGGGTGCACGGGATCGATACCGTCGACCAGCTGGCCGAGGTGAAGGCGGTGGTGCCGCGGATCACCCGACCGGGTGGTTGGGCGGTGCTGAACGCCGACGATCCGCGAGCCTTCGCCATGGCGGCCGGGACCAGGGCCCGGGTCTGGGTGTTCGCCAAGGGCCCGGAGTCGCCGGCGGTCCGGCAGACGCTGTCCACCGGCGGCCGGGCGACCTCGGTCATCGACGGATGGATCAGCGTGCTCACCGGGGACGGCGACGTGCGCCCGGTCGTCCCGGTGGTGGAGGTGCCGATGACGCTGGCGGGCCTGTCCCGCTTCAACGTCGAGAACGCCCTTGCCGCCACCTCGGCCGCGCTGGCTCTGGACCTGCCCGTGGAGGCCGTTCGCACCGGCCTGTGTGACTTCGCCCCCGGTCCCGAGCTGAACCCCGGCCGGATGAACGTCTACAGCCTCGGGGACGTGACCGTGGTCGTGGACCTCGCGCACAACGAGGCGGGCCTGGACGCGCTCCTGGAGATCATGCGCGGGCTGCGACCACCAGGTGGCCGGCTCCGGCTCGCGCTCGGCACCGCCGGCGACCGGACCGACGAACTGCTCGCCGCCCTGGGAGAGCTGGCGGCGCGGGACGCCGACGACGTCGTGATCGTGCACAAGCAGCGCTATCTGCGCGGACGCGATCCCGCGGAGTTGACCGCGATCTACCGCGCCGGCGCGGCGCTGGTCGGTGTCCCCGACCTGCCCGCGTACGACAGCGAGCTGGCCGGGCTGCAGGCGCTGCTGGCCCGGGCCGACCCCGGTGACGTGCTCGCGGTGATGACACACCAGGACCGTGAGCTGGTCGACGGCTGGCTCCGGGACCGGGGTGCGTCCGTGGACGCCCCGGCGGTGCTGCGGCACAAGGTGCTGGCCGCCGGGCACGCGATCTGAGCCGCCGGGCCGGCTCGGGCTCGGCGCCTGCGGCGGCTCAGCGCTTGAAGGCGTCCTTGACCTTCTCGCCGGCCTGCTTGAGGTCGGACTTCGACTGATCCTTGCGGCCCTGGTTCTCGAGGGCCTCGTCGTCGGTCGCCTTGCCGACCGCCTCCTTGGCCTTCCCGCGCAGGTCCTCGGTCTTGTGCTCGGCCTTGTCGTGGTTGCTCATCCGGTCAGTGCAGCACGGATCATCCGGATCTGCATCCGCGGGTCTAACCACGGGCCGGGTAGACGTCCGGGTCGCCGCCCGGCTTGCCGTCCCCGGAGCCCGCCTCGGCCCGCCGCGACCAGTTCTCCAGCTCGGCCATCACGGCGGGGTGCTTGTCGACACACAGCACCACCAGGTCACCCGGGTTGGCGCGGTTCATCGCGTGCCGGACCGCGTCCCGCTCGGCCAGGACGGTCTCGACCTGCTTGCACCGCGTGCCCTCGGCCATTCGCCTGCGCAACCCCTCGGCCACCAGCCGGGCCGAGTCGCCGCGTTCCCGGCCACGCAGCGCCGCATCCTCGCGGACGACGACAACGTCGAAGTGGTCGGCCGCGACCGTGCCGAGCTCACGCATGTCGTCGTCGCGACGGTCGCCGGCCGTCGCCACCACACCAATCCGGGACGGCTTGGCCAGGTCGTGCGACGCCGACAGCGACTCGCCGAGCCGGTCCACGAAGTCGCCGAGCATCCGCATGCCGGGAGCGTTGTGGCAGTAGTCCACCACCACACTGACGCCCTCGACGTCGATCGAGTTCAACCGGCCGGGGGACAGGTAGTAGGAGCTGGTGAACGACCGGAGACCCTGCCGGATGTCGTGCAGCGGAGCTCCGGCGGCGAAGGCGGCCGCGGCTGCGGCCAGCGCGTTCTGCACGTTCATCCGGGCCCTGCCGTCGTACGTCGCGGGGAGCAGGTGGGTCCAGGCCAGCTGCATCTCTCGCCGCCCGTGCCGCACCACGATCATCTCGCCGCGCTCGCTGGAGTCGAGGACCAGGGCCCGGCCCCCGCGTCGGCAGTGCGTGTCGATCAGCACTCGCGCCTCGCTCCCGGGCGACTCCATGCTGAACCAGACCACGTCGCCGCTGCACCGTCGGCGCATCTGCCGCACCAGCGGGTCGTCGGCGTTCAGCACGGCTGCTCCGTCCCGCGGCACCGCCTCCACCACCACGGCCTTGACGTCGGCCAGCTGCTCGACGGTGTCGATGCCGCGCAACCCGAGGTGGTCGGGCTGCACGTTGAGCACGACGCCCACGTCGTTGCGCTCGTAGCCGAGCCCCTCCCGCAGGATGCCGCCGCGGGCGACCTCGAAGACGGCGAAGTCCACCCGGGGGTTCTGCAGCACCATCCGGGCGGACTTGGGGCCGGACGCGTCCGCGCGGATCAGCAGCCGCTCGTCGATCACGATGCCGTCGGTCGACGTCATGCCGACCTTGCGGCCCAGCCCCTTGAAGATGTGCGCGATCATCCGCGCGGTGGTGGTCTTCCCGTTGGTCCCGGTCACCGCGACGATCGGGATCCGGCTCGGCGCCCCCGGCGGGAACAGCATGTCGACCACCGGCTTGGAGATGAACTGCGGCTCGCCGACGGTCGGGTGGGTGTGCATCCGGAAGCCGGGCGCGGCGTTCACCTCGCAGATCGCCCCGCCGGTCTCCCGCACCGGCTCGGCGATGTCGGGACAGATGAAGTCGATACCGGCGATGTCGAGGCCGATGACGCGGGCCGCCTCCTCGGCGACCTCGATGTTCTCGGGGTGAGCCTCGAAGGTCCGGTCGATCGAGATCCCGCCGGTCGACATGTTGCCCGTCAGGGTGAGCCGCACCGTCTGGCCCTGGGCCGGCACGTCGTCGAGGCCGAGGCCCTGACTGCGGACGAGCGCCTCGGCCGCGTCGTCCACCTTGATCCGGGTGAGCACCTTCTCGTGTCCGACGCCTCGCCGTGGGTCGGAGTTGGTCTGGTCGACCAGCTCACGGACGGTCTGGCTGCCGTCGCCGACGACGTGCGCGGGCACCCGTTCGGCGATCGCGGTGAGCCGGCCGTCGATGACCAGGCAGCGGTAGTCCCGCCCGGTGACGTACGCCTCGACGATCACCCAGCCGCCCCGGGACTGGTCCTCTGCGATCGGAAACGCCTCCCGCACCGCATCGGCGTCGCCGAGGTCGAGGCAGACACCGCGGCCGTGGTTGCCGTCCAACGGCTTGCAGACGACGGGGTAGCCGATCCGCTCGGCGACGGCCACCGCCTGCTCCACCGTGCGCACCGAGTCCTGCCGCGGGACGGGCAGCCCCGCCGCGTTCAGCAGCCGGGTGGTGAGGTCCTTGTCCGAGGCCACGTCGACGGCGATCGCCGAGGTCTGCGAGGTCATCGTTGCCCGGATCCGCTTCTGGTGGACCCCCTGGCCGAGCTGGACCAGCGAGTGCTGGTTGAGCCGGATCCAGGGGATGTCGCGGCTGGCGGCCTCGTCGATGATCGCCGCGGTCGATGGTCCGAACGCGGTGCGCTCGGCACGGACGATGAACCGCTCCAGCTCGTCGGCGAAGTCGAGCTCGGGGTCGGCCCGGACCAGGTGGTTGACCAGTCGGACGGCGAGTCGTGCCGCGGCGAGTCCGACCTGCTCGTCGACGTAGCCGTAGACGATGTTGTAGCGCCCCGGGATGCCCTTCACCTGCCGGGTCTTGCCCCGACGCATGTCGTGCCCGACCTCCTGCTGCAGCTGCAGAGCGACGTGCTCGGTGACGTGGCCGAGCCAGGTGCCCTCCTGCAACCGCTCCACGAAGCCGCCCCGCTTGCCGCGCGAGCAGGAGTGCTCGCGCAGGCCGGGGAGCAGGGCGAGCAGGGTGTCGGTGAAGCCGGGGATGGTGTGGGTGGGGAACTCCTCGAGTGAGCCGAGGTCGACGACGAGATGAATCGCCGTGTCGTACGACCAGGTGTTGGGGCCGCGGTAGACGTGCGTCTCGACCAGGGTGAGGTCCGGCTCCGGGCGGCTGGCATGGCGTACCGCCTGCCGGTCGCTCGCGGCCGGCGTCTCGGTACCCGTCGTGTCCGTCACGCGCCGGCCCTCCCATCTGCCGGTGCGACGACCAGCACCCGCTCCGTCAGGTCGAAGCAGCTGCCGGCGGGCAGCGAGTGCAGGACCGCCCCGGACACCAGCAGCGGCGCGGTGCGCTTGACGACGTGCGCGTCGGAGACGACGGCCCGTCCGTCGAGGACGGTCACCGACCCGCGGCCGACGACGGTCAGCCACCGGCGCTCCGTCACGACGGCGGCGGTGTCCTCGTCCACCCCGATTCCGAGCAGGTCGGGGGACTGGGCCACCAGGCTGAGCAGTCGGCCGTACCGGTTGCGCTGGGTGAAGTGCTGGTCGATGACGCAGCCCGACAGCAGACCCAGGCCGGAGGCGAGCTGGGTCATCCGCTGCTTGGGCGTTGCCCCGCCGCTGCCGAAGGCCACCATGTGCCCCGACAGCACGCTCGCACCGGCGGACGTCCCGCCGACGGCCGCGCCGCGCAGGTGCGCGTCGTGCACGGCGGCACCGAACCGGGTGCCGGTGACCACGGCGGACAGCTTCAGCTGGTTGCCGCCGGTCATGAAGACGCCGGTGGCCCCGGCGACGCGGTCCAACAACGCAGGATCATCGGCCTCGGAGCGGTTGCGCGGCCGAGCCTCGACCACGTCCTCGGCGCCCAGCCGGGAGAACACCGACGTGTACAGCTCGGTCAGCTCCGGCCCCAGGGAGGAGGCGGTGGGCACGACGACGATCCGCGCCCGCGCGCCGCCGGCGGCCTCGACGAACGCCGACATGACCGCCCGGCGGCGGCCGGTCTTGGCCTCCGCCCCGCCGATGGCCAGCAGCGGACCGGGGGCAGGACCGACGGTCACGGAGGCCATGGTCCCTCACCCTAGGGCTCGGCGCGGCACCCCGGCCTGGCAGGCTGGTCCGATGTCCACGACACCTGGCGGCCCGGTCGACCGGCGCCGGGTCGTCGTCGTCCGGCACGGCAAGGCGGAGTCGACCGCCGTGCGCGACTCGGCGCGGCGGCTCACCGACCGCGGGCACACCGACTCCCGAGACGCCGGCTGGCTGGTCGCTGCGGTGCTGGCCACGCGGCCCGCGGGGCGGTTCGTGGCGCTGGTGTCGTCGGCCACCCGGGCGGACGAGACGTGGCGGGAGGTGGCCGCCGTGTTGCCCGGTGACGTCGGCGTCGAGGAGCAGGTGCTGGACGCGCTGTACGACGCCGGCGTGGACGACGTGGTCGAACTGCTCCGCGATCTGCCCGCGGACGTCGGCACCGCGCTGGTGGTCGGGCACGACCCCGCCATGCGCGGGCTGGTGCACACGCTCGCGGGCACGGGTGACCAGCAGGCGCTGGACCGGCTCGAGCAGCGCGGCTTCCCCACCGCGTCGGTGGCCACGCTGAGCGTGCCGGGCGACTGGGCGGCGCTCGGCCCGGACGCCTGCCGGCTGGAGTCGTTCGACGTCGGCGGGTCCTGACCGGGGTTAGCGCCCGGCGCCCTCCGCGGCCTCGATCTCCTCCCGGGTTATCCCTAGCAGGTAGGCGACCGAATCGAGGTACGGCGACGTCACCGCGGTGTCGGCCGCCGCCCGGACCACCGGCTTGGCGTTGAACGCCACCCCCAGTCCCGCCGCGGCCAGCATGTCGAGGTCGTTCGCGCCGTCGCCGATGGCCACCGTGTTGGCCAGTGGGATGCCGGCGTCGGCGGCGAAACGGCGCAGGGCGGTCGCTTTGCCGGCTCGGTCGAGCACCGGCCCGGTCAGCCGCCCGGTGAGCCGGCCGTCGACGACCTCGAGCGTGTTCGCGGCGGTGTAGTGGATGTCGAGGTCCGCGGCGAGCCGGTCGATCACCTGGCTGAAACCGCCGCTGACCAGTCCGAAGCGGTAGCCGAGGCTGCGAAGAGTCCGGACCAGGGTCCGGGCGCCGGGGGTCAGCCGCAGGGCGGCGTACACCTCGTCGACGACCCCGACCGGGACCCCGGCCAGCAGCGCCACCCGCTCCCGGAGCGAGTCGGCGAAGTCGAGCTCGCCCCGCATCGCCCGCTCGGTCACCTCGGCCACCCGCTGGCGGCAGCCGGCGTGCTCGGCCAGCATCTCGATCACCTCGCCCTGGACCAGCGTCGAGTCGACGTCCATGACCACCAGCCGCTGGGCGTAGCGGTGGATGCCGGCGCTCTGCACCGCGATGTCCACCTGCTGCCGGGCCGCCTCCGCGGCCAGCAGCGCCCGCAGCCGCCCGGTGTCGGCGCCGGACACGTCGAGGTCGACCGCCGTCACGGGGTAGCGGGCGATCCGGCGGATCCGGTCGATGTTCGCGCCGGTGTCGGCGATCCGGCCGGCCACGGCGGAGACAGCCGACGGTCGCAACGGTGCGCCGAGCAGCGTCACCCGGACCTGGCCGGCGGGTCGCCGGTCCGCGTCGCCCCGCCCCTGTTCGATGCCCAGCTCGAGGTCGAGGTCGGCGGCCGCGCGAGCCAGCCGGTCCCGCAGCGGGGCCAGGTCACGGGGCGCCGTGAGCAGGATGCCGAGCACCAGCCGGCCACGGACCACCACCTGCTCGATGTCCAGCACCTCGACCGGGGCGTCGGCACACGCGGCGAACATCCGGGCCGTCACGCCGGGCCGGTCCCGGCCGGTCAGCGTGACCAGCAGGGTCGGAGTCTCGTCCGCCGGGTCCGGCGCGGTCAGCACCGGGCCGACCCTAGCCCGAGCAGGCAGCCACCAGCCCGTGCCGGGCGCTGCGTGCGAGCTTGAGCAGGGCGTCTCGACGTTCGGCGGCCTCGAAGGCCGTCACCGCGGAGCCGTCGTCGTCGAGCCCGAGCTCGGCGATCGCGGCACACCGCAGCGCGAGCGCGGCCAATCGGTGCGCGCGCGGAGGGAACCCCGGTGGCACGGCGATGTCCGCTGACGCGCGGAGCGCGTGCAGCCCCTCCGCGGCCTCGGGTCGCCAGCGAGCCACGTCGAGGTCGGCCAGCCGGGCCGAGCTCTCGAGCAGCATCTCCCGCAGGGCGAGGTCGGCTTCGCCGACGTCGGGCACGGTACGGCTCCCGGTGGCGGCGACGCATTGCCAGGTGACCCCCGCCCCCACGACGGTCGGGACCAGCCCCAGGCCGGCCTCGGGCAGCAGGACCGCCTCACCGGCCGCCAGCGCCAGCGTGTTGAAGTCCGGTGGCCCGCCGAGCCCGAGAGGATCTCCGGGGACCGGGAGCGCCAGCGTCGCCCGCTCCGCGCCACGGCCGCGCAGCCGGCCGAGGGCGAGCACGAGCGGGACCGGCTCCTCCTCGACACCCAGCACGTCGTGGGCGGCGTCGTCGGCAAGGACGCCGTCCCGGGCGTCGTCCAGGCTGCACCGGCCCCGGGTCCACGCCGTGAACCAGCAGGCCAGCAGCGCAGAGCGGGGCAGTGCGGTCACGGCGGACCAGCGTAGGTGTCGTAGGTTGTCCGCACGTCGTCTAGGTGCGCACGCGGAACTCATCGAGGGAGCCCATGACCGTCGTCGTCGAGCTCGCCGACGTCACCGTCACCCGTGGTTCGAGCACGTTGCTCAATGCGGTCTCCTGGACTGTCCGCGCTGACGAGCGCTGGGTTCTGCTCGGTCCGAACGGGGCCGGCAAGACGACCCTGCTGCAGGTGGTGAGCGCCCACATCCACCCGACCGCCGGGGTCGCCGGGGTGCTCGGTGAGGTGCTCGGCACCGTCGACGTCTTCGAGCTCCGGCCGCGGATCGGCTGGATGAGCGCGGCGCTCGCCGACCGCATCCCTGGCGACGAGCGGGTCCGCGACGTGGTGGTCTCCGCGGCCTACGCCGTGCTCGGCCGCTGGCGGGAGCAGTACGGCGGGCTCGATCACGCCCGCGCCGCGCAGCTCCTGGCCGAGCTCGGCGTCGCGCACCTGGCCGACCGCAGCTTCGGCACGCTCAGCGAGGGGGAGCGCAAGCGGGTCCAGGTGGCGCGGGCGCTGATGACGGACCCGGAGCTGCTGCTGCTCGACGAGCCGGGCGCGGGGCTGGACCTCGGCGCGCGCGAGGACCTGGTCAGCACGCTGAGCGTGCTGGCCGAGGACCCCGGCTCGCCCGCGCTCGTGCTGGTGTCGCACCACGTCGAGGAGATCCCGCCGGGCTTCACCCACGCCCTGTTGCTGCGCGACGGCGCCGTCGTCGCCGCCGGGCCCATCGCGGAGACCCTGACCGAGCCGGCGCTGACCGCCACCTTCGGCCTGCCGCTGCTGCTCGAGCAGCGAGGCGGACGCTGGCTGGCCCGGCGGCGTACTCGGGCGGCACGGGCCAGCTGAGCCGGGGGCCCCTCGGATCCGGCGACTAGGCTGGCTGCGTGGAGTGGCTGAGCGAGCACGCGTGGGTGGCATGGGCCACGGTCGCCGTCACCCTCGGCATCGCCGAGATGCTCAGCCTCGACCTGGTGCTGATCATGCTGGCGTTCGGCGCCGGCGCCGGGGCGGTGTCCTCGACCGTCTCCCCGTCGCTGTGGATCGACCTGCTGGTCGCCGGTGTCGTCGCCGTCGGCATGCTCGCCCTGGTGCGCCCGTCACTGGTGCGGCGCTTCCACGGCGGGCCGGAGCTGACCACCGGGCACTCGGCGCTGGTCGGTCGCAAGGCCATCGTGCTGGACGTCGTCGGCGAGCACTCGGGCCAGGTCAAGCTGGCGGGCGAGGTGTGGACGGCTCGCGTCTTCGAGCCGGGAACCCGGATCGAGCCGGGTGCCGAGGTCGAGGTCTTCGCCATCGAGGGTGCAACCGCGGTCGTCTACCCGGCCGACTGAGATCGCCAACCCGGGGCCGCCGGCCCCGTCGTCGAGAGGACCGATCATGGAGCTCGTGCTCCCCATCTTCTTCGTGCTGGTCGTGCTGTTCCTCGTCGTGGCGCTGGGGAAGACGATCAAGATCGTGCCGCAGGCGCGGGCCGGGATCGTCGAGCGCTTCGGCAAGTACCGGGCGACGCTGAATCCCGGCCTGAACGTCGTCACGCCGTTCGTCGACCGGGTGCGCTACGTCATCGACATGCGCGAGCAGGTGGTGTCGTTCCCGCCGCAGCCGGTGATCACCGAGGACAACCTGGTGGTCTCGATCGACACCGTCATCTACTTCCAGGTGACCAACGCCGTCGCCGCGACGTACGAGATCGCGAACTACATCCAGGCGATCGAGCAGCTCACGATGACGACGCTGCGCAACATCACCGGGGGAATGGACCTCGAGCAGGCACTGACCAGCCGCGACTCGATCAACCAGGCGCTGCGCGGCGTGCTGGACGAGGCCACCGGGAAGTGGGGCATTCGCGTGAACCGGGTCGAGCTGAAGGGCATCGACCCGCCACCGTCGATCAAGGACTCGATGGAGAAGCAGATGCGCGCCGACCGGGACAAGCGCGCGATGATCCTCACCGCCGAGGGGTCGCGGCAGTCCGCGATCCTCACCGCCGAGGGGCAGAAGCAGGCAGCGATCCTGTCCGCCGAGGGAGAGCGCGAGTCCGCCATCTTGCGCGCGCAGGCCGACCGGGAGTCGTCGATCCTGCGAGCGCAGGGCGAGGGACAGGCGATCCAGACCGTGTTCCAGGCGATCCACGACGGGTCACCGGACCAGTCGCTGCTGGCCTACCAGTACCTGCAGATGCTGCCGAAGATCGCCGAGGGCGACGCCAACAAGGTCTGGATCGTGCCGAGCGAGATCGGTGACGCTCTGAAGGGGCTCGGCTCCACGATGTCCAGCATCTCCGGTATCCCGACCGAGAGCGCCGGGCCGCGGACCCGCGTCGACATGGGCGAGCCGGACCTTCACGCCCGTGGCGTCGAGTCCGAGCGGTCGCTGCAGGCGGCGCACGACGAGGTGGCGGCCGCGATCGCGCTGGCCGAGCAGGCGGCGGCGCCCACCCGACGCGGCTCGTCCGCTGCGGCGCCGGACAGCCTGCCTGCCAACGAGCCCGATGAGGGCGCCGCGCCGGCGACGTGACCTGGCTGGAAATCGTCGCGGTGCTGTTCGCCGGCACCGCGGCCGGGACCATCAACACGGTGGTCGGGTCGGGATCGCTGGTGACCTTCCCGACCCTGCTCACGCTGGGCTTCAGCCCGGTCGTCGCCAACGTCACCAACACCGTCGGGTTGGTGCCCGGCTCGGTGTCGGGAGCGGTCGGCTACCGGCGCGAGCTGGCCGGCCAGCGCACCCGGTTGCTCCGGCTCGGGGTGGCGTCGCTGCTCGGCGGCCTGTCCGGCGGCCTGCTGCTGCTGGTGCTCGATGAGGACGTCTTCGCCGCCGTGGTGCCGGTCCTGATCCTGCTCGGGTGCGCGCTGGTGGTCGCCCAGCCCCGGCTGTCCGCGTGGGTGCGCGCCCGGCGGGAGGGGCACGAGCCGCGGCATCACGGCTCCTGGGTGGTGTGGGTCGGCGTGCTGGCGACGTCGGTGTACGGCGGGTACTTCGGAGCCGCGCAGGGCGTGTTGTTCATGGCCGTGCTCGGACTCGGCCTGGACGACGCCCTGCAGCGGCTGAACGCGACCAAGAACGTGCTCGCCGCGGTGGTCAACGGGGTCGCCGCGCTGCTGTTCTGCTTCGTCGCCGACGTCGACTGGGCGGCCGCCGGCGTGCTCGCGATCGGTGCCACCGTCGGCGGCCAGATCGGCGCCACCGTCGGGCGCCGGCTGCCGGACTGGGCGCTGCGCGGCTTCGTCGTCGTCGTCGGGGTCGCCGCCGTGCTCCAGTTCACCCTCGCCTGACCCACCCCCCTGTCCACGATCCGCGACTTTTGCAGGGCGTCATGGCGTGGCGGAGCCGGATCGCGTTGGCGATGATGGCGCGTGTGCTGGCCTCCCTGACCACCGTCCCCGCCGTCGATCGGCCCGACTTACTGGCGCCGCCGGTCGCGGCCGCTGTGTCGACCATTTCCTGTGTGCAGGTGTTCGCGATCCCGCCGGAGCTCGCCGACACCGCGACGTTGTGCGCGGCGTACGACCTCCCGCTGGAGACCTCCGCGAACTGCGTGGTCGTGACCGGTCGGCGAGGCGACGTGGAACGACATGCCGCCTGTGTCGTTCTCGCCACCACCCGGGCGGACGTCAACGGCCTGGTGCGGAGGCGGCTGGACGCGCGGAAGGCGTCGTTCGCCGACGTCGACTTCGCCGTGAGCGCGAGCGGGATGGAGTACGGCGGGATCACGCCGCTGGGGTTGCCGGCGGATTGGCGGCTGTTCGTGGACGCGGCCGTCGTCGCGACCCCCGCGGTCGTCGTCGGCAGCGGGCTGCGTCGGTCGAAGCTCGTGCTCCCCGGCGCGTCGCTCGCGGCGCTACCCGGGGCCGAGGTGGTCGCCGACCTCGGCCGTCCCGCCTGACCGCAGCCACACCCCTCTCACGATCCGCGACTTCTGCCGGACTTGCGGCCGGGTGCTCGTCGCCCGTCCGCGGCGGGGGCTGCAAAAGTCGCGGATCGTGGGGGAGGGGGATTGGGGGGCGGGGGCTGCAAAAGTCGCGGATCGTGGGGGAGGGGGGGTGGGGGCGGGTGGGGCATGCTGGAGCGGTGACCACGCTGCGACAGGCCCGGTTCGCCGACCTCGACGGCCGAACGCTGCACGACCTGGTCCGGCTCCGCATCGACGTGTTCGTGGTGGAGCAGCAGTGCCCCTACGCCGAGCTGGACGGCCGCGATCCCGAGCCGGGCACCTGGCACGTGTGGGCCGAGGACCCCTGCATCGTCGGCTACCTGCGGCTGCTCACCGAGGCCGACCGGACGCAGCGGATCGGCCGGGTCTGCGTGGCGACCTCGCACCGCGGCACCGGGCTGGCCGGCCGGCTGCTGACGCGTGCGGTCGAGCTCGCTGCGGCGGCGGCACCGGGCGCGCCGGTGGTGCTGGACGCCCAGGCCCACCTGGCATCGTGGTACGAGCGCCTGGGCTTCGCCGTCGCCGGTGCCGGGTTCGTTGAGGACGGGATCCCGCACCTGCCGATGCGGCTGTCCTGAGCCCCCCGGAATCGGGGGTCCATCAGGCGCGGACCGACTCCAGCCATCGCTCGGTCAGCTCGTACGCCCGGCTGCGGACCGGCTCGGCGGACAGGAACACGTCGTGCAGGGCGTCGTCGACGCGGGCGATCGTGACGTGCGGCCCCAGCCGGTGCGACCACCGCGCGATCTGCTCCACGTCGAGCACGATGTCGGCGGACGACACGTCCTCGGTCCACACCGTGGTGAACGCGGTGCGCCGGGACGACAGCACCAGCACCGGCGCCCCGGGGTCGAGGCCGCGGTGCAGCCTCCGGTGCGCGCGCCGGATCGCCCGCAGCCAGCCGGCCCGCACCGGGAAGCTCTCCAGCGGCTTCCAGGACAGGTCGAACTCCCACTCGCCGCGGTGGTCCACGTGCAGGCTCTCCGCGTAGACACCGGCCACCGTCCGGGGCAGCACCTGGTACGGGCGCCGGGCACCGACCTGGTCGATCGCCTGGGTGCCGACGGTCCGGATGAAGGCCGACCCCTGCAGATCCAGCCAGGGGCTGTTGAGCACCAACGCGGTCGGCCCGGGCAGCCCCGCGGCACGCCGGGCGTCGGCCCACAACGGCGTGATCAGCCCGCCGGTCGAGTGCCCGACCAGCACCACCTCGGTGTGTCCGTCGCGCTCGGTGATCCGCCGCCAGGCCTCGTCCAGGTCCGCGTCGTACTCGGCCACGTCCAGGCAGAAGTTGGGCGTCTGGTGCGGCAACAGCGAACGGCCGTACTTGCGGAGGTCCAGGGCGTAGAAATCGTAGCCGAGGCGGACGAAGTACTCCGCAAGGGACTTTTGGAAGAAGTAATCACAAAAGCCGTGAACGTAGAGCACGGCTCGGCGCCGCCGGCCCGTCGCCGGATGATGCACGAGGGTGGCCACCACCGGGCCCTCGGCGTCGTCGGGCAGGTCGATCGTCTCGGCGACGAAGGGCGCACCCAGCACATCGTCCATGCGCGGAGTCTGCCGGAGGCGAGGTGCTCGGATGAACGACGGGTGGTGAGCCGGCTCAGTGCCGGTAGGTGCCGTACAGCAGCGCCCGGCCGAGCGTCTTGAACGCCAGGTTGAACGACACCACCGCCGGGGTCGCGGCGGCGTCGACGCCCAGCGTGTCCTCGCCGACCGCGTGCACCGCGAAGAAGTACCGGTGCACCTGGTCACCCGCCGGCGGCGCGGCCCCGGTGAAGTCGAGCGTGCCCATGTCGTTGCGCACGTGGAACGCGCCGCCGGGCAGCGAGTCGTCGCCCGCGCCCGCCCCGGTGACGAGGTCGGTAGTGTCCGCGGGGAGGTCCACGACGACCCAGTGCCAGAAGCCCGACGGGGTCGGGGCGTCCGGGTCGAAGCAGGTCACGACGAAGCTCCGAGTGCCGTCCGGGGCACCGGACCACGCCAGGTGCGGGGAGGTGTTGCCCGCAGCGGCGACCTGGTTGTCGCGGAGCGGCTCACCGGGTGCGACGTCGTCGCTGCGCAGCTCGAAGGTCGGGACCTCCGGGAGCAGGGTGTACGGATCGGGACTGACGGGGCGGTCCAGGCTCATTGCCGGACCGTACCGCCGGATCCGTCGCGGCACCCGCCCAGCACCCGGCCGGATCTCCGCCTGGTCTGCCACCCTCGCCGGGTGACCGGAACCAGTCCGAACCTCGTCCACGTCAGCGACCCGGGCGATCCCCGGCTCGGTGACTACCGGGACCTGCGCGACGTGAACCTGCGGCGCAGCCTGGAGAGCGCGCACGGGCTCTTCCTCGCCGAGGGTGAGAAGGTCGTCCGGCGAGCGATCGCGGCCGGCTACCGCCCGCGCTCCTTCCTGCTCACCGAGCGCTGGCTGACGAGCCTCGGCGACGTGGTCGGTGCCGCCGCCGTCCCGTGCTACCTGGTGGACGAGGCGCTGACCGAGGGTGTGACCGGGTTCCACGTGCACCGCGGGGCCTTGGCCTCGATGCACCGGGAGCCGCTGCCCAGCCCGGAGCGGGTCCTCCGCGACGCGGACCGCGTGGTGGTGCTCGAGGACGTGGTGGACCACACCAACGTCGGCGCGATCTTCCGCTCGGCCGCCGCGCTGGGCGTGCAGTCCGCGCTGCTGTCGCCGCGCTGCGCCGACCCGCTCTACCGCCGGGCGGTCAAGGTCTCGATGGGCGCGGTGTTCTCCCTGCCCTGGACGCGGGTCGCGTCCTGGGCGGACGCGGTGCCGACCCTGACAGCTGTCGGCTTCACGACCGTCGCCCTCACCCCGGACCCGGAGGCGGTGCCGCTCGACACCGTGCCCCCGGGCGGTCGGATCGCCCTGCTCGTGGGAGCCGAGGGGCAGGGGTTGAGCGGACGCTGGCAGCAGGCCGCGGACGTCCGCGCTCGGATCCCGATGGCGGCCGGCATCGACTCGCTGAACGTGGCGGCGGCCACGGCGGTGGCCTGCTATGCACTGCGCCGCTGAACGGCTCAGTCCTCGACGGCCCCGGCGTCGTCGTGCTCTCGCAGTTCCGCGCCGACCGGCCAGTCCGGAGGGAAGTACTCGGCGACGGCAGCCGCCTCCCGTTCCAGTTGCTTGCGCCGCTTGCGGTTCAGCCGGTCCCCGAACACCGTGCCGAAGACGTGGTCGGTCTCGTGCTGGAGGCAGCGGGCCAGCAGCCCCGACCCCTCGTACGACACCGGGTTGCCGTGCTGGTCCACCCCGTCGACCCGCGCCTGGTCGGGTCGCGCGCAGGCGACGAACGCCCCGGGCAGCGACAGGCAGCCCTCCTCGCCCTCGTCGAGGCTGCGCTGCACATCGTCGAGGGGAATCAGCCGCGGGTTGCACACCACCCCGCTTCGCCGCACCGAGTCCTCGTCCGGGCAGTCGAACACGAAGACCGCCCGGTCCACCCCGATCTGGTTGGCCGCCAGACCGACGCCGTCGGCGGCGGCCATGGTGGCGACCATGTCGGCGACGAGCTGGGCGAGCTCGTCGTCGAAGGTGTCGACCGGCCGCAACGTCCGGTGCATCACCGCCGCACCCCAGCGCACGATGGGCCGGACGGTGCCGCCCTGCGGGAGCTCGCTCACGGCAGGCGAGGGTAGCCGCCGCCTCGGGGCAGCGTCACATCCCGTCGATGCCGGGGGCTGCGGACCGGCAGGGCTCGCCGATGCAGCTGCGCACCCGGTCGAGCCGCCACTGCAGGTTGTGACGGACAGCGGCGTACTCCTCCCGGTCGGCGAGGTTCTCCAGCTCGTCCGGGTCCGCCTCCAGGTCGTACATCTCCTTGTCGCCGTTGGCGTAGCGGACGAACTTCCATCCGTCCTCGGTCCGCACGGCGGTGTAGCCGAGTCCTCCCGACTTGCGCCGGCGGGCCTGGATCAGGAGGTCCCGCTCCGACCCGAGGGTCGGGTCCTGCGCCAGCGGCAGCAGGTCCCGGCCGTCCACGACGAAGTCGCCGACGCCGCCCCACGCCCCGGCCAGCCCGAGGAAGGTGGGCACCAGGTCGTGCAGGCCCACCACCGCGTCCGTCGTCCCCACGGGCACCTGCGGCCCGCGGACGACCAGCGGCACCGAGGACACCGGCTCGTAGTGCTCGATCTTGCCCGACTTGCGCCGGTGCTCGCCGAGGAAGTATCCGTTGTCGGAGGTGAACACGAAGTAGGTGTTGTCGAGCTCACCGCTCGCCTGCAGGGTGTCGACCAGACGGCCGACGCCCTCGTCCACCGCCAGCAGGGACTCCGCCCGCGCCTCGGTCGACGTCTGGGTGAAGGCGATGTCGGTCTTCCGCATCAGCGGCAACTGCAGCGCCGCCGGCTTGTCGCTCATGTCGGGCTCGTCGTAGGCGGGTCCGTCAGGAGCGGCGAGGCCGTCGAAGCTGTGTTCGTGCCGCGGAGCGGGCACCGGTGGCACCCAGCGACCGTCGACGTTCGACCCGTGCGGGGCGACGTAGGCCAGATGCAGGAACATCGGCTCCGCCGAGTGCGTGCTGAGGAACTCCGCTGCGCGGTCGGTGAGGACGTCGGTCTGGTAGCCCTCGCGCACCTCCAGGGTGCCGTTCACGTTGTACGTGTTCGGCGTCGTCGGGTCGTAGATCCCGTTGGTGATCGCCTCCCAGACGTCCCACCCCGGCGGCACGTGCAGCGCGTCGACCGCGGCGTACTCGTTCAGGTACTTGCCGATGTAGCCGGTGGCGTACCCGCTGGCGTCGAGAAAGGTCGACACCGTACGGGTGTCGTCGAACCGGGTGTAGCCGCCGAGCGGCGCCTTGTTGTCCAGCACCCCGGTGTTGTGCGGGTACTGCCCGGTCAGGATGGACGCACGACTCGGGCAGCACAGCGGGAAGGTGGCGTACGCCGCGGTGAACGTGGTGCCCTGCGCCGCGAGCAGCTCGCTGACGACGGGCATCCGGGCGAGGTCGTCGGTGCGCATGTCGTCGACGAGGATCAGCACGATGTTCGGCCGGTCGTCGGGGACCGGCTCCTCCGCTGTGGCCGTCGGGGCGACGGCGGCGGTGAGCAGGCTGGTCGCGGCGCAGGTCGCGGCACCTGCGGCCACCAGCCCGCGGGGAGACAGCGTGCGCATCGAGGAGCACCTACCGATCTGGGAGCCGAGTGACGGGCGTGACTACGCACTGTCATTCCGAACCCGGACATCGGACAACCAAGGCGGACGGATTTCCCCCGGACGGTTACTGCCAGTCGTCCGATCGGGTGGGACCGCCCTCGCCGTCCTCGCCGGGAGGGTCGGTGAACCAGGCCGGCGCACGCCGGCGGAACTCGGGGCCGTCGAGCGATCCCGCGCCGGCCGGGAGCACGGCGAGCACCGGGACCCCGGTGAGCCGGGGAAGGTCGGAGCGGTTGACCGTCGCCGCCAGGTCCGGCTGTTCCGGCCAGCGGCCGACGACCAGGCCCGCGACGTGCAGTCCGGCGGCGCGGAGCGCGTCCACCGTCAGGACGGTGTGGTTGAGCGTGCCGAGGCCGGAGCGGACGACGACGACGGCTTCCACCGGGCCGTGTCGCCGCAGTGCCCGCCCGAGGCCGATCAGGGTGCCGCCCGCGGTGTCCAGCCGGACCGTCACGCCACCGGAGCCCTCGATGAGGACCAGCTCGGTGCCGGCGCCGGCGGTCACCGTCTGCTCGGCCAGCGTGTCGACGGCGCGGCAGCGGAGTCCCGGCGCGCCTCGCCGCGGACTCGGGTGCCAGCGGCTCGGCCAGCCGGACCAGCTCGGCGGTCGCCTCGACGCCGGCCAGCCGGCGTACCTCGTCGACGTCTCCGGGCTCTCCGGCCGCACAGCCGGTCTGGACCGGCTTCACCACCACCACCTGCTGACCGTCGTCGTGCCACCGGACGGCCAGCGCCGCCGTCGCCACGGTCTTGCCCACGTCGGTGTCGGTGCCGGTCACCAGGACGTATCGCGGCCCCCGACCGGCGATGATGCATTCCGGTCGTCATGGCGACGGAAATGCGTCATCGCCGGTATGGGGGAGCAGGCGGGACAGCACGGTGCGCACCCGGTCGACGTCCTGGTCGGTCAGGTCGGCGCGTGCGGTGAGTCGCAGCCGGGACACCCCGTCCGGGACGGACGGCGGACGGAAGCACCCGACCAGCACGCCCGCGCCGGCGGCTTCGGCCTGGGCGTGGGCGGCGGCCGCGGGGGTGGGCATCGGCACCGGCACGATCGCTCCGGCCGTGCCGGGCACGGCACAGGCCGCCGCCAGCTGGTCCGCCCGGCGCCGGACGGATGCGGCCAGGCCGGGCTCGGACCGCAGGACGTCCAGGGCGGCCGCGGCACCCGCTGTGGCCGCCGGGGCGAGGCCGGTGTCGAAGATGAAGGCCCGGGCCGTGTTCACCAGGTGGTCCACCACGGCCCGGCTGCCGAGCACCGCACCGCCCTGGCTGCCCAGTGCCTTGGACAGCGTCAGAGTGAGCACGAGATCGCAGGGCGGCCGGTCCGCGCCGGCGAGCAGGTCCGCGACCAGGCCCAGACCGGCCCGGCCCGCGACCCCGAGGCCGTGCGCCTCGTCCACCAGCAAAGTGGCGTCGTGGCGTCGGCAGCTGTCGGCGAGCTCGTCGAGCGGGGCGGCATCGCCGAGGACCGAGAACACCGACTCGGTGAGCACCAGCGCTCGCGGCTCGGATCGCGTCCGCAGCGCCGCGTCGACCGCTCCGGCGTCGGCGTGCGGTACGACCAGGACCCGGCCGCGGGCCAGCCGGCAGGCGTCGACGAGGGAGGCGTGTACGTGGGCGTCGGACACGATCAGGGTGCCGGCGTCCGCCAGCGCCGGGACGGCGCCGAGGTTGGCCGCATACCCCGTCGACGTCACCAGCGCAGCCTCGTGGCCGAGGGCCGCGGCGAGTTGCTGCTCCAGCTCCTGGTGCAGCGGCAGCGTGCCGGTGACGAGCCGGGAGGCGCCGGCTCCGGACCCCCACCGGGCGGCTGCGTCGGCGGCGGCCGCGGTGACCTGTGCAGCCCGGCGCAGGCCGAGGTAGTCGTTGCCGGCCACATCGACGACGTCGGCGTCCGGGGACCGGGCGACCAGCCGCCGTGAGGTGCCCGCGGCCTCGCGGTCGGCCTCGCGGGCGGCCAGCCAGGTCTCCAGCGCGGTCACGCCGGTGCCTCCGGTGCGTCCGCGGCAAGCTCCCCCTGCACGGCCGCGGCGATGGCCGCGGTGATCGTGGCGACGTCCTCGGGCGGGGTCACGTACGGCGGCATGGTGTAGACGAGGTCACGGAACGGGCGCAGCCACACCCCGTGCGCGAGGGCGGCCGCCGAGGCTCGGTCGACGTCGACCGCCCGGTCCAGCTGCACCACGCCGACGGCGCCGAGCACCCGCACGTCACGCACCCCGTCGACGCCGGCCAGCGGACCGAGACCGCTGCTCAGGGATGTTGCGATCGCAGTCACCCGCTCCGACCAGTCCTCCGCCGCCAGCAGGTCCAGCGAGGCGCCGGCGACCGCGCACGCCAGCGGGTTGCCCATGTAGGTCGGCCCGTGCATCAGCACGCCGGACTCCGAGCCGGACACGGCTCGAGCGACCTCACCGGTGACCAGGACCGCGGACAGCGTCAGATACCCGCCGGTCAGTGCCTTGCCGACGCACATGACGTCCGGCCGCACGCCCGCGTGCCCGCTGGCGAACATCGCGCCGGTGCGACCGAAGCCGGTCGCGATCTCGTCCAGCACCAGCAGCAGCCCGTGGGCGTCACAGACCTCGCGCAGCACCCGCAGGCACTCGGGGTCGTAGACGTGCATGCCGCCGGCGCCCTGCAGGACCGGCTCGACCACGACCGCGGCCAGCTCGGGCGCGTGCCGCTCGGCAAGCCCGCGCACCGTCTCGGCCCAGGATGCAACGTCGCCACCCGGAGCCGGTGGCCGCGGCGCGAAGACGTTCGACGGCAGCACGTCGGTGAACATGGCATGCATCCCGTTCACCGGGTCGCACACGGCCATCGCCCCGAACGTGTCGCCGTGGTAGCCGCCGCGCACGGTGAGGAAGCGGGTCCGCCGTGACCGGGCCCGCCCGCGCTGGGCCTGGAGCGCGATCTTCAGCGCGACCTCGACCGCCACCGAGCCGGAGTCGGCCAGGAAGACGTGCTCGAGGCCGTCCGGCGCAAGGTCGACCAGGCGCCGGGCGAGGGCGACGGCCGGCTCGTGGGTGAGTCCGCCGAACATCACGTGCGCCATCTGGTCGAGCTGGTCGCGGACGGCGCCGTCGAGGACGGGGTGCCGGTAGCCGTGGATCGCGCACCACCACGACGACATGGCGTCCACCACGTCCCGGCCGTCGGCCAGCCGCAGCCGCACGCCCTCGGCGCCGGTCACGACGTGGGTGCGCGCCGGGCGGGTCATCGACGAGTACGGGTGCCACAGGTGCGCGCTGTCGTACGCCTGCAGGTCGGAGACGGACGGGATGGCGGTCATGGCGGCACCAGGCTAGAGACAAGCCGGGGAGACCGGAGCGGTCCGCCCGGTGCGCCATCGTTAGATTGCCCGCATGACAGAGGCCACCAGGTCCACCGGCAGTGCCGACGACGCCGCCAACGTGCTCGCCCGGGCCCGAGGGCAGGTGCTGGACCGGGGGGAGGGGCTCGGCCAGGAGCAGGTGGTGCGGATCCTCGGTCTGCCGGACGCCGCTCTGCCCGACCTGCTCGAGCTCGCCCACCAGGTCCGGATGACGTGGTGCGGGCCCGAGGTCGAGGTCGAGGGGATCGTGTCGCTCAAGACCGGCGGCTGCCCCGAGGACTGCCACTTCTGCAGCCAGTCGGGCCAGTTCACCTCGCCGGTGCGTGCGGTGTGGCTGAACATCCCTGAGCTGGTCGAGGCGGCGCGGCAGACCGCCGCGACCGGTGCGACCGAGTTCTGCATCGTCGCCGCGGTGCGTGGGCCGGACCAGCGGCTGATGGCCCAGGTCCGGGAGGGGGTCGCCGCGATCCGCGCGGCTGTGGACATCAACGTCGCCTGCTCGCTGGGGATGCTCACTCCGGACCAGGTCGACGATCTGGCCGAGATGGGGGTGCATCGCTACAACCACAACCTGGAGACCGCCCGGTCGTACTTCACCTCGGTGGTCACCACCCACTCGTGGGAGGAGCGGGTGGACACCTGCCGGCTGGTCCGCGCGGCGGGGATGGAGCTGTGCTGCGGCGGCATCGTCGGCATGGGCGAGTCGCTCGAGCAGCGGGCGGAGCTGGCGGTGCAGCTCGCGGAGCTGGGCCCGGACGAGGTCCCCCTGAACTTCCTCAACCCGCGGCCGGGCACGCCGTTCGGGGACCTGGAGGTGATGAGCGGACCGGACGCGCTGCGCACCATCGCCGCCTTCCGGCTGGCGATGCCCCGCACCATCCTGCGCTTCGCCGGCGGCCGGGAGGTCACGCTCGGCGACCTCGGCACCCGGGACGGCCTGCTGGGCGGGGTCAACGCGGTGATCGTGGGCAACTACCTCACCACCCTCGGCCGCGACCCCGAGGATGACCTCGGGCTGCTGGCCGACCTCCGGATGCCGGTCAAGGAGCTGGCCAAGACGCTGTGAGCACCGCGGCCGAGACGACGCCCTGGTGCACCCAGTGCGGGCGCGCACTGGACGCCGGCGACCACTCCGGGTGCGCCGCGCGGGCCGAGCTGGAGCCCCCCCGGTGGTGTCCGCGCTGCCGGCGGCGGATGGTCGTGCAGGTGCTGCCGCGCGGCTGGCGGGCCCGCTGTGTCGAGCACGGCGAAGCGACCGGTTGACCTCGCCGTTCGTCCGACCGTCGTCGCCGGTCAGGTCCCGAGCCGGGCCGCCAACGCCGCCGCGGCGGTCAGGGGGACCGCCCAGCACAACGCGCGCAGCGCACCCTCCAGCGGCGCCAGCAGCACGGCTCGGTTCAGATCGGTGCGCGTCCCGTCCGTGCCGCGCAGGACGCCGGTCACCTCCACCGTGCGGCGACGCAGCTGCCGGGCCGGGGTGCTGAGCCGGCGCTGGGCGACCGAGAGCGCCGTCGCCGAGGCGACGACGGCGGCCGTGGCGACGGCGCCGCCGGCCGTCCAGTCCGGGTCCTGAGCGACCGACCCCACCAGCGCCGGGAAGGCTCCCCACGAGACGGCGAACCCGCCGGTGGTGTGCAGCCGTCCCCCGGCCAGCTCGAGGTTGTAGCCCGCCACCAGCACCGGCCCGAGCGCGACCAGCGGCCACAGCAGCGGGGTCCCGCGCAGCGCCAGCCACGTCCCCAGCCCGACCGCCGCCACGACCGACACGAGCGCGACCGCGACGAGGGTCCGATCGCCGACCGGGGTGCGGAGCGGTCGCCCGTTCAGCTCGTCCAGCGCGTGCGCGCCGACACCCATCGCGAGCGCGAACGCCGCCACGGTGACGGCGAGGGCGCCGAGGTCCGGGTCGGGCCACACGGCGGCGCCCAGGACGACGTACGACAGGTGCCACAGCGTGTACGGCGGGTGCAGCAGCGTCCACCACTGCGCGGCCCAGCCGCCGCTGCGGGCGTAGAAGGCCGGCCCGGTGCCGGCCGCCGTCGTGTCAGGCATGCGAGCGCCGGCCCCACATGACGAGGCCCCCGCCCAGGCTCATCCGGCGGACGCGTACCTGCTCCAGGCCGGCCTGCTCCCAGGCGTCCCGGTGCCAGTCGACCGGGTAGCGGGTGTAGTGCGCGCTGATCGACGGCCCGAGGAAGCGCCCGACCTGGAACCACTCCCGGCCGCCGGTGACCAGCCCGCCCAGCGGCAGCAATGCCCGGGTGTAGGCCACCCAGGCGGGGTGCCAGACCGGGGACTCGGGCACGGCGAACTCCAGGCTCGCCATCACCCCGCCGGGCCGGACCACCCGGGCCAGTTCACGCAGCGTTGCCGCCGGGTCGGTCACGTAGCGCAGCAGGTAGGTGAACGTCAGCGCGTCGACGCTGCCGTCGGCGAGTGGGAGCTGCTCGCCCCGCCCGGCGACCAGGGCGACCCGGTCCGCGCAGCCGGCGGCAGCCACCCGATCCGACCCGACCCGGAGCATCTGCTCGGTCAGGTCGACCCCGACCACCCGGGCAGAGGTCCGCCGGGCGAGCTGCGTGGTCACTCCGGCGGTCCCGCACGCCACGTCGGCCACCACCGCGGGCGCGGGCACCATGGCCGCCACCGGGTCGACCATCGCCCGCCGCCAGCGCCGGTCCTGCCCGAACGACAGCAGCAGCCCGAGCCGGTCGTAGCGGCGAGGCAACCCGTCGAACAGCTGCTGGGCGAAGCGGGTCGGCTCCGCCCTCGAGCGTTCGACGTCGCGGCGAGGGTCCACGGTCAGGGCCGCAGCAGGCTCTTGATCGCGCGCCGCTCGTCCATCGCGGCGTAGGCCTCTGCGACCCGGTTCAGCGGCAGCTCCTGGTCGAACACCGGTGACGCATCCAGCGTGCCGACGATCCGGGTCGGCTCGGCGACCGCGTTCTCACCCCGGAACGGCCACGGGTCCCAGCCGCAGACGCAGCCGGCCACCACCCGTACCAGGGCGTCGGTGTCCAGCACCACGGTGGGATCGGGGACCAGCTCGGAGCGGACGTCGCGGGGCGCGTGCAGGACGGTGGCTCTCACGCGCGTCAACGTAGCCGGGCGCTGTCCGGCTACGTCGCACTGACCCCGCCGATGCGGTTGTTGCGGAACGCGTCGACGAAGAGCTCGTAGTCCGCGCGGGCCGTCTCGGCGTAGGCCAGCGCCCGGTCGAGCAGATCCTCGATCAGGTCGTCCCGGCGCCCGCTCACCACCTTGGCGATGGCCACCTCGGTCTGGAACTGCACCAGGCTCTCGTCGCTGTCCTGGTCCGACGCGCAGTGCACCTTCGCAGTCGCGCGGCCCAGGTCGGTGAGGACCGGGGCCACCTCGTCCGGCTCGGTCAGCGCATCCCAGTCGAGGTCCGCCTCGTACGGCGACAGCTCGGAGACCACGAAGCCGGTGTCGTCGACCGTGCACCAGCCGAGCAGCGGGTCGGTGTGCACCTGCAGCGCCCGCTGGGACACGACCGTGCGATGTCCCTCGTGCGAGAAGTAGTCGTTGGCGCGCTTGTCGTTGCGTACGTGGCTCAGCGCCGGAACGTTCCCCTGCTTGAGGGAGAGCACGATGTCGTTCTCCAGCGCCTGGTTGTGGCCCTCGATCAGCACGTTGTAGGCGGGCAGGCCCGCGCTGCCGATGCCGAAGCCGGACCGGCCGACGACGTCCTTGACCCGGTAGAACAGCTCATCGTCGCGGCGCCGCTCGGCCGGGATGGTGTCGAGATACGCCTGGTAGCCCTGCATCACCTTGTAGTGCTCGTCAGGTCCGAGCCGGCGCGCCGTGCCGGAGTCGCTGAACCGGCGCTCGTGGCCGCTGATCTCGGTGGTTCGGCTTAGCAGGGCGGTGCGGCTGGACGTCTTCGCGGCGAGCAGCGCGTCGTGCACGGCGCCGGAGGTGTTGTCCAGCCGGAGTGCGAACTCCTCGTCGTCGTCACCGTCGACGTAGTGGCTGACCTGGTCGGCGTACGCGACCAGGTACCCACTGGCCAGGTCGCGCACCGTGTCGTCAGGGAAGGCCTTCGCCCGGCCCATCAGCGCGAGACTGGCGACGAACCGGATCAGGTCCCAGGTGAACGGGCCGAGGTAGGCCTCGTCGAAGTCGTTGACGTCGAAGACCAGGATGCCGTCGGAGTTCATGTAGGTGCCGAAGTTCTTGGCGTGCAGGTCTCCGTGGATCCACACCCGCGACGTCTTCGTGTCGTTCCACGGGTCGTCGCTCTCGTCCTGGTCGGCGAAGAACAGGCAGGCGCTGCCGCGGTAGAACGCGAACGGGTCGGCCGCCATCTTGCGGAACTTCAGCCGGAAGGCGATCGGATCGGCCTCCATCAGGTCGGCGAAGGCGTCCTCCAGCACGTCGATGATCCGCTGCGTCCGCTGTCGCTTGGTGGCCATCGCTGCACTCCGCCTGCTCGTCGGTCGCTGCCGCCTCGACGGTAGGGGCCAGCGTGCCGTTCGGCACCTGGGGGGTCGCTGCGGCAGGATGCAACGGTGCCGGACCAGACCCTGGGCACCGAGGCCGGCCCGCAGGCCCGGGTCGAGCACGAGCTCACCCGGCTGGCCCGCCGGATGCGGGCCGCGCTGTCCGCGTACGCCCCCGTGGTGCACCCCCGGCTCGACGTCGCGGGCTACACGCTGCTGCTCGCGATCGTGGACGCCGAGCGGGACGGCGCGACCCCGGAGGTGCGGGTGGCGGCGCTGGCCGACCGGCTCCGGCTGCACAAGTCGACCCTGAGCCGCGGGCTGGCCCGGCTGGAACGGCTGGGGCTGGTGCAGCGGGTCGCCGACCCCCAGGACCGCCGCGCCCGGCTGGTCCGGCTGAGCCCGGACGGGGTGGACCGGGTGGCCCGGGTACGAGCCGAGCGGCTGGCCGGGCTGGCGCAGGTCCTGGGTGGCTGGCCGGAGGCGGACCTGGTCGCCCTCGCCGACCTGCTGCAGCGGTTGAACACCACCCTGGACGCCGCACCGCCCGGCCCGCCCGCCCCACTTTCAGCGAGAGGAGGAGGAGCCTGAGGCGGCGGCGAGCAGGCGGCGGATGCGGGTGGCGGAGGCACCGGGTGCGGCCCGGACCGACGGAGCGAACAGGCCGAGCCGCAGCTCCTCCAGCAGCCAGCGCACCTCCGGCAGCTCCGGGGGCAGCTCGCGGCCGTCCGGGACGGCGTTCATCGCCTGCTCGTACGCCGCCTGGACGGCCAGCAGCTCGTCCAGCCGGGCCAGGTCGCGCCGGGGGTCGTCGGCCAACCGGTCCAGCCGCACCAGCACTCCCCGCAGGTACCGAGCCAGGTCCGGCAGCCGGTCCCACCCGGCCGCGGTGACGAAGCCGGGCCCGACCAGGTCGTCGAGCTGCCAGCCGATGTCGTCCCGGACCGCCTCCAGCGAGGCCGAGCCGACCGCGTCCAGCCGGGCCCGCGCGGTGTGGGCGTCGGCCAGCACGCGGCTGACAGTGCCGACGACGGCGCCCGTGGCGGGGACCAGCTCGGCCCGCACCGCCGTGCTCAGCCGTCCGAACGTCTCGGCGTCCCACGCCGGGCCACCGGCGGTCCGCACCAGGTGCGCGGCCGCACAGTCCGCACAGTCCTCGAGCAGCAGCCGCACCGACGCGTACGGCTGGTGGCCGAGCGCCAGCTTGGTCGTGTTGTCGAGACCGCGCACCACCGCCGTGACAGGGGAGGGGAGGGTGAGCCGGAGCAGCCGGACGGTGCCGGCGAGCATCGCCCGGTCCCGGGCCGGCTCGGCCTCGAGCACCCGGACCCCGACGCTGGCCCCCTCGTCCACCAGGGCCGGGTAGCCGGTGACGGTGTGCCCGGCCCGGCTCGACGCCACGGTTCGCGGCAGCGGCTCGGGCAGCTCCCAGCCGACCATGCCGGTCCGCTCGAGGCCGCTGGACGCGGCCGTGAGGGTGGCCCGCAGGCGCTCGCGCAGCCGGTCCTGCAGCGCGGCGAGGTCCTTGCCGGCGGCCACCTCGGCGCCCCGTTCGTCGACCACCCGGAAGGTCACCAGCAGGTGGTCGGGCAGCCGGTCCAGCTCGTAGGCGTCCACCGGCACCAGCACGCCGGTGCGGCGGCGCAGCTCGTCGGACAGGGCGGCCAGCAGCCCGCCGGCGGTCTCACCCGGGTCCAGCGCGGGGAGCACGGCCGCGGCGTGGTCGGGGGCGGGCACGAGCTGGCGCCGCAGCGGCTTCGGCAGGGACCGGATCAGGGCGGTCACCAACTCGAGCCGCAGGCCCGGCACCTGCCAGGCGAAGTCCGCGGGCTGCAGGTGGTGCAGCAGGGCGAGCGGGACGTCGACCGTGACGCCGTCGCGCCGGTCCCCGGGCTCGAACGCGTACGACAGCGGCAGCACCCGGTCGCCCACCGTCCAGGTGTCCGGGTACGCCTGCGGGTCGACGTCCCCCGCGTCGGGGCGGACCAGGAGCGCGCGGTCGAACGTCAGCAGGTCCGGCCGCTCCCGGCGCTCGTGCTTCCACCAGGTGTCGAAGTGCCGGCCGGACACGACGGACTCGGGGATCCGCTCGGCGTAGAACGCCACCAGGGCCTCCTCGTCGACCGCGATGTCGCGTCGCCGGGTGCGGTCCTCGAGGTCTGCCACCTCCGCGAGCAGCGCGCGGTTGGCGGCGTGGAAAGGGTGCCGGGTGTCCCAGTCACCCTCGACGAGGGCATGGCGGATGAACAGCTCGCGCGCCGCCTGCGGGTCCACCCGCCCGAGCTGCACCCGGCGGCCGCTCACGATCGGCAGTCCGTACAGGGTGACGGTCTCCGACGCGACCGCCGAGGCCTGGCGCCGCTCCCAGTGCGGCTCGGCGTAGCTGCGCCGCACGAGGTGTCCGGCGAGCGGCTCGACCCAGGCCGGGTCGATCCGCGCCACCTCGCGCCCCCAGAGGCGGGACGTCTCCACCAGCTCGCCGGCGACCACCCACTCCGGCCTCGAGCCGGCCAGCCCGGACCCCGGGAAGATCGCGAACCGCGCGTTCCGGGGGCCGAGGTACTCCCGCCCCTCCGGCAGCCGCATCCCGACGTGCGACAGCAGCCCGGCGAGCAGGGCCTGGTGCACCCGGTCCGGGTCGTCGGGTGAGCTGGACAGCGGGACGTCGAGCTCGGCCAGCACCCGGCGCAGCTGGGCGACCAGGTCCTGCCACTCCCGGACCCGGAGATGGTGCAGGAACTCCTGGCGGCACATCCGGCGGAACCGGTTCGAGCTGAGCGCCCGCTGCTGCGTCCGCAGGTACCGCCACAGCGAGAGGTACGACAGCAGGTCGGAGGTGGGGTCCCGGAACCGCGCGTGCGCGGCGTCCGCGGCCTGACGCCGCTCGGCGGGACGCTCCCTCGGGTCCTGGATCGTCAGCGCCGCGGCCACCACCAGCACCTCCCGCACGCAGCCCAGCCGGTCCGCCTCCAGCACCATCCGGCCCTGCCGGGGGTCCAGCGGCAGCCGGGAGAGCCGGCGACCGATGGTGGTGAGCCGGCGCGACGGGGGGCCGCCGGCGGGATCGAGCGCACCGAGCTCCTCCAGCAGCTGCACGCCGTCGCGCACGGCGCGGGGGTCCGGCGGGTCGACGAAGCCGAAGTCGGCCACCTCGCCCAGGCCCAGCGCGGCCATCCGCAGCACCACGGACGCGAGGTTGGTCCGCAGGATCTCCGGGTCGGTGAAGCGGGGACGGGACGCGTAGTCGTCCGCGGAGTAGAGCCGGATGCAGATGCCGTCGGAGGTCCGCCCGCACCGACCGGCCCGCTGATCCGCCGACGCCTGCGACACCGGCTCGATCGGCAGCCGCTGCACCTTGAGGCGCTGGCTGTAGCGGGAGATCCGGGCCACCCCGGAGTCGACGACGTAGCGGATGCCCGGCACGGTCAGCGACGTCTCCGCGACGTTGGTGGCGAGCACGATCCGTCGCCCCGGGTGCGGCGCGAACACCCGGTGCTGCTCGGCCGCCGACAGCCGCCCGTACAGCGGGACGATCTCGGTCGCTGCCGGCTGGGAGCCGGCCAGGACGTCGGCCGCGTCGCGGATCTCGCGCTCGCCGGACAGGAACACCAGCACGTCGCCGGGTCCCTCGGCACAGACCTCGTCGACCGCGTCGGACAGCGCCTGCAGCGGGTCGCGGTCCGGGTCGGCGGCTGGGTCCTCCGGCGCCGCCTCCGGGTCGACGACCGGCCGGTAGCGGATCTCCACGGGGTACGTCCGCCCGGACACCTCCAGCACCGGGGCGTCGCCGAAGTGCCGGGCGATCTTGTCCGGATCGATGGTCGCGGAGGTGATCACCACCTTGAGGTCCGGTCGGCGCGGCAGCAGCCGGCGCAGATAGCCGAGCAGGAAGTCGATGTTCAGCGTCCGCTCGTGCGCCTCGTCGACGACGATCGCGTCGTAGCCCAGCAGCAGCGGGTCGCGCTGGATCTCCGCGACCAGGATGCCGTCGGTCATCAGCTTGACCAGGCTGTCCGCGCCCACCCGGTCGGTGAACCGGACGGCGTAGCCGACCGTGCTGCCGAGCTCGGTGCGCATCTCCTCGGCCAGTCGCTCGGCGACGCTGCGGGCTGCGATCCGCCGCGGCTGGGTGTGGCCGATCCAGCCCCGCCGGCCGTAGCCGAGCTCCAGCAGCAGCTTCGGCAGCTGGGTGGTCTTGCCCGACCCGGTCTCCCCGGCCAGCACGACCACCTGGTGCTGGAGGAGGGCGGCGCGGATCTCGGCCCGGGCCGCCGAGACCGGGAGCTCCTCGGGGTAGGCGAGGTGCGGCTGCACGCCGCGCTTGCGGCGGATCCGCTCCTCGGCCGCGGCCACCTCGGTCCGGACCGCCGCCAGCAGGTCCTGTCGCCGGCGGCGGTCGCGGAGCCGGCGCAGGGCCTCCAGCCGGCGGCCGAGCCGGTGGCCGTCGGCGAGCGAGAGGTCGGCCAGCCGGAGCAGCAGGTCGCGCAGCTCGGCGGGGGTGCTCACGGTCGCGGGGTCCGGGAGGTGCGGCCGGGTCAGCGGGCCGGGCCGGCACGGCCGGTACGGCCGCGGCGGTCCGCCAGCAGCCCCGCCAGCGTGGACAGCGCGATCTCGGCCGGGGTGCGGGAGCCGATGTCGAGCCCGATCGGCCGGTGCACCCGGGCGATCACGTCGTCGGGGACACCGAGCGAGCGCAGTGCGGGCACGTGCGGCGCGGCGTGCCGCGGGCTGCCCATGACGCCGACCCAGCGCGCCGGGCCGGTGAGCGCATCACGCAGCACCGGGCCGAGCTCCGGCCGGTCGTGGTCGGTGACGACGACGTCCGGCTGGTCGGCCGCAGCGCCGTCGCCGTCGGCCGGCGTCTTCGGCGTCTCCGGCGCCTCCAGCGCCTCCAGCGCCTGGCCGACCGAGTCGTCCACCCGGTCGCACGCGTCCCGCAGCCGCTGGTCCACCCGGTCGGGCACCGGCTCCACCAGCACGCAGCGCCAGCCCAGGTGCTGGGCGAAGTGCACCAGGTGCTCCGCGACCGGGGAGGCGAACACCGCGACCAGAGTCCCCGGCGGGGCAGCGTCTCCGGGGGCGGCGCTGCCGGTCGCCAGGTCGCAGGCGGGGTCGTGCGTCATTCCGGCAGCCTGGCACACCAGCACCGCGCCGTCGGGGCGGGCAGGCTGGGCGCAGAGCCCCCGCGGCGGAGTGGGGGCGGACCGAGGAGGCGAGCGCGCGATGCGGGTGGTGAAGTACACCCACTCCTGTGTCCGGCTGCAGTCGCCGGGCGGGGCGCTGGTGATCGACCCGGGCGGCTTCTCCGGCGCCGCGGAGCTGGACCGGGCGCTGACCGGCGTGGACGCGATTCTGGTCACCCACGAGCACCCGGACCACGTGGACGCGCCGGTCCTGGCCCGGCTGCTGAGCGAGCGTCCCGACCTGCGGGTCTGGGGTCCGGCCCCGGTGGCGCAGCTGCTGGCCGCGGAGGGCGGGGAGGCGGCGCGCGACCGGGTCACGGTGGTCGGGCCTGGGGACGACTTCGACGCCGGCGGGTTGCCCGTGACCACCCACGGCGGCCAGCACGCGCTGATCCACCCCAGCGTGCCGGTGGTGCCGAACAACGCCTACCTGGTGGGCGGCGAGGTGCTGCACCCCGGAGACTCGTTCACGGTCCCGCCGGTCCCGGTGCAGACGTTGTTGCTGGCGCTGCACGCCCCGTGGTCCAAGGTCGCCGAGGTGCTCGACCACCTGGTCGCCGTGCGACCGGACATCGTGCACGCCATCCACGACGGGCTGCTCAACGACCGGGGCCGGCAGGTCGTCGATGCACACGTGTCCCGGGTCGCGGAGCGGTACGGCGCCGCCTACCGCCCGCTCGGCGTCGGCGCGTCCGCCGGGGAGTGACCGGCCGTCCACTACCCTGGCCTGCCATGGTTCTGCGCTCCTACGCCTTCGCGGTCGTGCTCGCCCTCGGGCTGGCCGCGACGGCGTACGTGGTCGCGGACGTCCACGACCTGCCGCTGCGTGACCCGGACGGCGCCATCGGCCCCGCGTACCTGTGGCTGCCGGCCGTCATCACCGCGGCCGTGCTCGTGGACGTGCTCCCGCGGGTGGTGGCCCGCGCCTGGGCGGCCGGCGGCCTGCGGCGCAGCCTGGTCGACGTCTGGCAGGAGCGGTGGCCAGCCCGCCAGGTCCAGCTGGTGCTCGTCGGGCTGGGCAGCTGGTACCTCACCTACGCGGCGTTCCGGAACCTCAAGAGCTTCCTCCCCTTCGTCCGCAACGGCGTCGACGACGCGGCCCTGGCCAGCCTCGACCGGGTGCTGATGTTCGGCCGGGACCCGGCCGACCTGCTGCACGACCTGCTCGGCACCGGTGTCGCCGCGCACCTGCTGAGCTTCGCCTACGTCGCGTGGATCGTGTTCGTGCCGCTGACGCTGGCGGTGGCCATGGTGTGGTCGCGCAACACCGCCCTGGGCGCGTGGTACGTCACGGCGATCACGCTCGACTGGGTGCTCGGCGTCGCGACCTACTACGCGCTCCCCACGCTGGGTCCCATCTACCGCGAGCCGGAGCAGTTCGCCGACCTGCCGCACACCTGGGTGACCAGCCTCCAGGAGTCGATGATGGCCGAGCGGGTGGACGTGATCGTCGACCCGTACGCCACGACGTCGGTGCAGACCATCGCCGCCTTCGCCTCCCTGCACGTGGGCATCCTGATGTCTGCGTGCGTGGTGGCCCACCTGGCCCGGTTGCACGCGCTGGTCCGCTGGTCGCTGTGGGCTTTCCTCGCGGTGACCGTGCTGTCGACGGTCTACCTCGGCTGGCACTACGTCACCGATGCCGTCGGCGGGGTGGTCATCGGCACCCTGGCCGCGTGGTTGGCCGCCGTGGCCACCCGAAACGGTGAACGGGTGCTCCCGCGCCGGGCGGAGGAGCCGGTCAGGGTGGGGGAGCGGACATCCGCCTGACCGCCCGCCCAGGGCCGGCCCGGACGTGCGCGGCACCTGCCCGCGGGGCACACTGTCGACCACGGGATGGCCGCGGGGCCCAGCGCGCGTAGCGCGCAGGGGACGTTGCGCGAATGCACGACGGTCCCATGGGAGCGGCGGCCATCCCGCCTTCGCTGCCCGCTGCGGCTCGGGGCCGTGTCGTCAGGGCAGCGGGACGAACGCGATCCCGCGGTGGTACTCCCCCTTGAACTTCTCGCTGTCCGACATCACCCACAAGCCGTCGGTGGTGGCCAGGAAGTCCTGACCTCCCTGCCGGGCCGGCTTCGGCGGGTTCCACGGCAGCGCCTGGCCGGTGACGGGGTGGATGGCTCCGATCCCGCGCCGCACCACGGCACCCGGCCCGGCCGAGTCCCGGCCGTACGGGTTGTCCAGCCAGCGGTTGTGCCCCTGCACGTACACCGCGGCGCCGGTCACGGCGACCGAGTGCAGCGTGTCGCCGCCGGTGTAGTTGATCCAGGTGGGTGCTACCGGCGACAGGTTGCTCGTCTCGAACCGGGCCGCGGCGTCGCAGACCGCGGTCCCGATCTCGGCCGTGGTGGCCGGGACGTAGCCGGTCGACACCAGCACGAACCAGTCGCCGTTGGGGGAGAAGTCGACGTCGTCGACGTACGCCTGCCGGGTGGGCGTGTTTGACAGGCACTTCTTGTCCAGCGGCGGGTAGTACCAGCCGGACAGCGAGGCGCCGGCCGGGTCGAGGTTGAGCATGAACACCCGCTTGCGGTTCTGCCCGGCGACGGTGGTGAAGTTGCCGACGCCGACGAGCCGGGTGCCGGCCGGGTTGACCGCGAACCGGTAGACCTCGGTCTTGCTCCGGGACAGCGGCAGCTTCCCGTCGATCGGCACGTCGATGTAGCCGGTGTTGCGCCCAGTGTCCAGGTTCACGGCCATCAGGTTCCGGCGGAACGTGCCCCCGAGGATCAGCCGGCCGTTCACCAGCCGGATCTCGCTCACCCGGCTGGACGACACCCCGTTCACGTCGAAGTCCGGGTCGAGCGCCCCGGTCTGCGCGTCCAGCTTCGCCACCGCCGGCCGGTCCACGCCGTTGACGGTGTCGAACGAGCCACCGACGTAGACCGAGTCTCCGACCGCGAGCAGCGCATAGACCGGTCCGTCCAGCACCGGGGCGAAGCTGCCGGAGATCGCGCCGTCACCGGCGCCGAAGGCCACCAGGTGCTGCCGGACGACGGTGCTGCTGTCGGGGGCTGCGTTCTGCACCGCGTCGAACTTGCCGCCGACGTACATCGTGTCGCCGAGCTGGGCCACCGCCAGCGCCAGCGGCTTGTTGACCGAGCCGCTGGGGGCCAGCTGCGGGGTGTGGTCGGCCGGGTTCTCGCTCACCACCGTGGGATGCTCGATCGCCGCCGGAGCCTGGCTCGCGCTGCCGATCAGGAGGGCCAGCGCGGCTGCCCCGGCAACGCAGACGCGGCCGACGACGGACGGTGAACGCTGGCGCACGAGCACTCCCTGGCTGACGACGACCGCGAGCGGACGGGCTCGCGGCTGCGGACCAGCCTGCACGGTCCCTGCTCCTGCGACGGCCGATGTCACCGGATTGCCTGCGACCGGTCACGCTGTGTCACTGAGCGATGGCTCGAGATGCGATGCTTGCGTGGTGAGTGCGGATCGTCCGACCGTTCGCCGTCGACTCGTGGTCTCGGGCCGGGTGCAGGGGGTCTTCTACCGGGACGGCTGCCGGCAGCAGGCGACCGCCCGCGGGGTCGCCGGGTCCGCCGCCAACCTCGCCGACGGTGCGGTCGAGGTGGTGCTGGAGGGCGCCGCCGACGACGTGCGGCAGGTGGTCGAGTGGGCTCGCCGGGGTCCCGACGACGCGCGGGTGGTCGGCGTCGAGGTGCACGAGGAGCCGCCGCAGGGCCTGACCGGGTTCACGGTCGGCTGACCCGGCCAGCCGCCTGGTGGCCATGCTGCCCGGTGGGCTGCACAGTGGGAGCGTGCAGCCTGACGTCCGCGAAGCACCGCGTCGGCTCGGTGGTGCCGGCTCCCGGGCGACGGGAGCCGTGCTCGCCGGCTGCCTGCTGCTGGCTGCCTGCACCGGGGGTGGAGACGACGCCGCACCCACGGCAGCGACCCCGGCGACGACCGAGCCGACCGAGCCGACCGAGCCGACCGAGCCGGCCGGCAGTGCGCCGGCACCGCCCTCCAGCAGCGAGCCCGACCAGCCGCCGGTCGTCCCGCCGGCGCTGCTCGATCTCAGCCAGGCGGAGCTGGACCGCCGGCTGATCGACGCCGCCTGGGACAACGACCTCGCCCGCGCCCGCGGGTTGATCCGGGCCGGCGCCGACGTCGATGCCAAGGACGAGACGGTGCAGAGCGCCTACCTGATCGCCACCAGCGAGGGGTACCTCGAGCTGCTGGAGCTCACGCTGCGCCGCGGCGCGGACGTGCACGCCCTCGACAGCTACAACGGCACCGGGATGATCCGGGCCGCTGATCGAGGACACCACGACATCGTCGGCCGCCTGGTCCAGGCCGGCGTGCGGGTCGACCACGTCAACAACCTGGGCTGGACCGCCCTGCACGAGGCGATCATCCTCGGTGACGGAAGCCAGCGCTACGTCGACACGGTGCGCGTCCTCGTCGCCGCCGGAGCCGACGTGCGGCTCCCCTCCGCGCGGGACGGCGTCACCCCGCTGCAGCACGCCGAGGCGAACGGATTCGCCACCATCGCGGAGACGTTGCGGACTGCCCTCGCCGGCCGCCGGTTCACCAACGCCGACGTGGCGCTGGTGCGGGCCGCGGCGGCCGGCGACGCCGACCGGGCCGCCCTCGCGCTGCGTGCCGGCGCGGACCTGGAGCGGCGGGCCGCGCAGGGCTTCACGCCGCTCGCACTGGCCCGCAGCCGCGGGCACGCCTCGGTCGTGCGGCTGCTGGTCGACCTGGGCGCCGACACCGGGTCGGCCGGCGAGCGCTGAGGCGGCCTCAGGCGTCGATCACGACATCTGCTCGCGGCCGCGAGCAGCAGACCAGGATCTTGTCCGCCGCGATCTCCCGCGGCCGGATGCCACCCGCGTGCCGCATGTCCACCTCGCCGGACAGCAGGGTGGTCTTGCACGTCCCGCACAGGCCCTCGCCGCACGACGACGGCAGCCGGACCCCGGCCCGCAGCGCCGCAGCCAGGATCGTGCTGTCCGGGGCGCACCGGACCACCCGGCCGCTGCGGCGGAACTCGACGGCGAACCCGGCTCGGTGGTCGGACCCGGCCGCGGTGTCGTCGGCGGGAGGCTCGGCCGCGGTGATGTCCCCTCGCCGGAAGCTCTCCTCGTGGCACCGGGCCGGGTCCACTCCGGCCCGGTCCAGCATCCGACGGACCGCGTCCCGGTAGGCGGGCGGTCCGCAGGTGAACACCGCCCGCGCCGTCAGGTCCGGAACGAGCTGGGTGAGCAGGGAGCCGGTGAGCCGGCCACGCGGCCCCGTCCACGGCTCGTCGGGGGAGTCCGCGGAACAGACCACCGCCACCCGCAGCCCCGACCCCGGCGCACCCATCGCCTCGAGCTCGGGCCGGAAGATGATGTCGGCGGGTGTCCGGGCGCTGTGGACGAACACCACGTCGTGCGGCTCCGGCGAGTCCTGCAGCGTGCGGGCCATGGACATCAGCGGGGTGATGCCACTGCCCGCGGACAGCAGCAGGTGCGCCGCCGCAGGGTGCCGGCTGGTGGTGAAGCGCCCGAACGGACCCGCCGTCCGCACCCGGTCACCGACCTTCAGCCGGTCGTGCAGCCAGCCTGACACCCGGCCGCCCGGCACCCGCTTGACCGTGATCGTCAGCTGTCCCGACCGGTCCGCGGGCGACGAGACCGAGTAGCAGCGCTGCACGCGCTCGCCGTCCACGTCCACGGTGAGACTCAGGTGCTGGCCGGCGAGGAAGTCGAAGCCCCGCGCGTTCCGGGTCGCGAGGATGAAGCTCTTGACGTCGTGGGTGACCTGCACGACGCCGGTGCACACCAGCTCCTGCAACTCCTGGTCGACGTCGGGCCGGTCCGGCGCGACCTGGTCGAGCAGGCTGGTCACGCCACGACCCGCTCGCGGAGCCGCTCCAGGTACCAGGTGCAGAACGCGTCCACCTGGTACTCGCTCAGCGTGTACGGTCCCGGCTCGTACGCGGGACTGCTCACGCCGGCCTGGGCGCGGGCGACGAGGACACCGTCCTGCAGGTTGGTCTGCCGCCACACCTCGGTGAGCACGTCCGGGTCGTAGTCCGCCCCCTCGACGGCGTCCTCGTGCACCAGCCACGTCGTGCGCAGCAGGGTCCGGTCGGGGGCGAGCGGCAGCACGCAGAACGTCACCGCGTGGTCGCCGAGGAAGTGGAACCAGGCGTTCGGCTGGTGGTGCATGGACAGCCGGCCGAGACGCGCCGTGTCCAGGTCGCCCATCAGCCGACGGCAGACCGCACGGCCGTCGCGGGTGAAGGACTCCCCGGCGCCGTCCAGCGGCTCCCGCTGGATCCGGAAGCCGGTGGGCCGCCCGTGCAGCTCCTCGATCCGCTCGTGCAGCAGCCCGCGCTCCTCGCAGGCGAGTCGCAGGGCGGCCTCGGCCTGCAGGTACCGGTCGTACGCCGGCCGCAGCTGGTGCGGGACGTCGGCCGCATCGTCGTAGCCGTAGGTGGGGAACAGCGAGCAGGCCAGCTCGGGGTGACCGGCGTCGCAGTGGTAGCACTCGCGGTTGTTCTCCATCACCAGCTTCCAGTTGCCCTCCTCGACCAGGTCCACCTGGGCCGCGACCTTGGCCCGGCGCAGTCGGTGCGGCAGCAGGTACGGCTCGACCCGCTCGGCCACGTCGTCGAAGTCGTCCGGCGGCTGGTCCGCGAGGCAGAGGTAGACCAGCCCGCCGATGCTGCGCACGTGCACGGATCTCAGCCCGAAGCAGTTGCGGTCGAAGTCGGCCGGCTGTTGACCCGCGTGCAGCAGCCGGCCGTCGGTGCCGTAGGTCCACTGGTGATAGCCGCAGACCAGGTTCCCGACCGATCCGGACGCTTCGTCGAGGATCCGCGCCCCCCGGTGCCGGCACACGTTGTGCCAGGCCCGGACCTCGTCATCGTCGTCGCGGACGACGATGACCGAGTAGGTCCCGATCTCGACGGTGACGTAGTCGCCCGGCTCGGGGACCTCGGCCTCGTTGGCGACGAAGATCCAGTGCTGGGCGAAGACGGCCGACACGTCGAGGTCGAACACCTCGCGGCTGACGTAGAACGGCGTCTGCAGCGGCCGACCGGGCGTGCGCCGGTCGATCAGCGCGGCGATGTCCGCGCTGCTGAGCGGCGCGGGCAGCCTCCCGGAGCCGGCAACCGACGGCAGCGGTGCGGGGTGGTGTGCGGGGGCAAGGGCGGTCACCAGGGTCTCCTTCGGTCGCGGTGGCTCAGGCGGCAAGGCACAGGCGCAGCGCGTCGAGCACGGCGGCGTGGATGTTGCGGCTGCTGACGGCGTCGCCGATGCGGAACAGCTGATACCGCCCGTCGGGGTTGCGCACGACGCTCTGCGGGCGGCCGGCGAGCAACGCGTCGTGGTCGACCTCGCCGAGGTTGCTCGACCCGGGGAGCAGGTCGACGTAGAGCTCGTCGTTGGGGACCGTCCCGTGCTCGACGACGACCTGGTCGACGACGCGCGGCACCTCGCGCTCGGCGTACTCGCTGAACAGGTGGGCGGTCAGCCGATCGCCGTCGGCGCGGGTGACACGGGTCAGCTGGTAGGCGAGGGTGACCGAGACGTCGTGCTCCGCGAACGCGCGGAGGTAGGCGGGGGAGCTCATGCTCCCGACACCCGGGGCGAGCGTCCGCTCGGGGGTGACGAGCTCGACCCGTGCGCCTGCGGAGGCGAGCACCTCGGCCGCGTCGAGAGCCGGCTCGGCACCGTTGTCGTCGAAGACCAGCACGTCACCCTTCGGCCGGGCGGTCCCGTCCAGCACGTCCCAGGTGTCCAGGACCAGGTCCGCCCCGGCCGTCAGGAAGGACCGGTTCGGCCGCCCGCCGGTGGCGACCACGACGAGGTCCGGCTCGGCGGCGAGCACGTCTGTCGCCTCGGCGTACACGCCGTACCTGAACTCGACGCCGAAGTGCTTGGCCTCGGCCACCCGCCAGTCGACGATGCCGACCAGGTCGCGTCGCCGCGGCGAGGACGCGGCGAGCAGGACCTGCCCGCCGGCGGCGTGGGCGGCCTCGAGCACCAGCACCCGGTGTCCGAGCTCGCCGAGCACGCGGGCCGCCTCCAGCCCGGCCGGACCGGCGCCGACGACGACCGCGGTCCGCGGCGGTGTCGGCCGCGGCGTGATGACGTGCGTGAGCGTCTGCTCGCGGCCGGTGGCCGCGTTGTGCAGGCACTTCGCGTCACCGGAGTCGTAGATCGCGTCGAGGCAGTAGTTCGCCCCGACGCAGGGCCGGATCCGGTCCTCGTCGCCGTCCATCAGCTTGCGCACCAGGTACGGGTCGGCCATCTGCGGTCGCGTCATGCCCACCAGGTCGAGCAGCCCGTCCCGGATCGCGTGCCGGGCGGTGGCGACGTCGGTAATCCGGGCGGCGTGCATGACCGGGATCTCGACGGCACGGCGGATCTCGCCGGCGAAGTCCAGGAACGGCGCGGACGGCGTGCCCATCGACGGGATCACCTGTGACAGCCGGGCGTCGCTCTCGATGGTGCCCTTGATCACGCTGAGGAAGTCGATGCCGTCGGCGACGTACCGGCGCAGCGCCGCGAGCGCCTCGGCCCGGTCCAGGCCGCCGGCGCGGTCCTCGTCCATGGACATCCGGATGCCGACGACGAACTCCGGACCCACCGCCTGCCGGACCGCCTGGATCACCCGGCGGGGGAAGGCCAGCCGCTGCTCCAGCTCGCCGCCGAGGTCGTCGGTGCGGTGGTTGGTCGTCGGAGACAGGAAGGCGTCCAGCAGGTGCCCGTAGGCCTGCAGCTCGATCCCGTCCAGGCCGGCGTCCCGGCAGCGGACCGCGGCGTCGGCGTAGTCGCGCACGATGCGGTCCAGGTCCCAGGGCTCGGCCACCTTGGGAAAGGACCGGTGCGCCGGCTCCCGCAGCCCCGACGGGTACACCAGCGGCAGCCAGTCGCCGGAGAAGTTGCTGGTCCGGCGGCCGAGGTGGGTGACCTGGCACATCACCGCGGCGCCGGCCTCGTGCACGTCGTCCACGAGCCGGCGCAGCCACGGCACGATCTCGTCCTGGTAGAGCAGCAGGTTGCCGAACGACGGTGGGCTGTCGCGGGACACCACGGCGGACCCGCCGATCATGGTCAGGCCGACCCCGCCGCGGGCCTTCTCCCGGTGATAGAGCCGGTACCGGTCCTTGGGCATCCCGTCCTCGGCGTAGGCCGGCTCGTGCGAGGTGCTGACGATCCGGTTGCGCAGGGAGACCCCCCGGAGCTCGTACGGCTGCAGCAGTGGGTCGGACAGGCGCATATCCGGCAGTCTCGCGGTCGAGACACGTGAGCAAAAGCAGACGGAAGTCACGGGATCCGTGCAATATTGCTGCATGATCGACCACCGGCTGCACGTCCTCCGCCTGCTCGCCGAGCACGGCACGGTGACCGCCACGGCGGAGGCGCTGCACTACACGCCGTCGGCGGTCTCGCACCAGCTGCGCACCCTCGCCCGCGACCTCGACGTGACCCTGCTGGTGCCGGAGGGGCGCGGCGTGCGGCTGACGGCCGCCGCGCGGACCCTGCTGGACCGGTCACACGAGCTGTACACGAGCTGGGAGACGATCCGGGCCGACGTGGCGGCGAGCGCCGACGACGCCACCGGCTCGCTGCGCATGTGCGGTTTCTCCACTGCCGCGGCCGCGCTGCTGCCGCAGGTTGCGTCCGCGCTCGGACGGACCTCCCCCCGGGTCACCGTGCGCATCATCGAGGCCGACCCGGAGGAGTGCTTCGACCTGCTGCTCGCCGACGACGCGGACCTCGCCGTCGTGGTCGCCACCGCCGGGCTGCCGCCGAGCAGCGACGCACGATTCGACCAGCGGCCGCTGCTCGACGACCCGCTGGACCTGCTGGTGCCGAGCAGCCACCCGCTGGCCGAGCGGTCCTCGGTCCAGCTGGGCGAGACCGCGGACGAGCCCTGGATCGTGGACCGGCCCGGCCGCCCGCACCACCGGCTCGTGCTCACCGCCTGCGCGGAGGCAGGCTTCACCCCCGCGGTCGCGCACGAGGCGGCGGAGTGGGACACCGGGGCCGCCCTGGTGGAGGCCGGGCTGGGCGTCGCGCTGGTTCCCCGGCTGGCCCGGTTGCCGGCCGGCTACTCCGTGGTCCGGGTTCCGCTGCGCGGGGACCCCAGCCCGGCGCGGCATATCCTTACCGGGGTGCGGCGGGGCAGCCGGAGCCACCCGGTCCTGGCCGGCGCTCTGGCCGCCCTCGACGCGGCGGCGCGGCGGAGCCGGGTCCCGATCGCACGGCTCAGCTGAGCGAGAACGGCGGGTACCGGTCGGTCACCAGCAGGAACGCGTAGGCCTGGACGCGCAGCCACCACCGGCCGACGCCGACCACGTAGTCGAACAGAGCGCGTGGATAGCGACCGGTGAACAGGATCGCGAACCAGGCGATGATCACGGCGCCGACCGCGCCCACGGACAACACGATCAGAACGAGGTAGTGCGGGATTGCGAGCAGCCACTTCACCAGCGGCAGCCAGCGGGTCAGGTTCCGCTCGACATCGGGGTAGTCGATCTCGAGGTGCACGTCCTGCTCGTCGACGGTGGACGGGTAGGCGTCGGTCAGCAGGGTGACGTAGGCGCCGATGCGGGCGCCGAACCGGGCCAGCTCGCGAGCGAAGTCGAACCACCAGCGTGGGTAGCGCCGGCGGAAGAGGATCATCAACAGGGTCGCGAAGAACAGCCCGGCCGAGATGCCTCCGGACGACGTGCTCACCACCTCGCCGGCCTCGTCATAGGCCGTGCCGCCGCCGCCGTCGGTGAGCACGGCCAGCACGATCACGATCGGGATAGCGAGGAAGATGCGGAACAGCGTGGTCAGCCGGTTGTGCCGCTCTGCGTAGTCGACGTCGAGGCGGGCGGGGTAGAGCGAGGCCTCCGGCTGGACGGTCATGTGTCCTCCTGCGCGGGGGGTGGGACCGCATCTCGATGCTGTCCGCCCCGGGCCGTTGCCGCAAGGGGCCAATGGTCCCCCCCTGCCGCCCGCCGATACGGCGCCCGACGAGTGATGATGGGTCCTTCGGACCGGCCGGACCGGCCGGACCGACCGGACCGGCCGGATCGGATGCGAAGGAGGTGCAGATGGGCTCCGACGAGGGCAGCTCGCCGGACGACGACCTCGCCGCCCTGCGCCGGTGGGAGGGCTCCGGCGCTGTCTGGCGGGTGCTGGCTCGCGGGAGCGACCAGGTCACCGTGGGGCTGTTCAGCTGCGACGGTGGTGAGGAGATGGGCCGGATCGTCTCCGCCGATCCGGCGCTGCTCGCGTACGTGACGCGGAGCGACTGAAGGGGGGTGCCCGGCGCCCGAGGCAACGAGTGAGTCGGGACAGCTCAGGGCCTTGGCGTGGTCCCCTTCTTGGCGGCCTTCTTCTTGGACGCCTCGCCCTTCGGCTTCTCTCGCACTCGAACGCCCTCGGCGGAACGCCGGACCTCGAAGAGCTCGATAGCCGTCACCAGGTCGACGAGCTTGGCGTAGCCCCAGTTGCGGGAGTCGAAGTCGGGGGCCTGCTTCGCGACGTGCGAGCCGACACCGCCGAGGTTGGCCCAGCCGTCATCGTCGGAGTCCGCGTCGATCCCCTCGCGCAACCACCTGACCAGCTTGGCGTCCCCCCGGAGCTCGCTGCTGCTCTTGCGGGTCGGGGCTGTGGCCGAAGCCTCCCCCTCGCTCGGCTCCTTCCGCTTCTCGGGACGCCGGAGGACGTCGAGGTAGACGAACTTGTCGCACGCGGCCACGAGTGAGTGCGGCGTACGCGGCTCGCCGAACCCGTACACGGTCTTGCCCGACTCCCGGAGCCGGGACGCGAGCTTGGTGAAGTCGCTGTCGGAGGTGACGAGGCAGAAGCCGTCCAGGTTCCCGGTGTAGAGCAGGTCCATCGCGTCGATGATCATGGCGCTGTCGGTCGCGTTCTTGCCGGTCGTGTAGGCGAACTGCTGCATCGGCTGGATGGCGTGGGCGTTGATCGCCTCCTTCCACCCGCGCAGGGTGGAGGTGGTCCAGTCGCCGTACGCCCGCTTGACAGTGGCGCTGCCGTACTTCGCGATCTCTGCCAGCAGCGCCTCGATGATCGTGGGCGTCGTGTTGTCACCGTCGATGAGCAGGGCGAGCCGGCTCGAGTCCGCGGTCGAAGGCATGTCGCGAGCCTAGTGCTGGGCGCAGTTCGGCCAGCGCGTCAGGGCAGGACGCGGCGCAGCACGCTGTTGCCCTGCACCGGTGTCGCGCGCGACACTGCAGAGGTGGGCGGGGACACGGTCCCGACTTTCTGTCCGTTGTGCGTGTCGCGATGTGGGGCACGCGCCACCGTCACGGACGGGACTTTCGTCGCGCTGCACCCGGACCCGTCCCACCCGACGGGCACCGCCATCTGCCTGAAGGGCAAGGCGGCGCCGGAGATCGTCTACCACCCGTCGAGGCTGCTCCACCCGCTGCGGCGGACCAACCCCAAGGACGCCGCGGACCCGGGGTGGGAGCAGATCAGCTGGGACGCGGCGCTGGACACGGTCGCCGAGCGGCTGACGGCGCTCGCCGCCTCCGACGGGCCAGAGTCGGTCGCGTTCAGTTCGAGTTCGCCGTCCACGTCGGCGATCAGCGACGCCGTCGACTGGGTGCAACGGTTGATCCGCGCGTTCGGCAGCCCGAACTACTGCACCTACATGGAGCTGTGCGGGTGGGGCCGGTACCTCGCCCCGCTCTACACGTTCGGCGCGTCGGTGCCCGGCGTCTACGTCCCGGATCTCGAGAACGCCGGCTGCATCCTGTTCTGGGGCTACAACCCGTCTGTGGCCCGCCTCGCACACGCGACGAGCACCGTCGCCGCTGTCGCGCGGGGCGCGAAGCTGATCGTCGTCGACCCGCGCAAGGCCGGCCTTGCCGCCAAGGCCGACCACTGGCTGCGGGTCAGGCCCGGCACCGACGCGGCGCTCGCGCTGTCCCTGACCCACGTGCTGATCGAGAACGGCTGGTACGACGCCGACTTCGTGCGCGACTGGACCAACGCGGCCGACGAGGTCGAGGGCCACAGGGTCTGGGACCTGCTCGCGTCACACTGCGCCGAGTTCCCGCCGGACGTGGCCGCGGATATCACGGGCGTGCCGGCTGAAGAGATCGTCGCCGCGGCACGGACGCTGTGGGAGGCCCGACCGGTCGCGTTCTACACCTGGAGCGGGCTGGAGCAGCACAGCGGCACGACTCAGACCATGCGTGCGATCAACGTCCTCTACGCGCTCATCGGCAGTCTGGACGTCCCGGGCGGGAACGTGCTGTTCGAAGCGGTGCCGTCGAACCCGATCGACGGGATGGAGCTCCTGTCCGACGCACGCCCGGCCGCGATCGGCCGCGACCAGCGGCCACTCGGACCCGCCCGGTTCGAGTTCGTCACGGGCGAGGACTTCTACACCGCAGCCCTTGACCGGCGGATCAAGGCGCTGGTGAGTTTCGGCGGCAACATGGTGCTGGCCCACGGCGACAGTCTGCGCGGCCGCGATGCGCTGCGTGCCCTCGACTTCTTCGTCCAGGCCGACCTGTTCATGACCCCGACGGCCGAGCTCGCCGACATCGTGCTGCCCGTGACGACGCCGTTCGAATCCGAGGCACTGAAGATCGGCTTCGAGTACAGCCAGGAGGCGCAGTCGCTCGTCCAGCTGCGCCAGCCGCTCGTCCCGCCGCGCGGCGAGGCTCGCTCGGACCTGCAGATCGTGTTCGACCTCGCGACCCGCCTGGGCCTCGGCGGGCACTTCTGGGACGGCGACATCGAGGCGGCGTTCCGCCATCAGCTCGCACCCAGCGGGATCACCCTGGAGGACCTGCGCGCTCACCCGGAGGGTGTCCGGGTGCCGTTGACCACGCGGTACCGCAAGTACGCCGACACCGGGTTCGCGACGCCGTCGCGCAAGGTGGAGCTGTACTCGGCCACGCTGGCCGCCTCACGGCTATCCACCGTTGCCGACGTTCGAGGAACCGCTGACCAGCCCCCGCTCCCGGCCGGACCTGGCCGACCGGTACCCGCTCGTGCTCAGCTGCGCGAAGTCGCTGTTCTTCTGCGAGTCCCAGCACCGCCAGATCGCCCGCTTGCGCAAGAGCGTGCCCGATCCTCAGCTCGAGATGCACCCGTCCACGGCGGCAGCCCGCGGAATCGCGGCCGGGGACTGGGTCGCTCTGGAAACACCGCACGGCAGCGTCCGGGCGCGCGCCAGGTTCAACCCGAGCCTCGACCCGCAGGTCGTGTTCGCCCAACACGGCTGGTGGGAGGCTTGCGACGAGCTGGGACTGCCCGGCTACCCGCCGTACGGGCCGGGCAGTGCGAACCTCAACCTTGTCCTGAGGCAGACCCCGAGCGACCCGATCAGCGGAAGCTCACCCCTGCGCGCGTCGGTCTGCAACGTCGCGCTGCTGAGCTCCGCTGTCTGAGCGGGGTCGATGTCTTCCAGTCCGAGGAGGGGCCGATCTTCGCGCATCGGTCGGCGGTGGATGATCCGCTCGCCTGCGGGCAAGTACCTGTGTCCGAGGGGGGACTTGAACCCCCACGCCCTGTTACGGGCACTAGCACCTCAAGCTAGCGCGTCTGCCTATTCCGCCACCCGGACGTGGCTCCGGCCGACGGCCGGAATGCGACGGTCACTCTAGCACCGGGGCCGGCCCCGCCGGTCCGGCCGTCGGGCCGGCCGGGGTGCAGGATGGCGCCATGACATCGGCCGAGCCGGACGGCTCTCCCCGCGCTGCGTACGACCCGACGACGGACGTGCTGGAGCACGCCCGCGAGCTGATCCGGATCGACACCACGAACGGCGGCGACGACTCCGGGCCGGGGGAGCGGAAGGCCGCCGAGTACGTCGCCGAGCGGCTCGCCGGCGTCGGGCTGGACCCGCTGGTGGTGGAGTCGCGACCCGGGCGGGCCAACGTGCTGGCTCGCTGGGAGGGCACCGACCCGAGCCTGCCGCCGTTGCTGCTGCACGGGCATCTGGACGTGGTGCCGGCGGAGGCGTCGGACTGGCGCTTCCACCCGTTCTCCGGCGAGGTCGACGGTGGCTACCTGCACGGACGGGGCGCCGTCGACATGAAGGACTTCGACGCCATGGTGTTGTCGGTCGTGCGCGCCCGGCAGCAGGCGGAGGCGCCGCCGCGACGTCCGGTCGTGCTCGCCTTCACCGCGGACGAGGAGGCGGGCAGCACGCACGGCGCGCACTGGCTCGTCGACGAGCACCGGGACTGGCTGGACGGCTGCACCGAGGCGGTCGGCGAGGTGGGCGGCTGGTCGGTGACGCTGGGCGACCGCCGGCTCTACCTGATCGAGACCGGGGAGAAGGGGCTGGCCTGGATGCGGCTGCGCGCGGTCGGCACCGCCGGGCACGGGTCGATGCGGCATCCGGACAACGCCGTCACCGCGCTGACCCGCGCGGTCGCGGCGCTGGGCGCGTACGACTGGCCGGTGGCCCCGACGCCCTCGATGCAGGAGTTGCTCGGGGTGTTGGCCGAGCTGACCGGAGTCGACCCGGACGACACCGACGCGCTGCTCGCCCAGCTCGGGCCGGCGGCGCGGATGCTCGGCGCCGGCATCCGGGACACAACGAACCCCTCGATGCTGCAGGCCGGTTACAAGGTGAACGTCGTGCCGGCCAGCGCGACCGCGTGCGTGGACGGCCGGTTCCTGCCGGGGCACGACGACGCCTTCGACGAGACGGTCCGCCGGGTGGTCGGTCCGGACATCGAGGTGGACTTCATCACCCACCAGTCGGCGCTGGAGACGTCGTTCGACGGTGACCTGGTCGACGCGATGACCGCCGCGGTGCTGGCCGAGGACCCGGGTGCGGCGGTCGCGCCGTACCTGATGTCGGGGGGCACCGACGCCAAGGCGTGGGACCGGCTCGGCATCCGCTGCTTCGGGTTCACGCCGCTGCGGCTGCCACCGGACCTCGACTTCACCGCGCTTTTCCACGGCGTGGACGAACGGGTGCCGGTGGATGCGCTGGAGTTCGGCGCCCGGGTGCTGGACCGGCTGCTCGACTCCGCCTGACGTCTGACGCCCGGCGCCCGGCGCCTGACGTCTGACGCGAACGTCGAAGTGACGGATCGCTGGCTCGAGACTGACGGATCGCGGGGGGGGGGGGGGGGGGGCGGTCAGAGGGTCGGGCGGACGCGGATGATCCGCCGCCGCAGCGTCACCCAGCGGCGGCCGTCCGGCAGCAGCCGTACCCGGTCCAGCTCCCACCCGCCGTACTCGGCCCGCTCGGTCAGCAGCCGGCGGACGGTGCTGCGCGAGTGCGTGCGGGACAGCCAGAATCGCTCGACCTCGTACTCCGCGGTGACAGCGCTCATCGAATCGCCATGGTGCCAGAGCGGGGCCCGCTCCGGGTCGATCAGCCGGGAATAGGGTCCGCGGCATGGAGCCGGCGATCGAGGTGCGGGGGCTCGTCAAGTCCTACGGCGCCCACCGGGCCGTGGACGGGGTCAGCCTGACCGTGCGGCCGGGGGAGTTCTTCGGGCTGCTCGGTCCGAACGGGGCCGGCAAGACCACCACGCTCGAGCTGATCGAGGGATTGCGGGAGCCGGACGCGGGGACCGTGCAGCTCCTCGGCCGGTCGCCCTGGCCACGTCGTCCCGAGCTGCTGCCGCGCATCGGCGTGCAGCTCCAGTCGTCGGCCTTCTTCGACCGGCTCACCGCTCGCGAGCAGGTCGCCACGTTCGCCGCGCTGTACGGCGTCGGTAGCCGGCGTGCGGACGAGATGCTCGAGCTGGTCGGACTCGCGCCGAGCGGCGCCGTCCGGACCGAGCGGCTCTCCGGGGGCCAGCGGCAGCGGCTCTCCCTCGCCTGCGCCCTGGTGCACGATCCCGAGGTCGTGTTCCTCGACGAACCCACCGCCGCGCTGGACCCGCAGGCCCGGCGGAACCTGTGGGACCTGCTGCGCTCGCTGACCCGGTCGGGGCGCACCGTCGTGTTGACGACGCACTCCATGGGCGAGGCCGAGACGCTGTGCGAGCGGGTCGCCATCATGGACGCTGGCCGCGTCCTCGAGTTGGACACGCCCGCGGCCCTGATCGCGGGGCTGGGCGCCCCGACCCGCATCACTGTTGCCCTCGGCCCTGGCGGCGGAACCGAGCGGCCGGCACTGGCCGCGCTCCCGGGCGTCGACGCCGTGCAGGAGCAGGATGGCGTCGCGACGATGACCACCCGGGACCCGGCCGCCGTGCTGGCGGCCCTCGCTGCGCGCGGCACGACCGATGGGCTCGGGGTTCGCCCCGCCACCCTCGAGGACGTGTTCCTGCACCTGACCGGGCGGGAGTACCGGGCATGACCCCCTTCCGCAGCCTTGCCACCGCGATGGCCAAGGGATTCGTCCGGGACCGGATGGCGCTGTTCTTCTCGGTCCTGTTCCCGATGATGTTCCTCGTCCTGTTCGGCGGGATCTTCTCCGACCAGGGGGCACCCCGGCTGACCATCACCGTGGTCGGCGACGTCCAGCTCCTCGACCGGCTCCCCGCAGACACCCGTGCTGGCCTCGAGGCCGCGGTCGATCTGGTCCCGGCCGACGATGTCGGCGCCGCGTTGGCGCTGCTGCGTGCCGGTGACTCCGACGCTGTGCTCAGCCAGGACGGTGACCGGTTGGAGCTGCGGTACTCGGAGGCGGACCCCGTCACCGCGGGCACTGTGCAGGGCACCATCCGCGGCGTCGTGCAGCAGGCGAACCTCGAGGCGGCCGGGAGCCCTCCTCGCTACACCCTGTCCGCCGCGCAGGTCGAGGATGAGTCGCTGGAGACCATCCAGTACGTCACGCCCGGGCTGCTCGGCTGGGCGATAGCCACCAGCGCGGCGTTCGGCGCATCCGCCAACCTGGTGGGGTGGCGGCGCAGCGGCCTGCTCCGACGGCTCCGGCTGGCGCCCGTGTCGACGCCCGAGGTGGTGGTGTCGCGGGTCGTCGTGTCGGTCGGGATCGCGCTGCTCCAGGCGGTGCTGTTCGTGGGCCTGGCCTGGGCGGTGTTCGGGCTGCGGCTGACCGGGGCGTGGCCGATGGCCCTGCCGCTGCTGGTCTGCGGCACGCTGGCGTTCATGGCGATCGGGCTGCTCGCCGGATCGGTGTCGCGCACCGAGGAGGGCGCGACCGGGCTGGCCAACTTCGTGATCCTGCCGATGGCCTTCCTGTCCGGGTCGTTCATTCCGCTCGACGCCGCGCCGGGCTGGTTGCGCACCGTGTCGGTGGTGCTGCCGCTGCGGCACCTCAACGACGGCATGCTCGACGTCATGGTGCGCGGGCAGGGGCCCGTGGCCGCGGTCGGACCGATGCTGATCCTCGTGGGCTTCGCCGCCGTGCTGACGCTCGTCGCCGTGCGGCTGTTCCGCTGGGAGCCCGACTGACCGATCCGGTCTGCCCGGACGGTTGGAAGGTGACGGACGGTCTGTCCCGAAGTGACGGATCGCCGGTGCTGAAGTGACGGATCGCCGGGGGGCGGGGGTGGGGGTTGGGCGGGGGTTAGGCGGGGTCGGCGAGGTCGGCGCCGGACACGTCGTCCAGGGCGGCGGTGATCTCGGCCGGCAGCTCGACGTCCTCGGCGGTGAGCGTCCCGCGCAGCTGGGCGCCGGTCCGGGCGCCCACGATCGCCGAGGTGACGCCGGGGCGGTCCCGCACCCAGGCGAGCGCGACCTCGACCGGCGACAGCTCCAGCCCCTCGGCGGCGCGGCAGACCGCCTCGACCACCCCGCGGCTGCGTTGGTCGAGGTAGACCGCGACGTTGGCCTCCAGGGTCGGCGAGGCGGCGCGGGAGTCGGCGGGGATTCCGCCGCGGTACTTGCCGCTCAGCACACCGCGACCGAGCGGGGACCAGGCCAGCACGCCCATGCCCATCGCTCGCGACGCCGGGACGACCTCCTCCTCGATGTCGCGGTTGAGCAGCGAGTACTCCACCTGGGTGCAGGCCAGCGGGGTGCTGCCCGGCCTCGCCTGCTGCAGCGTGGCGGCGTACGCGGTCTGCCAGCCGGTGTAGTTGGACACGCCGACGTAGCGGGCTCGGCCGGACGACACCGCGTGGTCCAGCGCGGACAGCGTCTCGTCCAGCGGGGTGTCGTCGCTCCACACGTGCACCTGCCAGAGGTCGACGGCGTCGACTCCGAGCAGCCGCAGCGACCGGTCCAGCTGGCGCAGCAGGGCACCCCGCGAGGTGTCGCGGACATGCCGGCCGCCGCGGGGGCCGGCGCCGGCCTTGGTCGCCAGCACGACGTCGTCGCGCGGCACCACCGAGCCGAGCAGCTCGCCGATGATCTCCTCGCTGAGGCCGTCGCCGTAGCCGGCCGCGGTGTCCACCAGCGTGCCGCCGGCGTCGAGGAAGGCGACCAGCTGGTCCCGCGCCTCGTGCACGTCGGTGTCCTTGCCCCACAGCCAGGAGCCCAGCCCGAGCCGGGACACCCGCAGCCCCGTGTGTCCCACCTGCCGCTGCCGCATGGCGGCGAGGCTAGTGGAGGCAGGCCCCCGACTCGGGGCTAGGCTCGCCGCGGCCACCATCGCCGACGAGAGGCCGCGACCCCGATGCGACTCGGAGTGAACCTGGGCTACGTCGCCGGGTCCACGGCCGACGACCACGTCCGGCTCGCCGTGGAGGCCGAGCGACTCGGCTATGCCGTGGCGTGGGCCGCGGAGGCCTACGGGTCGGATGCCCCGACGCTGTTGGCCTTCGTCGCCGCGCGGACCGAGCGGATCGACGTCGGCAGCGCGATCATGCAGATCCCGGCCCGGACCCCGGCGATGACCGCGATGACGGCCGCGACGCTCGACCTGCTGTCGCACGGCCGGTTCCGGCTCGGGCTCGGGGTGTCCGGCCCACAGGTGTCGGAGGGCTGGCACGGGGTGCGGTTCGACAAGCCGCTGGGCCGGACCCGCGAGTACGTCGAGGTGGTGCGCATGGCGCTGGCCCGCGAGTCGGTCGCCTACTCCGGTGAGCACCTGACGCTGCCGCTCCCGGACGGGCCCGGCAAGGCGCTCAAGCTGACCATCCGTCCGGTGACGGAGCGGCTGCCCGTCTACCTCGCCGCCGTCGGCCCCAAGAACCTGGAGCTCACCGGCGAGATCGCCGACGGCTGGCTGGCCATCTTCTTCGCGCCCGAGCACGCCGAGGTCTCGCTCGGCCCGCTCGCGGCCGGCCTCGAGCGGTCGGGCCGGCAGCCCGGCGCGCTGGACGTCACCGCGACGGTCCCGGTCGTCGTCGGCCCCGACCTCGAGGCGTGCGCCGAGCCGTTGCGGGGCTACACCGCGCTGTACGTCGGCGGGATGGGCAGCCGGAAACAGAACTTCTACAACGCTCTGGCCCGGCGGATGGGGTTCGAGCAGGCGGCCGAGCGGATCCAGGACCTCTACCTCGACAAGCAGCACCGGGAGGCGATGGCGGCGGTCCCGTTCGACCTGGTCGACCGCACCAGCCTGATCGGGACCCGGGAGCGCATCACCGACCGGCTGCCGGCCTACGCGGCCGCCGGCGTCACCACGCTGGCGGTGACGCCCGGCGGCGCGACCCACGACGAGCGGGTCGCGACCCTGCGCACGGTCGCCGAGGCGCTGGACGCGAGCGGGCTGGGGGACTGACGGCATGGAGTGGCTGCAGGCCACCCTGCTCGGCGTCCTGCAGGGTCTGACCGAGTTCCTGCCGATCTCCTCGTCCGCGCACCTGCGGATCATCCCGGAGCTGTTCGGTTGGGGCGACCCGGGCGCGGCGTTCACCGCGGTGGTGCAGATCGGCACCGAGGCCGCCGTGCTCTGGTACTTCCGCGCCGACATCTGGCGGATCGCGGGCGCGTGGGTGCGGTCGGTGTGGGACCCGGCCTGGCGCGGCCACCGCGACACCCTGATGGGTTGGTACGTCATCGTCGGCTCGGTCCCGATCGTGCTGCTCGGCATCACCTTCAAGGACGTGATCGAGCAGGACCTGCGCAGCCTGTGGATCGTGGCGTCGACGCTGGTGGGGCTCGGTCTCGTGCTCGGCCTCGCCGAGTACGTCGGCCGGCGGACCCGGCCGATCGAGTCGCTCGACCTGCGCGCGGCCGTCCTGCTCGGCCTGGCCCAGGCCGCCGCGCTGGTGCCCGGCGTGTCCCGCTCGGGCGCGACCATCAGCATGGGCCTCTACCTCGGCTTCGAGCGGGAGGCGGCGACCCGTTTCGCCTTCCTGCTCGCCATCCCGGCGGTCGTCGGTGCCGGGGTGTTCGAGCTGCAGGCGGCGGTGGGGGAGGACAACCCGTACACACCGGCGCAGACCCTGGTGGCCACGGTGGTGGCCTTCCTCATCGGCTACGCCAGCATCGCCTGGCTGCTGCGCTACGTCGCCACCCGGTCCTACACCCCGTTCGTCGTCTACCGGGTGCTGCTCGGCGGCTCGGTGCTGCTGTTGCTGTGGACCGGGGTGCTCACACCCTGACCACGCCGGTCACAGCCAGCCGGACCGCTTGAACGCGCGCCACAGGCCGTACGAGAGCGCGACCATCCCGCCGAGCACCAGCGGATAGCCGTACGTCCAGTGCAGCTCCGGCATCTGGTCGAAGTTCATCCCATAGATGCTCGCGATCAGCGTGGGGGCGAGGAACAGCGCGGCCCAGGCGGAGATCTTGCGAACGTCGTCGTTCTGCTGGACCGAGATCCGGGCGAGATGGGCGGACAGCACGTTGTCGAGCAGGTGGTCGAGGGCATCGACGGTCTCGCTGACCCGGGTGACGTGGTCGGCGACGTCACGGAAGAACGGTGCGGCGTGCTCGTCCACCTCGGGTGCCTCGGCGTTCAGCAGCCGGCTCATCGGCTCGCGCAGCGGCTGCACCGCCCGCCGGGCCTCCAGCAGCTCGCGCTTCAGCCGGTAGATCCGCTCGGAGTCCCGCGACCTGGTGTCGGAGTAGGAGAACACCGACCGCTCCACCTCGTCGACGTCCAGCTCCAGCTCGTCGACCACGTCGGCGTAACGGTCCACGATGCCGTCCAGCACGGCGTGCAGACCGGCGACCGGTCCGTGGCCGAGCTTCTCCACGTGCGACTCGGCGGACCGGCGCATCGGCTCCAGGCCACGGCCCTGCCCGTGCCGGACCGTCACCAGGTAGTCGGGCCCCAGGAAGATCGACACCTCACCGGTCTGCACGTCGTCGTCCCCGGCATAGGTCAGGGTCTTGAGCACGACGAAGAGCACGTCGCCGTAGCTCTCCATCTTGGGTCGTTGATGCGCGTTGACCGCGTCCTCGACCGCCAGCGGGTGCAGCTGCAGCGCTTCCGCGTACCCCTGCAGCTCGGCCGCCTCGGGTTCGTACAGGCCGAGCCACAAGAACCCGCCGGAGCGGCGCACCGCCTCGCGGGCCGCGAGCACGTCCTCCCGGTGGGTCGGCTCGTCGACGCGTTCGCCGCTCCGGTACACCGCGCAGTCGATGATCACCGGGCCATTGTCGGGGACGCGGGGCCGCCTACGCTGGCCCGGTGCCCACGCTCGTGCTGGTCCGCCACGGTCGGACCGCCGCCAACGCCGCCGCGGTGCTGGCCGGCCGCGGTCCCGGCGTCGCTCTGGACGAGACGGGCAGGGACCAGGCGCGGCGACTGGGCGACCGGCTGGCCCCGGTGCCGGTGGCCCGCGTCGTCTGCAGCCCACTCGAACGCACCGTCGAGACCGGGCGGATCGTGCTGCGCGGTCGCTCCGACGGTCTCCGGCTGCGCCGCGACCGTGGCCTGCTGGAGTGCGGCTACGGCACGTGGACCGGCCGCCCGCTCCGGGAGCTGGCGAAGGATCCGCTGTGGAAGGTGGTGCAGACGCACCCCAGCGCGGTGACCTTCCCCGAGGGTGAGGCCATGCCGGACATGCAGCACCGCGCGGTGGCGACGGTGCGGCGGCACGACCTGGAGGTGGCCGAGGAGCACGGCCCGGACGCGGTCTGGGTGGCGATCAGCCACGCCGACGTGATCAAGGCCGTGCTCGCCGACGCGCTCGGCCTGCACCTCGACCAGTTCCAGCGGATCGTGGTCGATCCGGCGTCGGTCAGCGTGGTGCGCTACACCGCGCAGCGACCGTTCGTGCTGCACCTGAACGACCACGGCAGCGACCTCTCCGGCCTCCGGTCCGCCCGCCGCCGTGGCCGCCGCGCGCGCGGTGCACGCGCGGCCGACTCCGAGGCGGTGCCCGGTGGTGGCGCGGGCCCGGCGGCCGGTCGCTCGGCATAGGGTCGCGCCATGCTCGTCCACCGGCACGACCCGCCCGACCGTTTCGTGGTCGGGACCGTCGGCGAGCCCGGCGCGCGGACCTTCTTCCTGCAGGCCAGGTCGGGTCGGCTGGTGACCAGCGTGTCGTTGGAGAAGGAGCAGGTGGCGATCCTCTCCGAGCGGATCGGCGTGCTGCTGGACGAGCTCGTCCGCACCGGCGACCTGGAGGACGGCATCGAGTCCGCTGCCGACGTCCCCGACGTCGACCCGCTGGAGCAACCGCTGGTGGACGAGTTCCGGGTCGGCACGATGACGCTGTCCTGGGACGCGGACGACCATCGAGTGGTGATCGAGGCCTTCCCGGTGGGGGAGGAGGACGCGGAGCCCGGGGACAGCGAGACCGAGGAGTCGGCCACCGAGTCGCCGTCGGCCTCTGAGGTCTTCGTCGTCCGGTTGCCGCCCGACGCAGCCCGCGCGTTCGTCCACCGGGCCGAGTCGGTCGTCTCGGCCGGTCGGCCCCCCTGCCCGTTCTGCGGTCAGCCGCTCGACCCCGCCGGGCACCTGTGCCCTCGGTCCAACGGGTACAAGCGGGTCGGCAGTTGAGCGGACCCGCCCAGCTTCCGTCCTCGGACGAGGCCACTGTCCGCGAGTGCCTCGCCCACGGGACGCTCGAGATCGACGGCCGCGTGCTGCCCGCGTCCAACGCCACCTTCGTCGGCGAGACGACCCTGGCCGGTCGCAGCCTGCGTTGCGTCTACAAGCCGGTCCGCGGGGAGCGACCGCTGTGGGACTTCCCGTCCGGCACGCTGGCCGCGCGCGAGGTCGCCGCCTACGAGGTGTCCCACCGGGTCGGCTGGGACGTCGTCCCCACCACCGTGCTGGGCGACGGACCGTTCGGACCCGGCATGGTGCAGGAGTGGCTGCAGGGGGACGAGGACGACGACGATCTCGTCGACCTGGTCCCGGAGGGGGAGGTCCCCGACGGCTGGCTGCACGTGCTGGACGCCTGGGACGCCGAGGAGCGGCCGGTGTCGCTCGTGCACGCAGACCTGCCGGCGCTGCGCCGGATGGCGGTCTTCGACGTGGTGATCAACAACGCCGACCGCAAGGCCGGGCACCTGTTGCCGGCGGCGGGCACCGTGCACGGCTGCGACCACGGACTGAGCTTCCACGTCGACGACAAGCTGCGCACCGTGCTCTGGGGCTGGGCTGGGGACCGGCTGGAGGACGGTGACCTGGAGCCGGCGCGGCGGTTGCTGGCGTGCCTCGACGAGGACCGGCGCAGCCGGCTCGGGGCGCTGCTGGCCGACCTGCTCAGCGCCGACGAGATCGGCCGGCTGCGCTACCGGTTGCGGGAGCTGACCCGGACCCGGCGGTTCCCGCTCCCGCCGAGGAGCTGGCGTGCGGTGCCCTGGCCGATCTTCTGAACCGCGCGGTTAGGGTTCCCGGCATGCGCGCGTGGAGGGGTCCGACCGTCCCCGCGCTGGCAGCCTCCGGACTAGGGAACGGACCGACTCCGGTGGTGCACGACACCGCGCACGGCGGCCCGGTCCGCCTCGATCCGCCCGAGCGGGCACGGCTGTACGTCTGTGGGATCACCCCGTACGACGCCACCCACCTCGGTCACGCGGCGACCTACATCGCCTTCGACCTGCTGCAGCGGGTGTGGCGGGACGCCGGTCTGGAGGTCAGCTACACCCAGAACGTCACCGACATCGACGACCCGCTCCTGGAGCGGGCCGCGCGCGACGGTGTCCACTGGCGTGACCTGGCCGAGCGGGAGGTGCAGCTGTTCCGCTCCGACATGGAGGCCCTGCGGGTGCTGCCGCCGGACCACTACACCGGCGTGGTCGAGTCCATGGACCTGGTCGTGGACGTCATCGAGCGGCTGCACAAGGCCGGTGCGACGTACACCGTGGACGGGGACGTGTACTTCAGCGTGCACACCGACGCGGACTTCGGGAAGGTCAGCGGCCTGGACGCGGAGCAGATGCGCGAGCTGTTCGCCGAACGCGGCGGCGACCCCGACCGGCCGGGCAAGCGGGACCCGCTGGACTGGCTGCTCTGGCGGGCCGAGCGGTCCGGCGAGCCGGCCTGGGACTCGCCGCTCGGGCGGGGCCGGCCCGGCTGGCACGTGGAGTGCTCGGCGATGGCGGTGCGGCATCTCGGGATGGGGTTCGAGGTGCAGGGGGGCGGCAGCGACCTGATCTTTCCGCACCACGAGATGTCGGCCGCGGAGGCGCAGGTGGCCTTCGCCGCGCGGCCGTTCGCCCAGGCCTACGTGCACGCCGGGATGGTCGGCCTGGACGGCGAGAAGATGAGCAAGTCGCGGGGCAACCTCGTCCTCGTGTCCCGGTTGCGCCAGGACGGCGCGGACCCCATGGCGATCCGACTGGCCCTGCTCGCCCAGCACTACCGGCGCGACTGGCAGTGGACGTCGGATTCGCTGCCGTCGGCGGCGACCCGGTTGGCCCGGTGGCGGGCAGCCGCGCACGGTGCCGACGGGTCCCGCGCGTACGTCGCTCCGCAGCCGGTGGTGGACCGGATCCGGACCGCGCTCGCCGACGACCTGGACGCGCCGGACGCCTCGGCGGTCGTCGACGACTGGGCCGGGGCCGTGCTGAGCGGCCGGGACGAGGATGGGGAGGGCGATGCCGGAGCTGCGGCGCGGACGGTGTCGCTCGCGGTGGACGCGCTGCTCGGGGTGGCGCTGTGAGCTATCCGGGGTCGGCGTCGCGCTGCCGCCGCCGCAGGTAGCGCTCGAACTCCCGGGCGATGGCATCGCCGCTGGCCTCCGGCAGGTCGGTGGTGTCCATCGCCGCCTCGAGGGTCTGCACGTACTCCGCGACGTCCGCGTTCTCGTTGGCCAGCTCGTCGACGCCGCGCTCCCACGCCCGGGCCTCTTCGGCCAGCTCGGTGATGTCGACCGGCACGTCCAGCAGATCCTCCAGCCGGCCGAGCAGCGCGAGCGTGGCCTTGGGGCACGGTGAGCGGTCGACGTACTCGGGCACCGCGGCCCACAGCGACAGGCTCGGCATGTCCACCTCGGCGCACAGGTCGTGCAGCACGCCGGTGATCCCGGTCGGACCGGCGTAGGTCGTCGGCTGCAGTCCCAGCCGGGCGCTCAGCTCCGGGTCGCTGACCGATCCGGACACCGGCACCGGCCGGGTGTGCGGGACGTCCGCGGACAGCGCGCCGAGCGAGACCATCAGCCGGACGCCGAGGCCCTCCGCCACATCCAGGATCTCCGCGCAGAACTGTCGCCAGCGCATGTTCGGCTCCGGGCCGCGCAGCAGCACCAGGTCTCGCTCACTGCCCTCGGGCCGGGCGACGTAGACCCGGGTGGTGGGCCAGGTCACCACCCGCATGCCTTCCGGGGTGAGCCCCACGTGCGGCCGATTGAACTGGAAGTCGTAGTAGTCCTCCGGGTCCAGCTCGAGCACGAGCTCGGCGTCCCACTGGTCGATCAGCTGGTCCACCGTGGCCGAGGCCGCGTCCGCGGCGTCGTTCCACCCGGCGAAGGCCGCGATGAGGACCGGGTCGACCAGGTCACCGCGTCCCTCCAGATCGCTCATCCCATCAGCCTACGGCCGCGGTGGTTGAGGTCGGCGCTGCGCCCGGGGGTGGCGGGCCGTCCGACCAGCATCCGAGCAGGGTGTCCGCCCCCCGGACGGATCCGACCTAGGCTGGCGCCCGTGACCTCCGGTGCCGACGGCCTCCGCCAGGCCCTGGCGACGCGGGTGGTCGTGGCAGACGGCGCCATGGGCACCGCGCTGCAGGGGCACGACCTCGGGCTCGACGACTTCGAGCAGCTCGAGGGCTGCAACGAGGTGCTGTCGGTCACCCGCCCGGACGTCGTGCGGGCGATCCACGACGGCTACTTCGAGGCCGGTTCGGACTGCGTCGAGACCAACACCTTCGGGGCGAACTTCGGCAACCTCGGCGAGTACGCAATCACCGACCGGATCGGGGAGCTGGCCGAGGCCGGAGCGCGGCTGGCCCGGGAGTCCGCCGACGCGTGGACGTCGGCGGAGCAGCCGCGATGGGTGCTCGGCTCGATCGGCCCGGGCACCAAGCTGCCGACTCTCGGCCACGTCCCGTTCGCCACCTTGCGGGACGCCTATGCCGAGCAGGTGCGCGCGATGGTGGACGGCGGCATCGATGCGGTGCTGGTCGAGACCGCACAGGACCTGTTGCAGGCCAAGGCCGCGGTCATCGGGGCCCGCCGCGGCCTCGCTGCCTGCGGTGTCGACCTCCCGCTGATGGTGCACGTGACGGTCGAGACCACCGGCACCATGTTGCTGGGCACGGAGATCGGTGCCGCACTCACCGCGCTCGAGCCGCTCGGCATCGACCTGATCGGACTGAACTGCGCCACCGGCCCGACCGAGATGAGCGAGCACCTGCGACACCTGTCACGGCAGGCGCGGGTCGCCGTCGGGTGCATGCCGAACGCCGGACTGCCGCAGCTGACCGCGGACGGGGCCCGCTATCCGCTGACCCCCGATCAGCTGGCCGACGCGTTGGACACCTTCACCCGCGAGTACGGGCTGGCTCTGGTCGGTGGCTGTTGCGGCACCACGCCCGAACACGTCCGCCAGGTCGTGCAGCGGGTCCGCGGGCGGGCTCTCAGCGAGCGGGAGGTAGCTCCGGAGGCGGGGGCCGCGTCGCTCTACACCGCGGTGCCGTTCCGCCAGGACACGTCCTACCTGTCCATCGGCGAGCGGACCAACGCCAACGGGAGCAAGGCCTTCCGGGAGGCGATGCTCGCCGAGCGCTGGGACGACTGCATCGAGATCGCCCGTGCGCAGACGCGGGACGGCGCCCACCTGCTGGACCTGTGCGTGGACTACGTCGGCCGGGACGGCGTCGCCGACATGGAGCGGCTGGCGGTCCGTCTGGCCACCTCGTCGACCCTGCCGGTGGTGTTGGACTCCACCGAGCCGGCGGTGCTGGAGGCCGGGCTCGAACGGCTCGCCGGCCGGTCGCTGATCAACTCGGTCAACTACGAGGACGGCGACGGCCCCGGCTCGCGGTTCGCCGGGGTGATGCCGATGGTGCGCGAGCACGGGGCGGCCGTGGTCGCGCTGACCATCGACGAGGAGGGCCAGGCCCGCACCGCGGAGTGGAAGGTGCGGGTGGCGGAGCGGTTGATCGACGACCTGACCCGGACCTGGGGGATGACGGTCGAGGACATCGTCGTGGACTGCCTCACCTTCCCTATCGCCACCGGCCAGGAAGAGACCCGGCGGGACGCGATCGAGACCATCGAGGCGATCCGGGAGCTCAAGCGCCGGCACCCGCCGGTGCAGACGACGCTGGGGGTCTCGAACGTCTCCTTCGGGCTCAACCCCGCCGCGCGGGTGGTCCTGAACAGCGTCTTTCTGCACGAGTGCGTCGAGGCGGGGCTCGACTCGGCGATCGTGCACGCGGCCAAGATCCTGCCGCTGTCACGGATCCCGGACGAGCAGCGCCAGGTGGCACTCGACCTGGTGTACGACCGCCGGCGCCCCGACTACGACCCGCTGCAGCGGCTGCTGGAGGTCTTCGCCGGCGTGACCGCCGCCGAGTCCCGGGCGGATCGCGCGGCCGAGCTCGCCGCGCTGCCGCTCCCGGAGCGGCTGCGGCGCCGGATCGTGGACGGTGAGCGCAAGGGCCTGACCGAGGACCTCGACCAGGCACTCGGCGAGGGGCGCACCGCGCTCGACATCATCAACGTCGACCTGCTCGCCGGGATGAAGACCGTCGGCGAGCTCTTCGGGGCCGGTGAGATGCAGCTGCCGTTCGTCCTGCAGTCGGCCGAGGTGATGAAGGCGGCGGTGGCCCACCTCGAGCCGCACATGGAGCAGACCGACGAGCAGGGCAAGGGTACGATCGTGCTGGCCACGGTCAAGGGCGACGTCCACGACATCGGCAAGAACCTCGTCGACATCATCCTGACCAACAACGGCTACACGGTGGTCAACCTCGGCATCAAGCAGCCGGTGAACACCATCCTCGAGGCCGCCGACGAGCACGACGCCGACGTGATCGGCATGTCCGGCCTGCTGGTGAAGAGCACGGTCGTGATGCGGGAGAACCTCGAGGAGCTGAACCAGCGTGGGCTTGCCGCACGCTGGCCGGTGCTGCTCGGGGGGGCCGCGCTGACCCGGGCCTACGTCGAGGACGATCTCGCCGGGCTGTACGACGGAGAGGTCCGCTATGCCCGGGACGCCTTCGAGGGGCTCCGGCTGATGGACGCGCTGGTGGCCGTGCGCCGCGGCGTCCCGGGGGCCGAGCTGCCGGCCCTGCGCCCGCGACGGGTGCGCCCCGCGGCTCGCGGGCCGGAGTCGCCCGTGGAGGTCCCGGCCAGATCCGACGTGGCCCTCGACAACCCGGTCCCCTCACCGCCCTTCTGGGGATCCCGGGTGGTCAAGGGCATTCCGATCGCCGAGGTCGCCCAGTGGCTGGACGAGCGCGCCACCTTCATGGGTCAGTGGGGGCTGCGCGGGACGAGAGGTGGCGGCGGCCCGTCGTACGAGGAGCTGGTCGAGTCCGAAGGACGGCCCCGGTTGCGGGCCCTGCTGGAGCGAGTGCAGACCGAGCAGGTGATGGAGCCGGCGGTCGTGTACGGCTACTGGCCGTGCTGGTCCGAGGGCGACGACGTCGTGCTGCTGGACCCGCAGACGCAGTCCGGCGAGGTGGCCAGGTTCTCGTTCCCGCGCCAGCGCCGGGACCGGTTCCTCTGCCTGGCCGACTTCATCCGGCCCAAGGACGCCGGCGAGCTGGACGTGATCGCGCTGCACCTGGTGACGATGGGGTCGCGAGTGGCGGAGGTCACCGCCGAGCTCTTCGCCCGCGACGCCTACCGCGACTACCTGGAGCTGCACGGCCTGTCGGTGCAGCTGACCGAGGCGCTGGCGGAGCGGTGGCACGCCCGGGTGCGCACCGATCTCGGCATCGACGGCGCCGACGCCCCGGAGCTCGCGGGCATCCTCAAGCAGGGCTACCAGGGTGAGCGCTACTCCTTCGGCTATCCCGCCTGCCCCGACCTCGAGGACCGGGCCACTCTCGTCCGGCTGCTCGAGCCGGAACGGATCGGCGTGCGACTGTCCGAGGAGCTCCAGCTGCATCCCGAGCAGTCCACCGACGCGCTGATCCTGCATCACCCGGAGGCCAGCTACTACAACGCGCGCTGACGTCGGCGCTCCGTGGTGCGGTCGTGACCGACTCGTGACGCGGCGGTGCTTCCGTGTCATCTTCCACCCGGTTAGGGTCCGAGCGGGCCAGGCTCTCTGGCCAGACGACCCGAGAGGTGACACGTGGTGCGCAAGAAATCAGTCACGGCTCTGTTCAGCGCAGGTCTGCTCGCTGCCAGCCTGGCCGCCTGCGGCAGTGACGACGGGGGCTCCGGCTCGGGCGACGACGCGGCCGCGTCGGGTGAGCCCTGGATCATGGGCACCACCGACACGGTGACCGCCCTCGACCCGGCCGGCTCCTACGACCTTGGGTCGTGGACGCTGTCGTACAACCTCTACCAGACCCTGATGACGATCCCGGCGGGCGAGAACACCCCACAGCCGGATGCGGCGGAGAGCTGCGACTACGAGGACCCGCAGACCTACACCTGCACGCTGCAGGACGGGCTGACCTTCTCCAACGGCAACGAGCTGACCTCGAGCGACGTCGCCTTCTCGATCCAGCGCAACATCGACATCGCGAACCCGAACGGCGCGTCGGGCCTGCTGGCGTCGGTCAAGTCGATCGACACCCCGGACGACGCGACCGTCACGTTCAACCTGAGCCGCCCGGATACCACGTTCCAGTTCGTGCTCACCACCGCCACCGCGGCGATCGTGGACGAGGACACCTTCCCGGCCGACAAGCTGCTGGCCGACGAGGAGGTCATCGGGTCCGGGCCGTTCGTGCTCGACCAGTACAAGTCGGGCGAGCAGGCAGTGCTGACCGCCAACGAGAGCTACTCCGGGGCGAACGAGCCGAAGTCGCCGCAGGTCTTCGTGCAGTACTTCGCCGAGAGCTCGGCGCTGAAGCTCGCCGCGCAGGAGAACGAGGTCGACGTCGCGTGGCGCAGCCTCAGCCCGACCGACATCACCGACCTGGAGTCGCAGGACAGCGTCGAGGTCGTCGAGGGCGAGGGATCGGAGATCCGGTACTTCGTCTGGCAGCTCGCCAACCCGACCGCGAAGGACGTGGCGGTCCGCCAGGCGGTGGCCCAGCTCATCGACCGTGAGGCGATCGCCGAGCGGGCCTACGACGGGACCGTCGACCCGCTGTACTCGATCGTGCCGCCCGGCTTCCCCGGCCAGGTGGACTCCTTCGAGGGCGCGTACGGCGCACCGGACGAGGGCAAGGCCGAGCAGCTGCTCTCCGACGCTGGCGTGCAGACCCCGGTGGACCTGACCCTCGGCTACACGCCGACCCACTACGGCCCGAACGCGGTCGACGAGGCGTCCGAGCTCGCCGACCAGCTGAACCAGTCCGGGCTGTTCAAGGTCACGCTCGAGGATGCGGAGTGGGAGCAGTACCAGACTCTCTACAAGGAGGGCGCCTACGACCTGTTCCAGCTCGGCTGGTTCCCCGACTTCCTGGACGCCGACAACTACCTGTCGCCGTTCATCGTCGACGGCGGGTTCTACGAGAACAACTACTCCAACGAGACCGTGAACGACCTGGTCGCGCAGGAGCAGGCGTCGTCCGACCCGGCCGAGCGGGAGGACATCTTCGGCCAGCTCCAGGACATCGTCGCCGAGGACGTCCCGCTGATCCCGAGCTGGGTCGGCAAGAACGTCGCCATCGTCGGCCCGGGGATGGAGGGCGTGGAGGACACCCTCGACCCGGCGTTCATCTTCCGGTACTGGATGGTGAGCAAGTCCGGCTGAGCACGAGGTCCGGAGGGGGTTCGCCGTGTCGCGGCGGACCCCCTCTGACATGGTGAGCGGCACTCGGCGGTCCGGACGGGCCGGCGCGGACCTTCGAGGACGAGGCGGATGAGTTCAGGATCCCTGCCGCGCTACATCGCGCAACGACTGCTGCTGATCCTCCCCATGGTGTGGGTGCTGCTCACGTTCGTCTTCGTCCTGCTGCGGGTGGCGCCGGGTGACCCGGTCACGGCCGCGTTGGGGGACCGGCTCAGCCAGGAGGCGCAGGACCAGCGCCGGGCGGCGCTCGGCCTGGACCGGCCGCTGATCCAGCAGTACCTGGAGTACCTCGCCGACGTCGCCCGTCTCGACTTCGGCAGCACCATCTCCGACAACATCCCGGTCACCGACATCGTGCGGGACAACGGAGGGGCGACCCTGACGCTCACCCTCACCGCGCTCGGGTTCGCGCTGCTGCTCGGCGTGCCGCTGGGGGCGCTCGCCGGCCGGCGGCGAGACAGCGTCGGTGACGTCGGCATCCGGGTCTTCGGCATCGTCACCTACGCGGCACCGGTGTTCTTCGTCGGTCTGCTGGCCCAGCTGCTGTTCGCGGTCAAGCTCGGCTGGTTCCCCACCTCCGACATCGCCACCCCGGTCACCAAGTTCCAGGTGCCGACGCACACCCACATCCTGCTGGTGGACGCCGTCATCGCCGGGGACACCGAGGCGATCCTCGACATCCTGCACCACCTGGTGCTGCCCGCGGTGACGCTCGGGCTGCTGCTCACCGGCGTGTTCATCCGGCTGGTGCGGGTGAACATGCTCCAGTCGCTGAAGGGCGACTACGTCGAGGCAGCGCGGGCGCGGGGGATCCGGGAACGGCGGGTGGTGTCGGCGTACGCGTTCCGCAACGCCATGGTCCCGTTCGTCACCGTGCTGGGGCTGCAGGTGGCGCTGCTGCTGGCCGGTGCCCTGCTCACCGAGTCGACGTTCAACTGGCCCGGGCTGGGGCTCCAGCTGCTGGAGTACATCAACGCCCGCGACTATGTCGCGGTGCAGGGGATCATCACCCTGTTCGCCGTCGTGGTGGTGCTGGCCAGTCTGCTGGTGGACATCGTCAACGCGCTCATCGACCCGAGGATCAGGTACTGATGGCCGCCACGATGGACGCCCGCCCCGGTCCGGCCGAGCCGAGCCGGCCCAACCTCGCCCGTCGGCTGGTGACCCCGCTCACCCACACCACCGGCGTGGCCCGGTGGATCCTGATCGTGGGTCTGGTGATCGTGGGCATCTTCGTCGTGATGGCGATCTTCGCGCCCTGGATCGCTCCCTACGACTTCGCCCAGAAGAGTGCGGACGGGCAGGGCTTCGAGAAGATGGCACCGCCCTCCGGAGCGCACTGGCTCGGCACCAGCGACCAGTTCTACGACGTCTACTCGCGGGTCGTCTGGGGCAGCCGGACGGCGATCAAGGTGGTGCTGCTCTCGCTCGCGGCGTCGATCGTGATCGGCGTGCCGCTGGGCCTGATCAGCGGCTACATCGGTGGCTGGGTGGACCGGGTGCTCCTGCTGGTCACCGACGCGCTGTTCGCCTTCCCGCCGCTGCTGCTGGCGATCGTGATGGCCTTCCTGCTGTCGGACGTGCTGGGGGGCACCTGGTTCGGCGACCTGCTCGGGGTCGGTGTCACCGCCGCGGCGTTGTCGCTCACCGTGATCTACATCCCGCAGTACTTCCGCGTCGTCCGGAACACGACCGTCAGTGCCCGCGAGGCGACCTACGTGGAGGCGGCGCGCGCGATCGGCGCCCGCCGAGGCACCGTGATGCGCAAGTACCTGTTCCCGAACGTCGTGCAGAGCGTGCCCGTGATCGGGACGCTGAACGCCGCCGACGCCATGCTCACCCTCGCCGGACTCGGCTTCATCGGGCTGGGCATCCAGCCGCAGGAGGCGGCGGAGTGGGGCTACGACCTGAACCGAGCGCTGGACGACACCTCCGCCGGCATCTGGTGGACCGGTCTGTTCCCCGGCCTCGCGATCGTGCTGCTGGTGACCGGCCTGACCCTGGTCGGCGAGGGACTGAACGAGACCATCAACCCGACGCTGCGCCGGCGGAAGCTGGTCCCGGTCGTGCTCCCGCAACGACACAGGGGGGAGTCGGCATGAGCCAGCATCCGACCGAGCAGCCGGCGTTCCGGGCCGGCCACGACGATCCGGTGATCTCCGCCCGCGACCTGCGGATCTGGTACGGCACCGAGCGGGGTCCGGTCCGGGCCGTCGACGGGGTCTCGTTCGAGCTGCGGGCCGGCGAGACGCTGGGCCTGGTGGGGGAGTCGGGCTGTGGCAAGTCGACCCTCGGCCGTGGTCTGCTGGGCCTGCTGCCGGAGGGCTCGAAGATGGACGGCACGCTTCGCTACAAGGGCGACGACGTGCTGGCCATGAGCACCCGGGACCGCAACGCCCTGCGCGGCACCGACCTGGCGATGATCTTCCAGGAGCCGCTGACCCGGCTGAACCCGCTGATGCGGATCAGCGAGCACTTCGAGGAGGCGCTGACCGCGCACGAGCCCGACCTCGGCAAGGACGAGCTGCGCCGCCGGTCGCTGGCGGTGCTGCGCACCATCGGGATCGCGCCGACGCGCTACAAGTCCTACCCGCACGAGTTCTCCGGCGGCATGCGGCAGCGGCTGATGATCGCGCTGGCGCTCGCGCTACGCCCGGCGTTCATCGTGGCCGACGAGCCGACCACCGCGCTGGACGTGCTGGTGGAGGCGCAGATCATCCGGCTCCTGCACGACCTGCGACGAGAGATCGACACCTCGCTGCTGCTGATCACCCACAACCTGGGGATCGTGGCCGAGGCCTGCGACCGGGTCGCGGTCATGTACGCCGGCGAGATCGTCGAGATCGGGGCCGCGCACGAGGTGTTCAGCCGGCCGCAGCACCCGTACACCCGCGAGCTGCTTCGCTCGACCATCTCGCTGTCCACCACCGGGCTGAACTTCATCCCCGGGGCACCGCCGGACCTCGTCGAGCCGCCGAGCGGCTGTCACTTCCACCCTCGCTGCCCGGACGCGATGCGGATCTGCCCGGAGCGTGAGGTGCCGGTCGTCGAGTCCGCCGACGGGGGCCGGGTCGCCTGCTGGCTGCTCGCGCGCGAGGACATCCCGGCCGGCGCGGACGCCCCGCTGGCTCGAGAGGAGATCAGCGATGCCGACGAGGCCTGACACCGGGACCGACGTCGACAGCGAGCCGGCCACGCTGATCGACGTCGACGCGCTCGAGGTGCACTTCCAGCTGCAGGGCAGCGCGCTGGCCCGGCTGTTCGGCCGCGACACCGGCCGGGTGCACGCTGTCGACGGGGTCGACCTGCAGCTGCGCCAGGGAGAGGTGCTCGGGCTCGTCGGGGAGTCCGGGAGCGGCAAGACGACCCTGGGGCGGGCGCTGATCGGGCTGGTGCAGCCGACCGGGGGCCAGATCCGGTACGGCGGCAAGGACATCACCCGGCTGCGGGAGCGCGAGCTGCGCTCGCTGCGCACCGACCTGCAGATGGTGTTCCAGGACCCGAACGCCGCGCTGAACCCGGCGATGACGATCGTGCAGCAGGTCGGCCACCCGCTGACCATCCACGGCCTCGCCAAGGGCCGGGACCAGGTGCGGGCGAAGGTGTCCGAGGCGCTGGAGCGGGTCGGCTTGGCGCCCGTGGAGCGGTTCCTGGACAAGCTGCCGTCGGACCTGTCCGGCGGGCAGAAGCAACGCGCCGTGATCGCCCGGGCGATCATCACCGGCCCCCGGCTGCTGGTGGCCGACGAGCCGATCTCGATGCTGGACATGAGCGTGCGGGCCAAGATCCTGCAACTGATGCTCGACCTGAAGAGCGATCTCGGCCTGACCTACGTCTACATCACGCACGACCTCGCCAGCGCGAAGTTCTTCTGCGACCGGGTGGCGATCATGTACCTCGGTCGGGTGGTGGAGATCGGGCGGACCGAGGAGATCTTCGCCGACCCCAAGCACCCGTACACCAAGGCGCTGCTGTCGGCGATCCCCGACCCGGACCCGGAGCGGTCGCTGCCCCGCGAGCTGCCGCGCGGAGAGATCCCGGACGCGGCCCGACCGCCGTCCGGCTGCGCCTTCCACCCGCGCTGCCCGCGCGCGTTCGAGGACTGCGGGTGGGAGGCGAAGGACCTGCTCACGCTGCTGGAGGAGCACTGGGCGCAGGTCGGGGTGGACGACTACGACGCCGAGCGCGGTGTGGTGGGGGACGTGGACAAGCTGGCTGAGTCCGGTTCCACGGCGGTCCTGAAGCCTGGCAGCGGGAGTAGCGTCGCCGACGTGCACGCGCTCCTGGACCGGCTGCGGTCCGACACCGGGGACGACCCGTTCTGGCGTGGCGTGCAGAGCATCGACGAGGCCGAGGGTGGGGTCCGGATCCGGTTCAGCGTCGGCCGGGACCCGGCGCTGCAGGAGGCCGGCGGTGTCGAGGTGGCCTGCCACCTGTTCGACTGAGCCCGTCCCGTCCGGGAACGCCGAGGGTCAGCCGCGGTCGGCCTTGGCCCGGTCGTCGCAGCCGATCCGCGGGTCGACGCCGGTGTAGTTCAGCGGACCGACCACCACGGTGGCGATGGTGGTGCCGAAGCGCGCGCAGTGCTTGCGCTCGTTCCAGTCGCCGGTCGTGAAGTAGTCCTCCTGGAACGCCGCCACGGCTCCGATCACGAGCCAGACGGTGACGAGGACCGATCCGATGCGTGCGCCCACCCCAGCACCCCTTCGTCGGCGTCGCTGTCTTGGCCAGCCTGGCACGTGCGCGGCTCCGGTGCAGCCACCGCGACCGGCAGTGGCGGCGGCGTGCCGCCGTAGGCCGGGCAGAGCGCCTGATGCGCGCACCAGCCACACAGCGCGGACGGCCGCGGGCGCCAGTCCCCGGTCTCGGTGGCCCGGGCGATCGCCGCCCACAACGCCTCGACCTTGCGCTGAGTGGCCAGCAGGTCCGCCTCGTCCGGGACGTAGGAGACGACCTCTCGGTTGCCCAGGTAGACCAACTGCAGCAGGCTCGGGAGCACGCCGCGGGTGCGCCAGAGCACCAGCGCGTAGAACTTCATCTGGAACAGGGCCTTGCCCTCGAACTGTTCCGACGGCGACCGGCCGGTCTTGTAGTCCACGATCCGGATCTCACCGGTGCGCGCGACGTCGACCCGGTCGACGATGCCGCGCAGCAGCAGCCGCGACTCCAGCAGGTGCTCGACTCTCAGCTCGCGGTCAGCGGGCTCCAGGACGGTCGGGTCCTCCAGCGTGAACCACCCGGCGAGCAGGTCCCGGCACTGAGCCAGGAACTCGGCCCGGTCCACCGGAAGCGGCGCCCCCTCGGCCGGCTCGAACAGCGCTCCCGCCTGCGGCTCGGCGGCGAGCAGGTCGGCCAGGGCCGGCTCGAGCAGCGCCTCGGCCTCCCTGGGAACCCGCCGCGCAGGCGGCAGGTCGAACACCCGTTCGAGCACCGCATGCACCAGCGTGCCGCGGAACGAGGCCGCATCGGGTGGCTCCGGCAGCCGGTCGATGGTGCGGAACCGGTACAGCAGCGGGCAGCTCATGAAGTCGGCAGCCCGCGACGGTGACAGGCTGCCGTCGTGGGCGACGGGCGGCGGCACCGTCAGCACGTACGGGGTCATGCCAGCACCCTAGGAGTGAGCACCGACAGCTCGGGCCGGCCGACACGCCTCGGCGGACGTACCGGCTAGCGTTGCGATGTGGATCGCGACGGCCGACAGCCCGACCGGGGACCCGGTTCGGCGGGCCGCCCGGCCGGAGTGGTGCGCCTGGGCACCGTGGCAGGCATCGCGGTGCAGGTCCGCTCGTCGTGGTTCCTCGTCGCGGGTGTCATCGCCGTGCTGGTCGCGCCCCGCATCGACGCGGTCGTCCCGGGGCTGGGCAATCTGGTCTACGTCGCCGGGCTGGTGTTCGCCGTGCTCCTCTACCTGTCGGTGCTGTTGCACGAGGTGTCGCATGCCGTCGCAGCCCGGGCGTTCGGCATGAACGTGCTCTCCGTGGAGCTGCACTTCCTCGGCGGGGTCACCGAGATCGAAGAGGAGGCGACCACGGCCGGTCGGGAGGCTGTGATCGCCGTGGTCGGCCCGCTGACATCGCTGGCGCTGGGTTTCGCGGCCTGGGCGCTGGTCCCGGTGGCGCCGGACGGTCTGCTGCGGTTCGGGTTACAGGGCCTGGCCGGGGCGAACATCGTCATCGGCGTGCTCAACCTGATGCCGGGCCTGCCGCTCGACGGCGGCCGGGTGCTGCGGGCCGCCGTGTGGGGCGCTACCGGACGCCCGCTGACCGGCAGCATCGTGGCCGGCTGGGCCGGCCGGCTGCTCGCACTCACCGTGTTGACCTATCCGTTCGTCGTGGCCGCCGTGCTCGAGTCCCGGCCGCAGGTCATCGACATGGTGTTCGCGGTCGTGATCGCCGCCTTCTTGTGGGTCGGGGCGTCCCAGGCGATCGCCACCGCGAAGCTGCGCGGGCGCTTCCCCGGGCTGTTGGCCCGCGGGCTGGCCCGCCGAGCGCTGGCGGTGCGACCCGACGTGCCGCTCGGCGAGGCGGTTCGGCGGGCGCAGCTGGAGGAGGCCGGGGGGTTGGTCGTCGTCGACGGTGACGGGCGTCCGCTCGGCGTGGTCAACGAGAAGGCGGTGCTCGCGACGCCTGCGGAGCGCCGGCCGTGGGTGCTCACGGGCGATCTGGCGCGCAGCGTCGAGCCCGGGCTGCTCCTGCCGGTGGACCTGCGCGGCGAGGAGCTGATCCGGGCGATGCAGCGCACCCCCGCCTCGGAGTACGTGCTGGTGGAGCACGACGGAGCGGTCTACGGGTTGCTGGCGACCGCGGACGTGGACCGTGCCGTCAGCCCCCGCTGAGCGTCCGTACCCTTGCCGCCCATGACCGAGAGGCCGCCACCGGGCGGCGCCGACCCGGCTGCTCTGGACCAGACGTGGGCCGGCGTGCGGCACGGTCCGCTGACCGCCGGCGAGTGGGTACGGCTCAGCGACGCCAAGGGCCGTCGGCACAGCGTCCGGCTGGCGGCGGGAGAGCAGTTCTTCACCAACAAGGGGGCGATCGAGCACGACGCCCTGATCGGTGGCCCCGAGGGGGTCGTGGTCACCTCGTCCGGCGGCGCCCGGTATCTCGCCTTCCGGCCGCTCCTGGGCGAGTTCGTGGTGTCCATGCCGCGAGGCGCCGCCGTGGTCTACCCCAAGGACGCCAGCCAGATCGTCTCGTCCGCCGACGTCTTCCCGGGGGCGCACGTGGTCGAGGCCGGTGCCGGCTCGGGGTCGCTGACGGCGCACCTTCTGCGGGCGGTCGGTCCCGGGGGGCTGGTCTCGTCGTATGAGCGACGGCAGGACTTCGCCGACGTCGCCACCCGCAACCTGGACACGTTCTTCGGCGGGCGGCACCCCGCCTGGCGACTCACGGTCGGAGACCTGGCCGAGCTGTTGCCCGGCTCAGCCGACCGCGACGTCGACCGGGTCGTGCTCGACATGCTGTCGCCGTGGGAGTGCGTGAGCGTCGCCGCCGAGGCCCTGACGCCCGGTGGCATCGTCTGTGCCTACCTCGCCACGACCACCCAGCTGAGCCGGACGGCGGAGACGTTGCGCGCTCACGGCGCCTTCACCGAGCCGGTCGCCTGGGAGAGCCTGGTGCGGCCGTGGCACCTGGAGGGCCTCGCCGTCCGGCCACAGCACTCGATGGTCGGACACACCGGCTTCCTGCTCACCGCCCGCCGGATGGCGCCCGGCCACAGCCCGCCGGTGCGCAAGCGGCGACCCGCGCCGGGGGCCTACGGACCCGACTACACCGGGCCGCGACCGGCGGGGTCGATGGACCGTTCGGCGCCCACGGATGACGATCCGGTCACACCCTCCACGCCGTAGGTGCGGGGTGCAGCCTGCCGGGCGAACAGCGGGGTATGGTCGCGAACGTCGCCGTATCTGACGGAGGTGGTCGCCGTGGCCGAGTCCGACGACGCGAGCGCGCGCGGGGAGCTGGCGGGCGAGATCACCTACCTGCGCGCCGAGGTGGAGCACCTGCGCAGGCGGCTGTCCGGAGCCCCTGGTGAGACCCGGACGCTGGAGGCGCGGCTCTCCGAGACCCAGGCCCGGCTGTCCACCGTGACCGCGCAGAACGACCGGTTGGTCGTCACCTTGCGCGAGGCACGGGACCAGATCACCACGCTCAAGGAGGAGGTCGACCGGCTGGCGCAGCCGCCGGCCGGCTACGGCACGTTCATCGAGGCGCATGAGGACGGCACCGTCGACGTGTTCACCGGTGGCCGCAAGATGCGGGTCGCGGTCAGCCCGGCGGTCGACCTCGAGGACCTGCAACGCGGCCAGGAGGTCATGCTCAACGAGGCGCTCAACGTGGTGGCCGCCCAGCGCTTCGAGAACGTCGGCGAGGTGGTGATGCTCAAGGAGACGCTCGCCGACCGCGACCGGGTGCTGGTGATCGGGAACGCGGACGAGGAACGGGTGGTCCGGATCGCGGCCTCGCTGCGCGACGAGACCCTGCGGGCCGGCGATTCGCTGCTCCTGGACGCCCGCGCGGGCTACGTCTACGAGAAGGTGCCGAAGTCGGAGGTCGAGGAACTGATCCTCGAGGAGGTCCCCGACCTCGCCTACGACGACATCGGCGGGCTGGGCAACCAGATCGAGATGATCCGGGACGCGATCGAGCTGCCCTACCTGCACCCGGACCTGTTCACCGAGCATCAGCTGAAGCCGCCGAAGGGGATCTTGCTGTACGGCCCGCCGGGGTGCGGGAAGACACTGATCGCCAAGGCCGTTGCCAGCTCACTGGCCAAGAAGGTAGCGGCGCGGACGGGGCAGGAGGGGAGAAGCTTCTTCCTCAACATCAAGGGGCCGGAGCTGCTGAACAAGTACGTCGGCGAGACCGAACGGCACATCCGGCTGGTCTTCCAGCGGGCTCGAGAGAAGGCCAGCGAGGGCACGCCGGTGATCGTGTTCTTCGACGAGATGGACTCGTTGTTCCGCACCCGCGGGTCGGGGGTCAGCTCCGACGTCGAGAACACCATCGTTCCGCAGCTGCTCAGCGAGATCGACGGGGTCGAGGGTCTCGAGAACGTCATCGTCATCGGTGCCTCGAACCGCGAGGACATGATCGACCCGGCGATCCTGCGCCCCGGGCGGCTGGACGTGAAGATCAAGATCGAGCGTCCGGACGCCGAGTCCGCGCGCGACATCTTCAGCAAGTACCTCATCCCCGAGCTCCCGCTGCACGAGGACGACCTCGAGGAGTTCAGCCGCGATCGGGATGCCTGCGTGGGCGGCATGATCCAGCGCACGGTGGAGCGGATGTACACCGAGTCCGAGGAGAACCGATTCCTCGAGGTCACCTACGCCAACGGCGACAAGGAGGTCCTGTACTTCAAGGACTTCAACTCCGGCGCCATGATCCAGAACATCGTCGACCGGGCGAAGAAGATGGCGATCAAGCAGGTGATCGAGACCGGGCAGAAGGGGCTGCGCGTGCAGCACCTGCTGCAGGCCTGCGTGGACGAGTTCAAGGAGAACGAGGACCTGCCGAACACCACCAACCCGGACGACTGGGCGCGCATCTCGGGCAAGAAGGGCGAGCGGATCGTGTTCATCCGGACCCTGATCTCCGGCAAGCAGGGCAGTGAGCCCGGGCGCTCCATCGACACGGTGGCGAACACCGGCCAGTACCTGTAGGCGATGACCGACCCTGCAGGCCCGCCGGAATTGGCGGACGGCGACCTCGACAGCGCAGGATGAGCCGTCCACCGGGCGGACCGACCGCGGCGCAGCTGCCGATCAGCCGTGACCTCCGGCACGTCTTCGGCGGCCTGCACCGGGTGGTGCGAGGCCGCGTCGACCAGCTCGGCGAGCGCTACGCGGTGGACGTGCGGGGCCTGTCCGCCGCTGAGCTGGTCACCCACGACGGCGCGGTCGCCGGGTGGGTGGTGACTCCCGAGCAGCCGGGCTGCTCGGCACTGACGGTGCTGCTGCACGAGCGCGCGGACTGTCCCGAGGTCAGCCTCCGGTACGGCCGGCGCTGGCAGACCATGGCGCCGACCTGCCCCTGCGACGAGTGCGGTGAGGACCTCGACGACGTGCTCCGGGCCGTGGACAGCGACCTGGCAGAGGTCACCGCTGGTATCACCGAGCTGGTCCGGGTCGGAGCCCGGGTCGAGGTCGGGTCGGTCTCGGCGACGGGGACGGCGCAGAGCACCGTGCACGACCGACGGACCGCCCGGGCGCTCGGCCTGCTCCGGGACGAGCGGCACAGCTGGCCGCCGTGGCGCTGGCGCGGGCTTCCGGACGACGTCGAGGTCGTCGCGTACGAGCACCCGGACGTCGCTGCGCTGGTGCGGCAGATCCAGTCCGAGTACCGCACCCGCTACGGCGGAGAGGACGAGACCCCGCTGCAACCGCAGCAGCTGTCCCCGCCTGAGGGGTTGTTCCTGCTCGCCTACTCCGACGGTGCTCCGGTCGCCATGGGTGGCTGGCGGCGGCACGACGAGTGGCGCTCCGGTCGGGTGCCGGGCCGGCAGCCGGCCGAGATCAAGCGGATGTACGTCAGCCCGGCCGCACGCGGCCGCGGCTACGCCCGCCGGCTGCTCGCGGAGCTGGAGCGCACGGCGGCTCTGTCCGGGTGCGACCAGATGGTGCTGGAGACCGGCCAGGCGCAACCCGAGGCGGTTGCCCTGTACCGCTCGGCCGGTTACCGGGACATTCCCGGATTCGGTCACTACTGCGCCAGCGACCTCTCGGTCCACCTCGGCAAGCCGCTGGCGGTCGGGTGACGGGCGGTCAGGGGAGGGGAGCCTCCACCAGCCGGTCGTGAACGCCCTGCAGCCCCGAGGCCACGAGTTCCGGCCGGTCGGTGTCCAGACCGTGCAGCACCTCGTGCCAGGGACCGAGCAGGTGCCAGTCACGCGCCCGCTGCACGAGGCTGCCGGCCGGCGCGTAGGTCGCCCGGACGCCGGCCGCGAACCCGGCCGTGGCGCCGTTCAGAGCCCACGACAGGTCCAACGCGGGGTCGCCGACGTGCGCGTCGGTCCAGTCGATGACGCCGTGCAGCCGGCCGGCGTGCACCAGCAGGTGCGCCGGCCCGAGGTCGCCGTGCACGAGGGTGTGCGCCGGGGCGGTGCCGACACGGTCGAGCAGTCGCGCTCCCGGCTCTCGGGCCGCCGGAGCCAGCCGCGGCACCACCTCAGCCTGGCAGCGGTCCAGCAGTCGTCTCAGTCGGTGCGCGGTCGTCCCCGGGTCCGGTGCACCGAGATCGACCGCCGCCACCGGGTCCTTGGCGTGTAGCGATCGGAGGAACTGGCCCAACCGGCGGCCCATCTGGGGGTCGTGACGGCGGACCGGCTCTCCGCGCACCCGGCGGTGCCGGACGAGCAGGGGAGGATCGCTGACCTGGACGGGGACCGGCACCTGCAGGGGCAGGTCCGGCGCCAGCCAGCGCATCAGCCGGGTCTCGGTCCGAAGCCCGGCCTCGACCTCGGGTCGCAGCGGCTCTCGCTCGATCCAGCGGTCGTCCACCAGGTGCGTCCGGCTGTCCCAGCCACCGCTGATCTGCTGCCTCACCCCGTGCAGGCTACGTCTGCTGCGTAGGCTGGCGAGCATGAGCGTGCGCCGGGTGATGGGCACCGAGGTGGAGTACGGCATCTCGGTGCAGGGGCAGCCGACCGCCAACCCGATGCTGGCGTCCACCCAGGTGGTCAACGCCTGGGCGAACGCCGACCGCCGGGCCCGGCGGGCCCGTTGGGACTTCGAGGAGGAGAGCCCGCTGCGGGACGCCCGCGGCTTCGAGCTGAACCGGGACGCCGCCGACTCGAGCCTGCTCACCGACGAGGACCTCGGGCTGGCCAACGTCATCCTCACCAACGGAGCCCGGTTGTACGTCGATCATGCGCACCCCGAGTACTCCACGCCGGAGTGCACCGGCCCGCTGGACACCGTGCTGTGGGACAAGGCCGGCGAACAGGTGATGCGGCGGGCCGCCGAGCTGGCCGCCCTGGTCCCGCAGAGTCCGTCGATCCTGCTGTACAAGAACAACGTCGACAACAAGGGCGCGTCGTACGGGGCGCACGAGAACTACCTGATGGACCGGGCCACCCCCTTCGGCGAGATCGTCCAGCACTTGATCCCCTTCTTCGTCACCCGGCAGGTCGTGTGCGGCGCCGGTCGGGTGGGCCGCCGGCAGGACGGCAGCGAGTCCGGCTTCCAGATCAGCCAGCGCGCCGACTACTTCGAGGTCGAGGTCGGGCTCGAGACCACCCTCAAACGGCCGCTCGTGAACACCAGGGACGAGCCGCACGCCGACCCGGACAAGTATCGGCGGCTGCACGTGATCATCGGGGACGCCAACCTCGCCGAGATCTCCACCTTCCTCAAGCTGGGCACCACCTCGCTGGTGCTGCGGATGATCGAGGATCGGGCCTTTCCGCTCGACCTGGCACTCGAGCGCCCGGTGCGCGAGCTGCGGGACGTGTCGTACGACCCGACGCTGCGACACCTGCTCACGCTTCGCGACGGTCGGCGAATGACAGCCGTTCAGGTGCAGTGGGAGTACCTCGAGCAGGCACGCAAGCACGTCGAGCGCACGATGGGGTCCGACGTCGACCCCGAGACCGCCGACGTGCTGGACCGGTGGGGATCGGTCCTGGACCGGCTCGAGGCCGACCCGATGCTCTGCCGCGAGGAGCTGGACTGGGTGGCAAAGCTGTCCCTGCTGGAGTCCTACCGCGACCGGGACGGCGTGGACTGGGAGCACCCCAAGCTGCAGCTGGTCGACCTGCAGTACGCCGACGTCCGCGAGCACAAGGGGCTCTACCACCGGCTGGTGCGGCTCGGCCGGATGCGGCGCCTGGTGGACGACGCGGACGTCGCCGCTGCGGTCAGCGACCCGCCGGCCGACACTCGCGCGTACTTCCGCGGCCGCTGCCTGGCGAAGTACCCCGATCAGGTGGCAGCGGCCTCCTGGGACTCGGTCATCTTCGATCTCCCCGGCCGCGAGTCGCTGCAGCGCATCCCGACGATGGAGCCGTTGCGCGGCACTCGCGAGCACGTCGGTGCGCTGTTGGACCGCTGCGACACGGCCGAGGAACTGTTCGCGGCGCTCACCGGGCCGGCACGTGGGTAGGGTCACCGTGCGGCCGCAGCCGCGCGACCTGGCTGCTGCGGCACGCGGAGCGGAGAGGGTGATCAGCGATGGCACGTGAGGGCGGGCAACAGCACCGGTCCGGCAAACGGGGTGACGAGGCCGAGGAGGCCACGGAGGCCGCCCCGAGCGAGGACGTGGCCGAGCGCAAGGAGCGGCTGGACGAGGACGTCGACGCCATCCTCGACGAGATCGACGACGTGCTGGAGGAGAACGCCGAGGACTTCGTGCGTTCCTTCGTCCAGAAGGGCGGGCAGTGAGCGAGCCGCCGACCTCCCGCGCCGCTCGGCTGCCGGGAGCCCATCTGACCGCCGGGTCCGCGTCCTTCGCCGACTTCCTGGCCGACCAGGCCCCCGACCTGCTGCCCCACGGCCGGGCTGGGTCGATCGCCGCGTCGACCGGGGTGCAGGTGCCGCACGGGACAACGATCGTCGCCGCGACGTTTGCCGGCGGGGTGGTGATGGCGGGCGACCGCCGGGCCACGATGGGCAACATCATCGCGCAGCGCGACATCGAGAAGGTCTTCCCGGCAGACGAGTTCTCAGCGGTCGGGATCGCCGGCAGCGCCGGTCTGGCCGTGGAGATGGTCCGGCTGTTCCAGACCGAGCTGGAGCACTACGAGAAGATCGAGGGCACCCCGCTGTCCCTGGACGGCAAGGCGAACCGCCTGGCCGGGCTGATCCGGGCGAACCTCGGCCTGGCCATGCAGGGTCTGGCCGTGGTGCCGCTGTTCGCAGGCTTCGACCTGCACCACGACGGCGGGCGGATCTTCAGCTACGACGTCACCGGCGGTCGCTACGAGGAGACCGCCTTCCACGCGGTCGGCTCGGGCGCACTGTTCGCCCGCGGGTCGTTGAAGAAGCTCTACCGCGACGACCTCGAGGAGCGCGGGTGCGTGACCGCGGCCGTGCAGGCGCTGTACGACGCCGCGGACGACGACTCGGCGACCGGCGGGCCGGATCTGGCCCGGCGGATCTTCCCGGTGGTCGCGGTGGTGACCGCCGACGGCTACCGCCGGATGGCCGACGCCGACGTCGCGGCCCTGGCGGACGAGGTGGTGGCCGCCCGGATGGCCCGCCCCGACGGGCCGGCCGCCCCGCTCACCTGATGCCCGACCTGGCCGCCGCGCCGATCCCCTGACTGGAGACCTGCCGTGACGACACCGTTCTACGTCTCGCCCGAGCAGCTGATGAAGGACCGGGCGGACTTCGCCCGCAAGGGCATCGCCCGTGGACGCAGCGTGGTTGTCGTGCAGTACGCCGACGGCATCTGCTTCGTCGCGGAGAACCCGTCCCGGGCGCTGCACAAGATCAGCGAGATCTACGACCGGGTCGCCTTCGCCGCCGTCGGCCGGTACAACGAGTTCGAGAACCTGCGGATCGCCGGGGTCCGGCTGGCCGACCTGCGCGGCTACTCCTACGACCGACGGGACGTGACCGGCCGCGGGCTGGCGAACGCCTACGCCCAGACCCTGGGCACCATCTTCTCCTCCGGGGGCGAGAAGCCGTACGAGGTGGAGATCTTCGTGGCCGAGGTCGGCGACGCCGCCGCCGACGACCAGATCTACCGGCTCACCTACGACGGCTCGGTGGCCGACGAGCAGCGGTTCGCGGTGATGGGTGGATCGGCCGAGCAGGCCGCCGGCTACCTCGGGGAGCACTACACGGAGGGACTGTCCCGGGCCGGCGCGGTCCGGCTGGCCGTGCAGGCACTCGCGCACGACGGGGACACCGCACGGGAGATCCCCGCCGACCAGGTGGAGGCGGCGGTCCTGGACCGCACCCGGGGGCGGCAGCGGAAGTTCGTCCGGCTCACCGACCAGAGCGTGGTCGATGCGCTCGCGGCCGAGGGCTGACTAGGCGCCGAGCCCGTTGCGCTCGGCCCAGAGCGCCGCTTGGGTCCGGTCCGCCACGCCGATCCGGTGGAAGGTGGAGGTCAGGTGCGCCTTCACCGTTCGTTCGCTGATGCCGAGCCGGCGCGCGATCTGCTTGTTGGCGAGCCCCTGGCGCACCAGCGTGAGCACCTCGACCTCTCGCGGGGTCAGGTCTGCCGCGGCTTCGGAGGACAGCTGCTGCTTGTCGGTGCGGGCGCCGAGCAGCTCCCGCGCGGCGCGCGGGTGCAGCGGCGACTCGCCCCGAGCGGCGGCGCGGATCCCGGCCAGCAGCTCCTCCGGTTCGGCGTCCTTGAGCAGGTAGCCGACCGCCCCGGCGTCCAGCGCCGCGACGATCCGCTCCCGGTCCGAGAACGAGGTCAGGATGACGACCTGTGCGTCCGGCAGCTCGGCTCGCACCTGCCGGGTCGCCGTCACCCCGTCGACGTCTGGCATCTGCAGGTCCATCAGCACGACGTCGGGCCGGTGCCGCAGGACGAGCTCGACCGCCTCGGCACCGTCGCGTGCCACCCCCACGACCTCCACGTCGGCGTCGACGCCCAGCAGCTGTTGCAGACCGCTGCGCACCATCGCGTGGTCGTCTGCGAGTACGACACGGATCATGCGTCGCTCACCTCCAGGCTGACGTGAGTCCCGCGCCCGGGCTCGGATCGGATGTCCAGGGTCCCACCGGCGACGGCCACCAGGTCGTGCAATGCGCGTAGTCCGAAATGTGTGTGTCCGGCCGGTCGAGTGGTGTCGAACCCGACGCCGTCGTCGTCGACCTCCAGCTGCAGGGTGGAGCGGTCGTCCGGTCTGCGTTGGACGCGGACGCTCAGCGAGCGTGGATCCCCGTGCCGCAGGGCGTTGCGCACCGCCTCCTGGGCGACCCGCCAGACCAGGCCCACGACCTCCTCCGACACGTGCTGGGTGTCGGTGACGTCCAGGCGGACGTCCACCCCGTCGGCGATGGCCGGGGCGACCAGGTCGTCCAGTGCGGCGGCCAGGCCGGCGGTGTGCAGGTCCGGCGGATAGATCTCCACCAGGAGCGAGCGCAGTGAGCGCAGCGACTTGCGCACCCCGCCGGCCAGACCCTCCAGCCGGGTCTGGAGGTCGGGCCGGTAGGCGGCGGCGCGGCTGCTCGCCGACAACGCCATCGCCGTGCCGGCGAGATCCTGGACGACGCCGTCGTGCAGGTCCCGGGCGATCCGGCGCCGCTCCACGTCGGAGGCGTCCACCGCCGCCTGCAGCAGCGACTCCCGCTCGGTCGCGGCCGCGTCCAGCCGGCGGGCGAGGACCAGCACCAGCGGGATGCTCAGCACGAGGAACAGCAACAGGCCCCCGATCGAGATCGGCCGGAAGGCCGACACCACGTCGTCGGCACGGTCGGTGACCTCGACCGAGGAGAAGTAGACCTCGAACAGCAGCGGGGTGCCGTCCGGTGCGCGCACCTGGGTGTACACCTCGACGACCTGGCCGAGCGGCTGGTCGTACACGTTCTCCTGCTTGGACAGGTCGGACTCCTCCGCCGCGGTCCCCCCGTGTTGCAGGACCGCGATCTCGTCGGCGTCCAACTCGAAGCGCTTCCCGTTCAGCCGAGGCTCGTCGGAGTACACGACGGTGCCCTCGGCATCCCACAGCTTGACTCGGACCACAGCGTCTCGAACCACTCGACTGCGGACCAGTCGGTCGAAGCGGTCCAGCGCCGCCGCGTTGCCGGCCAACAGCTCTGGCGGGATGCCCGGCTGGACCACCGACCGGGCAAGCAGCCGAGTGGTTGCCTGCGCGTCGAGGATGGCCTCCTCACTGGCCGCGCGGCGGCTGAACACTCCGGTGACCGTCGCCAGGGCGACCGCGGTCACCAGCCCCACGGCGACGAACTGCAGCACGGGCCGGCGCCAGCTGGGGGCAGCTGACGCCGGCTCGTCGGTTGGTGCGCTGGACCGTGAGGACACCCGATCCCCCTCCTGGTCGCGTGTACCCCATCGTGCCAACTCGGGCCCTGCCGCGGGGCCGTACGCGCTCAGTAGGTCAGGGCACCTCGGCAGGTGTGCCCCGAGCCGACGTGCCGCGCCCGCCAGCCGATCCTGTCCTCGCCGGGTGCGTTCACCAGCCGGCGCTTGACCTCGAAGGAGCCGCTCGGGCCGCTGGTCGTGGCGCGTCCCCGGGCGGCCACGTCACCGTCGTGCAGGATCCGCCAGCGCCAGCGCTGCCCGTTCACGTTGCTGTCGACCTCGCCCTCGACCTCGATCCGGCCGTTGTCGCTCTTGGCCTTCAGCTTCCAGGTGGGCGGCCCGGAGCAGCTGCCGTGTCGGATCACCTCGCGGTCTCCCGACCCGGCGACGGACGCGTCCGCCGGTGCCCCGGCGAGCACCCCCACGCCGAGCGCTGCGACGGCACCGGTGACCAGTGCGGTGCGGAGGCGGTGGGTGGTGGTTGCGTTCGTGCTGGTCATCTGACACTCCTGTCGGTGCGTGCGCCGTGGTTGACGGATCCAACGATCACCCTGAGACGGTCCCGAACGCCATCGGTCGGTGGTCGTACGACCGGCGGACGGGGTGGTGCGACACGCAGAGGTCCGGCGGGCCGACCAGCGGCCGACATAGGGTGGGGCCGTGGACCGCCGGATCTACGGCATCGAGAACGAGTACGGCGTCACCTGCACGTTCCGCGGGCAGCGACGTCTGTCTCCGGACGAGGTCGCCCGTTACCTGTTCCGGCGCGTCGTCTCGTGGGGGCGGAGCAGCAACGTGTTCCTGCGGAACGGGGCCCGGCTGTATCTGGACGTCGGCAGCCACCCCGAGTACGCGACTCCGGAGTGCGACGACGTGGACGAGCTGGTGGCCCACGACAAGGCCGGCGAGCGGATCCTCGAGGGCCTGGTGGTCGACGCGGAACGGCGGCTCCGGGACGACGGCATCGTCGGAGACGTGTACCTGTTCAAGAACAACACCGACTCCGCGGGCAACTCCTACGGGTGCCACGAGAACTACCTGGTGGCGCGGCAGGGGGAGTTCAGCCGGCTGGCCGATGTGCTGATCCCGTTCCTGGTGAGCCGGCAGATCGTGGTGGGCGCGGGAAAGGTGCTGCAGACCCCCCGAGGGACCGTGTTCGCGGTCAGCCAGCGAGCCGAGCACATCTGGGAGGGGGTGTCGAGCGCGACCACGCGGTCCCGGCCGATCATCAACACCCGCGACGAGCCGCACGCCGACGCCGAGAAGTACCGCCGGCTGCACGTCATCGTCGGTGACTCGAACATGAGCGAGACCACCACGCTGCTCAAGGTCGCCAGCACCGACCTCGTGCTGCGGATGATCGAGGAGGGCGTGGTGATGCGCGACCTCACCCTGGAGAACCCGATCCGCGCCATCCGTGAGATCTCGCACGACATGACCGGACGGCGCCGGGTGCGGCTCGTCAACGGCCGGGAGGCCAGCGCGCTGGAGATCCAGGCGGAGTACCTCGCCCGGGCCCGGGACTTCGTCGACCGGCGAGCCCTGCGCACGCCCACCATCGAGCGGGTGCTCGACCTGTGGGAGCGCGGGCTGAAGGCGGTCGAGTCCGGGGACCTCTCGCTGGTGGAGCGTGAGATCGACTGGGTCACGAAGTTCACCATGATCGACCGCTACCGGGAGCGGAACTCCCTGGGATGGGGCGATCCCCGGGTGGCCCAGCTCGACCTGGCCTACCACGACATCAACCGCAGCCGGGGCCTGTACTACCTGCTCGAGCGGCGTGGGTCGGTGGTCCGGACGACGTCCGATCCGGCCGTGTTCCGCGCCAAGTCGGTGCCCCCGCAGACCACCCGGGCCCGGCTGCGCGGTGACTTCATTCGCAGGGCGCAGGAGCGGCGCCGCGACTTCACCGTCGACTGGGTGCACCTCAAGCTGAACGACCAGGCACAGCGCACCGTGCTGTGCAAGGACCCGTTCCGCTCGCACGACGAGCGCGTACACCGGTTGATCGACTCGATGTAGACACCGGCCGGCGCCGGGAGCGACCGGGCGCCGGGAGGTCACCGGACGGACACCGAGTCGTGACCCGCGGGAGACCTCGGCCGGTGGGGTTTTGTCCCGGTCCGGTTACGCTGAAGGTCCGCCCCGATGCCGATTCCGACGCCGATTCCGAGGAACAGCCGTGCCCGCTCGTCTGCGCGCCCTGCTCAGCCTGCTCGTCGTGCCCACGCTGCTGTTGGCGACCGGCTGCACCGACTCCGAGGGCGGGACTGACGACCCGGCAGCCGAGACCGCGCCGGAGACGCCGGCCGGCGCTGACGACCCGCAGGACGACTCGGCCGTGTCGCCGGCGGCGACCGGCGAGCTCACCGGCGTGACCGTGTCCGGCCCTCCCGACGAGGAGCCGAGGGTGCGGGTCGAGGAGGGCTACAGCGTCGGGGAGACCACCGTTCAGGTGCTCGACGAGGGCAGTGGCCCGGAGGCGGCCGACGGCGACCAGGTCGTCACCGACATCTACCTCGTCAACGGGCGGTCCGGGACCGTCATCGACAGCTCGTACGACCGGAAGCAGCCGCTGCGCTTTCAGCTCCAGTCGGTCGGCATCCTGCCGGGGCTCTACGCCGGCCTGCTGGGCCAGAGCGCCGGCAGCCGGATCGCGCTGGCCATCCCGCCCTCGGCCGGCTTCGGCGCGCAGGGCAGCCCGCAGTTCGGCGTGCAGCCCGCCGACACGCTGGTAGCGGTGATGGACATCGAGGAGGTCACCGAGGTCCCGGAGCGGGCTGAGGGGGAGGTCCGGGCCGCGCCCGGCGACCTGCCCGTCCTCGAGGTGGACAAGGACGGGACGCCGCAGCGGTTCGTGGCCGAGGGCGACGAGCCGCAGTCCGTCAAGGACCTGGTCGTCGCGCCGGTCATCGTCGGCGACGGACCCAAGGTGCGACCGGGGCAGACCCTCACCGTGCAGTTCCTCGGACAGGTCTACCCCGACGGTGAGATCTTCGACCAGTCCTGGACGAAGGGGCAGCCCTTCGGCTTCCAGGTGGGCACCGGCAGCGTCATCATCGGCTGGGACCAGGGGCTGGTCGGGCAGCGCGTGGGCAGCCGGGTCGTGCTCGCAGTGCCGAGCGACCTGGCCTACGGCGAGCAGGGCGGACCGCCGTCGGTCGGACCCGACACCGACCTGATCTTCGTCATCGACATCCTGTCCGCAGGATGAGAGGAGCCTCCGTGGAGCTCGTCCGACGCCGCTTGTCGCCGGCCCTCGCCGGCGCCGCGGTCACCGTGCTGTTGCTCACCGCCGGTTGCGGGGGTGGTGACTCCGCCGGAGACGATGCCGCCTCCGGCGGCAGCACCGAGCCGTTCCCCGGGGTGAGCGTGTCCGGCGAGCTGGGCGAGGCTCCGGAGGTGACGATCGATTCCCCGCCGTTCGAGGTCGAGGAGACCAGCACCGAGGTCCTCATCGAGGGCGACGGTGCGACGGTCGAGGCGGGGGACCAGGCCTCCCTGCAGTACGTCGGGATCAACGCCGCGACCGGGGACGAGTTCGACAGCTCGTGGAGTGGCGGTGGCGAGCCGGTGACCTTCCCGCTGGAGCCCGGCGGCCTGATCGACGGCTTCCTGGACGGGCTGGTCGGGCAGACCTACGGCAGCCGGGTCGCCGTGGCCATCCCCCCGGACGCCGGCTACGGGGCGGCCGGCAACCCGCAGATCGAGGTCACCGGTGACGACACCCTGCTCTTCGTGGTCGACCTGATCGAGGCGGAGGCGGCACCGTTGTCCATGGCCGAGGGGGAGGAGCAGCCACCGGACGACGGGCTGCCGGAGCTGCAGACCGACGCCGACGGGGTCCCCACCGGCTTCGAGGCCGGATCGGGAACCGCGGACTCGGTGGACGAGCTCGTCGTCTCGCCGGTGATCGTCGGGGATGGGCCCGAGGTCGAGGAGGGACAGAACGTGACGGTGCACTACGTCGCGCAGCTCTACCCGGACGGCAAGGTGTTCGACGAGTCCTGGACCGGAGGGCAGCCGGCGCAGCTCCCGCTCCAGCCGGGTGGAATGATGCCCGGGCTGCTCGACGGCCTGGTCGGCCAGCCGGTCGGGAGCCGGGTGCTGCTGGCCATCCCCAGCGACCAGGGCTTCGGCTCGGCGGGGAACGGACCGGTGCCACCCGACGCGGACCTGATGTTCGTCGTCGACATCCTCGCGGCTGCCTGATCCTGGCGGGAGGTCCGGTAGCGTCCACGGGGTGACAGCGCGCAAGGCCGAGCGACTGATGAACCTCGTCATCTGCCTGCTCGTCAGCCGGGGGTACGTCGGCAAGGACCGCATCCGCAAGGTCGTCGAGGGCTACCGGGACCAGACCGACGACGCCTTCGAGAAGATGTTCGAACGGGACAAGGAGGAGCTGCGGGAGATCGGCATCCCGATCGACCTCGGCACCAACGACAAGGCCTTCGACGACGAGCCGGGCTACCGGATCCGCCGGGACGCCTTCGAGCTGCCGCAGATCGAGCTGGCACCGGACGAGGCCGCCGCGGTGGGACTGGCGGCCAGGGTCTGGCAGCACGCGCGGCTGGCTCGGCAGACGTCCACCGCGGTGGTCAAGCTCAAGGCCGCCGGCATCGGGGTCGACCCAGACCGGCTGACCCTGGTCGAGCCGCTGCTGGCAGCGTCGGAGCCTGCCTTCGAGCCGCTCTGGGACGCGGTGGTCAGCCGGCGACGGGTGCGCTTCCCGTACCGGCCACCGGGTCGCGAAGCCACCAGCCGCGACGTCGAGCCGTGGGGGGTGCTCTCCTGGCACGGCCGCTGGTACGTGATCGGGCACGACCTGGACCGGACCGCGGTCCGGATGTTCCGGCTGTCCCGCGTGGACGGGCCGGTGCAGGTCCTGGGCCCCGCGGGGTCGTACGACATCCCGGCGGGAACCGACCTGCGGGCGCTGGCCCGCGAGCTCGAACCGGCGGCGCGCAGCACCGCCCGGTTGCGGGTCCGCGCCGGACACGGCCATGCACTGCGCCGCCGCGCCCCGCGGGTGGACGGTGACTCCGCCGACGGCCGGACCAGTGGTTGGGACGTGCTGGACGTCCCGATGGCCGACGTCGCCGGCCTGGCCGACGAGGTGGTGTCGTTCGGTCCGGACGTGGTCGTGCTCGATCCGCCGGAGCTCCGGGACGCGGTCGTGCGCCGGCTGCGCCGCCTGGCCGGCCAGCCGGAGGCGGTCCGATGAGCGACCGCGCCGCCGATCAGGTCGGGCGGATGCTCGCGCTGGTGCCCTACCTCCAGGACCGGAGCGGGGTGCCGGTCGAGCAGGTCGCCCGCGACTTCGGCGTGCCGGCGAAGACGATCGTCCGCGACCTGAACGTGCTCTGGTTCTGCGGGCTGCCGGAGGCGGTCACCGGCGAGATGATCGACGTGGACATGGACGCGCTCGAGGGTGACGGCGTGGTGAAGCTGGACAACGCCGACTACCTCGACCGCCCACTGCGGCTCACCGTGCACGAGGCGCTCGCGCTCATCGTGGCGCTGCGAACCCTGCGGGACACCTCGGTCGGCGGGTCGGCGGACGCGATCGACCGGGCGCTGGCCAAGCTCGAGTCTGCGGCCGGGGACGGAGCCGCGGCCGCCCGGCAGGTGCAGGTGCTCGCCACCCCGGTCGATCCGGAGGTCGGCGCCGCGGTGCAGACCGCACTCGGCGAGCACCGCCGGGTGCACCTGGACTACCTGGTCCCGTCCCGGGACGAGACGACCGCCCGCGACGTCGACCCGCTCCGGCTGCTGCACGCCGAGGGGCACGCCTATCTCGAGGGCTGGTGCCACCGGGCCGAGAGCGTGCGGCTGTTCCGCCTGGACCGGGTGGTCGGCCTGCGCGTGCTCGACGAGGCCGCCGACCCGCCCGCGGACGCGCGACCGCGAGACCTCTCGGCGGGGCTCTTCCAGCCCGGAGAGGATGACCTGGTGGCGACCCTGGACCTGTCGGCCGCGGCTCGCTGGGTCGCGGAGTACCACTCGGTCGAGTGGCAGCAGGAGCTGCCCGACGGCTCACTCCGGGTGCGGATGCGGGTGGGGGACGAGGCCTGGCTGCGCCGGCTGGTCCTGAGGGCGTCGGGGGCCGTGACCGTCGTCGAGCCGGTGGAGGTGGCGGAGGCGGTCGCGGCCGCCGCTCGCGACGCGCTCGCCGCGTATGCCGGATAGCGCCCTCCCCTGAACGGCCGGGGTCTCGCGCCACGGTGCCGGGGCTCGGCGGGCACATGCGTACCATGGGCGTGCAACCCCTCTGAAGGGATCCAGCATGTCCGGAATCGGTGCGCCCGAGATCATCTTGATCATCCTTGTCGTCGTGCTGCTGTTCGGGGCCAAGAAGCTGCCCGAGCTCGCTCGGGGCTCGGGTCGCGCGCTGCGCATCTTCAAGTCCGAGACCAAGGGCCTGATGGACGACGACCAGACCAGCGACCCGCACGGTCGACCGCTCCCGCCTGGACCGAGCTCGACCGCGCAGCAGACGCCCCCGTCCCCGCAGCCGCAGCAACACCCGCAGCCGCAGGACAGCACGCCGCGCGACTCGCAGTACTGAGCCGCCGGCGCCGTGGCCTTCACCCTGCGACGCGGTTCGTCCCCGCCCGGGCGCGCTGACCGGCAGCGGGCGGGCGACGGCTCGATGTCGCTCGTCGAGCACCTGTACGAGCTGCGTCGGCGGCTGGTCCGTGTCGTGCTCGCCATCGCGGTCGGCTTCGTCGTGGGGCTGGTCTTCTACCAGCAGATCTTCGACCTCCTGACCGGTCCGTTCGAGACCACCGTGGACACCCTCGCCCGCAGGGAGGGGCTCGAGGCGGAGCTGACGATGACCGGGGTGGCCGACCCGTTCACCATGCAGCTGAAGACCGCGCTGGTGTCCGGCATCGTCATCTCCAGCCCGGTCTGGCTCTACCAGATCTGGGCCTTCGTGGTCCCGGGCTTGCACCGCAACGAGCGCCGCTGGTCGCTGCTGTTCGCCGCGATCGCCGGGCCGCTGTTCATCGGGGGCGTGGCGGTGGGCTTCTTCGTCCTCCCCAAGGGCCTCAGCATCCTGTTGGACTTCACGCCTCAGGACGTGTCCAACCTCGTCGAGGTGAGCCGCTACCTGTCGTTCATCCTGCGGATGCTGCTCGTCTTCGGCGTCTCCTTCGAGATCCCGCTGTTCGTGATCCTGCTCAACCTGGCCGGCGTGGTGTCGGCCCGATCGCTGGCCGAGCACCGGGCCTGGATCATCCTCGGGGCATTCGTCTTCGCCGCCGTGGCGACCCCCTCCACCGACCCGATCAGCATGCTCTTCCTCGCCGTCCCGATGGCGGTGCTGTTCCTGCTGTCGGAGGGCATCGCGCACGTGGTCGACCGGAGACGCGCACGCACGGGTGAAGGTGACTACGGCGGCTACGACGACGACGAGATCTCACCGATCGACGAAGCGACGCCCGTGGACGACCCGGACGACGACCTGGACGACGACGTGGACGACGACCTGGACGACGACCTGGACGACGACCTGGACGACGACCTGGACGACGACCTGGACGACGACCCGTACCCGCCGGACCGGGATGGCTGACCCGGCACCGGCGGTCGCCGACCCCTTCGACCTGCCGGACTGGATCGGTGCGGGGGAGTGCACCTGGACGACCAGCGACTCGGTCGGCCAGGACCGGGTGGACGGCGTGCTCGAGGGCGCCGGGACACTTCGACTGTCCGTGCTCGCCTGCGACGTCGCCTACCCCCGCGCGGCGGTCCCGGAGCGGTTGCGGCACGACACCCACCAGGCCTGGACCTACGGCGAGGTGCTGGTGCTCCGCGAGGCGGCCGGCTACCTGCTCGCCGTGCCCGGGACGGCGCTCGACGTCGACCTGCTCTGCGAGGCGATTCGGCGCTTCGCGCGGGCGGTCGGCGCGAAGCCGGCCGGCTTCACCGTCGCCCTGCAGCTCTGACCGCTCTGCGACGCGGGCGACCGAACTACGCTCCGCGCGTGACCAGCGAGGTGGCGGTGCTCGTCAACCCCACCGCGGGCAACGGGCGCGGGGACCGGGTCGCTGCGCGGGCGGTGCACCGGCTGCGGGCGCGGGGGCTGCGAGTCCGGCCGCTGCGGGGCACGGACGGTGCGGCCGCGGGCCGACTGGCCGCGCAGGCGGTCCGCGCGGGGATCGACGCCCTCGTCGTCGTCGGTGGGGACGGGCTGGTGCACCTGGCCGTCCAGGCGCTGGCGGGCACCAGCGTGCCGCTCGCCGTGGTGCCCGCGGGCACGGGTAACGACCTGGCCCGCGCCCTCGACCTTCCGCGAGACCGAGCGGCGGCCGCCGCCGATCTCGTCGCCGACGCGCTCGCCGACAGCCGGGTGCGCACGCTCGACCTGCTCCGTGTTGGCACCCGGGCCGGCGAGCGCTGGGTCGCCACCGTGGTCGCCACCGGGTTCGACTCGCGGGTCGCCGAGCGGGCCAACGCGATGCGCCGGCCCCGCGGTCGGATCCGCTACACGCTGGCGACCCTGGCCGAGCTGCGCGTCTTCACCGCGCTGCCGTACGTCCTGGACATCGACGGCGGCCGGGTGGAGCTGGAGGCGATGCTCGTGGCGGTCGCCAACACGCCGTCGTACGGCGGCGGGCTGCGCATCTGCCCGGACGCGGAGCCCGACGACGGGCTCCTCGACGTGGTGGTCGTCGGTCCGATGAGCACTCCCGACCTGCTGCGCACCTACCCGCGGCTGTTCGACGGCACCCATGTCCGGCACCCGGCGTTCAGTCGCTACCGCGCCCGCTCGGTCCGGTTGGCGGCACCAGGGATCGTCGGCTACGGCGACGGCGAGGAGCTGGGACCGCTGCCGCTGAGCGTCGTCGTCGAACCGGGCGCCCTGCGTACGCTGGCACCATGACCTCCCCGGCCGGACGGTATGCCCGGTTCCGGGCGGATCAGGACAACCCCGCCTTCGCGGAGTTCCGCGGTCTGTACGACTTCGCGCTCGACCCGTTCCAGCTCCGGGCCTGTCGGGCCCTCGAGGACGGGCACGGTGTCCTGGTCGCGGCGCCGACCGGGTCGGGGAAGACCCTGGTCGGGGAGTTCGCCGTGCACCTGGCGCTCCGGCAGGGTCAGAAGTGCTTCTACACCACCCCGATCAAGGCGCTGTCGAACCAGAAGTACGCCGATCTCGTCCGCCGCTACGGACCCGAGCGGGTCGGGCTGCTGACGGGGGACAACAGCGTCAACGGCGAGGCGCCGGTCGTGGTGATGACCACAGAGGTGCTGCGCAACATGCTGTATGCCGGGTCCTCCACGCTCACCGGACTCGGGCACGTGGTGATGGACGAGGTGCACTACCTCGCCGACCGGTTCCGCGGCGCGGTCTGGGAGGAGGTCATCATCCACCTGCCGGAGAGCGTCGCCGTCACGTCGCTGTCGGCGACCGTGTCCAACGCCGAGGAGTTCGGCGAGTGGCTGTCCGAGGTGCGCGGCGACACGGTCACCGTGGTGGAGGAGCGGCGTCCCGTCCCGCTGTTCCAGCACGTGATGGTGGGCCGGCGGCTGCTGGACCTGTTCGAGGGCGATCACTCGGACGCGGACGGCGGTGAGGTCCGGGTGAACAGAGAGCTGGAGAACGTCGCCCGCGACGACTGGCGGGCCGAGCGGACCGACCGGCGGCGCCGCGGGCACGGCCGGCCGTCGGCGCGTGGGCGCGGGGGACCGGCGGGACGTGGTGGCCCGCCGGCGCGGACCGGGCGCCGGCACTGGACGCCGACCCGGGTCGAGCTGGTCGAGCGGCTGGACGCCAACGGGCTGCTGCCTGCCATCGTGTTCGTGTTCAGCCGGGCCGGGTGCGCGGCGGCGGTCGAGCAGGTCCTGGCCGGCGGCCTGCGGCTGACCAGTCCGGCGGAGCGCACCGAGATCCGGCAGGTCGTGCAGGACCGGTGCGGACATCTGCCCGCCGACGACCTGCACGTGCTCGGCTACCACGAGTTCGTCGAGGGTCTCGCCCGTGGTGTGGCGGCGCATCACGCCGGCATGCTGCCCACCTTCAAGGAGGTGGTGGAGGAGCTGTTCACCCGCGGCCTGGTGCGGGTCGTGTTCGCGACCGAGACGCTGGCACTCGGCATCAACATGCCGGCGAGGTCCGTGGTCATCGAGAAGCTGAGCAAGTGGAACGGCGAGACCCACGCCGACGTCACTCCGGGCGAGTACACCCAGCTGACCGGTCGCGCCGGGCGCCGGGGCATCGACGTCGAGGGCCACGGAGTGGTGCTCTGGCAGCCGGGCCTCGACCCTCGAGCCGTCGCCGGGCTCGCCTCCACCCGGACCTACCCGCTGCGGTCCAGCTTCCGCCCGTCGTACAACATGGCGGTGAACCTGGTCCGCCAGGTGGGGCGGCAGCCGGCCCGGGAGCTGCTCGAGCAGTCCTTCGCCCAGTTCCAGGCCGACCGCGCGGTGGTGGGGCTGGCTCGGCAGGTGCACCGCAGCGACGAGGCGCTGGCCGGCTACGCCGAGGCGGCCCGCTGCGACCGCGGTGACTTCCTCGAGTATGCCGGTCTGCGCCGTGCGCTCGGGGAGCGCGAGCAGCGGCTGGCCAAGCGGCGCCGCTCGGTCCGCCACGAGGAGGTGGTGGAGTCGCTGGAGCAGCTCCGCCCGGGTGACGTGATCTGGGTCCCTACCGGTCGCTGGGCCGGTCCCGCGGTGGTGGTCGACCCGGGGATGCGGTCGGACCGGGACGGACCGCGGCCGATGGTGCTGACCGTGGAGCGGCATGCCCGGCGGCTGTCGCTCGCGGACTTCGACCAGCCGGTGGCGGCGGCCACTCGGATGCGGCTGCCGCGATCCTTCAACGCGCGGAACCCGCAGTCCCGCCGGGACCTCGCCTCCTCGCTCCGCCACGCCATCACCGACCTGCCGGAGCCGGGTCGCGGGGGGTCGGCTGTCCCAAGCCGACGGGACGGGTCCGCCGCGCAGACCGACGCCGAGCTGCTGCGGCTCCGCGCCGCCCTGGAGGCACACCCCTGTCACCGCTGCCCCGACCGCGAGGAGCACGCCCGCTGGGCCGACAGGTGGCACAAGCTCGAACGTGACGCGGCCGGCCTGCGCCGCCGGATCGAGCAACGGACCAACACCATCGCCCGGCGGTTCGACCGTGTCTGCGAGGTCCTCGACCAGCTCGGCTACCTCGACGGGGACCAGGTGACTGCGGCCGGGGGGCGGCTGGCCCGGCTCTATGCCGAGCTGGACCTGCTCGCCGCCGAGCTGATGCGGTCGGGAGCATGGGACGGCCTGGACCCCGCCGAGCTCGCCGCGGCCCTGTCCACGCTGACCTTCGAGGCGCGCAACCCCGAGGACGCCGACCCGCCGCGGCTGCCACGGGGCCGGGTCCGCGACGTCATCGCCGGCACCGTCTCGGCCTGGGCCGAGCTGGACCGACTGGAGCGCGAGCACCGCCTCGACGGTCCCCGCCGGCCGGACGCGGGCTTCGCCTGGGCGGCCTGGCGCTGGGCCTCCGGCGCGGCTCTCGACGACGTCCTGGCCGAGGCCGATCTCGCGGCCGGCGACTTCGTCCGCAACGTCAAGCAGCTGGTCGACCTGATCGACCAAGTGGCCGTCGCCGCCGGTCCCGGCCCGCTGCGGGACACCGCGCGGGCAGCCCTGGACGGCCTGCGCCGCGGGGTGGTGGCGTACTCCTCGGTCGCCTCCTGACCGCCCGTCATCCCGCCCGCAGCGGAGCAAGGGCCGCGGCAGCCCGGTCGGCGCTGCCGCCGAGCCCCCACCGCTCCCGGTGCGCGGCCCAGGCCTGCTCGGCCGCCTCGTCCCAGCCGCCGAGGGTCAGCTCGGCGCCGCCGAGATCGAGGTCGCGGACCACGGTGACGACCTGCGGCGCGACCGCCAGGTAGTCGCCGGCGGCAGCCAGCCGCGGCCCCTGCTTCGCCGCCGGCGGGTGCCCGGCCGCGGCGGCGCGCAGGATGCCGGCCAGCGAGCCGTGCGCGGCCAGGAGCGCCGCGGCCGTCTTCGCGCCGATCCCGGCCACGCCGGGCAGCCCGTCGGACGGGTCACCGCGCAGCACCGCGTAGTCGACGTACTGCGCGGGCTCGACTCCGTGCCGCGCGCGGACCTCGGCGGCGTCGAGGATCTCCAGCCGGCCGACACCGCGCGCGGTGTAGAGCACCCGGATCGGTCGCTCGTCGTCCACCAGCTGGATCAGGTCGCGGTCACCGGTGACCACGTCGACCGGCCGGTCGGCCTGGGTCGCGACCGAGCCGATCACGTCGTCCGCCTCGTGCTCGGCGACGCCCAGCACGGGGACCCCGAGCAGGCCGAGCGTCTCGGCGATCAGCGGCACCTGCACGCTGAGCGGGTCCGGCACCACCTCCTCGTCCGGGTCGGCGGCCACCTCCTCGGCGACCCGGTGCGCCTTGTACGACGGCAGCAGCCGCACCCGCCAGGCCGGTCGCCAGTCGTCGTCCCAGCAGGCGACGACGGACCCGGGGGAGTGGTCACCGACCAGCCGGGCGATGAAGTCCAGCAGGCCACGGACGGCGTTGACCGGGCTGCCGTCGGGTGCCCGCACCGAGTCGGGGACGCCGAAGTAGGCGCGGAAGTACAGCGAGGCGGTGTCGAGCAGCATCAGCGCGGGCCGGTCCGTCACCGGGCCAGTCTCGCCGATAGCCTGCGCCGGTGACCAACACCCAGCAGCCGTCGCCCGCGGACGGTGAGCACGGCGACCGCCTGCGCCGGGCGCAGGCCGAGGCTCGGCGGGCCGGTGTGGACGCGCTGCTGGTCTCGCCCGGCCCCGACCTCGCCTACCTGACCGGCTACGACGCCGTGCCGCTGGAGCGGCTGACCTGCCTGGTGCTGCCCGCGGACGGGGACCCTCGGCTGGTGGTCCCCGCGCTGGAGCGACCGGCGGCGGCCGCGTCGCCGGTGGGCCGGCTGGGCATGGACCTGGTGACCTGGCAGGAGACCGACGACCCGTACGCGCTCACCGCCTCGCTGCTCCCGCCGGACGCTGACACGGTCGCGGTGGACGACCGGATGTGGGCGGTCAAGGCGCTGGCGCTGGCGAGCGCGGCGCCGCGAGCGCGACAGCTGGCCGCCGGCCCGGTGCTGCGGGAGCTGCGGATGCGCAAGACCCCCGCCGAGGTGGCCGCCCTGCGCGACGCCGGCGCGGCCATCGACCGGGTCCACGCCCGGATGGCGGAGTGGCTGCGTCCCGGCCGCACCGAGCGGGAGGCGGCCCGCGACATCGGTGCCGCGATCGTCGCCGAGGGTCACGTGCGCGCGGACTTCGTGATCGTGGGCTCCGGACCGAACGGTGCGTCCCCGCACGCCGAGCCGTCCGACCGGGTGCTCGAGCGCGGCGACCCGGTCGTGGTCGACATCGGCGGCACCACCCCCGCCGGATACTGCTCGGACTCGACCCGCACCTACGTCGCAGGCGGGGAGCCGCCCGACGACTTCGCCGGCTACTACCCGGTGCTGCTGGCCGCCCAGCGGGCGCAGTGCGAGTGGGTGCGGCCGGGGGTCACGGCCGAGTCCGTCGACGCCGTGGGCCGGGCGATCATCGCCGACGCCGGCCACGGGGACCGGTTCCTGCACCGCACCGGGCACGGCATCGGCCGGGAGACGCACGAGGAGCCGTACATCGTCAGCGGCAACACCCTCGTCGCTCGAGGTGGGGATGGCGTTCTCGGTGGAGCCGGGGATCTACCAGGCGGGGCGGCACGGTGCCCGGATCGAGGACATCGTGGTGGTCACCGACTCCGGCGCCGAGCGGTTGAACCGCACGCCGCGCGAGCTGACCGTCCTGGACGTCTGATGGCCGCCGCGGACGGCCTGGACCAGGTGGACCGGCGGATCGTGGCGCTGCTGGCGGCCGACGGCCGGTCCTCGTTCACCGACCTCGGCCGGGAGACCGGGCTGTCCACCTCTGCGGTGCACCAGCGAGTGAAGCGGCTGGAGCAGCGCGGGGTGATCAGCGGCTACAGCGCCCGGGTCGACCACGAGCGGCTCGGCCAGGGCCTGACCGCGTTCATCTCGATCCGGCCGATCGACCCCAGCCAGCCGGACGACTCACCGGAGCGGCTGGCCGGCCTGCCCGAGATCACCTCCTGCTACTCCGTCGCCGGTGACTTCAGCTACCTGCTCCAGGTCCGGGTGGCCGGCCCCACCGACCTGGAGGACCTGCTGGCGCGGATCCGCTCCGCGGCCAACGTGTCCACGCGCACCACGATCGTGCTGTCCACCCCGTACGAGAACCGCCCGCCCGCGGCTCCGGCGACGTGACCGACGAGGTGCGGGCCGAGGTCGACCGGGTGCTGAGCCTGGACGACGCCGGGGTGGACGCGCTGCACCGGCTGATCCACACCCTGGTCCTCGAGGGGGCCGCGCTGGGCTGGCTGGAGCCGCCGACCCGCGCCGACGTGGCCGGGCTGGTCCGCAAGGTGCTCAGCGCTTCCTCGGACGGCGACGCCTGCCTGCTGCTCGCCCGCGTCGGCGGCGAACCGGTCGGCTTCGGCTACTGGATGCGCCGGGAGATGGAGACCGAGGCGGTGCACGCCGACATCGTCCGGGTGGCGGTCGCGTCCGCCGCCCGCGGGCACGGCCTCGGCCGGCAGTTGCTCGAGGCGATGATCTCCGCCGCCGAGGAGGCCGACATCGAGATCCTCACGCTGGACGTGCGGGGCAACAACCACGCGGCCATCCATCTGTACGAGCGGCTCGGTTTTCGCGAGTACGGCCGGATCCGGGACTTCATCGCGATCGGCGACGAGCGCTGGGACAACATCTACCTGGCTCTGGACCTGCGGGACGAGACGTCGGACGACCTGGTCCGGCACGGCGACGCGCCGCGTGGGCCCGGGTCGTCCCGGTTGCACCGCGGCTGATCGGCTACGGCAGCGGGGCGAACGCGATGCCGCGACGCGGCTCGCCGTCGAACCGCTTGCTGTCCGAGACCACCCACAGCCCGTCGGCCGTGGACAGCAGCTGCTTGCCGCCCTGTCTGGCCGGCTTGCGCGGATCCCACGCCAGCGCCAGCCCGGTGGCCGGGTCGATGGCACCGATCCCGAGCCGCTCGACGGCAGTGGGCGCGGTGTTGTCGCCCACGCCGCCGGCGTTGTCGAGGTACTTGAAGTGTCCCTGCACGTAGACCGCGGCACCCGTGACGGCCACCGACCAGATGGTGTCGCCGCCGGTGTAGTTGAGCCAGGTCGGGCGGAACGGACGCATCTGGTCGGGCGTCACCGGGGTCTCGAACCGGGCCGCCGCGTCGCACACCGTCTCGTGCAGGTCGCCGGGAGCCGAGATGTGACCGGTGGCCACGAACACGAAGTACCCGCCGCCGGGGGAGAAGTCGACGTCGGTGAGGTAGGCCAGCCGGCGCGGCCGGGTCAGGTTGCAGTTCTTGGTGAACGGTTGGTAGTACCACTGGGACAGGGTCGCCTGCTGGGCGGAGCCGGCCGGCAGGTCGGCCATGAACGCCCGGGAGCGGGGTTGCCCGGCGACGGTGGTGAAGTTGCCGACCGCCACCAGCTTGGTGCCGTCCGGGCTGATGGCGAAGTTGTTGACGCTCAGCCCGCCGAACGCGTTCGGGATCTTGTCGGCGATGCCGAGGTCGAGGTAGCCGGTGTCGGCACCGGTCTCGGGATCCAGCGCCATCAGCAGCTGGCCCGAGCTCCCAGCGACGACCAGCATCGGACCGGCCGGGCCCTTGTACATGTGCAGGTCCATCACCCGGCCGCCACGGAGTCGGGCGTTGAAGGACTGGTCCACGTCGCCGTCGGGTCGCAGCTTCACCAGCTTGGGCCGCTTCACGCCGTCGACGGTGCGGAACTCGCCGCCGACGAAGACCGAGCTCCCGTGCTTCTCGACCGCCCACACCTCGTTGTCGAAGCGCGGGGAGTCGCCGTCGACGGCGCCGCTGACCGCGTCGAAGACGACGAAGTTCCGCGCCGAGACGTTCCGCCTGTCGTCCGCGTCGTAGACGGTGCCGAACGACCCGCCGGCGTACATGGTGCCGTCGAGGTGCGCGATCGCGTTGACGTACGGCCGGTCCTCGTAGGCGTCCGGCACCACCCGCGGCGTCCTGTTCGCCGGGTCCTTGCTCACCACTGTGGGGTGCACGAGCTCCGAGGCGGAGACCGTGGGGAGCACCCCGGCCGCGGCGGCGGTGAGGGTCAGGGCGAGCCCGGCTGCGGTTCCCAGGCGGAGCCGGGCGGACATGGCGACCTCTCGACGGCGGTGGCGGCGGGGGCGGAGCTCGTGATCCGACCCTAGCCCGCCGACCAGTCGAGCGGGTGCCTTTCTCCCGCCCTAGAGCAGCGGGGCGAACGCGATCCCGCTGCGCGGTTCGCCCTTGAACCGCCGGCTGTCCGATGCCACCCACAACCCGTCCGGGGTGGACAGCAGCTGCTTGCCGCCCTTCTGGGCCGGCTTGCCGGGGTTCCAGTCCAACACCGCGCCGGTGCCCGGGTCGAGGGCGCCGATGCCGAGCCGCTGCAGGGCGCCCGGCAGGGGGTTGGCGTCCCCGCCACCCTCCACCCGCGGGTTGTTCAGGTACTGGAAGTGGCCCTGCACGTAGACCGCGCGCCCGGTGGCGACCACCGACCAGATGGTGTCCCCGCCGGTGTACTGGATCCAGACCGGCTGCTCCGGGCGCATCTGCTCCGGGGTGACCGGGGTGTCGAACCGGGCCGCGGCGTCGCACACCGTCTTGTAGAGGTCACCCACCGCAGGGATGTGGCCGGTCGCTCCGAACACGAAGTAGTCCCCCGTGGGGGCGAAGTCGACGTCGGTCAGATAGGCCAGCCGGCGCGCCGTGGTGAGGCGGCAGGTCTCCTCGAACGGCGGGTAGTACCAGTCCGACAGCGTGGCCCGCTCCGTCGGCACCGCCGGCAGGTCGGCCATGAAGGCGCGGGAGCGGGGCTGTCCGGCGACGGTGGTGAAGTTGCCGACCGCCACCAGCTTGGTGCCGTCCGGGCTGATGGCGAAGTTGTTGACGCTCAGCCCGCCGAACGCGTTCGGGATCTTGTCGGCGATGCCGAGGTCGAGGTAGCCGGTGTCGGCGCCGGTCGTTGGGTTCAGCGCCATCAGCGTCTTGCCGGAGCTGCCGGCGACGAACAGCATCGGACCGGCCGGGCCCTTGTACATGTGCAGGTCCATCACCCGGCCGTTGCGGAGCCTCGCGTCGAAGGCCTGGTCGACGCTGCCGTCGGCGTTCAGCTTGACCAACCGCGGCCGACTGACCCCGTCCACGGTGCCGAACTCGCCGCCGACGTAGACCGAGTCGCCGTAGGTCTCGACCGCCCACACCTCGTCGTCGATGCTGGGCGAGTTGGTCGCCACCGCGCCGGTGCCGGCGTCGAAGACGACGAAGTTGTTGACGTCGACGTTGGTCTTCGCCTGGGCGTCGTAGACCGTGCCGAAGAGCCCGCCGGCGTACATCGTGTCGCCCAGCTTGCCGATCGCGTTCGCGTACGGCCGCAGCACCTGCTCGTCCGAGATCAGCCGAGGGGTCTGGTTGGCCGGGTCCTCGCTCACCACGTCAGGGTGCACGACCTCGGAGGCGGAGACCTGCCAGCCGGCGGCACCGGCGAACAGGGAGGTGGCGACAGCGACGGCGAGGGCCGGCGCGACGCGGTGGCGAGAGATCATGCGAGTTCCCCTGGGTGACCGAAGTGTCTGGCTTGTGCCCCGAATGTAGGCGGCGTATCCGCAGAACTCCCGAGAACCGGAGAATAGCCCGGCCGATCCGCCGAACTTTGACCCACGGTCACCGGCCGGTCGCCCGGAGTCCGCGGGGTCAGGCGTCGACGGCCTGCGCCACGGCGGCCTCGCGGCTGATCCGGGCCGCCTGCTCGGCGGCCGACAGGTCGTCGCCCGCATGGTCGCGCCACCAGTCCTGGCCGGCCTGCGGCAGGGTGTGGATCGGGTCGTAGTAGGCGTAGGTCCGGGTCAGCGCCTCGGGGTCGTCCCGCTCGATCGAGGTGCGGTAGTTCTTCGTCCAGTACGAGATGCCGTGGTCGCGGTCGTACTCGCCGAGCTGGTGCACCCAGCGCTTGCCGACGAACGGCACGTCACAGACGATCCGCGGCGTGGCGAAGCCGGGCAGGTAGCCCATGATCGCGTGCTGCAGGTGCTGCGCCTTGGCCACGGACACCCGCCAGTGCTCGCTGAACGGGATCATGTCGCACATGTAGAAGTAGTACGGCAGGATCTCCGCGCCGTCGGTGAGCGCGAAGCAGAGGTCCAGCAGCGAGTGCGGGTCGGCGTTGACCCCCTCCATCAGGACGCCCTGGTTGCGGACGTCCCGGATGCCGGTGTCCAGCATCGCCCGGGTCGCCTTCGCCACCAGCGGCGTGATCGAGTTGGCGTGGTTGACGTGGGTGTGGATGGCGATCTGGACGCCGCGGGTCCGGGCGGTCGTGGCGAGCCGCTCCATGCCGGCCCGGACGTCGTCCTGCAGCCAGTGCTGGGGCAGTCCCATCAAGGCCTTGGTGGCCAGCCGGATGTCGCGGATGTTCTCGATCTCGAGCAGCCGGGCGATGAAGCTCTCGAGGTTCTTGAACGGCATGTTCGCCACGTCACCGCCGGAGACGACGACGTCGCGCACCCCGGGGGAGCGGCGCAAGTAGTCGATCATCGCGTCGTAGCGGTCCACCGGCTTGGCGCCGAACTTGAGCTTGGTCACCTGCGGCGTGGAGTTGCCGACCAGGTCCATCCGGGTGCAGTGCCCGCAGTACTGCGGGCAGGTCGGCAGCAGCTCGGCCAGGACCTTGGTGGGGTAGCGGTGGGTCAACCCCTCGGCCACCCACATGTCGTGCTCGTGCAGCGAGTCGCGGGTGGCGTACGGGTGGCTCGGCCAGTCGGTCCGCCGGTCGGAGAACACCGGCAGCATGTAGCGCCGGACCGGGTCGGCGAACAGCGCCTCGGTGGCACCGGGGTCGGTCGGAGCCAGGGTCGGGATCATGGTGTTCAGCATCTGCGGCGGCAGCAGCATGGACATCGTCGCCCGCTCGGCCTGGTCGCGCTCGAGGTCGGCGACGAAGCGCTCGTCCACGCCGGCACCGAGGACGTCGCGCAGCTGCTTGGTGTTCTTGACGCAGTGCGCCCGCTGCCACTGCGCCGACTCCCACTCCTGCGTGGTGACATCGCGCCAGCCGGGGAACCGGGTCCAGTCGGGCTCGGTGATCTCCCGGCCGCGGTACACGAACGGCTGCTCAGTCGTCATGTTGCTACCGTACGGACAAACTTGGTGCCAGTCCATCTGACTGCCGGAGGATGTCCCGCGTGTTGCTCACCAGAAGCGAGTCTGTCCGGTGACCGACTCTCCTCCCGGAGACCCGACCGGGCTGCACCGGGTGCTCAGCCCGACCGGCGTGCTGCCTCAGGCAGCGGACCGGCTGGACACCCGACGCGACCTGTGGCCGGACGAGGTGCGGGTCCGGGTGCGGCGGCTGAACCTCGACGCCGCGTCGTTCCGGCAGCTCGAGCAGGCGCACACCGGGCCGACCGGGGTCGACGGCGCCGCAGTCCGCGCCGCCGTGCTCGACATCGTGGCCCATCGGGGCAAGATGCAGAACCCGGTCACCGGGTCGGGCGGGATGCTGGTCGGGGTCGTCGAGGAGGTCGGGCCGGACTCGCCGCTGGGCCTGGTGGTCGGTGACCGGATCGCCACGCTGGTCTCGCTGTCGCTGACCCCGCTGGTGATCGAGGACGGTCTGACGGACTGGGACGGGCACAGCGAGCAGGTCCCGTGCGACGGCTACGCCGTGCTCTTCGGCCGCAGCATCGCGGCGAGGCTCCCCGACGACCTGCCGGTCGAGCTGTCGCTGGCCGTGCTGGACGTCTGCGGCGCACCCGCTCTCACCGAGCGCGTCGTCGGGTCCTACCTGGACCGGGATCGTGGCTCCGCCACGGGGCCGTCCGTCTGCGTCATCGGCGCCGCGGGCAAGAGCGGGTCGCTGTCGTGCGCCGCGGCCGCCGCCGCCGGTGCCAGCCGGGTGATCGGGGTGGTGCCGGTCGAGCGGGAGGCAGACCAGCTCCGCACCGCCGGGCTCGCCGACGAGGTCGTCGTGGCCGATGCCCGCGATCCGGTCGCACTGTCACGGGCGGTGGCCGCTGCCGGCGGCCCGGCGGACGTCACGGTCGTCTGCGTCGACGTCCCCGGGTGCGAGCACGGGGCGATCCTGGCCACCGCCGGTGGTGGCACGGTGGTGTTCTTCTCCATGGCGACGTCGTTCAGCGCCGCGGCACTGGGCGCCGAGGGACTGGCCGCCGACGTCACGATGCTGGTCGGGAACGGCTACACCCCGGGGCACGCCGATCTCGCGCTCGACCTGCTGCGCCGCAGCCCGGGCGTGGACCGGCTGTTCCGCGGCCGGCTCTGATCGCCGCGCGGGCCACGCCCGCGCCATCCGGCGTGCTTGCATGAGCGTTGTGTCCCGACCTCTGCTGCTCCCACCCGCGCTGCGCCCCGGAGACGCCGTCGCGGTCGTCTCGCCCGCCTGGGGCGGACCGGCCGCGCTGCCGGCTCCCTACCGGCGGGGTCTGGCCGAGCTCGGCCGCGCCGGCTTCGACGTGCGGGTGATGCCGCACGCCGAGCAGGCCGCGAACGACTGGGTCGCCGCCTCGGCGCAGCAGCGCGCGGACGACCTGAACGCCGCCTTCGCCGACCCGGAGGTCCGCGGCATCGTCTGCACCATCGGGGGCAACCACGCGGCGCAGGTGCTGCCGCATCTCGACCTCGACGTCGTCCGGACGCACCCGACCGTGCTGTGCGGCTACTCCGACGTCACCTCGCTGCTGCACGGGCTGCACGCCCGCACCGGTCTGGTGGGCATGTACGGCCCGGCGCTGATCCCGCAGTGGGGAGCCGTCGGCGGCGTGCTGCCCTACGTCGCCGAGCACTTCGCCCGGGTCACCGGCCGAGGAGAGCCGGCCGGACCGGTGCCGCTCGCCGACGTCGAGGTGCAGGACGGCGACCACGAGCGCGCCGAGCGCACCGGCGAGCCGCTGCGCCGCACTCCGGCCCTGCCGCGGCGCTCGCTGCGCCCGGGCGTCGGCACCGGGCCGCTCCTGGTCGGCTGCCTGCCGAGCACACGGCACCTGATCGGCACGCCCTGGCAGCCGGAGTACGCCGGCCGGGTGCTGGTGTTGGAGACGCCCGAACCGCCGTACGAACTGGAGGACGCCGACGCCGACCTCACCCACCTGCGGCTGGCCGGCCTGCTCGACGACCTGGCCGGTCTGGCGCTGTGCCGGCCGTACCGGTGGTCACCGGCACAGAGTGACGCGTTCTCGGCGCTCGTCCTGGACCACGTCGCGCACACCGGGTACCCGGTGCTGGCCGGGCTCGAGGGCGGGCATACCGACCCGCTGCCGACGTTCCCGATCGGGGTCCGGGTCACCGTCGACACCGGCAGCGCCGACCTCGTCCTCGAGGAGCCCGCCGTCCGCTGATGGCCGGGCTGGTCGACGGCTGGTGGCCGGCTGGCCGCACACTGTGCCGGTGGCCACGACGTTGTATCGCGGGGGACGGGTGTACGCCCCGCACCGACCAGGTGCCACGGCGCTGCTGGTGGTGGACGGGACGATCGCGTGGGTCGGCTCCGAGCCGGCGGCGACCGGCCACGCCGAGACCGTGGCCGTGACCGGCACCGTGGTCCACCTCGACGGCGCCCTGGTGACCCCCGCGTTCGTGGACGCGCACGCGCACGTGACGGAGACCGGGCTGGCTCTCACCGGCGTCGACCTCGGGACCACCACCGGTGTCCGCGACCTGCTCGACCGGGTCGAGCAGGCGGCCCGGCAGGGGAGCGGGGCGCTGCTCGGACACGGCTGGGACGAGCGGAACTGGCCGGAGCAGCGGCCGCCGACCAGATTCGAGCTGGACCGGGCAGCCGGCGGCCGCCCGGTCTACCTGGCCCGGGTCGACGTGCACTCCGCCGTGGTCTCCACGGCTCTGGCCACGCGGCTCGACCTCGCGTCCCTGCCCGGTTGGCGAGATGACGGCCGGGTCGAGCGGGACGCGCACCACCGGGCCCGGGCGCTCACCAGGGACGGGCTGAGCCCGGCCGAGCGGACGCGGCTGCACGAGGTGGCGCTGGCCGCGGCCGCGGCCAGCGGGATCGGCTGCCTGCACGAGATGTCCGCCCCGCACATCGCACCGGTCGCCGACCTTGCGACGCTGCTGGCCCTGGTGGCCGCGGCCACCGGCGCCGACCCGGACCGGCCCGCGCTGCCCGAGGTGATCGGGTACCGCGGCGCGCTCGCGGCGACGGCGGCCGACGCCGCCCGGCTGGTCGCCGAGCTCGACCTCCCCGAGGGCACCGCCCTGGCCGGTCTGGCGGGCGACCTGTGCGCGGACGGCTCGGTCGGGTCGCGCACCGCAGCGATGTGCGCCCCGTACGCCGACATGGACCCCGTCTCCGCCGGTGCGTGCGGGCACGTCTACCTGCACCGGACCGAGGTCCGCGACCACGTCCTCGCCTGCACCCGAGCCGGGCTGCAGGGCGGCTTCCACGTGATCGGCGACGCGGCCGTGGCCGAGGTGGTCGCCGGGCTGGCGGCCGCGGCCGAGATCGTCGGGGTGCCGGCGCTGCGTGCCGCCCGGCACCGGCTCGAGCACGTGGAGCTCGCCGACGCCGCCTCGGTCGCGGTGCTGGCCGACCTCGGCGTCACCGCGTCCGTCCAGCCGGCCTTCGACGCCGCGTGGGGCGGTCCAGCGGGCATGTACGCCGAGCGACTCGGTTCGCAGCGGGCGCTGGCGATGAACCCGCTGGCGGAGCTGCACCGCGCGGGCGTGCCGCTCGCCCTCGGCTCGGACTGCCCGGTCACCCCCTTCGATCCCTGGGCCGGTGTCGCCGCCGCGGTCGGGCACCACAACCCGGCCTCGCGCCTGGACCCCGCCGTCGCCATGGCCGCCCACACCGCCGGCGGCTGGCGGGCCGCCGGCCGGGCCGAGGCCGGCGTGCTCAGCCCGGGCGCACCGGCGTCGTTGGCGGTGTGGGACGTCGCCGACGCGGACGGCCCGGTCGATGCGGACGGGTGGCCCGACCTGCAGCCTGGCGCGGCACGGCCACGGTGCCTGCGGACGGTGGTCCGGGGCCACACCGCGTTCGACGTCCTGGACGGCTGACTCCGCCGCAGCGACGGGATGATCGCGGCCGCAGGCGCGCGCCGGCTGGATGATCCGCGCTAGAGTGCGGGTTTCGCAGCAAGTCCTCCGGAGTCGCCGTGTCCAGCACCGCCCCCCGCCCGTCCCTCGACCTCGACCCGGCGGCGGTCCGTGCCGCTCGCCGGTTGGCGCAGAAGGTCGCGCTGCCGATCGTCCGCCTCGCCACCGAGCACACCACCGTCTCGGTGGAGCGGGCGACGCTTCGGCTGGCCGGGCTCGCCGGCGCCGACGGCGAGGGCACGCCCTGGGCGAACCGGCTGCTCGACACGGTCCGGGCCGACGTCGGGATCGAGCACGGCGTGGCGCTGCCGGTGTGGGACGCGCTGGTCCGCGGCGAGGCGGGAGACCTGGCCGAGCTGGCCGGCAAGGCGTCGGTCGGGTCCGTCCGGTTCCGACTGCCGGCGGGCCGAGACCGGGTCCGGGCCAGGTCCGCGGCGCGCAAGGCGATCGGTGCGGGCGTGCGCCGGCTGGACGCGAGCAAGCGGGAGCGCGAGCGGCTGATCCGCCGGTGGGGCGACCCGCAGCAGCAGCCGTGGATCTACCTGATCGTGGCCACCGGGGACATCTACGAGGACATCCCGCAGGCCCAGGCGGCCGCCCGCGAGGGCGCCGACGTCATCGCGGTGATCCGCTCGACCGGCCAGAGCCTGCTCGACTACGTCCCCGAGGGTGCCACCCGCGAGGGATATGCGGGCACGTACGCCACGCAGGAGAACTTCCGGCTGATGCGCGCCGCGCTCGACGAGACCAGCGCCGAGCTCGGCCGTTACGTCCGGCTCACCAACTACGCCTCCGGGCTGTGCATGCCCGAGATCGCTGCCCTGGCCGGACTGCAGCGCCTCGACATGATGCTCAACGACTCGATGTACGGGATCCTCTTCCGCGACATCAACCCGGTGCGGACGTTCGTGGACCAGCGATTCAGCCGACAGGTCCACGCTCGCGCCGGCATCATCATCAACACCGGTGAGGACAACTACCTCACCACGGCGGACGCCGTGGAGGCGGCGCACACGGTCACGGTCAGCCAGCTGCTGAACGAGTCGTTCGCCAAGGAGGCCGGTCTCGCCGACTGGCAGCTCGGGCTCGGACACGCCTTCGAGATCGACCCGGACGTGCCGGAGAGCTTCCGGCTGGAGCTCGCGCACGCGATGCTGGCCCGGCAGCTGTTCCCGGCTGCGCCGCTGAAGTGGATGCCGCCGACGAGGCACATGACCGGGGATGTGTTCCGCGGCTATCTGCTGGACGGGTTCTTCAACCTGGCCGGGGTGCTGACCGGCCAGGGCATCCTGCTGGTGGGCATGATGACCGAAGCAGTCGTGACCCCCTGGCTCTCCGACCGCGACCTGGCCCTCCAGAACGTCCGCTACGTGCTGAACGCGTGCGGCGGCCTGACCGAGGACTTCCGCCCGCCGCCGGACGGCTTCATCGCCACCCGAGCCCGGCAGGTGCTGGCCGAGAGCATCGAGCTGCTGGAGGCGATCATCGACCACGACAACGGGCTGCTGGACGCCATCGCGGACGGGACGTTCGGCCTGATGCGGCGACCCGCCGACGGCGGTCGCGGTCTCGACGGCGTCGTCGCCCGGGCGGACGGATACCTCAACCCGGCGATCGACCTGCTGGAGGCGAGCGCATGAGCACCGGCTCGATCGTCCGCCCGTACGGCGACACCACCGGGGACGGCATGGTGCAGCTGTCGTTCACCCTGCCGGTCCCGCACAGCAAGCACGCCGAGGGGGCTGCGCTGCAGCTAGCCGGCCGGATGGGCATGGAGCCGGCCCTGGTCGCGCACAGCAAGGCGATGGGCCCGGACTTCACCTTCTTCGTCGTCTACGGCCGGGTGAACCATCTGGTCGACCTGGCCGCGGTCACCGTGGTCGAGCGCGACTTCCCGCTGCTGTCGCCGAAGGAGGCCAACCTCGCGGTCCGCAAGGGCCTGCGCCGGCGGCTGACCGTGGTCGGTGCCTGTATCGGAACCGACGCGCACACCGTGGGGATCGACGCGATCCTCAACATCAAGGGCTTCGCCGGGGAGAAGGGCCTCGAGTACTACCGCGAGCTGCGGGTGGTCAACCTCGGCGCCCAGGTGTCGGTGCCGCAGCTCGTCGAGCGGGCCCGCGCCGAGCAGGCCGACGCGGTGCTGGTCTCGCAGGTGGTCACCCAGCGGGACGCGCACGTGTTCAACACCAAGGAGATGTCCGCGGCGTTCCGGGAGGCCTACCCGGCCGGTCGCCGACCGGTCCTGGTCGTCGGTGGGCCGCGCTTCGACGAGGCGATGGCGGCCGACCTCGGGGTGGACCGGGTGTTCGCCCGGGGCACGACGCCGGCCGACGTGGCCAGCTTCCTCGTGCACGAGCTGGTGACCCGAGGCCGGGCCGTGGCCGGTCGCCCCACAACCGCCCCGGCCGGGCAGAAGTCGGCATGAGCGCCGCGTCCGCCAGCGCCGACCCGCGGCTCAACCTGCGGGTCGTGCACCGGCGCTACGTGCCGTACTCGCACGCGCACTACGCCGGCGACCTCGTGGACGGGGCCTACGTCCTCGGCCTGTTCGGCGACGTGGCCACCGACGTGTGCATCCAGACCGACGGGGACGAGGGACTGTTCGCCGGCTATGCCGATGTCCGGTTCACCGCTCCCGGTGCGCGCCGGGGACGTGCTCGAGGTGGTCGCCGAGGTCACCCGGGTGGGGCGGCGCAGCCGGGAGCTGGCGCTGGTGGCGCGGGTGGTCTGCCGAGGAACCCCGGACCGTGGCCCCTCCGCGGCGACGGTGCTGTCCGAGCCGTTGGTCGCGGTCACCGCGACCGGCACCGTGGTGGTCCCAGCCGCCGACTAGCACGTCGGTCGGCGTGTCGGCAGCGTGGTGGCGCCGCAACGCTGCGTGATCGCGAGGTGCGGTTGGAGGCCGCTCATCCGAACGGCTGAGAGGTCTCGGCGTGTCGAGCCTCGACACGCCGCCGGGGTCGAAAACGGGGTCGGAACATTGGGTGCACGCAGCGTGTCCCTGACCTGCACAGACACGGATACGCGCAGGTCGGAGCGGTGTTGACACCCCCGCGGCGGCTCGGCAGCATCGTCGTCGTTCCTCCCTCGAGGGTTCGACCGGCCAGCAGCTTGGACGGGCACGTGAGCGGGTCTCGATCCGCGGTCGCGCCACACGTGCCGGGTCCGCGCCGCGCGGTCGGTCGACGGGGTGGTACGCGCGGGGAGCCTCCGTGGCCAGTAGACAACGGTCCGTGGGCTCGCACCCGGCGAGCACACGATCGGTCCGAAGGTCGTGCAGCTCCCCGCGCGCCCGCCCCCTCGTCCGGCGTTTGTCATGATGGGTGCGACCCGTTTCCCGCCGTCGCACCTGGAGCATCCGCATGGCCCTGCCCGTCCGGCTGGCGCTCGCCCTGACGGCCGGTGTGGCGGTCGGGCTGGCCTACCCGCCGCTCGGCTTCTGGTGGCTGCTGCTGCCCGGCCTGGTCGGCCTGCTCGGCGTGCTGCACGACCAGTCGCCCCGCCGCGGGGCCGCCCTCGGTCTGGCCTTCGGACTCGGCTACTTCGTGCTGCTGCTGCCCTGGCTGCGGGTGATCGGCGTCGACGCCTGGCTCGCCTTGTCGCTGCTGCAGGCGCTGTTCCTCGCGGCCTTCGGAGCGGCGGCCGCGGCGGTTCGGCCGCACCGGTGGTGGCCGCTGGCGACGGCGGGCCTGTGGGCGGCGGTCGAGCTGGCCCGCAGCTCCGTCCCGTTCACCGGCTTCCCGTGGGGGAAGCTTGCCTTCGCGCTCGCCGACACCGCGCTGCAGGACTATGTCCGCTACCTCGGCGTACCGGCGCTCGGTGCCCTGGTCGTGCTCTGCGCGGCCGGTGTCTGGGGCGGTGCGCTCCGGCTGCGAGCCGCCCCGGTGACCGCCGTGGCCGGCTGGGCGGCCGTCGCCGCCGTACTCGCCCTGGGACCGCTGCTCCCGACCGGCCCGGCCGGTGCGACCGAGCAGCTCCGCGTGGCCGCGGTGCAGGGAGGCATCCCGGGGACGGGAGCGGACGGTCTCGGCGAGCAGCGGGAGGTGGTCGACAACCACGTCGACGCGACGGTGGCCTACGCCGACGACGTCCGGGCCGGCCGGGCCGCTGCGGCGGACGTCGTGATCTGGCCCGAGAACTCCACCGACATCGATCCCCTCGCCGACCGCGAGACCTACGCCGCGATCGACCGGGCGGTGGGCGCGGTCGGCGTGCCGGTGCTGGTGGGGGCGTTGACCGCCGGGTCCGAGCCGGACCTGCTGCGAAACGTCGGCCTGGTATGGACACCGGACGCCGGCCCGGGGGACACCTACGTCAAGCGCAACCTGGTCCCCTTCGGCGAGTACGTCCCGCTGCGGGACCAGCTGGCGCCGCTGATCGGCCGGCTGGACGAGATCCCGCGGGACTTCGAGGCAGGGGACGAGCCCGGTGTGCTGGACCTCGGGCCGGTCGTCATCGCGGACGCGATGTGCTACGACGTGGCGTTCGACAGCGTGATGGCCCCGGCCGTACGCGCGGGGGCGGAGCTGCTCGTCGTGCAGACCAACAACGCCACCTACCGCTCGACCGGCCAGCCCGACCAGCAGTTCGCAATCTCGCAGCTGCGAGCGATCGAGACCGGCCGCGACCTGGTGGTCGCCTCGACCAACGGGATCAGCGGCATCGTCGGGGCCGACGGCACCGTCGTCAGCCGCTCCCGCACGAACGGCGCCGAGGTGCTTACCGGCACCGTCCAGCTGGCCGACGGCCTCACCCCGGCGGTCCGGTTCGGCGCCTGGTTCGAGGGGGGGTTGGTGGCGGGCGGCCTGCTCGGGCTGGTCGCCGCCGTCCTGGCCGGTCGCCGCCGGCGGCGTGGCTCCGGCCAGCCGCCGGAGGCGGACCAGGCCGCACGGCGGACCGAGCCGTCCAGCGAGTCCCGGCAGCCGGTCGGCACCGGCACGCCCGGGGGTGTCGGGTGAGCGCCGTGCTAGTGGTGATCCCCACCTACGACGAGGCGAGCACGATCACGGGTGTGGTGCGTGGGGTGCGTGGCGCGGTGCCCGACGCCGACGTGCTGGTGGTCGACGACGGCTCGCCGGACGGCACCGGCGCGATCGCCGACGCCCTGGCCGAGGACGATGCGCACGTGCGCGTGCTGCACCGGTCCGGAAAGCAGGGTCTCGGGGCTGCGTACCGAGCCGGGTTCGGGTGGGGGCTGACCCAGGGCTACGAGGTGCTCGCGCAGATGGACGCCGACGGCTCACACCGCCCGGAGCACCTGCCGGCGCTGCTCGCCGTGCTCCGGGAGGACCGGAGCGGGGGAGTGGGACTGGTGGTCGGCTCCCGCTGGGTGCGTGGCGGCCGGGTGGTGGACTGGCCGTGGCACCGGCTGGCGCTGTCGCGCGGTGGCAACACCTACGCCCGACTCGCCCTCGGTATCGGCGTGCGGGACGCGACGGCCGGCTTCCGGGCCTACCGGCGCAGCGCGCTGGCCGCCATCGACCTGGACGCCGTCGGGTCCCGCGGCTACTGCTTCCAGGTGGACCTGCTGCGCCGGGTCGTGGACGCCGGTGTCGGTGTCGAGGAGGTCCCGATCAGCTTCGTGGAGCGACACGCCGGCGAGTCGAAGATGTCGGTGCCGATCGTCGCCGAGGCGCTCTGGCGGGTCACCCGCTGGGGCGCGCAGCGCCGTGTCCGAGGCATCAAGAGCCGGCTAGGCGGGGCCTGAGTCATGGCGCGCTGGCTGCTGGTGGCCTTCCTGGTGACGCCGATCGTCGAGATCGCGGTGATCATCCAGGTCGGCCACGCCATCGGCGCCTGGCCGACGGTCGCGCTGCTCGTCGCGGAGAGCCTGCTCGGTGCCTGGCTGGTCCGCCGGGAGGGCCGCCGAGCCTGGCAGAACCTGCGGAGCCTGCTGTCGGCGGGCGCGTCACCCGAGGTGGCGCTGACCGACGCCGGGCTGGTGCTGGTGGGCGGCACACTGCTGCTCACCCCCGGCTTCGTGACCGACGTGGTCGGCTTCCTCTGCCTGCTGCCCGTGACCCGGCCGTTCGCGCGCCGGCTGGTCACGGCCGCGCTGGTGCGCCGCGCCGAGCGGTCCGCCCGCGTCCGGCTCGTCGACCAGCGACGGGTTGACCGGCCGGAGGACTGACGGGGGCTTCAGGCCGAGCGCTTCGCCGTGCGGCGGGGGCGGTGCAGGTGGGCGGGCCCGATCTCACCGGCGCGGAGCAGTTCCAGCCGCTCGGTGAGGATGTCCTCCAGCTCGGGGAGGGACCGCCGCTCCCGCAGCATGTCCCAGTGGGTGCGCGCCGGCTTGACGGCCTTCTCCTCCACCTTGCCGCCGTCGCGACGAAGGCTCTTCGCCCCGCAGCGCGGACACTCCCAGACGGCCGGGACATCGGCCTCCTCGGCGAGGGTCAGCGTGAACGAGTGGCCCTGAGCGCAGTCGTAGTCGACCTGGGTCCGTGGCGCCATCTCGACGCCACGCTCATCCTCGAAGCTCTGCGTGCCCAAACGGGTGCCGCGAAGTGCGCGGTCGGACATATGGGTAGCCCTCCTTCTGCGTCGCTCGTGCTCCCGTTGGTGGTTCGAAGCATGCGGGCCTTCGGATTGGCCAACGATCTGCAGCCACCCAAGATTCCCAGATTGCGGCATGTCGGCGCGATCAGACGACCGTCGGTGGCCGGTTGCCTGCCTCGATGATGGCTCGTTTGGGGTCGACGCGCAGCAACAGCACCAGCCCGACCAAGAAGAAGACCACCAGGGCGGCGATCGCCGGCCGGTACGAGCCGGCCCACTGGTGCACCAGGCCGAAGACCAGCGTGCCGAGCCAGCTGGTGCCGCGCTCACCGGCCTGGTAGAGGCTGAAGTACTCCGCCTCCCGGCCCCGGGGGATCAGCTGGCTGAAGAAGGAGCGGGACAGCGCCTGGGTGCCGCCGAGCACGATCCCGATCGCTGCGGCGAGCACGAGGAACGGCAGCAGCTCGCCCTCGGGGAGGAAGAAGCCCCCGCAGACCACCGCCATCCAGACGCACAGTCCCGCCAGGATGGTCCGCCGGCTGCCGACCCGGGCGGCGACCCGGCCGAACAGCAGCGCGCCGCCGAACGCCACGAACTGCACCATCAGGATGGTGGCGATGAGCGCACCGGTGGCAATGCCCAGCTGCTTCTCGCCGTAGACGCTGGCCGTCCCGATGACCGTCTGGATGCCGTCGTTGTAGAACAGGTACGCCAGCAGGAACGTCAGCGTGCCGGGGTACGCCCGCGCCTCTCGCAGGGTGGTGGCCAGCTGCCCGAAGCCTCGCCGGACGAGGCCGCCGGTCTCGGGCACGACGCCTCGCGGTGGGCGGTCCCGAAGGCGCAGGTAGGGGATCACCGTGAAGGCCGCCCACCACAACCCGGCCGAGGCCAGGCTGATCCGCACCGCGGCGCTCGTGGTCAGCCCCAGCGCGTCGTGCGTGGTGACCAGGGCCAGGTTGGCGGCCAGGACCAGGCCGCCGCCGAGGTAGCCGAACGCCCAGGCGCGCGACGAGACGGCGTCCCGCTCGTCGGGGGTGGCGATCTCGCACAGCACGGCGTCGTAGACCACGAGGCTGCACCCGAGGGCGATGTTCGCCACCACCAGCAGCCCGGCGCCCAGCTCCCAGTTGCCGCCGGACACCGCGCACATCGCGGTGGCCGCTCCGGCCCCGGTCCAGGCGAAGCCGCCCAGCAGCCGTCGCTTGGACGGGCTGCGGTCGGCCAGCGCGCCGACGACCGGCAGCACCAGCGCGGACAGCACCGTGGAGAAGGTGATCACGTAGAACACCAGCGATCCCGGCGACACCGCGACCGAGAGCACGTTCAGGTCCCGGGTGCACGGGGACTCGACCGACCCGGCGCGACCGCAGGCCGCCACCTCGGCCACGCTGGTCAGGTAGGGGGCGAACAGCACCGTCCCGATCGTCGTGACGTAGGCGGAGTTGGCCCAGTCGTACCAGGACCAGGCGCGCTGCTCTGCCCGCCGTGCCTCCGCCTGGATGCCTGGCTCCACCCCGGGTCCCACGCTCACCGCTCGGACCTCCTCGTGGGCCGCTCCGTGCCGTCGCCACCTCCGTCGCCCGAGTCCCGGAGCAGCGCGGCCAGCCGGTCGGTGCGGTCGGTGATCAGACCGTCCACACCGAGGTCGAGCAACGTGCGCATCGTGGCCGCGTCGTCCACTCCCCAGACGTGCACCTGCAGCCCCAGCGCGTGCGCGTGCCGCACCAGCGCTGCGGTCGTCACGGTCATGCCGCGGGAGCGCAGCGGCAGCTGCGCGGCGATCGCGCCGCCGCGGGTCGCTCCGGCCCGCAGCAGCCGCGTCGGACCGAGCCGCAGCAGTGCCACCTCGCCGCTCGCACAGGAGGTGGCGACCGCCGGTCCGGCGAGCCGTCGGATCTGCCGGACTCGCCGGTCGGAGAACGTCGCCAGGCAAACCCGGTGCTCCGCCCCGGTGGTGCGTACCGCCGCCAGGGTCGGCACGGTTGCGTCGTCGCTCTTCACGTCGATGTTCAGCCGGGTGTCGGGGAAGGCGGCCAGCGCCTCGTCCAGCCGAGCCACCGGCTCGCGGCCTCCGACCCGCAGCCCGGCGAGCTGTCGCCAGGTCAGGTCGGACACCCGGGCCGGCACGCCGCACAACCGGCCCAGCCGGTCGTCATGGACGAGCACGGCGACGCCGTCGCTGCTCGCCCGCACGTCGGTCTCCAGGTAGGTGTAGCCAAGCCGCACCGCGGTCTCGAAGGCCCGCAGCGTGTTCTCGATTCCTACGTTGGGGGCGTGTCCGGCGCCACCGCGGTGCGCCATCGCCAGCGGCAGCGGACCGTCCAGAAACGGGTGCGTCGACCGTCCGGCTGCGGGCACCCGACCAGTATCGCGACCGGAGCGGCGCGCCGCGGCCCGCTGCCCGCCGGGCGCGCCGGGCGTGCCGGGCGGGACGGTGGTGGGAGACGGGTTACCGTGGCCACGTGAGTGCCGACGAGTCCGGGACGATGACCTGTCCGTCTTGCCACCAGCCGATGCAGCTGCACGACCGGATGCGCATCCCGGTCGCTCAGTGCGAGGGCTGCCGGGGCATCTTCCTGCCCCGGTCCAGCCTGGCCGACATGATCGAGACCGAGAACGACTGGCACGTCTCGCGCGGACCGAACACCCAGCCGCTGCCCCGCATCACCCCGGAGATGGCCGCGCCACCGCACACCCCGCCGACCGGGGCCACCCGTCGCGCCCGGTCGTTCGTCGACGCGCTGTTCGGCTGACCCCGCCGAGGCCGCCCCGGCTGTCAGCCGCCGGTCCACCACCCGTCGGGCCGGGCATCGCACGGCCGTCCGGCGTGCACGTGCAGCCGGCCCGCGGCCGGTTCGGCCACCGCCACCGCCAAGGTCGCCGTGCGTTGGCCCAACGGGGCGTCGGGGAAGCCGTGGACGCAGACGCTGCGCGGTCCCAGATCGTGGCTGGCGAGCTCCTCGGCCGCCGCCTGGGCCGCATCGCCGCCGGCGCCAGCGCTCTTCGTGCGGGCCAGCCGGGTCACCCGGGCGAGCCGCTCCGGGCTGGTGGAGGTCGGTGCCGGTGCGTCGGAGCCGGGTGGCACCTGGTCGGACACGAAGTGGTTGGTGTGCGCCAGCCAGCCGGTGGAGGCGGCCCGGCCCGCGGGCAGCACCGCGGGCCCGCCGGGGTGCAGCTCGAGGCTGCAGGCGGTCCAGTGCCCGGTCGTCGCCTCGGGTGCGGTCACCGTCACGGCAGCCGACGCGGTGGTCGGCGCAGCCCGGGCGATCGCGACCGCGTCCTCGGTGCTGCGCGCCTCGTCGAGCACCCGCCGGGCCACCAGGTGCACCGGGACCCCGCCGGTGCCGGTGTCGTCGCGGTGCCGCAGCGCGTTGAAGTGCACGCCCACAGCGCCTCGGGCGGCCCCGCCGGCGCCACGGCCGGCTTCGGCATCGACGGCCACGCCGATCTTGCCCACGATGCCGTACTCGGTGAGCGTGCGGACGGTGCGTCCGGTCGGCAGCCGTAGCGTCCAGACGAACCATGAGTCCCGCAGCGGGGTGTGCCAGTCCCACGTCTGCGCGGTCAGTGGCGGGCCGCGGTCGGGCAGCCGGACCAGCGTCGAGCACTCGCTGACCGTGCTCCCAGGGAGCCGGTCGGCGGCGCGCAACCGCTGGTCGCCGAGGGCGAGCAGCTCGCTGCGGGCGTTCAGCGCACCGACCTGCCAGGGTGCGAGCCCGGCTCCGGCGGCGATGCCGGCGAGCTCGGCGCGCAGCTCGGCGCTGAAGGCCTCGATCGGTCCGAGCACCGCAGCCCCCACGTCGCGCACCTCGTCGTCGCTTACTGAGAACGCCCACCACAGCTCCCGGTAGCGGCGCCACGTCTCCCGGACCTGCTCCGCACAGGCCTGGCCGAGGTCGAGGCCCCGCCGGTGCGGGTCGGTGGCCGTGGTCGTGTGGGTGCGGACGCAGGCCGAGCGAGGCATCAGATGTCGCGGAAGGTCTCGATCTGAGCCCCCAGGGCGTTCAGCCGTTCGGCCAGGTCCTCGTAGCCGCGGTTGATCACGTAGACGTTGCGCAGCACCGATGTGCCCTTGGCCGCCAGCATCGCCAGCAAGATGACGACGGCGGGTCGCAGCGCCGGCGGGCAGATCACCTCTGCCGCTCGCCACCGAGTTGGCCCCTCGATGAGAACCCGGTGCGGGTCCATCAGGGTCACCTTGCCGCCGAGCTTGTTCAGCTCGGTGAGGTACAGCGCCCGGTTCTCGTAGACCCAGTCGTGCAGCATCGTCGAGCCGGTCGCCTGGGACGCGATCACCGCGAAGAACGGCAGGTTGTCGATGTTCAGGCCGGGGAACGGCATCGGGTGGATCTTGTCGATGGGGGAGTGCAGCACCGAGTGTCGCGTGGTGATGTCGACCAGGCGGGTGTGGTCGTTGTCGGCGAGGTACTCCTCGCCGCGGTCGAACCGCAGCCCCATCTCCTCCAGCAGCGCCAGCTCGATCTCCATGAACTCGATCGGCACCCGGCGCACGGTGATCTCGGAGTCCGTGACGACCGCGGCGGCGACCAGGCTCATCGCCTCGATCGGGTCCGGGCTGGGGGAGTAGGTCACGTCGCGGTCGATGTCGGCGCAGCCGTGCACGGTCAGCGTCGTCGTCCCGATGCCGTCGATGCGGACCCCCAGCTCGGCCAGGTAGAAGCACAGGTCCTGCACCATGTAGTTGCTGCTGGCGTTGCGGATGACCGAGACACCGTCGTGCCGTGCCGCGGCGAGCAGCGCGTTCTCGGTCACGGTGTCGCCGCGCTCGGTCAGCACGATCGGCCGGGTGGGGAACACGGTGCGGTCCACGTCGGCGTTGTAGTCGCCCTCGGTCGCCTTGACCTCCAGGCCGAAGCGGCGCAGCGCGGCCATGTGCGGCTCGACGGTTCGCGTGCCGAGGTCACAACCGCCGGCGTACGGCAGCTTGAAGCTGTCCGCGCGGTGCATCAGCGGCCCGAGGAACATGATGATGCTGCGGGTCCGCCGGGCCGCCTCGGCGTCGATCCGGTCCAGCTGCAGCTCGGCCGGCGGCACGATCTCGAGGTCGTTCTCGTCGTTCAGCCAGCGGGTGCGGACGCCGATCGACTCCAGCACCTCGAGCAGCCGGTTCACCTCCTCGATCCGGGCCACCCGGCGCAGGACGGTGCGCCCGCGGTTCAGCAGTGACGCGCACAGCAGTGCCACGCCGGCGTTCTTGGAGGTCTTGACGTCGATGGCTCCGGACAGTCGAGTGCCACCGACCACCCGCAGGTGCAGCGGTCCCGCGGCGCCGAGGGAGACGATCTCGGAGTCGAGCGCCTCGCCGATCCGGGCGAGCATCTCGAGGCTGAGGTTCTGGTGCCCCCGCTCGATCCGGTTCACCGCAGACTGGCTGGTGCCGAGCACCTCGGCGAGCTCGGTCTGGGTCCAGCCTCGGTGCTTGCGGGCGTCACGGATCAGGAAGCCGATCCGGCTGAGGTAGTGCTCGCTCATGGTTCTCCATGCTATCTCATATCTGAGATAAGCCTGCGCGGGACGCGCCGGGGCGCGCGATCCGGCCCACCCGACCACAGGTCTCCCGTTCGGTCCAATCGGGACGCGGTGGACCACGTGGTGGGTCTGCTTGACTGCGCACCTGATGCCGAGCCCGTTCATCGAGCACCTGCCCAAGGCCGAGATCCACGTCCACCTGGTCGGCTCGGCCTCGGTGCCGACGGTGCTCGCACTTGCCCGCCGGCACCCGGACGGTGGGGTTCCCACGGACGAGGCGGCGCTCACCGGCTTCTACGAGTTCACCGACTTCGCGCACTTCATCGAGGTCTACATCGCGGTGAACGCGCTCGTGCGCACCGCGGACGACGTGCAGGCTCTGGCGACCGGTGTGCTGGCCGACGTCGCCGCCCAGAACGTGCGCTATGTGGAGCTGACCGTCACCCCGGACAGCCACCTGATGGCCGGAATCGAGCCCGACGGGATCGCAGAGGCGCTCACCCGCGCCCGAAGCGCCGCCCGCGAGCGGCACGGCCTCGAGGTCGGCTGGATCTACGACATCCCGGGGGAGAACGGGCTTCCCTCGGGCGAGCGGACGGTCGACTGGGTGGAGCGCTGGGCCCCGGAGGGCAGCGTCGGCTTCGGGCTCGGCGGGCCGGAGATCGGCGTGCCCCGCCCGCAGTTCTCCGAGGTGTTCTCCCGGGCGCGGGCCACCGGCCTGGCCAGCGTCCCGCACGCCGGCGAGACGACCGGCCCCCAGACCGTGCGGGACGCGGTCGAGCTGCTCGGAGCCACCAGGATCGGGCACGGCATCGCGGTGGCCGAGGACCCGGCGCTGATGGCCGAGCTGGTGCAGCGCGAGGTCGCGCTCGAGGTGTGCCCGACCTCCAACCTCCGCACCCGCGCGGTGCCGTCCCTGGACGAGCACCCGTGGCCGGTGCTCGCCGACGCCGGTCTGCGGCTGACGGTCAACTCCGACGACCCGGGCATGTTCGCGACGACGCTGTGTGACGAGTACCAGCTCGTGCACGACCGGTTCGGCGTCACGGAGCAGGGGTTGGCCGACCTGGCCCGCACCGCGCTGGACGTCTCCTTCGCGCCGGCTCCGGTGAAGCGCCGGGTGCACGCCGAGATCGACGCCTACGTCAGCGCACAGCCTCGGGCCTGAGCACCGTCGGCCGCCCGAACGTGGTGCGCACACCGGTGGCGAACCGAACCCGGTCCGGCGTCCGCGCGGCCACGTCGCCGAGACCGGCGGCCGCGACCAGTCCGTCGTCCAGGTCCACCAGTTCGGCGGACCGCAGGTCCCACGGCGAGTGCCGGTTCGGCACGTACCAGGTGCGTCCCGCGTGCCGGACGTGCAGCCCCCAGCGGGCTGTCAGGAAGTCGTCCAGCGGGTCGGGGGACACCGCTGTCCCGAGGTCGCGGAGCACGATCCGGCTGCGCACCCCGGCGGGGCCCGGCCAGCGGGTGCGCGCGGTGTAGCGGTGCTCCACCCCCCGCGAGGTCGGCCGCCGGCGGTAGGTCATCTGCGCCCAGCGGTAGGGCAGCCCGAAGCCGGCCCGGGCGCCGAGCACCACCGCGAGTCGGTCGGCGTCCAGGCTGCGGAACACGATCCCGCGCCGTCCGGTGTGAGTCGACGGAGTACAGCCGCACGTTGGTCTCGAGAAAAGTGCCCAGCCAGGGGACCGGGGGGCCGTTGCTCACCCCGGCATCAACCATCCGGAACGGGATCAGGCCGACGTAGGTCACCCCGTCGTGGACGTCCGGCCGGACGCCGGGCGGCATCCAGCCGGCGACCTGGTCCGGAGACAGTGCCCAGTGCACGAAGGCGAGGTCGCACCAGCGCTGCCGCATCAGCACCGGCCCGCGCAGCCCCGGCGCGGACCTGCTGACCGGCTCCGGCGCGGTCACCGTCGAGCCCGGCGACTCCCCAGCCCGGCCAGCACCACCCCGGCAAGTGCCACCAGCGCGCCCACGACCGTGGGCACCCCGAGGTCGACGCTTCCCGCGACCTGATCGACCAGCAGCGAGGAGGCCACCTGGCCGGTCACGGTGCACAGGCCGAGGACCAGCACACCGTGCACGCGGACCAGGACGGCGGCTGCGCTGATGAACCCGACGCCGAGCGGTCCGCCGAGGTACAGCCACCAGGTGCCGGGAAGCGGGTCGACGCCGCCGGTGACCAGCACGCCGATCGCCGTCGCGAGCGCAAGCAGCGTCCCGCCGACCGCGAAGTTGATCCACGTCGCCGCCCACGGTCCGCCGACCACTGACACCTGTCCGTTGACCGCCTGCTGCCAGGCGATGGCGGCACCGGCCAGCAGCGGCAGCAGTGCCAGCGCGATGTCGCCGACCGAGAGGGCCGCCGGCCCTCCCAGCCGGCCCGCGGCCGACAGGGCGACTGCGCCGACGGTGATCACGGCCCCGAGGACGCGGAGCAGCGACAGCGGCTGCGGACCGGAGGGACCGACGCCGTGGTGGTCGACCGCGAGGCTGCTCGCGGTCTGCCCGGCGACCACCGCGACGGTGAACAGAGCCACCCCGATGGTGCCGACGGTCAGGCCCTGGGTGGCCACCAGGAAGGCGCCCGCTGCCCCGCCGACGACCTGCCACGGACGCAACCGTGCGGTGCGTAGCGCGGAGCGCACGGCGCCCAGGCCGCGCCGCATCCGGCGCGATCCCAGCAGGGCGAGGCACAGCAGCACCAGGCCGGTCCCGAAGCTGATCAGCGCGGCCGTGATGCCGGCGGTGGTGCCGCCGCCGAGCTCGGCGGCCAGGTCGCTGTTGATCTGGCTCTGCACCGCGACCATGGCGCCGATCGCGAACATGGCGGGAACCGCCGCCAGCCGGAGCCAGCGCGGCTCCTCGTGCTGGCCGGCGGGCGAGGACGCAGCAGCGGCCAGCGGGGGCGAGGTCACGCGCCATTGTCCCCCGCGCCTGCCTGCACCGCCGCCGGGCACCCGTGCAGCAGACTGCCGCCGTGGACATCGCCGAACCGACGACGGCCGACCGGGCGCTGCACGACGAGGTCGTCCAGCTGACCCGCGAGCTGATCCGGGTGGACACCACGAACGGCAACGAGACCGCCGCGGCCCGGCTGCTGGGCGACTACCTGGCCGGTGCCGGCGTCGGGTGTGAGCTGGTCGCACGCGACCCCGACCGGGCCAACCTGGTCGCACGCGTCCCGGGCACGGCTGACGGGCCGACGCTGGCCCTGGTCGGCCATCTCGACGTCGTGCCCGCCGACCCGCGGGACTGGTCGCACCCGCCCTTCGAGGCCGTCGTCGACGACGCCGGATACCTCTACGGGCGCGGCGCCCTGGACATGAAGAACGAGGTGGCGATCCGCGCGGTCAGCCTCGCCTCGCTGGTGCGCGAGGGGTTCCGGCCGCGCGGTGACGTGCTGGTGCTGATGGTCGCGGACGAGGAGGACGGCAGCGCCGACGTGGGGATGAGCTGGCTGGTGCGCGAGCGGCCGGATCTGCGGCCGGACTACGCCCTGAACGAGGGCGGCGGGGCGCGGAACCGGCTGTCCGACGGGCGCACGGTCACCGACGTCGCCGTCGGGGAGAAGGGCACCTATCCGGTCCGCGTGGACGCCGTGGGCGAGGCGGGACACGCGTCGATGCCGTCGGTGGGGCGCAACGCCGTCCCGCTGCTCGGTGAGGTGCTGCGCCGGATCGGCTCCGGCATGCCCACGCCGGCGCGCCACGAGGTGGTGGACCGGATGCTGGCGACGCTGCTCCCGGACGGGCCGGTCGACGACCTGGCGTCCGCTCTCGAACGAGCCGGCCGGCTGAGCCCGGACTACGCCCATGTGCTGCCCGCGCTGGCCGGCACCACGATGGCCCCGACGCTGTTGCACGGCTCGGCGGCCCGCAACGTGCTGCCCGCCCGCGCCGGCGTCGAGCTGGACTGCCGGGTGCTGCCCGGCAGCACCGAGGCAGACGTGGAGCGGGCGGTCCGGGACCGGCTCGGGGACGACCTGGCCTACGAGCTGTCCTTCCCGGAGGCGATGGTGCCGGGGTCGAGCTCGCCGGCGGGCGGTCCGCTGTGGGACGCCTGCGCCGCCTGGGCCGCCGAGCAGGACCCGGGGCTGGTCCTGCTGCCGACGCTCTGCACCGGCTACACCGACTCGTCCTACCTGCGGCGGGCGTTCGGGACCGTCGCGTACGGCTTCAGTCCGCTGCGCAGCACACCGTCGGACGTCGCCGAGGCGGGCTACCACAACGCCGACGAGCGGGTGCACGTCGACGACCTGCTCTGGGGGGTCCGGTTCCACCGGTTCGTGCTGCGCTGGCTGCTCGGGGACGGGTGAGCCGATGATCGACGTCCGCGGGCATGCCCGCGCACTCCTCGACGCCAACTCCTACGTCGTTCTGGGCACCGCGGACGCCGACGGGAACCCCTGGGTGACGCCGGTCTGGTTCGCTCCCGACGGGCTGGACCGGCTGTACTGGGCGTCGTGGCCCGCGTCCCGCCACTCGCGATTGATCGAACGGCGGCCGGACGTGGCGGTGACCGTCTTCGACTCCAGCGTCGAGCCGAACGAAGGCGCGGCCTTCTACGCCACGGCGCACGCCCGGCAATGTCCCGAGGAGCACCTCGACGAGGGCCTGCAGGTCTTCAACCGCCGCGCGGCGGCCCAGGGAATCGGCCGGTTCAGCCGGACGCGTGTCACCGGGCAGGCCCGTCTGCGGCTCTACGTCGCCACATTCACCGACAGGTGGGTCCTCGACCAGGATGCCGACGTCGACCAGCGGGTATCGGTCCCGCATCGATGAGTTGTGGGGGTCAGCGTGGCTGGGGACCGGTCACCGGGCGCGCTGAGCGCGAGCAGCTGCAGACTCGCGCCGATAAGCGACATTATGTCAACTCTTGCGGAGGTCCCCTGGGCTCAGTGCCGGATCAGCGCCGTCACCGGCAGCCGGAGGCCGTCTGCTCCGATCCGCACCGACACCGCCGCGGACGGGTCCGGCGCCCCGGCGGCGAAGGCGGACTGCACCGCATCCGGTAACGGCTCGACGTCCAGCAGCCCGAGCGAGCCGCAGCGGACCACGGCGTTCCACGCCGCCTTGCTGGCGAACATGAAGTGACCGACCATCGGCAGCTCGAACCTGGCCACCCGAGCCCCCTGGGCCCGGGCTCGCTCCGCCCAGGCCAGGCTGGCGGCGGGTGAGGTCCAGCGGTCCATCAGCCCGTGCGCCATCAGCACCCGCAGCCCCGGCGGCACCGTCACCGGCTCCTCCGGCGGCAGCCAGGGCGCCAGCGCGACCACGCCGGCGATGCCGGGGTCAGCTGCCAGCGCGCACGCCGCCCGTCCGCCCATCGAGTGTCCGACCAGGACGACGGGGACGTCCCCGTACCGCTCGGCGATCCGGGCCAGCGCCCAGCGGCCGTCGCGGACCGGAGCCGGCTCGGCACCGGTCTCCGCGTTCCAGCCGCGTTGGGCGTAGCGGAGCAGTTCCACCGCCACCCCGGCTCGGCGGGCCCGGTGAGCCAGGTGTCGCTGCAGCAGCGCCATCCGCCACCAGGATGCGTGCCGGCGCAGCACCGGGTCGGTGCCGTGAGCGCGCCCGCCGTGCAGCATCAGCACCACGCCGCGGGGGGACTCCCCTGTCGGCGCCATCGTCGTCAACACCGGACCGGGCACCCGCAGATCGTGTCATCCGCGGCACGAGCCCGCGACGGGAGCCCGCCCTGCCCGGCGTCAGCCGCAGTCGGGGAAGGTCAGCAGTCCGGCCTGCGGCAAGCCCGGATAGGTGTCCCGGATCAGGTCCGGCAGCACCGCGTCCGCGGCGTCGCCGGTCAGCTCGGTGATCACGCCGTCCTCCAGCCCGTACGCGGTGATCTCGGAGACGGTGGCCCGCGGGTCGGGGGTGGTGACGTGCAGGAAGCCACCGTCCTCGGTGCAGGTCAGCAGCTGCGGGGCGCCGCCGCCGTCGTCGACGGTGGCGAGCACCGTCCACGGGCGCCCGTCCTGCCGTACCTGGACGAGCTCGCCGTCGACGAACGAGAACATGCCCAGCTCTCCCCCGCCGCGCGGGTTCCAGGAGACGGGGACGACGATCTCCTGTCCGCCGACCCCGTCCACCTGGGCGAAGACCGGCGGCCCGAGCGCGGTCTCACCGACCGGTTCGGTCGCGCCGGCGACCGGAGCGCTCAGCGTTCCGGTCGCGGTGGTCACGAGGAGGGCCACGGCGCAGCCGGCACCGGCGTCGGACACTCCGCCCATGACGACCTCGTCCATCGCGCCGTCGCCGTCGATGTCGGCGCTGCCGAGCGGGACGGCGCCGGTGAGCCCGTCGGTGGTGAGGCCGGCGGGGCACGGCCCCTCCCCCGGCCCGGAGCCGTCGGCTGCTGCCGCTGCGTCCGGCGCTGCGTCCGGCGCGGCGTCCTGACCGCAGCCGGCCAGCAGCAGGGGCAGCGCGGCGACTCCGAGCACCAGCGCGGAGCGTCGCGGGATGTGGGCGGTGCGTGGCGTCCTCATCGGTCCCACCTCGTTCGTGCTCAGCCGGTCCCTGCCGGACCGGTGTGCAGATGAGACGCGGTGTCGGGTTCTTGGGTTCCGCGCGTCCGCCACAGCCAGGCCAACCCGAGCAGCGGCAGCACCAGTGGCACGTAGCCGTACCCCGCGCCGAAGCCCGACCAGACCGTCTGGTCGGGGAACAGACCGGGCCGGGCCAGCGTCAGGACGCCGACGACGAGCACGCCCGCCAACTCCAGCCCCACGGCCAGCCAAGCGGTCGGCCGTGGTCGAGGGCCCCGGCCGGCCAGCGACACGGTCGCGAGCAGGTAGACGATCGCCGCCACGACGGACAGCGAGTAGGCGACCGGGGCGGCGGAGAACGACTGCGCCACCTGCACCCCCGACCGGGCGCCGGCCGAGATCGCGAACACGGCGTACACCGCCACCAGCACCCGCCCGGGGCCACGCGCGCTGGCCGCCACGGCCGGGCCGGATCCGCCCCCGTCAGCCGACATTCCCTCAGCCCTGCCAGACCTGGAGGATGCGGTTCACCAGAGCCGCGACGGTCACGCACCCGATCAGCAGCACGCCGACACCCCATCGGGAGGTCTCGGAGGCGGCCCAGGCAACCGCCAGCGGGAGCACCAGCACGGCGGTCAGCAGGTAGCCGATGAACAACGCCGACTCGACCGGCCGGTCGGTGACGACGAGCGCGACCGACCCGCCGATGAGCTGGGCGACCAGGCCCACCTCGAGCACGGCGAGCAGCCAGAACACCCCGTCATGCATCCGCCGGTCCCGAGCCAGCAACAGCGCGGACCAGGCGGCGCCGGCCAGCGCGAGCACGGCGAGCGCGGACGCGACAACGGGAGTCACCGGTCGATCACTCCTCCATCGTGTCAGCCCTAGAGTGACGGCATGGCCGCACCGGACCCGCTGCCGTCTGCCCGCAGCCTGACCGCGGACGAGGCCCGTCGTCGGGCTGCCGACCTCCGGGTCCCCAACACCCGGGTCGAGCTGGATCTCGACCGGGGCCCCGACTCGTTCGGTTCGGTCACCACGCTGACGGTGCAGGCGCTGCGGGAGACCGAGACCTTCCTCGATGTCCGACCCCGGACTCTGCACGCCGTCTCGCTGGACGGGGTGCCGCTCGATCCGGGCCTGCTCCGCGAGAGCCGCTACCCGTTGCGGTTGGCACCGGGCGGGCACGAGCTGCGGGTCGAGGCCGACATGGCCTACAGCCGGGACGGTGAGGGGCTGCACCGCACCGTCGATCCCGCCGACGGCCGCACCTATCTGTACCTCATGACGTTCCTCGACGCTGCGCCCCGGTGCTTCGCCTGCTTCGACCAGCCGGACCTGAAGTCCCGCTTCCAGATCGACGTGCGCACGCCCGAGGACTGGACGGTGCTGGGCAACACCCGGGCGGTACGGACCGGACCCGGCAGCTGGGAGCTGCCGGAGTCGCTGCCGATCTCGACGTACCACGTCACCCTCGTGGCCGGCCCCTACGCCTCGCTGACCCGCGAGCACGACGGCATCCTGCTCGGGCTGCACGCCAAGCAGTCCCTGGCCCGGGAGCTGGCGGCTGACGCCGACGAGTTGTTCGAGGTCACCGCCCAGTCCTTCGACGCACTGCACGATCGATTCGGCATCCGTTATCCCTTCGGCGACTACCACCAGGCGTTCGTACCGGAGTTCAACGCCGGCGCGATGGAGTGCCCCGGTTGCGTGCTGTTCCGCGACGGGTTGGTGTTTCGCTCCGCGGTGACCGACCACGAGCGCGGCCGGCGGGTCAACACGGTCGTGCACGAGATGGCGCACCAGTGGTTCGGGAACCTGGTCACGCCGGTCTGGTGGGACGACCTGTGGCTGAACGAGTCGTTCGCCACCTACATGGGGTACCGGGTCGCCGGTGAGGCCACACGCTTCGCCGAGGGCTGGGTCGAGTTCGCCTACGTCACCAAGCGCTGGGGCCTGGTGGCGGACCAGCTGCCCTCCACCCATCCGGTGGCCTCCAACGGCGCGGCCGACGCGCACACCGCGCTGAACGACTTCGACGGCATCTCCTACGCCAAGGGAGCGGCGGTGCTGAAGCAGCTGGCCGCCTATCTCGGAGACGACGTGTTCTTCGCCGGGGTGCGCGACCACCTCGGCGCGCACCCGTACGGCAACGCGACGCTCGCCGACCTGCTCGACTCCTGGGAACGGGCCGGCGCGAAGGAGCTGCACACCTGGGCCGACGCGTGGCTCCGCAGCACCGGGGCGGACACGTTGCGGGTCGAGGGCGACGAGCTGACCCGCACCTCGTCCCCAGGTGCCGGCGCGGGGCGGCCGCACCGGCTCCGGGTGGCCAGGGTGGCCACCATCGACGGCACCACCACCACTGCGGAGGTGGTGGTGACAGCCGACCGCACGCCGCTGCCGTTGGTCGGCGACGACGGCCACGTCCTGCTGCTGGACACCGCCGACGAGACCTGGGGCAAGCTCCGCGCCGACCCGGGCACCGAGCAGCGGCTGCCCGAGCTGCTCCCCCGCATCGACGACCCGGTCACCCGGGGCGCGCTGTGGCTGGCGGTGCGGGACGCCTTCGACGACGCGGAGCTGGACCCGCAACGGGCGCTCGACCTGCTCTGCGCGGCCGTGCCGCAGGAGACCTCCGACGTCGCTGTCCGCACCCTGCTGGACTGGGCGGAGGTGACCCTGCTCGGCCGGGTGCTCGGGGTCAGCCTCCAAGGGGCTGCCGCCGCCGAGCGGCTCGCCGCGTCCACCGCGGAGCGGGTCCGCACCGCGCCCCCCGGCTCCGGGCTGCAGCTGGCCGCCGCGCGGGCACTCGCCCGGCTCAGCCCGGACACCACGCTGCTCGGCGGCTGGCTCGACGGACGTGCTCCGGCCGGTCTGGCGGTCGACGCCGAGCTGCGCTGGCACCTGCTCACCCAGCTCTGCCGGCGCGGCGCGGCCGGGGATGACGAGATCGAGCAGGAGCTGCGCCGCGACCCGTCGGCCGAGGGCCGGGTGCACGCCACCCGCTGCCGCGCCGCCCTGCCGGACCCGGCTGCCAAGGCCGCCTCCTGGCACACCCTGACCAGTGACCCGGAGGCCAGCAACTACTCGCTCTACGCCATCGGCGAGGGCTTCTGGTGGCCGGAGCAGCAGGACCTGACCGCGGCGTACGTCTCGCGCTTCTTCACCGAGATGCCGGCCACCACGCGGATCAGGACCGGATGGGTCGTGGCGGAGAGCGTCGGCGAGGCCTTCCCGCGCTACGCCGTGGACGGTGCGACGCTCGAGCTCGCAGCGGTGGTCGCCGCCGACAACGACGTGGACGGCATGGTCCGCCGGGAGATCGTCGACGGCAGCGACCCGGTCCGCCGTGCGCTGCGCATCCGGGAGCGCTGGCCGACGGGCTAGGTCGGCTCGGCGCGGACCGGACCGATCCCGAGCAACGCCGGCACCTGGTCCATCGTCTGGAACACCTCGGCGCCCGCTTCGGCCAACCGGTCGCCGGGGGTCAGCCCGCCGCCGTACCCCAACACCCGCATCCCGGCGGCCACTCCCCCGCTGACACCGGGCACGCTGTCCTCGACGACCACGCAACGGGCCGGCTCGACGCCGCGGGTGCGCGCCGCATGCAGGAACAGGTCGGGGGCGGGCTTGCCGCGCTCCACCTCGCTCACGCTGTGGATGTCGCCGGCGAACCGTTCGTACAGGCCGGTGATCCCGAGGACCAGCCGCAGCCGGTCATGGCTGCTGGACGACGCCACGCACATCGCCAGCCCGGCCGAGGCCAGCCGGTCGATCGAGTCGGCGACCCCCTCCACGGCGGTCAGCTCGGCACGGAACAGCTCGTGCGAGGCCTCTCGCAGCGCCTCGTGCCAGCCTGCCGGGACGGGCTTCTCGAGGTGCCGCTCGATCTCGGCCTCCATGTGCCCCGCGCTGCGGCCGACGAAGCGGGCGACCACCTCGTCCTGGCTGATCGGCCACCCCAGCGCGGTGATCCACTCCGCCTCCAGCCGGGTGACGAGCCGCTCGGTCTCGACCAGCACCCCGTCGCAGTCCCACACCACCAGTTCCGGCCGCACGGCGGCCCACCCTAGGCGGGGCCACCGAGCGGCGGGACGCGGACCGGGGTACACAACTCCCTGTGAGCGCCTCGACGTCCCGTCCCCCGGTCCAGCTTCCGCTCGCCGCGCTCGCCACGGTGGTCGGCTCCTATCTGGGGGCGGCCGACTATCTGGGACTTCCGACCGTCGAGCTCGCCGAGGCGGTCCGAGCGGTGCTGTTCGGGGTCGCCATCGTCGGCGCGGCGTTCATCCTCGCCTGGGCGGCCGAGGCCGCTCAGGTGGACATCAGCGCCGGGCTGGCGCTCTCGTTGCTGGCTCTGCTCGCGGTGCTGCCGGAGTACGCGGTCGACTTCGTCTTCACCTACCAGGCCGGCGAGCTCTACCAGGCGCAGGGCTCGTGCGAGGCCTCCGGCGGCGGGGCCAGCCCGTGCTCGCTGGCGCTGGCGAACATGACCGGCGCCAACCGGGTCCTGGTCGGCGTCGGCTGGCCGCTGGTCGTCCTGGTGGCAAGCCTCGCCGCGCTGCGCTCGCGCCGAGCCGGGAGCGGGGACTCGGCCTCGACCAGCCCCGGCGAGGTGCGGCTGCTGCCGCCGCTGTCCGCGGACGTCGTCTACCTCGGCATCGCCAGCCTGTACTCGCTCACCCTGCCGTTGAAGGACACGCTCACGCTCTGGGACGCCGCCATCCTGGTCGGCATCTTCGCGGCCTACGCCTGGCGGCTGGCGCAGGCACCAGCGTCCGATCCCGACCTCCTCGGGGTGTCGAAGTGGGTCGGTGAGTCCCACCGCCGGCGCCGGCGCGGCGTGGTGATCGCGATGTTCGGCTTCGCCGCGATGGTCATCTTGTTGAGCGCGGAGCACTTCGCCGAGTCCCTGGTGCGGACCGGCGACGACCTCGGGGTGGACCAGTTCCTGCTCGTGCAGTGGATCGCGCCGCTGGCCAGCGAGTCGCCCGAGCTGATCGTCGCCTGCCTGTATGCGTGGCGGCTCAAGGCGTCCAGCTCGCTGGGCACGCTGCTGTCGAGCAAGGTGAACCAGTGGACGCTGCTCGTGGGCACCATCCCGGTGGTGTTCGGGCTGTCCGCGCTGACCACCGACGGGCTCCCGATCGACGACGAGCAGCGGCTGGAACTGCTGCTCACGGCAGCCCAGTCCATCTTCGCCGTAGCGGTCCTGATCAACCTGAGCCTCACCGTATGGGGCGCGCTGGCTCTGCTGTCACTGTTCGGCGTGCAGTTCGTGGTCAGCGTCACGGGGTCGGCCGGCGCCAACGAGACCACCAGCCTCGTGCTGTCCGGTGTCTACCTGCTGCTGGCCGCCGCCCAGCTGATCCGGTACCGCCGCCGGGTCGTCCGCACGATCAAGGACGGCCTCGTCACGCCGTTCCCCCGGCTGGAACGCCGCGCCGACAAGATGTCCGCCGAGTACGAGTGACGGCGCGGGGGCGCCGCCATGTCGGCGCCGACCCCTACCGTCGGCCGCGTGCGCATCCTCCACACCTCCGACTGGCACCTGGGCCGGTCCTTCCACCGGGAAGGGATGCTCGGGCACCAGGCGGCGTTCGTCGACTTCCTGGTGGACACGGTGCGGGCCGAACGGGTCGGGCTCGTCGTCGTCGCCGGTGACGTCTACGACCGGGCGCTGCCGTCGGTGGATGCCGTGGCGGTGGCCGACGACGCGCTGCGCCGGCTGGCCGCGCTCCGGGTCCCCGTGGTGATCACCAGCGGGAACCACGACTCCGCCCGGCGGCTCGGCTTCGCCGCGGACCTGATCGCCACGGCCGGCATCCATCTGCGCACAGACCCTGCCGGCGTCGACCGTCCGGTCGCGCTCGAGGACGCGGCCGGCCCGGTCGCGGTCTACGCGCTGCCGTACCTCGAGCCCGAGGTCCTGCGTGAGCCCTGGGGACTCCAGGCGCGGTCCCACGAGGCCGTCATGCGGTCGGCGATGCAGCGGGTGGCGAAACACCGGACCGGTGCGCGCGCCGACACGCGGACCGTCGTGCTCGCGCACACCTGGGTCACCGGCGGCACGGCGAGCGACAGCGAGCGGGACATCAGCGTCGGCGGCATCTCCTCGGTCCCGGCGGAGGTCTTCGACGGCATCGACTACGTCGCCCTCGGCCATCTGCACGGGCGGCAGTCGATCCGGCCGACCGTGCGCTACAGCGGCTCGCCGCTCGCGTACTCGTTCTCCGAGGCGACCCATCGCAAGGGCTGCTGGCTGGTGGATCTCGGGGCTGCGGGGGTGGACGAGGTGACCTTCGTGCCGGCGCCGGTGCCCCGCGGGCTGGGCCGGCTGCGCGGCACCCTGGAGGAGCTGCTGAGCGACCCCCGGCACGACGCCGTGACCGGGCACTGGCTCCAGGTCACGCTCACCGACCCGCGCCGGCCACGCGCTGCGATGGAGCGGATCAGGAGCCGGTTCCCGCACGCGCTGGTGCTGGACTTCGCCCCCGAAGGTGGTGCGGCGGATCGGCTGTGGTGGTCACACCGGCTCCGCGGACGCAGCGACCGCGAGATCGTCCACGACTTCGTCGCAGCGGTGCGGTCCGAGCCGGCCGACCCGGACGAGAGCGACCTGCTGGCCGCGGCCTGCGACGCCTGCACCAGTGGCCGGACCCTGGAGGCCGTTCGTGGCAGCGGCGGGACCGGCGGGCCCGGCCTGGAGACCGAGGACGGCGCCACCGAGGTCGCCTCGTGAGGGTGCATGCCCTGGAGATCACGGCGTTCGGCCCGTTCGCCGACACCGTCCAGGTCGACGTAGACGCGCTGAGCGCGCACGGGCTCTTCCTGCTCACCGGACCCACCGGGGCGGGCAAGACCAGCGTGCTGGACGCGATCTGCTTCGGCCTGTACGGCCGGGTCCCCGGTGCCCGGCAGCAGGCGGACCGGTTGCACAGCGACCATGCCGACCCCGCGGCGGTCGCACGGGTCCGACTGGACGTCACGCTCGGCGGCCGTCGGCTGCGCATCACCCGGTCACCACGCTGGCAGCGCCCGAGCACCCGCGCTCGCGCCGGCCAGGTCACCGTCCAGGCCACCGTGACGCTGCAGGAGCGCCCGCCCGGCGACGGCGGACGCGGACGGTTGGGTCACGTTGACCACCCGCATCGACGAGGCACAGCTGCTGGTCGACGAGCTGCTCGGGATGACCCTGCAGCAGTTCACGCAGGTGGCGATGCTGCCGCAAGGCGCGTTCCAGGACTTCCTGCGGTCCGGCACCGACGAACGTCGCGCCCTGCTCGAGCGGCTGTTCGGCACGGCGCGGTTCCGCGACGTCGAGCGCTGGCTGGTGGATCGCCGGCAGCGCCTGCGCGGGGAGGCGGAGGCCGCGGAGCGGGCTGCTCGTTCGGTCGCCGATCAGCTTCGCGGTGCCGCTCACCTGGACCGGCCGGTGCCCGACCGGGTCGAGGACTGGCCAGAGTGGTCGACGGCGGTTCACGGCACCGCCCGCCAACGCCGTGACGACCTCACCGTCCTGGTCGAGCAGTCCCTCCTGCACCGCGACGACGCCCGACGGGCGCACCAGGAGGCCGGTGCGGCGACGGCCCTGCGACAGCGTGGCGGGTTGGCGCAGTTGGACGAGGCGGACCTGGCCGCCACCGCCGACCGGGCCACCGCTGACCTGGCTCGGCTGCAGGCAGCGGACCGGGCCCGCGAGGTCGCAGTCCTGCTCGGCCCCCTGGCGGAGTCCACCGCCCGGCTGACAGCCGCGGGGTCTCGGGTGCGCCAGACCGCTGCTGAGCTGGCCGAGGTGGCTCCCGGCGTGCTGCCCGCGCCGCTCCCCGACGAGCCGGACGAAGGCACGCTCGCGACCTGGTCCGCGGCCCTCGAGGCGGCACGGACCGACACCGACCGCATGGTCGAGCGCGAGCAGCGGCTGGCCGACGAGGTGCAGCAGCTGGCCGGGCTGGACCAGCGGCGAGACGAGCTCGTCGCCGCGGCTGCGGCGGCCCGCGACGCTGCCATCGTCTCCCGCAGCACCGCCGACGAGGCCCCTGAGCGGGTCGACGCACTGCGCCGAAGGGTCGAGACCGAGCACCGCCTGGACGCAGCCCACGATCACCTCGCCACCCTGCTGTCGGCCACCCGCACCAAGGCCGAGGCGGCCACAGCCTTGCCGGCGGCAGAGCAGCGACGAAGGAGCGCCGAGGACGCCGCCCGGCGGGCGTTCGCCGACTATCGAGCCGCCGTGGCTGCCCGGATCGACGTCACCCGCCGCCGGCTCGCCGGCGCCGCCGGCGAGCTGGCCCAGAGCCTGGTCGACGACCTCCCGTGTTGCGTCTGCGGCTCACGTGCCCACCCCGACCCGGCCGCGCCGCCGGTCGACCATCCCGGTGAGGCCGACGAGCGCGCGGCTGTGGACGAGGAGACGGCGCGCCGTGCAGCGGCGCGACGACGCCGACCGGGCCGTGGTCGCGACCGCGGCCGAGGTGGCCAGGCTGACGGCCGCGGCTGCGGGGCTGGACCCCGCCGAGGCGGCGACGCTGATGGCGACCGTCGACGCGGGAGCTGACCACCGCGACCGAGGCGCGCCGTCGGCTGCCGGGGACCGAGCAGGAGCTGCTTGCCGTCCTGGCGGAGGCGAAGGATGCCGCGGCCGCGGCCGACTGCGCTGAGCAGGACGCCCGGGACCAGTCGGCGGCGGCGGCTGCCGCCGCCCTGGCGGCCGACACTCTGCGCACCGCGCTGGTGCGCCAGGTCGGTCCGGACCTCGACGTCGCTGACAGCCAGCAGCGGACCGCTCGACGCCTGCAGCGGCTGGCCACCGCGGCAGCCGCCGTTGGCGAGCTGCGGTCGGCGCGATCGGCTTCCGCCACCTGCGCCGACCGTGCCGCCCGGGCGGCCGCCGAGAGCGGCTTCGACTCGGTCGCGGGGGCGCGCAGCGCGCTGCTCGACCCGGCCACGCGCGACGAGCTGCGCACCAGCCTCGAGCAGCGCCGGGTCCGGGCGGCCGCCGCCGCCGAGGTGCTGGCCGATCCGTCGGTCCGGGCCGCCCTCGCGGCCGCGCCGGCAGACACCGCCGGCCTGGCCGCCCGACTGGCCGACGCCGAGCAGACCCATGACGGGCAGCAGGCGGACCTCGTCACGGCCCGGCGTACGGCGGACCGGGTGGCCGAACTGCACGACCAGCTGTCGAGCCGGCTCGCGGACTGGCGGCCACGCCAGCAGGCGCTGGAGCTGGCCGCCGGACTGGCCGGCCTGGCCGAGGGGAAGTCGGCCGACAACGAGCGCCGGATGTCGCTGTCGTCGTATGTCCTGGCCGCCCGGCTGGAGCAGGTGGTGGCGGCGGCGAACGAACGGCTGCAGCCGATCACCTCCGGCCGCTACCTGCTCGAGCACACCGTGCAGCGGGCAGCGGGTGACCGCCGTGCCGGCGCGGGTGGGCTCGGGCTGCTGGTACGGGACGAGTGGACCGGGGACCTGCGGGACCCGTCGACGCTGTCCGGCGGGGAGACCTTCCAGGCGGCGCTGTCCCTCGCGTTGGGGCTGGCCGACGTGGTCGGGCTGGAAAGCGGTGGGACCGAGCTGAGCACCCTGTTCGTCGACGAGGGCTTCGGCGCGCTGGACCCGGACAGCCTCGACGAGGTGATGGACGAGCTCGACCGGCTCCGAGACGGAGGCCGGGTGGTCGGTGTGGTGTCGCACGTCGACGCGATGCGGGAGCGGATCCCGGCGCAGCTGCGACTCACCAAGACCCGGTCCGGCTCACGCGTCAGCCAGGCATGACCGACTCCGACCGGCCGATCGCGGTGCTGGACATCGACGGCGTCGTGGCCGACGTCCGGCACCGGCTCCGACACCTGCGGGGGCCGGACAAGGACTGGGACGCCTTCTTCGCCGCGATGGAGGAGGACCCGCTGCTGCCGGAGGGCCTCGCGGTGGCGGGCGAGTTGGCGCGCCGGCACCGGATCGTCTACGTGACCGGGCGGCCGGGTCGCTACGCCGAGGTCACCGCCCGGTGGCTGCGGCGACACGGGCTGCCGCCCGGACCAGTGCTGCACCGCCCCAACGGCGATCGGCGGCCGGCCCGCCTGGTCAAGCCCGAGCTCGTTGCGACGCTGGCCCGCGACGGCCGCGTCGCGATCGTGGTCGACGACGACCCATCCGTGCTGACCGCCTTCCGCCGGGCCGGGGTCCCGGTCTTTGCCGCCGAGTGGGCCGACCCCCAGCAGGGCCTGTTCGACGCTCAGGAGCACGGTCAGACCTAGGCTGGACGGCGCTGGCACGGTCGAGCCGGACCCATCCGGCGCCCCAGGTGCTCCGAACCACCGATAGACACCCCGGCGGCTGCGGCGGCCGGGGGGCAATCGAGCGAGAGAAGGTGACCGGTGGTCGAACCCGCACGGCTGTCGTCGGTACCTGCGACCGAGGACCTGGCGGCGACGCTGACCGACCTGTTGCTGCGCGTCGCCAAGGGCGACGAGGCGGCGTTCGCCGACTTCTACGACCGCACCAGCGCCACCGTGCACGGACTGGCCCGCCGAGTGGTCCGCGACCCGGCCCGGGCCGAGGAGGTCACCCAGGAGGTGTACCTGCAGGTGTGGCGGACCGCCGGCCGGTTCGAGCCGGAGCGCGGCGCGGCCCGCAGCTGGCTGCTGACCCTGGCGCACCGTCGGGCGGTCGACGTCGTCCGGCACGACCAGGCCAGCACCAACCGGGAGGCCCGCTACGACTGGAGCGGCGGGCGGGACATCGACGTGGTCGACGACGAGGTCACCACCCGGCTCGAGTACGAGCAGGTGCGCCGCTGCCTCGGCGGGCTCACCGAGCTCCAGCACGAGGCGGTGACCCTCGCCTACTACGGCGGGCACACCTACGCGCAGGTCGCCGACCTGCTCGAGGTCAATCCCGCCACCATCAAGACCCGGATGCGGGACGGCCTCATCCGGCTCCGAGACTGCCTGGGAGTGACGCCATGAGCGCCGAGCAGCACGCTCTTGTCGGTGCCTACGCGCTGGATGCGCTGGACCACCGCGAGCAGCTGGCCTTCGAAGCGCACCTGGCGAGCTGCCCGACCTGCTCCGACGAGCTGGCCGGCTTCGTGGCGACCGCCGAGCGACTCGGCGGGGCCGTCGCGACCGCCCCGCCGCCCGAGCTGCGGGACCGGGTCCTCACCACCGCGGCGCGGACGGCGCAGGAGCGTCGCGTGGTTCCGCTCAGCCGGGCGGCACGGTGGCGGCAGCGTGCACCGCAGCTGGTCGCCGCCGCCTCGATCCTGGCGGTCCTAGGCGCTGTGGGCGCCTACGTCGGGGAGCGCGACCGAGTCAACGAGATCCAGCAGGCCGATGCCCGGGAGGCGGCGGTGCTCGCCTCCGACGACGCGACGTCGTCGCGGGTGCAGGCTGGGGAGACGACGGTCACGGTGTGGTCGTCACGGTCGCTGGACAGCGCGGTCGTCGTGATGAGTGACGTGCCCCCGCTGGAGCCGAAGCGCAGCTACCAGATGTGGGTGGTCGACGCCGGCGGTGAACCTCGGTCGGTGGCGGTGATGGGGCCGGACGACGTCGACCACACCTCGAGCACGCTGGTGGACGACATCGACGATGCGGCCGCGGTCGCGGTGACGGTCGAGCCGGAGGGAGGCTCGAAGGAGCCGACGACGGACCCGGTACTCAGCGTGGACCTCGCCTGACCGTACGATCAGCGGTCGTCCACACAGTCAGTCGAAGGAACTGCTCGGGCCACACCTGTGCAGAATGCGAGCCGATCCCAGCGGGAGCGTGCACTATGGGTGATGTGAGGGACACCACATCGCAGGACCCGGGGCGGACGCCCGCAATGTTCGCGCTCGGCACCTGCCACCACCAGCCCTGCTGCCCCGCGGCCGACGCTCCGGACCGGGAGGCGGCGCACACCGTTTCCGCACACCCCGAGCAGGGCTGGAGCCTGCTGTGCAACGGGATCGTGCTCTTCGACGACACCGGCGAGCTGCTCCCCGACGGCCGGATGATCGCCCCGCACCGGCCCACCGACACCCACCCCGAGGCCTTCGGCATCATCGCCGTCTGACCTCCGACTGACCAGTCGGACCGTCCGGCCCGTCCCGCGCTCAGCCCTGGACTGGGGTCCGGGTGAGCACATAGCTGGCCAGCTCCAGCCGCTGCACCCGACCAACCGAATCGCGCACCAGCGTGAGGGTCTCGTCGGCGAAGTAGGCATCCAGCCCGCGCCAGCGGTCCGTCCCCTCCGCCACGAACCGGCTCGACCGGGACGCGTTCGGGCCCTCCAACCGGAGCCGGCCAGCACGTACGACCAGGCTGAACGGCGTGTTGCCCCAGTACCACGGCCCGAGCACCTCGTCGGCGCCCTCGACGACGGGCTCCGGACGCCAGACCGGCGTCGGCGCGGGCTCGTCGGCCAGGACCTGGTCCAGCAGCCGGCCCGGCAGCGTGGTGGTTCCTCCGGCGGTCCCGTTCGAGAGCGCGACCGCGGCTAGGCCGGTCGCCGGCTCGGCCGCGAGGCCGGCGAGGAAACCCGGCATCGAGCCGGAGTGCCCGACCCGGACGCCCGACCCAGCAGGCTCCACCCGCAGCCCGAGACCGTAGGCCCCGGTCATGTCTCCCGGCTGGGCGGAACGGCCGGTGGTCATCTCCCGAACCGACGTCGGCGAGAGCACCTCGGTCTCGCCGCCCGTCCATAGGCCGGCCAGCCTGGCCAGGTCGGTGCAGGTGCTCCACAGCTGCCCGGCCGGTGCCATCCGGCCGGTGTCGGTGTGCGGCTCGGGGTGCAGCCGGCCGGTGTGCGGGTGCACCGACCAGCCCTGGGCGTGCGGAGGTTCCGGTGCGTAGCTGGTGCGGTCCATCCCCAGCGGCCGCAGCACCCGGCGGGTCACCACGTCGGCCCACGGCTCGCCCCGCACCGCCGCGACGGCCGCCCCGAGCAGCGCGTAGCCCAGGTTGCTGTAGTGCATCGCCCCGGCCTGGGTCTCCAGCCGGGTTTGGGCCGCCGTGCGTTGGAAGAGGTCGGCCAGGTCGGCGTCGTCGTGCCGTTCCCACCACGGCCCGGCCGGCTCGGCGGGCAGGCCACCGCTGTGCGCGAGCAGCCGGCGCAGCGAGGTGTCCCCGAACGGTGCACCGGGGACGTAGTCGCCGACACCGGCGTCGAGGTCGAGCACACCCTCGTCCCGGCACTGCAGCACGGTGACCGCGGTGACCGGTTTGGTCACGGAGCCGATCCGGTACTGCAGGTCGGGCCCGGGCGACGGGCCACCGGTCTCCGTCCCGCGGACGGCAGCCCAGACCACCGCGCCGTCGCGCACCACTGCGGCAACCAGCGACGGTTGCCGGGAGCATGCCTGGACGTCGGCGAGGTGCCGGAGCAGCGCCGCCTCGGTGGCCGGCAGCAGCGAGCCGCCCGCCCAGCGGTCGGTCACCCGAAGGCCTCCGGCGGCGGGCAGGCGCAGACCAGGTTGCGATCACCGTAGGCCTGGTCGATCCGGGCCACCGGCGGCCAGTACTTGTCGGTGCCGCTGCGGGTCGGCAGCGCACCGTCCTCCCGGGAGTAGGGGCGGTCCCACTCCCCCGTCACGGCGGCCACGGTGTGCGGGGCGCGACGCAGCGGACTCTCGTCCAGCGGCCAGACGCCGTCCGCAACCGCCCGAATCTCAGCGACGATGGCGATCATCGCGGTACAGAACCGGTCCAGCTCTGCCAGGTCCTCGGACTCGGTGGGCTCGACCATGAACGTCCCCGGAACCGGGAAGCTCATCGTCGGCGCGTGGAAGCCGTAGTCCACCAGCCGCTTGGCGACGTCGTCGACGGTCACACCGGTCTGCTTGGTCAGCCCGCGCAGGTCGAGGATGCACTCGTGCGCGACCAGCCCGCTCGCGCCGGTGTAGAGCACCGGCAGGTGGTCCCGCAGCCGGGCAGCCACGTAGTTGGCCGACAGCACCGCCACCGACGTCGCCTCTCGCAGCCCCTCGTCTCCCATCATCGCGAGGTAGAGCCACGGGATCGGGAGGATCCCGGCCGAGCCGTACGGCGCGGCGCTGACCGGGCCGATCCCCTCGCGGCGAGCCGGGTCCGGGTGTCCCGGGTGGCTGGGCAGGAACGGCACCAGATGCTCGCGGACCGCGATCGGCCCGACCCCCGGTCCGCCGCCGCCGTGCGGGATGCAGAACGTCTTGTGCAGGTTGAGGTGGGACACGTCGCCGCCGAACGCGCCGGGCCGGGCGTGCCCGACCAGCGCGTTCAGGTTGGCACCGTCGACGTACACCTGCCCACCGTGGCCGTGCACGACCTCGCACAGCGTGGTGATCCCGTCCTCGTAGACGCCGTGGGTCGACGGGTAGGTGACCATGACCGCCGCCAGCGAGTCGGCGTGCTGTGCACACTTGGCCCGCAGGTCGTCGAGGTCCACGCTGCCGTCCTCGGCCGCGGCGACGACCACGACCCGCATGCCGGCCATGACCGCCGAGGCGGCGTTCGTCCCGTGCGCGGAGGACGGGATCAGGCACACGTCGCGGGCGGTGTCGCCGCGGTCGAGGTGATAGGCGTGGATGGCCATCAGGCCGGCCAGCTCGCCCTGGGACCCCGCGTTGGGCTGCACCGACACGGCGGCGTAGCCGGTCACGTCGGCCAACCAGCGCTCCAGCTCGGTGACCAGCTCGATCGCCCCGGCGGCGTCGTCGGCGGGGACGAAGGGGTGCAGGTCGGCGAGCTCCGGCCAGGCCAATGGCTCCATCTCGGTGGTCGCGTTGAGCTTCATCGTGCAGGAGCCCAGCGGGATCATCCCCCGGTCGAGCGCGTAGTCCCGGTCCGACAGCCGGCGCAGGTAGCGCAGCATCGACGTCTCCGAGCGGTGCCGCTGGAAGACCTCGTGGGTGAGGTACGGCGTCTGCCGCGCCAGTCCGTCCGGGATGGCGTCGTCGGTGGAGGTGTCGACGGCGTCGACGTCCACGGTGTCGATGCCGAACGCCGCCCACACGGTCGTCAGGTGCGCCCGCTCGGTCAGCTCGTTGGTGCTGATGCCGACGTGGTCGTCGTCGACCAGCCGGAGGTGCACGCCCGCGTCGCGGGCGCGCTGCACCACCTGGCCGGCCCGGCCCGGCACCCGCGCCACCAGGGTGTCGAAGAACGTCTCGGGCAGCACCTCGACTCCACCGTCGCGCAATCCGGTCGCCAGCACCGCGGCGTAGCGGTGCACCCGACGCGCGATCGCCTGCAGCCCGGCGGGCCCGTGGTAGACGGCGTACATCGCCGCGGCGACGGCGAGCAGTACTTGGGCGGTGCAGATGTTGGAGGTCGCCTTGTCCCGGCGGATGTGCTGCTCCCGGGTCTGCAGCGCCAGCCGGTACGCCGGCGCCCCGGCGGCGTCGACCGACACTCCGACCAGCCGGCCCGGCAGGTGCCGCTCGAGACCGGAGCGCACCGCCATGAAGCCGGCGTGCGGACCGCCGTACCACATCGGCACCCCGAACCGCTGGGCCGAGCCGACGACGATGTCGGCGCCGAGTTCGCCGGGGGCCTCCAACAGGCACAGCGCCAGCGGGTCGGCCACGACGACGGCCAGCCCGCCCCGCCCGTGCGCCGCCTCGATCAGCGGGCGCGGGTCGGACACGGCTCCGGACGCTCCCGGATAGGCCACGACGACCGCGGACAGCGGTCCCTCGGGCAGACCCGAGGACAGGTCGGTCTCGACCAGGTCGATCCGCATCTGTGCCGCCCGCGTCGCCAGCACCGCACGGGTCTGCGGCAGCAGGTCAGCGTCCACGACCACCGGCGCCGAGCCGGCGGGACCACGCAGCGCCCGGCGGGCGAGTGTCACCGCTTCGGCCGCGGCCGTCGCCTCGTCCAGCAGCGACGCGTTGGCCGTCGGCAGCCCGGCCAGCTCGCCGATCATCGTCTGGAAGTTGAGCAGCGCCTCGAGCCGTCCCTGCGAGATCTCCGGCTGGTACGGCGTGTACGCGGTGTACCAGGACGGGTCCTCCAGCACGTTTCGCCGGATCACCGCCGGGGTCGCGGTGGGGTGGTAGCCGAGACCGATCATGGCCGTCCCTGGCCGGTTGGTGGCCAGCCGGGCGCGCAGCGCCGCCAACGCCGCCGGCTCCGACATCGCCGGCGGCAGGGCGCCCATCTCCGCCATCTCGGCCATCGCGTCCCCGCGGATGCCGGCGGGGACGGCGGCGTCCATCAGCGCACCGAGGTCGGAGTAGCCGACGACCGTCAGCATGGTGTCGAGGTCAGCCGGACGCGGTCCGACGTGCCGCCGGACGAAGGGGTCGGCGGCGTCGAGGCTGTGCAGAGAGGGGCGGTCGCTCATGGCGGGTGCACTCCGGGTCAGGACGGTCGACGGACGTCCCTCCCCTCTGTCACCTGACGCCGGGTCGTGCCCGGGGTCAGGCTTCAGAACGGCCTCGTCCGCGCAGTCCTGGCGCCTGAGAGGTTCCGGGGAGGAATTGCCCCTTCGGCGCTGCCCGGGTGGAGGGGCAGCTCTCCCGCACGGCGTCTGCGGCCGTTGCCGATCTTACCAGCCGCGGCCGGATCTGCCGGTCGGCGTAACAGCCGTCAGCCGGTCAACCGGGCGCGACGCCGGCGGGCCAGCTCGTCGTCGGGGTGCTCGCCGGCCGGGTCTGCGACCCGCTCCCCCGGCAGTTCGGCCAGCGTGCCCTCGATCTCCCGCCAGACCCCACCGATCGCGATGCCGAAGACGCCCTGCCCACCCTGCAGCAGGTCGATGACCTCGTCCGGCGAGCGACACTCGTAGACGCTGGCACCGTCGCTCATCAGGGTGACTCGGGTCAGGTCGTCGGTGCCGCGCGCCCGCAGGTGCTCCACCGCGGTGCGGATCTGCTGCAGGGAGACGCCGGCGTCGAGCAGCCGCTTGATGATCTTCAGCAGCAGGATGTCGCGGAACGAGTACAGCCGCTGGGTGCCGGAGCCGGTGGCGGCGCGCACGGTCGGCTCGACCAGCTTGGTCCGCGCCCAGTAGTCCAGCTGGCGGTAGCTGATGCCGGCTGCGTTGCAGGCCGACGGTCCGCGGAAGCCGACGTCCTCCGCCAACGGCGAGACGTCGTCGTCGAACAGCAGACCCTGGTCACCGGCGAGTCGGGCCGCCTCCGCCTGGGCCTCGAGCGCTGACTGGTCGTGACCGGGGGGCTGTGACCCGGTGTCCCGCGTGCCTGCCACCACGACCTCCACGTCGTCGGTCACCGCCGAGTCGTCGCACGGAGCGTGCGACGAGTTACAGCGGCGATGTTCGCTCCGCCACCGTACGGACGGCCGGGTGCGGCGGTCAACGACATCGACTCCCCCGACGGCGCGTGTCGCACTCTCAAGTGGAGGTCGAGGGTTGACCCGTCGACGGTCAGCCGCCGGGGTGGAAGTCCTCGGGGGTGACCTGGTCGAGGAACTCGCGGAACTTCTCCACCTCGGCCTCCTCCTCCTCGGGGACCGCGAGCCCGGAGGTGTCCAGCACGGTCTCCTCGCAGACGATCCGCGAACCGGTACGCAGAGCCAGCGCGATCGAGTCCGAGGGCCGGGCGCTCACCTCGGTGCCCTCGTCGAAGACCAGGACGGCGTAGTAGACACCGTCTTTCACCTCGGTGATGCGGACCTCGGCCAGCTCACGACCGAGCGCGGCCACCAGGTCCCGCATCAGGTCGTGGGTGAGCGGTCGTGGCGGGGTGACCCCCTGCTGGGCGAACGCGATCGCCGTTGCCTCTCCGGCGCCGATCCAGATCGGCAGGTACCGGTTGCCTTCCACCTCGCGCAGCAGCACCAGCGGCTGGTTGGTGGGCTGCTCGACCCGCACGCCGACGACGTCCAGTTCCCTCACTCGGCCACAGTACCCCGCAGCGGGCGCCTGCACGTCAGCGTCGCGCGACCCCGTCACGGACCAATGTGGTGTGCAGCCGCAGCACCAGCGCGGCCAGCTCACGGGCGGTTTCGTCCGCCCGGGCCTGGGCCCCCGCGTCCCGCTGCCGACGCATCGGTGCGACCACTTGGGCGAACAGGTCGATCTCTCGGTCGGCAGCGGTCCGGACCGAGCGGAGATGCCGCGGCTCGACGCCGTACTCCGCGAGCTCGCCGACGGTCTTGGCCACCAGCAGCGCGGTCGCGTCGTAGTGACCGGAGGTGCCGGGCCGCACCAAGCCGAAGCCCTCGATCTGCGTGAGCAGCCCGTCGTCGATGGCCGCGGCGTCGCACAGCTCGCTCCGGGACAGCCGGAGCTCGGCCCGGTCCGCGCGAACGGTGTCGGAGGGGTCGTGCGCGAGCACGACCTGCGGTGCCGCCGGGCGGGCCGACTGTGCCGGCACTCCGCCCGGGGGGGCCAGCCCGCGGTCCATCGCGTCGAGGTGCTCTCGGATCACCTTCAGCGGGTAGTAGTTCTCCCGCTGCGCAGTGAGGATGTAGCGCAGCCGTTCGACGTCGGCTGTGGAGAACTTCCGGTATCCCGACGGGGTGCGCTCGGGCTCGACGAGCCCTTCGGACTCCAGGTACCGGATCTTGGAGATGGACACGTCCGGGAAGTCCGGGCGCAGCCGTGCGAGAACCTCGCCGATGCTCATCCGCGCGGTGGCGGACGGCGCTGACCTCACCGGCTGCCGGCCGCGGTGTCCGCCGCGCTGGGGTAGTAGACCAGCCGGTACTTCCCGACCTGGACCTCGTCGCCACCGCTGAGCAGGATCTCGTCGATCCGGTCCCGGTTCACGTAGGTGCCGTTCAGGCTGCCCACGTCGGCCACGACGAAGCCGTCGGCGGTCCGGCGGAAGACCGCGTGTCGACGGGAGACGGTCACGTCGTCGAGGAAGATGTCACTGTCCGGGTGCCGGCCGGCCGACACCTCGGCGGTGTCCAGCAGGAACCGGCTGCCGGCGCTCGGACCGCGTTGCACGACCAGCAGCGCGCTGCCGGAGGGCAGCCCGTCCAGCGCCGCGACGTCCTCCGAGCTGAGTTCGCTGCCGTCGCCGCTGGTGTCGGAGTCCACCGGAGTCAGCGTCACGGTGGACGTGCTGTCGCTGCTGTCCGGCGGGGGGTCACCCTGCACCAGCCGGTGTCCGCACTGCGAGCAGAACCTCGCACTGGATAGGTTCTCGTGCCCGCACTCCGTGCAGAACGCCATTATCGCCTCCTCGGCCCAGGCACGGCCCGGCACCCGTTGTGTCGCGTGGAACCCTCAAGCGTCGGTTCACCTTGACGGTGAGAGAAACCTACGTGGTCGGCTCCCGCCGGATCAACACGTACGGAGGCTTTCCGGGGCTCGGTCGGGCCGGGGTCAGGCCTCGATCTGGGCGCGGTATCCGGCGGCGTCCATCAAATCGTCCAGGCCGGCCTCGTCGTCCAGCCGCAGCCGGAGCAGCCAGCCCTCGCCGTACGGGTCGGAGTTGACCAGCTCCGGGGTCTGGTCGACCGCCTCGTTGCGGGCCACCACGCTGCCGGACAGCGGGGCGTAGAGATCACTGACCGACTTGGTGGACTCCAGCTCCCCCACGGAGTCTCCCTTGGCCAGCGTCTCACCCACCTCGGGCAGTGACACGTACACGATGTCGCCGAGGGCGTCCTGCGCGAAGTCGGTGATGCCGAGGGTGACGACGGAGCCGTCGTCGCTGGTCTCGACGCGGACCCACTCGTGCTCGGGGGTGTACTGCAACTCGTCGGGGATCACGGCACTCCTCGGGGGCTCGGTCAGGCGTTCGGTGCGGCGAAGTCGAGCTCGCGCTCGACGGCGAGGGACTGGATCTGCAGGGTCTCGATCTCGGTGACGGTGACCGTACCCCCCAGCGCCTCGACCTCGTCGCGAAGTCCGCCGGGGAACCCCACCACGGTGGCGAGGACGTCCGACGCTCCGATCGCCTCCAGCACGTACGGAGGCTTGAGCGTCTGTCCGTCGACCACCAGGGAGGGCTCGGCGGGGTCGGGACCGGTCCGGAACCAGGTCTGCGCCACCACCCGCACCGTGTTGTTGATCTCGATCGCCTCGGCTCCGGCATCGCGGAGCTCCTCCACCACGTTGAGCAGGCTCACGTCGCCGACGTTGCCGTCGGGATCCTGGATCGTGATGACCACGCCCGGCCCGGTGGCTCCCACCTGTCCGGACAACAGCCGCAGCGCGTCGAGCTCCCGGCGCGCCTCGTCCAGGGCGGTCTGTCGCTGGTCTGTGCTCAGCTGCAGGGAGTCGCGGGTGTCCTCCAGCTCGGCGAGCTGGAGCTCGACCCGGTCCTGTGCGGCGGCAAGGGTCTGCAGCAGCTGGACCAGCTCGTCCCGCCGGGCGCCGGTGAAGTCGTCGTCGGACCGGATCGCGCTCACCTGGGTGGCAGCGGCGAATCCGAGCACTGCGAGGAGGACCGCCACCACAGCCTGACCACGGCTCGGTCGGCCGAGCAGCGCGCCGCGGACCCGCGTGCGGGCCGCGTCCTCGTCGGCGCGGGTCGCATCGTCGGCGGTCTCCTCGCCGGTGGTCGGGTGGTCGCGTTCAGGCATGGAGCAGCTTCCGGCGGATGGCCGCGACGTTGGAGAAGATCCGGATACCGAGCACGACCACCACGCCGGTCGACAGCTGGCTGCCCACGCCGAGCTGGTCGCCCAGGTAGACGATCAGTGCGGCCACCAGGACGTTCGACACGAACGAGATGACGAAGACGCGCTCGTCGAACAGGCCGTCGAGGAAGGCGCGCAACGCCCCGAACGTCGCGTCCAGCGCCGCGACGACGGCGATCGGGAGGTAGGGCTCTAGCGCGGTCGGGACGTTCGGCTCGAGGAACAGGCCGGCCACGATGCCGACCACCATGCCGAGCAGAGCGATCACGAGCGTCCTTCCCCGGGTCCGATGGCGCTGGCCTGGCGCAGCGTGAGCCTGCTCGCGGCCGGCAGTCGCAGCGTCTCGACGGTCTCGACGTCGAAGCCGATACCGAAGTTGGCCTGCAGGTCGGTCAGGCCCTGTCCGGCGGACGTCTCCAGCAACCGGGCCGGCAGCGCGCCGGGATCACCGATCGCAGTGACGGCGTACGGCGGGGTGAGTGGCCGGAAGTTGACGGTGATCGCGCTCCCGGCGGTGCGGATCGCGGTGAGCGTGCTCAGCCGCTGGCCGTTGATCGCCACTGCCTCGGCACCGGCCTCCCACAGCCCGTTGACCAGCAGTTGCAGGTCGGTGTCGAGGATGGTCCCTTCGGCGGTTCCGGAGGGCGCGTCGTCCATGGTCACCCGGACACCAGGACCCTGGGTCGGTGCCGCGCCGACGACCGCTCCGAGGTCGGCCAGCTCGGTCTCGGTCTCGGCGAGCGAGGTCGCCAGGTCCACCGATCGGGTGCGCAGGTCCTCCACCTCGACGGCGAGCGTCTCGACCCGCTGCCGCACGTCCGCGACCTGCGCCTCCTCGGCCGCGATGCTTCGCACCAGGGCCTCCCGGTCCTGCTCCGCCTGTGGTGCGGCCGCCTGGGTCTGCAACGCCGAGACCGTGATCAGCACGGCCAGCGCGGCGACCGCGGCCCCGAAGACGAGCAGACCGACTCGCCCGGTCCGGGTCGGGGCACCCCGGCGCGCAGCCGCGGCGTACTCGTCCTCCGCCGGCCGGGTCAGTCGGGCCAGCAGGACGTTCGGGGCGTCCCCGCGGGCCGGGTCGCTCACGGCCTCCGGGCTCACGTCGCCCCCTCGGTGTGCGACAGCGGCGGCGTGCTGACCAGCAGGGTCCTGACCTGCCAGGCGTACAGCAGGCCGGCCCACCAGTAGAGGCCGACCCCCCAGACCGTGAACGCCCACCCGAAGACTTGGGCGAGCGAGGCCAGGGTGCCGGTGTCGTCCCCGAGCAACAGCAGTGGGAACGCGTAGAGCAGTGCGGCGGTGGCGGCCTTGCCGAGATAGTGCACGGGCAGCGCGCTGTAACCGCGGGTGCGGAGGAACGGGACCAGGCTGAACAGCAGGACGTCCCGCATCGGCAGGATCACCGCCAGCCAGACCGGGATGATGTCGCGCAGGACCAGGCCGACGACGACCGCCAGAATGTAGAGCCGGTCGGCGACCGGGTCGAGCACCTGACCGAGCGACGAGGTCTGGTTGAGCCGGCGGGCCAGGTTGCCGTCGAGGTAGTCGGTGAAGCCGGACACCATCAACAGCAGCAGTGCCCAGCCGTCGGCCTCGGGACCGAGAACGAGCCACAGGAACAGCGGGACGCCGGCCAGCCGCAACAGGCTCAGCAGGTTCGGGACGGTGAGTACGCGGTCGCCGGAACCGTCGTCGGTCGACACCGCGTCGCGGTCGTCGCTCACCGGCCACCTCTCCGTCGCCTCTGGCACCGGCGCCAGCCTAGCGATGGTGGCGTGCCCCCCCGGACCTGCCGCGCGGGTCCGGACGGGCAGCCGGTCCGTGCTGCCAGTACCGTCGCGCCGTGCGCGTCCTGGAGATCTGGCGCTACCCGGTCAAGTCGATGCAGGGCGAGCGGCTGGACTCCGCCGAGGTGACGCCGGCTGGCCTCGTCGGTGACCGGCGGTTCGCGCTGTTCGACGCCGACACCGGCTTCGGGCTGACCGCCCGCCGGCACCCCGAGCTGCTGCACGCCGTCGCCCGCGGGCACGACGACGGGTCGGTGATCGTCACCCTCCCGGACGGGTCGGCCGCGGACGACGAGGCGGCGTTCTCGCGCTGGCTCGGCCGTCCGGTGACGGTGCGCGGCGGCGACGTCCCAGGCCCCCGCGACTACGAGAACCCGGACGACTTCGAGGACGAGACCGCCGGTGCGTGGCACCCGTTCCGTGGCGCCACCGGCGCATTCCACGACACACCCGAAGGCACCGTCTCGCTGCTGTCGACCGGGTCGCTCGGCGGGTGGGACCGGCGGCGGTTCCGCCCCAACCTGCTTCTCGACGGGTCCGGCGAGGAGGATCTGATCGGCAGCAGGGTGCGGGTCGGCACCGCCGTGCTGGCCGTCTTCGAGGCGATTCCCCGCTGCGTGATGGTCACCCGCTCCCAGCCGGGCGGGATCGATCGGGACCTCGAGGTGCTGCGCAGCATCCACCGGGACCGAGGCGGACTGCTGGCCGTCGCCGCGTCCGTGGTCCGTGCCGGGCGGATCAACCGCGGTGACGAGGTCCGCCCGGAGCCGCCCACCCACGGGTGACCCCCGGCCCCCACCGGTGTCCGGTACTACGACGGAGGTCCGATGGTGGGCTGCCCCGGGGTAACCCCACGCTGACTCCCGGTGACCGAGCTTTCACCTGCCCCATCCATTCCGACACCGGGAGAACCCCTCATGGCCAATCCCCATCTGAACTGGACCTCCGCGTTGGCCGTCCTGGCCACCACGGCCGCCGGGCTGGCTGCCGTCACCGGCTCACCGGCCGCACATGCTGCGAAGAGCGACACCTGCGCCTCGTTCGCCGTCGTGGTGAACGGGACGACGTACCGCGGGCAGCAGGACCGGGTGATCCCCGCCCCCGCCGTCGGTTCCGGTCCGATCCGCGTCCGCGGAAAGTACGTCCGCTTCTCGGTCCAGCCGTCGACCTTCGCGGTACGCAACTACACGCTCACCGGCGCGGACTCGCCCGACCCCGACAAGGACCTACCGCTGGACGGTCCCACCGTCGTCTTCGAGTCGAAGGTGCCGAACCACGGCGCCGTGCTCACCAGTGGTCTCTCACTCGAGCTGGGGCCGGACGGCATGGTGATGCAGCGCAGCGGCGCCGGTCAGGACATGAAGATCCAGGCAAAGAACTGTGCCCAGGGCGGAATCTTCCAGATGGAGCCCGAACCCGGCACCACCTACACCCACCGGCTCGGACCGGACTTCGGCTATGTCGGTGAGAGCCCGGCCGCGGACGACCGGCTCTGCATCACCAACGGAGCGTTCAGCGCGTACGAGAGCCCCGAGCTCGCGACCCTGTTGGCGCCCGCCGACGGTCAGGGCCCGACCAGCCGGTGGCGGGTCCGCTCCGGTGGCCGGATGGGTTTCGTCGTCGGCGAGGACGCGGTCGAGGGAGGGTGCACCGCCTGACGCAACGACGCGCAGCACCGGCACCGCGGGCCCGGGCCGACCTCCGGGGCCGCGGTGCTGCCTGCGCTGCTCCCCCGTGCCGGTACCGGCCATCGTCCTAACGGCCGCTGCGGGTTGCCCGACCGGCCAGGCTCGGTCCAGCCTGCGCAGTCGGGCTTCGACGCGGGCCGTACCGTGACTCGGGGCGGGCTCCATCGTTGGACCTGCCCGGCGGCAGCGCCGCCCATGAACGAAGGAGCTCGCGCGATGAGGTGGTTCGCACCGGCTGCCGCCGTGCTGCTGGTGGCCGGGTTGTCCGGGGTGGCCGGCCAGGCTCCTGCCGCCGCGCGCGTCGCGGGCGGCTGTGAGTCGAGCTTCGAGGTGGTCGACCATCGCGGTGCCCACCACAAGTGGGACGAGAACACCGTGCCCGCCATCACCGCCGCCGCGCGCCGCGGCGAGTCCGTCGAGCTCGACGTGCGGGCCACCGTCGACGCCCGGCTGGTGCTGATGCACGACGCCACCATCGACCGGACCACCACCGGCAGCGGCTGGGTGGCTGCCACGACGTTCCAGCAGCTGCGGACCTATCTGACCGAGCCCGGCGGCGAGGTTGTTCCGACGCTGCGGGAGGCGATGCGGGCTGCGGGCCCGTTCGGCATCGATGTCTACCTGGACGTCAAGGACAAGTCCGATGCCGTCCTGCTCGCCGTCGCGCAGGTGATCCGCCGCAGCGGGATGGTGGACCGCACGCTGGTCACGTCGTGGAACGGCAAGATGCGACTGCTAGCCGCGGACATCGACCGGCAGTGGAAGCCGGACGGCCCGGCGCCGACGGCTGCCGAGGTCGTGGACCGCGGGGTCGAGTCAGTCGGCCTGTTTCCCCAGCAGATGTCCGAGTACCTGATCGACTCGTTGCGGGCGGCGGACATCGAGGTGCACTCCCGGCTGGTCTCGACCGTGCCGGCGTGGGACCGCGTGACGGCGTACGCGATCCAGGGCGCGCTCACGAACGCGCCCGTGGGGCTGACGAAGTACTGCACCAACAAGTGACGACGACACCAGCGCGGCCGGTCTGACCCGTCAGCGCTCGGCGGGCTCCCGGGTCTGACCGGCCAGCTCTTCGGAGATGGCGATCGTGAGCTGCCTTCGGACGCGTTCCTCCCAGCGATCCAGGAAGTCGTCACGGATCTCGCCTGTCCCCACCATGATGCGGGCGGTGCTGGTCGCGACCGAGATCACTCGACCCGGCTGCACCGCACCGACGTACTCGACCACCAGGGCCGCGGTCCTGCGGCGCATCTGGCTGGGGAGCTGTGTGTTCATGGGACCTCCGGACGTCGACACGTCTCAGCGAACCTGTCGGTCTCGGCGCGGCCCAGGGCCGAAGGACCCGGCCGAGCGGAGGCGGAGGGCCCGTCACTACCTCTGTCCCCGCCTCATTGCTGAGCCGCGGTCACCCGCACGACGAGATCACGCGCCTCGGGTGGCATCAGCCCGAGGTCGGTGGCGTGCCGGGCCACGGCCGCACTGTCGGCGGCCAACACGAATGGGACACCCCCGGCCCAGTTGTCCGTGACGGCCTCGATCCGACGATCGCCGGGGTTGAGTCGCACCTCGCGGAGATAGACCGCGAGCACCCGGCCCGGATGTTGGCGCACCACTTCGGCATAGATGGTGGCGTCGTGCTGCCCGGTGTCACCCATCAGCACGAAGCGCAGCCCGGGATGCATCTCCAGCACCTCTGCGATCCGCTCCTGCTTGTGCGAGGCGTGACTGCGGTCTCGTCCGGACCCGAGCAGGTCGCGCAGCAACAGCGGCCCCAGGGGGAATCCTCGATGGTCGAGGAACGCGACTAGGAAGTCGTACAGGTTCCACGGGCTCGACGAGACATAGAAGACCGGGTTCTCGACCATGGCTCCGTGCCGGGCAAGCGCCCGGTACAACTCGGCCGCGCCCAGGAACGGCGTGCGGGTGAACGCGGATCCGGTCATCGTGCGCCGGACCATCTCGAGCACCCGCTGGGCACCGGTGTGCACGATGGTGTCGTCCACGTCTGAGATCACGCCGAAGGCGGCGTCCGGGCTGGGAACTCGGACGCGGAGAGGGGTCGTGCACGGCTCCGCGATCCCCCGGTACGTCGCCGCCAGCTCGACCTCGCCGGGCACCCACGATCCGGCTGAAAACACGCTGTCGACATCGAGGCGCGCCTCGAAGTAGCCCTCGGCGTCAGTGCGAACCTGGTGCTCCACCGAGCCGAGCCGGACCCGCAGCGGCACGTCGGGCAACTCGTCGGTCATGAACCGCGCGAGGTTGCGTCGCAGGGCGGCGCGGGTCCCCTCACCCTCGACCGCGCTCGCCGGCTCGGCGTTGTTCAACACCCGGCCGCGCACGACGGCCCGCCCTCCGTTGCCGTGGCCGAAGTAGGTGTCGATCCGCAGGTGCTTCGGCGTACGGGAGGCGGATCGGGCCCGGCGCGCCGCGCCGCCGCGGCTTTCCGCGCTGCTTGCCAGACGCTGCAGCAGACGCTTCGCGAACGGACCGGTGCCGCGGTCTCCCTCCACCGGTCCTCCTTCGACGCGTCCCAGGGTCCGGACTCCCGGTGCTCGATCCTCGCACGGACGTGGCGGCTGGATCCCGCGGGAAGCGGAGCTGGTGCCGTGCCTCAGGGCCCAGGCCGCAACCAGCCGCCACCCTGACTCGTGGCCGCGCCGATCAGCAGCGGCGTCAGCTCCTCGGCCGGAAGGCCCGGGCTCCACAGGTATCCCTGCCCGAACCCACACCCGAACGTGCGCAGGATCTCGAGATGCCGGTCGCACTCGATGCCCTCGGCGATCGCGACGAGCCCGAACGCCCTCGCCAGATCCAGGATGCTGCGCACGATGGTGGCGTCGTCGGGGCTGCTGTCCAACCCGCTGACGAAGAACCGATCGATCTTGAGCAGGTCAACGGGGAAACGTTTCAAATAGATCAACGAGGAATACCCGATTCCGAAGTCGTCGATCGCGATTCGCAGACCCAGGTCCTTGAGCTCGTGCAGGACACTCATCGCAGCATCGGCGTCGTCCAACAGCGCGCTCTCAGTCACCTCCAGGACGAGCAAGGTCGGATCGGCCCCCGAATCCGACAGCGCCTGAGACATCGACCGGACCAGGCCGGCTCCCTGGGCGAGCTGACGCCTGGAGACGTTGAGCGACATGTACAGGGGGGGTGACCCGTGTCCGCATGCCGCCCACTCGGCTGCCTGCTGACAGGCTTCGCGCATCACCCATTCGCCGATCTCAGTCACCAACCCGTTGTGCTCCGCGAACGGGATGAAGTCATCGGGTGGGATGAGGCCCTGGACCGGGTGCTGCCAGCGGATCAGCGCCTCGACACCCACCACCGACTCGTCTTCGAGGTTCAGGACCGGCTGATAGTGCAGGCGAAGCTCGCCTCTCTCGACGACGTGACGCAGCTCAGAGAACAGTCTCAGTCGGGAGATCGTCAGTGTCCGCAGCTGCTCGTCGAACACCTGGACAGCGTTCGGCCCCTGCCGCTTGGCCTTGTACATGGCCTCGTCCGCGTCCCGCAGCAGCGTATCGGCGTCCGCGTCGTCGTCGGTTGTCACTACGGCGACCCCGATGCTGACCGTCACCTCGACGTTCGGACCGGTCGCCATCGGTGCCGCGACGGTCTCCCGGGCCCGAGCGGCCAGCGCCGCAGCATCGTCGGGTCCGCTGAGCCCCTCACACAAGACGACGAACTCGTCCCCGCCGATGCGCGCCACCGTGTCCTCGGGGCGAACGGCCAACAGCAGACGATCCGCGACCGTGCGCAGGACTTCGTCCCCGACGTGATGGCCATGGGCGTCGTTCACGTTCTTGAAGCCGTCGACGTCACAGAAGAGGAGCGCCACAAGGTTGTCTCGCCTCACCCGGCGGTCGAGCGCTTCCTGGATGCGGTCGGCGAGCAGGATCCGGTTCGGCAGCCCGGTCAGCACGTCGTGCACGGCGAAGTGTGCACGTTCGGCCTCCGCGCGACGCTCGCTGCTGAGATCGCTGACGGTGATGCAGGTGACAGACTCGTTGTTGCTGCCGAGCGCGGACGACGACCCGATCCGCACGGGTATCGCATCGTCGTTTCGGGTCAAGACCATCGCGTCGATTGCCCCGGATCGCCCAGCCGGCCCCAGTGCCTCCGTCAGCGGAACCCGACTCGCCGGCGTGACGAGGTCGAGCACCGGCTGGCCCACGATCTGACGGCATGACACGCCTACGAGGTCGGCGAGTGCCTGGTTGGCGTAGGTCACGATGCCCTCCGGGGACACCGTGGCGGCGCCGTCGGACATGTTCTCCACGAAGCTGCGGTACGGCCGGTCGGCGCTGTCGAGCGTGAACACCTGCTCATCACCCGCGACGCCAGTGACGACGATCGCGTCCACCTCGCCGAACTTGATCGCTCGCAGCGTCTCCTCAGAATCGGCGAGGCGGGACCGGAGCTCGTCGATATCTCGAGCGTCGGCGGTCGAGTCGCTCGGTGACGTCTCGTGCTGAGCGGATCCGACACGCCCGCTCGTGTGCACCGGGTCCATCAGTCCGGCTCGCCGTCGCCCACGCCGGTCTCGGGCTCGAGCTGCAGGGCGGCGAAGACCCGGCGAGAGTTCGACAGGTCACCGACGATACGACGACGAGGCGCGGGAAGTCGTTTGATCAAGGTGGGGACGGCCTGCACCCGGTTCGACGTCGTCGACGCGGCGTCGCAGTTGATGTCCACGACCTCGAGTCGGTAACGACCGGCCAGATGCTGCTCGCACATCGCATGGACGTCACCCACCGCGCGCCTCGACAAGCTGGATGCTCCGTTGACGAACAGCGTGAGCTCGAACGTAGCCGGCTCGTCCGGCTGACGTCCCAGCCGTTGGCTACTGTGCTCCCCGGCCATCACGCCTGCTTTGGAACGATCTGAAGCCCGACCAGCACGCGGTCGGTGTCGGAGAGGTCGCCGATGATCTTGCGCAGGGGTTCGGGTAGCCGCCGCACCAGCGTCGGGATCGCAATGATCTCCTGGCCCCGGGCGAGCTTGGGGTGCTCCAACAGGTCGATGATCTCGATGTCGTACCGGCCGGACAGGTGCTCCTCGCAGATTCGTTCCAGGTTGGCGAACGCGGCGATGGAGTTCGGTGACGAGCCGGCGACGTACAGCCGCAGGTGCCAGATATCAGGGTCGGAGTCGGCGACATCGGCGTCCGCGTGCAGGACGCGACCGGCCGGCGGTGGGACATCCCGGGGACCGGTCATGCCGTGTCCCCATCCCCGTCGTGGACCCCGGCGATCTGCACTCCGCGATCGCTCATCCCCATGCGACGGGTCTCCTGCGAGTGCGCCGAGCCCCGCGACTTGAGGACGTAGATCTCGCGACGGCGGACACCTCCCTGTTCAGCCAGCTGGGTGACGATCCAGGTGTCGATCAAACTCCCGACGTACTGCTCGGCGGCGACGGTGGTAAAGCCGGTTTCGAGGCTGGTGAAGAACGCGGTCACTCCCCTGGTCTTGAGGTAGTCCACCTGGCGCGTGAGCATTGCGGTCACCTCAGTGCCCCTGCCGGCGTGCAGCAGGTCCGAGATCGGGTCGATGACGACGATATCCGGGGCGAAGTCGGTAACCCGCTCCTGGATGGAAGCCAGGTGCGCCTCAAGCCCGAACAGGCTGGGCCGGATGCAGCGGAACTCGAGCAGTCCGCTCTCGACCCAGGGGGCCAGGTCGATGCCTGCCGACAGCATGTTTCGGACGATCTGGGCGGCCGACTCCTCGAAGGCGAAGAAGAGCGCGCGCTCACCGCGAGCGCAGGCGGCCGCGGAGAACTGCGCCGCCAGGGTGGACTTCCCGGTGCCGGCGGTGCCGCTGAAGAGAACCGAGCTGCCACGGAAGACACCGCCGCCGAGCATGGTGTCGAGCCCCGGCACCCCACTCGACACCCGCTCGCTCGACACGGTGTGCTGGAGGCCCAGTGAGGTGATCGGCAACACCGTCATCCCCGCGGCGCCCGATGAGGTAGGGGTACTCGTTGGTCCCGTGCAGCGAGCCGCGGTACTTAAGGATCCGCAGTCGCCGCGTGGACATCTGGTCACTGACCCGGTGGTCGAGCACGATCACGCAGTCGGAGACGTACTCCTCGATGCCGTGTCGGGTGAGCGCCCCCTCGCCGCGCTCGCCGGTGATCACCGCCGTGACCCCACGTGCCTTGAGCCAGCTGAAGAGCCGCCGCAGCTCCGAGCGAAGGAGTGACGCATCGGTGAAGACCCCGAACAGCGTCTCGATCGTGTCGAGAACGACGCGGGTGGCGCCGACCTCGTCGATGGCGGCTCCGAGTCGAATGAACAGCCCGTCGAGGTCCCAGGCACCTGCCTCCTCCAGGTCCCCGTGGACCAGGGCGACGTTGTCCATCACCAGGAGGCCGTCGTCCTGCAACTGCTGGACGTCGAAGCCCAGTGAGGCGACATTCTGGACGAGCTCGTCGACACTCTCCTCGAAGGAGAGGAACACGCCGGGTTCCCCGAAGTCAGTGATCCCGCGGACCAGGAACTCCATTCCCAGCAGGGTCTTCCCGCAGCCGGCCGGGCCGCACACGAGGGTGGGCCGGCCACGCGGAAGCCCTCCTCCGGTCACCTCGTCGAGCCCGGCGACACCGGTGGGGGCCTTGGCCAGCTCATCCCCCACGGCCGGGGCCGAGGGGGCCAAACCCACCGTCCCCTGCGGGACGTGAGTCACCATCAGGGTTCCCCCAAAGGGAGATGGTCTCGCCGCGCGTTCACGCGACACATCGATGCTAGCCCCCCCGGGTTGGCCGGAGGCCAGGCCGGCAGCCCGGCCGGTGATCGTTATGGGGTGCTTGGCGCGGGTATCTGGCGATACGGCCAGACGCTGGAGCCAGGCGGAACTGCCTGCCGGCGAGATGCCGGGCCTGGTGATCAGCCGAGGCGCCGGCGTGTGGGCAGCTCCGGCGCCGGCGCCAGCTCCGGCATCGGTTCGGTCGCCGCGTCGAGCCGACGAGACAGGCGCCCGGCCCACGGCGACGCAGTGACCCCGTGCAGGAACACGCTCGCCAGCACCGTCCACAAGGCCACCACGAAGATCGTGTCGGCGGCGGTGGTTTCGATGCCCTCCACGACGAGCAACGCGAAGAGGATCGAGGCCAGCCCTCGTGGGCCGAACCAGCCGAGGAACAGCCGGGTCTGCCACAGCGTGCCTGACCCCAGCAGAGCGACCAGCACCGGAAGCATTCGGACCACAGTGAGCGACCCCAGCGCGTACACCGCGGTTGTCCACGACAGCTCGTCGAGAACCGGTCCCACCAGCACGGCGCCGAAGATCACGAATGTCACCGCACTGAGCAGCTCGCCCTCGTCCTCGGTGAAGTCCTGGACGCCGGAGCACTGCCGACGGGCGACGTGTCCGAACGCCAACCCGGCAGTGAACGCGGCCATGAAGCCGTTGCCCCCCGCTAGGCCCGCCACGGCAAATGCCGCAACAGCGATCGAGACGGTGGCCAGCTGGCGATAGACACCCTCGACGGCGCCGGCGGTCGCGCGGAGGTCCAGCAGTTTGCCGCCGACGATGCCGGCGAGGAGCCCCGCAGCCACCCCCAGCCCGACCTGGCGGGCGGCGAGGTCGAGCCAGTCGCTCGCTCCACCAGCTTCCTCGGCGGCCACCAGGGCGATGAGCACGGTGACGACGGGTACCGCGATGCCGTCGTTGAGGCCGCTCTCGACGTTCAGTGCCTGCCGGATCCGGACCGGTAGCCGCCGGTCGCTCACCACTGCTTGACCTAACGCTGCATCGGTCGGCGCGAGGACGGCCGCAAGCAGGGCGGCTTCGGTGACGCCGAGGCCGGGTACGACCAGCACCCCGGCCGCCGTGCCGGCCGCGATGCTGAGCGGCATGCCGATCCCCAGGAGCCGCAGCGGGAGCCCCGCGTAGCGCCGCAGCGCGCGAAGGTCGATCCGAATGGCGTCAGTGAACAGCACCAGCACCAACGTCGCCTCGACCAGGATCGAGACGGCCTCCCCCTCCACCTCCAGGTCGAAGAGGGCCAGCGCACCGACACCGACCGTCAGGCCCACGCCGGTGAACACCATCGGAGCCGTGATCGGGGAGCCGGTCAGCCGCCCCGACACCAGTGCGTAGCCCAGGACCGCCAGCGCAACCAGCAGCAGCTCGAGCATCAACGCCCACCCTCTCCGTGACCATCATCGCGCACGGCTGACGACGAGACCGTGCTCCCAAGCGGGTGCACCGCCGGCGGGAGACTCAGTCGAGAGCGGTGATCAGTAGTCGAAGCTGGAATGGGCATGCAGATCTCCGCCGCGGATGCGACGGAGATGGAACATCCGGGTCAGTCGGATCGTCGGCCTGATCAGGAGCTCGATGCTTCCGAGCAGGAACAGACACGTGGCCGCGAATGTCGTGGACGGCCAGAAGAACAGGATGCTGCCGGCGATGAACCACACGGCGATCAGCACGTCGTTGCCGATGCTCAGCGCCTCGTAGCGGCTATCGATGACGAGCTCGTCGCGGCCGAGGCGAATCTCGAGGTCACGGTCCGCGGGCATCGGTTCTCCATTCGGTGGTCGTGGGCAGGGTCTCATCGCGACGGCTGGGTGCCTGCGGGAAACCCGTGCGACCGGGTCCACCGGCACCATAAGGCCGGTTCGTGAGTTGCCGGGTGGGGCCCGCCCGCTCACCCGTAGTAGGTTCCGCGCACGATCCACGAAGGGGGTCGTCGTGGTGCGACCGATCCCGGTAGCGGCGGACGTCAGACAGCTCGCCAGCCTCAGCCCGGTGCACTACGCGATCCGCGGGACTATCCACGGTGCGCATCGAGCCCTGGGGCTGCAGCTCGTGCCATCCGGGTCGCCGGAGCAGGTGCTGCGCTGGACGATCATGCGAAACGAGCCGAACACCTGGTCCTTGGTGTTGACGGCGGAATGCTCACGCCGCGGGTTGTGGTCTCCTGCCGGTCGAATCTGGTCGTGGTCACAACGCTGGTGCGGTTCGACCGGGTCGGCGCCCGCACTGTTTGGAGCGGGATCGCACCGATCCACCGGGCAGTGACGCGACGGCTGCTGGGCCGTGTCACCAGGGGCACCTGACGGGGTCCGCTGGCGACATGCCAGGAAGCGGGGATCTGGTGGTGACCGGAAGAGAAACCCGGGATGGCTGCGGGTTCTCTCGTGGCCGGTCGAGGCCGATACTGCTGGCATGGACGTTCGCTTCATCGCAGGCTTTGCGGTCATCACCTCGGACGTGACGAGTGACAGGCGCTTGCTCGTGGACACATTCGGCCTGCCACTCCGGCCACCGGACAGTGTCGAGGGCTCCGACTACCTCTACTCCGAGGAGATACCAGGCGCCAAGCACTTCGGCGTATGGCCGCTGACGGAGGCCGCCCAGGCCTGCTTCGGACGGCCGACGTGGCCGGACACCCACCCCGTACCCCAGGCCACCATCGAGTTCGAGGTCGGCGACGTCGACAGCGCCGCGAGGGAGCTCGTCGACCGGGGCTTCCACCCGGTGCACACCACCCGCACCGAGCCGTGGGGCCAGGTCGTCGCCCGCTTCCAGGCCGCCGACGGGCTGCTGGTCGGCGTCTGCGTCACGCCGTGGTTGCACGACGGGTGAGCGTCCTCGCGCCGCGCCCCCGGTGACCGTGAGCGCCAGCCCAACAAGGGCGACGGGCTCCGGAGAAGTACTAGGACCAAGGTCGCATTGACCCCGCGTTGGACGAGGTCAAGGATCGGGTCGCAACGAGAGCGGAGTCCGCGGTGACTCGGGGCAGCGTGGCGCGACGCTGACCTGATCAGACCGGAGCGCAGCATGCCGAACCCCCCGGCACACCGTGGAGTCCTTTCGACCTCTCTCATGGCGTTCGTTGTTGTAGTCCTGTCCCTTCTCCTCCCAGGCGCCGGGCCGACGACGGCGGCTGCGGCACCGCCGAGACCTGCCAGCCCCGACCGGGCGAGCAGCGCTCCGCTCGCCGGCTTCGTCGACCTGCCGCCGCTGTTCGTGGAGAACGCCGGTCAGTACGACGACGCGGTCCGTTTCCACGCTTCCGGGGCGCGCTACGCGTTTGCGCTGACCCCGAAACAGCTGTCGATGACCCTGCGGATGAAGACCGCTGCTCTGCGGCTGGGGCTGCGCTTTATCGGTGCCGACCCTAAAACCGTGATCGAGGGCACCGACCCGTCGCCGGCGCGGGTCAACTACCTCCGCGGGAACGATCCCGCCGCGTGGCACACCGGCCTGGCCGCGCACAACGAGGTCGCCTACCGCAACCTGTGGCCGGGCATCGACCTGCTCGTGCGCGGTGGGCAGGGTCAGCTCAAGTACGAGTTCCACGTGGCTCCGGGATCCCGACCCGACCAGATCGCCTTGGCGTACGTCGGCGCCCGTGGGCTCCGGGTCGCCGACGACGGTGCGTTGTCGGTGCGGACCTCGGCCGGAATCCTGCGCGATGCCGCACCCCTCGCCTACCAGACCGTCGACCACGAGAGGGTCGTCGTCTCGAGTGCCTACCGGGTGGGAGACGACGGCCAAGAATACGGGTTCACACTGGGCGGCTACGACCCCTCCCGGCCGCTGGTCATCGACCCGGCGATCGACTACGCGACGTTCCTGGGTGGCTCGAGTCACGAGCTCGGCGCCGACGTCGCGGTCGACGGCTCCGGGAACGTCTACCTGACCGGCACCACCCAGTCTGACAACTTCCCCACCACCGCCGGTGCGGTCGACCGGACCTTCAACGGCGGCGTGGTGGACGCGTTCGTGGCGAAGCTGACGCCCGACGGTTCCGGGCTGGCTTACGCCACCTACCTCGGTGGCACGCCCACCGCGCTGCGGCGAGGCGCAGGCGACCCGATCGAGCACGGTCGAGCGATCACCGTCGACGCCGGTGGGAACGCCTACGTCGCCGGCCAGACCACGTCGAGCAACTTCCCCACCACACAGGGAGCGTTCCAGACCAGCATCAACGTCGAGCCCATCGAGACGCGGGACGATGCCACCGACGGCTTCGTCGCCAAGCTCGGACCGTCCGGCCAGCTTGTCTACTCCACGTTCCTCGGGGGGACGAACTTCGACGACGCCGACAACATCGCGGTCGACAGCTCCGGGAACGCGCTCGTCTCGGGCCGGACGATCTCCACGAACTTCCCGACCACCCCCGGCGCGTTCCAGTCAGCACGGGCAGGTGGGTTCGACGGGTTCCTGACCAAGCTGAACACCGCGGGCTCGGGAGTCCTCTACTCCACCTACCTGGGCGGCGCGGACAACGAGACCACCGACGGAATCGCCTTGGCCGCGTCCGGGGACGTCGTCCTCGCCGGGTCCACGCGATCGACTGACTTCCCTACCACCGCCGGCGCCTTCCAGACGGGCCACAGCGGTGGCGCGACCATCGACCTCTTCGAGGTCTTCGTGACCAGACTGTCGCCGACCGGAGGCGCCCCGCTCACCTTCTCGACGTTCATCGGCGGTACCGGCCGCGACTTCGCCCAAGGACTCGCGCTAGACGCGGCAGAGAACCCGTACGTGGTCGGCGGAACCTTGTCCGCGGACTTCGACACCACCACAGGCGCCTACGACACCTCGTTCACCGGGACGAGCGAGTCGTTCGTCACCAGGCTCAGCTCCTCCGGCGCGAACCTGTCTTACTCGACCTTCCTCGGCGGCGGCGGGGCGGCAGATGTTGCCGTGACGGCCACCGGAGGGGCCTGGGTAGTCGGAGCCGCCAGTGCAGGCGCCCCAACGACTGCGGACGCCATCTCGAGAACCAACAGCGGCAGCACCGACGCCTGGCTGGCGCGCCTGGACGGCGCCGGCTCTGACCTGCTCTTCGCCACCTTCCTGGGTGGCACTCAGGCCGACCCCGGCAGCGCCGTCGCGCTGGACACAACGGGGGCGGTCGTCGTGGTCGGGACGACCTACTCGGCCGACTTCCCGGTGACCGCGGGATCTCTCGACACCAGCTTCGGGGGCGACCCAGCGATCTTCTGGGGGGACGCCTTCGTGGTCCGGCTCAACCCGGACGGTTCCGCGCCACCACCACCACCTCCGGCGGGGACAGAGACGCGCACGTTCTCGGGCCAGCTGGGTCGCAACCAGACCATTGGACACGCGATCGCAGTAGGAGCGGCCGGAACGGTGCAGCTCAATCTCAATTGGGCCGATGCCCGAGCGCGGGTGACGCTGAGAGCACTCGATCCGGCGGGCCAGGTGCTTCTCGCGGACACATCGACCGACCGGCCGAAGGTCCGGTCCTACGCGACCGCCGCGACCGGCCAGCACCGGATCGAAGTCAGCAACACCACCCGGCGCGACACCTCGTACACGTTGACGGCCACCTACCCGGTGGCTGGATCCACGCCACCGCCACCCCCCACACCCCCGTCGGTCACCTCGCTCGGGCTGTCGCCCGCGACCGTCACCGCCGGCGAAACGTCCACCGGACTCGTCACCCTCACCAGCAGCGCTCCCAGCGGTGGAACGTCGGTGTCGCTGTCGAGCAGCAACACCGGAGTCGCCACCGTGCCAAGCACCGTGGTCGTCCCCGCCGGCCAGACCACCGCGACGTTCACCGTCACGACGGCGAACGTCACGGCGAACGCGACGGTGACGATCTCTGCCGCTGCCGGCGGGGCGGCTCGAACGGCGACGTTGTCCGTGACCGCAGCTGGCGGTCCGTCCCTCTCACCGCTCGCCCTCGCCCCGGCGACCGTGAACGGAGGGGAGACCTCGACCGGAACCGTCACCCTGTCCGTCCCCGCGTCGTCCGGCGGCACCACCGTGAACCTGTCCGACGACAGTTCCGTCGTCACGGTCCCGCCGAGCGTGACCGTCGCTGCCGGATCGACCAACCGCACGTTCACGATCACGACGTCGAGCGTGACCGCTGAGACCACCGCCACGATCACGGCGACTCTGGGCGCCACCAACCGCACGGCCACGCTCACCGTGACTCCGGCACAGCCACCGCCGCCGACGGACAGCGTGACCATCTCCCGCGCCGAATACGACGGCGGCAAGCGCCTGCTGCGGGTCGAGGCATCCAGCTCCGCCGCAGGCGTCACCCTGCGCGTGACCGTCACCTCGAGTGGTCAGCTGATCGGGACGTTGAGTGGAGGGCGAGGCGAGTTCTCCTTGCCGACCAACCCGCAGAACATCACCGTGACGAGCAGCCAGGGAGGAACCGCCACCAGAAACGTGATCCTCAAGTAGGCCACGTGGGAGGTTGCGGACGTACTGGTGGCCTTGTCGCCGCTCGGGGCGGGTCCGACTTGGCGTGTCAGGCGGCGGGGCAGCGCCCGGCCGTCGGGCAGCGCTCGGCCGCTCAGGAGTGCGACCAGGGAGCCGCTATCGGCGCGAACGAGCTGGCCGTCTCCCCAGCTCCAGTCGGTGTCGGCGGCCTCGAGCCGGACACCGGTCAGATCGACCCCGAACAAGGTGCCGTCGGCGGCGGTGAGCTGCTCGAGCACGGCGGTCGCAGCCTCTGCCGGTGCGACCGGGGGCCGGCCGAGCGCGACGGTCACATCCAGCGAGTGGATGACGGCATGACTCAGTGCGCCGGCCCCGCCGCCGCCCGGCGGTTGCCACGCGTGCAGTCGCGGCGATCGGAGCTGGTCGAGGAGGTCGACGACGGGCAGCGACGCGTCCCGCGTGGCCACGGTGTCGGACAGTGTGGTGAAGTCGCCGCCGGCCGCTGCCATCTCCGCCCCGAACTGCTCGGGAGTCAGCCGTACCGGCATCGTCACGTGCGCGACGACATGACGCACCAACCACTTCTCGCACAGCGAGGGAGCGTCCCACGCGCCGACGGCCGCGGCGGTGAGGAGATCGGCGAGCCCCTCGTAGGTCGGCGCCACCCAGATCTGCGGGTCGGTCATGATCGGTCTCCCTGCGTGAGGTGAGCGAGGTGCTCTTCGAGCTTGTCGAGGGAGGTGAGGAAGCCGGCGCGGGCCTGGGGCGTGCGCATGGTCTCGGTCACGTTTCGCTGATGGATGACCACCGCGGTTCTGCCGTCGCCGAGATCGTCGAGGGCGCTGGTGGTGTGCACCCCGGTCGCCGGTTCCACCCAGGCGAGCCGTTCAGGCGGGACGACCTCGGTGAAGGTGGCGACCATCCGGTGGCTGCCGTGCTCGCCGAGCATCAGAGTCTCGAATCGTCCACCAGGGTGGAGCTCGACGACGATGCCGTCGATCGGGGTGGCCATGCCACTCGGGCCCCAGAAGTGCGCGAGCTCGGCGGGCTCAGTGAGGCACCGCCACACCAGTTCGCGCGGGGCATCGAGGACCCGCCGGTAGACGAGTTCGTCGTCGTTCACTGCCTCTCACGCTCCTGCAGCCGGGCAAGGTGCGTCTCCAGCCGATCCATTCGGTCTGACCACGTCCGCCGGCTCTCCTCGATCCAGGAGAGCGCGGCCTCGAGGCCGCCAGTTCGAGTCGACATGGCCGGGTTTGCCGATAGCGTCCCTGGCTGATCAGGCCGCACCGCTCGAGCACCCGGATGTGCTGCGAAACGGCCTGCATGCTCATGGCGTACGGCTCCGCCAGCTCCTTGACCGTCGCATCGCCCGCGCTCAGCCGGGCCACGATGTCGCGCCTGGTGTGGTCGCCGAGCGCCGTGAACAGAGCATCGAGCTGCTCATCCGCGGTGGTTGCTGCCATGCCGTTATTCAAGCATCTACTTTATCAAGCGTCAACCTGAGGACTTCGCTTCCCCTCCCTCCTCCGGGCCGCGTGGCGAGCCGTCTCCACCGCCAGGTTGTGAAGCGTCGCTGCCGCGGCGGCGGTCTCCCGCTCCACGGAGAGGTCGAACGCAGCCACCATCACAGCAACGTGCGCGGCCGCGTCGGTGACTGCTTGAGCGACGCGGGCCGCCGCCAGGGCGGTGTCGGCCGATGCCGCATCAGCGGCGGCCTGCACCGTCGCGGCCATGCGCACCGCAGCCGTGGCGGTCTGAGCCTCGGTGCCGGCAGCGAGGACGAGCCTCTTCGCCTGCGCTGCCGCCTCGGCGAGTCGCCCGGCTTGCACTGTTGCCGTTGACCGCATCGCAGCAGCGGCGCTGGCTGCCTCGCCGGCGATCTCCCGCGCAGCCTCAGCGGCGGCGAATGCTCTGGCGCGACGAGCCTTCACCGCTGCGGATGCCGCCGTCTCGGCAGCTAGCGCGACCGACGCAGCGGTTTCCGACACCGCGTCCACGGCCGCCTCGGCTTGTGCCTCGAGCGCAATGGCGACCGCTTCCGCAACCACGGCGTCAGCTGCGGCGCGGTCGACCTCGCGCGTAGCAGCGGTTTCCTGGTCGGGCGGTGGGTCGACGACGTCGTTGTCGACCTGATCCGGACTCCGGTGCCGGAGCATGAGTGCTTGAACGTCGGAGCTGTGGAAGCGCCGGTGTCCACCAGGCGTGCGCGTGGAAGGAAGCTTGCCTGCCTGCGCCCAGCGGCTGACGGTCTTCGGGTCGACGAAGACGAGGGCGGCAACCTGTGCTGGAGTGAGGAGGTGCTCTGTCGGCTGTGCGGCCATGGGGCGCTCCTGGGAGGTGGCGACCCGCCCTCGCGCCGCCTGCGGAACGCGATGGGCAGCCTTTCGCCACTGCTGGTCGACAGTAGTCCCATACCGCGCACTTCGACTTCCGCCCACGATGAGAGTGGCGGAGGTCGTCCCATTCTTGCGCGAAGCGGTCCTGTTCGAGTGTTTCGCCGCCCCGGCACCGCGCGTAGCGTCGAATGCGGGCACGTTGTCTTGCCGCCCTGCGGTGTTAGCTCCAGTGTGCTCCTCATCTAGGAGTCCATCTTGGAGCGCTTCGCCCGCCTCGTCATGCATCACCGCCGCATCGTCAGCGTCATCTGGGTGGCACTCTTTATCGGCGGCATGCTTTCGGCCAGTCCGCTGGGTGACCGATGGTCGCTGGACTTCTCACTTCCGGGCCAACCCGGAGACAACGCCGAACAGCAGCTCATCGACACCTACGGCGTCAGCACCTACGACTCCTACATCGCCGTCGTGACTGTGCCCGAGGGTGAGACGGTCGAGGGGAACACCGCCGCTGTGGCCGGGGTCTTCACCACGGCCGTCGCGGCTGTCCCCGACGTGAAGCTCCGCGTCGTGGACTTTGCCAGCACCAACGATCCGGGCTTCGTGACTGACGACGGACGCACGACGTACGCTTTGATCCAGGCTCCGGTCCCGGTGACCTTCGGCCCCTACATCGAGAGCCAGCTCGACCCCGCGCTGACAACAGCAGCCCAGGCAGCAGGCTTCGAGAGTGGCCTGACCTCCTACGGTCTGCTTTCTGTGGGCGGTGAGCAGGAAGGCTCGAGCGTCCTGGTCGAGACCCTGATCGCCGCCGCGGGAGCTTTGTTGGTGCTGCTCTTCGTGTACGCGTCCTTCCTGGCGCTGCTGCCGCTACTCATCGCCGGGGTCTCGATTCTGACCACCTTCATGCTCGTCCTGGCGCTCACGACGTTCACCGACGTCAGCATCATCGTCCAGTTCCTCGTCGCGCTCATCGGGCTCGGGGTCGCCATCGACTACTCGCTGATCCTGGTCTCACGATGGCGGGAGGAACGCGCCCACGGCCGCAACAATGAGGAGGCGGTCGTGGCTGCCATGAAGACAGCCGGACACGCCGTCATGGCCTCGGGCGTCACCGTGGCGATCAGCCTGCTGGCGTTACTGATCCTGCCGGTGCCAGCCCTGCGCAGCATGGGCGTCGCGGGGATGCTGATCCCTCTGGTCAGCGTGGCAGTCGTGCTCACCCTGCTTCCCGCGCTCCTCTCCAGCGTCGGGCCGCGCATCGACTACCCCCGCATCCGCAAGGAAGACACCGCGTCCCGCGGCTGGTCGGCGTGGGCACGCCTCATCGTCCGGCACCGCCTCATCGCCACCGCGACAGCTGTGATCGTGCTCGGTCTCCTCATCGCGCCCGTGTTCGGCCTCAAGATCGGGCCAGGCTCCAGTCTGGAGTCCCTCGCGCAGAACGGCGAACGCTTCGATGCGCTGCACACCCTCACCGACGGCGACATCGGCGCCGGAGTCATCACCCCCATCGAGGTCCTCGTACCCGCCAGCGATGCGAACGCAGCAGCCGCAGCAGCCCGCGGCGTCGACGGCGTACAGATGGCCGTCGTCGGCACCACCCGCGGCGACAGTGCCGTCGTCGATGTGTTCCCGACCCAGGCAACCCTCGACAGCGACGCCTCAACGATCGTCGCTGACATCCGGGCAGCCGTGGAACCGGCGGCGGACGGCGAGGTCGGTATCACCGGTCTCGGTCCCACCATCGAGGACTACTTCAGCGCCGTGTACGACAAGTTCCCCTACGTGCTGGGGCTCATTGCCCTGATCACCTACATCCTGCTGGTCCGCACCTTCCGGTCCGTGCTGTTGCCGCTCAAGGCCGTGCTGGTCAACCTGATCTCCCTGGCCGCGGTGTTCGGCTCGATCGTCTTCTTCTGGCAGCTCGGGCACGGCTCGGAGGTCATTTTCGACGTCGCTCCCACCGGTGCGATCAACTTCTGGCTCCCCGTGGTGATCTTCGCGTTCCTCTTCGGGCTGTCCATGGACTACGAGGTCTTCATCCTCACCCGGATGCGCGAGGAGTACGACCGCACAGGTGAAACCGGCATGGCGGTCATCACCGGGATAGGCCGAACCGGTCGGCTCGTCACCTCCGCGGCCCTGATCCTGTTCTTCTCCTTCTCGGCCATCGCCACCTCACCCGGGACCGACACGAAGGTCCTCGGCACCGCGTTAGGGGTCGGCATCCTCATCGACGCGACCATCGTCCGCGCACTGCTGGTGCCGGCCCTGGTCAGCCTGTTCGGCAGGTGGAACTGGTGGCTGCCCGACTGGCTCGCGCGCGTCTTGTTGGTCGAGCCGTCACCGCTGCACCCGGTCCGGGTCGTGCCCCCCGAGGCGCTCCCGGATCCGGGCAAGGTGCCCGCCGGGATCAGCTGAAGCCACCCCATCTGTGCGCTCGTCGTGGCGTCGACACCGACGCGCGAGTCGATCCCCGTGGCCGGGGGGCAGCGATGATGTGACTGCGCGTTCTGCCGGCGCTGACAGTGGTCAGGAGAACGTCGGCAGGGAGATTGCGCATGACAGCTCGTCGACCGGACCCTGATTTCGTTGGATCGCGACGTTCCGGACGTGCACCTGATCCATCGAGTGAGAAGAGACTTGCGTATATGAGTGCTGGTCGACCGGGCTTACAGGCTGCGTACGTGCTCACCGCTGCCACGGCCGCGACTATGACCACGGCGTCGGCGGTCGGTGTCTTCGCCACGGACTGGCTGTACCGAGACAACGCGCTGGTGACCGCCACCTTCCGCGGTCAGGACATGGTCACCCTCCTGGTCGCCGTTCCGTTGCTGCTGGTCGGCCTGGTCTGGGAGATGCGGGGCTCGCCACGGGGTCGGGTGCTGTGGCTGGGCATGCTGTTCTACTCGATGTACGCCTACCTGTTCTACGCGGTGGCCGCGGCGTTCAACCAGCTCTTCCTCCTCTACGTCGCCACGTTTGGACTCCCGTTGTATGCGCTGCTGTTATCGGTGCCGCGCCTAGATCTCACCCGACTCGGTAACGCAATGGGTGGAAGAGTCGCTCGCGTCGTGGCCATCACCTACACCGGCGGCGTGGCCACCGGCCTCGGTCTCCTCTGGGTCGGCATCTCCCTCAGCTATCTGATCACCGACGCTGTCCCCCAGCCGATCGTGGACTCCGGCCACCCGACCGGGGTTGTCTTCGCCATCGACCTCGTTTTCATCGTTCCCCCCATGCTGCTCGCCGCTCTCTGGCTGGCACGTGGTCGGACGCTCGGCCGGCTATTGGCCGCCATATTGAGCGTGGGAGGGAGCCTCTACACCCTCACCCTGGCTGCCGCGAGCGTCGAGGTCGCGCGCCAGAGGGTAGGAGAGGGCTTTGAACTGCCCATCTGGGCGGGCCTGACGGTGCTGGGTGCCGCGACCGTTGCCCTGCTTCTTGCCGGCATCCGCCGACCCGACCGCGCGCACACTTCGACTGGTGACCTGACGGCACGGGCTGGTGCCAGAAGCACATCAGGTGGAGAGCGAGGTGCCGTGTAGGTGGCGATCGACCTTGGACTGAGTGGGTCCGCCGCCAGCGTCCACCTGTATTGGCTGCCGCTGGGAGCTGGCGGGCATTGCGTGCGCCTCAATGGTCGGGTTTTCGAGGCTGTCGGCGCCGTGTTGCACCGTCGCCGCAGATGCGATCTGTACCACTCGGCGCTGGAGGTCCGTCTCGGGGACGACCGCTTCGTCATCGAGCAGGGACCGCTCTGGAACAACAAGGTCACGGAGCGCGGCGTGGTGTGCGAGGGGCCCGTCGGCTCTCGTTGGCTCGCCCGGAGTCGCCTGTTCCGCTACGAGGTCCGCTGTTGGCGCGGCGGAGTGATCCCGGACGCAGCTGAAGCGGTTGCCAGCCCCTGCCTGCTGAGCTGCGAGCCCGTGCGTGCCCGCCGCCTGCTTGAGTTGGTGTCCGACGTCCCCCAGGCAACCTGGGGGCGCGACGAACTGGAGACCGGTGAGATGTGGAACTCCAACTCGCTGATCTCCTGGCTGCTCGCGCGCAGTGGGCATGACACCCAAGCGGTTGCCCTCCCACCTGGTGGCCGCGCCCCGGGCTGGGACGCGGGGCTGGTCGTCGCCGCACGGCAGCTGCGACACCTCCCCGAGTAGTGACCAATGGACGCAGATCGATGAGGCTGCCGCCGTGGCGTGACAGATCGAGAAACTGCCGATCGGCTACCACGTGCCCGACAGCAAGATGGGAGTTGACCCCGCTCAGACCATGCGCCAAAGCTGAGAGAGATGATCTCCATGACCACAACGCTCCGCTGGTTGATAGTTGCCGTGCTCGCCGGCCACGGACTCATCCATCTTTTGGGTGTAATTGAGGGCTTCGGGTGGGCCGACGTCTCCCAGCTCACGAAACCGATCGGCGTCGTGGGAGGGGTGCTCTGGCTGCTGGCTGCGGCGCTCGTCCTGACAGCCGCGGTGCTCCTCGCCGTGGGTACGCCCACGTGGTGGTGGGCCATGGCCTTCGGGGCGGCGACGATCTCCCAGATCGCCATCGCGACCTCATGGACCGATGCACGGGCCGGGACCATCGTGAACCTCGTCCTGGTGCTAGCAGCCGCGTACGCCTTCGCTGCCGAAGGGCCGATCAGTTTCCACGCCCAGTACCAGGACCGGGCCACTCAGGCACTCGCCGACCTCAACGCTTCTCCGGCTGTCCTAGACCAAGCGGATCTCGTGGACCTACCGAGCCCGTTGGCGGCCTACATCCGCCGATCCGGGGCTGTCGGGCAGCCCCGGGTGGTCAGCTTCCACGCCGACTTCCACGGCCGCATCCGCAGTGACCCCAATGCGGCGTGGATGCCGTTCACCGGCCAGCAGGTCAACACCTACGGGCCACGACCGCCGCGAATCTTCCTCATGGACGCCACCAGGTCCGGGCTCCCCGTCACCGTCCTGCACGTCTTCGCCGACACCACGGCAACGATGCGCGTGAAGCTGCTCTCGCTGTTCACCATCGTCAACGCCTCCGGTCCCGAGATGGACCGTGGAGAGACCGTCACGGTCTTCAACGACCTCGTCGTCATGGCACCTGGTGCGATCGTCGATGCCCCCGTCAGGTGGACGGCTCTTGACGACCGGCACGTCCGCGGGGAGTTCACCGACGGCGACCAGACCATCTCAGCGGTACTGACCTTCAACGCCGAGCACGACCTCGTCGACTTTGTCTCCGACGACCGAGCCCGCGCATCCGACGACGGCAAGACCTTCGTCCGGCAGCGCTGGTCAACCCCACTCACCGGCCATCACGACAGCGACGGGCATCGCATCTTCACCCTGGGAAAGGGTGTCTGGAAGGCCGGACAGCCCGGAGAGTCGTTCACCTATCTCGAGTTCCGACTCGATGCGCTCAGCTACAACGTCGGCGTCGCCGAGACGACGACCACACCACCCCACACCGCTGCGGCGATCAACAGCGCCGGCCGTTGACCGAAAGAGCCCCCCATGCCGACCACGACACCTCCCCAGACACCCCGGTCCACCCGACAGCAACTCCGCGCCAAGTGCGTGCGATCGCGACCATCGGCGAGGTCGAGGCTGCCCTTCCCGCGACGAGTTCCCGCCGGAAGCGCAGTCCCGTTGCACCCGTGCCATCACTATCCAGGCACCGCCCACGCTGGTCTGGACGCGGCCCGTCCAGGTCGGCTGCCACCGAGCGGACTTCTTCAGCAACGACCACCTCGACAACCTCGGCCACCCGAGCGCACGTGCGAACGTTCCCGAGCTCCAACAACTGGAGATCGGCCAGTGGATACCGATGTCTCCGAAGGGCCCCCTCCGATGTCACCGCATTTTGGGTGGCGGGGTTCGAAGTCAACCAGTGGCTGCTGTGGCGCAAACCCGACAGCACCTGGGTCTGGAAGTTGACCGACACGGGCGACGGAACGATCCGGACTCGAGCTGCCACAGGTCACCATGCCACTGTTGCCGTCGGCGCTTCTCGGCACGCTGGTTGGCAGGCGGTTGCCGCCGTGGGACGCTCGGGCATGTTCGGGGGTGAAGCCGGCGATGGCACCTCGCCGCGAGCTCCGCTCGGAGCGAGCCGGCGGGGTGGGGAATCGCCGGCACGCACCGCGACCGCGTGCTGTCTGGTCGGCCTCGGCCCGGGGGTCGCCTGGCTGGCGTGGATCTCTTGGAGCAGCGGCAGGCCGAGCGACACCGTGCACGTCATGTGGTTCGTAACCGTCGCGATCGCGTGCTTTCTGGCCGGGATCATGGCGCCGCGCGGCTCGCTGCACTTCACGGTGCTTGCGGTGGTCGGGGTACTCGCCACGATGACGACGCTGTATCTGTGGTGGTCCTCGTCCGACTCGACGGGTCTGTTCATTGGTCGGGATCGTGCTTGCCGCGCCGCTGGTCGCGATGGCTGCGCCATTGCTGCTCTTCCTCGGCGGCTTGCTGCGCCCGGCGCAGCAGGTCGCAGAACGCTGAAGGTTCCGGTAGCAGTCGGAAGGGGCTCTCGTCGTGTTTGCGCAGGTTGAAGGGTGTTCCTCTGACCTGCAATTCGGTCGGGCTGACAGGATTTGAACCTGCGACCCCTTGACCCCCAGTCAAGTGCGCTACCAAGCTGCGCTACAGCCCGCCGCCCCCGGTGCGTGACACCGGTGGAGCACGCGGAACCCTACCCGAGCCTGAGCGTGCGCCGACCCGCCCGTACCCCACGCCGGATGATGCATTCCCGCCGTCGGAGCGACGCGAATGCATCAGCGGCGGGGTCAGCAGCGCCGGCGTACGCCCCGCCCCCCACCGGGCGATGATGCATTCCCGCTGCCAGAGCGACGGAAATGCCTCAGCGCCGGTCCCGGTGGGCGGCGCTCAGCGCCGGCGCTTCTCCCGCGGCCGCTGCTGCAGCGAGATCGGCGTCCCCTCGAAGCCGAAGGTCTCCCGCAGCCGGCGCTCGATGAACCGCAGGTACGACGCCTCGAGCTTGCCGGAGGTGAACAGCACGAAGGTCGGCGGCGCGGTCGAGGCCTGGGTGGCGAACAGCACCTTCGGCTGCTTGCCCGAGCGCACCGGGTGCGGGTGCTCGGACACCAGCCGGCCGAGGAAGGTGTTCAGGGCACCTGTCGGCACCCGGGTCTCCCACCCGGCCAGCGCCCGGTCCAGCGCCGGCACCAGCTTGTCGACGTGCCACCGGGTCCTCGCGGAGACGTTCACCCGCGGCGCCCACTGCACCCGCAGCAGGTCGCGGTCGATTTCCCGCTCGAGGTAGTAGCGCCGGTCGTCGTCGACCAGGTCCCACTTGTTGAACGCCACCACCACCGCGCGCCCGGCGTCGGCAACCATGGCGATCAGTCGCTGGTCCTGCTCCGACAGCGACTCGCTCGCGTCCACGACCACCACCGCCACCTCGGCCCGCTCCAGCGCGGTCTGGGTGCGCAGGCTGGCGTAGTACTCGTGCCCGGACGCCTCCTTCACCCGCCGGCGCACCCCCGCGGTGTCCACGAACCGCCAGGTCCGGCCACCGAGCTGCACCAGCTCGTCCACCGGATCGACGGTGGTGCCGGCGACGGAGTCGACCACCGCCCGCTCCGCCCCCGTCAGCACGTTCAGCAGGCTGGACTTGCCCACGTTCGGCTTGCCCACGATCGCCACCCGGCGCGGTCCACCGACCTCCTCGTCGGTCTCGACCGGTGCTTCCGGGAGTACGGCGAGCACCGCGTCGAGCAGGTCTCCGCTGCCGCGACCGTGCAATGCCGACACCGGATGCGGCTCCCCCAGCCCGAGGCTCCACAGTCCGGCCGCCTCGGCCTCCCCACGCAGGTCGTCGACCTTGTTCGCAGCCAGCAGGACCGGCTTGGACGAGCGGCGCAGCACGCGCACGACGGCGTCGTCGGTGTCGGTTGCGCCGACCGTCGCGTCCACGACGAACATCACCGCGTCCGCGGCAGCGATCGCCAGCTCGGCCTGGTACGCGATCCGCTCGGCCCGGCCCCGGGCGTCCGGGTCCCAGCCACCGGTGTCCACGACGGTGAAGGCCCGTCCGTTCCAGATCGCGTCGTAGGCCACCCGGTCACGGGTCACGCCGGGAACGTCCTCGACCACGGCTTCCCGACGGCCGATGATCCTGTTGACCAGGGTCGACTTGCCCACGTTGGGCCGGCCGACCACGGCGAGTACCGGCGCCGCGCCGGCCCGGGCCTGCACCGACCCCGCCGAGGCGTCAGCGACCGACTCGTCCACCCGGTCACTCCGCTCGCTCGGCCCACTCCCCGTACCTCCGGTCACGGTACGGCCTTCGCGACGGCGACCCGCACCAGGTCGACGACCTGCGCGACCACCTCGTCCAGGCTGTGCTCGGTGGTGTCGACGTCGACGGCGTCGGCGGCCCGGGTCAGCGGGGAGGCCACGCGGGACGAGTCCAGCCGGTCGCGGCGGTCCAGGTCGTCCCGGGTGGCGGCATGCGAGTCGTCCGGGCCGCCCACCTGGGCGGTGCGCCGCCGGGCCCGGGCCTGCACGTCGGCGGTGAGGAAGATCTTGACCGGCGCGTCCGGTGCCACGACCGACCCGATGTCGCGGCCCTCGACCACGATCCCGCCGGACCCGATCAGCTCGCGCTGGCACTGCACCATGGCCGCCCGGACAGCAGGCACGGCGCTGACCGTGCTGACCGCGGCGGTCACGTCCGCTCCGCGGATCGGGCCGGCGACGTCGGTGCCGTCGACGGTGATGGTCGGCCGCGCCGGGTCGGTGCCGGACACCAGGTCCACGCGGCCGGCGAGGTCGGCGACCGCCACGGGGTCGGCAGGGTCCACCCCGTGGTCGAGCACGGCCCAGGTCAGGGCGCGGTACATCGCGCCGGTGTCCAGGTAGCGCAGCCCGAGCCGGGCGGCGACCGCCCGGGCGGTGCTGGACTTGCCCGAGCCGGACGGCCCGTCGACCGCCACGACCACCGAGGCCAGGTCGGGACGGCTGGGCGAGTCGGGCATGGTGCGGCTCCTCGGTGGTGCGGGCGAGTGGGTCAGCGGTGCGCGGGCCAGCCGCGGGCGACCAGAGCGTCCACCAGCGTGTCGGCCGCGGAGGCCTGCACCACGAGCTCGACCAGGCCGACCGGCCGGCCGGGGTCGTGGTCGATGCGCAGGTCCTCGACGTTGACCCCCGATTGTCCAGCATCACCGAACAGCCGGGCCAGCTCCCCCGGGCGGTCCGGCACGGCGACCAGTACGACGGCCTCCGCCCGGGCCGGGCCGCCGTGCTTGGCCGGGATCATCCGGGTGCCGTCGAGCCCCCGCCGCAGCACGGCGTCGACCTCGGCCGGGGCCGCTGTCAGCCCGCCGAGCAGCCGGTCCACGTCGTCACGCACCGCCTCGAGCAGCCCCCGCACCGCCGACGCGTTGGCGGCCAGGATCTGCCCCCAGAGCGTGGGGTCGCCACCGGCCACGCGCGTCACGTCCCGCACCCCCTGGCCGGACAGTGCGAGATGCTCCGGCGGTGCGGCGCCGAGCTGGGCCGCCGCCAGCACCGACAGCAGGTGTGGCAGGTGGGAGACCCGCGCGACCGCGAGGTCGTGCTCCTGGGGGCTGAGCGTCACCACGCCGGCTCCGGTGGCGATGACGAGGTCGGTCACGGTGCGGACCGCCTCGGGCCTGCTTGCCGGGTGCGGGGTGATGGCCCAGGCGCGGCCCTGGAACAGGTCGGCGGATGCCGCCCAGGGGCCTGAGAGCTCGCTGCCGGCCATCGGGTGCCCGCCGACGTACCGGCCGAGGACGTCGGCGGACACCGCCGCCCGCACCTGCTCCAGCGGCTCGGTCTTCACGCTGCCGACGTCGGTGACCACGGCGGAGGTGTGCTCGTCGAGCGCCTCGGCCACCACCACCGCCACCTGGGCAGGGGGCACCGCGACCACCACGCACTCCGGCGGATCGGAGTCCGTGGCCGACTCCGGCTGCCCGGCGCCGCGCGAAGCCGCGACCATGAGCGCGGCCCGGTCCCTGTCCCGCAGCCGCACCTGCACGCCGGCCGCCGACAGCGCCAGCCCGATCGACGTGCCGACCAGGCCGGTGCCGACGACCAGCACCGGGCCGATCACGACGGGTCCTCGTCGGTGCGGACGTGGTCGAGGTCCCTGCGCAGGTGTCGAGCGCCGTGCAGGTAGACGTGCGTGATCTCGGAGCGGTCGAGCTCGGACTCGACGTGCATGAGCAGCCGCACCACCCGCTGCATCGCACCGGTGATGTCCAGCTCGACGGTGCACAGCAACGGCACGTCGACGAGGCCGAGGCTGCGGGCGGCGTACGCGGGGAACTCCGAGCTGATGTCCGGGGTCGCGGTGAAGACGATGCTGATCAGGTCGTCGGTGGACAGCCCGTTCTCCTGCAGCACCCGGCGGACCAGCTCCCCGGTGCGCTGCAACAGATGGTCCCGCTCGTCCGCGTCCAGCTGGGTGGCCCCGCGGATGGCTCGTACCGCCACGTCCGACCTCCTCCTACAGCCCGGCCGCGTCCAGCAGCGGCCCGAGCTCCGCCCCGGTCAGCTCGCGCAGCTGACCCGAGCGGAGCGACCCCAGCCTGATGCTGCCGAGCGCGACGCGGGTCAGCCGTCTCACCGGGTGGCCGACGGCGTCGAACATCCGTCGTACCACCCGGTTCCGTCCCTCGTGCAGCACCACCTGGACGATGCTCCGGTCGCCGTGACTGGTCCGCACGGTGACCTCGCTGCACGCGACCGGGCCGTCGTCCAGCGGCACGCCGGTCAGCAGCCGTCGCCGGGTGGCCGGCTGGACGACTCCGTCCACCTCCGCCACGTAGGTCCGCGCCACCTCGTACGACGGGTGCGTCAGTCGGTGCGCCAGGTCGCCGTGGTTCGTCAGCAGCAGCAGCCCGTCGGTGTCGGTGTCCAGTCGACCGACATGGAACAACCGCTCCGGCCGGTCGGCGACGAGGTCGGCCAGGCAGGGCCGCCCCTCCGGGTCGCTCATCGTGCTCACCACCCCCCGCGGCTTGTTCAGCGCCAGGTAGACGTGCGGACCCACCGGCGGCAGCCGGGTGCCGTCCACCCGGATGACGGCACGCGCCGGGTCCACCTTGGTCCCGAGCCGGGTGACGACGTCACCGTCGACCTCGACCCGGCCGGACAGCATCAGCTCCTCGCACGCGCGCCGGCTGGCCACCCCGGACTGGGCCAGCAGCTTGTGCAGGCGGACCAGGCCCTGCTCGTCCGGCGGTCCCCCGGGCGGCGGAGACGCCGGATCGGTCACGGGTCCGGCTGCTCGCGGGACGGGGTCCGATCCGGCACCGGCACGGCGAAGCCGGCGCCCGGTCCGGCGGCAAGCTCCTGCGCCTCGTCGTCGGCGGGGAGGAACGGCGCCAGGTCCGGCAGCTCGTCCAACCCGGTGAGCCCCATCCGCTCCAGGAAGTAGCCACTCGTGCGATACAGCACCGCACCGGACACCGGCTCGATGCCGGCCTCCTCCACCAGCCCGCGGGTGAGCAGCGTCCGCATCACCCCGTCCACGTTCACCCCGCGGATCGCCGAGACCCGCGAGCGGCTCACCGGCTGCCGGTAGGCGACCACGGCCAGCGTCTCCAGCGCCGCCTGGGTCAACCGCGCCTGCTGGCCGTCGAGCACGAACCGCTCGACCACGTCGGCGTACTCGTCCCGGGTGAACAGCCGCCAGCCGCCGCCGACCTGCCGCAACTCGAAGCCGCGGCCCTCGTCGTCGTAACAGCGGGCCAGCCGCTCCAGCGCCGCGCCCACCTGGTCCGGCTCGTGGTCCACCGCCGCCGACAGCGCGCCCGTGTCGAGCGGCTGGTCGGCCACCAGCAGCACCGCCTCGAGCGCAGGTTGCAGCCGGCTCATCGCGTCTCCTCCGCCCGGTCGTCGTACTCCTCGCCGACGGCCACGTCGCCCACGTCGCTGCCGGTCCACCGCACGTGCAGCTCGCCGAGCGGGCTGACCTGGTCGAAGGCCACCTGGCCCTCCCGGAACAGCTCCAGCAGGGCGAGGAAGCGGCCGACCGTGGTCAGCGTGTCCGGCGCGTCGGAGACGAGACTACGGAACGTCGCCCGCCGCAGCTGGCGCAGCCTGCTCACGATCACCGCAGCCTGCTCCCGGACGCTGACCTGCGGGGCGTGCAGGTGGCTCAGCGAGACCACCGGCTGCTCCTTCGGAGCGAGCGCGCCAGCGGCCAGGCGGGCGAAGTCGTCCAGTCCGAGGCGGAGCACCACCTCGGGCAGGAGTCGCGCGAACCGTTCGTCCAGCCCCGCCATCCGCGGGTGCCGGCGGGACTCCGCCTGGAGCCGCTCGTCGAACAGCGCCGCCACTCGCTTGAACGCGCGGTACTGCAGCAGCCGGGCGAACAGCAGGTCCCTGGCCTCCAGCAGGGCCAGGTCCTCCTCGTCCTCGAGATCAGCCTGCGGTAGCAGCCGCGCGGTCTTGAGGTCGAGCAGGGTGGCGGCCACCACCAGGAACTGTGTGGTCCGTTCCAGGTCGGGGCCGAGCCTCTTGACGTGCGCGATGAACTCGTCGGTCACCTGGGACAGCGCGATCTCGGTGATGTCCAGCTGGTGGCCGGCGATCAGACCGAGCAACAGGTCGAACGGCCCCTCGAAGTTGGCCAGGTGCACCGAGAAGTCGGTGCTGGCCGCCGCCTCCCGCTCGTCGGCGGCAACCGTCACGAGGCGGCCAGCCGGCGGGCGATCACGCTGTCCCCGCCGTGGTCGTCCAGGTCGGCCAGCACGATCGCGATCGCCTCCCGGACCAGCCGGCCGCGGTCGACCGCCACCCCCAGGTCGCGCCTCAGGGTGAGCCGGGCGGACTCCAGGTCGAACAGCTCGTCCGCGGTGACGTACACCGTCATCTTCTCGTCGTGGCGGACCCGGCCACTGCTGCGCCGTGCCTCCCGATCTCGCGTGGCGCGGTCGGCGTCGTCGGTTGGTTCGTCGGCCGGCTCGTCGGCCGGCTCGGCAGCAGCTGCGGCGTCGTCGGCGACGACCCGGATCTGCGGGACCTGCTCCGCGGGCTCCTCGCCGTCTCGGGTCGGGCGGAACAGCTCGTCCGCCCCCGGCAGCCTCACCCGGCGTGACACCGGACGAGCACCTCCTTGGCGAGCTGGCGGTACGCCTCGGCGCCGGCCGACCCCGGTGCGTACGAGGTGATCGGCTCGCCGGCGACGGTGGAGTCGGAGAACTTCACGGTGCGCCGGATGACGGTGTGGAAGACCGCGCCTCCCCAGCCGTCGACCAGCGTCTTCAGCACCTCGCGGCCGTGCAGGGTGCGGCCGTCGAACATGGTGCCGAGCAGGCCGTCCACCCGCAGCCGCGGGTTGAGTCGCTCGGTGACCTTGTCGATGGTCTCGGTCAGCAGGGCGACGCCGCGCAGGGCGAAGTACTCGCACTCCAGCGGGATCACCACCCCGTCGGCCGCGGTGAGAGCGTTGATGGTGAGCAGCCCGAGCGACGGCTGGCAGTCGATCAGGACGATGTCGTAGTCGGCAAGGGCCGGCTGCAGCGCGCGGGCGAGGGCCTGCTCGCGGGCCACCTCCCCCACCAGCTGCACCTCGGCCGCGGACAGGTCGATGTTGGACGGCAGCATGTCCATGCCGTCGACGTTGGTCTTGCAGACCACGTCCGCCCAGCCCACGTGCCGGTCCATCAGCAGGTTGTAGACGGTGAGGTCGACCGCGTTGGGGTTCAGTCCGAGCCCGACCGACAGCGACCCCTGCGGGTCGAAGTCCACCAACAGCACGCGTCGGCCGAGCTCGGCCAGCGCCGCACCGAGGCTGATCGTCGTCGTGGTCTTGCCGACCCCGCCCTTCTGGTTGCACATCGCGATGACCCGGGCCGGACCGTGCTGCTCCAGCGGTGCGGGGGTGGGCAGGTCGGGGAGGGGACGTCCGGTGGGCCCGAGCTCGAGAAGTGCGTCCATCATGCTCGCCTCCGCAGGTGACATGTCGACATTGCGCCGACGGTCCGAACGCTAGCCCGGTGCGCACCGCATCCCCGCCCGACACACCGACACACGCCGGGCCGCGGCCCGGAGCTTTCACGGGGTACCCCGTGAAAGCTGCACTGGTCGAGAGTCGTGACCCTCGGGAGTGGCCCGTTTCACGGGGTACCCCGTGAAAACCGCAGCCGCTGTCGGGTCAGCGGATGCGGCGGCCGGTCTCGCTGGTGGAGTACCCCCCGAGCGCCTCGACCTGATCCAGGAACCCCTGGTCGGCCAGCAGATCGAGCACCGCGTCGAGCACCCCGCTGTCCAGCACCGCCTGGGTCGTCACCAGGTCGTACGGCTCACGGGTGACCGGGACGAAGTCCAGCCCGTACGCCCGCGCTGCCGCCAGGATCGCCAGGCCACAGTCCGCCCGGTCGCCGGCCACGGCCGCGGCCACGCCCAGGTGGGTGTGCTCCTCGCGTCCGTAGCCGGTCACCCGGTCGGGGTCGATCCCGGCTCTGCCCAGCTCGTGGTCCAAGAGCACCCGGGTCCCGGCACCCCGCTGCCGATTGACATAACGCGCATCGACCAGGTCGGCGACGCCGGTCAACCCGAGCGGGTTGCCCGGCGCGACCACCAGCCCCTGCTCGCGATGCACCAGCCGGATGACGACCGGGTCGTGGTCGCCGAGCACCCGGTCCACGTACGGCAGCGTGTACTCCCCCGTGGCCGGGTCCAGCAGGTGCGAGCCGGCCAGGTGGCACAGGCCGTCGCGGAGCGCCACCAGCCCGCCGAGCGAGCCGACGTTGGACGACGCGAGGGTCAGCCGCGGGTCGACCTGCCGGAGTGCGGACGAGGCAAGGTCGAGCACCAGGTCGTGTGACCCGATCGCCACCACGGTGCGGGCCACCTCGTCCAGACCGCGCAGCAGCTGCACCTCCACCTCGGTCCCGGCGTGCAGCCCCTCCACGCCGGTCGGGACAACCAGCAGGCCGTCCGCGCGCACCAGGGACGTCAATACGCCGGCGCCGCGTGGCAGCGGGGTCGCCACCAGCTGGCCGCCCACGTCCCCGAGCCGGACCCGGACCCAGTCGTCGCTGCCCATGGTGGAGGCGAGCTTGCGCGCCAGTCGGGCCGGCGCGGTCACCCGCCGGCGCGGCGCCGTCCCCTCCAGCCCGGCGAGCAGCGGCAGCGCGAACATGTCGAAGGTCAGCGCCGCCGACACCGGGAAGCCGGGGGCGCCGATCACCGGGGTGGCGTCGACCACGCCCAGCACGACCGGGTGCCCCGGCCGCACCGCCACCCCGTGCACCACCAGCCGTCCGGTCGCCTCCACCACCCGAGCGGTGTAGTCGTCGCGGCCTGCACTCGACCCCGCCACCACCACCACCAGGTCGGCCGACGCGGCCGCCGCGCGCAGCGCGGCCGCGATCTGGTCGGGGTCGTCGGGGACGATCGGCAGCACGTGCGCCTCCGCCCCCGCCTCCCGGGCTTGAGCGGCGAGCATCATCGAGTTGGTGTCCGGGATCTCCCCCGGCTGCACCGGCTCGCCCACCGGGCGGATCTCGTCGCCGCTCGGCAGCACCGCCACCCGGGCCGGCCGGTGCACGCGGACGCGGGTGGCGCCGGCCGCCGCCGCCGCGGCGACGTCGAAGGGCCGCAGCCGGTGCCCCGCCGGGAGCAGCAGCTCGGTGGCCGCCACGTCCTCGCCGATGGTCCGCACATGCCGGTACGGGGGCACGGCCGCCCGCAGCTCCGCGCCGTCCGCGGTGCGGTGGACGTGCTCGCGCATCACCACCGCGTCGCGGGTCGCCGGGATCGGGTCGCCGGTGTCGACCTCCTCGAACGCGCCCGGTTTGAGCAGCACCGGCGTGCTCTCGCTGGCGCCGACCGTCTGGCTCGAGGTGACCGCGATGCCGTCCATCGCCGCGGCGTCGTACGCGGGCGACGACCGGCTGGCCCACACCGGTTCGGCGGTGACCCGGCCGACCGCCTCGGCCACCGGCAGTTCGACCGGCTGCACCCGCTCGGGGCAGCCGGTCGCCCGTTGGGCCGCCTGCCAGGCGGCGAGCGCGCGCTCGACCGGGATGTCGCGGAGGAACGGACTCGAGGGCGGGACGCTCACCGGTACAGCGTGACATCGACGTCGATGCCGCCGTCGAGCCCGGTCGCGTCCTCGGGGATCTGCAGATAGCCGTCGGCCGACGTCAGGACGGACAGCAGCGCGGACGCCCCGAGCACCGGCACCGCGACCCGGTCGTGCCCGTCCTCCTCCAGCCGGACCTGGACGACGTCGCGGCGACCCGCCTGGGACGCCAGCGATCGGTCCAGCCGGGCCCGCACCACCGGCTCGGTCGGCGGCCGGGTGCAACCGCCGACCCGCCGGATCAGGGGGACGCCGACCAGGCGGAAGACCACCAGAGCGGACAGCGGGTTCCCGGGCAGCCCGAGCACCGGCACGTCCCCGCAGCGGGCCAGCAGGGTCGGCTTGCCCGGCCGCAGCGCGATCCCGTGGCAGACGATGCCCGGCGACCCGAGCCGCTGGACCGCCGAGGCGGTCTCGTCCCGCGCGCCCACCGACGACCCTGCCGAAACCACCACGACGTCGCACTCGGCCACCGCCTGTCGCAGCCGCTGCTCCAGTGCCGCCCCGTCGTCCGGGACGATCCCGTACGACCGCGACGTCCCGCCCGCCTCCGCCACCAGCCCGGCCAGCGCGGGACCGGTGGCGTCGCGCACCTGTCCGACCGCCAAGTCCGGCGTCCCGGCCGGGACGACCTCGTCGCCGGTCGACAGCAGCCCGACGACCGGACGCTCGTGGACCGGCACCGCGGTGACTCCGGCCGCGGCGAGCATCCCGACGTCGGTCGCCCGCAACGGCCGACCGGCCGGGACCAGCAGCGCGCCCACCTGCACGTCCTCGTCGGCACGCACCACCCCGTCTCCGGGCGCGACCGGCCGCACCACCTCCACCGTGCCCGGCATCGTCTGCGCGGTGTACTCGACCATCACCACCGCGTCCGCGCCCTCGGGAAGCGGTCCGCCGGTCGGCATGGTCGCGGCTCCGCCGGCGCGCACCGACAGCTCCGGTGCCCTGCCCATCGCCACCGCGCCGAGGACGTCGAGATAGGCGGGCAGCCCCTCGGAGGCCCCGTAGGTGTCCCGGGCCCGGACGGCGAAGCCGTCCACCGTCGACCGGGCGAACCCGGGCAGCGGGTGCGGCGCGCGGACGTCGGCGTCCGGTACCCGCCCGACCGCGTCGTCCAGCCCGACCCGGGTCACCGCCGTCGGTCGGTGGACCGGCAGCGCGGCCAGCGCCTGGGCCACCGTCCAGGTGTGGAAGAACTCGCGGCCCGCCATGGGGCGGGTCAGTCCTTGGGGTGCGGGCGCGCGGCCGCGCCGCCGCGCTGCAGTCCGAGCACGCTCACCACCGGTCCGAGTGCCACCTGTCCCAGACCGCAGATGGAGGTCTGCCGCACGGTGCGCTCGAGGTCGAGCAGCTTCTCCTCGGCGGTGTCGTCCAGTCCGGGGCCGGCCAGCGCGGCGGTGAGCATCTCGTGCGCCTTGTGCGACCCGACCCGGCACGGGACGCACTTGCCGCACGACTCGTTGCGAAAGAACCGCAGCACGTTGGTGGCCGCCGCCAGCAGGTCGGTGCCCTCGGCGAGTACGACAAGCGCCCCGGAGCCCAGCATCGACCCGGCCTCGGCGACGGTGTCGAAATCCAGCTGCACGTCCAGACTGTCCGGTCCGAGGAAGTTCGACGACGCGCCACCGGGCTGCACCGCGGCCAGTTCGGCACCGCCGGCGACACCACCGGCACGGTCGAGCAGCTCTCGGGCTGTGGTGCCCATCGGGACGCAGTAGACGCCCGGCTCGGCCACCTCGCCGGACACGGCGAAGAACTTCAGGCCGACGGAGTCGCCCGCGCCCTGGTCCCGCCACCACTGCGCGCCGCGTTCGACGATCACCGGCACGTCGGCGAAGGTCTCCACCGAGTTCATCAGCGTCGGCTTGCCCCACAGGCCGTAGACGCCGGGGAACGGGGGCTTGTTGCGCGGCTCACCGCGGTGCCCCTCCATGCACTCGATCAGGGCCGACTCCTCGCCGAGGATGTAGCCACCGGGCGAGACGAACACGTCGAGCTGCAGCCGCTGGCCGCTGCCGAGCACGTCCGGCCCCAGCAGGCCCAGACCCCGCAGCGCGTCGATCTCCTCACGCAGCACGTCGGCCTCCGGGCCGTACTCGTGCCGGATGAAGACGTAGCCCTCCTCGGCGCCCACCACGAGCATGCCGAGCAGCAGGCCCTCGAGCACGAGGTGCGGTTGGTCGTACATGATCTGCCGGTCCTTGAAGGTGCCCGGCTCGGACTCGTCGGCGTTGCAGATCGCGTACTTCGGCCCCAGCTCCTGTGCGGCGACCAGCTCCCACTTCTTGCCGGTCGGGAAGCCGGCACCGCCCATGCCACGCAGCCCCGAGTCCTGCAGCGCGGTCACGACCTGGTCAGCGGTGATGTCGCCCGCCAGCAGGGAGCGCAGCACCCGGTAGCGCTCCGCGCCGGGCTCGTACGGGTCGTTGGGCCAGGGCTCGGCCCGGGCGCTGGCCGGCGCGGCCGGGGCGGCCGGCTCCTCCGCGCTGCGGGTCCGGGCCCGGGCGACGAGCTCGACGACGTCGTCGACGTGTCCCGGGACGTCGTTGACCGCCGCCGCCGGAGCCGTGTCACAGCGGCCGAGGCACGACACCTCGACCAGCTCCACGTCGGTCTGGTCGCCGTAGTCGCGCCGGAGCTCGGCGATCCGGCCGGCACCGCCGCGCAGCCAGCAGGACAGGTCGTGACACACGTGCAGCGCCACCTGGGCGGGCGGGCTGGTCCGGTAGTGCGGGTAGAACGAGACCAACCCCTCGATCTCGTACAACGGGCGCCGGGTGTCCTGCGACAGCGACACCAGGTCCTCGCGGGGCAGCCAGCCGAGGCGATCCTGGATCGCGTTCAGGGCCGGGATCAGGCTGGGTCCGGGGAACTTGCCCGCGCGCGCCTCGACGCCCGGGACCACCCGTCGGTCGTCGCTCACACGCCCGCCTCGGAGACCGGCTCGATCGTGACCGCACAGAACTTGTACTCGGGGATCTTCCCGACCGGGTCGATCTCGTCGGTCGTGAGCAGGTTGGCCGCCGCCTCGCGGAAGTGGAAGGGAATGAAGCAGTTGCCCGGTGCCTCTCGGGCGGAGACGCGCACGTTCAGCGTGATCCGGCCGCGCCGCGACCTGACCTGCACCATCGCGCCGTCCTGGACGTTGAGCCGAGCCGCGTCGTCCGCGTGCAGGTAGACCTCGGCCCGAGGCGCGATGGTGTCCAGCGCGTACGAGCGGCGGGTCATCGACCCGGTGTGCCAGTGCTCCAGCAGTCGGCCGGTGTTGAGCACGAACGGGAACTCCTCGTCCGGCAGCTCCTTGGCCGGCAGCCACTCGGCGGGGACCAGATGCGCCAGCCCGTCGGCCGTGTTGAACCGCTCGTCGAACATCACGACGGTTCCGTCGCTGTGCTCGGGGTCGGAGTTCGGGTACAGCTTCCCGCTCGATCCGAGGTTGTCGTAGCCGAGGTTGGCATAGCTCGGCATCAGCTCGACCATCTCCTCGAACACCTCGCGTGGCGACTCGTAGTCCCAGTCGAGCCCTAGCCGCCGGGCGACGTCCTGCGTGATCTCCCAGTCGGGCCGGGCCTGGCCGGGCGGATCGAGGACCTTGCGGCCGAGCTGTACCCGCCGGTCGGTGTTGGTGTAGGTGCCGTCCTTCTCCAGGTACGAGGTCGCCGGCAGGATCACGTCGGCGAACTCGGCGGTCTCGGTGATGAAGATGTCCTGCACGACCAGGAAGTCCAGCGCCGACAGCGCCTTGCGGACCTTGTTGATGTTCGGGTCGGAGAGGAAGGGGTTCTCCCCCATCATGTACATCCCTCGGACCCCGCCGGTCAGGACCGAGCCGATGATCTCGGTCACCGTGAGACCGCGCTGCGGGTCCAGCTCGGTGCCCCAGGCCGCCTCGAAGCGCCCGCGCAGGTCGTCACCCTCCACGGACTGGTAGTCGGGGAGGAACATCGGGATCAGGCCGGAGTCCGACGCGCCCTGCACGTTGTTCTGCCCGCGCAGCGGGTGCAGCCCGCTGCCCGGCTTGCCGACGTTGCCGGTGATCGAGCACATCGCGATCAGGCAACGGGCGTTGTCCGTGCCGGTCGTGTGCTGGGAGATCCCCATCCCCCAGAAGATGACGCCGGCCTGCGCCTCCCCCCACACCCGCGCCACCTGGCGGATCAGATCGGCCGACACACCGGTGATCTGTTCGGCTCGCTCCGGCGGGTAGTCGGCGACGGTGGCCTTCAGCGCGTCGTAGTTGGAGGTGCGGGTGGCCACGAAGTCGTGGTCGACCAGGTCGAGCCGGATGACCTCGTGCATCACGGCGTTGTAGAAGGCGACGTCGGTGCCCGGCTTGATCTGGCAGAAGATGTCGGCGTGGTCAGCGACCTTGTCCGCCCGCGGGTCGATGTAGATGATCTTCGTGCCCTGGCGCCTGGCCTGCTTGAAGAACGACGACGCCACCGGGTGGTTGGCGGTCGCGTTGCTGCCGGTGATGATCGCGACGTCGGAGTTCATGACGTCGCCATAGGTCGTGGACACCGCGCCGGACCCGATCCCCTCGAACAGCGCCGCGACGCTGGACGCGTGGCAGAGCCGGGTGCAGTGGTCGACGTTGTTGTTGCGGAAGCCGGTTCGGACCAGCTTCTGGAACAGGTACGCCTCCTCGTTGGAGCACTTCGCCGAGCCGAAGCCGGCCAGCGAGCCGTTGCCGTGCTCGTCGAGGATGCCCGCCAGCCGCTCACCGACGAGATCGAGCGCCTCCTGCCAGGTCGCCTCCCGGAAGTGCGGCAGCACCTCCTCGTACGGCACCAGCCCGCCCGCCTTGCGGCGGCGCCCGGCGCGGCCGCCGCGCTCGTCGTCGAAGTCGCCGCGGACGTCGGCCGACAGCGGTCCCTTGGGGTAGGCGCTGTCCACCCGGATCAACGGCACGGTCAGCCGCTGGGGCGACGCCGCGTAGTCCCAGCCGTACCGGCCCTTGACGCACAGCCGGCCCTTCGACCCCGGCTGGTCACGTCCCTCGGCGAAGGCGATCGCGCCGCGCTCCCGGTCGACGAAGTACGTCAGAGCGCAGCCGACGCCGCAGTAGGGACACACGCTGTCGACCGCGTCGAGCTCGGTGCGCGGCCGAATGGGCACGTCGTTGATCGGCTTGTTGGTCAGCGCCCCGGTCGGGCAGGACGCCACGCACTCGCCGCAGGTGACGCAGGACGACGACCCCATCGGGTCGTCCAGGTCGAACGCGATCCGGGTGGAGTAGCCCTTGCCGGTGCGGCCGATCACGTCGTTGCCCTGGATGTCGTCGCAGGCCCGGACGCAACGGTCGCAGAGGATGCAGGAGTCGTGGTCGACGGCGATCACCGGGTTGGACAGGTCGGTGCCGCGACCGGACCCGCGGGGAAGGTCCGGCGCCAGCACGTCGAAGCCGTTGGCCAGGTCCAGCAGCAGGTTGTCCCCGGTCGTCGTCTGCTTCGGGTCCACCTCGGGCGGCGGCTGGTCGGCGACGAGCAGCTCGGTCAGCACCGCCCGGCTGCGGGTGAGCTCCTCCGACGAGGTGGTCACCTGCATCCCGTCCTCGCACGGTCGGACGCAGGCGGCCGCGTACACCCGGCCGCCGGTGTCCACGACGCACAACCGGCACACTCCGACCGGGTCGTACCGCTCGTCGTGGCAGAGCACCGGGATGTCGATCCCGACGTCCCGTGCAGCCGTCCAGATCGTGGTCCCCTCGGGCACGCTGAGCTCGCGGCCGTCGATGGTCACCGACACCGTGCGCACCGGAGCCGACGTGTCGGCAGTCATCGTCATGGGGTCAACCCTCTCCGCCGTCTTGGGCGCTGTCCAGCATCACACGGCCGTCGCGGTCGAGTCCGCGCGCGGCGTAGTAGCCGTCGATGAGCGCCCGCAGCCGCTCCGGGCTCAGCCGGGCCACCCGTCCCGAGGCCAGGTGAACCGGCTCCCGCAGCAGCCGCTCGGGCAGCCAGTCGTCGGCAGGCGTCCAGCCCTCGCGCAGGTTGTACGCGCGCTTGAGCAGCACGATCCGCCGGGCGGTGGCGCGCAGCTCGGCACCGTCCACTGCCCAGCCGGTCACCGTGGACAGCAGTGCGGCCCACTCCTCGAACGGCTCGGTGAACACGCCACGCAGGAACTTGCACAAGATCATCGAGTCCATCACCGCGGCGCGGTCCTCGGTCTCCACCGCGGCGGCGACGTGGGCGGACCCACCGTCGAACCGGTCCAGGTCCCCGGACAGGTCCGCCTCGTAGGCACCCGACCGGTTGTGGTCGGCACCGCGGGCGTTCACCGCCAGACCGAGCGCCATCGCGTGCAACGTGCGCGGCTCGTAGCCGGGCAGCTCCATCCCCTTGACGTGCGGGGCGAAGTCCGCCGAGTCTCCGCCGACGCGCTCGGCCGCCCGACGCGAGCCCTCGGCGAGCAAGGCACCGACGCCGGTGCGGGCGCCGATCTCGTCCAGCGCCCGCAGCAGCGCCGGGCCGTCCCCGAAGCGCAACCACGGTGCGTCGATCAGGCCGCGTTCGGCGCACTCCATCGCCCACGCGATGGTGCCGCCGGCGGAGATGGTGTCCAGACCCAGAGCGTCGCAGCGGGCACTGGCTGCGAGCACATCGTCCGGATCGGAGACCCCGCACATCGGCCCGAGCGCGAAGACGTTCTCGTACTCGACCCGGGTCCGGCTGCCGTCCTTGCCGGCGTAGATGTGCTCGCAGCCGATCGAGCAGGACGCGCAGCTGTTGCGGGCGACCTGCCGGAGCTCGGAGATGTCCTCGGCAGCCAGCCGTGGCGCCTGCTCGAACGTGGACGCCGTGAAGTTCCGGGTCGGGAGCGTGGACAGCGCGTTGAACGCCAGCAGGTTCGCCAGCGTGCCGAGATCGCGGTACTTCGCCGTTGCCTTCCCGAGCGACCGGGCCCGAAGGTCCCGGGCGGCGGCGAGCACCGCCGACCGGTCGGCGGGCTCGACCTTGGTGGCCGCGTGCACCGCCACCGCCTTGATCCGCTTCGCCCCCAGCACGGCGCCGAGCCCACCCCGACCCGCGTGCCGACCGTCGTGCGACACCGTGGCGTATCGGACCTGCTGCTCTCCGGCCGGCCCGATCGCCGCGATCCGCCAGCCCGCCCCGAGCCGAGTGCGCAACGCATGCTCGGCGTCGGCCGCGGGCAGTCCCCACACGTCGTGGGCGGGCTCGAGCCGGGCCCCGGCGCCGTCGACCAGCAGCACCGACGGCTCCGCGGCCGCGCCGCGCACGACCAACGCGTCGTGGCCGGTCAGCTTGCCGGCGATGGCGAAGTGGCTGGACGCCAGGGCATCGGTCAACAGGCCGGTCAGCGGCGACTTGGCCACCACGGCGAACTTGGCGCTCGTGGTCAGCGGGGTGCCCACCAGCGGGGAGAAGCAGAACGCGAGCGGAGCCTCCGGCGCGAGCGGGTCGACGCCGGCCGGAGCCAACTCCCAGAGCAGCCAGGCGCCGAGCCCGGCACCGCCGAGGTGCTCCCGCAGCACCCGATCCGACAGCGGCAGCACGCTGCTGTCGCCGGTCCCCACGTCGACGACCAGCGCCCGACCGAAGTAACCCCCTGCGCCCGAAGTCACCGGATCACCCGCCCGCGTCCGCGGAGACGAAGGTGACGGCGTCCCCCGCGACCAGCGGGGTGCCGCCGTCCCGCGTCACGCGTTCACCGTTGACGGCCGCCACGACGTGCCGGTCGAAGGGCACTCCGGCTGCCTCGGCCGCGGCCTTCACGGTCGCGGCGCGGACGGTACGGGGCTGCCGGCCGCCTGCGGTCGCCAGGACGCCGAACCGCTCCACCAGCACCTCGGGCGCCGGCCTGGCCAGCGCCCGCTCGTAGTCGGGGTAGTCGTTGACGTTGACCACCGAATCGAGCCGCGGGTCGGAGGCCGCCAGCAGCGGGTCCCGGAGCAGGGCAGCGTCGTCCAGCCGACGAACCCGGCAGTTGTCGAGGAGGAACGCGGGCTTGCGCTGCCCGTCGGCGAGCAACCGCTCGATCTCGGCTGCGAGACCGGGGCGGTACGCCGCCGCCATCGGCTGACGGAACCCGCCGGCCACCGGCAGCACCACGTCGTCGTCGTCACCCATCGACGCGACCACGCAGCGGACGAAGGCGGTGTGCAGGAAGGGCAGGTCGGTCGAGCAGCAGAAGGCGACGTCGACGCGCCCGACCAGGGTGCGCAGCCCGACCGCGAGCCCCTGCAGCGGGCCCAGCCCCTCCTCGGGGTCGTCGACGACCTGGACCTCCGCCGGCAGTTCGGGGAGCGCCTGACCCGGCGCCCGCACCACCACCACGGGTCCGTCGGTCCCGCGGGTGACCACCCCGACGGTGCGGCGCAGCAGGGTCGAGCCGTGCCACGGCAGGGCGGCCTTGCTCGTCCCCATCCGGGACGAGCGCCCCCCCGCGAGCACCACACCGGCCGTCCGCACGCTGCCGACTGTAATCCGGCTCCTGACAATGGGCAGGCCCGGGCCGTTCGGCTCTGGGCAGATGGGCTTCGTGCCGCCCATCCTCTGCCCATGGTCGGCAACCCGCTCGGCGCCACCGGGGACCTCGACCGTGCCGTCGGACACTGGGTCGCGGCGGGAATCATCTCGGTCGAGCAGGGGCACCGGATCCTGTCCGCGGAGAGCCTTCCGCCGGGTGCGGAGGCGGGCGCCCCGGCGGCGCCGGCCTCGTCCCTGGTCACGGAAGCGCTGGCCTATATCGGCGGTGCGATCACGTTGGCCGCCGTCGGCTGGGCGACCGTGGACTACTGGGCGGACCTCGACACCGCCGCGCGACTCGGACTGCTGGCGGCGGTCGTCGCCATGCTGCTCGGCGCGGGGGCTGCCGTCCCGTTGCGGGCCGGCGAGGTCGCCAGGCGGCTGCGATCGGTGCTGTGGGTGCTGTCCGTCGCCGCGCTCTCCGGCTTCGCCGCGGTGCTGGCGATCGATGCGTTCGCCTGGTCGGACGACGACGCCGCGCTGTTCGCCAGCGTCTTCGCCCTGTGCTACGCGGGCCTGCTCTGGTGGAGCTTCCGCGAGCCGTTCCAGCACGCCGTGGCCCTCACCGGGGTCCTCGCCACCGCGGGCACCGCGACCGGACAGCTGCCGGTCGGCACCGATGCCCTGGCCGGCCTGGCGGTCTGCGGGGCGGGTGCCGCGTGGCTGGTGCTGTCGTGGGCACGGGCGTTCTCCCAACCGGTGCTGGGCATGGTCCTGGGCGCGGCCGGCGCGGTCGTGGGAGTGATCGCCACCGGCGAGAGCGACTGGGGAAACGTGCTCGCGGTCGTCGTGCTGGTGCTGCTGGCGCTGCTGGGGGTGCTGCTCCGCAGCCTGCCACTGCTGGCGGTCGCCGCCGTCGGCGCCCTGCTGGCGCTGCCGCCGATGATGGACCGCTACTTCGAGGGATCGACGACCGCAGCCCTCACCCTGGTCAGTGTCGGCCTCGTGATGGTCGGTGCCGCGATCCACCTGGCCCGGCGCCAGCGCCGCCCGGATCAGGACCGGCCGGCCCGCGGCCGCAGCCACCCGTCGCGTACCGCCGGTGTGGTCGCGGCGGCGTGCATCGTGGCTGCGACCACCGCGGCGGTCGTCACGCTGGGCAGCTGACCGGTCGCGACCAGGCGCCGGGGGCCGGGTGGCCGGTCACGCCTGGGCACGGGGGTGCGCCGCGGCGTAGACCTCCCGGAGCTTGTCCACCGTGACCAGCGTGTAGACCTGCGTGGTGGTGACGGAGGCGTGGCCGAGCAGCTCCTGCACGACGCGCACGTCGGCTCCGCCGTCGAGCAGGTGAGTGGCGAAGCTGTGCCGCAGCGTGTGCGGGGACACGTTGGCGGTGATGCCTGCGCGGTCGGCCGCACGGGCCAGGACCGTCCACGCGCTCTGCCGGGACAGCCGTCCGCCGCGGGCGTTCACGAACACGGCCGCGGTGCCGGCGCCCAGCCCGACCAGCTGTGGGCGAGCCCGCACCAGGTACGCCTGCACCGCGGCCACCGCGTAGGAGCCGACCGGGACCACCCGTTCGGTGCCGCCCTTCCCGCGCAACCGCACGGCGCCCTCCGGCGCGGCAGCGGGGTCATCGACCGGGTCGAGCTCCAGGTCGTCGACATCCAGACCGACCGCCTCGGAGATCCGCGCGCCGGTGCCGTACAGCACCTCGAGCAGAGCCCGGTCCCGCAGTGCGAGGGCGGTGCCGGGTGCCCCCGCCGCGGCCAGGATGGCGGCCACGTCGTCGACCGGCAGCGCCTTCGGCAGTCGCCGGGGCGGGCGGGGCGGGCGCACGGTCGCCGCGGCGTCGGTGCTGGCGGCGCCCTCGCGCAGGCAGAACCGGTGCAGGCCGCGCACGGCGACCACCGCGCGCGCGGCGCTGCTGGCCGACAGCGGCTGGTGGCTCTCGTCACCCGCCCGGAGCCGGGCGAGGAAGCCCGCGACGTGCGCCTCGCCGACGTGTTCGACGTCGTCGACTCCGCACGTCCGCGAGGTAGTCGAGGTAGCGGCGGAGGTCGCGGCGGTACGAGGTGACGCTGTTGCGGGCGAGGCCACGCTCGACGGTGAGGTGGTCGAGGAAGGACGAGACCGCCTCGGCGACGGAGGGAGCAACCCGCGCCGGTCAGGCCAGCACCTCGTCCAGCGCCAGGCACTCCCGCCCGTGCGCCGCTGCGACCGGTTCGTTGGTCAGCGAGCCGGCGTAGGTGTTCAGTCCGTGGGCCAGGCTCTCGTCGTCCCTGCAGCGCCTGCTTCCAGCCCTTGTCCGCCAGCGCCAGCGCGTACGGCAACGTGACGTTGGTGAGCGCGTAGGTCGAGGTGTGCGGGACGGCACCCGGCATGTTCGCCACGCAGTAGAAGACCGAGTCGTGCACCGGATAGGTCGGGTCCGCGTGCGTGGTCGGTCGGGAGTCCTCGAAGCAGCCGCCCTGGTCGATCGAGATGTCCACCAGCACCGCCCCCGACTTCATCCGGGACACCAGGTCGTTGCTGACCAGAGTCGGCGCCTTCGCACCGGGCACCAGCACCGCTCCGATGACAAGGTCGGCATCCAAGCACCGCGCGCTCCACCTCGTAGGTGTTCGAGGCGACCGTCTGCAGGTGCCCCTGGTAGATCCGATCCGCCTGCCGCAGCTTCTCGATGTTGCGGTCCAGCAGCAGCACCTCGGCCTGCATCCCGAGCGCGATCGCCGCGGCGTTCATGCCGGAGACACCGGCGCCGATCACGACCACCTTGGCGGCGTAGACGCCTGACACTCCCCCCATCAAGACGCCTCGCCCGCCGCCCTGACGCATCAGGTGGTAGGCGCCGGCCTGGGGCGCCAGCCGGCCCGCGACCTCGCTCATCGGCGCCAGCAGGGGCAGGGCGCCGTCGGGGGTCTGCACGGTCTCGTAGGCGATGCCGGTCACCTCGTGATCGAGCAGTGCCGTCGTGCACTCCTTCGAGGCCGCCAGGTGCAGGTAGGTGAACAGGGTCTGTCCGGCCCGCATCCGGTGGTACTCCTCCTCCACCGGCTCCTTGACCTTGAGCACCAGGTCACCGGTGGCCCACACGTCGTCGGCCGTCGGCAACATGGTCGCGCCGGCGGCGGTGAAGTCCGCGTCGGGGATGGACGAGCCGAACCCCGCCTCCCGCTCCACGTACACCTCGTGCCCGTGCCGTACCAGCTCGTGCGTTCCGGCCGGGGTGATGGCCACCCGGTACTCGTGATTCTTGACTTCCCTGGGGATTGCGATCTTCACGCCGGTCACTCTGGCACGGGGGGGCCGGGGCTGTCGCGTCGGCCGCGCTGCGTCCACAGGGCCAGCAGCCCGATGACCGCCATCGAGTCGCTGATCCGACCGTCCAGGACGGCCGCGACGGCCTCGTGCAGCGGCGCCCACACGACCTCCAGGTGGGCCTCCTCGTGCTGCCGCTCGGAGGCTCGGCTCCGCCCGGCCGGTCGCAGGTCGCGTCCGACGAACAGCTGCCAGTGCTCCTCGGTCATGCCGGGCGAGGACCAGACCTCGATCAGTGGCTCGAGGTCCGCGGCGACGACGTCGGTCTCCTCGGTCAGCTCGCGCGCCACCGCCTCGGTCGCTGACTCGCCGTCGATGTCGAGGATCCCGGCCGGCAGCTCGAGCAGTCGTCGGCCGACCGCGTGCCGGTACTGCCGGAGCAGCAGCACGCGGTCCTCGTCGTCGAGCGCCAGCACCCCGACCGCCCCCTGGTGCTCGACCACCAACCGGTCGAAGTCGTCACCGGCGGGACTGCGGACGGTGTCCTCCCGGACGCCGATGAACCCGCCGTCGAAACGGGAACTGCTGGCCACCACCTCCCACCGCTCCCCGGTGTCGGCGAGCTCGGTGCCTGGCTGCCACAGTCCCCCCGGCAGCCGCGGGTGCTTCGGGTGGTGCGGGTGCTGAGTCACGCCGTGACTCCGGCCCGGTCCCGGGCCGGAGGCGGGACGTCCGGCTCGCCGTCCCCCTCGCCGTCCGGCTCGCCGTCCTCCTCGACCGGCAGCAGCAGCTCGCGCTGCCGGGCCAGCGCGGCCTCGATGAGGCCGGAGAACAGCGGGTGCGGCCGGGTCGGCCGTGACCGCAGCTCAGGGTGCGCCTGGGTGCCGACGTAGAACGGGTGGGTGTCGCGGGACAGCTCCACGAACTCGACCAGCAAGCCGTCGGGCGAGGTCCCGGAGAACACCATTCCGGCCGACTCGAGCGCCTCGCGGTAGGCGTTGTTCACCTCGTACCGGTGCCGGTGCCGCTCCTGGACCAAGGTTTGGGCGTACATCCGGGCGACCTGGGAGCCCTCGCGCAGCGCAGCCGGGTAGAGCCCCAGGCGCATCGTCCCGCCGAGGTCACCGGGGCCCTCGACGAACGCCTTCTGCTCCTCCATGGTCGCGATCACGGGATGCTCGCAGTCCCGGTCGAACTCCGACGAGCTGGCACCGGGCAGCCCGGCGGCGTTCCGGGCGTGTTCGATGACCATGCACTGCAGGCCCAGACACAGGCCGAGGGTCGGGATCTGGTGCTCCCGGGCGTAGCGGAGCGCACCGAGCTTCCCCTCTATCCCCCGCACCCCGAAGCCGCCGGGGACGCAGACCCCGTCCACGTCGTGCAGCAGCTTGGCGGCCCCCTCGCGAGTGGCGCACTCGTCGGAGGCGACCCAGCGCAAGGTGACCCGAGCTGAGTGTGCGAAACCACCGGCCCGCAGCGCCTCCGCGACCGACAGATACGCATCCGGCAGGTCGATGTACTTCCCGACGAGCGCGATGACGACGTCCTCGTCCGGCTGGTGCACCCGGCGGAGCAGGTCGTCCCACCGGGTCCAGTCGACGTCCCGGAACGGCAGGTTCAACCGGCGCACGACGTAGGCGTCCAGCCCCTCGGAGTGCAGCACCTTCGGGATGTCGTAGATGGAGGGCGCGTCGACGGCGGCGACGACCGCCTCCTCGTCCACATCGCACATCAGTGAGATCTTGCGCTTCACCCCGGCCGGGATCTCCCGGTCCGCGCGGCACACCACGGCATCGGGCTGGATACCGATCGAGCGCAGCGCGGCGACGGAGTGCTGCGTCGGCTTGGTCTTCAACTCACCGGACGGGCCGATGTAGGGGACCAGCGAGACGTGCAGGAAGAAGCAGTGGTCGCGGCCGACGTCGTGGCGGACCTGCCTGGCCGCCTCCAGGAACGGCAGTGACTCGATGTCGCCGACCGTGCCGCCGATCTCGGTGATCACGACGTCCACGTCCGGACCGGCCATGGCGCGCACCCGGTCCTTGATCTCGTTGGTGATGTGCGGGATCACCTGGACGGTGTCGCCGAGGTAGTCACCGCGGCGCTCCTTGCCGATGACCTCCGAGTAGACCTGTCCGGTGGTCACGTTCGCCCGTCCGGACAGGTCGACGTCCAAGAAGCGCTCGTAGTGGCCGACGTCGAGATCGGTCTCCGCCCCATCGTTGGTGACGAAGACCTCACCGTGCTGGAACGGGTTCATCGTGCCCGGGTCGACGTTCAGGTAGGGGTCGAGCTTCTGCATCGTGACCCGCAGCCCGCGCGACTTCAGCAGCCGCCCGAGGCTGGACGCGGTGAGGCCCTTGCCCAGCGACGAGGCCACGCCACCGGTGACGAAGACGTGCTTGGTGGTCGAGTTGGCGGCCAACAGTGGGCTCCCGTGGTCGAGGACGGTGCTCGGGCGGTGCTGAGGCGGACGCTCAGGCCTCCACGGGGTTTCACCGTATCAGCGACCCGTCGCGCGCCGGGCGGCCGACGCGCGGAGGGTCAGGACCCGCCGGTCCCGGATGCGGCCGCCCGTTCCGGCACGGCGCCGTCCTCGGCGTCGGTCTGCCCGTAGTGCCCGACGCCGGCCCGACCCTGCTCGGCCAGGGCGAGCACCGTCACCACTCGGCCGGCGGCGAGGTCCACGACGTCCACGCTGGACACCTCGTCCCCGACCTCACCGTCGCGGACGGCTTGGACCACGCCGGCACGGGCCGAGGCCGCGGTGCCGGCGACGACCGTGCCCAACGACCCCGCGTCCAGCGCGCCGGCGATCTCCGCCGCCACCTCGGGCTGACCCTCGGGCGCGTCCGCGGCAGGGTCACCGCCGACGACGAGCGCCAGCTCCGCCCGCCGGTCCACCTCGCTGTCGATGGTGATGAAGCCCGCCTCGGTGAGCGCTGCCTCGATGCCGTTGGCGTCGTTGTCCTGGACGACGGGTTTGTCGTCGCGGGTCAGGAACGCCCGGGCCATCGCGGCGCCCAGCAGCTCGTAGCTGACCGCTCCGTCGGCGGCGGGGACGCCGTCGACCCCGTCGAGGACCTGTTGAGCCAGCCCCTCGGCCAACTGCCGGTTCGCCGGGTCCAGCAGTTCCTGGGTCAGGCTGACGGTGGACACCACGGTGCCGTCGGCGGCGATCACGGCGTCGCGGACCGCGCGGACGTCGCCCAGGTCGGCACCCGGCAGCGTCAATAGGCTCACCGGCCGGCCCGCCAGCGAAGACCCCAACACCGCCGCCGCCGTGTCGCCGGCATAGCTGTCGGCAAACGAGATCCGGTCCTGGGAGGACTCGAGCTCGGTGCGCAACTGCTCCTTGTCCAAGCGGTCCTGCTCGGCCCGGTCGGCCAGTCCCTCGGTGAGGGTGCCCTGGAGCGGTCCGGCTCCGAGCGCGACCCCGGCGGCGAGCGCGAAGAAGATCGCCACGAGAGAGATCACGTGGTAGCGGAAGTCGATCACGGCAGAAGGTCCCCGAAGAACGTGACGATGTCGTTCCAACTCGCGCGGAGTGCGTCGAACCACTGCTCCCCGGCCGGCGTGGCCGCCACCGCAACCAGTAGCGCGACCAACGCGGAGACGACGAGCAGCATCAGCTGCCAGCTACGGATCTGGCGGGTGTAGATCCGGCTGACGCCTTTGGCGTCGACGAGCTTGGGCCCGACCCGGAGCCGGGTGAGGAAGCTGCTGGCCATGCCGGACCGACCCCGGTCCAGGAACTCCACCAGGGTCGCGTGCGTGCCCACCGTGACGATCAGCCCGGCTCCCTTGGAGTCGGCGAGCAGCATGGCGACGTCCTCGCTGGTGCCGGTGGCCGGAAAGACCACCGCCTCCACCCCGAGCCGCTCCAGCCGTTGCCTCGCCGGCGCCCGCCCGTCTCGATCGGTGTGCAGCACGATCTCCGCGCCGCTACGCAGCACCTCCTCGGACATGGTGTCCGTGTCGCCGACCACCAGGTCCGGCCGCAGCCCCGCCTCGACGAGTGCGTCGGCGCCCCCGTCGATGCCCACCAGCACCGGCCGGTGCTCGCGGAGGTACGGCCGGAGCGTGCGCAGGTCCTCGCTGTAGTCGTAGCCTCTGGCCACCAGCACGACGTGCCGCTGCTCCAGCGGCGTGCGGATGTCTGGAACACCGACGCCGTCCAGCAGCAGGTCCCGCTCCCGGCGGATAAACTCCATCGTGTCCAGCGAGAACGCCTCGAGCTGCGCGGACAGGCCTTCGCGAGCGCGCGCGGTGAGCGCCTGCACCGCCTCCGTATCGAGCAGTCGCCCATGCGCCACCAACGTGTCCCCGCGGTACACCCGGTCCCCGTCGAGCCGGACCCGGTCCCCCTCATGCAGGGCCGCGAATGCGTCTCGACCCACGGCGTCGAGCAGCGGGATGCCGGCGGCGACGACGATCTCAGGGCCGAGGTTGGGGTAGCGACCCGACACCGACTCGACCGCGTTGACGACGGCCGCCACCCGGCAGCCGACGAGCACCTCGGCGCTGGCCCGGTCCAGGTCGATGTGATCGATGACCGCGATGTCGCCCGGGCGGAGCCGCCGAGCCAGATTCGTGGTCCGGCGGTCGAGGCGGACCACGCCGGTGATCGCGAGCGCATCCTTGGTCCGGGTGCGACGCAGCGGGGAGAGCCTCATGACCCGGCCCATCCTGCCACGCAGGCCGACCCGTCCCGGTCAGCGCGAACGGCCCGGCGGGTCGGTCACCGGACCCCTCACCGGCGCTCGGCCGCGGCCAGGTCCAACAGCTCCTCGGCATGTGCCGCTGCCGCGGCGGAGCCGTCGAGTCCGGCGAGCATGCGGGACAGCTCCCGCACCCGGTCCTCGCCGTCCAGCGCACGGACTCCGCTGGTCGTGACCGTCCCAGCGTCGGACTTGTCCACGACATAGTGCCGGTCCGCGAACGCGGCGACCTGCGGCAGGTGGGTCACCGCGAGGACCTGGGCGTGCCGGGCCAGCCGGGCCAGCCGTCGGCCCACCTCGACCGCCGCGCGGCCACCGATGCCGGCGTCCACCTCGTCGAAGACGAAGGTGGGCACGCTGCTCGTGGTTGCGAGCGCCACCTCCAACGCCAGCATCACCCGGGACAGCTCCCCGCCACTGGCCCCCCGCGCCAGCGGCCGCGGGTCCGCACCCGTGTTCGCGGCGAGCAGCAGCTCGATGTCGTCGGCACCATCGGGACCCAGCCGACGGCCGGTCGGCGCGTCGGCTCCCGGCTCGACCGTGGGGGTGACCTGGACCACGAACCGGGCGTTCGGCATGGCCAACGCGTGCAGCTCGGCCGTCACCTCCTCCGCCAGCCGACCGGCGGCCTCCTGCCGGGCGCGGGTGAGCTCGTCGGCGAACTCGCGCAGCTGGCGGAGCAGCCGCTCCCCGTCGGTCTCGAGCGCCGCGATCGTGTCGTCGGCCTGCTCGAGCCGCCCGAGTCGGACCGCTCCCTGCTCCGCCCAGCGCAACACGTCGGCAAGCGTCGGTCCGTACCTGCGGGTCAGGGCGGTCAGGACCGCCCGACGCTCCTGGACCACGGCCAGCCGGACCGGGTCGATGTCGACGCCGTCGGCGTAGCCGGCCAGGTCGGCGGCCAGGTCGGTGCTCGCGTAGGCCAGCTCCGCCGCTCGGTCGGCCAGGCTCGCGACGGTCGGGTCGTGCTGGCGGACGGCATCGAGGGCGGCCCGCGCTCGGGCCAGCAGCTCGAGCGCATCGGCCGAGCCGAGCACCTCGCCGGCGTCTCCGGAGAGGGCCGCGCGTGCCTCGGCGGCCGCGGCCCGCAACCCCTCGGCGTGTGCCAGCCGGCCCTCCTCCTGCAGCAGCGCCTCACCCTCGCCGTCCTCCGGCCCCACGGCAGCGATCTCGTCGAGCCCGGCCCGGAGCAGCTCGATCTCTCGGGCCCGCTCGGCGGCGGCGCGGCGCAGCTCGTCGAGCTCGCGGCGGAGCGCGGTCAGCCGCTGGTACGCAGGTCGATAACGGGCCAGGAGGTTGACGACCGGGCCGCCGGCGAAGCGGTCCAGAGCCTCCCGCTGCGCGCCCGGCCGACGCAAGCGCAGCTGGTCGGACTGCCCGTGCACCGCGACCAGCAGGTCACCGAGCCCGGCGAGCACGGCGGCCGGCACCGAGGCGCCGCCCAGGTGCGCCCGGGAGCGGCCGCCCGCGCCGAGGGTGCGGGCCACGATCACAACGGCGTCCTCGACCTCGCCGCCGGCCTCGTCGACCAACCGGCGGGCCTCGCCCTGCCCCTCGACGCAGACCCGAGCCTCCACCCGCGCCTGGTCGGCTCCGCGGCGCACCAGGCCGGGATCGGCCCTGCCGCCGCGCAACAGGCCGAGCGCCGTGACCAGCATGGTCTTGCCCGCCCCGGTCTCGCCGGTGACGACGGTGAAGCCGGGATCGAGGGCCAGCTCCGCCTCGTCGATGACACCGAGCCGCCGCAGTCGAAGCTCCTCCCACACGCTCAGGCCTCGGTGCCGGTGCGCGCGGCCGCGTTCTGGCCCCGCCAGCCCGCCACCGGCAGGCCGAACTTGCGGACCAGTCGGTCGGTGAAGGGTGCCTGGTGCAGCCGGGCGAGCAGCACCGGCCGTCGGCCGGCCCGCACCTGGATCCGCGCTCCCCGGGGAAGCTCGTAGGTTCGCCGCCCGTCACACCACAGCACCCCGACACCGGGCGCGTCCGCGACCAGGTCGACCGCGATGGTCGAGTGCTGGGCCACCACCAGCGGCCGGGCGAAGAGTGCGTGCGCGCTGAGCGGGACGAGCAGCAGCGCACTGAGCTCCGGCCACACGATCGGGCCGCCGGCGCTGAACGCATAGGCGGTGGAGCCGGTCGGGGTCGCGCACACCACCCCGTCGCCGCTCCATCGGGACAACGGCCGGTCGTCGACGGCGACGACGACCTCGAGCATCCGCTGCCGGGATGCCTTCTCCACACTGGCCTCGTTCAGCGCCCAGCACTCGTGCACGACCTCGCCGTCACAGGTCACGGTGACGTCCACGGTGAGCCGCTCTTCGACGGTCCACCGGCGATGCACGACCATGTCGACGGTGGTGTCGAGGTCGTCGGACTCGGCCTCGGCGAGGAATCCGACGTGGCCGAGGTTCACGCCGAGCAGCGGGACGCCCGCCGGACGGGCCAGCTCGGCGCCGCGCAGGATGGTCCCGTCGCCGCCGAGCACGATGGCCAGCTCACAGCCGTCCGCCGACGCCGGTCCGGTGTCCACCGACTCGGCGACGAAGCGTGGGTCGACCCGTAGCGCGTCGGTCTCCTCCTTGAGCAGGCGGACGCCGACCCCGGCGCTGGTCAGCTGGGCGCAGAGCCGTTGGGCGGCGATCCTGGCGTCTTCTCGGCCGGTGTGCGCGACCACGAGGACTCGCCGAGCGGTTCCGGTCACCTGGTCACCTTCTCACCCTGCGGGCCGGCGGCCACTGCAGCCCGCACGTCCTGCGGGCGCGGCGCCGGCGCCGACCGGCGCAACCAGCAGAAGTACTCGACGTTCCCCGCCGGTCCGGGCAGCGGGCTGGCGGTCACGGCGCGGGTCCCCCACCCGAGGTCGGCGGCCACTGTCGCGACGCCGAGGACCGCTTCGGCCCGCAGGTCGGGGTCTCGCACCACGCCGCCGCGCCCCACCCGGTCGCGGCCAACCTCGAACTGCGGCTTGACCAGCACCAGCAGATCGCCGTCGGGGCGAACACAGCCGAACAGCGCGGGCAGGACCAGCCGCAACGAGATGAAGGACAGGTCGGTGACCACCAGGTCCACCTGCCCACCCAGCGCGTCCGGCGTCAGGTCGCGGACGTTGGTCCGGTCGCGGACCAGCACGCGGCTGTCCTGCTGCAGCGACCAGGCGAGCTGCCCGTAGCCGACGTCGACCGCGACCACCTCCCGCGCCCCGGCGCGGAGCAGGACGTCGGTGAAGCCGCCCGTCGACGCGCCGGCATCCAGGCAGCGCCGGCCCCCGATGGTCAGCTCGGGCAGGGCGGCCAGGGCGCCGGCCAGCTTGTGCCCGCCCCGGGACGCGTAGCTCAGCTCGTCGGGGTCGTCGGCGGGGCGGACCACGATGGCGGCGTCGGCGGTCACGCCGGTGGCCGGCTTGCCGGCGACGGCACCGGCCAACGTCACTCGGCCGTCCTGGACCAGTCGGACGGCCTGGTCCCGGGACCGCGCCAGACCGCGACGCACCAGCTCGGCATCGAGCCGTCGGCGTGCAGGCATCAGTCCTGGTGGTCGGTCGCGCCGGCCAGCGCGTCCCCGAGATCGCGCAGCACCGCGTCGTAGATGGCCAGATGCTCGTCCACCGGCTTGTCATCGAGCCCGGCCAACCGCTCCTCGGTGCGCTCGACCACCCCCCCGGGAAGGTCACGATCCGCGACTTCTGCAGGCCCTCCCACGGCATCCGGCTCGGTGGCCGGTGCCGGATCCTCGGGACGGTCCGGCTCGTCGGGGTCCATCAGCGGCTCCTCGTCCCTGCGTCACGGGCGTACGACGACACCGGCACAGTGTCCCGCAGCACGGCGGCTGCGGGGGCAACGTCGATGTCGGGCGTGCCGCCGTCATAGGCCCGCCAGGCCGCGCTCACCACCACCCGGAGCGCCCCGACCCCGGCGTCCTCGGAGTCGGCCGGCCCATCGACCTGAATCCGACCGTCGACGACCCGCGCCGTCCACCCGGCACACGATGACTGGCCCTCGTCCACCTGCACCGAGGGGTGCGGCACCAGCAGGCCGCTCAGGTCCGGGGCGACGTAGTCCGGCCGCTCCTCTGGCACCGCCCGGCACAGCTGGTCCAGCGAGGTGACGCCGGTCAGCACCAGCAGCGACGGCATGCCGTAGCGGACGGCGCCACTGATGTCGGTGTCGAGCCGGTCCCCCACCATCAGTGGGTCGGTTGCCTCCATCCGGAGCACCGACTCCTCCAGCAGCGCGGGCTCCGGCTTGCCGGCTACCAGAGGCTCGGCCCCGGTCGCGGCGGCGACGGCGGCCACCAGCGTCCCGTTGCCAGGTGCCCGACCGCGAGCGGTCGGAACGGTGCGGTCCAGGTTGCTGGCGATCCACGGCAGGCCGGCCGCGACCGCGTACGCGCCCTCGGCGAGCTGCGCCCAGCCCACCGTGGGGGCGAATCCCTGGACGACCGCCGCCGGCTGGTCGTCCAGCGAACCGACCGCGCGAAGGCCGTGCTCGCCCAGCGCGCGCACCAACCCCTCGCCTCCGACGACCAGCACCCGTGCGCCGGCCGGGACGCGGGCAGCGACCATGCGGGCGGCGGCCTGCGCTGAGGTCACGACGTCGCCGTCGTCGAGGGTCAGGCCGAGATCGCGCAGGTGGGCGGCGACGGTCGCGGGCGTACGGGAGGCGTTGTTCGTGATGTATCCGAGCCGCATGCCGAGCCGGCGGGCCGAGTCGAGGAGAGCGACCGCCCCATCGACAGCGGTGGGCCCGACGTACACGACTCCGTCCAGATCCAGCAGGGCGACGTCATGCCGGGCGGCCAGCGCACCGTCGGAGCCGGCCAGCCCGGCTGGCGCCGACGCCCGGTCAGCGGTCTCGCCGGGCCTCCCGGGCACTCCACCAGAGGCTGCCGATCGCACTCGCCACCTCCGCTCGCGTCACCGGGCTCGCCTGCCCAGCCGGCCGTTCCGATCGAAGCCTAGGATGCCCTGATGACGTCCACCGCCCTGTCCGAGGTCGGTGCGGCCGGGCTGGTGCTGCATCCGGTGCGCGCGACGTCATACCGTGCCGACACCGATCGACCGCTCGACGCTGTCACCATGCGTCCGCTCGAGGTGTGGGACGACGAGCTGCTGCGCCGCGTCGCGAGCGGCAGACCGGACCACGTGCTGAATCTGATCGCCCCGGACTCGGAGGCAAAGGCGCAGGACGGTGCGGCGACCCTGCGCCGATGGCGAGACCACGGGGTGGTGGCCGAGACCGAGCGACCGGCGCTGTACGCCTGGAGTTGGGAGGTGGCCGGATCACACGTTCAGGGCGTCGCCGGTGCGGTCGACCTGCCGATGAGCGGCCTGGTCATCCCGCACGAACACGTCCGCCAGGACATCGTGCGAGAGCGGGCAGCGCAGCTGCAGCAGGCCGCCGTGCAGGCCGAGCCGATCGTGCTGCTGCACGACGGCGACCCGCTGCTGGCAGCGGTGGAGGCGCGCGAGCCCGGCCCGGAGGACGGTGCCCGGCCGCCCGCGGATCTGGTCGACCTGACGGCTGCCGGAGAGCGGCACCGGATCCGGCCGCTCACCGATCCGGAATCGATCGCCCGAGTGGTCTCCGCGTTGGGCGCAACCGAACCTCCGGTGGTCGCCGACGGCCACCACCGGTTGGCTGCGCTCGACAGCGTTGTGAGTTCTGGCTGGAACCGGGCGCTGGTGCTCCTCGTGGACGTCCGGCGCTCCGACCTGCGCGTCGGCACGATCCACCGCGTCGTGGCCGGCTTGGACCTGGCCACCGTGACCGCCACCGCCGGCGCCCACGTCCAGCCACTGGGTCCGGGGTCGGTGGCCGACTACCTGACGTCAGCCGAGCCCGGTCACCTGCGCTGGGTGGCCGCGGACCTCTCCGTTGTCATCGGACTGGACCTGCCCCTGGAGGCCGTGCACGCGCTCAGGACCGCCGACGCCGGCGGGGCGGCCAGCTGTGCCGGGGTGGCCCGCGAGACCTGCCACCTGCACAGTCACCTGCTCCCCTCCTGGAGGGTGCCGGACAGCGCCGTGAGCTACGTGCATGACTGGGACCAGGCCCGCGCACACGCCGGTGGGCGCGGTGGCGTCGCCCTCCGCACCTGCGCTCCGGCGCTGGACGAGGTGGTGCGGGGGGCCCGCTCCGGACGGCTGCTGCCGCACAAGGCCACGTCGATCGGCCCCAAGCCGCGGATCGGTCTGCTGATGCTGCCCCGGACGGCCCCGTCATCGTGAGCCCGGGGAGTCCGCGGACGGCGCTCGGACCCGCCGGGCCCTGAGCACCTCGATCTCGACCCGGCTCGTCAGACCCCCGGCTCGCCGGGAGAAGCGGCGCCGAATCGCACCCTCGACCTCGACGAGGGAACCCGGTTGCCAGGACAACATCGACCGGCGGACCCGGCCCGACCAGGCCATGCAGTCCAGCGTGTCGATCGGCTGCCGGTCCCGGCCCGACGGACGGGTGCGCCGGACCACCAGCCGGGCGGTGACGAGCAGGTCCCCGCTGGGCAGGACGCGCTGCTCCGCAGGCGCGGACACGCGACCGCGCAGGCGCACCTGGTTGACGTGCGCGAGGGAGCCGCCAGGCTCGGCTGTCGGCTCGTCCGGCACGGGGCCAGTGGGCACGGCGCACCACCTCCACCGACAGCCTGGGCGTCGCACCGGCACCGGGGCCGGGGGCGGGCCCTGGCCTGTGCACGCCGGTCGTGCGGCCACCGGCTGTGCACGCCGCCGCGGTGTCGAGACGGCGGTGGCGCTCAGCCGTCGCGGCGGAACTGCAGCTGCTCTGCCCGCTCCACGGCGTCGGTGCTGCCCTGGCCGTCGACCGCAGCCGCGCGGTGGAACCACTCCAGGGCGTCGCTGTCCCGACCGGCCGCCTCGAGCGCGTCGGCGTAGGCATAGCGCAACCGCGGCGCCCACTCGCTGCGAGACTTGGTTCGCAGATCACTGGCCTCGAGCAGGGCGAGGGCGGCGTCGATCTCTCCCCGGTCCCGCCGCGCTCCGGCGGCCACGATGGCGAGCTCGGCGCGGCCCTCCGCATCCAGCCGCTCGGCAGCTGGTTCGCGGGACAGTGCCAGCGCTCGATCGGGTCGACCGAGCGCCCGCTCGCAGTCGGCCAGCACCGGCAGGTGGTCCGGGCGGCCGGTCATCCGACGCACGGTCTTGAGCTCCCGCAGCGCCTCGGACCAGCGGCCGGTGAGGTAGGCCAGCTCCCCGTACGCCTCACGGACCGCGGCCACCCGCGCGGCGCGGGCGCGCGCCGCGCGCGCATGGCCGAAGGCGATCTCCGGATCGGAGTCCGCCAACCGTCCGGCCGCCACCAGATGCCGGGCCACCCGTGCGGCGAGCCGATCCGGCAGGCTGCGGAGCTGGCCCGCGACCTCCCGGCTCAGCTCCTTGCCGGTGATGTCGTCCGGCAGGTGCGGACCGTCGTACTCGGCCTGGGTCATCCCGCGCCGCTCGGCCGGGGTGGGGGCGCTGCGAGCACCGGCCTCGTCCCGACCCCGCCGATCGGCCGGGCCCGGCCGGCGGCCGGTGCCGGCCGGCGGGCGTCCCCCGCGCCCGGCGGCTGCCGCGTCCCGACGGGTGCGGTCGCCGGTCGTCCGAGGCTTGCCGGCGCGGTCGTCGGTGCGCCGGGGGTCACGTCGGCTGGTCACGGCTCTCCCTTGCAGCGGTGCGGGGTGCGGTTCCACGGTCCCATGCCGGTCACCTCCGCGACGAATCCGGCGGCACACGTGCGACAAGGCCACCGGCGGACCGGTGGCCTTGTCGAAAGAATGTCCGGCGACGTCCTACTCTCCCACGCAGTCTCCCACGCAGTACCATCGGCGCTGAAGGGCTTAACTTCCGGGTTCGGGATGGGACCGGGTGTTTCCCCTTCGCCATGGTCGCCGAAACTCTATGGAGATGTGGTGGTACAACCGACCATATCTCGGGAACCGCACAGTGGACGCGTAGCTTCTTTGAGGGACAAGCCCTCGGCCTATTAGTACCGGTCGGCTCCGTGCATTTCTGCCTTCGACCTCCGGCCTATCAACCCAGTCATCTACTGGGGGCCTTACCAGGTTGACCCTGTGGGAGACCTCATCTTGAGACATGCTTCCCGCTTAGATGCCTTCAGCGGTTATCACTTCCGAACGTAGCCAACCAGCCGTGCTCCTGGCGGAACAACTGGCACACCAGAGGTTCGTCCATCCCGGTCCTCTCGTACTAGGGACAGCCTCTCTCAAGTCTCCTGCGCGCGCGGCGGATAGGGACCGAACTGTCTCACGACGTTCTAAACCCAGCTCGCGTGCCGCTTTAATGGGCGAACAGCCCAACCCTTGGGACCGACTCCAGCCCCAGGATGCGACGAGCCGACATCGAGGTGCCAAACCATCCCGTCGATATGGACTCTTGGGGAAGATCAGCCTGTTATCCCCGGGGTACCTTTTATCCGTTGAGCGACGCCGCTTCCACTTGCCAGCGCCGGATCACTAGTCCCGACTTTCGTCCCTGCTCGACATGTCTGTCTCACAGTCAAGCTCCCTTGTGTACTTGCACTCAACACCTGATTGCCAACCAGGCTGAGGGAACCTTTGGGCGCCTCCGTTACATTTTAGGAGGCAACCGCCCCAGTTAAACTACCCATCAGGCACTGTCCCTGATCCGGATAACGGACCTAGGTTAGGTATCTAGTACGACCAGAGTGGTATTTCAACGTTGGCTCCACACGAACTGGCGTCCATGCTTCACAGCCTCCCACCTATCCTACACAAGCCGAACCAAACACCAATACCAAACTATAGTAAAGGTCCCGGGGTCTTTCCGTCCTGCCGCGCGTAACGAGCATCTTTACTCGTAGTGCAATTTCGCCGAGTCCATGGTTGAGACAGCGCCCAAGTCGTTACGCCATTCGTGCAGGTCGGAACTTACCCGACAAGGAATTTCGCTACCTTAGGATGGTTATAGTTACCACCGCCGTTTACTGGCGCTTAAGTTCTGCGCTTCGCCACCGAAGTGACTAACACGTCCCCTTAACGTTCCAGCACCGGGCAGGCGTCAGTCCGTATACATCGAATTAACTCTTCGCACGGACCTGTGTTTTTAGTAAACAGTCGCTTGGGCCTGGTCTCTGCGGCCATCACCGCTGCCGGCAGCTTGTGCCATGACGGATCAGGCCCCCCTTCTCCCGAAGTTACGGGGGCATTTTGCCGAGTTCCTTAACCATGGTTCTCTCGATCGCCTTGGTATTCTCTACCTGACCACCTGAGTCGGTTTGGGGTACGGGCGGCTCTGGAGCTCGCTAGAGGCTTTTCTCGACAGCATAGGATCACTCACTTCGCCTGTGTCGGCTCGGTGTCGGATCTCAGGCATGTGAGACGCGGATTTGCCTACGTCTCGCCCTACATCCTTACCCGCGGTCTACCATCGCCGCGGTTGAGCTACCTTCCTGTGTCACCCCATCGCTTGCCTACTACCAGTTCGGGTCGCGCGCTCCTCCCTCTCGCTCCGAAGAGCTCGACGGATTCGGGCACTTAGCATCACTGGGTTCGGCATGGTCGCGCCAGCGCCGGTACGGGAATATCAACCCGTTGTCCATCGACTACGCCTGTCGGCCTCGCCTTAGGTCCCGACTTACCCAGGGCAGATTAGCTTGACCCTGGAACCCTTGGTCATTCGGCGGACGGGTTTCTCACCCGTCTTTCGCTACTCATGCCTGCATTCTCACTCGTGTCGCGTCCACAACTGGGTCACCCCGCTGCTTCGCTCGCGACACGACGCTCCCCTACCCATCCACACGCCTGGACCGCACAAGGCGGCCGGGCACACATGTGAATGCCATAGCTTCGGCGGATTGCTTGAGCCCCGCTAAATTGTCGGCGCGGAATCACTTGACCAGTGAGCTATTACGCACTCTTTTAAGGGTGGCTGCTTCTAAGCCAACCTCCTGGTTGTCTGTGCAACTCCACATCCTTTTCCACTTAGCAATCGCTTAGGGGCCTTAGCTGATGGTCTGGGCTGTTTCCCTCTCGACTACGAACCTTATCGCCCGCAGTCTCACTGCCGCGCTCTCACTTACCGGCATTCGGAGTTTGGCTGATTTCGGTAAGCTTGTGGGCCCCCTAGACCATCCAGTGCTCTACCTCCGGTAAGAAACACGCGACGCTGCACCTAAATGCATTTCGGGGAGAACCAGCTATCACGGAGTTTGATTGGCCTTTCACCCCTATCCACAGGTCATCCCCCAGGTTTTCAACCCTGGTGGGTTCGGGCCTCCACGCGGTCTTACCCGCGCTTCACCCTGCCCATGGATAGATCACTCCGCTTCGGGTCTAGGACACGCGACTCAGTCGCCCTATTAGGACTCGCTTTCGCTACGGCTTCCCCACTCGGGTTAACCTTGCCACGTACCACTAACTCGCAGGCTCATTCTTCAAAAGGCACGCCGTCACCTGTCCGAAGACACGCTCCGACGGATTGTATGCGCATGGTTTCAGGTACTATTTCACTCCCCGCCAGGGGTACTTTTCACCTTTCCCTCACGGTACTTGTCCGCTATCGGTCACCAAGGAGTATTTAGGCTTAACGGGTGGTCCCGCCAGATTCGCACGGAATTTCACGGGTTCCGTGCTACTCGGGGTGACGTCCGGGAGCCGCTGCCTTACGTATACGGGGGTATCACCCTCTACGCCGGGACTTTCCAGTCCACTTCGACTTCAGCAACGGTTTCTGACTCCCTGTCGATTCGGCAGAATCGACTCGACGGCCCCACGACCCCGTACATGCAACGCCTGCCGGCTATCACACACATACGGTTTAGCCTGTTCCGCTTTCGCTCGCCGCTACTCACGGAATCACTGTTGTTTTCTCTTCCTGTGGGTACTGAGATGTTTCACTTCCCCACGTTCCCTCCGTGCGCCCTATGTGTTCAGGCGCCGGTAACTGGACACTACTCCAGCTGGGTTTCCCCATTCGGAAATCCCCGGATCTCAGCTCGGTTGCCAACTTCCCGGGGCTTATCGCAGGCTCCTACGTCCTTCATCGGCTCTTGGTGCCAAGGCATCCACCATGCGCACTTAGTAGCTTGTCGCCACAAAGATGCTCGCGTCCACTGTGCAGTTCTCAAGGTACGGGCGGTCCTGGGAGACAAGAACCCCGCTTACCGACGATGCCGCCGGCAGTTCGAGGGTCTCCCAGTCCGAAGGGGTGGGCTGAAGCCCGATCCCTCAGGACCCAACAGTGTGTCCGGTGCCGCTGCCTCGACCCCGCGATGGTTCCACTCCCCTTGCGGGGAAGTACTGAACCGGAGGCCGGTGCGTCGGCACCGAGTAGTCGACGTTCCACTTCAGAGCTGGACCGCACCGAGACGTTCGCTCGGTCAACGGGCCGATGGACGGCCACCTCATCGAGGTGACCGCCAAATGCTCCTTAGAAAGGAGGTGATCCAGCCGCACCTTCCGGTACGGCTACCTTGTTACGACTTCGTCCCAATCGCCAGTCCCACCTTCGACGGCTCCCTCCACAAGGGTTGGGCCACCGGCTTCGGGTGTTACCGACTTTCGTGACGTGACGGGCGGTGTGTACAATGCCCGGGAACGTATTCACCGCAGCGTTGCTGATCTGCGATTACTAGCGACTCCGACTTCATGGGGTCGAGTTGCAGACCCCAATCCGAACTGAGACCGGTTTTTTGGGATTCGCTCTACCTTGCGGTTTCGCAGCCCTTTGTACCGGCCATTGTAGCATGTGTGAAGCCCTGGACATAAGGGGCATGATGACTTGACCTCATCCCCACCTTCCTCCGAGTTGACCCCGGCAGTCTCCTATGAGTCCCCACCATTACGTGCTGGCAACATAGGACGAGGGTTGCGCTCGTTGCGGGACTTAACCCAACATCTCACGACACGAGCTGACGACAGCCATGCACCACCTGTATACCGACTAAAAGGGGCCCCATCTCTGGAGCTTTCCGGTATATGTCAAACCCAGGTAAGGTTCTTCGCGTTGCATCGAATTAATCCACATGCTCCGCCGCTTGTGCGGGCACCCGTCAATTCCTTTGAGTTTTAGCCTTGCGGCCGTACTCCCCAGGCGGGGCGCTTAATGCGTTAGCTGCGGCACGGAACTCGTGGAATGAGTCCCACACCTAGCGCCCAACGTTTACGGCGTGGACTACCAGGGTATCTAATCCTGTTTGCTCCCCACGCTTTCGCTCCTCAGCGTCAGGTAAGGCCCAGAGAACCGCCTTCGCCACCGGTGTTCCTCCTGATATCTGCGCATTCCACCGCTACACCAGGAATTCCGTTCTCCCCTACCTACCTCTAGTCCGCCCGTATCGGAAGCAGGCTCGGGGTTAAGCCCCGAGTTTTCACTCCCGACGTGACGGACCGCCTACGAGCCCTTTACGCCCAATAATTCCGGACAACGCTTGCACCCTACGTGTTACCGCGGCTGCTGGCACGTAGTTGGCCGGTGCTTCTTTTGCAGGTACCGTCACTTGCGCTTCGTCCCTGCTGAAAGAGGTTTACAACCCGAAGGCCGTCATCCCTCACGCGGCGTTGCTGGATCAGGCTTTCGCCCATTGTCCAATATTCCCCACTGCTGCCTCCCGTAGGAGTCTGGGCCGTGTCTCAGTCCCAGTGTGGCCGGTCACCCTCTCAGGCCGGCTACCCGTCGTCGCCTTGGTGGGCCGTTACCCCACCAACAAGCTGATAGGCCGCGAGCCCATCCTTCACCGCCGGAACTTTCCACCACCAGATGATGCCGTCGGTGGTCGTATTCGGTATTAGCCCCGGTTTCCCGGGGTTATCCCGATGTGAAGGGTAGGTTGCTCACGTGTTACTCACCCGTTCGCCGCTCGTGTACTCCCGAAGGAGCCTTACCGCTCGACTTGCATGTGTTAAGCACGCCGCCAGCGTTCGTCCTGAGCCAGGATCAAACTCTCCGTTGATTTCTATGGTTGTCGCCCGAAGGCGATTTCCTCAACAGTTGACCCTGACAAGTTGAAATCACTTGTCAAAGGAATCCGTCGTCGTCTGAGCAATCTGCACCCAGCCGCCGACGGGGCGTTTACTAAATTCGTCGTCGACTTTTGACACACTGTTGAGTTCTCAAGGATCGGGCGCGCACCGAACCGGTCGGCCTTCCGGCCTTCGCACTTCGGGGCAACTGTTCCACCTTACCGGGGGCCTCCACCCCGGTCAAACCGGTTGGTGGTGCCCCGCCCCCGGCCGTCACCACACGGACGCAACGCGTGCGTCGGAGGTCGTACCAGGGGGTTTCGCCGGAGCCGAACACCCGACGTCGCCGCCTTGCGTCCCGCCGCTCGTGGCGACAGGAAGAACACTAGAGAGGCGCTCTCCGGCCCGTCAAATCGGGGTCGGTCCTCCGGCCGGCAACGGGGCGTTTGTGCAGGTCAACGCGCTGCGACCGGTGACCGACCGGTCGTTGGTGCCGGGAGGACCCGCACCGAGGCGGTCAACGCTGCACCCGGAGGCCGGCGACGTTGCGCTTGCCCCGGCGCAACACCAGCCAGCCACCCGGGAGCAGTCGGGCTGCCGGTAGCGGCGCCTCAGCGTCGGCCTCCCGCTCGTTGTTCACGTACGCCCCGCGGTCCTGGACCGCCCGGCGCGCCTCGGATCGGCTGCGCACGAGACCGGTGAGAACCAGCGCGTCCACCAGGCTCGGCAACTCGGCGCCGGCAGCGACCTCGGCGTGCGGCGCCTCGGACAACGCGGCGGTCAGTGTCGGCTCGGGCAGGGTGTGCAGGTCGCCACCGCCGAACAGCGCGGTCGCGGCCTGCTCGGCGGCCCGGGTCTCGGCCTCACCGTGCACCAGGGTGGTGACGTCCGCGGCGAGGGCGCGCTGGGCCAGCCGCGCGGCCGGCCGCTCCGCGGTGGTCCGCTCCAGGTCGGCGATCTCGTCCAGCGACCGAAACGAGAACTGCCGCAGGTGGGTGCCGACCATCGCGTCCTCGTCGTTGACCCAGAACTGGTGGAAGGCGTATGGGCTCATCAGCTCGGGGTCCAGCCAGACCGTGCCGGTCTCGGTCTTGCCGTACTTGGTCCCGTCGGCCTTGGTGATCAGCGGCGTCGCCAGCGCGTGCACGGAGGCACCCTCGGCACGGCGGACCAGCTCCACCCCGGCGGTGATGTTGCCCCACTGGTCGCTGCCGCCGGTCTGCATCCGGCAGCCGTAACGGCGGTGCAGCTCGAGGTAGTCCATCGCCTGCAACAGCACATAGCTGAACTCGGTGTAGCTGATGCCCTCCTCGAGCCGGGAGCGGACCACCTCCCGGCCGAGCATCCGGTTCACCGGGAAGTGCCGACCGACGTCCCGCAGGAAGTCCAGGGCGGACAGCGGCGCGGTCCAGTCCAGGTTGTTGACGACGACGGCCGGGTGGTCGCCGTCGAAGTCGACGAAGTTCGCCACCTGGTCACGGATCCGCTGCACCCAGCCGGCCACGACGTCGCGATCGTTCAGGACCCGCTCGCCGGTCGCCTTCGGGTCGCCGATCAGGCCGGTCGCACCCCCGACCAGGATGAGCGGACGGTGACCGGCCTGCTGCAGCCGGCGCGCGGTCAGCAGCTGCACCAGGTTGCCCATGTGCAGGCTGGGCGCGGTCGGGTCGAAGCCGACGTAGAAGGTGACCGGGCCGTCCGCCAGCGCCGCCCGCAACGCCTCTCGATCGGTCGAGTGGGCGACGAGGCTGCGCGCCTCGAGATCGGAGAGGACGTCGACGGTCACGGGGGCGGGCTCCTCGGCTCGGTCGGGGCCGTCGGCGGGAGACGCCGAGCGGACGGGTGCGCGGTCAGCGGCCCCGGTCGGTCACGGGCCGCCGGGCGCGGGTCCGAGTCTCCCGCACCGGCGCCCGGGACGTCCCGCGCCCTCGCGGCCGGACCGGCAATCGGCGTTTGGCCGGGACGGCGGCCCCTCCCCAATCGCACGCTGGCCGCACCGGTCGGCTCTTCCGCGACAGTCATCGGGGCACGGCCACGTCGCCAGCGGCGATGACCGGCTCCGCCCCACCGGGGGCGGCGCGAGGGCTCCGCTTGTACGCGCTGACCGTGGGGTCGCCGAGCAGCCAGAACCTCCAGTGCACGTCCGCCGCCCGCCGAACACCGACCCGGCCGCCGGCGCCGATCCGGGCCAGGTCGACCGGCACCCCCGGCTGGAGGCGCAGCGCCTCTCCGGCGAGAAGGTCCGCACCATCGTGCTCCCGGTGCAGGCCGAGGGCCTGTCCGAGACAGCCGGGTCCGCGCGCGAGCGCCCGGTCCCGCACTCGGTCCCCGCGACGGCGCCTGGCCAGCTGGGCGCCCTCGACCACCCGGCCGGCGCGCAGCAGCACTGCCGAGGCGGTGCCGCTCGACCCCGTCACCACGTTGCAGCACCAGTGCATCCCGTACGAGAGGTAGCAGTACAGCCGGCCGGCCTCGCCGAACATCACCTCGTTCCTGGCGGTCCGACCCCGGTAGGCGTGGCTGGCCGGGTCGTCGCCGCCGAGGTAGGCCTCCACCTCGGTGAGAACGACCGTCACGGTGCCGTCCGCGGTCCGGTGGCTGAGCGTCCAGCCGAGCAGCCCCGGCGCGACCTGGTCGGCCGGGCGGGACAGCCGCCGGCGAAGCGGCTCGGCGGCGGTCATGACCGGTCCCGCAGCCGACCCCGCAGGTCGGCCACCCGCTCCCCCAGCTCGTCCAGCTGCTCGCGGACCCGGTCCGGTGCGGTGCCGCCGCGGGCGTCCCGGGACGCCACCGACCCCGCCACCGTGAGCACCGCCCGCACGTCGGGGGTCAGCGCCGGTGACACGTCGGCGAGATCTCGGTCGGAGAGCTCGGCCAGGCTGACGTCCAGCTCCTCGCACCGCCGCACGCAGGCACCCGCGGCGTCGTGCGCCTCGCGGAACGGGACACCGCGTCGGACCAGCCACTCCGCGACATCGGTGGCCAACGAGAAGCCGCGCGGCGCGAGCTCCTCCAGCCGGTCGGTGTCGAACTCCAGCGTCGCCACCATTCCGGTGAACGCGGGGAGCAGCACGGTGAGCGTGTCGATGCCGTCGAACGCGGGCTCCTTGTCCTCCTGCAGGTCCCGGTTGTAGGCGAGCGGCAGCCCCTTCAGCGTGGTCAGCAGGCCGGCCACGTGCCCGACCAGCCGGCCGGACTTGCCGCGGGCCAGCTCGGCGACGTCCGGGTTCTTCTTCTGCGGCATCAGGCTCGACCCGGTCGACCAGCCGTCGTGCAGGGCCACGAACCCGAGCTCGTGGGTGGCCCACAGCACGATCTCCTCGGCGAACCGGGACAGGTCCACGCCGGTCATGGCCAGCACGAAGCAGAACTCGGCCGCGAAGTCACGGGCGGCGGTGCCGTCGATCGAGTTGGCGCACGAGCCGGTGAAGCCGAGCTCGGTGGCCACGGCCTCTGGGTCGAGGCCGAGCGACGACCCGGCGAGCGCTCCGGCACCGTACGGGGAGTCGGCGGCGACCCGGCGGTCCCAGTCACGGAGCCGCCCGACGTCGCGCACCAGCGGCCAGGCGTGCGCCAGCAGGTGATGCGAGAGCAGCACGGGCTGTGCGTGTTGCAGGTGGGTGCGCCCGGGCATCGCGACGCCGAGATGCCGCCGGGCGTGCACCGTCAACGTGTCCACCAAGTCGAGCAGCAGACCCCCCACGGAGGCGGCCTGGTCCCGCAGGTACATCCGGAACAGCGTGGCGACCTGATCGTTGCGCGAGCGGCCGGCCCGCAGCCGGCCTCCCAGGGTCGGACCCAGCCGCTCCACCAGGCCCCGCTCGAGCGCGGTGTGCACGTCCTCGTCGTCGGCCGCCGGGAGGAACGTGCCGGCCTCGACGTCGGCCGCGAGCCCTTCGATCCCGTCCAGGAGGGTCGCCAGGTCCTCATCGCCGAGCAGCCCGGCCCGGTGCAGGACCCGGGCGTGCGCCCGCGACCCGGCCAGGTCGTACGGCGCGAGCCGCCAGTCGAAGTGGGTGGACCGGGACAGCGCCTGCAGCGCCGGGGCCGGGCCGCTCGCGAACCGGCCGCCCCACAGCGCCACCGGCGGGTCGGTCCGCGGGGTGCCGGGGAGGTCCTCCTCAGCCGCCATGGCCGGATTCTGACGCAACCCGGTGGTCGCGCGTCGCCGCCATCCGGCTCGGCAGCCCCCACAACTCGACGAACCCCTTGGCCAGCGACTGGTCGAACCGGTCCCCCTCGTCGTAGGTGGCCAGATCGAAGTCGTACAACCCGGAGTCGGACCGGCGCCCGGTCGGCACCGCCCGCCCGCCGTGCAGCACCAGCCGGATGTCGCCGCTGACGTGCACCGACGCCGAGTCCACGAACGCGTCCAGCGAGCGCTTGAGCGGCGAGAACCACAGGCCGTCGTAGGCCAGCTCGGCCCACCGCTGGTCGACCGCCTTCTTGAACCGGGCGAGGTCGCGCTCGACGGTGACCGTCTCCAGCTCGGCGTGCGCGGTGATCAGGGTCAGGGCGCCGGGGGCTTCGTACACCTCTCGGCTCTTGATGCCGACGAGCCGATCCTCGACGACGTCGAGCCGTCCCACTCCCTGCGCCCCGGCCCGGGCGTTCAGCTGCTCGATGGCCTGCAGCACGGTCACTGGCTTGCCGTCGAGAGCCACCGGGACGCCGTCGTCGAACGACACCACCACCTCGTCGGGGTCCCGCGACTCCGCCGGGTCGCTGGTGTAGTCGTAGACGTCCTCTGTCGGCGCGTTCCAGATGTCCTCCAGGAAGCCGGTCTCGACCGCGCGGCCCCACACGTTCTGGTCGATGGAGTACGGCGACTTGGTCGTCACGTCGATCGGCAGGTCACGCTCGCCGGCGTAGGCGATCGCCTTGTCCCGGGTCCAGGCGTAGTCCCGGACCGGAGCGATCACCGACAGCTCGGGCGCCAGCGCGCCCACCCCCACCTCGAAGCGGACCTGGTCGTTGCCCTTGCCGGTGCAGCCGTGGCTGACGGTGGTCGCGCCGTGGTAGCGGGCCGCTTCGACCAGGTGCTTGACGATCAGCGGCCGGGACAGCGCGGAGACCAGCGGGTAGCGGTCCATGTAGAGCGCGTTCGCCCGCAGCGCGGGCAGGCAGTAGTCGTCGGCGAACTCATCGCGCGCGTCGACGACGACCGCCTCAACCGCGCCACATTCCAGCGCCCGCTTCCGAATGGTCTCCAGGTCCTCGCCGCCCTGGCCGACGTCGACCGCCACGGCGACCACTTCTGCGCCGGTGGCCTCGGTGAGCCAGCCGATGGCGACGGAGGTGTCGAGGCCTCCGGAGTAGGCGAGGACGACGCGGTCGGTCACGAGATCTCCTGCGGGTCGAGGGTGTCGGATCGAGGTTCTGCCGGGTGCTCCTGCTCGGCCAGCGCGACCAGGTCGCGCGCGAGAGCGGCGCCACCGTCGGGGTCCCGGGCGATCAGCAGCACGGTGTCGTCGCCGGCGATGGTGCCGAGGACGGTGCTCAGCCCCGCGTGGTCGATCGCGGAGGCAAAGAACTGCGCCGCACCGGGTGGCGTGCGCAGCACCGCCAGGTTGGCGCTGGCCTCCGCGCTGACCAGGAGCTCACCGGCCAGCCGGCCGAGCCGCCCCCGGCCGGTCGCCGAGTCCTGGGCCGGGGTGGGCCGGCGGTCTCCGCCCTCGCTCGGGACCGCGTAGACCAGCACGCCGTCGCCGTCGCGGACCCGGACGGCGTCGAGTTCGAGCAGGTCGCGCGACAGCGTGGTCTGCGTGGCCGGCACGCCGGCCTCGGCCAGCCGCTCGGCCAGCTCGGTCTGGGAGCGCACCCGATGCCGGCCGAGGACCTGCACGATCAGCTGCTGGCGGGCGGCCTTGGTGTGCGGGATCACCGCTGGCAACGTCATGGAGCGTCACCGGCTCGGTGACCGCTGCGCGCGAGCAGCCAGCCGAGCAGCGCCTTCTGCGCGTGCAGCCGGTTCTCGGCCTCGTCCCAGACCACGCTGTGCGGACCGTCGATGACCGAGGCGGCGATCTCGGAGCCCCTATAGGCGGGCAGGCAGTGCAGCACCAGCACGTCCTCGGCCGCGCGCTCCAGCACCGCCTCGTCCACCGCGAACGGCACGAACGGACGGGCCCGCTCCGCCGCCTCGTCCTCCTGCCCCATGGACACCCAGGTGTCGGTCGCGACGGCGTCCACGCCGGTCGTCGCGGCCACCGGGTCGTCGGTGACGAGGACCGAGCCTCCGGTGGTCTCGGCGATCGCCCGGGCCCGCTTCAGCACCACCTCGTCGGGCACGTACGCCGCGGGCGAGCCGATCCGCACGTGCATGCCGGCGGTCGCGCCACCGAGCAGGTACGACTGCGCCATGTTGTTGGCCCCGTCGCCGAGATAGGCCAGCGTGCACCCGGCCAACCGTCCGCGGTGCTCCCGGACGGTCAGCAGGTCAGCCAGGATCTGACAGGGGTGGAACGCGTCGGTGAGCGCGTTGACCACCGGGACGCCGACGTGCGCCGCCATCTCCTCGATCCGGTCCTGGCCATACGTGCGCCACACCACCGCGGCCGCCTGCCGGCCGAGGACCCGGGCGGTGTCGGCGATCGACTCACGCACGCCGACCTGGGCGAGCCGGGAGTCCAGCACCATCGCGTGCCCGCCGAGCTCGGCGATGCCGACGCTGAACGACACCTGGGTCCGCAAGGTGGGCTTGTCGAACAGCACCGCGACCGTCTGCGGCCCGGCCAGCGGCCGGTGCCCGTGCCGGTCCGCCTTCATCGCCGCGGCCAGGTCGAGCACCTCGGCCTGCTCGTCCGGGCTGAGATCGTCGTCGCGCAGGAAGTGCCGGAGGCTGCCACCAGTGCTGTGCGGGGTCACGTGCGCTCCTCGTCGGTCGCTGCCGCTGCGGTCACAGCGTCCAGCAAGCCTGGCAGGGCGTGCAGCCAGCGATCCACGTGGTGCTCCTCGAGCACCAGCGGCGGTGCGGTCCGCAACACCTCGGGGGTGCAGGCGTTGACGATGAACCCGGCGTCCAGCGCACCGGTGGTGACCGCAGCCGCGTGCTGCCCCGCGAGCACGGTCCCGGTGAGCAACCCGAGTCCGCGGACATCCCGCACGGCGGGGTGGCCGAGGGCGAGTAGTCCGGCGCGCAGGTGCTCGCCCACGACGACGACCGCCTGCAGCAGCCCGTCCGCCTCGATGGTCCGCAGCGTCGCCAGCGCCGCCGCGGCCGACACCGGGTTGCCGCCGAAGGTCGAGCCGTGCTGGCCCGGCTGCAGCAGGTCCGCCGCCCCGTCCAGACCGATGCAGGCGCCGACCGGCAGCCCACCTCCGAGACCCTTGGCCAGCGTCACGACGTCCGGCCGGACTCCCTCCCGGCGATGCGCGAACCAGTCACCGGTACGGCCGATTCCGGTCTGCACCTCGTCCAACCACAGCAGTGTCTCGTGCCGGCGGGTGATCCGGCGCGCCGCGGACAGGTAACCGGCGGGTGGCACGACCACCCCGGCCTCCCCCTGCAGCGGCTCGAGCACCACGGCAGCCGTGTCGTCGTCGACGGCCCGCTCCAGCGCCTCGACGTCGCCGTACGGGACGAAGTCGACGTTGCCGGGCAGCGGCTCGAACGGGGTGCGGTAGGCCGCCGATGCGGTGAGAGCGAGCGCGCCCATCGTCCGGCCGTGGAAGGAGCCCGCCGCGGCGACCAGCCGGGTCCGGCCGGTCCGCCGGCTGAGCTTCAGGGCAGCCTCGTTGGCCTCGGCGCCCGAACCGCAAAGGAACACCTTGCCGGGCGCGCCGAGCAGCCCCACCAGCCGCTCGGCGAGCTCGACCTGCGGCCGGGTCGCGAACAGGTTCGACACGTGTCCCAGCGTCGACAGCTGCCGGGTGACCGCCTCGACGACGGCCGGATGTGCGTGCCCGAGCGCGTTGACCGCGATCCCGCCGAGGAGGTCGAGGTAGCGCCTGCCGTCCTCGTCCCAGACGTGGCAGCCCGCCCCGCGTGCCAGCACGCGGCGGGCCGGGCCGTAGGTGTTCATCACGACGCTCGCGTGCCGGGTGGACCAGTCGGACGGCGCGGTGACCACGGCACCGGTCATCGGTCGGCTCCGGACTCGTCCGGCAGCACCATCGTGCCAACGCCCTCGTCGGTGAAGACCTCGAGCAACAGCGCGTGCGGCACTCGGCCGTCCAGGACGTGCGCCCGGGGCACGCCGCCCCGCACCGCGCGCAGGCACGCGTCCATCTTCGGGACCATGCCCGCGGACAACCCCGGCAGCAGGTCGGCGAGCTCGGCGGCACGGATCTCGCTCACCAGGGTGTCGTCGTCCGGCCAGTCGGCGTACAGACCCTCGACATCGGTGAGCACCACCAACTTCTCCGCGCCGAGCGCCATCGCGAGGCTGGCGGCGGCGGTGTCGGCGTTGATGTTGTGCACCTGGCCGTCCTGGTCCGGCGCCACACCGGCGACCACCGGGATCCGTCCGGCGTCGATCAGGTCCCGCACCGAGCACGCGGCCACGTCCACCACGTCGCCCACCAGGCCGATGTCCACGACCTCCCCGTCGACGAGGGCGCCGGTCCGGGCCGCGGTGAACAGCCCGGCGTCCTCGCCGCTCAGCCCGACCGCGAGCGGGCCGTGTGCGTTGAGCAGCCCGACCAGCTCCCGGCCGACCTGGCCGACCAGGACCATCCGGACAACGTCCATCGCCTCCGGGCTGGTGACCCGGAGCCCGCCGCGGAAGGTCGAGGTGATGCCAAGCCGGTCCAGCATCGTCGAGATCTGCGGTCCACCGCCGTGCACCACCACCGGACGGAGCCCCGCGTAGCGGAGGAACACCACGTCCTCGGCGAACGCGGCACGCAGCCGGTCGTCGGTCATCGCGTGCCCGCCGTACTTCACCACGACGATGCGCCCGTGCAGCCGCTTCAGCCAGGGCAGTGCCTCGACCAGCGTGGCCGCCTTGGCCATCGCCTGCTCACGGTCGCGGGTCATCGGGGTCGACGGGATGGTCTGCCTCATGTCGGGTACGCCGAGTTCTCGTGCACGTAGGCAGGTGTGAGGTCGTTGGTCCAGACGGTGGCGGCGGCGGAGCCGGCCTTGAGGTCGATGACGACGTCCACCCGGCGCGCGCTCAGGTCCACCCGGGAGCTCGGGGCCGCCGGGGCGCTGGAGCGGCAGACCGGGACACCGGCCAGGCTGACATCCAGGTCGAGCGGATCGAAGGCCGCGGCGGTGGTGCCGACGGCGGCCAGCACCCGCCCCCAGTTCGGGTCACGGCCGTAGACGGCGGTCTTGAACAGGTTGCTGCGCGCGACCGCCCGAGCCACCTCCACCGCGTCGTCCTCGTCCGCCGCGCCACGCACCTCGATGGCGAGCTCGTGCTCGGCACCCTCGGCGTCGGCCAGCAGCTGTTGGGTCAGCGCCGCACACACCTCCTGCACCAGGACGTCGAAACAACCGTCGTCCGGCGTGTGTTCCGACGCGCCACTGGCCATCAGCAGCACCTGGTCGTTGGTGGACCGGCAACCGTCGGAGTCCAGTCGGTCGAAGGTGCTCCGCGTCGCGGCTCGCAGCGCCCGGTCGCAGCTCGCGGCGTCCACGTCCGCGTCGGTGGTGAGCAGCACGAGCATGGTCGCGAGCTCCGGCGCGAGCATGCCCGCGCCCTTCGCCATCCCGCCCACGGTCCAGCCGGCACCGTGCGCGACCGCCTGCTTGGGCACGGTGTCGGTCGTCATGATCGCCTCGGCGGCCGCGGACCCGCCGGTCTCGGACAGCTCGTCCAGCGCGGTCCGGACGCCGCCCCGCATCGCCACCGGGTCGTGCAGCACGCCGATCAGGCCGGTCGAGCAGACCTGCACCTCGCCCGCCCCGATACCGAGGCCTGCCGCCACCGTCTCGGCGCTCTCGTGCACCAGGGCGAAGCCGTCCGGGCCGGTGTAGCAGTTGGCGCCGCCGGAGTTGAGCAGGCAGGCACGGGCGGTCCGCCCGGCGAGGGCCTGCCGGCTCCAGCGCACCGGGTGGGCGACGCACCGGTTCGTGGTGAACACCGCCGCCGCGTCCCGCCGAGGACCGTCGTTGACCACCAGGGCCACGTCGGCTCGGCCTGACCCCTTCAAGCCCGCTGCCACCCCGGCAGCCCGGAACCCCGCGGCGGCGGTGACGCTCACGGGGCGGTCCCCACGGTGGTCAGGCCGGCCGTCTCCGGCAGCCGCTGGGCCAGGTTGATGCACTGCACCGCCGCGCCGGCGGTGCCCTTGGTGAGGTTGTCGACCGCGCCCACCACCACCAGCCGTCCGGCCCGCTCGTCCACCGCGACCTGCAGGTGCACGGCGTTGGAGCCGACCACTGCCTTGGTCTGCGGCCAGCTGCCCTCGGGCAACAGCCGGACGAACGGCTCGTCGGCGTACGCGGTGTCGTACGCCTCCCGGACGGCCGCTGCCGAGATCCCGGGCAGCAGCGGTCCGGTGCAGGTCGCCAGGATGCCGCGCGCCATGGGGGCCAGGACGGGGGTGAACCCGACGCACACCGGTCGGTCGGTGACGGCCTCGAGGCTCTGCTCGATCTCGGGGACGTGCCGGTGCCGGCCGCCGACGCCGTACGCGGTCGCCGACCCCATCAGCTCGGCGCCCAGCAGGTGCGGTCGGACGGCTCGCCCCGCGCCGGAGGCGCCGGACACCGCGACCACGACGAGTGCGTCGGCCTGCACCAGCCCGGCCGCGACCGCCGGCAGCAGCGCCAGCACCGACACCGTCGGGTAGCAGCCGGGGACGGCAACCCGACGGGTCCGCCGGAGCCGGTCCCGCTGCCCCGGGAGCTCGGGCAGTCCGTAGGGCCAGCTCCCGGCGTGCGGGCCCGGGTAGAAGCCGCTCCACGCGGTGGGGTCGGCGATCCGGAAGTCCGCGCCGCAGTCGACGACCAGCACGTCGTCCGGGAGGTCGGCCGCCAGGGCCGCGGAGTGTCCGTGCGGGAGCGCGAGGACCACCACCTCGTGGTCGGCCAGCAGTGCCGGCTCGGTAGGAGCCAGCACCGTCTCGGCGATCGGCCCGAGGTGCGGATGGGAGGCTCCGAGCGGCGTCCCGGCGCTGTCCCCGGCGGTGAGCCGGCCGATCCGGAGTCGAGGGTGGTCGAGCAGCAGGCGCAGCAGCTCGCCGCCCGCGTACCCGCTCGCTCCGGCCACCGCCACTCGCATCCGCCCGTCCCTCCACCGCCGTTGTCGTCTCTGCGGAGTCTGCATGATTATGCGAGCAAGCGCAAAATCAAGGATTGTCCGTGGGCGGCGGTAGCGTGCCGCCCATGACCTCCTCGCACCGGCCACCGCAGCGGCTGGCTCCCGGCCGCTACCTCGAGCTGCTGCGTGCCGACTCGGCCCGCTTCGTCGAGGTGCTGGCCGGGGCCGACCCGTCGGCGGGCGTGCCGAGCTGCCCGGACTGGACCGCCGCCGACCTGCTCTGGCACCTCACCGAGGTGCAGTGGTTCTGGGGCACCATCGTCGCCGACCGGCTCGCGGACCCCGGCGCGGCCGAGGACCGGAGACCGCGGCGCCCGGACGACCACGAATCGGCGCTCGACCTGTTCACCGCGACCTCGGACGCGCTGGTGGCCGCCCTGGCGGCGGTGCCCGACGACGCGCCGGTCTGGACGTGGCACGAGCCCGACCAGACGGCCGGCTTCGTCCGGCGCCGTCAGGCGCACGAGGCGCTGATCCACCGGCTGGACGCCGAGCTGGTGGTGGGCGACGCGACCCCGCTCGACCCCGAGCTGGCCACCGACGGTGTCGACGAGGTGCTGCAGGTCATGTACGGCGGCACCCCCGCCTGGGCCACCTTCACCCGCACGGCCGGCCCGGTCGCGATCCGCAGCACCGACACCGCCGCCGGCTGGGACCTTGCCATCGGCACCATCACCGGCGTCGAGCCCGGGCCGGACGTCGTCGTGGACGCCGAACCGGCGGTCGAGGTCACCGACGGGTCGGCCCCGGCGGTCGCCGAGGTGCGGGCGGACGCGGCCGCGCTCGACGCCTGGCTGTGGAACCGGGTCGACCGGAGCGCGGTCACGGTCAGTGGGGACCCGGTGGCGATCACTGCCCTGGAGCAGGTGCTCTCCTCCGGCCTGCAGTGACTCCCCTCTACCATCCGCTCGATGGCCGAGCCCGCCCGCACCCGCTACCGGACCTCGCTGGAGGACAGCGCCCGCTGGGACGGCTTCGCCTTCCGACCGGGTGACGTGGTGATCAGCGCACCCTCCAAGACCGGCACCACCTGGACCCAGATGATCTGCGCGCTGCTCGTGTTTCAGCGCCCCGAGCTGCCGGCGCCGCTGACCACCCTGTCGCCCTGGCTGGACCTGCGGCTGCGACCGGTGGGTGAGGTGCACGCCACCCTGGCCGCGCAGCGGCACCGGCGGTTCATCAAGACCCACACGCCGCTGGACGGGCTGCCGACCGACGACCGGGTCACCTACCTCGCCGTCGGCCGGGACCCGCGCGACGTCGTGTTGTCACTGCGGCACCAGAGCGCCAACCTGGACCGCCGTGTCATCGCCGACCTGCTGGGCGAGCCGGCACCGGCAGCGACGGCCGCCGTCCCGACCGACGACCCGCGGGACGTGCGGGCCTACGTCCGGCGCTGGATGGAGGCCGACGACCCGCCGGAGGGCAACCTGGACACGCTGCGCGGCATCGTCTGGCAGTGCAGTCGCGCCTGGGAGCGTCGGCACGAGCCGAACGTCGTGCTGGTGCACTACGCGGACCTGACCCGCGACCTCGAGGGGCAGTTGCGCAGGCTGGCCGCGGCGCTCGAGATCGAGGTGGCGGACGCGGACTGGCCGCTGCTGGTGGACGCGGCCGGCTTCGACCGGATGCGGCAGCTGGCGTCCGACCTGGTCCCGGACGAGCGGCTCGGCCTGCTGAAGGACGCGGGCCGCTTCTTCCGCCGGGGCGGCACCGGGCAGTGGCGGTCGGTGCTGTCGGCCGACGAGCTGGACCGGTACGCGGAGCGGCTGGCCACGCTGGCGGCCCCGGACCTGGCCCACTGGCTGCACCACGGCACGCTCGGCTGAGCGGCCCGCTGCCGGGCGCTTCGGCGTCAGGCCAGCGGGTCGTCGGGCCCGTACGGGCGCAGCGCCAACCGGCGAGCCTCCGGGTCGGCCGCGAAGCGCTCCGCCAGCCCGGCCGCCGACCCGGCCCCCAGCTCAACCGGATCGTCGAGGCCGGCCCGGAGATAGCGCCCGCTGAGGTGGTCGAGCGAGCCCGACATCACCGCGACGACCAGTTCTACGACCAGCCCCGGGTCGGTCCACTCGGATCGGTCGGCCATCACCGGCATACCCGCCGTCATCTCGGTGCGCACCACACCCGGCGCGATGTCGAAGACGGCCAGGCCGTGCGGCCGCCCCGCGGCGGCGTAGGTGCCGGACAGGCGCAACAGCCCGGTCTTGGACACCGAGTAGGCGCTGTAGTCCGGGACGTCCCGAACCGCCATCCCGGAGGTGAGGCTCACCACCCGGCCCTGACCGCGCTGAACCATGCCCGGGACGACTGCGTGCAGGACCCGCTGGGTGCCGAGCAGGTTGACCTCGATCACCCGCCACCACGCGTCCGGGTCGACCCGCCACGGGTCGACCTCCTCGGGGTCGATCGCGCCCGCGTTGCAGACCACCGAGTCCACCGGGCCGAAGGCGTCGGTGACGGCACGCACCACCCGGGCCACGTCGACGGCCGACGTCACGTCACCGGGCACACCCAGGCAGCGCCCCCCGGCCGCCTCGATGCCGGCCTGCACCTCCGCGACCTGCTCGGCGGTGCGGGCGCACACGCCGACCGCGGCACCGCGGTCGGCGAGCCCGGCGGCGATGGCCCGGCCGATCCCCCGCCCCCCACCGGTGACCAGCACGACCCGGCCGGACAGGTCGGGACCTGTCGCCCGCAGCGGTGCGGCGCCGACCGGGTCGCTCACGAGCGCCGCTCCGCACCGGTGCGCGCGGCCGCCGTGGCGATCGCCGCGTCCCGGGCGGCCGCGGTCTCCTGCTCGGTCAGGGTGCGGTCGGGGGCACGGAACCGGAGCGCGAACGCGAGCGACTTGCGTCCCGGCGGCACCGGCTCGCCGCGGTAGACGTCGAACAGCCGCAGCGACTCGAGCAACGGCCCGGCACCGGACCGGAGGGCGGCAGCGACGTCAGCCGCGGCGACCGACTCGTCGACCACGAGGGCGACGTCCTCCTTGGCGACCGGCAGCACCGAGAAGTCCGGGGCGGCGACCACCGGCGGCACGGAGGCGACCAGCGCGTCCAGGTCGACCTCGGCGTACGCGGTGCGCTTCGGCACGCCGTAGGCAGCGCAGACAGCCGGATGCAGCTCGCCGGCGAAGCCCACGCCGACCCCGTCCAGCAGGATCTCGCCGCAGCGACCCGGGTGCCACGGAGCCGAGGTCGCCTGGCGGACCTCCACCGGCACTCCGAGGCCGGTGCCGAGCGCCCGCACCGCGGCGACGGCATCCACCCATCCGGCCGCGGCGGCCGGTCCCCACCAACCGGCGGGGTGGCGCTCCCCGCTGAGCAGCAGCGCCAGGTGCCGAGGCTGTGCGGGCAGGGCGGCGTCCAGCGCCTTTAGCGCGTCGTCGTCCGGCCGCCGGTCGACCGGCGGCACCGGCGCCGGCGGCAGCGGCTCGCCGCCGGGCAGGAAGACCGGTGCGACCAGACTGAGCGCGAGCGACACCTGCCCGCGACCTCCGTTGCGAGCGGCGGTGTCCAGCAGCGCTGGAGCCAGCGTCGTGGCCAGCAGCGGCTGCCGGCCGGACAGCGGGTTGGCCAGGCGCATCGCCCGGCGGCGTACGTCGTCGGCGGGCAGCCCGAGCGCATCCAAGTCCTCGTCCCCGACGAACGGGTAGGCGACGACCTCGGTGAAGCCGCCGCCGGCGAGCAGCTGCCCGACCCGGCGGCGCAGCCGCTGGGCGGCGGTCAGCCCCCGCCCGGCCGGCGCCACCGGCAGCACCGAGGGCACCCGGTCGTAGCCGACCAACCGGGCGACCTCCTCCACCAGGTCGTGCGGGTCGGTCAGGTCGGACCGCCAGGGCGGTGCCTCGACGAGCAGCCGGTCGGTGTCCTCGCGTCGCACCCGACAGCCCACCTGCCGGAGCGCGTCGACCACGGTCTCGGCGTCGATGTCGACACCGGTGATCCGGCTGGGCAGCTCGACCGCCAACTCGATCGTCGCGGCCAGGGGCGGCTCCCCGACGACCGTGCTCCCCGGCTCGATCGTGCCGCCGCCGTACCGCACCAGCAGGTCCGCCACCCGCCGGGCCGCCACCGACGGCAGCAGCGGGTCCACGCCCCGCTCGAACCGCCGGGACGCCTCCGACCCCAGCCGGTGCCGACGGGCGGTCCGCGCGGGAGGCACCGGCGCGAAGTGAGCGGCTTCGATGACCACGGCCGTCGTCGTGGGACCGATCTCGGTGGACTCGCCGCCCATCACGCCGGCGAGACCGATCGGGCCCCGGTCGTCGGTGATCAGCAGATCCGCCGCATCGAGATCCCGCTCGACGTCGTCCAGGGTCCGCAGTCGCTCCCCCGGCCGGGCCCGACGCACAACGATGGGCCCCTGCAGCCGGTCCCGGTCGTAGCCGTGGATCGGCTGACCGAGCTCGAGCATCACGTAGTTGGTCACGTCCACGGCCAGCGAGATCGGTCGCATGCCCGCCAGCTGGATCCGCCGGGCCATCCACCGGGGGGTGGCAGCCGCCGGGTCGAACCCGCGCACGGTCCGAGCCACGAAGACCGGGCAGGCGGCCGGGTCCTCCACCCGGACCGGGTAGCTCCCGCTCCGGTCCGGCTGCTCCGGCCCGACCGGCTCGGCGGCGGCCGGTGCCTCGGCCGGGTCGCGGAAGGCGGCGCGATAGGCGATCGCCGCGTCCCGAGCGACGCCGCGCACCGACAGCGCGTACGCCCGGTCCGGGTTGATCTCGAACTCGATCACCTCGTCCCGCAGGCCGAGCAGCGCAGCCGCGTCGTCTCCTGGCTCGGCCTCCCCTGGGGCGAGCACCAGGATCCCGCCGTCGTCCTCGCCGAGCCCGAGCTCGGCGGTCGAGCAGATCATCCCGTCCGACAGGTGCCCGTAGGTGCGGCGCGCGGAGATCGCGAAGCCGCCGGGCAGGACGCTGCCCGGCAGGGCGACGACGACCAGATCGCCCGCGGCGACGTTGTCCGCCCCGCACACGATCCCGCGGGTGGAGTCATCCGGTTCCGGGCCGACCTCCACCTGGCACCAGCGGACGGTCTTGCCGTTGCCGTGTGTCTCCGGCTCGGCGCTGCGGACCCGGCCCACGACGAGCGGGCCGGTAAGGTCGTGGCCGGGCGCGGTCAACCGCTCGAGCTTGAGCCCGAGGGCTGTCAGCCGCGCGGCGAGCTGGGTCGCGGTCACGTCGCCCGGCAGGTCGACGTACTCGCGCAGCCAGGACACCGGAACGCGCATCAGACCCCCACCCCGAAGGCCTGGGTGAACCGCACGTCACCCTCCACGATGTCGCGCATGTCCGCCACCCCGTGCCGGAACATCAGTGTCCGCTCGACCCCCATCCCGAACGCGAACCCGGTGAACTCGTCCGGGTCGACCCCGCACGCGACGAGCACCCGCGGGTTCACGACGCCGCAGCCGCCCCACTCGATCCAGCCCTCGCCGCGGCAGGTGCGGCAGGAAGCCACCTCCGGCTCGACGCCGCGGCAGACGAAGCAGCGCAGGTCCACCTCGGCACTCGGCTCGGTGAACGGGAAGTACGACGGCCGGAACCGGGTGTCGATGCCGGCGCCGAACATCGCCGCGGCGAAGTGGTCGAGGCTGCCCTTGAGGTGCGCCAACGTCAGCCCCCGGTCGACGGCGAGCCCCTCGACCTGGCTGAAGACCGGGGTATGGGTGGCGTCGAGCTCGTCGGTGCGGAAGGTGCGCCCGGGGCAGACGACGTAGAGCGGGGCCGGTCGCGACAGCATGGTGCGCGCCTGGACCGGCGAGGTGTGCGTGCGCAGCACGACGTGCGCGTCGGCCGGCTCCAGCCAGAAGGTGTCCTGCATCGTCCGCGCCGGATGGTCCGGGCCGAGGTTGAGCGCGTCGAAGTTCAGCCATTCGGCCTCCACCTCGGGCCCCTCCGCGACCTCCCACCCCATCGCCACGAAGACGTCGGCGACGTGCTCCTGCAGGGTGGTGATCGGGTGCCGGGCGCCGACCGGCTCCCGGTCGTAGGGGAGCGTGACGTCGACCGTCTCCTCCGCCAGGATCCGGGCCTCCGCCTCCGCCTCCAGCACCGCGGCGCGGGCGGCCAGTGCCTCCGCCACGTCCCTGCGCGCACCGCCCACCCGGATGCCGGCCTCCTTGCGCGCCTGAGGTGGCAGGGCACCGATCTCTCGGTTCGCCAGAGCCAGCGGGCTGCGGTCCCCCGCGTGCTCCAGCCGAACCCGCTTCAACGCCTCCAGGTCACCGGTCGCCGCGACCGCCTGCAGCGCCGCCGCCCGCATCCGGGCCACCTCGTCGGCGTGCAGCGGGGCCACCTCGACAGGGTCGTAGTCGGAGCTCGGGCTGACCATCGGCTGCCTTCCTGCGTGGTCCGCGGGACGCGGAGCGGTCGGCGCAGTCTAGGAAGTGGCGTGTTCGGTCAGTGTCTCCGGCTCCGCGACGGGCAGCCAAATTCTTATCCGCGCGCCGCCCTCGGGGCTGTCCAGGATCATCACCTCGCCGGCGTGGGCGTCGACGAGCCCGCGCACGATGTAGAGGCCGAGGCCGCTGCCGTCCTGGTGCCCGTCTCGCCAGAACCGGGTGAACACCCGGTCCCGCAACGGCTCCGGGATCCCCTCGCCGTCGTCGTCGACGAGGATGCACACACCGGAGGTGCCGTCGGCCGCCGGCTCCGTGGCGGCCGAGATCCGAACCCGCCCGCCACCGTGCCGGTGCGCGTTCTCGATCACGTTGGTGACCACCTGTGCCAGCTTGTCGCCGTCGCCCCACACGTCCGGCAGGTCGTCCGGCACCTCCATCGCCGTCTCCCGGTCCCCGGCCGCGTGGATGCTGTCGACCACCCGTCTCGTCAGGGTCGCCACGTCGACCGGTGCCACCCGCAGCGCGAGACGTCCCGAGTCGATCCGCGCCGTATCCAGCAGCTCGGTGATCAGCCGGGCCAGCCGGTCGGCGTCGGCGTCGACCGTCTCCAGCATCAGCCGCCGCTGCTGCTCGGAGAAGCGGTCCCACTTGGCCAGCAGGGTGGCCGTGAACCCCTTCACCCCGGTCAGCGGCGAGCGCAGCTCGTGCGCGACGGTGGCGACCAGGTCGGAGTGCTGCCGGTCCAGCCGCTCCCGCTCGCGCACCACCCGCAGCGACGCCGTCACCCGCACCACCCGGCCACGCGGCCGGTCCCGCACCAGCAGCCCGGTGACGAGCAGCTCCCGACCGTCTGGCCCGTACCAGGCCCGCTCCACCAGCCTGGTGCGTGTCTCCAGACCGTCGTACGGCCGCAGGCACTGGTACCAGGTGTTGCCGCGCAGGTCATCGAGGGTGAGCACCTGTTCGAGCGGCCTCCCGCGGGCCTCGTCCGGGTCGATGCCGAGCATCCGCGCGGCGGCGGCGTTCACCTGGACCACGGTCTTCGTGTCGTCGGCGACCACCAGCCCGTCGGCGAGGTCGTCCGCAGCCACCGCTGCGTGGTCGATCACTGGCGCAGGCTAGTCCGCGGCGCGGTCCACGACCAGCCTCTGCACCCGGGCGGAGGCGTACAGGCAGACGGCGGCGGCGGTGGCCAGGTTCAGGCTCTCCGCCCGGCCGTAGAGCGGCACGGCCACGCGCTCGTCCGCCAGACCGCGCAGGTCGTCGGGCAGTCCGTGCGCCTCGTTGCCGAGCAGCCAGGCGGTCCGTCGCGCGAGCAGTCCGCGCCGCTCGGCGCCGTCCAGATCGGTCGACGCCGAGCCGTCGGCAGCGAGCACCTGCAGGCCGGCGGAGCGGGCCGCGGCGACGGCGGAGTGCGGGTGCACCCCGGTCGCGACCGGGAGGTGGAACAGTGAGCCGGCGCTGGCACGGACCGCCTTGGGGTTGTACGGGTCGACCCCGGCCGCGAGCACAGCACCGTCGGCGCCGGCGGCGTCGGCGCACCGCAGCAGCGTCCCGGCGTTGCCCGCGTCCCCCACCTCCGCGCCGATCACGACCAGCCGCGCGGTGGGGGTGAGCACCTCCTCGAGGCCGACGACGGGAACTCGGCAGACTGCCACCACCCCCTGCGGAGTGACGGTGTCGGCGACGGCGGCGACGACGTCGTCACCGGCCTGCGTCCAGCGAGCCCCGCCCTCGGCAGCGAGCGCCCGGAGGTCGCCGTGCCGCTCGGCCGCCTCGGCGGTGCCGAACACCTCGAGGACCGCACCGGCGTGCAACGCCTCGCGGACCGCGTGCGGCCCCTCGGCGAGGAACCGGCCCTGCAGCCGGCGCTGCTTGCGACTGGTCAGCCGGCGCGCCTGCCGCACCCGGCCGGACCGGGGTGTCAGCGGCCCGTCGGTCACCTCGTCGGTCACCTCGTCGGTCACGTCGTCAGACCGCTGCGGCACCGTCCTTGGGCGCGTTCACGTCGCTCGGCAGCGCCGACTTCGCGACCTCGACGAGCGTCGCGAACGCACCGGGGTCGCTGATCGCGAGGTCGGCGAGCGACTTGCGGTCGACCTCCACGCCGGCGGTCCGCAGGCCCTGGATGAACCGGTTGTAGGTCATGTCGTGCTGCCGGGCCGCGGCGTTGATCCGCTGGATCCAGAGCCGGCGGAAGTCGCCCTTGCGGGCCCGGCGGTCCCGATAGCTGTAGACCAGCGAGTGGGTGACCTGCTCCTTGGCCTTGCGGTAGAGGCGCGAACGCTGGCCGCGGTAGCCGGACGCCTGCTCGAGGATCTCGCGGCGCTTCTTGACGGCGTTGACGGACCGCTTGACGCGTGCCACTTCGGTACTCCTTCGGACGGGGTGCCTGCCGGCTCCGGCGGGACGCCGGACGATCGGCGAGGCAGGGGGGTAGGTGGTCAGCCCAGGACGGACCCGGCGGTGCGGGTCACCTTCCGAGCAGCTTCTTGATCCGGCTCACGTCCGCGGGCGCCACCTCGGTGGTGCCGTCCAGGCGGCGGGTGCGGGTCGTCGGCTTGTGCTCGAAGTTGTGCCGGCGGTTGGCCTTCTGCCGGCGCAGCTTGCCGCTGCCGGTGATCTTCACCCGCTTCTTGGTGCCGGAGTGCGGCTTCATCTTCGGCATCGTGTGCCTTCCTGTTCGGCTGGGCTTGGCGGTCTGGGAATGGGGCGGAGTCAGAGGTCGGTGTCGGCGTCCAGGCTCTCGGACCGCTTGCGCGGCTTGGCCTCGGTCGAGGCGGGTGCCCGCTCGGCCCGCTCGGCCTGGCGCTCGGCTCGGCGCTCGGCGACCTGGGCGGCGCGCTCCGCGCGGACCTCGGCGCGTGCCTCGGCCTTCTTGCGATGCGGACCGAGCACCATCGTCATGTTGCGTCCGTCCTGACGCGGAGTCGACTCCACGAAGCCGAGCTCCTCGACGTCCTGGGCCAGCCGCTGCAGCAGCCGGAAGCCGAGCTCGGGACGATGCTGCTCCCGGCCGCGGAACATGATCGTGATCTTGACCTTGTCCCCCGAGCGCAGGAAGCGGACCACGTGCCCCTTCTTGGTCTCGTAGTCGTGCGCGTCGATCTTGGGGCGCAGCTTCATCTCCTTGATGACCGTGTGGGTCTGGTTGCGCCGCGACTCCCGTGCCTTCTGGGCGGTTTCGTACTTGAACTTGCCGTAGTCCATGAGCTTCGCGACCGGCGGACGGGCCGTCGGCGCGACCTCGACCAGGTCCAGGTCGGCCTCCTGGGCGAGCCGCAGGGCGTCGTCGATGCGGACGATGCCGACCTGCTCCCCGTTCGGTCCGACCAGTCGGACCTCCGGCACACGGATGCGCTCGTTGATACGCGGCTCAGTGCTGATGTGTCCTCCTGCGATCGTCGACGTCGGTGGTGACCGCGACCGGAACCCCTCCCGAAACGAGAAAGAGGCCCCCGCGCCGCACGCACGGAAGCCTCCGGCCGCTGCTCGCGCAACTGCCGATGAGCCGTACCCGACGACCCGGAGGTCGCTGCGGGTGGGAAGGTCTCCGCTTGTGAGCGACCGGCTCGCTGGTGCGAACCCGTCGCTGGCCTCGGTCAGGCTACCAGCCGGACCGGCGCGCGGGCCAACCCGCGGGCGGGGCTGTGCCACGCTGGAGACGTGAACGGGTCCGACCTGCTGGTCTGGCTGCCCTGGGCGCTGCTGCTGTCCACGGGCGGTGTGGTGCTCGCGGTGCGCTCGCTCCGGCGCGGTGACCGGGTCGGAGCGCTGCGCTGGACCGGCTGGGCCCTGCTGCCGCCGGCGCTGCTGCTGACCGGGACGCTGCGACTGGCCGGCCGGATCACCGCCGCGGTGCTGGACTGGGCGGCCGCGCTGGTGTTCACCCCGACGACGTGGCTGGGGGTCGTGCTGGCGGGCGCGGCAGCGGCCCTGCTGGGGACCGCGCGGGCACTCCGGCTGCGCTCCGGTCGACGCCGCGCGGCCGAGCCGGGGCGGTCGCGCCGGTCGGTCGCCCGGCGCGATCCGGACCGCGGCCCCGCACGCCCCGGCGACGCGGACCTGGCCGAGATCGAGGAGATCCTGCGCCGGCGCGGAATCAGCTGACCGCTCCCGACCCCGGTCCGCTCCGGCTGGTCCGGCGGCGTGTGCGCGGCGATCGCCGCCCGCAGCTCCCGGACCGCCCGCAGGGCGCGCTCCCCGTCGGCGCGCTGAATCGCCATCAGCTGCACGCTGACCCCGGCCGTGGTGTCGACGGCCGCCCAGGGCGCACCCCGCCCCAGCGACACGGCGACCACCTCGGGCCAGGTCAGGTCGTGGCGACGGAAGCCGTTCACGACGTGCAGGCCGGTCGCATCGACCCGCACCCGGGTGCGACCGATGCCGAAGAGCACGGCCAACGCCGCGCCGAGCAACAGCGCGAGCGTGACGTCCTGGGCCACCGTGAAGCTGCCGCGTGCCGCGGCCGGCAGGGCGAACGCGACCGCGGCGATGACGACGACGAGGCCGGAGCCCGCCACGCACACCACCACCAGCGCCCCGACCGGACGGTAGGTGCGGACCGGCCCGCTGCCGGGTCCGCCGGTCGGCAGCGGCTGGCTCACAGCCGGCAGGCGTGGATGTCGGTGACGAGGATCCCGCGGGCCCCGAGCTCCCACAGCGCGTCCATCACCGCCTGCGCCTGCCGGCGGGGGACCATCGCGCGGACGGCGAACCAGCCCTCCCGGTGCAACGGGGACACGGTGGGGGACTCGATTCCCGGGGTCAGCGCGCACGCGGCCTCGACCCGCTCGGCGCCGATGTCGTAGTCCATCATCACGTAGGCGCGAGCGACCAGGACGCCCTGCAGCCGGCGCAGGAAGACCTCGTGCCCTTGCGGCGCGGGTGCCCCCGACCGGCGGATCAGCACCGCCTCGGAGTCCAGGATCGGCTCCCCGAAGACCTCCAACCCGGCGCTGCGCAACGTCCCCCCGGTCTCGACGACGTCGGCCACCACGTCGGCGACCCCGAGCCGCACCGCGGTCTCCACCGCACCGTCCAGTCGGGTGACCGTGGCGGCCAGCCCGCGGTCGGCCAGCCACCGCTCGACCACCCCGGCGTACGAGGTGGCGATGCGCAGCCCGCCCAGGTCGAGCTGCGAACCCACCGTGCCCGGGGCCGCCGCGAAGCGCATCCGTGACGCGCCGAACCCCAGGGTCAGCACCTCCTCGGCAGCCGCGTCGGAGTCGAGCAGCAGGTCCCGGCCGGTGACGCCCAGGTCCAGCGTCCCCTCCCCCACGTACACCGCGATGTCACGGGGCCGCAGGTAGAAGAACTCCACCCCGTTGTCCGGGTCGGGGAGCACCAACTCCCGGCCGTCGGCGCGCTGCCGGTAGCCGGCCTCGCGCAGCATGTCGCGGGCGGCGTCGGCGAGGGTGCCCTTGTTCGGCACCGCAACGCGCAGGACGGTCGTGGTCACGGCTTCCTCACAGGTGGGCGTAGACGTCGTCGGTGGTCAGGCCGCAGGCCAGCATCAGCACCTGGGCGTGGTACAGCAGCTGGCTGAGCTCCTCGGCGGCCCGCTGCGGGCCCTCGTGCTCGGCGGCCATCCAGGCTTCGGCCGCCTCCTCGACGAGCTTCTTGCCGATCGCGTGCACGCCGTCGTCGAGCGCCGCGACGGTGCCTGAGCCGTCCGGCCGCTCCCGCGCCTTGTCCGCGAGCTCGGCGAACAGCGAGTCGAAGGTCTTCACCGCCGACAGCCTAGAGATCCCCGCCTCGCCGGGGCTGACCGCCGGTCAGTCGCCGGTCAGCCGCCGCAGCACCAGCGCGGTACGGACCGCTGCGTCCGCGGCCTCAGCTCCCTTGTCCTCGCGGGAACCGGGCAGCCCGGCCCGGTCCAGCGCCTGCTGCTCGGTGTCACAGGTCAGCAGCCCGAAGCCGACCGGCACGCCGGAGACCCGGGCGGTCGCCTCCAGGCCGTGGGTGGCCGCGGAGCAGACGTACTCGAAGTGCGGCGTGCCGCCGCGAATGACGACGCCGAGCGCGACGACGGCGTCGTGGTCACGCGCGGCCGCCGCGGCCGCGACCGGCAGCTCGAAGGACCCCGGCACGCGCACCACGGTGGGCGTCGCCACACCGGACTCCTCCAGCCGGCGGAGCGCGCCGGCGAGCAGCCCGTCCATCACCTGCTGATGCCAGGACGCGGCAACCACGGCGACCCGCAGGCCGGTGGCGTCGACGGGATCGGTCTGCGGGGCTCCGTCACCGCTCACGGTCGCCGCCCGGCTGGTCGTCCGGGACGGGCAGCAGGTGCGCGAGGTCGTGCCCCATCCGCTCCGCCTTGGTTCGCAGGTAGCGCAGGTTCTCCGGTGTCGGGGCCACGTCGAGCGGCTCGCGCCCGGCCACGGTGATGCCGTACCGCTCCAGTCCGGCAGCCTTGGCCGGGTTGTTGGACAGCAGCCGCACCGCGTTCACCCCGAGATCAGCCAGAACCTGCGCGCCCGTGCCGTAGTCCCGCGCATCGGCGGGCATGCCCAGGTCCAGGTTGGCGTCCACGGTGTCGCGGCCGGAGTCCTGCAGGGCATAGGCCCGCAGCTTGTGCAGCAGCCCGATCCCCCGCCCCTCGTGGCCGCGGAGGTAGACGACCACCCCGCGCCCCTCGGCGGTGATCGCCGACATCGATGCCTGCAGCTGCGGTCCGCAGTCGCACCGCCGCGACCCGAGGACGTCCCCGGTGAGGCACTCCGAGTGCAACCGGGTGAGCACCGGGTCGTGCGCTGCGACGTGCGCGGCGCCGACCGCGCCGTCGGCTCCGCTCCCCCCGGCGCCGACATCCCCCAGCACCAGGGCCACGTGCTCGACCCCGTCGACGCTGCTGCGGTACCCGTAGGCGGTGAAGTCACCGAACTCGGTGGGCAGCCGGGTCACCGCGACCCGCTCCACGTGTCGCTCGGTACGACGCCGGTGCAGGATCAGGTCGGCGATCGAGATCATCGCCAGCCCGTGCGCGTCGGCGAAGGAACGCAGGTCCGCCCCGCGTTTCATCGTGCCGTCCTCGTTCACGATCTCCGAGATCACTCCGGCCGGAGTCAGCCCGGCCAGCCGGGCCAGGTCGACGGACGCCTCGGTGTGGCCGGGCCGGGCCAGCACCCCACCTGGCCGGTAGCGCAGCGGGAAGACGTGCCCCGGCTGGACCAGGTCGTACGGCTCGGTCGCGGAGTCCACCAGCACCCGGACGGTGCGGGCCCGGTCCCGGGCCGAGATCCCGGTGCTGATGCCGTCGCGGGCGTCCACGCTGACCGTGTACGCGGTGCGCATCCGCTCCCGGTTGTGCGGCGTCATCAGCGGGATCGCGAGCCGGTCCAGCACCTCGCCCTCCACCGGCAGACAGATCACGCCGCTGGTCCAGCGGATCGCGAAGGCGAGCAGCTCGGGCGTGGCCTTGCTCGCCGCGAAGACCAGGTCGCCCTCGTTCTCCCGATCCTCGTCGTCCACCACCACCACCGCGCGCCCGGCCCGGATGTCGTCGATCGCCCGCTGCACGCTGTCCAGCCGTACCCCCGGCGCAGCACTCATCAGCCCACCGCCTCGGTCGCGGGGTCGTCGAGCCTGGTCGGCCCAGCGTCGCGAGCCACCCGCAGCCAGACCACGAAGCCCCAGACCACGAATCCGCCGTAGACCGCGTAGAGGAGCGCGGACGGGTACAGCTGGGCGCGGATCAGGGTCGGGACCCCGACCGCGTCCACGCTGATCCAGATCAGCCAGAACTCCACCCAGCCGCGGGCCATGCCGTAGGTGGCGAGCATCGAGCCGGTGAGGATCCAGGCCTCGGTGAGCCGGCCGTACGACCCGATGATGCCGAACAGCCACCAGAACAGCGCGGTGCCGGCGACGTAGAGCACGGCCAGTTGCGCCCGCTCGCCCCAGGTGGCCCAGCGGGGCTGCACCCCCGCCCCACGACCGGCGGTGCCCGTGCGAGCCGTCTGCCGCCACCGCTGCCAGCCCCACAGCGACAGGGCGACGAAGAAGACCTGCCGGCCCGCCTGTCCCCACAGGTTCTGCTCCTGCGGGGTGTCGAACACCGCACCGAGGAAAACGGTGAACAACAGCACGTTGCCGACGATGCCGACCGGCCAGGCCCACACCCGGCGGCGCATCCCGCCGACGGCCGAGGCCAGGCCGAAGGCGTTGCCCACGATCTCCCGCCACAGGATGGTCGAGCTGCCGAGGTGCAGTTCGGCGTCGAACAGCCACTCGACCGGGTTCACCGGGCACCTGCCGACGGCTCCGCGCCGAGCAGCCGCTCGACGTACTTGGCGACGACGTCGACCTCGAGGTTCACGAGCACTCCCGGTGCCGAGTCGCCGAGCGTGGTCGCCCGCAGGGTGGTGGGGATCAGGGACACCTCGAACCATCCGTCGGTGCCATCGCTGCCGTCGGCCAGCGAGACCACGGTCAGTGACACGCCGTCCACCGCGATCGAGCCCTTCACCGCGGCGTACCGGGCCAGGGCCGCCGGCAAGCCGATCCGGAACAGCTCCCAGCGCCGGCCGGGGGTGCGGGACAGCACCCGTGCGGTGCCGTCGACGTGTCCCTGCACCAGATGGCCCCCCAGCCGGGTGGTCGGGGTGGTGGCGCGCTCGAGGTTGACCGGCGATCCGGTCCGCAACCGGCCCAGACTGCTGGCGCGCAGCGTCTCGGCCATGACGTCGGCGCTGAAGGCGTCCTCGTCGACCGAGGTCACGGTCAGGCAGCACCCGTTGACCGCGATCGACGCTCCGGCCACGGCGTCCGCGCAGACCACCGGCCCGCGGACCGTGATCCGGGCCGAGCCTCCCAGGTCGGTGAGGTCGAGCACCTCGCCGCACTCCTCGACGATGCCGGTGAACATGTCCGCCCTGCCTCCCGGTCCGGCGGGCTCCGGGACACGTCGGGAGGCGGGCGTCGCCGGCGCCGTGGGCACGGCGCGCCGACGACGCGGGCTCCTCCCATCCGGACTCTCACCGTCGGTCCCGGAGTTCCACCGGGTCAACCGGGCGGACGCGTGCGGTGCACGTGGCCGACCGGGTCGCGGACTGTCACCGCCGGTTCGGACTTGCACCGATCCCGGAGCACGCGAGCGTGGTCGCTCGATCGCGAGTATGCCACCCGCGAGGTCCGGACGGGGGGCCGGTCGGCGACCGACCCGGAGGCTCAGTGCCCGCAGGCCGAGACCGCGAGGCTCCGCAGCTCGGCCACGGCGGCGTCCGCGTCGTCGGCACCGAACACCGCCGAGCCGGCGACGAAGACATCGGCACCCGCCTCGGCACATCGCCCGATGGTGTCGGCCGAGACTCCCCCGTCGACCTGCAGCCACACCTCGGCCCCGCAGGCGGCGACCAGCTCCCGGGCCCGCCGGATCTTCGGCAGGCACAGGTCGAGGAACCGCTGCCCGCCGAAACCGGGCTCGACCGTCATCACGAGCAGCAGGTCCAGCTCGGGCAGCAGCTCCGCGTACGGCTCGACCGGCGTGGCCGGGCGCAGCGCCATGCCGGCGCGGGCACCGGCGGATCGGAGCGTGCGTGCCAGCCGCACCGGTGCCCGGGCCGCCTCGACGTGGAAGGTGACCGAGCCGGCACCGGCGTCGACGTAGTCGACGGCCCACCGGTCCGGGTCCGCGATCATCAGGTGGCAGTCGAGCGGTTGCCGGGCCACCCGGGCCAGCGCCTCGACCACCGGCGGCCCGATGGTGAGGTTGGGGACGAAATGGTTGTCCATCACGTCCACGTGCAGCCAGTCGGCGCCCGGGACCGACCGGGCAGCGGCGGCGAGGTCGGCGAAGTCGGCGGCCAGCAGGCTCGGCGCGATCTGGACTGTCACGGCGCGCAGTTTAGGGCGCGCCCGGTTCCCGAGCCGCTCGGCGGGCGGGGCCGGGGCTCAGCGCCGGCGGAGCAGGGCGAGGAACATCGCGTCGGTACCGTGCTGGTGCGGCCACAGCTGCACCGTCGGCGCGTCCGGCAGGTCGGTGAGCAGGTCATCAGGGCCGGCGAGGACCGCCCGCAGCGGCCCCCGTGCGTCGATCGGCTCGAGGTCGTCCCGGCCGGTGAGCACCGCCTCGACGACGCCCCGAGTCTCCCGCAGATGCGGCGAGCAGGTGGAGTACGCCACCACCCCGCCGGGCCGGGTGGCGTCCACCCCGGCCAGCAGCAGGTCCCGCTGGAGCGCCGTCAGCCGCGGCACCTCCTCTGCGCTGCGGCGCCAGCGTGCCTCGGGCCGCCGTCGGAGTGCGCCCAGCCCGGTGCAGGGTGCGTCCACCAGCACCCGGTCGTAGCCGGCGGGCTCGCGCCGCCCGGCCTCCCGTCCGTCGCCCTGCCGGACCTCGACGGCCGCGCCGAGGCCGGCCACCGTCCGGCGGACCAGCTCGGCCCGGTGCGCCGATGGTTCGTTCGCGACCAGGGAGGCGCCGCGGGCGGCGGCGTACGAGCCGAGCAGGGCCGCCTTGCCGCCTGGACCGGCGCACAGGTCGAGCCAGCGGGCATCCGCGCCGTCGAGCTCCGCGGCGGCGAGCGCGAGCGCCACCAGCTGGCTGCCCTCGTCCTGCACGGCTGCCCGACCGTCCCGGACTTCGGGCACCGCCCCCGGGTCACCGCCGGGCAGCACGACCGCGTGCGGCGACCACCGGCCCCGCGTGCCACCGGTGCTTCGCGCGAGCTGGTCACGGTCACACCGCCCGGGCCGGGCGACCAGCGTCACGGCCGGCGGCTCGTTGTGCGCGCGCAGGAGGTCGTCCAGCTCGGTGTCGTCGCCCAGCGTGCAGCGCAGTGCGTCGCCCAACGCCTGCACCACCCACCGGGGGTGTGAGGTCACGACCGCGCGGTGCCCGGCAGGGTCCTGGTCGGCGGTCGGCGCCACCCGGGCCAGCCAGCCCGCCAGGTCGTCGCGGGCCACCCGGCGCAGCACCGCGTTGGCCAGCCCGGTGGTCCGGTGCCCCATCGCCGACCGGACCAGCGCAACCGTGGAGCTGACCGCCGCATGGGCGGGGACCCGCATCGCCAGCAGCTGGTGCGTGCCGAGCCGCAGCGCGTCCAGCAGCGGCGGGTCCAGCCGGTCCAGCGGCCGGTCCACGCAGTCGGCGAGCACCGCGTCGTACGTCCCGCGGCCGCGCAGCGTGCCGTAGGTGAGCTCGGTCGCGAACGCCGCGTCCCGTCCCGCCAGGCCGGCCGCCCGGACCGCCGTCGGGAGCACGAGGTTGGCGTACGCGTCCCGCACGGTCACCGCCTGCAGCACGTCGAAGGCCACCCGGCGGGCCGGGTCGACGCCGCCGCTCACCGGACGCTCACGAGCCGAGCCGGGCGTCGGGCGCCAGCCGGGCACCGCGGGCCCAGTCCGGGGCCGGCACCGAGCGCCGGCCGGGCGGCTGAACGTCGCCCAGGGCCACCGCACCGGCTCCGGTGCCGACCAGGACCCGTCGCTTCGTCACCTGCAGGGCACCGACGTCGAGGTCGCAGTGGTCAGGGACAGGAACCACCGGCCCCAGCTTGAGCGGCTCGCCGTCGAGCGTCGTCCAGGCACCCGGTGCCGGCGTGCAGGCGCGGACCCTCCGGTCGACGGCGAAGGCCGGGTCCGCCCACCGCACCCGCGCGTCGTCGCGGTGCAACCGGGGCGCGTACGAGACGTCGTCGACCGGCTGCGGCACGGGGACGAGCTGCCCGGCCGCGAGCCCGTCCAGCGTCGCGGCCAACAGCCCGGCTCCGGCGTGCGACAGCCGGTCCAGAAGGTCCCCGGCGGTGTCTCGCGGGTGCACGGTCTCGGTCAGCGTGCCCAGCACCGGACCGGCGTCCAGCTCGGGCACGATGCGGAACGTCGTCGCACCGGTCACCTCGTCCCCGGCAAGCAGCGCGTGCTGCACCGGCGCCGCCCCGCGCCAGGCCGGGAGCAACGAGAAGTGCAGGTTGACCCAGCCGTGCCCGGGGACGGCGAGCAGCTCCTCGGGCAGCAGCGCGCCGTAGGCGACCACCGCGGCACACTCAGGCTCGAGGTCGCCGATGGCCGCTCGCGCGGCGGGGTCGCGGAGGCTCTGCGGACGCAGGACCGGCAGGCCGAGTCGCTCGGCCCGCTCTGCGACCGGGCCGGCAGCCGGGCGCCGCCCCCGACCGGCCGGTGCAGCGGGTCGGGTGAGGACGCCGACGACCTCGTGCGGGCCGGCCAGCAGCCGGTCCAGCGCGGGCACCGCCACCTCCGGCGTACCGGCGAACAGCAGCCGCACCCGGTCACATCCCCCGGCCGAAGGTCGGGTGCGGCGAGGTCTTGACGACCGGAGCCGGTCCACCGGCCCAGGCGGCCGCGCGGATCGCGTGCATCGCCTCCCGCCGAGTCTCCTGGTCCAGCCGGTCCACGAACAGCACGCCGTCGAGGTGGTCGGTCTCGTGCTGCAGGCAGCGGGCGAGCAGGTCGCTGCCCTCGACGGTCACCGGCTCGCCGTGCTGGTCGAGCCCGCGGGCGACGGTGCG